>CAVSMJ010000013.1:0-1664968 GCA_963729015.1 uncultured Actinomycetota bacterium
ACCCGGGCATGATGCCGCAGCGTCCCGCTGCCGGTCCGCGTCCGGGCCCCGGCGGCGGCGGCGGTGGCCGTGGTCCCGGCGGTGCCGGTCGTCCCGGGGTGGCGGCGGCGGTCGTCCCGGTGGCGGCGGCGGTTCGCCGGTCGTCCCGGTGGCGGCGGCGGCGGTCGTCCGGTGGCGGCGGCGGTTCGCCGGTCGTCCCGGTGGTCGCGGTGGTGGCGGCGGCGGCGGTCGTCCCGGTTCGCCGGTCGTCCCGGCGGCCGTGGCCGTGGTGGCACGCAGGGTGCCTTCGGCCGTCCCGGCGGTCCGGCCGTCGTGGTCGCAAGTCGAAGCGGCAGAGGCGTCAGGAGTTCGAGAACATGCAGGCCCCGTCGGTCGGCGGCGTCATGCTCCCCGCGGCAACGGTGCAGACGATCCGGCTGTCGCGCGGTGCCTCGCTGACGGACTTCGCCGAGAAGATCAACGCCAACCCGGCGTCGCTGGTCCAGATCATGCTGAACCTGGGCGAGATGGTCACCGCGACCCAGTCGGTCACCGACGAGACGCTGCAGCTTCTCGCCGACGAGATGAACTACATCGTCTTGATCGTCAGCCCGGAGGAGGAGGACCGCGAGCTTCTCGAGTCCTTCGACATCGAGTTCGGCGAGGACGAGGGCGGCGAGGAAATGCTCGTCGCGCGTCCGCCGGTCGTGACCGTCATGGGTCACGTCGACCACGGTAAGACGCGAGCTGCTCGACGCCATCCGCAAGACCAACGACATCGCGGGCGAGGCCGGCGGCATCACCCAGCACATCGGTGCCTACCAGGTCGCGACCGAGGTCAACGACGAAGAGCGCAAGATCACCTTCATCGACACCCCGGGCCACGAGGCGTTCACCGCCATGCGTGCCCGTGGTGCCAAGTCGACCGACATCGCGATCCTCGTGGTGGCGGCCAACGACGGTGTCATGCCGCAGACGATCGAGGCGCTGAACCACGCCAAGGCGGCCGACGTGCCGATCGTGGTCGCGGTCAACAAGATCGACGTCGAGGGCGCCGACCCGACCAAGGTGCGCGGTCAGCTCACCGAGTTCGGTCTGGTGGCCGAGGAGTACGGCGGCGACACGATGTTCGTCGACATCTCCGCCGTGAGGGCCTGAACATCGAGCAGCTGCTCGAAGCCGTGGTCCTGACCGCGGACGCCTCGCTCGACCTGCGCGCCAACGCGGAGCAGGACGCGCAGGGCATCGCGATCGAGGCACACCTCGACCGCGGCCGCGGCGCCGTGGCCACCGTCCTCGTCCAGCGCGGCACGCTGCGCGTCGGCGAGACGATGGTCGTCGGTGACGCGTACGGCCGAGTCCGGGCGATGCTCGACGACAAGGGCAACCACGTCGAGGAAGCGGGTCCGTCGACCCCCGTCCTGGTCCTGGGTCTGACCAACGTCCCGGGTGCCGGCGACAACTTCCTGGTTGTCGACGAGGACCGTACGGCCCGTCAGATCGCCGAGAAGCGCGCGGCGCGCGAGCGCAACGCCGCCTTCGCCAAGCGCACCCGCCGGGTGTCCCTCGAGGACCTCGACAAGGTGCTCAAGGCCGGCGAGGTGCAGCAGCTCAACCTCATCATCAAGGGCGACGCGTCCGGTTCGGTGGAGGCTCTCGAGTCCTCGCTGCTCCAGCTCGACGTCGGCGAAGAGGTCGACATCCGGGTGCTGCACCGCGGCGTCGGTGCGGTCACCGAGTCCGACATCAACCTGGCGTCCGGCTCCGACGCGATCGTCATCGGCTTCAACGTGCGCGCCGAAGGCCGTGCCACGCAGATGGCCGACCGCGAGGGCGTCGACGTCCGGTACTACTCGGTCATCTACCAGGCGATCGAGGAGATCGAGGCGGCCCTGAAGGGCATGCTGAAGCCGGAGTACGAGGAGGTCGAGCTCGGTACCGCGGAGATCCGCGAGATCTTCCGCTCGTCCAAGCTCGGCAACATCGCGGGTGTGCTCATCCGCTCCGGCGAGGTCAAGCGCAACACCAAGGCCCGTCTGGTCCGCGATGGCAAGGTCATCGCGGAGGACCTCAACATCCAGGGTCTGCGCCGCTTCAAGGACGACGTCACCGAGATCCGCGAAGGCTTCGAGGGCGGTATCAACCTCGGAAACTTCAACGACATCAAGATCGACGACGTCATCGCGACGTACGAGATGCGCGAGAAGCCGCGCGGCTGATCACGTAGCGACTGACCGGGGCCGGTCGGCGGAGCGTAAACTCCGTCGATCGGCCCCGGCCGTTCCGTGTACGGTGCGAAGGACTCGTACCCTCCCGGCCGTCGCTGGGGGGTGACCCCAAGGCCCCACGGGTGGCTTGACCCGTTGTGCATGTATGTAGGGACACTGTCCTTTGACCTGCTTCTCGGCGACGTACGGTCGCTGAAGGAGAAGCGTTCCGTCGTCCGTCCGATCGTCGCCGAGCTGCACCGCAAGTACGCGGTGAGCGTCGCGGAGGTCGGGGACCAGGATCTGCACCGCCGGGCCACGATCGGTCTGGCGGCGGTTTCCGGGGACGCGGGGCATCTCACCGATGTCATGGACCGCTGCGAGCGCCTGGTCGCCGCACGGCCCGAAGTCGAGCTGCTGTCGGTACGACGGCGGCTGCACGGCGACGACGACTGATCCGGAAAAGGAAACCGGGCGGATCGTCGCCGGTGGAAGCACAATTGTGGAAGACAAGAAGGAGACGGACCAGTGGCCGACAATGCGCGGGCGAAGAAGCTGGCGGACCTCATCCGGGAGGTGGTCGCCCAGAAGCTGCAGCGCGGAATCAAGGACCCGCGGCTCGGTACGCACGTGACCATCACGGACACCCGGGTCACCGGCGACCTGCGGGAGGCCACGGTCTTCTACACGGTCTACGGCGACGACGAGGACCGTGCCAGCGCCGCTGCCGGACTGGAGAGCGCCAAGGGCATCCTGCGCTCCGCGGTCGGGGCGGCTGCGGGCACGAAGTTCACGCCGACCCTGGCGTTCGTCGCGGACGCGCTGCCGGAGAACGCCAAGACGATCGAGAACCTCCTCGACAAGGCGCGGGCGTCGGACGCCAAGGTGCGCGAGGTGTCCTCGGGCGCCGCGTACGCCGGCGAGGCCGACCCGTACCGCAAGCCGGGCGAGGACGACGAGGACGACGAGGGCGCAGCCGCAGAATGAAGCGTGAGAGCAACAAGCCGGGCGGACTTGTCATCGTCGACAAGCCGTCCGGCTTCACTTCGCACGACATCGTGGCGAAGATGCGAGGCATGGCCCGCACCCGCCGGGTCGGGCACGCGGGCACGCTCGACCCGATGGCCACGGGCGTCCTCGTCCTGGGCATCGAGCGGGCGACGAAGCTGCTCGGGCACCTGGCGCTGACGGAGAAGGAGTACGTCGGCACGATCCGGCTCGGGCAGTCGACGATCACCGACGACGCCGAGGGCGACATCATCGCGTCCAAGGCGGCGCACGGCCTGGCGCGCGAGGACATCGACGCCGGTGTCGCCGAGCTGTCCGGCGCGATCATGCAGGTGCCGTCGAAGGTCAGCGCCATCAAGATCGACGGCAAGCGCTCGTACTCGCGGGTGCGCGACGGCGAGGACGTGGAGATCCCGGCCCGGCCGGTCACCATCTCCTCGTTCCTGGTGCACTCCGCCCACGAGTCGGAGGCCGAGGACGGTACCCCGGTGACGGACCTGCTGGTCTCCGTCGAGTGCTCGTCCGGCACGTACATCCGCGCGCTGGCCCGGGACCTCGGCGCCGGGCTCGGCGTCGGCGGTCATCTGACCGCGCTGCGCCGCACCCGGGTCGGCCCCTACAAGCTGGACCGGGCGCGCACGCTCGAACAGCTCCAGGCGGCGGTGGACGACACCGAGGGCGACGGCCTGCCGGTCATGCCGGTGGGGGAGGCGGCAGCGGCCGCCTTCACCCGCTGGGACGTCGCCGAGACGCAGGTGCGGCTGCTGCTGAACGGCGCACGGATCCCGATGCCGCGCTTCGACGCCGAGGGACCCGTCGCGGCCTTCGGGCCGGACGGCACGTTCCTGGCGCTGGTGGAGAACCAGGGCGGCAAGGCCAAGAGCCTGGCGGTGTTCGCCTGAGGCGGGCCGCACGACGGCCGGTGGCCGGGCCCGGAGCGGGACATCGCTCCGGGCCCGGCCCTTGTCGTAGCGGCGGCGGGGCACAGGGCAGAAAGGGCAGCGGGGGCGGCTCGGTTCGGTGAAGGTGGTGGAACGCGGGCCGCTCGGACGGGCGCCGAGGGCCTGCTCCCGCGCTCCACCATCCCCCTCCCCCTGACTCTGTCCATCGCGCCCCGCCGATTCACTCATTTGGGCAGGCGCTCGGAGTGAATCAAGGCGTGGACGGGGGCGCGTTCGTGGAGATCGCTGTCCAGACGATCTTTGGCTGATTACCGTCGCACAGGACGGGGACCGGCGGGGAGGATCGGCGATGGCGTTGCTGGATGCCGATGCGGACAGGGCGCTGGTGCGCATCCGCGACCTGGCGGGCCGGCCGCGCGGCACAGGATTTCTTGCGGACCACCACGGCACGGTGGTGACCAGCCACGAAGCGGTGGACGGGCTGGCGCGGCTGGTGCTGCAGCCCATGGGCGACGGCGGATTCGGGGACGCGTTCGGCGGTGCCGCGCCACCTGGCGCCGAGCGGGTCCAGCTGGTGGACGCCGCTGCCGTCACCCCCTTTCCGGAGGCCGATCTCGCCCTCGTACGCACCGAAGGGCTCGGGTTTCCGCTGCTCTCGCCGCTGCCCATCGCCGCGGCCCGGCCGGAGGCAGGCGCGGGCGTACGGCTCCGGGCGGACGGCTGGCTCGACGGCACGGTCGTCGGCGTCGGCCGGGGCGTGACGTACACCGCGACCGATCTCTTCCATCTCCTCGACGAAACCGTGGAGTTGGCGCTCTGCGCCGACGGCCGGGAGGCGTTGCGGCTGGGCGGCCAGGCGGCCGGCGGGCCGGTGCTGGACGCGCGGACGGGCGCGGTGCTGGCCGTATTGGGCACATCCCTGCACACCGGCCGACGGGCCGGTGGCTTCGCCGTTCCGCTGCGCGCGGTGGCCGCGGCGGATCCGCGGGGCGCGCTGGCCGAACTCCTGGACCGTAATGCCGCGACCGTCCCCGCCTACGGCACCGAGCTGAATCTTGCGGGCGTGCTCCAGCTCACCGCCACGTCCGTGGGGTCCGCGGCGCGGCCCCGGCTGTGGCGCGAACCGGTCGAACGGCCCGAGGTGGTGCGGGAGTTCGCGCGCTTCGGCGGGCCGGGGGAGGGGGAGGGAGAAGGGCCGGCCGGGGCCGGGGGCGTGCGGAGGGAGCCGGCGTCGGTGCTGGGGCTCGTGGGGTTCCCGGGGACGGGGCGCAGCACGGAGCTGGCCGCCCTCGCCGCCCGCCGCGCCCAGGGCGAGGCACCGGCCCCGACCCTCTGGCTGCGCGGCGCGGACCTGCGGTCCGGTGACGACGGCGTACGCCCGGCGGTTGCCCGCGCGCTGCGCTCCGCCGGGCGGAGCGTCGCCGCGTCCGGCCGGACGGCAGGGGAGGCCACGGACGCCACCCCCGACCGTGTGGCGCGGCTGGCCGAAGCGGCGGGGCGACCGCTGTATCTGCTGCTGGACGGGCCGGAGGAGATGCCGCCCGCGCTGGCGCGCGACCTCGCCGCCTGGACCGGGGCGACGGCCCGGTGGCTGCGGGCGGCCGGTGCCCGGCTCGTCGTCGCCTGCCGCCCGGAGTACTGGGAACGGGCCGGAGCGCTCTTCCCGCCCGGTCTGCTGCATCACCCGCAGGACCCCGGGCATCCGCACGACCGGTGGCTGACGCCGGGTGCGGGAGGTCTGTCGGACGGTGTGGGGGCCGGGGCGCCGCCCGCCTGCGTACGGCTCGGCGACCTTCCGGACGCGCAGGCGGAGCGCGCCCGTGCCCGCTACGGCCTGACCACCGGCGCGCAGGCCGCGGCGGACGCCCGCCATCCGCTGGCGCTGCGCCTGCTCGCGGAGGTCCGGGCGGCCCTCCCCAAGGGCGCGGCGGACGCCCTCGGCCAGGGGGAGGGGGCGGATGACGGGCCGGACGCCACCGGATCGCCCGACCGGCACGAGATCTTCGGCGCCTATCTGGACCTGGTCTGCCTGCGTATCGCCGTCCGGATCGCCGCCGCGCACCGCCCGGAGCTGCGCGGCGCCGCCGTGCGTCGGCTCGCGGCCCGGGTCGCGGGGCAGGTGCACGAGGCGGCCCGCCGCTGTCTCGGCCCCGGTCAGGGCGAGCTGGACCGCCACTCCTTCGAGGAGGTCTTCCCCGCGGGGCCGGGCTGGGCCTCCGCGGTGCTCACCGAAGGACTGCTGGTCCCGGCCGGCACCGGATACCGCTTCGCCCACGAGGAGTTCGCGGAGTGGCTGCAGGGCGCCCGTCTCGACCTCGACGCGGCGCTGTTCGTCCTGGTGCACGGCCGGAAGGAGCGGGCGGCGGACGGCGGGGGGAGCGGGTGGCTGCCGTCGCTCGGCGCCGGGTGGTCGGGCACCCCGTCGGCGCCCCCGCCGGCCGGTTTGTCGGGTGTCCCTGACGACGCCCTTGCGGAGGCGCTCACGGGGGCGCTCATGGATGAGGCCGCGGCGGCGGGCGGTACGGGGGAGCCGGCCAGGGGGTCGGGCGGAGCGCCCTTCGGAGCGCCGGTTACCGCGGCCCTCCCCGTGCCGGGGTATCGCATCGGGCCGGTCGTGCAGGCGCTGCTGCTCCTTGCGCGGCGCGAGGGAACGGTCCAACTGACGCGCAGGCTGGCGGAGTTGGTGTCGGCGGCGACGGCGCCCGCGTCGGCCCCGGGCCCGGCGGCGCACGAGGACGACCGGTGGTGGGCCTCGCGGCTCCTCGGTGAGGTGCTGCTCCGGGTGCCCGATGCGACGCCGTACACCGGAGTGCTGCGGCTGCTCGCCGACCGGATCACGGAACGGTCCGTCGATCTGGGCGGCTTCGAGCGCACCGGCCTGGACTCGTTCGGGCCGGGGTTCTGGCGGCGGCTGCCGCTGTCCGACGCGTGCCGGATGGACCTGTTGCGCCGTCTGCTGCCGGCGGACGGCCCGCGGGCGGTGGCGGCTTCACCGCGGCCCGACCGGCCGGGACCCGCGCACCGCGAGTCCCCGCGCCTGAGCGGCCGGATCCACCCGCCCCGCACCTCCCCCGAAGCGAAGCCGACGGCGGCCGAGCGGGCCGCGGGGGCCCCGGGGGCGTCCAGGGCGTTGCCTTCCGGCGCGGCGGGCCGTACCCCTGGCGCCTCCGCGGTCGGCTCCGATGCGCCGGGCCCGCCGTCCCCGGGCGCGTCCACCGGCCCGTCATCCGCTCCTGGGCCGTCCGCGCCGCGCAGCGGACGGCGCGCCCGCCCGTTCGCCGAGCCGCCGCAGGTACGCGTCCACACGGCCGACGGGTCCCGGCCGGAGCCCGCGCCCGGGTACGAGCCCACGCGCCCGGCGGAGCCCTCGCACCCGGCGCCACCGTCGCGGCCGTCACAGCCATCGGGCCCTTTGGAGCCGTCGTCGTCGCCCCCGGCCCCTGTCGCCGTGGGCGCCGCCGAGCCCGCGCGGGTCAGCTCGCGGGCGCCGGATTCCGCGCCCGGGGCCGAGGACGTACCTGCCCCCGAGCCCACCGAGGCCGCCGCGTCCACCACTCCCGCCCCCGTCCAGCAGGCCGGTGCGCGGCCCCGGTCCATGCGGTTTCTGGACACCGCGGCGGAGCTGTTGCGGGCGGATCCTGAGCGGGTGCAGCCGCTGCTGTGCGCCTGGTTCGACGACACCCGCCCCCTCCAGCTCGCCGCCCCCACCGCCGACCGCCCGCCCCGCACCGACCGTCCCGCAGGCGCCGCGTCCCGCGGGATCACCGTCGCGTCCGCCGCGCAGGCCCTGCTGCACACCCATCGCCGGCAGGCCCTGGACGACCTCACCGACGCGCTGATCGACACCGCGCACCCGAAGGCGGTGGAGCTGCTGGAGGCGCTCGCCGAGGACGAGCCGTCGGCGGTGTGCCGGGCCGCGGACCGGTGGGCGCGCGACGAGAGTCCCGAGCGCCGTGCCGCCGCAGCGCCCAACGGCCTGCGCGCTGCTCCGTACGCCACCGGCGACGCCGACCGGGCCCTGCTGCGGCAGGCCGCCCTCACCCTTCTCTCCCGCACCGCCGACGGCGATCTGCACGGTCCCGCGCTCGCCCTGCTGATCGGGGATCCGACCGCCCGGTCACCGTTCCTGGACCGGGCGCTGGCCCGCTTCCTCGCGGGAGACCCGGGGCTGCCGCCGGAGGCGTTCGCCGCCGCACTGGTGACGCACCCGGAGCCGGTGCTCGGGGCCTTCCGGACCCGGTTGCTCGGAGGTGACAGCCCGGAGGCGGTGTCCGCGCTGCTCCGCGTGCTCGCCGATGCCGGCGGCCCGGAGTCACCGTCCCTGTCGGCCGATCCGTCCTCTCTCGCCGCCCGCGCCGCCGAAGTCGTTCGCGCGTACGCCGAGCACTGGCCGGACGACGCCGCGCGGCCGGTCGCCGAATTCGTCGACCGGCGGCTCGCGCAGGGTGCCGGGGCCCGTACGGTGCTCCGCCCGCTCGTCGTGGAGCTGCTGACCCGGCACCCTGCGCCGGTGCGGTGCGCGCTGGCGCCCGTGCTGGCCGACGCCGGGTGCGAGGGGTCGGCGCCGTTGCGCCGCGAGCTGCTGGACGTGTTGCTGGCGAGCGAGGAGTACGACGCGCCGCGGCCCGCACACGGCGCCCGGACCTCGCACGGCGGCCCGTCCGGCCAGGAGACGCGGGTGCTGGAAGCGGTGCTGCGGGCGGCCGCGGAAGGCGCCGGACGGCGGCCGGAGGACCGTACCCGGGAGCTGGTGCACCGCACGGGGATGCTGCTGGTGCGCACACCCGAGGGGGCCGCCCTCTTCGACCGGCGCCTGGTGGAGCTGGGACGGCAGGTGCCGGGCTTCGCGCGCCGGGTGCGGGAGTGGGTGGCGGCGCAGCCGGGGGAGTGGGCCGCGGTGGTGGGGCCCGGCGCCCGCGCCACCCTCGCGGGATGCGGCATCTGACCGGCCGCGGCCGGCATCCCGCCCGCGTCCCCGCCGCATCCCCGGACAGATGGCCCGCGCAACGGAAGCGAGGCCACCCTTCGCGCGAAGCTCCACTCCCGGCATGGCAGTCTTAGACCTGCGTCATGCCGACCCGGCGTGGTGAACGGTATGGACAGTGTGGACAGACAAGAGTTCGGGCGAGGAGCGGGCACAGTGCAGCGCTGGCGTGGCTTGGAGGACATCCCCGAGGGCTGGGGACGCAGCGTCGTCACCATCGGCTCGTACGACGGTGTGCACCGCGGTCACCAATTGATCATCGGCAAGGCGGTGGCCCGCGCCCGCGAGCTGGGAATCCCCGCCGTGGTCGTCACCTTCGACCCGCACCCGAGCGAGGTCGTCCGCCCCGGCACCCACCCGCCGCTGCTCGCCCCGCACCACCGGCGCGCGGAGCTGATGGCCGAGCTGGGTGTGGACGCGGTGCTGATCCTCCCCTTCACCAAGGAATTCTCGAAGCTGGCGCCGGCCGACTTCGTGGTCAAGGTGCTGGCCGACAAGCTGCACGCACAGCTCGTCGTCGAGGGCCCCAACTTCCGCTTCGGGCACAAGGCCACCGGCAATGTCGACACGCTCGCCGAGCTCGGCGGCACCTACGGCTACACCGTCGAGGTCATCGACCTCTACGAACGCGGGACGGCGGGCGGCGGCGAGCCGTTCTCCTCCACGCTCACCCGCCGCCTGGTCGCGGACGGCGACGTGGCCGGGGCGATGGAGGTCCTGGGACGGCCGCACCGCGTCGAGGGCATCGTCGTCCGGGGCGCGCAGCGCGGACGCGAACTGGGCTTCCCCACGGCCAACGTGGAGACCCTGCCGCACACCGCGATCCCGGCGGACGGCGTGTACGCGGGACTGCTGCACGTCGAGGGCGAGGCGATGCCGGCGGCCATCTCGGTCGGCACCAACCCGCAGTTCGACGGCAAGGCGCGCACGGTCGAGGCGTACGCCATCGACCGGATCGGCCTCGATCTGTACGGGCTGCACGTCGCCGTGGACTTCCTCGCGTACATCCGCGGCCAGGAGAAGTTCGACACGCTCGACGCCCTGCTGGAGCGGATGGCCATCGATGTGAAGCAGGCCCGCGGGCTGATCGCCGCCGCCACCTGAGCGGCCGCGGCGGGGAGTTGACCAACGGGGCAGGGCCCGGCACTTTCGTGCCGGGCCCTGCCCCGTATGCGTGCGGACCGCCGTCAGCCGCTCACTGCGGAGGCGGCTGCTGCTGCCAGCCCGGTGCGAGCCCCGGCTGCTCCGGTGCGTCCGGCGCCGGATGCTGCGGGGCGTCGGGAGCGGGCTGTTGCTGCTGCCAGTGGGCCGGCGGCTGCTGCGGCTGCTGGGTCCAGCCGCCCTGCTGGGGCGGATAGCCGGTCGGCTGCTGCTGGGGCTGCTGCTGCGGCGGCTGTCCCTGGCCCTGCTGCGGGGCGTACTGCTGCTGGGCGTACGGATCGCCCATCGGCTGCTGCCCCATCTGCTGGGCGTTCGGGTCGCCCCAGCCCTGCGCCTGCTGCGCCCGCGCGAAGTCCTCGGCCACCAGGGCGGAGAGGTTGAAGTACGCCTCGCGGGTCTTGGGCCGCATCATGTCGAGGTCGACCTCGGCACCGGCGGCGAGATGCTCGTCGAAGGGGACGACGACCACACCGCGGCAGCGGGTCTCGAAGTGCGACACGATGTCGTCGATCTTGATCATCTTGCCGGTCTCGCGGACACCCGAGATGACGGTGATACCGCGCTGCACCAGGTCGGCATAGCCGTGTGCGGACAGCCAGTCCAGGGTGGTGCTGGCACTGCTCGCGCCGTCCACGGACGGCGTGGAGATGATGATCAACTGGTCGGCGAGGTCGAGGACTCCGCGCATCGCGCTGTAGAGCAGACCCGTACCCGAGTCGGTGAGGATGATCGGGTACTGCTTGCCGAGGATGTCGATCGCGCGCCGGTAGTCGTCGTCGTTGAAGGTCGTCGAGACGGCCGGGTCGACGTCGTTGGCGAGGATCTCCAGACCGGAGGGGGCCTGCGAGGTGAACCGGCGGATGTCCATGTAGCTGTGCAGATGCGGGATCGCGTGCACCAGGTCACGGATGGTCGCGCCGGTCTCCCGGCGGACCCGTCGGCCGAGCGTGCCGGCGTCAGGGTTCGCGTCGATCGCCAGGATCTTGTCCTGCCGTTCGGACGCGAGCGTGGAGCCCAGCGCGGTGGTCGTCGTGGTCTTGCCGACGCCGCCCTTGAGGCTGATCACCGCGATGCGGTAGCAGGACATCACCGGAGTCCGGATGAGCTGGAGCTTCTGCTGGCGCTCCGCCTCCTCCTTCTTCGCACCCAGCTTGAACTTGGAGGGCTGGGCGTTGGCGCCCGGCTTCCGCTTCTTGGGCTGATTGCGCAGCAGCCGGTCGGACGTCAGCTCGACGGCGGCGCTGTAGCCGAGCGGCGCGCCGGGAGCGGCACGCTGCTGGGGCTGCTGCTGGCCGGGCTGGGAGTACGTCGCGTAGTTCGCCGCGGCGTTCGGGTCGCCCTGCTGCCCGGGGAGCGGCTGGTGCGGGGCCTGCGGCGCCTGTTGGGCGTGCTGCGCCTGCTGTGCCTGGGCCTGCTGTGCCTGCTGAGCGGCCTGCTGCGCGGCCGCCTGCTGGGCCTGTGCGGCCTGTTGCGCCTGCGCGGCCTGCTGGGCCGCCTGCTGCTGGTCGTATCCGCCCTGCTGGCCCTGCTGCGGGTAGCCCTGGGCGCCGGCCTGCGGATAGCCGTAACCGGCCTGCTGCGCGGCCGCGTTGGGGTGCTGCGGGGCCTGCTGCGGCTGCCCCTGCTGGGGATAGCCGTACCCGGTCTGGGGGTAGCCGTAGCCGGGCTGCTGTTGCTGCTGTGGCTGTTGCTGCTGCGCGGCCGCCGCGTGCTGCTGCTGTTGCGGATAACCGCCCTGCTGCTGCGCCGCCTGCGGGTGCTGTCCCTGCTGGGGGTAGCCGGCCTGCGGGTGCTGGGCGGGAGCCTGCGGCTGGCCCTGCTGCGGCTGCTGGGGCTGCTGTGGCACGGGCTGCTGCTGCGGCTGGGCCTGCTGCGGCTGGGCCTGCGCGGCGCGGGGGTCCGCGGGCGCGAACTCCGGCGGCAGCGGCGGCAACGCACCCTGCTGGGGCGCGGCTTGCTGCCCGACGCCCGGGGCACCGGCCCAGGGAGCCCCCTGCTGGGGAGCGCCCTGCTGCGGCGCGGCCTGCGGTGCCTGCTGCGGCTGAGGCTGCTGCTGGGCCTGGACGGGCGGTGCGGCCTGCGGGGCGACCGGAGCGGCGGCCTCGGGCGCGGGCGCCTCGGGGGCCGGAGCGGGGCTCGCGGCAGCGGGACCGGCCGCTTCCGGCTGCGGAGCAGCGGCCTCCGGCTCGGCCGAGGGCGTCGCCGGCTCGTCGTCCTCGTCGTCGTCCCACAGGGAGGCCGACGGGTCGACACCACTGCCCGCACGCACATTGGCCGCGGCGGCATCCGCGGCCGGGTCGGCGGGCGCCGCCTCAGCGGCGGCGACCGGCTGTGCCGGGGGAGTGGCGGCCGGAGCCGCGCCGCCCGCGTCCTGGGGGCGCAGCGTCGGGAACCCGGGCGGCGCCGCCTCGGCGGGCGCGGGGGCAGCGGGGCCGGGGGCGCCTTGCTGCGGTACTCCCGGAGCGCCCTGAGGGGGGCCCTGGAGAGGCTGGCCCGTCGGGGGAGGCGCAACGGGTGGGGTGGCGGGGGAAGACGCAGGAGGGGCAGCAGGGGAGGCCGCGGCACCCGCGCCGCCTCCACTGGTGTCGTTGCTCGCATACCAGGCCGGCGCGGCAAAGTCGATCTTGAACTCGCCGGTCAGGTCGAACTCGGACTGGTCGTCGTCAGGATCGTTCCCGTCCGGGCGGAAAGCCTCCTGCTCGTTCACTGTGCCTCCTGGTGTACTGCAACGCACCTGAACGGCAGGACCGGATACAGGCGGATCGATCGGATGTAGCGGAAGTCGGAACACACCACCCGGGGTTGTGCCAACACTAACTGTCTCCATCCCCGTGTCGGCGGCCGGTGCGGGTGCTCTGGCGGCTCTCCGCACAGCCTAATCAAGAGTCGGCCCATAACGGCAGTCGGTGTCATGTTGCTTGTCGTCTTCCGGCCCGGTCGGCACACCTACGGGCGCACCCGTGGATGCGCCCGTAGGAAATGCCCGCGGCCGACCGGCCGGCAGGTGAAGGTCAGTCCATCCGGCGCGGGCCGCCGAGCAGGTTGGTCTCCGCCTCGGTGGGCTGGGTCATGACGAACTGGTGGCCGTCCCGCGAACACCACAGCATGGCGTTGTCGCTGAGCGTCGGCAGCACCGCGCCGACCTGCTCCGGCAGCCGCATGATCCGCGTCACGACCTCCGCCTCCTCGGGCGAAAGCCGCTGCAGACCGACCAGATCGGCCCGGCCCAGCATCTGCGGCGAGCGCGGTCCGAGGAAGGGCAGCACGGTCAGCACCGACTGCCAGGGGCCCGGGGCGAGCTGATTGCGCGGCGGCCGCGCACCCATGTCGCGGATGACGAGCACCGGGCTGGAAACCGACGGTCCCTGCGGCGCGATCTGGCGCACCTCATGGATCGACACACACTGCTGCCCGCCGCCCGCGGCCTGCGCCATCTGGCTCCAGGCGTGCGGCCGGGCGGTCTCCACCGCGACGCGGGCGCCGGTGGCGACCGTGCGCAGCGCCAGCACCTGCGCCATCCACATGCTGCCGACCAGCGCGATCTCGACCGGCGCCGGCCGCAGCATGCTCAGCACGGCCGGCTGGTTCTGCGGGTCGATGCCGATGATCACGCCGTCGTCGCCGACCGGCAGGGTCAGCGCACCGAGCGACTCGGCGGTCAGCACATGCGGGCTGCGCCGCGGGCCGCGCAGCCCGAAGCCGGGCTTCGGCCGCGGGCCGGTCGGACCCGACTCCTCCTCGTCCGGGCGCGGCTGGTGCGAGAGCCGACGGCCGCTGCCGGATTCCGGCCCCCCGATCGGGGGGTTGCGCCAGCCGTTGCCGCTGACGTTGACACGGGGCTGATAGGTGGGAGTGGCCATCAGCGGGTACCTCCGAGGGGAAGCGTGGCCAGCACGCCGGGCAGCTGTTCCCGGTCGAGCCGTACGAGCCCGACCTTCACCGAACCGGAACGGCGCTCCAGCTCGTTCTGGGCGGCCGAGAGTTCGTTCTCACTGCGGGTCGACAGGCGGACGTAGCCGGAGATGGCCGGCGCGCGGCCGCCGCCGTGCGTGGCGGTCAGGGAGAAGGTGCTGGCCATCGCCGCGGTGCTGGTCAGCAGCTGGGTGACGGCCGCCAACGGCGCGCCGCCCTGGCCCAGTTGGGGCCACCGGCCGATCCAGTAGGTCGAGTGCCAGCGGTCGTCGCAGCGCCAGGCGCGGGACGTCTCCTGGGTGCGGCGGGCGGCTCGGCCGTCCCGTCCCATCGCGCCGTTGGCGGCCCGCGGGCTGACACAGACCGCGGTACCGATCGCGGCCACGACCTCGCGCTCGGCGAGCACCCGGGCGCGCACGCCGTGGGCGGTGAGCCGGCTGACGAGTTGGTCGGCGGCGCGCAGCAGCGAACGCTGGGCACCGTCCATCCCGCCGCCGCGCGCCTCGATCGCCTCCGCGCACAGCTCGGGGTCGAGCTTGAGCGCGATCCACGTCAACTGCAGGGCGGGCGTCTGGGCCTGGGCCTGGAGCGGGGCGTACGAGCGGGCGGCCACGGCCTGTTCGGGCAGGTGCGGCGCCGGCGCGGGCTGGGTGTACTGCACGAACTGCACCGATTCGAGGTGGATGTCCTCGATGTCGAGCGCGGTGTGCAGCACGTTCAGCGGGAGCATGTGGCTGCCGCGCTGCGGGCGCAGCGGCTCGTCACGGGCGTCCACCTGCACGATGGCCGTCAGGAACGTGCCGTCGCCGACGAATCCGATGGTGCGCTGCTCGGCGTCGGTGTACTCGTAGGTCCGCAGCGCCGGATCGCACTCCACCACCGGCGCGAACGCGGGGTCGACGCCCTGCGTGGCGGCCGCCGCCGAACTGCCGTTCTTGCCGCGGCGCTTCATGGCCCTGACGGTCGTGATCCACTCCGGAAGCGGAATCTTACGACGCCTGCCGAGCGCGAAGACGACGAGCACCGCCGCCACGACGACGGCGGCGGTCAGCGCGGCCGGATGGATCGACCATCCCACCAGCACCAGCGCCAGGGCGATTTCGATAATCGCCAGCTGCTGTACGCGAACACCGCCGATGTTTCCGGCCTGTTGCCGCAACCGCGGCGCCACCGGACCGGAAGGGCGGGGGGCAGAACCCTGGCCGCCATTTCCTCTATTGCCCGAAGCTGTACCGTTTTGGCCCGCGTATTGCGGTGCAGCGGAAGGCTGTTGCTGCTGTTGCCGCCCATTGCGGCGTCGAGCCCTGGTGGCGCTGGACATCCCCCGGCCTGCTCCTCTACTGGTGGTGTGGCCTCTGGGCGTATGGGCCGCCGCTGAGACTGGTGCGTTGGAAGGTGGCACCCGTACCGTACGGGTCGATCGACACACGGCATAGTAGAGGGCGCTACGGCGTGAGTGCCGGGTGCGGTCGATGGTGGATCCGACAGGCGGGGAGAGAAAGCAACAATGGCATCACGTCGGGACGAGCTGAATGCGTATTCGTTCGCACGAAAGCGAACGAATGCCGCATTCCTTAAGCCGCTGCCGAACGGCTCGATCGAGAGTGCGCCGAAGCCGCTGAAGGCGGTGTTGCCGAGTGTGCTGGTGGGGGTTCTGATCCTGGTGGGATTCGGGGCATGCGGCATTCTCAAGCCCGTTGCACCCCAGGGGTGGGACGAGGTGGGGAAGAACGTCATCGTCGGTGGCGAATCCACCACGCGGTATGTCGTCCTGAACAGCAAGGACGCAAACGGCAAAAGCCAGAAACTGCTCCACCCCGTACTGAACCTCGCCTCGGCCAAATTGCTCCTCGACCCGAAGTACCAGGTCGTCAAGGTCAAGGAATCCGAGCTGGACGGCAAGCTCGCACACGGCCCGGCCGTCGGCATTCCGTACGCGCCCGACCGCCTGCCCGACGCGACCGAGGCCAACAAGCCCAAGACCTGGGCGGTCTGCAACCGCCCCGGCAGCGGCAGCAAGAGCAAGCCGCAGCAGGCGGTGTTCGTCCTGGGCGGCAAGGACAAGCAGCTCGTCGAGGACAAGGGCAAGCTCGACCTGCACCAGGCGCTGTATGTGCGCGACCCCGACGGCGCCTACTGGCTCGTCGATCAGTACGGAGTCGCCTTCCCGTTCAGTTCGAAGCCCAACGCGCTGAAGGTCGCCAAGAACGCGCCTCAGGGTGACACCAGCCAGATCCGGAACGTCATCTTCGGCGAGGCCGAGCCGCAGGACGTCACCGAGGACTGGATGGACACCGTCATCAAGAGCCCGATTCCGATCAGCATGCTCACCTTCCCCGGAATGGCGGGCAAGCCGCGGTCGGACAACGGGGTTCCGGCCAGGCTGAACAAGATCGGCACGGTCGTCCAGAACAGCTCCGGCGAGAAGTACGCGGTGACGCCTGAGGGCGTCCTGAAGGTGTCGAACTTCGTCGCCAAGATCCTCATGACCGGACAGAACGCGACGGACATGGGCCACACCGACGACGAGCTGCAGGCCACGACGCTGCCCACCACCGACATCGAGCCGGTGCGCGTCGAGGGCAGCGCCAAGGCCAAGGAGTGGCTCGGCACCATCCCCAGCACGGAGATCCCGATGCCCTGGCCGACGGAGGTCGTGGACCAGGCCAACGACTTCTCCAAGGGGTCACAGACCGGCGGTCTGACCTCGCCCGCCAAGAGCGGCGTGTCCTGCAGCGTCTACCAGGGCACCAACACGGACACCCCGGACGGCACCGGCAAGCTCCTCGGATACTCCAACGGCGTACCCAACATGGGGACCTGGGTCGGCAAGGACTACCCGGCCAAGATCGCGTCCGGCTCCTCCGCGTACGTCACGCCCGGCAGCGGCCTGCTCTACCAGCAGGTGGGCACCGGCGCCCAGAAGGACGGCAGCCTCTTCCTCGTCACCGACACCGGTCTGCGCTACCACGTGCCGAAGGGCAACGACAACAGCGACAAGGCCGGCAGCGACAAGGAGCAGCGCGACCAGGCGCAGCTCCACCTCGGCTACAAGGGCGCGCACCCGCCGGCGATCCTGAACGCCTGGTCCAGCCTGCTCTCGGCGGGCCCGTCCCTGGACGTCCACGACGCGCAGAAGCCGCAGACGCAGTGATCGCAGCCGCGGGCCCGGTGACCTGCGCCAATGGCGCGGCGACCGGTGCCCATGGCGCGGTGATCTGAAGACGAGCCCGAAGGCGGGCCCGTTCACGAGGCCGTGCCGGCACCCGAATCCGGGTGCCGGCACGGCCTCGGTCGTATCACCCGCCGCGGCCCGCTGTGATCTTCGCCGCCCCGCCATCGAATTCCTTCTGCTGACCGATAGCGTCAGATCTGCCCGATTACGCCGAACAACGTGCTTCTTACGGCCAGTTGACAATGTTGTGATCCCGTCACAAGAACCCTCCCGCTGTTGGGAACAGGCGTATGGAGTGGTTAAAGTGGGCCAAGGCGTCAGCAGGAGGCGCCAACCGCGCGGGTGCCTGAGCCGGTGCAGTGCGGTTCGAGGTACGAGTCTCATGGGGGACGTTGACTATGGCTGGTCAGCAGTACACAACCACCGAAGAGGAGATGGTCGCGTTCAGCGGCAAGATCTCTTCGGTCAACCAGTCGATCCAGGGCGAGATCTCTCGCCTGAACACGGTCGTCGACACCATTACGTCCGGGTGGAAGGGTCAGGCGGCCTCCTCGTACAACCAGCTGCAGTCGCAGGTGAATGAGGACGCCAACCGTCTCAACCAGCTGCTGGCCGAGATCAAGGAAGCGATCGACTCGACCACGAAGAACTACTCTGCCTCCGAAGAGGAGCAGGCCCAGTCGATCTCGCACGTCTCCGCGTCGGCATCTCCGTTCGGATGATGAGGCCGCGTCGCTCGCCGCGACGCAACGGCCCAGTCGCCGCAGCCCGGGCCGGCAGGCAACGCCGCCAGGCTCGCTGCGGTGCGATTCGACCAGGCTTTATCAACTCCTGAGGAGACACCATGTCAGGCCAGATCCTCGTCAATTTTGCGACGATCTCGCAGGCCAGTTCCGACGTGCGCGGTACTGCCAACAACATCCGCCAGCAGCTCGATGACCTCGAGGCCGGCGTCAAGAAGATCGCCGCGAGCTGGGAAGGTTCCGCGCAGGAGGGCTACCAGGCCCGCCAGCGCGAGTGGGACCAGCGCGCCGCTTCTCTGCACTCGACGCTTGAGGCCATCGCCAAGGCGCTGGACCAGGCCGCTCAGAACTACCAGAGCACCGAAAGCAAGAACGCCGGTATCTGGGCGGGCTGACCTCGCGTCAGGTACGGATGACAAACGGCTGAGCAGCCCCGACGGCTCGCACAGTGGTCAATGAGGGCGAGCGCGCTGCATCAGTGCGCTCGCCCTTCTGCCGTCCGGATACCCATCGCGCATTCCGCCCGAATGCTGCGATATCTCCCCAGTCTTCACTGCTTCAACACCCTCAGCAGCACCCCTCGTTCCCGCCCCATCCGCCACACATGGAGAGCAGACAACCCGTGGGATCTCGCGCCATTGGTCACCGAACCGGTCACCGCCGACGAGCGGCGGGCGCACTGGCTACGGCTGCCTGCGCCGTCGGCATGTCCTGGGCGACCGCAGCGCCGGCGACCGCGGACGAGAACGTGCCACTCAACGCCGGTGAGTGCAAGTTCAACACGAACAACATCGAAGAGACCCCGTGGTCCCTGCAGCGCATCCTGACGAACCAGTTGTGGGAGTACGGCCAGGGTGAGGGCGTCCGGGTAGGCGTCATCGACACCGGCGTCGACGTGGACAACAAGCAGCTCAGCGGCGCACATCGGCAAGGGCGGCAAGCACCCTCGTCAAGGGCAAGGAGACCCAGGACGAGGTCGGTCACGGCACCAAGGTCGCCGGCATCATCGCCGCCCGCAAGATCTCCGGTTCGGGCTTCTTCGGGCTCGCTCCCAAGGCGAAGATCGTTCCGTACAAGCAGACGACGGAAGAGAAGGCCGGCACCGCCGAAAGCCTGGCCAAGGCCATCGACAAGGCGGTCGCCGCCGACGTCAAGATCCTCAACATCTCCCAGGGCACCGACGCCGACCCGAGCAAGCTGGGCCCGCTGAAGGCCTCCATCCTGAACGCCGCCGCGAACGGCACCCTGATCATCGCCTCCGCAGGCAACGGTGGCGCCGACGGCAAGCAGAAGAACACCTACCCTGCCGCGTTCGAGGAGTACGAGAACGTCCTCGCGGTGGCCGCCTCCGACCGGAACAACGAGCGCGCGCCCTTCTCCCAGTCCGGCAAGTTCGTCGGCATCGCCGCGCCGGGCGTGGACATGGTCTCCACGGTCCCCGACGGCGGCAACTGCGTCGACCAGGGCACCAGCTTCTCCGCACCGTACGTCGCCGGAGCCGCGGCCCTCCTCAAGCAGAAGCACCCGGACTGGAAGCCCCAGGAACTCATCTGGCACCTCGAGGAGACGGCGGAACGCGTCCGCGCGGGCCGCGACAACTACATCGGCTGGGGCGTCGTTGACCCGGTGGCAGCCCTCAACGACAACAACAAGCCGACGGGCCCGCCGCAGCCCGACAAGCCCGGCAACTCGGCCGCAAGCATCAAGGTCCAAGCGGTCGCCGTCCCCATCGGTGAAACCACCGAGGACCGACGCGCCCGCATCTCCATCTACATCCTCGGCGGCGGACTCCTGGCCGTCGGCGTGGTCGTAGGCTCCGCCATCGCACTCCGCGACTGGCGACGTAAAACTGGTTTCAGCAGGAACGGGGAGGCTTAATCATGGGTGGCAAAGAGGAGTACGGCGTTGACCTGGACGCCTTGGATCAGGTCGTCAAGGAGCTGAACCAGGTCCTGAGCGAAATGGGAACGTCGAAGAGCACGGCCAAGACAGCACGTACCTGGCCGAAGGGCACCCTGGGGAAGGGGTTCTCGGAGGAGAGCGAACTCTACGGTGCGCACCAGAACATGAAGCAGGAGATCGAGGACCTGATCGATCTGGTGGAGGGCCTTCTCGACAAGTTCGGCAAGAAGTCTGCCAAGGTCAGGGGCGCCTACCAGGACGCAGAAGCGGACAACTCCGTAAGCATGAAGTGACTTCAGCGGGCGGATCGCAGTGACAGTACAGAGAACGTTCGATGAGGGAGTGGGGGACGGAAGATGACATCGGATAACAGTGGCTTCAAGGCGGCAGAGGTCAAGCCCGCCAGCCAACACGGGTGGCTGTAGCTCGGCGCGGCCGACACGGGCGGCGTCGCATCAGAGCCGGCCACAGTTCACGAACCTGAGGCTCAATCAGGTGAAGGACATGGTGTCGGGGGCTAACCCGGGCGAAGTCCACAATGTTGCCGAGGGCTGGAACAAAGTCCGCGTCTCTCTCGTCGGGGATGACTGGAACAGCGGCATCAAGAAGCACTTCGACGATGCCGTGACGAAGGTGCTGGAGTCCTGGCACGGCCACTCCGCGGAGCAGTTCGCGGCGGCGGCGCAGAAGATCAGCAAGAACTTCGCGAATCTCGCGCCGTACCCGCACAACACGGGTCACGTCATGAAGCAGATCGGCGACAACCTCCAGAAGGTCAAGACGGCGGTCGAGGCCGTCGAGGAGCCGAGCTGGCTGGAGAGCAAGGCTGACCGGCTGGCGGACCTCGCCGGCTCTGGGTCGGGCAAGGCCGGGATCATCCTCGGCCCCGTTGGCGGCGCGGCCGCCAAGATGCTCGGAGCGGGTCATCAGGCGGGCGCGACGATTCGGGCCTGAACGCCGACTTGCAGAACCCGAACATGAGCATCTACGACGCCATGGCCAAGAACCGGGGTCAATCTGTCGCTCGACCGCGAACGCGAGCTGCAAGCCGCCCACTACATGGAGCAGTTGGCTACCACGTATCGGGCGGGCGTCACGGCCATGGGAAGCCGCCGGTGATCGACGACGACGAATCGAAGCACGACCGACGAGCTGCCCGAACATGACGGTGGCGGTGCAATCCTCCGAATTGCGCCGTTCGGCCCGACGCCGTCGGCTCCTAATGGGAGGGGCGGCACCGAAGGATCCCGGGCTGAAGGGCTCTGGCTACCGACCCCCTCCTATGGAGCCGCCGCGCCCCAACGGCATCGACGGTGGCATCGGCAGCATCCCCAAGACTCCCGCGCCCAAACGTGGGCACCGGTCCTTGACAGCCTCGGAGGTGGCAGTGGCTCTGGGACGGCGGCGGTAGGCGCGCTCAGCGGCGGCGCCGGTGGTGGTGTCGGTGGCGGTGTCGGTACTGGCGGTCTGGGGCGGGCTCTGGCGCCGGCGGAGGTTCCGGCTGGCGGGCATCGGCGGTGGCGGCGTGCGGCATGGCCGGCGGTGCTGGCGGCCGCGTGGTGGCGCCGGCGGCCGGAGCGGGTGCTCGAGGCGGCGGCCGTGCTGGTATGCCAGGAATGGGCGGCGGTGCTGGCGCAGGAAAGGGAGCTGGCGCCAAGGGCGCCGGCGGTAAAGGCGGCGCCTGGCCCGCCAAAAGGGCGGGGTCGTCGGTGGTAAGGGCGGCAAGTCCGGGTCGGCGCCGGCAAGGCGGATCCGGCCTGCACCGAAGCAGTGGCGGCTACGCAAAAGGGTGCGACCGGCGGCCGCCGGCCAGCCGGGATGGCGGAGCTCCTGGGGCTCACGGCGGCAAGGGCAAGGACAAAGGCGAGAATGGGCAGCGTCCTGACTACCTCGTAGAGGACGAGGAGACCTGGACGACGAGAGCGTAATGTGGCGCCCAAGGTCATCGAGTAGGGACCTGACGGCCAAGATCAGGTCGGCGGAACGCGACGGGGCCCGCAGTCTTCGGGCTGCGGGCCCCACTTTGCTAAGGAGAGGTGTTACGGCATGAGCTTCACGCGGACGCTGCGTGCAGTGGGCGGCGCGGCGGTGGCGGGAGCACTGCTCTTCGGCTGCCGCGCCGAGTCGCTTTGGCAGACCAGAACAGGGATGATCAGTGGCCTTGAAGTCGTTTGATGCCGAAAGATCTGGAAGGGTCGACGGGCAAAGGCGTCACGGTCGCTGTACTCGATGATGCTGTTGATGGCATCACCCGGACTTGAAGGGCAACGTTCTTGCGGGAAAGGATATTCGTGGACGGGGGCCTGCTGATCAGAGACGCGGAGTGACCATGGAACTGGCATGGCGTCCCTCATTGCGGCCATGGCCATGGGCCGGGAATTCGAGGGAGTAAGGGGCTGGCGCCGGACGCGAAGATTTTGCCCGTAGGCATCCCCGTTGAAGTGCGGGTCGGAGCTCGGAATACCTTGGCTGAGGCTGTGAAGTATGCTGTTGATCAAGGCGCGTCTGTCATCAACATGTCGTTCGGCATGCCTACCTGCCGAAGACGAGAAGCAGGCGCTCGCTTATGCGGCGCAAGAAGAATGTTCTCCTGGTCGTTGCGACAGGAAACGATGGAGTGGGTCGACCTTGACGAATTGGCTGCCTACCCAGGCGTGGTCGCTGTCGGTGCAGTCGACAAGGCTGGCAAGGTGTGGGAGAAGTCGAACTACGGGTCGCAGACAATGCTCACGGCGCCCGGGTACACTCATTCGGTCTGCGGCGGCATCCAAGCCGTATCGGTTGGCAAATGGAACATCTGACTCTGCGGCGTATGTCTCGGCTGCCGCAGCCCTTTTGCGTTCCAAGTTCCCTGACCTGACGGCTGGCCAGATCGCAAATCGTCTCGTCAAGACGGCGGCCTTGCCGGCCGGGCAAAGAAAGCCTGAAGCTCCCCGACCCGCATTATGGGTATGGCTTCATTCGTCCGTACAGCGCGTTGACGAAGGACATTCCGGCTGGTTCGAAGAACGGCCCGCTGAAGACTCCCAAGGGGGCGGACGCACCTAGCTCTTCCGGTGGAGCGTCCTCTTCCGGCGCAGCGGGTAACGGTGATGATCAGGCAAGCGAGAAGGAGGACAGCGGGCTCGGCACCGGTGTCATCGTGGGGATCGCGCTTGGTGTCCTCGTCGTTGGCGCCATCGTCGTGGGTATCGTGCTCCGGAAGAAGAGGAGTGGGCGTAACGGCCCGCCCCCGGGCCCCCGGGCGGCTTCGGCGGCCCTGGGTTCCGCCGCAGCAGCCGCAGCCCGGTACGTATCAGCAGCCCAAGCGCTCCGTCTTTCCCGCCGGGGCCGCCCACGCAGCCTCCGGGCCATTGAGGACTTGGCGAGTAGCCTGCGCCTCAGCACGACCAGAATGATTTGGGTCCACAGCCTTCAGGCTGTGGACCCAAATCTGTGTAGGAGGGACCCAAGGCGTGAGGTTGCCGCGGGCGCTGCGGGCAGCGGGCGGCATGGTGGCGCAGGCGCGCTGTTCGGGCGGTGTCAATTTCTTCGAGTTTCGCGATGCCCGGTGGCGGCGCCAGACTCGAAGTCGAGGCGTTCAGTGCCCGCCCCAGTAAGGAGGTTGGTTTTCGTCCGGCAGCCTCTCGGAAGGCCACTGATTCGCACGGCGTGCACATCTGGACGTCCAGGTCCTCAGGGTTGCAATTTTGCCCCTCGATCTCCTGGGTCGACTGCCGTCCCCTTCCCTGGGCAGCCGTCTGTCCTTCTACGCCTCCGCACAGGAGGTCGCCTCCGTCGGTCTGTTTCCATGCGCTTCGGATGCTGGGTCGCCCGCGGAGGAGCCTGCGCAATACCCATTCCCCGATTTCGTAGCTGAGCACAGACGGCTGCGTGCGGGTCGGAAACGATTGCGTCCTGGCGGGGGCGTGGGCTGTATGAGCCGCGGAGTTCGTCATTCCTGGACGCTTGCTCGGCTCGGTGAACCGTGTCCTGCCCTTGTCGAGTTCGCGATGCGCTTGGCCTCCATGCAGCGCGGCCGGCCACTCGTTTGGGTCGTATCAGATCGACGAGGGGGCTGTCCTACGTCAGGGACATCTACGCACACGTCAAGCTCATCGCCGCCGGGGACCACGGCGCATGCTGAGCGGCACGGCCGCGCCTCGGAAGCGCCTCCCGCTACGGCTGGCTGTAGCGGCGATGGCGGCCGCGCACTCTGCTTCCGTATCAGCGTCTCTGAGCGCGCCTAATGGCAGGTTTTCCTGACACCTGGACCGACGTCGAAACGGTCGATCCGGCCGGGCGCCTACGGTAGCCGGGCGCGGCAGGGTGGGCGCAGCATGTCGTAAGCGGAATGCGCCTCAGCGCCTACGGCTTTGGACTGAGCGCGCCCCCGGGGGCCGGCGGGAACGGCGTGGACGTGGACTCGACGACAGGTTCGCGAGGGAGTCGATGAGGGCCGCCGCAGGCTGATTTGGTCAGCCAGCTACGGCCCTGGGGAATGCTGGCCGGGGGTTGACGACGGTCGGGTGGAGCAAGGCGAGGGTTCAGCCGGTGCCTGGCCTCAGCCGAAGACCGACCGGACGTGGTCTGTGACGGCCGCGCGGCCCTCGTCGGTGACGTCCTGGTGGCGGGTGGCGGCGCCGCCGGTGCGGGCGTCGACGTGGCGTTGGGCGGCGTCCAGGCCGCGGTTGGTGTGGTGTTCCGCCTGGTTGGCGGCGTCTTCCTTGGCGCGGTCGATGTAGGTGTTGGGGTCCGCCAGGCTGGTGACGCCGTCCACGTAGTTGTTGACCGTTTCCTTGGCGCCGTCCTTGACATCCTGGACGTATTCGCCGGCCTTTTCCTTGCCGATGTCGGCGGTTTCGCCCCAGTCGATTCCGTCGCGCGCGCCGAAGTGGCTTTCGATGCCCTGTTCGGCGACGTTGCCGGCCATCTCCGTACCGGCTTCCACGGCCTTTTCCTTGGCCCCGTTGACCACGGTGTCCATGACGAATTCCTTGGCGCCGTCCTTCGCGGCGGTGACGACCTTTTCCTTGACCTCGTCCTTGACCGTCGTCTTGATGTAGTCCACGGCCAGCTTGCGGGCTTCCTTGGACACCGCCTTCTTGACCAGGTCCTTGGTCATCTTCTTGATGGCGTCCATCGTGGCGTGTTCCATCGCCTTGGTGGCCGCCTGCATGACTTCGCGCTTGAGCTGGTCGAGAATCCGGCGGATGATCAACCGGGCCGCTTGCGTCGCGCCGGCCGCGCCGAGTTCGGACAGGCCAAGGGTGAAGGGGGCGGCCGCCTGGGCTGCGATGAGTTCGACGGCGGTGATGATGAGCTGGACAATGACCGCGATCTTGGCCGCGATCACGGCGAGCGCGGCCGCGTCGAAGGCGAGGGCGATCACCTCGGCGGCCATGGCGGCGTCGCGGAGGTAATTGTCGCCGCCTCCCGCGCTGCCGTTGAAGGTGCCCCACTCCTTGGAGAAGCCTTCGACGGCCTCGCCCGAGTTCGCGGAGGTGACTTCATTGGCCGCCATCGAGCCATGGGAGTTCGCCTGATTCACGGCCTCGGCGAAGTTGCGCCAGACCGTCGCGCATTCGAAGAGTTTGTCCTCGTCGGCGTCCGGCCATGAGAAGCCGAGAAGGTCGAGGACCCAGGAGACCCCTTCCGGCAGCTGCATAGACACAGTGATCGTCCCCCGTACGGTGGTAGCCGAGTAATCAAGTAGTGCTGAGTAGGCAAGTAGTGCTGAGCGGACAAGCGGTGCTGAGGAAGCACGTAGCGCTGAGCGGGCAAGAAGTGCTGAGTAAGCGCGTCATGCCGAGTGGGATGCATGGTGTGTGGTGAGGGTGCCGCGTGAGAGGGACGGGCGTGGCCGTCAACCTCAGGTGGGCGGGTGTGCGCCTCAGATTTGCGGGCGGCCGACGGCGCTGATGGCGTGGATGCCCTGCTCGTCGGACTCGGCGTAGTGCTTCGCCATGGCGCTGAGCTTGTCGCCGATGTCTTCGAGGCGTTCGCCGAGGGAGTCCATCGAGTCGAACATGCCCTTCGCGATGGGCTCGTAGATCGTCAGGAAGATGTCGCCGAAGTCGCAGCCCTCGAAGGCCTTTTGCACGACATCGCCGTCCAGGTCCCCCCGCAGTTTCTTCGCTGCGCTGGTGAAGTCGGTGCCGATGTTGACGAAGGAGTCGCCCTGCGTCCTCAGCACGTCTGGATCGACGTCAAATGCCTTGCCTGCCACTTTTGCCCCCGTGTTTGCTGTTGTGCAGAGCGTGTTCGTCGCGCCCAATGATCCCACATTAGGCGGCCTGGGTGTGGCCACGTCAAGGCGGGGATATGGCAGCTTGTTGGGGTCAGGTGGGGTCCAACTAGACGTTCATTGTGGAGAGTTGGCATGGCCCGGTGTGGAGAATGGGTGGACATCTCGAAGGTGGGCGGAGCTTCGCGCGGGTGCGGTAATGGACCTTCACGGGTTCCTGTGTCGCTGGTCGATGGGGGAGATGTGTTGTCCTCCGGCAGCCTCCGGCAGTCTCCCGCCGTCTCCCGCCGTCTCCGGTCATCCCGACCCCGTCCGCGGCCGCCCCCCCAGCGCTTCGCCGGGCGGCGCGCCGCACCTATTCGACCGGTGAACAGCCCCAGCCTTTGAGGCGGTTGGGGGCGCGGTCCGGTGGATCGGCACGCGTGGCCGATCATTCGTTCCCGTATCATTTCCGCTCATGGATGACGCACCCGTGGCGGGTATAGACAGCGACACTTCCGAGAGGAGTGTCGACGACGGCGCTTCCGAGTCCGTGGAGCCCCTTCCCGGGAATCGGACGAAGCTGACGCCTCGTCAGGCGCGCCGGATCCGCATCATTCTGGCCTCGGTGCTCATGGCCGCGATGGCGGTGGTGCTGGTGGTGCGGCTGGCGAGCCGTACGTCGGTGCTGGTGGTGGGGGTGTACGGGGCCGCGCTGGTGCTCTGCGGCGTGGTGATCGAGCTCAGCCGGAACGGGCGTACGCGGCTGGGAACCTGGCTGCTGGGCGTCGGGCTGGTGGCGGCGCTGGCGGCCGACCGGCTGCTGCCCTGACGGGTCCGGGCCACAGGCAGAACCGCCACCGCCCATGGCCCTGATCGGTCAGGGCCAGGCAGAACCGCCGCCCCTACCTGCCCTGACCGGTCCGGACCAGGCAGGACCGCCGAAGGCGCCCTGACGGCACGGGCGTATCCGCATCCGCAGGCCTGCTACCTGACCCGCCCCTCTCGCCACACCCGCCCCGGAACCTCACCGCCCTTGTGGGCGGCGGAGTTCCGGGGCGGGTGCTGTGCGAGCTGGGGCGGGTGCCGTGCGAGCCGGGCCGTTGCCGCTCAGTACAGGCCGTGCCACATCTGCTCGAGGACCAGGGACCACCAGTTGCCGGGCTCGTCCAGGGACCAGGAGTCGATCGCCGCGAGCTGTTCCTGGAAGGCGGCGACGGCCGCTCCCGCCGCGAGCGGGTCCATGCCCTGCATCTGCGTCCGTGTGGTCGTCAGGAGGGCCAGCGAGCGCAGGTAGGCGGAGAGGGTGCGGTTGACGAACCGGCCGCCGCCGTGGGACGGCTGGACCGCCCAGACGGTGCCGATCAGGCCCTGGTTCGACTCGGGTGCGGTGCACTGCACGGCGAGCGCGTAGAGGCCGTCCGTGCCGATGCGGACGTAGCCGGCGAGGGTCTCCAGCGTCGGTTCCTCGGCCTGCGTCCCGGTCTCCCGCAGATGCGTGGCCATGTCGGTGAACAGGCCGCCGGCCGGCGGCTCGGCGAGCTGGTCGGCGGTGAAGAAGTACGGGACACGGGCGGGCAGTCCGGCCCACGTCAGCGTCGCCCTGGCGGCTTCCGGCAGCTGGGTCGCCGTGATGTCGTCGACGTCCGGGCGCACCGTGCCCTGCGGTCCGAAGACCTCGGTGAGGAGCTTGCCGAGTGCCACATCGCGCATCGGCGGGGCGGCCTGGACCTCCTGCGGCACCGGCACCCGGTGCGGCGTCGGCGGCGCCGGGCGGCCCGCGATCCGGTGCATCTGCTCGACGTGCCGCAGCAGGCCCGCGACGCCCTCGGCGCGCTCCTCGGGCAGCATGCCGTAGCCCTCGGTGCAGGAGAACGAGGCGTTCGGGAAGGCCCGGAAGACGAAGTCACCGGAGTAGCCGCCGGGCAGCAGCGCGGGGCGCAGGTCGGTGTGCACCGCCTGGACGTCCTCGCCGCGTACGCCGAGCCGCACCAGCTCGTCGCGCAGCTGGTATTCGACCGGGGGCGCTCCGGGGGACGAGACGCGGGCGACGCTGGTCTCCTCGCCGGTGGCCGGGTCGTGGTAGGTGGCGACGGCCGTATTGCCGGGGCCGGTGGCCGGCGGCCGGGCCTCGGTGGCCGCGGGCGCGCCGGCGGCGCCGTGCTTCTGCTGGTACATCCGGACGACCTCGTCGACGGGGACGGACGGCCAGACGGTCAGCTCGCCGGAGCCGCGGTCGACGACGCCGCAGGCGGTGCCGATCTCGGCGGGCGGCCGGCGCCGGCCGGTCTCCGGGTCGACCTCGGGGGGCGGCGGCACGGCCCACACCACCCATCCCAGGTCGAATTCCTGCATCGCCACCTCGCGCGCCGGGCCCTGGTGGCCCTCGGGGTTGAGCCAGCGGGCGGCAGTGCTCTGTGCCTGCTCCTGGGTGATCACGCGTGGTCTCCTTCGAGGCCGGTGGAAGCGTCGTCGTCAGTGGTGCGGGCGACCTGGGCCGGCACGGTGGGGGTGACCGCCGCGGGGACGGGCACGAGGATCTGCCGGGCGGTCACGCCGCGCGCGTCCGCGACGACGAGGATGCCGTCCGGCGAGATGTCGGCGCCGATGAGCGGGGTGTCGGTGACCAGGGCGGCCAGCACCTCCTGGCTCTCCCGGGCCCAGACCCGCAGATGGTCGGCGCCGCGGCTGAGCCCGTACGGCGCCGCCGCCAGCTCCGCCTCCGACGGGCGCAGTACCTGCGCCGGATCGGCGTCGAGGGTGCCGGGCCGCAGCAGATCGTGGACGAGGAAGGCCATGCCGCCGTCCGGGGCGGCGGTACCGTCCGCAGCCTCCGCGGGGGCGACCGTACGCGCACCGGGGGTGCCTTCGGGCACGAGGACGGCGGCGACGGGACGCGCGGCGGGGAGGGCTGCCGTATCCCCGTCCTGGCCCTCGGCCGGAGCCGGGGAGGCGTCGTCGGCGCCGGGGACGGAACCGACCGTCACGCCCTGGACGCCCGCGACCGGCACGCTCCAGAGCGTGCGCCACGGCAGCGGCAGACCGAGGCCGTGGAGCGCCTCCGCGTACGGCGTCAGCCCGTCCTCGACGAACGCCGTCTCCAGCAGCGCCGCCCGCATCACGGCCGACGCCTGGGAGCGGGTCAGCAGCGGAGCGGTCCGCAGGTACGTACGGCCGGGCGGACCGACCTGGTCGAGGGGGACGGCCTCGATGGCGGCCCGCAGGGACACCGGGTCGGCGTGCGCGAACAGGCCCGGGTCGGTCATCAGCCGGGGGAGCAGACCGGCATCGAGGGTGTGCGCCGCAAGATGGTCGCGGATGTACGGATCGGCCCGGGACCAGTCCTGGTCCGGCACCGCCTCCAGCAGCGACATGGCGATCTCGGTCTGCGCGGCGCGGGCGTCCGGCAGGCCGGCCCGGATCTCCGCGGCGATACCGTGGTGCACCAGGCGCAGCAGCGTACGGGCGCCGCCGCCCTCGCCCTCGGGGGCACCGGCCTCCGCGTCCTGCCGGGCGTCCTCGCCCTCGTCCGCGTCGTCCGCGTCCTCGACCGGCTCGATGAAGGGCGCGACGAGCAGCATGCCGTCGGCGAACTCCTGGCTCATGTCACGGCCCGCGACCGCGCTCGCCAGCATGCTCATCAGGTGGACGGGCAGCCCCCGGCCCTCGGCGAACGCCAGTGGCGCCAACAGCAGGCGCAGCGTCTGCGGATCGGCGCCCAGCCGGCGGGCATGCAGATCGAGCGCCTCGCCCACGTCGGCCGGCAGCTGGGACTCGTCCTTGGGGTCGAAGCCCTCCGGCTGCATGAGCAGTGACTGCACGGCGAGTTGGACCGTCAGCCGACTGCCTCCGGCACGCCGGGCCATCGCCTCGGCGAGCGCGCGGAGGGCGGCCGGGTCGGCGAGGTGGGCGAGCTGCGGCATGCCGGACGCCACGTCCAGCGCGGTCTCGGCGTGCAGCACCAGGCCCTCGGGGTCGGCCCATTGGGGTGCGTCGAGGTCGATGATCTGTGCTTGCCCGTGGGGCAGCGAACCCGCCAGTTCGACGGCCAGTTCGCGGGGCACCTCCGCGAGCAGATGCACCGTCTCCGTGGCGGCGAGCGGCATGAGCACGTCCCGTACGAGACGGGCGGGCTCGCCGGCCGCGCGTACCGGTCCCGCCTTGTCGACGTCCGGCACCACCACGGCCACCGGCTCGTCGAGGGCGGCGAGTTCGCCGAAGATGTCCTCCGAGCGGCGTGCACCCAGCTCGAAGTGGTCGGCCAGCACCCAGAGCAGCTGCGCCGCGGTGAGCCCTTCGGCGCTCGGCACGGCGGGCGCCGGGAGATCCGGAGGTACGGTCGCCGGGTCCAGGTCGTCCAGCGGCAGCTGCTTGCGGTACTCGGGGTCGCACAGCATCAGGAACTGGACGAGCTGGACTACCGGCGGTTCATGTCCGACGCGCTGCTGCGCCAGTACCTCGCCGAGGTCGAGGTCCTGCGGCGCGTGACCCCGCAGGTGCCGGTGACCACCAACTTCATGACGCTCGACCACTTCCGACACCTCGACTACCCGGCCTGGGTCCCCCACGTCGACGTGGTCAGCACCGACCACTACCTGACGGTGCGTGCGGACCCCGAGGCCGAGCTTGCCTTCGCCGCCGACCTGACCCGCGGTCTCAGCGGCGGTCAGCCGTGGCTCCTGATGGAGCACTCGACCAGCGCCGTGAACTGGCAGCCGGTCAACCTCGCCAAGGCCCCGGGTCAGATGATGCGCAACAGCCTGGGTCACGTCGCCCGCGGCGCCGACGGCCTGGGCTTCTTCCAGTGGCGCGCGTCCCGGGCGGGGGCCGAGAAGTTCCACTCCGGGCTGGTGCCGCACGCAGGCACCGACACGCGGGTGTGGCGAGAGGTCGTCGAGCTGGGCGCCGTCGCCGGACGCCTCGGCGAGGTCCGCGGGAAGTCGGGTCGCCTGCCGAGGTCGCCCTGCTCTGGGACTACCAGGCCGGGTGGGCCTGCGACCTGGACGCGCACCCCAGCTCCGAGGTGACCTATGGCGAGACGGCTCACGACCTCCACGCGGCGCTGCGCAGCGCGGGCGTCACCGTCGACGTCGTGCCGCCCGGCACCGACCTCGACGGCTACAAGATCGTCGTGGTGCCCACGCTCTACCTGTGCACCGACGAGACGGCCCGCTCGGTGGCGGCAGCGTGCGAGGCGGGCGCGCACGTGGTCGTGACGTTCTTCTCCGGGATCGTCGACGAGCACGACCACGTCCGTCTCGGCGGTTACCCCGGGGCCTTCATGGAGCTTCTCGGCGTACGCAGCGAGGAGTTCTACCCGATGCCGGCGGGCCAAGCTGCGCGGCTGGACGACGGACTCGTGGCCGGCGCCCGCGCCTCGCGGTGGTCCGAGCTGTTGGCCTGCACCACGGCCGAAGCGGTGACTCGCTTCATCGACGGTCCGCTGCCCGGCATCCCGGCCGTCACGCGACGAGAGGTCGGCACGGCGGCGGCGTGGTACGTCGCGACCCGCCTGGACGAGGCTGCCACCGAGGCGCTGGTGCGTCGCGTCGTCGACGAGGCCGGGGTGAAGCCCGCCGCCGCTGCGCCTCCGGGGGTCGAGGTGGTGCGACGCGTAGGCTCCGAGCGCAGCTGGTTGTTCGTCCTGAACCACAGCAACGAGGAGGTCGTGATCGAGGTCTCCGGTTGGGACCTCGTCACGGAGCAGCAGGTCGGGCCGCTGACTCTGGCGGCGGGACGTAGTGCGGTCGTCAGGGAGGGCTGAGTGGTGCTACCGGACCAGAGACGTCAGCACATCCTCGCCGGGGTGCGCACGACAGGCGGCGTGCGCGTCTCGGAGCTGGTCGAGGAGCTCGGAGTCTCGGACATGACCATCCGTCGCGACATCGACGTACTCGCGGGCCGAGGTCTGGTCGCCCGCGTGCATGGCGGCGCCACCTCGGTGCTGCTGCGCAGCGCCGAGGAGCCCGGCTTCACCGCCAAGTCCGAGCAACAGCTGGAACAGAAGCGCGCCATCGCCCGACGGGCGGTCGCCCTGGTCCAACCCGGCGCAGCTGTCGCCCTGTCCGCCGGCACCACCACCTACGCCGTGGCCAGGGAGCTGCTGACGGTCCCCGACCTGACCGTGGTCACCAACTCGATCCCGGCCGCCCAGCTCCTGCACGAGGCCGCCCGCACCGACATGACCGTCGTCCTGACCGGCGGCGTCCGCACGCCGTCGGATGCCCTCGTGGGACCCGTCGCGGTGGAGGCACTGCGCGCGCTGCACGCCGACACCGTCTTCCTCGGAGTCCACGGGATGGCCCTCGAAGGTGGCTTCACCACCCCCAACCTGGTCGAGGCCGAGACCAACCGGGCGCTGCTGGCCGGCGCGCGCCGTCGGATCGTCGTCGCCGACCACACCAAGTGGGGCGTCGTCGGACTGGCCACGATCGTGGAGCTGCACCAGGTCGATGCCGTGATCGTGGACGACGAGCTCGACCCTGCGGCGAAATCGGCACTGGAGGGAGCGGTGCGCGAGGTGTTGCTGGCCAGCCCGGCCGAGCCGGATCTCTCCGCGAGTCAGACGGGTCAGCGTCCGAGTGGGCGATAGTGCCTACCTGAGAGCCGCGAAGGATGGTGCTTGCGCCGCGAATCGGCGTACCGACGTCATTGACGCGGATGCGCTGGGGAGCTCGCGAGCATGGCTCAGACCCGGTCCCTGATTCGGTGTGAGACTTTCTTTCCCGACGATGTCGCAGACCCGTCGGCTCGTTCGACGTAGGAGCGAGGCCACCGACCAGCGGGGCCCGAGGACAAGGAGCAGCTGATGCCGCGATTCATGGGTTTCGTGCAGGATGGAGGAGGGCGTCGGCACGCCGCCGAAGGCCCTGTTCGAGGCGATGGACGAGCACATCGGGGAGCGGGTCGCTTCGGGCGTGTTCCTCGACGGCGGCGGGCTGTACGGCACCGAGGACGCCGTCAACTTCGTCGTCCGCAAGGGCGAGATCACCCGCGTCGACGGCCCGTACGCCGAGGGCAAGGAGGTCGTCGGCGGGTGGTCGATCCTGCAGTACGACACGCTCGAGGAGGCGATCGCCGACTCGGAGACGTTCGCCGAGCTGCACGCGAAGTACTGGCCCGAGGTCGAGGTGATCTCCACGCTGCGGCAGATCTCCGACGGGCCGCCGGAGCCGACCGACGACCTGAGCTCGACGGGAGGGTGGGCTCTAGGCTGGCCCGGTGCCGGCCGAGCCCACCACCGTCGATTCGCGATCACCGCCACCTGGCGTGCGGAGTCGGCCCGCCTGGTCGGCGCGCTCACGAGGATGACGCGCGACGTCGGGCTGGCCGAGGACCTGGCCCAGGACGCGCTCGTCTCCGCGCTGGAGCAGTGGCCCACCGCAGGCATCCCCAGCAACCCGGGCGCCTGGCTGATGACGGCTGCCAAGCGGCGGGCCGTCGACCAGTTCCGTCGCGACGGAGACGCTGCGCCGCGAAGACCGCAGCTGCTCGGCCACGACCTGCGGGAGGAGGAGGGCATGCCCGATCTCGACTCCCAGGTCGACCACATCGAGGACGACGTCCTCCGGCTGGTCTTCCTGTGCTGCCACCCCTCGCTCACTCCGGAGTCGCGGGCGGCGCTGACGTTGCGACTGGTCGGCGGGCTGACCACGGCGGAGATCGCGCGCGGGTTCCTGACCACCGAGTCGACGATGCGACAGCGGATCTCCCGGGCGAAGAAGACGCTGACCGAGGCGCGAGCGGAGTTCGAGCTGCCGACCGGCGAGGACCGGGTACGCCGGCTGGACGACGTGATGGCGGTGATCTACCTCGTCTTCAACGAGGGGTACTCCGCGACCGCGGGCGAGGACTGGATGCGTCCGGAGCTGGCCAACGAGGGCATGCGGCTGGCCCGGTTGCTCGCCGACCTGGCGCCCGACGAGCCCGAGGTGCTCGGCCTGCAGGCGCTGCTGGAGATCCAGGGGTCGCGGATGCCGGCTCGGCTCGACGACGACGGGGCGCCGGTGCTGCTCGAGGCGCAGGACCGGTCGCGGTGGGACCAGCTGCTGATCAAGCGCGGGCTGGCGGCGCTGCAGAAGGCGGAGGTGCTGGCCGCGCGCGGTCGGCCGGTCGGGCGCTACTTCCTGCAGGCCTCGATCGCCGCGCAGCACGCCCGGGCCGGGCGCGCCGAGGACACCGACTGGCGGCGGATCGCCGTCCTGTACGACGTCCTGGCCGAGGCCGCACCGGGACCGGTCGTCGAGGTCAACCGTGCGGTCGCGCACGGGCGGGCGTACGACGCGGGGGCGGGGCTGGCCGTCCTCGAGGGGGTCGACCCGGCGGCCCTCGGCGACTCGCCGCTCATCCCGAGCGTCCACGGCGACCTGCTCGAGCGCGCGGGGCTGCACGCCGACGCCGCGGAGGCCTTCACCGAGGCGGCGAGCGCGCACCCGCAACCACGGCGAACGGGCGCGTGCTGCAGCGCCGCGCCGAGGAGAACCGCGACCTGGCGTCCCGACGAGCGTGATCTGTCAGCCGAGCGCGGGGTCGAGGGCGGCGCCGCCTCGACGCGATGAGTTCGGTCCGCCTCGCGGGTCGATACCAGGAACCCGATCTCGGACCGAAGGAGCACACCATGGGGCAGGTCGTCGCCGATGCGTCGAGCACAGGCCACACCGGCGGTGAGCGCGTGAGCCCGCTGGCTCGCAGGATGTTCGACCTGGTCGAGCCGATCGGGGTCATCCCCTACTCGGCTGACGAGCCGAACGAGTCGATGTTCGCCCTGGGGTTCACCAACTACTGGGACACCTACTTCGCCGGCCGGGCTGCCCCGCTCGGCACCTCCGTGCCTGCCGAGGTCGTCCACGCGCTCTTCTACAACTTCGCCCCGGGTGAGGTGGCTCGCCACATCCCCCAGGTGTGGCGGACGACCACACCGGAGGCGGCGATCGCCGCTCGCCAGGAGGGCTGCGTCAACGCGCTGCGGCGCATCCTCGGCGAGCTCGTCGACGGCGTCAGACTTCGCGCGAGCCGTCGAGCTGCTCACCGCGGCAGCGACCAGCGCACCGCTCGAGGGCCGCCCCATGTACGCCGCACTACGCACGCTCCCCCTGCCGGAGGAGCCGGTGGCCCGGCTCTTCCACGCCGCCTCGCTGCTGCGCGAGCACCGCGGCGACGGGCACATCGCCGCGCTCATGGCTGAGGGCATCGGCGGCCTCGAGGCCCACGTCCTGTCGCCATCGACATGGGGATCCCGGCTCCGACCTTCGGCCGGATTCACCACCTGCCCTCCGCCCAGCTGACCGACCTGATCGACGGCATGAAGACGCGGGGACTCATCGAGACGAGGCGACGTTCACCCCTGCCGGCCGGCGGACCAAGGACCGTGTCGAGGCGCTGACCGACGACCTCGCCCTCGTGCCGTACGAGGTCCTCGACCCGGGCGAGCTAGACGAGCTGATCGCTGCCCTCGAACCGCTCGCGCGGAGGCTGATCGCCGCTCAGGACTGAGCCTCGCACCGCAGGTGCAGGCAGGCCAAAGCGACCGGCGGGGCATGGACTCCTCGTGAGGAGGAATGGGTGTGCGCGTCAGTCAGCTGCGGGTGCGTCAGCTCGAAGCGAGCGCCTTGGCCTTGAGCTGATCGAACTCCGCCTGGGTGATCGTCCCGTTGTCGAGCAGAGCCTTGGCGTCGGCGATCTGGCCGGTGGCGTTGGCCGAGGACGGTGCGGCGACGGACTTGATGTACTCGGCCTGAGCCGCCTGCATCTCGCGGGCCTGCTCCAGCTGACGATCCTGCATCCCGTGCCCACGGGCGATGAGATACACCAGGATGCCGAGCCACGGGATGATGATCACGAAGATCACCCAGGCGTCTTGGCGCCTCCGCCGATGTCCCTGCTCCGGAAGATGTCTCCCAGGACCCAGAACAGGCACATGAACCAGGCGAAGAACAGGAAGAACTCGAACAGGGCCAGCAAGAACGAGCCGTTGTCGTTGAACATGGGGCAACCTTTCAAACGGGGCCAACGGCGAATCCCACCGGCCTACTGACGCAGCCTCGTGCGACAACCGGGTACGGGGCATCCCCCGACTCGGATGAGTCGTCCGAGATCTGCGCCCGTCGGCGACGTCCGGTTTGCCCTGCTTGGGGGCACTCCGAGCGGGTGCAATCGCGTCAGGCCGGGACGATGTTGGCGCCGATCGCCTCGAGCATCTCGGGGGTCACATCGGTGACTCCGTGGTCCTGGCGGGCGTGCACGGAGACCAGCTCCAGGATCCGCTCGCGGCTGTCTTCCTCGAAACGGGCCGAGCAGCCCGGCATGGCGTCTCCGCAGGAGAGCTTGTACTTCATGGTGTTCCTCCCTTGTCACGGTCCTGCCCGGGCTCTGGGGGCGCCGGATCGGTCGTTGGCTCGCGTGGAAGTCGTGCGAGGAGCACGGTGCTGTCGTCGTCGCCCTCGGCGCCGAGGAAGCCTCCGTGGGCCACCGTGAGGGCCCGGGCGAGGTAGAGGCCGATCGTCACGCCCGTCGCGTCGTCGTTGGCGCCGAACGGGTCGAACAGGGCCTGGATGACCATCGGGCTGATCGGGCTGCCCTGGCGTACGACGCGGATCTCGTTCCACGAGCCGGCCTCGACGACGTCGATGGCGACGCTCTCCGGGTCGGGCTCGCATGTGCGCGGTGTCCCACAGGTCGCGCAGCACGCGGGTGAGCAGCTGAGGGTCGGCGTACACGGTCAGGTCGGCGCCCTCGCGTACGGCGGGGCTGTCGTGGAGCCTGGGCAGAGGCGGCGACGTCGACGGGCTCGAAGTTGACCGGGATCCGGCCCAGGGACGCGGACGTGGCCAGCTCGACGGCGAGGATGTGCTCGGAGAGGCGGGTCAGGCCTCCGTCAACCGGTCGAGCGAGTCGGTCGACCTTCTCCTCGGGCACGTCCCCGTCGGCGAGGAGCATCGCCCAGCCCGTGGCCGGCCACCGGGGTACGCAGCTCGTGCGCGAAGGCAGCCAGGAAGCGGTCGCGCTGGCGGGCCTCGTCGGGGTCGGGCTGGTTGGTGATCACCGCGGAGCCGGCGACGAGGAAGTCCCGCACCCAGCGATGCAGCAGCGAGGGCTCGACGTCCCACTCCTGCGCCACGTCGTCGACGGGCTTGCCCGCCAGCACGGCGAGCACCATGGAGACGCGCAGGTCCACGGCGGCCTGGGCCGAGACTCGCGGGTCCACCTGTTCGGGGACGGCCACCCGGCAGCAGCTGCGGCCGCGCCGGCTCTGCGTCTCGGTCATCCGTTCCCTCATCGAGGCGCGCCGCACTCTCGACGCGCCTTCCTCTCCCCGCAGCCCCGAGCAGCCTGCGAGCCCGGCTTCACGCTACGGTCCCCCTCCGTTCCGTCAGTCGGAATTGAGCGGGGAAAAGCCGGATTTCAGCAGTAGTGCTCAGGCGCCGCTGCGGCCGACGAAGCCCGTCTCGTAGGCGACCACGACCGCCTGGACGCGGTCGCGCACGCCGAGCTTGGTCGAGGATGCGGGCGACGTGGGTCTTCACGGTCGTCTCGGCGACCACCATCTCCGCGGCGATCTCGGCGTTGGACAGGCCGCGGGTGATCAGGCGGAGCACGTCGAGCTCGCGCTCGGTGAGCTGCGCCGAGCTGGTCCGGGATGCCGGGCGCGGCCACCGGCTCGGCGAACCGCTCGACCAGCCGCTGGGTGATCGACGGCTCGATGAGCGAGTCGCCGGTGGCCGCGGCGCGGACCGCGGCGATCAGGCGCGAGGAGGGCGCGTCCTTGAGCAGGAAGCCGGCCGCGCCGGCGCGGAGCGCGCGGTAGATGTACTCGTTCTGGTCGAACGTCGTGAGCACGACGATCGTCGGCGGGTCCGGCTGGCGCAGGATCTGCTCGGTCGCGGCCAGGCCGTCGAGCTCGGGCATCCGGATGTCCATCAGCACGACCTCGGGCTTGACGAGCGCCGCCTGACGGACCGCCTCGAGGCCGTTCTCGGCCTCGGCGACGACCTCGATGTCGCCCTCGGCCTCCAGGATCACCCGGAAGCCGGTGCGCACGAGCTCCTGGTCGTCGGCGATGAGGACCCTGATCACCCGCTCATTGTGCCGACCTCCGGCCCGCTGCGAGTCCTCCTTGAGGATGACGCGCGCCGCGAGGATCGTCCTCGCTGCCGACGCGGACTACGGGGCCGGGTTGGGAGCGTGGTGCCAACGGGGTCAGCCAGACGCCGGATCGAAAGGAAACAGAGATGGACATCCTCAAGGGCATCCGGCCCCTCGACTACGTGCTGACGGCCGTCATGGTCGCCCTCGCCGCGCTGATCGGGCTCGAGAACGTCAACGCGGGAGCCGACGCCGACGTCGCCCACGCGCTCGACTCGCACTCGGCGCTGATGATCCCGGTCTTCGTGCTCGCGGCGCTGCCGATCCTGTGGCGGCGACGCAACATCCTCGCCGCGATCGGCGTCTCGTTCGTGATCATCGCCGCCAGCGTCCCGATGTTCGGCTGGGTCACCCGCTGCGGGTTCGCGCTGCCGCTGTCGATCGCGATGGCGTACGCCGTGGCGCGCTTCGCCGGCAGCAGGCAGAACCACGTCATCGGCCTGGTCGGGATCCTCGCCCTCCAGGTCGTCACGCTGATGAAGGACTCCTCGACCGGCGGCCTCGGGCGCCCTCGCGTTCTCGGTGCCGGTCGCCGCCGTCTTCTACGGCATCGGACTCTTCGTGCAGTCTCGTGCCGAGAAGCAGGCCGCCGCGCCTACGCTGGCCGTCGAGCACGTCCACGCCTGAAGGGGTCGAGCGATGAGTGAGGGCTTCAGCGGGATCTTCCGGGGGATCCGTCCCGTCGACTGGGTGCTCGCGGGAGCCCTCACCGCGCTGGGCGTCTGGCTGATGGTCGAGAACGTCCTGTTCTCGACGACGCCGACGCGGCCGCGGCCATCGCCGACGGCACCATGGTCCACGAGCTGACGTCCCACTCGTGGGCCATGGTCCCGGTCTTCGCCGCTCGCGACGGTCCCGGTGCTGTGGTGGCGACGCAACGTCATCGCCGTCACCGGCGATCGCGCTGGCGGTGATGGTGCTCCACGACCTGCTCTTCGGCTGGGTGACCAGGTGCGGCGCCGGGCTGCCGCTCGCGTTCGTGCTGGCCTACCTCGGCGCGGTCGCCCTGGAGCGCAGGCGGGCGTGGATCTCGCTCGGCCTCACGCACGCTGCTCACGGCCGCGGTCCTCGTGGTCGACGCGACCACCGGCTTCGAGCCGATCGTGCTCGCGTTCCCGATCGTGCTGATCGTCTTCGGCATCGGCCGCGCCGTCCGCCACCGCACGGCCATGAGCGCCGAGCTCAAGGCGCGCACGGTCGAGCTCCAGCAGCTGCGCGACGAGCGGGTCGCGCTCGAGCTCGCCGAGCGACCGCGTCCGGCTCTCGCAGCAGCTCGACGGGCTGCTGCAGGAGCGGCTCGGCCAGCTCACGACCGCCGCCGAGTCGGGCAAGGACCTCGACCCGGACAGCGCCAAGGCCCTGTTCGAGTCGATCGAGAGCGACAGCCGCGCGACCCTCGACGGCATGCGCGAGATCGTCGGCCTCCTGCGCGGCGGCGACGTCGCGCTGGCTCCGGCGCCGACCGTCGCGCACCTCGACGCGTTGCTGGCCCGGCACACCAGGGCGGACTCGCGGCTGACGGTGGCCGGCGACCCGCGGTCGCTGCCCGCGACGGTCGAGCTCTCGGCGTACCGCATCGTCGAGCACCTGGTGAACGTGCTCGCCGACCAGCCGGACTCCCGCATCGAGGTCGGCGTGCGCTTCGACGACGACGCCCTCGAGATCCGCGTCAACGGCCCGGTCGACAGGTCCGCCGACCTCAAGGCCGCCGTGGCCCGCGCCAGGGAGCGCGCCAAGTTCCTCGGCGGCTCGCTCGACGTCAAGGTGAGCCGGGGCCACGCCAACGCCGTGGCCCAGCTCCCCGTGCCGGGATAGCGGCGACCCGATGCGTCGTGCTCGAGCGGAGTCGGCATCGCCGCTGGGGGTGCTCCTCCTCGTGGCGCTGCCGACCGCGCTGCACGGCTGGCCGACGACGCTGCGCGGCAACCTGTTCACCGCTCCTGCTCCTGGGCGGCGGCCTCGCCCTGATGTGGTGGCGCAGCCAGCCGCGTGCCGCCTCGGTGCGTGGCGCTCGGCCTGTTCCTGGCGGCGCTCGCCGTCGGCGACGGCTGGTTCCCCGACACCGGCGTCGCGCTCTTCTCGCTCAGCTTCGCCGTGCTCGCGCTCGGCTGGTCGGGTCGCGCGGCCTGGCTGGTGGCGCCTGTGCGCGCGCGGCCTACCTGGTGCCGTTCTACTACCTGGCCGAGATCGGCAGCTGGGTGGCCGCGCTGATGTTCACCGTGCCGCCGTACGTCGCCGGGACCGTGCTGCGGCTGCGCAGGGAGACCGCCGACCAGCTGGCCCTGCGGGCCGCAGGAGCTCGAGGAGGAGCGCGAGCTCTTCGCCGAGATCGCCCTGCGGCACGAGCGGGCGCGGATCGCCAGCGAGCTGCACGACATCGTCGGCCACGCGATCAGCGTGATGGTGATCCAGGCGGCCGCCGGGCAGCGGCTGGTCGACGCCGACCCCGCGCGCGCCAAGGAGGCGTTCGCGGCGATCTCGGAGTCCGCGCGGCAGGGCACCAAGGACCTCGAGCGGCTCATCGAGCTCCTCGGCGGCAGCGCGGACGACCACGGGCGGCGGCCCGGACCTCTCGCTGGTCGACGAGGTGGTCACCCGCGCCGGCCGCAGCGGGCTGAACGTCACCTGCCGCTTCGAGGGCGACCGCGACCGGGTCCCGCAGCCGGTCGCGCACCTGGCCTTCCGCGTGGTGCAGGAGAGCCTCACCAACGCGCTCAGGTACGCGCCGGGTGCCGAGGTCCGCATCGTGATCAGCGTCGACGAGGCCGAGCGCGGCCTCGCCGTGCGCGTCGAGAACGACGCGCGCCGCGCAGCACGACGCACCCCTCGCCGGCACCGGGCGCGGCCTGGTCGGCCTGCGCGAGCGCATCCAGACGCTCGGCGGCCAGTTCAGCGCCGGGGCCACCGGCGTGGGCGGCTGGGCGGTCGAGGCGCGCCTCCCCGGCGGCTGAGAGAGAGCCCGCTCGGCGAACGACGAGCCAGGGCTGTGACCCTCGGTCGCCTGTCGGACGCGTCGACGTGACCGGACAGGCCTTTTGCGCACTGCGACCTTGAGCGGGGATCAGGTAGCAAGCCGTCCTTGGGAATTGAGGGGGGGGGGGGGGGGGGGGGGGGGGGGGGGGGGGGGGGGGGGGGGGGGGGGGGGGGGGGGGGGGGGGGGGGGGGGGGGGGGGGGGGGGGGGGGGGGGGGGGGGGGGGGGGGGGGGGGGGGGGGGGGGGGGGGGGGGGGGGGGGGGGGGGGGGGGGGGGGGGGGGGGGGGGGGGGGGGGGGGGGGGGGGGGGGGGGGGGGGGGGGGGGGGGGGGGGGGGGGGGGGGGGGGGGGGGGGGGGGGGGGGGGGGGGGGGGGGGGGGGGGGGGGGGAAAAAAAAAGACCTAGGCAAGGGCACCATCGGCCGTATCCTGTGTCGTTCTTGCGCGCGTTGGCGACGAGGAGATGGCGAAAATCACGGTCCGGTGGCACTACGACTTGGTGCGCCTGGCGCGGGGCTACACAACTTCCCCGCCGCACGCGCGAGGGCAAGCGTGGACTAGTAGGGTCTAGTCCTTGAGCTGCCTTCATCAGTGAAGAAGCACATGGTGACTATTACGAGCATGAACGGCGCGGCTACTATGACGACGAGTGTCTGGAGCGCAACTCGAGTGACCGCTGTACCAGAGCGGGACTGCCCTGATCTCGTTCCTCGAGCGATGTACCAGAAGGCGTCACCAGCGAGCGCATCGGGCGCTCCGTGCCGTGTTGGCTGAGCATACCGATCACCATGGGACGCTGAAACGCTTCCCGCGACGAAGAAGATCGCGATCAGGAAGAACGGCGAGCACGCACTGTGACCCCGAGGCCAGGGGGTATCCGCGCAGGGTCTCCGACAGTATCCGCTCGATCCCCGCGGCGGACTCTCGACGTCCCTCTCTCGTCCACACCCGGGATGCGCAGGAAGTAGTACGGGGCGCCGGCCTAAATTGCGCTCCACTCGAACGACAAGCGGGGCGCCTCGACTCGAAGCTAATTTTTTTTTTTTTAAAAAAAAAAAAAAAAAAAAAAAAAAAAAAAAAAAAAAAAAAAAAAAAAAAAAAGTCCATCAGGCTCACGCGGCGAGTATCGGCCCAGCCCTCGACCCGGCACTTGGGACGTAAGTAGCGTCGCCCTTGTGGCCGGGCGTGGTACAGCGTGTCGACGAGTTCCCCCCCGAGCGCCTCGGTCATCGCGTCCTGGGTATCCCGCTCGGGGATCGTCTACAAAAATAAGTTCTTCGGGACGACCAGGGCGGCTATCCAATCGCCTCGGTGATGAGCTACTACGCCTTCGTCGCGATTTTTGGGGGGGGGGGGGGGGGGGGGGGGGGGGGGGGGGGGGGGGGGGGGGGGGGGGGGGGGGGGGGGGGAAAAAAAAAAAAAAAAAAAAAAAAAATATATATATATATATATTTTGTTTTTTTCTTCCCTGGGATCTGCTGATCGCGTCGTCGGTTATGCTCGGCTTCGTGTCGGCGGCATCCGGCACCAAAAAAAAAAAAAAAAAAAAAAAAAAAAAAAAAAAAAAAAAAAAAAAAAAAAAAAAAAAAAAAAAAAAAAAAAAAAAAAAAAAAAAAAAAAAAAAAAAAAAAAAAAAAAAAAAAAAAAAAAAAAAAAAAAAAAAAAAAAAAAAAAAAAAAAAAAAAAAAAAAAAAAAAAAAAAAAAAAAAAAAAAAAAAAAAAAAAAAAAAAAAAAAAAAAAAAAAAAAAAAAAAAAAAAAAAAAAAAAAAAAAAAAAAAAAAAAAAAAAAAAAAAAAAAAAAAAAAAAAAAAAAAAAAAAGGGACTCCAGCAGGGACATCCAAAATCACCTATGGCATCTTGGAGCAGTTCCTAAAGATTTAGTCAAGGGGATGACCAGCTGGGCCGGCCCGAGGGCATCCACGGGGGGGGGGGGGGGGGGGGGGGGGGGGGGGGGGGGGGGGGGGGGGGGGGGGGGGGGGGGGGGGGGGGGGGGGGGGGGGGGGGGGGGGGGGGGGGGGGGGGGGGGGGGGGGGGGGGGGGGGGGGGGGGGGGGGAGCGCCTCGGCCGATGATCGTCGGTTCGCTGGCCAAAAAAAAAGGGGGGGGGGGGGGGGGGGGGGGGGGGGGGGGGGGGGGGGGGGGGGGGGGGGGGGGGGGAAAAAAGAGAAGCCACGAGAACGACTGGTTCGCTCAATGCGACAGCCTCTTAGGCTCGATCCATGACTGTGTACCCGACTGAGGCCACCAACCCTGACACCTTGAGGTACGTCGAGCTCACGCGGCAGCGCAAAGCCCGTTACGTGGCGAGCAACCGCCGAGGCGGGTCCATCGGGGTCGGCGAGGGCGACGACGCTGCCTTCACGCCGGTCGGGCTCCTGCTCACCGCCCTCGCTGCATGCACTGCGATGGATGTCGACTACATCGTTGGCAAGCGGGCCGAGGCCGAGTCGGGCTGGCTCGGCTCCAGCGCTCGCAAGGTCCGCGACGGAGCAGGGAATCACCTCGTCGACCTCAAAGTCATTCTCGACCTGCGCTACCCCGAGGGCGCAGGGGGTGACGCTGCCCGCACTGCCCTCCCGATGGCGGTGCAGCGGTCCAACGATCGGCTCTGCACGGTCGGCCGGACAGTGCAGTTCGGCACCCCGGTCCTGGCCACCCTGGCGGGACCACCCAGGAGCTCTCCGACGACTGAGCATGATGGCGTGTCTATCGCCGCGAAAGACATGGCCAACCACTCGGTCACGTGACAGCTGACCGGACCACCATCGCGGGAGACATCGGACGCACGGTGCGCCTTGGGATGAAGAGAGACACGATTCCTCGAGAACTCTCCAAGGAGACCGCGTGACCGAGAACCTCGCTGCCCCGTGCGGCACCTTCGAGCTGGGCGGTGACCTGCCCGTCGTACGCCTCGGCTACGGCACCATGCAGCTGCCCGGTGAGGGCGTCTGGGGTCCGCCGCGGGACCGCGACGAGGCCATCCGCGTGCTGCGCCGGGCCGTCGAGATCGGGATCACGTTCTTCGACACCGCCGACTCCTACGGGCCCTAGTGGCCGAGGACCTGCTGCGTGAGGCCCTGCACCCGTACGCCGACGACGTGGTCATCGCGACCAAGGCCGGGCTGACCCGCCAGGGACCGGGTGGGTGGACCCGCTCGGGCAGCCGGCGTACCTGCGCCAGGAGGTCGAGATGAGCCTGCGCCGACTCGGGCTCGAGCGGATCGACCTGTTCCAGCTGCACCGCATCGACCCGGCGTACCCCGTGGCCGACCAGGTCGGCGAGCTCAAGCAGCTCCAGGACGAGGGCAAGATCCGCCACATCGGGCTCTCGGAGGTCGACGTCGCGCAGCTCCAGGAGGCGCAGCAGACCGCCGAGATCGTGTCGGTGCAGAACCTCTACAACCTCGCCAAGCGCGACGCCGAGGAGCTCCTCGACCACTGCACGCGGGAGAACATCGGCTTCATCCCGTGGTTCCCGCTGGCTACCGGCGAGCTCTCCAGCGAGGACGGCCCGCTCGCCGTCGCCGCCAAGGAGCACGGGCCACCCCGTCGCAGCTCGCCCTCGCCTGGCTGCTCAAGCGCTCGCCGGTCATGCTGCCGATCCCGGGCACCTCGAGCGTCGACCACCTCGACTCCAACACCGCTGCCGCGTCCATCGAGCTGAGCGACGCGGAGTTCGAGGCGCTCGGCGACCTCGCCTGACGCCGACCAACCGGCGATTCAGCGGACGACGCTGAGCTCCGCCCGCTCGGCGCGACACATCTCGCGCTGAGCGGTCGCGGAGTGCTGGGCCGAGGCCAGCAGCCCGACGACCTCGTCCTGGGTGCGGTTCGGTGAGTCGTTCCAGTGCGTCAGGTCGAGCACCGTCATCATCCGGAGGCTGGGACCGGGACACCAACGCACCGGCGCACCGGGGTCGTGGAGCACCTGCCGGGTGAGCTCGAGGCTGCGCTGCACGACCTGGGAGCGGACCGTGGTCGGCCCACCTGCCGCATGGACCACGGCCCCGACCAGGCAGGCCCCGACCACGGGCAGGTCGTCGGCGAGGCCGACGTCGTACGCCGTCAGGGAGCGCGGGCCACTCGAGGTGTCCACGGTGAACCAGGCGCCCTGGACCCACCCGGAGCTCACGACGTCGGCGGCCTGGCCCAGGAGCTCCTCGATGGCGTGCAGGTCGGCCAGCCGGGCGGACACCGCATCGAGACGCTTGAGCCGGCGTCTCTCCGCTCGGCGCTCTCGACGGGTCGCACGAGTGGACCTCTGAGGTGGTGCGAGCAGAGTGGTCACGAGAACTCCTCGTCTGGCTGACGACCTGCTTCCACCTTCCGCCTGGATCGCGCGGTGCGCAAGGCTCGAACGCGACCGGGCCACGTCTTCCGCTGGCGTCCGAACGGGCGTATCACGGTGGAAGGGCAGCTGCTCCTGACGGGCAGCGGTCAGGAGGACCAGTCATGGCGACGTACTCACTGGGTTCGAGCGATCCCGAGATCGCCCGGTTGGACAAGCAGGCCGGCTTCCTGCGGGAGCCGACGCGGCTGCTGCTGGAGGCCTCGGGCATCGGGCCCGGGATGCGGGTGCTCGACCTCGGGACGGGCCTCGGGCACGTCGCCCTCGCGGTCGCCGACCTCGTCGGTCCCGGCGGTCAGGTGGTCGGCCTCGACATCGACCCGCGCATGCTCGAGCACGCGCGGGCGCGGACCGATCAGCTGCCGCACGTGCAGTTCGTCGAGGGGGACGTGACGCGGTGGCGCGGCGAGGAGCAGTTCGACGCCGTCGTGGGTCGACTGATCCTGTTCCACGTGGCCGACCCGGTCGCCGTCCTGCGCCATCACGTCGAGGCGGTCCGACCCGGCGGTCGGGTGGTCATGCTCGACTACGACATGGGCGGTCTCCGCGCAGAGCCCAGCGACCCTCTCACCGAGCGGATGCGCGCACTCGTCATGGCCGCGTTCCGCGCTGCCGGGGCCGATCCGACCATCGGGTCGCGGCTGCAGGGCATCCTCGCCGAAGCCGGGGTCGAGGACGTCTCGGGTGTGGGCATCGCGCAGTACCTCGCGTGCGACAACCCCCTGGGCCCGGCCATGCTCAGCGGCGTGGTCCGCTCCCTGGCGCCCGTGATGCTGGCGCACGGCCTCACCACGGAGGCCGAGCTGGACCTCGACACCCTGGCCACCCGCGCCGCCGAGTCGCTGAAGTCGACCGGCTCAGCGCTGGTCCCGCCGATCCTGGTGGGAGCGTGGGGCCGCCGCCCCTGACGTCCTCGCAGTACGGTCCGGACATGAGGGCGATCGTGCAGGACCGCTACGGCTCCATCGACGACCTCCGCCTGGGCGAGGTGGCGCGTCCGGAACCGGCCGACGACGAGGTGCTGGTGCGGGTGCGGGCCGCCTCGGTGCATCCGGACGTGTGGCACGTCGTCACGGGCCGGCCGGCGGTGCTCCGCCTGATGGGTTCCGGGATCAGGCGTCCCAAGGAGCTGGTGCCCGGCACCGACGTCGCCGGGGTGGTGGAGTCGGTGGGCGGCGCGGTGACCCGGTTCCGGCCCGGGGACGAGGTCTTCGGCGAGACCATCCGCGGCGTGCAGTGGCGCAACGGTGGCGCGTTCGCGTCGTACGCCACGGCGCCGGAGGTGGGCGTGGCCCTCAAGCCGTCCGGGGTCAGCTTCGAGGAAGCGGCCGCGGTCCCGACCGCGGGCCTGATCGCGCTCAACAACCTGCCGCAGCGCCGGGTGCCCCACGGCCACCGGGTGCTGGTCAACGGCGCGGCCGGCGGCGTCGGCGCGTTCGCACTGCAGCTCGCCAAGGCGTACGGCGCCGAGGTCACCGGCGTCGACCACCCGAGCAAGCTGGCGCTCATGCGGTCGCTGGGTGCTGACCGCACCATCGACTACACCCTCGAGGACTTCACCCGCGGTCACGAGCGGTGGGACCTCGTCTTCGACGTGCCCGGCAACCACCCCTTCGGCGAGGTACGCCGGGCCCTGGCGCCGGGTGGCAGCTACGTGCTGGTCGGACACGACGCGTTCGGCGCCACCGGGCATCGCTGGCTCGGCAGCATCCCGCGCATCCTGGGGCTGGTGGCGCGCTCGGCGGTCGTCCCCGAGCTGCGCGGCGGCTCCTTCGCGTCACCGGACAAGCGCGAGCTGATGGACACGCTCACCGGGTACCTGGAGTCGGGCCGGCTCCGCGTCGTCGTGGATCGCACCTTCCCGCTGGCACAGGCATCGGCGGCGCTGCAGCACCTGGCCTCGGGCCAGGCGGTCGGACGGGTGGTTCTGGTCGTCGACGAGTGAGGCTCGTCAGGAGTCGTTGAACCAGAACCCGCGGCCGCCGTACCAGTCGCTCATGTGGCCCGAGCCGTCCGAGCTCCCCCGCGAGCCGAGGTAGCTGCCCACCACGGCCGCGCCCAGGTCGTCGAGCTCCGGGGAGACCACGCGACCCTCGACCCGGTCGGCGAGCTGGTTGAGGAAGCGTTCGAGACCGGGGTCGGTACCGAGTCGGAAGAACGTCGTCTGCGCACCCATCCGGTAGGCATTGTCGAGCTCGCGGACCGACCACGCGACGGTCAGCGGGTGGGGCGGGTAGGAGAACCACACCTCCTACCAGTCGCTCATGTGGCCCGAGCCGTCCGAGCTCCCCCGCGAGCCGAGGTAGCTGCCCACCACGGCGGCGCCGAGGTCGTCGAGCTCCGGGGAGACGACACGGCCCTCGACACGGTCGGCGAGCTGGTTGAGGAAGCGCTCGAGGCCGGGGTCGGTGCCGAGGCGGAAGAAGGTCGTCTGCGCGCCGATCCGGAAGGCGTTGTCGAGCTCGCGGACCGACCACGCGACGGTCAGCGGGTGCGGCGGGTAGGAGAACCACACCTCACCGTCGGGCTCGAGGTGGCTGGTCGGCTCACCGTCGGTGACGATCAGCAGCACCGGCTGGGCGTTGGGGTGCTTGCGGAAGTGACGGTTGGCGAGCAGCAGGGCGTGGTGCAGGTTGGTGCCCTTGTCCCACATCGCGTCGAGCGCGGTGAGCTCCTCGATCTCCATCACGCGCGCGGCCCGGCCGAAGCCGATCAGCTGCAGGGCGTCGCCGCGGAACCGGCTGGAGATCAGCTGGTGCAGTGCGAGCGCCGTACGTTTCATCGGCACCCAGCGGTTGGCCATCGCCATCGAGAACGACGTGTCCACCAGCAGCGCCACCGCCGCCTGGGTGCGGGCCTCGGTCTCGTTGACCTCGATGTCGCGGACGTCGAGGTGTACGCCGTGACGCGGGTCCCCGCCTTCGCCCGCGGTGCGGATGACCGCGTTGGTGACGGTGCGGGTCACGTTCCACGGCTCGGTGTCACCGAAGGTCCACTCCCGGCTGGCGCCGCTGAGCTCGCCGGCCGCACCGGCATGGCGCATGTCGCGCTGGCCCTGGCGACCCGACATCCGGTTGGCGACGTCCTTGAGCAGCGCCTTGCCCAGCTGGCGCATCGCCTTCGGGCGAGAGCTTGAGCTGGCCGTCGGAGCCGCGCTTGAGGTAGCCGGTCTCGTTGAGCGCCTTCTCCAGCTCCGCCAGGGTCTTGGCGTCGACGGCGGCGCGTTCGCCCAGCTGGCGCTCGAGCTTGTCGAGGTCGACGTCGTCCATCCGGGCGCCGCCGTACGACTGGGAGAGCTGCTCGGACAGGTCGTCGAGGTCGGCCAGGTCCTGGAGCACGCCGGTGCCGTCGCCGAGCCCGAGACCCTCGTCGCCGCCGAACTCCTCGGAGCCACCCCAGTCCTCGCCGGGCCGCAGCGCGCGGAGGTTGTCGTCGAGCTGGCTCAGTGACTCCATCAGCTGGGGGCTGCCGAAGGCCTGCTGCGCCAGGGCATCGAGCTCGTCGCGCTGCTCCTGGGTCATCGAGTTGCGCATCCGCTGGGCCGCTGCCGCGCGCTGCGCGAGCGCGTCCATCAGCTCGTCGATGTTCTGCGGGTTCTCCGGGAAGAAGTCGCCGTGCTTGTCCATGAAGTCGGCGAAGTCCTGCTCGGTGTCCTCGCCGCGGCGGTGCTTGTCGAGCAGCTCGTTGAGGTCGGTGAGCATCTCGTTGATGCGCTCGCGGTCCTCGTCGGTGGCGTTCTCGAGCGCCTCCTTCATGCCCTTGAACCGCTGGTCGAGCATCTCGCGGCCGAGCAGGTCCTTGATCTTCTCGTAGTCCTCGCGGGCCTGCTGGCTCTGCCAGTCGTACGACGAGAGCTCGCTGACCGCGGCCGCCGTGCTCGGCGGCAGGTTGCCCAGCTGCATCTCGCGGAAGTCGCGATCGGCGTCGTCCAGGTCGACGTCGCGGGCCAGCTGCTTGCGCTCCTCGAGCACGGCGTGGTCGAGCAGCTCCCGGATCTCCTCGAGGGTGCCGTCGAGGCTGTGCTTCTGCAGCAGCTCGCGACGCTTGGCCGCCACCTGGCGGGCGAGGTCGTCGAGACCGTTCTGGTTCTGGCCGCCGCGGCGCAGGAACTCGCGCATCGCCCGCTCGGGTGAGTACCCGGCCATCACGTCCTCGCCGATCGCGTCGAGCGCCTCGGCCAGGTCGACCGGGGGCGCGAGCGGGTCCGGGCCGCCGGCGTAGCGGCCGTAGCGGGCCCGCCGGCGATCAGCCATAGACGGTTTCTCCGTCACTGGACTCCTTGCTCACCTTCTGGGCGAGGAACAGCCCCTCGAGGGCGAGCTCGATCGCGCCGGCACGCTCGCCGTCGTTGGTCGCGTCGAGCCGGTCGCAGACCTCGTCGTACAGCTCGGACTCGCCGAGCACCGGCAGACCGCCGAGGAAGTCGCGGGCGGTGACCTGCTCGCCGGTGATGACCGTGCGGCCGTCCTCGAGGGCCTGGACGAGCAGCCCGAGGTCGACACCGCGCAGTCGCGAACGCACCGTCTCCGCGGTCGCCCTGCGCAGCAGGTGCTCGAGGATCTGGCCCTCGCGGCCCTCCTCGCCGGTCTCGAACTCGATCTTGCCGCCGAGCACGTCGACCGCCGTCTCGAGGTCGACCGGCCGGGCCACGGCCTCGTCCTCGCCCTGCGCGGTGGCGCGGTGCAGCGCGGCCGCGGCGATCGTCTCGGCGCCGGCGATCGAGAAGCGCGCCGAGACCCCGGAGCGCTGGTCGACCGAGCTGGACTCGCGCAGCGCGCGGGTGAAGCGGGCGAGGATCTCGACGAGGTGGTCGGGTACGGCGGCCACGAGCTGGGCCTCCTGCCGGATCACCGCGATCTCGTCCTCGAGCTCGATCGGGTAGTGGGTGCGGATCTCGGCACCGAAGCGGTCCTTGAGCGGGGTGATGATGCGGCCGCGGTTGGTGTAGTCCTCGGGGTTGGCGCTCGCGACGACGAGGGTGTCGAGCGGGCAGCCGCAGCACGTAGCCGCGGATCTGGATGTCGCGCTCCTCCATCACGTTGAGCATCGCGACCTGGATGCGCTCGGCGAGGTCGGGCAGCTCGTTGATGGCGACGATGCCGCGGTGCGACCGCGGGATCAGGCCGAAGTGGATCGTCTCCGGGTCACCGAGGCTGCGGCCCTCGGCGACCTTCATCGGGTCCACGTCGCCGATCAGGTCGGCGACGCTGGTGTCGGGGGTGGCGAGCTTCTCGGCGTACCGCTCGTCGCGGTGGCGCCACTCGACCGGCAGGTGCTCGCCCTCCTCGATCGCGCGCCGCTTCGACTCGTGGGTGATCGGCTCGTAGGGGTGCTCGCCGAGCTCGGCGCCCGGCGATCACCGGCGTCCACTCGTCGAGCAGGCCGACGAGCGTGCGCAGCAGGCGGGTCTTGCCCTGGCCCCGCTCCCCCAGCAGGACCACGTCGTGGCCGGCGAGGATGGCCCGCTCGAGCTGCGGGATCACGGTGGTGTCGAAGCCGTGCAACCCGGGCCAGGGGTCGCGTCCTTCGCGGAGCGCGTCGAGCAGGTTGGCGCGCAGCTCCTCGCGGAGGGTCTGCTGCTGGTGGCCGCTCTCGCGGAGCTGGCCGACGGTGCTGATGGCGGGTGCGTTCGTCGTCACTCTTGCCACGCTACCCAGCTTCGCAACGGGAATGTTTCCTCTGGCTTTTGCGCTGGCCCTGCTGATTCGCCGCGGGTCTCCGGTGGGGTTTCGACAGGCTCAACCGCGGGGGTGGCGGTTGGCTCCCGTCATGCGACGCGCGTCGTACGGTGACTACGCGGTGACCGGCTCCGCCTCGGTCTTCCAGGCCTCGTCGAGGTCGCGGCCCCGGGTCTCGGGGAGGAGGCGGGCGGAGACGAGGCTGATCGCGGCGACGGCGACGGCGTAGGCCGAGACCAGCCAGAGGGAGCCGTCGCCCTTGGAGACCAGCCAGGCGGCGATCAGCGGGGTCATGCCGGAGGCCACGATGCCGGAGATCTGGTAGAGCGAGCTCAGCGCGGTGTAGCGGTAGCGGGTGTCGAACAGCTCGGACCAGAACGCCGCGAGCGGGCCGTAGATCACGCCGTAGAGCACGCCGAGGCCGCCGACCAGGGCGAAGAAGATGCCGAGGCGGGTCTCGCTCTGGATCAGCACCGCCATCGGGAAGGCGAACAGCAGCGCAGCCCAGGCGCCGACGCGGAAGACGGGCTTGCGACCGAAGCGGTCCGAGAGCGCCCCGGCGATGGGGACGAGGAGCACGCCGAGGAACGAGCCGACCATGATCCCGTTGAGCGCCCACTGCTTCGGCAGCTCGAGGTTGGTGGCGACGAACGCGAGCAGGTAGACCGAGTAGAGGTTGAAGGTGAAGCCCTCGACGAACCGCGTGCCCATGCCGAGCAGCAGCCGCTTGGGCTGCGCCGCGAGCAGGTCGCGCAGCGGCACCTTGGCGACCTCCTTGCGCTCCTGCACCCGCGCGAACGCCGGCGTCTCCATCACCTGGAGGCGGATGTAGGCACCGATGGCGAGCAGCAGGATGCTGATCAGGAAGCACGCGCGCCAGCCCCACGCGAGGAAGGCCTCGTCGGGCAGCAGGCTGGCGATCGAGAAGGCGGTCGAGGCCAGGAAGAGCCCGCCCGGGTACGCCGATGTGCGCGGCCGACCCGAAGAAGCCTCGGCGCTCGGCGGGCGCGTACTCGACGGCCAGCAGTACGGCGCCGCCGTACTCACCGCCGACGCCGATCCCCTGCAGCACCCGGAGCACGATCAGCAGGATCGGCGCCCACACGCCGATGGAGTCGTACGACGGGAGCAGCCCGATCAGCGCCGTACCGACCCCCATGATCAGCAGCGTGAGCAGCAGCATCTGCTTGCGCCCGATGCGGTCACCGAAGTGGCCGAACAGCAGCCCACCGACCGGCCGGGCGAGGAACCCGACCGCGAAGGTGCCGAACGCCGCGAACTGCGCGGCCGGGCCGTCGAGGCCGTTGAAGAAGAGCTTGTCGAAGACGAGGCCGGCGGCCGTCCCGTAGAGGAAGAAGTCGTACCACTCGATGGTGGCGCCCACCGACGCGGCGATGGCCACGCGGCGGGGCGTGGGGCCGTCGGGCACCTCGGTCGGTGCGGACGGCGTACCGCTGGTCTGCAGGGTGGTCATGTGGTGCCTCTTCCGAGATTGGCTACTAATTGACCTGAATACGATAGACAATTCTGTCCGAGTCCTCCCCTTCGTCCGTCGTACGAGACACTGGGTGTCGTGAAGCAAGGTCCCTGCCCCTGCGGGTCGGCGTCGTACGACGGGTGCTGCGGCCGCCTCCACCGGGGCGAGGAGCAGGCCGCGTCACCGGAGGAGCTGATGCGCTCGCGCTACTCCGCCTTCGTGGTCGGCGACGCCGACTACCTGTGGCGCACCTGGCACCCGCGCACCCGGCCGGACGAGGTCGAACCCGACCCGGCGACGCAGTGGACCGGGCTGGAGATCCTCGAGGCGACCGGGGACGTCGTCGAGTTCCGGGCGCACCACGAGCAGGGCGTCCTGCACGAGCGCAGCCGGTTCGCGCAGCGGGCGGGCCGGTGGTTCTACCTCGACGGCGACATCCGCTAGGTCAGCTGGTCGAGGCGAGCACCTGGTTGCTGACCAGCCCGTGCCGGATGCGCTGCGGGTGGTCGCCGACCGCGAGGTAGGCGAGCTCCTTCTTCTTGGCGAAGTCGAGGACCGCCACCGAGTCGTCGGCGCTGAGCGAGATCCAGCAGGTGTTGTTCAGGCCCTCGGTCGTCCAGTACGGCTTGCCGTAGGAGTGGCCGGTCGTCGCCGTGTCGAAGATCTTGGGCACCATCGTCTTGCGGTCGATCAGCGCGGCGTAGTCGTCCATCGTCCCGGCGGCGCACAGCGTGGTGCCGGCCTTGTCGATGGAGAGCCCGTGGTGGGCGGAGTCGTTGACGTACTGCTCCTTGGGCATCGTCGGCACCCGGTTGGGCAGGCTCACGACGCGGCGTACGGCGCCCGTGCGCGGCTCCGGCACCGTGCCGGCGGTGTAGTCGACCAGGCCGTTGGTGTCCTTGGCCTGGGTGTCGAACTCGACGAGCCCGTGGAAGTAGGAGACCTGGAAGTAGACGAAGCGCTCGTCGGGCGCGATCGCCATCGGGCGCACCGCCGAGCTCATGTCGGGGTAGCCGGCCTCGGCGAGCTCCTTGCCCATGTCCCAGCGCTGGGTGATCTTGAAGTCGGAGTTGCGCACGATCTGGAACCAGCGGTCGCCCTTGAGCGCGTCGTGCAGCGGGCCGATCTTCACCGGGCCGTAGCCGTGCTCGTCGCCCGGCGTGTAGACCTTGCCGATGCTCGCGTGGAAGACCCGCGAGCCGTCCTTGGTGAAGTTGCTCTCGTGCGGCGTCTCGCCGGACTCGAAGGTGCGCGTGCGGTCGCCCATCTTGATCGCCTTGCCGTCGACGGTCTCGTCGACCATCGAGAACTCGATCACCTGGCGCTCGGTGGAGTCGCTGACCAGCAGCCGGCGACCGTCGGGCGAGACGCCCATGTGGTCGGTGCGGTGGCCGTCCATCGGCTGCTCGACGCACGACGCTGTCGTCGCGACCGGCGACGGCCTTCGCCACGTCGATCCAGACCACGTCGGCGAAGCTGGGCCGCGAGACGGCGAGGTACTTGCCGTCCTTGGTGGTGAACATGTCGTCGACGTACTGGTCGTGGCCCTCGCCCGGCCCCTGCTGGATGGCGATGTAGAACGCCAGCTTCTCGGGGTCGGTCTGGATGTCGGAGAGCTCCTGGTCCTTGTCGGGCACCAGGTTCACGCCGCGCTTGAGCACCTTCAGCGTGTTGGCGTCGACGATGGAGGCGGTGCCGGCCCAGTTGTTGCCGACCCACATCACGTCGCGCAGGCCGGTCGTGCGGCCGTCGGCCGGTCGGCTCGAGCAGCGGCGGAGCCGGCGTTGGAAGCGGTCGCTGCCTGCAGGCCGAGTCCGGCCATGACGGCGGCCGGCAGCGCGGCGAGCAGGGTGAGGGCAGCAGTACGTCGCATGCCGGGTCAACGAGCCGGCTCGGATCCCGTCACGCCGAGTGCGGGACGCCACACGCCAGTCAGACGCTGAGGATCACCGACGAGCCGTGCCCGAACAGCCCCTGGTTGGCGGTGATCCCGACCTTGGCGTTCTCGACCTGGCGGCCCTCGGCCTGGCCGCGCAGCTGCCAGGTGATCTCGCAGACCTGCGCGAGCGCCTGGGCGGGGACGGCCTCGCCGAAGCAGGCCAGGCCACCGCTCGGGTTGACCGGGATCCGGCCGCCGATGGTGGTGTCGCCACCGCGCAGCAGGTGCTCGGCCTCGCCGCGCTTGCACAGCGCGAGGTCCTCGATCCAGTCGAGCTCGAGCGCGGTGGACAGGTCGTAGACCTCGGCCACGCTCACGTCGCCGGGGTCGATGCCGGCCTCCTCGTACGCCGCGGCGCCGATCGACTCCTTGAAGGTCGGTGCGCCCGGGTCGCCCGAGGAGGCGGGGTCGGTCGAGAGCAGCGGCATGTCGATGACCGTGTTGGGGAAGGTCGGCGTCACCGTCGAGATCGCGCGGACCCGCACCGGGTCGGCGAGGCCGTGCCGGCGGGCGTACTCCATCGAGGTGAGCACGACGGCCGCCGCACCGTCGGAGGTCGCGCAGATGTCGAGCAGGTGGAGCGGGTCGGAGACGACGGCGCTGTTCAGCACGTCGTCGGCCGACACCTCCTTGCGGTAGCGGGCGTTCGGGTTGTGCAGCCCGTGCCGCGCGTTCTTCACCTTCACCGCGGCGAAGTCCTCCGCGGTCGCGCCGTACAGGTCCATCCGGCGGCGCGCGTAGAGCGCGAAGTAGCCGGGGTTGGTCATGCCGAGCAGCCGGAACCGCAGCCAGTCGGGGTCGTCCCAGCGCTCGCCCGCGTTCGGGCGCCAGGAACCCCTTCGGCGTGGTGTCGGCCCCGACGACCAGGGCCACCTCGCTGAGCCCCGCGAGGATCCGGGCACGCGCGGTGTCGAGGGCCTGGGCCCCCGTGGCGCAGGCGGCGTACGACGTGGCCACGCGGGCGCCGTTCCACCCCAGCGCCTGGGCGAAGGTGGCGCCGGCGACGTAGCCGCCGTAGCCGTTGCGCACCGTCTCCCCACCCACGACCAGGTCGACGTCCTCCCAAGAGACGTCGCTGTCCGCGAGTGCCTGCCGTGCCGCGTGCACGCCGTAGCTGACGAAGTTGCGCCCCCACTTGCCCCAGGGGTGCATCCCGACTCCGAGTACGGCGACGTCGTGAGCTCACTGGTCGGCCTCCTCGCCCGAGCTCGGTGACGGGCTTCCAGCGCCAGATGGTGTGCTCCCCGGAGTCGTCGGTGTAGAGCGTCTCGACGACCACCTCGACCTCGCTCCCGACCCGGACGTCGTCGACGCCGTAGCCGTCGGCGAGCTGGCCGAGCACGACGATGCCCTCGGGCAGCTCGACGGCGGCCAGCGCGAACGGCACGTAGGGGTCGCTGGCGGGGATGTACGGCGGGGGTGGCTGGTACTGCGCGTCGGTGTAGGACCACACCGTCCCGCGGCGGGACAGCTCGGTCGCCTCGAACTCCTCGCCGGCACAGGCCGGGTTGCGGCAGAACCCCTCGGTCGGCGGGAAGAACACCGACGCGCACGTCGTGCACCTCGAGCCGACGAGGGCCGGCTCGGGGCCGGTCGTGAACCAGCCGTCGATGGCCGGTGCGTGGGGTGGCCTCCCTCGCGTCATCCGCGACTCCTCCAGAAACTAGAACAGGTTCCACTATGCCACGGGTCTGCAGACCGAGCACGGCATGGCACGGGCACGCCAACGCCGTGTGGCACGCGCGCCGCACGCTGACCGAGATCACACTCGTCGCGCCTCCGGGGCCGCTCGCGCTGTGCCACCCTTGGCCCCGTGGTCACCGCCGTCGTCGTCCTCGGGGTGCTGCTGTGCGTCGCACTCGGCGTCATCGCCTGGCTGGTCACCCAGCTGAACGAGGCCCGCGCGAGGTCGACGAGGTCGCCGCAGTCCTGGAGAGCAGCAACGGCACCCGCAGCCCACGCACCGCCCAGGCCGTGCAGACCGCCGGGCTCGCCATGAAGACCGCGCTCGACACGGTCAGCCGGATGCGCGACCAGGGCCTGCGCAGCACGCTGCTCGCCTCGCTCGACGACTTCACCCGCTGGGCGCTGGAGGACCGCGGCGAGATCGCCCGGGTCGCCGGACCCGACGGCGAGGTGACGATCTTCTTCTCCGACATCGAGAACTCCACCGCCCTCAACTCCGAGCTCGGCGACGAGGAGTGGGTCAAGCTGCTCGCCGCGCACGACCGGCTGCTGCACACCTACGTCGAGAAGCACCGCGGCATGATCGTGAAGAGCCAGGGCGACGGCTACATGGTGGTGTTCTCGACCCCCGAGCTCGCGCTCGGCGCCTCCCTCGACATCCAGCGGGCGCTGAGCGCCAAGCGGCAGCGCAGTCGCCGGTTGCGTCGTACGCCGATCCGGGTGCGCATCGGCCTGCACACCGGCACGGCGATCGAGAAGGAGGGCGACTACTTCGGCCGCAACGTCGCGATGGCGGCCCGGGTCGCCTCGATGGCCGACGGCGGCGAGATCCTGGTCAGCACCGACATCGCCGAGCGGCTCGCGGACTCGACGAGCTTCGCCTTCATCGAGGAGGACACCGTGGAGTTCAAGGGACTGCCGGGCGAGCACCAGCTGTTCTCGGTGGAGGCGACATGACCGAGGACCGGCCGCTGACTCCCGACGAGACCGCCCGCGTGGTCGAGCTGGCGATGCACTTCGCCCGCGAGGGCATGACCGAGGAGCTGGCCGGGTTCGTCGACCACGGGCTGCCCGCCGACGTCCAGGACGAGGACGGCAACACTCCGCTGATGCTGGCGGCGTACCACGGGCACGCCGCCACGGTGCGGATGCTCGTCGACCGCGGCGCCGACGTCGACCTGCGCAACGGCCGCGACCAGTCCCCGGTGGCCGGCGCGGTCTTCAAGGGCGAGGACGAGGTCGTGCGCGTGCTGGTCGAGGCCGGTGCCGACCTCGACGCCGGCACCCCGTCGGCGCGGCAGGCCGCCGAGATGTTCGAGCGGACGGACCTGCTCCCATGAGTCGTCCTGGTCGTCGACGGCGCCAACGTGGTCGGCTCGCGACCGGACGGCTGGTGGCGCGACCGGGCGGGCGCGGCGGCCCGGCTGCACGGACGGCTGGCGATCGCCGACACGTCGTACGACGAGATCGTGCTGGTGCTCGAGGGACAGGCGAAGGCCGGCGTACCCAAGGGCACCGACGGTCACCTGCGCACCGTGCACGCCGCGAAGGACGGCGACGCCACCATCGCCGACGAGGCACGCAGCCGCGCGTGACCGGGGCCGCGACGTCGTCGTGATCACCGCCGACCGCGGCCTGCGTCAGCGGGTCGAGGCCCTCGGCTGCCGCACGATGAGCCCGAGCTGGCTGCTCGACCTGATCGGCTAGGCTGCTTCTGCTTCAGCGGTCGCGTGGCCGGACCCTCCAGCACCGCGCCGTCGGCGCCGAATCGCGACCCGTGGAGCGGGCAGTCCCACGACGCCTCGCAGTCGTTCCAGTGCAGCGGCCCGCCGAGGTGCGTGCAGATCGGCACGACGCCCTCGGCGTCGCGCCTGGTGAGCGCGCTCCACGGCGCCACCCGCGGCGCCCAGGCCCACCTTGAGGTTGATGGCCGCGAGGTGGGCGGCCGCGGTCGGACCGGTGATCCGACGACCCATCGCCTTCGCCCACGGCGGCTGCTGGCCGAGGATCTGGCCGGAGATCGCCCGCGCGGCGGCGACCCCGTTGGTCATGCCCCACTTGTCGAAGCCGGTCGCGACGTAGATCCGGCCGAACCCGCGCGGCAGCCGGCCGACGTAGGGCACCGCGTCGTGGGACCGGTAGTCCTGGGCGGACCACTGATGGGTCTCCACGGCGCCCGGGAAGTGCTTGCCGTCCACGCGCGCAGCCGGTCCACGTGACGCTGCTCCGACGAGGTGCGCCCGACGGAGTGCCCGGCTCCGCCGACGAGCAGACGGGTCGCGCCGCCGGCGCCGGGCGCGTCGCGGACCGATCGTGAGTCCGAGCCGGCGGACAGGTACATCCCCTCGGGCGCATCCGCTCCCTCGAAGGCCAGGGCGTAGGACCGCTGCGGCTCCAGCTTGGCGAAGTAGAGACCGCGATCGAGGATCGGTGACCCGGTCGCCAGGACCACGTGCTCGGCACGTACGTCGCTGCCGTCGTCCAGGCTGGCCCGCGCCTCCCCCGTCAGCGACACGCGTGCGGACCCGACGGCCCTGGTGGAGGGTGCCGCCGTGCGCCCGCAGCTGGTCCACCAGCGCGACGAGCGCGTCCATCGGGTCGAACTGCGCCTGGTCGGCGAGCACCGTCCCACCCCGGTGCGGAAAGGGCACGTCGAGCGTGTCCTGCCAGGCCACCGTCGAGACCGAGCGAGGCAGCGGCGTCGTGCTCGTCCCGGACGGAGGACAGCTCCGACTCGTCGGCGGCGTACGTGACGGCCGGCCGCCGCTGGACGGGGACGCCGTGGTCGTCGCAGAACCGCAGCAGCCACTCCATGCCCTCGCGGTTGGCGTCGAGGTAGGCAGCGGCGACCTTGCGCGACTGGTAGTGCAGGAGCCGGGTGTACTTGGTCCCCTGCAGCAACGAGACCTTGGCCGTGGTGTTGCCCGTGGCGACCGCCCCGACCTCGCGCGCCTCGACCACGGCGACGCGCCGGCCGGCACGTGCGAGCAGCAGGGCGGTGACGAGGCCGGTGATGCCGGCGCCCACCACGAGGTCGTCGACGCGGTCCTCGGGCAGCGGGTCGCTGGGAACGGATCGGGCCTGGTCGAGCCACAGGGACGTCATCGCCGTCCGGTGCCCAGAGCACCGCCGATCATGCGTCAGGTCAGCCGCCGTCGATCTGCGGGGCAGGGTCGGTCTGGAGCACCGGCCCGATGTCCGGCAGCGGGTCCGGCAGCGGGATGATGATCGGGTCAGGCGTGGTCGGCTCCGGCGGGTCGGGCAGGGTCGGTGTCGGGTCCGCTCCACCCGTGGGGGCGGGGTCCTGCACCGCCGGGCTTCGGCGTCGGTGCCCGGACCCTGGCCACCAGTGGCGTCCGAGCTGCCCGTGCCGTGCTTCGTCTCGTCCTTCTTCGGACCCTGGGTGCTGGTCTTGGTCGGACGGCCGTCGTGGCCGCCGTGACCCCGCCGTGGAGCCGCTCGCCCCCGGACCCGCGGAGGGCGACGGTGCACCCGAGGGCGACGGCGCGCTCGAGGGCGCGGCGGAGGGGGCTGACGTGGGCGCCGGCTGGGCGAAGGCGCTGGGGCTGGGCGCCGCGCTCGGACCCGCCGAGTAGACGTGCACCTGCGCCGGCCGGGCCGCGGCGTCCGGACCGGTCGGGAGCCCGCGCGCTGCTGCGCCGACCGCGACGCCGCGGGGTCGCCGGGTCGCGGTTCGGCCGACGGCAGCGGGGGCAGGACGTCCGCGCCGAGCGGCTGGCCGGGCGGAGGCGGCTCCGGCAGGTCGAAGGGCAGGTAGTGCTTGGAGAACTCGTGGACGCGGTGCTGGATCGGCCTCGGCAGCGTGTTGGCGGCGGCCGAGAGACCGGTGGCGCCGACACCCGACAGGGCGAGCACGAGCGCTCCCGCGAGCGCGCGCTTGCGGCGCACCGACAGCGGGACCGGCGCCGGGTCGGCCGGGCCGAACAGGGCGGCCAGCTCCGGCGAGGGCGTCGGAGCGTCCTCGGCCAGGCTCTCCAGCGGCGCAGTACGTCGACAGACCGGCCAGCTCTTCGGTCGGGAGACCCGACTCGGTGAGCATCTCCTCGATGCGGATGTGGCTCATCGGGCCACCTCCGACTCGGTCATCAGGGTGCGCAGCCGCGCGAGGCCGCGGCGCTGGAGCTGCTTGACCGAGGCGACCGTCTTGCCGGTCACCTCGGCGGTCTGCTCGAGGGTGAGGTCGCCGATGATGCGCAGGGTGACGACGGTGCGCTGGTCCTCGTTGAGCTCGCGCATCAGCGTCATCGCGCGCTCCGCCTCGAGTGACTCCACGGCGAGCTGCTCGGCCGAACCGGTGACGCGGTCGTCGTACTCGGGGTCGTAGGGGGAGCTCGACGGTCGTCGCGACCGTCGCCGCGCGTCGTCGACTGCGCGCGCGTGGGCCACGGAGAAGACCAGGGTCCGCAGCCCCGCGGCACCGCCGGTGAGCGCGGGGAGACGCGGGTGCACGGCGAGGAAGACCTCGCTGACCAGACCCTCGGGGTCCTCCACCCCGCGTGACCTGAGGTAGCCGAGGACCCGCGGCGCGAGGGCGGCGTACACCTCCCGGAACGCGTCAGGATCGCCCGAGACGGCGCCACGGACGATGTCGTCAGGGATCTCCAACGACTCGAACTCCTCGTGAGGTCAGGGGCCCATGTAACCTGCCGGCCACCAACGGGGGGTAGGGGTGGCCGACAGGTTACGTCATGGGGGACGGGTCCCGCGCCGCGTGGACGGCCGAGTCGTCCAGCTCGCCAGGTGCCGCATGGATCCGGCACCCAGTTGGTGGTGAGGTGCACCGATGTCATCGCCCTGAAGTCGCGGAGCCCACGGTCCTGCGCACGGGCGTCCAGAGGGGTAATCGCCGGGGATCTGGGAGGTTCCGCCTGTTCGCGACTTTTTTCAGGAAAGTCGGGCGGGGGTCAGCGGTTGAAGCGGCGGTCGCGCTCCTCGGCGTTGTGGTCGGCCTTGTTCTGGTAGTACATGACGACGTCGCTGAAGACCTTCCAGTCGACGTCCTTGGAGCGCACCACGACCCAGCGGTCCATGTAGTGGGCGAACGCGATCTCGCCGTCCTTGACCCGGATGTCGACGGCGGGGTCCTCGAGGTCGAAGGTGTCCACCCGGCCGTCGCGACGGATCTGCACGCTGGGGCCACGCACGGTGATGCGCTGCGGGATGCTCGACTGGAGCATCGCCCAGCACAGGACCAGGCCGACAGCGGAGACGCCGGCGAGGACCATCGTCCACAGGTCACGGTCGGAGATCGTCAGGGTGAGCCCGACACAGAGCCCGACCAGGGCGAGGAACAGGGTGACTCGCAGCACACGGCGGCCGGGGTCGGGCGCGACGAAGACATAGTCAGTGCGCTCCGCCTTCCGCGTGGACTTCGGGTCCATCGAGCGCCTCCTCCGCCACCGAGGATCCCGAGACACTCGAGGGTGCCACGACGCCGGACTCGGTTCGACAATAGGCGAAATCGCCAAGACGCGCGTGTGGGCCGGCCGGCAAGCAGGCGTCGGGGTAGAGGTTCTGGAGCCGGACCTGGCCCCGCGCGACCACCTTGCCGCTGTCGGTCACGGTCTCGACGACCCAGACCTGCTGGGACCGCCCGCGGTGCAGTGGTCGGGCCGTCGAGGTGAGGGTGCCTTCGGACACGGCCCGGTAGAAGTCGGTGTTGTTGTTGACGCCGACGACCTGTCCCCTGTCGCCGAGCCACATCGCACCGCCCAGGCTCGCCATGGTCTCCACGACGCTGCAGTGGATGCCGCCGTGCAGGATCCCGTAGGGCTGGTGCATCCGGGGCTCCACCGCCCAGGTGCACACCACCTCGTCACCGGTCATCTCGACGAACTCGAGTCCGAGCCAGTCGACGAAGTTGCCGGCGAGCCCAGCCGGGGCACCGGGAAAGGTGGAGGCGCTGTCGGTCATGGGGCCAGTCTTCCAGCCCCGGTGGCGCGCCGACCGTGGCTCAGGCGGCGAGCTGCCCGCGTCGATCTGCTGCGCGAGGTACTGCGCGACACCGACCCGCTCGAGCGCGTCGATCTGGCTCTCGAACCAGTCGGCGTGGGTCTCCTCGTCGCGGACCATCTCCTCGAAGACCGCGGCCGTGCCGTGGTCGCCGAGCTCGTGGCACTCCTTCGCGCCGGCGTTGAACTGGGCGACCGCAGCCTTCTCGCTGTCGAGCGCCAGCCGCAGCATCTCCTCGGGGGTCTCCCCCACGGCGATGTTGTTGAGGCGCTGCACGTTGGGGTGCCCGTCGAACATCAGGATCCGGTTGATCAGGGCGTCGGCGTCCTTCATCTCGTCGATGGACAGGTCGTAGTAGACCTTGCCCAGACGGGAGAGCCCCCAGTTGTCGAGCATCCGAGCGTGCAGGAAGTACGTGTTGGTCACGGTGAGCTCGAAGGTCAGCGCCTCGTTGAGGAGCTCGACCACACGCGGGCTAACTGGCTGCAACTTGTACTCCGATCGCCGGTGCTGACTGGGCCTGCCCAAGGAGCCGGGCAAGCCTGGCTCTTGGCCTGATGGTCGCACAGCACGCGACGAACGGAGAAGATGCAGGTGCCGCACTGCTGTCCGGCACCGGTGGCCTTGCACACCGAGGCGACCGTGTCCGCACCGTCGGCGACGGCCTCGGCGACCTCGCGGTCACCGACCACGGCGCAGTGGCAGAAGATCACGGTGAGTCTCCACCGTTGCTGGGGTCGAAAGATGTGCAATAGGTAAGGCTTGCCTTAGTGTGCCACGCCGTCCGAGCCTGGCCAGATGGGCCGGCACATGTTCTGGGTCAGGCCCTGCTCACGTCACCCGGAGCGGGGGAGCCCGCGGACGAGGGCGCCCCCCAGACTGGGCCCATGTCCGCCAGGCTGCGGCCCTCCGACCTCGGGCGGATGGCCTCGCCTGGGCCATCAGCTCCCCGGCCCTCATCGCGTCGGCCGCCCTGCTGCCCGGTCTGACCTCCACGTCGCAGTGGCAGCTGGTCGCGGCGGCCGCGGTCACCGCCATCTTCGGCATCATGATCCGTCCCGTGCTGGTCGCCGTCGCCACGACCATCGGGTGGCTGGCCGTGGGCCCCTCGCGATCACCAGCCAGGCCGTCGCCATGCACGTCGCGTTGCTCGTGCTGCCCGGCGTCGAGGCGACATCGTTCTGGACCCTCGTCGCCGCCACCTGGATCGCGGCCGCGATCGGCACCAGCCTGACCTGGATGGCGACCGCGGGGAACGACGACGCGTTCACCGATCCCTGCGACGTTTCGGCGCCAAGGCCGAGCCTGAGCGATCCCGAGGTCGACGGCGTCGTCTTCGTGCAGATGGACGGGGTCCCCTTCCCGGTCGCGCACTGGGCCCTCCAGTCGGGCACGATGCCGACGTTGGCGCGGTGGGTCAGCTCTGGCAGTCACCGGCTCGACGAGTGGACCGTCCAGATGCCGTGCACGACCCCGGCCAGCCAGCAGGGCATCCTGCACGGCACCTGCGACCGCGTGCCGGCGTTCCGGTGGTACGACCGCGAGCTCGGTCGCGTCCTGGTCGCCAACCGACCCGCCGACGCGGCTGTCATCGAGGCACGGGCCAGCAACGGTCGCGGCCTGCTGGCCGACGACGGGGTGTCGGTCTCAACCTGTTCTCCGGCGATGCGCCGCTGAGCATGATGACGATGAGCAAGGTCAACATCGGCCGCGGATCGCGCGAGACCCGGCGTACGGTCGCGCGGTTCGTCGCCAGGCCGGACGGCCTCACCCGCAGCATCGCGCGTACGACGCCGAGGTGGTGCGCGAGCGGTTCCAGGCGAGCGAGCCAGAACCGCCGCAACGTCGTACCCGGATGCACCGGTCGTGGACCTTCGCGTTCCTGCGCGCGGTGAGCAACGCGCTGATGCGCGACCTCAACCTGGCGATCGTCGCGCACCAGATGATGCGCGGGGCGAGGAGCATCTACGTGGACTTCGTGGACTACGACGAGGTGGCCCACCACGCCGGCGGCACAGGGCTCGAGTCGCTCGAGGTCCTGACCCGACCTCGACCAGGCGCTCGCCGTGCTGGAAGGCGGTGGACCCGATACCCCGCCGCCGCTACCACTTCGTGGTGCTCTCCGACCACGGCCAGTCGCAGGGGGCGCCCTTCGCGGACCGCTACGGCACCTCGCTCGGCGACCTGTGCAGCGACCTCACCAGCCAGGACGTGCTCTCCCTGGAGGAGAACGTCGAGACCTGGGGTCGAGCGGAGTCGATCTTCGAGGACCTCGCCGGCGACCAGGGGGTCCGGGAGCAGACCGCCAGCCGGGCCGCCGCGCGGCTCCGGTCGCACTCGAGCGGCGGGACGACGGCAGCGACGAGGACAACCTGGTGGTGCTCGGATCGGGGAACCTCGGCCTGGTCTACGCGCCCGGAGAGCGCCTCACCCTCGAGGACATCGAGGTCCGGTGGCCACGGCGGCCCCCGGGCCTGGCGGCTCATCCGGGGATCGGTTTCGTCGCCGTGATCAGCCGGGAGCACGGACCGGTGGTGATCGGGGCCGACGGCTACCGACGGCTGCGCCACGACGAGGTCACCGGAGTCGACCCGTTGCGCGACTTCGCCCCACGCCGCCCGGGTCCTCTTGCACGCGATGGAGATGCCCTCCTCGCCGGACATCTACGTCAACAGCACGGTCGACACCTCAACGCTGGAGATCTCGGCGTTCGAGGACCTCGTCGGTGCCCACGGCGGCCTCGGCGGGTGGCAGGACCGCGGGACCTTCATCGCGCCGACGGACCTCGTCGCGAGGCCTCGAGATCCACGGTGCGGAGCAGATGCACGAGGTGCTGGTCTCGATCCTCGAACGGTGGGTCACCGCACCGAGCTCGCCCGACCGACGCCGCGTCGGCACCCTGACCCCCCGGGACGACTGCACATGGGCGCCGGGGCGAACGCGCCGGACACAACTCCCCCGGAAAGCCCCCCACCACTCTCACTCCACCCGCTCCCCCCCCCCGCCAGTCCCCCCCACCTCCGCAACCTCGCCCTCCCCCCGGCCCCGCTCCTTCCCCCCGACCCCCCCCGCCCCCCCCCCCCCCCCTCCTCCTCACGTCCGACACCTCCCCCCTCCCCCGCTCCCCCCGCCCCCCTCCCCGCCCCTTCACCTCCTCCCCCCCCCCCTCCCCCCCCCCAGTTCCCCCCCCCCTCTCCCTTCCCGCCCACCCCCCCCACCCCGCTTCCCCCCCTCCACCTCCCCCCCCCCGCCCCCTCCCCCCCCCCCCCCCCCCCCCCCCCCCCCAGCAGGTCCATCCGGGTGACCTGGTGGGGTCACGCCACCGTGCTCATCGACGACCGTGCGCGCATCCTCACCGATCCCCTGCTCACCGGGGCCCTGATGCACCTGCACCGCCGGGCCGGGCTGGTGCCGCACCCGCCGCCCGGGCTCGACGCGGTGGCCATCTCGCACCTGCACATGGACCACCTCCACCTCCCCTCGCTGGCCCAGCTCGAGCCCGGGACCCCGGTCCTGATCCCGCGCGGTGCGGCCGGGCTGCTGCAAGCTCCCCGTCGAACCGGTGGAGGTGGCCGCCGGCGACGTCGGTCCCGGTCGGCGACGCGACGGTGCACGTGGTGCACGCGGTGCACGACGCGACCCGGTGGCCGTGGGGCGGACCGCACGGCGAGGCCGTGGGCTACGTCGTGCAGGGCGCCGGGGCGACGTACTTCGCAGGCGACACGTCGGTGTTCGACGGCATGGGCGAGCTCTACCCGGACAAGCTCGACCTCGCCCTGCTGCCGGTGTGGGGCTGGGGCCCGAACCTGCGCGGCGAGCACATGGACCCCGAGCAGGCCGCCGGGTGCCTGCCCGTGTCGATGCCGACGTCGCGATCCCGATCCACTACGGGACGTTCTGGCCCCGCGGCATGGGCTGGGTCCGCAAGCGGGTCTTCCACGAGCCCGGGCGCGAGTTCGCCGAGCACGCACGCAGGTGCGGCTCCGTCGGTCGACGTACGGGTGCTGGAGGTGGGTACGTCGACCGAGGTGGTGCTGCCGACGGCCGCGCTAGGGGACCATCCAGTCGAGCACCGGGGTGGACTGCAGCCCGACGATGACGCACATCAGCAGCAGCAGCACCAGGCTCCAGCCGATCACCTTGCGGAAGATGTCGCCCTCGCGCCCGGCCATCCCGACCGCCGCCGCGGCGATCGCGAGGTTCTGCGGGCTGATCATCTTGCCGAGCACGCCGCCCGAGGAGTTCGCGGCCGCCATCAGGACCGGATCGAGGCCGGCCTCCTTGGCGGTCTGCACCTGGAGCGCGCCGAACAGCGCGTTGGCCGAGGTGTCCGAGCCGGTGACCGCCACGCCGATCCAGCCCAGGATCGGCGACAGGATCGCGAACGCGCCGCCGGTGCCGGCGAGCCAGGCGCCCAGGGAGGCGGTCTGGCCGGACAGGTTCATCACGTAGGCGAGCGCGAGCACGGCCATCACGGTGACGATCGCCGAGCTCAGCTCGACGTAGGTGCGCGCCGTAGGCGCGCAGCGCCTCGCCGGGCGAGACCTTGAGGATCACCGCGGTGATGATGCCCGGCGATGATCATCAGGGTGCCGGCGGCCGGGAGCCAGTTGAAGATGAACGTCGTCGAGGTGACCGGGTCGCCGGCGCGTGTTGAGCACGTCGAGACCGGGCCAGGCGAAGTTGTAGGTCCACGGCTCCTCGGCGAGGAACTCCTTGACGGCGGTGATGTTGGCGATCGAGAAGATCGCGATGATCACGGCGTACGGCGCGTAGGCGCGCACCACGTCGGCGCGGCTGTCGCGTCGACCGGTGCGCTCGCGCCGTCGCGGTCGCCGCCGGCACCGGTGGCCGCGCCGCCGACCTCGCCGTCGGACGCGCGCGGACTCTGTCGCCTCGGCCGCCGCTCGGCGGTCAGCACCTCGGCCGGCGACCAGACGCGGAGCAGGAGCACGACGGCCGCGGCCGAGACGAGGGCGGCGACGATGTCGGCGAGCGGGACGGAGATGTAGTTGGCGGCGACGAACTGCGCGAGGCCGAAGGCGAGACCGCAGACGATCGCCGGCAGCCAGGTCTGGCGTACGCCGCGACGGCCGTCGACGACGAACACCAGCACCAGCGGGACGACGACCGCGAGGATCGGGGTCTGCCGACCGACCATCGAGCCGAGCGTGTCGACCGTCGAGGCCGGGGTCGTTGCTCGCACCGGAGGACGACCGTCGGCCAGCGTGACGATCGGGGTGGCCAGCGCGCCGAACGCGACCGGGGCGGTGTTCGCGATCAGGGCCACCGCGGCGGCCTTGAGCGGCTGGAAGCCCAGCGCCATCAGCATCACCACGGTGATCGCGACCGGGGTGCCGAAGCCGGCGAGCGCCTCGAGCAGGGCGCCGAAGCAGAACGCGATGATGATCGCCTGCACGCGCTGGTCGGAGCTGACCGTCTCGAAGGACCGGCGCAGCACGTCGAAGTGCCCGGACGACACGGTCAGGTTGTAGACCCAGATCGCGTTGATCACGATCCAGAGGATCGGGAAGAAGCCGAACGCCGCGCCCTCGGTGCCGGCGAGCAGGGCCTGGCCGACCGGCATGCCGAACAGCACGACCGCGACGACGAGCGCGACGCCGAGCGAGATCAGGCCGGCGAGCCACGCCTTGAGCCGCAGGCCACCGAGCAGCACGAACAGGGTGATGAGCGGGATGGCGCCGCACAGCGCGCTGAGGAACAGCGAGTCGCCGACCGGCTGGAGGTCTTGCTGGAACATCGAGTACTCCCGAGGTGGGTGGGCGGGTCAGGTGGGCAGGAGCGTGCGACGCGGGAGCGCCGCGGATGGAGGCGTCGAGCACCTCGATGGTGTGGGCCAGGCCCATCGGGTGGCCCCTCCGGAGCGCTCGATGGCCGAGGTGACCTGCATCAGGCAGCCCGGGTTGGCGGTGACCAGCACCTGCGGCCCCGGTGGCGACGATGTTGGCGGCCTTGCGGTCGCCGAGCTCGCTGGGCCGGCTCGGGGTTGAGGATGTTGTAGATCCCGGCCGAGCCGCAGCACAGCTCGGCCTCGGCGATCTCCCGGAGCTCGAGCCCGGGGATCGCCTCGAGCAGCCGCCGCGGTTGCGCGCGCACGCCCTGGGCGTGGCCGAGGTGGCAGGCGTCGTGGTAGGCGATGGTCATCTCGAGCGGGTGCCGCGGCGCGACCGGGCCGAGCTCGTCGAGGATCTCCGCGACGTCGCGGACCCGGTCGGCGAAGGCACGCGCGCGTCGGCGTACGCCGGGTCGTCGGCCAGCAGCTCGGCGTACTCCTTCATCGTCGAGCCGCAGCCGGCGGAGTTGACCACGACGTACTCCACGCCGGTGTGCTCGAAGGCGTCGACCAGCTTGCGGGCGTAGTCCTGGCCCTCCGGCTCGCGGCCGTTGTGCACCGACAGCGCGCCGCAGCAGCCCTGCGACTTCGGGACGACGACGTCGCAGCCCTCGGCCTGCAGCACCCGCGCGGTGGCGGCGTTGACGCCGGGGAAGAACGCGCCCTGCACGCAGCCGGTGAGCAGCCCGACGACGGCGCGGCGCGTGCCCGTCGCCGGGATGTGCTCGGGCAGCGGCTCGGCTTGCCGAGCCGCGGCGCGAGCCGCTCCATCGCGGCGAGCTGCGGCGACATCCGCTCGAGCAGGCCGGTGCGACGCAGCGCCCGGTCGAGGCCGCTGGCCTGCAGCAGCCGCAGCGGGCCGCGCAGCAGCCGCAGCCGCCGCGGGTGCGGGAACAGCGAGAAGACCAGCCCGCGCAGGGCCTTGTCCTTCGTCGTGCGCTCGTGGCGGCGCTCGACCTGGGCGCGGGTCTGCTCGATCAGGGTGTCGTACTGCACGCCGGACGGGCACGCGGTCACGCAGGCCATGCAGCCCAGGCAGGCGTCCCAGTGCGACACCATCGCGTCGGTCATCGGCTCGCCCTCGAGGCCCTCCTTCATCAGGTAGATCCGGCCGCGCGGCGAGTCCATCTCCTCGCCCCACAGCACGTAGGTCGGGCAGGTCGGCAGGCAGAAGCCGCAGTGCACGCAGTCGCCGATGAGCGCGGCGTCGGGCGGGTGGTGCTCGTCGAAGGCGCCGCCGGCGACGGGCATGCCGAGGTCGACGATGCTGCCGGTCTCGCCGAGCGCCGCCTGGTCGGTCGTGCTGGTCCGTCATCGCTCAGATGCCTCCCACGAATCGGCCCGGCGCGAGCCGGTGGTCGGGGTCGAACTGGTCCTTGACCCGGCGCATCAGGTCGAGCGCGGCAACCGGCCCCCAGACGTCGACGGCGGCCTTGACCGCGGCCGGGCGTCGACCACGACGGCGCTGCCGCCGGCGCGGGTGCAGGTCTCGCGGACCGGCGCACGGCGGCTGCGACCGCCTCGCGCGGCGTGCCGGGCGCGCAGCGCGGCGTACACGACGCCGGCGCCGGCCGAGCCGCGCACGTGCAGGCCCGTGCTCGCGCGGCGGCGGCGAGCACGTCGGCGAGTCCGGAGAGCGCGAAGGTGAGCTTCAGGCAGGTGGCGCGGTCGTCGCCGGTGGCCGTCGTGTCCCAGGGGTACGTCGCTCCGCCCGCCGGGTCGTCCGGCCGACTCGGTCGCCGCGCCGCCGAGCAGGCGCGCCGACGGTCGCGGCGCGACCGTCGACGCCGTCCTCGCGGCCCTCGAGCAGCACGTGCACGGCGCCCTGTCCGTCGCGCGGCCACTCGACCTCGATCGCCGCCGGCACGGCCTGGCCGTGCAGCACCGCCTGGACGACCGCCTGGGCCTGCGCCGGGTCGGCGACCGGGGTGCTCACCCAGCGGCTGCGCCACGGGCATGGGGTGCAGCCGGAAGACGGCCTCGGTGATGACGGCGAGGGTGCCGAACGAGCCGATCAGCAGCTTGCCGAGGTCGTAGCCGGCGACGTTCTTGACGACCCTGCCGCCGGCCTTGGCGACCACGCCGTCGGCACGCACCACGGTGATGCCGATGAGCAGGTCGCGGGCGGTGCCGGTGGCGACGCGGCGCGGCCCGCTGGCGTTGGTGGCCAGCGTGCCCCCGATGCTGGCGCCGGGCACGGTCTCGTCGAGCGCGAGGCGCTGGCCGCCCTCGGCCACGGCCTCCTGCAGGTCGGCGAGCCGCGCGCCCGCCTGGGTGACGACGATCAGGTCGCCGGCAGCGTGCTCGAGCACCTGGTCGAGCGCGCTGACGTCGAGCAGCACGTCGGCGCTCGTCGGGCGGCGGGCCCCACGACAGCTTGGTGCCGCGGCCGCGCGGCACGACGGTGAGCCCGTGGGCGGCGGCGGCGCGGAGCACCTCGGCGACCTGGTCGGTGTCGGCCGGCCGCGCGACCAGCCCGGGCACGACGCCGTCGACGTGGTCGGTCGGCTCCGGCGTCGCGGACGTCGGCGCACGCCGAGCCGACGGCCTCGCGGGCGGTGCGGTCCAGGGTGGCGGCGCCCATCAGAAGACCTCCGCCAGGCCGGCTTCCTGGAGCGGGTGGGCGCCCTTCTTGCGACCGGGCACCTCGCCGCACAGCCGCGGCGTCGGGAAGACCTTGCCGGGGTTGGAGATCGACTGCGGGTCGAAGGCGCAGCGGACCAGCTGCATCGTGTCGAGGTCCTCGTCGGTGTACATCCGCGGCATGTACTTCGACTTGTCCATGCCGACGCCGTGCTCGCCGGTGATCGAGCCGCCGTGCTCGATGCAGAGGTCGAGGATCGCGCCGCTGACCTTCTCGGCGGCGTCGCCGGCGCCCTCGACCGCGTCGTCGAAGAGCACCAGCGGGTGCAGGTTGCCGTCGCCGGCGTGGAAGACGTTGGCGACCCGGACGCCGGACGCGCTCGGAGAGCGTCGGCGATCGCGCTGAGCACCTCCGGCAGCGCGGTCCGCGGGATGACGCCGTCCTGGACGATGTAGTCGGGGCTGATCCGGCCGACCGCGGCGAACGCCGACTTGCGGCCCTTCCAGATCAGCGCCCGGTCGGTCGGGTCGGTGGCGACGCGCTGCTCGAAGGCGCCGTTCTCGTGGCACAGCCGCTCGACCTCGGCGTACTCCTGCTCGACCTCGACCGCGGCGCCGTCGAGCTCGATGACGAGCACCGCGCCGGCGCCGTCGGGGTAGTTGCAGTGCACCGCCGCCTCGGCGGCCTCGATCGCGAGCGCGTCCATCATCTCGATCGCCGCGGGCACGATGCCGGCCGCGATGATCGCCGACGTGGCGGCACCGGCGTGGTCGGTGCTCTCGAACCCGACGAGGAGGGTGCGCACCTCCTCGGGCAGCCGGACCAGCCGGACGGTCACCGAGGTGACGATGCCGAGCGTCCCCTCCGAGCCGACGACGGCGCCGAGCAGGTCGTAGCCGGGGCTGTCGGGCGCGGCGCCGCCCAGCGCCACCGTGTCGCCGTCGGCGGTGACGAAGTCGGCGCCGACGACGTGGTTGGTGGTGAAGCCGTACTTCAGGCAGTGCGCGCCGCCGGAGTTCTCCGCGACGTTGCCGCCGATCGAGCAGATCTGCTGGCTCGACGGGTCGGGCGCGTAGTAGTAGCCGTCGGCGTCGCCGCCTTGGTGACGTCGAGGTTGATCACGCCCGGGCTCGACGACGGCGCGCTGGTCCTCGCGGCGTACGGCGGTGATCGCGCGCATCTTCGAGGTCACGATCAGCACGCCCTCGGCGTGCGGCAGGGCGCCGCCGGACAGGCCGGTGCCCGGAGCCGCGGGCGACGAACGGCACGCCGTGCTCGGCGCACGCGCGCACGATGGCGGCGAGCTGCTGCGGCGTCCTCGGGGATGACGACCAGCGCCGGCGTGACCCGGTAGTGGGCCAGCCCGTCGCACTCGTAGGTCCGCAGCCGGGCGCGGTCGGTGATCACGCCCGTCGGCGGGGAGCAGCCGGCGCGCCACCTCGGCCACGGCGGCGATGCCGCGGGCTGGCTCGCGGTCGTCGTCGACATCGCGGTCCTCAGTCGGCCTGGGCGGTGAGGCCGGCGCCCTCGATGCCCGCCACCGCGGCGGCCTCGTCGTTGTCGGAGGTGTCGCCGGTGACGCCGACGGCGCCGAGCAGGTCGCCGCCGCGCGTCGCGGACCAGCACGCCGCCGGGCACCGGCACCAGGGCGCCGCCGACGGCCGAGGTGACCGCGGCGATGAAGTAGGGCTGCTGCTCGGCGCGGGCCATGATCGAGCGCGAGCCCATGCCGAGCGACAGCGCGCCGTGGGCCTTGCCGAAGCCGATCTCGAAGCGCTTCATCGACGAGCCGTCCTCGCGCTCGACGGCGACCACGTGGCCGCCGGCGTCGAGGACGACCACGGTCAGCGGCTTGAAGCCGGCCGAGCTGCCGTGGGCACGGGCGCCGGCGATGATCGTGCGGGCGGTCTCCAGGTCCATCAGGACGCGTTCCTCTCGGTGCTGCCTTCTTGTGGGCGCGGCGGCGGTGCAGGATCGGCTCGGTGTAGCCGCTGGGCTGCTCGAGCCCCTCGAAGACCAGCGCGCGGGCGGCCTCGAAGGCGTCGCCGTCGAAGTCCGGCGCCATCGGGGTGTACGAGCGGGTCGCCGGCGTTCTGCTCGTCGACGACCTTCGCCATCCGGCGCAGGGTCTCGTCGACCTGCTCGGCGCTGACCACGCCGTGGTGCAGCCAGTTGGCGACGTGCTGCGCGGAGATCCGGCAGGTCGCCCGGTCCTCCATCAGCGTCTCGCCGGTGATGTCGGGGACCTTGGAGCAGCCGACCCCGGCGTCGACCCAGCGGACGACGTACCCCAGCAGGCTCTGCAGGTTGTTGTCGATCTCCTGCTGCCGGTCGTCGTCGGACCAGTCGGCCGGGTCGCCGAGCGGCACCTGCAGCAGCTCCTCGCGCTCGCGGCGGCGGCCGCCGGCGGCGAGCTCCTCCTGGCGGGCGCGCACGTCGACCTGGTGGTAGTGCAGCGCGTGCAGCGTCGCGGCCGTCGGCGACGGCACCCAGGCGCAGCTCGCGCCGGCCTTCGGGTGGCCGATCTTGGCCTCCATCATCGCGGCGAGGCTGTCGGGCGCGGCCCACATGCCCTTGCCGATCTGGGCGCGGCCGAGCAGGCCGCACTCGAGGCCGATGTCGACGTTGAGGTCCTCGTAGGCCTGGATCCAGGTCTCGCCCTTCATGTCGTTCTTGCGGACCATCGGCCCGGCCTGCATGGAGGTGTGGATCTCGTCGCCGGTGCGGTCGAGGAAGCCGGTGTTGATGAAGGCGACCCGCTCGCGGGCCTCGGCGATGCAGGCCTTGAGGTTGAGCGTCGTACGCCGCTCCTCGTCCATGATCCCGACCTTGATGGTCAGCCGCGGCAGGCCGAGCAGCTCCTCGACGCGGCCGAACAGCTCGACGGCGAAGGCGACCTCGTCGGGTCCGTGCATCTTCGGCTTCACGACGTACATCGAGCCGGTGCGGGAGTTCGCCAGCTCCGAGCGGCCGCTGCAGGTCGGCGAGGCTGCCGAGCGCGGTCATCACCGCGTCGAGGATGCCCTCGGGCACCTCGTTGCCGTCGCGGTCGAGCACGGCGTCGGTGGTCATCAGGTGGCCGACCTGGCGGATGAACAGCAGCGAGCGGCCCGGACAGCGTGACCTCCTCGCCGTCGAGGCCGTGGTGTAGGTGCGGTCGGGGTTCATCGCGCGGGTGAAGGTCTCGCCGCCCTTGGTGACCTCCTCGGCGAGGGTGCCCTCCATCAGCCGCTTCCAGTTGCGGTAGCCGAGCACCTTGTCCTCGGCGTCGACGGCGGCGACCGAGTCCTCGAGGTCCATGATCGTGGAGACCGCGGCCTCGACCAGCAGGTCCTTGACGCCGGCGCCGTCGGTGGCGCCGATCGAGTCGTCGCGGTCGACCTGGATCTCGACGTGCAGCCCGTGGTGGACCAGGAGCACCGCCTCGGGCGACTCGGCGTCGCCGCGGTGGCCGACCAGCTGCGTCGGGGTCGGCGAGCCGGAGCACGTCGTCCTTGACCGTGACGGCGAGGCCGTCGGCGTCCACGGCGTACGACGAGGCGTCGGCGTGCGAGCCGGACGCCAGCGGGAAGTGCTCGTCGAGGAGGGCCCGGCCGCGGGCGATGACCTCGTCGCCGCGGACCTTGTTGTAGCCCTCGCCGGGCTCGAGGTCGCCCTCGCGCGGGACCACGTCGGAGCCGTAGAGCGCGTCGTAGAGCGAGCCCCACCGGGCGTTGACCGCGTTGGTGGCGAACCGCGCGTTGAGCAGCGGGTACGACGAGCTGCGGGCCGGCGATGCGGGCCACCTCGTCGTCGACGTCGGCGGTGGTCACCGCGACCTCGTCCGGCTCGTCGAGCAGGTAGCCGATCTCGCGCAGGAAGGCGGTGTAGGCCGCGGCGTCGGGCGTGCCGGGGTGCTCGCGGTGCCAGTCGTCGATGCGCGACTGCAGCTCGTCGCGCCGGGCCAGCAGCTCCCGGTTGCGGGGCGCGAGGTCGTGGACGATCGCGTCGAGCCCTCCCAGAAGGCCTGCGGCTCGACGCCCGAACCGGGCAGCGCCTCCTCCTCGACGAACCGGTGCAGGCTGCGCGGCGACGCTGAGGCCGCCGATCTGAACGCGCTGGTCCATGTCACTCCCTTGCCGCGTGTTTCCGCATCGTGGAACTGGGTGTGGCGTCGGTCACCGACCCTTCCCGTCCTGTCTCCGCGTGTCAAGAGCCGCTAGGCTCGACGCGTTCCGGCATGCGGAATGGCGGGACAGGAGGGGCACCTGATGAACGACGTACCCAACGGGACGGGGTCACACCTGCCGCGTTCGGGCGGGGTGCAGTCGCTGCGAACGGGCCTTCGGCCTGCTCGAGCTGGTCGCGGCGCACGCGCGGCGCGATGTCGCTCTCCGAGCTGGCCGCGGCGTCGGGCCTGGCCCCGGCGACCCTGCACCGGCTGGCGCGCACGCTGGTCGACCTCGGCTACCTGCGCCAGGAGCCCTCGCGCCGCTACGCCCTCGGACCGCGGCTGTTCCTGCTCGCCGAGAGCTCCTCGACGATGCTCAACTCCGTCGCGCTGCCCCACCTCGGCCACCTGGTCGACGAGATCGGCGAGACCGCCAACCTCGCCATGCTCGACGGCGACCAGGTGGCGTACGTCGCCCAGGCCCCCGGCCGCCACTCGATGCGGATGTTCACCGAGGTCGGCCGTCGCGTCCTCCCCCACTGCACCGCGGTCGGCAAGGCGCTGCTGGCGACCTCGACGGACGACGGACGTGCGGGCCCTGCTGGCCCGCACCGGGCTGCCGCGCCACACGCCCCACACGGTGACCGACCCCGACGAGCTGCTCGCCCAGCTGGTCCGGGTCCGCGACCGCGGCTACGCCATGGACGAGGGCGAGCAGGAGGTCGGCGTCCGCTGCGTGGCCGTCGCCGTCCCCGGCTCCACCATCCGCCTGGCGATGTCGGTCTCCGGCCCGGCTCCGCGGATGAGCGACGAGCTGCTCGTCCACGCCGTCCCGGTGCTCAAGGAAGCGGCGAGGAGCCTGGGCGCCGAGCTGTCGTAGACCTCTCCAAGAACGGGTCAGCGAGCGAGTCGACGAATCGCCACCTCGGCCAGGAACGCCGCACAGTCGGGCAGCACCGAGTCGTCGAAGACGGCCCGGGCCGAGTGGTTGTCCGGCGCGGTCAGCGGGTCCTCGGCCGGGCAGGCACTGATCGAGAGGTAGGCACCGGGCACGCGTTCGAGGACGTAGGAGAAGTCCTCGGTGCCGGGGTCGGAGAACTGCTCCTCGTCGAATCGGTCCTCGCCGAAGAGGTCGACGAGGACATCGCGGGCGAAGGCGTACTCGTCGAGGTCGTTGACGGTGGGCGGGTAGCCCGGCGTCCACTCGATCTCGGCCGTGAGCCCGTGGGCGCCGGCGATGCCCTCGAGCAGGCGGAAGACGGCGTCCTTCATCAGCACGCGGTTGGCGGGGCTGAAGGAGCGGATGGTGGCCTCGAAGACGGCCTCGTCCGGGATGATGTTCTCCTTCGTGCCCGCGGCGAACTTGCCGACGGTCAGCACCACCGGGTCGTCGATGTCGACGCGCCGGGTCACGAGGGTCTGGAGCGCCGTGACCATCTCCGCGGCGACCGGGATCGGGTCGAGGGTGAGGTGCGGCGCGGACCCGTGCCCGCCGAGCCCGACGACCCGCACCACGAACTCGTCGGAGGCGGCCATCAACGGCCCCGGGCGGGAGAACCAGACGCCGAGCGGGCGCCCGGAGGACATCACGTGCAGGCAGTACGCCGCGTCGGTCGGTCGCCCCGCCGCCTCGAGCAGACCCTCGTCGATCATCGCCATCGCGCCGGCCGTGGTCTCCTCGGCCGGCTGCCACATGAACACGACATCGCCGGCGAGCTCGTCCCGCCTCTCGTGCAGCAGGCGGGCCGCGCCGACCAGCCCGGCGACGTGCAGGTCGTGGCCGCAGGCATGCATCTGCCCTTCATGGGCGGAGGCGTAGGGCAGCCCGGTCTCCTCGAGCACCGGCAGCGCATCCATGTCGCCGCGCAGCAGCACGACCGGCCCGCTGCCGTCGTGGGCTCCCCCGCGCAGCACGGCGGTCACCGAGCTCAGCGCCGTGCCGGTCGTGACCTCGAGGTCCAGCCCCTCCAGCGCGGAGAGCACCAGCGCCTGGGTCTTCGGCAGGTCGCGGTCGAGCTCCGGCACACGGTGCAGCTCGCGCCGCAGCCCGATCAGGTCGTCGGCAATCGCACGGGCTCGGTCGAGGACGAGTTCCATGGCTGCATTGTGTCTGATGGCCCGGAGGAGAGGGCAAGGCGTAGGCCATCGTCGTGAGGTGGCACCCGACCGGCCCGAGTGGGCCCGAGCGACGTGGTGGACCTGTTCGTCTACGTGGTGGTGCTCGACCTCGCGGTCGAGTACCTGCCCGCCGTGATCTCCGAGAGCTTCACCCTGTCGCTGCTGACGCGGCACTGCTCAAGGTCGCCCTGGAGGTGGTGCTGCTGGTCAAGGCGAGGGTGCTCACGCGCTTCCGGGCGGCGACGACCAGGCGCGGCAAGGTCGTGGCAGCCGTGGCCCTGTGGCTGGTCGCAGTCGGCAGCAAGCTCGTCGTCTGTGGCTCGTCGACGTCGTCTTCGGCGACTCGGTGAGCCTCGGCGGCTTCATCCCGGTGACGCTGCTGGTGATCGCCCTGCTGGCATCAGCGGTCCGGCGTACGCAGGCTCGCTCGGTGAGCCCGTGACTCTAGGTGTGATGTCCAGGCAGGTTGTTCAGCCTGCTGATGGGTGTGCCGCCGATGGCGGAGTGGATCCGGTGGTGATTGTAGAAGTGGATCCAGACGGGCAGAGCGTCTCGTGCGTTCGGCTCTGAGGCGTAGAGGCGGGCGTAGGCCCAGCCGTCGGCGAGGGTGCGGTGGAAGCGTTCGATCTTGCCGTTGGTCTGAGGTCGGTAAGGGCGTGTTCGTTTGTGAGTGATGCCCAAGAGCGGCGCAGGTGTCGCGCCAGGAGTGGGAGCGGTAGCAGGCGCCGTTGTCGGAGAGGACGCGCTCGACGCTGACGCCGCGGTCGGCGAACCAGGTCGACGGCTCGCTGCAGGACACCGATCGCGGTCTGCGGCCTTCTCGTCGGCGCAGATCTCGACGTAGGCGACCCGGGAGTGGTCATCGATGACGGTGTGCAGGTACGCGTGTGCCGAGCGGGGCTTGTAGCGCTGGCCTGTTGAGGCGTTAGGTCGGGCTGTCGCTGCGCGGTTGCGGTCGCCCTGCTGCCGGCCGACGAAGCGATGCCCACCGCCGTCGGGGATGTTGCCGAACTTGGTGACATCGACGTGGAGCAGCGAGCCGGGATAAGGATGCTCGTAGCGGCGCAGCGGCTCGCCGGTGACACGGTCGATGTGGGAGAGCCGTTGATCCGACAGCGCACCAGCACGGCGTGCACGGTGGAGGGCGCCACGCCGAGCTGCCCACCGATCTGCACCGGACCGAGACGCCTGCGCCAGCGCAGCCGCACGATCTGCGCACCACCGCCGGCGAGGTCCGGTTCGGACTACGTGCGGCCGTGCTGGAGCGATCAGGCATCCCGGCGACGCCCTCGACGCGATAACCGAGCCGCCCACTTCCTGCGCCGTGCGCGGCGAGACCATGAACATCTTCGCCGCCCCGAGGGCGACCAGCCCTCTCTCGACGATCGAGCTTGGCCAGACGCAGCCGGGTGCTCGGGGTCAGGGCAGCGTTAGCGTGGGACATGAAGGCCTCCTGGTGCGTGAAGTGGTTACTCGACAGCTCCACTTCACAACCGGAGGCCTACACCTCTCAACAGAACAGGGCCGTGTCACGAAACAACGACCCTGGACTCACCTCAGACCCGCGCGCGACCGGTGACCACCGGCAGGTCAGCGAGCGTCTTGATGCCGGGCTCGGCCGCGACGACCGCGGGCACGGCGTTGGTGACCGGCATGGCGGTGTAGATCATGCCGAGGCCCATGAAGCCCTTCTCCGGCCAGTCCTTCGGGGGTAGGCAGTGCAGCACGGTGCGCATGTTGGGTACGCCGAACACCTGGATGACGTGACCGTGCGCGAGCGGCTTGGGGGGTACGACGTGGTCGCCCATCGTCCAGTTGAAGCCGACGCTGACGACGTTGCGATCACCCACCCAGCCACGGTGGTAGCCGTAGACCCCGCCGACCGTCCCGGCAGGGATCTGCATGAACCCGAGGTCGGTGTCGCCGGTCGCCTCGGTGAAGGTGACGTCGAAGGTCAGCCGGTCCAGCGTCACACCCATCGCGTCGGCCATCATCGCGGCCGACTCGGCGAACACCTCGCTCTCCCGTCGCACGCTCTCGGCCAGACCCGGGGTGTCGGGAGCCTGGGAGAAGCCCATGGCGGTCTGCGTGCCGGCCGACTCGTACGTCGAGCAGTCGACCGACTCGGTGATGGTGATCGTGTCGACGACCTCACAGGCACCGGAGAGCACCATGCCGACCATGTTGGTGATGCCAGGGTGCGCACCGCTGCCGAAGATCGTCGATCGCCCTTGCTCACAGGCCTTCTCGATGCGGGCCCGGTCCTCGGCCGACTGCTTGCCGCCGGTGATCCACGCGGCGCTCGAGCAGACGTTGATGCCCGCCTCGAGCAGCCGGACCAGCTCGTCGATGCTCGGCCACAGCGGGTTGTAGCAGCAGGCGTCGGGAGCGAGTGCGATCAGCGCGTCGACATCGGAGGTGGCGAGGATCCCCGTGGGTGAGGGCCAGCCGCACAGGTCCGCCGCGTCGACCCCGACCTTGTCCGCGCCGTGGGCGTAGACCCCGACCAGCTCCAGGTCCGGGCGGCCGAGGATCGCGTGCAGCGACCGTCGACCGATGTTCCCGGTCGTCCACTGGATCACGCGAAGAGGCGGTGCTGACGTCATGCGCGCACGCTAGAACGCGTTCTAGTTCACGCGCAAGAGCCCGCACGCGAGAAACCCGACGCGTCCGAAGGGACGCGCCGGGCTCTCGTGCGGGGAGGGGGTCAGTCGGTGACCACCGCCTTGAGGACGTCGACCTTGGAGGCCGACCGCGCCGGGCCGATCGCAGCGATGACTCCAGCCACCGCGGCGAGCACGACGTACATCGTCACCTGGGGAACCGGGATCGAGATGGCCTTGATCCCTTCGTCCTTCAGTGCCTGTGACATGGCCAGCCCGATGCCGATCCCGAGGGCTGCACCACTCAGCGCGCCGATCAACGAGATGACCACTGACTCCCAGCGGACCATCGCGCGGACCTGTGACTTCGTCATGCCGACCGCCCTCAGGAGACCGAGCTCCCGAGTGCGCTCGAACACCGACAGCGCGAGGGTGTTGACGATGCCCAGCAGTGCGATCAGGACCGCCAGCAGCAGCATCATCGTGACGAACTGGAGCAGGCTGTCGATGTTCCCACCGGCCGTCTTCTCGAACTCCTTCTGGTCCTGGACCCGAGCGTCGGGGTGGGTGTCGAGCGCCTTCGCGATCGCCGCCTTCACCTCGTCCTTGTCCGCACCAGCAGCCAGCGTGACCAGACCCGACGTGACGAGCTGCCGGCCGGCGAAGGCCTTCTGCTCGGCCAGGCTGATGACGTAGTTGTCACCGATCCAGCCCTTGCCGTCGTACACGCCGACGACGTGCAGCCGGTGCTTGCCCGTGTCGGGGAACTCGGCGTTCACGATGCTGCCGATGTCCCACTTGTGCTGGGTCGCGATCGACTTGGAGACCACCACGCCGTCCTTGCCCAGGTCCGCGAGCGAACCCTTCGAGACGTCGAGGTTCATCACCTTGTCGGCCGAAGCCGGGTCGATCGCCGAGTACGACGAGTCGGCACCGAGGAAGCGAGCCTGGCCCCATGACGAGGCCGAGATCTGCTCGACGCCCTTCACGTCCTCGACCGCGCCGATGACCGACGGGCTGTAGCCCGAGCCCTGGGCGCTGGCGGTCGAGACGAACAGGTCCGCACTGGTCTGGTCGGAGATCACGTCACCGAAGGAGTGCTTCAGCGACGAGGCGAAGACGCCCATGCTCACGACCAGGGTGAGGCCGATCATCAGGGCAGCAGCCGTCGAAGAGGTACGACGCGGGTTGCGCATCGCGTTCTGCTTCGCCAGCTCTCCGGGGAGCCCGCGCCAGCCGAGCGGCTTGCCGATCATGGCGGCGAGCGGACGGACGGCGAACGGCAGGGACACCATCACACCGACCATCACGGCGAGCAGGCCAGGTCCGAAGAACGTCTTGGCCAGGTCGCCGTACAGCGTGAACAGCATGACCGCGGCACCGGCGCCGGTGAGCCCGACCCCGATCACGGCACGACGGACGGACGGCTTCTCCGCACCGGGAGTGGACTCCCGGAGCGCCTCGACCGGCAGCACCTTCGTGGCCCGGCGAGCCGGGACGAGTGCGGCGACGACTGTCACCACGGTGCCGACGAGCAGGGAGACCCAGATGGTGCGGGGCTCGAGCTGCAGCGACGTGCTCGGCAGGCTGAAACCGACGGCGTCCATCAGGACCTTGAGGCCCTTGGCGACGCCGAGACCGAGCGCGATGCCGACAGCCGAGGCCGCGGTACCGAGCAGCAGTGCCTCCAGCAGGAGACTCCGCATGATCTGACGCCTGGTGCTGCCGATGGCGCGCAGCAGGGCGATCTCACGCGAACGCTGGGTGACGATCATCGTGAAGGTGTTCCAGATGATGAACGAGCCGACGAACAACGCGATGCCGGCGAAGATCATGAACATGATCCCGACGATCTTGAGGTCCTTCTTGACTGCGTCCGAGCTCTCCTTGGCCACGGTCTTGCCGGTGACCGCCTCGATGCCCTCGGGCAGGTCGGCACTCAACCGCTTGGCGAGCGTGGCCTGGCTGACGCCGTCGCTGGCGCTCACGTTGATCGCGTCGAACTGACCCGGCGTACCGAGCACCTTCTGCGCGGTCGCGGTGTCGAAGTACGCCGACGTGGTGCCGCCGAGGTTCTTCTCGCCGCCGAAGCCGACGGTGCCGACCACGGTGAACTCCTGGGTCGGTCCCTGGAAGAGCACCTTGATCTGCGACCCGAGCGCGATGTGGTGCTCCTCGGCGCTGGTGGCGTCGATGGCGACCTCGCGGCCGTTGGTCGGCGCCGTACCGCTCATCAGCTCCACGTCACCGCGCAGCTTCTCGTCGGCCGACATGCTGTAGCCCTGGGTCGGCGCCCCACCGTTGGTGAGGACGGCCTTGCCCTTGGTGTCGGTGAGCAGTGCGTAGCCGGTGACGGTGCCCTCGGCGGCGCGGACGCCGTCGACGTTCTTGACGGAGTCGAGGGCCTTGGCCGGGATGGGTCCCCGGCTGGTGCCGACGCCGTCGGTGGCGTTGTAGGGGGCCTCGGCGCGGACGACCGCGTCGGTGCCCGCGGAGACCTTGCCGAAGAGCTGCGTGAAGGCGAGCCCCATGGTGTCGGTCAGCACGAGTGTTCCGGCGAGGAACGCGACCCCGAGTGCGATCGACGCCGTCGTGAGGACGAGGCGCAGCTTGTGCGCCAGCATCTGTCGAATGGTGGTGGACAGCATGACTCAGGCTCCTAGGTGCTTCATGTAGTCGAGGACCTGGTCGGCCGTCGGGGAACGCATCTCGTCGACGATGTGGCCGTCGGCGAGGAAGATCACGCGGTCGGCGTAGCAGGCCGCGCTCGGGTCGTGGGTGACCATCACGACGGTCTGGCCGAGCTCGGTCACCGCGTTGCGGAGGAAGCCGAGCAGCTCGGCGCCGGACTTCGAGTCGAGGGCACCGGTGGGCTCGTCGGCGAAGACGATCTCCGGCTTCGACGCGAGCGCCCGGGCTGCCGCGACACGCTGCTGCTGGCCGCCGGAGAGCTGCGAGGGGCGGTGGCCGAGACGACCGGTGAGACCGACGGTCTCGACGATCGAGGCGACCCAGTGCTCGTCGGGCTTGCGACCGGCGATGCGCATCGGCAGCACGATGTTCTCGGCCGCCGTCATCGTCGGGAGCAGGTTGAACGACTGGAAGATGAAGCCGATCCGGTCGCGACGCAGCATGGTGAGCTGCTTGTCGTTGAGCGAGCTGAGCTCGGCGTCACCGAGGTAGACCTCGCCGGCACTGGGCCGGTCGAGGCCCGCGAGCATGTGCAGCAGAGTCGACTTGCCGGAGCCGGAGGGGCCCATGATCGCGGTGAACTCGCCCTCGGCGAGCTCGACGCTGACGCTGTCGAGCGCCGAGACGGCGGCGTCGCCCTGTCCGTAGAACTTGCTGAGGCCCTGGGCCCTGGCCGCGGTGGCGGTTGCGGCCCGGGGGCGGGTGGTGGTGATGGTCATTGTGTGACTCCTGTGTGGGGGGCGCGGCCACCGGTCTGGCGGCCTCAGGTCCCAGAAGACGCCTTGGAGGGGGTCGCCCACGATTGGGTTGGGCGCAGGCCCGCCGAGGCTGTCCGCTCGCTCGGAGGGGGCTGATCGTGCGGCCAGCCCCACCCCGGTGGTACGGGAAAGCACCTCCCCCACCCGGAGCGCGATGGCGCACACTGCACACATGGGAGGGCTGCGGTGGCTGCGCCGGCGATCTCGTCGCCAGGTGCTCGCGGACGCCCTCGTGCTGGCCGGGCCTGGTCGCCTTCGTCGTGCTGGTGTACGTCGTGCTGGTGCTCGGCATCGGGGCACTGCTCGGGCACACCTCCTCGCCGGACGTCGCGCTCTCGGTCGTCGCGACGGCGGTCGTGGCCCTCGCCTTCGACCCGGTGCAGACCCGGCTCGAGCGGGCCGCCTCGCGTGCGGTGAACCACGGCCAGCTCTCGCCGTACGACGTGCTGCAGGCGGTTCTCCGAGACCGTCACCGGCAGCTACGACGCCGAGGAGCTCCCCGCGCGGATGGCCCGGGTGCTGGCCGACGGCACCGGCGCCGAGTGGGCCCAGGTGTGGTTGGTGGTGGGCGGTGAGCCGCAGCTGGCGGCCACCTGGCCCCCCGGCGCCGCCACCGAGCGGCGACCCGGAACACGACGGAGTCCGCCGGTCGCTGCCCGTGCGGGACGCCGGTGAGCTGCTGGGCGAGCTCGTCGTCCGGGAGCGCGAGCACCGGCCGCTCTCGTCGGTCGAGGCGCGCCTGTTCGCGGGCCTGGCCGACCAGGCCGGACCGGTCCTGCGCGGTGCCCGCCTGCACGCCGAGCTGAGCCGGCGCGCCGAGCAGCTCTCGGCCCGGGCGCGAGGAGCTGCGTACGTCGCGCCAGCGCCTGGTCGCGGCCCAGGACGCCGAGCGCCGCACCCTCGAACGCGACATCCACGACGGTGCCCAGCAGCACCTCGTCGCCCTCGCGGTGAACCTGCGCCTCGCCGAGACCCTCTCCCACCGCTCGCGCGAGCGGGCCGAGAAGCTCCTCGTGGAGCAGGAGACCGCGGCGGCCGAGGCGATCGACGTCCTGGTCGCGCTGTCGCGGGGCATCTACCCGCGCCAGCTCGGCGGCCGAGGGTCTGGTCCCCGCGCTGACCACGGCGGTGGGCACCAGCACGATCCCGGTCGCGATCACGGCCGCCGGGCGTGGGCCGGTACGCCGCCGCAGTCGAGGCCACGGCGTACTTCTGCTGCCTGGAGGCCGTGCAGAACGCCGCCAAGCACTCGGGAGCATCCACGATCCGGGTGTCGCTCGACGGAGGACGGCTCGTCCCTGGGCTTCGTCGTCGAGGACGACGGCATCGGCTTCGACCCGAGCACGGCCACCGAGGGCACCGGGCTGGCGAACCTGCGCGACCGGATCGAGTCGGCCGGCGGGACCATCACCACCGACACCGACGCCGGGCGGCGGCACCCGGATCCGGGCCCGGCTGCCGGCGCCGGAGCTGTCCGCCGAGGCGGCGCTGACCGCAGGGGGTGGCTGAGGTGGTGGCCCGCATCGCCTGGGTGCTGGCGGGCCTCACGCTCGTGGCGGTCGTCGGCGGACATCGTCGTGACGGCCCAGTACCGCACCCTCTTCTCCGAGGACGCGGTGGCCGTCCACGGCTTCCCGTTCGTCGACCTGGCCGTCCTCGGCGCCGCCGTGCTCGGCGCGCTCATCCTGACGCAGGACGACCGGCACCCGATCGGAGCTGCTGCTCCTCCTGATCGGGTTCACCGGCTCGGTGTCACTGCTGACCGAGGCCTACAGCATCTGGGTGATCGACGAGAACGGACCCGGCCCCGCGAACCTCGCCGGGATCGCGGGCTGGGTGTCGTCCCTGCTCGGCGGCCAGCTGTCGATCGCCGCGATCGCCCTGATCTTCCTGCTCGCGCCGGACGGACGGCTGCTCTCGCGACGGTGGCGGTACGCCGTGGCGGCCACCGTGCTCGGCTCGCTGCTGTGCGCGGCGTCGGTGCTCATCCAGAACCCGGCTGGACTACGACATCAACGCCAGGACCGACTCGATCGGGCTGCTCGCCGGGATCCTGGCCTCGGTGGGCTTCCTGCTGATCAGCGTCGGTCTGCTCGCGTCCGTCGTCTCGATGGTGCTCAGGCTTCGTCGGAGCCGAGGAGAGGCCCGCCAGCAGGTGCGCCTGATCGCGCTGGCGGCGGCCCTCGTCGCCGGTGGCCTCGTGAACCTGTTCGTCGTACAGATCGGCAACGGCGGCGTGCAGACCTGGGCCGCCAGCCTGCCGCTGTACGTCGCCTACGTCCTCCTCATCGCGCTCTTCGGGATCGCCGTGCTCCGCTACCGGCTGTACGACGTCGAGGTGATCCTCAACCGCACCCTCGTGGTCGCGATCGGGGCTGCCTTCGCGGCGATCGGCTACACGACGCTGGTGGTGTTCGTCGGCCACCGGGTCGGCCGGGGCGCCGACGGGGTCTGGCTCTCCCTGCTCGCGACGGCCCTGGTGGCGGTCGCGTTCCAGCCGCTGCGTCGCCAGGTGATCCGGTTCGCCGACCGGCTGGCCTACGGGTCGCGCGCCAAGCCGTACGAGGCGCTGTCCAGCTTCAGCCACCGGATCGCCGCGGCGCCCTCGCCCGACACCCTCCTGGGCGCCGTCGCCGACGCCGCCGCCCGCGCCGTCTCGGCGCAGGGTGCCGCCGCCGTCCTGCACGTGCCCGATGCCGAGGTCTCCTCGGCCGTGAGTGGCATCCCCGGCGCCGACGCCGACGCCCACGAGGTGCCGGTCCGCCACGGCAGGGAGGAGCTCGGCAGCATCCGCGTCTGGCTCGGGAGCGGGGTGCGCGCGCGCCCGTCCGACCAGCGGCTGCTCGAGGCCCTCGCCGACCAGACCGCGGTGGTCTTCCGCAACGTCGGGCTGCAGGCCCGCCTCGCGGCCCACGTGGCCGAGCTCGACCGGACCACGGACCAGCTCGCCGGCTCCCGGTCGCGGATCATCGAGGCCGACGACGCAGCCCGGCGCACCATGGAGTCGGCCATCTCCCGCAACGTCCTCCCGCACCTGGCCACCGTCCCCGCCGGCATCGTCCGGGCGCGCGAGGCCAACGCCGCGGGACTCGCGAGCACCGGCCTCGACGAGCTCGTCACCTCCACCAACACCGCCCTCGAGGCGCTGCGCGACCTGACCCGCGGCCTGTTCCCGACCCAGCTGGCGCGCTCCGGGCTCGAGCCCGCGCTCCGCTCCCACCTGGCGCGCGGCGGTCGGGCCGGGGCGCTGCGCCTCGACCCCAGCGTCGCCGGCCGGCGGTTCCCCCACCCCGTGGAGGCCGCCGTGTACTCCTGCCTCGTCGGCGCAGCGCGCGAGTTCGCGGAGCTGTCCGCCATCGACGTCTCGCTCCGCGAGGAGGGCCTGGTGATCCACCTGCGCGGGCTCCGGCACGAGGAGGCCGACCTCCAGGCGATCCTCGACCGGGCCGAGGCCGTGGGCGGTTCGATGGACGCGGCCCACGACGAGCTGGTGATCTGCATCCCGGCGGACGCGGGCCAGCCGGTGGCGACCTAGCGTCCTGCGGCCGACCAGACCTCGGTGAGCCGGTCCGGACCGAAGGCTGCCTTGGCGACGTACGCCGAGGCGCCGCAGCCCTCGAGGTCGAACTCGTCCTCGTCGTACGTCGAGAGCAGCACCACGACCGGGCCACCCGGGCTCGCGGTGAGCCGGCGGGCGGCGTCGATGCCGCTGATGCCGGGGAGGTTGACGTCCATCAGGACCAGGTCGGGAAGCACCTCGGCGGCGACCTCGAGCGACTCCTCGGCCGACGCGGTCTCCGCGACCACGACGAAGCCGTCGGTCTCCGTGACCACGGCTGCGAGCGCGCGGCGGTAGGCGACCTGGTCGTCGACCACCAGCACCCTGACGTCCGGCATGGCACCTCCACCTCTTCTGGCTCACCGACATCGTGCCCTTTCCGGGCATCTCGCCGACATGGGGCTGGCCGCCCGACCGGGTGCGGTTGTCCCCACGGCACCCGGATCCTGGGCCGGACCCAGCGGGCCGGGTCAGGGGGTGGCCGGTCCCCCGGTCGCCTCGAGGAAGGCGAGCACCGCCATCACCCGCCGGTTGACGTCGGACTCGTGGACGATGCCGAGCTTGGTGAACACCGAGCCGACGTGCTTCTCCACCGCCCGCTCGCTCATGAACAACGCCTTGGCGGTGGCCGCGTTGCTCCGGCCGCGGGCCAGCTCACCGAGGACCTCGAGCTCGCGCTCGCTCAGCACCGACAGCACCGAGGTCGTCTCGGCGGACTTCCGGGCCAGCAGGGCCTCGACGATCCGGGGGTCGAGGACCGACCCGCCACGCGACACGTCGTACAGCGCCCGCACGAGGTCGTCGACCTCGGTGACCCGCTCCTTGAGCAGGTAGCCGAGCCCGGCCACGCCGTCGGAGAGCAGCTCGAAGGCGTAGTCCTCCTCGACGAACTGGGAGAGCACCACCACGCCGGTCTCCGGGAAGTCCTGCCGGATCTTCTTGGCCGCGTCGATGCCCTCGGTGGTGAACGAGGGCGGCATCCGGATGTCGGTGAGCACGGCGTCCGGGCGATGCGTCTCCACGGCCGCCAGCAGGGCGGGGAGGTCGGCCACGGAGTCCAGCAGCTCGACCTCGTCCGCCTCGGCGAGGACGCCCGCCACCCCCTGGCGGACCAGGTAGTTGTCGTCAGCGAAGACGACCCGCACGGTCATGGCCTCACTGTAGGGGCGCCGGGCAGCGGCCGGGCCGACCGAGTTACGTGAACAAACTGTCTTATTCAGTCTGATATAGGACGGACCCGTGACACGATGGCCCGAGTCGTCCTTCTCGGGAGTGTTGATGTCTGCAGCGCGCACCAGCGGACCGGGTACGCAGCGCACCGGAGCGACTCTCGTCGACCGAGCGAGCGCTCGCGGAGAGCATCGAGCGCTACCGGTCGCTGTTCGCCTACAGCCCCCACGCGGCGTTCTCCATCGACCTCGACGGGTCCTTCACCGACGCCAACGCGGTGGCCGAGGCCGTCAGCGGCTACAGCCTGGAGGAGTTCCGGGCGATGAGCTTCGTCGACCTGATCGACCCCCTGCACGTCGCGGAGACGGTGACCGCCTTCGAGGGCGCCCTGAACCGGTCGCCCCAGGAGCTCGAGACGACCATGCGGCACAAGGACGGTCACACGATCGAGCTGAGCGTGACAGCGGTGCCGGTGATCGTGTTCGACGAGGTGGTCGGCGTCCACGGTCTCGCCGAGAACGTCACCGAACGCAACGAGATGCGGCGCGAGCTCGAGCGGACCCGGCAGGCCGCCGAGCAGGCGAACGAGGTGAAGTCGCTCTTCCTGGCCAACATGAGCCACGAGGTCCGGACGCCGCTGACCAGCGTGCTCGGCGCGGCCGAGATGCTGGCGGACGCCGGCCTCGACCCCGGCGCCGCGGCGCTGGTGCACATCGTCCAGCGCAGCGCCGAGAAGCTGCACCGCCTGGTCAACGACATCCTCGACGTCTCCCGTCTCGAGGCCGGCAAGCTCGACGTGCAGGAGTCCCTGATCAGCCTCCAGGACGTGGCGGCCGACGCGATCACCTGGGCCGGGCCGCTCGCCCACCAGGAAGGTCTCGCCTTCACCTGGTGGCTCGACCCCGAGCTGCCCCGGCAGGTGTACGGCGACTCGATGCGCATCTCCCAGGTGCTGACGAACCTCATCGGCAACGCCTTGAAGTTCACCGAGTCCGGCGAGGTCCGCCTGCGGGTCGAGGTCGAGCGGCAGCGCGGACACGTCGTCGACGCCCGGTTCACCGTCGAGGACACCGGCATCGGCATCCCCGAGGACCAGGTCGACGTCCTGTTCGAGTCGTTCACGCAGGCCGACACCTCCACCACCCGGAAGTACGGCGGGGCCGGGCTCGGCCTGCGCATCTGCCAGGAGCTGGTCGACCTGATGCACGGCACCCTCACGGTCACGAGCAGACCGGGCAAGGGCAGCACGTTCGCCTTCACCCTGCCGCTCGAGATCGCGCTCGGCCGCTCGGCCTGACGCGACCTCCTGACGATCAGCCGGCGGCGATCCAGTCGACCGTGCGCCGGGCGATCTCCGCGCCCGCGTCCTCCTGCACGAAGTGGCTCCCGTCCACCCGGGCGTGCGGTTGCCCCTGCGCGCCCGGCACGTGGGCCTGCAGCGGCCGGTCCGCCCGACCGAGGATGGGGTCGCTGGCGCCGAAGAGGGTCAGGAAGGGCTTCTCCCACTCGCCGAGCCGCCGCCAGGCCTCGCGGTTGGCGGGCACGGCCGGGTCGTCGGACCGGGTCGGCACCAGCCTCGGGAAGGCGCGGGCCCCGGCGAGGTGGCGACGCGACGGGAACGGTGCGTCGTACGCCGCGACCTCGGCCTTGCTCAGCCGGCGCTTGGTGCCGGTCCGGACGATCCGCCCGACCGGGAAGACCGGGGTGTACGTCGCGAAGGCGCGCCAGACCTTGAACGCCAGCCCGGCGTCTCGTTCCGCGGTGGGCAGGAAGCCGTTGGCGACCACGATCCGACTGAACCGCTCCGGGTGCTCGGCCGCGAGCCGGAGGCCGAGCAACGAGCCCCAGTCCTGGCAGACCAGGGTGACGCCCTGCAGATCGACCGCCTCGAGCCACTCGGTGAGCCAGTCCATGTGCTGCTGGTAGGAGTAGTCGCCGATCGAGGTCGGCTTGTCGGACCGACCGAAGCCGACCAGGTCGGGCGCGACAGCGCGCATCCCGGCGTCGACGAACACGGGGATCATGAAGCGGTAGAGGTAGCTCCACGACGGCTCCCCGTGCAGCATCAGCACCGGCCCGGCCTCGCGCGGCCCCTCGTCGACGTGGTGCATCCGCAGCCCGTCGCGCAGGGTCACGTAGTGCGGCTCGAACGGGAAGTCCGGGAGGTTCTCGAAGCGCGTGTCGGGCGTGCGTACCGAGTCCATGGCGTTCCCGTCGTGAGGCAGTGCGACGCCCGCACGCTATCGCCGTGGCGTCAGGAGCGGCGCGACGCCAGGACCCCGACTGCTACCGGCCAGGCAAACATGCCGAGCAGCACGAGCCGCTGCACCAGGCCGTAGTTGTCGCCGACGAACGGCGGCTCCACGACGAGCAGCACGATCCCCGTGAAGCTGGCCGCTCCGGCCAGCCGGCTGAGGCTCGCCAGGCGGGCGCGGCCACTCCGGCGCAGGCCGCGGGCCACGACGAAGAAGGACACGATCAGCAGGAGAAATGCGAGAAGAGAGGCGTACTGGTGGACCCAGTAGCTGCCGGACGCCTCGACTGCGTCGCCGAAGTCCCGGCACGACGGGAGCTGGTCCGAGCAGTCCTGGCGGGCGGCGCCCGCGAGGGCGATCAACGCACCTGACGCCGCGACGAGCACGGCGGCGACCCGCCCGGCTCGCTGCGGCACGACCTGCCACAGCACGAACGCCCCGGCCAGCAGACCAACCGCCCCCAGACCGAAGCCGGCCATCATCAGCCAGGCGTGCGGCGAGTCCAGAGCCGCGAGCGCGCTCATCGCCTCCCTGCGCTCGTCGTACCCCGGCGTCACCAGACCGGTGAGGAGCCCGGCGGCGAAGAAGCCGCCGACTCCCCCGAGGGCGAGCCAGCTGCCCGGTCGGATCGGGTGGCCGGTCCCGATCGTCCCGGAACGGGGCGGGTCGAGGAGGGGCGTGGAGGACATGGTGGTTCCCTTCGTTGACGTGCTCTGGTGCTGAACATCTGGGTGGTCCGACGGCTGGTCAGGCGCACGCATAGCTGGCCTCCAGCCGCTCACGGAGCTGACGCAGCGCGTAGTGCACGCGGCTGCGCACGGTGCCCGAGGGGATGCCGAGCTCCGCGGCCACCTCGGCGTGCGACCGGTCGCGCAGGACGGTCTCGACGATCACCGAGCGGTGGGTCGGACCCAGGTCCGACAGCGCATCGACCAGCTCCTCGCGCAGCACCACCAGGTCCTCGGCGCCGATCCGCTGGGAAGGGACCGGGCGGGCCACCGGGTCGGCGGTGGCCGCCACCGGTGGGCGCCGCGAGCGCCAGCGGGCCAGGTCGATGGCCACGTTGCGCGTCAGGGACAGCAGCCAGGGCAGCAGCGGCCCGCCGTCGGGGTCGAACGAGGCGCAGGAGCGCCAGGCACGCAGCAGTCCCTCCTGCACTGCCTCCTCGGCGAGTGCGGGGTCCACGACGATGCGGCGAGCTTGCGCCAGCAGCCTCGAGCGGTACGCCGCGTCGGCTGCGCGAAGGCCTTCCTCGGTGCACAGGCCGGCGCAGCCGCCGGGACGGCAGCACCCCACGACGCCGGTCGGCGAGGTGGTGCTGCGGAGGGTGCAGGTGACGGTGGTCTGGTCCATGGTTCGACGATGTGGGCGCGACCCCCTCCGCCGAATCGGTGATGACTGCCCATCCGCGCGCAACCGATGCCTATCTGCGTCCCCGGTGGGACCATGGCCGCGTGGAGACGGACCTGCTGGACCGGCAGGCAGAACTGGACGCGCTGGCGGCCGCCGTGCAGCGCGCCGCTGAGGGGCACGGCTCCACGGTCCTCGTGACCGGCGAGGCCGGCATCGGCAAGACCAGCCTCATGCGCACCTTCCTCGCCGGGGCCGGCGGTGTCCGCGTGCTCGCCGGTGGGTGCGAGGACCTGTTCACGCCCCGACCCCTCGGTCCCCTGCGCGACGCCGCCCGGGCGACCACGGGCCCGTTGACCGAGGCCCTGCGCGAGCCGGTGGACCAGGGCTGGCTGTTCGCCGCCGCCGCCGAGGAGCTGGCGGAGTCGCCGTCGCCGACCGTGCTCGTCATCGAGGACGCCCACTGGGCCGACGGAGCGACGCTCGACGTGCTGCGGCACCTCGGCTCACGCATCCACGAGCTCCCGGCGGTCCTCGTGATCACCTTCCGCGACGACGCGCTGGGCCTCGACCACCCGCTGCGGACCCTGCTCGGCGGGCTCTCCAGCTCGAACGCCCAACGGCTGCGGCTCTCCAGCCTGAGCGCCGGCTCGGTCGGCCGGATGGCCCGGGCCACCGGGATCGACGCCGACGAGCTGTTCCGGCTCACGGGCGGCAACCCGTTCTTCGTCTCCGAGGTGCTCGCGTTCCCCGACGAGACGGTGGCGCCCACCATCGTCGACGCAGTGCTCGCGCGGGTGGCGGCCCTCGACGAAGAGGCGCAGTCGGCGCTCGGCCGCGTCTCCGTCGTACCCGCCGGCGTCGAGCTCGACCTGCTCCGCCGCCTCGTCGCGGACTTCGGCCCGATCGGCCGGGCCGAGCAGGCCGGGGTGCTGGAGGTGCGTGGCAGCGTGGTCGGGTTCCGGCACGAGCTGGCGCGGCGCGCGGTCGCGCAGTCACTCCCTGCCATCGAACGTCTCCAGCTCAACGCCGAGGTGCTCGAGGTGCTCCTCGGACTCGAGGGCGCGGACCCGTTCCGGCTCCTGCACCACGCGGTCGAGGCCGCGGACGACGACGCGGTCGTCGTCCAGGGGCTGGTGGCGGCACGCGAGGCGTCGCGGATGGGAGCGCACCGCCAGGCGAGCGCCTGCTACGAGCAGGTGCTGGCCCGCGCGCAGCTGCTGCCGCCCGAGCACCGCGCCCGCGTGGGTGAGGCCTACTCCTGGTCGCTGAGCAACACCAACCGCCTCGACACGGCCGAGAGCGCGGCGTCGCGGGCGGTCCGTGGCTGGGAGCAGCTGGGCGACGACGCGCAGCTGGCGCGAGCCCTGGTCAACCTGTCCCGGCAGCAGTGGTTGACCGAGCGCACGGCCGCCTCGCGAGTCTCCGCCGCACGAGCCCTCGAGATCAGCGGCAACGACCCGGAGAGCGAGCAGCGCGCCTACGCCCTGCTGAACATGGGTGGGCTGCTGGTCCTCCTGGACGACGAGGAGGCGGGACTGCCGTACCTGCACGAGGCCATCGACCTGGCCGAACGGCTCGGGCTGCGCGGCATCGCGGCCCTCTGCCACGACTACCGCGGCTCGGCCCGGCTTCAGCTCGGCGACCGGATGGGCGAGGCCGAGGTGCTGGAGAGCATCGATGTTGCGCGCCGGCTGGACAACCACGAGTACGTCCTGCGCGGCTACTACAACCTGGTCGAGGGCCTGTGGCGGCTGGACGAGCTGGCTCAGGCGACGCTCTACCTCGACGCCGCGGAGGAGTACGTCCGGGACCGGGAGTTCCCCGTCTACACCTACATGGTCACGGCGCGACGTTCGCGGCTGCTGGCCATGCACGGCCGGTGGGACGACGCGGTCGACGGTCTCAGCGATCTCGTGGAGGACCGGGGCCGGCTCGGCATGATCGGCCGGGAGTCGGTGCCGTTCCTGGCCCGGATCCGCGTCCGGCAGGGGCACCCCGACGCCGTACGGCTGCTGGACCTCGGGCGCGAGCACGCGGAGCGGGCCGCAGTGCTCGAGTGGTCGGTGCCGGTCGGGATGGCCTGGATCGAGCACGCCTGGCTGACCGGCGACCCCGACGCCGCGGAGCCGTACCCGAAGAAGCTGCTCGCCGCCACCGACCGGCCCGGCATGCTCGTCCAACGAGGCGAGCTGTCGCGCTACCTGCGCCGGCTCGGGCTCCCGGCCACCGACTTCCCCGGCTGCCCCGACCGCTACGCCGCCGGCATGGCGGGCGAGTGGCGCGCGGCCGCCCAGCTGTGGGAGGAGGCCGGCGACCCGTACGAGCAGGCGCTGGAGCTCCTGGAGTCCGGCGAGGCCGAGCCGACCCTCGAGGCGGTCGGCATCCTCGACGGCCTCGGCGCGCTGCCCGCCGGACAGCTGGCCCGGCAGCGACTCCGGGGCCTCGGAGTCACCCGGATCCCGAGCCGGCCGCTGGCCAGCACCCGCGAGAACCCGGCCGGGCTGACCGACCGGCAGGTCGAGATCCTGCAGCTGGTGGGCACGGGGATGTCCAACGCCGAGATCGCCCAGCAGCTGGTCGTCTCGGTGCGCACGGTGGACCACCACGTGTCCGCGATCCTGCGCAAGCTCGGCGCCTCCTCGCGCCGCGAGGCCAGCGCCCGCATCGGCGCCCTCGGCCTCAGCGACGGTTGAGCTCGACGCTCATTTTCGGTCGGAGACCGACGACGGCCAGCGATGACGGCGCCACTCGTCCCAGGTCGCGAAACCGGTCGGTGGGTCATCAATGGGTTCAGTGCCGTCGAGCTCGCCGAGCGTCGGGACCTCCATGTCGGCAGCCCACTCCTCGAGTTCCTCGTCGGACATGGGCCACGTCGTGTGCGGCGCTTCGGCTTGCCGGAGATCAATTCGTCTGCGCTGCTCGGCCCGGGAGAGCTCGAAGTAGCGCATCTCCACGGTCGCGCCCAGGTCGGCTGCTGCCTGTCTGAGAGCGGAGCGCTCGTCTCGACTCCAGAGGCCGTAGTCGATCACGACATTGTTGCCGAGCTCCAGGACGCGCAGCCCGATCTGGATGAGCTGCCCTTCGATCACGTTCTGGGCCGCTGGCGGATTCTCCTGGCCGTACAGGGCCTTCACCCATTCGTCCTTCGTCAGACGAAGTGCGCTCTGCTCGACCTCGATGCGGCGCGCAGCAGTGGTCTTCCCCGTGGAGGGGAGTCCCACAGTCAGGAACAGTGTCGGTTGCCTCATGTCACCCCTGCCCAGCTGAGGCTCATCATCGCTGACGACGGCTGATCGATCCGTGTCCGCCCGACTTCGCGCCACCGGTGAACACCCAGGCTCTCGCTGTCGTGCTCCTCCCCGACACGACATTCCACCGAGAGACCCGCCATGAGAATCGCCCACGACACCGCACCGGCCACGCCCGGCGCCCGCGTCACCGTGCGCCCGGCCACACCGGCCGACCACCCCCGCATCCGCGCCGTGCTGCGTGCCGCCTACGGCCAGTTCGCACGCACGTTGCCGACGCCGGTCTTCGGGCCCTACGAGGCCGACCTGCTCGACCTCGAGACGCACGCTCGGCACGGCACCCTGGTCGTCGCCGAGGCCGGCGGGGTCATCCTGGGGTCGGGGGCGTTCTACTGCGACACCCACGTGCAGGGTTTCGGCTGGCCGGCTGGCTGGTCCGGCGGTCGCGGCCTCGCCGTACACCCGGACGCCCGCGGGCGCGGGGTCGCCCAGGCCCTGATCGCCGAGTGCGAGTGGCTGGCCCACGAGGTCGGGGCGCCGGTGTTCGCCTTCCACACCGCCGCATTCATGGCGAAGGCCGTGCGGCTCTACGACCACCTCGGCTACCGCCGCGCCCCTGAGTACGACGTCGACCTGGCCCAGCACTACGGCATCCACGGCCTCGCGCCGATCCCGCTGCTCGCCTACCGCCGAGACCTGACCACTGCCCTACCCATCGACCTGCCCACCCAGAGAGAAGGAACCGAGATGACCACCACCCTCGAAGCACCCACCAGACCGCGCCGTACGCCGACACCGTCAGCTGCCCCGAGTGCGGCCAGCCCGCGATCGTCGAGTGGCGCACCACCATCGCCAGCACCGGCCTGCCCGTGGAGCACGTGAAGATCGCCTGCTCGTCCGGGCACCGCTTCTTCATGCCGGCCGAGGGCCTCGCCTGAGACGAGACCCGAGACCTCAGGCGTCCGCCGACAGCGTCTTGTCGACGGCGGCCGAGTCCAGCACCTCGCGGATCGCGAGGGCCGCGCAGCCGACGACGCCCGACCGGTCGCCGTGGGTGACCGGCACGATCACGAGCTCGCGGGTCGCGAGCGCCGAGGCCTGGGAGTACAGCGACTCGCGCAGCCCGGCCACGAACGAGTCGTAGGCCTGGGCGAGGTCGCCGCCGACCACGACGGCCTCGGGGTTGAGCACGTTGACCGCCGAGGCGACCACCTCCCCGATCCGGCGCCCGGCCACCCGCACCAGGTGTCGGGCATCGGCGTCGCCCCTGCACCGCGAGCGCGACCAGGTCGCGCACGTGGGTGATCTCGTGGCCGCCGGTGCGCGCGGCCTGCACCAGCGCCCAGCCCGGCCGCCACCGCCTCGAGGCACCCGCTGTCACCGCAGCGGCACGGCAGCCCGGAGGCGGACGGGATCTTGGTGTGCCCGATCTCGCCGGCGGCCCCGAGGGCACCACGCAGCAGCTGGCCGCCGGTCACGATGCCGACGCCGATGCCGGTCGAGGCCTTCACGAACAGCAGGTCGCGGTGCTGCTCCAGCTGGCCGCGTCGCTCGGAGAGCGCCATCACGTTGGCGTCGTTGTCGACGAACACCGGCGCCGGGCTGAGGTCGCGCACGAACGGCGCCAGCTCGACGCCGTCCCAGCCGGACATGATCGGCGAGTCCAGGCTGCGCGCCGCGCACGAAGTCGACCGTCCCCGGGATGCTCAGCCCGACGGCACGCACCTCCTTCGGCTGACGTCCGAGACCGTCGAGCAGGTCGGAGAACCCGGCCACCACCTTGCGGCATCAGCTCGTCGGGCGCCGGGCCGACCTCCTGGTCGAGGTCGACGGTGGCGAGCACCTCGCCGTCGAGGTCGCAGACGCCGAGCTGGGTGCGGCTGCGCCCGATCGCCCCGGCCAGGACGACGCCCGCGTCGCGGTTGAACCGCAGCCCGACCGGCGGACGTCCGCCGGTGGAGGGCGCGCGGTCCCGGTCGACACCTTCGACGACCAGACCCGACTCCGAGCAGGGCACCGACGCGAGCGGCGACCGCCGTACGGGACAGCCCGGTGACCCGGCCGACCTCGCTGCGGGTGCGGGCGCGGCCGTCCCGGATCAGGGAGAAGACCTCGCCGGTGGTGGCGGGTCCGGGAGCGGTGGACACGGGCGCCATTGAACCACCCGCGCGTCTCCCAGTTCACGCAATCGACGCACTTTTGTATTCTTGAAAGTCATAACTCTGTCTTGCACAACGACATATCTCCGCCTACGGTGGTGGCTCGTTCAGTCCATTCCCCGGAGAGACTTCTGATGTCCCCATCCCCTGGACTTCCCCACACCTCCTCAGGCCCCGTCCCCCTCGCCGACTTCGTCGTCTTCGGCGGCACCGGCGACCTGGCCGTCCGCAAGCTGCTGCCCGCCCTCTACCTCCGCGACCGCGACGGGCAGCTGCCCGCCGAGACCCGGATCGTCGCCCTGTCCCGTGCCGGCCTCGACGTCGCCGGCTACCGCGACAAGATCCGCGGCGAGCTGCCGCGGTTCGTGCGTCCCGACGAGCTCGACCCGGCGGTCCTCGACCGCTTCGTCGCCCGCCTGTCCCACGTCAGCATCGACATCGAGCACGAGGCCGGCTGGTCCACGCTGGTCGAGTCGCTCGACGACCCCGACCGGGTGCGGGTCTTCTACCTCGCCATCGCACCCACGCTCTTCGGGCCGGTCAGCCGCCGGCTCGCCGAGCACGGCCTGGTCACGCCGAGCTCCCGCCTCGTGCTGGAGAAGCCGATCGGCACCGACCTGGCCTCGGCCCGCGAGATCAACGACGCCGTCGGCGCGGTCTTCGAGGAGAGCCAGATCTTCCGGATCGACCACTACCTCGGCAAGGAGAGCGTCCAGAACCTGCTCGTGACGCGCTTCGCCAACAGCTTCCTCGAGCCGCTGTGGAACGCCAACGGCATCGACCACGTGCAGATCACCGCGGCGGAGTCGCTCGGCGTCGGCACGCGCGGCGGCTACTACGACGGCTCCGGCGCCCTGCGCGACATGATCCAGAACCACCTGCTGCAGCTGCTCTGCCTCGTGGCGATGGAGCCCCCGACGTACGTCGGCCGCGAGACCGTCCGCGACGAGAAGCTCAAGGTGCTCCAGGCGCTCAAGCCGATCACCGGGACCGACGTCGACAGCGCCGTCGTGGCGGGGCAGTACAAGCCCGGCCTGGTCGACGGCCAGCCTGCGCCGTCGTACCAGACCGACGCGGAGCGGCCCGGCTCGACCACCGAGACCTTCGTCGCCATCAAGGCCGAGGTGCAGAACTGGCGCTGGGCCGGCGTGCCGTTCTACCTGCGCACCGGCAAGCGGATGGAGAGCCGGGTCTCGGAGATCGTGATCCAGTTCAAGGACGTCCCGCACCCGATGTTCCCCGGCAGCGAGGGCACCAGCGAGCCCAACCGGCTGGTCATCCAGCTCCAGCCCGACGAGGGCATGAAGCTGCACATGACCGCCAAGGAGCCCGGTCCCGGCGGGATCCGGCTGCGGCCGGTGTCGCTCGACCTCAGCTACGCCCAGACCTTCCAGCAGAGCTCCCCCGACGCCTACGAGCGGCTGCTGATGGACGTCGTCAAGCGGCAACCCGACCCTGTTCATGCGCCGCGACGAGGTCGAGGCCGCGTGGACCTGGGTCGAGCCGATCCTCGAGCGCTGGTCGCAGCCCGGCCACGCGCCCCGCCCCTACCCCGCCGGCACCAGCGGCCCCAGCGCCGCCGCCAACCTTCTCGAGCGCGACAGCCGCTCCTGGCACGAATGAGGCCCACGATGACCAGCCCACACCCACCCCGTCGTCGCCGAGGTGACGGCCCGCATCATCGAGCGCAGCCGCGCCGACCGCACCGCCTACCTGCGGCGCCTCGACGCCGCCGCCGAGCGCGGACCTGCCCGCGGGCGGCTCGCCTGCGCCAACCTCGCGCACGGCTTCGCGGCCTCCGGTCCCGTGGACAAGAAGGCGCTGCGCGGCAACGTGAAGCCCAACGTCGCGATCGTCTCGGCGTACAACGACATGCTCTCGGCGCACCAGCCGTTCGAGTCGTTCCCCGCCCAGATGAAGAAGGCCGTGATCCGCTCGGGCGGCATCGCCCAGTTCGCCGGCGGCGTGCCCGCGATGTGCGACGGCATCACCCAGGGCCGCGACGGCATGCAGCTCTCGCTGTTCAGCCGCGACGTGATCGCGATGTCGACCGCGATCTCGCTGTCGCACGACATGTTCGACGCGGCGCTGATGCTCGGCGTCTGCGACAAGATCGTGCCGGGGCTGCTGATCGGCGCGCTGTCGTTCGGGCACCTGCCGACGATCTTCGTGCCGGCCGGCCCGATGACCTCGGGGCTGCCGAACGACGAGAAGGCCGCGATCCGTCAGCGGTACGCCGCCGGCGAGATCGGCCGCGACGAGCTGCTCGAGGCCGAGTCGGCGTCGTACCACTCGGCCGGGACGTGCACCTTCTACGGCACCGCGAACTCCAACCAGATGCTGATGGAGGTCATGGGCCTGCACCTGCCCGGTGCGAGCTTCGTGAACCCCGGCACCCCGCTGCGGGCCGCCCTCACCGACGCCGCGGCCGCACGGTCGACGGCGCTGACCGCGTGGGGCGAGAGCTACACGCCGGTCGGACGGATCGTCGACGAGAAGGCCATCGTCAACGGCTGCGTCGCGCTGCTCGCCACCGGCGGCTCGACCAACCACACCCTGCACCTCGTCGCGATCGCCCGGGCCGCGGGCATCACGCTCACCTGGGACGACCTGGCCGAGCTCTCGGCCGTGGTGCCGTCGATGGCGCAGGTCTACCCCAACGGCAAGGCCGACGTGAACCACTTCCACGCCGCCGGCGGGCTCGCGTTCACCATCCACTCGCTGCTCAAGCACGGGCTGCTGCACGACGACGTCGAGACCGTCGCCGGCCACGGCCTGTGGCGCTACACCACCGAGGCCCGCCTCGTCGGCTCCGGTGACAAGGGGGAGCTGACCTGGGAGGAGGGCACCAAGCAGAGCCACGACACCGACGTGCTGCGCGGCGCCGACGACCCGTTCGCCAAGGACGGCGGCCTGCGGATGCTCGACGGCAACCTCGGCCGCGCCGTCATCAAGACCTCGGCGGTCAAGCCCGAGCACCGTCAGGTGAAGGCACCCGCGCGGGTCTTCGACGACCAGGCCGACTTCCTGCGTGCCTTCGAGGCCGGCTCGCTCGAGGGTGACTTCGTCGCGGTCATCCGCTTCCAGGGTCCGGCGGCCAACGGGATGCCCGAGCTGCACAAGCTCACCCCGGCGCTCGGCGTGCTCCAGGACCGCGGCCAGCGCGTCGCGCTGGTGACCGACGGCCGGATGTCCGGCGCCTCCGGCAAGGTCCCGGCCGCGATCCACCTGACCCCGGAGGCCTCCGTCGGCGGCCCGCTCGCCCGCGTGCAGGACGGCGACCTCGTCACCCTGGACGCCGACAGCGGTCGTCCTGGACCTGCACGTCGCGTCCTACGACCTCGACGCCCGCGACCCGGCCGCACGGCGACGACTCGCTCGTCTTCGGCACCGGCCGCGAGCTGTTCCACGCGTTCCGCACCACCGTCGGCCCGGCCGACGAGGGCGCGAGCGTGTTCCCGACCCACGGCATCGTGGAGGACCTCGATGACTGAGCTCCCTGATCGACCGCGTACCCGTCATCCCGGTCGTGGTGCTGCACGACGTCGAGCACGCCGTGCCCGTCGCGCGGGCGCTCGTCGAGGGCGGCGTGCCGGTGATCGAGCTGACCCTGCGCACGCCGGCCGCGCTGGCCTGCATCGAGCAGATCGCCACCCACGTGCCCGAGATCCTCCTCGGCGCCGGCACGATCGTGGTGCCGGAGCAGGCCAAGGAGGCGGTCGCCGCCGGCGCGCAGTTCCTGGTCTCCCCCGGTACGACGGACGCGCTGGTCGATGCCATGCGCGACACCGGGCTGCCACACCTCCCGGGAGCCGCGACCGTGAGCGAGGTGCTGCGGCTGCTCGAGCTCGGCTACGAGGAGATGAAGCTCTTCCCGGCCGAGGTCTCCGGCGGGGTCGACTTCCTCAAGGCGATCGGCGCCCCGGTGCCGCAGGCCCGGTTCTGCCCCACGGGCGGGGTCACGCCGGCCAGCGCTCCGTCGTACCTCTCCCTGGCGAACGTCGGCTGCGTCGGCGGCACCTGGCTCACCCCGGCCGACGCGATCGCCGACGCGCGACTGGGCGCGGATCACCCGGCTGGCGGCCGAGTCGCTCTCGCTGGCGGGCTGAACTCCGCCGCTACGCCTGGCCCTTGCGGCGGTCCGCCAGCCCGAGCACGAAGTTGACGTCTCCGCCGCGCGCACGCACCTCGTTCTTGGTGAACGAGAAGATCCCCGCGACGACCATGGCGGCTGCCTTCAGCGCCACGAGGAGGCCGACGATGCCGGCCGCCCATCGGCCCCAGTGCCTTGTGCCGCCCTTGGTCATCGTCGCTCCCTGGAGTGTGCGGAAACGACCAGCATGAGCCTCCAGATGATGCGGCGCATCACCCCTGGGAGGTGACTGGACGGCTCACTTCTGCCGTTCCGGGGACGCGGCGTCCGGTGATCCCTACCGTTTCCCCATGGCCCGTGTCCGTTTTGCCCGATTCTCTGTTGCCCTCCTCGGTGCGGCGACCGTCGCGTCGGCGTTGGCGGCCCAGCCCGCGGCCACGACCGGCACACCGGCCGCCGGCACCGCTGACACGAGGGTCGTCTCGACGTGGGTCCCGCCGAACCCGACCAACGCGGCCAAGATCTTCCAGTGGGGCAACAAGGAGTGGGGCGACGAGTTCGTGACGCCGCGCCAGGCGATGTGGAAGGTCGGCCGGCCCGCGATGGTGCGCGACCAGCACGGCATGCTCACCCTCGACGCCCCCCGGGCCACCGGAGTGAACGTGATCGCGACGCTGACCGGCCACGACCGGCAGTACGGCCGCTGGGAGGCCCGCGTGCGCAGCCGGCAGTACGGCACGGGCGGGACGCCGTACAAGCTGTACTGGGAGCTGGTGCCGACCACCGGCGGCGCTCACTGCGGCGCGCGCGACCTCGTGCTCAGCAGCTACTCGCTGGGCAGCAACACCACCTGGATGCACGCGCGCAACCTGCCGAACGCCGACTTCCTCGCGAGCAAGGCGACCCCGCTCAGCGACAACGAGTTCCACACCTTCGCCGTCGAGATGACGCCCGACCACATCTCGTGGTTCGTGGACACCAAGGTGCTCCGCACCGAGCGACGTCCCGAGGCCATGCGGGCCGTCAGCTACGCCGTCCGGTTCCGCCTGCAGAGCGTCCCGGGCGCCCTGATGCGCCAGGGCCGGATGCAGATGGACTGGGTGCGCTACTACTCGCTGGCGCGCAAGAACGCCAGGTCGATCGAGGCGCCGCAGCTCGACCAGCGGACGTACGCCGGCGCCTGCTGATCCTTCGCACGGGCTCTCCTGCCGTGGGATCATCGGACCCAGGAGGCACGATGACCGACACCGAGCAGTCCGCCGTTGACCTCGAGCAGATCCACGCCGAACGCGACCGCATCCGCGACGCACACCTGCGCCCACCGGACGAGCGGCCGGCGTCGTCGGCGCGCGGGCTGCACCACACGGCGCTGATCAGCAGCGACGTCGAGCAGACGATCCGCTTCTACCAGGACGTGCTGGAGTTCCCGCTGACCGAGCTGATCGAGAACCGCGACTACCCGGGCTCCTCGCACTTCTTCTTCGACATCGGCAACGGCAACCTGCTCGCCTTCTTCGACTTCCCCGGCCTCGACGTGGGCCCGTACGCCGAGGTGCTCGGCGGGCTGCACCACTGCGCGATCTCGGTCGACCCGGAGCGCTGGCGGCACCTCGTCGGCAAGCTCGAGCAGGCCGGCGTCGACCACGTGGTGCACAGCGAGGTCTCGGTCTACTTCACCGATCCCGACGGCGCCCGGATCGAGCTGATCGCCGACCCGCTCGGCGAGATGTACGGCCACGAGGTCCTCTGACCCCGCGACCGTGCGGATCGCGACGTTCAACATCCTCAACGGCCGGGCTCCTTCCGAGAGCTCTGTCGACGAGGCCAGGTTCGGCCGCGCCGTCGCCGCGCTGGACGCCGACGTGCTCGGGCTCCAGGAGGTCGACCTCGCCCAGCCCCGGTCGGGCCACGCCGACCTGACCGCGCTCGCCGCCGAGGCGATGGGCGCGGTCGAGCACCGGTTCGTGGCCGCGCTCGCCGGGACCCCGGACTCCTGGGCTGCGGCCACGGGCGACGAGCCGGCCGGCACGCCGTCGTACGGGATCGCACTGCTGAGCCGCTACCCCGTCACCGGCTGGCACGTCGTACGGCTGCCGCCGGCGCCGGTCCGGCTGCCCTACCGGTTCGAGGGCCGGGTGCGCCCGGTCTGGGTCCGGGACGAGCCGCGGGTCGCGGTGCTCGCCGACCTCGAGACGCCACGGGGAGCGATGCGCGTGACGGTCACGCACCTGTCGTTCCTGCCGCTCTGGAACGGCCGCCAGCTGCGCCTGCTCACCCGCAGCCTCGGCCGGGCGAGTGGGCCGACCGTGCTCATGGGCGACCTCAACATGGCGCCGCGTCGGGCCCGCCGGATCACCGGGCTGGGCTCGCTCGCGCACGGCGCGACCTTCCCCGCGAGCGCACCCGCCGTACAGCTCGACCACATCCTCTGCGACCGGTCGGTCATCGCGAGGACCGGTGGACCGGTCGCCCTGGACGTCTCCGACCACCGCGCCCTGGTCGTCGAGATCGACTAGCCCCGGGACTCAGTCCTTGAAGACAGGGTCGCGTCCCTCGTGTCGAGCCGCGACCGCCTCCTCGAAGTTCTCGGTGAGCAGCCGCACGTAGAGCTGCCCGAGGCCCTCGGCGTTCATGTGCTGCGCCAGGCTGCCCGCGTCCAGTCCGGACCAGAGGGTGCGCTTGGTCAGCTCCACACCAGGACGGCTCCACCCGGCGATCCGCTCGCCGATCTCGACCGCCGCAGCAACCAGGTCGTCGGGCGCCACCACCCGCGAGACCAGCCCGATGCGCTCGGACTCCTCGGCGTCGACGTCGCGGCCGGTCAACATGATCTCGAAGGCCCGCGAGGAGCCGATCGCACGCGGCAGCAGGTAGCTGAGCCCGAGCTCGCTCGCCGTCAGCCCGTTGTTGATGCCGGCGGCACGGAAGTACGCGTCGGGAGCGGCGATCCGGATGTCGCAGGCGAGCGCCAGGCACAGTCCGCCGCCGATCGCGGGGCCGTTGACCGCGGCGATCACCGGCTGGTGCAGCCCGCGCAGTGCCAGCACGACCTCGTCGAGCAGCTCCATCGCCCGCAGCGCGACGGTGGCCTGGGTGAGACCGGCGATGTTCGGCATCCGGCCGCGCTCGCCGCTCTGGTCGGCGCCGGAGCAGAACCCGCGCCCCGCCCCCGTGAGTACGACGGCGCGCACGTCGTTGTCCTCGGAGACCTCACGCAACCGCTCGCGCAACGGCACCATCACGTCGAACGACATCGAGTTCATCCGCTCGGGGTAGTTCAGCGTCAGCAGGGCGACACCGGGCGCCGGATGGTCGAGGAGCACGTGATCCATGCGCGCCAGTATGTCGGTCCGGCACCGCACCGCGACCTTGTCCGCACGCAGAGACGACGAAGGCCCGGACCGTGATGGTCCGGACCTCCGTCGCGTGCGGAACTGTGTGAGGAAGGAAGCGCGTCAGCTGCTCTTCAGCAGGATGCTGACGCTGGCTCCTCGCGAGCTGTCCCCGTTGGCGGTGGCGGTCAGCCCACCCTGCGCACCGGAGGCGACCGGTCCGTTGCTGTCGGCGAGCAGGCCGATGGCGTGAGCGCTACCGGTGTCGGACGGGATCCCGGGCTGTCGCACGGTGACTCCGGCCGGCGCGGCCCAGGCGGTCGAGGTGTTGGACCGGTCGGCCCAGTAGCTCACCAGCCAGTTGGTGCTCCCCGTCGAGGTGACGGTCGGGCTCGTGTGGGCGGCTCCCGCTGCGTTGTCGACCTTCGAGGCCGAGACGGCGATCGGCGTGGTGCCGTCGGTGCCCCGGTAGACGGCCAGGCTCAGGTCGGACTTGGCCGCGGCCGAGGAGGTGACCGTCACCTTGAGGCCGTCGACCTCGTCGGCCGCCACGGCCTTCTTGGTCCAGACCCGGAGCGTCATGGCGGTGGAGCCGGTCTGGGTCTCCAGCAGGGTCCAGCCGTTGGGGCCGGTGTAGGTCGGCGCGATGCTCGCGGCGCCGAAGAACAGCACCATGGTGTCGCCGGCCTGCACGTTCGTCGGCAGCGTGACCGCGTGGGTCGAGCGGTTGCCGGCCGTCTGGGCCGTCCCCACCAGCGCGACGTTGCCCGCGAGGTTGGCCGGCGGGTTGGCCGTGGCCGTGTCGGTGGCGGTGTGCCCGTGGCCGTCGTTGACGGTCAGGGTCACGGTGTACGGCGCCCCGGCCGCCGAGGCGTAGGCGTGCGACGGGGTCGCGCCCGATCCGAGCGCCGTGCCGTCCCCGAAGTTCCAGCTGTAGGTCAGCGTGTCGTTCTCCGGGTCGGTCGACGTCGCGCCGCTGAACGAGCAGGTGAGGCTCGGGCAGCTCACGTTGGTGATGTGCGCCGTCGGGGCGAGGTTCGGGGCGGCCGACGGGTTGACCGTCGTGGTGTCGGTGTCGGTGTGCCCGTGGCCGTCGTTGACGGTGAGGGTCACGGTGTACTGCCCCGCGGTCGAGTAGGGGTGCGTCGGGTTCGCCGTGGTGACCGCCGCGGTGTTGTCACCGAAGTTCCAGCTGTAGGACAGCGTGTCCTCCGGGTCGGTGGACGTCGACCCGTCGAACGAGCAGGACAGGTTCGTGCAGCTCACGCCGGTGATGTGCGCCGTGGGCGCCCCGTTGGCCGGAGGAGTCCGCGGGGTCGCGGTCACGGTGGTGCTGCCGGTCTTGCCCTGCGGGTCCGTCACGGTGAGCGTCACCTGCGTGTCGACACCGGCGGTGAAGGCGTGCGACGGCGTGGCGGTGGTGCCGTGCGCCGTCGCGTCGCCCCAGTTCCAGTCGTAGGTCAGCGCGCCGCCCTCCGGGTCGGAGGACAGCCCGCCGTCGAACGAGCAGGTCAGGCCGGTGCAGCTCACCTGCGAGGCCTGCGCCACCGGGTCCTGGTTGGCCGGCTGCGGTCCCGCACCCTTGAGCAGCAGCGTCATGGTCAGGCCCTGGGCGCTGCTGGCCGGGTCGGCCGTGGCGTTGAGACCGCCCTGGCCGCCACTGTTGACCCGGGCGTTGCTGTCCATCAGCAGCGACGAGACGTGGCTGGTGCCCGTCATGGTGCCCTCGGAGCGCTGGGTCTCGGTCGCGGGACCCGTCCACCCCGTCGTGTTGGTGCCCTTGTCGGTCCAGTAGCTGACCACCCAGTTGCTGCCGTCGGGCGCGTTGACCGTCGGGGTCGTGTGCACCGGGTTGGCGACGTTCTGCGCCGTGATCGCCGAGGCGGTGATCGCCGGCGAGCCGATGCCGCGGTAGGACGCCAGGGTCAGGTCGGACTTCACGAGGTACGTCGTGGTGCCGTCGGCCTGGCGGCTGGTCACCAGTCACGCTGTTGCCCGGCGCGACGAGGTCGCTCGCGGTCGCCGTCTTCGTGTAGACCTTGCGCGACCTGGCTCGAGCCGTTCTGGCTCTGCACCTGGGTCCAGCCCGCCGGGCCCGTGTAGACGGGGGCGATCGAGTTGGCCGTGAAGAACAGCAGCATGGTGTCGCCGACCTGGGTGCCGGAGGGCACCGTGATCGAGTGGTTGGACCGGTTGCCGTTGTTGTTCGCGCTGTTCACGAAGCTGATCGAGTCGGCGGTGCTGGTCGGGCTGGCCGTCCGGGTGACGCTGTTGGTCGCGCCCTTGTTGTCGGTCACCGTCAGGGTCACCGCACGGTCGCCGTCAGCGCCGTACGCGTGGGTGGTGGTGACGCCGGTGCCGTGGGCGGTGCCGTCGCCGAAGTCCCAGTCGTAGGTCATCGGCCCGTTCTCCGGGTCCGTCGACGCCGAGGCGTCGAAGCTGCACTGGAGCAGGTTGCAGGACACCGTGGCGCTGGCGACGGGTGCCTCGTTGACCGGCGGCGGCGTCGCCTGGAGCGGGAACAGCGCCCGCGAGGCCCAGCCGGTGCCGGCGTTGGTGAGCTGGACCGACGTGCCCGCAACTGGCGCGTGGGCACTCTGGCTCCAGGTCATCGAGAACAGCTGGCCGCTCGTGTTGGCGTTGAAGAGCTTGCCGCCGGCGACGAAGGCGCCACGGACGTTGCTCCAGTTGACGCCGCTCGTGGTGGTCGAGAAGCGCTGCTGTCCGACGAGGCCGTCCTCGACCTCGAAGCCACGACGGTAGAGCGCGTTGGTGCCCGACTTCGTGTAGTAGATGTAGCCCTCGGAGTAGAAGATGCTGGTCAGCGTCTTCGCGTCGGTGTGCCAGTCGGTCTGCGCGGCCAGGGCGTCACCGGTGTTCACCGCGCTGGCGGTGCCGTAGGCGGTGCCGTCGAAGGTCATCTTCGAGACGTTGCCGTCGCTGTTCACCTTGTAGAGGACGCCGTTGACCATGAACGCACCGGTGCTGGTGCTCCACCCCGGGCCCGTGGGCGGGTTGACGGGACGCGTGGCGACTGCAACGTTGGTGCCGGTGAAGTTGGGGCGCTTGCTGCAGCGTCGAGGCTCCGGTGGCGACCTTGTAGATGTCGGCCGGCAGGGTGCGCGCCTGCAGCTGCGGCAGCTTGGTGCCCGGCAGCGGGAGCAGCGCGATCTTGGCGTGGTAGGTGTTGCCGGCCGTGTGACCGATCAGGTCGGTGTCGGAGCCGACGTAGAGACCGTCGCTGGTGGCCAGCATGTCCTGCACGCCGGTGCCGCGGGCGCGGGTCGGGTTCCAGGAGTACGGCAGGCCGTTGGCGGGGTTCAGCGCGGCGATGCCCTCGCGGCTGACCGCACCCTGGCCGGCCCGGTCGGCAGCCGTGGGGTTGTTCTGCCAGCGCTGGTGACCACCGGCGTAGACGACGTTGTCGGTGACCTCGACGGTCCACGTCGTGTCGCCACCGGTGTACGCCGTCCAGATGGCAGGCGATGCGGCCGTCTGGTTGTCGTCGAAGCGCGCGACCACGTCACAGCCGGAGGTGCCGGTGAGGCTGCCGGAGCCACCGTAGGCGCCGGTCGTGGACACCACGAAGTAGGAACCGTCCGGCGAGTACTCGACGTCGGTCATGTTGGTGTCGAAGGCGGACGAGCACGCCTGCGCGAAGATCGTCGTCGTCCACGTCGACAGCGTCTGGTGCACGGTCGTGTCCACCCCGGTGGGGAGGTTGCCGATGTTGAACTTCGCGATCTGGGGGCGCGACTGACCGTCGACGGTCATGAAGTTGCCCACGGCCACGAGCTGGGTGTTCTGCTTGTTGATCGAGAACTGCAGGACGTTGGTGACCGCACCGGCCTTGCCCGGGTTGTGCAGCCCGGCGAGGACGGGGTTCATGTAGGGGTCACGCTTGCCGGTGTCGGCGTACACGGTGCCGAGCGCCTTCTGCGCGATGCCGTTGATGTGGGTGAACTTGCCGCCCAGGAACAGGTGGTTGCCCACCAGGTCCATGTCGCGGATCACGCCGCTGATGATCTGGGGCGCGAAGGTCTGGTCGACCACGCCGGTGGTGACGTTGATCTTGAACAGGTGACCCTGCGTCGCCGCGCCGGCCGCGTTGTTGAAGTCTCCGGCGACGTAGACGGACTGGCCGTCGGCGGCGGGAAGGACCTTGTAGACGGTGCCGTCGGGGTTGGGCGCGAAGGAGCTCACCAGCTTGCCCGTGGTGGCGTCGAAGGCCAGCACGTTGAGGCGGGTCAGCGTCGCCGAGGTGTTGTAGTTCTGCACCTGGCTGAACTGACCACCGACCACGATGGTGTTGCCGACCTTGGCGATCGAGTAGGGCGTGCCGTCCAGGATGTTGGGCGTCGCCTTGCTCGGCTCGTCACTGACGATCTTGCCGGACTGTGGAGCGGCGTTGCCGGTGTCAGCGGCCTGGGCCGTGGGTGCCCAGGCACCCAGCCCCGCCGTCACCAAGGCAACGAGCAGCATCAAAGAAAGGAGTTTCCGCACTCCGACCATCCCCCATACGCCAAGACAGGCATTTCGACAGCGCCCCCATGCGCGTCGTGTCGTTATCTTCCCCGGGGAACCCCGAATCACCCAGCGACCCATTTCTCCGGTCTGGTCCACTTCAACTATTCGAAACCAAGACATTCGGGCGAAGTGTGCGATGTGGTACATCACGGGCGCCCGGTCGGTCGTAAGACCTTGGTTCGATGGAGACCGGAACCCTCTCCCTTCCACGATGACGGGTGTGCACCTACCACTCGCGCTCCGCGTCGCCGCGCCGGTCGCCAGGCCGTACGCCTGGCGACTGGCCGGCGCCGCCGCACTGGTGCTCGTCCAGGTGGCGCTGGTGCTGGCCAAGCCCTGGCCACTCGCCCTGGCCGTCGACCACGCGCTCGGCAACGACGCTCCCGCCGCTGTCGCTTCCGCTCGTCGGGGAGCTGAGCGCGACGGTCGTGCTCGTCCTGGCGGGTACGACGGCCGTGGTGCTCAGCGGGCTGCTGGGACTGCTCGACATGGCGCTCGAACGCGTCTCGGAGGGAACCGCCGAGCGGATCGGCGCCGACCTGCGGGTGCGGATCTTCGACCACGCGATCACCCGCTCGCTGCGCTGGCACGACCGCACCCGCAGCGGGGAGCTGCTCTCCCGGCTGACCAGCGACGTGGGCCGACTGCTGGACGCGGTGGTCGCGACGACGACGATCCTCGTGCCGGACACGATCATGCTGCTCGGTGTCCTGCTCCTGGTGCTGAACATCGACTCCGGGCTCGCGCTGGTGGGCCTGAGCGTCGTACCCGTGCTCGTGGTGCTCTCGATCCGCCAGCGACGCCTCGTGCGCGACGCGCAGCAGACCGCCCGCGAGGAGTCGGGGCGACTGGCCGGCTCGGCCACCGACCTCCTGCGCAACGTGCGCGCGATCCAGTCCTTCGGACGTTCCGACAAGGCGGGCGCGATCTTCCGCCGGCGCAACCAGTCGGTCCTCGACGCCGAGCTCTCCGCCGTACGCGTGCAGGCCCGGTGGATGCCGGTGCCCGACATCGTGCTCGCGGTCGGCAGCGCGCTCGTGCTGGTGGTCGGCGGCACCCACGTGGTGTCCGGCACGCTGACGACCGGTGGGCTCCTGGTCGTGCTGTCCTACCTGCGCGACCTCTACTCCCCCGTGCGCGGGCTGACCCGGCTCTCCACCGTGCTCGCCAAGGCGGGCGCCAGCGCGGCCCGGGTCGGCGCCGTGCTCGACTGCGACGAAGCCGTGCGGGAGGAGCCGGGCGCACGGCCGGCACCACCGCTGCGGAAGGGGATCCGGTTCGACGGGGTGCACTTCGGCTACGAGTCGGGCCGCGGCGTGGTCAGCGACCTCGACCTCGAGGTGCACGCCGGCGAGACCGTGTGCCTGATCGGGCCCAGCGGCGGTGGCAAGAGCACCCTGCTCCAGCTGCTCCTCCGGCTGTACGACGTCGACGGCGGCCGGATCCTCCTCGACGGCGTCGACCTCCGTGAGCTGGACCTGCGCAGCCTGCGGTCACGCTTCGCCTACATGCCGCAGGAGCCGTGGCTGCTCGACGCGACGCTCGCGGAGAACATCGCCCTCGGCAACCCGGCCGCGTCCCGCGACGACATCGAGGCGGCCGGGATCCGCGCCCTGGTCCACGAGTTCGTGGGTCGGCTGCCCCGGGGCTACGACACCCGTCTCGGCGAGGCGGGCGCGCGCCTCTCGGGAGGCGAGCGACGTCGCGTCGCCCTCGCCCGGGCAGCCGTCTCACCCGCGCCGATGGTGCTGCTCGACGAGCCGACCACGTCGCTGGACCCTGCCTCGGCCGAGGGAGTGCTGCGTGCCATCCGCGGCGCCACGGCGGGCCGCACCACCTTGATCGTCACCCACGACCCGGCCGTCGCCACTCTGGCGGACCGGGTGATCACCGTCGGGGACGAGGCGGCCGTGCGGGCCGCCTCCCCCGGTCCGACTCACTCGGAGAGGAGGTGCACACGCCATGACCGTCCAGACAGTGATGAGCCACAGGCGTCGGCGACACGGCCGTTCGCGCAGCCGTTCGCGGAGCCGTTCGCGCAGCCGTTCGCGTAGCCGTTCGCGCAGCTGAACGCGCACGCTGAACGCCGTCAGTCCGCCCGGTCCTCTCGGGGACCGGGCGGCAGGCACCAACCCGCTCGGGCGGACGGCGCGCTCAGCCCGCGGCGTCGGCGACACGGCCACGGTGTCAATCGATCCTGCAGCCGTTCGCGGAGCCGTTCGCGCAGCCGTTCGCGTAGCCGTTCGCAGCTGAACGCGCACGTGAACGCCGTCAGTCCGCCCGGTCCTCTCGGGGACCGGGCGGCAGGCACGACCCACGAGACAGGAGCACGATGGAAGCCCACGGCGTCGACGACCTCGACCACCTTCCCGTGTGGCGCTGCGTGCCCGGCGAGACCGAGCTGAGCGACTGCGTCGTCGTCGAGCGGCTGGGGATCGGCCACCGGACCGAGACCTGGCTGGCCTGGTCACGACGGCTCTGGTGCCCGGTGGTGCTGAAGGTCGTGCGTCCCGGCACAGGTCCGGCATCCCCGAGCGGTGGCGACGCTGCGTCGCGAGGTCGACGCCCTCGACGGTGTGACCCACCCGGCGCTGCCGCGGCTCGTCGAGCAGCACCTGCGGGCCGACGTACCGCACCTCGTGACGGAGTACGTCGACGGACCGACCCTCGCCGAGGTCGTCGACGACGACGGTCCGCTCCGTCCGCGCGAGGCCGCCAAGCTGGGTGCCCAGCTGCTGCCGGCACTCGCCGTGCTCCACGCCCGCGGTCTCGCCCATCTCGACGTGAAGCCGGAGAACGTCGTCCTCCGCGACGGACGCCCCGTCCTCATCGACTTCGGGTCCTCACGACCGCTCGGCCGGCGACAACCCGCGGGACGCCCCGTGGGCACCGTCGGGTACGCCGCCCCGGAGATGGAGGCCTGCGCACCCGTCTCCGCGGCCATGGACCTGTTCGGGCTCGGGGCCGTGCTCGCCGAGGCGCTCACCGGCGTGCCCTTCCCGGAGCAACCCCGCCTCCCGAGGTCGCGGCTCACGCCGTTGGTCCGCCGGTTGCTCGCGAACGACCCCGCGGACCGGGGCAGCACCCCCGATGTGCTCGTGGGGCTGGCCGCCGCCTGCGGCGCCGAGCCTCCCTGGCCGCGCTGGCTCGATGCCCGGCACCACCTTCAGGGGCGGGCCACGGCCGCCAGCAACGCCGTGTAGGAGGCCACGAGCGCCTGGCGTTCCCGCGCGAGCAGCGGGTCCTCGACGTCGCACCCCGCGTCGACCCAGGCATCCGAGAGGTCCATCGCCTCCACGCGGGCTGCGGCGGCGGGGCGCATCGGCTCGCGCTCGGTGGAGTAGACGTAGGAGTAGAGGTCGACCAGTGCCTGCACGAGCGCCGACTCCTCGACGCCGGGGTCGTGCTGGTGCTCGCGGTGCAGCCGCCACCACTCGACCTCGAGCTCGCTGGCCCGCACCGGGTCGAGCTCGAGGCCCTGGTCCGCGGCGACCAGCGCGTAGAAGCGGCGCATCGACCGGCGCGCACCCTCCGGGTCGTTGTCGGGGTACGGCGCCCACAGCTGGTTCGCGCGCAGCACGTGGAAGGCGCCGACCACCGTCTTGACCGGCCCCATCCCGAAGCCGGTGCGCACCATGCCGACCGCAGCGACCAGGAACCGCCGCCACTCGTGGCGGTAGTACGACGCCCACGCGTCCGTCTCGCGATTGCCCAGGAGCACCGGGTCGAAGGAACGCGGCCCCGATCGTCTGGGCATCGGGCCTCCCTCGGGTCGACGGTCCCCCGAGCATAGAGCTCGCTCTTGACAATTCACCATGTGATGAATACTTTATTCATCACGCGATGAATTTATTTCAGGAGTAGCCATGCCCACCTCAACCGCCCCCCACGAGATCGACGGTCGGCCACGCACCGGCCCGATCCTCGCCGTCGTCTCGCTCGCCCTGATGACCGTCGTCTCGGCGGTCAGCGGCCTCAACGTGGCCCTGCCCGACCTGGCCCGGGAGACCGGCGCCAGCCAGACCGAGATCACCTGGATCGTCGACGCCTACACGGTCGTGTTCGCCGGCCTCCTGCTGTTCGCCGGAGCGCTGGGTGACCGGTTCGGGCGCCGCGAGCTGCTCGTCGGCGGCCTCGCCGTTTTCGGCGTCGCTGCCGGGCTGGGCATGCTGACCAGCGACCCCGCCCAGCTGATCGCGCTGCGCGCGCTGATGGGGATGGGCGCGGCCGCGATCATGCCGACCACGCTGTCGGTGATCACGACGTCGTTCCCCGTCGAGGACCGACCCAAGGCCATCGGCGTCTGGGTCGGCGTGGCCGGGGGCGGTGCCGTCCTGGGCCTGTTCGGGAGCGGCATCCTGCTCGAGTTCTTCTCGTGGAGCTCGTTCTTCGGCCTGAACGTGGCCCTGGCTGCCGCGGCTCTGATCGGCGCGCTGGTCGTCGTACCCCGCTCGGTCGACGCCGAACCCGCCGCGGCTCGACCTCGTCGGCGCACTGCTGTCGCTCGTGGCCGTCGCCGGCACCGTGTTCGCGATCATCGAGGGCCCGGAGCACGGCTGGGACAACGGCCTCACCCTGGCCGCCCTCGCCGCCGGGATCGTCTCGCTCGTGGCGTTCGTGCTGTGGGAGCTCCGGGTCGACCAGCCCATGCTCGACCCCCGGCTGTTCCGCAACCGCGGCTTCAGCGCCGGGTCGCTCACCGTGCTGGTGCAGTTCTTCGCGACCTTCGGCCTGTTCTTCGTGGTGATCCAGTACCTCCAGTTCGTGGTCGGACGCTCGCCGCTCGAGGCTGCCGTCGCGCTGCTGCCGCTGCCGCTCGTGATGATCCCGCTGGCGCGCAACGCCCCGCGGATCGCACGCCGGGTCGGCTTCCGTCGCCTCGCACCCCTGGGCCTGGCCCTGACCGCCTCGGGCCTCGTGGTCGTCTCGCAGGTCGGCACCGACCTCACCTACTGGCACTTCGCCCTCGGCCTGGTCCTGTTCGCCGCCGGCATGGCGCTCGCCGGGACGCCGTCGACCACGGCGATCACCGAGTCGCTGCCGGAGAGCAAGCAGGGCGTCGCGTCGGCGGTCAACGACACGGCCCGCGAGCTGGGCAGTGCCCTCGGCATCGCCATCCTCGGCACCGCCCTCAACCAGCAGTACCGCGACGGCATGGCCGAGGCCGTGCACGGGCTCCCGCCCGCCGTGGCGGACGCCGCCCAGAGCTCGATCGCGTTCACGCAGTCGCCCCAGGTGGAGCAGCTGGGTGCGGCCGCGCATCACCTCGTGGCGGCGGCGCAGCAGGCGTTCGTCGACGGCATCGGCGGATCGTTGCTGATCGCCGCCGGGATCGTGGCCGTCACCGCGGTCGTCGTGGCCGTGCTGGCACCCAGCCGGACCACGGCGGTGGCGCCGACGGCGACCCCTGCGGAGGAGCACGACGACGAGAAGGAGCTCGTCCCGGTCCCCTGAGCCGCGGTTGGTTCCGTCGGAGGCGTCTCACTGTCACCCGGTGACATTGAGGCGCCTCGAACGGCTGCATCGGGTTTCGCCAGGGCATGGTGCTCGGCGGTCAGCTCTCGAGGTGTGCCTGGACCGCGCGGAAGACGTTGCCGTGGATCCTGTCCGCGCCGAGCCGTTCGATCACCCCGTCCTTCTCGAGGGTCCGGCGCACCGACGTCTTCAGCCGGGCCAGCCGCAGGGTGATGCCCGACTCCTCGGTGAGCTCGACGATCTCCATCAGCTTCCCCGCGCCCTGGGAGTCGACGAAGTTGATCCCCTCGCAGTCCAGGACGATCCCCGTCGGAGCCGGGTCGGCGTGGATGACCTGCCGGATCCGGTCCTCGAGGCTGTCGGAGGTGGCGAAGAACAGGCCGCCGTCCACCCGGATCGCGACCACACCCGGGAACTGCTCGTCCTCCGGGTGCTCACCGAGGTCACGGAAGACCTGGGTCCCGGGCTGACGACCGAGCTCGGCCATCTCCGGGTGCGTGCCGACCCAGATCAGCCAGAGCAGCGACAGGCCCACGCCGATCACCACGCCCGCGAGTACGCCGAAGGCCAACGTGCTGAGGATCGCCGCGACCGCGACCCAGAAGTCGAAGCGGTGCACGCGGTAGAGCCGGCGCATCTCGGGCACGTTCATCATGCCCATCACGACCGCCTCGATGATCAACGCGGCCAGCACCGGCTTCGGCAGGTCGGAGAACAGCGGAGCCAGCACGAGCAGGGTCAGCAGCACCGTCACGCCGGAGGTCATCGAGGCGAGACCCGTCCGGGCTCCGGAGTGGTCGTTGAGCGAGCTGGCCGAGAGGCTCGTGGACACGGGCATGCCCTGCAGCAGGCCGGCTCCCGCGTTGGCCGCCGCCTGCGCCACCGACTCCTGGTTGATGTCGATCTGGTAGCGGTGCTTGGCCGCGAAGGCACGTGCGTCCCCGGTCGTCTGCGAGAACCCGATCAGCATCAGCGCCACCGCGGCGAGCGACACGGCGACCACGTGGTCCCACATCAGTCCGAGGTCGGGCACCGCGAAGGACGGCAGGCCGCGCGGCACCTCGCCGACCACGGCCACGCCGTGCGACTGGAGGTCCAGCAGCCAGCTGGCGAGCAGGCCCGCCGACCACCAGCACCAGGGCCCCGGGGACGCTCGGCGCGACGCGCCTGAGTCCGAAGACGACCACCAGGGCAGTGACGCCCACGACCACGGTGGCGAGGTCCGACCCGTCCAGGCTGCCGAGCCAGGAGCGCAGCTCCTGGAAGGAGTTGTCGCCGCTGACGTCGGTCCCCGTGAGCTTGGGAAGCTCACCGATGACGACGTCGATCGCGGCGCCGAAGAGGAAGCCGGTGACCACGGCGCGGGAGAGGAACTGGGCGATCCAGCCCATCTTCAGCACGGCGAGCAGCACGAACAGGACTCCGGACGCGAGCGTGATCCCGGCGACGAACGAGGCCACGTCCACCTCGTCGGTGATCCCGGCCGCCAGCACGGCGCCCGCCGCCACCGCGGCCAGGCCCGAGCTCGGGCCCATGGAGATCTGGCGGCAGGTCCCGAAGATCGCGTAGAGGATCGCGCCGGCCGCTGCGGCGTACAGGCCGTTCTGGAGCGGGATCCCCGCGATGCCCGCGTAGCCCAGGTTCTTCGGGACGATCAACGCGGCGACGATCACCCCGGCCAGGAGGTCGTGCCGGAGCCACTCGCGACGGTAGGTGCGGATCCAGCCGGCGATCGGCACCAGAGCCGTGATGCGCTCCACGTCTGGTCACCTCCTCGTTCAGGATGCTCGTGGCCTCCCGGGCAAGGACGTCACCCGCAACGGGTGGACGCGGACCGCCGACCTCCCCTATGGTCAATCTGACTGATCGAACAGTCAGTGAGATGGAGGTCGCCATGCGACGCGCCTCGGTGGTCCTGCTGGGCCTGGCGGTCGCGCTCGGGGCGCCGCTGCTGGCCGCCTGCTCCGACGACGGCGACCAGGAGCCATCGGCGCAAGCCTTCGTCCTCCGCCGCGACAGGCAGCACCGGTCTCCTTGTCCCTGCTGGTCTTCAACGTGGAGTACGGCGGCAGCAAGGCGACCGATGCCGTCATGCGCGACCTCGACGCGGACGTGGTCGGCGTCCTCGAGTCCTACAACCGGCTGCCGGAGATCGCGAAGGCCGCCGGCTACCCCTACTACGACGTCGGCCTGCAGATCCTGTCGAAGTACCCGATCCTCGAGCCGTCCGGGGCCGAGGGCCTCTACTCCTACATCGAGGTCCGGCCCGGCGAGGCCGTCGCGATGGTCAACACCCACCTGGACTACGTGCAGGACGGACCGAACCGGCTGAACCGAGGGGTCCCCGTCGCCGACGTGCTGGCCACCGAGGACGAGGTTCGGCTCTCGTCGATGCAGAAGCTGCTCCCGTCGGCCGACCCGCCTGCTGGACGACGGCTGGCCGGTGCTGCTGACCGGCGACCTCAACGAGCCGTCGCACCTGGACGAGCCCATCGCCTGGCCGGTCAGCAAGGCGGTGACGGACGCCGGTCTCCGCGACTCCTACCGCGAGGCGCACCCCGACGTGGCGGCCGATCCGGGCCACACCTGGGGCAGCGTGGCCGGCAGCAAGGGCAGTCCCCGGCGGATCGACTACGCCTACGTCGGCGGACCGGTCGACGTCGTCAGCAGCGAGGTCGTCGGCGAGAGCGGTGGTGACAGCGTCGATCGCGGCTACCCGAAGTGGACCTCGGACCACCGGGCAGTGCTCTCCCAGCTCAAGGTCACACCGGCCCCCATCCCGACCACGGTCGCGCTGTCGAGCCGGATGGCCACCGTCGGGGACGAGGTGACCGTCTCCTACTGGATGCCGAAGGGTGTCGAGGACGGCACGGTCGACGGCTGACCGGCCCCTCGTCTGCGTCGTACGACGTGAAGGGCGCCTCGGGCACCGTCGCAGGTGGACACGACCCAGCTCGCCCCGGGCGCCTACCGTGTCGACCTCACCGACGGGGACGACGTCGTCGCGAGCAACGACCTCCAGGTGCGCCCGAAGGACGCGAAGGTCGACCTGACCACCGACGCCTCCAGCTACGCCGAGGGTGATCCGATCACCGTCCACTGGGCCGACGGGCCGGCCAACCGGTGGGACTGGATCGGGGTCTACCGGGCCGCGGCCGACGACCCGGAGAAGGACAGCTACCTCGTCTGGGGCTACACCGGCGGCCACGACGCCGGCGCCCTGCCGCCGAGCACGGAGGGTGAGCTGGTCCTCGGCCGCGACCACCAGGGCAAGCCCTGGCCGCTGCCGCCGGGCCGCTACGTCGCGCACTACCTGCTCACCGACCAGTACACGAGCGTCGGATCGACAGCCTTCACCGTGAGGTGAACCGGACGACACGAATCCGCGGAGGCGCGCAGCAGCGGCTCCCGAGGACCGGGGATACCTACGCTGGGTCGATGGCGGTCGACCGGAGTCGCAGGGCCAGGGCGGTGCGCAAGCGCCGGCGCCGGATGGCTCGGGTCGAGCACGACCTCAGCGACGACCAGTGGACAGCGCTCCAGGAGGCGTGGGGCGGCTGCGCCTACTGCGGCGCGACGGGCGTGCCGATGCAGCGCGACTGCGTGCTGGCGCTGTCCCGCGGTGGGCGCTACACGCTCGCCAACCTCGCACCGGCCTGCGGGTCGTGCAACGCCAGCAAGTGCAACGACGAGGTCACCGGCTGGCTGCGTCGCAAGCGGCTCGACGAGGGCGCCTTCCTGGTGCGCCACCTCGAGATCCAGGCTGCGCTCGCGTCGCGGTTCGCCGTGACGGAGCTCTAACGGGCCTGGTCACACCGGCAGCCAGTCATCGGCAGCCAGTCATCGGCGGCACGCCTCAGTGCGTGGCCGCCTCGAAGAGCTCGACGAGGTTGCCGGCCGGGTCGGCGATCAGGACCTGGCGCCCACCTGGTCCCGAGACGACCTCGCTGCGGAAGGACACCCCGGCGGCGTCCAGCCGGGCGACCTCGGCGTCGAGATCGTCGACGACGAGGTGGATCCGGTTCCGGCCGGGCACGGCGGACTTCTCCGGTGTCGCCCGAGCGCCGGAGCTGGCGGGTCCGGAGAGCAAGAGCCGCAGGGCACCGCGTCGTACGTCGGCGAAGGCCGGCGCCGGGTTGGCGTGGACGGCGAACCCGAGGTGGGCGGTGTAGAAGGCCAGGGCGTCCGCCACGTCGTCGACGATGTAGCGGACGCTGGCGAGCTGGTCGGTGGTCGCGGTCATGGGTGTACCTCCGGATTCGTCGACCGATCAAGCGCGGGCAGCAGGAAGCGCACCCGCGAGTCGATGTCCGCCGCCGCTCGTCGGAAGGCGGGGTAGCCGGCCCGGCCGTCGCCCTCGGCGGCGGGGTCGGGGATGCTCCAGTGGATGAGTCGCCGCTCGTTCCTGAGCTCGGGGCGGACCTCGCGAACCCGGTCGCAGAGGCTGACCACCTGGTCGAAGCGACGGTGCGCCGTCGCGTCGAGGGCCGCGGGCTCCTGGTCGGCGATGTCGATGCCGTAGTCGTCACGCAGCACCCGCACGGCGTGGGGGTGGATCCGCTGCTTCGGGTGGCTGCCGGCGCTGGCGACGTCGACCCCGTCACCGGCGCGGTGTCGCATCAGGGCCGCGGCGATCGGCGAGCGGGCGCTGTTGCCGGTGCAGGCGAACAACACGCTGGGCCGGGGTGACGGTGCTGCGTGCGCCGGGGGTGCCGGGTCGAGCCCCAGGCGCAGGGCGGGGTGCAGCGCGAGACCCGTCGCGGCCAGCCCGTCCGCACAGCGCTCCAGGTCGAGGTGGTGGTAGCTGTCGCGGCCGTCGAAGCTGCTCCGCCGGGCGACCACCAGCCCCGCCTCGCGCAGCAGGCGGAGGTGGTACGAGACCAGGTTCTGCGGCTGCCCGAGGAGCTCGACCAGCTCGCGCACGCGGTAGTCGCGTCCGGCCATTGCGGAGAGCAGCTGCCAGCGCACCGGGTGGGCGGCGAGCCGGACGAAGGCCGGGGCAGACGAATCCCGGGACTTCATGGCGGCAGAATACATCAAACTGATTTGATGGACCGTCGCAGCGGCCACGAACGCAAGGCCCAGCGTCAAGGATTTCTTGACGGATCGCGGTCGTCAAGGAACACTTGACGACATGTCATCCACCTGCGTCCGTCCCCCCGCCCACACCACAGACCTCGGCCTCGCGAGCCCCCTTCTCCGAACTCGCAGCCGAGCTCTCTCGGGCTGTCGACTCCGATGCGGTCATGGCAGCCGTGGAGGAGCTCATCGCCGTTGCCCTTCGCATGGGAACCCCGGAGTCGTGGAGTGCCTGGGACACCGGGAGCAGCTGGCGTGGGACCGCACCAGCCCACGTCGAGTCCCCTCGCTCCTTCACCCTGTCCAGCATCCGCGAGGCGAAGCCCGGACCGCGCTGGCAGGCCCTCTTCGCCGCCACCTGGCCGGCCTATCGAGCGTGGTACCTCCAGGACGGAGACGACGCGCGCCCCGACCTCGCCACTGCTCGCGCAGCGCTGACGACCCACATGCCGGAGCTCGTGCCCACGTGGGAGGCCATGGTGACGCTGACCGGCGACGATGAGGTCGCGGCCCGGATGTTGACCCAGTGGGACGTGCCCGCGTTCGCTCCCGGCTGCTCACAGGCAGCCCAGGTCGGCCACGATCCGATCCTGGTCCGCAACTACGACTACAGCCCCGACCTGTTCGAGTGGGTCGTGTACTCCAGCAGGTTCACCGACCGCAAGGTCATCGGCACCAGCGACTGCCTGTGGGGACTGCTCGACGGGATGAACGACAACGGGCTGGTGATCTCTCTGACGCACGGAGGGCGTCAGAGCTCCGCGCCGGGGTTTGCCATCCCCCTGGTCGTTCGCTACCTGCTCGAAGTCGCCGGCACGGTGGAGGAGGCTCGGGCCGTCCTTGACCGACTGCCGATGGCGGCGGCGTACAACCTCACCATGATGGACGCCACCGGCGCCGTGGTCACCGCCTTCGTGGCACCGGGCCAGCTGCCGGAGTACGCCGAGACAGCGGTCGCGACCAACCACCGAGGACGAGTGCCGGAGCGTCCCGAGCACGCACGAGCGCTGCGCAGCGTCGAGCGTCAGGACGCCCTTCTCGAGCTGCTGGAGGAGTCCCCGGAGCCGGCAGCGCTGGCCGCGGCGTTTCTGCAGCCGCCGCTCTACAACCAGAGCTACGCGCAAGGGTTCGGGACGCTGTACACGGCGTCGTACCGAGCCGGGCCGTCAGGAGGTCACCTACTCTTGGCCGGGCCTGAGCTTCACTCGCGCGTTCGACTCACCCGATGACAGCATCGAGGTGCCGCTCCACGAGGTCGGGCACACCGCACCAGGACGGCCGTAGGAGGCGACATGACGACCCTCGGCGACGACCTCGACCAGCTCGGCTCGAGCGATCTGGGAAAGCTCGCACGCGATGCCATGTCGATCCTTGCGCAGCGTGGCGACGACGAGGCCTTCTCGCAGCTCCTCACCATGAGCGCCCATGCCGGCGAGTGCCTGGGCGAGGGAGCGCGCCGCTTGGCCTCGACTGCGTCGTGGACCCAGGTCGCGGACCTGACAGGAGTGACGAAGCAAGCGGTGTGGTCACGTTGGAGCCACTGAACCATCGCTGAGAGCAGACCCGGTCTCAGGCGCTGAGCCAGTCTCGTAGTCCTGCGAGACCCGGTGCCGCCGGTGCTGGCGTCCAGGTCGGCGGCGAGGTCGGCGACGGTGACCGAGGCGAGGCTGTCGCGCCACGCCTGCTCGGCGTCGGCCATCACCCGGGAGATGCCGCACGGGCGTCGGCACATCTCCCTGGTGGCGGGCAGGGGACCACGTCGCCGGATCTCGGTGCACCGGAAGGCCGGCTCGGTCCCGTCGACCGCCTGCACGATGTCGAGCACCGAGATCTTCGAGGCGGACCGGGTCAGCTCGTAGCCGCCGTCGCGCCCTTCCGTCGTACGCACGATGCCGGCGCGCGAGAGCGCCTGCAGGTTCTTGGCCAGGTAGGTCCGCGAGACCTCGTGGAAGGTCGCCAGGCGCGCGGCCGGCACGGGCTCGTCGGCCTGGCTGATCACGACGCAGCAGTGCAGCGCCCACTCGACCCCGGCTGACATCTTCACGCGGAGCACACTACCCGGATATCAATTGTCTGCGTTTTGTTCTACTATCGCGGATAGAAAATATCCACGTTCACGGAGGTCATCATGCACATCGCAGTCGCCGGCTCCACCGGCCTGGTCGGGTCCCACGTCGTCGCCCTGCTCGAGGAGCAGGGACACACCGTCACCGGCATCGCCCGGGAGACGGGCATCGACCTGCTGACCGGCGACGGCCTGGACGAGGTGCTGGCCGGCGTCGACTCACTCGTCGACGTCACGCAGAGCCCCACGGTCGACCTGGCGGCCGTCGACTTCTTCGAGCAGGTCGCCGCCAACCTCGGCGACGCCGCCACCCGGGCCGGCATCGGGCGCACGGTGGTGCTGTCGATCATCGGCATCGACGACGTGCCCGAGCTCGACTACTACGTGGCCAAGGTGGCCCAGGAGCGCGCGCACCACGCCCACTCCCCCGGGCTGCACATCCTGCGCGCGGCCCAGTTCCACGAGTTCGCCGGCATGTCCATCGGCTGGGGTCTCGACGGCGACACGACCACCATCCCCGACCTCTGTCCCAGCCGGTGGCGGTCACGGAGATCGCCCGCCTGCTCGTCGACCTGGCCACGGGTGCCCGCGACGAGCCGCTCCTCGAGATCGCCGGCCCGAAGCAGGAGCAGATCGCCGACCTGGCGCGACAGGTCGTCGCCCACCGCGGTTCCGACGTGACCGTCGTCGCTCAGGAGGCCCCGGCCTCGATCCGCAACGGCGCCCTGCTTCCCGGTCCCGGTGCGGTGATCGCCGGCCCGACGTTCGCCGAGTGGTTGGCCACGACCTGAGGCGGCCCCGGTCGCGGTCAGCCGAGCTGGTGGGCCACCGCGTGGCGAGGTTGGTAGAGCAGCATCTCGTCCGCGCCCGGCACCACGAGCTGGATGCCCCGGCCGAAGCCCATCTCCTGGGCCTCACCGGAGAACTCGGCACCTCGCTCGGTGAGCTCGGCGACGGTGGCGTCGAGGTCGTCGCACATCACCGCGATCGCGTGGTGCTTCGGCGAGGTCCACTCGTGACCGTCGTGCTCCCCCGACGTCGGGTGTACGCCGAGCTCGCTCGGTCCGGTCCCGAAGATCAGCCACTCCGCGGGGTCCGCGCCACCGGTCCCGGACCCGCCGACGCCGCCGTCACCCTCAGCACCTTCGGAGACGAACGGCCACCGCAGCACGTCCTTGAAGAAGGCCCGCGTCGCCGTCGGGTCGTCGGAGTACACCAGCGTGTGGACCGCGTTGATCATGCTCGCGAGACTAGTGCGCTACGTGGCCAGCCCCTCGCGGGCGAAGTCCACCGCTTCGGAGAGCACCGTCTGCCACAGCGTGCGATCCACGGTCGGGATGGACACCCACTCCCGGAACACCTTGCCGGCAGGGGCGAACGGCTCTCCGGCCCCGCTCTCGACGAGCTCGGCGACCCGCTCGCGCGGCAGCTTCACGACGAGCGACCTCGCCTTCTCGTCGTACGACGCCAGGAACCTCCCCACCAGCCGGACGCAGGGGAAGCCCATCATGGTCGCCCGACCGATGGCCGGGTCGTACAGCAGGTCGTCGGTGAGCTCGTCGTACAGGGTGCCCGGGTCGTCCCCGCCGGACCGCTCCGACGAGGACGAGCCCTTCGCGGTGGGTGGCATCAAGCCTCCGGTGGTGAGAAGACTCCGAACTGGTTGCCCGACGGGTCGCGCAGGTAGGCGAACGTCGGGGCACCGGGGCCCGGGTCGAGATGCTTGCTGACCACCGAGCCGCCGAGCTGCTCGGCGTCGGCGCACGTGGCCTCGACGTCGGCGACGAGGATGTAGAACACGGCGTGGTCGGGCACCTGCCCGCCCGTGCCGAAGAGGCCACCCATCGGTCCGTCGGCCCCGGAGGCCTTGATGTTGCGGTAGTCCATGCCGCCAGAGGCGGCCGGCCCGTCGGCCTCGAAGGTCCAGTCGAAGAGGCTGCCGTAGAACTTCTCGGCCCGGTCGGGCTCGCTGGTGCCGACCTCGAACCAGGCGAGCGTGCCGGGAGCTGGGTTGGTCATGAGGGTCTCCTTCTGAGTGGGGTCACCCGCCGGGGCGGCGGACTTCTCCCACGGTGCCGGGACTTCGCGACACCCCTGTGTCGGAGTTCGACAGAAGATCTTCTGGTCGCAGCGCGGACTCCGGCAGCTTCGTCACGTGGCCGTCGACCACCAGCTCCGCGACGGGTCGCCGCTGGGGCGGCAACGACGGGATGCGTTCGGCGTCGGTGATGCGGTCCATGCGGAACACCCGCTCCTCGCCCCGCAGGTGGCACCACGCGGTGAGGTAGGAGCCGTTGGGCCCGACCACGACGTGCTGCGGCTCGACGGCGCGCTCCGTCGCGCACCCACCGACGTCGGTGTAGCGGATGTGCAGCACGTGGTTGTCGCGCACGGCGCGCCAGATGACCTCGACGACCTCGGCGTCGGGATCGGGCACCGGCTGGACGAGGAGGCGTACCTTCTCGGCGGTCGCCCGCGCCTCGGCCAGGGCCTTCTCGGGCATGGCAGCCACGATCTTCTGCAGGGCGCTGCGGGCGTCGCGGGCGAACAGGACGTGCTCGCTGCGGCTCAGAGCCACCGCCACTGCCGCCGCCTCGCGGGGCGTGAAGTTGAGCGGCGGCAGGCTCATCGAACGGTCGAGCGTGTAGCCGCCCGTGCGCCCCTGCTTCGTCGCCAGCGGGACGCCGGCCTGCCCCAGGGCACTCAGGTCACGCTCGATGGTTCGGACGCTGAGCTCGAAGTGCTCGGCCAGCTGCCGCGCCGTACGTCCCCTGGCGCCGGCGGCACGCAGCTCCTCGACCAGGGCGTACAGCCGGTCGATGCGGTTCATGCTCGGAGCGTAGGCGCGAGCGGGGACACGTTCCGGAGCCGCTGTCGGCGACAAGAACGGGCCGTCAGTAGGCAGGGGCCGGCGGGACGCCGGCGCCGCAGGCCCAACATGTACGGCAGGCCGGTGCCGGCCACCACCAAGGTCTTCCCGAGACGAGTGACGATCGAGGGAGGGGGCAGCGGAGGAAGGGAGCCGAGGTCCTCGACGTCGACGTAGAACGTGCGCACCGACCCGATCCCCTCGAGGTCCTGGGACAGCTCGTGCGCAGGACCGGGCAGCGGAGCATCAGAGGTGCGGTAGAGCTCTTCGGAGAGGAGCACGTACTCGGGGGCGTCGACAGCGTTCTTCAGCAGCCGGTGGACGAGGATCACGTCGATCCCGACGAGCTTGCGGCGCTGCCGGATCGTCTGGGTGGCGACCTCGCCGACGTGCGCGACGAACTTGAGCTTCAGGTTGTTCGCCTGCGCGCACCCGTTGCAGGGGCACAGGTTGGTCGCGACGTACGTGCGCTCGAGATGGAAGGCCCGGTGCATGGCCATCGCGGCCTGCAGGGTCAGGGCGACCGTCGCGTCGCCGTCCGAGGCGTCGGTCTCACGAGCCAGGAAGGCTGCGTCCCCCTCGATCTCGATCAGCTCGAAGCCGGGGGCGGCATCGATCACCTTCTCGAGCAGCCTCGCGGTGTTGACCTCCGCGTGGGCCAGGCTCATCCGGTGCGTGCGCATGTAGTCGGTGTAGCCGCCGATGTCGGCGATGAGGAGGAGCTGTCGGCCAGACGCCATGCCGGACCTTACCAAGCGTCGTCATGGCCCCAAATGGTCTCAACAACCGCTATTCAGGCGGCGGTTCGGCGTCTTCTTGGGGCGTGAACCGGTCGAGCATCGAGTCGACCACCGTGCCCGCCTCGCGGGCGCTCGGCGTGTAGCCGAGCACGGCAGGCAGGAAGTGGTCGGAGCGCAAGGACTGCAGCCGGAGCTCGCTGGTGGCCCGCACGGTCGCCGTACGACGGGTGCGGCGGAGCAACGCGATCTCGCCGAACCCCTCCCCCGGTCCGAGCGTCGCGACGACGTGTCCGTCGCCGATCACCTCGGCCTCGCCGACCTCGATCACGAAGTAGCGGTCGCCGACGTCGCCCTGCTGGAAGACCTCACCCCCGGCCGGAACCACGACCGGCTCCAGACCGCGAGCCAGCCGTTCGATCGCGGGCAGCGGCAGGGTGTTCAGCATCGACACGGCCTGCAGCAGCTCGATCTCGTGGTCGCGGACGCCGATGGTGCGGTCCATCCCGCGCAGCCGTCGCCACGACAGCACCGCGAGGACCGGACACAGCAGACCGACCACCACCAGCGCAGGGCGTACGCCGGCCTGGTCGACCAGCAGCGAGGCCAGGACGGCCCCGACCCCGATGGACAGGGCGACCAGGCTCTCCAGCACGCCGAAGACACGCGCGAGCACCTCGTCGTCTGCCAGCCGGGCCATCAGGGTGAATCCAGCGAGGTCGATCAGCGCGTTGCCGACGCCCACGCAGGCCAGCAGGCACAGCGCCGCGGCCTGGTAGGGGAAGACGCCGATCAGCGTGACCGGCACCCCCCACAGGGCCACGCCGACGGCGAACCACGCACCGAGTCGCCGGGTGCCGACCAGCAACGACGCCGCGAGGGAGCCCAGCACCGCGCCGGCGCCGATGGCAGCGGTCAGCACACCCACGCCCGGTTCGCCGGTCCCCAGCAGGTCGATCGCCACCACCACGGTGAGCACGGTCAGTGCCCCGCGGGTCATGGACTGCGCCGCTGCCAGGCCCATGATCAGGGCCAGATCACGGCTCCGGCCGACGACCCGGACGCCTTCGACCGCCGAGCGCACGAGCCCGGTCTCCGTGGGCGCGGGCGGGCGCGGCGGCGCGTCGTACTGCAGCCGCAGGAGCAGTGCGGCCGCCCAGAACGAGGCCCCCGCCGCCACCGCGAACACGACGCGTCACCCCGGCGAGCTGCAGCAGGACGGCCGCCACGAGCGGACCCACCAACGTGGCCGCCGAGTCCAGCAGCCCACGCACCACGTTGGCGCTGGCCAGCTCGTAGCCGGTGTGGCACAGCGACGGGAGCAGGGCCGAGTGCGCCGGCCGGTAGAGGGTGGCAGCGATCGTCGACAGCACGGCCAGCCCGTAGACGATGGGCGTCGGGCCACCCACGCCGATCACGAGCGCCGCTGCACCGGTGGCGACACCACGCAGCACGGAGACCAGGATCAGGACCCGTTCCCGGCGCCCCCGGTCGGCCAGCGGCGAGAGCAGCGGGGACAGGATCGCGGACGGCACCATGCGCAGCAGTCCCACCAGCCCGACGGCCGTGGCGCCCCCGTCGCGGTAGGCCACGATCCCGAGCCCCACGGTGAACGCCCACTCCGCCGTCCACGCGCCGAGGAAGCTGAGCTGCGCGCGCCGCAGGTCAGGGTTCCGGGCGTTGCTGACGAACGCGGCAGCAGCCCTGCCGAGCCTCCCCCGGACTCTCCCATCCGCCACCCGGCGACGGTACCGCTCGGAGCGCGCAAAGCAAAGTGGCCCTCACAGTCACTGTGAGGGCCACTTCGATTTCGTAGCGGGGGCAGGATTTGAACCTGCGACCTCTGGGTTATGAGCCCATTCGACCTGCGTCTCTGGCGTCCCGCTGGATCCCGGACTTACCGCCTGACCTGCGCGTCCGCGTCTCGCCCCGTCCCATCCGGTGCCCACCGTAGATGGTGCCCGGCCCGAGGCAATGCGACAAACAACCGATACGCGCCTATTTGCTCGAGTGTCCGAGCAGTCGAGACTAGACCGCTGAATCATCACCCATCCACATCCCGGGACTATTTCGTCGTTGCGTTTGCGACGCCAGTTCACTGGGATTTGCTGTGGAACTCAGTGGGAGAGGTCCGATGACTGAAGGCCAGAATGGTGACATCCCCTCAGCACGCCCTCAGTAGTGGGAACCATGCTCCGTGGATGGTGAAACTGACATACCCTGCGGGCGACTCGTTCGTAGCCTCCGGGGGAAGCTCATGCGGTATCTAGTCACTGCGGCGCTCTTGGTGAGCGCCGTCAGCACGGTCGTCGTGGGTCTCGAAACACCAGCGAACGCTGCTACATCGCTGACGGTCCTGGGTCCGAACGTGACAGTTCGAGGTGACGCCGCGGTTCCGCCTGGCGCAGGGGAGGCAGCGGTCACTGTCGCTCGTAACGAATTCGAGAGTTTCCAGGTGGCAGTAGAGCCCACGACAACCATCTCGAACCTCGTCGTTCAAGCCAGCGACTTGGCCGGACCAGGCGACAGCGTGCTTCCGGCAGGCAATCTCACCGTTTATCGCGAGGGCTATGTCGGGGTCACTGCCGACACCCGATCTGACGGAGAGTCAACGGTCGGTCAGTGGCCCGACGTCCTCATCCCGGAGAAGGACTACATCTACGGCCAGGACCGGGCCGCGTTTCATGCACCTGTCTCCGCCGGGTCTCACGCGGTCATTTGGGTGGACGTCCTCGCTCCTCTCGGGCAGACACCCGGCGTGTATACGGGCTCGATGGCGGTGTTGGACGGTGCGACTGTTGTGGGAACGGTGCCCGTGTCGGTCACCGTGCGCTCATTCGCTCTCCCCTCGACCTCGACGCTGAAGAACGCGTTCTTCACCATGTACAGCCAACCGTGCATCGCGCACACAGGGCACTTTGCGTGCAACTGGGACTCGGCGCAGGCGTGGAAGCTGAGCGCCGAGTACGCCCGGGTTGGGCTCGAGAACAGGGTCACGATCAGTAACCCGTGGCCTGTGCACAAGGCGCAGACGTTGACCAACAACAGCTACGGGGAAAACTTCACGGCGGCGTTCCGCAGCCATGTGCTCCCGCTCGTCAATGGCTCCGCAACCCCAGCGGGCGACGGTTCCCAACTTCGACTCCCTGGGGCTGAACTGACCACGCTTGGCTTGTACGGTCCCTCCGCTGGCGAAGCCGTCTCCACTGCGTGTGCAACGGCATGCGTCACTGCGTGGAAGTCCGAGGCCACCACCGACGGGATCCTGAACCGCTTCTTCTACTACACCTGCGATGAGCCATATCTCTCCGCCGCCCGATGGGGTGAGTGCGCAACCGCCCACACACAGGTCGGTCAAGCGTCCGGATTGCCGGAGCTCGTCACCTCCACCTACCAGCAGGGTCACGACCCTGCACTGGGCAACGGCGCCGATTCGTGGGTCGACATCTTCGTCCCGCAGGCAAAGCAGATGGCCAACAAGCCGGGGTACCAGTGGGCCGGCAACCAACGAGCCACGTATGACACCTGGCTGACCAACACTGGCGACGGACAGCCCAACCAGGTGTGGATGTACTCCGCCTGTGACACCGCAGGGTGCAACGGTCCCACGTCCGCAGAGCAAGACCCGACGTGGAACTCCACCTACTGGAACGGGTGGCCCGGCTACGCGATCGACGAGCCTGCCAGCCAGGCACGCGCCATGTCGTGGCTCGCGTTCGAGTACGACGCGACCGGTGAGTTGTTCTGGCACACCACGTGGGGCTTGGACAAAGCGTGGAGCGCATGCACGTCGGCGACTCCTGAAACGTCGTCGGACTGCCTCTACTACTCCGGGATGATGGGGGACGGCACACTGTTCTACCCCGGCCTTGCCTGCCCCGTGGGCTCCAAAGCTGGGTGCATCGGGGGGACGACTGACATCCCACTGGAGTCGATGCGTCTCAAGCGCATTCGGGATGGTCGCGAAGACTACGAGTACCTCAACCTGCTCGCCAAGAACGCACCCGCGGACGACTCGTTCGCGCACGACACTGCGCTGTCGCTGTTCGGGCCCACGCTGGACTCTGCGACGTACTCGACGAGCGTCACGCAAGCCGACCTGGACAATGCCAGGGACGCACTCGGCGACAAGCTCGACGCCACCCCCCACCCACCCTCGGTGTCGGTGGCCGACGTAACGCTGAACGAGAAGGCGCGCACCGGCTTCGCGACACTCAGGCGCACGGGCGACACCTCCAGCACCAGCGCGGTGCACGCAATGTTCGTCGATGGGACGGCGCACCGACCAGGGGACTACACCGCTACCGACACCCACGTGACGTTCGATCCGGGCGACACAACGAAAACGGTGCCCTTCAAGGTCACCGACGATGCAGTCCACGAGGGGACTGAGGCCTTCCATGTGAGGTTGAGCGCACACTCGGGGGCCGTCGTCGGTGACGGAACAGCGACCATCACGATCGTCGACAACGACCCCGCACCAGTGACGTACAAGGTGGACACGTCGGTGCGGCGACCACTGCCCGCTCCCCAAGTCGGCGTCGGCGTGTACAACGCCACGGGCAGTCGCCAGACCATCACGGTGAACGCCAAACGTCGCCAGACCGTCACCCTCAGGGTGCGTGTTCAAAACCGTGGAAGCGGCACGGATTCGATGGCGATCTTGGGCAGCAAAACCGCCAAGGGATTCGTCACCACGTACCTCGCTGGCTCTCGGGACGTCACGGGTCGTGTCGTACGAGGGAAGCAGTCGACAGGCACCCTCGCGTCGGGTAGCTCCCGCATCTACGCGGTCAGGATCAAAGTGAAGAAGGGCACCAAGGTTGGCGTGACGCGAACGTGGGCCGTGCAGGGTGTCAGCTCCCGCTCGCCGCGCCATGTTCGCGACGTCGTCAAGATCAAGGTGCGCGTGACTCGCTAGAAGATTTACGTCCCCTCGGGAGCTCAGCCACACTGCACAATCACCTCAGACCAGCCCAGGAAGGAGTTCCAGTGAGTAGTTCAGGGGAACGTGATGTAGCTGCCGCTCTCGCGGCCGTGATTGACGACCACGGCTGGGCCGTTGCCGACCGATCCGCTCGTCTACGCGCCACGCTGACCGATGTCCTGGGTGCTCGAGCTCACGAATTCCGGGGTGCAGTGGACGCTCTCGTCGTGTCGGTTGATGAGGACATCGCTGCAGACATCCGTGCGGCTGGAAAGCTCGGTGTCGATGACCTCTCCCCGGCGCTCGTGGAGCGTTTGCAGGAGTGGGGCCAGTCCCACGAGCAGGCCCAATGGGTGGTTGACACATGGCGTGCCGTCTTGCCTGAGCCCACCCTGCCACCGCAGCCGGCTCCAACTCTGCCCCCCGTAGCGCAACCGACATTGGAGCCCGCGGCAACCGAGGGTGACCTCCTTGTCTGGGGTACTGAGACACCCGATGGCGAGACCCCCGACGAGGTCACTCACAATGACGCGACCGCACTACCCCCCGACGCCATCGATGTAGTCGGGGACGTCATCACTCCTCCTGAGGTCACCGAGCTGCCCCCGTCCGATGCGGACGTCACGACTCTCCCGGACTCGGTGCCACCGGATGACGGTCACTCGTCTGCGGAACCCGATGGGCTCGACCGCACTCCGCCGGCGACGCTGCGGAAACGCCGAGGTCGTGTCGTCCTGATCGGTGGCCTGGTCGCAGCTGTGATGGTGGCCGGAGGTGCCGCGGCTTTCGCTGCCTTGAGCGGGGACGACGCGGCGAGGAATCCGTCGAGCAAGCCATCGAGCAAGACGTCATCTCCAGCAACTCCGAACAAGGCGACTGAGACACTGATGAGTGCCGGCGTGCTCCCCACGACGGACACCGTGCCGGCAGCGGCCGAGGCAAGGACGATGGCGAACTTCGACGGTGGCGTCACACTTGTGGGTGCGGCTGAGGTCGACCAGGTCACGACAAGAGACGGCGTCGCGGAAGTGCCGAGAGACGGTGCCCTGCTCGTGTTCAAGGTGACCGGGCACGAGGGCTGCCCGAGAGACGGGGGCTGCGCTCCGTGGAACCAGCAGAAGTTGTCGGTGGCCATAGGGTCGCGCGTCGTGAAGTTGCCGCCCGGCAAAGGCTCATACGCGGTTGGTGTGCCGGCTGACGCAGTCGGAGACGTAGCGCTCCGGTTGAAAGACCTGGACTTTACGCAATCGGTCTCGCTGCCCGCTCAGGAGCCCGGTGTCGACAACATCGCCGTGCTCGCGCGCCCGGACGTGAAGACATCCTTGAAGCGAACGGTGACTCTGACTGAGACGCTGACTTCGCCAAATGCGTCGTCCCCCAGTACTCCCGTCCGTGAGGTGACCGTCCGCGGAGCGTCCCTCGGGTTCTACGGCTGGGGAACCAACGCGCAACGACGTGTGATTCACCCGAGAAAACCGGACCAGGCCTACCTGTTCGTGGACGTGGACTGGGTGTACGACGACGATCCTCCTGGTTTCGAGCCGACTTCGATGGACTTCCGCGAGGTGCGTCTTCGACTGCCAAACGGCAAGCTCGTCCCAGCAGTCCGCAACAACCCGGACGGGGACCCGTACGAATGGGCGTTCCCTGTCACCGGGCAGTTCACCAAGGGTGTCCTGTACCTGGGCGGAGAGTCAGTAGACAAGCTTGCAAGTGGACAGCCGGTGACGTCAACGCTCAGCAGGACCTCTTCGGGGGACCCACAACCGGCGTTGGTCCCCATCCAGTTCTGAGGCGTGTCAGGACGTCCCTGATCTGAAGACGACGACGGAGTGCCCGATCTCGATCCTGTCCCCGTCGGCCAGCGGCATGGCGTCGGTCACGGGAGCACTGTTGAGTCGGGTGCCATTGGTGGAGTCGAGGTCGACCAGGACGAATCCGGCCGCGGCGCCCTCGACCTGTGCGTGTCGGCGCGAGGCCTGTGGATCCGCCAAGGCGAGGTCGCAGTCCCCGTCGCGTCCGATGACAACGGGTGCTCCTGTGAGCGTGACGCGGCGACCGCCGGAAGCATGCAAGGTCGGCGGTCCACCAGGTGCCACGGAGGTGACCAGGTTGGTGTGGGCCACGACGTACCCGTTGCCCTCGCCTGCGGCAAGAGGCTTCAGGGAGGGGTCGTGGTTCAGGATCGCCTGATGGACCGCGACGAGGCGCTCCCCTGGCTCAATCCCGAGTTCCCGGTCCAAGGCGCGGCGGGCGGATCGGTAGGCGGTCAGGGCCGAGTCCTGGCGCCCCGTTTGGTACAGGGCGACCATGAGCTGTTCCCAGAGCCGTTCGTGGGTGGGGTTCTCCCGCACGAGATCCTGGAGCTGCCCCACGATGGTCTTGGCTCGCCCGCACTGCAGTTCTGCGTCCACCCAGGTCACCAGGCACGTCATGTGTTGGTCCTCGAGTGCGACGGCGCGCGCTTCGGCGAACTCGAACTCTCGAAGGTCGGACAGTGCTGTTCCTCGCCACAGGTTGAGCGCACGGCTCGCTGAGGCCGCGGCCTCAGCGTGGTTTCCGGCGTCGGTGGCCTGCGCTGCTTCGGCTGCGAGGTGGGTGAACTCGTCGACGTCGGTGTCTGCGGTCAGCGCGTAGCCAGGCTCGCGGGTCACCAGGGCATAGTCGGCGTCGTGTGCCGCGAGTGCCTTGCGGACGACGCCGACGTGGTACTGCAGCGTGTTGCGTGCCGTGGCGGGAAGGTCCTCGCCCCAGACGGCGTCGAGGACCGAGCCGACGCTGACGACGCGACCTCTCGCCAGCGCGAGAGTGGCGACCATGGCTCGCAGCTTCGGGCCACCGGCGGCGACAAGCGTGTCCCCCACCCGAATCTGCACCGGTCCGAGGAGCTCGACCCGCACGCGTCGGTGCGAGTCGAGCGATCCGGGGTCGGGAGTCATCAGGGGAAGGTGATCTTGGCGCGGTAGGCGATCTTCAGGTCTCCGCCGACGCCGAGCTTCACCACGGCATCGCCGCTGGGTAGCGCTTTGTCGCCGAAGGTGACCGTGATGCAACCCTTCTTCGGGATCTTCGTCTCGTAGGCGGTCCTCGCCGACGCGATCTTCACCAGCTCACCATCACCTTGTTCCTGGTACACAGCGGCCGCCACGTCGGTGTGCTCCCCGCCGGGGAACCCGGAGATCTGGAACTGGAGTGCTGCCGGGACGGAGAACGTTCCGTCCGCACATCCTTCGGCGATCGAGTTCATCGAACCAGGGTCGGCGGGGCGCAAGACAAGCTCCGCGTCCGCGTTCGCAGGACCCGCCTTCGTGTAGGGGCTGGTGTACGTCTTGCCTGACTTGGCCGCGTCGATGACCGGTTTGGCCAGGTCGATGGGCCGGATCCGGGAGAACGCTTCGCTGCCTTCCTCGTCGAACGTCTGCCAGGTCGCGACTCCGACGACGTGTCCGTCGGCGTTGACCGCTGGTCCGCCGGAGTTTCCGGGAGAGATCTTCACATCCGTGTTGAGGACGGCGCGGTCGTTGTCCAACCGTGGGTCGGGCACGGGCCCGGAGACGACCCCAGCGGTGAACGACGGTGCCGGAGACTCGGAAGCGGCTGGGTAGCCCCAGAAGTCGATGGCGTCCACCGTGCGAACTGCATCAGAGCTTCCGAGCGGAACCTCGGTGAGTCCCTTGAGGTCGTTGTCGTCGATCTTGGCGCCTGACAGGCGGTGCTTGATCTGGATGACGGCGACATCGAGGTAACCGTCAACTGCGAGAACCTCGGCTTGGAACCTTGGTTCGGCTGACTGGTCGCGTCCGGTGGAGACGTCGACCTGGATCTCGTCGGGGTTCTCGGGCTGCTCGTCGGCGAATGTGACGGTGTAGATGCCGAGGCCCGTCGAGGAGGGAGCGGCGACGTGGGCGTTGGTGAGGATGAGCCCCTTGTCCTTGTCGATGATGACTCCGGATCCCTGGTAGTCCCCTGCCACGAGGTGCACGGTGGCTCTGGCGATGTCGTCTTCGACAAGGGTCCGGTCTCGTCGTCACCGGACCCGAGCCTCCACACGGCGAATCCGCCGATGAGTACGATCGCGACGGCTGCTGCGGCGATGGCGATCCACTTCTTGGACCGTGAGCCGCCATCTCGAGGCGTTTGTCGCGCGACAACTGGCCCAGCCGGTGGGGCTGTCGGCGCCTTGGTGTCGCCGGGAGCGGTGACGGACAGGATCTCGCCGTCATCGAGGTCTCCGAGGGTGAACTCCTGTTCCCCGGCAAGCTCGACTCTGTCGACTCGTACTCCGTTCTGCCAGGTGCCGGATGTGGAACCGAGATCCGTCAGCTGCCAGGTTCCGCCGACCTGCTCGATGGTGAGGTGTTCACGAGACACGGTCGATTTGGTAGCGACGAGGTCGTTGGTCGACTCACGTCCGATGGTCAACCGCGCTCCTGGGGCAATAGTGCGTTTCACTCCTGCAAGCGTGACCGTGACGCTGTGCGATTTCGCCCCACCGAGCTCCGTCGGAGCTGCCGGAGTGGCAGCCATGACGCCACCGGGTCGCTGACGTCCGGCAACCTCAGTGGCGGGAGCGCGGCCGGGGATTCCAGTCGCTGCAGCGACCGGTCGGGCGGGACCCGCTGCAGGCACGAGGGTCAGGGTGACCGCGGAGGCGCCCTGTCCGAGGGTGACAACCGTGTGCCCGGTGCAGGTGAACGCCTTGGTCGCGACACCGTTGACGTAGCTGCCCTGAGTCGATCCGTCGTCGTGGTACTCCCACCCGGCGGTACCGAACTGAAGGTGCGCGTGCCGTCGTGACACGACAGGATTGTCGATGCTGATGGAGCAGGCGGAGTCGCGTCCAATGGTGACGTTGTCTCCCGGTGAGAACTTGTGCTCTCGCCCCCCGGCCCTGATCGTGAGGGTGTTGCCTGCCCCGTTGGCGCTTGCCTGGACATTGTCAGGCGTGGTTGCGCGTGCAGCAGTTCCCGGAGTCGGTGCAGGGGTGTCCCAGCTGAGGCCGAGCGCGCTGGCGAGCACTTCGACGGCCCATCGGGCATCGGCTGCTTGCACCGAGCTGGTGCGCTCGAGGCTGTCCGCGGTCTCAGTGATCGTGCGCCGCACAGCCGCAGGGTCGTTGCCTGCGGCACGGAGGCGTGCGGGAACGCCGGCGCTGAGGGCCAACCCGATGAGGTTGGTCTCGGCGGTGGCTCCGACCACGGCGTCGCTGAGCATGGCGCGGACGCGCCGGGTGTCATCGAGCACGTCCGGCCCGTGCAATGCCACGAGTTCGCCGAGCTTCCTGCGAACCGCATCCGTGCGTTGCGGGCTGCCTTGTTCGGTCACTGCTGTCCCCTTCACTACCCCGCGCCGTGGGCGCGTTCGATGATGGTGCCCTGTCTAGTGGGCACCTTTCGAGTCGATCTCATACGTCTCGCCCGCTCGAGACGCTCGTGCAACTGCATCTGGTGGGGTGGGTTTGGCCACCTGTACCAGTTCCGCCACGCCGCGAAGGACGTGGAAGCCTCTTCCGGGCAGACTCAGGGACTCCAGTGGGGCGCGAAGTCGAACGCCCACCAGGTCGCCGTCGATGTCTACGTCGGTGCCCAGCAGGATCGCCTGCTTGCCTTTGGCAAGCTCCGGTGTCAGACCTCGGTATGCGCGCACTGCCCATCTGTTATCAGCACTTCCCACGAACCGCAGCGCGTTGTCTCGCGAGCTGGACGCAATCTCGGCGAGCGTGTCGGACGCCTGTTCGGGGTAGAGGTCGAGGTCGTCGCACACGCACAGCACTGCCGAGCCTGCAGAAGCGAGACTGCGCAGGGTCGCAGTCGCGAGGGCAAACGCGCCGGAGTCGTTGACGTCGACCGGCCCGACGACCGGATCCGAGGCGAGCTGAGGTGAACCGCTGGCGCCCCCTCGTCCGGCGAACTGGGCAACTTTGAGCTCCGGGTCAGCACTCATGGCCGCTTCGACGATGGTGGCCAGGGTGGTGGTGCGTCCGCTCCTGGGTGGCCCGGTGACCAGGGCGTGAGCTTCGCGTAGGTCCAGCGACACTGGGCGGACGTGTTCGTCACCCATGGCGACTGGCAGCAGGAGTCGATGTTGGGCGCGTGGCAGGTCTCCGAGCTCGAGCTCGACAGGCATTCGCGGCACCGGGGTCGCGGTGATGGGCCACTTCTCCGCAGCCTGACGGACGAGCTCCGCGAGAGCACTCTGTTCGACGGTGGGTTCAGCGGAGGCCCGGACGGCGATCTGCACCTCGGTGGACCCTTGGATGAACCCTCGCCCGGGGACCGGGTTTGCCGTGCGGGCGACGGCGGAGTCGACGCCGAGGAGGGCGTAGTCGTCGCGGTCCGCCATCCGCAGGACGAGTCGGGTCGTGATCACACTGGTGATGGCGGTGGGCACGGCGGAACGTCGGTCGGCGGTGATGACGAAGTGGATCCCGACTGCGGGGCCCTCGGCGATGAGTCGCTCGAGTCGCTCCAGAAGGCGTCCACCGTCGAGCCGTTCGAGCACCGCTGTGGCGCCGGAGTAGCCGTCGAGAAGGACCATGATTCGTGGTGTCGGCTCTCTCGAGGTTTCTCGTAGCTGGACGAACCCGGCTACCCCTTGTGCGGCGAGGGCTCGCTTGCGGTCGTCGGCGGTCGCACTGAGGCGCCGGAGGACTCGGGCGAGGCGTCCGGGGTCGTCGCCGGCAACGACGGCGCAGCAGTGTGGGGCGCCGGCCAGGACGTGAAGGCCGTGTCCGGCGAAGTCGAGGCCGTACAGGTTGATGTCCTGCGGGCTGGTGTTCGCGATGTACCCGGCGCCCAGGGTCCGCAGCGTGGTCGACTTGCCGCTGCGGCTGGTTCCGAAGATCAGCATGCTTTGGTGCCGGCCCAGGTCGAACGGGACGACTTGTTGTGCCTGCTGTGCGGGGAGGTCGGCAAGGCCGAGAAGCGTTGCATCAGGCTCGGGTCGCTGCCCGACACGAGCGACGAGGTCTTGGTGTGTCACGACGCCAGGGAGCGCTGGTAGCCAGGGGATGTGCGGTTTGCGCCGCTTGCTGAGCCGCGCAACCTGGGTGGCGGTCGTGACCAGGGCCTGCAGGACGCTGCCGCCAGTCGCACCGGTGGTGGCGGTCTTGGGCGCGTCGTTGGACCTGACGTCGTCGACCTCGATCGTGGATTGTGCGGTGTCGCGGACCGGACCTCCCGCGTACCCGCTCTGGAACTCCACGAGATCGCGGTGAACTTGCAGGTAGGCGCGCCCGGGCAGGTTGCGCGGAATGTGAGCCGCGGCGCGGTCTCCGATGACGTCGAGGCTGTCGGCTTCGTCGTTGACACGCAGCGCGATGCGGACACCGACGTTGGCGCGGATCCGGTCGTTGATGACGCCTGCCGGGCGCTGGGTGGCGAGCACGAGCCGCAGGCCGAGCGATCGTCCGCGGGCCGCGATGTCGACGACGCCTTCGACGAACTCGGGGATCTCCCGGGCGAGGGTCGCGAACTCGTCGACGACGATCAGGAGGTCTTCGGGGGCCAGGTCAGGTCGCGCGTGGCGCAGCTCGGTGAGGTCGCGGGAGTTTCCCTGCGACAGGAGTTCCTCTCTGCGTCGAATCTCCGCATCGAGGGCTCGTAGGACTCGTCGGGTGAGGTGCTCGTCGAGGTCGGTGACGACGCCCACGCAGTGCGGCAGGTGCATGGCATCCTTGAACGCCGCCCCACCCTTGTAGTCGACCAGGAGAAACCCGACTCGGTCCGGCGGGTACTGCGCGGCCAGCGAACCGACGAGACTTTGCAGGAGCTCGCTCTTGCCGGAGCCGGTGGTGCCTCCGACGAGTGTGTGTGCCCCTTGCGGTCCGAGTTCGAGGTCGACAGGTCCGTCGGCGGCGATCCCCAGGTGGGCGGTCAGACGGTCGGTCGGTGCGGTGTCCCAGCGGGTTCGCATGGCCGAGGGTGTCGCGAGGTCTCCGATGAGGTCTTCGAGGGACACCTGGTCGGGCACCTGCTGGGAGCGTCGCACGTCAGTTGCGTCGCGCAGTGGCGCCAAGGACGTGCAGAGGTCTACGAAGCCGGTGAGACTCGTTTGTTCTGGCCGCAACGCGAGAGTGGTGCCGCCTCGATGACCGATGAGGTCAGCGGTGTCGTCGCTGGTCAACGTGAGAAGTTCAGGAACGGCGGTCGGGACTTGGCGACGGTCGCTTCCGAGCCAGACGGTAGCGATGCCGAGGTCGCGGCAGCTCAAGACGGAGTTGACGAGGGCCGGGTCGAGCTGGAGGCGGTTGTCGAGGACGACGACTACGATCGGCAGCAGGGCGTCGATGTCTGCTCTGGTGCGTGTCCCGACTGCCTCTCGTCGGACGGCACCGAGGTCGGCGACGTCGCGCAGGAGTTGAGCTGCTTCGCGAGGTGTGGTCACGACCGTGGCTCCGGGCAGGTCCTCGGAGCTGGTGTGTGGGAGCCAGCGCATCGAGTCGGCGAGGTCGGGAGCTGCGACTGCCGCAGCCAGGGTCACGTCGACGGGGCTGTGCAGGACGCAGAGCTGGGCGACCAGATTGGCCAGTGTCCGGTCGAGGACGTGGTCGTTGGCTACGACGCCGAGCGCACCGCTCCGTGTGAGTTGGGCGACTGCCGGCACATCGCTGACACGGAGAATTCCGGTGAGATCAGGTTCGTCCGGGTCTGGGTCAGCACCGGCTGGTCGATCGTCGTGCAGCGTGATCGGAGCCTGCCGAGTTGCCAGGCCAAGACGGATGTCGAGGAAGTCGGGGTCGTGGGGTTGCCGTTCCCACAGCCGGTGAGAGCCGGACGTGCCGATGCCGTGGACTTCGTACGGCGCCGGGTGTGCCTGTAGCTGCCAGGACGTCCAGTCCGCGGTTGCCTGGGTGACCGTTGTCGTTGCGGCGGCTACCTCTTGTTCGTAGGTGCGTCCGTGCTCGTCGAGCTCATCTCGGTGCGCTCGTCGCTCTTCGACGTAGTTCCATCCGATCATCACGGGGCTGAACAGCGCGAACAGCGCGATCTCCCAGCGCTTGGTGACGGCGACGAGGATGAGTCCGAGGAACAGCGGGATCAGGATGGCCCCCAGCGGGAAGCGTCGAGGGCGTCGGGTGTTGCGGCGCTGCGGCACGTGCACCGTGGTCGTCGGTTCGGCACGAACCGAGCGTGGAGGTCGGTTGATGGCGACGCGTCCTCGCTCATCACCGGGGACGGACGCCTGGGTCCGGGTCAGTCGCTGAGGCGTGCTTGCCGGTTTGAGGCCGACGACGATGGAGAGTCGTTCACCACGGAGAAGTCCGGCGGCGTGGATGGGCCAGGCTCGGTCGAGCCAGTGGCCACTAATCAGTGAGCGGGCCTGGACCGCGCCGGCGGCACTGGCCAGGCCGAGGTGTGCAGCGATGACGTCGAGGACCGCACCGGTGCTGACGTCGCCGGGTGTTCGGACCACGACCGGTCGGGGTGGCCCGTCAGCGCGGGACACCTCCAGCTCGATGCGGACTCGATCGGTCACGTCACCACACCATCATTCCGCTCGGGGCGGCCTGGGGAATGTCGGGTGACGGCAGCGGCCGGCTCGCTGCTTCGCCGGCAGGTGAGGACGCGAGCTGCGATGCGGCGGTGGACACGAACCTGACCAGGTACGCCAGCTGTTCGGGGTCGTGCGCAGAGAACGGCGCGATGGCTGGATCGTCGATGAACTCGTTGAGGACGTCGAGGTCGGCGTCGCTACCGATGGCGATCGCGACGCGCACGGCGCGACGACCCCAGGGCTGGTCCATCAGGGCTTGCAGCCCGGCCTGGTAGTCGTCAGTTGGTTGTCCGTCGGAGATCAGGACGATGACTGGCGGGAACGCTCGGGTGTTCATGGGTGGGACGGTGAGTACCTCGGAGACCAGCGACAACGCAGCGCCGAGGTCGGTGTACCCACCGGCCTGAACTGGTGCCCAGGAAACGTCGTGGGCCGGGGTTGCCGTGGGGAGGTGCCAGCGCGCCCCGTCCGAGAACGAGACGGCGCGGATGAGGATCTCCACGAACGGGTTTTGATCGGCGAGTGCGCGTACCGCGGGGAGTGCGTCGTTGATGGCGGTGTTGAGAGCGTCGATCTTTCCGTCAGCTGCCATGGAACCGGAGCTGTCGAGAACGAACACGAAGTGCAGCGGACGCGCGGCAAGCTTTGCTCCTGGTCGACTGCTCATACCGCTCATCCCCGTTCGCCGTCCCCACCCCAACTGCGCAGTCCCGAGGTCCGGGCTTACGGAAGGTCGTACTTGCCGGTGTATGGGTCCCTGTATGCCCCTGCGAGGCTCGAGGAACGGTCGCCACCGGCGTCGACGTACGACCCGTCACTGAAAGTAAGTCCGTTGGGCGCCAGTATGGTGGAAATCATGTCGGACTGGGAGTTGTTCAGCATGGAGTTGAGCCCGCCGAGCTGGGAGGCAGCTGCAGGGTTTCGATCCTGAAGGTTTCGCATCGCGTCGAGGATCGGATTGCTCCAGGCGCCTCCGATTGTTGCGGTGGTCGGGCCCATGGAGGTGATCCCGTCTCCGAAGTACGTGCCGCCGATGGTGGCCGTGGCGCCGCCCATCACGGTGATCCCGTCTCCGAAGTACGTGCCGCCCACGATGGACGTGGCGCCGCCCATCACCGTGATCCCGTCACCGAAGTACGTGCCGCCGATGACGGAACCGTCGGCCACAAGGGCCGCTGAGAGCGAGCCGGGGTCGACGGTGGTGACCAGGGACTGGTCGGCGACGATCTCGTTGGAACGCGTCTTGCAGTCGATCGCTTCCTGCAGGTAGCCGATGGCGACGCGCAGTGCGTCCTCGGTCACGGCCAGGAGCTCTTCGTCGAGCCAGGCGATGAGCGACCGGGGGACGTCGCAGCTGCAGGTGGTCCGGGTCCCGGTGACGGTCTCCTGAATGTGCATCGCCTGTTCAGCGAGCAGCGCTGCCTCGTTGGCCAGCTCTGTCGGGTCCATCCAGATGGCGCTCATCGCCTGGTCCTCTCAATGGTTGGTTGGTGAAGGGGTGTGCGGGTTCTCAGCTGCCGGCCTGCATGAGGGCCTCGCGACGGCGGGACACCTCGACGGACGCGTCCTGCAGAGCGGTCCGCAGCTTCGACAGGCTCGGCTCGAACTCCGCATCCCACATCTGACGGAACCGGTCAGCTGCCGGGCCCTCCCACGACGTCGAAGCCAACTGACCACGAATCGTGCGGGTCACCTCGTCGACCGAACCAGCCTCACGCTCGAACACGCCTCGCAGCGTGCCCAGCTCCTCAAGCTCTCCACCAATGCGTGCCATCGTGCTTCTCCTTCGAGTAGGTCGGCCCGTCTAGGTGGGCCATTGGGTTGAAGATGCCAGGACTCGCTGAGCCGGTGCTGAGGTCGTCCGGGAACCCTCCGTGGAGGGGCGGACGCAACTGATCCCCGGCCCGCGCGGGCCGGGGATCAACAGTGCTGCCCTCGGCGTCACAGGTCGTACCTGCCGGTGTAGGGGTCTCGGTGCGCTCCCGCCAATGACGTCGCCCGGTCTCCGCCATCGTCGATGTACACCCCGTTGTTGAAGCTGATGCCGTAGGGCATGAACGTGTTGGTCGCGATGTTGGCGTTGTTGTTGGCCAGGAACATGTCCAGCTGCCCTGCCGGCGAGGCGGCGCCCGGGTGCAACGTCTCGAAGTGACGGAGCGCTGCCAACCACTGCTGGTTGGCAGCTGGGTCGACGGTGGACATGTCACCCATCCACGTCGTAGTCAGACCCGTTGGGGCTGCCGCGCCTCCCGGGTTGTCGGTGACACCGGCAACCCAGCCGCTGGAGTCAGGTGTGCTCCAGCCTTGGCCCGCAGGTTGCCCGATGGCCGAGGTCCATGCTCCCGTGTCGGGTTGCAGCCAGGTGGTGGGGGTGTCGTTGCCGACACTGGCCACCCAGGCTCCGAAATCAACGGGAGTCTCGGTGGCGGCTGGGCTGTCCATGCCGGCGAGCCAGCTCGAGAACGTCGAGACGTCAGCGCCGGCGAACGCGGCAGACATCGTCCCTGGGTGGACGGTCGCGACGAGCGACTGGTCAGTGGAGATCTCGTCCGCGCGGAGCTTGCAGTCGAGTGCTTCTTGCATGTACCCCAACGCCACCACCATCGCCTGGCGTGCGATCGCATCGAGCTCCTCGTCAAGCCACGCGATGAGTGTGACGGGTACGGCGGCACGGCAGGCAGAGACGAGGTCGACGACCGTCTCGGATGCCCGCTGAGCCTGGCCGCCCAACAATTGAGCTTCGGCACCGAGCTCGGTGGGATCTATCCAGATGGTCGACATGACAGGGTCTTTCGCTGACGGGTTTTCTACTCGCCCGACGTACCGGTCAGGAGGGCGACGAGCTCGGTGCCCTCGTGACCTTCGCCGGCTGACCAGGTTGACTCGCGCCCGGTGACGCGGTCACCGTCGCGCAGGACTCCCAGGACTCGCGTCTTCCCGTTGACGAAGTCGGCAGCCATCAGCTGTGGCAGAGCCGCGGTGTCGAACGTGGTGAGGCCGATCTGTCCGTCACCTGCTCGGTGAACGCGGACCATCCGATCGGGACGCAAGGCGTACCAGACGACGTGCGTCGGGCCTTCGTCAGTCGGGTCAGGTTCGGTGGACGCGACGATGAGGACGTCGTGCGACGCTGCCAGTTCGGTCGCCTCCGAGAATCCAGGGTCCTCGGGGACGCGTCGCGCTGTCAGGCTTCGGTGCGCGACTGCTGCCGCGAGCTCCCTCATGCTCGGGTCGAGCGTGTCCCAGGTGGTGGTGTCGACTCCGGGAAGCATGTTGACGCCGTACCGTGCTGCGATCGCGAAGGACTCTTCGGTGGTCAGGATGTGTGTTGGTCCCGCTTCGGGTGTGGTCTTGGTGCCCCAACCGGCAGTGAGGGCTTCCGTGCTCACGGGGCCGCGGGGTCCCAGTGGGCTGGAGGTCCGGTCGAGCTGGACCGGGGTGACGAGGCGCACCGATGCGGCGACGTCAGCGGCCTCCTCGGCCTTGGTGGTGTCTCCATCAGAGACGAGGCGCGTGACGGCATAGAACCAGCCGTTGCTGACCGTGTACCCGATGTGGGCGATGTTCGTGACCTGGTCGGGTCCGGTCCACGTCATGGTGTGTTCGCGACCGTGCGGGTTGCCCAGCACCATGGCGTCGTACAGCCCGGAATCGGTTGCCGCACTGGGACCGGAGTCGGCTTGCAACGAAGCGGTGTGTGTCTGGGCCAGGGTGTCGAGGTCGACGTCGTCGGCCAGGACCGGCCACCCTTCGACCGCGACGACGGCGTCCCCGTCCTGGTGGCGCACCTCGCTACGCACGACCGGTGCCCATCCCGCTGGCCCGGACACGTGGATGCGTCCGGGCGCTCGCCACAGCATCTGATTCACGGCGTCACACCCTTCCCTGGTTTGCCTGCTGAAGGAGCTGCTCTTCGACGACAGCGGCTTGCCGCAGAAGCGTGTCGGCCAGGTTCGACATGCGGGCACACACGGCGCGCAGGTTGCTGCTGTGCTGGGCAACCGCGCCATGGAACCGGTCGGCAGCGGGGCCGGCGTACGTCATGCCGACCACGCTGTTGTCCACGGTGGCTGCGACCTGGGCCAGCGCGTCCGCACGCACTCGCAGCTGGGCAGCTGCACCTCGCATGCTGGCCGGGTCGCCGGTGACGAGGGCCATGGTCAGCTGCCGGCCTGCATGAGGGCCTCGCGACGGCGGGACACCTCGACGGACGCGTCCTGCAGAGCGGTCCGCAGCTTCGACAGGCTCGGCTCGAACTCCGCATCCCACATCTGACGGAACCGGTCAGCTGCCGGGCCCTCCCACGACGTCGAAGCCAACTGGCCACGAATCGTGCGGGTCACCTCGTCGACCGAACCAGCCTCACGCTCGAACACGCCTCGCAGCGTGCCCAGCTCCTCAAGCTCTCCACCAATGCGTGCCATCGTGCTTCTCCTTCGAGTAGGTCGGCCCGTCTAGGTGGGCCATTGGGTTGAAGATGTCAGCTGCCGCTGAGCCGGCGCTGAGGTCTGAGTCCCCGCCGGACGCCCTGCCGCCGCCTGTCGCTCACGGTCACATCCGGATCAGCATCAAGCCTGCTGCGGCCGCGGCAACGAGGACCACCAGCAGGAGAACCAGGACTGCTCGCGTGCGACGTCGACTCTGCCCTGCCTCGACCTCGTCAGGTCCCTCGTCTGGCTCATTGCGGGTTTCCTGGACGTCCCCGGAATCCGGTTCTTCTTCGCCTTCATCGGTCTCTCCTGGCGCCTCACCGGCTGCCGAGGACGAAGGGCTGATCGGTTCCGGAGGGGTTGTGCTGTCCTCGTCCTGGAGAAACGGTGGCGCTTCAACCTCCTCGGGCGGATCCTCCGCCGGCGGGGTGTCGCGCTCCTGCGGTTCGTCTGGTTCATCGGGCAGGATGAGGGTCTTGCGCACGGGGGCTGGGCCTGGCTCGACTGTCGTGTCGGGCTGGGACACCTTGCCGGTTGGATCCACGGGTTGGCGCATGAGAATCACCGCGGTGACATCGTCGCCGCCGACTTGCGCCGATTCCGCGAGCCAGGACTCCAGGCCGGAGTTGACCTCGTCGAATCCCTGCTTGGTCTCGACATACGGGGCGAAGTCGTTGATGAGGGTGCGCCACCAGTCCGGTGCTGCGAACGAGTTCCCGTACCCGTCGGTGGCGACCAGGACGAGGTCAGTGTCGGCAGCGTCGGTCAGGCCTGCGTAGCGGAAATCTTTGACCGCCGAGGACAGACACAGGCTGGTGGTCTCGCCGGCGACGTGCCGATCGTCGTCGGGTACGGGCCGCATGGCGTAGCCGTTGGTGTGCAGCAGTACGTCGCCGTCGCCGATCTGGGCGATCCCGATGCCATCGTTCCCGACGGTGACGACCAGGAGGGTGGCGCCGTACGCGAGCATCGGGTCACGCGTGGACGCTGGACCGACGGTGTCGGCCTCGGCGTCACTCAGCGGGTTCTCGAACAGGTGGGTCGTGACGCGTTCGCGCCAGCGTTGCACCAGGAGTGGTGCCACGTTCCGTAGCCGGTCCACCGGCGCTGCCCCTACGTGGTGGTGGTCTCCAGCCAAGGTTGCAGTGACGCACTCCGCTGCCACGGCGACCGCGATCTGGGAGCCCTGGTTGGACCGGACGTAGCGGGGGCCGCCGTGTCCGTCGGACACCGCGACGACCCAGACGGGGCCGGTGGGTGTTTCGACACTCTCGACATGAACGGCATCCTGGTTGGGGATGTCGGTGCCGTGAGCTGAGCCTCGTTGCGAGGCCCATGATGCGTGCCACGTTGTCTCGGTCACCACACCGCCTCCTGCTCTCGATCGTCCCAGGCGACGACCTGGTGCGGGGGCGGTGTCGGTGCCAGCGAAGATGCGACGCGTGACACGGCGACGCTGGCCCATCGCAGCGCCCTGAGCAGTTGCTCGGGACTGGACGCGGTCACGGGTTCGAGGGCTGGGTCGGCGATGAAGGCAGTCAGCGTCTCGTACGCCGCGTCTTGCCCGATTGCGACGGCCATGCGTACGGCGCGAGCTCCCCACGGAAGTTCCAGGAGACGTTGCATGGCGTCGTCGAAGTCGTCCGTCGGCATGCCGTCCGAGATCAGGACGATGGCGGGTGGGAGGGCACGCTCTTCCATCGGTGGGACTGTGAGCGCCTCGCAGAGCAGTTCGATGGCCGCGCCGAGATCGGTGTATCCCCCAGGCTGCAGATCGTCCCATTCGAGGTCGTCGGGGCTGGTGGGTTCCTCCACGTGCCAGCCCGCGCCCGTCGAGAATCCGATCGCTCTGACGAGTACTTCTGCGTGCGGGTTGCCCTCCGAGATCTCCGAGAGGTGCGGCAGCACTTCGCGGATCGCGGTGTTGAGCGCGGTCATCTTTCCGCTCGCGGCCATGGACCCGGAGCAGTCGGCGAGGAGGAAGAAGTGCAACGGTCGTCGCGCCAGCTGTGCTCCTGGACGTTCAGTGACCATCGGTGCCTCCCGTGGGATCAGTGCGTGCAGAGCATCGGGTGGTGGGTGAAGATGGCCTCGGAAGGAGGTGAACTCGATGCTGGAGCCCGGTGCCCGGTTGACGCTGCCCCGTCACGGCGGCTTGTGGGAGGTCGGTGACCTGCTCGGCGAAGGGGGACAGGGCGCTGTGTTCACCTTGCGCTCGGTGCAGCAGCGGGACGCGGTGCTGGCGTTGAAGTGGTACCGCGCGGAGGCGGCCCACCCCGACCAGTTCCGTGCCTTGAGCAAGCTGGCCCAGCTGCCCGCTCCCTCCGACAGCTTCCTGTGGCCCCTGGAGGTCTTGGACCGATCCGGTGACGGGTTCGGGTACGTCATGCCGATCCGCCCCGGCCACTACGTGCCGATCGCGGACCTGCTGACCGGTCGTGTCGACGCTCCGTTCTCCACGGTGGTGAGGTTGTGCCTCGGGCTGGCCGACAGCTTCCTCAAGCTGCACGCCCAGGGCCTGTGCTACCGAGACATCAGCCTGGGCAACGTGTTCTTCGACCCGCAGACCGGGCATCCGCTGGTCTGCGACAACGACAACGTCGGAGTCGACGGCCAGGACCCCGCGCGGGTGCTGGGGACGTCGAGGTTCATGGCGCCGGAGGTGGTGATCGGCGTAGCGCAACCGTCGACGGCCACGGACCTCTACTCCCTGTCGGTGCTCATCTTCTACCTCCTGATGCTGCACCACCCGCTGCAAGGTCGCCGCGAGCTCGAGTACGCGTGCTTCGATCGGGACGCGGAACGTGAGCTGTTCGGCAACAGTCCGGTGTTCGTGTTCGACCCGAACGACGAGTCCAATGCGCCGGAGCCCGTCATCCACGCCGCAGTCCTCGAGTACTGGCCGCTGTACCCGCAGTTCATCCGTGATGACTTCGTGCGCGCGTTCACGCTTGGCCTGCGCGATCCGCGACGTCGGGTGCGGGAGGGTGTGTGGCGCTCGCACCTGTCTCGCCTTCTCGACGGTGTCGTCGTTTGTTCGTGTGGTCGCGAGAACCTCACCGAGGACGGGACTCCCACCGGTCCATGCTGGTCGTGCGGAGCAGCGATCCCGGATCCGGTCAAGCTGCGGTTCGGGAGTCGCGCTCTGGTGCTGAATGCCGGAACTCGCGTCACACAACATCATCTGCGGCGCGACTACAGCTCGGAAGCGGTCGGTGAGGTCACTCCACATCCGTCGCGACCTGGGCTGTGGGGTCTGCGCAATCTCAGCGGGGTCTCGTGGCTGGTGACGACCAGTGACGCGCAGGAGCATGAGATTGCTCCGGGACGAAGCTTCGGGTTGGTGGTCGGTTCCAGCATTGCGTTCGGAGGCTCGGCGGAGGCCGCTCGCCTCGAGGTGTGATGACGCCGGCGTTGTCACTGCGCACTCCCCGAGACCTGGGCCGTGGCTGCCCGCGCGAATCGACGGTTGAGAGGCCCGACCTGGACCCTGTGGCCCGCGAACCTGAAGGTGGTGACAAGCCCGGGCTCGGCGATGACCTCGGACCAGGATGCTGTGTAGACCTGCTCTGGTTTGGGTGCGGTCATCCTCGAGTCGTAGGGGATGAACTCCAGACCTGCCGGTGACGCGGTGAGGGCACCCCGACCCTGGCGGCTGGCGAGCCACCCCGCGATCACGATTCCGATGACGGGTAGCAAGAAGCCGGCGGCGCCCACGACCAGAACGGGAACGAGGAGTACGACGAGCAGCGCGACGATGGCGATGGTGAACGGCGCCAGGCCGAGGCCGTCGTACCCGAGGGTGGAACCGAGCGACGGGGCTCCCTCGAGGGTGGTGGAGTGCCGGGCGAGCATCTTCTTCGGCTTGGGCCACCCCGCCGTAGGTGGCTGCTCCATCGCCTGGTTGATGCTCTGGCTACTCAGTCTTTCTGGCTCCGGAGGTAGCAGGGTCAGATCGGGGTTGCTCGGCGCAGCATGTCCGGGGCGCTCCGGACCTTCGCGTGCGGGGTCTCGGGACCACGATGTTGCGGCCAGGTCTTCAAACCCGAGTGCGTACGCCCACAGCTGAGTCGTGCGCTGTGCGATGACTGGTGTCCACCCCCGTGCGTCCGCGAGCTCTTGGCTCAGTCGCTGAAGTGTGTCGCTTGTCAGGGGCGAGATGCGGGTGAGGTTTGCCGGCAGGTTCTCTTCGGCTGCGACGGCGACTTGATGCACCTGTGGTCTGAGACGGGCGCTGGTTTCGGGTCCCAGGTAGGCCTCGATCTGCGTGCGTACTTGCCCCGAGTTGGAGACGTCGCCGGCAGCCAAAGTGGCGCGAAGGGCATTCACCATGGTCTGGGTGTCGTCGTGCACCGTGTCCACGCAGGTACCCCTCGTTCATCCCTCGCCAGGTTGGGCTCAATATTGCAGCAGGTTGCGGCTGTGGCAGAGGTGGACGTTCCCCGAATGCGCTGAGGTGGCGCTGAGGTGGGCTAGACCCGCCGATCGCTAGCGCGGGTAAATTGTGGGTCGTCTTGAGACCTCAGCGGTGCCTCAGCGAATCTTCCCTAGGATGCGTAAATGCCTCGATCGAGGCCCGACTCCCTGGGGGAATCTGCGATGAAACGCTTCGCGTTTGTGATGATTGCCGCCTTCACAGCTATCACGGTGTCTGCAACGCCGGCCCTTGCTGATGGAACCTTCAACCATGCCAGCCTCAATAACAGCGCCTCACCGGCTCGAGCGTTCTCGTTCTTGTGCAGTAACCCAAGCAAACCATCCACTGAGTTCGCGTGGCCCACTGTTTCTGGCAACGACACCGGCACCGGCACTTCGTCGGTCGGATGGGACTTCACCAGGGCTGGAAACATGGCAGGCCCCTTCCTCTACATAACGCCCTCAAATTTCACCAGCCTCCGTGCTGACATCCTCACGCCACTGGGATCCACCGGGCATTTCCTTTCCGTGCTGGATGTGCCGGGTGGAAGATATTGGGGAGACAGTGGGGTGTTCGCTACAGAGCACAATCCGGACTTCGTCACGATTTCGAACCAGGCCCTGAGCTGGCGATTCCAACCCGCCGGTGGGGTCATGGGGGGCGTGACCGAAATTCGCAGCGTTGCCTCCATGGGTGCGGCGCACTCCAACAGCGGTGCCTGGGTCGGCTTCGCGATGGGGTGCAACGCGAACGCGACCTATTTCGACGACATCGAACTGACCGACACGGGTGGCACGTACACCGCGAACCTGGAGGCCGACTCACTCACCCCGGGGGCTCATATCGAGTACTCGAGGAACAACAGCAGCGTTCGCGATGGGAACCTGACGCTGGCGTACGGTCAAAGGTTCTGGGCGCTCGGACATAGCCACGATCACCACAAGGGCATCTACTACGCCGGCCAGGGAAGGTTCCGGATCGTTGATCGCGGGACCAACAGGGTCAGCTGGACAGGCATCACCGGGTTCTCCCCGGATGCCTACGCCAGCGTACGAATTACCCCGACCCACAACAGCTACTACTCCTTCCTGAAGTACAGCGATGAACTCACCGGCGCCGGTTCTTCGGAGAACATGTACGTCAACGTTCGAGCCCTCGTGAAGGCCAAAATCGCCGACCACACGCTGAAGACCGGGCAGTCAGTCGTGGTGACCGGCAGGCTGCGTCCTGGCAACAGGGGCACCAGGGTCACAATGCAACGCAAGATCGGCAGGAAGTGGGTGTCGCAGGCTTCGAGTCGCACGAGGGCTGGTGGCGCGTACCGGATCGCAAAGAAGGCTAAGTCCGCCGGTTCGTGGAACGTGCGTGTGGTTGCCGCGAGCACGCGCCTTAACGTCGGGAACCTGACGAAGCCGATGCACGTCACGGTGAAGAAGCGGAAGCCACCCAAGCCGAGCAAGGCCGACAAGCGCCCGGGCTACGACTACTCAACGCCGGTTTACGACACGACTCCGACGTACGCTCCGCGTCCGGACCGCGGACATTCGTCCGGTGGGCATGGTCGGGTCGCTGGTGGTTCGCAGGGTCCGTCCGCACCGGCGTTCCCGACGCTCCCTGAGGCGTTGCCCTCGACTCCACCGGTGCGGGTGGACTGAGCGCAGCCAGGAGGCAGACGAAGCATCCCTGCGGGCCGGCTCCACAGTGGAGTCGGCCCCCGGGGGGGATTGCCGCAGCGTTCGGGGACGTACTCCCACCCGCGGCGGCTGGCGCTTGGGTGATCCCGACGAGATCGCCGTGTGCGTTAGCTTCGACAGAGCGGCTCAGGTCTGGACCTCGGTCTGAATTCGCCTTCCAGGGTCCGAAGCCAACGCGCCAACGAGAAGGGGCAGCTGGCAGGCTCCAACGCGGGTCGCGGCCAGTGTTGTCCATGCGGCTGGATGTCGACCTAGCCGGGCAACCTCGTCCGCTGTCCGGGAACTCCAACGGATGGGTCGGGAACAGGTCAGAGTCTGATCGAGGACTCCACCTTCGTCTTGGCAGGCGGTCGCATCCGTCTGCGCGGGACACCACGACCTGCGCGTCCCATCACCTGGACGACGCATGCCGGTGGGTCTAGCCCACAGGGCCAATGTGCTGGACCCGCCGTCGTGCTGGACCGATGGTGGTCGCGAGCCAGACCCCACGGAGGACAACATGGCCCCACAAGGGAGACACACCGCGGCCACCGGTGTCGTCCTAGCCGTGGCCCTCCTCCTGAGCGGGTGCGGTTCCACCGCCGAAGTGCAACCGGCTGCGCGCTCCCTCGGCGAAGTCCTCACCTCCATCGCCAGAAGCCAAGACGTCGACGTGACCATCGTGCGGACCGGCGTCGCAGCCGAAGCCGAAAGTTCCGATGACCAGATGCGTGTCGCACTGAAATGGGAGAAGGCTCTGCCCGAGAAGCCCCTCCCGCAACTTTCCTCGAGCTGGGACGACATGGCCGAGTACGCAGCCGAGCAGTTGCGCGCCACCACCTGTGAGGCCATCTTCGATGTGCTCTCCTCAGGAGAGGTCCCCAATGGACAGGAGTTCGCCGAGGACTACCTCACCGCCGTCGCAGAGGGGCGGTTCCCCGCAGCGAACGAGCGCGCGATCATGGATGAGTTCGACGACCTCTACGAAGAAGCACAAGCAGGGACCCTCACCGCCACCGATATCCGGTTCTCGCTGATGAAGCTCCGGTACTGCTGATAGCGCACCGCCCGGGGGCGTTGCCAGCAAACCGCCCGAGGCAGCCGGTGGTGAAGTGGGACCGGCTCTCGCCAAGGAGGTCGCCGCCCCATGGTCACCACAGCATCGGGGCAGGTGAGCGTTCACACCTGATCGCGTGGACAGGGGCCACGCTCTGCGGCCAAATCAGTGCGCTCCAATCCCGAGCGACACACCCAGCTGGATGCCCAGCCACGTCAAGGCCGCCTTTGAGAGGTTCGTGGACTGCACCTGCAGCCGTCGAAGGGCCCGTTCATCCAGCGCCCTTACGGCGCGAACCAATCTCGCCTCCAACTGCGGGTTCACCGTGGGCCTCCGTGACACCCCCCTCTGCTTGACCGCGAGGTCGAGGGCCAGGAGGAGCGACCCGACCGCCGGAGGGTGACCGCGGGCCTGTCGTGATGCGATGCCCCGCAACAGCAGGTCGACCACTTGGTCGTCGGGCATCCAGCTTTCAATCCCATCTGGGCAAGGAAGTCGCTGGCGTTGGTGAACGTATCGGAATCCTGCCCGAGGACGAACAGACCGAGGCGCAGCACCACCCGCGCTGGGATTCTGGACAGACCTCGAGCACACTCGGCCACGGCGTAGGGTGGAACATCAGCGGGCCTTGGTGTCCTCTGCGACAAATCCGCCCTAGTTGCGTCAGCCAAGAGTCTCCATCCTCGAGCCACTCGCACATCCACCAGGGAAGGTCGCGCAGCGGGTCCAACTCGATGCCGCCACGCATCGCCTCTCGCGCGCCATTGGTGAGCATCGCCGTGATCCGAACCGGTGTGGGCATCGCTACCCCGGCACCTCGACCTGTCGCGAGGCGTACACCGGACAGGAGTCGGAGGCCCAAGACTGTGGCACCAGCATCAATGAGCCCTTCACCCACGGCGACGGCTCTCGGTGGCGGGCATGCGTAAACGATCTGCGCCAGAATGTGCTCCTGAAGGCCCGCCTTCGCCTCCCCAACAACTCGACCAGATCGCCTACAAGCTCCGTTACCTCGGGTCATTCGGCACCACGACAGCGCAGCGACGGTTCAACGTGCACGCCACGCGACGCTGAACCCAGCGGAGGCAGGCCTCGGGAAACTCGCCCAGTCACCGGCACCAGCCGAGTTTTCTCCACCCCTGGGGGACTAAAGCGAGTTCGTCCAGGTCCGCGACGAACCCAACCCATTCTTCAACAGCGGCCTCGAGGCCGTCGCGCATCTAGCGGCTCACGAGGGCCGTCGGGGCCAGGGGCATGAACCGGAAGCTGTGGTTGTGGAGGTCCATCCCGGCCTGCAGACACCCAGGGCTGCTCGAACGCGGTGCGTCTTGCAAGTGTCCGTTGGCCTAGGTCTCTCGTGTTCCCAGAGTCGAGAACCGAGGGCTCGGACCTTGAGTTGGTCGGGCTGCCTCAGCGGTGCCTCAGTCGGTGCTGTGACGGTGCTTCCATGCCCTCCAACATCCGTTGGTAGGCAGGACGACCAAGGAGAACGATCATGAACAAAGTCCGCAATCTCGTCATCGCCGGGGTGACCGCCGCCGGCGTGTTCGCGGCCGCGTCCCCTGCCGAAGCCGTTACGGGCATCGTCCTGAACAGTTACGTCCGGAACTGCTCGTACCAATCGGGCAGGTGCACGCCGTACAAGCAGATCAACGGACCGCACAGCTACGCCGTGGGAAACACCTACAAGACGAACTGGGTCTGGTACATGATCTGGTGACCTGTACCGACGTCCGGAGCGCGGCGGGCTTCGATGCAGCCATTTCCCGAAAATGGTTCGCCGTCACGCCGTTGGAGAACGCGAAACCCATGAAGCACAGTGGTTGCATCGACACAACCACCGGCCGCGACTCCGGCTGGGTGGATAACGTCACTCGTATGCCACCGCCGCGTTGAAGACCGGCATCTCCCCCAGGATCATCAGCAAACGCCTTGGACACGCTACGGCCGCCTTCACCCTGCAGACCTATACGCACGTCATCCCAGGCATGGACAAATCGGCAGCAGACACCGTCGCAGACCTGATCCTTCACCGGTTGAAACGCTCTGGAACGGCCGATGTGTCTCAAATTCCGGTCCCAGCGGTGCAAACAACCGGGTCGAGACAAGCGAAGAACCCGCTGACCTGCTGCGTTTCCGCAGGTCAGCGGGTTCTTCTTCCAGTAGCGGGGGCAGGATTTGAACCTGCGACCTCTGGGTTATGAGCCCAGCGAGCTACCGAGCTGCTCCACCCCGCGTCGGTGAACACCACGTTACCCGGCGGTCACGGGACTCCTCCAAATCGGGGCGGAGCAGACCAGTAGCGCGCCACGGTGTCCAGATGTTGGGCACGCGTCTCGTCGCGCGCGTACCGTCCGCCTTAGGGGGAGGGCCGGTAAGGACTGGTTCTTCTATGAAGGTGCTTGGCACGACCGGACGGGTCGCGCGCAACGTGCGTGGATCCGTGCTTGTCGTCGTCGGTCTCGCGCAGGGGTGGGGCCGCGATCGGTTGCCGCGCCCGCGCACCGCCAGGGAGCTGCGGCGACTCAACGCGGAGCTCCAGGCCGATCTCGACCATGCACGCGACTTCGTTCGACCGGGCGATGTCGCACATCAACGACCTGTTCTGGACGGTGGAGGTGCTCCCGGACGGCAGCCTGGCCCTGGACTTCCTCAGCACCGACGCCTCAGGGGTGATCGGGGGCAACGTTCCCGAGGGGATCGACGCCGCCGCCATCCGGACCGGGCTGGGGCACCCCGACGACGCCGAGGTCAACGCGGCGTTCACGGCCGCGATCCGGGCCGGGCAGACCGGCGGAGGTCGAGGAGCGGTTGGTCGGGTTCGACGGCGTCACCCGCTGGACCTGGTCGCGCGGGACGCCGCGGCGCGAGGGCGACCGCCTGTTCTTCGACGGCATCACCACCAACATCACCGATCGTCACGAGCTCGACGAGCAGCGCGAGGCCGTGTTGAAGCGCGAGCGCGAGCAGGTGGCGATGCTCGAGGAGGTGCACCGCGCACGGGACGACTTCATCGCGCTGGCGGGCCACGAGCTGCGTACGCCGCTCACCGTCATCCAGGGGTACGCCGAGCACCTGCTCGACGACGAGACCCTGACCGAGGAGCACCGCCACCAGCTCGAGATCGTCGTACGACGGGCCGGGTTGATGAGCGACCTCATCGACGACCTCTTCGACCTCGCCAAGCTCGACTCCCACGTCGAGCCGATCGAGTTCGACCCCGTCCGGCTCGACGACCTCGTCCGCGACTCGGTGGAGTCGCACGAACCGGCCGCGTGGGAGGCCCGCAACAGCGTCCATCTCGACCTGGAAGCGGTGATCGTCCTCGGCGAGCGTCGGCGACTGCGTCGGATGGTCGACAACGTGATCGACAACGCCGTGCGCTACAGCCCGTCGGGCGGGAAGATCACCGTCAGCGTCACGCAGGAAGGCGACGACGCGCTGATCCAGGTGGCCGACGAGGGCATCGGCATCCCGCCGGAGGAGATGTCCCACGTCTTCGACCGCCTGATCCGCGGCAGCAACGCCATCGAGGCGCGCATCCCGGGCACCGGTCTGGGACTCTCCAGCGTGCTGGCCATCGCCGAGGGGCACGGCGGCACGGCTCTCGTCAGCGACGCCGGCCCGACGGGCACCGTGCTCACGATCCGCCTGCCCGCGGCCCACTGACCGGAACCCCGACCGGTGTCCGCACCGCGGACTGGCATGCTCTGTCGCGACGATCCGGACACCCGGTGTCCCCGACCGTGCGAGGAGTGCAGGTGGCAGGCAGCGAGGCACGGGTGTTCGGCTCGGTCCTCCTCGGGCCTGCTCGCCAGAGCCCGCGACACCTGCGGATCCGCATCCAGGTCCTGCTGACCGTCCTGCTCGTCGGCACCAACCTGATCGGCGCCGGCCTGGTGTTCGTGCTGTCCAGCCTGGTCATCCCGAGCCCGTCGGCCGAGCGCGGGACGGTGCTCTCCCTCGCCATCGGCGTCCCCGTCTACGTGGGCGTCGCGGTGTTCATCGGAGCCAGCTGGGGCACGGCGGGAGCCCTGAGGGCGCTGCGATGGTCGGTCGAGGACCGCGAGCCCGACGAGGAGGAGCGCCTGATCGCGCTCGGCGTCCCGTGGTTCCTGACGCGCATCCAGGCCGGGCTCTGGCTGGGCGCGACCGTGCTGTTCACGCTGCTGGCGGTGCTGCTCCAGCCCGAGCGCGCGATCACCACCGCGCTCACGATCGGGATCGCGACACTGGTGGTCAGCGGGATCGCCTTCCTGTTCAGCGAGTTCGCGCTGCGCCCCATCGCCGCCAAGGCACTCTCCGGCGAGGAACGACTGCACGTCCGCGGGCTCGGCGTACGACGACGGATGCTGCTGTTCTGGGGCCTCGGCACCGGTGCTCCGGTGGCCGGCCTCGTCGTGGTGGCGATCCTCGCGCTGACGGTCGGGGACATCTCGCTGACCAAGCTGGCCGTGGTCGTGCTCGTCCTCGGCGGCGTCGTGCTCTGCTTCGGGCTGCTCGTCACCTGGCTGAACGCCCGCGCGGTCGTCGCGCCGATCCTGGCCGTGCGCGACGCGATGGACCGGGTGGGCGACGGCGACCTCGACGCCGAGGTGCAGGTGTACGACGGCACCGAGCTCGGCCAGCTCCAGGCCGGGTTCAACCAGATGGTGGCCGGGCTCCGCGAGCGCGAGCAGCTGCGCGACCTGTTCGGCCGGCACGTCGGTCGGGACGTCGCGGAGGCCGCCACGATCGGTGACGTCGAGCTCGGCGGGGAGACCCGCGTCGTCTCGGTGCTCTTCGTCGACATCGTCGGGTCGACCGCGATGGCCACCGAACGCGAGCCCGGCCGAGGTCGTCGACCTGCTGAACCGGTTCTTCGGCGTCGTGGTCGAGGAGGTCGACCGCCACGAGGGGCTGGTGAACAAGTTCATCGGGGACGCCGTGCTGGCCATCTTCGGGGCACCCGTCGAGCTCGAGGACCACGCCACCCAGGCCCTCGCTGCGGCACGGGCGATGGCGCACGCGCCTCGCCGACGAGGTGCCGGAGCTCGAGGCCGGCGTCGGCGTCGCGACCGGCGAGGCGGTGGCCGGCAACGTCGGCGACGAGACCCGCTTCGAGTACACCGTCATCGGCGACGCCGTGAACGCCGCTGCCCGGATCAGCGACCTGGCCAAGAAGGTGGACGCGCGCTTGCTCGCGGCGCTGGAGTCGGTGGAGGCTGCCGACGACGACGAGGCCGCCCACTGGCAGCAGTACGAGTCGGTCACGCTGCGGGGACGCAGCTCGGAGACGCTGCTCGCCGTACCGAAGGAGTGAGGCCGTGCCTCCCACGACCATGGAGATCGAGCTCGACCAGGTACGCCTCAGCGCGCTGACCTGGGGAGCGGCGGACGGGCCGCTCGCGGTCCTGCTGCACGGGTTCCCCGACAGCGCGCACACCTGGCGGCACCTCGGGCCGGTGCTGGCGGACGAGGGGTACCGCGTGGTCGCACCGTTCACCCGCGGCTACGCGCCGTCCAGCGTCCCGGCGGACGGCCGCTCGGACGTCGGCGCGCTGATGGACGACGCCGTCGGGGTGCACGCCGCCCTGGACGGCGGCGCCGACGCCGTCCTCGTCGGGCACGACTGGGGCGGGATGACGGCCGGCACGTTGTCGGCGCACCGCGAGTCACCCTTCCGTCGGGTCGTCGCGATGGCCGTGCCCCCGATCGCCGCGCTGCCACCTCGCGAGACCGCGCGCTACCTGCCCGGACAGCTCCGCCGCAGCTGGTACATGGCCTTCAACCAGCTGCCCGCTCCTCCCCGAGCGCTCGCTCGACCGGCTGGTGCCCAAGCTCTGGCGCGACTGGTCCTTCGCGTACGACGCCACCCTGGACGTGGCCCAGACGCTCGAGGCACTCCCCGACACCGACCACCGGCGCGCAGCGGTCAACTACTACCGCCACCTCGCGCGACCCGTCCGCGTCCCGCCGCGCTACCGACGCTGGCAGGCGGCCCTCCGCGACCTCCCGGTGACACCGCTGCGCTACCTGCACGGCCGCGACGACGGCTGCCTGACACCGCGCTTCGCCGAGATCGCGGAGTCGCACCTGCCGGCGGGCTGCGACGTGCGTCTGGTCGACCGTGCCGGGCACTTCCTGCACCTGGAGCAGCCCACCGAGGTCAACCGACTGGTCGTCGAGTTCCTGAACGGCTGACCTCGGATACGGTCGACCCCTGACGTCGGACCCGAGGAGTGCCATGAGCTCGATGAAGGACCAGACCGTGCTGATCACCGGCGCCGCACGCGGCATCGGCGCCGAGACGGCCCGGCGGCTCAGCGCAGCAGGGCGCCCGGCTGGTGCTCACCGACCTCGACGAGGTCGGACTGAAGGCCCTCGCCACCGAGCTCGCCTCCGAGGACGTGCTGACCATCGCGTGCGACGTGTGCGACCTGGCCGCCATGCAGGACGCGGTCGCGCAGGGCGTCGACCGGTTCGGCGGCATCGACGTGGCCGTGGCCAACGCGGGCATCGCGAGCTACGGCTCGGTGCTCGAGGTCGACCCCCAGACCTTCAAGCGGGTCATCGACATCAACGTCCTCGGCGTCTTCCACACCGTGCGCGCCGCGCTGCCCTCGCTCATCGAGCGCAAGGGCTACGTGCTCATCGTCTCGTCCCTGGCCGCGTTCGGCGCGATGCCGGGGCTGGCGGCGTACAACGCGAGCAAGGCCGGCGTCGAGCACTTCGGCAACGCGCTCCGCCTCGAGGTCAAGCACCACGGCGTCGACGTCGGGGTCGCCCACATGTCCTGGATCGACACCCCGCTGGTGCGCGACGCCCGCGACGACCTCACCGCCTTCGGCAAGATGATCGCCTCGCTCCCCTACCCGCTGAGCGGGACCACCTCGGTCGAGGCCTGCGGCAAGGCCTTCGTCAACGGGATCGCCGGGCGCAAGCGCCACGTCTACGTGCCCGGCTGGGTCGGCGCCGTCGCCGCGGCGCGCAACGTGGTCAACTCCCCGATCCGCGAGCGCCAGGTCCACCGGCACACGCCGCACGCTGCTGCCGCTGATGGACGAGGAGGTACGCCGCCTCGGCCGGTCGACCAGCGTCCGCAACGTCGAGCTGGGCGACCGCTCCGTCGAGCCCTGACCGACTACTTCGCGGTGAGTGCCCGCTTCACCAGCGCCCGTGCCTCGTCGACCGCCGTGGCGTAGCCCTCGAGGTCGCCGGCCTTGAGCGCCGTGTCGGCCTCCGCGAACTTCTCGTCCGCCTGCTGGAGCAGCCGCAGCGCCGCCACCGGGAGGTCCTGCTTGTCGTCCGGAGGCGTTGTCGTGGTCGGCGGAGTGCTGCCGTCCGTCGGCGGCGTCGCCGTCACGTCGTCGGCACCCAGCACGTCGGCGAGCGACTCCCGCAGCGTCGACCCGATGCCGACGTCGCGACCGAACGAGGACAGCACGAAGCGCAGCACCGGGTAGTTGCCCGACCCGCCCTCACGCAGCGTGTACAGCGGCTGCACGTAGAGCAGCCCGCCACCCACCGGCAGCGTCAGCAGGTTGCCGTAGGCCACCTTCGCGTCGGCCTGCTTGAACGCGCGCAGCTGGTTGGCGACCTTCGGGTCGTTGCTGAACTGGTTCGCGATCTGCGACGGACCCGGCACCTGGGTGGTGTCCGGCAGCCGCAGGATCTGGAACTTCCCGTAGCTGTCCGGCTTCGCCGCGTCGGCGCCGACGGACATGAACGCCGCGAGGTTCTGCTTCTTCTGCGGCACGAACACGCTGGTCAGCGAGAAGTCGGGCTCCGCACCGCTCTTGGTGGCGACCGAGAGGCGGTAGGGCGGCTGCTTGCGGATCGAGGACGACGGGTCCTCGGGGACGTCCCACTTGTCGTTGCCCTCGTAGAAGTTCTTCGGGTCGAGCACGTGGTAGGCGCCGAGCATGTCGCGCTGCACCTTGAACAGGTCCTCGGGGTAGCGCATGTGCTCGAGCAGGTCCGTCGGGGATGTCGGACTTCTTCTTCACCACGCCCGGGAACGCCTTCTCCCAGGTCTTCAGGATCGGGTCGTTGGTGTCCCACTCGTAGAGGGTCACCGTGCCGTCGTACGCGTCGACCGTGGCCTTGACCGCGTTGCGCATGTAGTTGATCTGGTCGGTCGGCAAGGTGGCGTACGCCGAGCGCGGGTTGATCGCGTCGGAGGTCATCTCCTGCAGCGACTTCTTCTCGGCGAGGGGGTACTTGTCGCTGGTCGTGTAGCCGTCGAGGAGCCAGACGATCTTGCCGTCGACGACCGACGGGCAGCGCGTCGGAGTCGACGGTCAGCCACGGGCGCGACCTTCTGCACGCGCTCGCGCGGGGAGCGGTCGTAGAGGATCTTGCTGTTCTCGTTGACCCGCGAGGACAGCACGATGTTGGCGTCGCCGAACTTGGTCGCGTAGAGCAGCTTGCGGAAGATGTTGCCGACCCCGACGCCGTCCTTGCCCTCGTAGGTGTTGGTCTGCGACTGGCCGGGCGTGCCGCTGCCCTGGGGGACGTCGAGCTCGACGTCCTTGCCGCCCTTGGCCTTGCCGACGATCGGAGTAGTTCGGGCTGTGCTCGCCGAAGTAGATCTGCGGGCGGTACTTCCCGTCCGGCTGGATGTCGCTGAGCTGGCCGATCGGCGGCAGGTCCTCCTCGGCGAAGACCGGCTCGCCGTCGTTGTTCACCGGCTGGTCTGTCGGCGTTCTGCTGGTTGCCGTAGGCGGCGATCATGCCGTAGCCGTGGGTGTAGACGGTCTTCTCGTTGGCCCACTTCTTCTGGGCGTCGGGCAGGCCCTCGAGGTGCATCTCGCGGGCCGCGACCACGACGTCGCGCTCCTGGCCGTCGATCGGGTAGCGGTCGACGTCGAGCACCGCCGGCACGCTGTAGTAGCCGCGCACCTGCTGCAGCTGCTCGAAGGTCGCGGAGACCAGCTGCGGGTCGACCAGCCGGATGCCGGGCAGCGAGGCGGCGTCGGCGTTCGAGCTGGCGCTGCGAGAGCGTGGTGTTGGCGGCGTAGTCGCTGACGCTGGTGTCCTCCAGGTCGAACGCAGCGCGCGTCGCCTGGATGTTCTTGCCGATGTACGACGCTTCCTTGTCCGGCTCGTCGGGCTTGACCTGGAACCGCTGCATCAGGCCCGGCCAGACGCCGCCCAGCAGCACGGCGGAGATCGCGAACAGCGCCAGGCCCACGCCGGGCAGCAGCCAGGTGCGGCGGACGATGTTGGCGAAGAACAGCACCGCGCAGATCACCGCGATGAACATCAGGATGTTCTTCGCCGGCAGCACCGCGTGGTCGCGGGTGTAGGTCATGCCGGTGATCAGGCTGCCGGACTGCGAGGTCAGGTCGAACCGGTCGAGCCAGTAGTCGACGCCCTTGAGCAGCAGGAACAGCCCGAACAGCGCGGAGAGCTGGGCCTGGGCGGCGCCGGAGACCCGGTCGGAGGCCGACTGCAGCCGGATGCCGCCGTACAGGTAGTGCACGACGGCCGCGAGCAGCGAGCGCGGTGAACAGCGCCGTCATCGCGAAGTCGACCAGGAAGTGCAGCCACGGGAGGCTGAAGACGTAGAAGCCGATGTCCTTGTGGAAGTACGGGTCGGCCTTGCCGAAGTCCTCGCGGTTGTTCCACAGCAGGAAGTTGCGCCACTTGCCGGTGGCCGAGACGCCGGCGAAGATCCCGAAGACCACGCTCACGCCGATGAGCAGGATCCGCCGGAGCGGGGTGACGACCTCGCGGTAGCGCTCGAGGTTGGCCTGCTCCGGCGAGTGCGGCCGGAACATCGGCCGCAGCCGGAAGGCGAGGTAGAGGTTGATGCCCACGATCAGGGCCATCGCGCCGCCGAAGACCACGAACAGCAGGATCCGGGTCCAGAGCAGCTTGCTGAACACCGACCCGTAGCCGAGGCTGCCGAACCACAGCTTGTCGGTCCAGAGCCCGGCGAACAGCGAGAACCCGATCACCAGGACGCCGATCACGGCGACCGTCAGCAGCAGCGGGCGCGGCCGCCGCGGGCCGCGGGAGGCGGGTGCGGGCGGGCCACCGGAACCGCCGGGGCCACCGGAACCGGGCGCGCCCGAGGGCTGTTCGGCGAAGAAGTCACTCATCGTCGCTCATCGTCTCTGACAGCTCTCCAGCATCTGGTTCGAGGGTGGCGTGCAACAACTCTAGGAGGGCGGGCACAAGGTCATCGCCCGTGAGGACCAAGTCGTCCTCGTCGTGGGCCCGTTGGCGGATGGCGCACCAGGTCTCACCGGTGCGCAGCACGCCGGCCACGATGCGGGCTTCCTCCCGGTCCGGGTGCGCCGCGGCGTACTCCGCTGCGGCCTCGGCGTCGTCGGGCACGTCGACGGACCCGGGCGGCACCGTCATCGCCTCGACGACGACCGCGCAGCCCGCGACCTCCGGCGGCCAGAGGATCGTCGGGAGCAGCTCCTCGAGGCTCTCCGAGACGGTCTCCTGCTCGACCGGGGTCAGGCCGCCGTCGGGGCCGCCCTCGATGCCGAGCAGCTCGGCGAGCTGGGGCTCGCGCTGCGAGCAGGTCGGCGGTGTCCACCAGCGCGAACAGCTGGGCGGGTTGGTCCCACCCGGCCCGGGCGGCGTGCACCTCGACCTCGCGGACCACCTCGGCGAGCGGGTGCTCGGCGGTCACGTCGTCACGTCCGGGCTCACTTCGTGCACCTCGCCAGCTCGGCGTCGGGATCCTTGACCCAGGCCTTCACGTCCGCGATGCCCTCCTCGAGCGTCGACACCTTCACCAGCCGCATCTTGTCGGGGTCGTAGTGGCCGCCCAGCGCCTCGGCGCAGTTGTCGGCGGGCACCAGGAACAGCTTCGCCCCGTCGCCCTGGGCGCCGACGAGCTTCTGCTGGATGCCGCCGATCGGGCTCACGTTGCCCTCGCCGTCGATCTCGCCGGTGCCGGCGATCGCCTTGCCGCCGGTGAGCGAGCCCGGGGTCAGCACGTCGTAGATGCCCATGGCGAACATCAGCCCGGCCGAGGGCCCGCCGATGTTCTGGTCGAGCTTGACGTCCACCTCGAACGGGAAGTCGTAGCCGGCGGCCTGGATCGAGACCCGGACGGCGCTGGCCTTGGGGTCGTCGGGCGCCGCGGTCGTGGTCAGCCGGACCAGCCGCTCGTCCTTCTTGCGCTTGACGGTCAGCACGACCTCGCTGCCGACGGGCATCGGGCGGATCCGGTCGGTGACGTCGGAGACCCCGGTGACCTTCTCGCCGTTGACGGCGAGGATCTGGTCGCCCGGCTCGAGCTTGCCGTCGGCCGGGCCGCCCTTCTCGACCGCGGCGACGCCGACCTTGGTCACGAACGGGATCTTCAGCGCGTCGAGGGCCGCGGCGATGGCGTTGTCCTGCGACGAGGCCATCTGGGCGGCGGACTGCTGGCGGACGCTCTGCTGGGTGTCGGTCTTCCCGTAGAGCGTGTCGTAGGGGTAGACGGCCCGGTCGGGGTCCAGCCACGCGAACACCATGGTCGGGATGCGTCACCTTCTCGCGGGGTCCGCTCGGGATCACCGTGGTGAGCCGCAGCGCGCCCTTGTCGCGGTAGGCCTGGTGCCCGTCGACGGTGATGATGTCCTTCTTGCCGACGTTGCCGAGCACGTTGACCGTCGGCCCGGGCGAGAAGGTCACGTAGGGCACCGGCTTGCGCGCCGCCACGACCGACAGACCCACCACCAGCACGACCGCAAGCAGGGACGCCCAGGTACGGCGACTCATGCGGCGGGCTCCACAGGGGGGATCATGGCGTCACCCTCTCATTCGGTGACAAGCGAAAGCCCCGTTCTGTGCCTCCGCTCAGTGACTCCTTAGCCAAAGGAAAGTCAGGCGGTGCGACGGGAGTCGTCGGCGTCGGGACGCGGCTCGACCGGCTTCTGCGAGGGGCGTACGGCGATGCCGGTGCTGCGCTCGCGCATCGGGCGCGGCGCGCTCACCTGGCGGGTCACCTCGCTGGGCAGGTCGCGCATGATCGCGGCCGCGAACCGCTCCTGGGCGGCCTCGGACCGGTCGGGCCCCGTCGGGCGGGCACGGCCGAGCCAGCTCACCCACACCATCGCGACGGCGGTCACGACGCGGGCGGCACCCACCACAACAGGATCTCCACGGTTGCCATGATGCCGACGAGCACGGTGCAGAAGCACCATCAACACGCGCATCAGCCGCAGGGCGATGTGAGCCGAGCGGGTCGTTCTGCATGGGAGGAGCGAAGCGGGGGACGTGCAGAACTGCCCGCTCGGCGCCACCAACGAACCGTGACGCGACAGCAGCCCGCTTGTCCCAACTACAGCAACCGCGAGCCGAAAGAACCGCGGATCAGCGGAAGCGGACCGGCGGACGATGCAGAATCACCAGATGAGCTACCCCGACCCGATCTACCAGGGCGACACCGGCGAGGTCTCGGCCCGCTTCCGCCAGGCGCGATCTCCCGCACGACATCGTCTATCCCCACGGCACCACGGTCGACTACCTCGCGACCGGCGCCAGCACCGACCGCCTCTTCGGGCTCTACCGCTGGAACATGGCGCCCGGACCCGGCGGCCCCCAGCTGCACTTCCACCGCACGATGGCGGAGTCGTTCTTCGTCCTCGACGGCGTGGTCACGCTCGGCGACGGCGCCAAGGAGGTGGAGGCGCGTCCCGGCGACTACCTCTACGTCCCGCCGGGCGGCCTGCACAGCTTCAAGAACACGACCGACGACCCGGCGTCGTTCCTGATCCTGTTCAGCCCGGGTGCGCCGCGCGAGGGCTACTTCGAGGGGCTGCTCGAGATCGCCGAGGGCAAGGAGCTGACCCCCGAGGAGCGGGACGCCTTCTTCGTGGAGCACGACAACATCTACGTGGACTGACGTCGGTCCACAGCTCACTGACCGCGTACGGACAGCGGGTAGGGCAGGTGGCGAATCTGTGGCTGGCGGCTAAGCATTGCCCGCCCGCCCGCAGTTTCCCCGGGCGCCCGGGGAAACCTCCGGCCCTACGGAGAGTTGACCCACTCCTCGCGCCCGTCCGCGAACACCTGGTGCTTCCAGACCGGGATGGTGGCCTTGAGCCGGTCGATCAGGGCGCGCGAGGCGTCGTACGCCTGGCCCCGGTGGGCGGCGGAGACGGCCACCACCACGGCGATGTCGCCGATCCGCAGGTGCCCGGTGCGGTGGACGGCCGCGAGAGCGATCACCTCGAACTCCTCGGCGACCCCCTCGGCCACCTCGCGCATCCGGTCGAGCGCCGAGGGATGGGCCGAGTAGTCGAGGTGGTCGACGCTCTCGCCGCCGTCGTGGTCGCGGACGGTGCCCACGAACAGGTTCAGCCCGCCGGCGGCGGGGTCCTCCACGGCGGCCAGCACCTCGGCCGGATCCAGCGGGGACTCGCGCAGGTCGAGCAGGCGTACGACGGGGCTCACGCGGCGAGACTACGACCCCGTGCGGACCGGGCCGGACCCCATTGGGCCGTGGCCGGTAATTTGGACCCATGAGCAGCAACCCCGGCGGACCGGACGACAACCCGTTCAAGGGCACGCCCTTCGAGCAGATCTTCAACGCGCTCGGTGGGTCCGGAGGCCTGGCCGGCCTCGGGGGGCAGGGCGGTCAGGGCGGGATGCCCGACCTCTCCGCGCTGATGGGCCAGATGCAGGCGATGATGCAGCCGTACGACGGGCCGGTGAACTGGACCCTCGCGACCGACATCGCCCGCACGACCTCCGCCCAGGAGCCCGACCCCAGCCCCGACCGCAACGACCAGACCAAGGTCGCCGACGCGATGCGGCTGGCCGACCACTGGCTCGACGAGGCCACCGTGCTCCCCTCGGGCGTGACCACGACCGCCGCGTGGAGCCGGGCCGAGTGGATCGAGCAGACCACCGAGGTCTGGCGGGTGCTGGTGGAGCCGGTCGCCGAGCACGTCGTGGGCGCGATGGGCAAGGCGATGCCCGAGGAGGCCAAGGCGATGGCCGGCCCCCTGATCGGGATGATCGGCAAGGCCGGCGGCGCCATGTTCGGCAGCCAGGTCGGTGCCGCGCTCGGTGGCCTCGCCGGCGAGGTGCTCACGGCCAGCGACATCGGGCTCCCCCTCGGGCCCGCCGGCAAGGCGGCCCTGGTCCCCCACAACATCGCCGAGTTCGCCGAGGGGCTCGACGTCAGCGACGACGACGTGCTGCTCTACCTCTCCCTGCGCGAGGCCGCCCACCAGCGGCTGTTCGCCCACGTGCCGTGGCTGCGCCAGCACCTGATCTCCTCGGTCGAGGACTTCGGTCGCGGCGTGACCATCGACATCTCCGGCATCGAGCAGGCGATGGGCCAGATCGACCCCACCAACATGGAGGCCATCCAGGAGGCCCTGCAGGGCGGGCTGTTCGAGCCGCAGCAGACCCCCGAGCAGAAGTCGGCGCTGGTCCGCCTCGAGACCACGCTCGCGCTCGTCGAGGGCTGGGTCGACGAGGTCGTCAGCCAGGCCACCGCCGAGCGGATGCCGGCCGCCGGCAAGATGCAGGAGGCGATCCGTCGCCGCCGTGCCGCGGGTGGTCCGGCCGAGGAGACCTTCGCCGCCCTCGTCGGCCTCGAGCTGCGGCCGCGCCGCCTGCGCGACGCCTCGGCGCTGTGGGGCTCGCTCCGCTCGCGTCAGGGCAAGGAGGCCCGCGACGCCGTCTGGGCCCACCCCGACCTGCTGCCCACCGCCGCCGACCTCGACGACCCGCTCGGCTTCCGCGAGGACCTGCCCGAGGTCGACGAGCTCAGCGACGAGGAGTTCGACAAGGCCATCGGCCAGCTCCTCGACCGCGAGTCGAACCCGCCCGAGGACGGCGCCCGGACGAGCCGGACGAGCCGCGCGCGTGACCCTGCACGCCGACGCGGTCGACGTACTCACCCGCTGGCAGGCGCCCACGCCCGACCAGCAGGAGCTGCGCGACTCCTACGTCGAGCACCTGCGCTGGCACCCCGACGGCCTGGAGCGATCCTGCTTCCCGGCCCACCTCACGGCCGGAGTCCTGGTGGTCAGCCACGACCGGGCCCACGTGCTGCTCAACCTCCACGCCAAGTCGCAGCGCTGGTTCCACTTCGGCGGCCACCTCGAGGAGGGCGACGACACCCTGGCCGGCGGGGCGCTGCGTGAGGCCACCGAGGAGTCCGGGCTGCCCGGCCTCGTCATCGACGCCGAGCCGCTCCATGTCTCGCAGCACCCGGTGAACTGGTGCGACCGGCGTGGCACCGTCAAGCACCTCGACGTGCGCTTCCTGGCCCACGCCAGCGCCGATGTCGAGCCGGTGGTCAGCGACGAGTCGCTGGACGTGCGCTGGTGGCCGGTCGACGACCTGCCCACGGACCTGCCGGACATGGTCGAGATGATCGGCCTCGCCCTGCGAGCGGGTCTAGTCGGGGTCCACCCCGTCGCACGGGCGGCAGGTCCATCGCCACGGCGTGGGCGACGCCCTCGAGATAGCCCTGGGCACGCTCGGAGCGCGGGTAGCGGTCGACCCAGTGCCAGAACCGCTTGTTGTGGCTCGGCTCGATCAGGTGGGCCAGCTCGTGCAGCAGGACGTAGTCGACCACCCAGGCCGGCATCGTCTGCAGCCGGTCGGAGAGCCGGATCTCACCGGTCGACGTCGTGCACGAGGCCCAGCGGGTCGTCATGTTGTCCACCCACCGCACCGAGGTCGGCGCCACCTTGTCGTGGAGGTAGTCGCGGCACAGCTCGCGCGCCCGCTTCATCAGCTGGTCGTCGGTGCGCCGGCGCCGCTGCTCGGACTTGTCGAGCCGCTGGAGCATGGTGGTGACCCACTCGGCCTCCTCGGCGCGGGTGAACCGGTCGGGGATCATCACGATGACCTTGCCGTCACGACGGTAGGCCGACACCGTCCGCTTGCGGCGCCGCGAGCGCCTCACCTCGACCTCGGGAGCCACCCCGGCACCGTCTGACTGCATGGAACGAAAATAGCCCGGCGGGCCGACAGGCGGCGGGACGTCGCCCACATTTGTGTACGACGTCCCGCCCCCGATCCGGTCAGCGCGACGACAGCGCGTACGCCGGCTCGGGCTCCACCACCTCGTGACCGACCGGAGCCTGGGGCTTCGCCGGCCACCAGGCCCGGTCACCGAGCAGCACCAGGATCGCCGGCAGCATCACCAGCCGGATCACGGTCGCGTCGATGAGGATCGCGGCCGACAGGCCGACGCCCATCATCTTCATCTCCATCATCGACAGGGTCGCGAAGATCGCGAACACCGACACCATCACCGCTGCCGCGCTGGTCACGACGCCCGCCGTGTCGCGGATCCCCTGCTCGACGGCCACCTTGGTCGGCAGCCCGTCCTGGACGCGCTCCCGGATCCGGCTGATCACGAACACGTGGTAGTCCATCGAGAGCCCGACCAGCACCACCATCACGAACAGCGGGATCCAGTCGATCACGAAGCCCGGGACTGGTGAAGTCGAGCGCACCCGCTCCCCACCCGTGCTGGAAGACCAGCGTCAGGATCCCGAAGGCGACGCCGACGGAGGCCAGGTTGAGCCCCGTCGAGACCAGCGCGATCGGCACGCTGCGGAACGCGAAGCCCATCATCAGCAGGGTCAGCAGCAGCACCACGCCGATCACGATGGGCAGCCGGTCGTGCTGCCGGTTCACGTAGTCCAGCGACTCGGCCGGCCCACCGCCGACGGCGTACTCCGCGTCGAGGTCGTCCAGCGCTTCCGGTGCGAGCGTCGTCCGCACTGACTCGACGGCGCGGTCCACCTTCGGGTCCGACTCGTCGTACGGCATGGCGAGGTGGAGCACCGAGGTGGTGCCGTCGGCGGAGACGGCGACCGGGTCCTGGCTCGAACCGACGAAGTCCTTGGTGGCGACGGCGTCCCGGTCGAGCTCGCGGAGCGCACGACCGACCTCGGCCCGGTCCCCGGCGTCGGCCTTGACGACGACAGCGGCGGTGGTGCCCTCGGCGGGGAACTCCTGGGTGATCCGCGTGTAGGTCTGCACCTCCGGGATGTCGTCGGGCAGCGTCTGCAGGTTGCCGGAGTGGATCCGCATCCCCAGGGCCGGGACGGCCAGCAGGAGCACGATGAGTCCGGAGACGACCAGCGCGACGAGCGGGTGCCGTACGACGGGCGCCAGGACGCGGCTGCTGATCCCACCGCGACCGATCCGGCGGTTGAGCCGCCACAGCAGCGGGACGCGCGGCCGGTCGACCCAGCGACCGAGCTTGACCAGCAGGGCGGGCAGCACCGTGATCGAGCCCAGCACGGCGATCGCGACCACGAGGATCGAGCCGGTCGCGAGCGAGTTGAAGGTCGCGTCGCCGATCACGAACAGCCCGGCCATCGAGGCGATCACCGCTCCGCCGGACACCAGGATCGAGTGCCCCGAGGTCTGGGCGGCGATCTCGACGGCGTCGAGGGTGCTGCGTCCGGCGGCCCGTTCCTCGCGCTCGCGCTTGAGGTAGAACAGCGAGTAGTCGACGCCGACGGCCATGCCGATCAGCACGATCATGCTGCCGACGGTGGGCTCGGCGTGGACCAGGTGGGACAGCGGTGCGGTGATGCCGATCGTCGCGGCGACGCTGGTGGCGGCGAGCAGGACGGGGATGCCGGCCGCGATCAGCGCACCGAAGGCGAGCAGCATCAGCACCAGGGTGACCGGGAGGCTGATCCCCTCCGCGGAGGAGAGGTCGTCAGCGACGCGCTCGTTGATGCCGTCGTCGATGGACAGGTCGCCGGCCTCACGGACCTGGAGGTCCGGGTGGTCGCCCTGGACCTGCTTCGTCACCTCCTGGAGTGCGGAGGCGTCCTCTTGGTCGCGCGCCAGCTGCACCGAGATGAGCAGCGCCGACCGGTCCGGGTTCGGCTGGGCCTGCGAGACCTGCTCGACGCCCGTGACGCTCGCGCATGCCCGCGCGGATCTCCTCCGCGGCGGAGCGCGCCTCGACCGAGTCGAGCGAGGCACCGTGGGCCGGGGTGATCAGCACGTTCTCGGTCGTGGGTGAGTCGAGGTTCGCCTGGTCGACCAGGGCGTCGGCCCGGCCCGACTCGCCGAGCCGGTAGTCCGAGTCCTTGGTGTCCGCGGTCGGCACGGCGACGGCCAGGCCGACGGCGACGAGGACGAAGACGAGCCAGGCGAGGATCGCTCGCCAGGGATGGAGCGCGCTCCATCGGGCGGCGCGCATGGGGATGACGGTGAGCGGGTTGCGGGAGGTGGTGTTCGACATGACGTCTCCTGTGGGGCGTGAAAGGGACGCTCTCCATCCTGGACACGCGAGGCCGTCCGGTCTGTGGCGCCAGGACCCCAACCGTTGTGGTGCCTGCACCACCGCGCACCGGCCGGGAATCGGGAAGGATGCGGCCCATGGGCACGGCGCTTCCTCCTCCGAGCCGGCTACGGATGACGGCGTACGCCGGCGCGCAGCTGCTGCTCGCCGTACCCGCCCTCGTGCTGTTCGTCCTGAACGCCGTCTTCGGCGCCGTCGCGATCGTCGTGGTCGGCATCCCGGTGCTGCTGCTGACCATCCCGGCGACCCGCTGGGTGGCCAACCGGCACCGGCTGATGGCGGGCCGGGTGCTCGGCACACCGCTCCCGCCGCAGTACCGCCCGCCGCGCAAGGGCGTCGGTCGCACGGGTCGTCGGCTGGGCCTCCGACCCGATGACGTGGCGCGACCAGGCCTGGCTGCTCGTGGCCATGCACGGTGGGCTTCGCCCTGGCCCTGCTCAGCGTGCTGCTGCTCGTCCTCGTGGTCACCGGGGCGCTGTGGTGGTTCGGGATCGAGCCGATCATGCGGGCGCGGTCCTCGATGGACCGCTGGCTGCTCTCCTACGGGCACATCGAGACGCTCGAGCAGCGGGTCACCGTGCTGACCGAGACCCGCGCGGACTCCCTGGACCACTCGGCGGCCGAGCTCCGCCGCCTCGAGCGCGACCTCCACGACGGCGCCCAGGCCCGGCTCGTCGCGCTGTCGATGAGCCTCGGGATGGCGGACTCGCTGTTCGACTCCGATCCCGGAGGCGGCCCAGCGGCTGGTCAACGAGGCCCGCGCCACCACGTCGGCCGCCCTGGGCGACCTCCGGTCGGTCGTCCGCGGGATCCACCCGCCGGTGCTCGCCGACCGCGGTCTCGCCGGGGCCATCGGGTCGCTGGCGCTGGACATGGCGATCCCGGTCGAGGTGAGCGGGCGCCTGGACGGCCGTCCGCCGGAGCCCGTCGAGTCGGCCGTCTACTTCGCCGTCGCCGAGTGCCTGGCCAACATCGTCAAGCACGCGGCGGCACAGCACGCGTGGATCTCGCTGGCGCACGAGGACGGCGTCCTGCGCGCGATCGTCGGCGACGACGGCCGCGGTGGCGCCGATCCGGACTCCGGGACCGGCATGCTGGGGGTGATGCGGCGGCTGGCGGCGTTCGACGGCACGATGAGGCTGTCGAGCCCGGCCGGCGGCCCGACGGTCGTCACCCTGGAGGTCCCGTGCGTCTTGTCCTCGCCGAAGACCACGCCCTCCTCCGGGCCGGCCTGATCCAGCTGCTCGAGGGCAACGGCTTCTCGATCGTGCACGCGGTCGACAACGCGCCGGACCTGGCGATCGCCCTGCGCGATCCGGAGGCCGAGGCCGCCGTGGTCGACGTACGCCTCCCGCCGACGCAGACCGACGAGGGCCTCACCGCCGCGATCGCCGTCCGCGCCGAGCGACCCGGCTTCCCGGTGATGGTGCTCTCGCAGTACGTCGAGCACCTCTACGCCCGCGAGCTGCTGGCCAGTGGCGAGGGTGCCGTGGGCTACCTGCTCAAGGACCGTGTCTCCGACGTCGCGGAGTTCGTCGACGGCGTACGACGCGTCGCCGCGGGTGGCACCGTGCTCGATCCCGAGGTCGTCGCCTCGATCATGGCCAGGCGCCGGGACGAACCCGTCGACCGGCTCACGCCGCGCGAGCGCGAGGTCCTGGCCCTGATGGCCGAGGGTCGGTCCAACGCCGCCATCGCCGCCTCCCTGGTCGTCTCCGAGAAGGCGGTGGCCAAGCACATCAACAGCATCTTCGCGAAGCTGGACCTCCCGGTCGGCGAGGACGACCACCGCCGGGTGCGCGCGGTGCTCACCTGGCTGCGGGTCTAGGGCCACCTGGCTAGGGCCTGGCCCACTCCAGCAGCTTCTCCGCCGGCCAGGTGTTCACGATCCGGTCGGGGTCGAGCCCGAGCTCCTCGGCGCGGGCGCACCCGTAGACCTGGAAGTCCAGCTGACCCGGCGCGTGGGCGTCGCTGTCGATCGAGAACAGGCAGCCCAGGTCGATCGCCTGCTGCAGCAGCTTCGTCGGCGGGTCGCGGCGCTCGGGCCGGGAGTTGATCTCCACGGCCGTGCCGGTCTCGGCGCAGGCGCCGAACACCTCCTCGGCGTCGAACTCCGACTGCTTGCGCGTCCCCCGGTTGCCGGTGACCAGCCGCCCGGTGCAGTGGCCGAGCACGTTGGCGAACGGGTTGCGCACCGCCGCCACCATCCGCTTCGTCATCGCGGCCTTGTCCATGGCCAGCTTGGAGTGCACCGACGCGACGCGTACGTCGAGCCGCGCCAGCATCTCGTCGGTCTGGTCGAGCGCACCGTCGTCGAGGATGTCGACCTCGATCCCCTTGAGCAGCCGGAAGCCGCCGTCACCGAGGTGCTCGTTGACCGCCTCGACGACCCCGAGCTGCTTGGTCAGCCGGGCCACCGAGAGGCCGTTGGCCACCGTCAGCCGCGGCGAGTGGTCGGTGAGCACGAGGTAGTCGTGGCCGAGCTCGATGGCCGTGAACGCCATCTCCTCGATCGGGGAGCCGCCGTCGGACCAGTCGCTGTGCGAGTGCAGGTCGCCGCGCAGCCGGGAGCGGACCTCCTCGCCGCCCTGCACGAGCGGTCCGCCGACCTCGCGCTCGAGCTTGGCCAGCCGGTCGGGCATCCGGCCCTCGACCGCGGCCTCGATCACCTCGGCCGTGGAGGCGCCGATGCCGGGCAGCTCGCGCAGCGTCCCGGCCCGGACGCGCTCGGTGACCTCGTCGCCGAGGGGCAGGATCGTGTCGGCCGCGGACCGGAACGCCTTGACCTTGTAGGTCTCCGCGCGGCTGCGCTCGAGCAGGAAGGCGATCCGTCGCAGGGCGGCCACCGGCCCCCCGCCGTAGGCGTCCGGCCGTCTCGTCGTCGGCTCGTGGGTTCACCCGACCATTGTGGCCACCCGGCTGTGATCCACAGCACACGGCCGGTCCTCCACACTCTGTCCACAGGGTTTTCCACAGCCGGTGGGTAACCGGTCCGACGCCCGTCGCAGATCCGGTCTGCTCCACGCATTGACCCGCGTGGCTCCGCTGATTAGCGTTACCGCCCAGAAGGGGCCCTCGACGAGCCGCTTCTGCGTTCGCAAGGGGAAGGCAAGCGCAGGAGTCTCGTCGGGGGCCTTTCTTCGCTGCCCGGAGTCACGCCGGAGATACTTCTCGTCGAACCGGCTCCAATTCCGCAGTCACGGGAGAGACTGCACGACGGGTACGACCGGGAGGACGCATGACCACCAAGCTCGAGCGCCGAGGCCGACTGCGCCGAGCGGGCCACCGGGGCTGGAGAAGGCGCCCACCGGCATCACCGGCTTCGACGAGATCACCGGCGGCGGCCTGCCGCGCGGACGCCCGACGCTGGTCACCGGCGCGGCCGGCTCCGGCAAGACCCTGTTCGGCATCGAGTTCCTGGTCCGCGGCGCCCGCGACTTCGGCGAGCCCGGCGTGCTGCTGGCCTTCGAGGAGGGCCAGGACGACCTGGCCACCAACGTGGCCTCGCTCGGCTTCGACCTCGAGCAGCTCGAGCGGGACGGCCTGCTCGCCATCGACGCCTTCCGGCTGGACCCGGCCGAGATCGTCGAGACCGGCGCCTTCGACCTCGAGGGGCTGTTCATCCGGCTGGCCATGGCCGTCGAGTCAGTCGGCGCCAAGCGGGTCTTCCTGGACACCATCGAGCTGCTGTTCGCGGCCATGCCCAACGAGGCGATCATCCGCGGCGAGCTCGGCCGGCTGTTCCGGTGGCTCAAGGAGCGCGGCCTGACGGTCGTGATCAGCGGTGAGCGCGGCAAGAAGGGCGACCTGACCCGGTTCGGCATCGAGGAGTACGTCTCGGACTGCGTGGTCACCCTCGACCACCGCGTCGAGGACCAGATCTCGACCCGGCGCCTGCGCGTGGTGAAGTACCGCGGCTCGCTGCACGGCACCAACGAGTACCCGTTCCTGATCACCGAGCGCGGGCTGGTCGTCGTGCCCGATCACCTCGGTGGCGCTCGACCTACGAGGCGTCGGAGGAACGCATCTCCACCGGCATCCCCGTCTCGACGAGATGCTGGCCGGCGGCGTCTACCGCGGTTCCTCGGTGATGATCAGCGGCACCGCCGGCACCGGCAAGACCAGCATCGGCGCGCTGATGGCCGACGCCGCCTGCGCACGGGGCGAGAAGGCGCTGTTCTTCTCCTTCGAGGAGTCCCCGGACCAGCTGATCCGCAACATGCGCTCGATCGGCATCGACCTGCAGCGGTGGATCGACGCCGGCCTGCTGCAGGTCGAGGCCGTCCGGCCCACCGCCTTCGGCTTCGAGGAGCACCTCGCGATGCTGCACCGGCTCGCTCGACGAGCACGAGCCCGCGCTCGTCGTGCTCGACGCGGTCGCGAGCCTCACCCACGCCGGCGCGCACGAGCGCCACGACGTCGGCCATCTCGCGCGACCTCGACCTGCTGAAGGGCCGCGGGATCACCACGCGTGATGACGACGCTGACCCACGGCGAGCGCGAGGAGTCGAGCGAGGTCGACGTGTCCTCGCTGTGCGACACCTGGCTGCTGCTGCGCAACGACGAGAGCAACGGCGAGCGCAACCGGCTGCTGTTCGTGATCAAGAGCCGCGGCTCCGCGCACTCCAACCAGGTCCGCGAGTTCGTGCTCACCGACGACGGAGCCGAGCTGCTCGACGTCTACGTCGGGCCCGAACGGCGTGCTCACCGGTTCCGAGCGCGTCGAGCAGATCGGCCAGGAGCGCGCTCGCCCAGGCGGCGCGAGCCGACGAGACCGAGCGACGGCGCCAGGAGCTGGCCCAGCGGAGCCGCCGCGATCCGAGGCCGAGATCGCCGCCCTCCAGGCGCAGCTCGACGGCCGAGACCGCCGAGTTCGAGCGGTTCGAGGCGTCCGCAGATGCGCGGCCGCGCGTCCGGCGTGGCCGTGCGCGCCGTCGCTGGGCCGCGAGCGCTCGGCGACCCCGACGGACCGTGAGGGAGGGACTCGATGACGACTGAGTCTGAGAGTTCTCGGCCGAGATCGACGCCGCAGGCAACGCCGCGGACGGGCTGGCGATGTACGACCTGCGGCTCTACGTCGCCGGCCAGTCCCCACGCTCGGTGCGGGCCCTGGAGAACCTGCGCAAGGTCTGCGACGAGCACCTGGCCGGTCGCTACCGGGTCGAGGTCATCGACCTGCTGGTGAACCCGGCCCTGGCCCGGGGCGACGAGATCGTCGCCGTACCCACGCTGGTGCGCAAGCTGCCCGAGCCGATCCGCAAGATCATCGGCGACCTGTCCGACACCGACCGGGTGCTGGTCGGCCTGCAGGTGCGCCCGCTGGGCGGCGGCGCGCCGTGACCGCGGACGCCTCGGGTCCGCGCTGGGCGCTGACCCTCTACGTCAGCGGCGCCTCGCCGCGCTCGTCCGAGGCGATCGTGACCGTGCGCCGCATCTGCGACGAGGACCTGGCCGGACAGGTCGACCTCACCGTCGTCAACGCCGCCGACCACCCCGCCCTGGTGAAGCGCGACCACATCCTCGCCCTGCCGACGCTGGTGAAGCACTCCCCCGAACCGCTCCGGCACCTGGTCGGCAACCTCACCGACGCCGACCGGGTCCGCGTCGGGCTCGACCTGGACCTCGCCCAGCCGCACCGACACGCTGCCACCGAAGGAGGACGCTCGCCATGACCGCCCAGGACGACTTCGACGACGACTCGGCTCGGGAGCTCACGGAGCTGCGCGGGCAGATCGCCTACCTCGCAGGAGGCGCTCACCGCCATCAGCAGCGGCGGCGTCGACGCCGTCGTCGTCGGCGACGGCCGACGGCGAGCAGGTCTACACCCTGACCAGCGCCGACCGGCCCTACCGGGTCATCGTCGAGAGCATGGGCGAGGGCGCCGCCACCGTCTCCGAGCGCGGCGTCATCCTGTTCGCGAACCCCCAGCTCGCCACGTTTCCTCGACGTCGAGCGGGACAGCATGGTCGGCCGCGACCTGGCGGACTACGTCGGCGAGGGCCAGCAGCGAGGCGCTGGCCGACCTGCTCGCGGCCAGCTCCACCGACGACCGCGCGCGCCGAGCTGCTGGTCACCGGATGCGCGACGGCGTCGACGTTCCGTTCCTGGTCTCGGCGACCGACATCGACCTCGACGGCGTCGCTGGTCCGCTGCCTGGTGCTCACCGACCTGACCATGCAGAAGCTCGTCGAGCAGCAGCTGGCCACCGAGGTGGCGCAGATCGAGCGGCAGCGGGTCGCCGCCGAGGTGAACGACACCATCGTGCAGGGCCTGGTCGCCGCGGAGATGGCGCTCGACCTCGGCCAGGTGGACTACGCGCGCAGCCTGGTCGCCAGCACCTCGCGGCAGGCCCGCGACTGGATCGGCCAGCTCGCCGGCAGACCAGGGGCTCGAGCCCGGCATGGCCGTGCGTAGCGCTCCGGCCCGACGCCCGTTGGAGGGGACGTGACGCGACGAACCTCAGCGTCCTGATCGTCGACGACTCCGAGGACCTGCGCGAGCTGCTCAGCATGGTCATCGAGCGCCACCCCGGCGGGTGGCGCGTCGTGGCGACCGCGGCCGAGGGCGAGCAGGCGATCGAGGAGGCCCGCGCCAGCCAGCCCGACCTGGTGCTGCTCGACATCGCGATGCCCGTGATGGACGGGATGCAGGCGCTGCCGCTGATCCGGGAGGCCGCGCCCGAGGCGGTCGTGGTGATGCTCTCCGGCTACCCGTTCTCCACCGCCGGCCAGGGCGCCCTCGAACGCCGGCGCCCACGGCTACCTGGAGAAGTCCGACCTGGTGAAGGGCCTGATCCCCCGCCTCGAGCGGATCATCGAGCAGCACACCCCGTCCGGCGCCCGCTAGACGCCGCGGAACTCCGGGGCGCGCTTCTCCCGGGCGGCGCGGATGCCCTCCTGGAGGTCGGCGGTGGCCAGCGTGATCGGCTGCGCCAGCGCCTCCCACTGCACGCACGACTCGAGGTCCTGGTGGCCGCCGTCGCGCAGGGCGAGCTTGGTGTAGCGGCTCGGGATCGGCGCCGTGGCGGCGATCCCGGCGGCGATCTCGTCCACCTCCGCGGCGAAGCCGTCGGCCGGGAAGACCCGCGAGACCAGGCCGAGCTGGCGGGCCTCCTCGGCGTCCACCGTCCGTCCGGTGAGCAGCAGCTCGCGGGCGTTGGCCTCACCGACCGCGTTCGGCAGCAGGTAGGTGGCGGCCATCCCGGGGTTCATCCCGAGCTTCACGAAGGGCGCCGACAGCTTGGCCCCCTGCGGCGGCGTACCGGATGTCGCAGGCCAGGGCCAGGCACAGCCCCGCGCCGATGGCCGGCCCGTTGACGGCCGCGATGGTCGGCACCTCGAGCGCGCCGGATCGAGAGCCAGGCGCGGTAGAAGCCGATCATCCGGGTGCGCAGGTAGTCGACCTCGGCGTCCGGCTCGCTCGCGATCCAGCCGGTGTTGCCGCCCGAGCAGAAGGCGCTGCCCTCGCCGGTGACGACGACGACGCGGACGCTCGCTGTCGGCCGCCAGCTCGTCGATCGCGCGCACCCAGGAGGCCGTCATCTGGTCCGACATCGCGTTGCGCTGGTCGGGGTTGTCGAGCACCAGGCGGACGACTCCGTCGGACGGGCGCTCCACGCGGAGGTGCTCGCGAGGGTGCTCGACGGGGCTCGAGGGGGCGTCTTCGGGCGACATGAGCGGAGATTACCGCCGCGGGACACGCCTGACGCCGACCGCCCAGCCCTGCGTGGATTGAGCGTGAATGTGGTCTAGGGTCGATTGAGGTTCGACACCGAACCCCGGCGGGTTTCCCCGAACGCGCCCGCCGAGACGACCAAGGGAATGAAGGAGGCCGTCATGGCGGAGACCTGGAGCGGCGAGTTCTACTGCGTGAAGTGCAAGGAGAAGCGCGAGGCGAGCGGCGAGGTCAGGGTCAACGACAAGGGCACCCGGATGGCGAAGGCCGTCTGCCCTGTCTGCGGCACCAACCTGAACCGCATCCTCGGCAAGGCCTGACACCTCTACCGACGACGATCCACGGCGGGATCCTTCCTCGGAGGGGTCCCGCCGTCGTCGTTTCCGGCCCGCAGGGCCCTGTGGACGGCCGTTTCGCGCCGGGGCGCAGCACGGCCTAGCGTCCGCGCATGGACCTCCGGCCGTCCGCGCTCGCCCCGGTCTCCGGGTCGTCGGTCGCGGCCACGACCACCTCCAGATCGGGCTGTACGACGGCCGCCGGGTGCTGCTCCCCCGCACCGCCGCCGTCGAGAGCACCCTCGACGCGCTGCTCGCCCGCGAACCGCTCGTACCCCGACCAGACGACCGCGCCGCTGCTCGACCGGCTCCAGCAGCCACGGGTGCCTGATCGATCGCGCCGAGGAGCAGCGACGCGAGCAGCGACGCCGGTCGGCCAGGGTGGCCGTGCACGGCGCCGCACCGGGTCGTCGACGCGGCCGACCTGCTCCGATCTGCCGGCGTCACCGTCGATGCCGCGCGGGTCGGCGGACGCCGACGTGGTCCTCGTCGCTGAGCACCGGCGAGATGGACCGCGACCGGCTCGACCCCCTGATCCGCGCGCGGCACCAGCCATCTCGTCGTACGCCTCGTCGACGGCGCGGCCGTGGTCGGCCCGTTCGTCGTCCCGGGCCAGACCGCCTGCCTGCGCTGCATCGACGCCCACCGCAGCATCGCGCGACCCCGACCACGTCGCCGTCACCAACCGCTACGTCCGCGCGACCGTCGCGGGCCGCGCGCCGACGGGGTCGCCCGACGTCGCCGACCCCGCTGCTCGCCGACCGTGGCGGTCGCCTGGGCGGTCCGCGACGTCGTCGCCCACCTCGACGGGCGCCGTCCCTCGACGTGGTCGCGGACCGTGTTCCTCGACCCCGAGCCCGCCCACCGGCGGGAGGAGGACTGGTCCAGGCACCCCGAGTGTGGATGTTGCTGGTCCGCGCATGGACCTCTGTCAGGCACGATGGGGGTATGACGGCGCCCTGCCCCGGCGCCGTGGAGGGGGAAACGCATGAGCGAGCTGCCGCGCAAGGCCGTCGCGCGCACGGCCAAGCTCGCCGCGCTGCCCCTGGGGTACGCCGGCCGCACCGCCCTGGGCCTGGGCAAGCGCATCGGCGGCGCCTCGGCCGAGTCGGTGCTGACCGAGGTGCAGCAACGCACCGCCGAGCAGCTGTTCCGCACCCTGGGCGACCTCAAGGGCGGGGCGATGAAGTTCGGCCAGGCGATGTCGATCTTCGAGGCGGCGCTGCCCGACGAGATCGCCGCGCCCTACCGCGAGCACCTCACCCGGCTCCAGGACTCCGCTCCCCCGATGCCCACCATGACCGTGCGCGAGATCCTCGCGCGCGAGCTCGGCGCCGGACTGGAAGGACCACCTGGTCTGGTTCGACGCCGAGCCCGCCGCGGCCGCCTCGATCGGGCAGGTGCACCGCGGCCGCTGGGCCGACGGCCGCGAGGTGGCCGTCAAGGTGCAGTACCCCGGCTCCGCCGAGGCCCTGACCTCCGACCTGCGCCAGCTCGGCCGGGTCGCCCGCAGCCTCGGGCCGCTGGTGCCGGGCCTGGACATCCGGGCCCTGATCGCCGAGGTGCAGGACCGCGCGATCGAGGAGCTCGACTACCAGCTGGAGGCCGAGGCCCAGCGCACGTTCGCGGCCGAGTTCCGCGACGACCACGACATCGTGGTGCCCGACGTGGTGCAGGAGTCCGGCACCGTCCTGGTCACCGAGTGGATGGAGAGCACCGGCTCGCTGGCCCGCGTCATCCGCGAGGGCACCCAGGAGGAGCGCGACCACTACGGCCTGCTGTTCGTGCGCTTCATGTTCGACGCGCCCCGGCGCACCGGCCTGCTGCACGCCGACCCGCACCCGGGCAACTTCCGCACCATCCCCGCACGCCGACGGCTCACCCGGGCCGGCTCGGCGTGCTCGACTACGGCGCCGTCGCCCGGCTCCCCGACCGCGAGCTGCCGCGCTCGATGGGTGCGCTGATCCGGATCGCGCTGATGGAGGACTACGAGCAGCTGGTGACCGCGCTGCGCGACGAGGGCTTCGTGCGCGAGAAGATCCGCATCGACGCCGAGCAGCTGCGCGCCTACCTCGGCCCGTTCCTGGAGCCGGCCAGCGTCGAGGAGTTCCAGTTCTCGCGGGCCTGGATGCAGCAGCAGTTCCGGCGGATCAACGACCCCCGGGGCGATGCGTACGCCGCGATGCTGCGGCTGAACCTGCCCCCGGCGTACATGCTCATCCACCGCACCTTCTCCGGCGGCGTCGGCGTGCTCAGCCAGCTCGAGGCCACGGGTGCCGTTCCGTGACGTGCTGCTCGGGCTCGTTGCCGGGCTTCGCCGACGATAGCGCCCGCCCGCGACCCGCACGGTCGCCCCGGTGACGTAGGAGCAGGCGTCCGAGAGCAGCCAGGCGATCACCTCGGCCACCTCCTCCGGCTCGCCGACCCGGCCCAGCGGGACCAGCGGGCCGACCCGGTCGAGACGGTCCGGTTCGCCCGCGTCGGCGTGGATCGTCGTGCGCACGATGCCCGGAGCGACCCCGTTGACGCGGATGCCCCGTCCGGCCACCTCCTGCGCGAGCCCGTGGGTGAGGGCATCGACACCGGCCTTGGCGGCCGCGTAGTGGACGTACTCGTGCGGCGAGCCGAGCGTGGCGGCCGCCGAGGAGACGTTGACCAGGACGCCGCCCTCGCCGAGGTCGCGCACCGCACGACGGGCGACGTAGATGGCGGCGGTGAGGTTGAGGTCGACGACCTGCCGGATCACCTCGACCGGGGTGTCCGCGAGGTCACCGAGGTGCAACGTGGCGCCCGGCGTTGTTCACCACGCCGGTGAGCCGGACCGACCTCCGCGGCCGCGTCGAAGAGCGCATCGACGGCCGCCGGGTCGGTGACGTCCGCCGGCGACGGCTCGCGCGCGACGCCGCCGCGCACCGAGACCTCGTCGGCGAGCGCCTGGGCCGACTGCTCGTCGGTGCGGTAGCCGATGACGACGTCGTGCCCGGCCGCGGCCAGCCGGCGTACCGTCGCCGCGCCGATCCCGCGGCTGCCGCCGGTGACCAGCGTCAGCGGCCGGGTCACCACCACTCCGAGTCGAGCTTGCTCTCCATCGCCCGCAGGTGTGTGCGCGAGCAGTCGTCGCAGAACCAGCGCGGCTTGCCGTTCTCGACGGCCGAGGTCCACGTGATCGGCGGGTCGTCGGACTCGACGACGGTGCCGCAGAAGGAGCAGGTGACCACGCCTCCACGATAGGCCGCTCACGGGGCTGCCCCGGGAATGCCTGAGCCCCGGGGAGTTCGTCTCCCCGGGGCTCAGGTTTCCATGTGGGTCGAGGTCCGTGTCCTCGTCGCGTCGGGCCCTACAGGACACGCGCCACGCCGAGTCGCGCCTGCGAAGCTGCGCGCTCGGCCTGGCGGGTAGATCCGCTCGGCCTTGTGCGCCAACCTCGCGGCCCGGCGCTGCAGCCGCAGGGTGGCGGCGGCGCGACGGGAGCGACGGAACTCCTCGACCTCGGCGCTGGCGGGAGCTGTGCAGCTCGCGGGCCAGGTCGATCTCGATGAGGCTCATGGTGGTCTCCGATCTCAAGAAAAGTGGTCATGGTGTGTGGTCGTCAGCGCCTAGGCGGCCGTGACGGCGTCCTTGCGGGGCCGTCCTCGCGGGCGCTTGCGGGGGATCACCACTCCGGAGAGGAACAGCTCACCGCCCCAGACGCCCCACGGCTCGCGCCGCTCGAGGGCACCCGCCAGGCACTCGGCCCGGACCGGGCAGTCCTGGCACAGCGCCTTCGCGAGCTCCACGTCGCTGGGCGACTCGGCGAAGTACAGCTCCGGGCTCTCGCTCCGGCACGGCAGCTCCGCCTCGTCGATCACTGACTGGTCGACAACGCTGATGCTCATCTGTCACCTCCTCGCTCGTTCGTTCCTGTTGTCGGTCGACTTGGGTTTTGGGAAACACAAAGGCCGCGGATCCCTGTCGGGTTCCGCGGCCTGGAGGCTGCCGATCGTTGAGAGAGATCTCAGGTGATCGGTGGACTCCAGGGGCGGTGACCCATGCCGGCGCCGGGGATCGAAGCCGGTCCACGCGGAAGCGGGCAGACTGGTCCCCTGCGGCACCGAGAGTGGGCGCGACAAAGGCAGACCGCATCGCGATCGCGTAGCTGGTCGTGTTCAACTTCATGTCGCACCTCCTTCTGCTCGTGCCGGAGCCCTGATGGCTCTGTGGTCGGTGAGAGGCACGCTACGCCGCTGCGTTTCTGGGGCGCAAATGATTTATTGGCAAGTTCTGAAAAAAGTTGAGAACTGCCGTCGCGGACCCGTGCGAAACGGCCCTTTTCAACCGTCAGCCGAGGATGGCGAGCAGGTCTTCGGCGTACTTCTCCAGCTTGGCGGCCCCGATGCCGTTGATCGACTGCAGGCCGTGGCGGTCGGTGGGCTTGACCTCCGCGAGCGCCTCGAGGGTGGCGTCGGAGAAGACCACGAACGCCGGCACGCTCTGGGCCTCGGCCTGCTCCTTGCGCCACGAGCGCAACGACTCGAACAGCTCCTCGTCGTAGGGCACCGGGCATTCGCTGCAGTAGCCGCGGTTGCGCTCGCGGGAGCTGGCCAGCGGGCGCTGGCACTGCTTGCAGGCCGCGGCCTTCTTGCCCCGGCGGCGGCTGGACTTGCCGGCCGACTTGCTGTCGGGGCGGTCGGTGACCGACTCGGGTCGCAGCCCGTCGAGGAACCGCGAGGGCCGGCGGCGGGCCTGGCCACCCGGGTTGCGGGCGAGCGCCCACGAGAGCCAGAGGTGCTTGCGGGCGCGCGTGATGCCGACGTAGAGCAGCCGCCGCTCCTCCTCGACCGCTGCCGGGGTGTCGGCGTAGGTGATCGGCATCGAGCCTTCCTGCAGGCCGCACAGGAACACGGCGTCCCACTCGAGACCCTTGGCGGCGTGCAGTGTCGCGAGCGTGACGCCCTCGGCCACGGGGGCGTGCTGCTCGTGAGCCCGCCGGTCGAGCTCGGCGACGAAGCTGCCCAGCGTCGGCGCGACCTCGGTGGCGGCGTGGTCGGACGCCTGCGACACCAGCGCCTGGAGCGACTCCCAACGGTCGCGGGCCTGACCGCGAGCGGTCGGCGCCGCGGGCGACCACCCCATCCCGGAGAGTACGGCGCTCACGCGGTCGACCAGCCCGTCGGAGGCCTCCTCGCCGGCGCGCGCCTCGCCACGCATCAGGGCCACCGCCTGGCGGACCTCCTGGCGCTCGAAGAACCGCGCCGCCCCGCGCACCACGTAGGGAACGCCACGGGCCGTGAGCGCCTCCTCGAACGCCTCGGACTGGGCGTTGATCCGGAACAGCACCGCCATCTCGCGCAGCGGCACTCCTGCGTCGCGGAGCCGGGCGACCTCCTGGGCGACGGCCTCGGCCTCGTCGACCTCGTCGGCCGCCTCGCGCCAGGACAGGGCCGGGCCGGTCTCGCCCTGGGCGCGCAGCTGGACGCTCGTGGTGGCCGAGCCCTTGAGCAGGGTGTTGGCCGCCTCGATCACCTGGGGCGTCGACCGGTAGTTGCGGACCAGCTCGACGTTGGTGGCCGCGGGGAACCGGCTGACGAACTCGGTCAGGTAGGAGGCCTGGGCGCCGGCGAAGGAGTAGATCGTCTGGGCGGGGTCGCCCACCACGCAGATCTCGTCGCGGCCGCCCAGCCACAGGTCGAGCAGCGCCGACTGGATCGGGCTGACGTCCTGGTACTCGTCGACCACGAACCACTTGTACTGGCGGCGCACCTCAGCGGCGACGCGCTCGTCCTCGCTGAGCAGGGCGGCCCCGATCAGCAGGACGTCCTCCATGTCCATCCGGCCCTGGTCGCGCTTGAGCTCCTCGTAGCTGCCGAAGACGTGGGCGACCGTGCCCGCGTCGAGCCCGCTGACCTCGCGCCCGCGCCGGGGCGCCAGGCGCTCGTAGTCGTCGGGGCGGACGTTGCTGACCTTGGCCCACTCGATCTCGCTGGCCAGGTCGCGCAGCAGTCGCCTGGCTGACCTCCACGCGGTTGCGCCGAGCCGCTCCCGCCACGATCGGGATCTTCGACGCCGTCAGCTCGGGCGGCGCCCCGCCGTAGACCTTGGGCCAGAAGTAGCGCACCTGCCGCAGCGCCGCCGAGTGGAAGGTGCGTGCCTGCACCGCCCCGGCCGCCATGGTGCGCAGGCGGCCGCGCATCTCGCCGGCGGCCCGGGTCGTGAACGTGACCGCCAGGACCTCGGTCGGGTTGTAGACACCGGCGGCGACGCCGTAGGCGATGCGGTGGGTGATGGCGCGGGTCTTGCCGGTGCCGGCACCGGCGAGCACCCGGACGGGACCTCGCAGGGCGGTGGCGACCTCACGCTGCTCCGGGTCGAGCGAACTGAGCAGATCGTCCGCATGCATTCGGAAATGTTCTCCGTCCCGGTGGTGTTGTGCCTGTGACGAGCGTAGACGCGAGAGAGGACAACCGTGACCGCCCATCCCCAGGCCGAAACGAACGCCAGCACGACTTCTGGCACCTTCACGATGTACACCACTCCCTGGTGTGGCTACTGCCACCGCCTGCAGGGGCAGCTGGACCGTGAGGGCATCACCTACGACGTGGTCGACATCGAGCGGGACCCGAGCGCCGCGGAGGTCGTGATGGCCGCCAACAACGGCAACCAGACCGTGCCCACGCTGGTCTACAGCGACGGCAGCGCGCACACCAACCCCTCCGTCGGCCAGGTCAAGGAAAAGCTGGCGGCCATCGCCTGACCGAGCAGGCATGATGCCGGCGTGAGTCCTTCCCTCGACGACGTCTCCTGGCCGGTCCGCACGGAGCGGCTGAGCATCCGGCGCGCCACTGCGGCGGACGCCGCGGCGACCTGGCCCTACCGCAGCGACCCCCGGGTCGCGGAGTGGCTGCCCCGGCTGCCGACCGACCGTGCGGCGTACGACGAGTGGTACGCGAACGCGGAGATCCTCGAGACCAGGCTCGTCGTCGAGCGCGACGACGCGGTGGTCGGCGAGCTGCACCTGATGCTCCAGGACCCGTGGGCGCAGCACGAGGTCGCCGAGCGGGCCGCAGGCACCGAGGCCGACATCGGCTGGGTGCTCGCCCCCGCCCACCAGGGCCAGGGCTTCGGCGCCGAGGCGGTCCGTGCCGTGCTCGAGATCTGCTTCGACCGTCTCGGCCTGCGGCGGGTGACCGCCGCGTGCTTCTCCGACAACGAGCCCTCGTGGCGTCTGATGGAGCGCCTCGGCATGCGTCGTGAGAGCCACACGGTGCGCGACTCGCTGCACCGCGACCGGGGCTGGCTGGACGGCTACGGGTACGCCTTGCTGGCCGAGGAGTGGGCCGTCAACGCCAGCTGAGGGCCGGCGCCCGCAGGCGCGCGCACCGCGGCATCCCGCACTCGTCGGTGAGGTCGACGCGTCGCCGTCACCACGTCGGCCTCGGGTCGGGTACGTCGGCGAGCATCAGCTTCGCGCGGCGGAACATCGTGAACGTCGCGGCGTCGCCCTCGCCCCAGGTCAGGTAGACGAACCGCTCGCCGCGCCTGCCCTGGACGGCCGGGCCGCGGAAGTCGCGCTCGCCGTCCCGCTGACGACCTCGACCTCGACCTCCCAGCGCGCCGACTCCGCGTCGGCGGGGACCAGCTCGACCGGGTCGCGGCGTACCTGCACCCCGACGTGGATGTCCCGGTGGGTCCCGCAGTCGCGCCCGGGCAGGTGGTGACCCTCGATGACCAGGCGCACCGGCCTACCAGCGTCCGGGGAGTACGCCGCCGTACCAGCTCTCGACCAGCGAGCGCGAGATGGAGACGCCTCCCGGCAGGACCAGGGTGCCCGCCTCGGCCTCGGCCCGCATCTCCTCGCGGGTGAACCAGCGCGCGTCCTCGATCTCGGAGCCGTCGACGTCGATGGTGGTCTCGACGGCCCGCGCCGGTGAAGCCGACCATCAGGCTGGCCGGCAGCGGCCACGGCTGGCTGCCGAAGTAGGACACCTCCCCCACCTTGACGCCGGTCTCCTCCTCGACCTCGCGACGGACGGCGTCCTCCATCGTCTCGCCGGGCTCCACGAAGCCGGCGAGCGTGGAGTAGCGGCCCTCCGGCCACAGCGGGCTGCGTCCGAGCAGGGCCCGCTCGTCGGGGCTGCCGGGCTCGCCGTCGGTGACGACCATGATCACGGCGGGGTCGGACCGCGGGAACTGGTCGCGGCCGCAGTTGTCGCAGTGCAGCACGTGCCCGGCCTGCCGGGGCTCGAGCGGGCCGCCGCACCGCGGGCAGTAGCGCGTCGCCCAGAGCCACTCGGCGAGCCCGATCGCGTGCAGCACCAGCGGCCCGTCGTCGATCGTCTCGTCGGCCAGCGACTGCACCACCGCGCGCAGCACCACCCACTCGTCGCGGTCGCCGGGCGCGTCCTGCGGGTCGACGATCACCGCGAAGTACTCGACGCCGTCGCGTTCGCCGAGCAGCACCCGCAGCCCGTCGGGCGCCTCCTGCGGGCGAGACCCAGGCGAGGCGACCGTCGACCGGACGCACCCGCGCGCCGGCGATCACCAGCACCCGCGTCGCCGGGTCGGCCCACCGCTCGTCGAGCCAGTGCTCGTCGGTGCGCAGCAGCCCGTGGCGGTCGTGGGCGTGCTGCGACAGCGCGACGTGCGGCAGCAGCCGCGGCGTCTCGGTCACCGCGACTCCCGCGCTTCGGGCCGCTCTCCAGCCAGGCCGTGAACGCCCGGCGGTCGAAGGGGCGGCCGAGGAAGTCGGTCGACCAGGTCGGCGGCGTCCTTCGAGCCGCCCGGGCGCCAGGATCGTGTCGCGGTAGCGGTGCGCGACCTCCGGCGCGAACAGGTCGTCGGGGTCGAACGCGGTGAACAGGTCCTTCGCGATGGTCGAGCGACCAGGCGTAGGTGTAGTAGGCCGAGCCGTAGTCGTCGAGGTGGCCGAAGCCGCAGTGGAAGTGGGTGTCCGGCAGCTGCTCGACCAGGCTGTAGCGCTTGAACAGGTCGCCGAGCGCCGCCGTGAGGTCGGCCGGCCGCTCCTGGTGGAACCAGTAGGAGATCGCGGCGTACGCCATCTGGGTGCGGGTCAGGAAGCCCTTGCCGAACTCGTCGGCGGCGCGCATCCGCACGCACCAGGTCCTCGGGGATCGGGTGGCCCTCGCGCGTCGGTCGCGAAGGTGCGCAGCACGCCGGGGTCCCAGGCCCACTCCTCGAGCATCTGCGACGGCGCCTCGACGAAGTCCCACTCGGTCGCGACACCGGAGAAGCGCACCCACTCGTGCCGGCCGGCGAGCACGTGGTGCATCAGGTGGCCGAACTCGTGGAACAGCGTGACCACGTGGTCGAGCTCCATCAGCCCGCGCGAGAAGTTGCAGACCAGCACGCCCTCGGGCAGCTGTCGGCCGAGCACGCCCGGCACGAGGGTGAACTGCGCGGCGTGGTTGTACTTCCGGTCCCGCGGGTGCAGGTCGAGGTGGATCCGGCCGAGGAGCTGCCGGTTCTCGGCCAGCCGGACGTCGTACGACGACACCTCGGCGTGCCAGGCCGGGGCGTCGACCGGCTCGTACTCGAGCCCGAAGAGCCGACCGGTGACGTCGAGCAGCCCCTGGCGCACCTTGGCGGCGTCGAAGTAGCGGCGCACCTCCTGGGCGTCGACGCCGAACCGCTCGCGCTTCACCGCCTCGGCGTGGTGTCGCCAGTTGGCGAAGTCGATGACGTCCTCGCCCTCGGCGCGTGCCCGCTCGAGCAGCGTCTCGATCTCGCGCGCGGCCGGCCTCCTCGGAGGCGGCGGCGATCTCGTCGATGAACTCGGGGATGCGTCGTCCCTCGCCGATCATCTTGACCTCGGCGTCGTAGCTCGGCCAGTCGGCGTACCCCAGCAGGCGTGGCCTTCTCCTCGCGCACCTCGAGCAGCTCGGCGAGGACCGCGTCGTTCTCCGGCCAGCCGATGTTGAGGAAGGCGTGCGCGACCCGGCGCCGCTGCTCCGGGTCGCGGGCGTGGGTCAGGAACGGCAGCGTGTCGGGGTAGTCGGTGCCGATCTCGACCTGTCCGTCCTCGTCGGCCGGGTGGTCGGCGAGGTAGTCCTCGGGCAGGCCGGCCAGCGCCGCGCGCCGGCACCAGCGTCGTACGCCGCCCGTCGCGGATGACCCGGGAGAACGCCTGGGACAGCTCGCTCTCGCGGCCGTTCAGCTCGCGCAGCCGCTCCCGGGTCGCCTCGTCGCGGTCGACGCCGGCGCGCCGGAAGTCGCGCAGCGCGTCGCTCGAGGACCCGGCGGGCACCGGGCTCCAGGGACGCGGCGTCGAGCGAGGAGAGCTGGGCGAAGACGTCGGCGTCGAGGTGCAGGTCGGTGCGAGAACCGTGCGGGCCTCGATCTGGAACGCCTCGGCCGCCTCCATCACGGCGGCGTCGGGATGGACCGACGCTCATCAGCGAGCTGATCGCGAACACGTTGCCCAGCGCGATGCCGGTGTCGTTCCAGACGCTGCAGGATCGCCTCGTCGCCAGGCGGTGCGTCCTTGAGCGCCGCGACCTCGGCGCCGGCCGTGGCCAGGCCGGCGCCGGCACGCTCGGTCAGCCAGCCGAGCCAGTCCTCCTCGCCGGGTCGGCAGCGCGAGCGGTGCAGGTCCGTCGGCTCCATGTTCGCGACATTAGCCCCGCGCCGCTCGGTCTCCTAGGGTGTGGCCCCATGAGCATCCACATCGGCGCCCAGCCGGGCGAGATCGCACCCACCGTCCTGCTGCCCGGGGACCCGCTGCGGGCGAAGTGGATCGCGGAGACGTTCCTCGAGGACGCCACGCTGCTACAGCGAGGTGCGCGGCATGTACGGCTACACCGGCACCTGGCAGCGGCCAGCCGGTCTCGGTGCAGGGCTCCGGGATGGGCCAGCCGTCGATGTCGATCTACGTCAACGAGCTGTTCAAGGACTACGACGTCCAGCGGGTCATCCGGGTCGGGTCCTGCGGCGCGGTGACCGAGCGGCGTCGGCCCTGCGCGACGTGGTGATCGCGTCGGGTGCGTGCACCGACTCCTCGATGAACCGGCTGCGCTTCCACGGCCTCGACTACGCCGCCGGTGGCCGACTTCGGCCTGCTGCGCGCGGCCGTCGACGCGGCCGAGGCGCGCGACGACGTGACCAGCCACGTGGGCCTGATCTTCTCCGGCGACACGTTCTACAACCCGCGCGAGGAGCTGATGGCGCCGATGGTGGCGCACGGCGTGCTGGCGGTCGAGATGGAGGCGTGCGCGCTCTACACGCTGGCGGCGTCGTACGGCCGCAAGGCGCTGGCGATCTGCACCGTCAGCGACCACATCGTCACCGGCGAGGAGACGACCTCGCAGGAGCGCGAGCAGACCTTCGGCGCGATGGTCGACATCGCGCTCGGCGCCGCGGCGGCCGCTGGCTGAGTTCGACGGCTGCCGGCTGCCTGCGCCACGAACTCGGTGCCCTGCGAGGGCACGTAGGGACCGCTGGCCTGGGAGGGCATCCGGACGGCGGAGACCGCCTCCTGGCGGACGACGCACAGGTCGCCGCTGCTCTCGAGGATGGCGACACCGTGACCGTCGCTGTTGATGATGCGGCCGGTGACCCACTCGCCGCCGACGTTGACGCGCACGGCCAGGCCCTCGTCCTTGGCGCGGTCGAGCGCGTGCCCGACGGTGAGCAGCATGGTGGATCCGAACATTGAGGCCCCCTCGAGACGATGACAGGCGCAAGTGTGGAACAGACCGGACATAAGGTCACTTAAAGGGTTCAAAGCGGATCAACTGGTCTAGAGCGGGCTGGACGAATTCGAGCAATTCCTCTAATCCCGCCCGGTCCGGCAGCTCGGTCGGCAGCACGGTCTCGCCGGTGCGCACGTAGTGGAAACCGACCGCGACCCGCTCGAGCGGCACCCCGATGAGCTCGGCCCAGGCGACCCGGTAGAGCGCCAGCTGGAGCGGGTCGGCGGTCTGCTGCCGGTTGGTCTTCCAGTCGATGACCAGCCAGCTGCCGTCGGGCTCGGCGTACACCGCGTCGATGCGGCCGCGCACCACCTGGCCGGCCAGCACCAGCGCGAACGGCGGCTCGACCGCGTGCGGCACCCGGTCGCCGAACGGACCCGACTCGAAGCGCTCGATCAGCTCGCGCAGGTCGTCCTCGTCGTCGATGCCCGAGGTCACCGCGGCCGGGCAGGTCGTCGGGGTCGAGCAGCGCCTGCTGGCCGAAGCGGGACTCGACCCAGGCGTGGAAGCGGGTGCCGAACCGTGCGGCCGGCGAGGGCTGGCGTGGCATCGGGCGGGCCAGCTCGCGCGCGAACTGGCCCGGGTCGTCGCGCAGCCTGGCCACCGCGGTGGCCGACAGGCTCGCCGGCAGGGGGACGTCGAGGACGTCGGAACGGTCGGCTCGCGCCTCGGCCAGCAGCCGGTCGAGCTCGAGCGTCCCAGTCCCCCACCCGCGCGGTCTCCACCATGTCGAGGTCCTCGTCGGGGGCACCCGGGTCGGCGGCGCGCACCAGCTCCGCCGCCCGCAGGCGCAGCTCGGACTCGCGGCCGATGCCCGCGACCGGCCACGGGGTCGAGGTGTCCTGGCCGGCGTAGGGGTTGGCCGCGCCCTTCTCCGGCTTGTCCAGCCAGGTCGACCTCCACGCCCAGCTCGGCGGGCAGGTCGGCCATCAGCTGCTGGTACTCGGACGGGCCGAAGCCGGTCTGGCGCGGGCTCCACAGGAACGACGACACCTCCAGCCGATGGGCGGCGCGGGTGAAGGCGACGTAGGCGAGCCGCAGCTCCTCGGTGCGGTCGTGCTCACGGGTCGCGGCGCGGTAGGCATCGAGGGCGCCCTTGTCCCAGCCGTGGATCTGCGGCTGGTCGGCCGCGTCGCCCCGCAGCGGCGCGGGCAGCACCGAGGGCGACGACGTCCACAGGGTGCGCGAGCGGTTGGACGGGAACTTCGTCTCGCAGACCCCGACGAGGAACACCGTGTCCCACTCCAGGCCCTTGGACCGGTGCACGGTGAGCAGCTTGACCGAGTCGGCCTCGGTCGGCGTCGCGATGTCGAGCCCGTTGCCCTGGTCGTCCTCGGCGGTCAGGTAGGCCAGCAGCGCCGGCAGGGTGACGTCGCCGTCGATCGCCTGGAACTCGGCGACCGCCTTGAGGAACAGGTCGACGTTGTCGCGTCGGGCTGCCGCGGCCGGGCCCACCGCCGAGGCGAGCTCGATGTCGATGCCGGTGGTGTCGACGATGCGCCGGACGACGTCGAGGATCGGCTCCCCGGCGTACGCCCGGAGCGAGCGGAGCTCGGCGGCGAGCAGGGCGAAGCGCTCGAGCGCCTCGGGCGAGTACGCCGCGGTGCCGGGATCCTCGAGCGCATCGCTGAGCGCCGGCAGCTCGGCGGGGTCGATGCCGTCGGCGATCTCGGTGAGCTGGTCGCCGATCGAGGCGCTCTCGGTGCGCCCGCGCCGACCACCGGCGAGCTGCACCGCCCGCTCCTTGAGCAGCTTGAGGTCGCGCGGACCGATGGCCCACCGCGGGCCGGTCAGCAGGGTCAGCACCGACGGCGTTGGCGGTGACGTCGTGGAGCAGCTCGAGCATCGCGACGATCTCGGCCACCTCGGGCAGGCGCAGCAGTCCGGAGAGGCCGACGATCTCGACCGGGATGCCGGCCGCCGTGAGCGTGTCGAAGACCGACTCGGCGGTGCTGTTGTCGCGGGTCAGCACGCCGATGTCGGACCAGAGCCTGTCGGCGTTCGCGTGGTCGTCGCGCACGGCGTCCGCGAGCCAGGCGAGCTCCTCGTCCTGGGTCTCGAAGACGCGCGCCGCGACCGACCCGTCGGCCGCCTCCGGCTTCGGCTCGAGCGGACGCACCAGCGAGGTCTCGGCGTACAGCGGGCCCGGCGAGCTCGTTGGCGACCTGCAGGATCCGGCGGTCGGAGCGGCGGTTGACCGTCAGCGGCAGCACGGGGACCTCGCCGTCGAGGCTGGGGAAGGTCTCGGCGAAGTTGAGGATGTTGGACACCGAGGCGCCACGCCAGCCGTAGATCGCCTGGTTGGGGTCACCGACCGCCGTCACCGCGTGGCCCGGCCGCGTCGGGCCGGAGAACAGGCTGGACAGCATCCGGGCCTGGGCGACCGAGGTGTCCTGGTACTCGTCGAGCAGCACCACCCGGAACCGGGTGCGCTCGAGCGCCCCCACGTCGGGCTGCTCCTCGGCCAGCCGCGCGCCGAGGGAGATCTGGTCGGAGAAGTCCATCAGCCCGAGGTCGGACTTCAGCCGGCGGTAGGACGTGACCAGCTGCAGCAGCTCGCCGCGCCGGTGGACCGCGGAGAGCGCCTTCTCGATCGCCTCGCAGTAGGTCTTGCGCGCCTTGCCGGCGCGCTCCTCCTCGAGGGCGAGCGGTGAAGCCGTCTCGCGCCTCCTGCGTCGCAGGCCAGCACCTGCTCGGGGGCGACGAGGTGCTCGCTCATCGCGCCGTCGAGCGCCAGCAGGTTCTGGATCACCGTCGGCGGGTGGTCGCTGAGCAGCTCCACCTCGCCGGTGAAGCGCTCCACGGCGCGGGCGCCGAGCTGGTAGCGGGAGGCGTCGGTGATCACGCGGGTCTCGGGCTCGTGCCCGATCCGCAGGCCGTGCTCGGCGAGCAGGTTGGCGGCGTAGGCGTTGTAGGTCGCGACGGTCGGCTCGAGCGCGTCCACGTCGTCGTCGCGCACCGCCGTGGCCTCGCTCAGCGCCCCCGCGGCCATCAGCGAGTCACGGATGCGCTGGCGCAGCTCGCTGGCCGCCTTGGTGGTGAAGGTGAGGCCGAGGACCTCCTCGGGCCGGACCTGGCCGGTGACCACGAGGTAGACCACGCGCGCCGCCATCAGCGACGTCTTGCCCGAGCCCGCCCCGGCGATCACCACCGACGGCGACAACGGCGCGGTGATCGCGGCCCACTGCTGCGGGCTCGGCGTCCACGCGCTGCGCATCACCGCCTGGAGCTCCTCCGGCGTCCTGATCTGGCGCGCCTGCGTCTGCTCGGTCACTGCGACAGCACCGACCCGGCGCTCTTGGCGGGACAGATCGGCACGAAGGCGCAGTCGCGGCACTGGACGGTCGCCCGGCACGGCCGGGAACACCTCGGCGCGGATCATCTGCGCCGCGAGGCCGATCTCCTCGCGCAGCCCCTCGCGCACCGGGCCGTCCTCGGGCGTCACCGGCTGCGGCTGTACGACGGCCGGGCCGTCGTCGAGCGAGCCCAGCTGGACCAGCTCGGCCCCACCGCTCCTCAGACCCGGCTCGACGTCGGCGTCGAGGGCCCCGCTGTCGACGGCGTACTGGTAGAGCGCCAGCTGTCGGTGCGTCTCCACCGAGCTTGTTCGACGGCTTGGAGCGCCCGGTCTTGAGGTCGACGACCACGACGTTGCCGTCGGCGTCACGCTCGATCCGGTCGGCGTAGCCGGTGAGCTCGACCTGCTCGCCGTCGGGCAGCTCGACGACGGTCGAGAACCTCGCCTCGATCTCGACGAGCTCGCGCTTGTCGCCGTAGTGCCAGTCGAGGAACCGGGTCAGGGCTCGGCGCACGCGGGCGTGCTCGCGCTGCTTCGACCACGGGGTCCGGAAGTGCAGCCGGTCCCAGACCGCGTCGACGTGCTCCATCAGCTCGTCGACGTCACCGGGGCCCTGGGTCAGCTCGCCGCTCGCGACCCGTTCGGCGAGCGCGTGCACCAGGCTCCCGACGTTGGCCTCCTGGTGGGCGCGCTCGACGCCGCCGGCCTCGTCGCGCAGGAACCACTGAGCGGGGCAGACCATCACCGACTCGAGCATGCTGGCCGAGACCGGCACCGGTCGCTCGGGATCGCGCACCGGGCGCGAGGACAGGCTCAGCGAGCGGGTGCCCCACCACGTCGCCGGGTCGGCCTGCGGCACGACCGGGCGCGTCCCGACGGCCTCGGTGGCGAGGCGGGCGAGCCGTCGGGCCGCCGCTTCGCGGAGCGCGTCGCTGCAGTCCGGGTCGGCGGCCGTCCGGCGCAGCTCGCTGACCAGGCCGGCCAACGACAGGGGCCGGGCCGGACGGCCCTTCACGTGGGTGACGTCGACGCCCGAGCTCGCCGAGGAAGCGGGACGGCTGCTCGCCGTCGTCCTCCCGCGACGCCACCGCGGTCACCACGAGGCGCTGCCGGGCGCGGGTGCACGCGACGTAGAACAGGCGTCGCTCCTCGAGCAGCAGCTCGCGCGGGGTGACCGGGGGCACGAGGCCGTCGCTGCCGATCCGGTCGGCCTGCAGCAGCGTCGAGCGGCGCCGCAGGTCGGGCCACGCCTCGGCCTGGACGTGGGCGACCACGACCAGCCGCCACTCCAGGCCCTTGGACCGGTGAGCGGTCAGCAGGCGGACGGCCGCGCCGCGCACTCCGCGCTCGGCGAGCGTGTCCGACGGGATCTGCTGGGCGACCAGGGTGGCCAGGAAGTTGCGCACGCCGACGTTCTCGCGCTGCTCCTCGGCGCGGGCGGCGGCCTCGAAGAGGGCCACCAGGGAGTCGAGGTCGCGGTTGGCCCGTGCGCGCCGCTCCCCCGCCGACGGCGACCGAACGTCGCAGACGCTGCGGCCAGGACGTGCCCGACCAGAGCGTCCAGAGCACCTCCTCGGCGCGTGGCTCCGGCGTCGAGCTCGCTGCGCGCGCGGACGAGCAGCGCGTGCAGTGCGCGTGCCCTCTCGGCCGCGGGCTCGTCGACGCCGTCGAGGAAACCGTCGCGCACGACGGCGTCGCGGAGCAGCTCACGCGAGGGACGCGAGGGCGTGCCCGACTGGTGGGTGAGCTCCTTCTCCCGGACGCGCAGCTGTCGGCCGAGGCGGCGGACGTCGCCGGCGTCGAGGCCGCCGAGCGGTCCCATCAGGAGCGCCTCGGCACGGCCGGGATCGACGTACTCCACGTGCTCGCGGTCGTCGTTGTCGAGGTTGAGCACGGCTCGCAGCGCGTCGAGCATCGGCAGCACCGCCGGGTCGCGCACGAGCGGGACGTCGTCGCCCGCGACCTCGACGGGTACGCCGGCGGCACCGAGCGCCCGACGCAGCCCGGGGATCGAGGTGCGCCCGGAACGCACGAGCACCGCCATCTCGTCCCACGCGATGCCGTCCTCGAGGTGGGCCCGGCGCAGCAGGTCGGCGAGGTGCTCGGCCTCGGCGCGCTCGGTCTCGTAGGTGGTGACCTCGACCCGTCCGTCGCCGAAGGGACCGGACTCCGCCACCGGCGAGCGGAACGCCTCGCGCGCGGCAGGGTCGATGCTGCCGGGCAGCGCGAGCCGTCCGGCCACGCGCTGGGTCGCCGCGAGCAGCCGCGGGCCGAAGCGCCGCGTGGTGCGCAGCGCGACGACGTCGGCGGGGGTCTCGTCGGGTCGGGCGAAGTCGCGGGGGAAGTCGAGGATGCCGCGCACCTCCGCGCCGCGGAAGGCGTAGATCGACTGGTGCGGGTCACCGACGACGGTGAGGTCACGACCGTCACCGGCCAGGATCCGCAGCAGCTGCACCTGGGCCGGGTCGGTGTCCTGGTACTCGTCGACGAAGACGTGCGCGAACCGCGCCCGGAGCTCGTCGCGGTGCACCTCGGCCTCGATCACGGCGCGCCGGATCAGGTCGGAGTAGTCGGTCGCGCTCTGCTGGTCGAGGTTGGCGAGGTACTGCTCGAGGAACAGGCCCGCCGCGACGAACTCCGGCAGGTCGTTGGCCTCGCCCAGGGCGCGCAGCGCGTCGCCGTCGAGGCCCTTCTCGCGGGCCCGGCCGAGGACCGACTGCACCTCGTGGGCGAACCCGCGGGTGCCGAGCGCCCGGCGCAGCGACCCGGGCCAGGTGACGGACTCCGGGGCGTCGGTGAGCAGCTCGCGCAGGATCACGTCCTGCTCGGGTGCGCTGAGCAGGCGCAGCGGCCCGGCGTAGAGGTCGGTCGGCGAGTAGAGCCGGATCAGCCCGTAGGCGAAGGAGTGGAAGGTCGAGGCCAGCGACGTCGACGTCGTGCGGCCGAGCCGGGCGGTGACGCGGTCGCGCAGCTGCTCGGCGGCCTTGCGGCTGAAGGTGAGGGCGAGCACCGACTCGGGCGAGGCACCGCGGTTCTCGATGCGGTCCACGATCGCCTCGACCAGCGTGGTGGTCTTGCCGGTGCCGGGGCCGGCCAGCACCAGCAACGGTCCGCCGGGGTGGTCGACGACCGCACGTTGCGAGTCGTCGAGCTCGGGTGGGCGGACCGCACGGGCGTCCGGCCGCACCAGCCGGTAGCTCGTCTCCGCGGGTGTCACTGCACTACCCAAACACGGCACACCGACATCAGGGATCAGGGCTGCCAGAAGGCCTGCGGCATGTCGACCCGGCCCGACGGACGCAGCGGGGTGCCCTCGTCGAGGTAGGCCGCGCGGGCCTCGTCGCCGTGGCTGGCCGGCAGCGACCCGTCCGCCCGTACGACGCGCCACCACGGCACGGGCCCGCCGTAGTTCGCCATCACCCGGCCCACGAGCCGGGGACCTCCGTGGCCGACGTGGTCGGCGATCGCCCCGTAGGTGGTGACCCGGCCACGGGGCACCCGCTCGACGGTCGAGAGCACCTTCTCGACGTACTCCTCCGGATCCACGCCGACGATGATGGCATTCGTCTGATTCACTAGTAATTTGATAGATTAAAGACACACAACCCACCGGAGAGGGGTCCCATGACCATCCAGCTGGAGACGTCCACCGACGTCCGGGTCCGCAAGGTCGGCGGCCGCATCGGCGCCGTGGTCGACGGCGTGCGCCTCGGCGGCCACCTCGACCGCCGGACCGTCGCCGAGGTGCGTGCGGCACTGCTCGAGCACAAGGTGCTGTTCTTCCGTGGCCAGCACCACCTCGACGACGACAGCCAGATCGCCTTCGCCGAGCTGCTCGGCCCACTCACCACGGCCCACCCGACCGTCAACACCGGCAGCGCACGCGTGCTCAGCGTGAAGGCCACGCGCGGCATGGCCGCGAACTCCTGGCACACCGACGTCACCTTCGTCGACCGGGTCCCGGCCATCTCGGTGCTGCGGGGCGTCACGCTCCCGTCGTACGGCGGGACCACCAACTGGGCCAACACTGTCACCGCCTACGAGGGCCTGCCCGCCCCGCTCAAGGCCCTGGTCGACCAGCTCTGGGCGGTGCACACCAACGCCTACGACTATGCGCGCGACACCGAGTCGGGCGAGGACGACGACGACTCCAACTTCGCCCGCGAGGAGTTCGAGTCGATCCACTACGAGACCGAGCACCCGGTCGTCCGGGTCCACCCGGAGACCGGCGAGCGCTCGCTCGTGCTCGGCCACTTCGTGAAGAAGTTCGTCGGGCTGAACAGCTCGGAGTCCTCGGCCCTGTTCAAGGTGCTCCAGGACCGCGTCACCAAGCTCGAGAACACCGTGCGCTGGACCTGGGAGCCCGGCGACGTCGCCGTCTGGGACAACCGCGCCACGCAGCACTACGCGGTCGCCGACTTCGACACCCAGCCGCGCGAGATGCGGCGGCATCACCGTCGCCGGCGACGTGCCGGTGTCGGTCGACGGCCGCTCGAGCATCGTCGTCGCGGGCAACGCCGACCACTACGCCTCGATCGACCACCTGATCACCTGAGGCCTGCCTCCGGATCCTGCCCGGGCATGACAGCGCCCCACCTCCGCTCGGGAGGTGGGGCGCTGCTGCCTCAGCGGGCTGGCGACTGGTGAGTCACAGGATCGGGTTGAAGGGCTCCGTCCCGTTCTCCAGCTTCAGACCGGAGATCCCGGAGTGAGCCTGCGCGAACGCGAGCTCCTTGGCCAGGTCGCCGATGTTGTTCGAGGCCGGCAGCGGGGCCAGGCCCAGCGTCGACAGGGTGCCGACGGCCTTGCCGCCGGCGGACAGGAAGCCCGAGCCGGAGTCACCCGGGACGCCCGGGGTCACGGTGTAGAGCGGGTGGCTCCAGCCACCGTCGGCGGCGTCGTCACCCAGGCTGATGCCGGTGTGCGGGCGAGAGCGGCGAGAGGCCGGCGCGCAGGCTGGAGTTGCCGTAGGTCCACACCCGGTCACCGGCCTTGGTGCCGTCGGTGTCGATGCCGGTCGGGCCACCCCAGAAGGGGACCGAGGGGTTGACCTTGGAGACGTCGGCCGCGTTGACCTTGACCAGGGCCAGGTCGTTGTAGGCGCAGGTGTTGGCGTCGGTCGTGCCGAGCGACTTCTCGGTGATCCACGAGCTGTAGGCCAGCGTGCCGTGGCCCACGGCGGTGCCCTCGGAGGCGAGGTTGCCGTCGTTGGTGAAGGTCACCTGCGGTGCCCAGCGGGACGGACTCCACGTTGCAGCCGTTGGTGTCGGTCGCCTCGCCCTTGCCGGCGCAGTGGGCGGCGTACCCGACGTAGACGTTGCCCGCGCCGTCGGTGTAGACGAAGTTCGCGGTGCACTGCGCACCGTCGGTGTACATCATCGTTCCGGGGTGGATGACCGCGGTGTCGGCGGGCGCCCAGGAGGGGGCCGCCTCGGCGGAGCCGGTCGAAGCGACGAGGCTGGCGCCCGCGAGGAGCGCGGTGGCCGCCGTCGCCATGACGGTGCGAGACAGACGCATGGGTGTGGGCCTTTCGGGATCAGGGCGGGCGCACGGGTGAGCGCCTCACTGTGTTCAACGCCACTGATCCGCACGGGTTACGCCCGGGTAGTCGTTTCGGACTATCCCCACAATCCCGACAGGTGAAACGCCTCGCCGAGCGTCAGTACGACGGCTGCGACGGGTCGATCTGGTTCACCCAGGCGACCACGCCGCCACCCACGTGCACGGCGTCGGAGTACCCGGCTCCCTTGAGCACCGCGAGCGCCTCGGCCGAGCGCACTCCGGTCTTGCAGTGCAGCACCACCGGCTTGTCCTGCGAGAGCTGGTCGAAGACGTTGCCGTTGAGGAACTCGCCCTTGGGGATGAGCACCGAGCCCGGGATCTGGTTGATCTCGTACTCGTTCTGCTCGCGCACGTCGACCAGCACGAAGTCGCGGGTGCCCTCGTCGCGCTCCTTGAGCATGCGTCTCGAGCTGGGTCACCGAGATGGTCGAGCCCGCGGCGGCCTCGGAGGCCTCCTCGGAGACCGCGCCGCAGAAGGTCTCGTAGTCGATCAGCTCGGTGACGGTGGCGTTCTCGCCGCACAGCGCGCAGTTGGGGTCCTTGCGCACCTTCAGCGTGCGCCACTCGAGCTCGAGGGCGTCGTAGATGACCAGCTTGCCGACGGCCGGGTCACCGATGCCGGTGAGCAGCTTGATCGCCTCGTTGACCTGGATCGAGCCGATGCTCGCGCACAGCACGCCCAGCACGCCGCCCTCGGCGCAGCTCGGGACCATGCCGGGCGGCGGGGGCTCGGGGTAGAGGCAGCGGTAGCAGGGAGCGTCGGCGCCCTCGAGGGTCGGCCAGAAGACGCTGGCCTGGCCGTCGAAGCGGTAGATCGAGCCCCACACGTACGGCTTGTTCAGGAAGTACGCCGCGTCGTTGACCATGTAGCGGGTCGCGAAGTTGTCGGTGCCGTCGACGATCAGGTCGTAGTCCTTGAAGATCTCCAGGACGTTGTCGTTGTCGAGGCGCTCGTCGTGCACGACCACGTTGACCAGCGGGTTGGTCTCGGCGATCGACTCCTTGGCCGAGATCGCCTTGGACTTCCCGATGTCGGACTGCCCGTGGATGATCTGGCGCTGCAGGTTCGACTCGTCGACCTCGTCGAACTCCGCGATCCCGAGCGTGCCGACCCCGGCCGCGGCCAGGTAGAGCAGGGCCGGGCTGCCGAGACCGCCGGCGCCGATGACGAGCACCTTGGCGTTCTTCAGCCGCTTCTGACCGGTCATGCCCGACGTCGGGGATGATCAGGTGCCGGCTGTAGCGGCGTACCTCGTCGGTGGTCAGCTCGGCGGCCGGCTCGACCAGGGCGGGAAGGGACACGACTGCTTCTCCTTGCGTTGGCTCGTGAGGTACCTGTGGACAACACCGGCCCTCCCGACCATGTTCCCTGTCTCCAGCGCGCACCGTCCACATGCCCGCGATCCGGACAGCCGCTGCTTGTAGGCTGCGGAGCGTGAGCACGATGGAAGAACCGCGACGCGAGAACCGGCAGGACGAGCCGGCTCCCGCGGCAGCCAACGGCAAGGGGGTCCGCCTGCCGAGGCGGGCACGCCGGGCCCAGCTGCTCAGCGCCGCTCTCGAGGTCTTCGTCGCCCAGGGCTACCACGCCGCCGCGATGGACGACATCGCCGAGCGCGCGGGGGTCTCCAAGCCGGTGCTCTACCAGCACTTCCCCGGCAAGCTCGAGCTCTACCTCGCGCTGCTCGACCAGTCGTGCGACCAGATCATCTCGGCCGCCGCGAAGGCCCTGGAGTCGACCGACGACAACAAGCAGCGCGTCACCGCGACGATGCACGCGTTCTACGACTACGTGGCCGACGCCGAGGGCGCCTTCCGGCTGGTCTTCGAGTCCGACCTGACCAACGAGCCGGCCGTGCGGGCTCGCGTCGACCGGGTGACCGTCGAGTGCGCGAAGCTGATCGCCCACGTCATCGCCGACGACACCGGTCTCCCCGAGGAGCAGTCGCAGCTGCTGGCGGTGTCCCTGGTCGGGATGGGCCAGGTCAGCGCGCGGTTCTGGCTCGCCGAGGGCGGGTCGATCAAGCAGCCCGAGGCCGCCGCGCTGGTCGCGGGCCTCGCCTGGCGGGGCATCGGTGGCTACCCGCGCACCGACGACCACCGCTGAGCCCGACCGCCTGACCCCACGTCAGGTGCTCCCTGACAGAGTTCTGCCCAGAGCAACACCCGAAGTTCCACCAGCCCGAACATCCAGGAGGTCCTCCCGATGGAGGTCAAGATCGGCGTGCAGAACGTCAACCGCGAGCTGACCATCGACACGACCCTGGACGCCGAAGGCGTCGAGGAGGCCGTGACCAAGGCCCTCGACAAGGGCGGCGTGCTGGCGCTCACCGACGCGAAGGGACGACGGCTCGTCGTCCCCGGCGACAAGCTCGCCTACGTCGACATCTCCACCAGCGTGACCGGGCAGGTCGGGTTCCGCGGCTGACCGGTCACCCCGGAGGGGAAGTCGTCGTCAGGCGACCGGCTCGAGCTCGCGCTCGGCCTGCGGCGCCACGGCCGGCTCGTCGTCCTCGACCTTGCGGATCGTGGTGCGCAGCTCGGTGACGGGCATCAGCGCCACCGCCACGAACGTGACGACCGCGATGACCCCGGCGATCAGGAAGATCCGGCCGGTGGCGTCGGCGTACGCCGTGCGCACGATCGCGGCCACCGCCGGCGGCAGCTTGTCCAGGTCGAGCGAGCCGCGTGCCGCCGCCCGAGACGGGGATCCCGGCCTTGGCCATGCCGATCGCGATCTTGTCGGCCACGTTGGTCGCCAGCACCGCACCGAGGGCCGCGACACCGATGGTGCCGCCCAGCGAGCGGAAGAAGCTGACCGAGCCACTGGCCGCACCGACGTCGGTCACGTCGACGGTGTTCTGCACGACCAGCACGAGGTTCTGCATCAGCGCGCCGGTGCCCAGGCCCATCAGCACCATGTAGGCGCTCAGGTGCCACATCGGCGTGAGGTGGTCGATGGTGCCCATCAGGGACAGGCCGAGCACCAGCACGACACCGCCGACGAGCATGATGCCCTTCCAGCGACCGGTGCGGGTGATGTACTGCCCGGTCCCGGTCGCGCCGACCATGTTGCCGAGGATCAGCGGCAGCATCAGCAGGCCGGCCTCGGTCGGGGTGTGGTCGCGGGCGACCTGGAAGTACTGCGCGAGGAAGACCGAGGCGCCGAACTGGGCGACGCCGACCGCGAGGCTGCCGAGGATCGAGAGCATCGTGATGCGGTTGGCGAGGATCCGCGGCGGGACCAGCGGGTCGCTGTGCCGGCGCTCGACGGCGATGGCCGCGACCAGCGCGACCAGGGCGGCGCCGAGGAACTCGGCGGTCTGCACCGACCACCAGTCGAAGCTGCTGCCGGCGAAGGAGACCCAGATCAGGGGCAGGCTCGCGGCGATGGTGATGAACAGGGCGCCCCAGTAGTCGATGCGCACCTCGCGACGGATGGTCTCGACGTGCAGGAACTTCTGCAGCATCACCAGGCCGGCGAGGGCGAACGGGATCGGCGACCCAGAAGCACCAGCGCCAGCCGGCGGAGTCGACGAGCAGGCCGCCGAGGAGCGGGCCGGAGACGGTGGCGACGGCCATCGTCGCGGCCATGTAGCCGCTGTAGCGACCGCGCTCACGCGGCGGGATGATCGAGCCGAGGATCGACTGGGCCAGCGCGATCAGGCCGCCCATGCCGAGGCCCTGGACGGCGCGCGCCGCGAGCAGCTCGGGGACGTTCTGCACGGCGCCTGCGGCGAGCGAGCCGAGCAGGAAGATGACGATCGCGATCTGGACGAGCAGCTTCTTGTTGAACAGGTCGGAGAGCTTGCTCCAGATCGGGCTGGTCACCGTCATCGCGAGCAGCGAGGCGGTGACCACCCAGGTGTACTGGGTCTGGGTCCCCTCGAGGTCGCCGATGATCGTCGGCAGCGCGGTCGAGACGATCGTGGTGCTCACGATCGCGACGAAGAGCGCCGACATCAGTCCGATGAGGACCTCGACGATCTCCTTGTGGCTCATCTCGGTCGAGCCCGAGCTCGGCCGTGAGTGGTGGTGTCAGACATGCGAGTCCTTGCGTGGTTCGCGTGAGTGCTTGGAAGTGGTGTGTGGAGCAGGGTGGCGAGGTCGTCGACCATCGCCGTGGCGCGGGCGACGTCCTCGAGGGCCCAGTGGCTGAGCCGCTCGGCCAGCGCGTCGCAGATCGCGTCGCGTGCCTGGACGAGCCGGTCGCGGCCCTGCGGGGTGATCGTGATCAGCTCGGCGCGCCCGTCGTCGGGGTCGGTGCCCCGGGTGACGAGGTCCGAGCGGTTCGAGGGTGGCCAGCTGACGGCTGACCACGGAGGGGTCGACGTTCAGCGCGATCGGCGATCTGGCCGGGTCGGGTGCTGCCGCGGGCCTCGAGCACGCCGAGCGTGACGATGTCGCCCCGGGTCAGGTCAGCGGCCCCGTGACCCCAGTCGCCGGAGCGCGCCTTGAGCGCCCGGCTGAAGCGCACGCAGACCGTCGAAGAGGGCCTGGACGGCCTCCGTGCGGTCGCGCTCGATGCTGCTGGTGGTCATGCACCGAGTCTAGAACAAGTTGGTTGACTCAAACAACTATCTGCGGTGTGAGACGCACCACCACGTCGTGGCCGGTCAGGAGGCCAGGCCGAGCTCCGCCATCCGCTTGGCGTGGTTCTCGGTGAGCCGGCTGAACATCCGGCTCAGCGCCGCGAGGTCCATGCCCGGGCGGTCGACTCCCCCGGCCAGCAGCGCGGCCAGGGAGTCGCGCTCGGCGGCGACGCGCTGGGCCTGGGAGAGCGCCTCCCCCATCAGCCGGCGGCCCCACAGGGCGAGCCGGCCGGCGACCCGGTGGTCGGCCTCGATCGCGCGGCGGACCCGGTCGACCACGAACTCCGAGTGCCCGGCGTCGGCGAGGCTGTCGACGATCAGCTGGCGGGTCCCGCCGTCGAGGTAGGAGGCGATCTCGACGTAGAAGTCCGCGGCCAGCCCGTCCCCGACGTACGCCTTGATCAGGCCCTCGAGCCAGTCGCTCGGCGCGGTCGCGGTGTGGAAGACGTCGAAGGGCGCGACGAACGGCGCCATCGCCTTCATCGGGTCGGCGCCGAGGGCGGAGATCCGCTCCATCAGCGGCTCGATGTGGCCGAACTGCACCACCGCCATCTTGCCCAGCGCCAGCTTGTCCTCGAGCTGCGTCGGCGAGCTTGGCGTCGTCGGTCAGACGCTGGAAGGCCGAGATCTCCCCGTAGGTGATCGCCCCCAGCAGGTCGACCACTGCGGCACGGTAGGCGGGGTCCTCGAAGGCGACGGAATCCTGCTCGGGTTCGGTCATGGCGGCAGCCTACCGATAGACTGACCAGTGGCCGCGGGCTTGATGCCCCCGGGACGACCCTCAGGGAGTACCACTGCGGGCGGCTCGCCGGCGGCGCACGAACAGACTTGTTTCACATCCCGAATCCACCGACCAGGACACGCCTGGTCAACACAGAACAGGCAGCATCCTGACAACCTTCAGAGAGCTCGGGGTCCTTCCCGAGATTGCGGACGCCCTCGAGCGCGTCAACATCATCAACCCGTTCCCCATCCAGGAGATGACCCTCTCGGTCGCCCTGATGGGCACCGACCTGATCGGCCAGGCCCGCACCGGGACCGGCAAGACCCTCGCCTTCGGGATCCCCGTGATCCAGCGCAGCGTCGCTCCCCACGACCCCGACTACGAACGAGCTGGTCGCGCCCGGCAAGCCGCAGGCGCTGATCGTGGCCCCGACCCGCGAGCTCGCGCTCCAGGTCAGCAAGGACCTGTCGGTGGCCAGCCAGGACCGCGGCATCCGCGTGCTCACCGTCTACGGCGGCGTGCCCTACGAGCCGCCAGCTCGACGCCCTCGCGACCGGCGTCGACATCGTCGTCGGTACGCCGGGCCGCCTCATCGACCTGATGAACCGCCGCGCGCTCGACATCTCCCACGTGAAGTCGCTCGTCCTCGACGAGGCCGACGAGATGCTCGACCTCGGCTTCCTGCCCGACGTGGAGCGGCTGCTCAAGCAGACCCCCGAGACCCGGCAGACGATGCTGTTCTCGGCCACCATGCCGGCCGCGATCGTGGCGCTCGCGCGCACCCACATGCGCCACCCGATGAACATCCGCGCCGAGTCCGGCGACGGACACCCAGATGGTGCCGGCCACCGCGCAGTTCATCTACCAGGCCCACGACCTCGACAAGCCCGAGATGCTCGGCCGCCTGCTCCAGGCCGAGGGCGCCGACCTGATGATCGTGTTCACCCGCACCAAGCGCCAGGCGCAGCGGATCGCCGACGACCTCGAGGAGCGCGGCTTCAGCTCCGCTCCCCTGCACGGCGACATGGCGCAGGCCGCCCGCGAGCGGGCGCTGACGAAGTTCCGTGAGGGCAAGCTCCAGGTGCTCGTCGCCACCGACGTCGCCGCCCGCGGCATCGACGTCACCGGCGTCACCCACGTCGTGAACTACAGCTGCCCCGAGGACGAGAAGACCTACGTGCACCGCATCGGCCGCACCGGCCGCGCCGGCGCCACCGGCATCGCGATCACCTTCGTCGACTGGGCCGACCTGCACCGCTGGAAGATGATCAACAAGGCGCTGGACCTGCCCTTCGACGACCCGCAGGAGACCTACTCGAGCTCCGAGAACTTCCTGCACGACCAGGGCATCGCCCCCGGCACCAAGGGACGGCTCGTCCCCGAGGGCACCATCGAGCGCAAGCCCCGCCCGGAGCGCAACGACCGCGGCGGCAAGGGCGGCGGTCGGCGGTCGCGGTGACGGTCGTGGCGACGGTCGCAGCGGACGGGCACGCGGGCAGGGCTCGGGCTCCGACGACCAAGGCCGCGGAAGGCTCCGGCGAGAAGTCCGGCGACCGTCCCAAGCGCAGCCGCAACCGCAACCGGCGGCGCACCCGCGGTGGCAAGCCGGCCGCCGCCGGCGAGAGCTGAGCCGCGCTCAGGCGGTGACGACGACCTTCGTGCCGACCGGCGCGAAGTTCCACAGCCGGATCGCGTCGGGCATCGCCTGACGGATGCAGCCGTGGGACTGCGGCGTGCCCAGCTGCGCCCGGGTCTGCAGCAGGCGGCCGTCCTTGGTCGGGATGCTGTGGAAGCCGATGGCGGCGTGGTCGCCGCGGGTGAACCGCACGAAGTACTGCATCACCCCGGAGTCGTCGACGCCGACGGCCCAGCGTGAGCGCGAGTAGACCTCGTAGGTGCCCGGGTCGAGGTTGTCGGTGACGCTGCCGGAGACCAGGTAGGTGCGCCGGACCTCGTCGCCGCGCCGTCGACCAGCCAGACCCGCTGGTCGCTGATGTCGAAGACGATGCGCTTGCCCCACGCCGGTGTCGGCCGGCAGGGCGACGCGGCGTCCGGCGCGGCGCGGAGTCGCCGTCGCCGGTCGCGTCGGGCAGGGTCAGCGGCGCTCAGGCTGGCGGTGTCGCCGGCTGGTGCCTGCTCGCGCGGCGGTCGGCCCGGGGTCGCGCGGCGGCGGGCGAGTCCGTCGGGCAGCAGCCCGACTCCGCCGAGCACGGCGACGAGCGTGACCAGGAGCGCCGACGACGGCGGCGCAGCATCCGACCGCGGCGGAGCCGATGCCGAGGCCATCGGTCAGGCCCGCTTCAGCAGTGCGGTCGCGACCTCGCGGTAGGCCTGGGCCCCCTTGTTGGTGCGCGAGGTCTTGAGGATCGAGCGCCCGGCCGCGGGGGCCTCGGCGAACCGGATCGACTTGGGGATCGGCGGCTCGATGACGTCGAGGTCGTAGGTCTCGGAGATGGTCTCGAGCACGGTGCGCGCGTGGTTGGTGCGCCCGTCGTACAGCGTCGGCAGCACGCCCCAGACCTCGAGGTCGCGGTTGGTGAACCGCTTCACGTCGTGCACGGTGTCGAGCAGCTGGCCCACGCCGCGGTGCGACAGCGTCTCGCACTGCAGCGGGATGAGTACGCCGGTCGCGGCCGTCAGCGCGGCGACCGTCAGCACGCCCAGCGACGGCGGGCAGTCGAGCAGCACCCAGTCGTAGCCGTCGGTGTCCTCGACGGCGGTGCGGATGACGTACTCGCGCCCGGTGCGGGTCAGCAGGTCGGCCTCGGCGCGGGCGAGCTCGATCGTGGCCGGCAGCAGGTCGACGCCGTCGTCGGTCTCGATGATCGCCTCGGCGGGATCCATCCCCTTGGTGAGCACGTGGTGGACCGAGGCGTCGAGGTCCTCGGGGTCGATGCCGAGGCTGAAGGTGAGGCACGCCTGCGGGTCGAGGTCGACGAGGAGGACCCGCTGGCCCTGCTCGGCGAGAGCCGCCCCCAACGAGGCAACGGTGGTCGTCTTGGCGACGCCGCCCTTCTGGTTGGCGACGGCGACGACGTGGGTGGCTGTCATCACGGCACATCATGCCGCACGGGGGTGGACGTGTCCCGGCAGGTGGCACGACTGCGAAACGCACCTTGTCTCGACACGACTGGGCTACCAGGTGGGCCGCGGGCCACCGAACGGCATCTCGAGCGCCTCCGGGCCGAAGCCGGTCACGTCCGCGAGCAGCCAGTCGTCGTGGAGCAGCAGCGCGGCCGAGGCGGGCCGCATCACCAGCCACAGCCAGCGGCCGTCGGCCTCCCCGGCGAACACGGCGCGCGCGAGCACGTCGCTGGTCGGTGAGGTCGGCGACGGTCAGCTCGCGCTCGACGACGGGCTGTCGCCGGCGTCCTCGACCAGCCACATCGGCACGGTCCGGCCCCCGGCGCGGACGCGGATCGACGGTGGTCCGTTGCTGATCTGCGGCCCCGGGTCGTCGTACGACGTGCCGGCGCAGCGGGCGCCGAGACCGATGCCGGGATCCTCCGAGACGATGGTGACCTCGACCTCGCCGTCGAGGTCGCTGGTGCCGACCGTGCGTGGTGACCGTGGCCCGCACCCGGTCGCTCGGCTGCCGACGCAGCCGAAGTCGGCGATCGACCAGCCGGGGCTCATCGGCCAGGGCAGGTAGGTGGGGATGTCGTCGATCCGGCCGACCAGCTCGGCGAAGGAGTCGTAGTCGGCCTCCTCGGGCCGCCACAGCGGGTCGATCGGCCCGTGCACCGAGCACGCGAAGTCAGCGCCCTCACCGGTGACCGGCGAGGTGCATCGAGGACACGACGCGGCGAGCGGCACGGGATGAGGTTAGTGGTCAGGAGTTCCAGCGCGCCACGACCGGCGACTCCCGTTCGTAGCCCAGCACCGAGACCGTCGCCGGTGCCCAGCAGGAACAGCCGGCCCTCCTCGACCGGCTGGTCCAGCCAGCGGGCCGCCAGACCGCGCGAGCGCGTGGCCGTGGCTGAAGACCAGCACCCGCCCGCCCTTGCGCGCGCACCTTGGCGACCACGCGGTCCAGCCGTCGCGAGACCTGCTCGGCGGTCTCGCCGCCGGGGCAGGGGTGCGTCCAGACCGTCCAGCCGGGCACGGTCTCGCGGATCTCGGGGGTGGTGATGCCCTCGTAGTCGCCGTAGTCCCACTCGGCCAGGTCGTCCTCGACGTGGGCGTGCGGCGAACCCCGCCAGCTCCGCCGTACGACGGGCGCGGAGCGCGTGGGCTGGTCAGCACGAGGTCGAACTCGACATCGGCGAGCCGGTCGGCCAGCCCGCGGGCGACCTCCTCGCCCTCCGGGGTCAGCTCGACCTCGGTGCGCGAGGTGTGCCGGCCGTCGCGGCTCCACTCGGTCTCGCCGTGGCGGACCACCCAGAGCTCGTCGTCCGGCACGGCGTCACTCCGCCTGGCGTCGGGGCCGGGCCAGTTCTTGTCCGGCTGCGGGACCGGTCGGCCGGGCTGCTCGCCGCCGCGGGACTCGAGGTAGCTGTCCTTGGGCACCATCACCTTGCGGCGGAAGATGCACACGATCTTGCCGTCCTGGTTGTAGCCGATGGTCTCGACGTGGACGACGCCGCGGTCGTCCTTGCTCTTGCTCTCCCACTTGTCGAGCACCCGCGTCTCGCCGTACAGCGTGTCGCCGTGGAAGGTCGGCGCGACGTGGCGCAGCGACTCGATCTCGAGGTTGGCGATCGCCTTGCCGGAGATGTCGGGGACGCTCATGCCGAGCAGGATCGAGTAGACGTAGTTGCCCACCACGACGTTCTTGCCGAACTGGGTGGTCTCCTCGGCGTAGTTGGTGTCGAGGTGCAGCGGGTGGTGGTTCATGGTCAGCAGGCAGAACATGTGGTCGTCGAACTCGGTGACCGTCTTGCCGGGCCAGTGCTTGTAGGTCGCGCCGACCTCGAACTCCTCGTAGCTGCGACCGAACTGCATCCCACCTGCTCCTTCGTCCATCTGGCGTGCTGACGTCGGGCCGAGTCTGCCACGGGCCAAATTCCTGCTGAGAAGTGCCTGAACACCCCGTGGTCGGTGGTCCGGGACACCCCTTTCATCGACGTATGCTGCGGGGATGTCCGGCCCGCACACCAGCGTCGTCGACGAGCCCACCAGCGAGTCCGAACCCGACTCTGGCAGCGGTTCCGAGACGCCACCGCCCCCTCCCTCCGGGAGCCGCACCCGTCAGGTGATCACCGTCGTCGGGACGCTGGCGATGACCCTGCTGTGGGCCTGGCTGGCGACCATCGTCCTCGACGCCTCGAACTTCCCCAGCCCGCTGCACGCGCTGACGCCACCGCACCTTCGACGCGCCGGCGCTGCTGCCGAGCGTGATGGTCGTCTGGGTGTTCGTGCTGCTCGTGGTCGCGCTGATCGGACGGCTGTGGGTCTCCCTCGGCGTCGTCACCGCCGTCACCGCGCTGCTCGGGGCCGTCAACTCGACCAAGCTCGAGCTGCGCAACGACCCGCTGGTCCCCAGCGACATCGTCTTCCTCGGCCAGCCGGGCTTCCTGTTCGACATGGTCTCGAAGTCCAAGCTGCGTGATGGGCGTCCTCGGCCTGGTCGCCATCGTCCTGCTCGCGTGGGGCTTCGGCTGGCTGGTCGGCAAGCTGCTGCCCAACCTGTCGCGGCAGCTGACCGGGCGCGCGCCTGCTCGGGCTGCGGATCGCCCGCGTGGTCGTGGTGATCGTCTGCCTGGCACTGCTCGGCCTCGCCAACAACTTCAACGAGCACGACAACCCCTGGCGCGCGGCCTTCGACTCCACCGGCCTGCGCTGGCGGGCGTGGGACCAGCGCGTCAACTACCAGCGCAACGGCTTCATCGCCGGCCTGCTCTACAACACCCACGTCACCGCGATGGCCGAGCCCAAGGGCTACTCGAAGGCGAAGGTCGAGGAGATCGCGAAGCGCTACCAGGCGCAGGCCGCGCAGCTCAACCAGGGCCGCACCGCCAGCATCGACAAGACCAACGTCGTCATCGTGCTCTCCGAGAGCTTCAGCCAGCCCGCGTGGCTCAAGACGGTGAAGTTCCCGCGCGACCTGATCCCGAAGACGACCGCGGAGATGCAGCAGACCGTGTCCGGCAAGATGCTGGCGCCCGGCTTCGGCAGCGGCACGGCCAACACCGAGTACGAGCTGCTCACCGGCCAGTCCCTGAGCCAGCTCTCCCCGCAGCTCTCGGTGCCCTACGAGCAGCTGGTCTCGCACTACAAGAAGTACCCCTCGGCGGTCGGCTACTTCCTCGCCCACGGCCACACCGCCGTCGCGATCCACCCGTTCTCGCCGCGGATGTACGCCCGCACCCAGGTCTTCAAGACCTTCGGCTTCAAGAAGTTCATCACCAAGGACGAGATGAAGTACAAGGCCCGTGGCGGTGGGCGCTTCATCGACGACGAGTCGGCGTTCAACGAGGTCATCCACCAGATCGACACCAACGACAAGCCGGTGCTCGCCCACCTGATCACCATGCAGAACCACATGCCGTACGGCGGGCAGTACGACGACCCGGTCAACCCGACCGGGCCTGCCGCCGAAGTACGCCAAGCTGGCCGGTCAGTACGGCCGCGGCATCGCCCGCACCGACGACGCCCTCGCGAACATGTTCGCCAAGCTGAAGAAGTCACCCGAGCCGACCGCGGTGATCTTCTACGGCGACCACCTGCCGCCGCAGGTCTACCCGCAGAGCCTGGTGGAGAAGGAGGGTCTGCTCACCGCCCACCAGACGCCGTTCCTGATCTGGAGCAACCAGAAGCCGCTCGCGCACACCGACCTGCCGACGACCAGCCCGATCCAGTTCCTGCCGAAGCTCTTCGACGCCCTCAAGGTGCCGATCCCGCCGTGGTACGCGCTGCTCGACGACCTCGACAAGCAGATCCCCGCGATGGACACCGGCATCATGGTCAACCCGAACGACAAGCGGGTGAAGGAGTCGCAGCTGACTCCGGAGGCCAAGAAGGTGCTCGCGGACTACCAGATGATCATGTACGACCTGAGCATCGGGAAGCGCTACTCCGAGAAGGTCATGTACGGCGACACGCCTGCCGGCTAGACGATCCCGTGGAACCGCTTCGGGATCCGCACCAGGGGCCGGTTCTCCATCAGCTTCATCTGGCTGCCCTTGGGAGCGCGGAAGTTGCCGGGCGGGTCCTCGGTCACCAGGGCGGCGAGCTTCTCCCCTGACGGCGGCACGAACTCGGGCACGTCGTCGGCGACGACACCGGCGGTGATGCGTTCGAGGAGCTCGACCAGGGTGTCCCCGCCCTGACGCCACTGCGTGTCCCGCGAACGGCCGTCGGCCTCGACCATCCGCTGCCGGTGGTCGGCCGCCTCCTGGAGGTGGTCACGGTCGCCGAACTTCATGTGGAACATCCACAGGTCGGGGTCGACGACGTACGGCGTGCGGACGCCGTGGGTGCCGGCGCTCCAGTGCTCCGGGACCCACTTGATGGCGGGCTTGCACATCAGCGGCAGGAACTTCGCCAGCTGGCGCTGCCCGATCAGCGGCTGCGAGAGGTCGAGCGGCGGCTCGACGCCGACGTGGTGGACCACGTTGAAGCCGAGCGAGCCGACGGCGTTGATGCCCTCGTCGGTCTTCGCCTCGATGTACTGCTTCAGGCCGGCCCACCGGTCGGGGTCCGGGACGATGAACTCGTCGGTGTCGCAGAACAGCACGACGTCGTACAGCTCGAGCAGCGAACGCCCGAGGTTGCCGACCATCGCCATCCGGGTGCTGTTGAACTTGCCGTCGCGGATCGGCGGGATGTGCAGCACGTCGCAGGGCAGGTCGTCGGTGGACCCGTCCTCGGAGTTGTCGTCGACCACGTAGAGGTTCTCGTTGCCGAACTGCCCGCCGTAGTAGGCGATCCAGAGCGGCAGCATCCGGCCCTCGTCGCGGCAGAAGGTGATCGCCGCGATGCGCAGGGGCTCGTCGGGGTCGCGCCTGGCCTGCTGCGGTGCGGGCTCCGGGTCGGGCCCCTTGCGCCGCAGCAGTCCGCGTACGCCGCTCATGCTGGTGCCTCTCCGTCGTCGGTCGTCGGCGCCGCCTGACCGCGCCGCTGCGGGCGCTGCATCTGGTGCTGGGCCATGAACTGCAGCCCGTCGAGCGCGGCCTCGAGCTGCTGCTCGGCGGTCACCTTCTTGGTGTGCACGCCGGGCACCGGGAGCGACTCGAGCTCGTCGATGTCACCGACGACGCGGACGTCGAGCTCCCGCAGGCGGTCGAGCTCGTGCTTCGAGCGGCGGCGTACCCACCGCTCGTCCAGCCCCAGCGGCACCGACTCGCGACCGCGGCGCACCATGCCCTGCTTGGCCAGCACGCCCTTGACCACGCGCTCGTAGTCGGGCCGGTTGAACCCCTCGGCCTCGAGCCGCTCGTTGAGCGCGCGCAGCACCATCGCGGACGCCGCGTCGATCCCGGGGTTGCTGCGGACGTCGAGGTCGCACAGGCCCTCGGGGATGCCCGCGACGCCGGCGAACCGGTCCCAGAGCAGGGTGGGCGGCGCGCCCTTCGGCGGCACCGTCACGAGCGTGAAGTGGTCGCGCCCGACGGCCTCGGACCAGCGCTCGGCGATCCCCGAGATGCGCTGGTTGCGCCAGAACCACGCACCCGCCTTGCTCGCCGGGCTCCTCGTGGCGGACCTCGTCGAGGAACTCCTCCCACGTCTTCACGCCGCGGTTCTGCATCGACTCCATCCACATGGCGGGGAGGTTGCGGGCGAGGTCGCGAGCGGTCAGCACGACCTGGATGTCGGAGTCGGCGAAGGCCTCCTTGATGATGTCGATCTTCGGCCGCTGACGGGGCGCGAGGAACTCCATCGAGATGATCGCGGTGCCGGGCCACGCGTTGATCTCCTCGACCATCCGGCACCAGTAGCCGTCCGGCGGGAACGGCGGCTGGTCGCCGGTGCCGTGGTCGATCAGGTCGTGGACCGCGCGCACCTGGTCGCGCCAGCGGTCACCCGCGAACTCGATGTCGTGCTCGGCGAGGACGGCGCGGTTGCGGTGCAGCACGTTCTGGATGAAGCTGGTCCCGGATTTCATCGCTCCGATGTGGAGCACCACCCGCTTCGCCACACCGGGGAGCATAGGCCCTCCGCTCAGGAACCCCCGCCGCCGGCCTTCCGGCGGTGCATCTTCGGTCCGGCGCCGCCGGTGACCTCGGATCCGTGGGCCTTCTCCTTGACGGGTCCGTCCTTGGGCACGCCGCGGTCGTTGGACTGCTTGCGCTCGAGGGCCTCGCGCATCTTGGCCTTGAGGTCCTCGTTGCCTGACTCAGCCATGCGTTCCTCCAGGCGGTTGCGGTCTGTTGCGCCCACCCTCGCACGGCCGCTGGCGACGGGTCGAGGCAATTTAGCGTCCGTCGGGCTCCCAGGTCACCGGCACGCCGTGCGGCGCCGCCCGGCCGAGCACGCGGCGCTCGCCACCGGGCCAGCTGGTCAGCACGACGAGGAACTCGTGGTCGCGTCCGGGATCCCTCCTCGTCGGCTCCAGGAAGAGGTGCACGATCCCGGCGCGGTCGTCGCGACTGCTCCCCGAGGGCCTCGATCCGGGCGGCGGTCCGCTCCTGCTCCTCGGTCGAGAGGTACTGCCACATCACGCTGTGCCACACGACGGTCGTGGTCCCGTCCTCGAGCTCGATGTCGTCGAGGAAGTCCGCAGCGCCCTGGCGTCGTACGACCGGAGGAGAGGGCTGTGCCAGCTGGATGGCGCCCCGCAGCCGCTCGAGCCGGTGGCGCTGGTCGGGCCAGACGTACGCCGTCAGCGCGAGCCGCCCCTCGGTCGTCCCGACGTCCACCGGCGACAGGTCGCACCCGGCCGCCTCGACGACCTCCAGGTCCGGCCACGGCGCCAGGCCGTTCGCGCGCCACGCCGGCCGCAGGTGCACCGGTGAGCGCTCGGCACCGAACCGCGCGCCCGCCGAGTCGACGTAGCTGAACCGGTGCGGCCAGCAGGTTCAGCCCGCCCGAGCAGCCGATCTCGAAGAGCCGCAGCGGCCGGCGCAGCTGCCTCCGGCAGGTGCAGCAGCCCGCCCATCAGCCCCGTCGCCCGCCCGACCTCGTTGGTCTGCGGCGGCCGGTCGAGCCAGCCGCGCACCGCCTCGTGGTCGCGGTCGAGCAGGTCGATGAACGCGGGCACCCCGTGCTCGGGGTGCCAGTGGCCGCCCACGCTCGGGTAGTACGCCGCCAGCCCACCGGCCCGCCGCTCCAGCACCAGCCGGTGCACGCTCCCGAGCAGCCGCAGCGCCAGCGCCGACGGCCCCGGGTCGTCCTCGTGCCCGCGCAGCACCCGCGCCGTCGGCCCCTGCTGGTCGATGTCGCGGGCAAGCCCGTGCAGCAGCTCGGCGTACATGCGCGACCCGAGAGCCGCACACCCCTCCCCCTGCTGCCTGAACGCCTCAGCGGCCTTCATCGCCTCAGTCTGCACCGCCCACACCCCGCCCACCGTTCCGAGACCACACCGCAACCAACCGGGCGGCCCGGGGCTTGCGCCGCCACCAGAAGGTGGTCGAGCAGCGAGCGGAGCGAGCTGGTTGAGCCGTCGTCGAAACCACAGGGGCCGTGGCCGGACTGCGACGGTGACCACCGGTGGTCGAGCAGCGAGCGAAGCGAGCGGTCAGTCGAGACCACGTCCGCGAGCCGACGGACCTGCGCACCCAACCGCTGGTTGAGCCTGTCGAAACCACCCGACCAGACCTCGCGAAGAGTTATCCACATTCTCGAATACACTATCGAAACTGTCGGTGCCGACATCTAGAGTTTCTTCATGGACACCACCTCGACCCTCACCGCCAGCTGAGGTGATCGACGGTGTCCGCACCGCCCGCGACGACGAGCATGCCGCCGCGCGTCGAACAACTCCAGCTGGCCGTGCAGTGGGCGCTGCTGCACCCCTGCTCGCGAGGACTCCTACCCCGCCGGCTGGGGCTGGACCACCCTCCACGACGACGGCGTCATCCCCCTGGCCGGACCCGGCACCCCGCTGGTCGACCAGTTCGCCCCCGCCTCCCTCGGCGCCGCCCTCGGCATCACCCTGGATGCCGCGAGGCAGCTGATCGCCGACGCCCTGGAGCTGACCTACCGCCTCCCCCGCCTCTGGGCCCTCGTCGTCGCCGGCGCTGGTCCCGGTCTGGTTGGCCCGGACCATCTCCCGGGAGACCCACGACCTTCCGTCGAGGCCGTCGCGTTCGCCGACCGGCTCATCTGCGCGACCCCGGACAAGGTCCGCCAGGTCAACGCCGCCCGGCTCGTCGACGAAGCCCGGCTGTACTTCGACCCCGACCGCGCCACCGAAGACGAACGACCACCAGCTCAGAAGCGCGGCGTCTGGCACCACCCGGCGGAACCCCGGCGACCACCGAGTGTTCATGACCCTGGACACCCCCGACGCCGAACTCTTCGACCAGACCATCAGCCGCATCGCCGGCGAGCTCGGCGCCCTCGGCGACACCGACGCCCTCGACATCCGCCGAGCCCGAGCCGTCGGGATCCTCGCCGACCCCCAATACGCCCTCGACCTGCTCTCCGGCCGCGAGCGGCGCCGACCCACCACCGGTCCGGCGCCGGGGCGACGAACCTCTACGTCCACCTCACCCCCGACGACCTCGACGGCAACCGGTGCGGTGACGATCGAGAAGCTCGGCGCCGCCACCACCGCACCTCCTGACCGACTGGCTGACCCGCCACACCGCGGCCGGCGGCAACGTGAACATCCGCCCGGTCCTCGACCTCGCTCAGACGACCGCGGTGGACCAGCACGACCCACCCGAGGCGATGCGCGAACAGGTGCCTCCTGCGCGACAGCCACTGCGTCTTCCCCGGCTGCCGCCGCGACTCCCGGACCTGCGACCTCGACCACATCACCCCCTACATCCCCATGGACGAAGGCGGACCACCCGGCCAGACCATCCCTCGCAATCTCGCCCCCTGTGTCGAAGCCACCACCGGCATCAAGACCCACACCGCCTGGGACTACAAACGCCTCGACGACGGCACCTACACCTGGACCGCGCCCACCGGCCACCAGTACGAGGTCCACCGACCTCGCGCCGCCCACCACCACGAAGAACCTGACGCCCCGCCACCCCGGCCCACCCCAGCCGGGGCCACCGGCACGCCCACGGCCCGATCAAGTGGTTTCGACAAGCTCAACCAGCGGTCGGTCGCGGCTACCGCGACCACCTCACGGACGCGTCGGGTCCGCCAGCTCAACCACAGCGATCGACGGCCGCATCCGGCTCACGCAACGTGGTCTCGACAAGCGTCAACCACCGGTGGGCACGGTGGTCGACAAGCCACACGGCACGTGCGTCACTCGACTACGACCTAGCCTCGGACCATGAGCGACGAGACCCCGAGCGTCTACGAGTGGATCGGTGGGACCGAGGCGATCGGGCGGTGGCTGAACGCGTTCTACGACGCGGTGGAGCGCGACGAGCTGCTGGCGCCGGTGTTCGGCGGGGTGGTGACCGTCGAGCACCGCGAGCACGTCACGGCGTGGTGGGCCGAGGTGATGGGTGGGCCGGCGGTCTACAGCGAGGAGCTGGGCGGCTACGAGCACATGCTCGCCAAGCACCGCGGGCTGGAGATCAGCGCCGAGCAGCGGCTGCGGTTCGTGACGCTGCTGAGCGAGGCCGCGGACACGGCGGGGCTGCCGGCGGACCCGGAGGCGCGCTCCGCGCTGATGGGGTACGCCGAGTGGGGCAGCCGGCTCGCCGTGGAGAACAGCGCGGCCGACGCGACCCCGGTCGAGCACGCCCCGGTCCCCCGCTGGGGATGGGGAGAGGCTCCGCCGTACCAGCCGTGAGCGCTCAGCCCTTGAGCTTGTAGTCCTTGAGCAGCGCGCGGCCGATGATCATCTTCTGGATCTCGGCGGTGCCCTCGCCGATGAGCAGGAACGCGGCCTCGCGGTAGAGGCGCTCGATCTCGTACTCCTTGGAGTAGCCGTAGCCGCCGTGGATCCGGAAGGACTGCTGGACGACCTCGTTGCAGTACTCCGCGGCGAGGTACTTCGCCATCCCGGCCTCGACGTCGTTGCGCTCGCCGCGGTCCTTCATCCGGGCGGCGCGGACCATCATCGCGTGGGCGGTCTCGACCTTGGTGGCCATCTCGGCGAGCTGGAAGAGGATCGCCTGGTGCTGGGCGATCGGCTTGCCGAAGGTCTCGCGCTGCTGGGCGTAGGAGATGCCGAGCTCGAAGGCGCGGTTGGCGACCCCGACGGCGCGGGCGGCGACGTTGACGCGGCCGACCTCGATGCCGTCCATCATCTGGTAGAAGCCCTGGCCCGGCTTCTCGCCGAGCACCTGGCCGGCGGCGACCTCGTGGTTCTCGAAGATCGCCTCGGTGGTGTCGACGCCCTTGTAGCCCATCTTGTCGATCTTCCCGGGGATGGTCAGGCCGGGAGCGGTCTCGCCGAAGCCCGGCTCCTTCTCCACCAGGAAGGCCGTCATGTTCTTGTAGACCGAGTCGTTGCCCTCGTCGGTCTTCACGAGTACGGCGACCAGGTTGGACGAGCCACCGTTGGTCAGCCACATCTTCTGGCCGGTGATCTTGTAGGAGTCACCGTCCTTCACGGCCTTGGTCTTGATCGCCGCCACGTCGGAGCCGAGACCCGGGCTCGGACATCGAGAACGACCCGCGGACCTCGCCGGTGGCCATCTTCGGCAGGTACTTCTGCTTCTGCTCCTCGGTGCCGTGCTGCATCAGCATGTAGGCCACGATGAAGTGGGTGTTGATCACCCCGGAGACGCTCATCCAGCCGCGCGCGATCTCCTCGACGGCCAGGGCGTAGGTCAGCAGCGACTCGCCCAGACCGCCGTACTCCTCGGGGATCATCAGCCCGAAGATGCCCAGCTCCTTGAGGCCCTCGACGATCTCGGTCGGGTACTCGTCCGCGTGCTCGAGCTCCGTGGCGACCGGGATGATCTCCTTCTCCACGAACTGGCGCACCGCGCCGAGGATCTCGGTCTGGATGTCGGTGAGGCCTTCGGTCTCGCAGAGGCGGGGCATGGCCGTCCTTCACGTGGTTGGGGGCGGAGCGAACGTTACTGGTGGGTACGGTCGCCGCCGCCATGACCCACCTCACGTCGAGCCTACGGCTCTGCTGGGAGGCGGTTGCTCCTCGGCGTGCTCGCCCCGCAGCAGCACGTGGCGCAGCACCGGGAACCGTCGCGACAGGGACACGCGCAGGCCGGGATCCCGGTGCGCGACCGCGTCGGCGAGCTCGTGGCGCAGCTGGCGGCGCTCGTGGCGCAGGTCGCGTACGTCGTGCAGCATCCGGGCGGCCAGCTCGACCGCGACCTCGGCCACCTCGCTGTCGGTGACCGACTCCGGCGTACGACGCTCCGGCAGCTCGTCGGGCACCAGCAGCGACGACAGGTCGCCGATCACGTCGAAGCCCTGCGCGCCGATGTACTCGACGGCGTCGCGACCGCGCACCCGGCACTCCTCGACCCGGTCCGGCGCCGGCCAGAACGGGTCGCCCTTGCGGGGCACCAGCCGCTCGTCGGCCAGGAAGGTGCGGATGTAGGTGCCCCGGTCGATGGCGGAGTTGAAGTCGCCGAGGTGGGCGTTGATCCGGCGCAGCGTCTCGGCCTCGGCGACGCCCATCGAGGCGTTGGGGAAGCTCTGGCGTCAGGTCGACGGAGTCGGGGTCGACGCCGACGAGCTGCGGCGAACCGGTCCCAGATCGTGCGCCGTCGGCGCGTCCGGACCCGGCAGCGGCAGCACGTGCACGCGGTCGGCCGGGAAGGCGGGCGACCACCGCTCGAGCACCCGCCGCACGTCGAGCGTCCGCCAGTTCCAGACGCCGCCGCTGTCGTCGGCCTCGACCCGGCTGTAGTCGGCCATCGGCCGGACGTCGCGGTTCTTGATGCTCTCCTGCCAGCTCGCGGTGAACAGGCCCAGCGGCTCGCGGGCGGTCACGACGAGGTGCACCTCGGCCGGCGCGAGGTCCTCGACCATCCGTGCGGCCTGCTCCGGCGAGGCCGCGGCGAAGAACTCGTGGCTGATCAGCGACGTCTCCGGCCACTGCGCGACGTCGGCGCGCAACCGCTCCCAGGCGCCGCGGCGGTGCTCGCTGAACTTCTCGAACGCCGGGTCCTCGCGGACGATGCGGCTCGCCCACAGGTGCTCGTAGCGGCGCCTCGCCCGGGCAGCAGCACGCCCTGCGCCTCCAGCGCCTCGCGGTTGCCCCACAGGATCGTCTGGAGGTACGTCGTGGCCGTCTTGGGGAGCCCGACGTGCAGGTAGACCGTTCCGACATCGTCCCGACCGCGCCGCTCAGATCGTCCGGGTGTACTTCTCGACCGCCGCGGCGATCTTGTCCTGGTCCTGGGCCGCGATCGGCAGCAGCAGCTGCTCGACGAGGTCGGTGACCTCGGCCAGCCGGATGTTGAGCTGGCGGCACTCCTGGATCTCGGCCTCGAGCTCGTCGAGCCGCTGCTGCAGCTCGTCGAGCCGGTTGCCGGCGACGGCGCGCGCCACCCGCTCGACGGCGCGGTCCTTGAAGCCGCGCCGCTCACCACCAGACGTCACGTCCGCCATTCCGCCACCAATCGCACCACCGGACGATCCGTCTCCAGGAACTCCCGTGGACCGGACGTCGCCTCGACCTGAGTGTTCTGCACGATAACCGCTCCGGCGCTGCTCGAACGCCCGCGCGACGCGGTCGGCGTGCTTGGGCCGGAGCCGGTCGCCGCGACCCGCTCGGGCACGTAGCGGTCCTCGTCCGGCGCGCAGCACGCAGAAGTCGGCGTACAACCGGCCGCCGCGTGCCGAGCGCCATCCGCGCCGAACCGGGCGAGCTGCCTCGACGCCACGCTGGTCGGTCGCGTCGACGAGGTGGTTGGCCATCACCGCGGTCGGGCCGTCGAGCCGCGCCACGGTCGCGCCCCACGGCCAGCACCGAGCGCGAGCTCGTGCAGGCTCATCCAGCCGAGCTCGCAGCGGCGAGCCCTCCTCGGCCGCGGCGCGGCGTACGGCGTTGGACGCGCCCCACGCGTAGTCGAGCCCGAGGGTCGGCACGCCCCGCCGGGCGAACCAGAGCGCGTCGGCGCCGCGGCCGGTGCCGACGTCGACGAGGTGCGCGCAGATCCGTGCTCCTGCTCGGCGACGTACGGCGCCAGCGGGCTCGGCTGCACCTTCGGCATCTTCTCGCGCAGCGTGCTGAACCGCCGGTCCCACTCGTTGCGCATGATCCGGCCGCCGCGGAACCAGCCGTTGAGCCGGCGGTACGTCGTGCGCGGGGTGGTCGAAGTGGAACGCCGGGTCGGGCACCTTCCACGCCGGGTCCGTACGTCGCCTCGAGGAGCTTCTCGGGCCGGGCGGGCGCCGGCAGCGTGCGGCCGGCGAGGGTGCAGGTGCCCAGCGGGAAGATCCACTCCTCCTCGAAGGGCGTGCCGATCTCGCCCATCAGGTAGAGCTTCCCGTCGAGGAAGTAGCCGCCGAAGACGTCGAGCCCGCGCACGCCGCCGTCGGCCTCGACGACGTCGACCTTGAACGCCGCCGGCGCTGTAGCGGTCGACGGCGTAGCCCTGCTCGCGCAGCGTGCGCTGCAGCCGGAAGGACTCGCGGATCACGTCGAGCGGGTGGGTGTGCCGGCTGACGTAGCCGAGGTCGACGTCGTTGTCGTGGCCGATGAAGTCCTGCTCGCGGATGGCGCCGAGCAGGGTGCCGTACGCCGGGAACGCCTCCACCCCGGCCTCGTGCAGGGCGGCCAGCACCTGCTCGGTGGAGTCGAGCAGCGGCTTGGTCTGCTCGGTGTCGCGGGTGTCGAAGGTGGTGGTGATCCGGTTGGACTTGTCGAGGCCCAGCGGCCGGCCGGCCGCGTCGACGACGGCGATGCGGGTGTCCTTGGTGCCGAGGTGCACCTCCTCGTCGTACGCCACGTGGCCGGAGACGTGCTCGACGACCGAGAGCTGCGTGGTGCCGTCGAGGAACCGCTTGAGCATCGGCGGCCACTCGGCCAGGCCGTCCGCGGGTGTCGCGCACGCGTCCAGAACGACCAGATCCGGCGGCCGTCGAAGAGCACGTCGACGACGGTGTCCTCGCCGGCCCGGAGGTGGACGCCGACGTCGTCGACGCGGTCGACCGCTGGTCTGGCTCGCGGCACTCGGCTCAGCGCTCGACGAACTCGTTGGCCCGGGTCAGGTCCTCGTCGAAGTCGACCTCGACGATGTGGAACTGCGAGATGTCGAGCGCCTCGACGCGCAGCCCGTCCTTCTCGATGGCGACCTCGATGCCGCGCTCGAAGTAGTCCTGGTCGTCGACCTCGGCCAGCCGCGCGAGCAGGGTGGCCTTGTCCTCGGCGGCGATGAAGTTGATCCCGACGGCCTCGCCGAGCCCGCCGACGACCTGCTTGGAGAGCTCCTTGATGTAGCCGTCGTCGTCGAGGGTGTACTTCACCTCCTCCTCGGCCACGGACTCGGTGTTCACGCACACGAAGCTGCGCCCGGTCTCGATGTGCTCCTGGATCAGCGGCAGCACCTGCGGGTCGAAGACCACGTCGCCGTTGAGCCACAGCACGCCGCCGGGCTGCGAGAGCTGCAGCGCCTTGAGCAGGCTCTTGGAGGTGTTGGTGGAGTCGTAGACCTCGTTGTAGACGAAGGAGATGTCGGGCATCGCCTCGATGACGAGGTCGAGCTTGAAGCCGACGACCGCGGTGACGAACACGTCGTCGCCGTACGCCGTCCGCAGGGCGTCCACCGCTCGCCGCATGATGCTCTCGCCGGAGCGCAGCTGGGTCAGCGGCTTGGGGTGCGGCCTGCCGAGGCGGGTGCCGAGCCCCGCGGCGAGAATCACGACCTGCTTGGCCACGACGAACTCCTTGTCGCTGCTTCGACGTCAGACGATTCCGCAGAGCCTACCGATGCTCGCCCGGATGGGCTGCGCGCAGCGACTAGGGTTCCGGTCGTGAGCACCACTCCGCCCCGCGTCTTCGCGGCCCGACTCGCCGGGCTGCCGGTGTTCGACCCCAGGGTGACGCGGTGGGCAAGGTGCGCGACGTCGTGGTGGTGCTGCGGTCCGACGTACGCCAGCCGCGGGTGGTGGGCCTGGTCGTCGAGGTGTTCGGCCGCCGGCAGATCTTCGCCCCGATGACGCGGGTGACCAACATCGACGCCGGCCAGGTGATCACCACCGGACTGCTGAACATGCGCCGCTTCGAGAAGCGCTCGACCGAGACCCTCGTGATCGGGCAGATGCTCGACCGCAAGGTCAAGGTGCGCAGCACCGGCGTCGAGGGCGTCGTCTTCGACGTCGCCATGGAGCAGGCCCGCACCCGCGACTGGGTGCTCTCCCGGGTCGCCGCTGACCGAGGGCGCCAAGGGCTTCCGGCGCAAGGCCCAGACCCACGTCGTGGAGTGGGACGACGTCGAGGGGCTGCAGGACCGGCAGGAGCAACCAGGGCGCCGAGCACCTGGTGGCCTCGCTGGCCGACCTGCGCCCGGCCGACGCCGCCAACGTGATCCACGAGCTCACCCCGCAGCGCCGCAGCGAGGTCGTCGCCGGCGCTCGACGACGAGCGCCTGGCCGACGTCCTCGAGGAGCTGCCCGAGGAGGACCAGGTCGAGATCCTCGAGCACCTCGACTCCGAGCGCGCCGCCGACATCCTCGAGGAGATGTCGGCCGACGACGCCGCCGACCTGATCGCCGACCTGCCGCCCGAGACCGCCCGCCAGCTGCTCGAGCTGATGGAGGCCGAGGACGCCGAGGAGGTCCGCCGGCTGATGGTCTACGGCGAGGAGACCGCCGGCGGCATGATGACGCCGGAGCCGGTGATCCTGCCGCCCGACGCCACCGTCGCCGAGGCGCTCGCCCACGTCCGCAACGAGGACCTGACCCCGTCGCTGGCGGCCATCGTGCACGTCTGCCGGCCGCCGCTGGAGACGCCGACCGGGCAAGCTGCTCGGCGTCGCCCACATCCAGCGGCTGCTGCGCGAGCCGCCCTCGACGCTGGTGGCCGGCGTGCTCGACACCGGCATCGACTTCCTGCGCCCCGAGGCGACCCTCGAGGACGTGTCGATGTTCCTGGCCACCTACAACCTGGTGGCCGCGCCCGTCGTCGACGAGGACGGTCGCCTGCTCGGCACCGTCACCGTCGACGACCTGCTCGACCACCTGCTGCCCGAGGGGTGGCGCGACCGCAAGATCGGAGGGAGGTGACCGGGATGGCCGACAAGCCCGAGAAGAAGCGGCCCGTACGACGGATCGCCGAGAAGCGCAGCGAGGGACGCGACCGTCATCGGCAGAAGGAGGCCGAGGAGCGCGCCCGGCTGGCCCGCCTGGACACCCCCCGTGAGGTACGCCGCACCGCTGGTGCGCCGTCCGACCGTGAAGCAGGACGCCTTCGGCATCTTCGCCGAGCAGTTCGCCCGCTTCATGGGCACCGCCCGGTTCCTGATCTACATGACGCTGTTCGTGCTCGTCTGGATCGGCTGGAACTGGCTGGCGCCGGCCGACCTGCGGTGGGACGACTACCCGTTCATCTTCCTGACCCTGATGCTCAGCCTGCAGGCGTCGTACGCCGCGCCGCTGATCCTGCTCGCCCAGAACCGGCAGGAGGTCCGCGACCGGGTGATCAACGAGCAGGACCGCCAGGCCAACGCGCGCGCCCACGCCGACATGGAGTTCCTGGCCCGCGAGGTCGCCTCGCTGCGGATGGCCCTCGGCGAGGTCGCCACCCGCGACTTCCTGCGCTCGGAGCTGCGCAACCTGGTCGAGGAGCTGCGCGAGGACGACGAGGGTGACGAGGATCCCTCGGACTCGGCGTCACGAGAAGTAGACCGGCCACGTACGCTGGGGGCCATGACTTCCCCTGCAATCGACCAGATTCAGGCTGCCCTCGCGCGCGTCAACGACCCCGAGATCAAGCGCCCCATCACCGACCTCGGCATGGTCGAGAACATCGACGTCGACGACACCGGCAAGGTGGCCGTCAAGGTGCTCCTGACCGTCGCCGGCTGCCCGATGAAGGACACCATCACCCGCGACGTCACCACCGAGGTCTCCAAGGTCGCCGGCGTGACCGGCGTCGACGTCGAGCTCGGCGTGATGACCGCCGAGCAGCGCTCCGCCCTGCAGGACACGCTCCGCGACGGCCAGGCCCAGCGCGAGATCCCGTTCGCCCAGCCCGGCTCGCTGACCAAGGTGATCGCGATCGCGTCCGGCAAGGGCGGCGTCGGCAAGTCCTCGGTGACCGTCAACCTCGCCGTCGCGATGGCCCAGCAGGGCCTCAAGGTCGGCATCGTCGACGCCGACATCTACGGCCACTCGGTGCCGGCGATGCTCGGCATCGCGGACACCCGGCCCACCCAGGTCGAGGACCTGATCATGCCGGTGCCGACCCCGAGCGGCGTCTCGGTGATCAGCATCGGGATGCTCAAGCCGCGCCGCGACCAGGTCGTCGCCTGGCGTGGCCCGATGCTCGACCGGGCCCTGGTGCAGATGCTCGCCGACGTCTACTGGGGCGACCTCGACGTCCTCCTCCTCGACCTGCCGCCCGGCACCGGCGACATCGCCATCTCGCTCGGCCAGCACCTGCCCAACGCCGAGGTGCTCGTCGTGACCACGCCGCAGGAGGCCGCCGCCGAGGTGGCCGAGCGCGCCGGCACGATGGCCTCGATGATGCACCAGCGCGTGGTGGGCGTGATCGAGAACATGTCCTACCTGCCCTGCCCCCACTGCACCGCCGAGGGCATGGAGCACCGGCTCGAGGTCTTCGGCACCGGCGGCGGCGCCCGGGTGGCGAAGACGCTCGGCGGCCGCTTCGGCTACGACGTCCCGGTGCTCGGCGAGATCCCGCTCGACATGAGCCTGCGCGAGGGCGGTGACGTCCGGGAAGCCGATCGTGGAGTCCGACCCGACCGCCCCCGGCGCCATGGTGCTCAGCCGAGTCGCCCGCACGCCTCGCCGGCCGCGGCCGCGGGCTCGCCGGCATGCAGCTCGGGCTGAGTCCCACCGCGAAGGGCTGACCCAGGGTGTTCGGGATCGGCCTGCCGGAGCTGGCGGTGATCGCCTTCGTGGCCGTCGTCGTGTTCGGTCCCGACCGCCTTCCCGAGTTCGCCCGCCAGGCCGGCCGGTTCGTCCGCCAGCTGCGCAACCTCGCCAACAGCGCGCAGAACCAGCTGCGCGAGGAGCTCGGCCCCGAGTACGCCGACCTCAAGCTCACCGACCTCGACCCGCGCCAGGCGATCCGCAAGCACATCCTCGAGGCGATGGAGGACGACTTCGACGAGCCGGAGCCGTTGCCGGCGTACGAGGTGCTGGGCCAGGACGAGCGCCCGCCGTACGACGCCGAGGCGACCTGAACCGTCCGGCTGACCCATCGGGGCTATGGCGGCCCTCGCGGAGTCCGCCGTGCCATCTCTGCCGAACGCCATGAGGGCGACGGTTCTCGCGCGTCATCCGCGTCGCCTTCGCCGGCACCGTTCCTGCGCCGGACTCGGCTTCCACGTCGCGGCGGCTGACCAACAACGTCGACCGCGGCTTCTTCCTGCGGCTGTTCCTCGGCCTGTTCGGGATCGTGCTCGTCGCCGCGCTGCTGGTCACCGTGCATCGAGGGGCCGCGCGACAGCGTCGGCGAGTTCTTCGCGACGCTGGGCGACAGCTTCTACTGGGGCGTCACCACCGTGATGGGGTCCGGCGACGCGTCGTACGTCGACTCACCCGGCGGCTACGTCATCTCGTGGCTGCTCGTGCTGTTCGGCGTGGCCATCGTCGCCTCGATCACCGGCGCCCTCGTGGGCTTCGTGATCGACTTCATCCTCAAGGAGGGACAGGGCATGGGTGCATCTGGATATCGCGACCACATCGTCGTGTGCGGGTGGAACTCGACCGCGCGCGACCTGATCGCCGAGCTGAGCGGCGACGACTACGAGCACCGGATCGTGGTGCATCCACGACAGCGACAAGAACCCCGCCGGCACCGACGTCTACTTCGTCAGCGGCGACGTGACCAACGCCGACGACCTGCGCCGGGCCGGCATCGAGGAGGCCATGGCCGCGGTGGTGTGCCCGGCCGACGGCAGCAACGAGGCCGACATGCGCTCGATCCTGACCGTGATGGCGATCGAGTCGATCGCGCCGCAGGTGCGCACCGTCGTCGAGGTCAACAACCCCCAGCACGTCGACCACTTCAAGCGCGCCAACGCCGACGAGATCATGGTGACCTCGCGGATCTCCTCACGGCTGCTCGCCCGCTCCTCGCTCTACCCCGGGCTGGCCGAGATCGTCACCGACATCGTCTCCGGCGGCGAGGGGTCCGAGCTCTACCGGATCGCGCTGCCCGACGACGTTCATCGGCCTCTCCGTCGACGAGCTGTCGGCGCGGCTGCGCGGCGAGCACTCCGCGACCCTGCTGGCCATCGGCCGCAACGGCCGCTCCCACGTCAACCCGGCAGCGACTTCCGGCTGATGCAGGGCGACGACGCGGTCGTGGTCGCCGAGTCGCTGGGCACGCTGGCGCCGCTGGAGGTCGCAGAAGGACCTGGACCCGCTGACCTGAGCCCTCAGCCGGTCTTGGCGTCGAGGCCCGACCTTGACCTCGAAGGTCTTGCCCTTGCGCTCGACGGTCAGGGTGACCTTCTCGCCCGGCACGTGGGTGCGGATCGCCACGACCAGGTCGATCGAGCCGGTGACCGGCTTGCCGTCGACCTTGCGGATCACGTCGCCGACCTTGAGGTCGGCGTCGGCCGCCGGCGCGCCGGGCGTGATCGAGTCGACCGTGGCGCCGTCGAGCTTGCTGGTGCCCTGCACGTTGGCGCCGATGACGGGTACTGCGCCTTGCCGGTGCTTGCAGGATCTGGGCGGTGGTCACCTCGACCTGCTCGATCGGGATCGCGAAGCCGACGCCGATGTTGCCGCCCTGGTCGGAGGTGATCTGCGAGCCGAGCGAGGCGATCGCGGAGTTGACCCCGACCACCTGGCCCTGCAGGTTGACCAGCGGGCCACCGGAGTTGCCGGGGTTGATCGCGGCGTCGGTCTGCACGGCGTTGATGTAGGAGTTGTCGTTCTCGCCCTCGCCCGTGGTGACCGGCCGGTTGACCGCGCTGATGATGCCGGAGGTCACCGTGGCCGAGAGGCCGAGCGGCGAGCCGATCGCGACCACGGTCTCGCCGACCCGCATCTGGTCGGCCGAGCCGACGGCGGCCGGCTTGAGTCCCTTGGCCTTCGGCACGTCGAGCACGGCGATGTCGTAGACCGTGCTGCGGCCGACCACGGTGGCCTTGATGTGGTTGCCGTCCTGGTCGATGACCTCGATCGGGCCGTCGTCCTCGTCGGCCTGGGCGACCACGTGGTTGTTGGTGATGACGTGGCCCTTCGTCGTCGAGCACGAAGCCCGAGCCGGTGGCCCCCTGGTCCTTGCCGTCGTACTCCGCGACGATCTGGACCGTGCTCGGCAGCACCTTCGCGGCCACCGCGGCCACGCTGTCGTTGTCGGCGGGCAGCGGCGCTGCGGTGCGGCGCTCGACGGAGAGGACGCCGCCCGGACGAGTTGTCGTTGCCGGTGACCAGGGCGCCGGCGATGGCGCCGCCGGTGAGGCCCAGCACGAGGGCGATCACGGCCACCATGGGCAGCATCCAGGCCGGCACCTTCGCCTTGCGGCGCCGTGCTCTGCGGATCTCCGGCGACCGGGTACGGCTGGGTGTGGGGCGGCGGGTACTGGTAGCCCTGCTGGTACTCAGGCTGGTACGGCGGCGGATAGGGGCTGGGGTGCTGCTGCCCCACGGGCTCGTCCGGGTCGTACTGGGTCACAGCCCCTATCTTGACCTACGCACCCTTATCGGGCTCGCGTTGGTCTCAGCACCGGTCGGTGACCCCACCGGGCCCTTGGGGGACAGGTCGCCCCGGATGTTCGCCGGCGAGGGACGCGCCGGGACGTCGCCACGGCTGATCGGGCCGCCGGCGACGGTCACCAGACCCAGCAGGCAGGCGCCGACGGCGCCGCCACCCACGAGGACGACCGCGGTACGGCGGCGGCGCGAGCGCTTCTCGATGGCGTCCACGGTGGCCCACGCGTCCACGTCGTACAGCGAACCCAGCAGCTGCGGCGGCGGGTCGACCCGCGAGGGCGCGGACAGGGTGCCGAGCTGGCGCTTGGTCCAGCCCTCGTGCTCGACGAGGCGCCGGCAGCCGGGGCAGGAGAGGACGTGCGACCAGGCCCGCTCCTCCTCGGCAGGGCGGGAGCTGGCCGTCGACCAGGGCAGAGACCTTGCTGCCGATGTGACCGCTCAGGGACAGCATCACCGCACCTGTCCGGCAGTGAGGCCCGGGTTCAGGAGGGGGCCGGCGAAGCGGGTGCGGCCGGCCGTCGGGGCGCGGTGGGCCAGGGCGGCGCGGAGCTGGGCGCGGCCGCGGTGGATGCGCGAGCGGACGGTGCCGAGCTTGAGGCCGAGCACGTCGGCGATCTCCTCGTAGGTGAGGCCCTCGACGTCGCAGAGCACGACGGCGGCCCGGAAGTCGGGGGCGAGCGAGGCCAGCGCGGCCTCGACGTCGGCGTCGAACATCCGGTCCAGCTGGGCCACGTCGGGGGTGGGCAGCGCGCTGGGCAGCCGGCCGGCGGCCTCGTCGCTGAGCGCGTCGAAGCGGATCCGCTGCTTGCGGCGCGCCTGGTCGAGGAAGAGGTTCGTGGTGATCCGGTGCAGCCAGCCCTCCATGGTGCCGGGGGTGTAGGTGTGCAGCGAGCGGAAGACCCGCACGAACACCTCCTGGGTGAGGTCCTCGGCGTCGTGGCTGTTGCCGGTGAGCCGGTAGGCGAGCCGGTAGACGCGCGCGGAGTGGTCGGTGACGATCTGCTCCCAGCTCGAGCTGGTCGGTCGTCGTCGGAGGGGTTCACCATGGCTCCACGCTAGGGACGGTTTCTGAGACAGGGCTGAGCGCCAGCCAGCAGCCAACCCAACGTTTTGCTCACGCCTCGAGAACGACCCGGCGCGCTGCCTTGTTCCCGGAGACGGTCCCGCCGGCGCGATAGGGTCCGGGTGCATCAGGACCGCACGTCAGGAGACCGTCATCGTCACGCCACTGAAGCCCGCGAGCTGGACCTACGCCGAGGAGTTCGTCGCCGAGGACGAGGTCCTGGCAGCCGCACGCGCGCGCGCCGAGGAGGTCGGCGTCGTCGCGATCGGCTCGGGCGCCGGAGCCGCGCTGTGCTTCCTCGCCTCCGTCCTCGAGGCCCGCGCCGTGGTCGAGATCGGCACCGGCACCGGCGTCTCCGGCCTCTGGCTGCTCCGCGGCATGCGCCCCGACGGCGTGCTGACCACGGTCGACACCGAGGCCGAGCACCAGCGGCTGGCCAAGGAGGGCTTCACCGAGGCCGGCATCGCCACCCAGCGCTTCCGGCTGATCCCCGGCGCCGCGCTCGAGGTGATCCCGCGGCTCACCGACGGTCACTACGACCTGGTCTTCTGCGACGGCGACAAGCAGGAGTACGCCGACTACCTCACCGAGGCGCTGCGCCTGCTGCGCCCCGGCGGCGTGGTGGCCTTCGACAACGCCCTGTGGCACGACCGGGTGGCCGATCCCGCCCAGCGCGACGCCGAGACCGTGGCGATCCGCGAGCTCGGCAAGGCGGTCGCCGAGAACGAGTCGCTGGTGCCGGCGCTGCTGCCCGTCGGCGACGGGCTGCTGGTCGCGAAGAAGGTCTGGACCCCCGAGGCCTGACCGGCTCAGGCGTCGTACGACGGGACCGAGACGAATCCCTCGGGCCCACCGGCGACGGCCACGACCTCGCACTCCTCGATGAGCACCGGCGCCGAGCCGATGATCTTCGCGCCCGGCGACTCCGCCGCGGTCTCGGAGAACTACTCCTGGAAGGCCGCCCGCGCCGCGTCGTCGACGAAGACGTAGCAGCCCTCGAACCACTCGCCCGCGCGCATCCGCCAGGTCTTGAACCGCAGGCCCTCGCGCTGCTCGAAGCGGGCGTGCGAGGTCTCGGCGACGTAGTCGCGCAGCTGCTGCTCGACGCCCTCGGGGGCGTCGGCGAGCGACCAGCGGACGGTCAGGGCAGAGGCGGTCATGCGCGGACTCCTTCCAGCGGCTCGGGCCGACCGAGCCAGTCGAGCAGCAGCCGGGCCCCGAAGCCGGTCGGCCCCTCGGTCCACTCGAAGTAGTCCTTGGGGGCGTCGCCGACGGAGGCGATGTCGAGGTGGGCCCAGGGCAGGCCGCCGGTGAAGTGCTGGAGGAACAGCGCCGCCGTGATGGCGCCGGGTCCGCCCGGGGCGTTGTCGGCGTCGGCGACCTTGGAGGCGAGCTTGGACTCGTACTCGTCGCTCAGCGGCATCCGCCAGACCGGCTCGCCCGAGCGCGCACCGGAGTCGTCGAGGTGGCGCGCCAGGGCGTCGTCGTTGGCGAACAGCCCGCCGGTGTGCTGGCCGAGCGCCACCTTCATCGCGCCGGTGAGGGTGGCGATGTCGACGAGGACGTCGGGGTCGAGCTTGTCGACGGCGTAGGCCAGCCCGTCGGCCAGCACCAGTCGGCCCTCGGCGTCGGTGTTGGTGACCTCGGTGGTGCGGCCGCCGTACTGCGTGATCACGTCGCCGGGACGCATCGAGGTGCCGCTGACGGCGTTCTCGGCCATCGGGAGCAGGCCGGTGACCCGGATCGGGCAGTCGACGTCGGGCAGCGCCGCCATCACGGAGGCGACCACGGCGGCACCGGTCATGTCGCGCTTCATGGTCACCATCGACTGGCCGGGCTTGATCGAGAGCCCGCCGCTGTCGAAGGTGATGCCCTTGCCGACCAGCACGACGTGGCGGATCTTGCGCGAGCTCTTCGGCGGCTTGTAGTCGATCTGCACGAACCGCGGCGGGGCAGCGGCCCCCTGGCCGACGCCGACGACACCGCCGAAGCCACGCTCGGCGAGCTGCTTCTCGTCGAGCACGGTGGCCTTGAGCCCGGCGGCCTCGGCGGCCGCGACGGCCTGCTCGGCCAGCCAGTCGGGGGTCTTGATGTTGGAGGGGACGCTGGCCAGCATCCGCGACTGCCAGCCGGCGCCGGCGATGGCCACGGCTCGCTTGAGCCGGGCCGAGTGCTCGTCGTCGTTCGGGGTGAGCGCCAGGGCGATCCGGCCGACCGGACGGTCCTTGGGGCCGTCCTTGCGCAGCGAGAAGCCGAAGGAGCCGAGCGTGGCGCCCTCGATGAACGCGGCCATGCCGTCGTTGTCGGCGACGGCGGAGACCGAGGAGGCGACGGCGTCCGCGTTCGTCGTACGACGGGCCAGGGTCGCGCCGGCTCGACGCAGGTCGGTGGTGGTGCCCTCGCCGACTCCGACGAGGAGCGCCCGCGAGAGCGCGGAGTTGCCCAGGTCGGACGTGTGCACGACCGGGATCTCGGTCACCTCGCCGGTCTCACCCGTCGCACCCGTGGCGGCGAGCACGGCCATCAGGTCGATGCCGAGGTCGTCGCCGAGCTCTGCGGCACCCGGGCCGAGCACCGGTCCGTCGTCCCCGGTCAGGACAGGGACCGCGACGACCCCGACGCCGACGAGGCGGGAGGGGGCGACATCGGCCAGTGCGAACTCGGGCGGCGAGACCTGGGGCGGGAGCGACACGGGTCAGACGATAACCGAAGGCCCCCGCTCTCCCATCGGGAGTGCGGGGGCCCCGGAACTGACTGTGGATTCGACAGGGACGGTCTGGGGTCGGACTCAGCCGACCACGTCCTTGAGGGCGTCGCCGAGAGCGGTTGCCTCATCGGCGTTGAGCTCGACCACCAGTCGGCCACCGCCTTCGAGGGGAACCCTCATGACGATGCCGCGACCCTCCTTGGTGACCTCGAGCGGGCCGTCGCCCGTCCGCGGCTTCATGGCCGCCATGTGCACACCTCTTCCCATGTCATTCGTGCGCAGGACGCGCCCAACTCGGGACCATTATTCCTCATCGCACTAGGGCGCCTGACCAGCAGCCTCGAACTGTGCGGCAGACTCGGGCCGAGAAGCCGTACGACCGGAGGAGACCCGATGACCGAGGCCACGACCGGGCCAGTCCGCTACGACGTGCAGGACGGCGTCGCGACGATCACCTTGAACCGACCCGAGGCGATGAACGGCCTCGACGTGGCGACCAAGGAGGCGCTGCTCGACGCCGTACGCCAGGCGGCCGAGGACGCCGCCGTGCGCTGCGTGGTGCTGACCGGGAGCGGCCGCGCCTTCTGCGTGGGCCAGGACCTCAAGGAGCACATCACCATCCTGGAGAGCTCCGACGCCGAGTCGCTGTTCCGCACCGTCGAGGAGCACTACAACCCGATCGTCACCGCGCTGGCGACGATGCCCAAGCCGGTCGTGGCCGCGGTCAACGGCGTCGCCGCCGGAGCGGGCGCCAGCCTCGCGTTCGCCTGCGACTTCCGGGTGCTGACCGAGGCGGCCGGGTTCAACCTGGCGTTCGCCGGCGTCGCGCTCTCCTGCGACACCGGGTCCTCGTGGACGCTGCCGCGCCTCGTCGGCCGGGCCAAGGCGCTGGAGCTGCTCTACTTCCCCCGCACGATCGGCTCGGCGGAGTCCCTCGAGCTCGGGCTGGCCACCTCCGTGGTCGGAGCCGACGACTTCGAGGGCGAGGTCGGCCGAGCTCGCACGCCGGCTGGCCGACGGGCCCGACGGTGTCGTACGGCGCCATCCGCCGCTCGGTGGAGTTCTCCGCCGGCCACGGCTTCGCCGACTCGCTGGCCTTCGAGGGGTCGATGATGACGCTCACCGGCGACACCGAGGACCACCTCAACGCCGTGCACTCCTTCGTGAAGAAGGAGAAGCCGGTCTTCGAGGGCCGCTAGCGCCTGCGCGCCGACCGCGCGCAGCAGCCCGGTGGGGCCGGTGCGGGTGGCCTGCTTGCGGCTCACGCCGCGGCCGTACTCGACGGTGACGGCCACGCCCGGGAAGTTGGCGTTGAACCACTCGGTCATGGTGCCGTGGCACACGCCGTAGCAGTTGAACGACTTCACCGGCAGGTGCAGCCCGCGGTGCAGGCGCTGCACGAACGACGAGCCCCGCCGCACGGTCCGGCCGACGCCGTGGAGCGGCTGGTGGAAGCTGACCACGAAGTCGGGCCGGATCTTGCGCAGGAAGGCCATCACCGCCTTCGTCTCCGGCTCCGAGGCCGCGCGCGGGCCGGAGTTGGTGGCCCCGCCCATCCGCTTCCAGTTGCGCGGGTAGTTGCGGTTCAGGTCGACGCCGTGGGCGTTCTGGCGGGTGTGCCGGACGATCCCGTCGCGGTTGTACTGCGGGATCACCCAGATGTCGGCGCCCTTGATGGGCCGGCCGTCACGCAGGTTGTAGATGATCCGCGAGGGACCGGCCTCGTTGCCGTGCATCGCCCCGAGGATGACGACCTTGCGCTTGGCGGCGGGCTGGCCGAGGCGGAACGCGAGGATGCCGCGCTTCTTCACGGTGTGGCCGATGGTGCGGGCCTCGACGACCGCGGGACGGGACGCCGCGGCACGGGTCGCCTGCGACGGCGCGGCCTGCGCCGTCGGGGTGAGCGGTACGACGGCGGTCACGAGCAGGCCGGAGATCGCGAGGGCGAGGAGCCGTCGCGCGGGTACGGCGCTCACGCGAGCTTGTCCATCGCGAAGTACGCCGTCCACACGATGGCGCCGACCAGGGCACCGAGGTGGCCGACCATCGAGAGCCAGGGCCCCTCGGTCCACTCGTCCTGGGCGCCCTCGGAGGCGTGCTTGCCCTTCGCGGGCAGCCAGCGCATCAGGATCAGCAGCCCGACCACGGTGGTGGCCCACCACAGCAGCAGGCCCGAGGAACCCCACCACCCAGTCGAGGCCGAAGAAGAGGTAGCTGCCGAACGTCACGATGCCCAGCCCACCGAGGACGGTGTGGGCGTTGACGAGGGTCAGCGGGATGTCGAGACGGCCGGCGCCCGGCTCGTCGTCCTTGGCCAGTCGAAGGCGCGTCAGGACGACCAGGACGACCGCGAGGACGAGCAGGATCGTGGAGATGACCTTGGGAAGCACCGGGTCATTGTGGCCCATCCTGGTCGATACCGTCCGGAGGTGTCCGAATCGTCGACTTCCTGCTCGTCCAGCTGGGCGGCGAGCCGGTCGATCAGCGCGTCCACCTCGCTGGCGCGGTAGCCCCGAGCGGCGGTGTTGAAGCGCAGCGCCCGCAGGTCGTCCCCGGTGACCGGTCGGTCGGCCGGGAGGCGCACGTCCGCGCGGTCGTCGTACGACGGACCGAGCGAGGCGCCACGACCCGAGGCGACCACCGCCACCGCGCCCATCGCGAGCACGATCAGCACGGCGAAGAACCACGTCATCGGCGCGGTCACCGGTCGGCGACGCCCTCGACCATCATCGCGACCGCCTCGGTCACGTCGTCGGTGACCACCAGCATGTCGAGGTCCTTCTGCGAGAGCTTGCCGTCGGCCAGGACGGTGTCGCGCAGCCAGTCGAGGAGGCCGCCCCAGTACGCCGACCCGATGAGTACGACGGGGAACGACGTGACCTTCTGGGTCTGCACGAGCGTGAGCGCCTCGAACAGCTCGTCGAGGGTGCCGAGCCCGCCCGGGAGCACCACGAAGCCGCGGGCGTACTTGACGAACATCGTCTTGCGGGCGAAGAAGTAGCGGAAGTTGACCCCGACGTCGACGTACTCGTTGAGCCCGATCTCGAAGGGCAGCTCGATGCCGAGGCCGACGCTGATCCCGCCCGCCTCGGAGGCTCCCTTGTTGGCCGCCTCCATCGCCCCGGGGCCGCCACCGGTGATCACCGCGAAGCCGGCCTCCGCGAGGCCGCGGCCGACCGCCTCGCCCATGGCGTAGTAGGGGTCGTCCTTGTGGGTGCGCGCCGACCCGAAGACACCGATGGCCGGCCCGAGCTCGGCGAGCGCGCCGAAGCCCTCGATGAACTCCGACTGGATCCGCAGCACCCGCCAGGGGTCGGTGTGCACCCAGTCGGTCGGACCGCGGGAGTCGAGCAGCCGCTGGTCGGTGGTGGAGAGGTCGACCTGGGCACCGCGCAGGATCGTGGGGCCCTTCTGCTTCTCGCGGCGTCCCACCTTCGGGGTCCGCCCGTCCTGCCTCATGCCCGCGTTCCTTCGTCGGGGGCTCCGAGCCACTGCCGCAGCGTGGCCTCGCACGACTCGAGCTGCTCGATCGGCACGAACTCCTCCTGCTTGTGGGCGAGCATCGGGTCGCCCGGCCCGTAGTTCACGGCCGGGATCCCGAGCCCGGTGAACCGGGCGACGTCGGTCCAGCCGAACTTCGGGTTGACCACGCCGCCCACGGCCTCGACGAACGCCTGGGCGGCGGGCACGCCGAGACCCGGGAGGGCACCCGGCGCGGAGTCGGTGACCTCGATGTCGTAGCCGTCGAAGAACTCCTTGACGAAGACGAGCGCCTCGCTCTCCGAGCGGTCGGGCGCGTAGCGGTAGTTGACCGTCACGACGCACTCGTCGGGGAGCACGTTGGTCGCGACGCCGCCGGTGATCCAGACGGCGTTGAGGCCCTCGTGGTACTCCAGCCCGTCGATGACCGGCTTGCGGGCGTCGTACGCCTCCAGGCGGCGGAGCACCTCTCCCGCGGCGTGGATCGCGTTGGACCCGCGCCACGACCGGGCGGAGTGCGCCCGCTCGCCGCGGGTGGTCACCTCGATCCGCAGGGTGCCCTGGCAGCCGGCCTCGACGACCGCGTCGCTCGGCTCCATCAGGATCGCGAAGTCCCCCTCGACCAGGTCGGGGCGCTGGGTCGCGATGATCCCGAGGCCGTTGTAGACGTCGTCGATCTCCTCGGCCTCGTAGAAGACGTAGGTGATGTCGCGGTTGGGCTCGGCGACGTCCTGGGCCAGGCGCAGCGCCACCGCGACGCCGCCCTTCATGTCGCAGGTGCCGAGGCCGTGCAGCCGGGTGCCGTCGTTGCGCACGGGCAGGTTGCGGTTCAGCGGCACGGTGTCGATGTGGCCGGCGATGACGACGCGCTCGTCGCGGCCGAGGTCGGTGCGCGCCACGAGCGAGTGGCCGATGCGGGTCACCTCGAGGTGCGGGATGCGGCCGAGGGCCTCCTCGATGGCGTCCGCGAGCTCCTGCTCGTGCTGGCTCACCGACTCGATGTCGACCACGGCTTCGGTCAGCGCGACCACGTCGGAGGTGAGGTCCAGAGACATGCGGGCAATCCTGTCACCCCGGCGTGTCAGCGGCGTGCAGCGGCGAGGCGTCCCTTGAGCAGCGGCTTCACGGGGTGGGGGCTGTCGCCCATCACGGCGAGGCAGACCTCGATCACCTCGGTGTCGTACGGCGCGAGCTCGGTGTAGCGGGCCACCGCCTGCGGCTGCGGGTCGGCCATCAGCGCCTCCCGGACGGCGACCGCGACGAAGTCGGCGAGCTCGCTCAGGGCCGGTGACTCGGTGCCGGGCATCAGGTCTCCGCCGTACGCCGCGACCGCGGCGCGCACCTGGCCGCTGCGCAGCAGCCGGAGCACCTCGTTGACGTCGATCGAGACCGGCATCATCAGCCGGTAGGGCCGCGAGGCGAGCTGCCCTCGACGGCGCTGCGCAGGTGGGAGACCTCGGCCTTGAGGGTCGAGAACGTGACGGCCTGGTCGCCGTAGAGCAGCGCGTGCAGCTGCTCGAGCGAGAGCCCCGACGGGGTTCAGCGCCAGCAGCGCCAGGATCTCGGTCTGGCGCCGGTTGAGCAGCAGCCGGCGCCCGTCGAGGCGGGCCTCCGCGGCACCGAGCAGGGTCAGGTCGAGCCCCGGGACCACCGGCGCGTCGGCGTGGCCGGGCGAGGCCCGGGTGGTGCTCGGAGGCCGGCATCGCGGTCTCGATGAGCCGCGCCATCACGCGCGCGGTCGCCAGGCCGATCGGGTGGGTGCGGTCCCAGGTGGTGGAGAGGTCGATGACGCCGAGCTGCTCGCCGCTGACGGGGTCGTGCACCGGCGCGGCCCAGCAGACCCAGTTGTGCACGATCTCGGCGTAGTGCTCGGCGCTGAACACCATCGCCGGCGCGTCGATGCGGGTGGCGAGGTCGAGCGCGTTGGTGCCGACGCTGGTGTCGTCCCAGCGGCCGCCGGCGACGAAGTTCACGGTCTCGGCCTTGCGGCGCATCACGCGTCCGCCGTACGTCCAGAGGATGCGGGTCTGCGCGTCGGTGACGGCCACGACGAGGTCGCCGTCCTCCGCCGTACGACGCAGCTCCTCCTCCACCCGCTCGACGGCCACCTGGAGCGGCGAGCCGTGCCAGAACGACTGGGTGTCGGACTCGTCGGCGAGCGGCGCCTCGCGGACGTCGATGTCGACCGACGGGGCCGATCGCTGCCAGGAGCGGAGGATCTCGGGACGCACCAGGCCCTCGGCGCGGTCGCCGTTCTCGACGAAGCTCATCCACGCGCGCACGGCCTCCAGCCGTTTGCTCTGCAGCTCGTCGCTGCGAGACGGTCATCGATGGGCTCCCTGGTGTGACTGCCGCCACGGTAGCCCTCGCCCGGGCATCGCGACAGATCTCATCCGCGGAGCTGACGGCGCAGGAACCGCACGGTGCGCTCCATCGACAGCGGCCACTGCGGACCGAACGCGTGGTGCTCGCCCGTCGTAGATCTCGAGGCGGGAGTCGACCCCCGCCTGCGGTGAGCAGCCGCTGGCTGGTCCTGCGACCACCGGACCGGGCAGGACTCGTCGTCGGTCCCGTGGTGGATCAGCACCGGTTCGGTGATCCGGTCGAAGTAGGTGCGCGCCGACAGCCCGCGGTAGAAGGCGGGGTCCTGCTGCGGGCGTGCCGTAGCGGCGGTACGTCGCTGCCGCCGCATCGGGTCGCTCCGCCACGGTCCACCGGTTGAAGTTGTCGACGAAGTCCGAGCTCACCGGCGCGAACACGACCGCCGCCTTCACCAGGCCGGGCTTCACCACGAGTGCGTTGTAGGTGACGCCGCCACCCATGGACCGGCCGAGCATCGCGACCTTGTCGGGGTCGACGTAGCCCAGCCGCTTCACCGACTGGACCGCGTTGATCGTGTCGCGGGTGTAGCCGAGGCGGGACTCGCGCGCCGCGTCGGAGGCCGGGTCGGAGGAGGCGTGGCCCCGGTAGTCGGTGTGCAGCACCACGAAGCCCGCCCGCGCGAGGTAGTCCTGCTCGCGCATCAGCCCCTGGCCGTTCACGTAGACCGACGGCTCGATGTAGCCGTGGTTGAGCACGACCGCCGGGAAGGGGCCCTGGCCGCGGGGTCGGAGCAGCACGCCCGAGACGGTCACGTCGCCGCTCGGGTAGGTCACCTCGCTGCGCGTGTAGGCGTCGGTGGCGAGGATCTCCCGCTGCACGCGGATGCGGCCGCCCCGGAAGTCCTCGCGCATCAGGGCCGGCAGGGAGACCTGGTCCTCGACCGGCGGCAGCTCGGCGGCGCTTCCTCGTGGCTCGGCTCGAGGGAGTGGGCGCCGGAGCGTCGGTCGTCGTGGCGCTCGGAGCGGGTTCGGCCTTGCGGTTTCGCCGCGGGCTCGTCGTCACCCCCGCACCCCGAGACGAGCAGCATCGCGCCGACCACCGCACCGACCGTCCGTGTGCCCACAGGGTCATCGTCGCTCGCCCGCACAAGCGGGCGTGTGGACAGGTGACCAGATGGTCACATATCTGGTGCCGTGGCGACGGCGATCGACGAGATGGACGGGGTGTTCCGTGCCCTGGCCGACCCGACGCGCCGCCACCTGCTCGACGCGCTGTTCGCCCGTGACGGGCAGACCGCCGGCGAGCTGTGCGAGCAGGTGCCGGAGATGACGCGCTTCGGGGTGATGAAGCACGTCGGCGTGCTCGAGGACGCCGGGCTGGTCACCTCGCGCCGCGAGGGCCGCACCAGGCTGCACTACCTCAACCCGGTGCCGATCGGCCTGGTCGCGGACCGCTGGATCAGCAAGTACGCCGCACCCTTCACCCGCGCGATGGTCGGGCTGCGCACCGGCCTCGAGTCGGGCGCCTGACCCACCCGAACGAGAGGACCCGCGATGCCGGCCGGCCGCCACCAGTACGAGATCTACATCCGCGCCACCCCGGAGCAGGTCTGGGAGGCGCTGCTCGACCCGGCGTTCACCCGGCAGTACTTCCACGGCACCGCCTTCGAGCGGCCCCCGGTCCAGGGCGAGGCCTACCGCACCCTGCTGCCCGACGGCACGCCCGCGGTCGACGGCACCGTCGAGGTCCTCGACGCACCCCGGCGGCTGGTGCACACCTGGCACACGCTCTACGACGCGGAGCTGGCCGCCGAGCCGGTCAGCCGCGTGGAGTGGCTGGTCGAGCCGGCCGGGGACGGCCTCACCCGGCTGCGCCTGCTCCACGGCGACCTCGCGCAGAGCCCGAAGACCTGGGCCAACGTCGAGCACGGCTGGGTGTGGATCCTCGACAGCCTGAAGAGCCTGCTCGAGACCGGAGAGCCCCTCCCGCCCGTCGGAGACCGAGGCCGAGCGCGACCGTGACCCCGAGGGGGCGTGGCACCGGCTCCAGGCCGTCGAGGCCAACAACTCGACCTGGGAGCTGATCGAGCAGCCGGACCGCGACGCGGAGGGCGACGAGGACATGCTGCGCCGGGCGTACGCCGCGGCGTACCACTGGGACCGCGCCGCAGGCCGGACGCCGGCCAACGCCGCCCGCGCCGACTGGCTGCTCTCGAAGGTGCAGCTGCTGGCCGGCCATCCCGACACGGCGCTGCACCACGCGGCCCGTTGCCTGGCCGTCTGCGAGACCCACGGCCTGGTCGACTTCGATCTCGCCTACGCCCACGAGGCCACCGGCCGGGCGCTCAAGGCCCTGGGCCAGGACGAGGAGGCGGCCGGCTCCTGGGCGGCGGCCAGGGCGGTGCCGATCGCCGACGAGGACGACCGGCGCCACCTCGAGGCGGACCTGGCCGGCGGGCCCTAGCTCTTCCGGTTCACTTCTTGGCGGCCCCCGGGTAGGTGCCGAAGGACCACTGGTTGCCCTCGGGGTCGCGCAGGCCGAACTCGGTGGAGCCGTAGTCGGTGCGTCTTCGGCTTGCGGGTGATCTCGCGCCCCGGCCGCGACCGCCTTGTCGTGGACCGCCTGCGGGTCGGCGGTGACCACGTAGAAGCCGGCGCTGCCCGGCTCGATGGTCCACTCCCCCTCGGGCTTGTGGCTGCCGAACATCACGCCACCACCCTCGGGCCAGTCGAGCTGCGCGTGGTCGACCCAGTCACCGTCGCCGTACGCCACGGTCTCCTCGAAGCCCAGCGCCACCAGGAAGCGGATCATCGCCCGCGCGTCGCGGGCCTGGAAGGTGCCCCAGACCGTGGGGCTCGGTGTGTTCTCGCTCATGGACGTCAGTCTGGCCGGTTGCGGTGACCGCCGTCTTGGATGTTTCGGCGCTCCTCGGCCAGCCACGTGGTCGGGCTGCACCCCGCCATCTGGCGGAACTCACGGGTCAGGTGGCTCTGGTCGGCGTAGCCCGACTCCGCGGCCACCTCGGCCAGGCTGTCGGCGTCGTCGGCGAGCAGGGCGATCACCCGGTCGAAGCGGAACAGCCGGCACAGCTCCTTCGGCGACAGCCCCAGCTCGGCCACCATCAGCGAGCGCAGCTGGCGCGGGCTCAGCTGGACGTCGCGGGCCAGGTCCTCGACGCGGCACTGCCCTCGGCTGGCCTCGGCGATGCGCCAGGCCCGCCACAGCTCCGGGCGTACGCCGGACCGGCGCTCGGCGTCGACCCTGGAGCGCAGCCACTGCTGCACGACGTCGAGTCGCGCACCTCCCGTCGCCACGCCGTTCACCCGCTCGTGGAGCTCCAGCGCCGGCGCGTCCGAGCACCTCGTGGCCGTGGTCGCCCGGACCCAGCAGCTCCGCGGCCCGGCACCCGAGCAGCGACGTCGCGGCCAGCGGGTGCACCGCGAGCTGCACGCCGGCCTGGTCGGTCGGCTGCTCGACCCGGGCCGCCACGGGGTGCAGGCCGGCCACGATCACGTCGAACGCCGTGGCCACCGTGGGGTCGAAGACCGTCACCGTCGGCGACCGTGCCCGAGACCCGCACCGGCTGGTCGACCGAGACGATGAAGGTGAGGTACGGCGAGGGCAGTCCTCGGTGGCTCCCCGCCGGCATCCCGCGTGACTCGTAGGCCACGCCGGAGGCCACCGCCCCGGGCAGCAGGTCGTCCCGGCGCTGGTAGCGGGTGGCGCCGGACATCGCTCAGAGTCCCTCGAGCGCGGCCGCGGGCTCGTGGATCCGGCCCGGCCGTGGTGGAGAGCCGGTCGCCGGTCCCGCCCCAGCGGCCGGCGATGATCTCGGCCGCGATGCTGACGGCGGTCTCCTCGGGCGTGCGCGCACCGAGGTTGAGACCGATCGGGCTGGACAGCCTGGCCACCTCCTCCTCGGTGACCCCGGCCTCACGCAGCCGCTCCAGCCGGTCCTCGTGGGTACGACGCGAGCCCATCGCCCCGACGTAGGCCACCTCGGGAGCCGCAGGGCCACCTCGAGCAGGGGTACGTCGAACTTCGGGTCGTGGGTCAGCACGCAGATCACCGTGCGCCGGTCGATGCGGCCGGCCTCGCTCTCGGCCTTGAGGTACTTGTGCGGCCAGCTGACCACCACCTCGTCGGCCTCCGGGAACCGCGTGTTGGTCGCGAAGACGGGCCGGGCGTCGCACACGGTGACCTGGTAGCCGAGGAACTTCCCGACCCGCGCCACCGCGGCCGCGAAGTCGATCGCGCCGAAGACCAGCATCCGGGGCGCCGGCGCGAACGCCCACACGAAGACGCGCATCCCCTCGCCGCGGCGCTCGCCGTCGGGTCCGTAGGTCAGCGTCGCGTTGTGCCCCGAAGCCAGCAGGCCGAGCGCGTCGTCGGTGACCGCGTCGGTGGCCCGTTCGCTGCCCAGGGAACCCGCCACCGCATCAGGACGTACGACGATCCGCCGGCCGAGCCACTGCGGGTCGGGGTGCTCGATCACGGTCGCGAGGGCCACCGGGCGCCCGGCCTCGATGTCGGCGGCGATCTCGCCGAGCTCGGGGAAGGTCTCCCGGTTCACCTTCTCGACGAAGACGTCGAGGATGCCGCCGCAGGTCAGTCCGACCGCGAAGGCGTCGTCGTCGGAGACGCCGTAGCGCTGGAGCACCGGGTCACCGGAGTCCACCACCGACTGGCCCAGCTCGTAGACGGCGCCCTCGACGCACCCGCCGGAGACCGAGCCGACAGCCTCGCCGCCGGGGCCCACCAGCATGGACGCGCCCGCGGGCCGGGGTGCGGACTGGAACGTGGCGACCACGGTGCCGACCCCGATGGTCTCGCCGGAGTCCCACCAGGTCAGCAGCTCGTCGAGGACCTCACGCACGACCGACCACCTCCAGGACCTCCTCGAAGGCACGCAGCGAGTGACCGGCGACGAAGTCGTCGCAGAACGGGAGGGCGGCGGCGATCCCACGCTGCACGGGCTCGTAGCCGTCCTTGCCGCGGTGCGGGTTCACCCACACCACGCGGTGCGCCAGTCTGTGCAACCGCTCCATCTGCTCCCCCAGCTCCGCGGCGTCGCCGCGCTCCCAGCCGTCGCTGAACACAACCACCACGGCACCGCGCGCCATTCCCCGGGCGCCCCACCGGTCCAGGAAGGCCTTCATCGTCTCCCCCAGCCGGGTGCCTCCCGACCAGTCGGGCACCTGCTCACCGGCGCGGACGAGCGCCCGCTCGGGGTCGCTGGTGCGCAGGGGCAGGGTGATCCGGGTCAGCCGCGTGCCGAGGGTGAACACCTCGACGCGGCCTCGCCCGCCCGCCGTCGAGACCAGGTGGGCCAGGCGCAGCAGTGCGTCGGCGTAGGGCCGCATCGAGGCCGAGACGTCGACGAGCAGGACGACCCGGCGCGGCGTGGTCCCGCGTCGGCGGTGCTCGACCCGGCCCGGCTCACCCATCTGTCGCAGCGTCGTACGCAGGGTGCGGTGGGCGTCGATCTCACCCCGCCGCCACGGCGTACGACGGTGCGCCCGCCGGCGTGGTGGTCGGGGCCGGAGCGCCCGGATCATCGAGTCGAGCAGTGCCTTCTCGTCGGGCCGAAGCAGCGCGACGTCGCGGTGCTGCAGCACCTCGCGCTCGCTGGCCGCCGCCCGGACGACGTCGGGACTGGCCTCGCCGCCCACCTCCCCCGGCTCACCCACCGGCAGGGGTGCGCTGATCTCGCGCGGTCGCTCGCGAGGCGCCGTGCGCGGCAGCTGCTCGCGCGCTCCGAACCATGCCTCGAACACATGGGCGTAGCGGACCAGGTCGTCGGGGCTGGCGCACAACGTCGCCCGGCCCGCGCGGAAGGTGGCCTGGAGGTCGCCCGCCCCGACGAGCGCGGCCGCCTCGAGGAAGCTGGTCGACCGGTCGTGGGTCACGTGCATCCCCGCCGAGCGCAACGCGCGGGTGAACCCGAGCAGGATCTCGTCGGCCTCGTGGACCGCGGGGGCCGTCATGCGCTAGCCGGCCAGCATCCGGTCGAGCGCCTGTTTCACGCGGTCGGTGTCCTCGCGGTACTTCACGACCGCGCCCAGCGTCCGCGCGGCCGTCTCCAGGTCGAGCTCCTCCACGCCGAGCCGGTGCAGGGCGCGGGCCCAGTCGAGCGTCTCGGCGACTCCCGGCGGCTTGAGCAGCTGCTCCTCCCGCAGCCGCTGCACCACGCCGGCCACCTGCTCGGCCAGGCGCGCGCTGACCTCCGGGAGCCGGCTGCGCACGATCGCGACCTCACGCTCCAGGCCCGGGTGGTCGATCCAGTGGTAGAGGCAGCGGCGCTTGAGCGCGTCGTGCAGCTCACGCGTCCGGTTGGAGGTGAGTACGACGGTCGGCGGCGTGGCCGCGGTCACCGTGCCCAGCTCCGGGATGCTCACCGACCAGCTGGAGAGCACCTCGAGCAGGAAGGCCTCGAACTCGTCGTCGGCGCGGTCCACCTCGTCGACCAGCAGCACCGCCCGGGGCTCGCGCAACGCCTGGAGGACCGGCCGCGCCAGCAGGAAGCGCTCGTCGAACAGGGACTTCTCGGCCTCGTGGGGGTCGAGCTCGCCCGCCTTCGTGGCCGCCTCGAGCGTGCGCAGATGCAGGATCTGACGCGAGAAGTCCCAGTCGTAGAGCGCCTGGGTCGCGTCGATCCCCTCGTAGCACTGCAGTCGGATCAGCGGGTACTCGGCGAGATCCGCCAGCGCCTCGGCCAGCGCGGTCTTCCCCGTGCCGGGCTCACCTTCCAGCAACAGCGGTCGCTGCATCTCGTGGGCGAGGAAGACAACGGTGGCGAGGTCGTCGTCCACCAGGTAGCCGGTGCCCCCGAGTGCGGACACCACCGCCTGGGGAGAAGTGAGCTCCATGAGTCGAGGCTACTCAGGCGCGGGTTGGCTTCCGGTTGCCTCACTAAATGAGACTGATTACGCATTCTTGTACCAATAAGTCCGATTTGCGCTTAATGTAGATATATGAACCCCCGCTCATACCTGACAACCGCGCTGGCCACCGCCATGGTGGCCAGCCTCCTGCTGATCGCGGCGCCCGCTGGTGCGGCCGCCGCCATGCCGCGCATCATGCTGAAGGGTGGCGCCGCCGTGGTCGGCTTCACCTACACCGCGACGGCCACCGAACGCGCCTTCCCTGCTGGCAGCTCGCCGCGCTACCAGTGGTACCAGCGGCACCAAGGAAGCCGACCCGTACGAGCTGGATCCCATCGCCGGTGCGACCGGCTCAGCGCTACACCGTCCGCGACGCCGACCACATGAGGACCATCAAGGTCGTCGTGAAGGCCGTGAAGAACGGTTCCACGGTCGGTGCAGACCGAGTCGTCGCCGAGCAACTACATCCTGTGGCGGATGACTGCCGCCCGGTGCTCACCGGCAAGCCGCACGTCGGCCAGACCATCACCGCCCACGTCGGCGCCTGGGCCAAGGAGTGGAACGTCAACTACTTCTGGCGCCGCACCGGCCGGAACATCGCCGGCGAGAGAGGCCTGACCTATCGGGCCCGCGCCGCTGACGCCGGCAAGGAGATCTCGATCCTCGCCTACGGCGACTACCACTACCCCGACGGCGTGCACCCGATCGACCGCTACGCCTCCCGCGTCCGGATCAACTGGGCCACCAAGGCGATCCTCAAGGGCGCCTCGAGGGCCAAGGGCAAGCTCGGCATCACCGCGATCTCCTACGCCACGGGTGCCAAGCAGTCGCAGGTCCGCGGTCGCCTCGCGATCTACGACGGCAAGCGGATGATCAAGCGCACCTGGCTCAAGGGCGGCCGCAAGGTGATCAAGTTCAGGGGTCTGCGGTCCGGCACGCACCACATCAAGATGGTCTTCGTCAGCAACCCCTGGTACGCCGGGTCGCGCGTGACCAAGACGTTCCACGTCCGCTGATCAGCTGACGTCACTTCGTCGACGTCGAGCCCGGTGGCCAGATCGCCACACTCAACGGGCTCGACGTCGTCGCGTCCGGCCAGGTAGCCACGCGCACCCTGGTCTCCCGTCGCCGCCTCGATCACCCCGTCCCAGTGCGCCCGGCCGAGCAGCACCGGGTGGCCGGGCCGGCCTTCGTACGTCGCCCGGGCGAGCACGTCCTCGGTGTCGGGCCGGTCCAGCAGGCGGCGTACGACAGCAGACGGTGACGTCGGGCAGGTCCACCAGCGTCACCACGCAGCGCGTCGCGTCGCCGTGCTGCAGGTGCCGCAGGCCGGTCCGCAGGCGAGGCGCCCATGCCCTCGTCCCAGTCGGGGGCCACCACGATCGTCACGTCGTGGGCGTCGAGCAGCGGCCGGGCCTCGTCGGCCGACGCCCCGAGCACCACGACGACCCGGTCGCAGTCCGCGAGCGACTCGACCGCCCGCACCAGCCAGCCCTCCACCAGCGCCTTCGGCCGGCCCATCCGACGACCGGCGCCCGCGGCGAGCAGCAGTCCGGTGGTGGTCACGCGGGCCATCCTGCCGCACGTCGAGCACTCGCACATGTGTTCGAACGAGCGTAGGCTGGGACCCATGACCATCGAGTTCCAGGCGTCCCTGTTCGACGGCGCCGCCGTCGGCGTCGGGCCGCTCGACGGGACGCGTGCGGCGCACCGACCTCTCGCGCGGCGCCTGGGTCGACGTGCTGCCGGGCTGGCTCGAGGGCGCCGACGAGGTCTTCGCCGAGCTGCTCGAGAAGGTCCCCTGGCGCGCCGAGCGACGGCCGATGTACGACAACGTGGTCGACGTGCCGCGGCTGCTGCACACCTACGGCGCGGGCGAGCCGCTCCCCCACCCCGCGCTGACCGAGGCGCGCGAGGCGCTCTCGGCCCACTACCGCGCCGAGCTCGGCGAGCCGTTCGTGACCGCCGGCTGCTGCTACTACCGCGACGGGCACGACTCCGTGGCGTGGCACGGCGACACCATCGGTCGCGGCCGGCTGCAGGACACGATGGTCGCGATCGTCTCGCTGCGGCTCGCCGCGCAAGCTCCAGCTGCGCCCGCGTCGGCGGCCACATCGAGGTCAGCCACGCCCTGGGCCACGGCGACCTGATCGTGATGGGCGGCTCCTGCCAGCGCACCTGGGAGCACGCCGTCCCCAAGACCAGCCGGCCCGTCGGCCCGCGCATCAGCGTGCAGTTCCGGCCGCTCAACGTGTTCTGAGCGGCCGTCGAGCTACCCGGCCACGATGCCGACGATCCCGGCCAGCACGACGGCCGCGCCGACCAGGCGCCGCGCGGCGCTCGGCTCCTGAGGATCCACCAGGCCAGCAGCGCACCGACCACGATGCTGGTCTCCCGGGCCGGCGCGACCAGGGAGACCGGAGCGAGCTGCAGCGCCCGCAGCACCAGGACGTAGGCCATCGGCGAGAGCACCGCGACCACGATCACCGGCCCGCGGGCCTCGCGCCACACGGTCGGGCAGCAGCGCGCGGCGACGGCCGAGCAGCAGGGTGAGGACCGGCAGCTGCAGCAGCAGGCCGAGCGCGAAGTACGGCAGCGGGGGCACGTCGAGCGCGTTGACGGCGTGGTCGTCCCAGAGGGTGTACGCCGCGATCGCGACCCCGGTGGCGACTCCCCAGACGACTCCGGCACGCGTCGAGCCGGGTCCGCCGTGGCCCACCCAGCGAGATCAGCAGGATCCCGGCGATCACGGCCAGGACGCCCGCGACGGCCACGGCATCGGGCCGGTCGCCCAGCACGATCACGGCGAACACGAAGGTCAGCAGCGGGCCGGTGCCGCGGGCCAGCGGGTAGACCAGGTTGAGGTCGCCACGCTCGTAGCCCCGCTGGAGCACCAGCTGGTAGACGGTGTGGAAGAGCGCCGTCAGCACCCCGGCGTACACCCAGGCCCACTCCGGCCGGTCGCCCCGGACCACCGTCCAGACGATCGGCCACCGGCCCCCAGAGCACCACCGAGCCGACCACGTAGAGCCAGACGAAGGCGACGCCGTCGACCTGCACCCGCTTGGCCGCGAGGTTCCAGAGCGCATGCAGCACGGCCGCCGTCAGCACCAGGGCCAGCGCCTGCACACTCATCGATCACCGACGCTATCGCGCCGCCGAGCGGCTGCGCTCAGAGGTTCTTGCGCGCCCAGGCCATGAGGTCCTGCAGCACCGGGACGAGCGCCACGCCCGACTCGGCCAGCCGGTAGCGGACCGCCACCGGCGGGCCCTCGTCGACCTCGCGCAGCACCAGGCCCGCACCGGTCAGCTCGGCCAGGCGGTCGGAGAGCACCGAGTCGCTGATCGTCTGCAGCGCGCGACGGATCTCCGAGAAGCCGGCCGGCCCCTCCATCAGGCTGCCCAGGATCATCCCGTTCCAGCGCTTGCCCAGCAGTGCGAAGGCGTCGCTCAGCGCCGCGTCGCACTGGGGTACGGAGTGCGCGGACTCGTGAGCGGCAGCTGCCTCGGTGGCCACGATCGAAGTATAGGAACGCCGCGGGAACAGCCCGGGAACAAATACTTCTTGATCCGATGTTACTTCGAATTCGACAAGTAACCTCTCGATCAGAAGGAGACCATCGTGTCCCTGTTCCGTCTGGACGCCAGCATCAAGATCGACGGCTCGGCCAGCCGCGAGATCGCCGACGTCGTCGAGCAGCACTGGCTCGCGACCCACCCCGGCGACCGCGTCGTACGACGCCACATCGGCACCGAGCCGCTCCCCTCCGACGCCTGGGCCCACGCCGTCTCGGCCTCGTGGACCCCGGCCGAGGACCGCACTCCCGAGCAGCAGGCCGCCGCCGAGCTGGTCACCGGCCTCACCGACGAGCTGCTCGAGGCCGACGCGATCCTGCTCGCCGTGCCGCTCTACAACTTCGGCGTCTCCCAGCACATCAAGGCCTGGTTCGACCTGGTCATCACCGACCCGCGCGGCAAGGACGCCCCGCTGCTCGCCGGGAAGCCCGTCGTGCTCGCCACGGTGCGCGGTGGCGCGTACGGCGCCGGCACCCCGCGCGAGGGCTGGGACCACTCGACCGCCTACCTGCGCCGGATCCTGGCCGACGTCTGGGGCGCCGACCTGACCGTCGTGGAGCGCGAGTTCACCCTGGTCGGCGTGAACCCGGCGCTCGACGAGTTCACCGACCTCGCCAAGGAGCTGCACCAGGAGGCGCTGGCCACCGCCGAGGAGGCCGGCCGGGCCCTGGCCGCCAAGGTGGGCCTGCCTCAGGCGTCCTGACGTCGTCGGATCCGGATCGGACCACGGACCTCGTCGAGGTCCACGACCTCGCCGTGCTGGGTGACCTCCACCGCTCCGGTCTCCACCAGCCGCCGGGCGGCCTGGCGCACGGGCTCCATCAGGTCGCGCCAACCGCTCGGCGTGCCGACGTCACGCGCCACGTCGGAGGGACAGATCGTGGCGCCCGAGGCCCTCTCGTCGAGCAGACGAAGGATGGCCCTCTCCAGCCGGTCGTCCTCCACGGATGCTGCGTTCCCTGATCCCCCGGCGTCATGCGCCGGACGCAGCAAGGCCCCGGTCCGAGGACCGGGGCCTTGCTGTGTGTTCAGTTGGCGGGGCGGATCAGAAGTCCATGCCGCCCATGCCGCCGGTCGGGTCGCCACCCATGGGGGCGGCCTTCTCCGGCTTGTCGGCCACGACGGCCTCGGTGGTGAGGAACAGCGCGGCGATCGACGCGGCGTTCTGCAGCGCCGAGCGGGTCACCTTGGCGGGGTCGATGATGCCCTCGGCGATCATGTCGACGTACTCGCCGTTGGCCGCGTTGAGGCCGTGGCCCGCGGTCAGGTTGCGCACCTTCTCCGCCACGACGCCGCCCTCGAGGCCGGCGTTGATCGCGATCTGCTTGAGCGGAGCCTCGGTCGCCACGCGCACGATGTTGGCGCCGGTGGCCTCGTCACCCTCGAGCTCGAGCTTCTCGAACGCGCGGTCCGAGGCCTGCACCAGGGCGACGCCGCCGCCGGCGACGATGCCCTCCTCGACGGCCGCCTTCGCGTTGCGAACGGCGTCCTCGATGCGGTGCTTGCGCTCCTTGAGCTCCACCTCGGTGGCCGCGCCGACCTTGATCACCGCAACACCGCCGGCCAGCTTGGCCAGGCGCTCCTGCAGCTTCTCGCGGTCGTAGTCGGAGTCGCTCTTCTCGATCTCGGCGCGGATCTGGTTCACCCGACCGCCGAGCTGGTCGGCGTCGCCGGAGCCGTCGACGATGGTGGTCTCGTCCTTGGTGATGACGACCTTGCGGGCCTGGCCGAGCAGCTCGATGCCGGTCGACTCGAGCTTGAGGCCGACGTCCTCGGAGATGACCTGGCCACCGGTGAGGATCGCGATGTCCTGCATCATCGCCTTGCGACGGTCACCGAAGCCCGGGGCCTTGACGGCGACGGACTTGAAGGTGCCGCGGATCTTGTTGACGACCAGCGTCGACAGGGCCTCGCCCTCGATGTCCTCGGCGATGATCAGCAGCGGCTTGCCGCTCTGCATGACCTTCTCGAGGAGCGGGAGCAGGTCCTTGACCGTGGAGACCTTCTGGTTCGCGATCAGGATGTAGGGGTCGTCGAGGACGGCCTCCATGCGCTCCGGGTCGGTCATGAAGTACTGGGAGATGTAGCCCTTGTCGAAGCGCATCCCCTCGGTCAGCTCGAGGTCCAGCCCGAAGGTGTTGGACTCCTCGACCGTGATGACGCCTTCCTTGCCGACCTTGTCCATCGCCTCGGCGATGGCCTCACCGACGGTGGTGTCGGCGGCGGAGATCGACGCGGTCGCGGCGATCTGCTCCTTGGTCTCGACGTCCTTGGCCATGCCGAGCAGCTGCTCGGAGACGGCCTCGACGGCCTTCTCGATGCCGCGCTTGAGCGCCATCGGGTTGGCACCGGCGGCGACGTTGCGCAGACCCTCGCGCACCATCGCCTGGGCGAGAACGGTGGCGGTCGTCGTGCCGTCACCGGCGACGTCGTCGGTCTTCTTGGCAACTTCCTTGACGAGCTCGGCCCCGATCTTCTCGTAGGGGTCCTCCAGCTCGATCTCCTTGGCGATGCTCACACCATCGTTGGTGATGGTGGGCGCGCCCCACTTCTTCTCGAGGACCACATTGCGGCCCTTGGGACCGAGCGTGACCTTGACCGCGTCGGCGAGGGTGTTCATACCCCGCTCGAGCCCGCGGCGGGCCTCCTCGTTGAAAGCAATCAGCTTCGGCATCTCTTGGGATTCCTCTTGGATCTAAGAGTTGGGTGGCCGCTTCGTCGCCCGCGACGGACGGCCCGGGCTGACCCGGCGGACCCTTCCCGCCGGCGCTTGCGGACCTCGACTCCGACGGCCAAGGTGTTGGTGCTGCTTCTGTCACTCTCGCAGGGAGAGTGCCAACTGCATTTTTAGCACTCGACCCCAGCGAGTGCAAACGTCGGTTCGCGGGTCGTCACACCACTTCGGACTCGCCGAGCTCGTCGGCGGCGTCCGCCCCGGCCCGGCCCGGAGCCAGCCGGGAGTGGGTGCGCCCGTAGACGAAGTAGACGACCAGGCCGACGGCCAGCCAGATCAGGAACCGCACCCACGTCTCCACGGCCAGGCTGGCCATCAGCGCCAGGCAGGTCACGGCCGAGGCGATGGGCAGCCACGGCACCGAGGGCGTGCGGAAGGGGCGCTTCATCTTCGGCTTCGGTACGCCGCAGCACGACGACCGCGATCGCCACCACGAGGAACGCGAACAGCGTGCCGATGCTGACCATCTCGGCCAGCGTCGCGAGCGGGACGAAGGCCCCGAGCAGGCACACGACCGCCGTGGTCGCCACGGTGATCCGCAGGGGCGTGTGGAAGCGCTCGTGCACCTTGCCGACCGCCGCCGGCAGCAGCCCGTCGCGGCACAGCGCGAAGCCGATCCGGCCCATCGCCACGATGTCGACGAGGATCACCGAGCTGAGGCCCGCGATCGCCGCGATGTTGATCAGCACCGAGGCCCAGCCCAGGCCGACCTGGTCGAAGGCGTCCGAGATCGGCGCTCCCTCGGAGAGGTCGCCGTAGTTGACCATCCCGGTCAGCACGAAGCAGACACCGAGGTAGAGCAGGGTGCAGATGATCAGCGTGCCGATCAGTCCGCGCGGCATGTCCTTGGCCGGGTCCTTGGTCTCCTCGCCGAGGTTGGCCACCGCCTCGAACCCGCTGTAGGCGAAGAACACGACGCCGGCGGCGACGAAGACGCCTGCGACGCCGAACGAGGCCGGGTCCACCCCGCTGACCCACTGCCACAACGGCTGCTTGAGGCCCGAGCCCGCCTCGCCGGGCTTGCTCGGCGGGATCCACGGCACCAGGTTGGCGGCCTTGATGAAGAAGAGCCCGACGCCGATGACGAAGACGCAGACGCTCACCTTGATCACCACGAGGGCGTTGGTGACCAGCTTGGACTCGCGGATCCCGACAGCCGCGATGGTGCCGAGCACGAGCGCGATGATGACGGCGCCGACGTTGACGACGGAGTTCTCCTCGCCGAAGAACGCCTCGGGCAGGTTGAACAGGTCCTGCAGGTAGCCCGACCAGCCGCGCGAGACGACCGCGGCCCCGAGGGCGAACTCGAGGATCAGGTCCCAGGCGATGATCCAGGCGAAGATCTCGCCGATGGTCGTGTAGGCGTAGGTGTAGGAGCTGCCGGCGGTCGGCACCGCCGCGGCGAGCTCGGCGTAGCAGAGGGCCGCCAGCATGCTGACGATCCCGGCGACCGCGAAGGAGAGCACGATCGCGGGTCCGGCGTGGTTCTTCGCCTCGACGCCGGTGAGCGTGAAGATGCCGGTGCCGATCACGATGCCGATCCCGAAGCCCATCAGGTCCCACGAGCTCAGGCGCTTCGCGAGGCGTCCGTGATGGTCGCCCTCGGTGTCGTCGTTCTGGTGGATGACGGTCTCGACGTCCTTGGTGCGGACGATGCTGCTGCTCTCAGTCACCCACTCAGACTGTCGTTGCGGGCGTCAACATGTCCAGTCGACCCCGAATTGCTCCACGCCTGAACCGCCTCCAGGACATGAGGAAGCAACGCCTGGGCAGTGCGCTTGTAACCCAGGGACGACGGATGGAACCGGTCCGGGCTGAACATCTCGTCGGGGGCGCTGGTGAAGAACGGCCCGACGGCATCGGCGAGGGACACCACGTGGGCACCGAGCGGCTCCACCGCCCGGGCCTGCGCCGCCGCCAGCTGTCGTGAGGCCCGCGATCCCAGCACCCGCAGCGGCTGCGGCACCGGCCGCAGCGCACCGAGGTCCGGACAGGTGCCGACGACGACGCGGGTGCCGCGCTCCTGCAGCGCCCGGACACAGCCGGTGAGGTGGTCCACCGACTCGGCGACCGGGACCCGGTGGGTGACGTCGTTGCCGCCGACGATCACGATCGCCACGTGCGGGGAGTACGACGCGGGCAGGGTCGCCAGCTGGTCGGCGAGGGCGCTGCTCTCCGCGCCGACCACGGCTGCGGTGTGCAGCCGCACGGCCCGATGGGTGCGCTTGGCGAGCTTGCGGGCGAGCCGGGCCCCGAGGGTCTGGCGAGGCGTCTCGGCACCGAGCCCGGCGGCGATCGAGTCGCCCAGGACGAGCAGGTCGACGCGGTCGCCGTACTTCTTCTTCCAGGTGCGGTCGGCCGCGAGCGCCTGCTCGCCCAGCGGCTTGCCGATCAGCTCCCGGGCCGTGGCCGCCTGGCGCCGCAGGAGGTCGCGGCCGCCGAGGGCGCCGCACCGGTCACGAGTCCGGCGACCAGCAGGCCCGAGGTGACCGGACGTCGTCTCACGTTCATCGGAACGAGTGCAGCCGAGCGGGGAGAACAGCCGGGCAACCTTCGGTGACCCGGGGACGAACGGCCGGTCGTCAGCCGGCGCGGAGCCGGTCGAGCACCAGGTCGGCGAACACCGGCGGCGTTGTCCGGGAGCACCTCGAGGTAGAGCCCCGGCTCGGTCACCTCGAGCTCGCTGACCGCCAGCGTCCCGTCGGCCAGCCGCATCTGGTCGACCCGGGCGTAGTCGAGCCGCTCGCCCAGGACCGCCTCCGCCGCCGTCGACCGCACGACGGGCCACGTCGGCCGCCTCGTCCGTGACCGGCGCGGCCACGGTCGTGCCGCCGTACTGCTCGTGGACGCGGAGCTCACCCGGGGCCGGGCGCTTCTGCGCCTGGGAGACCACCTGGCCGTCGATGACGAACACCGAGGTCTCGCCCTCGGTGCGCACGGACTCGACGACCGGCTGCACCACCCAGGGACCGGACCCGAAGTCGGGCTCCGCGTCGGACGTCCCGTCGAGCACGACCACGCCCCGGCCGCCGGCACCGACGCTCGGCTTCACCACCGAGGCGCCGAAGCCGGACACGGCCGGAAGCAGGTCCTCCTCGCGCTCCACGACGACGGTCGGGACCACCGGCACGCCGGCGTCGGCGAGCTGGGTCAGGTAGGCCTTGTCGGTGTTCCAGCTGAACACCGCCGCGGAGTTGAGCATCCACGGCACCGACCGGGCCCAGGTCAGGAACTCCTCGCGCCGCTGCTCGTAGTCCCAGGTCGAGCGCACCGCGACCAGGCCCTCCGACCAGTCGACGGCGGGGTCGTCCCAGACCACCCAGCGGGCGTCGAGGCCGCGCTCGGCCAGCGCGGGCAGCAGGAGGTTGGTGCCGGCCCACTCCTCGCCGTCGGGCATGTGGGCGCAGGTGGCCAGCAGCACCGGCCGGTGGTGCTCCGCCACGGTCAGGCCAGCTCGGGCGGGAAGCCGCCGGTGGCGATCGGGCCCCAGCTCTCGATGGTCACGCGGATCAGCGACTTGCCCTGGTCGCGCATGGCCTGGCGGTACTCGTCCCAGTCGGGGTGCTCGCCGGAGATGCTGCGGAAGTAGTCGACGAGCGGCTCCACGGAGTCGGGCAGGTCGATCACCTCGGCGGTCCCGTCGAGCTGCACGTAGGGGCCGTCCCAGTCGTCGCTGTGGATCAGCACCGTCGCAGCGGGGTCACGCCGGAGGTTGGCCGCCTTGGCGCGCGACGGGTACGTCGAGATCACGACGCGCCCCTCCTCGTCGACCCCGCAGGTCACGGGCGAGAGCTGCGGGCGGCCGTTCTTGCGCGTGGTGACCAGCGTCGCGCGGTGGCGCGGTCGCACGAAGTCGAGCAGCTCCTCGCGCTCGACGCGGTCCTTGGTGGCGATGTTGCGTGGCATGCCGGCCAGTCTGCCGGACGGCTCAACAGGGTTTCTCAGCGAGTGAAGGCGCGGTAGGTCCAGATCGCCTTGAACTGGTTGATCCGCCAGCGGTTGCCGTTGACGACGCGAGCCCTGGATGAACAGGTGGTAGCTGCGGTCCGTTCATCGACCCGCGCGGCACGATGAACGCCTTGCCCAGGTGGGTGCCGGCCGTGTCCGAGCACGGCGACCCGTCGCCAGACGGGTCGGGCCGCCCGTTCCCGCGCTCGAGTCCACGACGATGCTGGCCATGTCGCCTGCGTGGACCGGGGAACCAGTGGCGCCGATCCGGACGGAGATGACGCGGGAGGCGTGGTCGTCCTCCCACAGCTCGATCTGGTTGGCCCGGAACGCCCAGTCGTCGGTGCCGGCCGAGCTCCGGCACTTGTTCATCGAGAGCAGGCGGAGCTGCCACGGCCTGTTCGGGGTGGGCCCGGTCACCGACGAGCACCGGCCGATGGTGCTGAGGGCCGCGAGCGTGGGATCACGCAGCGCGACCTCGACGTAGTTCTCCCGGGTCCTGGTCACCAGCCGGTTGACCCAGAGGTTGCCGAGCGACACGCTGTGGGCCTGGCCGTTCCTGTCGATCAGGCGGATCCGTGCCCGTGTAGCGCCCCGGCTTGACGAACCTTCCCCGGTTGTTCCTCCCGTTCCACCGCACCTCGTGTCCGTCGGAGGACTCGGCGAGCGTGCACTGGTCGAAGAAGCAGGTGGGCGGCACCGCCATGGTGCGGACCACCTTGCCGCGCTTGTTGCGGAAGGTGGCCGTCGCGTCCTGCGCGGTCTGGCCGTTGTAGACGTTGAGGTCCGAGGGTTTCTTGCCGGGCCAGACGTCGCGCCCGTTGGGGCTGGCGAGCTCGACGTCGCCGACGGCAGCACCCGCGGCAGGGAGCCAGCAGGACCAGGAGCGGGACGACCAGCGCGATGGCGGTGAGGGACGCGAAGCGGGCTCGTGCGGACATCGCAACCTCCTGGTCACGACGCCGCCGGCGTCGGCCAGTCCCTCAGGTTAGCCCCGGATCAGCCTCCTGCGACCGCCGGAATGATGCTGATCTGGGTGCCCTCGGGGGTGGCGCTGCCGAGCCCGTCGAGGAAGCGCACGTCGTCGTTGCCGACGTAGACGTTCACGAAGCGCCGGAGCTCGCCCGCGTCGTCGAGCACGCGCGCCCTGATCCCGTTGTGGTTGGCCTCGAGGTCGTCGAGCACCTCGCTCAACGTGGTTCCCTCGGCCGACACCTCGGACTCGCCGCCGGTGTAGCTGCGCAGGATGGTGGGGATCCGGACGCTGACGCTCATGGGTTGCTGTCTCCTCAGGTGAGTTCGGATGTCAGGCGATGCCGCTGCTGGTGAAGGCGGCGTACGACGGCTCGATCGTGGCAGCCGGGCCGACGGTGCCGGAGACCGAGTCGAGGGTCTTCAGCCCGTGGCCGGTGTTGATCACGACCGTCTCGAGGCTCGGGTCGAGCTGGCCGGTCTCGACGAGCTTCTTCAGCACGCCGACGGTGGTGCCGCCGGCGGTCTCGGTGAAGATCCCCTCCGTGCGGGCCAGCAGCACGATCGCCTCGCGCACCTCGTCGTCGGTGATGTCCTCGACGGCGCCACCGGTCTCGCGGCAGATGTCGAGGACGTAGATGCCGTCGGCGGGGTTGCCGATGGCCAGGCTCTTGGCGATGGTGTCGGGCTTGACCGGGCGGATCGCGTCGATCGCCGGCCTTGTAGGCCACCGAGACCGGGGAGCAGCCGGTGGCCTGGGCGCCGTACACCTTGTAGGGCTTGTCCTCGACCAGGCCGAGCTTGATCAGCTCCTGGAAGGCCTTGTGCACCTTGGTCAGCTGGGAGCCGGACGCCACCGGGATGACGATCTGGTCCGGCAGCCGCCAGCCGAGCTGCTCGGCGATCTCGTAGCCGAGGGTCTTGGAGCCCTCGGCGTAGTAGGGACGGACGTTGACGTTCACGAACGCCCAGCCGTCCTCCTCGCCCGCGATCTCCGAGGCGAGCCGGTTCACGTCGTCGTAGTTGCCGTTCACCGCGACCAGCGAGTCGGTGAAGACCGCCGAGTTGACCTGCTTGGGCTGCTCGAGGTTCGACGGGATGAAGACCACGGTCTTGATGCCGGCGCGGGCACCCGCTGCCGCCACGGCGTTGGCCAGGTTGCCGGTCGACGGGCAGGCGAACACCTTGCTGTGGAACTCGCGCGCGGCGCTCAGCGCGCAGGCGACGACGCGGTCCTTGAAGGAGTTGGTCGGGTTGGTGGAGTCGTCCTTGACCCAGAGGTTCTCGATGCCGAGCTCGCGGCCGAGGTTGTGGGCCTTGAGCAGGCGGGTGAAGCCGGGCTCCATGTTCGGGCTCTGCTCGATGTCGTCGGGCACCGGCAGCAGCGCCTTGTAGCGCCAGATGTTGCGGGGACCGGCCTCGATCTCCGCGTGGGTGAGCGCGGGGAAGTCGTAGGCGATCTCGAGGGGTCCGAAGCACTCCGGACACGCGTAGTGCGGGCCGAGCGCGATCTCGTGGCCGCACTCGCGGCAGGCGAGGCCGGTGGCGTTGCCGAACGCGCCCTCGCGGAGACCGGTGTCGGTCGACTGGGCCTGGTCAGTGGCGATGCTCAAGGAGGCCTCCTTCTCATCTTCCCCGGGACCGACTCTCGGACCGGGACGGATTTGGCACCGCACCGCATGAATCCGACTGGTCGGAGGCTCGTGTGGCGGTTGCCGGGACTTCAACGGGCCGTTTCCCTCAGTCCCTCTCGATGAGCTGTGCTCAGCCTAGGTAGCCGTCTCAGAATGTGCACATCCATCCCGCCATCCGAGATGGACCGTCTCGTCTGCAGATGGTCCGGGATCAGGCGCGGGCGGCGCGGATGTCGGCGGTCATCCGGCGCAGCAGGTCGAGCACGCCGTCGGGACCGTGCACGACGAGGTCGGCCATCTCGGCCAGGGCGCTCTCCTCCTCCGAGCCCGAGCAGACGAGCAGGCCGGGCAGGCCCTGGGCCCGCAGGTCCTCGACGGCCTTGAACGCCTCCACGTCGCCGAGGTCGTCCCCGCAGAACGCGATCGCCTTGGCGCCGAGCTCGTCGACCAGCTTCATCAGCGCCGCGCCCTTGTGCATCCCGTGGGCGCGCACCTCGATCACGTTGCGGCCCGGCTCGATGTCGAGGTCGTGCGTCTTGGCGGCCTCCGCGAGCAGCGGCAGCAGTCGTTCGTACGCCGCCTGCGGCTCGTCGAGCCGGCGGGTGTGCACGGCCACGGCCAGCCCCTTCTCCTCCACCCAGGCCTCGGCGGCGTCGGCCTGGCGCAGCAACCGCGGCAGGCCCGGCCGTGAACGAGGCCAGCCCGCGAGGAGGAGTGGGCGAGATGACCCGCCGGTTGATGGAGGTCCAGCGCTCGTTGCCGTACTGGCCCAGGACGAACAGCTCACGCCCGTGCTCGCCGACCTCGTTGCCGACCTCCTCGAGGCCGCCGAGGTCGAGCACCTGGCGGGCCGGGCGGCCGGTGATCACCGCGATGGCCCGCACCTGCTCGGCGAGCTCGACGATCACGTCGGCCGCGTCGGGGTGGATGTGGGCGCTCTCCGGGTCGTCGACGATCGGGGCCAGGGTGCCGTCGAAGTCGAGTCCGATGACCAGGTCGTCGGCAGCACGCACCAGGGCGGCGTACTCCTGCTCACCCGTGCTCGTGCCGAAGTCCATGGGCCTAACTTTTCCAGCCCGACGAGACGGTTGTCGAAGCAGGGCGGGTCAGTGGCCTAGAAGCCGACGCGTCTACCCGTGGTAGTCGTCGGTGAGGATGACCGTGAGCCGGTCGAACTGCATCGGCTCCTGGGACGGCTTGATGCGCTTGATGCCGAGGTCGAAGCCGAGCTCCTCGGCGGCGGCCTTGAGCCGCGGCGGGTAGTAGACGGCGGTGCTGTCGACGGTGCCGTACCAGTTGTCGGTGGCCACGACGTTCCAGCCGGCGCCCTTGGCCTTGTCGGCGACGCCGCCGGCCAGGCCCTTGACGCGGGTGTTGTTGAACACCGTGACGTAGGTTTCCCCGCGCTTGACCGGCTTGGGCTCCGGCTTGGCCTTGGTCGTCGGGGTGGCCGAAGGAGCCTCGCTCGCTTCCTTCGACGGCTCGGTCACGGCGGGCGTCGCCGCGTCCTCCGGGGCCTGGTCGGGGTTGTCGGCGATGATCACCAGCGCCGCCATCGCGACGGCCGAGATGCACAGCGCGAGCAGCCGGGTCGGCAGGACGAGTGCCGTGCTCGTCGCGCACGCGACGGGGGGAAGCGTTCACCTGAGTCACTCCGAGAGGTCGAAGCCGAGTCGGCGAGCCGAGCGCTGCCGCTGGCGGGTGGCCCGCAGACGACGCAGGCGGCGCACGAGCAGCGGGTCGTGGACGAGCGCCTCGGGACGGTCGATCAGGGCGTTGAGGACCTGGTAGTAGCGCGTCGCGGACATGTCGAACTTCTCGCGGACGGCCTGCTCCTTGGCGCCGGCGTACTTCCACCACTGGCGCTCGAAGTCGAGCATCGCCGCGTCGCGGGCCGTGAGCTCACCGGAGCCCTCGGGCTGGGAGTTGTTGAGCGCGTGGCTGGCGACCATCGTGGCGACTCCTCGGACGGGAAGGATGGGTCTGCCTCAGCATAGGCGATGGAAATACATCGTTGTCATTTGCTTCCCGGCGTGGCGGTTCCGCGGGGATGGCTAGCGTTCGACCATGAAGACTTACGGGGACACCATCCGATGGGGCGTGCTGGCGCCGGGACGGATCGCGCGCAACTTCGCGACCGACCTGTCGCTGGTCCCCGACGCCGAGATCGTCGCCACCGGGTCCCGGAGCCTCGAGCGCGCCACCGAGTTCGCCGCCGAGTTCGGTGGTGCGGCGTACGGCTCCTACGAGGAGCTGGTCAGCGACCCCGCCGTCGACGTGGTGTACGTCGCCTCGCCGCACGTCCACCACGACGCAGCACACCCGACTGGCCCTCGAGGCCGGCAAGGCCGTGCTCTGCGAGAAGCCGATGACCCTCGACGCGACGTCGACCGCGGCCCTCTTCGAGGAGGCGGCGGCGCGCGGGCTGTTCCTGATGGAGGCCATGTGGATGGCCTGCCACCCGACGATCCGCAAGCTCCGGACGCTGCTCGCCGACGGGGAGCACGGCACCGCCCGCCAGGTGCACGCCAGCATCGGTTTCGTGGTCCCGGGCGCCATCGACGGGGGCGAGCAGACGGGCCGGCTGCTCGACCCGGCGCTCGGTGGCGGCGCCCTGCTCGACATGGGCATCTACCCGCTGACCTTCGCCCAGCTCGTGCTCGGCGAGCCGGAGCGGCTGACGGCGGTCGCGAACCTCTCGACCGGCGGCATCGACCTCGACGTCTCGGTCGCCGGGCTCTACCCCGGAGGTGCGACCGCCGCTCTGACGGCGACGCTCACCTCGCACGCCTCGGTGACCGCGACCATCTCCACCGAGATCGGCTGCTTCGACCTGCCGCGCGCCTTCTACACGCCCCAACGGATCCGGTGGACGTCGTACTGGGACCCCGAGGGCGCCAGCGAGTGGATCGAGCCCGACGAGCCGGTCGTCGGCCAGGGCTACGGCAACGAGATCCTCGAGGTGCACCGCTGCCTGCGGTCCGGCGCGCTGACCAGCGACGCTCGTGCCACCGGCCCAGACGATCGCTGTCATGCGGCAGATGGACGACGTACTCGCGCAGATCGGGGTCTCGTACCGCGGGTAGGGTCACGAGCGTGAGTCGAAGCTCTCGGAAGCGCAGCACCTCCGACCTCGTCGTCGTGGCCAACCGCATGCCGGTCGACCGGGTGGTGGAGGAGGACGGCTCCGTCTCCTGGCGGCGCTCCCCCGGCGGTCTCGTCTCGGCTCTCGAGCCCGTCATGCGGGAGAACAACGGGGCCTGGATCGGCTGGCCCGGCGACACCGGGGAGGACCTCGACCCCTTCGAGGACGACGGCCTGACCCTGGTCCCGGTCACCATGTCGGAGCAGGAGTACGTCGAGTTCTACGAGGGCTTCTCCAACGCCACCCTGTGGCCGCTCTACCACGACCTCGTCGCCAAGCCGTCCTTCCACCGCGAGTGGTGGGACTCCTACGTCACCGTCAACCAGCGCTTCGCCGACGCCGCCGCGAAGTTCGCCGCGGAGGGCGCCATCGTCTGGGTGCAGGACTACCAGCTGCAGCTCGTGCCCGCGATGCTGCGCGAGCTGCGACCCGACCTGCGGATCGGCTTCTACCTGCACATCCCGTTCCCCCCGGCCGAGCTGTTCTCCCAGCTGCCGTGGCGCCGGCAGGTCCTCGAGGGGCTGCTCGGCGCCGACCTCGTGGGCTTCCAGCTCTCGGGCGCGGCCGCGAACTTCGTCCGGCTGGTGCGGCAGCGGGTGGGCCACAAGACCCACCGCGACTCGGTCTACCTCCCCGACGGCCGGGTGGTGCAGGCGCGCGCCTTCCCGATCTCCATCGACGCCGCCGGCTTCGAGGAGCTCGCCCGCTCCGACGCCGGTCGCGACACGTGCCGAGGAGATCCGGCGCGACCTGGGCAACCCGAAGAAGCTGTTCCTCGGGATCGACCGGCTCGACTACACCAAGGGCATCTACGCCCGGCTGCGCGCGTTCAGCGAGCTGATCGCCGAGGAGCACTTCAGCGTCGAGGACGCGCTGTTCGTCCAGGTGGCCACGCCCTCACGCGAGCGCGTCGACCAGTACCGCATCCTCCGCGACGACATCGACCGCCTGGTCGGCCGCATCAACGGCGACCTCGGGCGCATCGGCCGCCCGGTGATCTCCTACCTGCACTCGTCGTTCCCGCGCGAGGAGATGGCCGCGCTCTACCGCGCCGCCGACATCATGGTGGTCACGCCGTTCCGCGACGGCATGAACCTCGTCGCCAAGGAGTACGTCGCCTGCCGCTACGACGACGACGGGGCCCTGGTGCTCTCGGAGTTCGCCGGCGCGGCCGACGAGCTGCGCCAGGCCTACCTGGTCAACCCCTACGACATCAACGGCATGAAGGCCCGGATGCTCGAGGCGTACGACGCCGAGCCGAAGGACCTGTCACGCCGGATGCGGGCGATGCGTCGGACGGTCGCGGAGAACGACGTCGCCCACTGGGCCTCGGCCTTCCTCGACGCCCTCTCCGGCGTCCAGCCGACCCACACCAAGCAGACCCGGCCGGCCCGGCGGTCCGTAGCGCTCAGGCTGGTCGGGGGCGAGTCGTGCCCGATCGGCTTCTCGCCCTCCCCCTCCTCGATCGAGCGGGTCTCCGGGCGGGAGCCACCGGGAGCCATCCGCTCGGTGATCTCCGCGGCGAGGTGCGCGCCGAGGGAGCCCCAGCCGTCCTTGTAGCCGTAGACCGCGCGCAGCGACCGGGCCTCGTAGTCGCCGCTGAAGATGTCGACGTCGTCGGCGGTGATCAGGCCGGGGTGGGCGACGCCGATCGACTCCGAGACCTTGACCAGCTCCTTGCGGAAGGTGCGGACGTACTGCGCGCAGCGCTCCGACTTCGAGGCGGGATCGAGCCCGTGGGCGAGCCACGGGTCCTGGGTCGCGACCCCCGTGGGGCACCGGTCGGTGTGGCACTTCTGCGACTGGATGCAGCCGATCGACATCATCGCCTCACGGGCCACGTTGACCATGTCGGCGCCGAGCGCGAACGCCACGACGGCGTTGTCGGGCAGCCCGAGCTTCCCCGAGCCGATGAACGTCACGTCGTCGGTGAGCCCGGCCTCGGCGAAGGTGCCGTAGACGCGGGAGAAGCCCATCCGGAAGGGCAGCGCGATGGAGTCGGCGAAGATCGGCGGCGAGGCGCCCGTGCCGCCCTCCCCACCGTCGACGGTGACGAAGTCGACGCCACGGTCGCCGCGGGCCATCAGCCGGGTGAGCTCGTGCCAGAAGCTCATCTCCCCGACGGCGCTCTTGATGCCGACGGGCACGCCGGTCGCACCCGCGACGAGCTCGACGAAGTCGAGCAGGCTGTCCTCGTCGGTGAAGGCGGTGTGCCGTGACGGGCTGGCGCAGTCCTGGCCCATCGGGATGCCGCGGATCTCGCTGATCTCCTTGGTCACCTTGGCCGCCGGCAGCAGGCCACCGAGTCCCGGCTTGGCCCCCTGGGAGAGCTTGATCTCGATGGCCCGCACCGGTGCCGACTCGACGACCTCCATGAGCTTGTCGAGCGAGAACCGTCCGTCCTCGTCGCGGCAGCCGAAGTACGCCGTACCGATCTGCAGCACGATGTCGCCACCCTGCCGGTGGTGCGGCGACAGCCCGCCCTCACCGGTGTTGTGCATGCAGCCGGCGAGCTTGGCGCCCTTGTTGAGCGCCTCGATCGCGTTGCCCGACATCGAGCCGAAGCTCATCCCGGAGATGTTGATCAGCGAGTCGGGCCGGAACGCCTTCGCCCGCCCGCGCGGACCGCCGAGGACCTTGGCGCTCGGCAGCCCGACCTTCTCGGCGTGGTCGTGCGGCAGCGACGCGGCGAAGGTGCGGTGCTTGATGATCGCGTAGCCCGGCAGGTGCTCGATGTCGTTGTCGGTGCCGAAGCCGGAGTAGTTGTTCTCCTGCTTGGAGGACGCGTAGATCCACGAGCGCTGGTCACGGCTGAACGGGCGCTCCTCGTCGTTGCCGGTCACGATGTACTGGCGCAGCTCGGGGCCGATGGTCTCCAGCCAGTAGCGGGCGTGCGCGATGACGGGGTAGTTGCGCATCAGGGCGTGCCGCTTCTGCATCAGGTCGCGTGCAGCGACCGCCCCGATGGCCAGGCCAGCGCCCCCGATGACCCTGGAGAGCTTCATGAGCCATGCCTACTCCTGGCCGGCACCCGGTGTCCATGCATCGGACCCGCGCACCGGACGATGTGCCCCCACCTCGCGGAGAGGGTAATTTCCGCCCTATGGACTTGATCCCCAAGCCGGACCAGGTCGCGTCCGCCGCCAGCAACGTCGCTCACAAGCTGATCTATGGGGGGTTGGCCGACCTCCGGCCCATGCCCCGGACGCTCATCGACGACGGACCGCTGCGCGAGGTCTACCACTACCGCCCGCAGAAGAAGACCCGCGAGACCGGCGACCCGGTGCTCCTGGTCACCCCGCTGGCCGCGCCCGCCCTCTGCTTCGACCTGCGCCGCGGGTGCTCGCTGGTCGAGCACTTCGTGCAGAAGGGTCGCCCCACCTACCTCGTCGAGTACGGCGAGATCTCGTTCAAGAACCGCAAGATCGGCATGGAGCACTGGGTCGAGGAGGTCGTCCCCGAGGCGATCAAGTCGGTCAGCGAGCACGCCGGCGGCCGTCCCGTGCACGTCATCGGCTGGAGCCTCGGCGGCATCTTCGCCGCGCTCGCGGCCGCCGACCGGCCCGACCTGCCGATCGCGTCGCTGACCGTCGTGGGCTCGCCCTTCGACGTCAAGCAGGTGCCGATGGTGGCGCCGCTGCGCCCGATCCTGCGACTCACCGACGGCGGCATCGTCACCCAGCTCTACCGGATGCTCGGCGGTGCCCCGAAGCCGCTCGTACGACGGGCCTTCCAGCTCAGCTCGGGCACCAAGCTGATCACCAAGCCGATCGCGATCCTGCAGAACCTCGACGACAGCGAGTGGCTCGCCCAGATCGAGGCGGTGGACCGCTTCACCGACAACATGATCGCCTACCCGGGCCGGTCGTTCGGGCAGCTCTACCACCGGATGCTCAAGCACAACCAGCTCCTGACCGGCAAGGTCGACCTCTCCGGCCACGAGATCGACGTCGCGAACATCAAGGTGCCGGTGCTGATCTTCGCCGGCAACACCGACGGCATCGCCCCGATCAACGCCGTCAAGGCCCTGGTCAAGCTGCTCACCAACGCCCACGAGGTGCGCTTCGAGATCGTCCCGGGCGGCCACCTCGGCATGCTCACCGGCCGCGCCGCCCGGGGGACGACCTGGGTGACGATGGACGAGTGGATCGAGCAGTACTCCACCCCCGACGACCGCCCCGTCCGCAAGCCCCGCGCCCGGAAGGCCGCCGCGAAGAAGACGGTCACCGCGAAGCCGCCCGCGAAGAAGAAGCCGGCCCCGCGCACCCCCAAGCCGCGCCGACGAGGTCGCGCCTGACCGCTCGTCGATCGGCTCCAACCCCGAGCGCAGGTTCGCCTCGGCCTCCTCCAGGAACCTCGCCCGCAAGCCTTGAGGCTGACCCTTCCCCAGACTCCTCAGCAGGCGCTGCGTCTCGTCGCGGCGGTGCTCACGGTGGCGCTCGTCCTGCTGCTCGGCGGGTTCGGCACCAAGGACCCGGACGGTCCGACGTACCACCACTACGTCGCCATGGGCGACTCCTTCACCGCGGCGCCGTTCGTGCCGCTCAACGACGTCGCCTACGGCTGCAACCGCTCGAGCAACAACTACCCGCACCTGGTCGCCGAGGCGCTGCACATCGACGACGCTCAGGGACCGCTCGTGCACCGGCGCGCAGACGGTCGACCTCTACGGTCGCCGCCAGGTCACGGCGTCGGGCCAGTCGGTGCCACCGCAGTTCGACGCCCTCTCCGCGAAGACCGACCTGGTCACCGTCGGCATCGGCGCCAACAACGGCCGGCTCTACGCGAGGCTGGCCACGGTCTGCCGGAAGATGACCCAGATCTGCCCGCTGTACGACGAACGCGGCACGCCTGCGCGCGATCGTCGACCAGCTCCAGCCCGAGCTGGTCGGGACCCTCGCGCTGATCAAGGAGCAGGCACCGGACGCGCGGGTGCTGCTGGTCGGCTACCCGAAGCTGCTCCCCTCCCGCGGTGACTGCGCCCGCCTCCCCCGGATGCGACCCCAGGACCGCGCCACCTTCCGGGAGATGAACCTGCGGCTGCGCTACGCGATGCGCGACTCCGCCGCCGAGGCCGGGGTCGAGTTCGTCGACTTCTACCGGACCTCCATCGGGCACGACGTGTGCTCCCGGCACCCGTGGGTGCAGGGCCGGGTCGGCAGCAGCCGACCGCGGGGCGGCGCTGCACCCGCTCCCCTCGGGCCAGGCGGCGCTGGCCCGGATCGATCGAGGGAGTGCTCCGGCAGCAGCCGCCGAAGACCGGCGACGACTCCTAGACCGGATCGCTGCGGCTCTCGAGGGACTCGCGCAGCCGGACGATCTCCTCCCGCAGCTCCTGCACGTCGGTGGTGCTGGCGCCGGCGCCCTCCTCGAGCTCCTCGATCTTCTCGACCCGTTCGACCAGCCACGAGGCGAACGTCCCCGTGACGACGCCGAGCACGCCGATGCCGCAGAACATCAGGCCGGCAGCGACGAAGCGGCCTTCGGTGGTGACCGGGTACATGTCGCCGTACCCCACGGTGGTGATGGTGGCCAGCGCCCACCAGACCGCGTCACCGAAGGTCTGGATCGGGCCGGATCCGCCTCGTTCGGCGTCGAGGATCGCGAGCGACCCCATGAACACGATCAGGGTCCCGGCCGCGACGAGGTAGGCACCCACGCGGCCGCGCAGCGAGCTGCCGGCGTACCGGTTCACCACGTCGAGCAGCGTCAGCAACCGCAGCAGGCGCAGCGGCCGCAGGATCGGGAGCACGACGGCAGCGATGTCGAGCGGGTGCTTCTTCGCGAAGGCCCACTTGCTCTCGGCCGCGACGAACCGCATCACCAGCTCGAGGGCCAGCAGCGCCCAGGTCAGCCACACGACGGCCGAGCACGGCACGCACCAGCGTCGGGGTCGAGCCCGGGGTCCAGGATCGGCCAGGCGTACGCCGCCACGAACACCAGCGAGACGACCATCATCGGCACCTGGGCCTGACCGATCCCAGCGCTCGGCTCGGGAGTCCTCCATGGCGCAGATGTTCCCATCGCCCGGTCGTGCATGTCGGCGAATCGCGACGTGCCCTAGATTCGCGCCCATGTCCCAGCCCCTGCCCACGGGAGTCCGCGCCGGCTACGGCCTCGGTTCGGTCGCCACCGGCACCTTCGGCACGGTCCCCGGGCTGATGCTGCTGCCCTACCTGACCGACACGCTCGGCATCGCGGCCATCGCCGCGGGGTTCATCGTGTTCCTGCCGAAGGCGTGGGACGTGGTGCTGAACCCGATCGCCGGGCGGATCAGCGACCGTTCGACCGACCCGCGCGGGCCGCGGCGGCCGTTCCTGCTGAAGGCCGGTCTGCTGCTCGCGGTGTTCTTCGCGCTCCTGTTCGCGGCGCCCGACCTCGGGTCCAAGGTCGTGGACGCAGCGTGGGTGCTGGTGATGTTCGTGGCGTGCGCGACGGCGTACGCCTTCTTCCAGGTGCCGTACGTCGCGATGCCGGCCGAGATCACCGACTCCTACGACGAGCGCACCCGGCTGATGACCTGGCGGGTCGCGATCCTCGCGCTCGCGATCATGCTGAGCGGCGCCAGCGCGCCGGCCATCCGCGACGCGTTCGGGGGCCGCGCCGGGTACCGGGTGATGGGGGTGGCCATCGCGGTGCTGCTGGTGGTCGGCGTGGTCGGCGCCTACGTCGGCACCCGGTCGGCGCCCATCGGACGGGTCGAGCCCGGCGCCGGGACCCTGCGCGAGCAGCTGCGCATCGTGGCGGGCGCGCGCGACTTCCGGCTGCTGCTGACCACCTTCGTGATGCAGGCGCTCGCGACCGGGGCGATGCTCGCCGGCGTCGCCTACGTCTCCCGCTGGGTGCTGGTCGACAAGGGCGCGGCGACGATCCTGTTCGTCTGCTTCGTCGGTCCGGCGCTGCTGCTCACGCCGGCCTGGAGCGCTGCTCGGGCAACGGATCGGCAAGAAGCAGGGGTACGTCGCCGCCTCGCTCGTGCTCGCCCTGGCCGCCGTGCTGCTCATCTGGTCGCGGTCGGCCCCGACCTGGTGGGTGTACGCCGCGACCGCGCTGGTCGGGCTCGGCTACGCCGGTGCCCAGGTCTTCCCGATGGCGATGCTCCCCGACGCGGCCGCGGTGGACGCGCGTCGGACGGGATCGAACCGGGCCGGCGTCTACACCGGCGTCTGGACCGCCGGGCGAGACGCTCGGCCTGGCGCTCGGCCCGGCCGTCTACGCGCTCGTGCTCGGCGTTCGGCAGCTACCGGTCGTCCGACCGACGTCGACGACTTCGACCTCGGCCACCGGTTCCAGCCCGACTCCGCCCTGACCGCGATCGTGCTCGGCTTCTCGCTGCTCCCCGCGGTGCTGATCCTGGCCAGCCTGTTCTTCCTGTGCCGCTACCGGCTCGACTCCTACGCCGTCGAGCACGCGGAGGTCCCGGCATGAGCGACGACGACGTGCTCGCCCGGCTGCGCGCGATGCAGGCCGAGCGACGTGCCGGTCACCGGCGGGCGCACGCTCGCCTACGTCTACGACTCCGGGCTCGAGGAGGCCGACCGGGTCGGGCGCGAGGCGGTGGCGGCGTACGCCGGGTCCAACGGGCTCGACCCGACCGCCTTCCCGAGCCTGCTGGCCATGGAGAACGAGCTGGTCGGCTTCGCCGCCGACCTGCTCGACGGGCCGGCGACGGCGCGTCGGCACCGTCACCAGCGGCGGCACCGAGTCGGTGCTGCTCGCCGTGCAGGGTGCCCGCGACGCCCGACCCGACGTCGAGCGCCCGCGGATGGTGCTGCCGGTGACGGCGCACGCCGCCTTCCACAAGGCGGCGCACTACTTCGGCGTCGAGCCGGTGATGGTCGACGTCGACGAGGAGTTCCGCGCCCGCCCGGCGGCGATGGCGGCGGCCATCGACGACCGGACCGTGCTCGTGGTGGCCAGCGCCCCGTCGTACGCCCACGGCGTCGTCGACCCGGTCACCGAGATCGCGGCCGCCGCGCCGGGCCGCGGCGTGCGCTGCCACGTCGACGCGTGCATCGGCGGCTGGGTGCTGCCGTACGCCGCCCGGCTCGGTCGCCCCGTCCCGCCGTGGACCTTCGCCGTCGACGGGGTCACCAGCATCTCGGTCGACCTGCACAAGTACGCCTACGCGCCGAAGGGCACCTCGATCCTGCTCCACCGCACGCCCGAGCTGCGCCGGCCGCAGTACTTCGCGAGCGCGCGCTGGCCCGGCTACACGATGCTCAACCCGACGATGCAGTCCACGAAGTCGGGCGGCCCGCTGGCCGGGGCGTGGGCCGTGGTGAACACGATCGGCGACGAGGGCTACCTCGCGCTGACCGAGAAGGTGCTCGACGGCGTCGACCGGCTCGTCGCGGGGATCTCGCGGATCGACGGGCTGCGGGTCGTCGTACGCCCCGAGTCGACGCTGGTCGCCTTCGCCACCGACGACACCTGCGACGTCTTCACGATCACCGACGCGATGACCGCGCGCCGGCTGGTACGTCCAGCCGCAGCTCTCCTTCGAGGGCCACGCGCCGACGATCCACCTGTCGCTGAGCGCCGGCGACCGCCGACCACGTCGAGGAGTTCCTCGAGGCACTCGGGGCCGGAGTCGCCGCGGCGGTCGAGGCCGGCCCGATCGCGATCGACCCCGGCATCGTCGAGTTCGTGACCGCGCTCGACGCGGCCACCCTGAGCGACGACGACTTCGACGGGCTGCTGGCCGCCGTCGGCATGGCGGGTGGCGACACGGTGGGCCTGCCCGAGTCGCTGGCGGAGATCAACGCCCTGCTCGACCTGGCCGCGCCCGGCCCTGCGCGAGGCGCTGCTCTCGGCGTTCCTCGACCGGCTCCAGCGACCGTCGCGCCTGAGCGCGTGGTGACGTCGGGACTCGGCCCTAGGGTGGGCGCATGGGCGCGCTCGCCGGACTCGTGGAGAAGGGGCTGGTCGCCCCCGACTGGGCCGAGGCGCTGGCCCCGGTGGACGAGCAGATCGGCCTGATGGGGCAGTTCCTGCGCGAGGAGATCGCCGCGGGTCGTGGCTACCTGCCCGGCCGGCGACCACGTGCTGCGCGCGTTCAGCCGACCGCTCAGCGAGGTCAAGGTGCTGATCGTCGGGCAGGACCCCTACCCGACGCCCGGCCACCCGGTCGGCCTCAGCTTCTCGGTCGCGCCGGGGGTGGCGCCGCCGAAGAGCCTGGTCAACATCTTCACCGAGCTGGTCGACGACCTCGGCGTACCCCGTCCCACCAGCGGCGACCTCACGCCCTGGGCCGACGCCGGCGTGATGCTGCTCAACCGGTGCGCTGACCGTGAGCCCGGGCCGGCCGGCGTCGCACCGCGGCCGCGGCTGGGAGCCGGTCACCGACCAGGCGATCCGCACGCTCGCGCTGCGGGCCAAGGAGGGCGCCCCGCTGACGGCGATCCTCTGGGGCCGCGACGCGCAGTCGCTCAAGCCCGAGCTGACGCCGATCCCGTGGGTGGAGTCGGTGCACCCGAGCCCGCTGTCGGCACACCGCGGCTTCTTCGGCTCCAAGCCGTTCAGCCGGGTCAACCGGATGCTCGAGGAGCAGGGCGGTACGCCGGTCGACTGGCGTCTTCCGTGAATCAGGAATATAGTTGTCGCTTCAAGTAAGTTGGAGAAGACATGACCGACACCACGGATGCCCGCCCTCTACATCGGCCACGGCGCCCCGCCCCTCCTCGACGACGCGCTGTGGACGAGCCAGCTGCGCTCTCTCGCCGCCGACCTGCCGCGCCCCAAGGCGATCCTGATCGTCAGCGCCCACTGGGAGTCCGCTCCCCTGTCGCTGTCCGCGTCGGGCCCGGGCGTCGGCCTGGTCTACGACTTCGGCGGCTTCGAGGAGCGCTACTACCGGATGACCTACGCGACCCCCGACGCGAGCGCCCTGGCCGCGCGGGTGGCGGCGATGATGCCCGACACCGAGTCGGTCCACCAGCACCCCTCGCGCGGGCTCGACCACGGCGCCTGGGTGCCGCTGAAGATCATGTACCCGGACGCCGACATCCCGGTGCTCCAGATGTCCCTGCCGACCCAGGACCCCTACAAGCTGCTCACCCTGGGCAGCCGGCTGCGCGAGCTGCGCGACGAGGGCGTGCTGATCATCGGCTCGGGGTTCCTGACCCACGGGCTGCCGTTCCTCACCGAGTTCCGGATCGACGCGAAGGCCCCCGGCTGGTCGGTCGACTTCGACCTCTGGGCGGCCGACGCGCTGGCCCGCGGAGACGTGGCCGCGCTGGCGTCGTACAAGAGCCAGGCGCCGGGCATGCCCTACGCGCACCCGACCGTCGAGCACTACACGCCGCTGTTCGTGACGCTGGGCGCCGCGACCGACGCCGAGGCGCCGGGCGAGCAGCTCTTCGACGGCTACTGGATGGGGCTCTCGAAGCGGAGCCTGCAGGTCGCCTGACGGGACTAGTCTCGTGCAGCGCCCAGTCGTCGCGAGTCGGAGGCACCATGTCCCGAGGTCCAGCAGCACAAGTTCCAGCTCGACGAGAGCGAGATGCCGACCCGCTGGTACAACGTGCTCCACGACCTCCCGACCCCGCCGCCGCCCGTGCTGCACCCGGGGACCGGGCAACCGGTCGGACCGGACGACCTGGCACCGCTGTTCCCGATGGACCTGATCCTCCAGGAGGTGTCGACCGAGCAGTACGTCGACATCCCCGACGAGGTGCTCGACGTCTATCGCCAGTGGCGGCCGAGCCCGCTGTACCGGGCGCACCGGCTGGAGAAGGCGCTGGGCACCCGGCGCGGATCTACTACAAGTACGAAGGCGTCTCGCCGGCCGGCTCGCACAAGCCGAACACCGCAGTCCCGCAGGCGTTCTACAACGCCAAGGCCGGGCATCAAGAAGCTGACCACCGAGACCGGCGCCGGCCAGTGGGGTACGGCGCTGGCCTACGCGTGCTCGCAGTTCGACATCGCCTGCGAGGTCTGGCAGGTGCGGGCGTCGTACGACCAGAAGCCCTACCGGCGAATGATGATCGAGACCTTCGGCGGCACGGTCCACCCCAGCCCGTCGGACCTCACCGAGGCCGGGAAGCGCGATCCTCGCCGCGCACCCCGACTCCACCGGGTCGCTCGGCATCGCGATCAGCGAGGCCGTCGAGGTCGCCGCCCAGGACCCGGGCATCAACTACTCGCTCGGCAGCGTGCTCAACCACGTGCTGATGCACCAGACGATCATCGGCGAGGAGGCGCTGCTCCAGCTCGCCCAGGCCGGGGACACCCCCGACCTGCTCGTCGGCTGCACCGGCGGCGGCTCGAACTTCGGCGGGCTGATGTTCCCGTTCCTGCGGGAGAAGTGGGCCGGCCGGATCAACCCGACGGTGCGGGCGGTGGAGCCGGCGGCGTGCCCGTCGCTGACCCAGGGCACCTACGCCTACGACTTCGGCGACACCGCCGGCATGACACCGCTGATGAAGATGCACACCCTCGGCCACGACTTCGTGCCGGACCCGATCCACGCCGGTGGCCTGCGCTACCACGGCATGAGCCCGCTGATCAGCCACCTCTACGAGACCGGCGAGATCGAGGCCGTCGCCAAGCCGCAGACCGAGTGCTTCTCCGCCGGGGTCCTCTTCGCCCGCACCGAGGGCATCGTGCCGGCGCCGGAGCCGACGCACGCGCTCGCGGCCACCGTCGAGGAGGCGCTGCGCTGCAAGGAGACCGGTGAGGAGAAGGTGATCCTGACCGCGCTGTGCGGGCACGGCCACCTCGACCTGCCGGCGTACGACGCCTACCTGTCCGGCAAGGTCGTCGACCACGCGTGGGAGGACGCCGACATCCAGGCCGCCGTGGCCGACGCGCTCTCCCGGCTGCCGCAGCTGGCGTAGTGGCCCTAGCGGATCCCGAGCTTCCGCATCATCGCCAGGCCCTTGAGGGTCTGGTCGACGTGCTTCTCGAACGGCTCGTCGGCCGGCGCGTTGAGCACCTGCTTCTTGAGCACGGCGAGGTTGATGCCGTCGGTGTACTTGAGCAGGCCCTGGTCGCCGTGGCGGGCGCCGACGCCGGACTGCTTCACGCCGCCGGACGGCGAGCCCTTGGCGGCGTACGCCGTGGCGAGGATGTCGTTGACGTTGACGTTGCCCGCCTCGATGCGACGGGCCACCTCGGTCGCCTTCTTCAGGTCACCGCCCCACACGCTGGCGTTGAGGCCGTAGTCGGTGTCGTTGGCGAGCGCGACCGCCTCGTCGACGGTGGAGTAGCGGTGCAGCGCGACCACCGGACCGAACGTCTCGCACGAGCCGGCGAGCATGTCCTGGGTGACGCCCTCGAGGATCGTCGGCTCGAAGAACGCCGGGCCGAGGTCGGGACGCTCGCGCCCGCCGACCAGCACGGTCGCGCCCTTCTCGACGGCGTCGGCGACGTGCGAGGCGACCCGGTCCTTCTGGTCGACGGAGACCAGCGAGCCCACCTCCGGCTCGTAGTCGTACGCCGCACCGAGCTTGAGCGCCTTCGTCGCCGCGACGAAGCGGTTCTTGAAGTCGTCGTAGATCGAGTCGTGGATGTACATCCGCTCGATGTGCATGCAGATCTGGCCGGTGTTGCCGAACCCGCCGAACAGCGCACCGGTGACGACCTCGTCGAGGTTGGCGTCGGGCAGCACGATCATCGGGTTCTTGCCACCGAGCTCGAGGCAGCAGCCGATCAGGTTCTGGCCGGCGCGCTCGCCGATGAACCGGCCGGTCGCGGTGGAGCCGGTGAACATCACGTAGTTGGCGTTGTCGATCAGCGTCGGCCCGATGTCGGGGCCCTCGCCGCAGACCACCTGGAACAGGCCCTCCGGGCAGGCCGGCCTCGTAGAGCAGCGAGATGCCGTAGAGCGGTGACAGCGCGGTCTTGTTGTCGGGCTTGAGCACCACGCCGTTGCCGGCCATCAGCGCCGGGATCGCGTCGGAGAGGCCGGTGGCGAAGGGGAAGTTCCACGGCGCGATGATCCCGACGACGCCCTTGGGCTGGCGGACCTCGGTCGAGGTGCTGACCACCGGCACCGGCCCGCCGCGGGTCACCGGCTTGAGCAGCTTGGCCGCGCGCTTCAGGTAGTGCGAGGTGACCATCGCCGGGTCGCAGGTCTCGTCGAAGGCCATCCGCCGAGCCTTGCCCGACTCGGCCTGGATCAGGTCGACGATCGTGGTGTTGTGCTCGAGCAGCAGCTGGTGGAACTTCTTGAAGACCTTGAGCCGCTTCTTGACCGGCCACTGCGACCAGGCCTTCTGCGCCTCACGAGCGCGGGCGAACGCCGTCTCGATGTCTGCCGGGGACGACTGCGGGAGGGTGGTGATCACCTCGCCCGTGTAGACCTCGGTGAGCTTCCAGACGCCGCCGCCGCGTCGAGACCACCCGCGCGGTGATCCGGTCGAGCAGCTCGTCGGTGAGGGTGGCGGGACGGGTCAGTGTGGTGCTCATGCAGGCTCCCGGTGTCAGGCGTGGTTGATGATCAGGTCGGCGGCCTTCTCGCCGATCATGATCGCGGGCGCGTTGGTGTTGCCGCCCGTGATGGACGGCATGATCGAGGCGTCGACGACGCGGAGCCGCTCGACGCCCTTGACCTTGAGGTCGGGCCCGACCACGGCACGGTCGTCCACGCCCATCCGGCAGGTGCCGACGCCGTGGTAGACCGACGTGGCCCGGTTGAGGATCTCGCGACGCAGGTCCTGTCCCTGGTGCTGGGTGCCGGGGTGGATCTCGTCCTTGACGGTGCCACCGAACGCGGCGCCCGCCATGATCTCCCGGACCATCTCGGACCCCTCGGCCAGCACCTCGAGGTCGGCGGGGTCGGACAGGTAGCGGTAGTCGATCAGCGGGCGCGTCCATCGGGTCGCCCGAGGCGAGGCGCAGGGTGCCGCGGCTCTTCGGGTAGATCAGCGTGGCCAGCACCGTGAGCGCCGGGCGGGGGTCGACGTCGTGGCGGATCGGCTCGTCCTGGTTGGGCGAGACGTAGGACCACGGCAGCAGGTGCAGCTGGAGGTCCGGTACGTCGGTCGCCTGCGACGTACGCACGAAGCCGACCGACTCGAAGACCGAGTTGGCCAGGAAGGTCTTGCCCGGCCGCACCAGCTCCTTGGCCACGCCCTTGGCGAAGAACCAGGCGTTGCCACGCATCGTCGAGCTGGTCACGTGGAAGGTCATCGCGTGGAACATGTGGTCGTGCAGGTTGTCGCCGACCGGGAGGTCCGCGATCGTGGTGATGCCGTTGTCGGTCAGGTGGTCGGCGTGGCCGATGCCGGAGAGCATCAGCAGCTGCGGCGAGCCGACGAAGCCGGCGGAGAGGATGACCTCCTTGCCGGCCCGGACGATCCGCGTCGAGCCGTCCTTGTCCACGACGGCCACGCCCACGGCGACGCCGTTCTCGATGACGATCTTGGTGACCAGCACCTCCGACTGCAGCTGCAGCGAGGGCACGTCGAGGTTGTGGATGTAGCCGCGCGAGGCGCTGTAGCGCAGGCCGTCAGCAGTGTTCTGCTGCATCCGCGCGATGCCCTCCTGCTGCTCGGCGTTGTAGTCGTCGAGCACCTTCACGCCGAGGGCGTCGGAGGTGGCCTGGATGAACTGGAGGGTGCCCTCCTGCGGCATCTTGTTGCGGCCGATCTTGATCGGGCCGCCGGCGCCGCGGTAGTCGTTGGCGCCGTCCTCGAAGTCCTCCATGCGCTTGTACGCCGCGTTGACCGAGTCGGCGTCCCAGCCGGTGTTGCCCTCGGCCGCCCAGGAGTCGTAGTTGGCGCGGTTGCCGCGCACGTAGACCATGCCGTTGATCGAGCTCGAGCCGCCGACGACCTTGCCGCGCGGCACCGGCATCCGGCGGTTGAGGATGTGCTCCTGCGGCGTGGAGTAGTAGCCCCAGTCGACCTGCGCCTTGATCTTCGGCTCGGCGTGCATCGGGCCGATCATGCCGGGCTTCTTGACCAGGAACTGCTCGTCGCTCTTGCCGGCCTCGAGCACGATCACGCTCGCACCCGTCTGCGCGAGGCGGCCCGCGACCGCGGCGCCTGAGCTTCCGGATCCGACCACCACGTAGTCGGCCTCGTTCCTGTACGGCGCCTTCTTGGCCATGCTCACCTCGTCGTCGAGTTCGTTCGGGCATACCGGCAGGATGTGCCGTGCGCCACAACTATAACCTGTTCTAGTTTGGCGGACTAGGTGGTCCGGGCGCGAGGATGTGGCCCATGGAGCTGCTCTCGATCCAGTCCTCGGTCGCCTTCGGCCACGTCGGCAACAGCGCCGCCGTCTTCCCGCTCCAGCGCCTCGGCATCGAGGCCTGGGCGGTCAACACGGTGCACTTCTCCAACCACACCGGCTACGGCGAGTGGCGCGGGCCGCTGCTCTCCGCCGACGACCTGCGCGCGGTGATCCAGGGCGTCGAGGAGCGCGGCGCGCTCGAGCGAGTGGCCGCCGTGCTCAGCGGCTACCAGGGCGCCGAGGAGGTCGGCCAGGTCGTGCTCGACACCGTCGCCCGGGTCAAGGAGCTCAACCCCGCAGCGGTGTACTGCTGCGACCCGGTGATGGGCGACGTCGGCCGCGGCATGTTCGTGCGGCCCGGGATCCCGGAGTTCATGCGCGACCGGGTGGTCCCGGCCGCCGACGTGATCACGCCGAACCACTTCGAGCTCGACTTCCTCTCCGGGCGCGAGACGCGCACCGTCGCCGACGTACTCGACGCCGCGGACGCGGTCCGCGCCTCCGGCCCGCGCACCGTGCTGGTCACCAGCGTGCTCACCGACGAGACCCCGGAGGGGTCGGTCGACGTCGTGGCCGTCTCCGACGACGGCGCCTGGTCCTGCCGTACGCCGCTGCTGCCGATCTCGCCCAACGGCTGCGGGGACGTGACCGCCGCGGTCTTCCTGGCCCACCTGCTGCGCACCGGGTCCGCCGAGACCGCGCTCCAGCAGGTCACCTCCACCGTCTTCGGCATCCTGGAGAAGACGATCGAGGCCGGCACCCGCGAGATCCAGCTGGTCGCCGCCCAGGACGTCATCGCCGACCCTCCGGCCCGCTTCGAGCCCACCCGGCTGCGCTGACCCGACAATGCCCACGTGCCGAGCCCGATCGGGCAGTCATTCGGGCCCAACAGGCACGTGATCGGTCGCGCTGGATCCGTATAATCGCCGAGTTCCCGCCTGAAAGCCCGGTAACGGACACGAAACCGGGCATCAACCGGGCACGATTTGCTGCCCACTCGGGCTCACGGACCCGCCTGTTCCTGTTGCAGACTGACCAACGTGACCTCGGTCACACCGCGCCACAACAAATCCCGCTGGCGGCAGGCACATCTCGAGAAGGCGGTCTGCGATGGAAGCCGACGAGCGACAGCGACAGATCCTGGCCCGTGCCCGCAACGACGGGAGCGTCCAGGTCTCGGCCCTCGCCGACGACCTGCGCGTGGCCCCCGAGACGGTGCGCCGCGACCTGCGCCAGCTCGTCGAGCGGGGCATGCTCCAGCGGGTCCACGGCGGGGCCCACCCCGTCGAGAGCGCCGGCTACGAGACGCACGGTCACCTACCGGAGCAGCTCGATGATCGCCGAGAAGCGCCGCATCGCCGCCGCCGCCGCGGCCCGTCTCGAGAACGCCGAGTCGGTCTACATCGACGAGGGCATCACCCCCCAGCTGGTCGCCGAGGCGATCGCCACCACGCTGCGCCCCGGCAGCAAGCTCACGGTGGTCACCTCCTCGCTCCTGGCCGCGGGCGCCCTGGCCGACGTCCCCAACGTCACGGTCATGCTCCTCGGCGGCCGGCTGCGCGGCCTGACGATGGCGACCGTCGACCACTGGGCCACCCGGATGCTCAAGGAGCTGGTCATCGACCTCGCCTACCTCGGCGCCAACGGCATCTCCCGCGAGCACGGCCTGACCACCCCGGACCCGGCGGTGGCCGCGGTCAAGGCGCAGGTGGTGGCCAGCGCCCGCCGGCGCATCTTCGTCGGCGTGCACACCAAGTTCGGCGTCTCCAGCTTCTGCCGCTTCGCCGACCTCCCCGACTTCGAGGCGCTGGTCACCGACACCGGGGTCAGCGCCGCCGACGCCCACCGCTACAGCGTGCTCGGGCCGCACGTCGTCCGCACCTAGCCACCCAGATTCTCGACAGGAAAACCCGGCAACACCCGTGACAACCCGTCACCCGACAAGTGGAGGTACGTCGTGACCCCCAGGTCCACGAAGCGCAGGGCGATGGTGGCCACCACGGCCGTCATGAGCCTGCTACTCGCCGCGTGCGGCGCGGGCGGAGGCGGCGGCGACAGCGACGCCAAGTCCATCAACGTGCTGATGGTCGGCAACCCGCAGATGGTCGACATCGAGAAGCTCACCAAGGACTCCTTCACCAAGGACACCGGCATCAAGGTGAACTACACGATCCTTCCCGAGAACGAGCTGCGCGACAAAGTCACCCAGGACATCGCCACCAAGGCCGGGCAGTACGACGTCGCCACCATCGGCGCCTACGAGGTGCCCATCTGGTCGGAGAACGACTGGCTGACCGACATGAGCGGCTACGCCTCGAAGGACTCGTCGTTCGACGAGGACGACCTCATCGATCCGATCAAGGACGTGCTGTCCAACGACGGCAAGCTCTACGCGATCCCCTTCTACGGCGAGTCGTCGTTCCTGATGTACCGCAAGGACGTCCTCCAGCAGAAGGGCATCACGATGCCCGAGAAGCCGACGTGGGACCAGGTGGCCGACATCGCCGCCAAGGTCGACGGCGCCCAGCCCGGCATGAAGGGCATCTGCCTGCGTGGCCTCCCCGGCTGGGGCGAGATGTTCGCGCCGCTCACCACGCTGGTGAACACCTTCGGCGGCACCTGGTTCGAGAAGGACTGGACGCCCAAGGTCAACGACAAGCCGTTCGTCGACGCGACCAACTTCTACGTCAACCTGGTCAAGGAGCACGGCGAGCCCGGAGCAGCGCAGGCCGGCTTCACCGAGTGCCTCAACGCGATGAGCCAGGGCAAGGTCGCCATGTGGTACGACGCCACGTCGGCCGCCGGCTCGCTCGAGGACCCGAAGGTCAGCAAGGTCTCCGGGAAGGTCGGGTACGCCCCGGCGCCGGTCAAGGAGACCGACAACTCCGGCTGGTTGTGGGCCTGGGCCTGGGCGATGCCGAAGACGACCAAGAAGGCCGACTCCGCAGCGAAGTTCATGCTGTGGGCCTCGAGCAAGGAGTACGAGGAGCTCGTCGGCGAGAAGCTCGGCTGGACCCGGGTCCCGGCCGGCAAGCGCGAGTCGACCTACGAGAACCCCGACTACAAGAAGGCCGCCGCGGCCTTCGGCGCCCAGACGCTGCAGGCCATCGAGGACGCCAACCCCACCGACCCCGGTGTGCAGCCGCGGCCGACCGTCGGCGTGCAGTACGTCGCCGTCCCCGAGTTCCAGGACCTCGGCACCAAGGTGTCGCAGGACATCGCCGCGGCCATCGCCGGCCGAGGGTCGGTCCAGGAGGCGCTGGACAAGGGACAGCAGCTCGCCGAGGACGTGTCGAAGGAATACCAGTAGCACCTCAGCGCCCCTGAGCACCGGGGCGGGCCGTAGCACACCTGGCGCGGCCCGCCCCGGCTTCAGGGGTACCGAACGACCATCACCCAGCAGCACTCACCCGGAGGCAGACATGACCGCCACGTTGAGCAAGGAGACCGAGACGCCGACCGGGCCGCCGCCCGCGCACCGCTCGGCCAAGGAGCGGTGGTCGCGACGCGGTCCGCTGCTGCCGGCGCTGATCTTCACCATCATCGTCACGCAGATCCCGTTCCTGCTGACCCTCGCCATCTCGACCCTGAACTGGAACATCCAGCGACCGGGCGAGAAGAGCTTCTTCGGGCTCGGCGAGTACCAGTCGTTCGCCGGGCTCGAGAACTTCAAGACCGTCTTCACCGACTCGCGACTGCGCAACGCGGTGGTCAACACGATCGTGCTGACCAGCTCGGTCGTGATCATCAGCACGCTCCTCGGGCTCGGCCTCGCGGTCCTGCTCGACAAGAAGTTCCGTGGCCGCGGGCTCGCCCGCACGCTTGCTGATCGCACCGTTCCTGGTGATGCCGGTCGCCGCCGCCCTGCTGTGGAAGCACGCGCTCTACAACCCCGACTACGGCCTGCTCAACGGCACCCTGAACTGGATCTGGCAGCTGTTCGGCGCCGAGGAGGGGCCGGTCGTCGACTGGGTGTCCCAGATGCCGATGGGGGCGATCATCGTGGCCCTGGTGTGGCAGTGGACGCCGTTCATGATGCTGATCCTGCTGGCCGGGCTGCAGGCCCAGTCCGGCGACATCCTCGAGGCCGCCAAGATCGACCGGGCCATCCCCGATGCAGACCTTCCGGTTCATCACGCTGCCGCACATGCGCCGCTACATCGAGCTCGCGGCGCTCCTCGGCACGGTCTACGTCGTGCAGACCTTCGACGCGATCTACACGATCACCCAGGGCGGCCCGGGCTCGGCGACGACCAACCTGCCCTACGAGATCTACCTGACCACGTTCCGCAAGTTCGAGTACGGCGAGGCAGCAGCCGCCGGCGTCGTCACCGTCGTCGGCACCATCATCGTCGCGACGTTCGCCCTCCGGACGATCTCGTCGCTGTTCAGCGAGGAGGAGATGAGCGCGATGACCACCACCGCGCACAACAAGGCCGAGGAGCTCGTCGAGGAGATGACCGCGGGCGACACCCCGCCGCCCTCGGGACGGCTGCGGCGACGCAAGAAGTCCGACGACGCAGCCGCGAAGGCCGGCCTCGTCTGGACGATCATCGCCTGGGTCGGCGACCTTGATCTTCTTCGTGCCGGTCGCCTGGATGGTGCTCACCTCCCTGCACATCGAGTCCGACGCCGCGACCAACCCGCCGTCGATCTTCGCGCCGCTCACCCTGGAGAACTACGGCGACCTCTTCGAACGCGACGTGGTTCCCTACCTGCTCAACTCGACCGATTGCGAGTGTCGGGTCGACCCTGCTGGTGCTGGCGCTGGCCATCCCTGCGGCGTACGCGCTGTCGATCCGGCCGGTGGAGAAGTGGACCGACGTGATGTTCTTCTTCCTCTCCACCAAGTTCCTGCCGCTGATCGCGGCGCTGCTGCCGATCTACCTGCTGGTGCAGAAGGCCGGCATGCTCGACAACATCTTCACGCTGGTCATCCTGTACACCTCGATGAACCTGCCGATCGCGGTCTGGATGATGCGCTCGTTCCTCGCGGAGGTGCCCGTGGCGATCCTGGAGGCCGCGCGCATCGACGGGGCCGGGTTGTTCCGGATCCTGTGGTCGGTGGTCATGCCGATCGCGGCTCCCGGGATCGCGGCGACCAGCCTGATCTGCTTCATCTTCAGCTGGAACGAGTTCATGTTCGCGGTCAACCTCACCTCGGTTTCGGCCGCGACGTCGCCGATCTTCCTGGTCGGGTTCATCTCCAGCCAGGGCCTGTTCCTCGCCAAGCTGTGCGCGGCGGCGACGCTGGTCTCGCTGCCGGTGCTCATCGCCGGGTTCGCAGCGCAGGACAAGCTGGTGCGCGGGCTCTCGCTCGGGGCGGTCAAGTGACGGCACTGAGCTCCGGCAACCTCGAGGAGGTCGCCGAACACGTACCCGTGCCCGGCTACGACCGGTCGGCCGTGCGGAGCGGCATCGTCCACCTCGGGGTCGGCGGCTTCCACCGCGCCCACGAGGCGATGTACGTCGACTCGCTGCTCGAGGCCGGCGAGGCCACCGAGTGGGGCATCACCGGCGTCGGGACTGCTGCCGCAGGACCGGCGGATGCACGAGGTGATGCAGGCGCAGGACTGCCTCTACACGTTGATCGTGAAGCGGCCCGACGGGTCGACCGAGCCGCGGGTGATCGGCTCGATCGTGGACTACCTGTTCGCGCCCGACGACGCCGAGTCGGTGCTCGAGCGGATGGCCGACCCCGCGACCCGGATCGTGTCGCTGACCATCACCGAGGGCGGCTACCACGTCAACCAGGCGACCGGCTCCTTCGACGACAGCGACCCGGCCATCCGGGCCGACATCAAGGCCGACCAGCCACCGACCACCGCGTTCGGCTTCATCACCGAGGCGCTCGCCCGTCGTCGTACGGCGGGAACCGAGCCGTTCGCGGTGATGTCCTGCGACAACATCCAGGGCAACGGCACCGTCGCGCGCGAGATGATCACCGAGTTCGCGACCCTGCGCGACCCGGAGCTCGGCGAGTGGATCGGCGCGGAGGTGGCGTTCCCGAACTCCATGGTCGACCGGATCACCCCGGTCACCACCGACGCGGACCGCGAGCACCTCGCCTCGTCGTACGGCATCGACGACGGGTGGCCGGTGGTCTGCGAGCCGTTCGCCCAGTGGGCGCTGGAGGACCACTTCCCGCTCGGCCGCCCGGCGTTCGAACGGGTCGGGGTGCAGGTGGTCGAGGACGTCGGGCCCTACGAGCTGATGAAGCTGCGGCTTGCTCAACGCCAGCCACCAGGCGATGTGCTACCTCGGCTACCTCAGCGGCTACCGCTACGCGCACGAGGTCTGCGGCGACGACGCTGTTCACCGACTTCCTGCTCGCCTACATGGACCGCGAGGCGACGCCGACGCTGGAGCCGGTGCCGGGCGTCGACCTCGACGAGTACAAGCACCAGCTGATCGAGCGTTTCGCCAACCCCGAGATCAAGGACACCCTCGCGCGGCTCGTGCGCCGAGAGCTCCGACCGGATCCCGAAGTGGCTGGTGCCGGTGATCAAGCACCAGCTCGGCCCACGACGGCGAGATCACCCGCTCGGCGCTGGTCGTGGCGGCCTGGGCGCGCTACGCCGAGGGCGTCGACGAGGCCGGCGAGCCGATCGACGTGGTGGACCGCCGCCGCGAGCAGGTGATGGAGCGTGCTTCGCGCCAGGCCGAGCGAGCCGCTCGCGTTCCTCGAGGACCGCGACCTGTTCGACGACCTCGCCGACCAGCCGCGCTTCACCGAGGCCTACCTCGCGGCCCTGGACTCGCTGCACTCGCTCGGCGCTCGCGCGACGCTCGAGGAGTGGCGTCACGGTGACCCGACACGTCGGCGACGTGCTGGGTCGTCCTCGGAGTACTCGTTCGTCGTTGTCTGGTGTCGGTGATCTGCTTCGACTCCTCCGGCGTGAGCCGCCACGACTTCGGGATCTCCGCGCGACAACCGTTCCCCGTGGCAGTCGGCGTACTCCCGGTAGAGCTGCTTCAGCTCGTCCTTCACCCGAAGTACTTGGGCACGTGGGCGAGGTTGCGCAGCTCGAGCGGGTCGTTCTTCAGGTCGTAGAGCTCGAGCTCGCCGGTGGAGTAGCGGGTGATCTTCCAGCGGCCCAGCCGAAGCCCGCGGGTGTTCAGCGGCGTCGGGCCGAGCCGGTGCAGCTGGGCGTAGCGACCCTCCGGCATCATCCCCTCGGTCACCACGGCCCGGTCCCAGCCGGAGTCGCCCTTCTGGATGAGCCGGGTCAGGTCGGTGCCGTCGGCGCCGGGCATCCGCACGCCGGCGTACGACGCGAGGGTCGGCGCCATGTCGACGGTCGTCACCGGGTCGTAGCGCCGGCCGGTCGGCACCTGCGGCCCCGCGATGATCAGCGGCACCCGCAGCGAGGGCTCGTGGAGGTTGATCTTCCCCTGCCGCTTGCGGTGCTCGCCGAGGTAGTAGCCGTTGTCGGAGGTGAACATGATGACGGTGTTCGCGAGCTGCCCGCTCGCGCTCAGCCGCGAGATGGTGTGCCCGATCTGCACGTCGAGGACGAACAGCGACTCGGCCCGCTGGCGGGTCACCTCGGTCTCCGCCGCCTTCTCCTCCGGCGTGAGCTCGGGCAGCCGGCGCAGGTAGCGCGGCTTGTCGCTGGTGTCCTCCTCGGCCGACCCGGTCGGCCGGCGTACCGGCGCCGTGGGTGACCTGGTGGTCGAAGCGGCCCTTGACCCAGTCCGGGCGCGCCGGCGTGACCCAGGTGGTGACGTCGCCGTCGGTCCGCGGGGTGACCGCGCGGGTCGTCGGGCTCGACCGGCGACCCGTGGTGCGGCGCGACCGGGGTCCACCACACGAACCACGGCTTCGTCCCGCGCCCGAAGTCGGTGATCACCCGGCGGGTCTGCGCGCCGAGCACCCCGGTCGAGTAGCGGCCGGGGAACGTCTTGATCTCGCCGTTCACGTTCTGGGTCAGGTTGAAGTAGGCGTAGGTCCCGCCGTGGAACGGGTCCCCTGACTGCCACTGGTGGTCCGAGCCGGCCATCCACTGGGTCCATCCCGGCGGCACGTAGTGCAGGGACGACTCGGAGGTGCCGTGGACCGGCTGCTCGCCGTACCCGTTGAGGTACTTGCCGATCAGCGCGGTCTGGTAGCCGGCCCGCTGCAGCACGGTGGCGATGGTGCGTCGGTCGCGGAACGACTTGAAGCCGAACGGCTCCTCGTGGCTGTAGACGTGGTGGTTGTGCGCGTACTGGCCGGTGAGGAAGCTCGCCCGCGACGGGCAGCAGAGCGGGTACGGCGCGAAGGAGTTCTCGAAGGTCAGCCCCCTGCGCTGCAGCAGCCGCTGCACGTTGGGCATGAAGCGCAGGTCGTCCCAGCGCATGTCGTCGGCCTCGATCACCAGCACGTTCGGGCGCTTCTGCTTCGGCTCCTGCACCGCCGGTGCCTCGGGCGTGATCAGCGTCTCGCGGGGGTTGGCGTGGGCGCGCTGTCCCTTCTCCGGGGCAGTCGGCCCGCAGGCAACGAGCGTCGCTGCGGTCGCGACAACCAGCAGCGACGTCCCCCAGCGACTCATCCACCGACCCTATGCCCGGTGCGGCCAACGGCTCGTGTCGCCGCGGCGGGCGTGGCGCGTCCGGGGGATGAGTTCTCGCGTCGACATCGGTCAGACCTCGCATGGACACGAATGCGGAGCAGATGCTGCAGGAGATCGCGCGCACGGTGCTGGACGCCAACAGCTACATGGTGCTGGGCACGGTCGAGGGGGACGGCTCGGCGCGGGTCTCGCCGGTCTACTTCAACCACCATCGGTATCGCGACCTCTACTGGGTCTCCACGCCGGATTCCACGCACTCGGGCAACCTGAGCCGTGACCCGCGGGTGTCGATCGTGGTGTTCGACTCGACGGCGCCCTCGGAGGAGACCCAGGCGGTCTACCTCACCGGTTCCGCGGCCGAGGTCCCGTCCGACCAGCTCGAGCAGGCCTGCGCGGTTGCCTTCGTCCACGTCGGACCGGGCGCTGACGCCTTCACGGTCGAGGAGCTCTCGGGCGACGCGCCCTTCCGCTTGTACCGTGCCACCATCGCCTCCGCGGAGGCGCACATCAGGGGCGGTGACTCGCCGTGGGGACCGGGTCACGACCGGCGGTTGCCGGTGAGCCTGGCCTGAGGCGGACGACGACGACAGGGAGCACGACATGACACCAGAGGAGTTCCGGAAGGCCGGGCACGAGCTGGTCGACTGGATCGCGGACTACCGGGCGAGCGTGAGCGACCTGCCGGTGCAGTCGCAGGTGCCTGCCCGGGAGCATCGCCGCCCAGCTGCCCGCGAGCGCACCGGAGGAACCCGAGCCGTTCGCCGCGCTGCTGCGCGACCTGGACGAGGTCGTCGTTCCGGGGCTGTCCCACGTGCACCACCCCCGCTACTTCGGCTGGTTCCCCGCCAACTCCGACCTCGGTGCGGTGCTCGGCGACGTGGCCACCGCCGGGCTGGGCGCGCTCGGCCTCTCCTGGCAGTCCGCCCCCGCACTCACCGAGGTGGAGGAGGTGGTCGTCGAGTGGCTGCGCGAGCTGTGCGGCATCCCCGAGGGCTGGAAGGGCGCCATCCAGGACACCGCGTCCACGGCCGGCCTGGTGGCACTCCTCGCCGCTCGCGAGCGTGCGACCGACTACTCCGAGGCACGCGGCGGCCTGCAGGCCGAGCCGTCGCCGCTCACCGTCTACACCACCGAGCACGCCCACTCCTCGGTGGCCAAGGCGGCCCTGCTGGCGGGCTTCGGGCGCGACAACCTCCGCATGGTGGAGGTCGATCCGACCACCTACGCCATGCGGCCGGAGGCCTTCGCCGCCGCCGTGGCCGAGGACCGCGCGGCCGGGCGCCGGCCCGCGGCCGTCGTGCTCAGCGTGGGTACGACGGGCACGACCGCCGTCGACCCGGTCGCGGACATCGCCGCCATCGCGCGCCGGGAGGACATCTGGGTCCACGTCGACGCGGCCATGGCCGGCTCGGCGCTGCTGCTGCCCGAGATGCGCTGGCTCGTCGAGGGCCTCGAGGACGCGGACTCCCTGAGCTGGAACCCGCACAAGTGGCTGGGCACGATCCTCGACTGCTCCCTGCTCTACGTGCGCGACCCGCAGCACCTGATCCGCGTGATGTCGACCAACCCGTCCTACCTGCGCTCCACCGTCGACGGAGGCGTCACCCAGTACCGCGACTGGGGCATCCCGCTGGGCCGCCGCTTCCGGGCGCTCAAGCTGTGGTTCCAGCTGCGCCTCGACGGCGTCGAGGCGATCCGCGCGAGGCTCCGGCGCGACCTCGAGAACGCCCGCTGGCTCGCCGAGCAGGTCGAGCAGGAGCCGCACTGGCGGGTGCTGGCGCCGGTCGCGCTGCAGACCGTCGTACTGCGCCACGAGCCGGAAGGGCTCGACGGCGAGGCCCTCGACCGCCACACGCTCGCGTGGGTCGACGACGTGAACGCCTCCGGCAAGGCCATGGTCACGCCGTCGGTCCTCGACGGCCGCTGGATGGTGCGCGTCTCGATCGGCGCCCAGCCCACCGAGCGCGCCGACGTCGAGGCCGTGTGGCAGCTGCTGCGCGAGGCAGCATCGGGCGAGCGGCCGCCGACCCGTTCCCAGGTCGGCGGCCACCGAGGCCCGACTACTTGATCTTCTTCCAGACACGGAAGCCGACCTCGTCGAGCTTGCGGCCCATCTCGTCCTCGGCGCACTCGACGAGGTCGCTGAACGCGAGCGAGCCGTGCTTCATGATCTTCACCGTCGCCTTGGTGCAGTTGGTCGGCGACTGGCTCCAGTGGAAGGTGATCGTCCTGCCGTCGAACTCGTAGGTGAAGTGGCCCTCGTCGACGTCACCCTTGTTCGGGCCCTCGGTCAGCTTTCGAGTGATGCTGATGCTGCCGTCGGCGAGGACCCCCGTGTGGACGGCCGGGACGTCGTTGAGGGCCTGGGCGTCGCTGACGCCGTTGTCCTCCAGGGCCTTCCGGGTGACGGTCCAGACGTAGGTGCCGTTCAGCACTGATTCCTTGGGCGCCGCCGAGCTCTTGGCGCATCCCGTGACCGGGGGTGGTGCGGTGATCCCGGACTTCAGCTTCTCGATGTCAGCGATGATCGATGCCGTGGCCACGTCCCCCTTCAGGTCGGCCGTCACCGGCGCCGCTGCCTCTCTCAGCGCCGCGATGTCCGCGGGGCTCGCCGCCACGATCTTGCCACCGTTGCTGCAGTACTTCCCAGCCGCCTCGGCATCGTCGTCGAACGTGCCGATCGCCCAGTCGCGGGTCGTCTCCGCGGCCTCGGTGAGGGCGTCCAGCTGGCTGGCCGACAGCTTCTTCCGGGCGGCATCAGTGAGGACGATGACGTCGGCCTTGGCATAGAAGGTGACGTTCCCGGTGGCCTCCGGTGCTGGGGCCTGGTCAAACTGGGACTCCGCGATCGTGTACCCGTCCTCCTCGAACATGGGCTCGGCCCCGAAGGCCGACAGCACGTCCCAGGTCGTGTTGGAGTGTGGAGACCGGATCGTCGTGCCGTCGTAGTCCTCGAGCCCGGACGGCGCGGCCTCGGTGCCGAACGGGTGCCTCAGGGCCTCGGGCAGCATCGCCAGACCCGTCACGCCCGCCGAGGAGAGCCCCTTCATCATCGTCGTCGCCTGATCACCGGCGACGACCTGGTCGAGCAGCTCGGTCGAGTCGATCAGGAAAGGGGCAGTGACCGCGCGCAGGGTGTCCACGCCGACGAGATCCCACGCCCGCGTCGCCACCAGTCCCAGGTCGGCGTCGCCTGCCTGGAGGAGGCCGATGGTCTTCTCCTCGTCCGCAGCAGCCTGGTACAGGGGCTTGATGGTGAGGGTCGGCTCGAGGTCGTGCACGGCCTGGGCGAAGTGGTCCACGAGCATCCCGCCGGAGACCGGCTTGTCGTCGTACGTCGCGATGCTCAGCGACAGCGGTGCCGACTTCTTGGCGGCGGCGGGCGCAGGCGGGTCGTCCGCGCCGCATCCCGCCAGACAGATGAGCGCTCCTGTGGCGAGCGCTGCGAGGGCTTGTCGGTTGTTCATGGTTCTCCTTGGGAGACGATCCCACCTCGGGTGACGGGGTTCGAGAGAACCTGCGCCGGGGAGGTAATGCCGAGGTAACAACGCAGGTCAGAGCCTTTCGGCCTACATTTCTCTTGTGCCCGCGCTGCGGATCACCGGTCGTGCCGAGGCTCTTGGCAGACGAGAGCGCATCGTGCTCGCAGCGCTGGCCGTCCAGCGACCGGGCGTCGGGACTCACGATCAGATCGCGCAGGCCCTGTGGCCCGAAGGTGCGCCGCCGACCAGCGCGAAGGTCGTCCAGGGGTGTGTCTCGCGCCTGCGTGGGCAGCTCGGGGCGGACGAGATCACGACCATGGACGGTGGCTACCGCCTCGAGCCGACCGTGGTGACCGAGACCGATCTGTTCACCCAGCGCGTGGCCCGGGGACGCGAGCTCCTCGAGATCGGGCAGGCCGACCGGGCGGCGTACGCACTCGACGAGGCGCTGCACGAGTGGGCGGGTGACCCCTACGCCGAGATCGCGCACTGGCCGCCGGCGGAGGTGGCCAGCGCAAGACTTCTGGAGCAGCGGGAGATCGCCGAGGAGCTGCACGTCGATGCCCTGCTGACGTCCGGTGACGCCGCGCAGGCGTTGCCGATGGCGATGGCGCTGGTGGCGCAGGCGCCGTTCCGGGAACACCGCTGGGCGCAGCTCGCCCTCGCCCACTACCGCGTGGGAAACCAGGCGGAGGCCCTGGAGGCGTTGCAGACCTGCCGGGCCACCCTGCGTGACGAGCTGGGCATCGACCCTGGTGTGGAGATCACCCGGCTGGAAGAGGCAATCCTCCGTCGGGAGGTGGCGGGACAGTCGAACAGGGCGTCGGCGGATACCGGCTGTCCATGGCCCGGGCTGGCGGCCTACGGTCCCGACGATGCCGACAGCTTCTTCGGCAGGGACGCCGAGCTGGCCGCAGCGCTCTCCACCCTGACGACGCGTGGGGTGCTCGCTGTCGTCGGACCCTCCGGCATCGGCAAGTCCTCGTTCGTCGGAGCCGGAGTCGTCGCCACCCTGCGCGCCCGGGGCCGGGACGTGCACGTGCTCCTGCCTGCGCCCAAGGCATCGGTGCCGGCGTGCGACGTCGCGGTCATCGACCAGGGTGAGGAGATCTTCGCACTGCCACCGAGCGTCCGCGCGACCTTCCTCGAGCAGCTGGCCGCGCACCCCGGGCAGATCGTGCTGGCGATGCGCGCCGACCGATTGGCGCTGGTCGGCGCCCATCCCGTGCTCGCGCGCATTCTGGAGCAGGGGCTGTTCATCCTCGGCGCACCGGGCGCCGACGGACTGGCCACGGCGATCGAGCAACCGGCCGAGCAGCGCGGCCTGCTGGTGGAGCCCGGGCTGATCGACCTGGTTCTGCGAGACTTCGAAGGGTCCCCCGTCGCGCTACCGCAGTTCTCGCACGCGCTGGCCCAGACCTGGGCACGCCGCGAGGGTCGGACGCTCACGGTCGCGGGATATCGAGCCAGCGGCGGAGTCGGCGGAGCGCTGGCGCACACGGCCGAGGAGGTCTACGACCTGCTCCCGGTGGACCGACACCTGGTGCTGCGCTCGCTCATGCTGCGCCTCGTGCTCGTCGGCGACGACGGTGCGCGGCGGCGCGCCAGGGTGCCGACAAGCGAGCTCAACGAGGTCCATCGCTCCGTGATGGACCTGCTCATCAGTGCCCGGCTCCTCACCAGCGACGAGGGTGCCGTGACCCTCACGCACGAGGCGTTGATCGACGGCTGGCCACGCCTCGGCGAATGGCTGGACGAGGATGTGGAAGGACGCCGGGTCTTCCAGCACCTGACCACCGCGGCACACGCGTGGGAGGAGCTGGGTCGGCCCGAGAGCGAGCTCTACCGCGGAGTCCGGCTCGCCAGTGCCGTCACGTGGGCGAACCGCGCCGACGTCGAGCTGGCGACCGTCGAACGCGCCTTCCTCGACGAGAGCACGGCCCACGCCGACGCGGAGGCAGCACAGCTGGCGAACGAGGTACGCCGCCAGACTCGGGCGAACCGAATCCTTCGCGGCGCCACGGTGGCCATTGCGGCCGCGCTCGTCGTGGCGCTGGTCCTCGGGATCCAGGCCGCGCGGCAGGGTCAGCGAGCCGACCGCGAAGCGACCGAGGCCGAGGGGGCCGCGCTGACCCAGGCAGCCGTGGCTGTCGGCGCGGCCGCCCTGGACACCGAGGATCCGCAGCTCTCCCTCCTGCTGGCAGCGGCCGCGCAGCAGCTTGCGCCCAGCACCGGCACCGCCTTCAACCTCTCAGCGGCCGTTGCCGACCGCCCTGAGCTGATCCGCACGGTCGCCGTTCCCTCCGGCAGCACTGTCGGCCGGCTCGCGACTGCCCGTGGCCGGGTCGTGACCGAGGACAGCCGCCACACCGTCCGTACCTTCACACCGGACCTCGTGCCCGATGTGTCGTACCAGGCCGGCGACCGCCACATCGACGTGGTCGACGTGCCGATCGCGTCCACACCCGATGTGGTGGTGGCGGCCGCAGCGCCCGAGGATCCTCAGGCCATCCGCCTGCTCGATCCAGCGACGCTCACCGAGGTGCCACGCCAGCTGATCGCTGTTCCGACGGGGGTGGTCGTCCAGGACCTTGCAGTGACCCCGGACGGCCGCTACCTCGCCGCGAGCTTCGGACACCTCGTCATCAACGGGGAGTCGGACGGTGGCGTCGACCACGCGACCGTCCGGGTGTGGGACCTGGCCACCGGGCGACCCGCCGGACGAAGGATCGCCCCACCCCTGACCTACACCCGAGTCGCGCTGTCCGACGACGGTGCCACCCTCTTCACCAGCAACCCCGTGGCCGCCTTCGACGTCAGCACCGGGCGGCAGCGATGGCAGCGCAACGAGGCGTGGACCGGCGACGTGGACTCTCGCGGCAGGTTCCTCGCCACGTTCACCGAGGACGGCACGGCCGTGCAGCTGCTCAATGCCGGCAGCGGCCTGCCCCGCACCAACCTGACCGGCCAGACGGGTGCGCTCAAGGACGTCTCGTTCTCTCCTGACGGCAGCACCCTGGCCGCCACTTCGGCCGACGGGCTCGCCGTTGTCTGGGAGTCCCGCACCGGTCGCACGCTGCACCGGTTCGACACGGGGGCCGGAGCCGCCACCGGGGTCTCCTACTCCCCGGACGGTGCGACCATCTACGTCGGCAAGCCACTGACCCGCGAGGTGCAGGCCTGGGACCTCAGCGGCGGTCGGCGGTTCCTCTCCAGGGTCGGGTTCTCCCAGATCGCGCCGTACGGCTCAGGCAGCGTCGAGCTCAGCCCCGCCGCAACCCGACTCGCCCGGGGTGGATGGCGGCCAGATCCCGACGAGGCCAGTCTCAGCCTCTTCGACTCCCGCACCGGGGTCGAGGTCCACCCACCGTTGATCAGCCAGGCGTGGAGCGTCGCCGGAGGCTGGAGTCCCGACGAGCGCCAGTTCGTGACCGGGTACGACGACGGCTGGGTGCAGCTGGTCAACGGGGTGAGCGGGCGCGAGACCGGTCGCCGCAAAGCGCTCTCGTCCGACGTCGTGGACACCGCGTTCGCCGGGAACGACCATGTCGTCGCCGCGGACTTCGACGGGCACGTCGCCCTGCTCGGCACCCGCCCGCTCGCCCGTGACGGTCGCGCGGTGACGCTGCCGGAGAAGCCCTACGCCCTGGCGGGCTCGTCCGACGGGCACAGTGCGGTCGTGCTCACGGCGGGCACCGAGTGGCGGCCCGACTGGGGCATCGAGGCCACCCGGTGGTACCTCGTGGACCTGTCGGAGGGGACGATCGCCCGCCACGGAGAACTGGGAGTGGGCAACGGCCTCGTGGTCGCAGTGGCGCCGGACGGAGAGTCTGCTGCTGTCGGCGGCAAGGACGGTGAGCTCGAGGTGATCGACCTGAAGACCGGCGAGCCCGTGCGCCCAGCCGTCTCCGGTGTGCGCGGCGACATCCTCTCGGTGTCGTACAGCCCTGACGGTTCCCGCGTCGTCACCACCTCTGCGGGACCCGACGTCGCGATGTGGGATCCGGACACGGGTGCACTGCTCTCCCGGTTCCCCCTGCCGGTCGGGCAGCAGGCAACGTCGGCCCAGGTGAACGACGATGGAGTGGTCACCGTGGCGGCCGGCTCGGGCGACGCCTTCCGGTGGGATCCATCGCCCCGCGCCGTCATCGACTACGTCTGCGAGGTCGCCGGCCGCGACTTGACCGAGCAGGAGTGGCGCGACGCCTTCGGTGACATCGCGTACCGGTCCACGTGCTGACCTCGGGCGGGACACGGGACGCAGAGCCGGTGACAGGAGTCGAACCCGCGACATCCTCCTTACAAGGGAGGCGCTCTACCAACTGAGCTACACCGGCGAGGCCGTCGGGTCCACGACCGACCCGGCGACCGACGGTCAATCGTAGGTGACGCTCAGGGGTCGACGGGACGGGTCCTCACCAGCACCCCGATCTTCTCGATCCGGTGCTCAGGGTTGTCGAACTCGTCGGACCAGTAGTTCCCGGCGGCGTGGTCCTCGGGGGTGGCGCAGGTGGACAGGGTCAGCATCGCCCTGGTCGGTACGACGCCCGGCCGGCCCGGCACCGCTGCCCGCTGTCGCGCGAGCGAGGCAGCCGACCGGAACGACGTCGTCTGGGTGCGGGTGATCCGGTAGACGAGCTCGGTGCTCCCGGAGCGGACGACCACCCGGTCGCCGTTCTCGAGCTCCGGGAGGTCGGCCAGCGGGGCGTTGTGGGAGGTCCGGTGGCCCGTGACGATGTGGTTGCCGATCACGCCCGGCCCGACACCGCCCGATGGCCCACGAGGCGAGGCCATCGCCCCGGCGTTCTGGATCCGGGTGCCCGGTCCGTCGTCCGGGCTGCCGCGGTAGCGGACGACCGGGAAGTCACGGACACCGAGCGCCGGGATGGTCATGAACGATCGCCGGGGTTCAGGTTCCGGCTCCGGAGGCGCCGGGTCGGCCTCCGGCGAGGCGGATGTGGTCGGAGACGGAGTCGGGCTCGCGGACGGGGTGGGTGACGGTGTGGGCTCCGCCGCCCTCGGCGCGCTCTCGCGGCCGCACGCGGTCAGCACGACCAGCAGCGAGGCCGTGAGCAGGAGCGGTAGGACGGCGATGGCTCCACCGTAGGTCGAGGACCGAAAGTGAACGCCTCAGCCCAGGTCGAGCGGGAGGTACGGCGAGACGACGAGCTCGCCCGTGGTCCGCACCGTCACCGGCTGCAGCCCGACCGGACGACCGTCCTTGAACGTGACGAAGGTGAACTCCGCGTCGCGGCGGATCTTCCCCAGCGCGATGGCGTACGCCGCGCCGCCGGTCGTGCCGTTCGTGTAGGTGTAGCCGACCTTCCCGTTCGTGCCGACCACGCGGGTCGGCCCGACCTGCGTGTGCAGGTGACCGGCGATGACGAGGTCGGTGCACCCGCGGGCCAGCGCCGTACGTCCCAGGTTGGCGTCGTGGACCATCAGGGTGGAGATCCGCTCGCCGTCCTCGTCCGCCTGGCACACGTCGTCGCCGATCCGGTCGCGCACCTCGTCGAAGCTCAGGCCCTTCTCGTCACGCCACGACCCCAGCCCGCTCGAGCGCGGGTCGTCCACCCCGGTCATCCGCACGTCACCGAACGGCTCGACCGCCTTCGCATCGAGGTGGGTCCACTTCTTCGACTCGAGGTAGCGCGTGACGAAGGTGCCGTTGTCGTGGTTGCCGGCCACGAACACCCGGTCGTCGTACCCCTGGAAGGCCTTGTCCAGCGAGTCGAGGCTGAACTCCTCCCAGGTCTCGCCCGTCGAGGTGTCGTCGCCGGCGTCGAGCACCACCGTCGCCCCGGCCGCGTCGGCGACCTTGCGCACGACCTCGTCCATGCCGATGTTGTCGTGCCGGTCGCTGACCAGCACCGCCACGGTCTCGCCGTCCTCGGGCTGGCGCAGCTGGCCGGCGACACTCTCGAGGTTGTCGATGACACCGTCGTAGAAGCCCTTGCTGCGGTCGAAGGTGCCCAGCAGGCTGGTCAGCAGCCGGCGCGTGCCCTGCGTGATCACCCCACCCTGGATCTGCCATCCCTGGAGGTCCTGCGGCACGGTCACGTCGGCCAGCGCGTCCTGGAGCGGGAGCCACACGTCGCCCTGGACCCGCTCGGGGTCGGGCCGCCACGGCTGCAGCACCAGGAGTACGACGGACCCGACCAGCGCCAGCGCCGTCGCACCGGTGCGCACCTCTCCTCGCCAGTCGGGACGGCGGATCCGGCGCCACAGCTCCTTGCGGCGCTTGCGCCCGACCAGCAGCCAGATCCCGATCGGCACCAGCCCGATGGCGGCCGCCCGAAAGGCCGCGTCGCGGGCCAGACCCTCGACCTCCTCGGTCACCCGCTCCTGCTCGGCGGTGGGGTGAGCGGCGATCGCGGCGTACCGCTGGGCCAGCTCGCCCGTCGTCGTCGCCGTGGTCTTGCGCATCTCCACCAGCACGCCGATGCGACTGCCGGACGTGGTGCGCAGGTCCGGGATGTAGGGACCCATGTCGAGCTGCACGTAGCCGTCGAGCCTCGGGTGCACGACGGCGTCGTGACTGGCCAGCACCATCTCGGAGCTGGAGTGGGTGAACGCCACCCCCCACGCGGGCAGAGCGACCACCAGCCACGCGAGCACGTAGCCGAGTGCGCGCAGGACGCGGCGGCGCATCAGCGAGTCTGGTCTGGTTTCCGGGCCCGCTTCTGGGCCACGTCGTAGAGGGTCACGCTGGCCGCGACGCCCGCGTTCAGCGACTCGAGCGTGCTCGCCATCGGGATCGACACCAGCTGGTCGCAGGTCTCGGCGACCAGCCGGGAGAGGCCCTTGCCCTCCGAGCCGACGACGATGACCAGCGGGCCGTCGGCCAGGTCGAGCTCGGGCAGCGACACCTCACCGTCGGCGGCCAGGCCGACGACCATGCAGCCCGCCTCCTGGTAGGCCTTCAGCTGCCGCGTCAGGTTCACCACCTGCGCGACCGGCACCCGCGCGGCGGCGCCGGCGGAGGTCTTCCAGGCGCTCGCGGTCATCCCGGCAGCGCGGCGCTCCGGGATGACCACGCCGTGGGCGCCGAAGCCCGCCGCGGAGCGTACGACGGCCCCGAGGTTGCGCGGGTCGGTCACCGAGTCGAGCGCCACGATCAACGGCTTCTCGCCGTTCGCCGCTGCCGTGTCCAGGAAGTCCATCGCGTCGGCGTACTCGTACGCCGGCACCCGCGCCGCCAGCCCCTGGTGCACCGCACCCTGGGTCATCCGGTCGAGCTCGACGCGCGGCACCTCGAGCAGCGAGATGCCCTTGTCCGCCGCGATCCCGAACACCTCGCGCAGCCGACCGTCGCGCTCGGCCCCCTCGGCGACGTACACCGACGTGACCGGCAGCTCCGCCCGCAGCGCCTCGACCACCGAGTTGCGGCCGGCGATCCACTCGGAGTCGCCGCCCTTGCCTCCGCGACGGGGCTTGCTCGAGGAGGACTTCTCCGCCTTCTTCGCGTGCTTGTGGGCCTTGTGGTACGGCCGGTCCTTGGCCTTCGGCGTCGGGCCCTTGCCCTCCAGGCCACGCTTCACCCGGCCACCCGAACCGGCGGTCGGGTTGCCCTTGCCGGTCTTCTTGATCGCGCCGCGGCGCTGTGAATTACCGGGCATCAGACACTCCACCTCGGGCCGTCGGGGGTGTCCTCGATCTCGACACCCGCCGCCTTGATCTGGTCGCGGATGGCGTCGGCCGCCGCGAAGTCCTTGTCGGCCCGCGCCTCGGCGCGCTTCTCCAGCAGTCCGCCGACGAGGGCATCGACCACGCTGCGCAGGTCGTCGCCGCCACCGGTGGCCCACTGCGGGTCGGCCGGGTCGAGTCCGAGCACGCCGAGCATCGCGCGCACCGACGCCGCGTTGCCGCGCAGCGCGTCCGACTCCCCCTCGGGGAGCAGCTTGTTGCCGTCACGCACGGTGTCGAAGATCGCCGCCACCGCCGCCGGCGTGCCGAGGTCGTCGTCCATCGCGGCGACGAAGTCGGACCGGAAGATGCCGTTGTCGGGCACCTCTCCGAGCACCTCCCCGACCCGTTCCAGGTAGGCCTCGATCCGCCGGAACCCGGCCGCCGCCTCCTCGAGCGCCTCGAAGCTGAACTCCACCATCGACCGGTAGTGCGCGGCCACCATGTAGTAGCGCAGCTCGATCCCCCGCACGCGCTCGAGCACGTTGGGCACCAGCAGCGAGTTGCCGAGCGACTTGCTCATCTTCTCGCCGGAGGTGGTGATCCACGCGTTGTGCAGCCAGTACGACGCGAACGGGTGTCCGGCCGCGCGCGACTGGGCCTGCTCGTTCTCGTGGTGCGGGAAGCGCAGGTCGACCCCGCCGCCGTGGATGTCGAAGGCGCTGCCGAGGTACTTCTCCGCCATCGCCGAGCACTCGATGTGCCAGCCCGGACGACCGCGTCCCCACGGCGAGGGCCACGACGCCGTCGTCGGCTCGGACTCCTTGTGGCCCTTCCACAGCGCGAAGTCGCGCGGGTCCCGCTTGCCGCGGGGGTCGGCGTCCTCGGCGGCCTCCATGTCGTCGACCTTCTGCCGGGTCAGCTCGCCGTACGACGGCCAGGACCGTACGTCGAAGTAGACGTCGCCCGAGCCGTCCTCCGCCGCGTAGGCGTGGCCGCGCTCGATCAGGGAGCCGATCAGCTCGAGCATCTCCGGCACGTGCCCCGTGGCCGCCGGCTCGTAGGTCGGCGGCAGCACGTGCAGGTCGTCGTAGGCCTTGTCGAGCTCGCGCTTCATCGCGTAGGCGAGGTTGTACCAGGGACGGTCCTGCTCGGCCGCCTTGATCAGGATCTTGTCGTCGATGTCGGTGATGTTGCGGATGAACGTGACGTCGTACCCGGACGCGAGCAGCCACCGGCGCAGCACGTCGAAGTTCACCGCCGACCGGACGTGACCCACGTGCGGCTCGGACTGCACCGTCAGGCCGCACACGTAGATGCCCGCCTTGCCCTCCTCGAGGGGGACGAAGTCGCGGACCGCGCGCGCAGCGGTGTCGTAGAGCCTGAGTGCCACCCGGCAATCCTAGGGGCGCCCGAGGCTGCGCATGACCACGGGGAGCGAGGCGAGCAAATGTGACAAAACGCTACTTGTGTGACGGAAATCGACTACTGTTGTTACGTGCTTCCCCACATCTCGACACCTCTCCGCGTCCGCACGATGGCCACCGGGTTCCTCGCCCTGGCCGTCGCCGGGGCCCTCCTCTCCGGCCCCGTCACCCCGGAGCGTGCTCGGCTGGCGGCCTCCTCCACCGCCGGCCAGCACGCCTTCCGGCAGTTCACCACCACGGCCGCCTTCAACGCCGGCACCAACGAGGGCATCCGCGTCTCGGCCGGCTCGCTGACGATCGCGAAGCCGAAGGGCACCCTCAAGGCCGTCGGACGCAGCTGGGGCTGGTCCCGCTGGACGTCCGGCTGGGTGACTCCCACGACCTCCTTCACCCAGCTGATCCCGAGCTGGAACGCCGCGACCCCCGTGAACTCCGCCGTGCAGGTCCAGGCGCGCGTGCGGAGCACGACCGGGAAGATCAGCAAGTTCAAGGTGCTCGGCACCTGGTCCTCGCGCGACGACCGCTTCGCCCGCAGCAGTGCCGGCGCGCAGCGCGACGCCATCGCCTGGGTCAACACCGACACCGTGCAGGCCGTCTCCGGCGTCGCGCTCCGGGGCTACCAGCTCCGCGTGCTGCCGCTGCGCATCTCCGGCAGCACCGTCACCCCGACCGTCCGCTCCGTGCACGCGGTGGCCAGCCGACCGGCGACCACCGCGCAGGCCACGAGCAAGCCGCTGTACGGCGGCAAGACCCTCGCCGTCCCGAGCTACTCCCAGATGATCCACCGCGGCCAGTACCCCCGGTACGGCGGCGGCGGTGAGGCCTGGTGCTCCCCCACGTCGCTGTCGATGATCCTGGGCTACTACAGGGCGCTGCCGAGCAAGGCCAGCTACGCCTGGGTCAACAAGTCGTACGCCGATCCCTGGGTCGACCACGTGGCGCGGTCCACCTTCGACTACGGGTACGACGGCACCGGCAACTGGCCCTTCAACACGGCGTACGCCGCCTCGCTGACGACGAACTCGTTCGTGACCCGCCTGTCGAGCCTGCGCGAGGCCGAGCGGTTCATCCACGCCGGCATCCCGCTGGCCGCCTCGATCTCCTTCGGCCCGGGCGGGCTGAGCGGAGCGCCGATCAGCTCGACCGCCGGCCACCTCGTCGTCATCTCCGGCTTCACCCGCGCCGGCAAGGTCGTGGTCAACGACCCGGCCGCGCCGAACAACTCCTCGGTCCGCCGCGTCTACGACCGCGGTCAGTTCGAGCGGGCCTGGCAGACGAAGTCGCACGGCACCGTCTACGTCGTCCGCGACGCGGGTCACCCGCTGCCGGCCCGGGCCGGCAACGTCAGCTGGTGAGTCGCCGCACTCGACGCCACCGGAGCACCGAGATCGGCACGAGCAGAAGGCTCAGCAGCCAGAACCAGTAGCGCGCTGGCCTCTCCCAGCCGGTGGGGTCGACCACGCTGGAGACAGTCAGTCCCACGCAGAACAGGGTCACGAGGGTCGCCGTCACGGCGTACGCGATGGCAGCCGGTCGTGAGGTCGTCGACGCCTCGGGACGGAACGGCCGCACCGCGGCTTCTCCCGCGGCGCCAGGTGCTCCGCTTCTCGACCCGGCGCAAGGCCGCATGCGACGAGCCATCGGCCGAGAGCAGGGGCAGCAGCTCGCGCGGCAGCCCCGTCATCGAGACGAACTCGGCCAGCGGGTCGGGATCGTGACCTCGTCGGCGCAACATCACGCGGACGGCCATCGGTTCGGCTGGCTCCGGCGAGAGCGCCTGCACGAACCCCGCAACGCCGGCACCTCCGCCTCGTGAACAGGCGCAGGATCAGGCACCGTAGCCGCCGTCGACGTCCAGCTTCTGCCCGCTGACGAACCCCGCCCGTGAGGAGGCCAGGAAGCACACCGCCTCGGCGATGTCGTGGGCGATCCCGAACCGGCGCAGCGGGATGTTGGTGCGGGCCACCTCGAGCGCCCGGTCGTCGAGCTCGCCGCTCTCGATCAGCCGCTGGGCCATCCCGTCGGTGAGCATCCCGGGCCCGACGCAGTTGGCGCGCACGCCGTACCGCCCCTCCTCGACCGCGAGCGCGCGCACCAGCGCCTCGACCGCCGCCTTGGGCGCCGAGGACAGGCCGTCGCGCACCGGGAAGCGCGCGGTGGCGGCGGTGGTGACGGCGACGATGCTGCCCTCGAGGGCCCGCAGGTGCTCGAGCGCCGGCTGCACGACGTTGAAGAACCCACCCGCGTCGTCGGAGAGCTGCTCACCCATCGCCCCCGGCTCGACCATGCTCAGGTGGGTCATCGGGACGTGCGGCCCCGCCGCATGCACCAGCGTGTGCAGCCCGCCGTGCCGTTCCGCGACCTCGGCCACCACGCGACCGCACGCGGCGGCATCACCGGTCTCGAGCTGGTGGTGGCTCACGTGCACGCCGTACGACGCCACCTCGTCGGTCAGCCGGTTCGCCGCCTTCTCGTTGCCGCGCCAGGTGAAGGCGACGTCGCTGCCCCGCTGCGCCAGGAGTCGTACGACGGCCCGACCGATGCCGCCGCTCCCGCCCGTCACCAGCGCCGCGCCGTCCCACCGCGAGAAGTCGTCCATGGGGTCAACCTAGGGGTCAAGGGGGCTTCAGGTCTTGATGCCCTCGACGTCGAACCACCAGCGGGCGCCGGTCCACCACAGCACCACGATCATGGTGAACAGCAGCCCGCCGGCCAGCGGCAGCGCCCAGCCCGGCAGCCGGCGCGTGTGCACGAACATGATCTTGGCCGCGAACGCGCCGTAGAACGCGCAGCCGGCGACCGAGTGGATGAAGGTGCGTGGGCGGAACGGATCCGGTGAGAAGCCGAGACCGTAGAGGCAGAAGGCGGCGACCGGCAGCGACACCAGGAAGGCCAGCGTCCCGGTCGTGCGGTGGAAGGGGCCGACCCAGCCGGGCACACGACGGCTGCCCAGCTTGCCGTACATCCACAGCGCCGTGACCAGCTGCACCACGGCGAGCGACGAGCACCAGCGTGGTGCCCCAGCACTTGAAGGCGCCCGGGCCCGAGAAGCCGACCGGACGGCAGCGCCTCGAAGTCCGGGGTGTGCACGCGCCCGTACACACCGAGACTCACTGCGACCCCAGCGCCGAGGAGCAACGCACCGAACAGCACACCTCGGCGGGAGGCGACCTGTTCGGACATGCCCTGTCCTCCCTCGGGAGCAGACTACTGGGCGCTGAACGGAATGGAATCCCATCCGGTGGCACCGTCGGGCACCACGTCCGTCTCGACCGACGTCTGGGTGTAGCCGGACGAGTCGGTCGCCCGGACCACGACACGGTGCTCCCCGGACGTCGACGTCGACGGTGCCGGACCACTGCACCCAGGTGTCGGCGTCGGGCACGCGGCCCAGCTCGGCCTCCTGCCAGTCAGCGCCGTCGAGCTGGTACTCGACCTTCTCGATGCCCGTGTGCTGGGCCCAGGCGCTGCCGCCGATCCGCAGCGACCCGGCCTTCACCGTGGAGCCGTTCCCGGGGACGTCGATCCGCGACTGGGTCTTGACCGGACCCTTCTCCGACCAGCCGCGCTCGGTCCAGTACGCCGAGAACTTGTCGAACGTGGTCACCTCGAGGTCGACCAGCCACTTGGTCGCCGACACGTAGCCGTAGAGCCCGGGCACCACCATCCGCACCGGGAACCCGTGCTCGCACGGGGAGCGGCTGGCCGTTCATCGCGATCGCCAGCATCGCGTTGCGCCCGGGGTCGGTGAGGGCGGCCAGCGGCGTACCGCAGTCCCAGCCGTCGCGCGAGGTCTGCCGCACGGCGTTCGCCCCGGCCTTGACCCCTGCCTCGGCGAGCAGCTCGCGCACCAGCACGCCGGACCAGAACGCGTTGCCGATCAGGTCTCCGCCGACCTGGTTGGACACGCAGCACAGCGTGATCCAGGCCTCGGTGAGCTGCCGGTCGACGAGGTCCTGGTAGCTGAAGGTCAGCTCCCGGTCGACCATCCCGTGGATGCGCAGCGAGTAGTCCTCCGGCGAGACCGACGGGGGCGCCAGGGCGGTGTGGATGACGTAGAAGTCGGGGTTCGGCGTACGCCACGGCTGGATGCCCGACACGCCGATGTTGGCGCCCGACGGGACCTCGCCGCGCTTGACCGGGAGGCGCAGCAGGCGGCGGGCCTGCTCGACCTTGCGGCGGCCGCTGCCGGCGACGCGCGCGGCGAGGGTGAGCACGGCGACCCCGCCGACGACCATCGCGCCGCGGACCAGGAAGGCACGACGCCGAGGTCGGTCTCGCCGTAGTCAGGCGGCGGGTCGAGCAGCGGTGCGGACAGCAGGCGGAGCGTGATGATCCAGGTGATCAGCCCGACGATCAGCGACAGCGGCGCCGCGACGCCCGGGTGCGGGAGACGGAGCACGGCGAGGAAGCCGATCACCGTCAGCACGAAGAAGACGACGTCGGGCAGGAGCGGGAAGCGGCGCATCCAGGAGGCGGCGTACCCGCAGATGGCGAGTACGACGACCGCGGTGCCGCCCAGCAGCAGCGGCTTGTCGGCGGACTTCACCAGGTGCACGAGGAAGATCGCGATCGGGCCGGGCGTGAAGTCGCGCACGGCGGCACCGACCGCCTCGACCGGGCTCGACTCGGCCCGCAGGGCCATCGCCGCGGCCTGGCTGAGCGCGAGGCCGGCGATCCCGGCCACCACGCCGGCGAACGCGAGCCACCCGCGCGAGACGTCTTCAGGGTGCGCCTGAGGCGCCTCGAGTGGCTCTCGCGGCAACTGTCCGGTCGGGCTACCGGACTTCTGATCGGCCCCGTCCATCGCCGGGCTCACCTCTCCATCGTGGCTCATCCGGTCAACTTCCGCCGCACCCGGAGGCAGACTCCGGGCATGATCGTGCCCGTGAACCTGCGCATCGGCATCGGCACGGACGTCCACCGCCTCGCACCCGGTCGTTCGATGCGGGTGGCCGGACTGGATTGGCCCGAGGAGGAGGTCGGTCCCGAGGGCCACACGGACGGCGACGTCGTGCTGCACGCCGTCTGCGACGCGCTGCTCTCCGCGGCCGGGCTCGGCGACCTCGGCAGCAACTTCGGTACGTCGGATCCGCAGTGGGCGGGCGCGGCCAGCGACGACCTGCTCGCCGAGACCCTGCGCCGGGTCCGTAGCTGCCGGCTGGGAGGTGGGCAACGTCGCGGTGCCAGCTGATCGGCAACCGGCCCCGGTTCGGTCCGCGCCGGGAGGAGGCCGAGCGCGGGGTCGCCGACCGGCACGGCATCGACGTCTCGATCAGCGCCACCACCACCGACGGTCTCGGCCTCACCGGGCGGGGCGAGGGCCTGGCGGCCGTCGCGACCGCCCTGATCACCCGGCACGGGGGGTGAGTCGGAGGCGCCTCCGGATGCCACGATGGACCGCATGCAGCCCGCCCCCGGCTCCCTGCTGATCGCCTCCGCGACGCTGGTCGACCCCAACTTCGCGCGCTGCGTGCTGCTCGTCCTGGACTCCAACGAGGAGGGCTCCCTGGGCGTGATCCTCAACCAGCCGTCCGAGACGCCCGTCGGCGAGGTGCTGGCCCCGTGGCAGGACCTGGTGCAGCCGCCCGGGGTCTTCTTCCGCGGCGGCCCGGTCGAGCTCAACGCCGCGCTCGCGATCGGCTCGGTGGTCTCCGAGGAAGACGCTCCCCTCGGCTGGCGGGGCACCGGGTCCCCGGGCCTCTCGCTGGGCATGGTCGACCTCGACAGTCCGCCCGAGGACTTCCTCGGCCGACTCACCGGCCTGCGGATCTACGCCGGGTACGCCGGCTGGGGAGCCGGCCAGCTCGAGGCCGAGCTCGCGGAGGGCAGCTGGCACGTCGTACCCGCCGTCCACAGCGACCTGTTCAGCGAAGATCCGGACCTGCTCTGGCGCGAGATCCTGCGTCGCCAGCCGCCGCCGCTCTCGATGCTGGCCACGCTCCCCGAGGACGCCACGCTCAACTGAGACCGGCCCTGCACGAGTGCCCGTCCATCGGGCAGACTCACCCCGTCGCCGACCCGGAGAGGCCCTCGGACACCCAGATGCAGACCCACGACGGACACCAGCTCAGCGTCACGACGTACGGACCCGCCGACGCTCCCCTGACCGTGTTCCTCGCCCACTGCTGGACGCTGAACCAGCACGACTGGCACTACCAGGTGCGCGACCTGCAGCGGGAGTTCGGCCACGGCATCCGCATCGTGACCTGGGACCACCGCGGCCACGGCGACTCGACCCCGGTCCCTCGCAGCCAGGCGACCATCGACCTGCTGGCCCGCGACATGGCCGACCTCGTCGACACGCTCGCGCCGGACGGCCCGCTCGTCCTCGCCGGGCACTCGATCGGTGGCATGACCCTGATGGCGCTGGCCGACGCACGGCCGGACGTCTTCGACCGGGTCGTCGGAGCGGCGTTCGTCGCGACCTCGTCGGGTGCGCTGGACACCGTGACGCTGGGGCTCCCCGAGACCGGCCAGCTGCTCCGCGCCCAGATCCCACGGATGCTCGCGCTGCGCTCCCGCACGCTGTCGCGCCGCGCGCGGCGACGGGCGCCGATCGTGGAACGTCTGGTGATGCGGCGGTTCGTCTTCGGCCGGCCGCTGCGTCTCGCCGACGCCGCACTGGCCGTCGACGGGCTGATCAACTCCCCGGGCGACACGGTCGTCGGCTTCTACGAGGACTGCATGACCCACGAGCGCACCGACGCGCTCAAGGTCCTCGACGGCATCCCGACCCACGTCCTCGTCGGCACCCGCGACGTGCTCACGCCCCCTTCCCACGCGCGCCGGATCGCCGACCACGTCGAGGGTGCCGTGCTCACGGTCGCCCCCGACGCCGGCCACATGCTCCCGCTCGAGCGTGACCAGCTCGTCTCCGGCGTGCTCATCCGCCTGATCAGGCCGCACCTGTGACCCGTACCGCCGCTGTCATCCTCGCCGCCGGGTCCGGCACGCGCGTGGGCGCGGAGACCAACAAGGTCCTCCTCCCCGTCGCCGGCGTCCCGATCCTGGCCCGCTCGGTGCGCACCGTCCTCGACGTCGCCGGGGTGCACCGCATCGTCCTCGTCGTACGCCGCGAGGACCGGGACGCGGTCTCCGAGGCCGTCGCCCCCCACCTCGGCTCCCACGACCTGTGGGTCGTCGACGGCGGCGAGCAACGGCACGACTCGGAGTGGCAGGCGCTGCGTGTCCTCGCCGACGACATCGAGAACGACGAGATCGACGTCGTCGCCATCCACGACGCGGCCCGGCCCCTCGCCGGCCCACTGCTGTGGAGCGCGGTGATCGACGCGGCCGTCGAGCACGGAGGGCGCGATCCCGGTCGTGGCGACCCCGCAGCTCTCCCACGCCGATGGCTCGCTCGCACCCGGTGGACTGGTGGCCGTCCAGACCCCGCAGGCCTTCCGCGCCGGCGACCTGCTCGCGGCGTACCGCCAGGCCGATGCCGACGGCTTCGTCGGCACCGACACGGCCGCCTGCCTCGAGCGCTACGCGGACGTCTCGATCGCCGGCGTCCCGAGCACCACCGCGAACCTCAAGGTGACCTTCCCCGAGGACGTCGCCCTGGCCGAGGAGCTCGTCGAGCCGCTCAGCCCGTCGCCCGGCTGAGCGCCACCAGCACCTCGAGGTCGGCCTCGTCGACGATCCGGCGCCCCAGCGGGGGGGCCTGGAGGTGGCGCACCGGGAAGCGCCGCGAGAGCTCGGCCACGAGACCGGCGAGGTCGTCGGTGTCCAGCGCTTCGAGGGCGCCCACGACCGCGGCCGGCAGCACCACGTGGCGAGGTCACGCAGACCAGGCCGGCACGGTCGAGGGTGGCGCCGAGGAGCGGCTCGTCGTACTCCTTGACGGTGTCGGTCACCGGCCGCACGCCGACCACGACCGCGCCGGTCTGCTCACACTCCTCGATCGCCTCCTCGAGGAAGGCCGCCGGCGTCAGCGGGCACAGCGGGTCGTGCACGACCAGGGCACACTCCGCCGCCTGCACCGCCTCGAAGGGCACCGAGTAGTCGTAGAGCTCCGCCCCCGCCGTCGTGACGGCCCACGAGGCCGCGGCCACCAGGGACTCACCGTGGACCAGCGCGAAGGGCAGCGAGCCACGGCCGTCGGTGGGCACGATGCCCAGAGGTGGGCGCAGCGAGTCCATGGGACTCACCCTAGGGACGCAGCCGTCCGGACATGCATCGAGCCCCCGGAGCGAATCACGGGGGCTCGACGGAGACTGCGAACAGTCAGGTGTTGGGACCGGTCAGGACGCGAGTACCTCGTCGAGGATCGTCTCTGCCTTGTCTTCAATTCGGCGGAGCCTCGGCCCGCCCCCGTTACGAGACCAGGCCCTCCTCGAGAAGGAGGAACCGAGCCCGGACATGCATCGAGCCCCCGGAGCGAATCACGGGGGCTCGACGGAGACTGCGAACAGTCAGGTGTTGGGACCGGTCAGGACGCGAGTACCTCGTCGAGGATCGTCTCTGCCTTGTCTTCAATTCGGCGGAGCATCGGCCCGCCCCCGTTACGAGACCAGGCCCTCCTCGAGAAGGAGGAACCGAGCCCGGACATGCATCGAGCCCCCGGAGCGAATCACGGGGGCTCGACGGAGACTGCGAACAGTCAGGTGTTGGGACCGGTCAGGACGCGAGTACCTCGTCGAGGATCGTCTCTGCCTTGTCTTCGTTGGTGTGTTCGGCCAGAGCCAGCTCGGAGACGAGGATCTGGCGAGCCTTCGCCAGCATCCGCTTCTCGCCGGCGGAGAGCCCGCGGTCACGCTCGCGGCGCCAGAGGTCACGCACGACCTCGGCCACCTTCATCACGTCACCGGAGTGGAGCTTCTCCAGGTTGGCCTTGTAGCGGCGCGACCAGTTGGTCGGCTCATCCGGTACGACGGCACGCAGGACGTCGAACACGCGGTCGAGGCCCTCCTTGTCCACGACGTCGCGGACACCGACGAGATCGAGGTTGCACGCGGGGACCCGAACGACCAGGTCCTGCTGGGCAACGATGCGGAGAACGAGGTACTGCTTTTCTTCCCCCTTGATGGTGCGCATCTCGATGTCTTCGATGACTGCGGCCCCGTGATTCGGATAGACGACCGTTTCGCCGACAGTGAATGTCATATTCGTGTTATCCCCTTTCGAGGTGACCAGTCTAACACGGTGGAGGGGGTCTCCTTTACTGCGTTTGTGCAGGTCAGAGGCGGTATCAGGGCTTGACAAACCGCGTTTTCGTGTGCCGCGCGGGGTGCCGCCGACGCACGGCGTGTGCCCGAAACGTTCCGGCGTCCGCCGCCATGCTCAATACTTCGACCCATGACAGCGGAGGCGGCCCGGAGGGCACCGGGACAGTGGCGATCCTTCGGGCGGGCGGTCCACCCGCGCCAGGCTCTGGCGTTCGCTGCGGTCGTCGGCGCCCTGGTGGCCCTGACCGGTCGGCCGGTGCGCGAGATCCTGGTCAGCGCCGCCACTGTGCTGGTCGCGCAGCTGGTGATGGGCCTGGTCAACGACCTGCTCGACGTCGACCGTGACCGCATGGGCGGCGCGAAGGACAAGCCGATCGCGGAGGGGATCATCCCGCCCGGCAACGCCAGCTTCGCGATCGCCGTACTCCTGCTGCTCGTGATCCCGCTGTCGCTCCAGAACGGCACCGAGGCCGGCGTCTACGCCCTCGCCACGCTGGTGGTCGGCTACGTCCACAGCCGCTGGCTGCACATCACCCCGCTGTCCTGGGTGGGATGGGCCGCGACGTTCGCGCTGCTGACCTTCTTCGTCACCTACGGCGGCTGGGGCCGCGAGACCGACGGGTCCGCGCCGCTGACCACGTTCGTGGTGCTGTGCGCCGCCCTGGGCGTCTGCGTGCACTTCCTGACCTCGTTGCCCGACCTGGTGGTCGACAACCAGGCCGGCCTGAAGAACCTGCCGCTGCGGGTCGCGCTGCGCACCGGGGCGCCGCGCCTGCTGGTGATCTCGATCGTCGCCACCGTCGTCGTGGTCGCCGCGATCGTGTGGACCACGGCACAGGCCGGAGCCATCGCTCGCTGAGCGGCTGGTGGGCGATAGGCTCGGGCACGCTGGCCGACCTCCGCGAGGCTGGCCGACCATCAGAGGAAGGCCTCGTCATGTTGACGTCCACCCGTCGTCGCCTTGGCGCCGTCACCCTGGTGCTCCTGCTCCCGATCCTCGGCGCCTGTGGCTTCGGCTACCAGACCGATCAGGTCTACCAACCCGGCGTCGGCTCCAACAACCGGGACGGGTCCGTCGACATCCTCGGCGCCGTGGTCGTCAGCGGCACCGACGGCAGCGGCACGCTGGTGGCCTCGCTGGCCAACAAGAACACCGAGGAGCCGGCCACGCTCGAGAACGTGACCTCCGAGCAGGAGGGCATCGAGCCGAGCGTCGTCACCCCGGTCGAGATCAAGCCGGACAGCCTGGTCAACCTGGCCAACATGGGCGCCGTGGCCGTCAACGGTGAGAGCGTCGTCCCGGGCGGCTTCGCACGCCTCGTCTTCGAGTTCGACACCGGTCAGCGCACCGAGGTCAACGTGCCGATCGTCCCGCGGGAGGACGAGTTCTCCGACGTCGGCCCCCGCGACCCCCTCGCCCTCCGCCACTCCATGACCGACGCCACCCACACCCTGATCCTGCTCCGCCACGGCGAGAGCGACTGGAACGCCAAGAACCTGTTCACCGGTTGGGTCGACGTGGCACTGACCGAGAAGGGGCGGGCCGAGGCCGTCTCCGGCGGCGAACAGCTGGTGGAGGCAGGGCTGCTGCCCGACGTCGTGCACACCTCCCTGCTGCGCCGCGCCATCACCACCGCGCACCTGTCCCTGGACGCGGCGGACCGGCACTGGATCCCCGTACGCCGCTCCTGGCGGCTCAACGAGCGTCACTACGGCGCGCTGCAGGGCAAGGACAAGAAGCAGACCCTGGAGGAGTACGGCGAGGAGCAGTTCATGACCTGGCGTCGGTCCTTCGACGTTCCCCCGCCGCCGATCGAGGACGACGACGAGTGGTCGCAGTCGGGGGACGCGCGGTACGCCGACCTCGGCGACGAGCTCCCCCGCACCGAGTGCCTCAAGGACGTCATCGAGCGGCTGCTGCCCTACTGGGAGGGCTCGATCGTGCCCGACCTCGCCGGCGGCGACACCGTGCTGATCGCCGCCCACGGCAACAGCCTGCGGGCGATCGTCAAGCACCTCGACGACATCAGCGACGAGGACATCGCCGGCCTGAACATCCCGACCGGCCAGCCGCTGGTCTACGAGCTCGACGCCGAGATGCGGCCGGTCGAGCGAGGTGGCCGCTACCTCGACCCCGAGGCCGCCGCTGCCGCTGCCGAGGCCGTCGCCAACCAGGGTCGCTAGCCGCGGAACTGGTGCGGGCGGCGTAGCAGCGACGGCAGGTTCGCGGCGCCAGGCGCGTCGTCGGTCGACGCCATCCAGTCGCCGGGGTTGGTCATCTGGCAGCGCTGGAGCGACAGGCAGCCGCAGCCGATGCACGAGTCCAGCCCGTCGCGCAGGCGCTCGAGAGCCGTGATCTGGTCGTCGAGTCGCCCGCGCCAGTGGCGGGTGATCCGCTGCCAGTCGGCGCGGTTCGGCACTCGTCCATCAGGCAGCCGGTCGAGCTCCTCGCGGACCTCGTCGAGGGTGAGACCGATGTTGGAGGCGGCCCGGATGAAGGCCAGCCGGCGCAGCACGTTGCGCTCGAACTGGCGCCGTCCGCCCGGACGTGCGGGTGGCCGAGATGAGTCCCTCGGCCTCGTAGAAGCGGAGTGCCGACGCGGCGTACCCACTCCGCTTGGCGACGTCCCCCACCGACAGCAGCTCACGCGAATCCATGGACATCCCTTGATCTCAAGTTGACTTTAACTTTAACACTGGGATGCATGACGACAACTTCACCTTCCACAGCACTCATCACCGGGGGCTCTTCCGGACTCGGTCTGGCCCTCGCCCGACTCCTCGACGACGCCGGATGGATCGTGGTCACCGACGCCCGCGACGAGACCCGACTCCGCGCCGCGCTCGAGGGCACCACCGTCCACGGCATCCCCGGCGACGTCGCCGAAGCCGATCACCGCGCGGCTCTCATCGAGGTGGTCGACGGGCTGGGCGGGCTCGACCTGCTGGTGCTCAACTCGAGCACCCTCGGACCCGTCCCGATGCGGCCGCTCTCGCAGTACGAACCCCTCGAGTTCGGCGAGGTGTTCCGCGCCAACGCCGGTGCGCCGGGGTCGCTGATGGTCGCGCTGACCCCACAGCTGCTGGCTCGCGACGGTGTGGTGATCGGCATCTCCTCGGACGCCGCGGTCCAGCACTACGAGACGTGGGGTGGGTACGGCGCCTCCAAGGCCGCCCTCGACCACCTCGTGCTCACCTTCGGTGCGGAGACCGGGCTGTCGACGTACGCCGTGGACCCGGGCGACATGCGCACCCCGATGCACCAGGCCGCCTTCCCGGGCGAGGACATCTCCGACCGGCCGCTCCCCGAGGTCGTGGCACCGCGGCTCGTCGAGCTCCTCGCGCGGCGGCCGGAGTCCGGTCGCTACCTGGCCGAGACGTTCGCCGTCAGCGAGGTGGTCTCGGCATGACGATCCTCTCCGAGCGCTCGGGCGTCCGGTTCGACACGACCCCGGAGTCCACGGCGGTGGCGCCTCCGGAGGTCCGGGGTACGTCGCGCGACGACGTACGCCTGCTGGTCGCCCGTCCTGATGCCGTCGAGCACCACCACTTCCACGACCTGCCCGACCTCCTCGAGCCCGGCGACCTCGTGGTGGTCAACAACTCCGCCACGGTCAACGGCGAGATCGACGCGGTGCGGGGTCGGTCGCCGATCGTCCTGCACGCGGCCACCCGGCTGGATGAACGCACGTGGGTGGTCGAGCTGCGTACGGCGCCCGACGCCGCCGACCCGATCCTCGACGCCCTCGCCGGCGAGACGATCGGCGTCGGCGAGATCCCGGTGACCCTGCTCGAGCCGTACCCGCACCCCGACTCCTCCCCCACCGGCTCGGGCAACCGCCTGTGGCGTGCCGAGGTCGAGGGCGACCTGCGCCGCCTGCTCGACCGCCACGGGCGACCGATCGCGTACGGCTACCTCGACCGGCGCTACCCGCTCGCGGCGTACCAGTCCGTCTTCAGCACGACACCCGGCAGCGCCGAGATGGCGTCCGCGGCCCGCCCGTTCACCTCGGACCTGGTGACCTCGCTGGTCGCCCGCGGCGTCAGCGTCGCGCCGATCACGCTGCACACCGGCGTCTCCTCCCAGGAGGCCGGCGAGGGCCCGCAGCCGGAGTGGTACCACGTGCCGGCCACGACGGCCCGCCTCGTCGATCTCGCCCGCACCCACGGGGGCCGCGTCGTGGCGACCGGCACCACCGTCACCCGCGCCCTCGAGTCGGCCGTCATCGACGGTACGGTCCGCGAGTCCTGGGGCTGGACCGAGCGCGTGGTCACCCCCGCCCATCCGCCCGTCGTGGTGAACGGCCTGATCACCGGGTGGCACGACGCCCAGGCCTCCCACCTGCTGCTGGTCGAGGCGATCGCCGGCACAGCACTGGCCCAGGCGGCGTACGACGCAGCCCTGGCGTCGGGCTACCACTGGCACGAGTTCGGCGACTCGGGCCTGTTCCTCCCCTGACCCGGTCGCCGGAGGAGTGGTTTCGACAGGCTCAACCAGCGGTGGTCACCGTCGGCGTACGACTCAGGCGTACTGCGGGTGCTCGCCGGTGACCAGGAAGACGACGCGTCGTGCGATCGACACGGCGTGGTCGGCGATCCGCTCGTAGTAGCGACCCAGGAGGGCGATGTCGACGGCCGGCTCGACGCCGTACTTCCAGTCCGAGCCGAGCAGCTCGCGGAACGAGGAGCGGCGCAGGCGGTCCATCTCCTGGTCGACCTCCTCGAGCTCCTGGGCGGCGGCCACGTCGGAGTTGGCGATCACGTGCTCGACCTTGCCGATCATCACCTCGGCGACGGCGGCCATCCGCGCGATCGTGGGGACGACCGGGTCGGGGACGGCGACGTCGGGGATGCGGAGGCGGGCGATCTTCGCGACGTGGACGGCGAGGTCGCCCATCCGCTCGAACTCGCTGACCATCCGCAGCGACGCGACCAGCATCCGCAGGTCGCCGGCGACGGGGTTCTGGAGCGAGAGCAGCTCGAAGCTGTGCTCCTCGAGCTTCTCGCGGAGGTTGTCGACGTTGATGTCGTTGCTGATGACCCGTTCGGCCTTCTGGGCATCGCCCTCGAGCAGGGCAGCAGTACCCTCGGAAACGGCTTCTCGGACGAGTCGGGCCATCTGAACGAGGTCGTCCCGGATGGCATCCAGCTGATCGGCGTAGGCATCGCGCATGTCCCTCAACCTACGGCGGCTTGGTGAAGTGTTGGCGCTGTTGCATGAATCAAAGGTGAACAGTCCCGTAAGGACCAGTCCTACAGGCCAAACTTGGGTGAAAGCCTGCGTACGATCGATGATGTGAGCCCGACCATTCAGGCCCTCCTCTTCGCCCTGCTCGGAGCAGTACTGGGCGGCGGAGCCGTGCTCGCATTCCGGGTCAGCGAACGCCAGCTGCACCCCACGGAGACGCCCGAGCCGGCACTCCCGCCGGGAGTGGCGGCCGTCCTGTCGGTGCTGCGCAGCTCGGCGCTGGTCGTGGACGGCAGCGACGCCGTGCTCAAGGCCTCCGCTCCCGCCATCGCGATGGGCCTCGTGCGAGGCCATGAGATCACGGTGCGCGAGCTGGCCGACCTCGTGCGACAGGTACGCCGCGACGGGCAGATCCGCGAGACCGAGCTGACGATGCAGCGCCCCGGGCTCCCCCCTCGTCACGTCACCGCGCGGGTCGCTCCGCTGAGCAGCCAGCTCGTGCTGGCCCTGGTCGAGGACCGCACCCGTGAACGCCGCGTGGAGTCGATCCGCCGCGACTTCGTGGCCAACGTCAGCCACGAGCTCAAGACCCCGGTCGGAGCGATCAAGCTGCTCTCCGACGCCGTGATCGACGCCTCCGACGACCCCGAGGCGGTGCAGCGCTTCGCCGGCCGGATGCACCACGAGAGCGAGCGGCTCGCCCGGCTGGTGCAACAGATCATCGAGCTCTCCCGCCTCCAGGGCGACGACCCGCTCGACGAGCCGGTGGCCGTGGAGGCCGACAAGATCATCGCCCGCGCGATCGACGAGAGCCTGACCGACGCCTCCGCGCGCCAGATCGAGCTCGTGCAGAACGGCACCGAGGGCCTGGTGCTCCTCGGCAACCGCGAGCAGGTCGCCGTCGCGATCGGCAACCTGGTGGCCAACGCGGTGGCGTACTCCCCCGAGGGATCCACCGTCGTCGTCGGCGCCACCGGCACGGACACCACCGTCGACCTCACGATCACCGACCAGGGCATCGGCATCCCGGCCCACGAGCTCGACCGCATCTTCGAGCGCTTCTACCGCGTCGACCCCGCACGGCACCGCTCCACCGGCGGCACCGGCCTCGGCCTCTCGATCGTCAAGCACGTCGCCGCCACCCATGGCGGCGAGGTCAAGGTCTGGTCGGTCGAGGGCCAGGGGTCGACCTTCACCCTGACGTTGCCCCGCAAACCCGGCCCGATGCCTGTGAACGCAGAGGCCCTACGCACCGAGGAGAACGCGTGAGTCGCGTACTGGTCGTCGAGGACGAGGAGAGCTACAGCGATGCCCTCGCCTACATGCTCCGCAAGGAGGGCTTCGAGGTGGCCATCGCCGCCACCGGGCACGACGCGCTGGCGGAGTTCGACCGCGCCGGGGCCGACATCGTGCTGCTCGACCTGATGCTGCCGGGCATCCCCGGCACCGAGGTGTGCCGCCAGATCCGGCAGACCTCCAACGTCCCCGTGATCATGGTCAGCGCCAAGGACGACGAGGTCGACAAGGTGGTCGGCCTCGAGCTCGGTGCGGACGACTACGTCACCAAGCCCTACTCGCCCCGCGAGCTGGTCGCCCGCATCCGCGCCGTGCTCCGCCGAGGCGTCGAGCCCGACCTCGCCCCGATGACCCTCGAGGTCGGCAACGTCCGGATGGACGTCGAGCGCCACATCGTGACGGTCGGCGCCGAGGAGGTGCGCCTCCCGCTCAAGGAGTTCGAGCTCCTCGAGATGTTCCTGCGCAACCCCGGGCGGGTGCTCACGCGTGGCCAGCTGATCGACCGCGTGTGGGGCTCCGACTACGTCGGCGACACCAAGACGCTCGACGTCCACGTGAAGCGGCTGCGCGCGAAGCTGGAGGACAACCCGGCCGAGCCGAAGCTGCTCACCACGGTGCGCGGGCTGGGCTACAAGCTCGATCTCTGACCGGTCGGCTGGATCTCGACGTACGGCGACCGAAAACCGCATGCTTCCTGTCGGTGCGGGTCCCTAGAGTCAGTGCGTGACACCGAAAGCCTCACCTTCGTGGCTGCCACTCGCCGCCGTCGCCTGCACCCTGGTCTTCTGGGCCTCGGCGTTCGTCGCGATCCGCCACCTCGGTGACGACTTCTCCGCCGGCGCCCTCTCGCTGGGCCGCCTGCTGGTCGGGGCCGCCTGCCTCGCCGTCATGGGCCTCTCCCGCGGTGTCCCGCGACCGACCGGCCGCCAGTGGGTCTCGATCGTCCTGATCGGCGTGCTCTGGTTCGGGCTCTACAACGTGGCCCTCAACGAGGGCGAGCGCACGGTCGACGCCGGCACTGCCGCGATGCTGATCCAGGTCTCTCCGGTCCTGATCGCGCTGCTGGCGGCGATGTTCCTGGACGAGCGGTTCACCGTGCAGCTCGGCGTCGGCCTCGCGCTGGCGTTCGGCGGCGTCGCGCTGATCTCGGTCTCGACCTCCGAAGGTGGCAACAGCGACCTGGTCGGCGTACTCCTCTGCCTGGTCAGCGCCGTCGCCTACTCGATCAGCCTGATCCTGCAGAAGCCGCTGGTCGGCAAGCTCGCCGCCGTCCACGTGACCTGGCTGGCCTGCACGATCGGCGCGATCAGCTGCCTGCCGTTCGCCGGCGACCTGGTCGACCAGGCGCAGGACGCCCCGGCCTCGTCGATCTGGTGGCTCGTCTACCTCGGCGTCTTCCCCACCGCGATCGCCTTCACGACGTACGCCTTCGCGCTCAAGCACATGACGGCCGGCAACCTCGGCGTGACGACCTACCTCGTCCCCCCGATCACCATCGTGATGGGCGTCATCTTCCTCTCCGAGGCCCCGCCCACGATGGCGTACGCCGGCGGCGTGCTCGCCCTGGTCGGCGTCGCCGTCGCCCGCCGCAAGCCCCGCCCCAGGACGCCCGACCCGGCGCACCCGGAGGCGGCTGCGCTCCGGTGACGGTTTCACCGGCGTACCGGGGAAACTGCACCCCTACTCGCCCTCCGGCGTCCCCAGCTCATCGAGCCCCAGCGGCCCCCGGAACGCCTCGAGGTTGCGGGTCGGCTCGCCGCGCGAGATGCGCCACTCCCACTCCTTGCGGATGGAGGAGGCGAACCCGAGCTCGAGGATGGTGTTGAAGGACCCGTCGGCGTACTCGAGGACGGCGCCCAGCAGCCGGTCGATCTCGTCGGTCGTCGCGGCGGCCAGCGGGAGCCGGGCGTCGAGGTAGATGTCGCCCATCCCGTCGAGGGCGAAGGAGACGGCGTACATCCGCATGTTCCGCTCCAGCAGCCACCGGTAGACGCCCTCGAAGTTCTCGTCGGGCTTGCGGCACACGAACGCGTGCACCTCCAGCGCGTGCCGGCCCACGTCGAAGCGGCACGGGGTCTGGAGCTTCTTCTCGCCCGGCAGCTCGACCGTCAGCGAGGTCGGCGAGATCTCCTTGTACTCCAGCTCGCCGTCCTCGAACACCTGCCGCAGGGCGGCCAGCGCCTGCTCGCGCTCGGGGCTCAGGGTCTCGTCGTCCGCGTCAGTCACGCATCCGATCATGGCAGGGAGCTAGAGAGCGATCCCGCTCAGATCCGCCCGCATCTTCTGCTGAGCGCTGGCGTAGACGCCCAGCATCACGTCGGCGGTCCGGTCCCAGCCGAACTGCTGGGCGTGCGCCTCGGCGCCCCACGCGAGCCGCTCGCGCAGGCCGGGCTCGAGCAGGATCCGCTGGAAGGCGTGGGCGTACGACGCCGGGTCGTGGTCGTCGACGAGGAGACCGGACTTGTCGTTGCGCACGGCGGTGGTGAGGCCACCGACAGCGGCCGCGACGACCGGGGTGCCGGTCGCCTGGGCCTCGATGGCGACCAGCCCGAAGCTCTCGTTGTACGACGGGACGCACACCAGCGTCGACGCGGCGTACCAGTCGACCAGCTCGCTCTGCGCCACCGGCGGCACGAACCGGACGATCGAGTCGATGCCGAGCTCCTCGGCCAGGCGCACCAGCGAGTCGGGGCGCTCGAGGCCGGAGCCCGACGGCCCGCCCACGACGGCGACGGTCAGCGACGAGCGCAGCTCGGGGCGCTGCGAGAGCAGCACCGCCACGGCCCGCAGCATCACGTCGGGCGCCTTCAGCGGCTGGATCCGGCCGACGAAGGTGATCAGCGGGCCGTCGACAGGCAGGCCGAGGCGTGCGCGGGCCGCGGCGGACCCGACGTCGCGGAAGGTCGAGAGGTCGACGCCGGGGTGGACGACCTCGACGCGACCGGGGTCGGCGTCGTACAGGTCGATCAGCTGCTTGGCCTCGTCGTCGGTGTTGGCCACGAGCATGTCGGCGGCGGCGACCACCTGCTCCTCGCCGATCAGCCGGGCCATCGGCTCGGGGGTGTCACCGTCGGCCATCGCGGCGTTCTTCACCTTCGCCATGGTGTGCATGGTGTGCACCAGCGGCACGCCCCACCGGTCACGGGCGAGCGCGCCGACCTGGCCACTGAGCCAGTAGTGGCTGTGCACGAGGTCGTAGTAGCCCGGCGCGTGGTACGCCTCGGTCCGCAGCACCTCGCGCGCGAAGACGCACAGCTGGGCGGGCAGCTCGTTCTTGGTCAGCCCCTCGTAGGGCCCGGCGGCCACGTGGTGCACGCGGATGCCGTCGCTCACGTCGACGACGGGCGCGCAGGCTGCTGCCGGTGGCGCGGGTGAACACGTCCACCTCGACCTGCCGCGCGGCGAGGCGTCGGGCGAGCTCGAGGACGTAGACGTTCATGCCGCCCGCGTCACCCGTCCCCGGCTGGTCCAGGGGCGAGGTGTGCAGGCTCACCATCGCCACGCGGCGCAGCGAGTCGACTGCGGGCGCGGCGTCGTACGAAGAGAGCGCCATCCATACCTCCGAAGGACCCAACCACCGGAGGCTCCGGTCCATTCCGCTGCCTATCATGGCGGTTTCAACCAGTACCCCCACGAGGAGCGCCCATGTCTCGGACAGCCGTCGTCACCGGAGCCAGCAGCGGCATCGGCGCCGCGACCGCCCGCGCCCTCGCCGGCGACGGCTTCCACGTCGTGTGCGCGGCCCGGCGCAAGGACCGGATCGAGGAGCTGGCCGAGGAGATCGGGGGTACGGCGGTCGTCTGCGACGTCACCGACGACGACTCGGTCCGGGCGCTCGCCGAGACGGTCGACAGCGTGGACGTCCTGGTCAACAACGCCGGCGGCGCCGTCGACGCGGCCACCGTCGAGGACGGCCGACGTCGAGGACTGGGCCCGGATGTTCGACCTGAACGCCCTCAGCATGGTGCGGGTCACCCAGGCGCTGCTCCCCGCGCTGCGCCGGAGCGGCGGCGGCCTCGTGGTCAACATGGGCTCGACCGCCGGACGGGTCGCCTACGAGGGCGGCGGTGGCTACACGGCCGCCAAGCACGCCGTGAAGGTGCTCGACCGCGACGCTGCGACTCGAGCTGGTCGCCGAGCCGCTCCGGTTCACCGAGATCGCCCCCGGGATGGTGAAGACCGACGAGTTCGCGCTGAACCGCTTCGACGGTGACGAGGAGAAGGCCGCCGGGGTCTACGAGGGCGTGGCCGAGCCGCTCGTCGCGGAGGACATCGCCGAGATGGTGCGCTGGGTGGCCTCACTGCCCTCGCACGTGAACATCGACGAGCTCGTCTGCCGCCCGCGGGCCCAGGCCGCCCAGCACAAGGTGCACCGCGAGAAGTAGGGCTCAGCCGCGGCGCCACCAACGCCTGGGGGTGGGCTCCGGCGCCGGAGCTGCCGCCTTCTTCGGCTTCCCCGGCGGCCGCATGACCCGCACCACCTGGTTGCCCGCCACCTGCTGCACCTCGTGGCGCCAGAACGAGCGCTCGTCGAGCCAGCCGATCAGCGCGTCGAACCACGGCTGGCTGTCGTCGAAGGTCGCGTAGAGCTTGTTCATCGTCACGGCGAACGGCCGCAGGTCCTCCGTGGTCGCGCGCCACACCGCCGCGGCCACACCCGGGGTGTGGGGTGCGCGGAAGTCGTCGAAGACCACGACGCCGCCGGGCTTGAGCAGCGTGCGCGCGGCCGCGATGTCCTCGACGACGTGCTCGTAGAGGTGCGAGGCGTCGATGTGCACGAAGCGGTGGGTGCCGTGCGCCGCGTGGTCGACGATCGTCGCGCTCGGTCCGCGGACGACGTTCGGCAGCGAGTCGTTGATGGTCAGGTAGTACTTCTCGAAGGCCTCCTGCGAGAGCTCGGCGTACTGGTCCTCGTTCTCGGCCCGGTTCTCCTCGGCGCTCGCCTCCTGCTCGAACAGGTCGATCACCGTGAAGGTCTCGCCCGGCTCCTGCGCCCAGCCGATCAGCGCGGCGCTCTTGCCGAGATAGGCGCCCAGCTCCGCCAGGTCGCCGCCGCCGAGCCGCTCGCGCGGTGCGGTCGAGCAGCTGCTTGAAGATCTCCATGTCCATCCGCTGGAACCAGCCGGGGATCTCGTCGATGGCCTTGTAGGGAGGCCTCGGAGGAGCGGCGGGGGTCTCAGACATGGGTGGATGCTGTCAGAGACCGGGCCGATGCGCGCGGCCGCGTCTCTAACTGCGGTTGAACACCGTGCCCTTGATCGGCGGAGGCGGCTCGAACGGCTTGAGCGCGAAGCAGCTGGCGACGTACGCGCCCGTGTCGGTCGGCCACTGCGACACCGACCCCGGGTAGGCGCGCGCGGCGATGTCGCCCTTCAGGGTCGAGACCGAGGTGAGCAGCGTCTGGCAGACCTTGTCGAGCTTGGCGTACTCCGCGTCGCTGAGCGCGACGTACGCGCCCGTTCGAGCCGGTGCGGATCGCCTTCTTGCCGTTGATCTGGCCCTTCTCGATGGCGGTGTTGAGCACCATCTCGGCGATGTCCTCGGCCTGGTGCTTGCCGCTGCAGGGGAGGTACTTGCCCGGGGTGTTCAGGCAGACCCGCGCCTCGATCGGCAGCTTGCTCGGTGGTCACGTCGGCGAACGAGATCGTCCCGGGCTCGTCCTGCTCGAAGGTGCACACGAACTGGTGCTGCCCCTTCTCCCACAGGTCGGCGGGGAACGGGTCCCACGCCACGTGGAAGCCGCCGTCGACGTTCAGCGTGGGGCCGAGCTGCACCGGCATCCCGCCGGCCTTGCGCTGGGCCACGCCGTACGCCGAGCCGGCCATGCACCGGTCGTTCACCTCGTCGCGGATCTGGCGGTAGAGATCGGACTTCTGGTCGAGCAGGTCGGCGTACTCCTTGACCTGGTCGGTCAGCCTCGGCGACACCTCGACCACGTTGTAGAGCTCCAGCGAGTGCGGCTCGGCGCAGTCGATCTCCTTCGCGAACGCCGCGTCGTCGCGCAGCGCGTCACCGCGGGCGGAGTCGCCGCCGGCGTACTTCTCCACCCACGCGGCGAACCCCTTCGCCCCCAGGGCGTCGGCGAGCTTCTCGGAGCTCCAGCAGGTGCCCTTCTCCAGGGACTTCACCGGCTCGTCCGCGGTCGTCTCCCGCTTCGGCGGCTTCTCGTCGTCGCCACCGCAGCCGGCGAGGGCCGAGCAGGAGCGTGGCCACGAGGACAGCCAGCCAGGGGGTGAGGCGTGCGGACATGAGGTTCAGCGTCGCAGATAGGTCCGAATTCCTCGTACGACGGCGTTGGCGTAACGGGCCCTCCCGGACGCGGACGTCATCCGGCTGGCGTCGCGGGCGTTGCGCATGTTGCCGATCTCGATCATCGCCACCGGGACGTCCGACATGTTCAGCGTGCCCAGGTCGCTGCGGACGTCGAGACCGGTGCGCCCGGCCGTGTAGTTCGAGCGCGGCACGTGGTTGCGGACCAGCGAGCCGCGGAGGATCTTCGCCAGCCGGAGCGAGGGGGTGGCGATGTCGGTGGTCCACGGCTTGCGACGTGCCGGGGCGATCACGTGGAAGCCGTAGCCCGAGGACGAGGCCCCGTCGGCGTGCAGCGACACCATCAGGCGGGCGCCGACGCGCTTGCCGAACCGCCCGCGGGCGTCGACGCACGGGCCCCAGCGGCTCTCGCTGTTGGTGTTGCGGGTCATCCGCACGCGGGCGCCGAGCGCCTCGAGCCGCCTCTTCACGGCGAGCGAGAGCCCGAAGTTCACCGTCGCCTCCGGCGTCCCGGAGTTGGTGGCCGTGCCGGTGGTGTTGCAGGGCTTCGTGAACCCGCCGGCGGGCACCGGCCGGTTGATCTCCCGCGTGTAGCGGTGGTTGCCGAGCTGGTGTCCCGGGTCGAGCGCGATGGTGATGCCGTGCAGCGGTCGGGCGCGCGCGTCGTCGCTGCGCTGGGCGGTCGAGGCGCCGGTCGAGTCGGCCACGCTGGGGACCGTCGTACCGGCCACGGTGACGGCCACGACCACCACGAGGCCGCGGAGGAATCCAGCCCTCACCCGAAATTGGGACACACAGGTCACGATAGACTCCAGAGTGCGCCCGTCGGCGCCGTTCCCCGAAACCCCGAGACCTGTCTGTCCGCGCGCCCCGAGACCATCGTCTCCACGGGCCCGCCGCCGGCAGACGGAAGGCCACAGGCATGACCACGCACGACCAGAAGAAGTCCCGCTCCGACCTGCGCAACGTCGCGATCGTGGCCCACGTCGACCACGGCAAGACCACCCTCGTGGACAAGATGCTGTGGCAGGGCGGCGCGTTCGGCGAGCACCAGCACGTCGACGAGCGGGCGATGGACTCCGGCGACCTCGAGCGCGAGAAGGGCATCACGATCCTCGCCAAGAACACCGCGATCCACTACGCCGGTCCCTCCGCCGGCGGCGAGCCGATGACGATCAACATCATCGACACCCCCGGCCACGCCGACTTCGGCGGCGAGGTCGAGCGCGGGCTGTCGATGGTCGACGGCATCGTCCTGCTCGTCGACGCCTCCGAGGGGCCGCTGCCGCAGACCCGGTTCGTGCTCCGCAAGGCGCTGAACGCCGACATGCCCGTCGTGCTCGTGGTCAACAAGGTCGACCGCGGCGACGCGCGCATCTCCGAGGTCGTCGACGAGACCTACGAGCTGTTCATGGACCTGCTCGACGAGTCGCACAGCCAGGACGCGCTGGACTTCCCCGTCGTCTACGCCAGCGCCAAGGCGGGCCGGGCCTCGCTGGAGATGCCGGAGAACGGCGGGCTGCCGGACTCCCCCGACCTCGAGCCGCTGTTCAAGACGATCCTCGAGACGATCCCCGCCCCGACGTACACCCCCGACGCGCCGCTGCAGGCCCACGTCACCAACCTCGACGCCTCGCCGTTCCTCGGCCGGCTCGCGCTGGTGCGGGTCCGCGAGGGGATGCTGAAGAAGAACCAGACCGTCGCGTGGATGAAGACCGACGGCTCCAAGCAGAACGTGAAGATCACCGAGCTGCTGGTCACCGAGGCCCTGGAGCGCAAGCCGGGCGAGCAGGCCGGCCCGGGTGACATCGTCGCCATCGCCGGCATCCCCGACATCATGATCGGCGAGACCCTGGCCGACGCCGAGAACCCGGTCGCGCTGCCGCTGATCAAGGTCGACGAGCCGGCGATCTCGATGACGATCGGCATCAACACCTCGCCGCTCGCCGGCCGCGGGCCGACCAAGAACACCAAGGTCACCGCCCGCCTGGTCAAGGACCGCCTCGACAAGGAGCTGGTCGGCAACGTCTCGCTCAAGATCCTCGACACCGAGCGTCCCGACGCCTGGGAGGTCCAGGGCCGTGGCGAGCTGGCGCTGGCGATCCTGGTCGAGCAGATGCGCCGCGAGGGCTTCGAGCTCACCGTCGGCAAGCCGCAGGTGGTCACCCGCGAGGTCAACGGCAAGGTCCACGAGCCGGTCGAGCGCCTGACCATCGACGCGCCGGAGGAGTACCTCGGCACGATCACCCAGCTGATGGCCGTCCGCAAGGGCCGCATGGAGCAGATGACCAACCACGGCACCGGCTGGGTGCGGATGGAGTTCCTGGTCCCGGCGCGCGGGCTGATCGGCTTCCGCACCGAGTTCCTCACCGACACCCGCGGCACCGGCATCGCCCACCACGTCTTCGAGGGCTACGAGCCGTGGGCCGGCGAGATCAAGTCGCGCTCGCAGGGCTCGCTCGTGGCCGACCGCAGCGGGTGCCGTCACGGCGTACGCCATGACCAACCTGCAGGAGCGCGGCGTGCTCTTCGTCGACCCGACCACCGAGGTCTACGAGGGCATGATCGTCGGCGAGAACTCGCGCGCGGACGACATGGACGTGAACATCACCAAGGAGAAGAAGCAGACCAACATCCGCTCCGCCACCTCCGACAACTTCGAGAAGCTGATCCCGCCGAAGAAGCTGTCCCTGGAGCAGTCCCTGGAGTTCTGCCGCGAGGACGAGTGCGTCGAGGTCACCCCCGACGCCGTCCGCATCCGCAAGGTGCACCTCGACGCCCACAGCCGCGCCAAGACGGCCGCCCGCGCCCGCAAGGGCTAGGCAAGCCGCCGAAGAACGATCAGTTCGGGCCGGCCGGCTCGGTCTCAGGCTGCGGAGCAGGTCGGGCACGGGCGAACTGATCGTTCTTGTGCAGCGATCACCGCTCCGACCGTCGCGCGGACGTAGTCCTGCTCGAACATCGCGTGCCGCCAGCCGAAGCGCAGCACCACGTGCTCCTCGCCCGCGAACGCGTTGTAGCGCTCCATGTCGTGGTTCAAGGACGCGGCATCGGAGTGGAACTCGAAGGAGTCGCACTCCACGACCACGTGGTGCGCCCGATCGACCAGGTCGGCCCGACCGACGTTTCCGATCCAGACCTGGGGTTCGAACCGCGCGCCCGGCACCTCCTCCAGGATCGCGCGCGTGACCGACTCGAACGGATTGGCGCTCTTGGGCGTGGCCAGCTCCACCACCCGGTGAGCGCGGCTTCGTCCCGTTCGCGGCAGCCGGTCGCAGGCCAGGCGCAGCGCTGTGTGGGAGACACCGTCACGCAACGCAGAGTCGGCGACCGCCAGCGCTGCATCGAAGGGCTCGCTCATCGCGCAGTCGAGCACCGTGCGGAGCTTGGAGGTCACGCCCGCGTGCAGCTCGGCCGCACTCGCAGCTCCCCAGCGCAGGTCGATGCCCTTGCGCCGGGACGGCGTGACGTTGCGACCCCTCGGCACGAGCACCTGCGGTCGATCCGGTGGCATCTTGACCTTCCAGCCCCAGTGCCGGGCGGCCGACAACCGGTCGACGACTCCGTTCAGAGCGGCCGCTGCAGCCCGGTGCTCGTCCATCCCCGGGAGCGCGTAACGGCCACGGGTCAGGCGCACCACCGTCCCCGCAGCCACCGCACGGCTCAGCTCGTCGCGGGAACAGGCCGTCAGCAGCGTAACGACGTCGGCGAACCCGCCGACCTCGACCAACGCCTGGGCCACGTCCATCCCCGCACCACATCGGGTCCTGCCGCGACCGGCAACCGGCAATCCACAGGGCTCTACTCCCCCAGCACCAGCTCGGCCAGCTCGCGGAGGTCCCCGGTGAGCTCCTGCTCGTGCACCTGGACCTGGGTGCTGAGGTAGCGGAACCGGTAGACGTACCGGTCCGGGCGCGGCTCGCCCCGACGCCACCGCGCGGAAGTCGATGCGCTGCACGAGGCGGCGGACCTGCGGTGCGCGGGGGTCGGTCGAGTCGAGGTCGACCGCGCCCTCCTTGGTCATGCCGGCGAAGCCACCACTGCGCGTGACCTCGACGACCAGACCTGGCGCCGGTCCCGGGGTCGGGTGCACCGACGGTCGCGCCGCCGACGCCGACGGTGTCCCAGGCGTCCTGGACGGCGGCGGCGTGCTCGCCCGCCGCCGAGACGGTGGCCGCCGCGAAGGTGGCGAAGTCGCTGTCGGCGGCCAGGCCGGAGGTGAGCGCGGCGTACCAGATCCGGCCGGCGCCGCTCCACGTCTCCCCGCCGATGGCCCGGGCGGCCAGCACGAAGGCGCGGTTGGGGATGCCGCTGTTCAGGTGCACGCCGCCGTTGTCGTCGGTGGTCACCACGAAGTCCGCCATCGACCCGACCTGGGGGTCCTTGCCGATCTGCGGGTCGTCGTACGCCGTGCCGGGGTCCGACATCGACCGCAGCGCCCGACCGTTGATGCCGGGCAGGAAGATCCCCTCCCCGACCAGCCAGTCGGCGGACGCAGCGTCCTGGCCGAGGTGGCGCTGCTTGATGCACGCCCCGAAGACGTCCGACATCGACTCGTTCAGCGCCCCGGACTGGCCCTCGTAGATGAGGTCGGCGGTGAACTGGGTGACCGCGTGGGACAGCTCGTGGCCCAGCACGTCGATCGGCTTGGTGAACCGCCCGAAGACCTGGCCGTCCCCGTCGCCGAACACCAGCTGGGTGCCGTCCCAGAAGGCGTTGTCGTAGTCCTGCTCGTAGTGCACCGTCGCCACGACGGTCGCGCCCCGGTCGTCGTAGGAGTCGCGGCCGTAGTCGGCGAACAGCGCCAGCGACTCGGTGATCCCGGTGGCCGCCTCGTCGACGGCCACGTCGCCGACCTCGGGCTCGCCGGCCGAGCGGACCAGCCGCCGGGCAGCGCGGAGCCGTTCTCCGCGTCGTGGACCTCCCACGCGGTCCCCGTCGCCAGCGGGGCCACCGCGGTCTGCGATCTCGACCCGCTCGTCGATGGCCGCCGTGCGCCGCCCGCACTCTGCGGCCGGCTCGTCAGACGCTGTGCCAGGTGCTCCAGCAGATACCCCGGGATGAAGTGACACCGCATACCCACCACGTTCCCCGGGAACGCAGTCGTCACAAGATCAGCGGCGGCGGGTGACCGAGGCCAGGGCGGGGCGTACGTCGAGCAGGTAGACGAAGGCGGCCACGATGCCGACGATCGAGAGCAGCCCGATCACCGAGGGCCAGACGAGCGCGGCGACCACCGTGAGCCCGAGGATCAGCAGCCAGGCGGGCTTGGTCAGCTTCTCGGCGGCGACGTACGCCTGCGTCGGCCGGACCAGGGCGTCGACGAACGCGAACACCTTCACCGCCAGCAGCACGAAGAAGGCGATCTCCCAGACCATCGACTCGAATTGGAACACCACGTCAGCAGGATATCCCGGAGCACGGCAACGGGCCCCCGGGAAACCCGGGGGCCCGTCGGCCCGCTGCTGGCGAAGGGAGGGGTCACCAGAGCGGACTCCTCGCCACCCGTCGGTGGCGAGTGTTCAAGATCAGGCCGAGGCGCTGGTGGCCGAGGCCTGCGTGGCGGTGGTCTTCTTGGCCGCGGTCTTCTTGGCCGTGGTCGCGCCGCCCTTGGCGCCGCCAGCCTTGGTCGCCTTCTTGGCGGCCGGCTTGGACTTGTTGCCCGGAGCCTTGGTCGCGGCGGCGTTGGAGGCGGGAGCCTTCTTGGCCGCACCCTTCTTGGCAGCCTGGCGACGCGCGACGGTGGACTTGGCGGGAGCCTTGCGCACCGCGGTGACGGCCTTGACGCCGTCCTTGCGGATCGCGGCGACGAGCTTCTCGCCACGGTCGGCGAGGTCGCCGTAGGCCTTGGTCAGCTCGGTGATGGCCTCCTCGAGCTGGGCCTGCACCTTGGTGGGCAGCGCGAGGGCGTCCTTCTGGAGCTCGGCGACGCGGGCCTCGAACTTGGACTGCGCGTCCTTGGCGTCCTTCTGGAGCTCGTCGATGCGAGCGTTGACCAGCGAGACGGCCTGGCCCTGGAGAGCCTTGGGGTCGCGCTCGATCTTGCTCACGCGGGTCTGTCACGTCGGCGAACCGCTCGGTGCGCCTGCTTCTGCGCCTCGGCGGTGTAGCCACGAGCGAACTCGTAGGCGATCTCGGTCGCGCCGGCAACGGCGTAGAGCGGCTTGACGGCCTCGGCCTTGAGCTGCTCGACATTGAACTGGGTCTTAGCCATGGTGAATCTCCTTCATGGTGGTGGTGGTTTCGAGCCCCGGCTCCTCGATGAGGGGTGCGGGCTCGGCTGCTGCTGGGTCGTTCACGTTCTCGGCAACCGCCCTGAACGACTGGTAGACGTCGAGCAGGGACTGCTTCTGCCGCTCGCTGAGCACCGGATCCCCGAGGATGGCCAGCTCCACTGAGCGGACCTGCCCGTCGTCGGGATTCAAGATCCCCGCCTGCACGTAGAGCTGCTCGGCGGAGATCCGCAGTGCCTTCGCAAGCTGCTGAAGCACTTCGGCGGATGGCCTGCGCAGACCGCGTTCGATCTGGCTCAGGTACGGGTTGGACACGCCGGTCTGCTCCGCCAGCTGCCTCAGCGAGAGCTGGGCACTGACGCGCTGCTCGCGGAGGTACTCCCCGAGCGACTCGACGGTCTTCGCGACCTTGATCTTGGCCATGACTCCATCGTGCTAACTCCTGCAAGCAAAAGCAAACGAAGACGTGGTGAACGTCGTCACAAAACCCTTATCTCACGATGTAAAACCTCCGTTTGGGGTGCTAGCCACCAGCAAACACGGAGGTCAGACGGGTTTCTAGCCGGTGGTCGACACCTGAGACGGCGCCACCGCGCGGATCTCACCCACTGGTCGCCCGCCGCCCAGCAACACCGCTTCGCCCGTACGACGCACCGCGTCGCCGTCCACACCGGGCTCGTCGGTCACGCCGAGCCCCTCGAGCAACGCCGCCATCACGACCGGGCGCGCCCGGGCGGCGCCGTCATCGGTCTTCGTCGCGAACGCCCGACCGTCGGGCAGCGCGACCGCGTAGCAGGACTCGGCACCGGCCTTCCCGATCGCATCCGGGCAGCGCGCGTCAGCAGGGTCAGCTCGTCGCGCCGGGTCCCGGACACGCACTCCGGGTGCGTCCGGATCGCCGTCGCGATGGCCAGCCCCGGACCCGACGACGCCCGCGCCAGCGAGGAGAACGCGCGCGCCAGCCCGGTCAGCGAGGTCGACAGCAGAGGCGCTCCGCAGCCGTCGACCGCCACGTGGGCCACGGCCTCGCCGGTCGAGCGGGCGAAGGTGCCGGCGATCGCCTCCTGGAGCGGGTGGTCCGCGTCGAGGTAGGACGAGGTCGGCCAGCCGTTGGCCACGCAGGTCGCGAGCATCGCGGCGTGCTTGCCCGAGCAGTTCATCAGGATCGGCGCCTGCGACTCCCCGCGCCGGATCAGGTCCTCGCGCGTCTCGTCGTCCAGCGGCCACCCCGGCGGCGTCTGGAGGGCGTCCTCGGTGAGGCCGGCGCCGGCGAGGATGCGGCGTACCCCGTCGACGTGGAACGGCTCCCCGGAGTGCGACGCGCAGGCCAGCGCCAGCAGCTCGCCCTCGAGCGCGAGCCCGGCCTCGAGCATCCCGAGCGCCTGGATCGGCTTGTTGCACGAGCGCGGCAGCATCGGGCTCTCCACGTCGCCCGCCGCGGCGAGCACCGAGCCGTCGCGGTCCAGCACCACCCACGACCCGTAGTGATGTCCCTCGACGAAACCGGACCGGACGATCTCTGCGATCACGACGGGAGCAGCCATGCGTCGGACGCTATCGGGCGCCCGTTCTGGCACCATTGCCCGGTGCCCGCACCGCAACACTGTCCGAGCGCCCGCGAGCTGGACGACCTCGAGCTGCTGCTCTCCGGCGCGCTGGCCCCTCTCGCCAACTTCAGCGACGTCTCGGACCCGGGCATCACGCTGTCGCTCCCGCCGGAGCTGGCCGACGCCCCGGAGGTCGAGCTGGTCGACCCCGAGGGCCTGCCGCTGGCCCGGTGGTCCCCCGAACGGCTCACCGCGCTCGCGACGCCCGCCTACGGCCCGTTCCGGCGGCTGCACCTCACCCCGGTCGAGGCGCGCAGGCCGTACGACGGAGCGCTGGTCGTCCCCGTCGCCGCCCCGCTCACCGACCAGGACCTGGCCCTGATCGAGGAGACGGCGGCCGGCCGCGTCGTCGTGCTCCTCGCCCTCAACGGCACCGGCACCCCCCAGGGCGTCTCCCCGGTCGGCCTGGTCCGCGCCTCCCTGGCCGCGGCGGCGCTGCTGCCCGATGCCCACGTCGTCGCCGCTCCGCTCCCCTCCCACGGCGTCCCCGACTACGACCACCTCCTCGGCCAGCAGGTGGCGGCCAACTACGCGACGGGCGACGTGCTCGCGGTCGGCGGCGAGGGCGAGTGGCCCGAGACGATCGCGGCCATCGTCGACCAGGACCAGCCGGCCGCGGACGAGCGTGGCTTCGTCGTCTTCTTCACCGGCCTCTCCGGCAGCGGCAAGTCGACCCTGGCCCGCGCGCTGCACGACCTGATCCTCGAGGACGGCCGGCGTCAGGTGACCAGCCTCGACGGCGACGTCGTACGCCGGAACCTCAGCAAGGGCCTCACCTTCTCCAAGGAGGACCGCGAGACCAACATCCGCCGCATCGGCTGGGTGGCCGCGGAGATCGCCCGCCACCGCGGCATCGCGATCTGCTCCCCGATCGCGCCGTTCGACTCCACCCGCAAGCAGGTGCGCCAGATGGTCGAGGACGCCGGCGGCGAGTTCGTGCTCATCCACGTCTCCACTCCTCTGGAGGAGTGCGAGCGCCGCGACCGCAAGGGCCTCTACGCCAAGGCCCGGGCCGGCGAGATCCCGGAGTTCACCGGCATCTCCAGCCCGTACGACGAACCGACGGACGCGGCCGTCCACATCGACACCACCGGCCGCACCATCGAGGACTGCCTCGAGGACCTGATGCCGGTCCTCCCCTTCCACACCCACGCCGAGGACCCCGCGTGAACGAGCTCCTGACCGGCTCCGCCCTCGTCCGTCCTCGTCGTCGCGTTCGGGGTCGGCATCGTCGTCGGCCTGACCGGCATGGGCGGCGGAGCGCTGATGACGCCGGCGCTGATCTTCCTGGGCGTCGACCCGACCGCCGCGGTGGCCAACGACCTGGTCGCGGCCAGCATCAACAAGTCGGTCGGCGCGAGCGTCCACTGGCGACGCGGCACCCCGAACCTCCGGCTGGCCGGCCTGCTGATCATCGGGTCGGTGCCGTGCGCCTTCGCCGGCGGCTTCATCGTCAAGAGCGTCGGCGACTCTGCGGCCCAGCAGGACTTCCTGACGACGATGATCGGCTCGCACTGCTGTTCACGGCGGCCACCTACTCGCTGCGGATGTACCTCCAGCTGCGCTACGTCACCGGCGGCAACCTGGTCGGCGAGGACGAGCCGAGGGTGCGCGTGCTGCCGACCGTGCTCGTCGGCGCGGTCGGCGGCCTGCTCGTCGGGATCACCTCGGTCGGCTCCGGGTCGCTGATCATGGTGGCCCTGCTGCTGATCTACCCGACCCTGTCCGCCGTACGCCTCGTCGGCACCGACCTCGTCCAGGCCGTCCCGCTCGTGCTCGCGGCAGCCGTGGGCCACGTAGTCACAGAGGGCGTTACCTGGGCGGTGCTGATCCCGCTCGTGCTCGGCGGCACGCCCGGCACGTTCCTCGGCGCCAAGATGGCCGCCTGGGTGTCGCAGTCCGTGATCCGTCGAGGGATCGTGATCGTGCTCTCACTCACTGGACTCAAGATGCTGGGCGTGCCCCCCGAGTGGGTCGGCATCATCGGCGCCGGTCTGTTGCTGCTCGGCCCGCTCGCGTGGGGGTTCTTGCGGCAACGTAGGGGTCTACCCGCTTTCGACAACAACGCTGCAGCATGGCGAGTTCCGGACTAGACCGCGAGCGACCCCCGCGTACCGCAAAGGAGCCCCGAGAGTTCATAACTCCTACAGTGGTGACTCGATCGCTCCCATCGGGAGCATCGGTTGAAATCGGGGGATTCCAATGACGACCTCTTTGGTGCAAGCCACCAGAGTCAGCTGCGCCTGCGCGCGGCGGGCTTCGCTACATCCCGACGGTCGCGTTCGGCACGGACCTGGTGCTCGTCACCTTCAGCGTCTTCGCCGCGATCCTCGGTCGCGAGTCGATCCCGTTCGCCAACCTGCGGGACCACCGACGTCGGCGAGTCGCTCACCGTCGCCGGCCCGATCATGATCGTCGGCTGGGTCGCAGCGATCTTCCTGCTCGGCGGCTACCGCCCGCAGGTCTTCGGCGCCGGCCTCGACGAGTACAAGCACATGGTCTACGCGTCGATGGGGACGGCCGCCGCCGTCGGCATCGGCTGCTACCTGCTCCGCTTCCAGCTCTCGCGCGGCTTCTTCGTCCTCTGCTTCCTGATCGGCATCCCGGTGCTGGTGCTCGGTCGCTGGATGCTGCGCCGCAGCATCCACCGTGCCCGTGCCCACGGCGCCCTGCAGCACCGTGTCGTCATCGCCGGCAGCGAGGGTCACGTCGACGAGATCGCCAGCGTCCTGCGTCGCGAGAAGTGGCTCGGCTACAACGTGGTCGGCGCCCTGACGCCCGACCCGGGCGACCGCTCGATGACCCACTCCGGCATCCCGCTGCTCGGCTCGGCCCGTTCCATCGCCGAGATCGCGATCGACGCCGAGGCCGACGTGGTCTTCCTCGCCGGTGGCGCGGTCGACTCCGCCAGCGACATGCGTCGCCTGGCCTGGGACCTCGAGCACGAGGACGTCGCGGTGGTCATCGCCCCGAGCGTCACCGACGTCTCCAGCGAGCGCGTCAGCGTCCGCCCGGTCGGCGGCATGCCGCTGATCCACCTGGAGAAGCCGCGCTCCGCCGAGGCCGTACGCCGCGCCAAGCGCACCTTCGACATCATCGGCTCGCTCTGCCTGCTGTTCTTCTTCGCTCCGGTCTTCGCGTTCTCCGCCTACAAGGTGTGGCGCTTCGACCGCGGCCCGATCCTGTTCCGTCAGACCCGCGTCGGCCGCGACGGCAAGACCTTCTACTGCTGGAAGTTCCGCACGATGGTCACCAACGCCGAGGAGCTCCTCGGCCGACCTGCACAAGAAGCAGGGCTACGAAGGTGGCCTCTTCAAGATGGAGAACGACCCGCGGATCACGCCTCCCGGCAAGTGGCTGCGTCGCCTCTCGCTCGACGAGCTGCCCCAGCTGGTCAACGTCCTCGTCGGCGACATGAGCCTCGTCGGCCCGCGCCCGCCGCTGCGCCACGAGGTCGCCCAGTACGACGACGACATGGCCCGCCGCCTCCGCGTCCGTCCCGGCATGACCGGCCTGTGGCAGGTCTCCGGCCGCTCGGAGCTCTCCTGGTCCGAGGCCATCCGGCTCGACCTCTACTACGTCGACAACTGGTCGATGTTCCAGGACCTCACCATCCTGGCCCGCACGTGGGGCGCCGTCTTCGGTTCCCGCGGCGCATACTGAGAACGAGACCGGGTTCGGCACCACGGTGGCCGGGCCCGGTCGAGTCTCGCTCCATCGAAGCGAAGCGCGGTACTAGATCTCCGAGCGCCGGAAGTCGCGGGTGCAGTGCAGCGCCAGGGCCTCGAGCGCCTCTTCGGTGAGCTCGCGGTGACGGCGCCGCAGGTGGCCCCGGACGATCGACCTGGCAGCGATCGGCGAGGTCGTGTCCCAGTGCGCGTGGATGCCGAGCGCCTCGTCGATCACGAGACGTGCGGCGAGCAGGGTCTCGTGGGAGGGGTCCAGCTGGGCGAAGGCGCCGTGGTCCGACAGCACGGCGACGATCACGTCGCTGGTCGAGGTGGCGAATCCACCGGTCACGGGCTCGGTCATTGCGGGGGCACCATCCGAACAGGTTCAGGTGCTCGGCACCCTAGGAGCCCGGCGAGGCCCGATTCGGACATGCGCCCGAGAAGACCACGATGTGGGCGGGCAGTGCAGGTTCTCACTCTGGCCGGGCTTGTCGATACGATGTCGGCTGCTGTCTTTACGAGAGGTTCACCCGCCCGATGACGCAGACCCACGCCGACTACCGGCTCAGCCAGCTCGACCAGCTGGAGGCCGAGTCCATCCACATCTTCCGCGAGGTCGCGGCCGAGTTCGAGAAGCCCGTCCTGATGTTCTCGGGCGGCAAGGACTCCATCGTCATGCTGCGTCTGGCGGAGAAGGCGTTCTACCCGGCGAAGATCCCGTTCCCGGTGCTCCAGGTCGACACCGGCTACGACTTCCCCGAGGTGCTCGAGACCCGCGACAACTGGGTCAACCGGCTCGGCGTACGCCTGATCGTGGCCAGCGTCGAGGAGGCGCTCGCCAACGGCATCGTGGTCGACGACGGCAAGACCAGCCGCAACCGCCACCAGATCGGCACCCTGCTCAACGCGATCGAGGAGAACGGCTTCACCGCCGCCTTCGGTGGCGGCCGGCGCGACGAGGAGAAGGCCCGCGCCAAGGAGCGCGTCTACTCCCACCGCGACGACTTCGGCCAGTGGGACCCCAAGATGCAGCGTCCGGAGCTGTGGAGCCTCTACAACGGCCGCATCCACGGCGGCGAGCACATGCGGATCTTCCCGCTCTCCAACTGGACCGAGCTCGACATCTGGCACTACCTGGCCCAGGAGAAGATCGAGATCCCGTCGATCTACTACTCCCACCAGCGCAAGGTGTTCAAGCGCGACGGCATGTGGCTCTCCGAGAGCGAGTTCAACCCCACCAAGTCCGGCGAGGAGGTCGTCGAGATGACCGTGCGCTTCCGCACCGTCGGCGACCTGACCCTGACCGGCTGCGTGGAGTCCGAGGCCGACACGATCGAGAAGATCATCGAGGAGATCGCCATCGCCAAGGTGACCGAGCGCGGCGCGACCCGGGGTGACGACCGGTTCTCCGAAGCTGCCATGGAGGACCGCAAGAAGGAGGGCTACTTCTGATGGGCACCCCCGAGAAGCCAACCGACAACCCCACGCTCGAGGACCTCGGGGTCGGCCAGATGGACCTGCTGCGGTTTGCCACCGCCGGCTCCGTCGACGACGGCAAGTCCACGCTGATCGGCCGGCTGCTGCTGGACTCCAAGGCGATCTTCGAGGACCAGCTCGAGGCCGTGGAGGCCACCAGCCAGTCCAAGGGCTACGACTACACCGACCTGGCGCTGCTGACCGACGGTCTGCGCTCCGAGCGCGAGCAGGGCATCACCATCGACGTGGCCTACCGCTACTTCGCGACGCCGCAGCGCAAGTTCATCATCGCCGACACCCCGGGCCACGTGCAGTACACCCGCAACATGGTCACCGGCGCGTCCACCGCCGACCTCGGGCTGGTGCTCGTCGACGCCCGTCAGGGCCTCACCGAGCAGTCCCGCCGGCACGCGGTGATCCTGTCGCTGCTGCGGGTGCCCCACATGGTCCTCGCGGTCAACAAGATGGACCTCGTCGACTTCGACAAGGCCGTCTACGACAAGATCCACCAGGAGTTCACCTCCTTCGCGACCAAGCTGAACATCCCCGACCTCGAGGTCATCCCGATCTCCGCCCTCAACGGCGACAACGTCGTCAAGCGGTCCGAGAACATGCCCTGGTACAACGGCTCCTCGCTGATGCACCACCTCGAGAACGTCCACGTCGCCTCCGACCGCGACCTGGTCGACCCGCGGCTGCCCGTGCAGTACGTCGTGCGGCCCAAGTCCGACCAGTTCCACGACTACCGCGGGTACGCCGGCCAGATCGCCGGTGGGGTGCTCAAGCCGGGCGACGAGGTCGTCGTGCTCCCGAGCGGCCTGACCAGCACCATCGCCGGGATCGACCTGTTCGACCAGGAGATCGACGAGGCCTTCCCGCCCATGTCGGTCACGGTGCGTCTCGACGACGACATCGACGTCAGCCGCGGCGACATGATCGCCCGCGTCAAGAACGCCCCGAAGCCCAGCCAGGACATCGACGCGATGATCTGCTGGATGACCAACGAGCCGCTGCGGCCGCGCCAGAAGCTGGCCATCAAGCACACCACCCGCAGCGGCCGCGCGCTCATCAAGGACATCCAGTACCGCCTGGACGTGAACACGCTCCACCGCGACCAGGAGACCAAGGAGCTCGGCCTCAACGAGATCGGCCGCGTGCAGCTGCGCACGACCGTGCCGCTGCTCTGCGACCCGTACTCCAAGAACCGGACCACGGGTTCGTTCATCCTGATCGACGAGGCCACCGGGGTGACCGTGGGCGCCGGCATGATCAACTCCGGGGACTGACAGCGGCGCGAGCTGGCTAGCGGAGTCCGAGCCGGGCTTCCTCGGGACGGAACAGGCCGAGGCCCAGCTTCGCGCGAGCGAGCACGCCGTCGACGACCCGGGCAGCCACGTCGGTGCCGTACAACGACTGCACCTTGCCGAGCTCCGGATCGGCCAGGGCACCGCGGATCACCATCGCGACGAAGTCAGCATCGACCGGCGGGGCCAGCACGTTGGCGCCGGCCAGCAGGGTCTCGCCGCGGTCGCTGCCGAACCGCAGCGTCACGCACGGAACGCCGAGGACGTTGGCCTCCTCCTGCATGCTGCCGGAGTCGGTGGCCAGCACGCCGCACTTCTCCGTGGCCGCGATGACGTCGCGGTAGTTCGGCCAGACCTCCGAGGAGATGAACGACACCGGGAACTCCTCGACCAGGGCGTCGAGCCGCCCCCTCAGGCCGAACCGGTCGATCGCGGCGTCGGTGCCGAACAACCGGATGAAGAGCACGTCCTCCCCGCCCCGTACAAGACGTTCGAGCGCGTCGAAGAGGATGGTGAACCGCTTCTCGTCCTCGGTGTTCTCGCGGCGGTGGATGCAGATCCTGATGAAGCGACCGTTCTCCAGCTGCGGGTAGGTCTGGAAGACGGTCGCCTGCGCGGCGTCGAGGCGTGCGGCTTCGGTGGCATCGACCACCGTGTTGCCCACGACCTCGATCGTGTCCGGAGGGAAGCCCTCGTCGAGGAGGAAACCGCGCACCAGCTCGACGGGAGCGGCGTGATAGCCGGTCGCCGCGTCCGACACCCTGGTGTTGAACTGCTCGGGGAACGGCTCCCGGCTGCCGCGCTCGAAGGTGGACGGGTCGACGTGGGCCTTGCGGTAGGCGTCCCAGTCGAAACGGCCCTCCTGGTGGGTCTCCAGGAACCCGGCCAGCACCTCGGCCTTGGGCGTGATGGTGCGGATGCCGGCCTCGACGTGGACGCAGGCCACCTGGCTGAGGTACGACGCGACACCCACGGCCATCGAGGTCATCGTGTCGCCGTGGATGTAGGGCAACGGGGTGAGCCCCAGCTCCTTCAGCTCGGCCAGCACCCGGCCGAACTTCTGCACGATCTGGGCCGTCTTGTCGGTCATGCTGCCGTCGATCCCGAGGTGGACGTGCACCTCGAGCCCGAACTCCTCGATCATCGCCCCGCTGTAGCGGTGGTCGTAGTGCTGACCGGTGTGGCACACCAGCACCAGCTCGTCGCGTCGCAGCAGCTCGTTCACCACGGGGTACTGCTTGATGATGTCCGGCTTGGTGGCGATGGTGATCACGTGCACCAGGCGGGGGCCCAGCGGCCGGAGCCGCTCCACCAGCTCGGGCGAGAGCTCGACGTTGGTGTCGCTCACAGGAGGTACCCCTTGCCCTCGCTACGCAGCTTCTCGAACAGCTTCTGCATGATCTCCGGCATCTCTTCCAGCTGGGTCAGGTCCACCACCAGGACGGCGTCGTCGGTCGTGATCACGCCGATGTGGTCGAGGCCCGCGGTGGTCACGGTGCGCTCGTCGTTGTTGATCACCAGCGAGTTGGTGCTGCCGTAGTCGGTGTGCCGATCGGCGTTGCGTGAGACGACGTCGGTGCCGGCCAGCTCGCTCAGCGAGCGGTACAGCGCCGCCCAGCTGCCGATGTCGCTCCACTTGAAGTCCGCGGGGACCAACGCGAGCGGCGTCTTCGAGGTGTCGATGATGTCGACCTCGTGGACGGCGACCGGTGCCCGTCGGTAGTCGGCCGGGTCCCCGAAGTCGAGGTAGGCGGCCGTCGCCTCGACCAGCTTCACGTCGGCCGACTCGTACGCCGCCACGAGGGTGTCAGCCCGGAAGCAGTAGTACGCCGCGTTCCAGTAGTAGGAGCCCGACTCGAGGTAGCTCTGGGCGGTCTCGTGCGACGGCTTCTCGGCGTACTTCTCGACGCGCAGCACCTCGGGCGCGCGCTGCACGACCTCGACCGCGCGGATGTAGCCGAGACCGGTGTCGGGGCGGGTCGGCTTGATGCCGACGATCGCCAGCCACTCGGGGTGGGTGTCGATGAACTCGAACGAGGTGCGCATCGTCTCCTGGAAGCGCCCGACCTCGGTGATCGCGTGGTCCGAGGCGAGCGTGAAGATGACGGCCTCGGGGTCGAGACGCAGCAGGTGCTGGGAGAACAGCGCGAAGGCCGCGGGGGTGCCACGCGCCTCCGGCTCGATGATGAAGTTCTCCGCCGGGATCTCGGGCAGCTGAGCCTCGATGCTGGAGCGGTAGTTCTCCGTGGTGGAGATGTAGACACGCTCCGCCGGGAGCACGCCGCGCAGCCGCTCCACGGTCTCGGTGATCAGCGTCTGGTCGCTCATCAGGGACTGCATCTGCTTGGGCAGCGCCTGCCGGCTCAGCGGCCACAGGCGGGTGCCGGACCCGCCGGCCACCACGACCGCGAAGCAGTGCTTGGTCGGATCGCTCACAGTGTTGCCATCACCCGTTCGACGTCTTCGATGAGGAGCGCGCGGGTGATCAGGCGGACCCGATCGGCCGCATCGGCCTCGTCCCCCAGTGTCCCGCGCAGCCTGGCCCGGGCGTCGTCGTACGACTCCTCGGCGTTGTCGAGGTACCAGATGGTCGCCAGGTCCGCGCGTACGGCGGAGCCGATGCCGGTGGTGGAGTCCTCGATCGCCACCACGTCCTGCGCTGTCACACCCATCCGTTGGAGGGTCAGCCGGTAGACCTCCGGGTGCGGCTTGCCGTGCTCCAGCGGGTACGCCGACTGGGTCACCGTGATCGCGTCGGACAGCCCGATCTCCTCGAGCGCCAGGTCGATGAACGCCTGGGCGGACGACGAGGCCACGCCGATCAGCACTCCCCTGTCCGCAAGCTCCCGTGCCACCCGCACATTGTCGGTGATCGGCTCTGACTGCTGCCTGAACGCCGCCGAGACCTGCTGGATGACGCGCTGGGCCAGCGCCTCGACCGTGACCGGATCGGCCGGCGCCCCGTGCCCAAGCGCGGTCAGGATCGCGCGCATCGTGTCGTTCACCCGGCCGCCCTGATAGGTAGCCATGTCCTCCAGCCGGAGACCGGGATCAGCAAGTCCCGACTCGTCGCAGAACTCATGAGTGATGGCAAGGAATGCCCCTTGCCAGTAGTGCTCTGAGTTCACCAGGACGCCGTCGAGGTCGAAGATGACTGCCGTCATGCATCGACCACGCTCTTCGTCGTCGGTTCGGCTGCCATGGCGAGGTCAGCATAGATGGGCTGGTCAGGGGCTCAGCCACCGCGTGGAGCCTGCCGAAACCTACTTCTTGGTGGTCACGTACGCCGTGTAGGCCTGCTTGCCCCAGCCGGCGGCGTTCTGGGCGCGTACGCCGACCCGGAGCTTGGTGTTCTTGGGCAGCCCCGTGAGGGTCGCCTTCAGGGTCGAGCCGCTGACCGTGAGCGTCTTGGTCCCGCTGAGCAGCTGGTAGGCCTTGATCGGCGAGCCGCCGTTGCTGGTCGGGGCCTTCCAGGTGACTGTCACGCTGCCCGAGCCCGTCGTGGCCGCGGTGACGGTCGGCGTACCGGGAGGCGTGGCAGGCGGGGGCGGGGCGGCCGGAGCACGCGGCGTGACGGTGGGCGCGGAGACCGCGGCCGACGACCCGCTGGGAGACAGGGTGCGCACCGAGTAGGCGTAGCCGGTGCCGTTCACGAGGCCGGTGTCGCTGAACGTGCGCGCGGAGGCCGGGAGGGTGACCGTCGAGCCCGGCTGGCGGGTGACCTCGAACCCGGTGACCTCGGCGTCCGTGGTCGGCAGCTGCCAGCTCACGGTGGCCGACGCGTTGCCGGCGGTGGCGGTGACGGACGTCGGCGCGGGCGCGGGCACCGGGTCGATGGTGATCGCCGTGACCGCACCGTCCATCTGCAGGGGCAGCGAGCTGGCCTGGCTCTCGGTGACCGCGGTCGCCCCCTGCGAGGGCCGGTAGACCTTGATGCTCGAGGTCTTCGCGAGCTGGAGGGTCACGTTGGTCGGGGTGACGTTCTGTGCCTGCTTGGTGGCCGGGTCGTAGACCTGCACGTCGCGCCACAGGAGCAGGACGTACTGGCCGTTGCGCTTCTGGGTGAGGACGTACTTCCCGTCGCTCGGGTAGCCGGTCACCTTGACCGGCAACGAGGTCGGCGTGAACGCGGGACCCGGGTCGGAGAGCAGGCCCAGGAGGTTCTTCATGGCGGAGTACGCCGGCTTCGGCGTCAGGTCGCGGTGCAGCAACCCGAAGTTGGCCTCGGGGTTGGTCTTGCCCGGGTCGTCGAACTCGTCGAGGAGCTCGTAGGTGTAGACCCGCTTCTCGCCCCTGAGGAAGTGCTCGAGCAGGACCCGCGGCGTGTAGACACCGGCGACGTCCTCGGGCACGGGGAGGTGACCGTTCGTGGTGTTGAGCGCGTTGTGGTAGCCGGCCTCGGTCGAGACCAGCGGCTTGCTCGGCACCGACCCACGGACCGCCGTGGTGATCTGGCTGAGCTCGTTGGAGGGCTTGTAGCCGCCGGGGTAGGTGTGCGCGTTGGCGTAGTCGGCGTACGCGGAGAGGTCACCGGCGGTGGCGTAGTTCCACTTGAAGGCCAGGGCCGGGGACAGCACCGGCAGGTCGGCGGTCGCGGGGTTGGCCTTCGACGCCTGGTAGAGCTCGCGCTGGCGGCTCAGCAGGTTGACGGCCCACAGCGGGTCGCCGCCGGAGAAGAGGTCCCACTCGTTGCTTCCCTCGACGCTCTCCACGGCGCCCGGCTGGATCTGGGTCGCGACGGTGTTCACGTAGTCGGCGGCACTGTCGTGGCTCGAGGGGTTGCCCATGATCAGGTTGAACTTGATCCCCTTGTCGGCGACGGTCTTGATGCCGGCGTACTGGCGGGCGTTGTTCATGTAGAGGTCGTCGCGCACGTGCCGGACGCCGAGGTCGCTGAGCGCGTTGGCGACGGCGGTGGCGTCCTTGTACGGCGTGTCCAGGAACGCGAGGTGGACGCCGATCCCGTAGGTGTCGACCAGCGAGTCGGCCTGGACCGCGGCGAGTGGCGTGATGTCGGCAGCCGTCGCCTGGGAGCCCCGCTGGCCGGGTGCCTGGAAGGCAGCCGCGAGCAGGCACAGGCTCAGGAGGAGGACGAGACCGAGACGACGCATGCCTACAAGTATTGGTGGTTATGTCCGTTTCCAATCCTGAATCGGAACTCGTCTCGCCAGTTGAGTTTTCTACTAGACCACCACTAGACCGGGCCTAACTCCCGACTTTGTGAATCGTTGAGTCTCGGATAGAAGGGGGAGGCTGTGGCGGCGGACACGGGTCGGTTCGACTACCTCGACGGCCTCCGCGCGCTCGCGATCGGCGCCGTCCTGTCGCTGCACTGGCTCTCCTGGTACTCCCCGCTCTTCCACGGCGGCTCCATCGGCGTGGACATCTTCTTCATCCTCAGCGGCTTCATCATCACCACCATGCTGTGGCGCGCGAGGCCACCCGCGACGATCGGCAGCGGCTGGTGGGTCTTCATCCGGCGGCGGGTGGTGCGCCTGTACCCAGCGCTGCTCGGGCTCGTCGTCGTCGCGATCGCGCTGTACGCCGTCACCCCGGCCGCGCCGCTGAGCCCGATCGAGGTCGCGCGACGCGGCGTGCTCGTGCTGACGCAGTCCTCGGCCGTCTGGGCGGCGGACCAGAGCGGCTCCTTCTGGCTGCCGGCGCTGCACCCCTTCGGGCAGACCTGGTCACTGGCCATCGAGTGGTACTTCTACCTGCTCTGGCCGCTGGTCGTGCTGTTCGCCAGGTCGCGCGGGTTCGGCGCACGCCAGCTCGCCGTCGCGAGCCTGGTCGTGGCGGCGCCGCTGTATCTCGTGTCGCTCCCGATGAGCGACTTCTGGTTCTACTTCGGGCCTTCCGCACGCTTCGCCGAGCTCCTCGTGGGCGGTGCGCTGGCGCTGTGGTTCCAAGCGGGGGGCGCCCCGACCGAGTCCTGGCCGTCTGCCGGTCGGGCTTCGGTCGGGGCGTTGTTGGTGATCTGCGCGATCACCCTGTTCGCACCGGCGGCGCACAGCCCGCTCTACCGCTACGTCGAGATCCCGGCGACCGCGGTCGCGACGGTGGTCCTGATCTACGCGGGCTACAGCAACCCGGGCAGTCCGGTGCACCGGTTGCTCAGCCACCGGTGGCTGGCGGGAGTGGGCCGGGCCAGCTACAGCCTGTACCTGTGGCACGTCGTACCCATGCTGCTGCTGGAGAAGGCCGACCTCGGTCTGTCCAAGCCCGTCCTCGGGCTCCTGGCCGTCGCGGGCACGATCATCCTGACCGCCCTCAGCTACCACCTGCTCGAGAAGCCCTTCCTCAGGCCGCGCAGCGACGTCCTCAGACCACAGCGGGCCGCCGACGGCGTACGACGAGACGGGACCCGAGCCACCGCCGGTTGAGCCCGTCGAAGCCAACACGGCCGTGGAACCCGTTTGGTTTCGACAAGCTCAACCAGCGTTTGGGTTACGACCCGCTGCCGTCGTACGACGCCTTGGTTTCGACAAGCTCAACCAGCGCTTGGTTGCGGTCCGCTGCCGTCGTACGACGCCCTGGTTTCGACGAGCTCAACCAGCGCTTGGTTGCGGTCCGCTGCCGTCGTACGACGCCCTGGTTTCGACGAGCTCAACCAGCGCTTGGTTGCGGCCCGGGTTCGCCCTACGCCGTCTTGCGGTGGTAGGTGGCCATCGCGAGGGCGTAGGCGACGGCGAGGATGCCGAGGCACCAGGCGAGGGCGATCCAGATGTCGGCGCCGACCGGCTGCTGGGTGAACAGGTCGCGGATGGTGTTGACGATCGAGGTCACCGGCTGGTTCTCGGCGAAGACGCGCACCGGGGCCGGCATGGTGTCGGTGGGCACGAAGGCCGCGCTGATGAACGGCAGGAAGATGATCGGGTACGAGAACGCACCCACGCCGTCAACGGTCTTCGCGGACAGGCCGGCGATCACGGCGATCCAGGTCACGGCCAGGGTGAACAGGACCAGGATCCCGGCGACGGCGAGCCAGGCCAGCAGGCCGGCCGAGGTGCGGAAGCCCATGGCCAGGGCGACGAGCACGACGACCGCGAGCGAGATCAGGTTCGACACGACCGAGGTCAGGACGTGTGCCCAGAGCACGCTGGACCGGGCGATCGGCATCGACTGGAATCGCTCGAAGACCCCGCTCGTCATGTCCGTGAACAACCGGAACGCCGTGTAGGAGATGCCCATCACGATGGTGATGAGCAGGATGCCGGGCAGCAGGTAGTTCACGTAGTCATCCGTGCCGGTGTCGATCGCGCCGCCGAAGACGTAGACGAACAGCAGCATCAGGGCGATCGGCATGATCGTGACCGAGATGATGGTGTCCAGGCTGCGCGTGATGTGGCGCATGGAACGGCCGGTCAGGACGGCGGTGTCCTCGACGAAGTGCGTGGTCATGGTGGTTCCTCAGTTCTGCGCGACGTCGTTGCCGATGATGGAGAGGAAGATCTCCTCCAGGGTCGGCTGCTTCTCGACGTACTCGACGGTGGTGGGTGGGAGGAGCTGCTTCAGCTCGGCGAGGGTGCCGTTGGCGATGATGCGGCCCTCGTGGAGGATCGCGATCCGGTCGGCGAGGTGCTCGGCCTCGTCGAGGTACTGGGTGGTGAGCAGCACGGTCGTGCCCTGCCCGGCGAGCTCCTTGACGCTGCTGCCACACCTCGGTGCGGGACTGCGGGTCGAGCCCGGTGGTCGGCTCGTCGAGGAAGATCACCGGCGGGTTGCCGATCAGGCTCATGGCGATGTCCAGGCGGCGGCGCATGCCCCCGGAGTACGTCGACACCCGTCGCTCCGCCGCGTCGGTGAGCTGGAAGCGCGCCAGCAGCTCGTCAGCGATCTGGCCGGCGTCCTTCAGGTGCCGCAGCCGGGCCACCAGCACGAGGTTCTCCCGCCCGGTGAGGGTCTCGTCGACGGCCGCGAACTGGCCGGTGAGGCTGATGGACTCCCGCACGTCCGCCGGTTGCGTGGCGACGTCGAAGCCGTCGACCGTCGCCGTGCCGGCGTCGGGCTTGAGCAGCGTGGAGAGGATCTTCACGGCCGTCGTCTTGCCCGCGCCGTTGGAGCCGAGCAGGGCGAAGATGCTGCCCGCGCTCACGTCGAAGTCCACGCCACGCAGCACGTGCAGCTCGTCGTACGACTTCTCGAGGCCCTGCACGCCGGATCGCCTGCGTGCGTCATCGGGAGCCTCCGTCGCTTCCGGTGTCTTCGCCGGCGGCACGATCGATGGCGGTCGTGAGCCGGTTGCGCTCGCGCATGATCCACGAGCCCTCCGGGTAGTTCCGGACGAACGCCTCGACGAACTCCGTCGGGGTCCTCCCCGACGATCTCGCGAATCGGGCGTCCCGTTCGCTGCGGCCTGCTCGAACAGGTCGGCAAGGTCCTCGAACATCGAGGCCCAGGCACTGCCGTCTCCCCGGCCGCCGAAGTACATGCAGGTATCGCTCCACGGCATCGATCGCCGTGCGGTAGCTCTCCGGAAGCTGTCGCGTGCGCGCCTTGTACTGCCGCCAGCGTCGCTTCTCGCTGATCATCCTGGAGATGAACATGGTCATTTGCCTCCTTCGCGGAGCTGTTCGAGCTGTTCTGTGAGGAAGCTCCAGGTCCTCCAGAAGTCGTCGAGATTTTCTTGTCCCTGAGCGTTGAGGGAGTACACCTTGCGCGGCGGACCCTTCTCGGACGGCACCTTCTCCACGTCGACGAGGCCGCGCTGCTCGATCCTGATGAGCAGCGCGTAGACGGTCCCCTCGGCGATGTCGGTGAAGCCCTTCTCCCGCAGCCAGGCGGTGATCTCGTAGCCGTACGCGGAGCGGCCGGACAGGATCGCGAGGACGATGCCCTCCAGCGTTCCCTTGAGCATCTCCGTCACCTGCTTGCCCACGGAACACCTCCCTCGTCCGACTACTCAGTGTTATTGACTACTAGTAGATAGTAACACTGAATAGCGGTCGCGCAAGTGGGCAGATTTCCAGGCCGTACGACGAGAGGCAGCCGTACGCCGAACGCCGGTCGAGCCTGTCGAAACCCAAGAAGCGCAGGCCGAACGCGGACCTCAACCCCCGCCGGTCGAGCTTGTCGAAACCCAAGAAGCGCAGGCCGAACGCGGACCTCAACCCCCGCCGGTTGAGCTTGTCGAAACCCAAAGAGCGCAGGCCGAACGCGGACCTCAACCCCCGCCGGTTGAGCCTGTCGAAACCAAAACCCTCAGCGACCTCAGGGCAAGCCCGCCGCAGGCAAGCGCCGCAGCCGGATCCACTCCTCCCGGTTGCCGGAGGCGGCGAGCTCCGGGAGATCGGCGTAGCGCCCTTCGATCAATGCCTCGCGCTTCGCCCGACTCCACCCCTGCACCTGTTTCTCGAACATGAACGCGTCGCGGATGGAGTCGAACCAGCCTGCCCAGACGAGCTGGACCGGTCGCCGAGTGCGGGTGTAGACGGCCCCCTCGTCGTCGGTGCCGTGCTGCCAGACACGGCGTTCGAGGTTGAAGGTGCTGCCGACGTAGTAGCTGCCGTCGGAGCAGCGAAGGATGTAGGTGTACGGCATCGGCTGATCGTCGTCGCTGGGTGCTCGCGTGTCAGCGGCGACTCTCGCGGCTGTGGATTCGTGGTTTCGACAGGCTCAACCAGCGGTTGCTTGCGGTCCTGTGTCCGTCGTACGGCCCTTTGGTTTCGACAGGCTCAACCAGCGGTTGCTTGCGGTTCTGTGTCCGTCGTACGGCCCTTTGGTTTCGACAGGCTCAACCAGCGGTTGCTTGCGGTCCTGTGTCCGTCGTACGGCCCCTTGGTTTCGACAGGCTCAACCAGCGGTTGCTTGCGGTTCTGTGTCCGTCGTACGGCCCCTTGGTTTCGACAGGCTCAACCAGCGTGGGTTGCGGTTTCCTGCCCTGTGCCCCGGGCGAACTGACTGTCCGGCAGGCGCAGGGCCTGGACCACGAGGTGGGCGACGAGGCGGGAGCCGGCGGCGTTGAGGTGTGCCTCGTCGTGGTCCGGATCGGGAGCAGTCAGTCGGAGGCTCCCGTTGCTCTTGGCGGATTCCCTCTGCATCCGCGCGGCGACGTCGACCAGTCGCACGCCACGATCGGACGCGGTTGACCGGATGGCGTCGTTGAACGGCTCAAGCGCCTTGTTGGGGTCCTTCGCGCTGTGTGCGGGGTCGAGCCACACGCCGGTCAACAGCACCGGGGTGACCGCCGCCGACTGTGCGTCGTCGATGAACCGGTCGAGCAGGCCGGCGTGCTGCGCAAGGCTCAGCCGGGCGCTGTCGTCGACCGCGAACCCGACGGTGACGTAGCGAGCACCAGCGGTCAGCGCCTTGTGCACCAGCCCATGGTCGTAGGCATCGCTGATCGTGCAACCGTCGCGGCCCAGGTTGCGCACGGGAAACCCGAGCTGGCGTCCGACGCGCTCCGGCCACTGGTCGGGCGAGCGACGCGACAGCCAGCTCAGCGCGGTGTTGCTGTCGCCCAGGGTCACGAGACCCGGACGACGCGTCGGGATCACGCGTCCGAGGGAGGGCATCCGTTGCCTGGGGAGGGCATCCACATCGGGACGATAACTCCAGTCGGGGTCTCGGAAATGGATGCGCGAGGGACCTTTTCGGGACGGGCCAGCATGCGAGATGCGTGCGCCGGAGAGGAACGTGAATACCCCTATTGTCCGGGGGTTCTGGGGCAGTCAGGAGCGGCTGCGGACTAGTCCTGGACCGTGCTCAGGACGTGGCGTCGCTGGAGATCGTCGACGAGGTCGGCGGCGGAGGTGTGGGTCGGGTTCAGGCCGATCCGGGTGGCGGCGTCCGCGCGGAGGGAGCGCCGAGCTGGCCGTCGGCGTCGAGGTCGGCCAGGAAGGTGCCGAACGGGTCGTCGGGGCCGACCAGCTCGCCGGGGACCCAGTCGAGCACGTCGGGCGGGCACCAGCGCGCGGCTGTAGGTGTCGCGGTCGGGGACCAGGAAGGCCAGCGGGCGGTCGAGCAGCAGGTAGTCGACCCACACGCTCGAGTAGTCGGTGACCAGGCCGCGCGCCTGGCCGAGCACGCCGTAGAGGCTCACCTCCGCGCGCACCAGGTCGGCGTCGGTGATCGTGACGGCACCGTCCCAGAGTCGCTCCTCGGCGTCCATCGGGTGCGGCTTGATGACGAGCTGGATGCCGCGTGCGCGCAGCCCCTCGAGGAGTACGCCGAGCTCGGCCGGTCCGCTCTCGACGCGGACCGGCCGTCTCCGACTGGGCCCGCATCGCGCCGATGGCCTTGGTGCGACGGAAGGTCGGCATCCACACCACGAAGTCGCCGGTGATGCCGAGGGCGGCCAGACGAGACGGATCGACCGGTCGCCAGAACTGGTCGGTGCGCGGGTTGCCCGTGACCAGCAGGCGTTCCTCCGGCACGTCGAAGCCCGCGGCCTGGTGGCCCGAGAACAGCCGGGTGCTGCCGACGAGCCAGGTGCTGTGGATCATCCCGCCCACCCCGGGCCGCATGTCCTTGGGCCCGTCGCCGTGCCCGACGTTCACGATCGGCTTCCTCGCGGTGGGACGGGGGCTGCCGTAGAGCCCGTGCGTGAACAGCACCGCCTCGGCGCGCAGGTAGGCGACCAGGCCCGCCACGCTGGCCTTCGGCACGAGCACCATCCCGCGCTGCGGCCAGGGCGGTCACCTCGACCGGGGCGGGCGCCGGCCTCACGCAGCCAGACGACGCGGCCGTCGTACTCTCCAGCAGAGCGCGCGCGACCTCGAGCCCGTTGCCCTCGGTCTCCGGGTGGCTCGAGACGACCACCGAACGCGACTGCGGGACGACCCGGGAGAGCACGCGCAGGGTGACGCGGAGGACTCGCAGGATCGTGGCGACGGCGAGGTTGCGGCGGTCATGGGACGTCGACGGGCGTCGGGTCCTCGACGGTGGCGACGTCGTCGGGGAAGCGCGCGAAGGTGACGCTCGCGACGTACCCCGCGACGCCACCCACGAAGTGGCCGATCCCCCACGCCGCAGCCACCCAGACGGTGCCGTGCGAGACGAGGGCGGCGGCCAGGCCGAGCATCACCACGGTGCTCAGCACCTGCACGCCGATCATGGCCTTCAGGTTGTCGGAGAGCCGCAGCCGGATCGCGCCCCAGTAGTTGAACGCGGCGCCGACGGTGGCGAAGGCGAGCACCCGGAGGGTCCAGGTGCCCTGGTCGACGTAGTGCTCGCCGAAGATCGCCAGGAAGTACGGCGCCAGCCACGAACATCGCCACCGCCCCGGCGAGCGAGCACGCGATCAGCGTCAGGCCGCCCTTGCGGACGACGTGCTTGCGGCCGCGCGGTGGCGCGCTCGCTCTCGGCGTACGTCGCGTTGGCGACCGCGAGGATGACCGCGTTGAGCAGGGTGACGATCTGGAAGCTGATGAAGTACGACGCGCCGCGCGGCCGAGCCGAGCGCGTTGATCACCAGGATCGGGAACACCAGCAGCGGCAGCACGGTCAGCACGTAGGTCACGTAGCCCGCACCCGCGAACCGCCGCGCGTCGAGCAGCTCCCGCGACGGGGAGAGCGACCGGCGACCCGGCACGTGCCGGAAGATCACCCACAGGCTGGCGACGGCACAGCAGCGCGATCGCCCCACCGACCGAGCCGTAGAGCCCCATCGCACCGGCGCCGGCGAGCAGGAACGGCAGCCCGCACTTCGCGACGCCGAGCAGGATCCCGTTGAGGCGCAGGTAGTCCGTGACCCGGTTGATGGCCAGGAACACGCTGTCGGAGAGCACGTTGACCGCGGTGGCGCCGACCAGCACGCAGTAGATCGCGATCGGCCCACGGCGAGCCGAGCACGGTGGTCAGCTTCGGCGAGGTGACCGGCAGCAGCAGGCAGTAGACGAGTGCGAACCCGATGCCGGCGACGAGCACCACGACGGAGGCGGTGAGCACGTCGGCGCGCCTTGCGACCGCTGGTCGGCATGGTGCGCAGGATCGCGATGTTCAGGCCGAGCTGGGCGAACAGCGCGAGCGAGTCGGCCGCCGCGACCAGCGATCCGGCGAGGCCGACGTCCTCCGGTGTGGCGAGGCGGGCCGCGATCACCCAGAACAGCGCTCCGCCGCCGGCCATCAGCACCGTGGTGAGGAAGATCAGCGCCGAGTTGGCGAGCAGCTGGTCCGACCGCGCTGCTCGCAGCTTCGCGATCAGGGCGGCGGTCATCGGTAGATCCTGCTCCTCGGCGAGCTGTAGACCAGGTCGAGCCGCCGGTCGAGCTGCCTCGTGCGGGTAGGCGTAGTTGATCAGGTCTCCGGTGTAGAAGATGGTCGAACGGCCCTTGTCGAGGATCTGCCCGTCGACGTACACGAAGGCGTCGCGGGTGAGCAGCGTCGGGTACAGCCGGTCCGCGATCGGGCGCCGCGTTGTGGGTCGCCGCCAGCATCTTCACCATCACGTTGCGGTTGGAGATGATCTTCGAGCGATAGCTGGTGGAGGCGTCCGTGGCCGCCAGCCAGGAGATCGGCCTGGGCCTCGGAGTCCGAGGTGTAGAAGCGGTCGTAGTAGGAGCCGGAGTTGCTCAGCGCCAGCCGCTCCTGCTGGCCGCCGATCAGGGCCGGGCAGCACGCCGCCGAGGATGAGCAGCAGTACGACGGGCACGACGGCCACCAGCAGCGCGCCGGTCCGCGAACCCAGCCGCTTGAGGACCATCCAGAGGCCGGCGGCCATCAACGGCGCGACCACCAGCAGCGTCTGCTGGAAGGCCCGCAGCACGCCGTAGTCGACCGACAGGTTGGGCACCAGCACGATCAGCCCCAGCGCACCGATCGCACCGAGGGAGAGGAAGGTGACCTCGCGCGGAGGCCTCGGCGGGTCACCGGCGCCGCGGCGACGCCACACCAGCCAGACCAGCCCGAGCAGCAGGAAGACCTGCATCAGCGCGGCGCAGGCGACCTTCGCGGCCGCGTTGACCTGGGCGGGGGCGATGCCGGCACCGTCCAGGACCTTGCCCGCACCGGTCAGCGGCGCCTTGCTCGCCGGCTCGATCTCCGGACGCAGCTCCGCCTTGCCCGGCTTCTTGATGAGCAGGTCCTGCGGCGGGATGTTCTCGGTGCGGTAGGCCATCGACGCGTCGACGAAGCTGTTCAGCCGGTCGCGCGGCGTGGTGGTGTCCTTCGAGAAGAGTCGGTAGGAGGTGTCCGACGAGCCGGGGCCGTCCTCGCTCTTGCCGGTGATCGCGTTGATCGTCTGGCTGACGACCGCGGAGGCGTGCCCGCCGGTGTGCGTGACCGGGCCGGCCCACAGGAAGCTGGCCACGATCAGGAACGCCACGATCACCGGGTTGAGCAGCACCAGCCCGAAGGTGCTCCGCAGGGCGCTGCGGGCGGTGCCCTCGTCGCCCCTGAACCGGTGCCGCACGGCCTGCAGGACGACCATCGCCACCAGGCCGAGCCGCGAGCGCCAGGAGCATCACGTAGGTCGTCGAGTAGTGGGACAGCACGACACCCAGGCCGAACACGGCGACCAGTGGCCGCTGCCACGTCGCCCGACGGTCGGTGGCGGCCAGCAGCAGCAGGGCCAGGAAGAAGAAGGCCATCTCCTGGCGCACCAGGTAGGGCATGTCGGTGAAGAACGTCGGGAACGCCAGCGTGAAGGTCGCTGCGACCAGCGCCAGGCGGCGGGACAGGAAGCGGCGGGAGTAGAGGAAGGTCAGCACCGGTACGACGGCGAACACCAGCTGCAGCAGCACCTTGAAGACGAGCTCCCCGGAGAGCCCGGTCGTCTGCGCGAGCACGGCCGGGAGGATGTTCACGCTCAGGCAGGCGTTGTAGGCGCTCTCGAAGGCGCCCATCGACCAGTGCTGGGCGTCGTTGGTGAGCCGGAAGGCGAGGAACTCGGCCTGGATGTCGTGCCCGGTGATCGTCCAGCCGCGCAGCGAGGTCGCGAGCAGCAGGCTGGTGGCGACCAGGGCGAGCACGATGACGTCACGGGCCGAGCGAGCCCTCGCGTCGGAGCATCAGCACGAGCAGCGCACCCGCGGCGAGGGCCTGGGCGGCCAGCGCGATCCCGCCACCCGCTCCGTTGTTGAGGCGCACGGCGCCGACCACGGCGAGGACCACCGCACCGACGGCCAGCGCCTGCGCGAGCTCGAAGCGCGCGTCGATCGCACGACGGAGGACCGTGCTCCAGGAGAACCCGTCGAACAGAGCGACGATGCTCGGGCGCCAGGCCAGCAGCGCGAGGTCGAGCACCAGCCAGGTCAGCGCCAGCGGGAGCGGCGCGAGCGGGTGGTCGACCCCGACCACGGGCAGGGCCAGGTTGAGCAGGAAGCCGACCGACGATCAGCGCGAGCATGCTGACCCCGAAGGCATAGAAGAGCCGCGCCGCGGAGCTGTCGCTGCGGATGCCGGCCCGGCGGTCGAGGACGAAGGTCGGCCACGCGACGAGCAGCACGAGGGCCAGGAGCGGGCGCACGACCGGCAGGTCGAGATCCAGGCCGACGACCGCGGCGGCGAGCACGAGCGGCGCAGCGGGCCAGAACCGCTGGAGGGGCTGCGTCACGGAGAACTCCTGGCTGGTGCGGCGGCTCCACCCGAGGGAGAGGCCGGACAGTCGGTGGCGTGCGGTCATCTCAGACATTGCTGGCCTCGCGACTCGCCTCGAGGCTGCCCCAGCGCGACAGCGGCAGGTCGGTGTGCTCGGGCCACTGGACGACCACCTTCTCGTGACGGGCCAGCATCTCCTGCAGGAGGGCCTGCGGGTTCTCGAAGTCCTTCGGCTCCAGGGGCTCGTGCAGACGGACGAAGGGCCGCGTGCCGTCGAACTCGTAGGTCATCACGACGACGGGCGATCCGGCGTCGGCGGCGATCCGGGCTGCGCCGAACGATCCCCTCACCTCACGCCCGACGAAGCGGAGCGGCGTACGGCCCGGGACGTCGGAGGCGACCGCCACGATGGAGCCCTGGTTGAGCAGGTCGATGATCCCCTGCGTGCCGATCTCGGCGCTGACGCGGATGCCACCGCCGGTGCAGGCGACGCGCATGTGCTGCTTGAGCCAGCGCGGTGCGTCGTCGCGGACCATGTAGGGGTAGACGACCATGTGCGGCGGCGCCCCCAGCCGCGAGAGCGACGCGAACGCGCCCTCGTAGGTGCCGTGGTGCATGAAGTTGAGCATCACGCCGCGACCCTGCTCGCGCGCGGCCACCATGTGCTCCATGCCGACGACGCGCATCCGGGTGATCAGCTCGGGGTGCCAGCGCAGCTCGCCGCGCCAGATCTGACCCTTCACGTAGTCGCGGGCCAGCTTCTCCACGTCGGCATCGGGCCGCGTGTGCTCGACCAGGAAGCGCATCTGGTCGCGCGCCTCCTGCGCGGACCGAGCCCTTGGACCAGGCGAGAAGGAAGCGGAAGGCGACGACCAGCGGGAGCAGCGCCTTCGGGATGCGGCGCCGGGTCGTCTCGACGATGTCGGCAACTGTTGCCATCACGCTCTCACCTTCCTGCGGCCGGGGCGGGCGGCCCCGTCGATCACGCTGATCGTGCGGTCCTCCTGGCGGCTCCAGTCCCAACGGGCCCGGGCCGCCTCGCGTCCGGCGGCGCCGAGGGCGGCGGCTCGCGCGGGGTCGGTCAGTACGCCGGCCAGCGCGTCGGCCAGCGCGACCGGGTCGCCCGGCGTCACGAGCAGGCCGTCGACCTGGTCGCGGATCACGAACGGGATCCCGCCGACAGCGGAGCCGACGACCGGGCATCCGCTGGCCATGGCCTCGACCAGCGTCATCCCGAACGACTCCGACTCGGTCAGCGACGGCAGCACGGTCACGCCCGCCCGCTGGTAGAAGCGGGGCAGCTCGCGGTGGCCGACCTGACCGTGCCAGTCGACGATGTCGGCGACGCCGAGGCGCTCGGCCTGAGCGCGAAGGGTGGCGACGTCGTCACCGTCGCCGACGACGTCGACGCGGACGTCGGGCACGATCTCGCTCAACCGCGGCAGCGAGTCGACCAGGACCTGGAGACCCTTCCAGCGCGAGGTGCGCTCGACGCGGCCGACGTAGAGCACCCGCGGCTCGCGGTTCCCGGCCGTGGCGGGCGGGGTGAACAGCGACGAGTCGACGCCGGGCGGCACCAGGTGGGCCCGGCCGGTGGCGTGGGCCGACGAGACCGGGGAGACCGCGACCAGCTCGGCGCACCGATCGAAGACCCGCGGCAGCACGTGGCGCTCGTAGGCGCGCAGCAGGCCGTCGACGGGGTGGTCGCCCTTGACCAGCGAACCGGAGTGGTAGGTCATCACCACCGGCACCGGCGAACGGAAGGCGGCGACGTCGGCGAGTCCGGGGACGGGTGCGTGCGCGTTGACGACGTCGACGTCGAGCCGGGTCAGCAGGCGGCGTACCTGCCACCACCACAGCGGGTTCACCGGCGTGTTCGAGAGGGTCAGCCAGGTGCCGAGCCGGATCACCGGGATCCCCCGGTAGGTCTCGTGTCGGGTCCGCATCGAGGTGCCGGTCGTGATCACCGTGACGTCGTACCGGCCGGAGCGCTGCAGCACCTCGGCGACCCAGCCGACGTACCCCTCCATGCCACCGACGTCAGGTGGGAACCGGGGCGTGACGAGAGCGACCTTGAGCAGCCCGTCGGGCGGAGTCATGACCGCCGCCCCGGGCAGTGCGCGCGCAGCTGCTGGTCGAGCGCGGGCAGTCTGACCGAGACGGTGTAGGCCCCACGGGGCCGGGCGAAAGTCTTCGTGACCGTGGCCCGGGTGGCGGGGGTCACCCGCACGGAGCCGACCTTGCGCGCTGCCTTCGCGCCCTTCGTGGCCGGGGTGAGCACGACCCGGTAGGCGACTGCCTGCCGCTCCTCGAGGTGGCTGTCGACGACGAACCGCACGTAGGCCTTGGCGCCCTTCACGGTGCACACCGCCTGGCCGTTGGGCGCGGAGGAGTGGGCGAAGTAGAGCTCGACGTAGGGCTGCGGCTGGCGCGAGGTCGAGACCGCTGCCTCGTCGCCGAAGCCGGGTATCAGGAGGGCGGCGATGCCGACCACGGCCACCCCGAGGGCCGTCATCGGGAGCACCCGCTCGAACCAGCGCGGCGAGGGCTTGGCCTCCGCCTCGCGGTCCGGTGCGTCGGTGTCGTGGCTGTCCACGGGTCCTCTTCGGGGTGGGCATCGATCTGCTGGCGAAGCCCGGTGTTCACCGGGCGTCTCAACAGGTGGGCACCCAGACAACGCGGGCAGGGCACCGAAAGTTACGTCCCGAACGGCGACAGAGCGGCATACTTCGGCGCACCTGCCCGCTCGACCCGCGACCGACCACGAGGACTCCTGTGACAGCGCCCGACTCACGACGTCCTCGGGTCCTGCACGTCTCGCACTACTGCCGACCACACCTCGGCGGTCTCGAGACGGTCATCGCAGCGGAGACGCAGGGCCTCACCACGCGGGGCTGGGACGTGTCGCTGCTGAGCAGCGCCTGGGGAGCGCCGGCCGGGGTGGCGGTGGAGCACGGCGTCCGCACGACCCGGGTCCGCGCGTGGAGCGGGCTGGAGCCGCGGTTCGGGGTGCCGTTCCCGGTGTTCTCGCCGTGGCTGCTCGTCGCCCTGTGGCGGGAGGTGCGCCGGGCGGACGTCGTACACGTGCACGACCCGCTGTACCTCACCAGCTGGGTGGCGGCGTTCTGGTGCCTGCTGCTGCGCACGCCGTACGTCGTCCACCGGCACGTGGGATTCGTGCACCACTCCTCGCTCGTCGTACGTCTGGTGCAACGGATCGTGCTCGGCACCTTCGCCCGACCCGTGCTCTCGGGGGCGGCCGCGATCCTGCCCATCGACGAGTTCATCGCCGCCGGCACCCGTGCCACGATGCCGCCGTCGACGCGGATCGAGGTGCTCGGCAACGGCGTGGACACCACCCGCTTCCGTCCCGCCGCGCCCGGCGAGCAACGGCAGGTCCGGGAGGATCTCGGTCTCCCGGTCGATGTCCCGCTGGCCCTCTTCGTCGGTCGCTTCGTGCCCAAGAAGGGGTTCGCCGAGGTGGCCGCCGCGACCAGTGACCGCTACGGGCTGGTCTTCGCCGGTGGCGAGCGACCAGCCGGCCTCGACGACGAGCGGCTGCACTTCGTCGGTGCGGTCTCGGCCGACGACATGCCGCGGGTCTACCGCAGCGTCGACGTGATGATCGTGGCCTCGGTCGGCGAGTGCCCCCTCACCGTGCTCGAGGCGATGAGCAGCGGGCTCCCGGTGCTCGCGAACGACGATCCCGCGCTGCACTCACCGTGGACGTCCGGCCCCGGGGTGCGGTTCGTCGACGTGGCCGCCGGTGACCTGCGGCCGGCCCTGGAGGGCCTCGTGGCGGCTCCGTCCGAGGTGCGCCGGGTGGGCGCGGAGGGCCACGACTTCGTGCAGGAGGCGTTCTCCTGGGAGGCCCACCTCGACCTGCTCGAGCAGGTCTACCGCGACGTGTTGGCGAGACGCTCACCCCACGCTGGGTAGCGGTCGACGCGTGTTCAACATTCGGACACGTTGATACCGACTCGTAACCAAGCAGGTGCTTGCCCGTTTTGACATGCAAGCAACCGCCGGTCCAGACCCAGCCGGCGCCGACCGTGGGGGTTGAGCAGATGTCCCTGGCAACGCAGTACCGAATCGCAGCGATCGTCCCGTGCCACAACGAGGAAGCGGCCGTCGCCAAGGTCGTCGCCGACCTGCACGCCGCCGTCCCGGGCATGACCGTCTACGTCTACGACAACTGCAGCACCGACCGGACCATCGAGCGCGCGTTCAACGCCGGCGCCGTCGTCTGCTCCGAGCCGCTGAAGGGCAAGGGCAACGTCGTACGACGCGCCTTCGCCGACATCGACGCCGACATCTACCTGCTGATCGACGGTGACGACACCTACGACGCCGCCGCTGCCCCGCGGATGATCGAGCAGCTGGTCACCGAGAACCTCGACCACGTGGTCGGTGTCCGTCGCGAGGTCGAGGGCCTGGTCGGCGGCACGGCGTACCGCCCCAACCACGCCACCGGCAACAAGGTGCTCAACCGGATCGTCTCCGGCATCTTCGGCGACAGCATGGGCGACATGCTCAGCGGCTACCGCGTGTTCTCGCGCCGCTTCGTGAAGAGCTTCCCCGCCGTGTCGCGCGAGTTCGAGATCGAGACCGAGCTGACCGTGCACTCCCTGGCGCTCCGGATCCCGTCGACCACCGTGCTGGTGGACTTCAAGGACCGCCCCGAGGGCAGCGAGTCCAAGCTGCGCACGTACCACGACGGGTTCCGCATCCTGAACAAGATCATCAGCCTGACCCGGCACGAGCGCCCGATGTACTTCTTCGGCCTGCTCGCCGGACTGTCCGGCCTGCTCGCGCTGGCGCTCGGCACCCCGGTGTTCGTCGAGTATCTCCAGACCGGCCTGGTCCCGCACTTCCCGTCGCTCTTCGTCGCGTCGTTCCTGCTCGTGATCACGGCACTGGGGCTGATGTCCGGGTTGCTGCTCGACGGCATCCGCAAGTCACGCCACGAGTCCAGCCGCCTGTCCTACATGCGCCACCCGGCCATCCGCGACGCCTACGTCATGGACCCCGACTCGCAGCCGACGCAGGCCCGGATCCAGACCGTCCGCCCCACCCCGCTCGAGGGCCCGGTCTCCAAGGCCTCCTGACCGGTCCCTGCACCCGCAGAGCTCACTCCGAGGCGAGCATGGTCGCGCCGAGGCCGACCATCATCACTCCCCCGGTGGCGCCGAGGGTGTCGAGCCGCGTCGGCTTGCGCGAGAACCAGTCGCGAGCCCGAGAGGCGGCGAGCGCCCAGATGCTGTCGGAGCAGATGGCCATCGCGCCGAACACCACGCCGAGCACCGTCATCTGCAGCCCGACGTGACCGGAGCCGGCATCGACGAACTGCGGCAGGAACGCCACGAAGAACACCAGCGTCTTGGGGTTGGTGACCCCGACGATGAAGCCGGTGCGCAGTGCCTTGCCCCGGGTCCCGCCCGCACTCGTCGGGTTGTCGAGCGTGGTTCGCGCGTCCTTGCGGTGGCGGATGGCCTGGAGGCCGAGCCAGATCACGTACGACGCCCCGACCACCTTCACCACGGCGTACGCCGCTGAGCTGGCCGTGACCACCGCGGCGAGCCCCACGGCGATCAGCACCACCTGCACCATCACGCCGATCCCGTTGCCGGCGACCGACAGCAGCGCGTCGCGACGGCCGACCGTCAGCGCGCGGCCGATGGTGAACAGCAGGCTCGGGCCGGGGACCTGGATGAAGAGGATGGACGCCAACAGGAAGGCGAGCCATTGGTTCGTGGTGGGCACGCTCGCATTCTGCTCCGTCCTGACCGGTTCGGCGCACGTCGATATCGCGTTCAGGATGGGTTCAGCACTCTCGGCGCACGATGCCGGGATGAAGACACCCATCGCCCTTCTGGTCGCGGCTGCGGCAGCCGCGGTCGTCGTACCCGTTGTCGCCTCCACCTCCGCGCCGGCTTCTCCAGCGGCCACTCCGGCTCCGGCCGACTTCTCACACCCTCGGCAGAACCCCTACTTCCCGCTGCGGCCGGGGACCACCACGGTCCTGCGCGGCATCGACGAGAACACCCGGCTGCGCGAGCGCGTCCACGTCACCGGGAAGACCAAGATGATCCAGGGTGTCCGCACGCGCGTCGTCGCCGACGTCGTACGTCGGGCCAACGGGGTGCTGGCGGAGGCGACGACCGACTGGTACGCCGCCGACAGCTCCGGCAACGTCTGGTACTTCGGCGAGGCCACGGCGACGTACGACGAACGCGGTCACCTCGAGAGCCGCGAAGGGTCCTGGCAGGCCGGCCACGACGGGGCGGTGCCCGGCATGATCATGCCCGCGCACCCGCACGCCGGGCAGGCGTTCCGGCAGGAGCTCTACCGCGGGCACGCCGAGGACCAGGCCTGGATCGTCGGTCGCTTCGGGTCGACGACGACACCGTTGAAGACGTTCGACCGCGTGGTGCGCAGCTTCGAGTGGACGCGGCTCGAACCGGGAGTGATCTCCGAGAAGCTCTACGCCCCCGGCGTCGGGATCGTGAAGGAGCGCGACCTGTCGGGTGGCAACGAGAAGTTCCAGGTGGTCTCGGTCCGCCGGTGATGCGCCCCTGGGTGGTCGAGCGGCGAGCGGACGGTCGAGACCGCATGCCGTACGACGCTCGGCCACCGCAACGCCACCGGTGGTCGAGCAGCGAGCGAAGCGAGCGGACAGTCGAGACCACAGGGCCGTACGCCGAACGCCCACCGCAACCACCGCCGGTTGAGCCTGTCGAAACCCAGCCCCTGATCGCCGCACGTGGTTGCGACAAGCTCACCCACCGGGATTCACCGTTGTGCGACGGGTGCAGCGAGCTGGTACGACTGCCGACCCCACCACCAGTGGTCGAGCAGCGAGCGAAGCGAGCGGACAGTCGAGACCACAGGACCGTACGCCGAACGGCCACCGCAACCACCGCCGGTTGAGCCTGTCGAAACCCAGCCCCTGATCGCCGCACGTGGTTGCGACAAGCTCACCCACCGGGACTCACCGTTGTGCGACGGGTGCAGCGAGCTGGTACGACTGCCGACCCCACCACCGGTGGTCGAGCAGCGAGCGAAGCGAGCGGACAGTCGAGACCACTCGGTCGCACGCCGAAAGCCCACCGCCACCCGCCGTCGGTTGAGCCTGTCGAAACCCAGAATCCCCTTACCCACATGAGCCGATTCTCGACCCAGAAACTGTCAGTGCTGCCTGCTTGAATCAACCCATGACCAACACCGCAGCCACCACCCGACCCGGGCTCGACTCGGGTCTCGACGTGCTGCGGTTCGCCCGTCAACGCCGCGCCGACGCGATGGCCGCCGAGGCCGACCTGCTCCACGCCGCGGCCACCTGGGCCGAGCAACACCCACCGGAGTCCGACGCCCTGGCCGCGACCTGGCACACCCCCGGCGGCGACACCGGCCTCCCGCTCGCCGGCCCGGGAGCACCGCTGGTCTCGGAGTTCTGCATCGCCGAGTTCGCGCTGGCCATCGGTGAGTCCACCGACGCCGGCCGCGCACGCATCGCCGACGCCCTCGAGCTGAAGTACCGCCTCCCCAGGCACTGGACCCGCATCCACAACGGCCAGCTCCCCGCCTGGCGCGCCCGCCGGATCGCCCAGGCCACCCTCGGACTCTCCCGCGAGGCCGCCGAGCATGTCGACCGCCATGTTGCCCACGTCGCCCACCGGATCGGCCCGGCCGCGCTGGACCGGCTCGTGGCCGAGGCCGTCGCCCGGTTCATGCCCGCCGAAGCCCTCGCCGCGGCCGAACGTGCCGCGGACGGTCGCTACTTCGCGATCCATCACGACCACGTCACCTGCAACGGCACCAGCCGCATCGAGGGCGAGCTCGACCTCGCCGACGCCCTCGACCTCGACGACGCCCTGCAACGCGAAGCCGCAGCGCTGGCCGCGGCCGGGTGCGACGCCCCACTGGATGTACGCCGCTCCATGGCCGCCGGCCAGCTCGCCCGCCGCCAGCTCGCCCTCGACCTCGCCACCCACCCCGAAGACCCAGCCGACCAGCCGTCGGACACCCAAGCCGCGGCAGGTCGTCCTGCACGTGCACCTCTCCGAGGCCGCCATCCACGGGAGCGCTGGGTCTTGAGCTGGCCCGGGTGGAGAACCACCGCCAGATGGTCACCGCCGACCAGGTCCGCACCTGGTGCGCCAACCCCGACACCGCGGTCACCGTCAAACCGGTCATCGACCTCAGCGAGCACCTGCACACCGAGGCCTACGAGGTCCCCGACCGGCTCCGCGAACAGACCGAGCTGCGCGACCACACCTGCGTCTTCCCCTGGTGCACCCGCACCGCCCGCCGATGCCAGTGCGACCACGTCATCCCCCACAACCGCGGCGGCCCCACCTGCAGCTGCAACATCGCACCGCTGTGCAGCCGACATCACCGACTCAAGACCCACACGTCCTGGACCTACACCGTCCTCGAACCCGGCACCTACCTCTGGTCCAGCCCCCACGGCTACCAGTTCCTCACCGGCACCGACGGCACCCTCGACGTCAGCCACGACCACGTGCCCGGCCGCATCGACCCACCCGCCCCACCACTAGCTCCCTCGCTCCGGACCCCGCCGACCAACCCCCGGCGGGGCCACCGGCACGCCCAAGGGCCGGGTTTCGACAAGCTCAACCACGGTGGGGTGCGGTCGGCCGCCGGCGTACGGCCGGGCCCTGGTCTCGACTGATCGCTCGCTCCGCTCTCTGCTCGACCATCGGTGGTGCCGATGGCCCTCCGTCGACGAGTCGGTGCCGACCAACCCCGGCGGGGCCACTGGCAGCCGAGGGCAGAACAGGCGCCCGTTCCCGGTGTAGCGTTTCGGCAGCGACACAGCGACCGGCAGGAGGTGAGACCCATGAACGCAGTATCCGAATCGGGTGCTCCCCCGCAGTCCACGATGGCGCGGCTGAGCTAGTCGCCACCGGGAGCGCCCGCCAGGCACGTGCGAAAGGCGACTCCCATGAACACCACACCTTCTTCATCCACCACGCGGTCGGGCAGCCCGAACAGGCGAGCCCTGGTTCTCGCCGGTGCCGGAGCGGCCGGCAACGCGTGGGAGCTCGGGCTCATCGCCGGCCTGGCCGAAGCCGGGGTCGATCTCACCGAGGCCGACCTCATCATCGGGACGTCGGCAGGTTCGACGGTGGCGGCCCAGATCACCAGCGGGAAACCGCCGGCCGAGCTGTACGCCGCCATCCTCGCCGAGGTGCCCCAGCCACCGGCCGGCGACTCCGGATCGAACACGGGGCGCGCACCGACTCTCTCGGGGCCGGGCTACCTGGAGTGGTCGGACAAGATCATCGCGTCTGCCGAGGATGCGGCCGACCTGCGCCGCCGGATCGGCGCCGCAGCGCTCGAGATGGATGCGACCGACGGCTCGGGTTCGGCCCGCTGGCGCAAGATCGTCGCGGCGCGGCTTCCCCGCCACGACTGGCCGCTACAGCCGGTGCTCATCCCGGCCGTCGAGGCGCAGACCGGGGAACCGGTGGTGTTCGACCGCCGCAGCGGAGTCGACCTGGTGGACGCCGTCGCCGCCAGCACCTCGGCGATGACGCCGTACCGCATCGGCGAGCACCGCTACCTCAACGGCGGCTATCGACGCAGCTCGAACGCCGACCTGGCGGCCGGCTACGAGCGGGTCCTGGTGCTGGAACCCTTCGGTGGCAGGTCACGGATGCCGCGGGAGTGGGGCATGGATCTCGCCACCCAGGTCGACGAGCTGGTCGCGGGAGGAAGCAGGGTGGAGACGGTGTTCCCGGATGCCGGCGCGGGTGACGTGTTCAACGCCAATGCGTTGGATCCGTCGACCCGTCTGCCGGCCGCGCGAGGGGGCTACGACCAGGGTCGAGCCCTCGCGGAACGGCTGAGCACGTTCTGGCGGTGACGCTGGCTCAGCGCAGCGGACGCACGTGCAGCCCGACCTCGGGGTCGACGACGATCTCCTGGCCGGCGGGCATCCCGTCGGCCATCAGCGGGGCGTCGACGGGGACGTTGCGCTTGATCAGGGCGAGGGCGATCGGGCCGGCCTCGTAGTGACGGGCGGAGCTGCCGACGAAGCCGACCTCCTTCTCGCCGAGGAGCACGGGCGCACCCCGGGTGGGCAGCCGGTTGTCGGAACCGTCGAGGTGGAGCAGGGTCAGGCGACGCGGCGGGCGGCCGAGGGTGTGCACGCGGGCGACCGTCTCCTGGCCGCGGTAGCAGCCCTTGTCGAGGTGTACGGCGGACGGGATCCAGCCGACCTCGTTGGGGATCGTGCGGTGGTCGGTGTCCTGCCCGAAGCGGGGCTCGCCGCGGCCGATGCGCAGCGCCTCGAAGGCCCACATGCCGCAGGCGGGGCCGGCCGCCTCGGCGTACTTGGACAAGTCGTCGCGCGGGAAGACGTCGTACTTGCCGACGCCCCCGGCAGCGAGGTCGGAGGGCCGCCAGGCCACGGCCAGCGAGTCGGTGAGATCAGAGACCTCGACGCGCATCATGAAGCGCATCCGGTCGAGCCACTCGGCGAGCGGTCCGGCAGCACCGGGCTCGGTGTGGGCGGTGAAGGACTCGCCGTCGTCGGTGCCGTACATCGCGTGCTCGACGTGCCCGTTGGGCGACAGCACCAGCGCGGCCGTGGGCACGCCCGGCTCGAGCGACTCGAGGTGCTGGGTGGTCAGCGAGTGCAGCCACGCGAGGCGGTCGGGTCCGGTGACGCGTACGACGCCGCGGTGGGACAGGTCGACGAAGCCGTCGCCGCCCACGAGCGTGCGCTGCTCGCCGTTGAACGACCCGTAGTGCGCCGCCACGGGAGCGTCGATGCCGTCGCCGGCCACCGCTCCGGGCAGGCCGAGCAGGGGGCTCGGGGCAGGGCTGGTCGTCTCAGTCACCCCACCATTGTCGCGCACCGGTGGTGACGGGGCCTCAGGCGGTGGAGCTGGCGCTGGGGAGGTACTCCTCGACCAGTGCCGTGGTCTCCGACTCCACCGGCACGCCGCGGAGCGCCGGACCCAGGGCATCCAGCGTGCGTCGTACGCCGGCCACGCCGTCGGTCGCGTAGCGCGCCCGCAGCAGGTCGCGCCACAGCAGCTGGTTGGCCGGGTCGATCCGCAGGCCACCCTCCGCAGCAGCAGCCGCACCACCCGGGTCGTCGTCGCCGCCCAGCAGCTCGACGAGACGGTGGGCGGAAGCCACCACGACGCGACGCATGATCCGCTCGAGGTCGTCGTGGGCCACCCAGGCGTAGCGGCCCTCGGGGATGCCGGCGAACGACTCGCCACGGATCAGCTGGAGACCGCGGCGCAGCAGCTCGACCTCCTCGCGACGCGACGAGGCGGCGCGCGAGCGCAGGAACAGCGAGCGCACGGCGTCCCAGTCGCAGACCACGCCGTCACTCAGCGAGAGCCGACCCTCGGCGTCCTCGCGGAGGAACGCGTGGCCGTTGACGTCGTCGCCGAGCCACTCCCGGGCACGCTCGATCGCGGCGCTGCTCACGTCGGGCGTGACGCCGCGCGGCCAGAGCACCCCGGCGAGCACGTTGGGGTGCACGCCCTCGGGGTGCAGCGCGAGGTAGATGACCAGCTCCGCGAGCTGTTCGGTGCGCGCCTCCTCGGCAGCGGGGACACCGGTGACCGCGATCGAGCCGAGCACGCCGACGCGGCGAGGAGCCGTCGTCCAGGCGGCGTCGTCGACGGCGCGGGCCGGGGCCGGGATGTGCACCTGTCCGCCGTCGTCGGGACGATCGGGCTGCCGCGCGGCCTCGAAGAGTGCGGCGATGCCCTCGACCTGTTCGTGGCCGATGCGGTTGGCGGTCACGCTGACGCCGAGCTCGTCGACGCGCAGGTTGCCGCCGCTGTCGACGTGCAGGGTCCAGCGGGCGGCGCGGTGCCCTCCGGCGAGTACGACGGAGAGCGACTGCCGCTCCGGACCGGTCAGGCCCAGCAGCCGGTCCTCGAGATCCTCGCCGGCCTGCTCGCCGACCACGACCAGCCGCGACGGGAGCGTCGTACGACGACCCAGCCGGCCGGTCAGCACGTCGGCACGGACCGCCTCGAGCGACTGCTCCAGCCCGTCGATCTCGGAGGCGAGGTCCTCGATGATCCGGATGCGTTCGTCGCCGATCCCGGCCAGACCAGCGGGCAGTCCGGAGGCGGTGACCCGCATGTCCGTGGCCCAGGGAGCCGTGCCGCTCTGCAGCGCGATCGCGGCCGCGACCTCACTGGCCACGTGGGGGTCGCCCTCGATGGCGACGACGCCGCCGGCCGACTCGAGATCGACGAGCACGTCGTGGCCGTCGCTGTCGACGCCCAGGCTGACCAGCGCGGGGTAAGGGATCGACTCCTCGGCCACCTCGGTGGGCCGTTCGCGCACCCAGGTCGCGCCGTCGTCGTCGGTGCTCCACTCGCCGACCGGGGCGGGGACGGCAGGGGCGAGCTGGAGGGTGACGGTGTCGTCGTCGAGCCGCACGGCGTACACCGGAGGCAGCGGCGCCGAGGCCTCGCGGCAGGCTGCCATCAGGTCGCGCAGGGCGTGGTCGAGGAGCTCGGCGCGCGACGGGGTGGCGGCCCCGCGGAGCTCTGCCTCGACCTCGCCCGCACCAGAGGCGGCGCCGATCCGGCGACGGCGCTCGAAGGCGAGGGCCGCGAGTGCGGTGGCGCACAGCAGGCCGGTGCCGAGCAGCCCGCCGGGCATCTCCTGCACCCCCTGCTCGCTGATGGCGGCGGCACCCTCGACGCCGGTGCCCGACTGCTGACCGGGCGTGGGCGCAGGAGTGGCGGCCACCGGCGGCGCGGTCATCCGGTGCACGCCGACGGCGTCGTCGGGGACCACCAGGTTCCAGCCGGGCTGGATCAGCCGCGCCAGCTCGAGCTTGCGCCCGTCGAGCTGGACGAGCCCCTTGTTCAGCTCGTAGATCTCGCGGTAGCGCCGACCATCGCCCAGCAGCCGCTCGGCGATGTCCCAGAGGTTGTCGTGGTAGCCGTCCTTGGGCGCCGCCACCGTGTAGACCTTGTGCCCGACCAGGTGCTCCTGCGCGGTGACCTCGTGCGCGGCCCGGCGCTCGGCCCGGGTCTGGTCGGCGTCGGGGGCAGCCTGCTGCGTGTCCTGTACGACGCTCGCGGCCGCGACCTCCGCACCCGAGTGCTCGGGCGCCATCGCCGAGGCCGCAGGTCCGGAGATGACCTCGGCCAGCAGCAGCGCCCCGACCAGGGCGCGCGCGAGCTTCTGCACCGGACCGCCGAGCGGCACCGGCTGGGCCAGTCCGCCGCGGCGTGCCGCGGACGACCTCCACGGCCACACAGACCACGAAGAACAGCCACGCCAGCCAGACGACGAAGAGCAGCACGTTGAGCAGGGTGGTGAAGGTCAGCTGGCCGGTGAGCGTCTCCTTGGTCGGCAGCGACGTGGGGAACGGGTCCGAGCCGGCGAGCAGCCAGAGCACCACCGGCACGCCGACGACGAGACCGAGGAGCGCGAGCGCGGAGAGCGCCCGGCTGCCGCCGCTCTTCTCGTGGGTCGGCTCGTCCTGCCGCCGGAAGCGGCCGGGATCGGGGATCGTCTGGTTGCTCATGACACTTCTCCTAGGGAGCGACCGGGGCGTTCAGGCCGGTGTCGGGCACGGCCTCGGCCGAGGCGCGCACGGGGAACTCGACGCCGAACAGGTCGAGGATGTAGGTCTTGCTGCTGTCGGTCACGGACACCGACACCCGACCCTGCTGGACGTCGGCGGTCCAGTTGCCGCCGCCGTACCCGAGGTCGGACATGTAGCCGGCGATCCGCTGGTTGGCGAGCTGCTTGTCGATCACGAGGGCCTCGGTGCGCCGGAACTCGGCGACGTTGATGCTGTCGGCGCCGATCCGGGCCGCCTGCTCGGCGTCGTCGGCGATCCGCATCCGCTTGTTGATCGCGAGCCCGCCGTCGATGACCAGCCCGGCGCACAGGAACAGCACGATCGCGAACCCGATCACGAAGACCGTGGCGGAGCCCTGCTCGTCGCGCGCCCTCATCGGGTGCTCCGGTAGGTGTCGATCGGGGCGTGCCCCTCGGCGTTGACCGCGATCGAGCCGGGGATGCCGAGGAGGCCGAGGTCCTTGTAGTGCACCGTGCAGTTCAGCCGCACGACCGCGGTGCCGCCGGACTGGAAGTTGCCGGAGAGGCCGGTCGGCTGGCAGTCGCGGGTGGAACGGAGGCCCTGGCCGATGGCGTTGCGTACGGCGGCCTCGGCGTCGCCGCGGGTGTGCGCCTGCGACGCGGCCCGGGCAGCGTCGCGGGCGGTGGAGTCGGCGTCGGCGCGGGCGCTCACGTAGCGGCCTCCGGCGACGACGAAGAGGGTGAACATGAACAGCACCGGGATGAGTACGACGATCTCGACGGCCATCGAACCGGCCTCGTCACGCGTCCTCATGGCCCCGTGTCCTGCACGAAGCGCTCGACCGGGCCCTCCACGGTCTCGGTGACCCGCGGGATCGGCAGGAACGGCAGGATCTTGCTGGCCTGCCCGCTGACGGTCACGCGTGCCTGCTCCTCACCGACCTGCGGCACCACCTGGGCCTGGTCGAGGACACCCTGGCCGATCTGGTTCACGATCCGCTCCCCCACGGCCTTGGCCTGCGCCGCGTTGCCCGTCACCCGAGCGGTGCGCGCGGCCTCACGGGCAGCCCCCGACGCCACCTGGCCCCCGAGGTAGACCAGCGAGAACTGGACCGCGAACAGGATCGTGAACATCAAGATGGGCATGTAGAGCACGAGCTCGACGGCCGAGGCGCCCCCCTGATCCCGCACGCGCGAGCGCGCGGGAAGGATCACTGGCTGCCGACGTCGCTGCTCACGTCGTTGGCCTTGCCGACCAACGCACTCTTGAGGATGCCTGCGACGGCGATGCAGATCCCCACCACGATCGCGGCGATGATGACCCACTCGACGGCGGACGCTCCGTCCTCGCGTCGCGTGCGCGCGAGCCGGCTTTCGAGCATGAGCACGCAGAACCCGATCGGGGTCAGCGGATTCACGAAGTTCGTCATGGCCGAACTACCTCCAAATTGTGGACAGTCGATGTCATACCCATCTCGCGGGCCGGGCACACCGGATCAGAACCCGAGAATCTGCGAGATGGGCGGATAGATCAGGAACAGCAGGAAGCCGACGCACAGGAGCAGCTGGGCGATCAGCATCGACTGCGAGCGCGCGGCCGCACGACCCTCGGCATCGGCGAGCTCGCGCTGGCGCATCGAGGCGGCACGGGCGGAGAGGGACTCACGCACCTTGGCGCCGTCCTCGGCGACCAGGGCGAGCGCGGCGGCGAGGTCACGGAGCTCCTCGACGGCCATGTCCTCGCCCAGCTCACCGAGCGCCGCCCAGGGGGTGACGCCCTGCAGCCGGGCGTTCTGGAGGGTCTCGCGGATCCGGACCATGCCCCAGCCGTTGCTCAGGCTGACCGCGGACTGCAGCGCCTCGGGCACACCGCGGCCGCCGGCGAGGTTCATCGAGACCAGGTCGAGGAACGAGCTGACCACGTGGCGGAAGTCGCGGCGCCGCTCCTTGGCGTTGCCCTGGAGCTGCAGCGTGGGCAGGGCCAACCCGACCACGGCTCCCACGATGGCCAGCCACACCGGCGAGGAGACGCTGGCACCGAAGAAGTAGATCGCCGGCGCGACCATCACCGTCGGCGCGAACAGGCCCGCCACGCCGGAGAGCAGGCTCATGCCGAGGTGGCCCTCGACGGTGCCGCCCATCACGGACAGGTCGGCGCGGATCCCGGCCGGCAGGTTCCAGCCGCGGGCCTCGAAGACCGCGCGGATCTTGGCCCCCAGCTTGCGGACTCGAAGGGACTCCTTCTCCTCGCGCTCGTCCCCGTGGAGGTTGGCGGTACGCCGGGTCCGTGCCCGCGCCGCGTCGAGGCGGGCGAGCTCGGAGGCACCGCTGGCGCGGCCGGTGTCGTACTGGAGCACCAGCAGGAGCAGGCCGAGGCCGACACAGGCGCCGACGAGCATCACGGTGGTCACGGGCGTTCCTCCCGCCCGGTGTAGGCCGTCGCGAACAGGAACCGCTCGGGCACCTCGAAGGCGGCCAGGCGGCGCATCCAGGCGAACCCGGCGGCGAAGAGTCCGAGGATCACCAGCAGGACCACCTGGCCGACGGCGCCGGAGTAGGGCTCGACGTACTCGCGGTTGAACAGCGTCAGGCCGAGCACGAACGCGACCGTGATGCCCATGACGATCTGCACGCTGCGGCGCGTGCTGGCGCGGCCGGCGTTGACGCGGCGCCGCATCTCGAGCTCCTCGCGCGCGGAGCGGGCCAGGGACGTCAGCACGTCACGCAGACCGGGGCCGCGCAGCTGGGAGTTCAGCATCAGCGCCGCCACGATCAGGTCGGCGCTCGAGTCGTCGAGGTCGTCGGCGAACAGCTGGAGCGCGACCGGCAGCGGCGTACGCACCCGGAGGCGGTCGGACAGGGCGATCAGCTCGTCGCGGATCGCCGGGGCAGCGGCGTTGGCCGTGGCCGGGATCGCCTGCTCGAGACCGACGGCGCCGGCGATGGTGTCGCGCAGCGACTCGGTCCAGGCGGCCAGGCCCTCGAGGCGGGCGATGGCGATCCGCTCGGAGCGGGCGCCCCCGAAGAGCGACGGCGCGAAGAACACGAGCAGCCCGGTCGCTCCGGCGAGCACCACCCAGCGGGTGAACAGCAGGATCAACAGGCCGGCGCCGATGGCCAGGGGCAGCCGGGTGCCCAGCCGCTTCAGCGTCGGCAGCAGGCTCGACGGCTCGACCGGCTTGTTCGGGTCCACCTCGGCGCGCAGTGAGTAGACGAACAGCGCGATGCCGCCGCCGACCACGGCGCCGAGGAGGACGATGAGCAGCTGGTTGGAGTTCACGCGTCCACCCGGGCGTGGTGCGGCTGGTAGCCGGCGGCGAGGAGCTCGTCCATGCACTGGATCGGCGCGGCGGGTACGGCGCTCCCGTCGGCGCCCTCGGCGAAGATCTCGCTCGACAGCACGCGACCGTCCACGCCGTTGACCTCGCGCACCGAGGTGACCAGTCGGCGGAGCCCGCCGCCGGAGGCGTACTCGTTGCGTCGCTCGACGAAGATCACGAAGTCGATGGCGCCCGCGATCAGCATCATCGTCGCGTCCGACGGCAGTCGCTCGGCCGACTGGATCGCGTAGGTGCAGATGCGGTTGAACACCTCGAGCGAGGAGTTCGCGTGGATGGTGGAGAGCGAGCCGTCGTTGCCCTGGCTCATCGCGTTGAGCATGGTGACGATCTCGTCGCCCAGGACCTCACCCACGATGACGCGGTTGGGGTTCATGCGCAGCGAACGTCGCACCAGCTCACTCATGTGGATGGCGCCCTGGCCCTCGGAGTTGGGCAGCCGCTCCTCGAACGCGACGACGTTGGGGTGCAGGTCCTCGAACTCGCCGAGCCCGAGCTCGAGGGCCCGCTCGACCGTGATCAGCCGCTCGACGGGCGCGATCTCGTTGGCGAGGGCGCGCAGCAGGGTGGTCTTTCCGGCGTTGGTGGCGCCCGCGATCATGATGTTCTTGCGGGCTGCGACGGCCGCGGACAGGAACCCGGCCAGCTCGGCGTTCATCGAGCCGTTCTCCACCAGCATGTCGAGGCTGGCCCGCTGGATGCGCGCGCGACGGATCGACAGCGACGGCCGCTGGCACACGCCCATCACGGCGGACAGGCGGCTGCCGTCGGGCAGGCGCAGGTCGAGCTGCGGGTTGGCGGTGTCGAAGGGGCGGCTGGTGATCGACGAGTAGGCGCCGAGCACCTGGACGAGCTCGACCAGCTCCTCGTCGCTCTCGGCGACCGGCGGGAACCGCTTCTCCTCGCCGTTGGCGTAGCCGACGAAGACGTTGTCGTAGCCGTTGATGTCGATGTTCTCGACCTCGGGGTCGTCGAGCAGGGGCTGGAGCCGGCCGACGCCGTACAGCGCGGCGTGGATGCCCTCGGCGAGCTCGCTCTCCTCGGCTGACCGACGGCGGTGTGCGGCCGGCGGCGATCTCGCGAGCGGCGTGGCCCTCGAGGACGCGGGCGATGACCGCGCGGGCGAACTGGCGCTCGTCCTCGGAGGTCATCACCGGCAGGCCGTTGGCGGCGTCGTCGCGGCGCTGGGTCGAGAGCGACTCGGCGACTTCCTGGCGCAGGTCGCGCAGCAGCTGTTGGTCCATCGTGCGTCACCGAGCCGTCTGGCGGACGCGGCCGGTCATCGTGGTCAGGTCGTTGATGCGGCCGGCGAGGTCGTAGAGCGACCGCACCAGCACCGAGCGGCGGATGTTGCGGCCCGACTCGGTGCGCAGCGCATCGGCCGCCTTCGGGTCCTTGGCGATGATGCCGAGCCCGCGGACGGGCAGGCCGGCCGAGGCCAGCAGCTGCTCGGCGTCGGCCAGTCCACGGGTCTCGGACGCGGGCGCGACCATGGCGATGCCGGTCGGGGTCGCGTCGATCGAGCCGAGGTGCAGCGAGCCCTGCAGCCCGCGGAGACGCTCGCGCAGGTGGGCGATGTCCTCGAGCTCGCCGCGGCTGACCAGCACGACCGCGTCGGCCTGGTCGACGATCGCCATCGCGGGCGATCCCGGGGTCAGGCGGCCGCAGTCGGCGAGCACGTCGTACTCACTGGACCGGCGCAGGGTCGCGGCGATGTGCTGCCACGCGGGACCCAGGCCGAGCACCTGGCCCGGCGTGGTGACGCCCACGAGCGTGCGCATGCCGCCGGCGGTGGTCTGGAGGTGGTCCTCGAGGACGGCGGCCTGGCCGGAACGGACGGCGGCGCCCAGCGAGAGCAGGCCGGTCGACGGGTTCAGCGGGTCACCGTTGTCGGTGCGGTAGCGAAGGCCGGTGTCGCCACCCGCGGGGTCGAGGTCGGCCACGACCGCCCGGTTGGGCCACAGGTGGGCGAGCCCCGCCACGCTGACGCTGACGCCGGGCGATCCCTTGGCCGAGGCGAAGGCGATCAGGGCCATCAGTTCCTGCCCCCGCTGAGGTCCTGGATGTCAGCGTCCTCGATCGACACGCCGCGCCCGATCAGGGCCGCGCCGAGCTCGTCGGTGCCGGTCGCGCCGACCACCTCGTCGGCCACGCTCTGCGGCACGATCACCGTGGCGACCGACGCCTTGGCGTCGCTGCCGAAGCCGGAGGACTTGGCGGCCCTGTCGACCTCGATCACCAGGCCGGTGCAGAGGGCGGCCGAGGGGCGCTGGGTGTCACCGATGCGCACGAGGCGTACGGCGTCGCCACTGCGCAGGCTGGACGGGAACTTCCCCGACGTCAGGGGTACGCCGACCTGCGCCTGGTCGAGCTCGAGGGGCGGGTCGGTGCGCAGCAGGTCGGCCTGGAGCAGCTGACCGGGGCGGATCGTCTCGCGGGCGTAGGACTTGCCGATGATCTGCTTGCGCTGGTCCCAGCGATCACGGGCAGCCCGTCGCCGGAGACGTTGCGCGGGCTGGAGCTTGTCCTCGGTGATCTGCTCGCCGACGTTGATCTGCTGCGCGACCACGACCACCGGCTCACGGGAGTCCATCCGGACGGCCAGCAGACCGGCCAGCGCGGCGCCACCGACGATGAGCAGCACCGCCAGGGCGGTCAGGGCCGGGCGACGGCGACGGGGCGGCGACGGCACCGAGGTGCGCAGCGTGGATCCCCCGCGAGGGGTGCGCGCGGAGCGCGACTTCCTGCCCGGAACCGGGACGGAGCTCTTGCCGCGGGCCTGGTCGGTCGTCTGGGACATGGGTGGTGCTCCCCGAAAGTCGTATGGGCAGAACGAGTGGGCACGGTTCTCGTTCTCCGCCCCCTCTGCCTTCTTTCCCCGGCAGGAAGCGGGCCAAACAGACTGTAACCACCCCAAGTGGTTCGGGGGTCAGGTTCACCCAAGACGCCCTCAGGGCGGCTCGGTGCACCCCGGACCTACTGCGCGACGCGCTGCGCGCGCCCTGGCTGCGTTCTCCTCAGTCGCCGGGGTATCCACCCCGCCTCCCTCGTCGGCCTTGCCAGGCCACGCGCTTCGCGCCGCTCGTTACGGCCCGGTATGCACCGAGACGCCCTAACCTCGTCCCATGCGGCTGCTCGTCACGATCGAGACGGCCCCGGGACGGACAGCGCGAGAGCATCGGGCCTCGGGGCACGACGTGGTGCTCGACTACGCCCCCGAGACCCGGGTCGGCGACCTCGCCGCCGCCCTGAGCCGCACCGGTGCCGAGGTGCCGGCCAACGTCGTGGCCCTGCCCGGTGCGGGCAAGGTGCCGATGCTGACCGGCCCGGTCGACCTCTACCTCGGCGACGAGGTGCTCGACCCGGACCAGACGATCGACCAGAGCCCGATCCGCCACGGCGTCCTGCTGGGCCTCGGCTGCCCCTCCTCGCAGCGCGGCCCCGAGCCCCGTGGCCTGGTCGAGGTGCGGATCTCGTCGGGCCCCGGCGCCGGCCACGTGCACCGGCTCGGCGTCGGCCGAGCCACGGTCGGGCACGGGAAGCACTGCACCATCCGCGTCCCCGAGCTCGCCGACGACCCGCAGCTGGCCGACCTGGAGGAGGCGCTGGTCCTCGACGTGGCGACCGACGGGTCGGTGACGATCACGCCGGCCGACGCCCTGGTCGACGAGGAGATGCCGGTGCCGCTGCGGCGCGAGCCGGTGACCGCCCCGATCGTGCTCGAGGCCAGCTCGATCAGCGAGGAGCGGAAGCGCCGACTGCTCCGGCGTCGCAAGGTCGTCCAGGAGTTCCAGCTCGGTGACCGCATCGACCCGGCCAGCGCCGTACCCCTCGTGCACCTGGACCGCCGGCCGCTCTCCGGCCCCACCCCCTGGGAGCCCGACCAGACGCTCGGCGTCGGGCCGGTGCTGCTCGACCGGGTCGAGGTGAGCGACCCGGACGCGTCGCTGAGCCCGAGTGCGTCCGGCCCGACCCTCGACTACAACCGGCCGCCCCGGCTGCACCCGGCGGCGCAGCCCAACGAGTTCAGCCTGCCGCAGGAGCCGCGTCGGCCCGACAAGATGCCGTTCCCGCTGCTGATGATGCTGATGCCGGTCCTGATGAGCGCGGTCAGCTTCCTGATCACGAAGTCGCCGTACACGCTGATCATGGCCGCGGGCATGCCGATGATGATGCTCGCGAACGCGACCGGGTCACGGCGCCAGATGAAGAAGCGGTACGACGAGCAGGTCGCCGACTACCGCAAGCGGCGGATCAACGTCGAGACCGCGGCCGTCACCTCGCTCGTCGGCGAGCGCGGCATCCGGCGCCGCAACTTCCCCGACCCGGCGACCGTGCTGCTGTTCGCCACGGGTCCGCGGGCCCGCCTGTGGGAGCGGCGCCCGTGGGACCGCGACTTCCTGCACCTGCGCCTCGGCACCAACGACCTGCCCTCCGACGTCACCATCAAGGACCCGACCCGCGACGCGCACGAGGGTCCGCTGCTGTGGACCGCGCCCGACGTGCCGGTCACGATCCCGCTGCGCGAGGCGGGGGTCGTCGGCATCGCCGGGAACGGCCGAGGAGTGCCGGTCGGTCGCGATGTGGACGGTGGCCCAGGTCGCGGCGCTGCACAGCCCGTCCGACGCGATCGTGGGCGTGCTGCTGGGCAGCAACCCGAGCCGCGACTGGGACTGGGTCAAGTGGCTCCCCCACGCCCGCAACGACGACGGCCACCCGCGACCGGTCCGGATCGCGACCGACGAGGACAACCGGTCGGCGATGATCTCGGAGCTGATGGGCGAGCTCGAGGCCCGTCGCGAGCTCGACGAGAAGCAGGTGGCCGGAGCGACCCGCTGGGTCGTCGTCCTCGACGGTGCCCGCGAGATCCGGATGAGCCCCGGCATGGTCTCGCTGCTCAAGGACGGCCCCGCGTGGGCCTGTACTTCATCTGCCTCGACCGCACCGTGCGCGAGCTGCCCGAGGAGTGCCGCGCGGTCGCGTCGTTCGAGAACGGCCAGCTCAACCTCGAGACCAACGAGCAGCGCCACGTCGACGCCGTCCGGCCCGACGTCGTCAGCGAGCTGTGGCTCGAGCGACTGGCCCGCGCGCTCGCCCCGATCCGTGACGTCTCGACCGAGGACCTCGCCTCGACGCTGCCCGCCGCGAGCCGGCTGCTCGACGTGCTCGGGCTGCACGTGCCCGACGCCGGCGTCGCTCGTACGCCGCTGGCAGGGCAAGGGCCGCACCACCAAGGCCGTCATCGGCGAGTCGACCGACGGGAAGTTCCAGATCGACATCCGGGCCGACGGCCCGCACGGCCTGGTCGCGGGTACGACGGGCTCCGGAAAGTCCGAGCTCCTCCAGACGATGATCGCCTCGCTGGCCGTCGGCAACCGGCCCGACGAGTTCAACTTCGTGCTGGTCGACTACAAGGGCGGCGCGGCCTTCAAGGACTGCAACCACCTGCCCCACACGGTCGGCATGGTCACCGACCTCGACGGCCACCTGACCACCCGCGCGCTGGAGTCCCTCGGGGCGGAGCTGCGCCGGCGCGAGCACCAGCTGGCCGACGCGGACGCCAAGGACATCGAGGACTACCTCGCCGGTCGGCAGCCCGGCGACGAGCCGATGCCCCGGCTGCTGATCGTCATCGACGAGTTCGCAGCGCTGGCCGCCGAGCTGCCCGACTTCGTGACCGGCCTCGTCGACGTGGCCAGGCGGGGTCGCTCGCTCGGCGTACACCTGATCCTGGCGACGCAGCGCCCCGCCGGCGTGGTCAGCGCGGAGATCAAGTCGAACACCAACCTGCGCATCGCCCTGCGCGTCACCGACGCCGGCGACTCCGACGACGTCATCGAGTCCTCGGCCGCAGCACAGATCCCGAAGGTGTTCCCCGGCCGCGCCTACGCCCGGCTCGGCCACTCCTCGTTGATCCCCTTCCAGAGCTCCCGCGTCGGTGGCCGCCCGGGCGGCGGGGCCGGTGGCAGCGTGAGGATCTCCGACCTGGACTGGCGCGAGCTGCCGCTGCTCGGACGTACGACGGGGCCGCTCGACGACCTCGAGGACGACGTCAGCATCCCGACCGACCTGGCCACGCTCGTCGGTGCGATCAACGGCGCCAACGACGAGCTCGGCCTGCCGGAGATGCGCAAGCCCTGGCTGCCGCCGCTCGCCGGAGATGCTCGGCGTCGACTCGCTCCACGTCCCGACGACCGAGGCCCCTCGTCCCGCCGATCCCGTTCGGCCTCGCCGACCTCCCGCGCCAGCAGCAGCAGGTCGTCGAGTCGTGGGACCTCGTCGGCGGCTCGCACCTGATCGTCGCCGGGCCAGTCACGGTCGGGGCGCAGCAACTGCCTGCGCGTGCTGGCCGGCGGCATCGCGCGGCTGTGCTCGCCGGAGGACGTGCACCTGTTCGGCATCGACGCCGGCAACAACGCGCTGCTGCCGCTGATGTCGCTGCCCCACGTCGGAGCGGTCGTGACGCGGACCCAGACCGACCGGATGTACCGGCTGGTCGCCTTCCTCCAGAAGGAGCTCGCCGAGCGTCAGCAGTCGCTGGCCGAGCGCGGTTTCGCCGACATCGGCGAGCAACGCTCCGGGGTGCCGGCCGAGCGAGCGGATGCCCTATCTCGTCGTACTCCTGGACCGCTGGGAGGGCTTCGTCCAGTCCTTCGAGTCCGTCGACGGCGGCGTGCTCCTGGACCGCGTCACCGCGATCCTCCAGGAGGGTGCCGGTGTCGGCATCCGCGTGGTGATGACCTCGGACCGCAGCGGTCTGGTCGGACGCATCAGCACGCTCATCGAGGACCGCATCGCGCTGTCGCTCAACGACCCCGGCGACTTCGCCAACATCGGCATCCCGGCGCGCGAGGTGCCGGCCTCGATGCCGCCGGGCCGCGCCTTCCGCGCCGGCGAGCGACCGCGTGAGGTCCAGTGGGGACTGCTCGACCCCAGTGGCGTCGGCACCGACCAGGTGCGGGTGCTCCAGGAGATCGGCCGCGAGGCGGGTGAGCGGTACGCCGACCTGCCGCGGTCGCGCCGGCCGCAACGCGTCGACGACCTGCCCGCCACCATCTCGGCCCGGGAGGCCCGCGACCTCGAACCCGCGAGCGCGAGCCGGGCCTTCGTGCCCGTCGGTGTCGGCGGCGACAGCCTGGCCCTGCAGGGCTTCGACCCCGAGATCGGTGGCAACGGCTTCATGATCACCGGGCCGCCACGGTCGGGGAAGAGCACCGCCCTGCACTTCATGCTGTCCCAGGCGCGCCGTGTGCCGGTCACGGCGATCGTCCCCCGTCGCTCCCCGCTGCTGGTCGACACTCCGCGCGGGGTCACCGTGTTCACCGGCAGCGAGCCGGTCGAGGAGATCACCGCGCACCTCGACAAGGCCCGCGGAGCCCAGGTGATCGCGGTCGACGACTTCGAGGTCATCGGCGGCGACAGCCCGCTGGGCCAGCTGCTCGCGGACCGCTTCGCCCAGCATGCGCGACACCGACAGCACGATGATCATCACCGGCGCCATCGACGACATGCTCAGCGTCTACCGCGGACTGCCCAACGAGATGAAGCGCGGCCGCAGCGGACTGATCCTCGCGCCCCGCGCCTCGAACGACGGCGACGTGCTCAACGTCCGGCTGCCGCGCTCGGCGTCAGGAGCGATGCCGGTCGGCCGCGGCGTACTCGCCAGCCCCCTCGGCTGGACGTGGGTGCAGGTCCCCCGGATGTAGCTCTCGCGGGTTCCGGAACCCTCCCGGCACCAGGCGCCGGCAATCGTCCTCAACCCGGCCCACGACCGCATCGGCGACACCGCGTCGGCTCACCGACCCAACCCCGCGCCTGGAGCAGGGCACCCACCTTGGGTGCCAGACGGCACGCATCGGAGACCGCACCCCAGCCGAGACGGGTGGTCAGCAGGTCGCCAGTGGCTGCGGCGAGGTCACGCTCCAGGTCGGCCCACTGATCGACCGCCCACTCGTGCCCGAGCCGGCCGTCCAGCTCGATCAGACACCGCTGATCCGGGTAGTGGACGTCGCGGAAACCGGTCCGCTGGCCGTCCCCGAACCGGACCTGCCGTTGGCCTCGCGGAAGCCCATGGGCCCGCTCGACCCGGCTGAGATAGCGGTGCTCGAGCAACGAGAACGCGCCGCTCCCCACGTCCTGCAACACCGCCCTGAGGAACGACCGACCCGGCAGACAGGCCAGGTCGTCGAGCTGCGCGGCCAGCCGGGCGGGAGTGGTACGACGCTGCTGGCACACGTCGGAGAGCAGCGCGACCACCGCTCCTTCACCGCCGGTCCGCCATCGCGCAGACGCCAGCAGGAGCACCGCAGGCTCGAGTCGAAGACGGGCCGGGACCAGCGTGGACACGGTCAGGTCCTTGAGGCGAGTGATGCGCAGGACCCGCATCCCCGGTCGGGCCTTGATCCTGCGACGCGTGTCGATGGCGACCGTCACGGTTTCGCTGGGGATGTTGCGTACTCCGTGGGCGATCAGGGCCGAGTCACCGGCGAGCGCAGCCGGCCAGGCAAACAGCACGGCCGCCATCCGCATCTGCTCGTCACTGGGGCAGCCGGTGTGGTCGACGTACACGCCAGGATGGACGACCTGCCACTGCGCGTCGACGCAGCATCCGCTCGATCAGGTTGTCGTCGCCTCCCATCTCGTACACCTGCCGACGCGAGACCACGCCGCCCTGGACGTGCAACTGCTGCTCGATGGACACTCCGCGCAGCGTCTGGCCCCGGCCAGCCTCCGTGCCAGCGCACGTCGCCCCCGTGTGGATACCGAGGCCCGGTTCACGCCCTGTGGACGGCGCTGGGCGGAGGGTTCCGGAACCCTCCCGGCACCAGACGCCGGCAATCGTCCGCGACCCGTCCCGGGCATGACGAAGGGGAGGGTCCTGGGTGGGACCCTCCCCTTCGGCTTCTTGCGATGGAGCGCGTCAGCGGGGGGACTGCACGGGCGTCAGGTGCGGGTGCTGGTCGGCCTCCTTGGCACCTTCGGCCATCTTGTTGTGCTGGAAGGCGACGTCGGTGCCGGCCGTGGCCAGGGCCTGGCACAGCTTGGTCAGCGACGGCTTGAAGCCGTTGTGCCACGCGTCGTTGAACTCGTGGGCACCCTTGCTCTTCCACTCCTCGTTGGCCTGCGTGAGCCGGCCGTCGAGCTGGTTGATCATGGTGTCTGCGTCCTGCATGGAGTTCTTGAGCTGGTCGTACAGAGCTGCAAGATCCGGGATGTTTGCACCGACTGCCATGAGTCGAGCCTCCTTCGAGTGATCCGTCCCCCAACTGCGTGTCGAAGGATCCAAGTGGTGTTTCCGGTGGTGCGGTGTTGCTCGGAAGTCGTACTCCCTGACCGACTACCTACCTTGCGCAAGGACGCCCCAAACCTGTTCGGCGCCAAAATTTGCCGGATGCCCTCCCGCGTTTGGTGCGACGCGGATCGGGGAAGGTGAGGCAGGCACGACGGGTGACCACACGGGAGGCAGCGATGGCGGGCGACGAAGGCGAGCAGACGCCGAAGGAGGAGCCCAACCTCTACCTGAGGACGCTCCAGGACTGCCGGGACGACCTGATCCCGAGCGCGCGCGACGCGGTGTACTCCGGGCAGGGTGACCCGGGCTCGAGCATCGCCAGTGCCATCAGCGGCGGCGGCTGGGAGTGCGACAAGGCCACCGAGTGGGTCACCGAGCTCACCGAGCACACCCGCAAGGTGATGCCCGCGTTCGACGACGCGATCTCCGACGTCAGCACCGCGATGTCGGCCGAGCGCGGCCGCTTCGGCGGCAAGGACACCGTGCCCGAGCACGACCCGCACGGTCTCGCCTGGAGCCGGACCTGGCACAACATCCAGCGGATGAGCCAGTACTGACCGCTCAGTCCTCGCGGCAGTCGGCGCAGGTGCCGAACACGGTCAGGTGCCCGTAGTCAGGGCTGAAGTCGTACGACGCACGCCAGCGTGCCGAGCGCCGCCTCCATCTCGGCGCGACCGACGCGAGATCGTCTTCTTGCAGTTGCGGCAGACCAGGTGGGCGTGCTCGTGGTCGGTGGCGGAGTGGTACGTCGGCGCCCGGTCGGTCAGGTGGGCGTGCCGGATCAGCCCGAGGTCGTTGAGCAGCTCGAGGGTGCGGTAGACCGTCGAGAGGTTGATGGACTGCGAGTGGGTCCGCACCTCGGCGTACACCTCGTCGGGGGTGGCGTGGCCGAGCTTCTCGACCGCCGCCAGCACCAGCTCACGCTGCGGGGTGAGCCGGTGCCCGCTCGCCCGCAGCCGCTGCTGCCAGTCCTCGCGCCGAGGTCGACACGGCTACTGCCGCTTGAGCTGCGCGTGCGTGTGCGGCTGGAGCTCCTGGCCCATGGCCGCCATGTCGAAGGCGTAGAGCAGGTCGCCGTTGACGTAGCCGTAGAGACGCTTGCCGCCGACGTACTCCTTGGCAGTGGCGGTGCGTACGACGGCATCGGTCGTGATCTCGAAGCGCGGCTGGTCGGGGTGGATCTCGCCGTACCAGGTCTCGACGAAGCCGGTGTTGTGCGCCAGCACGACCTCGATGGTGCCCTGGTCGTCCGGGCAGCGGATGAAGCCGGTCTCCTGCGCGGCCTCGCGGACGTGGTTGCCCTGCTCGTCGATGATCCACGCGCGGGCGAGGTAGTGGATGAACGGCCGGCCGTCCTGCTGGAAGATCAGCTCCTGGCCGAACTGGTAGGGCTCGATCGTGGGGTACTCGCCGTGCCCGTTGCCCGCCCACGTGCCCAGCAGCCACGCCAGCCGCGCGCAGTTGGGGTGGATGTTGTCGGGGATCTCGAAGGGCATGCGGGTCAACGCTCCTGGGCGGTCGGTCGGGTCCATGGTCCTCTTCATGCGGCGCAGGCCGACCAGCGCGAACACACCGACGCCCAGCACGGTCACGGCCACCACCACGACGAAGAAGGCTTCCATGCCGACACTCTAGGGTCGAACCATGCGCAGTCTTGTGATCAAGTGCACTGTCCGGCGCGGAGGAACCCGAGCGGTGCAACCAGGCGTTCACGGTCGCGGCGGCCGGAGTGGCCGCCGGGCGCACCGGTCTCGCTCTGGCTGACCGGTGAGGCCGCCTGGTTCGGCGTACCCGGCCGCGCCGAGGACTTCCACCTCGACCTCGCCACCCCCCTGGCCGAGCTCCGCGACATCGTCCTCTCCGGCGGCACCCTGACCGTCTGCAGCCAGTGCGCCCAGCGCCGCGGCCTCGTCGAGGCCGACCTGGTCGAAGGCGCCCGCATCGCCGGCGCCGCCACCTTCACCGAGGAAGCCCTCGCCGACGACGCCCAGGCCCTCGTCTACTGAAGAACGGCTGCGGCCTGTTTCCGTCGTACGACGACCCTCAGCGGGCGTAGGGGTAGGCGCGCTCGACCTGGCCGTCGAGGGTGGTGGCGAGGTAGCCGGACTCCTGGAACTTGTTGGCCACGTGGATGTCGACGCTGGGCTTCTCGTCGACGCTCTTGATGAAGCGGATGATCACGTAGGCCTGGGCCGGCGTCTCCACGTTGAGGGTGCGGCGGGCGCGGGTGATGTTGCGCGTCAGGGCGGGGATGTCGAGCCGGCGGGTGTTCACGAGCGCCGCGCCCGGGAAGGTCGCGCGGACGCCGCCGAAGCCGGTCCAGGTGCGGTCCTCGCGGTACAGCCAGCCCGACTGCCGGGCCTTGCCGGGCACGGGTGCGTTCACGATGACGTAGTCCTCGTAGAAGGTCAGGTCGTAGACGAGGCTGGTGCCGAACTTCTGGCGGTACGCCGCCAGCCAGTCGGTGATGCCCTTCGCCGTCAGGGAGTACGCCGGTCCGGCGGGCGGGTCCTGCGGAGGGTCGTCGACGTCCTGCTGACCCGGGTCGGCCGGGTCACCCGGTTCTGCCGGGGCGCCGGGCGACGTGGTCGGCCCCTCGTCCAGGAAGCCGCCGATCTTGTTGCCCGCGACCGCGGCCACTGCCCCGACCAGCAGCACCACTGCCACGACCACCCCGATGATCGCGACCAGCCGACGCGGCCCGCCGCCGGCCGTCACATCCATCGAGTGCTTGGCCGCTCTTGGGGTCGAAGGCGCTGAAGGGCGCGGCCTGGTCGGTGGCGGTGGGCAGCGCGGCCTCGAGCTGGTCGAGGTCGCGGGTCATCAGGTCCAGCTCGGCCATGCTCTGCGCGGACCGGACGTTGCCCAGCCGGATGTCGCGGTCGGCAGCACCGATCCGCCCCTCCGCGAATGCGCGCGTGATCCGCGCCGCCACCTGCTCGCGGTCACCGTCCGCCGGAGATCGCTGGAGGTCGTCCACGCGAGAAGCGTAGGGCGCGGTGGCGTTCCAGACTCCGAGACCGGAGATGTGGTGTGCGCGACACCCGGCTAACCGTCGGTTTCCGACCTCGTTGAACAGCGCATGACCGCCCGCGAGTTCGCCAAGCGCAAGCTGTGGAGCCTGGTCGTCACCTGCCTGATGAGCGCCGCGCTGGTGGCGGGCGGCCTGCTCTGGACCGGCAGCACTGCGCAGTCACTGCCTTCGTCGCCTGCCGCCGAGCCCGCCCCCTCACGCGCCGAGAGGCTGGTCGAGACGCACGGGTGCTGGACCGGCCCGGCACCCGCCGACATGCGTGACCAGGTCCCCGGGCACGTGGTGGTGACGACCCGCGCAGGTCGCACCGTCTACGGCGGGCCGCGCCTGGTCCGCAAGGCGCTCGACCAGGTGTTCGCGGACAGGCCCGGCGGCCTGGGCATCCACGCCTTCTGTCGCTGAGACGCCTCAGAGGCCGAGCAGTGCCCGGGCCTCGTCGGGGGACATCGGCGTGCGCTGGGCGACCCGCCCGAGCTCGGCGGCCCGGCTGACGAGCTGTTCGTTGTGCTCGACGGGTACGCCGCGCGACAGGGTCAGCACGTCCTCCATGCCGACGCGCAGGTGGCCACCCTTCGACAGTGACGCCAGGGCCACCGGCAGGGTGCTGCGACCGATCCCCGTGGCCGACCAGCTGGTGGTCTCCGCCGGGAGCGCCGTGACCGCGGCGACGAGTGCGTCGGCGGTGCCCGGCATGCCGCCCGGGACGCCCATGACCAGGTCGACGTGGACCTTTCCGCCGTACGGCAGGCCGAACTTCGCCAGCAGCCGGTGCAGCGCCGCGACCTGGCCGAGGTCGAACAGCTCGAACTCCGGCACCACCTCGCGCTCCTGGCTGAGCTGGTAGAGGTCGCAGACGAACGGCCACGGGTTGAGGAACACGTCGTCGCCGAAGTTGGTCGTGCCCATCGTCAGGCTGCACGAGTCCGGGGCCGCGTCGAGCACCTTCAGCCGGTCCTCCAGCGGGTCGTGCACCGACCCGCCGGTGGAGAGCTGGACGACGAGCGAGGTCTCCTCGCGGAGTCCCGCGACCGTCTCCTTGAGCCGCACCTGGTCGAGCGTCGGCCGGTGCTCGCCGTCGCGGATGTGCACGTGGATCATCGACGCCCCTGCCGCCTCGCACCGGCGTGCCGTGTCGACGAGCTCCTCGAGCGTCGTCGGCAGCTGCGGGCAGTCGTCCTTGCTGGTCTCGGCCCCCGTCGGCGCCACCGTGATGAGCAGGTCTCCCATGCGGCGAACCTATCCGCAAACCTATTGTCGGGGCATGCGTGCAGTCCTCCAGCGGGTGACCTCGGCCTCGGTGACCGTCGACGAGCGAGGTGGTCGGCCGGATCGACGAGCCCGGGCTCGTGGTGCTCCTCGGCGTGACCCACGACGACGGTCCCGACCAGGTCGCGTGGATGGTGCGCAAGATCCGGGACCTGCGGATCATGCGCGACGAGAGGTCACTGGCCGACCTGGGCGCACCCGTGCTGGTGGTCAGCCAGTTCACGCTGTACGGCGACGCGCGCAAGGGTCGGCGTCCGACCTGGCAGGCCGCCGCGCCGGGCGAGGTCTCCGAGCCGCTCTACGAGGCGGTGTGCGCGGGACTCGAGGAGGCGGGATCGCACGTCGAGAAGGGCGTGTTCGGCGCCCAGATGGCCGTCGAGCTGGTCAACGACGGACCGATCACGATGGTGCTCGACACCGCGGGCTAGGCGCTCAGGGTCAGCCGGTGCGGGAGAGCTGGACCTCGCTGATCGCGGTGGTGTTGCGAGGCCCCTTCTTGACGGCCAGGATCTCGAGCCCCACCTCGTCGACGTCGGCCTTCGGCACCCGCAGCAGGCGCAGGCTGCGGTCGTCGGCCGACGCCGTCCATCTTCTGCTCCACCTGCCGGTCGCCGATCGTCCACCGCACCAGCGTGACGCGGTTGTTCTCGGCGTAGCGGTCCTCACCGCTGGCGTCGTCGGTCTTCGCGTAGCCCGGGATCAGGCCCACCTCGCCGATCGAGGTCTCCTCCGGCAGCCGCAGCGTGATCTTCTTGCCGACCGCGGCCCCGTCGCAGCGCCAGGTGGTGTCCGCGACGCCGTCGACCAGGTTGGTCCGCGCCGTAGCTCACCTTGCCGCCGCTGGCGTCCTGGCCGGGCGGCGAGGTGCAGGTCGCGCTCGCCGAGACGCCCTTGACCGGCGTCACCTTGCCGTCCCACGCGCCCTTGCCCGGTGCCTGCGTGGAGACCGGCTGGCGCGCCTTGCTCGAGCCGCCTTCGCTGGTCACGATGCCCTGCGGCTCCGAGCTCGCGCCGGCGTCGTCGTTCACCTTGTCGGCGAAGGCCCGGCCGACGGCGTACGCCCCGAGGATCAGCAGCAGCGCCAGCAGCGTCAGGAGCAGCGGCACGAACCACGGCGAGTCGGTGACCTTCTCGATCACGGTCGGCTCGTCGTCGTACTGCTCGGTGCGGTGGGTGCCGACCACGAGGCGCCCGCGTCGGACGGGCAGCTCGTCGGTGTCCTCGCTGTCCCTCTCCCGATCCTTCTTGGGGTCCTCGCTTGCGGGGTCCTGCTTTCTGCGTCCTGCTCCGGCGGCTCCGGCTCCGCGCGGTGCTGCGAGCCCTCGCTCTGCGCCTCCAGCGCGCGCTCGTACGCCGCCCGGTAGGCCGCGGCGAACTCCTCGGGCACCTCGGGGGGCAGTGCGCCCGGCGGGGGAGAATCAGACACCGTTCGAGCGTAGCGAAACGCATCCGACCCCCTGCCCGGCAGATCGGGCAGGGGGTCGGAACGCAGCTGGACGGAGGGTCAGACGGAGACCGCGACCTCCTGGATCGCGCCGATCTCGGCGGTCACCGTGGTGTCGACCGGCTGGATGCGCGGCGCCAGCGTGCGCAGCGTCCACTCGCCCGGGCCGGCGAAGAACCGGAAGTGGCCCGTGGCCGACGTCGGCACCTCGGCGGTGAACTCGCCGGTCCGGTCGAGCAGCCGCACGTAGGCGTTGCCGCACCGGATCGGCTGCCGCGCACGACCTGGCCCTGGATGATGGCCTCCTTGGCGACGTCGATGCCGTCGAGGGAGAGGCCGCCTTCGGTGGCTCCGCACATCAGGCCTCACCGGCCTCGTCGCCGAGGGCCACGGGGACGCCGACCAGGGAGCCGTACTCGGTCCAGGAGCCGTCGTAGTTCTTGACGTTCTCCTGGCCCAGCAGCTCCTTGAGCACGAACCAGGTGTGGCTCGAGCGCTCGCCGATGCGGCAGTAGGCGATGGTGTCCTTGCTCCAGTCGACGCCGGCCTCGGAGTAGATCTCCTTGAGCTCGTCGTCGGCCGCGGAAGGTGCCGTCGTCGTTGGCCGCCTTGCTCCACGGCACGTTGGCCGCGGTCGGGATGTGACCGGCGCGCTGGGCCTGCTCCTGCGGGAGGTGGGCCGGGGCGAGGAGGCGACCGGCGTACTCGTCAGGGCTGCGCACGTCGACGAGGTTCTTCACGCCGATGGCCTCGACGGTCTCGTCGCGGAACGCGCGGATCGAGGTGTCCTGCTCCTGCGCGGTGTAGGAGGTCTTCTCGCGGGTGGGCAGCTCGTCGGTCAGCTCGCGGCTGTCCAGCTCCCACTTCTTGCGACCGCCGTCGAGCAGCTTGACGTCCTGGTGGCCGTAGAGCTTGAAGTACCAGTAGGCGTAGGCGGCGAACCAGTTGTTGTTGCCGCCGTAGAGCACGACGGTGTGGTCGTTGCCGACGCCACGGTCGGAGAGCAGGGCCTCGAACTGCTGCTTGTTGACGAAGTCACGGCGGACCTGGTCCTGCAGGTCGGTCGTCCAGTCGAGCTTGATGGCTCCCCGGATGTGGCCCTTGTCGTAGGAGGTGGTGTCCTCGTCGACCTCGACCAGCACGATGCTGGGGTCGTCGAGGTGCTCCTCCACCCAGTCGGCGGTGACCAGTGCGGTTTCGCGGCTCATGTGCTGCCTCTTCTTCCTTGTTTTCTCGGGTCTGTTCGGTTCGGTGCTGTCAGGCGTTGGTGTGGACGGGTGTGCTGCGTGCGGGTGCGATGCGGCGGATCAGCAGGTACATCTCGCAGCCCAGGCAGAAGCCGAAGACCGCGTTGAGCAGTGCTGCCGCGAGGGCGAATCCGGTGGCGACCGCGCCCAGCAGGGTCACGCCGGAGAGGTAGCCGACCAGGCCGACCAGCCGCGAAGACCAGGCCGACGCCCTGCGCGAAGCGCGGGGGCTGCGGGTCCTCGAGGTGGGCGGGGGCCGCGAGCCGCGGCCGCACCAGGGTCTTGAAGAGGTACGCCGCCGGGGTGCGCTGGACCCCGAGGACGCACCGCCGTGGCGAACAGCGCCGTCTGGACGGCGAGCAGCACGATGCCGACGGTGTCGGGCGCGGTGAGCAGGGTGAGGGCCAGCACGACGCTGGTGAGCATCGCGTTGAACTGCGGCCCCCGCGGGTCGATCTGCGACTTCATGGCTCTCCTCGATGTCCTGGACGTGCGCGGATGGCATGCCTCACGCGCAGTTTAGTCGATCAAGTTGATCGACTAAGGGGAAGTTGGTCGTCGGCGACCAGTCAGGACATTCGACACAGCGACGAGCGCACGCGGCAGTGGTCCACTGCGCGGCGACGGGTCAGCCAGGTCGAGCTCATGTGGTGAAGCGTAGGCAGCCGCGGGGCAGGGCCATAAACAGCGTCTCAACATGCGAACACTACGTCCACATCGCGGACGAGCAGCGCTCATTAGGCTCCGCCGGGTGAAGACAGCGTTCATCACCGGGGTCACCGGCCAGGACGGTTCCTACCTCGCCGAGCTGCTGCTCGAGAAGGGGTACGACGTCCACGGGCTCGTCCGGCGCTCCTCGATGCTCAACCGCACCCGCATCGACCACCTGCACCACCACGCGCGGCTGCACCTGCACTACGGCGACCTCACCGACGGCGTCAGCCTGGTCAACCTGGTGCGCAGATCGAGCCCGACGAGGTCTACAACCTCGGCGCGATGAGCCACGTCAAGGTCTCCTTCGAGATGCCCGACTACACCGCCTCGACCAACGCGATCGGCACCCTGCGGCTGCTCGAGGCGATCCGTGCGGCCGGGCTCGACTGCCGCTTCTACCAGGCGTCGACCTCGGAGATGTTCGGCCAGACCGCTCCCCCGCAGGACGAGGACTCGAAGTTCCACCCGCGCTCGCCGTACGGCTCCTCCAAGCTCCAGGCCCACTGGGTGACGGTGAACTACCGCGAGGCCTACGGGCTGTTCGCGGTCTCCGGGATCCTGTTCAACCACGAGTCGCCCCGGCGCGGGGAGAACTTCGTGACCCGCAAGATCACCAAGGCCGTCGCGGCCATCGACGCCGGCGTCGAGGACCACGTCACGCTGGGCAACCTGGACGCCGTGCGCGACTGGGGCTTCGCGCCGGAGTACGTCGAGGGCATGTGGCGGATGCTCCAGCAGGACGAGCCCGACGACTTCGTGCTCGCCACCGGCGAGGGCCACTCGGTCCGCGAGTTCTGCGAGGCGGCCTTCGCGCACGTGGGGCTCGACTGGAAGGACCACGTGCGCTTCGACGAGGGCTTCACCCGCCCGGCCGAGGTCGACGCCCTGATCGGCAACGCCTCGAAGGCCCACCGCGAGCTCGGCTGGAAGGCCCACACCACGGCCCTCGACCTCGCCCGGCTGATGGTCGACGCCGACCTCGAGGAGATCGAGCGGTTCCTGCGCGCGCTAGCCGGCGAGCGCTCGCGCTCCGAGCGGCGGCCAGCACCTGCTGCTTCGTCGGGGCGCCGGTCGCCCGCGTCACCTCGGCGCCGTGCTCGCCGAGCACGATGGTCGTGGGGGTGCGCAGGATCCCGAGGCGGCGTACGACGTCGAGGTGCTGCTCCGCGTCGACCTCGATGTGCGCGACGCCCGGCGTGGCCGACGCCACCTCACCGAGGACACGGCGGGTGGCCCGGCACGGGGCGCAGAACGCCGAGGAGAACTGGAGGAGCGTCGCCTGCTCGCCGAGCTGGCGGCCCAGGGGGTGCCCTCGAGCAGCGACTCCGGCGCCGGCTCGGTGGCCGCGGGCTCGGAGGTGGCCTCGGCCCCGTGGACGCGGTGGGTGCCGCGGAAGCGGCCGTCGGTCAGCGCTCGGAACGACCCCGAACGCCAGGGCGCCGACGACCGCGACGAGAAGGACGTAGACACCTGCGCTCACGTCGGGACCAACGAGGACAGCGAGCGAAAGGCTTCCCGTCACCCGCCGGCGAACGGCGGCAGGAACTCCACCGTGGCGCCGGGCTGGACCACGACCGACGCCGGATCGTCCGTCGTGACGGGCCGGTCGCCGACCATCATCGAGCAGCAGGAGAGCACCTGCGGCGAAGCGCGGCGAGTCCGCCGTGGGCCTCGCGCGCACGCCTGACCAGCTCGGCCAGCGCCACCGGACCGGACACCTCGAGGGCATCGGAATCGGTGCCGGCAGCGGCCCTCGCCGAGGCCCAGTAGCGCAGCGTGACGTATCCAACGTTCGTCATCTGGTCCGGGGAGGCGCTCACGTTGGATATCCTGCCTCATCGGAGAAAGGCGTCCACCAGCAATGGCGGTGGTGGTGTCGACAGACCGAACCACCGTGAACCGGGAGGTGCCATGGGCACCGTGCTGCTGCTCACCAAGGCGCTGCAGCCCTCCGCAGACGTGCTGCCGGGGCTCGCGCTCCTCAGCCACCAGGTCAAGATCCTGCCTGCCGAGGGAAGCGCCCTGCTCGAGGCCCCCGACCACGACCTGCTGATGGTCGACGGCCGCCGCGAGCTGGCCCAGGCACGCGACCTGTGCCGGCTGATCCGCACCACCGGGTCCGACCAGCCGGTGGTCCTCATCGTCACCGAGGGTGGCCTCGCGGTCGTCGCGGCCGACTGGGGCATGGACGACGTCATCCTCGAGACCGCCGGGCCGGCCGAGATCGACGCCCGCATCCGGGTCGCGATCGGCAAGCTCGCCCAGCGCAACTCCGACTCCGACCCCGACTCCCACATCATCCGCTCCGGCGAGGTCGTGGTCGACGAGGCGACGTACACCGCCAAGCTCGGCGGCCGGGTGCTCGACCTCACCTTCAAGGAGTTCGAGCTGCTCAAGTACCTCGCCCAGCACCCCGGCCGCGTGTTCACCCGCGACCAGCTGCTGCAGGAGGTGTGGGGCTACGACTACTTCGGCGGCACCCGCACCGTCGACGTGCACGTACGCCGCCTGCGGGCCAAGCTCGGCACCGACAACGAGATGCTGATCGGCACCGTGCGCAACGTCGGCTACCGGTTCGTGCTGCCGCCCCGCGACCAGGGCGCCGCCAACGCCGCCGGGGCCGTTGCGGAGGCCGCGACCGACGAGGACCCCGACCCTGCGGCCGGGCCGAGCGACCGCCGACCCGGCCCTCCACCCGGGCCGACCGTCCCGCTGCAGTCGCCGCTGTCGTGGCATAGCCTCCTGCCATGGTGCAGATCGACCAGATCAGCGCGGCCGACTTCGACTGGGCGGCCGAGGACGGCCCGGCCGCGGAGGTACGCCGCATCGCGCGGGCCTCGACCGCGCAACGACGGCGCCACCACCCTCAACGAGCAGGCGCTCCTGCAGCTGAAGAACCGTGGCCTCCGTGACGCCGACCTGTGGCTCGGCAGCGGCGGCTTCGCCCTGCGGCACGGCGACATCCTCGACCTCGCCGTCCACCCGGAGTCGCGCCGGCAGGGCGTCGGGACGGCCCTGGCCGCGGCGGCGCTGCCGCCGGGCGCAAGGTCGAGGCCTGGTCGCACGCCGACCACCCGGGCGCCGGCCCGCTCCTGGCGAAGTTCGGGATCCCTCGCGAGCGCGAGCTGAAGATCATGCGGCGGTCGCTGCTCGACGACCTGGGCCCGGTGAAGGTGCCCGACGGGATCACCATCCGCGGCTTCGAGCCGGGCGACGAGGCGGCGCTGCTCGAGGTCAACGCGACCGCGTTCGCGCACCACCCCGAGCAGGGGCACATGACGCACGAGGACTTCCGCGAGCGGACCAGCGAGTCGTGGTTCGACCCGGCCGGCCTGCTGCTCGCCGTACCCTCCGACGGCGGCGACCCCCCGCTGCTCGGCTTCCACTGGACCAAGGTGCACACCGACGAGGACCCGCCGTACGGCGAGGTCTACGTCGTCGCGGTCAACCCCAAGGCCGCCGGTCGCGGGCTCGGCACCGTGCTCACCATCGCGGGCCTGCAGCACCTCAAGGACCAGGGGCTGGAGTCGGTGCTGCTCTACGTCGACGGCGACAACGACCCCGCCATCGCGGTGTACTCCGGCCAGGGCTTCGACGTCGTACGCACCGAGGTGCAGTACCGCGGCACCTCCAACGGCGGGGTCTAGGCGAGAGCCAGCCGCAGCCGTTCGGCCATCTCGCCGACGTACTGCCGGGTCTCGTGCCCGCAGCCGACGGCGTGGATGAAGCCGTGGATCATCGACGGGTGCCGGACCGAGGTCACCTCGACCCCGTTGTCCGCCAGGAGCGCGGCGAGTGCCTCGCCCTCGTCGCGGAGCGGGTCGTAGCCGGCCGTGACCACGTGGGCAGCCGCGATGCCCTGGGGGAAGTCGACCCGGCGGATGCCGGAGGCGTCGGGGTGGGACTTGTCGGCGTCGTCGGCGAAGTAGGCCTCCTCGGCGCCGTCCATGAACACCTCGGTCAGCACGAAACCCTCGGCGAAGAGGCGGCGGCTCTCGGTGCGCTCCACGAAGTCCGCGCCGGGGTAGATCAGCAGCTGGAAGGCCATCGGCAGGCCCTTCTCCGCCGCCCACACGGCCGTGGACAGCGAGAGCGACCCGCCCGCGGAGTCTCCGCCGACGGCCAGGCGGCTGCGATCCGCGTTGACCTCCTCGGCGTGGTCGACCAGCCACCGGTAGGCGGCCTGGCAGTCCTCGACCGCCGCGGGGAACTTGTGCTCGGGGGAGAGCCGGTAGTCGATCGCGAGCAGCTGTACGCCGGACTGCTCGGCCAGGAACCGGCAGGCAGGATCGTGGCTCTCGAGGTCGCCGTACATCCAGCCGCCGCCGTGGATGAACAGCATCGTCGGCGCCGGGTCGGCACCCGTGCGCTCGGTCGGCGTGTAGAGGCGCGCCTTCAGTGGCCCCTCGGCCCCGTCGACCTCGAGCTCGCGGAGCGCCCCGATCGGCTGCCGGCCGCCGAGCATCAGCTGCTGGCGGCACAGCTCGACGCGCGCCTCCGGGACCGGCATCGTCTCCGCCGCGGTGACCCGGGCGAGACGCTTCAGGGTGAGCATCAGCTGGACTTCAGGGGAGAGCTCCTGCCCGTCGAGCACCAGCGGCTTGCGGTTCAGGAAGCGCTGAACCCGGACCGGGAGGTTCATCGCGGCCTTGATCAGGGTCGACTGGGCACGGGTCATAAGGTCAGGCACCCGGACAAACTACGTTGCTTCGTGTTCATCTTGCAGTGACAGACTTCACCCATGAGCGAGAGCTTCCAGTCCGCAGTCGGATCCGACACCGAGGAAGGCCCGCTGGACCCGAGCCTGCGCGTGGTCCCGGCGGACATCTTCGACGTCGACCCGCCCTACGCGCCGGAGGAGGTCGAGTTCGCCCCCGGCGAGTTCGAGGACCGCTTCCTCGACCGCGAGCTCTCGTGGCTGCGCTTCAACCAGCGGGTGCTCGAGCTGGCCGAGAACGCCGACCTGCCGCTCCTCGAGCGGGCGCGCTTCCTGGCGATCTTCGCGAGCAACCTCGACGAGTTCTTCATGGTCCGGGTCGCCGGTCTGAAGCGCCGGATCGCGGCCGGGGTCGCCGTACGCGCTGCCTCCGGGTTGATGCCCCGCGAGGTCCTGGAGCAGATCTGGCGCGAGACAGGCGAGCTCGCCTCCCGGCACGCGAACGTGTTCCGCGAGGACATCATCCCGGCGCTCGCCAAGGAGGGCATCGAGCTGGTCCGGTGGGACGACCTGGACCGCGAGGAGCAGAAGCTCTGCAAGAAGCTCTTCAAGGACCGCGTCTTCCCGGTGCTCACGCCGCTGGCCGTCGACCCGGCGCACCCCTTCCCCTACATCTCGGGACTCTCGCTCAACCTCGCGGTGCTGGTGCGCAACCCGAAGACCGACAAGGAGCACTTCGCGCGGGTCAAGGTGCCGCCGATCTTCAACCGCTTCGTGCCGCTGGGCAACCAGCGGTTCGTGCCGCTGGAGGACGTGATCGGTGAGCACCTCAAGCGTCTCTTCCCCGGCATGGACGTGCTCAGCGTCAACACCTTCCGCGTCACCCGCAACGAGGACCTCGAGGTCGAGGAGGACGACGCCGAGAACCTGCTCAAGGCGCTGGAGAAGGAGCTGCTGCGCCGTCGGTTCGGCCCGCCGGTGCGGCTCGAGGTCGAGGAGAACATCGACGAGCACGTGCTGGAGCTGCTGATCAGCGAGCTCGGCGTGACCATGTCGGAGGTCTACCGGCTCCCCGGCCCGCTCGACCTGCGGGGTCTGCACGACATCGCCGACCTCGACCGCGAGGGCCTGAAGTACCCCGCGTTCATCCCGACCACGCACTCACGCCTGGCCCCCGTCGAGTCGGCGTCGCCGGTCGACGTGTTCAAGGCGCTGCAGCGGGGCGACGTACTCCTGCACCACCCGTACGACTCGTTCAGCACCTCGGTCCAGCGCTTCATCGAGCAGGCCGCCGCCGACCCGCACGTGCTGGCCATCAAGCAGACGCTCTACCGGACCTCGGGCGACTCACCGATCATCGACGCCCTCGTCGACGCGGCCGAGGCCGGCAAGCAGGTGCTGGTGATCGTCGAGATCAAGGCACGGTTCGACGAGTCGGCCAACATCCGCTGGGCCCGCAAGCTCGAGCACGCCGGCTGCCACGTGGTCTACGGGCTGGTCGGGCTGAAGACCCACTGCAAGCTGTCGATGGTGGTGCGTGACGAGCCGGAGGGCATCCGTCGCTACACCCACATCGGCACCGGCAACTACAACCCGAAGACGGCCCGGCACTACGAGGACTTCGGGCTGCTCACCACCGACGACGCCATCGGCGAGGACGTCGCGCACCTGTTCAACAACCTCAGCGGCTACTCGCGCAACGCGTCGTACGCCGAGCTGCTGGTCGCCCCCGACTCCGTGCGCAGCGGGCTGATCGAGGCCATCCACGCCGAGGTCGCGCACCACCGGGAGGGCCGCCCGGCACGCATCCGGATCAAGGCCAACTCGATCGTCGACGAGGCACTCATCGACGAGCTCTACATGGCCTCACGGGCCGGCGTACCGATCGAGCTGCTGATCCGCGGCATCTGCGCCGTCCGCCCCGGCGTACCCCAGCTGTCGGAGACGATCCGGGTGCGCTCGGTGCTCGGCCGCTACCTCGAGCACAGCCGGATCATGTACTTCGAGAACGGCGGCGAGCCCTCGGCCTGGATCGGCTCGGCCGACCTGATGCACCGCAACCTCGACCGCCGCGTCGAGGTGCTGGTCAAGCTGCCCTCGGAGTCGGAGGTGCGCGAGGTCTCCGACGTCCTCGACCTCGCCTTCGGCGACCACACCGCGGGCTGGGAGCTCGACTCCGACGGCAACTGGACCCAGGCCGCCTCCCCCGACGACCGCCCCATGCGCAACCTCCAGGAGCAGCTCATCGCCACCCACCGCCGGCGGCGCGCCCGGAGCTGAGGGTGGTCGGGGGTGGGCCGCTCCCCCGACATGCGAATGTGGCGTCAGGGGCGTCAGGAGCGCCTCTTCAGCCACCTGAGCGACATTTGCATGTTCCTGGCCGGCACGACCTCTGACGCCGCGGTCACCCGATCGTCGCCGCCCCCCGAACATGCGAATGTGTCGGCAGGGGCTCAGGAGCACCACTCCAGCCACCCGCGCGACATTCGCATGTCGGGGCTGGCTGGCCGGCACCACCCGCTCAGCAGGTGGCGAACAGGACCGGGCCGTCGTAGAGGGCGGAGAGGACGTAGCCGGTCTTCTCGCGGGGTTCGAGGTCGAGGACGACGTTGCTGCCCTCTGACTTGGAGGCGGTCAGCTCGTAGTCGTCGGCGAAGGAGACCCCTCGGCCCGGGGCGTCGCCGACGGCGAGCTTCGCACGGGAGCGGAGGTTCTTCTTCGCCTGCTCCGAGTCCTCGAAGTGTGCGACCACGCGCAGGGTCCGGTCGGGCAGCATCGCCATCGCCAGCCCCGAGAGCGGGGTCACGCCGCCCGCTTGCGACACCAGTCGCTTGGCCTGGGCCTGGTCGTCCTGGTCGGCCTGTGACATCGCCAGGTCGTCGCAGGCGAAGTCGCCGGTCCACACGAGCGCGTTGGCCGGCTCGCCCAGCGGATCGGCGAGGTCGGTGACGCCGTCCTTGGACGCCGCCGACGACCCATCCCCGGCGGCGACCGACGCCGCCTTGGCCGCGTAGCCGCGCTGGTCGCTGGTGACCACGAGGCCCTGGTCCTCGAGGAGGGCGACGTACTGCACCTCGGGGCTCAGCGACGGGTCGAGACCCGCCACGAGGTCGGTGCCGCCGTCCCAGACCCCGTCGTCGTCCTTGGGCTGCTGGTAGCCGGCCGTGCGCAGGTTGTCGGCCAGGGTGTCGAAGTCGGCGCCGTCGGCCACCTTCAGCACCATCGTCGCGCCCTTCTTGCCCTGCGCGTAGGCCTCCCACTGCGCGTTCACCGGCCCGAACCCGAAGATCTTGTGCATCGCCACGGCCGCCGAGTCGATGCTCGAGGCAGCCGTGTAGTCGTGGTCGTAGGCCTTGTCGACGAAGTTCTCGATCCGCGAGTCGCTCGGGTCGCTGCCCAGGCCCACGTCCGTCCGCCGTCGTACGACGCTCCAGTCGGTGAAGCTGATCCGCTGTGATCCCGCCGGGACCGCGTGCAGCGCCTGCTCGAGCGGGGTGCGATGGGAGCGCTGCCAGAGGACCACGCCGACGACCAGGAGACCGGCTACCAGCACGAGCGCAAGACCGATGACGAGGAACCTGCGCACGGCCCGAGGGTAACGGGTCAGCGTTCACGCCGACGTGTGAGTATGTCCCGCATGGCAGCCCCCAAGCCGGCGAGCGGGCCGGACGTTGTCGCCGCCGGTGCCGTGGTCACCCGCAAGGGAGGCCAGGGCCGAGAGGTGCTGCTCGTGCACCGGCCCAAGTACGACGACTGGTCGTTCCCCAAGGGCAAGCAGGATCCCGGCGAGCACGTCAGCACGACCGCCGTGCGCGAGGTGCTCGAGGAGACCGGGGTCGAGATCCGGCTCGGGCTGCCACTGCTCCCCCAGCTGTACGCCGTGAGCGGCGGGCGGGCCAAGACGGTGCACTACTGGGTCGGTCACGTGGTCGGCGACGACGACGTCTCCGGCTACCAGATCAACGACGAGGTCGACGATCTCGGCTGGTTCGACCTCGACTCGGCGAAGAAGCGGCTCACCTACCTCGACGACATCGACCTGCTCGAGCAGTTCCGTTCGGCTCGGAAGAGGACGGCGGCCCTGGTCGTCGTACGCCATGCGAAGGCGGTCAAGCGCGGCGCCTGGGACGGACCCGACCCGAAGCGGCCCCTGAACGCCGAGGGCGACGCCCAGTCGGACGCGCTGTCGCCGATCCTGCACGCGTTCGGCGTCTCGCGGGTGCTCAGCTCCTCCAGCATCCGCTGCGTGCAGACCGTGGAGCCGTTCTCCCGGGAGCACGTCGTACCGCTGGAGGAGGTCGAGGAGCTCTCCGAGGAGGAGTACGACGAGTCCAGCGCCGGTCGCCTCCTGGACACCCTGATGGCGGCCCCCGGGTCCAGCGTGCTGTGCAGCCACCGACCGGTGCTGCCCGAGCTGTTCCGGCTCCTCGGCGTCGAGGAGGAGCCGCTCTCCCCGGCGGAGATGGTGGTCTGCCACCACCGCAAGGGACGGCTCGTCGCCACCGAGCGGCACCACCCGCTCTAACGGGACAAACCGCCTCTGACCTGCGGCTGTTCAGATACTGGACGTCTGGGCCTCGCCTCGTAAGCCAGATCATGTCGTTGTACAGGCAGCCACCGTTCACCTCGTCGTTCACCCACGGCGAGGGACTCGGTCACTTCTGATTCCTAGGTTCGGCATCGTCCGAACAACTGTGAACTCAGGAGAAGAAGTGAACCGCACTTCCCTTCGCCGCATCGCTGCCCCCAGCATCGCGGCGCTTGCCCTCGGCCTCGCTGTCTCTGCCTGCGGCGCCGGAAACGAAACCGAATCCACGAGCGGCGGCACCAGCGACCTGTCCGGCAAGCTCGACGGCGCCGGCTCGAGCGCCCAGGAGTCCGCGATGGACGCCTGGCGTGCCGGCTTCCAGAAGGAGAACAGCGGCGCCACCGTGAACTACGACCCCTCCGGCTCCGGTGCCGGTGTGGAGAAGTTCAACGCTGGTGGTGTCGACTTCGCCGGCTCCGACTCCGCACTCGACGCCGAGAAGGGCGAGATCGACGCAGCCAAGGAGCGCTGCGGCGGCGACGCCATCGAGGTGCCCAACTACGTCAGCCCGATCGCCGTCGTCTTCAACGTCGAGGGCGTCGACAGCCTCAACCTCGCCCCCAAGACCATCGCCGCCATCTTCGACGGCAAGATCAAGACCTGGGACGACGCGGCCATCAAGGCCGACAACCCCGACGCCAAGCTCCCGTCGACGAAGATCGACCCGGTGCACCGCTCCGACGAGTCGGGCACCACCAAGAACTTCACCGACTACCTGGAGAAGGCCGGCGAGGGCGCCTGGGCGCACCCGTCCGACAAGGTGTGGCCGATCAAGTCCGGTGAGGGCGCCAACCAGACCTCCGGCATGATCGCCGCGGTCGGTGGCGGCAAGGGCACCATCGGGTACGCCGACCTCAGCCAGGTGGGCGACCTCAAGGCGGCCTCCATCAAGGTCGGCGACGCGTGGGTCGAGCCCTCCTCCGAGGGTGCTGCGAAGGCCGTCGAGGCCTCCCCGCTCGACGACAGCCGCCCCGAGGGCGACATGGCCGTCAAGATCGACCGCACCACCACGGCCGACGGCGCCTACCCGCTGATGCTGACCTCCTACCTGATCGCGTGCCCGACGTACGACGACAAGGCCAAGGCCGACCTCGTCAAGGGCTTCCTGAGCTACGTGGTCAGCGAGCAGGGCCAGCAGGAGGCGGCGGACAACGCCGGCTCGGCGCCGATCCCGGCGTCCTTCGCGGAGCAGGCCAAGACGATCGTCGAGTCGATCTCCGCGAAGTGAGTCCCGGAGCACATCACACCGTGAGCACCACCGAGGCAAGGACCGCGTCACCCAAGCGCCGCTTGGGTGACGTGGTCTTCGCCAACCTCACGCGCAGCGCCGGCCTGACCATCCTGGTCGCCCTGGCCGGCGTCGCGATCTTCCTCACCATCGAGGGAGTCCCCGCCTTCGAGGCAGGGCCCGACGACCTGAGCGGCTCGGCGAACTTCGTGGTCTACGTCTGGCCGCTGGTCTTCGGCACCCTGCTCGCGGCGGTGCTGGCGCTGGCGATCTCGCTGCCGCTGGCCATCGGGGTCGCGCTCGCCGTCTCGCACTACGCGCCGCGCAAGATCGCGACGCTGATCGGCTACATGGTCGACCTGCTGGCCGCCGTACCCAGCGTCATCTACGGCCTCTGGGGCGGGCTGTTCCTCGGCCCCCGGCTGGTGCCGCTCTACGAGTGGCTCGCCGAGCACCTCTCGTGGATCCCGTTCTTCGCCGGCCCGGCCTCGACCACCGGTCGCACCATCCTGACCGCCTCCATCGTGCTGGCGATCATGGTGCTGCCGATCATCACCGCGATCTCGCGCGAGATCTTCGCCCAGACGCCGCGCCTCAACGAGGAAGCTGCGCTCGCGCTCGGCGCCACCCGCTGGGAGATGATCCGCCTCTCGGTCTTCCCCTACGCCCGCTCCGGCATCGTCTCCGCCGCCATGCTCGGCCTCGGCCGTGCGCTGGGCGAGACGATGGCCGTCGCGATGGTGCTCTCCGCCAGCGGCGTGGTCACCTTCAACCTGATCTCCTCCACCAACCCCTCGACGATCGCGGCCAACATCGCGCTGACCTTCGCTGACGCGACCGGCCTCCAGGTCAACGCGCTGATCGCCAGCGGCCTGGTGCTGTTCGTGATCACCTTCGTGGTCAACTTCGCGGCCCGCTGGATCGTCTCCCGCAGCGAGGTGACGGTATGACGACGCTGATGGAGCCACCGACTCCCTCCGCTGGACCACGTACCCCTCAAGCACGCCCGGCTCCCCCGCTGGGCGCCGCTGCTGGTGATCGTGCTCGCCTTCGCCGCCTCCGGCCTCGTCGGGCTGGCGCTCGGCTGGGGCGTCGTACCGATCGTCATCGTGGCGCTGCTGGTCTACCTGGTCGCGCTGCCGCTGTGGGCAGCCGTCGTCGAGAACCGGCGTTCAGCCGTCGACCGGTTCGTCACCGCCCTGGTCTGGGTGGCACTCGGACTCGCCTTCGTGCCCGCTCGTCTCGCTGCTCTGGACGGTCATCGGCGAGGGTCTGCCCGCGCTGGACGCGAGGTTCTTCACCTGGTCGATGCGCAACATCGTCGGCGAGAAGGGCGGGATCTACCACGCCATCATCGGCACCGTCCTCATCACGGCGTGCGCCGCGGTGATCTCGGTGCCGATCGGCCTGCTGACCGCGATCTACCTCGTCGAGTACGGCGGCAACGTCCCGGATGGCGGCCTCGATCCGCTTCCTCGTCGACGTGATGACCGGCATCCCCTCGATCGTCGCCGGCCTCTTCGCCTACGCGCTGTTCGTGGTCTTCTTCGGGCCGGGCGTGCACATGGGTCTCGGCGGTGGCGTCGCGCTCTCGCTGCTGATGATCCCGATCGTGGTGCGCTCCGCCGAGGAGATGCTCAAGCTGGTGCCGAGCGATCTGCGCGAGGCGTCGTACGCCCTGGGGGTGCCGAAGTGGAAGACGATCGTCAAGGTCGTCCTCCCGACCGCGCTCGCCGGCATCATCACCGGCATCACGCTGGCGATCGCGCGCGTGATCGGCGAGACCGCGCCGCTGCTGATCATCGCGGGGTCGACGGACTCGACGAACTTCAACCTGTTCAAGGACCAGATGATGACCCTGCCGGTCTTCATCTACTACAGCTACACGCAGCCGGGGAACCACCCCGAGATCGCCAGGCCGATGGCCTGGGGCGCTGCGCTGGTGCTGATCCTGCTCGTGCTGGTCCTCAACGTGGCAGCGCGCGTCCTCGGCAGAATCTTCGCCCCCAAGACGGGCCACTGACCCCCTGCCCAGGGGCTTTCGAAAGGAACACGATGGCCAAGAGCATCGACATCTCCGACCTCGACATCTACTACGGCGACTTCCTCGCCGTGGAGGGTGTCACCCTGACCATCCCCGCACGCTCCGTCACCGCCTTCATCGGCCCGTCGGGGTGCGGCAAGTCCACCTTCCTGCGGTCGCTGAACCGGATGCACGAGGTGATCCCCGGCGCCCGGGTCGAGGGCAAGGTCGTCGTCGACGGGCAGTCGCTCTACGACTCGGCCGTCGACCCGGTGGAGGTACGCCGGATGATCGGCATGGTCTTCCAGCGCCCGAACCCGTTCCCGACGATGTCGATCTACGAGAACGTCCTCGCCGGCCTGCGGCTGAACAACAAGCAGCTCAAGAAGTCCGCAGCCGACGAGGTCGTGGAGAAGTCGCTCAAGGGCGCCAACCTCTGGAACGAGGTCAAGGACCGCCTCGGCAAGCCCGGCATGGGCCTCTCCGGCGGCCAGCAGCAGCGCCTCTGCATCGCCCGCGCCATCGCCGTCGAGCCGCAGGTGCTGCTGATGGACGAGCCCTGCTCCGCCCTCGACCCGATCTCCACCTCGGCCATCGAGGACCTCATCCACGAGCTCAAGACCGAGTACACGATCGTCATCGTCACCCACAACATGCAGCAGGCCGCCCGGGTCTGCGAGGACACGGCCTTCTTCAACATCGCCGGCGCCAACAAGCCCGGCAAGCTGATCGAGATGAACCCGACCAAGAAGATCTTCAGCGTCCCCGACGAGCCCGCCACGGAGGCCTACATCTCGGGCCGGTTCGGCTGAGTCGGCTCTCGCTGGTCGCTCGGGTGGGCCGCGCCGAACATGCGAATGTCGCGCGAGTGGCTGCTGATGCGGTCGGCTCTCCCTCCGAGCGACATTCGCATGTTCCTGGCGCTGACGATCCAGCCACTTCACGTCCACAGGCCGGCTGATCCGAGCGTCGCCCTCCACAGCACGATCAACTCCTCGAGCGGAGAACGGCTGGGTCGTCGACCGTGCCGGCATGGATCTGATCAGTCAGGTGACCGTGCTCGGCGGCGTGTGCGACCGGGCCACCCTCGTCCGGCTGCGGTCGGCCGAAGAGGTCGACGCGGCGCTGCAGCGCGGCGTACTCGAGCGTGATGCCCGTGGCCGCTACGCCCTGCCCACCACCCGGCCGGCACTGCGTACGGCGAACCGCGTCGCCGGCGTCCTGTCGCATCGCAGCGCCGCGCAGTACTGGGGCTGGGCGCAGAAGGCCCCACCGCCGCTGCCCGAGATCACCTTCCCGCGGACCCGACGCGTCGACCGGAGGCTTCGCGCGATCCTGGTCCCGCACTGGTGCGAGCTCCGGCCGGACGACGTCGAAGGGGCCGGTCACCTCGCAGGTGCGCACGCTCGTCGACTGCATGCGCAACCTGCCCTGGGACGAGGCCGTGGCGATCGTCAACAGCGCCATCCGTGCCGACGACTTCACCCAGGCGGAGATCCGGCAGATCGCCGAGGCGACGCGGGGCCGCGGGCGCCGGCGGATCTGCGAGGTCGCGGCGGCCGTCACGGGTCAGTGCGCCAACCCGTTCGAGGCGGTCCTGTACGCCCAGGCTCTCCTGGTCCCAGGGCTCAACGTGGTGCCGCAGCTCGAGATCGTCGTGCCGGGTACGACGCGAACGCTGCATCCGGACGTCGGCGATGCGGTGCTGAGGATCGCCATCGAGGCGGAGAGCTTCGAGTGGCACGGTGAGTCGGCCCAGCTCACTCGTGACTGCCGGCGCTACAACGAGCTCTCCCTGCTGGGATGGCACGTGATCCGCTTCAGCTGGTGGCAGGTGATGCACGACCCGGCGTACGTGCAGCGGGTGTTGGTGGAGGCGGTGGCAGTGGCGGCGGCCTCACCCAACATGCGAATGTCGCGTGAGCGACTCGATGAGCGCCACTCACGGCCCGCGCGCCACATTCGCATGTTCGGTGGGCGGCAAGGCGCACCAACCAGACCCACCCATCCGTCTACACCGGCCTACCCCTGCACCCCGACCCCAGGTCCTAGGTTGGCGAGCAACCAGCCAACGGGAGGCACAAGATGGGGATCCTCAGCGACATCCGGGTACGTCAGCCGGCCAAGAGTGACCTGGTCGGGAAGGAGTTCACGGTCTCCGGGATCGGGACCGGCTTCGAGGGAACGATCGGGATGCGGGTGCTCAACCGCGCCGGCAAGGTGATCGCCACGGGGTTCGCGCAGTCGAGCGGGGGGATGGCGGCGATCGGGGAGTTCAGTACGACGCTGCAAGGTGAAGAACCCACCACGAGCCGGTACGCCGGTCACGCTGCAGGTGTTCGGGGACAACCCGGGGCCGGGACCGGGACCGGGGAGTGACCTGCGCGAGGTGGCGCTGATCATGTACCCCGACCTGTTCGGCTTCCTGCTCTACCGGGTCGAGAAGGGCGACACGCTGACCGGCATCGCCAGGAAGGCGCGCGACTTCGGCAAGACGACGGTGCCGCAGATCGTCGCCGCGAACTCCCAGATCAAGGACCCCGACCTGATCCAGACGGGTTGGAAGCTCCGGATCCCGCTGAGCAACTAGCCGCTACGGCAGCTGGACCACGAACTCCAGGAAGAGGTAGACCACGCCCGCCATCACCCCGGCGGCGGGGAACGTGGAGACCCAGGCCACGAGGATCGAGCGCGCCACGCCCCAGCGCACGGCGGAGAACCGCTTGGTCGCGCCGGCGCCCATGATCGCCGAGGTGATCATGTGCGTCGTGGAGACCGGGGCGTGCCAGACGAAGGCGGTCGTGTAGAGCACGGTCGCCCCGACGGACTCCGCCGCGAAGCCGCGCGCCGGGTCGAGGTGGATGATCCGGCGGCCGAGGGTGCGCATGATCCGCCAGCCACCGGAGTACGTCCCGAGCGAGATCGCGCTCGCGGCCGAGATCACCACCCACAGCGGCAGCCGGTCACCCTCGTTGGCGTAGCCGCCGGCCACCAGGGCCAGGAAGATGACACCCATCGTCTTCTGGGCGTCCTGGAGACCGTGGCCGAGCGCCAGCGCCGCGGCCGAGACGGTCTGGGAGAGCCGGAAGCCGCGCATCACCTTGTGCGGGTTCTTGCGCCGGAAGATCCACATGATCGCGAGCATCACCGCGAACGCCGCCGCGAACCCGAACAGCGGCGAGAGCACCATCGGGATCAGGACCTTGTCCACGATGGTCGGCCAGTGCACCACCGCGCCGGCCGCCAGCGCCGCACCCACCAGGCCGCCGATGAGCGCGTGCGAGGACGACGAGGGCAGGCCGAAGTACCAGGTGATCAGGTTCCAGGCGATGGCGCCCAGCAGTCCCGCGAGCACGATCACCAGCCCGGAGCTGCCCGGTGGAGGCTGGATCACGTCGCTGACCGTGTGGGCGACCTCCTGGCCCAGCAGGGCGCCGACGAAGTTCATGATCGCCGCCATGGTGAGCGCGATCCGCGGGGTCAGCGCCCGGGTCGAGACCGAGGTGGCGATCGCGTTGGCCGCGTCGTGGAAACCGTTGGTGTAGTCGAAGAAGAGCGCAACCACGACCACCGCCACGACGAGGGCGGTTTCGGTCGTCACCGGTCAGGACTCCTTGGCGTGGATCTGCTCGATGATGTTGGCGACCTTCTCGAAGGCGTCGACCGCGTGCTCGAGCGAGTCCACGATGTCCTTGAGCTTGAGCACCTCGAGCGCTTCGTACTGGCCGCTGAACAGCTTGGCCAGGATGCGCCGGTAGCTCTTGTCGCCGGAGTTCTCGAGCCGGTTGATCTCGATCCAGTACTCCTCGAGGTCCTTCATCGACTGCAGCTTCGGCATCGCCTCGGCCGTGAGCTCGGCGCACCGCTGGAGCACGTCGACCATGTCGGCGAGCCGACCGGGGAGCTTCTCGACCTCGTAGAGCATGGTGAGGTCGACCGCCTCCTCCATGAAGTCCATGACGTCGTCGAGCCCCGACGCGAGGGCGTAGATGTCCTCGCGGTCGAACGGGCGTCACGAACGTCGAGTTGACCCGCTTGGCGATCTCGTGGGTGGTCTCGTCGGCGCGGTGCTCGGCATCGCGCATGCGGTCGGCGATGTCCTTGCGGTCGGCGTCCTCACCGAGCATCTCGGCGAGGATCTCGGCACCCTCGACGAGACGGGTGGCCGATTCGGTGAGCAGTTCGTAGAACGTGTTGTCCACAGGCTTGAAGCGCAGGGCCACCATGAACTCCTGATGAGGAGGGCAAGAACGTTCCACATGCTAGGAGATGGGCTGCTCATTCACGCAACTCGCCCCTTTGTAATACCCCCTAGGGGTATGTAGGCTGTGCGCCATGGACACGCCCGGCTACCACGACCACAAGGCCGACTATCTCAAGCGACTGCGCCGCATCGAGGGGCAGGTCCGCGGACTGCAGCGGATGGTCGACGAGGACGTCTACTGCATCGACATCCTCACCCAGGTGTCCGCGGTGAAGAGCGCCCTGCAGAGCGTCTCGGTCGGCCTCGTCGAGGACCACCTCGGCCACTGCGTCCAGGACGCCGTGACCGGGGCCGCCAGTGGCGACGCCGAGGGCCGCGCTCCGCGCCGAGGAGAAGGTCGCCGAGGCCAGCGCCGCCATCACCCGCCTGCTCAAGAGCTGACACCACACGCAGAGGAGCACGATGAGCACGACGTACGACGTGACCGGCATGACCTGTGGCCACTGCGCCCAGGCGGTCACCACCGAGGTCGAGACGATCGCCGGCGTCACCGGCGTCACGGTCGACGTCGAGACCGGACGGGTCTCCGTCGAGGGACAGGGCTTCACCGACGAGCAGGTCGCTGCCGCCGTCGACGAGGCCGGCTACGCGCTGGCCTGACGCGGACGACCTCCACGTGACCGAGACCCAGACCCGCTCCGTCGACCTCCTGGTCGGCGGGATGACCTGTGCCTCCTGCGTCTCGCGCGTGGAGAAGAAGCTCAACCGGCTCGAGGGAGTCGAGGCCAGCGTGAACCTGGCGACGGCGTCCGCGCGAGTCAGCTTCGACCCGACCCTGGTCGACGAGGACACCCTCGTCGAGACCGTCGAGCGCACCGGCTACACCGCCACGCTCCCCTCCGCCGACGAGCCGGACGAGGCGACCACGGAGGCGTCGTACGCCCAGAGCCTGCGACGCCGGCTGCTGGTCGCCGCGCCCCTGACGCTCGCCGTGCTGGTGCTCTCGATGGTGCCGGGAGTCCCCGAGCTGCCGTGGCTGCAGCTGGTGCTGACCGTCCCGGTGGTGCTGTACGCCGGATGGCCGTTCCATCGCGCCGCCGCAGTGAACGCGCGCCACCTCGCCTCCACGATGGACACCCTGGTCTCGCTGGGGACGCTGGTCGCCCTGGCCTGGTCGGTGGTGCAGCTCCTCGAGGGCGGGATGCACCTCTACTTCGAGGTGGCCGCGACCGTCACGACGTTCCTGGTGCTCGGCCGCTACCTCGAGGCACGCGCGAAGACGCAGGCCGGCTCCGCGCTGCACGCGCTGCTCGAGCTCGGGGCGAAGAGCGCGGTGGTCCTCGAGGCCGGCACCGAGCGCGACGTCGAGCTCGCCGCCCTGCGGCCGGGGATGCGGATGCTCGTCCGCCCGGGCGCCTCGGTCCCCACGGACGGTGTCGTGGTCGAGGGCGCGAGCGCGGTCGACGAGTCGATGGTCACCGGCGAGAGCCTCCCGGTCGAGAAGTCGGTCGGCGACGAGGTCGTCGGCGGCACCCTGAACGCCGACGGTCGCCTCGTCGTCGAGGTCACCCGCATCGGCCGGGACACCCTGCTGGCCAGGATCCGGCAGTCGGTCGTCGACGCCCAGACCGGCAAGGCGCCGATCCAGCGCCTGGCCGACCGGATCTCCGCCGTCTTCGTGCCGGTCGTCCTGGTGATCGCGGCCGCGACCTTCGCCGGCTGGCTGCTCACCGGCCACGGCACCGACGCCGCCATCACCGCCGCGGTGTCGGTGCTGGTGATCGCCTGCCCCTGCGCGCTCGGGCTGGCCACCCCGACGGCGCTGCTGGTCGGCACCGGCCGCGCCGCCCAGCTCGGCATCGTGATCCGCGACGCCGAGGCGCTCGAGTCCTCGCGCGCGATCACCACCGTCGTCCTCGACAAGACCGGCACGCTCACCACCGGCGTGATGCAGGTGCACGAGACGTACGGCGACCCGGACGCGATCGGGTTGGCCGCCGCCCTCGAGACCTCCAGCGAGCACCCCGTGGCGCGCGCGATCGTCGCCCACGTGGGCCCCACGGGCCGGCCACCGTCGAGGACTTCGTCAACGAGCCCGGCATCGGGGTCAGCGGCACGGTGGACGGCCACCGGGTCCACGTCGGCCGCACTCCCGCACCCGAAGACCTGCCGGCCGACCTGGGACGAGGCCGTCGCCGATGCGCAGGCGCAGGGACGCACGACCGTGCTGGTCAGCGTCGACGACCGACCGCGCGCCGTGATCGCGGTCGGCGACACCGTGAAGCCGGGCAGCCCGGGCCACGACCGACGCGCTGCACGCCCTCGGCCTGCGGACGGTGCTGCTCACCGGGGACAACGAGGCGGCCGCGCGGCACGTCGCCGACCAGCTCGGCATCGCCTCGGTGCTGGCGGGGGTGCTGCCGCAGGACAAGGTCAGCGAGGTCGCCCGCCTCCAGCGGTCGGGCGAGGTGGTCGCCATGGTCGGCGACGGCGTCAACGACGCCGCCGCCCTGGTGCAGGCCGACCTGGGCATCGCGATGGGCACCGGCACCGACGCGGCGATCGAGGCCGGCGACCTCACCCTGGTCAGCGGCGACCCGGCCCTCGTCGGCACGTCGGTGCGGCTGGCGCGACGTACGCTCCGCACGATCCGGCAGAACCTGTTCTGGGCCTTCGCCTACAACCTGGTCGGCATCCCGGTCGCCGCGCTGGGCCTGCTCAACCCGATGATCGCGGGCGCGGCGATGGCGGCGTCCAGCGTGTGCGTGGTGACGAACTCACTGCGGCTGCGGTCGTTCCGGGTCGACTGACGGCCGGACTACTCGCCCTCGCGCGGCTTGGGGAAGGACGCCGAGGATCTCGTCGATCTCGGAGACGGACAGCGCAGCGTCGGACTGGTTGGCGGCCACGATGAGGTTGGCGGTCAGCTCCACCTCATCGAGCAGCTCATCGTCCTGCAGGCGCACGTCAAACGGGTCCACTCTCCAAGTCCCTTTCCCTCGGTCCCCCTTGGATGGTGATGACCAAGTTCCTACCCGCGCCCGAGCCGACGGAAACCAGTATGTGGACACTATGGTCGCCGATTTGTTCCGGCTCCGGTACAGGGGGTCCATCTCTGGGACATCCCGGGACATCCGGGACGCACAAAGGCCCCGACCGAACGGTCGGGGCCTTTGTCCTGAATCGGTCAGAGAGGACGAACGTTCTCCGCCTGCGGACCCTTGGGGCCCTGCGTGACGTCGAACTCGACCTTCTGGTTCTCGTCGAGGGACTTGTAGCCCTGCGACTGAATCGCGGAGTAGTGGACGAAGACGTCGTCTCCGCCGTTCTCCTGGGCGATGAAGCCGAAGCCCTTCTCGGCGTTGAACCACTTGACGGTGCCCTGAGCCATGCTCTTGTTCTCCTGTTACTGAGGCGTGAGACCGCCACTTCAGCGGCCTCTGCAAGGTGCGGGTGATACGCCGTCCCGCCTCGCAAGCCTTGTAGCAAAGAGAAGAAACGCCGTTGGATCACAAACTCCAACAAGCGTTGTGTAACCGCTGGAACTTGCACCCTGCACTGCGAGCCTACCAATGCTTGGCCCAAACGCGAGACCGCACCCACGGCGTGTGCCCAACGTTCACCCGCGATGTCCCTCCGGGCCGCCGGATCGCGTCGCCTCCGCGTCATCTTCTGGTGGTACAACCGGCGCCGTGAACTCCTTGCCGACGGCACCCGGCGACACCTCGGCAGGACGCATCGTGCACGACCGGCTGCTCGAGCTGGTCGACCGGATCGCCATCTACGAGTCCCGGATCCGCCACCAGGAACCGGGCGGCGTGCACCGCATGCGGGTGACCCTGCGCCGGCTGCGCAGCCTCCTCGCCACCTTCGGCCCGCTCTTCGACACGGCCACCGTCGCGGCGCTGCGCGCGGAGCTGCGGTGGATCGCCGGCGAGATGGGTGGTGCGCGCGACGCGGAGGTCGTCCGCAAGCGGCTCGCGGCACTGGCACGGTCCGCCGAGGAGCGCGCCGTGGTCCAGCGGATCTGGTGACCGAGCTGGACTCCGTCGAGTCGGCGGGAGTCCAGGGTCTGGTCGCGACCCTCGACTCCGACCGGTTCGGCGCAGGCGCTGCACGACCTGAACGCCTTCGTCGCCGATCCGCCCTGGGACCCCGCGGCCGGCGTACTCACCGACGAGGCTCTGCGCGACCTCGTGCACCGGGACTGGCGCCGGTTGCGGCGTCGTGCCCATCGCGCCCGTCAGGTGATCGACCCCGACCAGCGCCAGGCGGCTCTGCACGAGGTACGCAAGGCGGCCAAGCGGCTGCGGTACTCCGCCGAGGCCATGGTGCCGATGCACCGGCGCAACGCGACGCGGATGGTCGGGCTGCACCAAGCGGGTGCAGACGACCCTCGGCGAGCTCCAGGACAGCGTCATCACCCGCGACGTGCTGCGCGCGTCGGCCGAGACCGGCGCGTGGGACGCCGACGAGCAGTTCGTGCTCGGGCGGCCTGCACGCCCGGGAACAGCGACGAGCGGCGCGGGCCGAGGACCGCTACGCGCAGGCCTGGGACAAGCTCGTCCGGAAGAAGTACCGCCTGTGGCTGACCTGAGCGAGCTCACCCGCACGCGTGCGGGTCGCGTGGTCCGCGGGGTCGTCCCGTCCCGACGCAGCGGACCTCCTGCTGCGGCTCGAGGTCGGCGCGGCCGCGAGGATCCCTCTCCACGAGGTGCGGGTCGGCCGGTTGTGCGCCGCGGTGTGGGAGCTCCGAGCACGGCCGACCGCTCGTCGTACGCCGCGACGGCCGGCCGGCGCCGTACGTCAGCCTGAGCCGGGCCGAGTGACACCGTGGTCGTGGCCGTCTCCGAGGCCGGCCCGGTCGGCGTGGACGTCGAACGCGCTCGACGCCGCGCGCTTCTCCGGCTTCGCCGACGTCGCACTGCACCCGGACGAGCGCGCTGCCGACTGTCGAGCAACGCGGGCGGACGTGGGTCCGCAAGGAGTCGCTGCTCAAGGCGACCGGGGACGGGCTCGCAGGTGGACCTGCGGCTGATCCGGGTCAGCGATCCCGGCGCACGCGCCGCGGCTGCTCGAGTGGTCGGGCCGCGCCGAGCTGCCGGCGGTGCAGATGAGCGACCTGGACATCCCCGGTTACGCCGCGTGCGTCACCGTGCTGGCGGCCGACGCGCCCGGCGGTCACGAGCGCGTCAGGTAGCTCCGGGAGATCTGTCTGCCTGAGCCAGCTCGTCGACGAGAGCGTCCAGGTCCTCGCCCGTGCGGTCCTCGGCGAAGGCGACGAACATCTCGGTCGAGACGGTGCTGTGCGCGTGCTCGGTCGCCCAGGCCTGCAGCAGGTCGAAGAACGTCTCGTCCCCCAGGGTCAGCCGCAGCGCGTGCAGCAGCAGCGCGCCCCGCTTGTAGACCCGGTCGTCGAACATCAGCTCCGGCCCGGGGTCGCTCGAGCAGCGAGGTCCTGGTCCTCGGCGGCCAGCCGCTCCCAGTGCTCGACGGCGCGCTCGTGGGCGGACTCCTTGCCCGACTCCTCCGACCACAGCCACTCGGCGTAGCAGGCGAACCCCTCGTGCAGCCAGATGTCGCGCCACTCGCCGAGCGTCAGGCTGTTGCCGAACCACTGGTGCGACATCTCGTGGGCGATCAGCCGCTCGGCGTCCCAGTCGGTGGTCAGGAAGTTGGCGCCGAAGGTCGAGAGCGACTGCGACTCGAGCGGGATCTCGAGGTCGTCCTCGGTGACGACGACGGTGTAGCGGGCGAACGGGTAGTCCCCGAAGAGCCGGATGAACAGCTCCAGCATCTCCGGCTGACGGCCGAACGCAGCGTCGTACTGAGGGACCAGGCTGCCGGGCACGGCGGCGTACAGCGGGACGGCGGCGTCGAGCTCGAGCAGCTGGTAGCGGCCGATCTGGGCGGTCGCGAGGTACGTCGCCATCGGCTCGGGCTGCTCGTAGACCCACGTGGTGGTGCTCGCGTGCCGGGTCGCCGAGGTCGAGCTCGCCGTTGCAGACCACGCGGTAGGCGTTGGGCGCGCTCAGGGTGATCCGGTAGCTCGCCTTGTTGGCGGGCCGGTCGTTGCACGGGAACCAGGAGGGCGCGCCGTGCGGCTGGCCGGCGACGATGGCGCCGTCGGTGAGCTCCTCCCAGCCGGCCGTGCCGAGCGATCCTGCTCGAGAGCGGGGACGGGTGGCCGGCGTACTGGACGACGACCTCGAACTCCTCGCCCGGCGCCGATGGTCTCGCCGAGGCGCACCGTCAGGCGAGTCCCGGCGGTGGGTGTACTTCACCACCGTGCCGTCGACGCCGACCTTGCGGACGCGCAGCCCGTGCAGGTCGAGCGTGAACCGGTCGAGGTCGGTGAGCGCGACGCAGCGTCAGCCGGGCGACGCCGTTGAGCAGGTTGCCCTCGACCTTGTAGGTCAGCTCGAGGTCGTAGTGGGTGACGTCGTACGACGCGTCGCCGTGCCCCGGGGTGTAGCGGTCGACGTCGGTGCTTCCGCTCACCCGGTCGGCTCGCCGGAGTCGTCGACCCACGGCCCGATGGGGTTGCCCATCCACCGGGTCTTGTCGGGCACGGACTCGCCCCTCATCACCAGCGACACGGGGCCAACCGTAGCGTGGCGGCCGAGGGTCGACGCCGGGAGGATCACGCTGTTCGGACCGAGCGTCGAGCCCGCGCGGAGGGTGACCCGGTCCATGCTCAGCACCCGGTCGTGGAACAGGTGCGTCTGCACCACGCAGCCCTTGTTCACGGTCACGCCGTCGCGCATCTCGACGAGGTCGGGCTCCGGCAGCCAGTAGGTCTCGCACCACACGCCGCGACCCACCCAGGCCCCGAGCGAACGCAGCCACAGGTTGAGGGCGACGGTGCCGGTGGCGGCCCGCGCGAACCACGGCGCGGCGACCACCTCGACGAAGGTGTCCGCCAGCTCGCTGCGCCACACGAAGGAGCTCCAGAGCGGGTGCTCGGTGGCCGGGATCTGGCCGACGAGGCGCCCACTTGACCGCCGAGGTGAGGCCGGCCGCGAGGGCACCGCCGACCATCAGGACCGGGCCTGCGAGCGACCAGGGCCAGCCACGGGAAGGGACCGTCGAGGACCAGCGCGAGGACGAGGACCACGCCCCCGGCCAGCAGCGAGCGAGGCCATCACCGCGAGCAGCCGGCAGCACTCGACCAGCGCCGCGGGCGATGCGCAGCCGGCGCGGCGGGTCGTAGGTGCGGCTGTCGTCGCCGGCGCCGGTCGGCCGACGCAGGAGCACCGGCGGGCTGCCCAGCCAGGACGACCCGGCCTTGGCCTTCTTGCGGCGCGGCGCCGCCGAGAGCACGGCGACGAGGGACTGCTTGGGCACCTTGCGTCCCGGCGCGGTCATGCCGGAGTTGCCGACGAACGCGCGCTTGCCGATCTTGGTGCGCTCCACCCGCAGCCAGCCGCCGCCGAGCTCGTAGCTGCCGAGCAGGGTGTCGTCGGCGAGGAAGGCCTCGTCGTTGATGCTGGTCAGCTTCGGGATCAGCAGCACCGTCGAGGCCTCGACGCGGCGGCCGACGCGAGCGCCGAGGAGCCGCAGCCACATCGGGGTGAGCGCGCTCGAGTAGAGCGGGAACAGCCAGGTCCGCGCCTCGTCGAGCAGCCTGCATCGTCGCCCAGGCCTGCCACGCGCGGAGGCTGTGGATCGGGTAGGCGCCCGGGCGACAGACCCGAGGCCGAGCAGTCGGGCGAGCACGGCGATCAGCACTGCGAGCACGACCAGGCCGACCAGGGCCGACGAGCGGCAGGAACGCCAGCAGGACCAGGGCAGCGTCGCCAGATCGAGGTCGTGTCGCGCAGGCTCGGGAACGGCGACGGCCAGCCCGGCCAGGACGGCGACGATCGGGCAGCAGCGAGATCAGCATCGCGATGCCGGCGTACGCCACCACCCAGCGCGGCTTGTGGTCGGGACGGCTCTCGCTCCACGGCCCGCGGGTGCGGCCGACAGGCTCGGCGGGCGAGCCGGTCCAGTACTCGCCCTTCGTGACGCTGCCGATGACCGCCGACCCGGGGGCGACCTCCGCGTCGCGGCCGACGACCGCGCCCGGCGCGAGGGTGCTGCGCGTGCCGACCCGGGCGCCGGCGCCGACCTTGATCCGGCCGATGTGCAGCACGTCGCCGTCGAGCCAGTGGCCCGAGAGGTCGACCTCGGGCTCGACCGAGCAGCCGCTGCCGAGCGTGAGCATGCCCGTCACCGGCGGGATCGAGTGCAGGTCGACGCTGCGGCCGACCTTGGCCCCGAGGGCTCGGGCGTACGTCGGCATCCACGCCGCCCCGGCGAGGTTGGCGGCGCCGAGCTCGTCGGCCAGCCGCTCGGCCAGCCAGAGCCGCAGGTGGATGCGACCACCGCGCGGGTAGTCGCCGGGCGTCACCTTGCGCAGCAGGATCCGCGCGCCGAGCGGCCGTCAGGGCCATCCGGCCGGGCGCGGAGACCAGCAGCACCCAGCCGAGCGGCGACCCACCACCACGAGAACGTCGGCAGGAAGTCCAGCCCGAGGACGGACGACGCGAGGTTGCTGCCGGCCACCACCCAGGTGAGCCAGCGCAGGCCGGAGAGCACGCGCAGCGGGACGGTGAAGACGATCTGGCCGATCTGGGTCTTCGACGGGGTCGGCCGGACGTCGCGGTTGGAGCGCGCCGCGGGCGCGGTCATCTCGTCGAGCATGCGTGGCCAGCGCCCGGACGGTCGGGTTCTCGTAGAGGTCGGCGACCGTCACCTCCGGGTAGCGCGCGCGGAGCCGCGAGACCATCTGGGCCGCGGTCAGGCTGCCGCCGCCGAGGTCGAAGAAGTCGTCGCCCTCGTCGGTGACGACTGCCCCGACGACCTCGAGCCACAGCTCGGCGATCCAGGCCGCGGTGCCGTGCAGCTCGGCGGCCTTCCGGTGGTGCGTCTCGTCGGTGGCCAGCGGCCACGGGCAGCGCATCGCGGTCGACCTTGCCCGAGGTCATGGTCGGCAGCGACGGCACCTCGGCCAGCCGGGGCACCAGCGCGGCCGGCATGACCTCGCGCAGGTGCTCGACGGCCCGGCGCGGCGTCGAAGCCGTCCTCGGCGGTGACGTAGCCGACGAGGAGCTGGTTGCCCGCCCGGCTCTGGCGTACGGCGGCCGCGGCACTGGTGACTCCCGGGAGGGCGAGCAGGGCGTTGTCGATCTCGCCGAGCTCGATCCGCCGGCCGCCGAGCTTGACCTGGTCGTCGCCCCGGCCGGCGAAGAGGAGCCCCTGCTCGTCGTACACCACCCGGTCGCCGCTGCGGTAGGCACGCTCCCAGCCCAGCGTCGGGAACGGCGCGTACTTCTCGGCGTCCTTCTCGGGGTCGAGGTAGCGCGCCAGCCCGACGCCGCCGATGATCAGCTCGCCGACCTCACCGGGCTGCACGTGCTCGCCGGCGTCGTCGACGACCGCGAGGTCCCAGCCGTCCAGCGGCAGGCCGATCCGGACCGGGCCCGTCGCCGTCGAGCTGGGCGCCGCACGCCACGACGGTGGCCTCGGTCGGTCCGTAGGTGTTCCAGAGCTCGCGGTCCGGTCGCGCCAGCCGGGTGCCGATCTCGGGCGGGCAGGCCTCGCCACCCATGATCAGCAGGCGTACGGCGTCCAGCGACTCGGTCGGCCACAGCGCCACCAGCGTCGGCACCGTCGAGACCACGGTCACGTCGTTGGCCACCAGCCACGGCCCGACGTCCACGCCGCTGCGCACCAGCGAGCGCGGCGCCGGCACCAGGCAGCCGCCGTGGGCCCAGGCGAGCCACATCTCCTCGCACGACGCGTCGAAGGCGACCGAGAGGCCGGCCATCACCCGGTCGGCCGGACCCAGCGGCTCGCCCTGGAGGAACATCCGCGACTCCGCGTCCACGAACGCCGCCGCCGAGCGGTGCGAGACCGCCACGCCCTTCGGCGTGCCCGTCGAGCCCGACGTGAAGATGATCCAGGCGTCGTCGGCCGGGCTCGGGTCCTCCGGCGTCGCGTGGCTCGCTGACGTGGCCGCGATCCGCGACCACCAGGCCGTTGCCGACGATCGCCGCGACGGCGGCCTCGCCGAAGACCAGCCGGGCGCGCTCGTCGGGGTCGTCGGCGTCGACCGGCACGTAGGCGGCTCCGGCGGCGAGGACGCCCATGATCGCGACGTAGAGGTCGACCGTCCCGGACCTGATGCGGACGCCGACGCGGTCGCCGCGCCCGACGCCCATCGCGTTCAGCGACGCGGCGAGCTCGTCGGCGGCCTCGGCGAACTCCTCGTAGGTGAGCATCTCGGCGCCGTTGTCGACCGCGAGCGCCTCGGGATGATCGGCCACCGTCTCGTCGGAAGATGTCGATCAGGGTGCGCGCGGGCGGCGCCAGGGCGGCGCGGGTCAGCGTCAACGCGGGACTCGTCTCGTCGGCAGCGCAGGCACCGGGCGAGTGTGTCGCGTGAAGTTGAACGGAAGGTGGACCGCGGGTCGGGTCTGCAGACGCGGTCCGCGTGCTCAGCTCCGCGGGTCGGACCGGCCTGTCGGACCCTGAAGCGGTCGACGACCTCGCGCTCCACGAGCACGGGGATGAAGTCGCGGATGGGACGTCCGTCGAACTGGTGGTGCACCTCGTCGACGACCTTCTTGATGCTCTCGGGCGGCGCGTCCGGGAACCGGCCTCGAAGGCGATCCGCGAGCTGGTCGAGGGCGTGGATCTCTTCGGTCTGGGTCATGCGGACAAGTGCAGCACCGTCCGGGGCCAGGAACAATCGCTACCGGCGCGTAACGAGTCCACCCGAGACCAGGTCCGATCTGGATCCCGGGAGATGGTGACCGGATCGTCCACCTCGTGAGCGAGGATCGGGCGAAAGGGATCGTTCGACCCTGCGCACGACGTCGCGGCCTTATGGTGCGCAGATGGGAGACCTCACCCCCCGGGGTCCGGAGGAGTCGGGCGGCGATTCCGCCGACCAGACCGACCCGGACCCGCCGTACGTCCCCGGTGAGCGACCACGCAACTCGTGGGTCGCGCCGGGGTCCTCCGACGTCGTCCACATCCCGCCGCGGGGACCGGCACGACGAGCACCCGCACCGCGGGCGCCGCCTGCTCGCACGCATCCCCGGGCTCTCCAGCCTGGCCGAGCAGTCCGGGTGGGTCGGTGAGGGGGCCGGGCAGACACCACCCGGCGAGGACCGAGGCTGGGTCTTCCACGACGACGGCGGTCCGGGCGCCTTCCAGGGGTGGCTCTACCACTACGCCGACGGGACCATGGTCGACGCCGACGGGACCGAGTACGCCCTGCCGACCGAGGCCGATCCCGTCCCCGAACCCGACGCCCGAACCAGAGCCGAACCCGAGCCGGAGCCGGAGCCCGAGCCAGTGGCCGCGAGCCGGAACCCGAGCCGACGCCCGGAGCCCGAGCCGAGCCGAGCCCGAGCCGGAGCCCGAGCCGGAGCCGGAGCCGCATCCCGAACCCGCCGAACCGGCGGTCGAGGCGCCCGTCGCGGGCCCCTCGGACATCCCGCGCTTCGTGGAGTACAGCCCGACGAGCACCCGCGGCTACCTGCTCGGGACGATCTTCGTGGTCGCGGCCGTGACGGGCGTGCTCACGATCTTCGTCGGGGTGAGCGAGGAGTCCGGGGCATCGCTGGTGATCGCGGCGGGCTGCTTCCTGCTCGCCGTGGTCGCGTGGTGGGGACTGCTCAGCTGGCGACCGACCGTGGTCTCCATCGAGGAGGGCGTCCTCGAGATCACCCGTGCCGGCCGCACGGAGCGCTTCGAGCTGACCGACCCGACGACCGTGGTCGAGTTCTCCGGGCGGCCCGGCTCCCCCACGTGGACCGCGACGGTCCGGAACAACAACGGGCCACGCACCCTGCTGCGGCCGAGCCAGGTCAAGCCTCGCCAGTTCGAGCGCATCGTGCGCCACCACCGCGTCCGGGCACAGGCCGCACGGCCCGACGGGGCAGCCACGAGCTGACCCGCTACGGTGGCAGCGCCAGAACGCGGGAGCTCGACGGGATCGGGCTGAGAGGGCGACTCAGGGTCGCCGACCGCTCGAACCTGAGCCGGGTAATGCCGGCGTAGGGAGTGGGTCTGATGTCGCTCGACGCCACCGTCCACCGGCCCGACGTACGCGCAGTGAAGCGGGTGCTGCGCGACGTACGCGAGACGGCGCCAGTGGTGCACTGCCTGACCAACATCGTGGTCGCGAACCTGACCGCCAACGTCCTGCTGGCCGTCGGAGCATCGCCTGCGATGGTCGAGAACGCCGAGGAGTCGGCGGAGTTCGCGCGCGCTGCCGACGCGCTGCTGGTCAACCTCGGCACGCTCTCCCGGGAACGGGCCGAGGCGATGCGGGCGGCTGCCGCGGCGGCGCACGCGGCCGGCACATCCTGGGTCCTCGACCCCGTCGCGGTGGGTCCGCTCTCCTTCCGTACGGCGCTGGCGCAGCAGCTGCTCGACCACGGACCCACGGTCGTGCGGGGGAACCCGTCGGAGGTGGTGAGCCTGACCGGAGCCAGCGGCCAGGGTCGAGGAGTGGACAGCGGACTCGGTCCCCGGGCCGCGCTCGGTGCCGCGCGCGAAGTGGCCACCCGGACCCAGGGCGCCGTCGCCGTGAGCGGACCGGTCGACCTGGTGACCGACGGCGAGCAGGTCGTCGAGGTCCGCACGGGACACCCCTTGATGGCGCAGGTGACCGGCACGGGCTGCGTGCTGGGAGCCGTCACGGCTGCCTGTCTCGCGGTGGAGGAGTCACCGCTGGTGGCCGCGACCGCGGCGACGAGCATCCTCACGGTGGCGGCGGAGTACGCCGGGCCAGTCCAGCCGCGGGCCGGGCTCGTTCGCGGTGGAGCTCGTGGACTCGCTGGCGCGCCTGGACGGCACCCGGCTGACGGCGCGGATGGGTCGCCACCAGTGAAGGCGCGGACCTACCTCGTCACCGACACGGTGCTGTGCGGCGAGCGCGGAGTGGTCGAGACCGTCCGCCTGGCGGTGCAGGGAGGCGTGGGCGCCGTCCAGCTGCGGGACCCGATGGCGAGCACGCGCGAGCTGTGCCGGCTCGGGTCCGGTTTGCGCGAGGTCCTCGACGGGACCGGCGTACCACTCCTGGTCGACGACCGTGCCGACGTGGCGCTGGCGGTGGATGCGGACGGCATCCACGTCGGGCAGTCCGACCTGCCGCCGATCGCGGCCCGCGAGATCCTCGGCGACCACGCGATCATCGGCCTGTCCGTGTCCACGGTCGCGGAGGTCGTGGAGGCGACGGCGCTGCCCGACGGATGCGTCGACTACCTCGGGGTCGGACCGGTGTTCGCCACGCCGACCAAGTCGGACGCGGCCGTGCCCACTGGACTCGCCGCCACGGCGCGGATGGTCGCGGCCGCGGGCCGACTGCCGTGCGTCGCGATCGGGGGCATCGGGCCTGCCGACGTCGAGGACGTGCGCGCGACCGGGGTCACCGGCGTCGCGGTCGTCTCGGCGATCTGTGCAGCCGACGACCCCGCAGCTGCTGCCGCCCTGTTGAACGGGGAACCACGATGACCGCGAACGTGCTGACCATCGCCGGCACCGACCCGGGCGGAGGCGCCGGAATCAGCGCCGACGTCAAGACCTTCTCGGCGCTCGGTGTCTACGGCACCGTGGTGGTGACGGCCGTGGTCGCGCAGAACACCCGCGGCGTCGACGACGTGCACCAGCTCAGTGGCGCGACAGTGCGGCAGCAGCTCGAGACCCTGCTCACCGACGTGCGGGTCGACGCGGTGAAGATCGGGATGCTGGGTACGGCGGACGTCGCCCGGGCCGTGGCCGCGGTCATCCGGTCACACCGTCCCGGTCACGTGGTCCTCGATCCGGTGATGGTCGCGAAGAGCGGCGACCGGCTCCTGGCCGCGGACGCGGTGGCCGCACTGCGTGACGAGCTGATGCCGCTGTGCGACCTGGTGACCCCCAACCTCCCCGAGGCGGCCGACCTGCTCGGCGTACCGGAGGCGCGGGGTGAGGACGAGATGGGCCGGCAGCTCCGCGACCTCGCACGACTGTGTCCCGGCGTACTCCTCAAGGGTGGGCACCTCGACGGCGAGGAGAGCACCGACCTGCTGCTGGTCGACGGCGTCGAGACCCGCCTGTCCGCGCCGCGCGTCGACACCACGAGCACGCACGGCACCGGCTGCACCCTGTCGGCCGCGATCGCCGCGTTGCGCCCGCAGGTGGCGGACTGGGTGACGGCCGTGCGCGGCGCGAAGGACTACCTGACCGGCGCCCTGCTCGCGGCCGACCGCCTCACCGTCGGCTCGGGGCACGGGCCGGTGCACCACTTCCACGACGTGTGGTGAGCGGGCTCCTGGTCAGAGGTGCTGTGCCAGTCGGTGGTACGCCGCGTTCCAGCGCAGCTCACGCTGGAAACCGCGAGGAGTCGTGTCCGCGTCGATGACGACCATCTCGGTGACGAGTCATCTCGGCGAAGTCGGCCAGGACCTCGGTGTCCAGCGCCTTGGAAAGCACCGTGTGGTGCGGAGCGCCCGCCATCAGCCACGCCTCCGCCGACGTGGACAGGGACGGCTTGGGCTGCCACACCGCGCAGGCCACCGGCAGCTGGGGAAGGTCCTCGTCGGGCTCCACGCAGTCGACCTCGTTGACCGTGAGCCGGAACCGGTCGCCCATGTCGGAGAGGCCGGCGACGACGGCTGGGCCCGGGTCGGCGGTGAACCGCAGCCGCACGGGATCCTCGCGACCCCCGATGCCGAGCGGGTGGATCTCGAGCGAGGGCTGCTGGGTGGTGATCGAGGGGCAGACCTCGAGCATGTGCGCGCCGAGGATCTTCTCCTCGCCCGGCACCAGGTGGTACGTGTAGTCCTCCATGAAGGACGTGCCGCCCGGCAGGCCGGTGGCCATCGACTTCATCCCCCGCAGCATCACCGACGTCTTCCAGTCACCCTCGCCGCCGAACCCGTAGCCGTCGGCCATCAGCCGCTGCACGGCCAGGCCGGGGAGCTGGCGCAGCCCACCGAGGTCCTCGAAGTTGGTGGTGAACGCGCCGAAGCCACCCTCGGTCAGGAACTGCCGCATGCCGAGCTCGATGCGGGCGCCGTACCGCAGCGACTCGTGGCGTTCGGCTCCGGGGAGCAGCTCGGGGGCGACGCGGTAGGTGTCGGCGTACTCGGTGACCAGCTTGTCGATGTCGTCGTCCGCGATGGCGTCGACGACGGCGACCAGGTCGTTCACGCCGTAGGTGTTCACGGAGACGCCGAAGCGCAGCTGTGCCTCGACCTTGTCGCCCTCGGTGACGGCGACGTCGCGCATGTTGTCGCCGAAGCGGGCCAGCCGGAGCGTCCGCAGCTCGTGCCGCCCGAGCGCTGCGCGCACCCAGGCGGCCACTCGCTCGGCCACGATGGGCGAGTCCACGTGGCCGGCCACGGTCTTGCGTGCGACTCCGATGCGGGACTGGATGTGGCCGAACTCCCGGTCGCCGTGCGCGGCCTGGTTGAGGTTCATGAAGTCCATGTCGATGGTCGACCACGGCAGCTCCATGCCGGCCTGGGTGTGCAGGTGCAGCAACGGCTGGTTGAGCGCGTCGAGACCGGAGATCCACATCTTGGCCGGGGAGAAGGTGTGCATCCACGCGATCACACCGACGCACTCAGGTGCGCTGTTGGCCTCGAGCATCTGGCGGTGGATGGAGGCGGCGTCCAGCAGCACCGGCTTCCAGACGATGCGCACGGGGACCTGCGGTGCCGCGTCGAGCCGCTCGCAGATCGCGCGGGACTGCTCGGCGACCTGGTCGAGCGTCTCGGGGCCGTAGAGCGCCTGGCTCCCGGTGAGGAACCAGATCTCGCGGACGGTGGGGCTGGTCATCGTGCCTCCGGTGGACGGGGCGTCGTGGGACGCCTTGCTGTGTGCTGCGTTGGGGGTGCTGCGTGCGGGGTCTTGCTCAGCCGGGCTGGCCGTAGGCGTTCTGGTAGCGGTCGTAGAGCTGGTCCACGGCCGCGGGCTCGACCGGGATCGGGGTGCCGAGCTGGCGGGCGATGTGCACCGTGCGCGCGACGTCCTCGCACATCACGGCGGCCTTCACGGCCGCCTTCGCGGTGGGTCCGATCGCGAAGACGCCGTGGTTCTGCATGAGTACGGCGGGCGAACGGCTGTCGCGCAGGGTGTCGACGATCCCGCGCCCGATCGAGTCGTCGCCGATGATTGCGAACGGACCGACGGGAATCTCGCCGCCGAACTCGTCGGCGGCCATCGTCAGGACGCACGGCACCGGTTCGCCGCGAGCCGCCCAGGCGGTGGCGTACGTCGAGTGCGTGTGCACCACTCCGCCGACCTCCGGCAGGTGGCGGTAGACGTAGGCCTGCGCCTGGGTATCGGAGGACGGAGCGTGCTGCCCGTCGACGACCCGGCCCTCGAGATCGCAGACCACCATCGAGTCCGGCGTCAGGTCGTCGTAGGAGACCCCGCTCGGCTTGATCACCAGCAGGTCGCGACCGGGCACCCGTGCCGAGACGTTGCCCGCGGTCCACACGACCAGCTGGTAGCGGGTGAGCTGCTCGTGCAGCGCACACACCTCCTGCCGCAGCCGGGTGATGGTGGCGTCCACGTCGGCGACCGCGGTCATGCCGGTACCTCCTGCCGGTCACGCGTCGCGGCGGTCGTACGACGGGCCACGGCGTCGTGGCGGATGGCCTTGAGTCGGCGCATCGCCCTGTCCTGTCGACCGAAGTGGTCGTGCAGCTCGACGTACTCCGCGAACAGCCGATCGTAGGCGGCGGCCCGGTCCTCGTCGGGCTCGAAGGCGTGCGATCGCACCTTGCCCATCAGCTGGGCGGCCTCGCGGACGTCGGCGTACGCCCCCGCGGCGACCGCGGCGTGGATCGCCGACCCGAGCGCAGGGCCCTGGTCGGAGCCGATCACTGCGAGCGGCAGGCGGGTGACGTCGGCGTAGATCTGCATCAGCAGTGGGTTCTTCGCCAGGCCGCCGGCCACCACGAACTCGGTCACCGGGACGCCGGCGTCGCGGAAGGTCTCCACGATCACGCGGGTGCCGAAGGCGGTCGCCTCGAGCAGCGCCCGGTAGGTGTCCTCCGGCTTCGTGGTCAGCGTCTGACCGATCACCAGGCCCGAGAGCTGGTGGTCGACAAGGACCGAGCGGTTGCCGCTGTGCCAGTCCAGCGCCACCAGCCCGTGCTCGCCGACCTCCTGGCGCGTGGCCAGCCGGGTCAGCAGCTCGTGCACCGACTCGCCGTTGCGCGCCGCCTCCTCGACGTACGACGGAGGCACCGAGGTGCGCACGAACCAGCCGAAGATGTCACCGACGCCGCTCTGGCCGGCCTCGTAGCCCCAGCTGCCGGACGACGATGCCCCCGTCGACGACCCCGCACATCCCCGGGACCTCGCGCAGCACGTCGGCGCTCATCACATGGCAGGTCGAGGTGCCCATGATCGCCACCATCTGACCGGGTTCGACGGCCTGTGCTGCCGGTGCGGTCACGTGCGCGTCGACGTTGCCGACCGCAACCGCGATGCCCTCGGGCAGGCCGGTCCACCCGGCCGCCTCGGCCGTCAGCGTGCCGGCCCGGTCACCGAGCTGGCCGATCGGGTGCTCCACCTTGTCGGCCACGAAGCCGCCGAAGCCGGGTGCGAGCTCCTCGAGGTAGTCGACGCTGGGGTACTCGCCGTCCTGGAGGATCCCCTTGTAGCCGGCGGTGCAGGCGTTGCGGACGTAGCGGCCGCACAGCTGCCACACGATCCAGTCCGCTGCCTCCACCCAGTGGTCCATCCGCTCGTAGAGCTCACGGTCCTCCTCGAACAGCTGCAGCCCCTTGGCGAACTCCCACTCCGAGGAGATCAGCCCGCCATAGCGCGGCAGCCACGCCTCCTTGCGCCGCTCGGCGAGCGCGTTGATCCGGTCGGCCTGCGGCTGCGCGGCGTGGTGCTTCCACAGCTTCACGTAGGCGTGCGGCCGGCCGGCGTACGACTCGACCTCGTCGAGCGGGGTGCCGTCGGCGAGCGTCGGCACCATGGTGCAGGCCGTGAAGTCGGTGGCGATGCCGATGACCTGGCTCGGGTCGATGCCGGCCGCCTGAACCGCTGCCGGCACCGCGAACCGGAGCACGTCGCGGTAGTCGTCGGGCACCTGCAGCGCCCATTCCGGAGGCAGCGGAGTGCCGGAGGGCAGGGCTTCCTCGAGTACGCCGTGTGCGTACTCGTGCGTCGCGCTGCCCAGCTCGGCACCGTCGACGACCCGGACCACGAGAGCGCGGCCGGACAGCGTGCCGTAGTCGACGCCGACCACGTAGCGGTCCTCGGGACTGGTGTGGGTGTGCGTCACCGCTGTGCCTTCCGGGTGGGAGCCGGCGCGGTGCTCGCACGCAGGACCAGCTCGGGTTTGATCAGGCGGCCCCGGCGGGTGCCGGCACCGGGGTCGCCTGGGTCTGTGTCCTCGGGTCGCATCGCGACCTGGAGGGTGTCGATGGCCTGCCGGCCGACGGCGCGAAAGTCCTGGCGCACGGTGGTCAGGGGCGGGAGGAGGAAGCCGGACTCCGGGATGTCGTCGAAGCCGACGACGCTGACGTCGCCCGGGCACCGAGCGGCCCGCCTCGGCGAGGGCCCGCAGCACCCCGATCGCCATGTGGTCGTTGGCGACGAAGACCGCCGTCACGTCGTCGTGACCGGCGATCGAGCGACCGGCGGCGTAGCCGCTGGCGGCCGTCCAGTCCCCGAGGAGGGGCTCGAGGGGACGCAGTCCGGCGTCGTACAGCGCGCTGCTCCAGCCCGCGAGCCGGGCCCGGGCCTCGACCCAGTGCTGGGGACCGGCCACGTGCATGACCGCGGTGTGGCCGAGGGAGAGCAGGTGCTCGGTCGCCATCCGGGCTCCGGCGACCTGGTCGACGCCGACCGTCCAGGGTGCGCGGGACAGGTCACCCTCGACGACCACGACCGGGACACCGCCGGTCTCCTGGCGGCGGGCGATGTCGAGTGCCTCGTCGTTGGCGACGATCATCACGATGCCCTCGACGTTGTGGTCACGCAGGTGCTCGACCGCGGCCGCGAGGTCCTCGCCGGTGACGTCAGGCAGGTTGACCGAGCTGACGAAGTACCCCGACTCGCGCGCCGCGGCCTGGATGGTGCGGTGCACTGTCGAGGGTCCCCACAGTCCGCCGTTGGTGGCGATCACACCGATGGTCGCGGACTTCCGCGTGACGAGTGCGCGGGCCACGGTGTTGGGCCGGTAGCCCAGCTGCCGGATCGCCTCCTCCACCCGCTCGCGGGTCGCCGGCCGCAGGCTCGGGTGACCGTTGATCACCCGGGAGACGGTCTGGTGCGACACCCCCGCCAGCCGCGCCACATCGGCCATCACCGGTGTGCGCCCCGCGGCCGGTCGCGTGGAGGACGTATGGGTCTTCGTCATGCCTGGCGCCTGGTGATGAAACGTTGCACGACGACGAAGGCGAGCAGGAGCACGCCGATGGTGATCTTGGTCCACCACGAGCTGAGGGTGCCGTCGAAGGAGATGAAGGTCTGGATGGTGCCGAGGACCAGCACGCCGAGCAACGAGCCGATGACGAGTCCCCGTCCACCGGTCAGCAGGGTGCCGCCGATCACGACGGCGGCGATCGCGTCGAGCTCCATGCCGACGGCGTGCAGGCTGTAGCCCGACAGCATGTAGAGGGAGAAGAGCAGCCCCGCGAACGACGCACAGAACCCGCTGATCGCATAGACGGCGACCTTGGTGCGGGCCACGCGCAGTCCCATCAGCATCGCGGAGCTCTCGCTCCCCCCGATCGCGTAGACAGTGCGCCCGAAGCGGGTGCGGGCGAGCACCCACGCCGCGATGCCGACGATCACCACGGCGAGGATCGCCGACGGTGTGGTGTAGAGCCCACCCGGCAGGGAGATCTGCGCCGAGGCGAGGTTGTAGAAGGTGGGGTTGCGGATCGGGATCGACTCGATACTGATCAGGTAGCAGAGCCCGCGCGCCAGGAACATCCCGGCCAACGTCGCGATGAACGGCTGGATGTCGAAGTAGTGGATGACCAGCCCCATCAGCAGACCGAGCCCGGTGCCGACCAGCAGCACCAGGACGATGCTCAGCTCGGCCGGCCATCCCGCCTCGAGGGTGCGGGCGGCGATCATGGTCGAGAGCGCCACCACGGAACCGACGGAGAGGTCGATGCCGCCGGTGAGGATGACGAAGGTCATCCCGACCGCGAGCACGATCAGGAACGCGTTGTCGAAGAAGAGGTTGAGCACCACCTGCGGCGAGGCGAAGCCCTCGTAGCGGATGCCACCGGCGGCGAACAGCCCGATGAACAGGGCGAACGTCGTGAGCACCGGGGTGTACTTCGATGACGGCGACCAGCGACGGACGCGCTCCCAGGTGGTGTCGGAGGTGACGGTGGCGGTGCTCATCAGGCGCCTGCCTTTGCGGTCGTCGGGACGGTGGCATGGCGACGAACTCGGAGGGCCGCGCGAGCCTTGGGCGACTGCACGAGGCACACCACGATGACGACCACCGCCTTGAACAGGTAGTTGGTCTGCGACGGGATCCCGATGTTGGGGATCGTGGTGGCCAGCGTCTGGATGAGCAGCGCGCCGATCAGCGTGCCGGTCAGGGAGAACCGGCCGCCCGCGAGAGAGGTGCCGCCGATGACGACGGCGAGGATCGCGTCGAGCTCGATCCAGAGACCGGCGTTGTTGGCGTCGGCGGCGCTGGTGTTGCCGGCGATCATCAGGCCGGCGATGCCCGCACACACGGCGGAGAACACGTAGACGGTCCAGACGATCGTGCGCGACCTGACTCCTGCCAGCCGGCTCGCCTCGGGGTTGATCCCGACCGACTCGATCAGCATGCCCAGCGCCGTACGACGGGTGACGATCGCGGTCACCGCGAAGACCGCCAACGCGACCAGGATGGCGACCGGGAGCGTCGCGAAGAAGCCGACCCCGATGCCCGCGAAGGTGTCGTTGTTGACGGTGGTGATCTGACCGTCGGTGACCAGCATCGCCAGCCCGCGTCCGGCCGTCATCAGCACCAGCGTCGCGATGATCGGCTGGATGCCGAGCACCGAGACGAGGAAGCCGTTCCACAGTCCGAGCGCCACGCAGGCGGCCAGCGCCATGGTGCACGCGATGATCGCCGTGCTGGCGGCGCCCTGCTGGTCGGACCCGGCGATGTACACGCACGCGATGGCACCGGAGATGGCCGCGATCGCCCCCACGGACAGGTCGATGCCGCGGGTGGCGATGACCAGCGTCATTCCGAGTGCGACCAGCAGCACCGGCGCACCGTTGCGCAGGATGTCGACCAGGTTGCCGTAGAGGTGCCCGTCCTGCATCCGGATGCTGAGGAACGACGGGTTCGCGATGACGTCGATGACGAGAGCGCGAGCAGCGCCAGCGCCGGCCACAGCAGCGGGTTTCGCGTGACCCTGGCGACGAGACCGAGCTGGGCCGGCTCGGTCGGCTCGTCGAGCTGTGAGTCGGGAGCGACCTCGGACACCGTCGGGACGGCGACCTCCGGCGGGGCCCCGGGAGTGGTGGTCTCAGGCATGGGGGGATCCTTCGGTGAAGAGGTCCGCGGGTTGCTGTGCCTGGCCGGCGATGATCTCGAGGACCTCGTTGACGCTCACGTCCTCGTTGGGCCGCTCGTCGATCTTGCGGCGGTCGCGCATCACGACGAGCCGGTCGCTGAGCCGCAGCACCTCCTCGAGCTCGGCCGAGATGAACACGACGGCCATGCCCTTGCGCGCGAGGTCGGCGACGAGCGCCTGGATCTGCGCCTTGGCCCCGATGTCGATGCCGCGGGTGGGCTCGTCGAGGATCAGCAGGTCCGGCTCGGTGATCAGCCAGCGTGCCAGGAGCACCTTCTGCTGGTTGCCACCGCTGAGGTTGCGCATGGTGGCGCTGCGGGTCGGCCGGGCGGATGTCGAGCGCCTCGACGTACTGCTTGACCAGCCGGCTGCGCGTCGCCGGCGGGATCGGTCGCAACCAGCCGCGGGTGGCCTGCAGGGCCAGCAGCATGTTGTCGGCGACGGTGAGGTCCTCGATCACGCCCTCGGCGCGGCGGTTCTCGCTGGAGAACGCGATCTTGTTGTCGATCGCGTGCCGCGGCGTGCGGAACCGGTGCTTCTTCGCGCGCACCTCGAGCTCGCCGCCGTCGGCGGAGTCGGCGCCGAACAGCAGCCGGGCCAGCTCGGTGCGGCCGGAGCCGAGCAGCCCCGCCACCCCGATGACCTCGCCCTCGAACACGTCGAGGTCGACGGCCTCGAGGGACCCCTTGCGGCTCAGGCCCAACGCCTTCAGCACCGGGGTGCCGGCCTCCTTGACCTCGGTGGCGGCGACCTCACGGTCGATGCGTTCGAGCGTCTCGAGCTCGCGGCCGATCATCATCCGGACGAGCTCGATCTCGGTGACGTCCCTCGTCATCCGCTCCCCCACGAGGGCGCCGTTGCGGAGCACCGTCATGCGGTCGCTGATCTCGAAGATCTGGTCGAGGAAGTGCGAGACGAAGACGATCGCGACGCCGTGGTCGCGCAGTGTCCGCATCACCTCGAAGAGCTTGGCGACCTCGTCGCCGTCCAGGCTCGAGGTCGGCTCGTCGAGGATCAGGACCTTGCAGTCCACGTCGACGGCCCGGGCGATGGCGACGAGCTGCTGCACGGCGATCGGGTGCTGTCCCAGCTGCGAGGCCGGATCGATGTCGAGACCGAGCCGGTCGAGGGTGCCTTGGCCTGACGGTTCATCGCGCGGGTGTTGATGCCGCCGAGCCGCGTCCGCGGTTCGCGGCCGAGCATCATGTTCTCCGCGACCGTGAGGTTCGTGCAGAGGTTGATCTCCTGGTAGACGGTGCTGATGCCCGCCTCCTGGGAGGCCGCCGGCGAGGTAAAGGTGCGCTCGATGCCGGCCACGTGCACGGTGCCCGAGTCGATCGAGTAGACGCCGGTGAGCGCCTTGATCATCGTCGACTTGCCGGCGCCGTTCTCGCCCATCAGCGCGTGCACCTCGCCGGGGAACAGCCGCAGGCTGGCTTCGGAGAGCGCGGGTACGCCGCCGAACGCGATGCTGATGTCGTTCATCTCCACGATGGGCGTGCCCTGCTGGCCGGGCCGGGCAGCAACCGGAGTGGGCCCGGTCGCGTCCGTCACTGGGGGTTGAACATCCATCTGGGTCATCACTTTCTCCTCCGTCGTGCCCTCAGGGTGCCGCCGGGCCCGGTCGCTGCGACCGGACCCGGCGAGACACCCGAAGTTGTCCGACCTCGTCCGGCCTCAGTACTGGCGGTCCGGCAGGGCCTCGGTCGCCTGGGCCTGGTCGAAGGTGCCCTCCTCGGTGACGACCCGCTCAGGGACCTCGTCACCGGCGACGACCTTCTTGGCCAGGTCCATCAGCTGGGGCCCGAGCAGCGGGTTGCACTCGACGATGAAGTTGATCTCGCCCTTGGACAGGGCCGTCATACCGTCCTTGACCGCGTCCACCGTGATGATCTTGATGTCCTTGCCGGGCACCTTGCCCGCTGCCTTGATGGCCTCGATGGCGCCGAGTCCCTCGTCGTCGTTGTGCGCGAAGACGACCTCGATGTCCTTCTGGGACTTCAGGAACGACTCCATCACCTTCTTGCCGCCGTCGCGAGTGAAGTCACCCGTCTGGGACGCGATGACCTTCAGGCTCGGGTCGGACTTGATGGTGTCGGCGAAACCCTTGCCGCGGTCGATGGCCGGAGCTGCGCCCGTGGTGCCTTCGATCTGGACGATGTTGATGGTGCCGTCCCCGTTGGCGTCGGCGTCCTTGGCGTTGTGAACCATCCACTCGCCGGCCTTCTGGCCCTCCTTGACGAAGTCGGAGCCGAGGAACGTCTTGTAGAGCGAGGTGTCCTCGGTGTCGACCGAACGGTCGGTGAGGATCACGGGGATGTTGGCGCGCTTGGCCTCCAGCAGGACGGTGTCCCACCCCGTCTCGACCACCGGGCTGAAGGCGATCACGTCGACCTTCTGCTGGATGTAGGAGCGGATCGCCTTGATCTGGTTCTCCTGCTTCTGCTGGGCGTCGGAGAACTTCAGGTCGATGCCGTCGGTCTCGGCGGTCTCCTGGATGTTCTTGGTGTTCGCGGTGCGCCAGCCGCTCTCGGCGCCGACCTGGGCGAAGCCCATGGTGATGCTGTCGTCGCCGCCGCCACCACTGTCATCGGAGCCGGAGCTGCCGCACGCGGTGAGCGAGATGGTGCCCAAGGTGATCGCACAGGCGGCGACCAGACTCTTCTTCAGCACGGTGTTTCCTCTCGATTGGTCGGGCACTGCCCGGCTGTGACGGGTGTCACGTGCAGAAGTGTTAACGCTAACATTATGCCGCGTCAAGCATCCGGGATGAAGTTTTCCAGACCGTGACGGAACTGCGTCCTCGAAAAATGTGATCGCTCACATGGAATTGGCGCAATTGCGGCGCCGGCACCGCGGCGCTGGTCTACTCGAGATGCTCCGGCGTCACTCGGTCAGCGTGAAGCGCCACTCGAGAGCGACCCGGTAGGGGTCACCGGGGCGCAGGATCGCGGACTCGAACTCGGGATGGTGCGGGCTGTCGGGGAACAGCTGCGGCTCCAGGGCCAGGCCGTCGCCCTGCCGGTAGAGGGTCCCCGACGTGCCCGGGACCGAGCCGTCCAGGAAGTTGCCCGTGTACACCTGCAGGCCGGGCTGTCCGCCGTACAGCTCGAGGCGGGTCCGGGACCGCACGGAGTCGACCCGCGCCAGTCGGCGCCAGCCGTCGCCGCCCGGCGCGAAGTTGTGGTCGATCCCGTGCGCCGAGACGATCTGAGGGTGGTCGCTGCGCACCGCATCGGCGACCCGGGTGGGCGTGCGCAGGTCGAACGGCGTGCCATCCACCGGCTCCAGCCCCCCGAGGGGCACACCCGTCTCGTCCACGGGCAGGTAGTGGTCGGCGTCCACCCTGACCACGTGGTCCTCGGCAGTGCCGCTCCCCTCGCCGTTGAGGTTGAAGTAGGCGTGGCTGGTGAGGTTCACCAGCGTGGCCGCGTCCGTGGTCGCGCCGAACTCGACCCGGATCCGGTCCTCGAGCGTCCAGTACCTGACCTCGACCGTCAGGTTGCCCGGGAAGCCCTGGTCACCGTCTGGGCTCAGCAGCCGGAGGCGGACATGGTCATCGTCACCGTCGACGACGTCCCAGATCCGGCGGTCGAAGCCGTCCGGGCCGCCGTGCAGGTGGTTGCCGCGGTCGTGCACTCCGAGCTGGATCTCGGCTCCGTCGAGCTCGAAGCGGCCCTTGGCGATCCGGTTCGCGTAGCGACCGATGGTGCCGCCGATGTAGTGGGTCGAGTCGAGGTGGTCCTGCGCCGTCGGATGACCCAGCACGACGTTGCGTCGTACGCCGTCGCCGCCGGTGATCCAGAGTCGGTGCGTCGTCGCACCGAGGTCCAGCACCTCGAGCACCGGCCCGGGCTCGGTGCCGATGGTGATCAGCTGGACCGGTCCGAGGTCGCACTCGCCGAAAGGTTCGATGCGCATTGCGCTGACGCTAGTCCCCGGTCGAGGCGCGCACGACCAGGACAGGGTCGACCAGCGGGCTGGTCGCTGCTTGCTCGCCGGCCAGGGCCCGCAGCGTGAGGGCCAACGCGTGCTCACCCATCCCTGCGAAATCCTGCGACACGGTGGTCAGCGGCGGCCAGAAGTACGCCGCCTCCGGCATGTCGTCGAAGCCGACCACGCCCACGTCGCCCGGCACCTCACGACCCTGCTCGTGCAGCGCGCGGAGGACACCGAGCGCCATGTCGTCGTTGGCCACGAAGATCGACCGCACCGAGGGGTCGGCCGCCAGCGTCTGGCCGGCGCGGTAGCCGCTCAGGGGGGACCAGTCCCCCGCCACCACCGGGCCGGGCTGCACGCCCCGCTCCTCGTGGGCGTTCCGCCAGCCGTCACGACGTTGACCGGCCTCCACCCAGTCCATGGGCCCGGAGACATGGGCGACACCGCCCGGGTAGCGGTCCATCAGGTGCTCGGTCGCGACCTGCCCGCCGTGGAGCTGGTGGGCACCAGCGGCCATCGGCTGGCCGGGTTCGACTCCCTGGACCATCACGACGGGGATGGGCAGGTTGAGCGACGAGACCAGGTCGAGGGAGTCGCGATGGGCCACGGCCACGACAACCGCCTCGACGGCCTGGTTGAGCAGCCGTTCGACCGCCTCGCGCAGGACGTCGCCGGTCAGCTCGGGGATGCCGATCAGCGCGACGCCGTACCCCGCCTCGTGGGCCGCCTCCTGCACCGCCCCGGCGATCATGCTCGGCCCGTGCAGCGCCATGTGCGCGCTGACCAGCCCGATCAGGCCCGACCGGTTGGTGACCAGGGCACGGGCCACGTTGTTGCGGCGGTAGCCCAGCGCCTCGATGGCGTCGAGCACGCGCTGGCGGGTGCCCTCCTTGACCAGCGGGTGGTGGTTCAGCACCCGCGAGACGGTCTGGTGCGAGACACCGGCAGCCGCGGCGACGTCGGCCATGCTCGGCGGTCGTCGGGCCGTGGCGCGGGCGGGCGTGTCCTCCACGCCCGTCATCGTAGGGCTGATCGAACCCTCATCGTGCCGTCTCACTCACGTCGTCGTCGGCCCCGCGCAGGCACCACAGCCCCCACAGCAGCATCAGGGTGTCGTGGCCGACCAGGAATCCCCACAACGCGCCCCCGTGGAGGTCGGTGAGCTTGAACGTCCTCGCCACTCGGCACACCGACCCGTTCACACACGTCCCGGTTCGGGGGCTTTCCTGGTCCAGCGCGGGCCTTTCCGGCCCGGCCGGCGTCGGGTTCGTGCGGCGTCGTCGAGTAGCTGTCGTTCGAGCTGCCGCGCGAGGGCGAGCTGCAGGTCGTTCATGGTGTCCTCCGCATGCCGGACGATCGCTCGTGCGTCGTCAGCTGGAAGCACGTCTGCCGACCCACGCCCGTTCACGCGTCGGGGGTCGACCTACGATGGACAGCCGGTGGCAGAACTCCCGGACCGAAGGGCCCCCGTGATCGCAGGCAGGTACTCGCTCGACCGTGAGATCGGACGAGGGGGCATGGGCGCGGTCTGGCTGGGCCGGGACGAGGTCCTCGGGCGCCCCGTGGCCCTCAAGAAGATCGGCCTGCTGCCCGGCGCCGACCGCACCGACCTCGCGCGCGCCGAGCGCGAGGCGAGACTCAGCGCGCGGCTCAACCATCCCCACGTCGTCGCGGTGTTCGACCTCGTCATCGATGCCGAGACCGACGCGCACTGGCTGGTGATGGAGTACGTCGAGGGCACCACGATCGCCCGGCTCGTGCAGTCCGAGGGCCCGCTCTCGCCCGACGAGGCGGCGCCGATGCTCCGCCAGGCGGCCGACGCCCTCGCCGCTGCCCACGCCGCCGGCATCGTGCACCGCGACGTGAAGCCGTCCAACATCCTGGTCGACCGGAGTCGCAGCGTGAAGCTGACCGACTTCGGGATCGCGCGGCTCGCGGCGGACCCGTCGCTGACCCAGACCGGCCTGATCATCGGGTCACCGGCGTACCTCGCCCCGGAGTTCGCCGCCGGTGGCAGCCGGGGTGGTGAGGCCGCCGCTGACGTGTGGTCGCTCGGGGCCACGGTCTTCTACGTGCTGACCGGCCGGCCGCCGTACGAGACGGGCGACAACGTGCTCAGCACGCTCTACCGCATCGTCAACGAGGAGCCGCCGCGACCGGACGATGCCGGCTGGATGGCCCCGTTGCTCGAGGCCACCATGGTCCGGGACCCGTCGCAGCGGTGGTCGATGGCGCAGGTCCGCGACTACCTGGCCGCGGCCCACCAGCACGTGGATCCGTCGCCGACGAGCTGGACACCGCCCACGCCGGCGGGACCGGCGGAGGACGGGACGCAGGTGCTGGGCGCCGTCGGGGCCGCGACGGCCCCGCCGCCCGCAGCGACGCCCCCGCCACGGGCCTCCACTCCTCGCCGCCGCCCATCGGCGCGGGCTGTGCTGATCGGCGTCGCCGTCGTCCTCGCACTCGTGCTGGCCGGGGTGGTGTACGCCGTCGTCTCCGGCAACGACCCGGAGTCGAGCAACAACTCGGCGAACCCGTCGGACAAGCCGACCAGCAAGGCCAGCCCGACCGAGAAGGAGCCGACGGCCGAGGGGATGGAGTCGTTCATCCGGGACTACGTGAAGACCGTCGGGGAGGACCCGTCGAAGTCCTGGCTGATGCTGACCCCGAAGTTCCAGGAGGAGAGCGGCGGCTTCGAGAAGTACAGCGAGTTCTGGGGTCCCGCCACCAACGGCAGGGTCCTCAGCATCTCCACGAACCCGGACAACCTCAGCGTCAGCTATCAGGTCCGCTTCGACAACTTCGACAACGGACCGGGCCCGACGGTGCTCGACCTGACCTTCGAGGACGGGCGCTACCTGATCGACGGCGAGCGCACGCAGGGCTTCACGCCTGCCGGCTGACCTCAGTCACCTTTCACCAAGCTGGCTCGCCTCAGACGTCGTACTCGTCCGGCACGCGCATCGCGGGACCACCGACCTGGAGACCGAGCGGGACCGCGCGTCCCTGGGGCTCCTCCCAGGCCTCCTGGCGGCCGAGGGCGGTGAGGTCGAGGTGCTGGTAGCCGTTGTGGAACTCCTCGATGCCGCGACCGAAGGTCGAGTAGGTGTGGAAGACCTCGTCGCCGACGCGCAGGAACGCGCTGATGCCGGGCATCTCCGTGCCGCGCATGTCCTCGGTCCACCCGCCCTCCGTCCACGGGGTCCCCGCCTCGGCGAGCTCGGCCTCGGTGCGGAAGTGGAGGAGCACCGGCGCGACCCGGTCGTCGAGGGTGGCGTGGAAGTCGTAGTTGAAGTCGCTGCCGTGGGACGAGTACCACGGGAACCGCCACCCCATCCGCTCCCGGAAGGCGGCGAGCTTCTCGTACGGCGCCCGTGAGACCGCCACCAGCGAGGTGTTGCGCACGTGCAGCTGCCGGAGCCGACCGATCCCGTCGGCCGCGGACGAGCAGCTCGGGCAGCACTCGTCCCACTCCGGCGCGAACATGAAGTGGTGCATCACCAGCTGCGGGCGACCGTCGAACAGCTCGAGCAGGCTCACCGCGCCGTCCGGGCCCTCGAACGTGTAGGACTTGTCCACGCGGACCATCGGCAGACGACGGCGGTCGGCGTTGACCCGATCACGGGCCCGGGTCACCTCTTTCTCCTCCGCGAGCAGCTCCCTGCGCGCAGCGAGCCACTCCTCCTGCGACACCACCTCGGGCAGGTTGTCCATCGTCGTCATCTCGATCCGTCCCCACTGAGCTCGGGCCCACGCAAAAGTGTCGGGGCCTCGGAGCCAGTCTCCGTCGAGGTCCCGACACTTTCGTCGCGGATCAGGCGTCGATGCCCTCCGTGATCGGTGAGGGCCGGAAGCCCTTGATCACCAGGTAGAGGCCGAGCGACAGCTCCCAGACGAAGATCGGCGCGGCGACGACCCACCAGGCGGACCCGTGCTCGGTGAGCCCGAAGATCGAGGCGATCGTCACGATCAGGAGCAGCGGGCCGCCGACGAGTCCCATCGCGGGGATCACGCGGGGCACGAGTCCGGACTTGTACATCAGCGTTCCGAGGAGCAGCGCGTTCATGCCGGCCATCACGTTGGGACCGAGCAGGAAGGTCCAGTCACGGGCGGCGACCAGGGCGTGGCCGGTCGTCAGCAGCGAGTCCGCCTCGGCGCCCGTCGCGCCGGGCTGCCGCAGCGTGACGACGGTCAGCAGGCTGACGACCCCGATGAGGATGACCGCGGCCTCGACCATCCGGCTGGTCACGAAGCCGAGAGCGAGTGACTCGCTCTGTCGCTTGACGATCGGGAACAGCACGACCGCCGTGGCGATGGCAGCGAGCGCGTTGACCACGTCGAGGACGCAGCCCCAGACGACCTGGGTGTCGGCACCCGATCCGATGATGTAGCTCGGGTCGTTCAGCACGGGGTCCAGCAGGAACACGGCGGGGATCGAGGCCGCGAAGGTGATCAGGTAGAAGAGCCCGCCGAAGAAGGCGGTCCTCCGCACGAAGCCCGTCCGGGCTCGCTTCGTGCCGGCGGCGTGGGCCGCCGGGGTCTCCATGGTGGTGGTCATGTCGGTCTCCTTGGGTTGGGTCTAGCGGGGGTGGCTGGGCTGTTCGGGCTCGACGCGCTCGACCGAGACGAGCGGCAGGCCGGTGTCGCGCACCTTCTGCAGCAGGCCGTGCAGCGCGGCCTGGTCGACGACGGGACCCTCGAGCAGGGTGGTGCCGTCGCCCTGACGGGTGAGGGTCAGGCCGTCGAACCAGGCGGCCCATCGGCCGGCGAGGTGGCCCTTGACCCGGATCTCGTAGCGCCCGGGCCCGGCGTGCGTGTCGTTCATGGCCCGAAGGTAGGACCGATGTGGTGACGCAGTGATCACCACATCTGGTGAACTTGGCTAGCGAGCTCGCGCGAGCAGGTCGAGCTCCGCGGCGCGGCGTACGGCGGCACGGCGGGTGTTCACCCCGAGCTTCGCGTAGATCGCCTTGGTGTGGGTGCGCACCGTGTTGAGGGACACGACCAGCTCACGCGCGATCTCCGGGCCGGTCAGCTCGCTGCCGAGGAGCCGCAGCACGTCGAGCTCCCGCTCGCTCAGCGGATCCACCAGGCCCTGCCGGACTGGCGTGCGGACCCCGGACGTGCCGAACGCGGCGAGCAGACGAGTCACGTAGTCGCGGGCGATGCCGCGCTTGGCGGCCGCGTCGAGCAGCGCAGCCATCGGCGGGCCCTCGTCGACGAACGTCCGCACGTAGCCCTCCGGCTGGGCGAGCGTCAGGGCACGTTCCAGCGTCGTGAGGGCGGCCGGCACGTCGCGCCGCTGAGCGGATGCGAGCGCCTGGAGCACGAGGATCTCGATGAGGTTGCCCGTCCGGTGGCCGGCCTCGGCGGCGAGGCACAGGCGCCCCAGCAGCTCGGTCGCCTCCTCGAGGGAGCCCGTGGCCAGAAGCGCCCGCGCCAGGGTCACGTGCTCGTACTCGCGCAGGTACGCGAGCTCGTCCTCGACGGAGAGGCCGCTGGTCGCGAGCCCAGGCGAGGGCGTCGTGGGTCCGCCCCTGCGAGATCCAGGTCCGCGCCCGCGTCGCCGACACCGGGCGCACGTTGGGCGAGAAGTCCCCCACGTAGACGAGCTCTGCCTCGTCGAGCAGGCCGACTGCCTCGGCCAGGTCTCCTTCGGCCTCGTGCACGCGGGCCATCGCGACCCGCCAGCGATAGGGATTCTGCGGCAGTCCGTTGTGCTCGCCCAGATCCTCGCTGCGGACCAGCAGGGCCCTCGCCTGCTCGAGCTCGTCACGCTCCCGGTGCAGTGCACTCATGCCGACGTACATGTCGGCGGTCCCTCGCAGGGCCGGCTCGCCCTGCCCGGGAGTGAGCCGCAGGGCGTCCTCGTAGGTGCGCATCGCGTCACGGAGCAGCCCCTGGGTGATCTGGATGTCCGCCAGCGCGATCGACAGCCCGAGGATGTCGGACACGTGGCCCGCGCGTCTCATGCTCTCCAGGCACAGCACGTACGCCGCGTGAGCCGCATCGAGGTCACCGCTCGCCCACGAGGCCAGCCCCATCAGTGCCGTGGCCGCTCCACGACCGAGGTCGTCGTCCTCACCCAGCAGCCCGATGGCGCGCCGGCCGTGGACGACGGTCCCTTCGAGATCCCCCTGCACCAGCGCCAGACCGGCACGGTGGACGGCGGTGCCGGCCGGCAGCCGACGGAAGCTCCTCCTCGTCGACGACGACCATCCGGGCGCGATCGGGCGTGGCGACCCAGCGCTCCGCGTCGCGCAGGTGCCGCTCGACCCCCTCGATGCTGCCGGTGGACAGCATCGCCCCGGCCAGGCTGTTGCTCAGCACCGGCCGGACCTGCATGACCTCCTCGGGCAGCAGCTCGAGCCAGCCACGCATGACGATCTCCTGCCGGTCCCTGCGCAGGTCGGGCAACGAGAGCTCCACCAGCTCGGCCGCTCTCTCGAAGTCCTGACCCGCCAGCGCGTGGCCGATCGCGGTCGGATGTCTCGCCGTGGCCGGCGTACCAGTCGCTCGCCCGCCGGTGCAGTGGGTGGACGGTCTCGGACGACTCCTCGGCGAGCCGGGCTCGGAGCACGTCGGCGAAGAGGTGGTGGTAGCGGTACCACTGACGGTGGTCGTCGAGCGGCACCACGAACAGGTTGCCGCGCTCGAGGTCCTCGAGCATGCCCTTGCCACCGTCGGTGCCGGTGACGGCGTCGCAGAGCGGATCCGTTGAGGCGGTCGAGGATCGAGGTCTGCAGCAGGAAGTCGCGGACCGGCCCGGGCTGGCGCTGCAGCACCTCCTCCGCGAGGTAGTCGACGATGTAGCGGTCGTCGCCGGCGAACCCGGCGATGAAGCCGGCGAGCGTCGTCGCGTCCCTGCATCGAGAGCGCGGCCAGCTGGAGGGCGGCGACCCAGCCTTCGGTGCGTTCCTCCAGGGCTGCCACGTCCAGGGCGGTGAGCTCGAGTCCCATCACGCCGTTGAGGTACGCCGCAGCCTCGTCGGGAGTGAACCGGAGATCGGCGGCGCGCAGCTCGACGAGCTCGGCTCGCGCCCGCAGCCGCGCCAGCGGCATCGAGGGATCCGCGCGGCTGGCGATCACCAGGTGAAGGCGTGGCGGGACGTGGTCGAGCAGGAACGCCATCGCGTCCTGGACCTCGAGGGACTCGATGACGTGGTAGTCGTCGAGCACCAGCACGAGGTCGTCCCCGGTCGCGCCGAGGTCGTTGAGCAGCGTCGTGAGCAGCCCCTGGACCGGCGGTGGCCGGCGCGTGGCCAGCAGCGCCAGCTCGTTCGCGCCGACCTCGGGCGCCACCGTGCGCAGCGCGGAGATCAGGTAGGTCCAGAACAGGGCCGGGTCGTTGTCGGCCTCGTCGAGCGACACCCAGGCCGCCGTACCGCCGGGTCTGCGACGCCAACCAGTCGGCGAGCAGGCTGGTCTTGCCGAAGCCCGCGGGCGCGGAGACGAGCATCAGCCGCGCCGCGGACCCGCGGTCGAGGCGCTCGCTCAGCCGCGGTCGCGGCACCAGGCCCTCGCGCGGCCGGGGGAGGTAGAGCTTCGTCGCGAGCAGCGGAGCCGGCGCGACGGTCTCTCGTTGCGAGCGCGCCATGCGCAGCAGTCTAGGTTCACCGGGGACAATGCGCCTCGAGGTGAAGAGCAGTGCCACGAACGGGTCGGAGCGGGCTTCATCGCGTTGTACGCGATGGCTTACACCGGCACCATCCTGCTGTTCCTCGCACCGCTGCTGGTCACCCTGTCGTTGAAGGTCAACGCGCTGGTCGGGATCGACGACGCACCCGGCGCCCTCTCGCTGATCGCCGGCACCGGCGCGCTGCTCGCCATGTTCGCCAACCCGTTCTTCGGCAAGCTGAGCGACCGCACCTCCTCGTCGCTGGGGATGCGTCGCCCCTGGATGGTGATCGGTCTGGTGGGCGGCTCGCTCGGAATCCTCGTGGTGGCACTGGCGCCGAACGTCGCCGTCGTCCTGGTCGGTTGGTGGATCGCCCAGGTCTTCTTCAACGCACTGCTGGCCGCGATGGTGGCAGTGCTTCCCGACCAGGTCCCCGTCGACCAACGCGGCCGCGTCTCCGGGGTCCTCGGCATCTGCCTGCCGATCGCGTCGGTGAGCCGGCACCTTCGTCGTACAGCTGTTCGCCGGCAACGAGCTGGCCATGTTCCTCGCGCCGTGCGCGATCGGCGGCTTCTTCGTGCTGGTCTTCGCGTTCGGCCTGGAGGACCGCCGGCTCCTCAGGGCCGACAGACCGGCCTGGTCGCTGCGCGAGTTCGCCAGCACGTTCTACGTCAATCCGCGGAAGAGTCCCGACTTCGCCTGGGCCTTCGCCAGCCGCTTCATGTTCGTCCTGGCCTACGCCTTCCTGGCGACCTACCAGACCTACTACCTGCTGGAGCACGTCGGCAGCACGGAGGCCGAGGTCCCCCGGCAGGTCTTTCTCGGCACCCTCGCCATGTCGACGCTGATCGTGGCCGCTTCGCTCCTGGGGGGAGCGCTCTCCGACCGGACCGGACGCCGGAAGATCTTCGTCTGCGGGGCATCGGTGGTCTTCGGTCTGGCCATGTTCGCGATCGCCGTGGCCAGCACCTTCAACGGCTTCCTCGTCGGGATGGCCGTGGCCGGTCTCGGCTTCGGGCTGTACATGGCCGTCGACCTCGCCCTGGTGGCCGACGTGCTCCCCGACCCGGACAGCGCCGCGAAGGACCTCGGCGTGATGAACATCGCCGGCGCCCTCCCCTCCTCGATCGCGCCGGCGATCGCGCCGGCCGTCCTGGCGATCAGCGGTGGCAGCTACGGCGCGCTGTACGCCGTGGCCGGGGGCTGCGCCATCATGGGGGCCGGCGCGATCCTGAGGGTCAGGAGCGTCCGATGAGGTGTCGGGAGTCGACCTCGGTCGGCTGAGTCGTGCTCTCGGCGCGGACGCTGAGCCAGAGCGAGCAGCCCAGCGCAATCATGGCGATGCCGTTCGGGAAGGCCAGCAGGCGGTAGAACGCGTCCGGCATCACCGCCAGCGCTGCGGAGGCGAGCCCTGCGACGGCCAGCAGAGCCGATGCCCAGCGCGAGAGGACACGGGCCCGGTAGAGCGCGATGCCGAAGAGCAGGCTGCCCAGCAGGTAGCCGAAGCCCTCGACCTGGATCGCTTGCGCGAGATGCCCGATGTCACCGGAGGCGTGGCCGTTCGTGGCCGCGGCCGTGACGTCGTTGACGTAGGCGGTGTCGGTGCCGGCGATGGTGGGAAGGACGTAGGCGGCCACGAACGCCGTGCACATGATCGCGAGGTAGCCGATGCTCAGGACGACGTACCCGATCAGGCCGAGTACGCCGACCTGCCGCACCTGGCGCAGGTACATGCCGGCGATCCCGACCAGCGCGAGGGCGGCCATCACCACCTTCAGGGAGTCGCGGACCAGCATCTCGGTCGTGGTGACGGAGGTGGCATCGAGGTGTGGGTGGTTGACCTGCACGCCGATGAAGATCAGACCGGCCGCGACGGCGGCGCCGCCGGCCAACCGGAAGAGGGTGGTGGGAGTGATGCTCATGTCGGTTCCTGTCCAACTGGTCCGCGGCGGGTACCGCGGGGATGACATGGAACCTAGGAGGGGATCGGGTGACCAGGCTTCACCAGATGATGTGAGCGACGTGGTGAACCCGACGCGACGCTGGTCTGAACGTGTGTGGCCCGGTCACAGGTCTCCGGGGTCAGGCGGACCGTCTCAAGGTCGAATCGTGCTCGAGCTCGCCGATGCCGACTCTGAGGTCGCGGTAGATGCGGGTCAGCAGTCTGGAGACCTGCATCTGGGTGACCCCGATGTGCTCGGCGATCTCCCTCTGGGTGAGGCCCTGGGCGAATCGCATGTCCAGGATGCGCCGGTCGCGTTCGCTGAGCTGCCGGATGACCGGACGCAGGAGGACCCGGGCCTCGACCTGCTCCTGGCCTGCGTCCTCGACACCGAGGAGCTCACCGAGTGGAGCACTGGCCTCTCCGGCCACCACAGGTTTGTCCAGTGACGAAGGGGTGAAGCACCCATCGGCGCTCAACGCCTCCACCACCACGTCGACGGGCTCACCGATGCGTTCGGCGATCTCGCTGGGCCGAGGCGAACGCCCGTGCTCGCGCCACAGCTCGTCGTGGGCTCGGTTGATCTGGGGCTGGATCTCCTGGATCCGTCGGGTGGGTCGGACCATCCAGGCGTGGTCGCGGAAGTACTTGCGGACCTCTCCACGCATGCTCGGGACGGCGAAGGCAGCGAACTCCGTGCCGTGGGCGGGATCGAAGCGCTGGGCGGCGCGGGTCAGCGCGACGTAGGCGACCTGACGCAGGTCCTCGGTGGCCACCCCCCGCCCGGTGTAGCGGGACACCACGCTGTCGGCCATGGCCATGTGGAGCACGATGACCTCGTCCAGAAGTCGACGGCGTTCCTCGGCACGGTCGGTGGAGGACACGGCTTCGAACAGCTCGCGCGTCCGCTGGGTTCGTAGGTGGTTCGAGGTGGTGCGGTCAGGGATGGCTACTGACGACATCGTCGAGTCGCTTCCTGTTGCAGTGTGCGCCGCTTGGTTTCAACGGCACGAGGTGTCGAGACCCCCGCTCCTCTGCAGGTGACCATCTCCTCCCCACCTCCGGGGCGGGCCAAACTCCATGGCTGCCTGGCCAACGGCACTGGCCGTCGAGACCGAGGCGGCCGGTGCCGCGCCCACTCAGCTCAGCAGCTCCGGGCTGGGCTCGAAGGGTGGGGGCTCGGCGTTCTTCCCACGGTCGGAGTCGGGCTCAGGAACCACGTCGGGTTCAATCGCTCCGGGATCGAGATCGTCAGGATCCTGGACGGGTTCGCGGGGTGAGGTTGCCATGCGCCTGCTGGTACCCCGCGGCGCTTCCTGGATGCGGGCCTCGGCCCGTGCAGTCCTGCCGGAACCCGCCCTTTGTTCTGACGCCTCCTCAGTGGCCGGCCGGCTCTTCGGCTTCCTCGGTCTCGGCGACCTGCGTCGGGTCTCGCACCGGCTCGCCGCTGTCCTCCACGGGCGGATCCACACCGGGTTCCTCCGCGGGGTCCACCGGATCCTGGGCCACATCCCCGCTTTCCACCTCTGCCGGCTGGTTCCAGCTCAGGCTCAGGACGCCCTTCTGAGTCGGTCTCGGGATTCGGGGGAACCTGCTCGGAAGCGACGGGATCCACGCTCGGATCGTTGGCAGGCTCCACCGGTCGGTTCGTCATCGTTCAGTCCCCATCGGAGTCGCTGGGCTGGATCAGCGGGTCGCCGTGCGGCTCTCCGGGATTGCTCGCCGGGTCATCCGGTGCCTCACCCGGTGTCTCCGGTTGGGTGTGCGTGGGGCTGGGGTCGCCCGAGGGGACGACCTCGGGATCCTGGACGGGTTCGTTCGGTGTCGTGGTCATGCTTCGGCCGGTACCCGCCGAGTCCGGATGCACCCGTGACGCGCTCAATTCCGACCGCCGCCTCCGCCCGGGTTGGAGTGCACATCCCCGTCACTGGATGAGGATGCGCCGGGGACGAGGCGACGGGCCGTAGTGGACACGTGCCCCGGTAGCCTTCATCCGCGGGGGTCAAGGCCATGTCGGATCACGGCGGTCGTCCCGAGGGTTTCCTGACAAGCCCCCTTCCCCCGGGCCTCTAGCTCAATTGGCAGAGCAGCGGACTTTTAATCCGCGGGTTGTGGGTTCGAGTCCCACGGGGCCCACTGCTGCAAAAATTCCACCTGCCGCCAGCCCAACCGGGTGGTGCCCGGAACAGACCGGAAAGCACACCGGCACCCGGATATGCGCCGTTCGTCCGGGGGCTGGGACGGACGGGGCCACTGGACCAGACCGCGACCGGGTGAACGTTCGGTGAACCGGACAAGTCGGGAGACGATGACCTCCGACGACGCGTCATGGGGGCGCGAAGCGCTGTCGTATCTCGGCGTACGGGGGATGGTCGGAGTGCGGAAACTCCTGAGCTGTGTGCTGCTGCTCGTCATGGCGACGGCCGGCCTCACGGTGCTGTCCGTGCCCGCCCAGGCGGCCGACACCGGCAAGTCGGCGCCTCAGGCCGGCAAGATCGTCAACGACGAGCCGGGCAAGAACGCCCCCAACATCCTCGACGGCACGACGTACTCCATCGCCAAGGTCGGAAACACCATCGTCGTCGGCGGGCAGTTCACGCAGGCGCAGAACTACAACACCTCCACGACGCTGACCCGCTACAACCTGCTGGCCTTCGACGCCACCACCGGCCGGCTCTCGAGCACCTTCACACCCGACCCCCTCGGCATCGTCTACAAGGTGCTTCCGGCCGCCGACGGCCAGTCGGTGTACGTCGCCGGCAGCTTCACCTCGGCCGCGGGGATGTCCATGCCCGGCCGGCTGTTCAAGGTCAACGTCACCACCGGCGTGGTCGACCCCACCTTCGTCGCCCCGGCGATCAGCGGCGACGTCCGCGACCTCGAGCTCGTCGGGAACCACCTCTTCCTGTCCGGCAAGTTCACCCACATCAACGGGGTGGCCCAGAAGGCACTGGGCACTGTCTTCGCCGACACCGGCAAGCGGGATCCCTACTTCAACGCCGCCATCTCGGGTGTGCGCAACAGCCTCGCGGGCGCGCTGACCAACATCCTCCAGATCTCGATCAACCCGCAGAACACCGAGCTGATGGCGGTGGGCAACTTCACCACCATCGACGGCCAGGCCCGTTCCCAGATCGCCCGCTTCGACATCGGCAACGTGCCCAACGGGCCCAACACGACCGTGCACCAGAGCCTGTCGAGCTGGTCGACGAACCTGTACACGTCCGCGTGTGCCGAGCGGTTCGACACCTACATGACCGACGTCGAGTACTCGACCGACGGCTCCTACTTCGTGGTGTCCACCACGGGTGCCTACGGCGGCGCCGGCGCGAGCAACGCCGGCACCTCCGGCTGTGACGTGGTCGCCCGTTTCGAGGACGAGGCGGCCCCGTCGTCCACGGCCTCCTGGACTGCCTACACCGGCAGCGACTCGACGTGGACCGTCGAGGTCACCGACGACGTCGTCTACGTCGGCGGCCACCAGAAGTACCAGAACAACCCCGGCGGCAACAACGTCGCCGGTCCGGGGGCAGTCAGCCGCGAGGGCATCGCGGCCCTCAACCCGGTCAACGGGTTGCCGTTCTCGTGGAACCCGACCCGTGCCCGCGGGGTCGGGGTCCAGGACATGCTCGCGACCACCGACGGCCTGTACGTCGGGTCGGACACGACCCTGATCGGGCACACGGCCGGCAACACGTTCCACGCCCGGATCGCCGTACTCCCACTCGCCGGAGGCGCGACCGTGCCCGCGGTCGCCGCCACCACCCTGCCCGTGGACCTCTACAAGGTCGCCAGCGGTGCGTCGCAGCTCCAGACCCGCAGCTTCACCGGTACGACGGCCGGCACCGCGTCGAACGCGCCCACGGGTCCCGGTTGGGGCACGACCACCGGCGCCTTCATGGTCAACGGCGTGCTCTACAAGGTGAACTCCGACGGCACCGTCTCGAAGATGACCTTCACCGGCAGCAGCTACGGCACCTCGTCGGCGGTGGCGAGCGCCGACGCGCTGGCCGCGCAGACCGACTGGCACACGGACGCCAAGACCCTCACCAGCCTCTTCTACGCCAACGGCCGCATCTACTACACCAAGTCGGGGACGAACGCTCTCTACCGCCGCGGCTTCGAGATCGAGGACGACGTCGTCGGCCAGCAGCGTTTCGCCACCACCACGTCGGCCCTCAACTGGTCCACCGTGCGCGGTGCGTTCGTGGTGGGCAACAAGCTCTACTACGCCACCACCACGGGCAGCCTGTTCTCGGCGACGTGGGACCAGAGGGCGCACAACGTGGTCGCCGGCACAGTGACGCAGCTGACCGCCGCCGGCACCGGCTGGGCCTCGCGCGCCCTCTTCCCCCTGCACTCCTCCGCCACCCCCGTGAACAACCCGCCGGTCGCAGCCGCGTCGGTGTCGTGCGACCAGCTCAGCTGCTCCTTCGACGGCACTGCGTCGACCGACCCTGAGAACGGCCCGCTCACCTACGACTGGAACTTCGGTGACGGCACCGCCCACGGCGCCGGCGCCACCACGACACACACCTACGCCACGGGCGGCGACCGGGCGGTCACGCTGACCGTCACCGACAACAAGGGAGCGTCGGCCAGCACCACCAGGACGGCCAACGCGATCGACCACCCCGACACGATCACCTTCGTGAACAGCGCCAACAACAACGGCAGTCGGTCCAACCACACGATCGCGGTGCCGTCGGGCGCCAAGGCCGGCGACACGCTCCTGCTGTTCTTCACGGGCAACTCCACCGGTCCGGTGTACGCCGGTCCGGCGGGCTGGACGCGCGTCCTCAACGAGACCGGATCCTCCTCGGTCGGTCAGCTGTACTCGAAGACGGCCACGGCCTCCGACCTCGGGGCCAACGTCACCGTGACCAGCAGGACCACCGCCAATGCGGCGTACACCGTGAAGTCCGACCTGACCCTGGCGGCCTACCGCGGGCTCGGCACACCGGCGATCACGGCCTCGGCCAGCACCTCCCAGAACGTCGCCGCGACCGTGCACCAGACACCGACCGTCAACGCGCCCGACGGCGCCAGCTGGCTGGTCAGCTTCTGGAGCGACAAGACCTCGACCGGCACCGGCTGGACCGGTCCGGCCGACCAGACGAAGCGTTCCCAGGGCACGGCCACGGACTCGAGCCACGTCTCGTCCCTGCTCATGGACAGCAACAAGCGGGTCAGCAGCGGGCCGCGGGGCGGACTGATCGCCACGGCCGACAGCAGCGCCACCGGCCTCACGATGAGCGTCCTGCTCGCGGGAGGCACACCGGCGGCCGCCAACCAGGACCCGGTCGCACAGGCCTCCCTGGTGGGGTGCACCGACCTGGTCTGCTCCTTCGACGGTGGCAGCTCCTCCGACCCGGAGGGCGGCAACCTGACCTACGACTGGAACTGGGGTGACGGCACCGCGCACGGCACCACGGCCACGCCGTCGCACACGTTCGCCGGCGGCGGCGACACCCAGGTGACCCTGACGGTGACCGACCCGCAGGGCGCGACGGGCACCACCACGGTGACCGCGACCCCGGAGGACCCGCCCCCGAACACGGCACCGACGGCCCGCATCACCGACGCAGGCTGCACCGGCCTGTCCTGCTCGTTCGACGGGTCGACGTCCAGTGACCCCGACACCGACGCGCTGACCTACAGCTGGGCCTTCGGCGACGGCGCGACGGCGACCACGGCCAACCCGACCCACGCCTACGGTTCGGCCGACGGGGCGCCGTACACCGTGACCCTCACCGTCAGCGACGGCCACGGACACACCGCGACCGACTCGACGACCGTGTCCCCGATCGAGCCGCCGAACACCGCACCGACGGCCCACATCACCGGCGTGAGCTGCCCCGGTCTGACCTGCTCGTTCAACGGGACCACGTCCACCGACCCGGAGAACGACCCGCTCACCTACAGCTGGGACTTCGGCGACGGCTCGCCGGCGGTCTCGGGTGGCACGCCTTCGCACACCTACGCCGACGCGACGCCGCAGCTCGTGACGCTCACGGTGTCCGACAACCACGCTCACTCCGCCACTGACACGGCCACCGCCACCCCGAACCCCGACCCGGTCAGCACGATCACCTTCGTGGGCTCGGCCCAGACGGCCGGCAACCGCCAGACCCACACGGTCACCCTCCCCACGGGGGTCAAGGCGGGCGACACCATGGTGCTGTTCCTCGGCGCAGCCAGCATCGCGCCGACCTACACCGGCCCCAACGGGTGGACCCAGATCGAGAGCAAGGACGGCAGCAGCGCGATGGTGCTGCGGGCCTGGACCCGTACGGCGACCCAGGCCGACACCGTGGCCAACACCAAGGTGACCGTGACGAGCTCCGCGTCGGCCAAGTCCGACCTCAGCCTGTCGGTGTACCGCGGCACAGATCCCACGACCCCGATCGCCGTCTCGGCCTCGAAGATCGACAACTCGGCAGGGGCCGCGCACACCAGTCCGACCGTCGCCGCTACCGGCGGCACCAGCTGGCTGGTGAGCTACTGGGCCGACCGGTCCAACACCTCGACCGCATGGACCGCACCGAGCGGTCCGAACGCTCCCACGGTGCGTCAGCCCGGAATCGCCTCCGACACCGGCAGCGCCCACGCCATCGGACTGCTCGCCGACAGCAACGGCCCGGTCGCGGCCGGCACCCGGGGTGGACTGACCGCCACCGCCAACGGCGACAGCTCGCGTGGCGCGAGCGTCAGCATCCTGCTGAAGAGCAGCTGACCCACGACGCACCACATGACGATGCCCGGCCGGAGTGACTCCGACCGGGCATCGTGGCTTACGAGGAGACCTGCCCTCAGTCCGTGCTGGGCTCGGGCGGTGCACCCAGCCCCTGACCGGTCGTCAGCAGCACCCCGTCGACATCGACGCGTGAGTGGCCGGCGGTCCCGGCGTTGGACACCTTGACCGTGTGGGTCCCGACGCTCAACGTCTTCTGCCACACCACGACGCGGTGGGTCGGTGAGGCGGCCTGGGTGTTCACCGCCGTGGCCGCACCCCCGTCGACGCTGATGTTCGCGGTGCCGCGAGTGGTGCTCTTCTCCACGACGATGGCCACGGTCTGGCCCGGCTGGGTGGTCGTGACCTTGTAGGACAGGGAGGCTCCTGCGACCGTCGAGTACAACGTCTTGCCGTTGTTGAAGCAGGTGCAGCTCGCCGTGCTCCAGGTGCCGGTCTTGGTGACCACGAGGCCGGGGTCACCGAGATGGTCGGCGCCGGTCTCCTGCCAGGCGTTCACGAAGGTGCTGACCAGGCCCGAGCTCGCGGTGTTGCCGCGGTTGTCCTTCGAGACCACCCAGTACGACTGGTCGAACTCCTGGCCTCCACCGCAGTCGCCGTCGTAGTTGTAGCCGTTCCGGTTGAACGTCGTGGCGCTGGACGCGTTGACGAGCTTCACGTGACCACCGAAGGAGGCCCCGGTGCCCCACACGTCGTACCCGGCCACTCCACTGGTGGCGTCGCTCCCGGACCACTTCAGCCGGATCGGGATGCCGGTGTTCCACGGATGGCTGGTGCACAGGTCGGCAGCCGGAGCCGTGGCGGCGTCGAGGCTCGACCCGATCCGGAACTCGACCGGGCTCAGCGTGAAGCTGGGCGCGGTGCCGTCATAGGTCGTGGGATGTGCGTCGCTGGCCGACGACGCGACGAGCGCGGTGGCGGGGAGCGCCAGCAGCACCGTCGCCGCCAGTGCTCCGGCAGCGAAGGACGGGGTTGAGAGTCGCATGTTTCCTCCAGGATCGAATGGGGCTCATTGACTCTCTGAGCCCGCCACGCGACGTGGAGATACACCGGGTGCGAGATCCGGGACGGATCAGGGCTGGACGCGGGTGGCCTGGGTGCGCTCGAGGCGGGGGCTGGCCAGCGACGAGACGGGCATCAGGAACCAGTGCCGGTCGACGCAGACCACCTTCGCGTGCTCGACGGGTCCGTCGGTGCTCTCGAAGACGTCACGCCAGGTGATCTCGGCGGCGTTGCCACACTCGGGGCAAGTAGTCAGGTCCATGGTCTGCTCCATCACGTGCCAGGTCTCGGGTCTGGGACCGGCTCGTCCTTGAGGAGCCCCGTGGTGGGTCAACAGATACTGTCCCCCGCCAGATACGTCCGTGACTACGTGATTCCGCCCACGCCAGGGCCCGTCGTACGACGCCGCGCGACCTCCGCGTCGTAACGGTCACCCTCGTCGACGAGGTGTGCCACCTGCGGCGCCAGCGCGTCGGACTCGGCGAGGAGGGCCGTCGCCGCCTCGAGGTCGTCGGACTCGGCCGCGAGCCGGCCGAGGGCATCGAGCGCCAGGACCTGCACCTCGACGTTGGCGGTCGACCGCGCCTCCTCCAGCACCTGCTGCAACGCCGCGTCGTCGTCACGCGCGGCACTGAGCACGCACTGGGTGGCCAACGCGAAGTCGCCACCGCCGGCGGAGCGGTACCAGCGCTCGTTCTCCTCGAGCAGCCCCACCGCCGCGTCGTGATCGCCGGCCGCCCGGCGCAACCGGGCGAGATGGAGGCGAGCGGTCGAGGCGAGGCGACCGTCGCCGACGGACAGCGCGTCGCCGATGGCCTGCTCGAAGGAGGCCACCGCGTCGGCGTCGCCGAGACGCTGCTGGACCCGCGCGAGGCTGGCCCGGTGGAGCGCGGCCTGGCCGAGGAAGCCCAACGTGGCGGACTCGTCGGCAGCGCGGGCGAGCGCGCGGGCCGCGTCGGCGAAGCGGTGCTCGGCCTGCGCGATGCCGCCCAGCAACGCCTCGGCGTGCACCATCCCCCACGAGTCCCCGATCGGCGTGAGCAGGCGCACCGCCTCGGTGGCGTCGCGCGTCGCGGTGGTGGTGTCGCCGAGCATCAGCGAGCCGTACGCGGAGAGCACCAGGCTGGTCGCGATCCGCCACTCCAGGTCCAGCGGCCGGTACGTCGCCAGGCTGGCCGCCCCGCTCGCGAGCACCACGTCGGGTCGGCCCTGCTGGATCGAGAGGAACGCCTGGTGGCGGTCGACGTCAGCGACGAGCACGTCGTCGGCCAGCGTCGTCGCGATCTCGCGGGCACCGTCGAGGTCCTGCTGCGCGAGGACCACGTCACCGGCCGACGCCTCGAGCCACCCGGCGAGCAGGAGTGCCCTCGCGCGTTCGGGCGCCGGCGTCTCGGCGGTGAGGGCGTCGCGGACGCGCGCGGCTCCGGCGGTGCCGTCGCCCAGCACCACCCAGGTCCAGCCGTACCCGTTCGCGATCCGTACGCCGAGCAGGGGATCGTTCGCGGCACACCAGGCCAGCGCGACGTCGACGTTGGCCCGTTCCGTGCGGGCGATCGCCAGGCACTCCGGTTGTCGCTCGCTCCGCACGTGCTCGTCGCACCAGTCGGCCAGCCCGGCGAACCACGAGGCGTGCGCTGCGGCGGCAGCATCCCCCTCACCCGACTCCCGGAGCCGCTCGCCGGCGTACGCCCTGATGCTGTCGAGCAGCCGGTAGCGCACCGTCCCGTCGTCGATGCTGTCCACGCTCACCAGCGACCGGTCGACCAGTCGGCTGATCGTGTCGAGGACCGACGATCCAGGAACGTCGAGCGCCGAGAGCACGTGCTCGGTCGCCTCCAGTGACGCGCTGCCCGCGAAGCAGGACAGGGCCCACAGCCCTCGCTGGTCGTCGGGGAAGAGCAGCTCGTAGCTCCACGCGATCGCGCCGGACAGCGCCCGGCGTCGGTCGGGGAGCTGGCTGTTCGGGTCGCGAAGCAGCGCGAACCGGTCCTCGAGCCGGCGCCCGATGTCGCGCACCGACAGCGACCGAACCCGCGACGCCGCCAGCTCGATGGCCAGCGGCAGACCGTCCAGCGCGCGGCAGACGTCCTCGACCGCGGCGGTCGCGTCGTCGTCCAGCACCAGCTGTCGGCGCAGCTGCTTGGCCCGGCGCGTGAACAGCTGCACGGACGCCTCCTGGCTCAGCGGCTCGAGCGCGTGCACGTGCTCCTCCTCGACGCCGATCGGCACCTGGCTGGTCGCGAGGACGCGCAGCTGCGGCACGGCGTCGAGCAGCGACCGCACCAGTGCGGCCACCTGACCGACGACGTGCTCGCAGTTGTCGAGCAGCAGGACGGTCCCCGCGCCGGACAGCCGCTCGGTCAGGGCGTCCACGCTCGGCACGTGGAGGGTCTCCGCGACGACCTGCGGCAGCACCGCGGTGTCGTCGACCGCGTCGAGCCGCACCAGCCAGACGCCACCCGGCGGGGCCAGCTCGCGACCGACGTCGAGCGCGAGCCGGGTCTTGCCGACCCCCGCGATCCCGACCACCGTCACCAGCCGGTGCTCGTCGAGGGCGTCGGCGACGGCCGACATGTCCTCGGCCCGGCCGACCAGGGTGGCCGCGGCCGCGGGCAGGTTGCCCGGCACGTCGACCACGCGCGACGACCGGCCGGCGTCGAGCGACGGACTCTGCTGCAGCACCTGCTGCTCGAGCGAGCGGAGGGCGGTGCCGGGTTCGACACCGAGCTCCTCGACCAGCAACCGCCGCACCCGGGCGTACGCCGCGAGGGCGTCGGCCTGCCGATCGGCCCGGTAGAGCGCAGTGACCAACGACGCCCAGAGCCCCTCGCGCAGGGGGTACTTCTCCACCAGCGACTCGAGCTCGGCGACCAGCTCCCCGCCGGCGCCCAGCTCGACCCGCGCGGCCATCGCGTCCTCGACCAGGCCCAGCCGCACCTCCTCGAGCCGCGCTCGGTGTGCGTTCGCCCAGTCCCCTGCGTCCACGAGGACCTCGCCCCGGAACAGCGCCAGGCCCTCCCGGGCCCGCTCGACGGCGACCGCTGCCTCGTCCGAGCCGCGCGCGTCCGCCGCCTGCGCCGCCAGCTCCGTGACTCGCACCGCGTCCACCGACCCCGCGTCGACGGCAAGCAGGTAGCCGTCGCCCGTCCCGACGACGAGGTCCTTGTCACCGAGAGCACGGCGCAGCTGCGAGACCTTCGACTGCAGGGTGTTCTTCCCCGTCGGGCCCGCCCAGAGGTCCTCGATCAGTGCATCGGCCCGCACCCTTGTCCCCGCGTCGAGCGCCAGGCGTACCAACAGCTCGGTCGTCTTGCCCGCCGGCAGGTCCAGTCGTACGCCGTCCCGGTGCACCTCGACCTCGCCGAGGACACCGACTGTCAGCACACGCCCGACCCTAGGCCCGCTCGTGCTCGCCGTCACCGAACCGCCCCGACCGGTCCGGACCACCGTCAGCCCGCCGTCAGCGCGTCGTCAGCGCCTCGGGCGACTGTCGTCCTGTGCCCGTTGACCAGACCCCCCTCCTCCACCGCCTCGTCGGTGGCGACGCAGGACGCCGCCGCCGAGGTGCTCGTCGCAGGCCGAGACCACGGACTCGGCCTCGGTCCTCGTCGCCGCGGCGATGCTCACCCGCGACCCCCACCACCTCGACCGCGCGATGACGGTCGCCGTCGGGGCCCGGGAGCGCCAGCTGGTCGTCCTCGCCGACGCCCACCTGCGTGGCAACGCCGACCTGCTCGACGTCCTCGTCCGCGACCACCTCGCCGAGCACCCCGACCACCTGCTGGCCGGCTGGATCGCCGGCCGTCCCCACCACTGACCCCGCACAGAACCGAAGGAGCTCCACCATGTCCCACGCCATCACCGCCCCGCCCGCCACCAGGACACCCGACCACCGCACGCATCGTCGGTCGCTGGATGATCTCGTTCGTCGGCTTCCCCCTCGGCGGCTTCGCCGCCCTGGTCCTGACGGACCCCGTCGACAGCGTCGGCCACGCCGTGGTCGGCGGCCTCATCACCGGCGCCGTCCTCGGAGCCGTCCAGGCCTGGGCCCTGCGCTTCGACCGCCGCCAGCTCGTGGCGTGGACCCTCGCGACCGCTCTCGGCCTGGCCGCCGGGCTCGCCCTCGGCGCCTCACTCGTCGACTTCGGCACCAGCATGGGTGACCTGGCCCTGCAGGGCGCCGTCACCGGCGCCCTCGTCGGGCTCGCCCAGGCCGTCGTCCTCAGGCCCCGCACCGGTCCCGTCGCCCTGGCGTGGCCGCTCTACCTGGCCGCGGCCTACGCGCTCGGCTGGGTCGTCACCACCGCCGGGGGCATCGCCGTCGAGGAGCAGTTCACCACCTTCGGCGCCTTCGGCGCCCTGACCGTCACCCTGCTCACCGCCGTCCTGCCCGTCGTCCTCGCCACCCGCCCCACCCACACAGAGAAGAGCAGCTCATGACCCGCCACGTCGTCTTCGGTACCGGCCAGGTCGGCCACCCCCTCGTCACCCAGCTCGTCGCCCAGGGCCACGACGTCGTCGCCGTCAACCGCGACGGCGCAGGGCGACTTCCCCGGCGCGCACGGTCGTCGGCGGCGACGCCACCGACCCGGCGTTCACCACCGCCGTCTGCGAAGGCGCCGACGTCGTCTACTTCTGCCTCAACGCGATGAACTACGAGCGGTGGACCGAGGAGTTTCCGCCGTTGCAGCGCGGTGTTCTGGCCGGTGCGGCCAGCGCCGGCGCGCGGCTCGTCGTACTCGACAACCTGTACGCCTACGGCCCGCCCGACGGTCAGCGCCTCGTCGAGACGATGGCGGCCAACCCGACCTCGGCCAAGTCCGCCACCCGCGCCGCGATGACCGAGGAGCTCCTGGCCGCGCACGCCGCCGGGCAGGTCGAGGTCGTCATCGGCCGGGCGTCGGACTACTTCGGCCCGGGCGCGACCCGCTCGGCCCTCGGCGACACGGTCTTCGGTACGGCGCTCGCCGGCAAGGCCGCCCAGGTGATGGGTGACCCGGACCAGCCGCACAGCTACTCCTACACGCCCGACGTCGCCGCCGCGCTGATCACCCTCGGCACCGCCGCCGGCGCCACCGGTCAGGTCTGGCACCTCCCGGTCGCGGAGACGCGGACCATCCGCCAGGTCGTCGAGGCCGTCTACGGGCTGGCCGGCCAGAAGCCGCGCATCATGGCCGCCGGCCGGACGATGCTGCGCGCGATCGGGCTGTTCAAGCCGGAGATGCGCGAGTACCTGCACACGCTCTACCAGTTCAGCGACCCCTGGGTCGTCGACGACGGCAAGTTCCGCGCCGCGTTCGGCGACCTCGCCACCCCGCTCGACGAGGCGCTCGCCACCACCCTCGCGTGGTACGCCGACCGCGCCGCCGTACCCGCCCACTGATCGCCCACCCCGCACCCGAAGGAGAACACCATGAACAGCATCGACCGCACCACCGCCCGCAAGGCCGGGGCCGCCCTGGCCCTCGCCTCCGCCCTCGCCATCGCCGGCTTCACGGTGCTCGGCTCGGTCTTCGAGTACCCCCAGATCCTCGAGGAGCCGACCGCCGACATCCTCGCGCTGTTCCGTGAGCACCAGGGCTCGGTGATGACCTGGTTCCTCGTGCTCGTGGTCAGCGCGGCCCTGATGGCCCCCGCCGGGATCTGGCTCGGCCGCATCGCCGGCGGCACCCTCGGCCGGTGGATCGCCGGGGTCGGCATCGCCGCCGCCACCGTGCAGGTCGTCGGCCTGCAGCGCTGGGTCACCCTCGTCCCCGGCATCAGCCAGGACGCGCTCGACCCGTCGCAGCGCGCCTCCGCCGAGGACCGCTTCGAGCTCTGGCACAACCTGCTCGGCAAGGCGATCGGCGAGACCCTCGGCTACGCCCTGACCGCCACGTTCACCGTGCTCGTCGTGATCGCGCTGCGTCGTACGGTGCTGCCCGGCCTGGCTCGCCTACATCGGGTACGCCGCGGCCGCCCTGATCGCGACCGGCGTGGTGATCCCCGTCGTCGAGCCCGCCAGCCTCACCAACTTCGCCGGCTACGTCGCCTGGTGCGCCTGGCTCCTCGCCGTCGCCGTCGTGCTGTTCCGGGTCCGGGAACGAGCCGGTTGCGGTGGCTGCCTGAGGGTCGTCTGGAGGGCTCAGGTTTCCCGGGCGCCCGGTGATACACCTGATGGCGGACGGGCAATACTTTGCCCCCGCCGCAGTTTCCCCGGTGCCGGGGAAACCGACACCCCCTACCCGACCCCTCCGACGCCGGATCGACCTCGACGTGAGGCCGCGACTGCCACAGGGCCCACTCGGCGCTGACGTCGCCGGCGCTGCGGAGGAGCAGGGGGAGGTGGTGCTCGAGCAGGTGGTCGCGGGTCGTCTCGGCGGCGTGGACGGTGACGTTCATCGCGGCCCGGACGGCCCCGGTGCCGTCGCGCACCGGGACGGCCACCGAGCGGACTCCCGGGGCGAGCTCCTCGTCGGCCAGGGCCCAGCCGCGGGCGCGGACCTCGACGGAGCTCGTCGTGCAGCTGGTCACCGCGTCGCCCGATGTACGGCGGGAGGCCGGCGCGGCTCGGCACCGCGAGCGTCCGTTCCAGCTCGTCGGCCGGCAGCGCGGCGAGCAGCACCTTGCCCTGCGAGGTCTGCGGAGCCGGGAAGCGGGTGCCGATCTCCACCCGCAGCGCGATGATCTTCGGCACCGAGACCCGCGCGACGTAGACGATGTCGGAGCCGTCGAGCTGCGCCATCGACGACGACTCGCCGGTCTGCGTCACCAGCTTCTCCAGGTGCGGCCGGGCGATGTCCCACAGCCCCAGCCCGCTGACGTACGCCGCACCGAGGCTGAGCACCTTCGGGCGTCAGCGCGAAGGTGCCGCCGGTCGACGTGACGAAGCCGAGCTCCTCGAGGGTCAGCAGCAGCCGGCGCGCGGTCGGCCGGGCCAGGCCCGCCTCGGCCGCGACCTCGGTCAGCGTCATCGTGCGGTGGTGGGCGCCGAAGCAGGCGAGCACGTCGAGCCCGCGCGCCAGGGACTCGACGAAGTCGGGCCCTGCGCCGCGTCCGGCCACGTGGTCCTCCTTCAGTCCTTCGGCGTCGTGTCGGTGGCGAAGTCGGTGTACTGGTAGGGGTTGTCGAACAGCTCGTCGTCGGGCAGGTCGCGGGTTCATGCCGGCCGCCCAGGCCTCCTCGCCCATGGTCGAGCGGAGGTAGTCGACCGTGGCGTCCACCCGGCGGCGTACGTCGGGAAGGTCGACGCCCACGAGCTTGCCGTCCTGCTTCACGATCCTGCCGTCCACGAGCACCGTGTGCACGTCACCACGCTGGGCCTGGAACGCGATCTGCCCGTAGGGGTTGAGCATCGGGAACGACACCGGCGACGCGTCGTTCTTGATCAGCACGACATCGGCCTTCTTGCCCGGCTCGAGGCTGCCGAGGTCCGAGCGCCCCAGCACCGCAGCGCCACCGCGCGTCGCCCACTCGACGACCTGCTCGGCACGCAGGCGGTGGTGGGTGACCGTGTCGCCCTTCTCGTGCGCCTCCATGTGCTCGCGCGACCGGTCGGCCCCGAGCGTCGTACGCATCGCGGAGAACAGGTCGCTGCTCCACCACACGCTGGTGTCCATCGAGAGCGACACCGGGATGCCGTGCTTGCGCAGCTGCCAGGTGGGCGGGTAGCCCTGGCCCGCGCTCTGCTCGGACTCGGTCGCGACCGAGACCGAGCCGCCCGACGCGGCGATCCGCTGGTAGGAGTCGGCGCTCAGCGTGGCCGCGTGCACGTAGACCGTCTCCGGGGTGGCGAACCCGTTCTCGTGCATCAGCCGGATGCCGTCGTCGTTGGTCGCACCCCACACCCCGGCGTGGGTGGTCACCGGCAGGCCGAGCTCGCGGGCCACCTCGAAGGCGGCCTTCTCCGGGAAGGCCGGGTCACCGGTGACGTCGAAGGCCAGCTGTACGCCGAGCCGGTCGCTCGACTCCTTGCGGCGCTTCGAGGAACGCCTGGACGGCGGGGTCGGCGGTCCACTCCCACGGGCCGGCCTGGATGTTGCCGTAGGCGAGCACGAACCGGCCCGGCACCGCCAGCAGCGCGTCGGCGGCCGCCTCGGCGTGGTCGACGGTCTGCAGCCCGTGGGACCAGTCGACCGTCGTGGTCACGCCGGCCTCGAGGGCGTCCCAGGCGGAGAGCAGGTTGCCCGCGTAGATGTCCTCGGGGCGGAACGTCTTGCCGTGCTCGAGGTAGTACCAGACGAAGTACTGGGTCAGCGTCCAGTCGGCGCCGTACCCGCGCATCGCGGTCTGCCACATGTGCCGGTGGGTGTCGATCATGCCCGGCATCACGATGCCGCCGGTGGCGTCGATCTCCTGCGTGCCCTCGGGCACGTCGAGCGCCTGGCCGACCGCCGCGATCCGAGCCGTCCGACGACCAGCACGTCGGCGCCGGTCAGCACGGTGTGGGCGTCGTCCATGGTGAGGACGGTGCCGCCGCGGAAGACGATCGGGGTCGTCGCTGGCTCGGTCATGGTCTCCTCCAGCTTCCGACCGGCTCCGACGGACGATCATCCGTATGCCGGTCAACCTCCCAGTCGTGTCACTGTCGTACCCTGTCTGCGAGCCTGTCAAGGGTGAGTGCCCAGCCCCTTGACAGGCTCCTTCAACGCTCGCGAGACTCGACGGGCCAGCCGATGCGTACGAATGTCCGTATCGCGACAGTTGGAGGCATCCACCGATGACGAGCGGCCCCACGCCCGAGCGACCGACCACCGAGGAGCGGACCCCTGGCGGGCCTGCTGGTCGCGGACTTCTCCCGGATCCTCGCCGGGCCCTACGCCACGATGCTGCTGGCCGACCTCGGCGCCGAGGTGGTCAAGGTCGAGGGGCCGGCCGGCGACGACACCCGCACCTGGAAGCCGCCGGTGCGCGACGGCGTCTCGACGTACTACCTCGGCATCAACCGCAACAAGCGCTCGGTCGCGCTCGACCTCAAGGACCCCGAGGACGCCGGCCGCCGCCCAGGAGCTGGCCCGCCGGGCCGACGTGCTGATGGAGAACTTCCGGCCCGGCGGGCTGGCCCGGTTCGGGCTCGACTACGAGACCGTCTCCGCCGACCAACCCGAAGCTCGTCTACGCCTCGATCAGCGGCTTCGGCAGCGGACCCGAAGGGCGCGGCGCTGCCCGGCTACGACCTGATCGTGCAGGCCATCTCCGGGCTGATGAGCCTGACCGGCGACCCCGACGGCGAGCCGTACCGCGCCGGCATCTCGGTGTTCGACGTGATGGCCGGGCTGCACGCCACCATCGGGATCCTGGCCGCGCTCAACCTGCGCAACGAGACCGGCCGCGGCCAGCACGTCGAGGTCAACCTGATGTCCTCGGCGCTCTCCGGCCTGGTCAACCAGTCCAGCGCGTACGTCGCCGGCGGCGATCGTGCCGTTGCGGATGGGCAACAGCCACCCGAGCCTGTTCCCCTACGAGCCGCTGCCCTGCTCCGACGGCGACCTGATCATCACCGCCGGCAACAACGGCCAGTTCCGCAAGCTGGTCGAGGTGCTCGGCGTGCCCGAGCTCGCCGACGACCCGCGGTTCGCCCGCAACGAGGACCGCACCGCCAACCGCGACGCAGCTGCGGCCGCTGCTGGTGGAGCGGCTGCGCCACCCGCACCAAGGACGAGTGGTTCCGCGACGATCATCGCCGCCGGCGTGCCGTGCGGCCCGATCAACACCATCGACGGCGGCGTCGCCTTCGCCGAGCGAGGTCGGCCTCGACCCGGTCGTGGAGGTCGGCGACCACGCGATGCCGTCGGTGCGCAACCCGATCACGTTCTCCGAGACGCCGGCCGACTACGTGCTCCCACCGCCCGGGCTCGACGAGCACGGCGACGAGATCCGACGGTGGCTGCAAGGAAGGAACCCGATGAGCGACCTCGAGCTTCCCCACCTCGCTGGGCACCTCCGACGCCGACCAGATCCGGCTGCTCGGCCAGGACCTCACCGCCGACCTGATGGGCAAGGTCGGCTTCGGCGAGCTGGCCTTCTGGCTGGTCGCGCTGCGCCGGCCGACCCCGTCGGAGACGCGGGTCTTCGAGGCGGTGCTGGTGGCGCTGGCCGACCACGGCTTCACCCCGACCGCGATCGCCGCCCGGCTGACCTACCTGTCCGCGCCCGACTCGCTGCAGGGCGCGCTGGCCGCCGGCCTGCTCGGCGGCGGCTCCCGCTTCCTCGGCGTCACCGAGGACTGCGGCAGCTACCTGCACGACGTCCTCGACGCGAGCACGAGGGCGACTTCCCCGACGACGACGCGGGCTGGGACGCGCTCGCCCTCGAGGCCGTGCGTACGACGAAGGCGGCCGGCCGCTTCGTCCCCGGGCTCGGCCACCCGGTGCACAAGGTGACCGACCCGCGCACGCCGGTGCTGATCGCGGATCGCCGAGGAGGAGGGCCTGCGCGGCCCGCACCTGCGGCTGTTCGAGGCGATCGGCCGGGTCCACGAGCAGGTGCTCGGCCGCCGGCTGCCGCTCAACGGCGCCGGGGTCTGCGGCGCCGCGCTCGCCGACCTCGGCCTGCCGGTCGAGCTGCTGCGCGGGTTCGCGCTGCTGGCCCGGGCCGCCGGGCTGCTCGGCCAGCTCGCCGAGGAGCGCCGCCGCCCGATCGGCATGGACGTCTACCTCACCGTCGACCGCAACGCGACGTACGTCGACCCGACCACCGACACCGCTGAGGAAGGAGAAGCCTGATGGCGACGGTCTGCGCCGTCATCGCCTCGACGCACCACCCGTTCTACTACCGGGCGAGCACGTCGACCGGCGCCGACCGGCCGCCGTTCGCCGACGAGTGGGTCGCCAAGATCGAGACCTTCCGGGAGACGCTGACCCGGGCGCGGCCCGACGTGCTGGTGATGGTCGGCAGCGACCACTTCCACCAGCTGTGGCTGGACAACATGCCGCAGTTCCTGGTCGGCAAGGCGCCGTTCTTCGACGCCAACTGGTACAACGAGGAACGCGAGTTCGGCCTGCCGCGGATGACGCCTCGCAGGCGAGGAGGACCTGGCCACGCACATCCTGCGCAACGGCCTCGACGCCGACTTCGACCTGGCGTTCAGCAACGAGCTGCGGATCGACCACAGCATCACCTGCCCGATCATCACGCTGCGGCCCGAGGCCGACCTGCCGATCGTGCCGATCTACACCAACATCTTCGCGCCGCCGCTGCCGCAGCCGAAGCGGTTCGTGCAGCTCGGCCGGGCCATCCGCGAGCTGGTCGAGTCCTGGCCGTCGGACCAGCGGGTGGCGATCATCGGCACCGGCCACCTCTCGCTCGAGCTCGGCGGGCCGCGCCAGTTCGGCGAGCACGGCCCCGACCCGGAGTTCGACCGCAAGGCCGTCGAGTGGATCGCCACCGGCGACCTCGAGGGCTGCCTGTCCGAGGTGACGCTCGACAGCCTGCACCAGCCCGGCAACGCCACCCACGGCTTCATGGACTTCATGCTGATGATGGGCGTCGCCGGCGAGGGCGCGAAGGCCGACCACGTCGACACCCTCGACCTGTTCCACACGATGGAGGCCTACTTCACCTGGTATCCGGAAGGGGTGCCGGCATGAGCAAGTACCTGCTGGACAAGTTCCTCTTCACCGTCGACCGCGACCCCGAGCTCGTCGAGCGCTACCGCGAGGACCCCGCGGGCACGGTCGAGTGGTGGGAGGCCGAGATGGCCAACACGATCCTCAACTGCGTCGGCCAGGAGCGGTCGACCTGGCTGGCCTTCACCGACGAGGAGCGCACGGCGCTGCGCGAGCAGGACCACGTGACGCTGTTCGAGATGGGCGCCCACCCGTTCCTCACGCTGACCCTGTTCATCGCGATGTTCGAGCGCGACCACGGTCCGCTGGAGTACCAGATCGCCTACGGCAAGGCGATGGAGCACCTCTCCCTGCCCTACCCCGACATCGCCACCTGAGGGCCGGCCGTGCGCGCCGTCGTGATGCACACCCCCGGCCGTCCGCCGGAGGTCGGTGAGCACCCCGAACCGGAGGCCGGCGAGGGCCGCACCCTGGTCCGGGTGACCGCCGTGCCCGTCGTGCCGCTGGACCTGCTGTGCGCCTCCGGCACGTCGTACTTCGGGGCGCCGCAGGTGCCCTACGTGCCCGGCGTCCAGGGCGTCGGCGTCGTCGAGCAGTCGGGGTCGGTCCCGGCCGGGCACCCGGGTGTGGTTCGCGACCACGGCCGGGATGGCCCCGGGCGACGGCGCATGGCCGAGCTGTGCGTCGGTGCCGGACGAGGACGTCGTGCCCGTCGGGTCCGAGCCCGAGGACGCGGAGGTCGCGGCGCTCGGGACCTCGGCGCTCGCGGCCGTGGATGTGCCTGACCTGGCGGGCCCGGCTGCAGCCCGGCGAGACGGTGGTCGTCCTCGGTGCCGGCGGCGCGGTCGGGCAGTCGGCGATCGGGGCGGCCCGGGTGCTCGGCGCCGGCCGGGTCGTCGGCGTCTGCCGTCCGGGCGCGAGCGAGGAACGCGCCCGTCGCAGCCGGAGCCGACGCCGTCGTACCCGCCATCGACGACGTCGACGCCCTCGCGGCGGCGATCTCGGACGCCGCCGGCGGATCGGTCGACGTCGTCATCGACCCGGTCTTCGGCGCCGAGGCGACCGCGGCGGCCCGACTGCTCGGCGAGGGCGGCCGGCTGGTCAACCTCGGCGGGGCCTCGTCGGACCGGCCGAGCTCTCCTCCGCGTGCTGCGCAGCCGGTCGCTCGAGGTGCTCGGCTACACCAACAACGCGATCACCCCCGAGCAGCGGCTCGAGGCGTTCACCTCGGTGATCCGGTACGCCGCCGAGGGCCGCATCCGCGTCGCCTTCGAGACCTGCCCCCTGCAGCGCGCCGACGAGGCCTGGGCGCGTCAGGCGTCCGGGACACCGACGGTCGGCTGGTCCTCCAGGTCTGAGCTCGAGCTTCACGAGCGGTTGCATTTAGGTAAGGCTTACCTAATACTCACTCCATGACGGACGGTTCCACTGCACCGAACCCACCCTCGAACCCAGCCTGGCCCAGCAGGCGCGCACGGCGCTCGCCCGCGCCCGGGTCGGCAGCCTCATCGGGCGCAGCGCCTCCCCCGCCGTCGCGCTCGGTCACCCTCGTCAAGGTCACCGACCAGGCCGACGGCCAGCCCGTGGTCGAGCTCGAGCCGGGGTCGAGCATGGTCCGGCTGCTGTCCTGGTGGCCGGTGGTCACCGTCTCGATCGCCGGCCCGGGCCCCTACAAGGCCCTGCACCTGACCGGCACCGCGAAGAGTCGCTCCGGCACTCGACGAGCGCCTGCGCGCCTACCGCCTCACCCTGCTCTCCACACGACTGGTCAGCACCACGTCGGTGACCGTGCCGCTGAACGAGTTCAAGGCCGCCGAGCCCGACCCGCTCTGGCGGCAGGCGCCCCAGGCCCTCGAGCACCTCGGCGAGGCCCACGCCCCCGAGCTGCTGGCCTGCGTCCGGGCCCACGGACTGCCCGAGGCCGAGGCCGTCGTACCCCGGGCCCTGGACCGCTACGGCCTCGAGCTCGCGGTGATCTGCGCCGCCGGCATCCGCACCGTCCGGCTGCCGTTCCCGGGTGGCCCGGTCGACTCGCTGCAGGAGGTCACCGAGGGCTTGCGGGTGCTGCTCACCTGCCGCTGCGGGACCTGCGGGCACCGCTCCCGCAAGCGCTGACGACAGAGTCTCGGCGAAGCGAGTTTACCTGACCTTTTTATAGGCATTTATCTCGATTCGCCGTACCTTGCTCACCGATCACTCGTTTATGTCGACAAGGATTCGGGCGGCAATGCTGTTGGGTACGCCCTCAGCGGGTGCAGACTCATACGTGAGGCACCAGGAGGACGGATGGACCAGGTCTCGGCCGGGAAGGCGACGCGCGACGGCGCTCGCACCCGCCGCAGGCGCATGCGCGAGCAGGCCCGGTCACAGCACGCAGCCCCGTCTCCTGCCACCGACCGCTACCAGACTCCCGAGTGGCTCGACCGCTCGTTCGTGCTGCCGCTCTCCTCAGCCGGAGGCGAGCGACGTGCCGAGCCAGTCCTGTCCCCCACCACGACGACGACACGGGCCACACCGGCGAGCCGCGCGTGATCGACCACCTCGAGACCGGGCACGCTCTCGGCGCCGGCCCCACCCGCCCCTGGCGGCGCCCTTCGTCCGGCCGCCGTCCGACGACATCGACTTCGCCCGGGTGATCCGCCGCTCCGACCTGAGCCGCAAGGCCGGTCGCCTGGCCTGGGCCGCCGCGGGCGTCGCCGGGGTCGCACTGATCGCCTACCTGCTCAGCGCCTCGGTCGTCGCGCTCGGCGCCACCGTGGCCCTCGCACTGGCCTCCGCGACCTCGCTGGCGTGGCGCGCCCGGCTCAACCACGCGCCCGTCCCGCGCCTGCAGCGCTGACTGCAACCTGTTCTAGCCTTCGCATGTGAAGGCACCGATCAGGTACACCGTCGTGGACATGACCGCGGACGAGCTCGAGGAAGAGCGCGTCGTCCTCGGCGGGCTGGCGCAGAGCGTCCGCGAGCTCGCCGAGGCCTCCTTGCGTACGACGGTCCCGGCCGACGTGGTCACCGAGGTCCGCGAGGAGCTCGACCGGCTGACCGCCCGCCTGCGCGAGGAGCAGATCCCCGGGTCGTTCGGGGTGAGCCTGACCTCGTCGGGCGTCGTCGCGCGGACACGGCAATGCCGTGGTCGGGATGCGCAACCCGGTCGCCGTACCCCTCGACATGCAGCGCTCCGACGAGGGCCGCGCCTGGGCCAGCTTCCACCTGAACGCGCTCTACGAGGGACCACCCGGCACCGTCCACGGCGGCGTGGTCGCGCTCGTCCTCGACCAGGTGCTCGGCGAGGCCGCGGCCTCCGGAGGCAGTCCGGGGATGACCGGGACGCTGACGCTGCGCTACGAGAAGAACACCCCGCTCGGCGACGCCTCCGCCGAGGCCTGGATCGACCGGGTCGAGGGAGTCAAGACCATCGTCAAGGGCGAGATGCGCGACGCCGACGGCGAGACCACCGTCCGCGCCGAGGGCATCTTCATCCTGCCGCGCTGGGCGCGCGAGGCGCTGGAGAAGGACGACCGGAAGCCACCGCGCTTCGAGTGAGCCGGCCGGTCAGTCCCTGACGCGCACCTTCACGACGCTCGTCGGGTAGCGCCGCTCGGCCTTGAAGTAGCGGTGGAAGTGGCGCGTCAGCTGGCGCAGCGGTCCCGGGCGCCATCTTGATGCAGCCGTTGGACTTGTAGTCGTTGTAGGCCGGCACCTCCCAGCGGCACCGGTCGTCACCCTTGCGGTTGCGGCACTGGGTGTTGGCTGCGTCTGCTCGGAGTGGATGAACAGCAGCTGCCGGACCGTCCCGTTGTGGCAGGCCTTGGTCTGGAGCTCGAAGACGCGGCCCTTGATGGCCGGCCCGTTGCGACGGTCGTGCTGCACGAACGCGTAGTCCCCGTTGGGCAGCCAGCCGACGTCGCGGTGGCAGGAGTCCCTTCCGGCCGCGCCGCCGAGACCGGAGCCGGCGCGCCAGCTCGACTCCTCCACGGGCACCCAGGTCTTCGCCTTCTGCTTCGCCCACACCCGCAGGTAGATGCGCGAGTTGAACGGGTTCTGCTGGTTCTTCTCGAAGACGATCACGGCCCGCTTGGGCACCTTCGGTCCTGGCGCAGGCGCGCCTTCGTCCGGGCCAGGGCCTGGGCTGGCGTCGTCTGGAGGGGCTTCGTGACGGGAGTCTTCCCGCTGGGGCGCGGAACGTCGGTGGCCGCGGCGACGACGGGAAGCGTGACCGTGGTGCCCGCGAGAGCGAGCACCACGAAGAGACGAGCCGCACGGGGGAAGGAGCTCATGAGCGCTGAGTTTCACAGACGCACCAGCCGCTCCACCCCGGATTGAGGGGCCCGGGGACCGACGTGTCGCGGTCGCGCTCAGGTCAGGCGCTGCGCTCCGTGGCACGGCCTCGCTCGCCGGAGTCGGTGAGCCGGGCCTCCTCGGCGGCGATGGCCTCGAGCTCGGCACGACGGTCGGTGAAGGCGCCCGGCGGACTGACCAGCTCGGTCGCGCCCCGCGGCAGCCGTTGCAGCGCCATCCGCGCGAAGATCTGCTGCTCGGTGGCGGTCCGCTGGGAGCGGTCGTTGCTCAGGAACGTGACGGCCCAGTGCAGCAGCGCGGTGACCTGGTTCTTGAACCCGGTCAGGTAGATCAGGTGGACACCGAGCCACATCAGCCAGGCGATCAGGCCGCTGATCCGCAGCTTGCCGACCATGGCGACGGCGTCGAAGCGCGAGATCGTGGCCATGCTGCCCTTGTCGAAGTACTTGAAGGGCTTCTGCGGCGGCTTCTCCTTCAGGCGGCCCTTGATCTCCTTGGCGGCGTACTTCGCGCCCTGGATGGCGACCTGCGCGACACCGGGCAGGTTGTTCAGCGCGATCATGTCGCCGACCACGAAGACCTCGGGGTAGCCCGGCAGGGTCAGGTCGGGGTTGACGCCGATGCGGCCGGCGCGGTCGAGCGAGGCGCCGGACTGCTCGGCGAGCTGCTGGCCGAGGGGGCTGGCCTGGACGCCGGCGGCCCAGATCTTGGTGACGGCCTCGATGCGCCGCTGCGTGCCGTCCTTGTCCTGTACGACGAGCCCGCGCTCGTCCACGTCGGTGACCATCGCCCCGAGCTGCACCTCGACACCGAGCTCCTCGAGCGCCGCCTTGGTCTTCTTGCCGAGCCTCGCGCCGAAGGGCGGCAGCACCTGACCGGCCGCGTCGAGCAGGATCACCCGCGCGTGCTTGGTGTTGATCGAGTGGAAGTCGCGCTTCAGCGTGTGCTTCGCGACCTCCGCGATCTGGCCGGCCATCTCGACACCGGTGGGGCCGGCGCCGACGACGACGAAGGTGAGCAGGTGGTCGACGTCCTCGCCCTTGCTGGCCATCAGCTCGGCGAGCTCGAAGGCGCCGAAGATGCGGCCGCGCAGCTCGAGGGCGTCGTCGACGCTCTTCATGCCCGGCGCGAACTCGGCGAACTGGTCGTTGCCGAAGTAGGACTGGCCGGCGCCGGCGGCGACGATCAGGGAGTCGTAGGGGGTGACGGTCTGCCGACCCAGCACGTGGTGGGTCACCAGTCCGCTGCTCGAGGTCGACCTCGGTGACCTCGCCGAGCAGGACACGGGCGTTGTGCTGCTTGGCCAGCACCTCGCGGGTCGCCGGGGCGATCTCGCCCTCGGAGAGGATGCCGGTCGCCACCTGGTAGAGCAGCGGCTGGAAGAGGTGGTGGGTCGTCTTCGCGATCACGGTCACGTCGACGTCCGCGCGCTTGAGCGCCTTGGTGCCGAAGAGACCACCGAAGCCGGAACCGATCACGACCACGCGGTGGCGGGGGGCGGGGCTTGCTGTGTTCACATCAGCCATAACCTCCATAGTTCCCGCAAGCATCCGTCTGGTGCCACTCCGGGGGCGTTCCCTCGGTCACACCCGCGGCCGTGACGTGTCGTGCGGCACGATGGCAGCGTGACCCACTACGACCTCGCGGTGATCGGCACCGGCTCGGGCAACACCGTCGTGACGCACGACTTCAAGGACTGGGATCGGATCGCGATCATCGAGGAGAACCTCTTCGGCGGCACCTGCCTCAACGTGGGCTGCATCCCGACCAAGATGTTCGTCTACCCCGCCGACCTCGCCCGCCAGGCCGGGCACGCACCCGAGCTCGGGGTGGACACCTCCTTCGACGGTGCCCGCTGGCCGGAGATCCGCGACCGCATCTTCGGCCGGATCGACCCGATCGTGCAGAGCGGCGAGGACTACCGCCGCGGTCTGCCCAACATCGACGTGTACGACGAGCACTGCACGTTCGTCGACGACCACACCGATCGACACGGGGAGCAAGGGACAGATCACCGCCGACCGGATCGTGATCGCCGCCGGCAGCCGGGTCGAGCGTCGCGGACATCCCGGGGCTCGACGAGGTCGACTTCCACACCAGCGACACGGTGATGCGGCTGCCGGACCTGCCCCGCCGGATGACGATCGTCGGCGGGGGCTACGTCGCGGCCGAGTTCGCGCACGTGTTCTCCGCGCTCGGCACCCAGGTCACCCAGGTCCACCGCGGTCCGGCCCTGCTGAGCCACCTCGACGAGGAGGTCTCCCGCACCTTCACCGAGCTCGCCGGCCGCCAGTGGGAGGTGCGCCTGGACACCGTGGCCCAGAAGGTCCGCCGCCGCGACGACGTGACGGTCGTGTCGCTCTCCGACGGGACCGAGCACGAGACCGACGTACTCCTGATGGCGACCGGCCGGGTCCCGAACGCCGACCGGCTCGGCCTGGAGAACACCTCGATCGAGGTCGGGGACGGCCGGGTCGTGGTCGACGAGTTCCAGCGCACGACCGCCGAGGGCGTGTGGGCGCTGGGCGACGTGAGCAGCGAGTACGAGCTCAAGCACGTGGCCAACCACGAGGCCGACGTCGTACGCCACAACCTGCTGCACCCCGACGACCTGATGGCCAGCGACCACCGGTTCGTGCCGAGCGCGGTGTTCACCTCGCCGCAGATCGCCGGCGTCGGGCTGACCAGCCAGGCGGCCCGCGAGCAGGGCGTCGAGCACCGCTCGGTCGTCCACGACTACGCCGACGATCGCCTACGGCTGGGCGATGGAGAGCCCGCCCGGGCGAGCAGTACGTGAAGCTCCTCGCCACCCCCGACGGGCAGCAGCTGCTGGGCGCGCACGTCATCGGTCCCCAGGCCAGCCTGCTGCTCCAGCCGCTCGTGCAGGCGCATGAGTCTCGGCACACCAATCGCCCGAATGGCACGAAATCAGTACTGGATCCATCCGTCGATGGCGGAAGTCGTCGAAAATGCCCTGTTGAAACTGGTCGATTGAAATTGATCGCACATGAGTGCCGAACCGGGCCCATTCCCCTAATCTTTTGCTGAAAGCGGGAGTGTCGCCCCCACCCCGGTTGCCCGATTCCGTTCACAGGAGCGAGGACGGTGCCTCTGAACAAGCGCTCGCTCGTGCTCCCCGCGAGTCCTCCTTCGGTGAAGCTCGCGCGTTCCTGGGTGTCCAAGATCCTCTCCGAGATCGGTCGCGACGACCTCGTCGACGCGGCCCAGCTCGGGGTCTCGGAGCTGGTCACCAACGCGTTGATCCACTCCCAGCCTCCCCTGTCGGTCCGGGTGCGGGGCACCGTCGACCACCCCCGCATCGAGGTGGTCGACTCCTCACCGGTGCCGCCGCAGCGCGCCCCGACCGCCCCCGAGCCCGAGGAGGTGGACGACGTCAACCTGACCACCTTCGGGCGCGGGCTCGACCTGGTCGCGATGATGTCGAGCCGCTGGGGCTCCGACCTGGCCCACGACGGACGCAGCAAGTCGGTGTGGTTCGAGCCCAGCGGCGACGCGCGCTTCGAGGACCACCTCGAGGGCGAGATCTTCGCCTTCGACCCCGACCTCGCCGACGGACCCGAGATCATCGAGGGCGACCGGATGCCGCGTGCAGCTGCTGGGCGTGCCGGCCGCGCTGTTCGGCGAGCTGCGCCGCTTCCACTTCGAGGTACGCCGCGAGCTGCGCCTGCTCGCCATGACCGCTCCCGACGACTACCCGCTCGCCACCAAGGTCACCGACATCTTCGTGCAGGCCGACCGCGAGCGCCGCTCGAGCGCGGGCATCTCGCGTCTCGACCAGGCCATCGCGCGCGGCGAGAAGAGCATCGACCTCGAGTACCGGGTGCCGGTCAGCACGCCCGCGACCATGGCGCGGATCCGCGACCTGCTCAACGAGGTCTACCGCGCGTTCTCGAGCGAGCACCTCCTCGCGCTCCGGCCGCCGGAGGTGCTCGTCGAGCTGCAGGACTGGTACTTCACCGAGTTCGAGCGCCAGGGCAACGGCGAGGCGCCGGTCCGCTGGGACGGTCCGACCTCGATGCCGCCTGCATGACGCGTGCGACCACGTCCGCCCACCCGCTCCACCCCGGTCTCGGCGCCCTCGTCGTGAGCGCCGGCGGCGCGATCGGTGCGGTCGCCCGCTGGGCGATGGAGTCCGCGTCACCCGTCTCGGCCGGACACTTCCCGTGGGTCACCTTCGCCATCAACGTCGTCGGGTCGGCGCTGCTCGCCGCCGTGCCGCTGCTCCCGCCGGCGCGACGGCACGCCTGGGTCGGGCTGCTGCTCGGGACGGGCGTGCTCGGCGGCTTCACCACGATGTCGACCGCGTCGGTCGAGACCTTCGCGCTGCTCGACGGTCACCACCTCGCCCTCGCCGCGGCGTACTGCCTCGGGACGGCTCGCCGCCGCACTGGTCGCCGTGCTCGCCGTCGACCGACTGACCACCCTCGCCGAACGGGCCCGGGCCGAGGACGAGGGGTGGGACGAGTGAGCGCCCTGCTCGTCGCCCTGGGCGCGGCCATCGGTGCGCCGCTGCGCTACCTCGTCGGCGGATGGCTGGACCGGCGCGTGCACTGGGGCACCCTCGCCGTGAACCTCGTCGGCTCCTTCGTGCTCGGGGTGCTCGTGGGGGCCGCGGTGCACGGCCACTGGCTCGCGCTGCTCGGCACCGGGTTCTGCGGCGGGCTCACGACGTACTCGGCCTTCGCGGTGCAGTCGGTGCGCAGCGGCCCCCGTCTGGGAGCCGCCTACGTCGTGGTGTCGGTGGCGGGCTGCCTGGCGATGGCGACCCTCGGGCACCTGCTCGCCGGCGGCCCTCCCCTAGCGTGGGCCCATGTCCGATTTCGTGCTCCGCGACGTGCGGCTGGTGCCGCTGCGCGGAGACACCGCGCCACCCGGGCCGGTGGACGTGCGGGTCGCCGACGGACAGGTGGCCGAGGTGGGCCTGGCGCTGGAGCGCCCTGCCGGGGTGGACGAGCACCACGCGGACGGCCGCTGGCTGGTCCCCGGCCTGTGGGACCAGCACGTGCACCTCGGGCAGTGGACGCTCGCCTCGGCCCGGCTGGACCTCACCGGCACCCGCTCGATCGAGGAGGCGCTGGGCCGGGTCGCGCACCGCCTCGCCGAGGGGCCTGACGTCCCTGTCGTCGGCTGGGGCCACCGCTCGGCGTCGTGGGACCGCCAGCCGACCGTTCGGGAGCTCGACGAGGTCACCGGCGTACGACCGGTGGTGCTGATCAGCGGCGACGGGCACCACGCCTGGATCAACACGGTGGCCCTGCGCGGCCTGCGACTGCCGGAACGCGACGAGCGTGGTCAGCGAGACCGAGTGGTTCAAGGTCTACCCGCGGCTGGCCGAGGTGGTCGGCGCCGACGGCACCTCGCCGGACGCCTACCTGCACACCATGCAGCAGGCCGCGGCGAAGGGCGTGACGGGCCTCGTCGACCTCGAGTTCGACCAAGGGGTCCGCGACTGGCCCGAGCGCGAGGCGGCCGGCGCCGAGCTGCTGCGCGTGCGCGTCGGGGCGTACGTCGACACGCTCGACGACTTCCTCGCCGCCGGCGTGCCGACCGGGCGACCGATGCCCGGCTGCAGCCCGCTGGTCACCATGGGGCCGCTGAAGATCATCTCGGACGGGTCGCTGAACACGCGTACGGCGTGGTGCTGCTCGGAGTACGCACGCGGTGGCGGCACCGGCGCGCCGAACATCACCAGCGAGGGCCTGCGCAACGTGATGCACGCCGCCAACCGGCACCGGCTCGAGGTGGCCATCCACGCCATCGGCGACGCCGCTGTCGAGCAGGCGCTCAAGGAGTTCGAGACGACCGGTGCGCGCGGCTCGATCGAGCACGCCCAGCTGATCGGCCGCGAGGACTCGCGCACGATGGCGCGGCTCGGCGTACGCGCCAGCGTGCAGCCCGCCCACCTGCTCGACGACCGCGACCTCACCGAGAGCTTCTGGCCCGACCGCACCGACCGGTGCTTCGCGCTGCGCTGGCTGCAGGACGACGGCGTCGAGCTGGCGCTGGGCAGCGACGCCCCGGTGTCGCCGCTCGACCCCTGGCTGGCCATCGCGGCCGCCGTACACCGCAGCGCCGACGAGCGCGAGCCCTGGCACCCCGAGCAGTCGCTCACCGTCGCCGAGGCACTCGGCGCCAGCACCGACGGCCGCGGCACGGTCGCCCCGGGCCACCCCGCCGACCTCGCCCTGCTCGACGCCGACCCGCTGACCCCCGGCTCCTCCGCCGAGCAGGCCGCCGCCCTGCGCGCGATGCCCGTCAGCGCGACCTGGGTCAACGGCCGGCTGGTCCACTCGGAGCTCTGAACCCGGATAGTCCCGTACGAACGGACCCGTCACACGCGGCGTCTTCGAGCGGTCCGATTCGTTCGGGACTATCCGGTCTTCGGTCGACCAGCCCCAGCGCGATGGTGAGCTCGAGGATGCCGCGGGGGTCCTCGAGGCGGTCGCCGAAGACCTCGCGGAGCTGGCCCATGCGGTAGCGGACGGTCTGGGGGTGCACGAACAGCTCGGCGGCGACGGCGTCGCGGCGGCCGTGGTGGAGCAGCCAGGAGCGCAGGGTCTCGGTCAGCTTCTCGGCGCTGGAGTCGCGCAGCTTGTCGAGCGGGGCGAGGACCCGGGCGCGCAGGTCGGCGTACGCGCTCGGGTCGGCGCTCAGCACCAGCTCGATGAGGTGCTCCTCGCTGTCGGTGCCGAGCCCGAGCCGGCGTACGCGCTGGGCCCGCTCGTAGGACTCGCCCACCTGCGCCCACGGCCGGGCCGGTCCGGCCACGGCGCCACGCCCCTCGAGCGTCCGGAGCAACGACCGTCGGGAGCGGCCGTGCACGTTCGGGACGAGGAGCAGCGCCATCCCCTCGCCCTCCTCGAACAGCGAGGTCTCCGGCGCCTGGAGCGTCTCGCCCGACACCGCGGCGAGCACACCGCGGACCTGCGACGACGGGACGACCACGGCGGTGAGGGTGCGCGGGCGGCGTCCAGTCCGCGCGCGCGACCGCCGCCTCGACGGCCTCGGGCGGCGAGCCGTCGACGAGGTGCTGGGCGAGGCGCTCGAGCAGCCGCTGGCGGACCCGGCCCGTGGTCTCGAGCTCGTCGTTGTGCCCGGCGAGGCTCGCGGCCGAGAGCTGCTCGATGTAGGCGAAGACCAGCTCCGCGAACAGCACCAGCGTGCCGGCATCCACCCCGGTGCGCACCGCTGCCGAGGACAGCTCGCGCCAGGAGACCCGCGCGCCGATGCGGTACGCCGAGAGCAGCGCATCGACCGTCCGGCCGCTCCGCGCCTCGCCGCGACCGAGCTGGTAGGCGCCGTCGACCGCGACGGCCGGCGGCTGCTGGACGCGCTCGCCCTGGGACCGGCCGGCCAGCTGGACGAAGCCGCCGAGGGCGGTCTCGACGGCGACCCGGATGGTCTCGCCCATCGCTCCGGTGAGCGCGTCGGAGTAGCTCGGGACGTCGTCGATGATGGCCGCGACGGTGCGCTCGGCGACCTCGGGCAGGATGCGTTGCAGCTCCGTGACAGTGTCGCGACGGAGCAGGAGCGTGGTGGGCGTCACTTCATCGACCATTTTTTGTCCTCTGCGAACAATGTAGCAGGGTTGATTCACGCGCTCCGGTCATGACTTTAGCCGGTTTTCACACCACTCTGGATACATGGCCACGACGACCTACCCCGCAGGCGACGCCTGGGGTCCGCTCGCCCTCGGCCGGTCGGTCCGCGACGGAGCCCGTCGCCTGGCCGAGCTGGCCGCCACCCCGCTGGTGCCCGCCGACTACCTCGACGTCTTCAACCCCCTGCGCCGCGGCGCCGACCTGCGCGGCCGGATCGTCTCGGTCACGCCCGAGACCGAGGACGCCGCCACCCTGGTGATCAAGCCCGGCGCCGACTGGGCGGGTCACATCCCCGGCCAGTACGTCCGGGTCGGCATCGACGTCGACGGCGTCCGCCTCTGGCGTGCCTACTCGCTGACCCACGGTCCGCGCGACGACGGCTACATCTCCATCACCGTCAAGGCCGTGCCCGAGGGCAAGGTCAGCAACCACATCGTCCGCGACTGCCGCCCCGGCACCCTGGTGCACCTCGAGCAGGCCGCCGGCGAGTTCGTGCTGCCGCCCGACGGCGGCAAGTTCCTGTTCGTCACCGCCGGCTCCGGCATCACCCCGGTCATCGGGATGCTGCGCAACCTGTTCCCCGTCGCCGACAGCGGCGCGGTGCACCTCGAGCGCAGCGCGAACTTCGACATCACCGTCGTGCACGTCGCGCCGAGCGAGCCGCACTCGATCTTCATCGACAACCTGCGCTCGCTCGACGAGGCCGGGATGATCAACCTCGTCGCGAGGTACGACGACGAGCACGGCGTGCTCGACGTCAACGACCTCGCCACCCTGGTGCCCGACCTGCACGAGCGCACCACCTTCGCCTGCGGGCCGGCCGGCCTGCTCGACGCCCTCTCGACCCACCACGAGGCCCACGGGCTCAAGCTGCTCACCGAGCAGTTCCGCGTCGCCAACCTGGTCGTCAGCGAGGGCGGCACCGTCAGCTTCCTGAAGAACGGCACCGAGCTCGAGGCGACCGGCGACCGGCCGATCCTCGAGCAGGCCGAGGAGGCCGGCGTACTCATGCCGAGCGGGTGCCGCATGGGCATCTGCTACGGCTGCGTCCTGCCGATGCGCGAGGGGTCCGTGCGCGACCTGCGCACGGGCGAGATCACCACCGCCGTCGAGGGTGACGGCGTCCGCATCCAGACCTGCATCAACGCTGCCGCCGGCAGCTGCCAGATCGACCACTGACAACCAGAGGAGATCACCATGACTGTCCTGCAGAAGAAGCCCACCAGCCCGATCGACCACCTGTCCCCCGAGGACGTCGAGGAGATCGGCCGCGAGCTCGACGCGATCCGCGCCGAGTTCATCGAGAAGCGCGGCGCGAGCGACGCGGCGTACATCCGCAAGGTCATCGACACCCAGCGCAAGCTCGAGCTCGGCTCGCGCGGCGTGCTGCTGTTCTCGCTGTTCCCGCCGGCCTGGTTCGTCGGTACGGCGGGCCTCTCGATCGCCAAGATCCTCGAGAACATGGAGATCGGCCACAACGTCATGCACGGCCAGTGGGACTGGATGCGTGACCCGAAGATCCACTCGACCACGTGGGAGTGGGACAACGCCTCCCCGTCGGAGCAGTGGAAGCACTCGCACAACGAGCTGCACCACAACTTCACCAACGTCGTCGGCAAGGACAACGACCTCGGCTACGGCATCATGCGCGTCGACGAGGACCAGCGCTGGCACCCGATCTACCTGGCCCAGCCGCTGTGGAACTTCATCAACGCCTGCTTCTTCGAGTACGGCATCGCGGCGTACGACCTGGAGATCGGCAAGAACATCAAGCGCAAGACGATCAAGTCGCCCGAGTTCAAGGCACGCGCCAAGGTGACGATGCGCAAGATCCGCAACCAGTTCAAGAAGGACTACGTCGTGCACCCGATCCTGTCGGGCCCGTCGTTCTTCCACACGATCACGGCCAACTTCACCGCCAACCTGATCCGCAACCTGTGGACCCACTCGGTGATCATGTGCGGCCACTTCCCCGAGGGCGTGCAGACCTTCGAGAAGCACTCGATCGCGGGCGAGACCAAGGGCGAGTGGTACGTGCGCCAGATGCTCGGCTCGGCCAACATCTCCGGCTCCAACGCGATGCACATGATGACCGGCAACCTGTCGTTCCAGATCGAGCACCACCTGTTCCCCGACCTCCCGAGCAACCGCTACAAGGAGATCGCGCCCAAGGTGAAGGACGTGTTCGAGCGCTACGGCCTCGAGTACACGACCGGCTCGCTGCCCAAGCAGGTCTTCTCGGCCTGGCACAAGGTGATCCGCCTGTCGCTGCCCAACAACTTCATGGGCACCAACGCGACCCCCACCCCGCTGCCCAAGCGCGAGGAGCGCCCGGTCGCGGCCTGAGTCCTCTCGGACCTGGGCGGTCGCGGGGGGATCGCCGGCGCACATGCGAATGTCGCACCTGTGGCGGGTGAGCCGGATTTCCGGCTCACCCGCCACATTCGCATGTTCGTGAGACGCCGCCTCCGGCACGCCGCCTGACCGCCCGTCCGGCAGACTCGGGGCGACGACACCTCCGAGGAGCAGGAGCCGGCATGACGTTGCTCGACCCGGTGCGGCCCCCCGTCCGCTGGGCGCTCGGGCACGGGCTGCCCAGCGTGCTGATGCGGGTGGCGGCGCGACGCGGCGACGTGCAGGGGCGGTTGATCACCGGCGGGGTCGCCAACGACGCCGACGGACTGCAGGCCCTCGCCGACGAGATCCGGGCCAGCGGGCCGCTGCACCGCTCCAAGTTCGCCCTGATGACCGCCACGTTGCCGGTCGTCAAGGAGGTGCTGACCAGCCCCGACTTCCGCACCGGGATCTTCGAGCCCGGCGACGGCGTCCTGGGCCGGATGGCCGTGTGGGCCGAGGAGCCCGGCCAGCTCGGTCCGCTGGTGCCCCCGTCGCTGCTGGTCAGCGAGCCGCCCGACCACACCCGCTACCGCAAGCTGGTCACGCGGGTCTTCACGGCCCGGGCGGTGGAGAACCTGCGCGTCGCGCACGCAGCAGATCGCCGACGAGCTGCTCGACTCGCTCGACCCGACCAGTCCCGTCGACCTCGTCTCGGCGTACTGCGCCAGCTGCCGGTGACCGTGATCGCGGAGATCCTCGGCGTACCTCCCGAGGACCGCGGCCGGGTGCTGGAGTTCGGCAACGCCGCGGCGCCGAGCCTCGACCTGGGGCTGGGGTTCGGCCAGTTCCGCCGGGTGGAGCGCGGGCTGCGGGAGTTCGAGTCGTGGCTCGACGCGCACCTCGCAGCACCTCCGGCGCGAGTCGGGCGACGACCTGATGAGCCAGCTGGTGCGGGTGCAGGAGGAGGGCGTCGGGCTCGACGACGCCGAGCTCAAGGCCACGGCCGGGCTGGTGCTCGCGGCCGGCTTCGAGACCACCGTGAACCTGCTCGGCAACGGCATCGCCCTGCTCAAGCAGCACCCCGACCAGCTCGAGCGGCTGCGGGAGGAGCCCGACGCTCTGGCCCAACGCCGTCGACGAGATCCTGCGCGTGGACCCGCCGGTGCTGCTCACCGGTCGCCTCTGTCGCGCCGACACCGTCGTCGCCGGGGTACCGGTCCAGCGCGGCGAGGTGGTCACCACGCTGCTGGCCGGCGCCAACCGCGACCCCGACGTCTTCGAGGACCCGACCAGGTTCGACGTCGGCCCGCGAGAACGCCCGCGACCACGTCTCCTTCTCCGCCGGGCGCCACTACTGCCTCGGTGCCGCGCTCGCCCGGATGGAGGGCGAGATCGGGCTCCGGACGCTGCTCGAGCGCTTCCCGGACCTCCGCCTCGAGCCGGGCGCGACCCGGCGGCCGACGCGCATCCTGCGCGGCTACGAACGGCTCCCGGCCCGGCTCTCACCGCCGAGCGGGGTGACCCGGTGGACATCGGCGAGGAGGAGTTCGACGAGCTGGTCTCCGAGGCGCTCGACGGGATCCCGCCCGAGCTGGCGGACCTGATCGACAACTGCGTCGTACTCGTCGAGCCGGAGCCGCCCGCCGACGACCCTGACCTGCTCGGCCTGTACGACGGAGTGCCGCTCACCGAGCGCGACAGCACCTACACCTTCATCCCGCCGGACCGGATCTTCGTCTACCGCGGGCCGCTGCTGCGGATGTGCGAGTCGCCCGAGGAGCTGGTCGAGGAGGTGCGGATCACCGTCGTGCACGAGATCGCCCACCACTTCGGCATCGACGACGACGAGCTGCACGACCTCGGATACGCCTGACCAGACGGTCCCCTACACTTTCCCGAGTCGCGCTCGGCCCGCCGAGCACGGCGGGCCCCCATCGTCTAGCGGCCCAGGACCCCGCCCTTTCACGGCGGTAGCACGGGTTCGAATCCCGTTGGGGGTGCGGAGCCCACTCGATCGGGTCTCGATTCGGAAGCGGACCCCCCTATGGGTTAGCATTCCGTGGCTTCGCTTCCAGAGCGAAACCGCAGCAGAAGCAGCACAATCCAGGCCCCGTAGCGCAGTTGGTTAGCGCGCCGCCCTGTCACGGCGGAGGCCGCGGGTTCGAGTCCCGTCGGGGTCGCCACCCACACCAGCTCCGGTCATTCGGCCGGGGCTGGTCCTGTCTTCGGGGACGGCCGCGTGTGTGCGCCGGGTGCCCTCGGGTACGGCACGCCCATGACCACCGTCGAGCGCGTCATCAACACCACCCCGCAACGCGTCTGGGACGTGCTGGCCGACGGCTGGCTCTACCCGCTGTGGGTGGTCGGCGCGACCCGCATGCGAGAGGTCGACGAGGACTGGCCCGCGATCGGCGTCGCGGATCCACCACTCGGTCGGCGTCTGGCCGGCGCGTGATCGACGACGACACCGAGGTCACGGCGAGCGAGCCGCTGCAGCCGGCTCGGGCTGCGCGCCAAGGCGTGGCCGCTGCTCGGCGAGGCCGACGTCGCGCTGGAGCTCAGCGCGCAGGGTGCCGGCACCCGCGTCGTGATGAGCGAGGACGCGGCCACCGGCCCGGGCAAGCTGGTGCCCAAGCCCCTCCGCGGCGCCCGGGATCACGTGGCGCAACACCGAGAGCCTGCGCCGCCTCGCCTTCCTGGCCGAACGACGACCATGACGTCGTACGACGCCATCGTCATCGGCTCCGGCCCCAACGGCCTGGTCGCCGCCAACCACCTCGTCGACGCGGGCTGGTCGGTCCTCGTGCTCGAGGGCCAGCCCGAGGTCGGCGGAGCCGTCCGCAGCGCCAACGACGTGCACCCGGACTTCGTGCACGACACCTTCAGCGCCTTCTACCCGCTGGCGGCCGCCTCGCCGACGATCCGGTCCTTCGGCCTCGAGGAGCACGGGCTGACCTGGCGGCACGCGCCGGCCGTGCTCGGCCACCCCCTCCCCGACGGGTCGTGGGCGTTGCTCGACCGCAACCGCGACGTGACCGCGTCGTGGCTCGACGACCTGCACCCGGGCGACGGCGGCGCCTGGATGGAGCTGTGCGCGCAGTGGGACCGGATCGGCCGCTCGCTGATCGGCGGCCTGCTGACGCCGTTCCCGCCCGTGAAGGCGGCCCTCGGCGGGCTGGTCCGGCTGCCCCGGGCCGGCGGTCTCCAGCTCGTCCGCGACCTGCTGACGCCCGCGGCCGACCTCGGCCGCCACCGCTTCGGCGGCGAGGCGCCGCGCATCCTGCTCGCCGGCAACGCCGGCCACGCCGACATCCCGCTGGACGCCCCGGGGTCGGGGCTGATGGGCCTGCTGATGAGCATGCTCGGCCAGACGGTCGGCTTCCCGGTCCCGGAGGGCGGCGCCGGCAACCTCACCCAGGCCCTGGCGCGCCGGTTCACCTCGCTGGGTGGCGAGATCCGCTGCTCCGCGCCCGTCGACCACATCGGCCTGACCAACGGCCGCGCGCGCACCGTGCACAGCGCGGCAGGGCACGTTCACCGCCGCGCGAGCCGTGGTCGCCTCGGTCGTCGCGCCGATGCTGTACGGCGAGCTGCTGCACGCCTCCGACGTACCCGACCGCGTCCGCCGCGGCATGCGCTCCTTCCAGCTCGACCCGTCGACGATCAAGGTCGACTGGGCCCTCGACGGACCGGTGCCGTGGCAGTCGGCCCCCGCGAAGGCGCCCGGCACCCTGCACATCGCCGACAGCGTCGCCGACATCTCGGAGTCGCTCGGCCAGGTCGCCGCCGGGCTCGTCCCCGCCCGTCCGTTCATGCTGGCCGGCCAGATGACCACCACCGACCCGACGCGCTCGCCCGCGGGCACCGAGTCGATGTGGGCCTACACCCACGTGCCGCAGCAGTCGCAGGGCGACGCGGGCGACGAAGGGATCCGCGGCGTCTGGGACCACGACGACCTCGAACGGTTCGCCGACCGGATGCAGGCCCGCTTCGAGCGCCTCGCTCCCGGCTTCGGCTCGAAGGTCATCGAGCGACGCATCCTCGGACCGCGTGAGCTGGAGAGCCGCAACGCCAGCCTGGTCGGCGGAGCCATCAACGGAGGCACCGCGCAGCTGCACCAGGAGCTGGTGTTCCGTCCCGTGCCCGGGCTGGGGCGGGCCGAGACCGGCGTACCCGGCCTCTACCTCGGCTCCGCCTCCGCCCACCCCGGCGGCGGTGTCCACGGCGCCGCCGGCATGAACGCCGCCCGCGCCGCGCTCGCCCACTCGCGGGTCCGTCGCCTCACCGGACGCCGCGGATGACGGTGTACGTCGCCTGGGTCTCCGAGCTCCCCGAGGCGCACCTCCCCGGACCCTGGGTCGAGCTCCGCGTCGCGGCTCCCGGACTGCTGCTCGTCGAGAGCGACGACACGCTCTCGCGCGTCTTCCACGAGCTCAAGTGGGCCCTGTCCGAGGACGCACAGCTCTTCGTCGCACCCCTCGCGGCGACCCCGAAGCTGCGCCACCTCGAGCCCGGCACCCTGAGCTGGCTGCGCGAGCGCACCGACCGGCCGTGAGCCCGTCGATGTGAGCCAGGCAACAGTTTCGGACCGCCCTGGCGGGCAATGCTTCTAGTGATGGCTGCCCGGCCTCCCACCCCACAGTGTCGTCGCCGGGCGGCCATCGTCATTGGTCGGCGGATGACGGCCCTGCTCGTTTTCGCGCCTCGAAACCGATCCGGTAGAGTTCCGCAGCGTCTCCGGATCGACCCCATGCGAACCCGGAGAACGGTGAGGGCAGGTAGCTCAGTTGGTACGAGCGTCCGCCTGAAAAGTGGAAGGTCGGCGGTTCGACCCCGCCCCTGCCCACCACCTGCGAAACCCGCTGGTCCACGTACGGGACCAGCGGGTTTCTGCATGTCGGAGTCAGCGCGGCACGACGATGGTGCGCGCCATCACTCCGCCGAGCAGGGACAGCACGCAGATCCCGAGCGCCAGGTTGATGCACGCAGTGGCCACCTGGCTCTCGACCACGTCGCCGACCGCGAACGGCGCCGCGACGCCCGCGACGGTGGCCAGCCCGATGATCCAGGAGAAGAACATCCGGGGCCGGGGCGTCACCAACGCCGTCACATGGGCAACCCCGTCGCGACCAGGGCCAGCACGAACGCGGTGAGGGCGTAGTCGCCCGCGAACCTGTCGACGACGTCGAGCAGCAGCGCCGGGCGAACGAGGCGTACGTCGAGGATGTCGCAGATCAGGACACCGACGACGGCCACGAGGGCGGCCACGCATCCGGTGGCCACGCCTCCGCCCCAGAGCCGACCGGCATCGACCTGCACCCGGGGCCGGCCGACTCAGTCATCGTCGATCCCGACGAGCCACGCCTTCGCGTCCCTGACCTCGTCGTCGTCGAACACCTTGATCTCGCCGGGCATCATCCAGCCGAAGGCCTTGACCGCGTTCTCCAGCCAGTCGGCATCGGAGACCACAGCGACGCGCTCCCAGCCCTTGAGGTGCTGGAACCACAGCTTCGTGTCCGCCCAGACGGCACCGCCGGAGTACCCGGAGTGCTCGTGGAACACGTACAGCAGCCGCACCTTGCCCTGTTCCGTCGCGGCGTTGATCGTGGGCACCAGCACGTCGCGGTAGTCCTCCTCGGTGACCTTCCCGCTCGCCTCCAGGCCGATGGTCCCGGCCGGCATGTTCTCGATGACCTTGATCACGATGGCCTCCTCACGGTCGTCGACCATCGTGCGCTCGGCCCTCCAGCGCTGCCTCACCCTGAACGGGCGAAGAGCCAGGCATGCCGACACTGGGCCGGGGCACTGTGGATGCGTGCCAGAGCTGCCCGAGGTCGAGTCGGCTCGCCGGGTCATCGAACGGTCCGGGCTCGACCGCCGCATCGTCGACGTCGACGACACCGACACCTACGTCTGCCGACCCCACGCTCCCGGTGAGATCCGCGAGGCGCTGCTCGACCGTCGGCTGAACGGCGTGCATCGCCGCGGCAAGTCGCTGTGGTGCGAGACGACCGGACGCCGCTCCCGCCGAGGCTCGGGCGCCGTGCTCGGCCTCCACCTCGGCATGAGCGGCCAGATCGTCGTGGTCGATCGCGACGGCACCGTGAGCGACGAGGGCGGCGACTACCAGGGCACGCGCGGCGCCTCGTCGCTGCCCGACCCGACCAGGTGGTCGCGGTTCAGCCTCACCTTCGCCGACGGAGCAACCCTCCACCTGGTCGACAAGCGCCGCCTGGGGCGGGTCCGGCTGGACCCCGACCTCGACGCACTGGGTCCCGACGCCGGCGAGATCGGGCGGGCCGACTTCCGCGAACGCGTGGGCCGAGGTACGGCGCCGCTCAAGGCCCGGCTGCTCGACCAGACCACCCTCGCCGGGGTCGGCAACCTGCTGGCCGACGAGGCGCTGTGGCAGAGCCGACTCAGTCCGAGACGCCCGGCCAAGGACCTCTCGGCCGAGGAGCTCGACGAGCTGCGACGCCAGCTGCGGCGGTCGATCCGACGGGCCATCCGTCTCGGGGGTGTGCACACCGGCGAGGTGATCGAGCACCGCAAGACCGGTGGCCACTGTCCTCGGTGCGGCGCGGAGATGCGCCGGGCCACGATCGGTGGCCGGACGACCTGGTGGTGTCCGAACGAGCAGATCTGATTCGCGGCGCTGCGGGTCCTACGGGGGTGACGCACAGCTGGCCCAGCGCGGTCTTCGCATCGACTCCACGGCTTGGTAGCCTGCGGACGGCCAGTCGACCTCCACGACGACGTGTGGGTCAGGGAACCCGGTGAGAATCCGGGACTGACGCGCAGCGGTATGGATGACGGGCAGGGCAACGCCGGGAGACCGGCAACCACTGGATCTCCGGATCCGGGAAGGCGCTCCGCTGCCGGTTGATCCCGAGTCCGAAGACCTGCTGGCCCTGGTGGCAACAGCCGCCAGGCCGACCACGGGCTTCGCGCACGAGCCCCTGACCATCGAGGTCCTCCGTGCCAGCGTCGACAGTCCGCACGCAGCGCTCCCGCCGGCGACCGCTGCCCCGGCGTGTTCCGGCCGTGGCCGGCCGACGACGGCGGGCTGGTGCGGCTGCGGCTGATCGGCGGCCGCCTCGCCGGTGCGCTCGCTGCGGGCGCTTGAGCGAGGTCGCGCAGCAGTACGGCGACGGCGACGTCCACCTCACCGGGCGGGCCAACCTGCAGCTGCGCGCCATGCCGGTCGTCGACGACGTCCTGCCGGCCGAGGTCGGTCGACGCGATCGAGGCCACCGGGCTGCTGCCGTCGCGCACCCACGAGCTGGTCCGCAACGTGATGGTCTCGCCGCTGACCGGGCTCGCCGGCGGCCGCGACCGACCTGCGCCCGGTCGCCGACGAGCTCGACCGGCTGCTGTGCGCCGACCCCGCGCTCGCCGGCGCTGCCCGGCCGGTTCCTGTTCGTGCTCGACGACGGTCGCGGCGACCTGGTCGGCCGGACGCTGCGACCTCGGGCTGGTCGTGCTCGACGAGTCGCAGGCGCAGCTGCGGGTCGGCGCCGGCTGGGGGCCGGTCGTACCCCTCGACGAGGCCGCCGCCGCAGCTGGTCGAGCTCGCCGCGCCGGTTCCTCGCCGTACGCGGCGACGGGCCGGACGCGCCCTGGCACGTCGACGAGCTGGCCGACGCCGCTGGTCCGCGCCGGTCGACGCCCGACCCGCGGACCGACGGTGCGCTCGCTGCCGCTGCCTACGGGCCGGTCCCGGCGGCGACGCACGTCGAGGTGCCCCGACGGCGTCCTCGACCCCGAGCTCGCGTCGCTGCTCGCCGTGCACGACGAGCTGGTGGTGACGCCGTGGCGCGGCGTCGCTCGTGCCGGACGGAGGAGCGCGCATGACGCAGCGCTCGAGCCGCCGCCGCGGCGCTACGACTACATCGCCGACGGACCCGAGCATCTACGTCGAGTCGTTCGCGACCATCCGGCGCGAGGCCGACGCTCGACCGGGTGCCGGCCGACGCCGAGAAGGTCGCCGTGCGGATGGTCCACGGCACCGGCCAGGTCGACCTGGTGCCCGACCTCGTCTTCCACCCCGCGCTCGTCGGCGCCGCGCGCACGGCGCTGATGCCGGGCGCCGACATCCTCTGCGACGCCCACATGGTGGCCATGGGCATCACCGCCGGCCGGCTGCCCGCCGACAACGAGGTGCGCTGCTTCCTGCGCGACGAGCGGGTGCCGGAGCTGGCGAAGTCGTGGGGTACGACGCGCACGCGCGGCCGCGGTCTCGCTCTGGGAGCCGCACCTCGACGGGCGCCGTCGTGGCCATCGGCAACGCCCCGACCGCGCTGTTCCACCTGATGGAGATGCTGATCGCCGGCGCGCCCGCGGCCGGCCGCGATCATCGGCTGCCCGGTCGGCTTCATCGGCGCCGCCGAGTCGAAGGACGCGCTGGTCTCGCTCGCCGACGACCACGGCATCGACATCCCGTTCGTGACCGTGCGCGGTCGCCGCGGCGGGTCCGCGATGACCTCCTCGGCCGTCAACGCGCTGGCCCAGGAGGAGGAGTGACCGGCCGCTTCTACGGCGTCGGCCTCGGCCCCGGCGACCCCGAGCTGATCACCCTCAAGGCCGCCCGGCTGATCGCGTCGGCCGACGTGATCGCCTACCACGCCGGCGTGGGCAAGCAGTCCAACGCGCGTCGCATCGCCGCCGACGCTGATCCCCGCCGGCGCGATCGAGGAGGAGCTGCGCTACCCGGTGACGACGGGCGACACCGACCACCCGGGTGGGTACGCCGGCGCGATGGCCGAGTTCTACGAGGAGTCGGCCGCGCGGCTCGCCGCCCACCTCGAGGCCGGCCGGACCGTCGTACTGCTGGCCGAGGGGGACCCGCTCTTCTACGGCTCGTTCATGTACATGCACGACCGGCTCGCCGCCGCGCTTCCCGACCGAGGTCGTGCCCGGCGTGACGGCGTTCGCCGCCGCGACCGCCGCGGTCGCGTCGCCGCTGGTGCGCCAGACCGACGTGCTCACCGTGCTGCCCGGCACGCTGCCCGAGGCCGAGCTCGCCCGCCGGCTGGCCGACACCGACGGCGCGATCATCATGAAGCTCGGCCGCACCTTCCCCGCCGTACGCTCGGCGCTGGAGCAGGCCGGCCGCCTCGAGCACGCGCTCTACGTCGAGCGGGCCTCGATGGACGCCGAGCGCTGGCTGCCGGTGGCCGACGTGGACCCGGCGACGGTGCCGTACTTCTCGCTGATCGTGGTGCCCGGCGACTCGGTCCACGAGGAGCCGGGAGGGCGGCGCGCGTGCCGGCGCCCGGCCGCGTCCGACGCGTCCGCCGCGGCGAGCTGCTGGTCGTCGGGCTCGGCCCGGGCCCGATCGGAGTGGATCACCCCGGAGGTCGCGGCGGCGCTCGCGGAGGTCGACCACGTCGTCGGCTACGGCCCCTACGTCAACCGGGTGCCGCAGCGCGCCGGGCTGACGCGGCACGCGTCGGGCAACACCGTCGAGGTCGACCGGGCCCGGTTCGCCCTCGACCTCGCGCTGCAGGGCGAGCGCGTCGCGGTGGTCTCGGGCGGCGACGCCGGGGTGTTCGGGATGGCGTCGGCGGTGTTCGAGGCGGCCGAGGACCCGGCGTACGCCGTCGGTGTCGCGTGCGCGTGCTGCCCGGCCTGTCGGCCGTCCAGGCGGTCGCCGCGCGGGCGGGCGCGCCGATCGGCGCCGACTTCGCGGTGGTGTCGCTCTCCGACCGGCTCAAGCCGTGGTCGGTGGTGGAGAAGCGGCTGCGCGCGATCGCCGAGGCCGACCTGGTGCTGGCGATCTACAACCCGGCCTCGCGGTCGCGCACCGAGCAGGTGCTGGCGGCCCAGAAGCTGCTGCTCGAGCACCGCCCGGCCGACACCGTCGTGGTCGTCGGCCGCGACATCGGCCGCGCGGAGGAGTCGCTCACGGTGACCACGCTGGCCGACCTCGACGCCGAGTCGATCGACATGAAGTGCCTGCTGATCGTGGGCGCGACCTCGACGCGTCGTACGGCCTCCGGCCGGGTGTGGACGCCGCGCTACGTCCGCTGTCGGCGCGGACGGGGTCGTAGAGGAACGACTGGGCCGGGTCGTGGGGGTCGAGGGCGCGGCCGACCAGGATGACGGCGGCCTGGCGGAGGCCGGCGAGCTCGACCTGCTCGGCGATGTCGGCGACGGTGCCGCGCAGGACGATCTGCCCGGGCTGGCTGGCGCGGTGTACGACGACCACGGGGCAGTCCTCGCCGTAGTGACCCGCCAGCTCGGCCATCAGCTCGCGGGTCCGGGTGATGGCCAGGTGTACGACGAGCGTGGCGCCGGTCGCCGCGAAGTTGGCCAGCTGCCTCCCCGTCGGGCATCGCGGTCGAGCGCGCCTGCGCCCGGGTGAGTACGACGGACTGGGCCACCAGCGGGACGGTCAGCTCGCGGCCGACCAGCGCGGCCGCAGCGGCGTACGCCGGGACGCCGGGGGTGACGTCCCAGTCCACGCCGGCCTGGTCGAGCCGGTGGGTCTGCTCGGTCAGCGCGGAGTACACCGACGGGTCGCCGGAGACCAGCCGCACCACCTCGAGACCCGTCGCGGTCGGCCTCGAGCAGGTGGGCCATGATCTGGTCGAGGTCGAGCTTCTGGGTGTCGACCAGCTCGGCGTCCGGGCTGACGTGGACGAGGAAGCCCTCGTCGAGATAGGTGCCCGGGTAGAGCACCACCTCGGCCTCGGACGAGCAGCGTGGCCGCGCGAAGGGTGAGCAGGTCGGCCGCACCGGGTCCGGCGCCGACGAAGTGGACGGTCACCGGCTGACCGCCCACATCGTCACCGCGCGGGCCGGGGTCCAGCCGGTGAACGACCCGATCGGCGCCGCGCGCTCGACGGAGTGGCGGGTCAGCTCGCCGCCGTGCTCGGCGTACAGCGCCGCGAGCAGGGTCTCGGTCTCGAGGGTGACGCCGTGGACGACCAGCCGCCCGCCGGGTCCGAGCCGCGACGAGGCAGGTCTCCAGCAGGCCGGGCTCGGTGGCGCCGCCGCCGACGAAGATCGCGTCGGGGTCGGGCAGGTCGGCGAGCGCGTCCGGGAGCGCGGCCGTGCACCACCTCGAGGTGCGGGACGCCGAGGTGGCGCGCGTTGAACCCGATCTGCGTCGGCCCGGTCCGCGTCGGCCTCGACCGCGATCGCCCGGCAGCGCGGGTGCGCGCGCATCCACTCGATGCCGATCGAGCCGGCACCGGCGCCGACGTCCCAGAGCAGCTGGCCGGGCTGGGGCGCCAGCCGCGCCAGGGCCCCGGCCCGCAGGTCGCGCTTGGTCAGCTGGCCGTCGTTGCCGTAGGCGTCGTCGGGCAGGCCGGCCGTCCAGGACCCGACGGACGGGTCCGTCGAGCTCGAGCGCGATCACGTTCAGTCGCGGCGACCTCGGCCGACCAGGTCGCGGCCGTGCCCTCGACGCGCGACTCCTCGGCCGACCCGAGGTCGCCGAGCACCACCAGGTGCGAGTCGCCGTAGCCGTAGCGACGTCAGCAGCCCGGCGACGAAGGCCGGCGTCGTCTCGTCGGAGGACAGCACCAGCACGCGGTGCCCGGGCGCGAGCTGGCGCAGCAGCAGGTGCGGGTCGCGGCGCGACCAGCGAGACCACCTGGGTCGACTCCGCCGACCAGCCCATCCGGGCGCGGGCCAGGGCCACCGACGAGACGGCCGGCAGCACCTCGACGGCGCTCGGGCCCGAACAGGTCGACCAGCGTGCTGCCGATGCCCGAGACCATCGGGTCCCCGCTGGCGACCACGACCACGCTGCGTCCGGCGTACGACGCCATCAGCTCGCGCAGGCCGGGGCGCAACGGCGACGGCAGGTCCTCGCGCGCCTGGCCCGGGACCTCGGGCACCAGCGCCTGGACCCGGGGGCCGGCGACCAGCACCTCGGCGGCTCGGCGATCCGCTCCCGGGCGCCCTCGGGCAGCCCGGTCCAGCCGTCGGCACCGATGCCGACGACGAGGCAGGGACGAGGGGAGGGACTCACCCATGGTCTGGGACACGACGGTTGACGCTATCGTGACTGACGACAGGCACGAGGTGCCCCGTGAGGGGAGAATCGGGAAGCCGGTGAAACTCCGGCACAGGCCCGCTGCGGTGACCGTGAGTCTCGGGAGTCACGGAAGTCCGAAGACCGGCCTCGCGCCGCCGTATTCGCTGGCGACGAGCGGGAGCCTCCATGCCACAGCAGTTTCCCTTCAGTGCCGTAGTCGGTTCCGACGACATGGCCCTGGCCCTGATCCTCACCACGATCTCGCCCGACGTCGGCGGGGTGCTCGTGCGCGGCGAGAAGGGCACCGCGAAGTCGACGATCGTGCGCGCCCTGGCCGCCGTACTCCCGCCGATCGACGTCATCGCCGGCGACCGCTTCTCCACCGACCCGCGCGAGTCCGCTCCGCTCTCGCCCGACGGCCCGTTCGCCGCCGACGCCCCGACCGAGACCCGTCCGGTGCGCCTGGTCGAGCTGCCCGTCGGCGCGACCGAGGACCGCGTGCTCGGCTCGCTGCACCTCGAGCGCGCGCTGTCGGAGGGCAAGACCGAGTACGAGCCCGGTCTGCTCGCCCGCGCCCACCGCGGGATCCTGTACGTCGACGAGGTGAACCTGCTCCACGACCACCTCGTCGACCTGCTCCTCGACGCCGCCGCGATGGGCCGCTCGACCGTCGAGCGCGACGGCGTCTCGGTCGAGCACGCCGCGCGGTTCGTCCTGGTCGGCACCATGAACCCCGAGGAGGGCGAGCTCCGCCCGCAGCTGCTCGACCGGTTCGGCCTGACCGTCGAGGTGGCCGCGCCCCGCGACCCCAGGCTGCGCGTCGACGTGGTCCGCCGGCGGATGGCGTACGACGCCGACCCGGACGCCTTCGCGCTCGAGTACGCCGAGTCGGAGAAGCTGCTCACCGAGCGGATCCTCGCCGCCCAGTCGCTGGTCGGACGGGTCCGCCTCACCGACGCCGCGCTCCTCAAGATCGCGGAGGTGTGCGCCGCCTTCGAGGTCGACGGCATGCGCGCCGACATCGTCACGGCCCGGGCCGCCGTCGCCCACGCCGCCTGGCACGACCGCGACGTCGTCACCCGCGAGGACATCCGCGCCGCCGCCCGGCTCGCGCTCCCCCACCGCCGTCGCCGCAACCCGTTCGACGCCCCCGGGCTCGACGAGGACCTGCTCGACCAGATCCTCGGCGACGACGAGCCCGAGCCCGACCCGGAGCCGACCGACCTCCGCCGGACGCCGACGACGGCGACGACGGCGACGACGGCGACGACGTCCGCCTCCGGGCCGGAGCCGGCACGACGCGGACGCCAGGACCAGGACCAGAGCGACTCCCCCGCCGACGACAGGACGTCATCCGAATCGAGCGCTCAAGACCACGATTCGTATGACGCCCCGCAGACCGGGCAGCGACCAGACCACGCACCGTCGGCGCGCACGACCCCTACAGGACCCGGCTGTTCACCGTCCGGGGCACGGGCAACGGGGCCGCCGGGCAAGCGCAGCCGCGCGATCACCGAGTGGGGTCGCCGGGTCGGCGCGCACCGGCCGACCGGCGCGGGCGGCTCGATCGACCTGACCGAGACGCTGCGGGCCGCGGCTCCGCACCAGCGCGAACGCGGCCGCCGCAACGGGCCGATGCAGTTCCGCGGGGACGACCTGCGCGTCGCGACCCGCGAGGGCCACGAGGCCAACCTGATCCTGTTCTGCGTCGACGCCTCCGGCTCGATGGCCGCGCGCAAGCGGATGGAGCAGGTCAAGACCGCGATCCTCTCGCTGCTGCTCGACGCCTACCAGCGCCGCGACAAGGTCGGGCTGGTCACCTTCCGCGGCGACCGGGCCGAGCTGGTGCTGCCGCCCACCCACTCCGTCGAGATCGCGGCCGCCCGGCTGGCCGACCTGCCCGCCGGAGGGCGTACGCCGCTCGCCGAGGGGCTGCTCGAGTCGGCCCGCGTCCTCGAGGTCGAGCGCGTCCGCGACCCCCGCCGTCGGCCGCTGCTGGTCCTGGTCACCGACGGACGCGCGACCGCCGGGCCCGACGCCGTACACCGCTCGCGGCTGGCCGCCGACCACCTCGCCCGCCGCGACGTCGCCGCCCTGGTCGTCGACTGCGAGGCCGGCACGTTCCGGCTCGGCCTGGCCGACGCGCTGGCCCGCCACCTCCACGCCGAGCACGTGCCGGTCACCGAGGTCAGCGCCACCGCCCTCACCGGCGCCGTCCACGAGCGCGTGGCATGAGCACCACCCTCAGCGCCGACCTGTACGACGTGATCGCGCGCCGACGCGACGTACGCGCCGAGTTCAGCGGCGAGCCGCTCGACCCCGACGTGCTCGACCGGATCCTGCAGGCCGCCCACTCCGCACCCAGCGTCGGCCACAGCCAGCCGTGGGACTTCGTGCTCGTCCGCGACGACGGCGACCCGCGACCGGTTCCAGGAGCACGTCGCGACCGAGCGGGCGTCGTACGCCGCCTCGCTGCCCGCCGGCCGCCGCGCGACCTTCGACCGGATCAAGGTCGAGGGCATCCGCGAGTCCGGGCTCGGCGTCGTGGTCACCTACGACCCCGACCGCGGCGGCACCCAGGTGCTCGGCCGGCACGCGATCGACGACGCGGGCCTCTACTCCACCTGCCTGGCCATCCAGAACCTCTGGCTCGCCGCCACCGCCGAGGGCGTCGGCGTGGGCTGGGTGTCGTTCTACCGCGAGGAGTTCCTGCAGCGACCTGCTCGGCATCCCCGAGCGCGTCCGCCCGATCGCCTGGCTGTGCCTCGGCCCGGTCACGCCACCTCGAGGAGGTCCCCGACCTCGAGCGCCACGGCTGGCGGCGAGAAACGCCCGCTGGCCGAGGCCATCCACCACGAGAAGTACGGAAACCACTGACGATGCCCAAGGGACAGCCGCTCGTCGTACCCGACGACGGACTCACCACCCGCCAGCGCCGCAACCGCCCGCTGCTGATGGTGCACACCGGCGACGGCAAGGGGAAGTCGACCGCCGCGTTCGGCCTGGCCATCCGCAGCTGGAACCAGGGCTGGAACGTCGGCGTCTTCCAGTTCGTGAAGTCCGCCAAGTGGCGCATCGGCGAGCAGACCGTGCTCGAGCGCCTCGGCGAGCTGCACGAGGAGACCGGCGAGGGCGGACCCGGTCGAGTGGCACAAGATGGGCGCCGGCTGGTCGTGGTCGCGCAAGGCCGGCGACGAGGCCGACCACGAGGCCGAGGCGGCCGAGGGCTGGGCGGAGATCAAGCGCCGGCTGGCCGAGGAGACGCACGACCTCTACGTGCTCGACGAGTTCACCTACCCGATGAAGTGGGGCTGGGTCGACGTCGACGACGTCGTCGAGACGCTGCGCGAACCGGCCGGGGCGCCAGTACGTCGTCATCACCGGCCGCAACGCCGACCCCCGCCTCCTCGAGGTGGCCGACCTGGTCACCGAGATGACCAAGGTCAAGCACCCGATGGACGCCGGCCAGAAGGGCCAACGAGGCATCGAGTGGTAGCCTGCCTCCCCCGCATCGTCATCGCTGCCCCCGCCACCGGGCAGGGGAAGACGACGGTCGCGACCGGGCTGATGGCCGCCCTGACCCGCGCCGGTCACGTGGTCAGCGGGCACAAGGTCGGCCCCGACTACATCGACCCCGGCTACCACGCGCTCGCCTGCGGCCGCCCGGCCCGCAACCTCGACCCCCACCTCGTCGGCGAGGAACGCATCGCCCCGCTGCTGCTGCACGGCGCGCGCGGTGCCGACATCGCGGTCGATCGAGGGCGTCATGGGCCTGTACGACGGACGGGTCGGTGCGCGTGGCTTCGCCTCCACCGCCCATGTCGCCGGCCTCACGAGCAGCCCGGTCGTCCTCGTCGTCGACATCTCCCGCGCCTCGCGGTCGGTCGGCGCGGTCGTGCACGGGATGGCGACCTTCGACGACTCGGTCGAGATCGCCGGCGTGATCCTGAACAAGGCCGGCTCGACCCGCCACGCGACCGAGGTCGCCGGCTCGATCGACCTGCCGATCCTGGGCATCCTCGGCCGCGACGACACCATCAGCGCTCCCTCGCGCCACCTCGGGCTGGTCCCGGCCGCCGAGCGGGACGAGGCGGCGCACGCGCTCGACGCGCTGGCCGACCGGATCGCCGAGGACGTCGACCTCGAGGCGCGTGCTCAAGCTGGCCGCGACGGCGCCCGACCTGGACGTCGAGCCGTGGGACCCGGCTCGGGAGGTGGTCGTGGCTTCGACCGGCTCGACCGACGGTGGGCATCCAGTCGTCGCCATGGCCGGCGGCCGCGCCTTCACCTTCCGCTACACCGAGACCGAGGAGCTGCTCCGCGCAGCCGGGCTGCCGCGTCGAGACCTTCGACCCGCTCGTCGACCGGGCGCTCCCCGAGGGCACGGCGGGCATCTACCTCGGCGGCGGCTTCCCCGAGGTGCACGCCACCGGGCTCGAGCGACAACGCCCCGCTCCGGGCCGACCTCCGCGCCGCGATCGAGGCGGGTGTCCCGACCGTCGCGGAGTGCGCCGGCCTGCTGTACCTCTGCCGCTCGGTCGACGACGCCGAGATGGTCGGCGTCCTTCCCGCCAGCGCGGCGATGACCCCGCGGCTGACGCTGAGCTACCCCTCGGTCCTGGCGACGGCCGACTCGCTGCTCACCCGCGCCGGCGAGGTCGGTCACCGGCCACGAGTTCCACCGCACCCACGTCGACCCGGCGGCGGGCCCGATCCCCGCCTGGAGCATCGACGACCGGCTGGTCGGCTTCGCGGGCCCGACCCTGCACGCGTCGTACCTGCACGTGCACTGGGCCGGTCACCCCCAGCTCGCCCAGCGGTTCGCCGACGCGGTCCACGCATGTTCGGTGGTTGAGGAGCGAGCGCCAGCGAGCGTCTCGAAACCACCTGATCCAGTGGTTTCGAGACGGGCTCGTTCCTCGCCCTCCTCAACCACCGAGGCACTCTCCGACCCGCTCCGCCACCACGGCGACGTCGAGGTCCGCGGGGCCGGGCTGCTCGACCTCGCGGTCAACGTCTACCCCGGCCCGCGGCCGCTCTGGCTCGACCAGGCGCTGCGCGCGAGCCTCGACGAGGTCGGCAGCTACCCGTCGGCCGACCGGGCCGAGGCCGCGATCGCCCAGCGACACGGGATCGACACCGACGCGGTGCTGGCCACCGCCGGTGCCGCCGAGGCGTTCACGCTGCTCGCTCGGGCACGGCCGTGGCGTCGCCCGGTGGTCGTGCATCCCCAGTTCACCGAGCCGCACGCCGCCCTCGAGCAGGCCGGGCACACGGTCACCGAGGTCGTCCTCCCGGAGCCGTTCGTCCTCGATCCCGGCCTCGTCCCCGACGACGCCGACCTCGTGATGGTGGGCAACCCGACCAACCCGACCGGCGTGCTGCACCCGGCCGAGACCCTGCGTGCCCTCACCCGGCCGGGTCGGCTGGTCGTCGTCGACGAGGCGTTCATCGACACCGTGCCGGGCGAGGCGGAGACGGTCGTCGGCGAGCCCGGCTTCGTGGTGGTCCGCAGCCTGACCAAGCACTGGTCGATCCCGGGCGTCCGGGCCGGCTACCTCACCGGACCCGCCGACCTGATCGCCGACCTGCGCCGGGAGCAGTCGCCCTGGTCGGTGTCGACGATGGCCGCGGCGGCGATCCGGGCCTGCTCGACCGGCGGCCGCGCGGGCCGAGTCCGAGCGCCGTGCGGAGGCGATCGCCGGGTGGCGGCGCGAGCTGACCGACGGGCTGGACGAGCCTCGGCGTCCCGTATGTCCCCTCGAGCACCTCGTTCGTCCTGGCCCACCTCGGCGAGGGTGGGCACGCGGCGCTGCGCCGGGCCGGGATCGCCGTACGACGGGCCGACACCTTCCCGGGACTGGACGGATCCTGGGTGCGGATCGCGGTCCGGCCGCCTGACCAGACCCACCGGCTGCTGACGGCCGCGAAGTCGTGGCTAGACACCCTGTCCGCCGGGCCCTCGGATGCCCTAGGCTGACGCCGCGGGCACGAGGAAGCCGGTGGGAATCCGGCACAGTCGCGCTACTGTGACACCGCCTCCGACGAGGTGCGGTGGAGTCAGACCCGAGGGTCCGCCGATCCATCCGCATCGAACAGGGACGCACTCATCCCTGAGGAGGACACATGGCACAGACCGCCGCCGCACCCGTGGTCGAGGTTCCCTCGATCCCGCTCGGCCAGATCGCCCCGTGGGCGGTCTTCTTCGGACTGCTCGCGACCCTGGTGATCTTCTTCATCAGCGCCGACCAGGGCGCGTTCTCGATCCCCTCGGGCACCGCGATCCACGAGTGGGTCCACGACGGACGCCACCTCCTCGGCTACCCCTGCCACTGACCCACCTCCCTCCGGTACGCCGCGAGGGATCGCCCGCTTCTGTCCGCAGACCCTGACGTGACCCGACGCGCCGTATCGACTCGTCGATCGGACCCTCATGACCGCCCGTGCCTTTCTCGTCCGGGGGTTGCTCGCCGGCCTCATCGCCGGCTTCGCTGCCTTCCTCGTCGCCTTCACCGTGGGTGAGCCCTACGTCCAGAAGGCCATCGACATCGAGGAGTCGAGCGCCGCCCCCGCTCCGCACTCCGCGAGCTCCGTCTGCCGACGTCACGACCGCGGCCTTCGTCACCCACGACGACGAGGGCCACCACGAGGACGGCACCGTCGTCTCCCGTGGCAACCAGCGCACCTGGGGGCTGCTGACCGGCACCCTCGGCATCGGTACCGCCCTCGGCGCGCATCGTCGCCCTGGTCGCGGCCGGGCTCGTCGGCCGGATCGGCCGCTGGTCCCCCGGCCAGTCGACCGCCTTCGCCGCCATCGCCGGGTACGTCGCGGTCGCGCTGGTGCCGTTCCTGAAGTACCCCGCGAACCCGCCTGCCGTCGGCAACGCGGACACCATCGGCCACCGGACCGCCCTCTACTTCATCTTCCTGCTGATCTCGATCGTGGCGGCGATCGCCGCGACCGTGCTCGGGCAGCGGCTGTGGGAGCAGCGCGGTGCCTACGTCGGAGTGCTCGTCCGGCGTCGGCCTCTACCTCGTGGTCGTCGTCGTGGCCGCGGCGCTGATGCCCTCGGTCAACGAGCTCGGCGACTTCCCGGCCGACATCCTCTGGGGCTTCCGCGTCTCCTCGATGCTCACCCAGGCGACGATGTGGGCCACGATCGGCGTGCTGCTGGTCGGGATGATCGGCAAGCTCTACCGCGACACCACCGCCACGGCCCAGCGCCGCGAGCTGGCGGCCAGCCTGTGAGCGCCGTGCGGCCGCCGAGTCCCGAGGCGACCCGGCTCGCGCAGGAGCGTCTCGCCGGACTGGCCACGCCGGCCGGCGCGCTCGGCCGGCTGGGCGACCTGGCCGTCTGGATCGCCGGCGCCCAGGGCTACGTGCCGCCGGAGCCGCTGACGAACGTGCGGCTGGTGATCTTCGCCGGCGACCACGGCGTCGCGACCCACGGCGTCTCGGCGTACCCACCCGCGATCACCGGCGCCATGGTCCGCACCTTCGTGGCGGGCAAGGCGGGCGTCTCGGCGCTCGCCGCGGCCCACGACGTGCACGTGCGGGTGCTCGACATCGGCGTCGACGACGACCTGGCCGACGTGCCGGCGGACGTGCGGGCGCACAAGGTACGCCGCAGCAGCGGGGCCATCCACCTCGAGGACGCGCTGACCGCCGAGGAGACGGCTCGTGCCCTCGAGGTCGGGCGTCCAGGTCGCCCGCGAGGAGATCGCTGCCGGCGCGCAGCTGCTGCTCGGCGGCGACATGGGCATCGGCAACACCACGCCGGCGGCCGCGCTGATCGCCGCCGCCCTCGGCCTGCCCGCCAGCGAGGTCACCGGACGCGGCACCGGCATCGACGAGGCCGGCGCTCGCCCACAAGGAGTCCGTCATCGACCAGGCGCTGGCGCGTGCGGGCGACCGCACGGCGCGACCCGGTCGAGTGCCTGACCGCGCTGGGCAGTGCCGACCTGGCCGCGGCGACCGGCTACCTCGTGGCGGCTGCCGAGGCGGGTGTGCCCGTGCTGCTCGACGGGGTCATCTCGGTGGCCTGCGCCCTGACCGCCGACCGGATCGCGCCCGGCGCGGCCGCCTGGTTCGCTGCCGGGCACCGGTCGACCGAGCCGGCCCAGTCGCTGGCCCTCTCGAAGCTCGGCCTCGAGCCGATCCTCGACCTCGGCATGCGCCTGGGCGAGGGCAGCGGTGCCGTGGCCGCCGTACCCGTCGTCCGCAGCGCGGTCAGCCGTGCTGCGCGACGTAGCGCTGCTCGCCGACCTGCTGCCGGATGCCTGACGCCTGGCGCCTCGCAGTCGGGACGCTCACGGCCATCCCCGTCGCGCCGCCGCGCACGGTCGATGCCCGGACGGCCGGCCGCGCCATGCTGCTGGCTCCCGTCGCGGTGCTGCCGCTCGGGCTGCTCGTCGCCGTCATCGGGTGGGTCGGCTTCCGCGCTCGAGCTGAACCCGCTCGCGGTCGCCGTGCTCGCCGTCGGTGCGCTGGCCGCCGGCAGCCGGGCGATGCACTGGGACGGGCTCTCGGACACTGCCGACGGGCTGACCGCGTCGTACGACGCCGAGCGGTCGCTGGCCGTGATGAAGTCCGGCACGTCCGGCCCGGCGGGCGTGATCGCCACCGTCGTCGTGGCGGGAGTCCAGGCCGCCGCGCTCGCGTCGTTGTTCTCCTACGAGCGCGGTGTCGTGCTCGCCGGAGTCCTCGTCTGCGTCTCCCGGGTGGCCCTCACCATCACCTGTCTGCGCGGCGTACCCGCCGCCCGAGCCGACGGCCTCGGCCTCCCCCACGCCGGGACGGTCGCGCCCGGTCTGGCTCTGGTCTCCTGGCTCGTGGCCGCGGCGCGTGGTCGCTGCGGTGGCCGACTGGGCCTTCCTCGACTGGTGGCGCGGACTGGTCGCCGTCGCCCTGGCGGCGCTCGTCGTCGCCCTGCTCGTACGCCGGTGCGTGCGCCGTTTCGGCGGCGTCACCGGCGACGTCTTCGGCGCCGCGATCGAGCTGTCCCTGGCCACGATGCTGCTCGCCCTGTCGTGAGTCCTGTCGTGAGCCTGTCATGGCAGGGTCATGAGCCGGGCGCTCGGCCTGCTCGCGGGGTTCGTCGCCGACCGCGTCGTACCCGACCCCGCGCGGTTCCACCCCGTCGCCGGCTTCGGCACCCTCGCGGCCGCGCCTCGAGCGACGCAGCTACGCGCCCGACCCGTGCCCGCGGAGCCCTGCACGCCGGGATCCTCGTCGGCGAGCGCGGTCGTCGCCGGCGCCGCGCTCGAGCGTCGTCGCCCGCTGCATCGCGACAGCCCTCGCCACCTGGGCGGTGCTCGGCGGGTCCTCGCTGGAACGCGAGGCGCGGGCCGTCTCCGACCTGCTGGTCGCCGGCCGGCTGCCCGAGGCCCGCGCAACGGCTCACCCACCTGGTCGGTCGCGACACCAGCAGCTCTGACCGAGGACGAGGTCGCCCGGGCGGTGGTCGAGTCGGTCGCCGAGAACACCTCGGACGCCGTCGTCGCGCCGCTCGTGCTCGGTGCGGTCCTCGGCGTCCCGGGCCTGCTCGGCTACCGCGCCGCCAACACCCTCGACGCGATGGTCGGCCACCGGAACGCGCGCTACTCCGACTTCGGCTGGGCCTCCGCCCGGCTCGACGACCTGCTCAACCTCCCCGGCTCCCGCCTGACCGCCCTGCTGGCCGCACTGCTCGGGCCCGCCCCCGCGCGCTGCCCTCGCCGCCTGGGCTCGCGACGCCTCCGCCCATCCCTCCCCCAACGCCGGCCCGGTCGAGGCCTCCTTCGCCGGCGCGCTCGGCATCCGGCTCGGCGGGGAGAACACCTACGGCGACCGCGTCGAGCACCGCGCCGTCCTCGGCTCCGGCCGCGCGCCGAACGTCGCGCGACATCGAGCGGGCGATCACCTCGCCCGCCGCGTCGACCTCGCGGCCGCGGTGATCTGCGCGCTGCTGGCCCTCCACCGCCGGAGGCCATTCCTGAAGGCTACGTAGATGGGCCACCTGGACCCTCTACGTAGCGTCCGAATTCACTCCCCTCGCCCGTCCAACGGTGGTCGAGCAGAGAGCGAAGCGAGCGGTCAGTCGAGACCACAGTCGTGACCACAGTCGTGACCCGAGCGCCGCATCCACGATCGCGGGATGGCGCCGCCCGTGAGATCAGAGCAGTTGCGCCAGCGTCGCTGCTACGTGAGCCGGGCAGTCGTGAAAAAAGTGGTGGTTCCCGAGCGCCACATCGACGATCGCGGGATGGCGCCGCCCGTGATGATCCCGGGCAGTTGCGCCGAGCGTCGATGCTACGTAGATGGGACAGGTGTCCCATCTACGTAGCGCCCGAGATGGAAATCACGATAGACGATTATACGCCTGGACCGCACCCACCGGCCACCAGTACGAGGTCCACCCGACCTCGCGTCGACCACCGCCACGAAGAACCTGACGCCCCGCCACCCCGGCCCAGCCCCAGCCGGGGCCTCAGCACGACCAGCGGGCACCGATCAGACGGATTCGACAAGCTAAACCGCGCGCTCAGACCGAACCCGACCACCGACATGACCGACTGACGGCTCGCCAGTGGCTGCTCGACCACCCTCAACAGCGACGGACGCACCCTCGGGAACGCCAGCCACCGCAACCACAACGGTCGACGGCACCACCGACGCCCGCGAAGGCTCCGGGAACGCCAGCGCAACCCAGCGGCCCACGACGACACGACCCCGTCAACCCAGCGGCGCACGCGTGGCAGATCCAGGCTCACGAATCAGAGCTCCGAGCACCCGCCCCGCCACGACCAGGTGCACCTCGTCGCACTCCCGGGCCAGCCGCTGGTTGACCAGGCCGAGCAGGTCGCGGAAGAGACGACCCGATCGGTGCTCGGGCACCACCCCGAGGCCGACCTCGTTGGTGACCAGCACGACCGGGCCGCCAGCGGCGCGGAGGGCGGAGCCGGCCTCGGCCACCCGTTCCTCGATGACCGCCGTCACTCGTGCGGAGGGGAGGTCCCAGGCCGCGGCCTCGTCGAGCACGGCGGTGAGCCAGGTACCGAGGCAGTCCACGAGCACCGGGCCGTCGAGGGACAGGGCGGCACCGAGGTCGCGCGACTCGAGGGTGGTCCAGCCGGCGGGGCGTCGCTCCTGGTGGGCGGCGATGCGGGCGACCCAGTCGGGGTCGGGGTCCTCGAGGGCGGTCGGGCCGGGGGCGACGTAGGTGACGGCGGCGTGCGACGGCGAGCAGCTCCTCCGCGTGCCGGGACTTGCCCGACCGCACACCGCCGGTGACCAGGATCTTCATCGGCGCCGCTCCGAGACCCAGGCGAGCGCGGAGTCGACGTCGGTGACCGTCTCGACACCGGACGGCGCGGCCGGGCGGCGTACGACGACCACGGGGACGTCGAGCTTCTCGGCGGCCTCCAGCTTGGCGTAGGTGTGCGTGCCGCCGGAGTCCTTGGTGACCAGCACGTCGACCTCGTGGGACGCCATCAGGTCGACCTCGGACGTCGAGGGCGTAGGGCCCGCGACTGAGCACGAGCGTCCACCCCGAGGGCACCGGCGTCGCTGGCGGGTCGACCACGCGCGCCAGCACGGGCAGGTCGCCGAGCGCCGACGACGAACCGGCCCAGCTCCTGCCGGCCCACGGTCAGGAACGGCCGCGTGCCGAGCCCGGCGGGCGGCCGACGGCCGCCTCCTCGTGCGAGGCGACCCACGTCCAGCGACCGGCGGGGTCCGACCAGCCCGGCCGCTCGAGGCGCAGCAGGGGTACGACGGAGCGGCAGGCCGCCGCGGCGTTGGCCGAGATCTGCGCGGAGAACGGATGGGTCGCGTCGACGACCGCGTCGAAGTCGAGGGCGCACGCGCGCAGCCCGTCGACCCCGCCGAAGCCGCCGATCCGCACCGACCCGACGGGCAGCCGCGGCCGCTCGACCCGACCGGCGAGCGAGGAGAGCACGTCGTCGCCCAGGGACACGAGGCCGTGCCGCGAGGGCGCGGGCCTCGGCGGTGCCGCCCAGGATCAGGACCTTCATCGCCGGTCCCCCGGAGGCAGCACGGGCAACGAGCGCGGCGCTCCGTGGGTGGCGAGGTCGACCAGCGCGTCGACGTCGAGGTGCTCCTCGACGAGCTCGGCGAGCAGGTCGAGCCGGCGCTCGCGGGCCTCCGGGAACGACGCCTGCGAGGTCACCCCGAGCGCGTCGGCGAGGAAGCGGGCGCGGGTGCCGTCGTCCTCGAGGCTGCCGTGCACCATCGTCCCGCGAACGGCGCCGGCCGACGTCGAGCCGACCACGCGACCGTGGTGGATCTCGTAGCCGGCGGGCCGGTGCACCCGCAGCACCTTCTCGCCCCGGAAGGTCGTCTCGAGGTCGAGCAGCCCGAGGCCCTCGACCACCGTGCCCGCGTCACCCTCGACGCCGTCGCGGTCGGAGATGGAGTCGCCCGAGCATCTGGCAGCCGCCGCAGATCCCCAGGACCGGCTTGCCCAGGGCGGCGTGGTCGAGGACGGCGGTGTCCAGCCCCCGTGACCGCATCCAGGCGAGGTCGGCGATGGTCGCGCGGGTCCCGGGCAGCACCACCAGGTCGGCGTCGGAGAGCGCCCGCGGGTCGGACACGAAGACCACGTCGAGGTCCGGCTCCAGCCCGAGCGCGTCGACGTCGGTGAAGTTGCTGATCCGCGGGAACCGGACGACGGCCACCTTGCGGGAGCCACCACCGGAGCGCCGTCCCTCGAGGTCGAGCGCGTCCTCGGAGTCCAGCCACAGACCCGGGTGCCACGGCAGCACGCCGAAGACGCGTCGACCGGTCAGCGACGACAGCTCCTGCGAGCCCGGGCGCCAGCAGCGAGGCGTCCCCGCGGAACTTGTTCACCACGAAGCCCGCGATCAGCGCCTGGTCCTCCGGCGAGAGCAGCGCGACGGTGCCGAACATCGCCGCGAAGACACCTCCGCGGTCGATGTCCCCGACCACGACGGTCGGGATCGAGGCGTGCCGGGCCAGCCCCATGTTCACGTAGTCGCTCGCCCGCAGGTTGATCTCCGCCGGGCTCCCGGCCCCCTCGGCGACGACCACCTCGTAGCGGGAGGACAGGTCGTCGAAGGCGTCGTACGCCGCCCGGGCCAGCCGGCGCCGACCGTCCACGAAGTCGCGGGCGTCCACGAAGCCGGCGGGACGGCCCATCACCACGACATGGCTGCGCCGGTCGCTGCCGGGCTTGAGCAGCACCGGGTTCATCGCGGCCTCCGGCTCGGCCCCCGCCGCCAGGGCCTGGATCCACTGCGCGCGGCCGATCTCGGCGCCCGCGCCGTCGGGACCCGCGCAGACCATGGAGTTGTTCGACATGTTCTGCGCCTTGAACGGCGCGACCTTGAGCCCGCGGCGCGCGAAGGCGCGGCACAGCCCGGTCGTGACGATGCTCTTGCCCGCGTCGGACGTGGTGCCGGCGACCAGCAGCGCGCGCGTCATGCGGGCTTCCGGATCAGGTAGACGTCCATCACCCAGCCAGCATGGTCCTTCACCGCCGCACGCGCCTGCTCGATGTCGCCGAGCACGTCGCCGACCCGGCCCGCGACGAGGGCCTCGTCCGGCGCGCCGAGGTTGGCGCCCCACCAGATCGTCCAGTCCTCGAGCCCGGCGAGGTCGAGCCTGGCGTTGAGCATCACCGCGATGTTGTCGAGGCCCGCGTCGACGGCCTCGCGCAGCAGCCGTCCGGTGGTGACGTGCAGCGGCCGGCCGACCTCGTGCAGCACGATCCGGTGCCGGGCCGCGAGCAGCTGCGGCGCGCTGATGCCGGGCAGCACGTCGTACTCCAGGTCGACGCGCTCGCGCAGCGACTCGACGATCCGGATCGTCGAGTCGTACAGCGAGGGGTCGCCCCACACCAGGAAGGCCACGTCCCCGCGGTCGCGAGGCGAGCACCTGCTCGTACGCCGCCACCCGCGCCTCGTGCCAGTCCGCGACCGCACCCGGGTAGTCGCGCGGGGCGTTCCGGTCCCGCTCCGGATCGGGTACGGCGACCACCGGGATGTCCCCGTGGAGCCGGCAGATCTCGCGCCGCACCTCCAGCAGCGGGTCCTGACCGGACTTCTCGGCGGCGATCACGTAGTCGACCGACCCCAGGGCGTCGGCCACCTCCGGGGTCACGTGCTGCGGCCCCATGCCGACGCCGAGGACCCGGATGCGCCTCACCGGTCCTCCAGGTCACCTTCGAGCTCGAGGTAGACCTGCTGCATCGCCGCGACGACCTCCGGGTCGGGCTCCTCCCACAGGCCGCGGTCGGCCGCCTCGTGCAGCTTCTCGACGATGCCGCGCAGCGCCCACGGGTTCGACTTCCGCATGAACTCCTGGTTGGTCTCGTCGAGCACGTACTCCTTGGCGAGCGCGTCGTACATCCAGTCGTGCACCACGCCGGCGGTCGCGTCGAAGCCGAACAGGTAGTCGACGGTGGCGGCGAGCTCGAAGGCGCCCTTGTAGCCGTGCCGCTGCATCGCGCCGATCCAGCGCGGGTTGACGACCCGGGCGCGGAAGACGCGGTTGGTCTCCTCCTGCAGCGTGCGCGTGCGGACCGCGTCGGGCGTGGTCGAGTCACCGACGTACGCCTTCGGGTCCGAGCCGGTCAGCGCGCGCACGGTGGCGACCATGCCGCCGTGGTACTGGAAGTAGTCGTCGGAGTCGGCGATGTCGTGCTCGCGGGTGTCGATGTTCTTGGCCGCGACCTTGATCCGCCGGTAGTTGGCGCGCATGTCGTCGGCGGCCGGAGCACCCTCGAGCCCGCGGCCGTAGGCGAAGCCGCCCCAGGTCGTGTAGACCTCGGCGAGGTCCTTGTCGTCGCGCCAGCTGCCCGACTCGACCAGCTGCAGGATGCCGGCGCCGTACGACCCGGGCTTGGAGCCGAAGATCCGCGTCGTCGCCCGGCGCTCGTCACCGTGCTCGGCGAGGTCGGCCTGGGCGTGCGCGCGCACGAAGTTCTGGTCGAGCGGCTCGTCGAGGTCCGCGACCAGCTGCACGGCGTCGTCGAGCATCGCGACCACGTGCGGGAACGCGTCGCGGAAGAAGCCCGAGATGCGCACGGTGACGTCGATGCGCGGGCGGCCGAGCTCCTCCAGGGGTACGACGTCCAGGTCGCCGACCCGCCGCGAGGCCTCGTCCCACACCGGCCGGACACCGAGCAGCGCCAGCACCTCGGCGATGTCGTCGCCGGAGGTCCGCATCGCGCTACGTGCCCCACACGCTCAGGCCCACCGACTCGGGGTGCGAGCCGGTCTCGTCGAGGTAGCGGCGCACCAGCGACTCGGCCATCGCCACGCCGGTCTCCCAGGCCAGCCGCGAGGGCACCGCGCGCGGGTCGACGGTGTAGAAGTTGCGGCCGGTCGGCAGCACGTTGACCAGCCCGCGCAGCGGCGAGCCGGACGGCCCGGCCGGGATGAACCCGCCGTCCAGCGCGTGCAGCACGGCGTCGAGCTCGTCGGTCGTGCGCGCCAGCCGCGGCACCACCTGCGGTGGCCGCGAACCGCAGCACCCGCTGCACCTCGGGCTCGTCGTGCAGCGCCGGCGGCCGCCTCCGGGGACCAGCCGGCGTCCTCCATCCGCTCGCACCAGCGTCGCGCGCCTCGGCCTCGATCCGGTCCACGGCGACGGTGGCCTCGCCGCCGCCTTCATGACCAGCCTCCTTCAGGCCGAGCGCCGCGCGCAGACCCGGCACCGCGGCCGACTGGCCGCCCCAGACCTGGGCGGCGCGCAGGATCGCGAGCACCAGGTTGACCCGGGCCTCGCCGGCCGGCGCCTGGCCGAGCACGTGCAGGCCGTCGCGGATCTGCGCGTCCTTGATCTCGCAGAGCCAGCCGTCGACGTGCAGGATGAAGTCGTCGAACTCCTCGTCGTCCGGCCGCTCGTCGAGCCCGAGGTCGCGGTGCATCTCGGCGGCGTGCATCAGCTGCCAGATCTCGCCGCGGATGGCCGGCAGCTTGGCCGGGTCCATCGCCGCGATGTTGGCGTGCTCGTCGAGCAGCTGCTCGAGGCGGGCGATGTCGCCGTACGACTCGGCCCGGGCCATCGGCGGGATCAGGTGGTCGACGATCGTCGCGTGCGCCCGCCGCTTGGCCTGCGCGCCCTCGCCGGGGTCGTTGACCAGGAACGGGTAGATCAGCGGCAGGTTGCCGATCGCGGCGTCGGTCGCGCAGGACGCCGACAGCGCCGCGTTCTTGCCGGGCAGCCACTCCATCGACCCGTGCTTGCCGAGGTGCACGACGGCGTCGCGCGCCGAAGCCCTCCTCGAGCCAGCGGTAGGCCGCCAGGTAGTGGTGCGACGGCGCCAGGTCGGGGTCGTGGTAGATCGCGATCGGGTTCTCGCCGAAGCCGCGCGGCGGCTGGATCAGGAGCACGACGTTGCCGGCCGTGATCGTGGCCAGCACGATCTCCCTGCTGTCGTTGACGAACAGCGATCCCGGCGCCTCGCCCCACGCCTCGGTCACCGCGTCCATCAGCTCGGCCGGCAGGTCGCGCGGTCCAGCGCCGGTAGTCCGCGGCCGGGATCCGCACGTGCGCGTCGGTGAGCTGCGCGTTGGTCAGCCACTCCTCGTCCTGGCCACCGGCGGCGATCAGCGCGTGGATCAGCGCGTCGCCGGCCTCGGTGTCGTCGTCGAGGTCGAGCCCGGGGATCGCGCCGGGCGCACCGAGGTCGTAGCCCTGCTCGCGCATCCGGCGCAGCAGCCGGACCGTCGAGACCGGGGTGTCCAGCCCGACGGCGTTGCCGACGCGCGAGTGCTTGGTCGGGTAGGCCGAGAGCATCAGCGCGATCTTGCGCTCGCTCGTCGGGACGTGCCGCAGCCGGGCGTGCTTCGTCGCGATCCCGGCGACCCGCGCGCAGCGCTCGGGGTCGGCCACGTAGCGGGGCAGCCCGTCCTCGTCGATCTCCTTGAACGAGAACGGCGCCGTGATGATGCGGCCGTCGAACTCCGGGATCGCGATCTGGGTCGCCGAGTCGAGCGGCGTGACGCCGTCGTCGGAGGCCTCCCAGTCCTCGCGGCTGCTGGTCAGGCAGAGGCCCTGGAGGATCGGGATGTCGAGGGCGGCCATCCGCTCGACGTCCCAGGCCTCGTCCTCGCCACCGGCCGAGGCCGTGGCCGGCTGGCTGCCGCCGGCCGCGAGCACCGTGACGACCAGGGCGTCGAGGGTGCCGAGGGCGTCGTACAGGTCGTCCGGCGCGGACCGCAGCGACGAGGAGAAGATCGGCAGCCCGACCGCCTCACCCGTCGCGTCGATCGCGTCGGCCAGGGCGTGCGCGAAGTCGGTGTTCCCGCTGGCGTGGTGGGCCCGGTAGAACAGCACCCCGACCTTCGGGAGATCGGCAGCGACGCGCTCGACCGCTCCAGCCACCCCCACGCCGGGATCTCGGCCGGCGGCTCGAAGCCCTCGCCGGTGAGCAGCACGGTGTCGGAGAGGAACGCGTGCAGCTGGGCGAGGTTCGCGGGCCCGCCCTCGGCCAGGTAGCGGTGCGCCTCCGCCGCGACCCCGATCGGCACCGAGGACATCTCCATCAGCTCGGCGTTGGGCTGCTGCTCGCCACCGAGCATGACCATCGGCGTCCCGGTCTCGCGGATCCGCTCGAAGCCCGTGCACAGGTCCTGCGGCGAGCCGAGGATCCGGCCGACCACGAGGTCGCAGCCCTCGAGCACCTCGGCCATCGACTCGTGGGCGGGCCGGGCCGGGTTGGCCCAGACGTAGTCGGCGCCCGAGGCGCGTGCGGAGAGCAGGTCGGTGTCGGAGGTCGACAGGAGTGCGATCTTCATGTTTCTCCCTGGGGGTTCTCGCCCCTCGTCGGCGGAGGTCCCGTGGCCAGTGTCTGGCTGCGCCCACGCGCCTCGATCGTGCTGGCTGGCCGGGCATCACAGTGGCGGAACCGCCCCGGACTCGCGCCGGGTTCCTGTCCCACGAGACTTGTCCGCCTCAGACTAGTCCGATCCTGCGTACGACGGACCCGGGCCAGTCGGTGGTCCTCCAGCGGCCGCCCCTCGACCAGGTGCTCGCGCGCGATCCGGCGAGCCACATCGGGGTCGACCCGTGCGTACCAGACGTCGTCGGGCTGCACGCTGACCACCGGCGCCTGGTTGCACGGGAACTGGCAGCCGGTGTGGGTGATCAGCACGTCGTCGTCGCCCTGGCCCTGGCGCATCAGCTCGATGATCAGCGCCTCGGCCGTGAGGTCGGACCCCAGCGCGGTGCACCGCGGGCCCCGGCAGACCAGCACCTGGTGGCGGTGCTCGGTCACGTCCTCCCAGGCGGCGGACGTCAGCCCGGCCTCGGTCCCCGTGATCGGTCGGGTCAGGCCGACGAGCGCCCGGACCTCGGCGGCGTCGCCGGCCAGCGACGTACCGACGTCGAGCTCGCGGGCGGTGCCCCGGGCGCTCGCGCCACCAGTAGCCGCAGATCCGCCGCAGCCAGGAGACGGCCGGTGCGAGGGTGCCGAGGCTGACGCCGACCACGACCACCCGCTCGGTCCCGAGGTCGGCCAGCCGGGTCAGCTCGCGCGAGAGCGACGGGTCGCCGACCTGCAGGAACGCGACCGTCGCGTCGTGCGGTGCGGCGAGCTCCAGCAGGTGCTCACGAGCGGCGACCTCGCGCGCCGACATCCCGACGAGCACCACCGGGGAGGTATCCGACATCGGGTTTCCGGCTCCTGACTGGTGAGACCTCGAGGGGCCGCTCACGCTACCCCGAAGGATTTCCGAGACCTTCACGGGACGTTTCTTTCTATTTCCCTGCAAAACGGACATCAGAGGAGCACCATCGACAGCAGAAGAGGGCTTCCCTAGCGCGGGAGGGCGCAATGGATCTCAAGTCAACTTCTCGGGAACAGCACCGCGACGTGTTCGTGCTCTCAGGGGGCGCGAACCGGGGCGCGGTCCAGGTCGGCATGATGGAAGTGCTCCTCGAGCACGGCATCGTCCCGGACGCCCTGGTCGGCACCTCGGTCGGCGCGCTCAACGCGGCGTTCATGGGCTTCCGCCCCGACCGCGCCCGCGTCCGCGAGCTGCGCGCCCGCTGGATGCAGCTCTCCACCCGCGACATCTTCCCCGGCGGCACCCTGACCCGCGTGGGTCACCTGCTCCGCCAGCGCCCCTACCTGTTCTCCCCGGCCGCCCTGACCCGCCTGATCAGCGACTGGCTGCCGGCGACGAACCTCGAGGACCTGCCGACCCCGGTCCGGGTGGTCACCACCCCCCTGACCGGCGACACCGCGGTCTACCACCGCCACGGCAACCTCGCGCAGCTCCTCCTCGCCTCGGCCGCGGTCCCGGCGGTGTTCCCGCCCGTGCACCTGCCCGAGAGCTGCGGCCACCCCGGCCCGCACGTGGACGGCGGCGTCGCCGACCTCGTGCCCATCAGCGGCGCCGCGGACCTCGCCCCCACCCGGGTGTTCGTCCTCGACGCGAGCGTGCCGTCGCGCCTCCCGCGCGGCCGTACGCCGATCGACGTCCTGGTCGCCAGTCTCGGGGTGGCGACCCGGGTGCGTCCGGAGCCCGACCTGGGCCCGAGCGTCGCCGTGCACCGGCTGCGCACCCCCGACCGGGACATCCGGATGACCGACTTCTCGTCCACGGCCAGGCACATCGCCGACGGACGCACCGCCGCCGAGCAGTGCATCGAACAGCTCATCGACCAGCGCGAGCAGGAGCTCGCCGACCTCGCCCGGGCGGCGAACCGGGAGGCCCAGGAAGCCCTGGCCCCCGTGAGTCGTCGTCTCTGGGACTGGCGCAACCGCACCGTCTGAGCGTCAGCCGTTCGCGTGCCGGCGTACCCACCGGGCGGCACCCACCAGGGCGAGCGAGCCCAGCACGGCCGTCACGCCCACCTCGCGTCCCTGGGCCCGCACCTCCTCGGCGAGCACCCCGCCCACGGAGAGGTGTGAGAGCACCGAGCCCGACGACGTCGAGGACAGCACCGAGGCCGCGCTGGCGAACGAGCCGACCGAGAACAGCGACCCGAACGAGCAGACGCTGCCGATCGAGGCACTCGACCACAGGCTGCCGACGCTGAGGACCGAGCCCTCTGACGCGATGCTCAGGAACGAGTTGTGGGACCACAGCGACAGGTTCACCCGACCAGTGTGGCGTAGTCAGGAGCCCACGAGAACAGCGTCGAGCTTCTCCCACGCCTGGTCCCAGCCGGCCGAGACCATCTCGATCGAGTCGTCCGGGAACGGCCCCTGGCGCAGGTTCAGACGGGTGCCCTCGCCCTCGGGCACCAGCTCGACCGACATCCACATCCGGGTGCCGTCCTCGAGCCCGGGGATGCCCGAGGCGAGCTCGTACCCGACCAGCAGCGTGCCCTCGACGACCTCGGTGAGGCTCAGGTCGACCGGCATCTGCCACTCGGGGTTGTCCTTGCCGACCATGGTCAGCCGCCAGTGCCCGTCCGGTCGTACGTCGAGATCGACGCTGTCCACCGGCACGGTCATCATCTGCGGCCCGAACCACTGCGCGAGCTGTTCGGGATCGGTGAACGCCCGGTACACGAGCGCCGTCGGTGCCGCGAAGTAGCGCGACACGGTCACCTCGCGAGCGTTGGTCTCAGTCATCGGTGTCTCCTGTCAGCCGGGCGAGGTGGGTGTCGAGGCGGTCGAAGCGCTCGTCCCAGAGGTCGCCGAGGTGCTCGATCCAGGTCGTCGCCTGCTTCAGCGGCGCGGCCCGCAGGCTGCTCGTCCGCCACTGCGCGCGCCGGTCGCGGGCGATCAGGCCGGCCCCCTCCAGCACCTTCAGGTGCCGGGAGATGGCGGGCAGGCTGATCGAGAAGGGTTCGGCGAGCTCGGTGACCGTGGCGTCGCCCTGTCCGAGACGCGCCAGGATCTCGCGCCGGGTCGGGTCGGCCAGCGCGGAGAAGACCCTGCTGAGCTGGTCGGTGGCCATGCATTTAACCTAGTCGTTATTTAACAGGTCAGTCAAGCACGACCGCAGAGCTCGCTCACTACGCTGGCCGCATGAGCGTGCGCATCGACCGCGAGGGCCCGGTCACCACGGTGACCATCGACCGGCCGGAGGTCCGCAACGCGGTCGACCGGCCCACGGCCGAGGCGCTGGCCGACGCCTTCCGTGCGTTCGACGCCGACGACACCGCCTCGGTGGCCGTGCTCACCGGGGCCGGGCGGTCACTTCTGCGCCGGCGCCGACCTCAAGGCCGTCGGCGAAGGGCGTGGCAACCGGGTCGAGGCCGACGGCGACGCCCCGATGGGGCCGAGCCGGCTGCGGCTGTCCAAGCCGGTGATCGCGGCGATCGAGGGCTTCGCGGTGGCCGGCGGGCTCGAGCTCGCGGTGTGGGCCGACCTGCGCGTGGCGGCCACGGACGCCGTCCTGGGCGTGTTCTGCCGCCGCTGGGGCGTCCCGCTGATCGACGGTGGCACCGTGCGGCTGCCGCGGCTGATCGGGGAGTCCAGGGCGATGGACCTGGTGCTCACCGGGCGCGCCGTACCGGCGACCGAGGCCTACGAGATGGGGCTGGTGAACCGGCTGTGCGAGCCGGGAGAGGCGCTGGGAACGGCACAGCGGCTGGCGGCGGAGATCGCGGCACTTCCGCAGACCTGCCTGCGCGAGGACCGGCTCAGCGTGCTGGAGCAGGCGGGCCTGCCGGAGGAGGAGGCCCTGGGCGTCGAGCTGGCCCACGGCCTGGTCTCCCTGCAGGCAGACGCGCTGGCCGGCGCCACCCGTTTCGCCTCAGGTGCGGGGCGACACGGTGACTCCGACACGCGCCCGCCCACCGGCGGTGAGAGCCGGTGAACGTTCAAGACCCTCCGCCGCAGCGACGGAGGGCCTTGCGGGTCTTGCGTGAGCGGGATGTCACCGGGGGGAAGACATCCCTGTCGGAGACAGGATCAGTCGCGGGCGCTGCGCTGGGCGGGGATCACGTCGCCCAGGAGTTCCTTGACTTCGGACTCGCGGTAGCGGCGGTGGCCACCGAGAGTGCGGATGGCGGACAGCTTGCCGGCCTTGGCCCAGCGCGTGACCGTCTTCGGGTCCACGCGGAACATGGCGGCTACCTCAGCGGGCGTGAGGAGTGATTCAGTTTCGGTCGGTCGCGTTACCACGGCGCTCCCCTTAAGTGATGCTGTGACTCGAGCTCTTTGCTCTTCCAGCAGTGTGCCACCGGGCTTGATCCCCCGAAACCTGATATGTCCGGATTCTTGAAAACGGCCGTAAAACGGTCGATGTAGTCTAGACCAGTCCAGGTCCACCCTTGCCTGGCCCCCAAAATCGTGCAATCACCCCCAAGCGCGACATATGCGAAGGAGTCACCACCGTGACCCCAGTGCACGTTCAGCCTGTTCGACGATCTCGACGGCCACGAGCAGGTGGTCGCCTGCTCCGACGAGCGCAGCGGACTGCGCGCGATCATCGCGATCCACTCCACCGCCCGCGGCCCCGCCCTCGGCGGCACCCGGTTCCACGCCTACCGCAGCGACGCGGACGCCCTGCGCGACGCGCTCAACCTGGCCCGCGGGATGTCCTACAAGGCCGCCCTGGCCGGGCTCGACCTCGGCGGCGGCAAGGCCGTGATCCTGGGCGACCCGCTCACCGACAAGACCCCGGAGCTGCTGCGCGCCTACGGGCGCTTCGTGCAGTCCCTCGCCGGGCGCTACTACACCGCCTGCGACGTCGGCACCTACTCCGAGGACATGGACGTCATCGCCGAGGAGAGCCGCTTCGTGACCGGGCGCACGGTCGCGCCAGGGCGGCGCGGGCGACAGCTCGGTGCTCACGGCGTACGGCGTGTTCCAGGGGATGCGGGCCGCCGCGGAGGCGACCTGGGGCTCCCCCACGCTCGCCGGCCGCACCGTCGGCGTCGCCGGGGTCGGCAAGGTCGGCCGCCACCTGGTCCGGCACCTGCTCGAGGACGGCGCCTCGGTCGTCGTCTCCGACGTGCACGAGCCGCCTGTCCGCACCATGCTCGAGGCCCACCCGGAGGTCACGCGCCGTGGCGGACACGGAGGCCCTGGTGGCGGCGCCGATCGACGTCTACGCCCCCTGCGCGCTCGGCGACGCCCTCACCGACGAGGTGGTGGCGACCCTGCAGGCGCAGGTCGTCTGCGGCGCGGCGAACAACCAGCTCGCGCACCCGGGCGTGGAGAAGCAGCTGGCCGACCGCGGGATCCTCTACGCGCCCGACTACGTCGTGAACGCCGGCGGCCTGATCCAGGTCGCCGACGAGCTGCACGGCTTCGACTTCGAGCGCGCGCGGCGCCCGGGCGACGCTGATCCTCGACACGACCCGCGAGGTGTTCGCGCTGGCGGAGGCCGAGGGCGTGCCGCCTGCGGTGGCGGCCGACCGCATCGCCGAGCAGCGCATGGCGGATGCCGCCGGTGCGAGCGGTGATCGCGGGATCTGGCTGCCCTGACCGGGGGCCCGAGAGGGGCCGGCTCAGGACAACGACACGACTGGGATCAGTCGCGTGAGGAGGAGTCGGAGTAGTCCGACCACTTGTCGTACTCGTCAGACTCGTCGGCAGACTCGGCGGGGGCGCTCTCGGCCGGAGCCGACTCGCCTCCGTGGAGTTCCTGGGCAAGCGATGCGAAGTCCGTCTCGTGAGTGCGGTACTTCAGATCGCGAGCAACCTTGGTCTGCTTCGCCTTTGCACGGCCGCGCCCCATGGGTGGCCCCCTCGCGTTTGGCCGGCGGCCGTGGCCTGCCGGTCTGAGTTAACTGTTCGTGGGTCAACCCTAACTGGCCGGTGGTGATTCCCGCACGTCGGCCCGCCCACTGAACGCCCGGTTCCTCGACCGGTTCGGCGGCTACCCCAGCCGGTGGTCCCCGTGGAGCATGGCGCGGCCGCCGTCTCCGGCCGTGGCCTCGGTCACGGTGCCCGCGACCCAGGCGTCGATGCCGAAGCCCGCGAGCACGGCCACCGCCCGGTCGGCGTCGTCGGCGGCGGTCAGCGAGACCATCCCGACGCCGCAGTTCAGGGTCTTCTCGAGGTCCTCGCGCGCGACCCCGCCGGTCTCGGCGACCAGGCCGAAGACGGGCGGCAGCGACCAGGTCGACCGGTCGAGCGACGCGGTGAGCTCGACCGGGAGGACCCGCTCGAGGTTGGCGGCCAGGCCGCCGCCGGTGATGTGGGACATCGCGTGGGTCTCGGTCTGCTTGGCCAGCTCGAGGCAGGCCTTGGCGTAGATGCGGGTCGGCTCGAGCAGCTCCTCGCCGAGCGTGCGGCCGAGGTCGTCGACGTGCTCGTCGAGGCGGCGCCTGCCTCTGCTCGAGCGAGGACGTGGCGCACCAGGGAGTAGCCGTTGGAGTGCAGCCCGCTCGAGGCCATCGCGACGACGACGTCCCCGGGACGGACCCGGCCCGGGCCGAGGAGCTGGCTGGCCTCGACCACGCCGGTGGTGGACCCGGCGACGTCGTACTCGTCGGGCTCCAGCAGGCCGGGGTGCTCGGCGGTCTCGCCGCCGACGAGGGCGCACCCGGCGGTCACGCAGGCCTCGGCGATGCCCTTGACGATCGCCGCGATCCGTTCGGGTACGACGCGACCGGTGGCGATGTAGTCGGTCAGGAACAGCGGCTCGGCCCCGCAGACGACGAGGTCGTCGACCAGCATGCCGACGAGGTCGAAGCCGATGGTGTCGTGCTTGTCGAGCGCCTGCGCGATGGCGACCTTGGTGCCGACGCCGTCGGCGGAGCTCGCGAGCAGCGGCCGGTCGTAGGCCTTGAGCGCGCTCGCGTCGAAGAGCCCGGCGAAGCCACCGATGCCGCCGATCATCTCCGGGCGGCGGGCCTTGTCGACCCAGACGCGCATCAGCTCGACGGCCTTGTCGCCGGCCTCGATCGAGACGCCGGCCGACTCGTAGGTGGCCCCGGAGCGACGCCGCGCTCATGGGCGGTCGAGCGCGTCGGAGGCGCCCCCGCCGGCCAGCGAGGTGACCAGCCCGTCGGCCTCGATGAGCGGTGCCATCTCCAGGAGGTGCTTGCCGAGGAACTCGGGCTCGGGGAGCTTCACCGGGTAGACGCCGTCGAAGCAGGCGCGGCACAGGTCGTCAGCGGGGACGGTGGTCGCCTCGATCAGCTGCGGCGAGGCCGATGTAGGCCAGCGAGTCGGCGCCGATCGAGGAGCAGATCTCGTCGGTGGACAGGCCGTTGGCGATCAGCTCGGCGCGGGTCGCGAAGTCGATGCCGTAGAAGCAGGGCCACTTCACCGGCGGGCTGGAGATGCGCACGTGCACCTCGCGGGCTCCGGCCTCGCGCAGCATCCGCACCAGCGCGCGCTGGGTGTTGCCGCGCACGATCGAGTCGTCGACCACGACCAGCCGCTTGCCCTCGATGACGTCGCGCAGGGGGTTCAGCTTGAGCCGGATGCCGAGCTGGCGGATGGTCTGGCTGGGCTGGATGAAGGTGCGCCCGACGTAGGAGTTCTTGACCAGGCCGGTGCCGTAGGGGATGCCGCTCTCCTCGGCGTAGCCGATCGCGGCGGGGGTGCCCGACTCGGGGACCGGGATGACCAGGTCGGCCTCGGCCGGGAACTCCCGGGCGAGCCGGCGGCCGATCTCGACGCGCACGCTGTGGATGCGCTGCCCGGAGATCAGGGTGTCGGGGCGGGCGAGGTAGACGAACTCGAAGAGGCAGCCCTTGGGCTCGGCCTTGGCGAAGTGGCGGCTGCGCAGGCCGTGCTCGTCGACCGCGATCATCTCGCCGGGCTCGATCTCGCGGATGTAGGAGGCGCCGACGATGTCGAGGGCCGCGGTCTCGCTGGCCACCACCCAGCCGCGCTCGAGGCGGCCGAGGACCAGCGGCCGGATGCCCTGGGGGTCGCGGGCGGCGTACAGCGTGGACTCGTCCATCCACACGAAGGAGTAGGCGCCCTTGAGCTTGGGCAGCAGCTCGGCGGCCCGCTCCTCGAGCGAGGTGTCGGGGTGACAGGCGAGCAGCGCGGTGACCAGGGAGGTGTCGTTGGTGCTGGTCTCGAGCTTGCGGGCCCCGAAGTCGAGCTCGGCGTCGGCGGGCAGGTCGGCGACCATCTGCTGGAGGTCGCTGGTGTTGGTCAGGTTGCCGTTGTGGCCGAGCGCGATGGCGCCGTCGGCCGTGGGCCGGAAGGTCGGCTGGGCGTTGTGCCAGGTGCTGGCGCCGGTCGTGGAGTAGCGCGAGTGCCCGATGGCGAGGTGGCCCTTGAGCGCCTCGAGGGTGGACTCGTCGAAGACCTGGCTGACCAGGCCCATGTCCTTGTAGACCAGGATCTGGCGGCCGTTGCTGACCGCGATGCCGGCCGACTCCTGGCCGCGGTGCTGCAGGGCGTAGAGGCCGAAGTAGGTGAGCTTGGCGACGTCTTCGCCGGGGGCCCAGACACCGAAGACGCCGCACGCGTCCTGTGGTCCACGGTCCTGGGGGTCGAGGTCATGCGTCAGGCGGCCGTCTCCACGACGGCGAGCCCCGGAGACATTTGGGCTGGCCACGGGGCCGAGTGTACGTGCCGCGGTGGGTCCGTACGACGCGCCGTCCCGAGCGGTGTCGCGAACGCTTCCGCTGTGAGCCGGGGGCGGGCCCGACCAGGGTCCCCCCGGTTGCCCTGGTGGCCGCCACGCCCCCGACTCACATGTCTCTCACATCTGCGCCGCGCCCGCCTTGATCGCCTCGCGGATCCGCGAGTAGGTGCCGCAGCGGCAGACGTTGCGGATCTCGTCGAGGTCGGCGTCGGTGACCTGGTGACCCTCGGCGCGGGCCTGCCTGACCTTGGCGACCGCGGCCATGATCTGGCCGGGCTGGCAGTAGCCGCACTGCGCGACGTCGTACTCCAGCCACGCCTCCTGCATCGGGTGCAGGTCGGCGTCGACGGTGTCGGCGAGGCCCTCGATCGTGGTGACCTCGTCGGTCTCCTTGATGTCGGCGACGCGGCACCGAGCACGGGTTGAACGCCTTGCCGTTGAGGTGCGAGGTGCAGGCCTTGCAGACGTTGATGCCGCAGCCGTACTTCGGGCCGGTCAGCCCGACGATGTCGCGGATCACCCAGAGCAGGCGGACGTCGTCCTCGACGTCGACGGTGATCGGCTTCTCGTTGAGGACGAAGGTGTGCTTTGGCATGGGGAAGTCCTCAGAAGGTGTGGTCGAGGCCGTCGGTCGGCGACTCGGGGACGGGCGGCACGAAGCGTCTTGACGTCGAAGGAGATCGGGTCGTCGTGGTTGATCGGGAACTTCGTCGGCATCTTCCCGGTCGCCCGCGCGAAGGCGCAGGCCACGGCCGCGGCCGACGCGGCCACGCCCGCCTCGCCGGCACCGCCGGGCTGGTCGGTGCCGGAGTCGACGATGACGACGTCGAACTGCGGAGGCACGTTCCACTGGCGCGTGTAGAAGTAGTTGTCCCAGCTGGCCTCGAGGAAGTGACCGTCGCGCAGGTGCACGCTGCTGGTCAGGGTGAGCGCCATCCCGTCGGCGAAGCCGCCCATCATCTGGGCCTTGAGGCCGGTCGGGTTGATCACCAGCCCGGCGTCGACGGCGATCGTGGCCCGGGTGACCCGGGGTCCGGTGACGCCGTCGCGGACCTTGCGGTTCACCGTCTCGGGCCGGCAGTCGAGCTCGACCAGGCAGGCCGTGGCGCCCTTGTACTCCTTGTGGATCGCGATGCCCTGGGCCGTGCCGGGAGCCATCGTCTTGCCCCAGTCGCCGGCCTTGGCGACCGCGGAGAGCACCGCCTTGACCCGCTCGTCCTTGAGGAACTCCAGCCGGAACTTCAGCGGGTCCTTGCCCATGGTCGCGGGCGAGCTGGTCGATGACGAGCTCGTTGGCGACGCGTACGTCGGGTGAGTAGATGTTGCGCATGCTGCCGGTGTTGAAGCGACGGTCGGTCTCGTTGATCACCTGGGTGACCGCACCGAAGTCGTAGGGCAGCTCCTGGGTCAGGTTGAAGATCACCTGCGCGTAGCCGAGGTTGCCGAGCCCGGCCGGCAGGCGCCCGCCCAGCGCGGTGATCATCTCGCCGAACCCGTGGGTGAAGTCGGTCGAGACGCTGGTGTGGCGCTGCTCGAAGCTGAGCACCTGGCCGGCGAGGTAGGTCGCCCGGATCCGCGAGGTGCACATGGGGTGCACCCGGCCCTGCCGCGGCTCGTCGGCCCGGTGCCACATCAGGCGGACCGGCTTGCCGATCGCCTTGGACGCGCGAGCGGCCTCGACCGCGTGGTCGGGGAACAGCTTGTGCCCGAAGGACCCGCCCCCGGTGATCACGTTGACGGTGACCTTCTCCTTGGGCAGCCCCACGGCGGTGGCGATGTCCATCTGCGCGACGATCGGGACCTTGAGGCCGGCCCAGACGGTGGCGCGGTCGGCGCGCACGTCGGCGATCGCGGAGTAGGGCTCCAGCGCCGCGCTGCTGCGGAACATGAAGCTGAAGTCGCCCTCGACCGTCTTGGCCAGGCCCGGGCACCTTGGGTACGGCGAGCGGGATCTCGGCCTTGCGCACCTTGGCCAGGATCGTGTCGTCGGACTCGCCCTCGACGGTGCCGGGGTTCCAGTCGACGTCCATCGCCCGGATGGCGTCGATGCACTGGCCGAAGGTGCGGGCGCGGACCGCGATGCCGGTGGCGATCAGGGCGACGTCGGTGACCCCGGGCATCGCGAGGATCGCCTTCTCGTTGCGCAGCGACCTGGGCGTGCCGTTGAGCGTCGGCGGCCGGCACACCATGGTCGGCAGCGCGTCGGGCACGTCGAGGTCCATCGAGAACTTCTTCTTGCCGGTGACGATGTCGCGGGCGTCGACCCGGTTGACCGGCTTGCCGATGACCTCGAAGGAGCTGCGGGGCTTCAGGTCGACGTCGACCTTCTTCGTGGTCGGCGAGGCCGCCTTCGTGGCCAGCTCGCCGTAGGTGATCGAGGAGCCGTCGGGTGCGCGGACCACGCCCTTCTTCGACTCGAGCAGCGCCACGACCGAGCCGAGCTCGAGCGCGGCCGCCTCCAGCAGGGCTCCCTTGGCGATCGCGGCGGCCACCCGGATCGGGGTGTACGTCGAGACGGTGGTGTTGGAGCCACCGGTCAGCTGGTTGAGCATCAGCTCGGGGCGGGCCGGGGCCAGGGTGACGTGCACCTTCTCGACCGGCAGGTCGAGCTCCTCGGCGATGATCATCGCGGTCGAGGTGGTGATGCCCTGGCCGACCTCCATCCGCGGCAGCGCGAACGGGGCGGTGCCGTCCTCGTTGACCGTGATCGTGATCAGCTGGGCGGTGGGCCGGGCCGCGTCGGTCTGCGCGTCCTCGAGGTCGTAGGTCTCGGCGATCTGGGGCGGCGAGGGCACGGCGCCGTAGGCCGGCTCCGGTGGTGCCCAGGTCGACGGCCACCACGAGGGTGGAGGCGCCGACGACGTAGCCGAGGAACCCGCGGCGGCTGACACCGTCAGGGGTCGTTGAGGTGAGGGTCACCAGCGTCCTTTCGAAGTTGCTGCGGCCCGGGAGGCTCCCGAGCCTCCCTCCCCGTGACACGCACCACCCGCTCCCGAGGGTGGCGTGGGTCACTCCCGTTGAACGGTACCCGTGCGAGGTTGAAGGTGAAACCTCTGGGTTCGTCCGGGTTTCTTACGGCTTCCTTACGGCGAGGGCCGCGTGCGGCTAGCGCGGCCAGAGGTCGGCGCAGGCCTCGATGGCGCGGTCGAGGGTGGCCGGGTCGGACGCGACCACGAGGCCGGCCGCGCCCGAGCGGGCGGAGTAGGGGGTGCCGTCGGGATGGGAGGCCGCGCCGCCCGCCTCGCGGACCATCAGGGTCCCGGGCAGGTGGTCCCACGGGTTGGTGTGCCCGTAGAGCACGTAGTCGGCCTCGCCCTCGATCAGCTTCGGGTAGTCGACCCCGCAGCAGACCCAGGTGCCGCGCAGCTTCGGCAGGCCGACCGGCTGGCGTCCGCGACGCGACCAGATGGAGGTGGCCCCCTGCGGCTGGTCGCCGGCGGGCTCGCGGTGGATCGGCTCGCCGTTGCGTCGTACGCCGCCACCGTGCTCGGCCACCCAGGCCATCTCGTGCTCGGGCTGCCAGATCCAGCCGCGGACCGTCTCGCCGTCGATGCACCTCCGCGATCATCACGGCGTGGTCCTTGGAGCCGTTGACGAAGTTCTTGGTGCCGTCGACCGGGTCGACGGTGAACCCGTGGTCGGCCGCGCGGAACTGCTCCATCAGCTCCGGCGCGGTGGCGTAGGCCTCCTCGCCGAGCACCACGGCGTCGGGGTAGGCCTCGAGCAGCGCCTTGGTGATCAGCTCCTCGGCCTCGTGGTCGGCCACGGTGACGAGGTCGCCGGGCCGCTTCTCGTCGATCTGCGACTCCGTGAGCGAGCGGAAGCGCGGGCGTGATCACCTCGGCGGCGACCGACTGCATCAGCTCGCAGGACCTCGTCGGTGGAGAGCGGCATCGGCTCGCGCTCAGCCTGCGAGGTTGGACAGGAGGAGGGCCTCGGCCAGGCAGACGCGTTCGAACTCGGCGAGGTGCAGTCCCTCGTTGGCGCCGTGGGCGCGGGTGTCCGGGTCCTCGACGCCGGTGACCAGCACGCTGGCCTCGGGGAAGCTCTCGAGGAACTCCGCGATGAACGGGATCGAGCCGCCGACGCCCATGTCGATCGGCTCGGTGCCGTCCCAGGCGTCGGTGAAGGCCTGGCGGGCCGCGTCGTACGCCGGACCGGTGGCGTCGATCTGCGTGGCCTCGCCGGTGTCGACGACCTCGAAGCTGAGCTCGGCCCCCCAGGGGACGTGCTGCTCGAGGTGGGCGCGCAGGCAGTCGAGCGCGTTCGTCGTGGTGTCGCCGGGGGCGATCCGCAGCGAGAGCTTCGCGCGCGCCGTCGCGGTCAGGGTGTTGCTGGCGCCGTCGACCTTGGGGGCGTCGAGCCCGGTGATGGTCAGCGACGGCTGGGTCCAGAGGCGCTCGACGGCCGAGCCGTGGCCGATGAACTCGACGCCCGGGGCGATACCGGACTCGGCGCGGAGCCGGTCGGCCGGGTAGTCCACGTCGGCGGCCTTCCCGGAGTGCAGCCCGGCGACCGCGACCGAGCCGTCCTCGTCGTACAGCGTGGTCAGCAGTCGGGTCAGCGTCATCAGGGCGTCGGGGACCAGCCCGCCCCACATGCCGGAGTGCACGGCGTGGGTCAGCGTGCGCACCCCGACGTCGACGCGGACGAGGCCGCGCAGGCTGGTGGTCAGGGCGGGTACGCCGATGTCCCAGTTGCCGCTGTCGGCGATCACGATCACGTCGGCCGCGAGGAACTCGCTGTGCTCCTTGAGCAGGTCGGGCAGGGTGTCGGAGCCGACCTCCTCCTCACCCTCGATGAACATCGTCACGCCGACGCCGAGGTCGTCACCGAGCGCCCGGATCGCCGCGAGGTGCGCGACGATGCCGGCCTTGTCGTCGGCCGCGCCGCGGGCGTAGAGGCGCCCGTCGCGCTCGGTCGGCTCGAACGGCGGCGAGTCCCACTCGGCGTGGTCGTTCTCGGGCTGCACGTCGTGGTGCGCGTAGAGCAGCACGGTCGGCTTGCCGTCCGGGGCGGGCTTGCGCGCGATCACGGCCGGCGCGCGGCCGTCGTCGCGGGCGCTGACGATCTGCACGTCGTCGAAGCCCTCAGCCGTTGAACAGCTCGGCCACGGCCTCGGCGCTGCGCTGCACCTCGGCGGCCCGCGCGGGGTCGGCGCTGACCGACTCGATGCGCACCAGCGCCTCGAGGTCCTGCCGGATGCGGGGCAGCTCCGCGGTCACCCGCGTCCGCAGCTCGTCGATGTCCATGGGTCCAACCTAAGAGGGGTGCGTCACGGGTCGAGCGGCAGGTAGGGGCTGAGGTCGGCGCGCTCGCCGGAGGCGCGGATGCGACCCTCGGCGAAGGCGGCCGCCCAGGTGGTCTCGCCGGTGGCCAGGGCGATCCAGGTGGGCGCGTCGAGCTCGACCACCGCCGGCGGGGTGCCGCGGGTGTGCCGGACTCCTTCGACGACCTGCGCGGCGGCGTACGGCGGGACGCGCACCTCCACCGACTTGCCCGGGGCCAGCTGCGCCAGCCGGGCCAGGAAGTGCTTGGTCAGCAGGCGGAGGTCGGCCTTCGATGCGCTCGTCCCGCCCCAGCGCGTCGGCCACCGCAGCAGGGTCCTGGGGCTGGAGGCGGGGCACGTTCTCACGCTATCCGGACGGGCCGACCGAAGCCTCAGCGTGCGCGCTCGATCAGGGCGTTCCACGCCTCGGTGAAGGCGCGGGAGACGTCCTCGGTGGGGCCGACGGACGACACGGCCATGGCCCCGGCGCGCAGCATGACGAGCTGTTCGGCGACGACGGCCGCGTCCTCGACGTGCAGGTCGTCCAGCAGGCTTCGCACCTCGCCCAGGAGCCACGTCCGGTGCTCGGCTGCGATGGTCCGGCCCGGGTGGTCGCTGTCGCAGAACTCCGCTGCGAGGTTCGCGTAGGCGCAACCCCGGAACCCGGGCGCCGACGTGTTCGCAGCCAGTGCCTCGACGATGCCGCCCAGGACGGCCTCCGGGTCGTCGGCATGTGCGTCCCGCAGCTCCGCGAGCTGTGCCTGGTCCCGATGCAGGCGCCCCTCGAGGTACGCCGCGATCAGGTGGTCCTTGGAGGGGAAGTGTCGGTAGAACGTCACCCGGGTCACCTGGGCCTCCGCGATGACCCGGTCCACGCCGATCGCCCGGGTCCCCTCGGCGTAGAAGAGCCGGTCCGCCGCACGGAGGATCCGGGCGCGCGCCGCGGAAGGTCGTGCGGTGGATGCGGGTCCTCCCGCCGGCTCCTGGCCCATGGTCTTGACCACCCTTGACTCGTCAACTTGCCGAGGTCTACGTTCGATTGTAGGTAGAACGTTCTATCTACATGGCAGTTCACCACACATCTCAGGACGCGCTCGGGTGCGCACCACTCTCAGAGGGAGCCCCCGCATGTCCACAGCACCGCAAGCGCTCGACGACGACACCGCCCAGCAGGTCACCGCGTGCAACGCGAGCGGCCGGCCGCCGGTCGTGTTCATCCACGGGCTGTGGTTGCTGCCGAGCAGCTGGGACCGATGGGCGGGCGTCTTCGAGAAGAACGGCTACACCGCGCTGACACCGGGGTGGCCCGACGACCCGGAGACGGTCGCCGAGGCCAACGCCAACCCCGAGGTCTTCGCGCACAAGAGCGTCGGTCAGGTGGCCGACCACTACGCCGCGATCATCGCCGCGCTCGACCGGCCCCCGGCACTGGTGGGCCACTCGTTCGGTGGACTGCTCGCCCAGATCCTGGCGGGTCGCGGACTCTCGGCCGCGACCGTGGCCATCGACCCGGCCCCGTTCCGGGGCGTCCTGCCGCTGCCGGTCTCCGCGCTCCGCTCCGCCTCGGCCGTCCTGACGAACCCGGCGAACCGGAACCGCGCCGTACCGCTGACCCACGAGCAGTTCCGCTACGCCTTCGCCAACGCGGTCAGCGAGGAGGAGGCCCAGGAGCTCTACGACACCTACGCCGTGCCGGCATCGGGAGCGCCGATCTTCCAGGCGGCGAACGCCAACCTGAACCCCTGGACCGAGGCGAAGGTCAACAGCAAGAACCCGGACCGCGGGCCGCTGCTGATCCTCTCCGGCGAGAAGGACCACACCGTCCCCTGGGCGATCGCCAACGCGTCGTACAAGAAGCAGAAGCGCAACGAGGGCGTCACCGAGATCAAGGAGATGGCGGGGCGGGGACACTCGCTCACGATCGACAACGGGTGGCGCGAAGTTGCCGACACCGCCCTGGCCTTCGTCCAGCGCTTCGTCAAGTAGACGTCGGGCCGGCGGGAGGCCTCCATGGATCTGGGACTCGAGGACAAGGTCGCTGTGGTGACCGGCGCCAGTCGCGGGATCGGGCTCGCCGTGGCCCGCACCCTCACCGAGGAGGGCGCGAGGGTCGTGGCCGGAGCGCGTGAGCTGTCCGAGGAGCTGGCCGGGATCGACCGCGTGCACCCGGTGCAGGTGGATCTCGGCACGCCCGACGGACCGGGCCGGCTGGTCGAGGAGGCGGTCTCGAGGTACGGCGCAGTCGACGTGCTGGTCAACAACGTGGGGGCGGTGCGTCCGCACCCGGGCGGTTTCCTCTCGATCCCCGACGAGGACTGGACAGCGGCACTCCTGATCAACTTCCTCGCCGCCGTCCGCACCACCCGCGCTGCACTGCCGCACCTCGTCGAGAGCCGCGGCTCGGTGGTCACGACCTGCTCGGTCAACGCGTTCCTCCCCGACCCGCTCGTCATCGAGTACAGCGCAGCCAAGGCCGCACTGGCCAACTTCTCCAAGGCCCTGTCCAAGGAGGTCGGGCCGCAGGGAGTCCGCGTCAACACGGTCAGCCCCGGCCCGGTCGCGACAGACCTGTGGCTCGGCGACCACGGCGTCGCCTCGGTCGTGGCAGCGGCCGGGGGCGGCAAGGCGGAGGGCGTCGCGGAGCAGGCGGCCGCGCAGTCCGCGACCGGCCGGTTCACCACACCGCAGGAGGTCGCCGACCTGATCACCCTGCTGGCCAGCGGCCGCACCGGCAACGTCACGGGCGCCGACTTCGTCATCGACGGAGGACTTGTCCCGACCCTCTAGCACCAGCCCTCTGAGCACCAGACCAACCCAACCAAGGAGCGCTCATGTCCACCCACACGTCATCGACTCGGCTGTCACGCTCTCGACGGGGCCTCGTGGCCGTCGTCGCGCTGCTGGCGGCGCTGCTCGCCCTGACCCTGCCCGGGAGCGGCGCAGAGGCGTCCCCGTCCACCCACGCGAAGGTGAAGCCGACGGTCGTCCTGGTGCACGGCGCCTGGGCCGACGGCTCGGGCTGGAACAAGGTGGTCGCACGGCTGCAGCGCGCCGGCTACCCCGTGCGGGTGCCACCGAACCCGTTGCGCAGCCTGCCCGGGGACTCCGCCACGGTGGCGAGCTTCCTGTCCACCATCCCCGGACCGATCGTGCTGGTCGGACACTCGTACGGCGGTGCCGTGATCACCAACGCCGCCACCGGGAACGCGAACGTGAAGGCGCTCGTCTACGTCGATGCGTTCGCCCCCGACCAGGGCGAGACCGTGTTCCCGCTCGCCGGGGCCGACTCGGCGCTCGCCGCCGACCCGGCGACCGTCTTCGACTTCGTCCCCTATCCGGGCGCTCCCGCGGGTGACGTGGACCTCTACCTGAAGAAGGACGTCTTCCTGACCTCCTTCGCCAACGGGGTGCCCGCCCACGAGGCGTCGATCCTCTACGCCACCCAGCGCCCGATCGCCTTCAGCGCCGGCAGCCAGCCGTCCGGCGTACCCGCCTGGAAGACGAAGCCCTCCTGGTACCTGCTCGGGACGCGCGACAAGATCATCACGCCGAGCGCCCAGCAGTTCATGGCCGACCGGGCCGGGTCCAGGATCGTCAAGGTCAAGGCCGGTCACCTCTCGCTGGTCTCCCACCCCGGGGCAGTGACCGACCTGATCGTGCGAGCGGCGCGGGCCACCGACTAGCCCGGCGGTCCTTCAGCCCACCCCGGCCAGCCACCTGATCGTCGCCAGGCCCCGTGCGTCACCTGGCCAGTGCCGCTCGAGGGCGTCGGGTCCGGCGGTGCGTACGACGGACCGCAACACCCAGGCGACGACCAGGACGTCGTCGGCGTACCCGACGACCGGGATGAAGTCGGGGACGAGGTCGACGGGGAGCGCGAGGTAACCGAGCAGCAGGACCAGTCGCCACCGCACACCTCTGGGCAACCCCGGGTCGCTCGCGAGCCGCCGCAGCAGCACCACGAGGTCAGGGAGCAGGCGAAGGGCGTCGCGCAGGTTCATCGGGTCGCCGGTGCGCCGCCCGGCGACGTAGAGGGCGAGGACGAGCGCCAACCACACGAGCACGAGTCCGCCGACCACCGCGAGCGGGATCGCCCACCACTCAGATGCGAGGGCTGCTCTCATCCAGAGCTTCCTGCTGTACGTCGGACTCGGGGGCCGGCACCGGTCCGGAGGTGCGGGTGAACTGCACGTCGAGCATCCGGCGCATCAGCTTGCGCACGGGCTCCTCGAAGAAGCGGTAGAGGAGCCACGCCACGAACACGATCACCGGGATGAACGCGAGCTCGGCGTAGTAGCGCGGTCCGTTCGAGAGGTAGAGCGCGTCGGTGTAGTGGGTGGCGTCGCGGAAGAAGTAGAGCATCGGGCTGTGCACGAGGTAGAGCGCGTAGGACAGCCCTCCGCCGATCACGAGCGCCTTGGTCGAGAGCAGGTCGTGCAGCGGACCGGTGCCGATCGCGAGGCAGGCGATCAGCGGCACGAACAGCACGACCACGTAGATCGGGGACCAGCTGGCGAGGTCGAATTGGCGGGCGGCGTACAGCCACAGCACGATGCCGACGACCGCCGCGATCGCCCCGTGCCCGGCGAGGCGGCGCGTCCGCGGGGTCAGGTCCAGGCGTGAGGCCGCGGCGCACAGCAGCATCCCGGCCGTGAACTCGCACAGGATGCGCGCGACCCACACGTGGCCGCCCATGTCGTGGCGCACGGAGATGCCCACGACGAGCGGGATCATCACGACGCCGGACAGCACGAACAGGGTGCGGGCCCGCAGCCTGTGGTGCCACCGGGCGACGACCAGGACCACGATCGGGAAGACCAGGTAGGCCAGCCACTCGGCCGACAGCGACCACGCCGGGCCCACCCAGCTGGTCTGGCCGTGGTCGGGCGGGAACCACTGCTGCACCATCAGCGCCTGCTTGAGGAACATCGACCAGGTCAGCTGGTCGACCGGCGCCGAGTGCCAGAGGTCGTGGCGGATCACCCGCAGAGCACCGGCGCCGACGATGACGAGCATGTAGAGCGGCCAGATGCGGGCCAGCCGCAGCCAGAGGAACCGCAGCGTCGGGCGCAGTCGCACCCGGGTGCCCAGCTGGTCCATGTAGTTCAGCGCGAGCACGAACCCCGACAGGATGAAGAACAGGTCGACCCCGCGCACGCCGGCGATCACCAGCGGCGAGACGGCCACCACGGCGTCGTGGTGGTGGGAGTAGAGGAACGGGAAGTTGTGGCGCGTCGAGTGGTAGACGACGACCCAGAGAGCCGCGAAGAACCGCACACCCGTCAGCGCCCGGATGTGCTGGCTGCGCATCGTCGGTCCCGGATCAGGCCAGCGCAGCGGGGAGGGTCGCGGTCCAGGTGGTGCGCAGCTCGTCGACCGGTACGTCGAACAGGCCGATCACCGAGAGCAGGTCGCCGCGGGTCTCCCCCAGCGAGGTGACCGGGACCCCGTGGTCGGAGGCCAGCTCGAAGAGCCGCTCCTCGTCGTCGGGCGCGACCGTGACGAGCACGCGCCCGGCCGACTCGCTGAACAGCGCCACGAACGCGTCGCCGCCGGCGACGTCACCGAGCTCCACGCGGGTGCCGATGCCGTTGCGCAGGACCGACTCGGTCAGCGCCTGCGCCAGACCGCCGTCCGAGAGGTCGTGGGACGAGGAGAGCACCCCGGTCGCCTCGACGAGCAGCTCGCTGAGCGCGCGTTCGGCAGCGAGGTCCACCCGGGGCGGCGTACCGCCGAGGTGGCCGTGGACCACGTGGGCCCACTCCGAGCCGGACAGCTCCTCGCGGGTCTCGCCGAGCAGCAGCACCCGGTGGCCGTTGGCCGGGAAGCCGGTGGGCGTGCGACGGGTGACGTCCTCGATGACACCGAGGACCGCGACGACCGGCGTCGGCAGGATCGCGGTCTCGCCGGTCTGGTTGTAGAGGCTGACGTTGCCGCCGGTGACCGGGATGCCGAGCTCGACACAGGCGTCCTTCAGGCCACGGCAGGCCTCGGCGAACTGCCACATCACGGCGGGGTCCTCGGGGGAGCCGAAGTTGAGGCAGTCGCTGATCGCCAACGGCGTCGCGCCTCCGGCCGAGACGTTGCGGTAGGACTCGGCGAGGGCGAGCTGCGCACCGGCGTACGGGTCGAGCCGGGCGAAGCGGCCGTTGCAGTCGGTGGAGACCGCGACGCCGAGGTTGGTGTCGTCGTCGACGCGGACCATGCCGCTGTCGCTCGGCTGGGCCAGGACGGTGTTGCCCTGGACGTAGCGGTCGTACTGGTCGGTGATCCAGGACTTGTCGCAGAGGTTCGGGCTGCCGGCCAGCTGGAGCAGGGTCGCGCGCAGGTCGTCCTCGGTGCTCGGCCGTGCGAGCGACTCGGCGCCGTCGGCCTGGAGCACGTCCTGGGAGTCGGGACGGGCGAACGGCCGGTGGTACGTCGGACCGTCGTGGGCCACCGAGCGCGGCGGCACGTCGACGACCCGCTCGCCGTGCCAGTCGATCTGCAGCCGGTCGCCGTCGGTGACCTCGCCGATGACGGTGGCGTCGACGTCCCACTTCTCGCAGATCGCGAGGAACGCGGCGACGTCGCCGGGCTCGACGACCGCCATCATCCGTTCCTGGCTCTCGCTCATCAGGATCTCCTCCGGAGCGAGCGAGGAGTCACGCAGCGGCACGAGGTCGAGCTCGACGTGCATGCCGCCGTCACCTGCGCTGGCCAGCTCGCTGGTGGCGCAGGAGAGGCCGGCGCCACCGAGGTCCTGGATGCCGGCGACCACGCCCGCGGCGAAGAGCTCGAGCGTGCACTCGATCAGCAGCTTCTCCATGAACGGGTCGCCGACCTGCACGCTCGGACGCTTGGCAGGACCCGTGGCGTCGAAGGTCTCGCTCGCCAGGACGCTCACGCCTCCGATGCCGTCGCCACCCGTCTTCGCGCCGTAGAGGATGACCCGGTTGCCCACACCGGTCGCCTTGGCGAGGTGGAGGTCCTCGTGACGCAGCACGCCGACGCAGAGCGCGTTGACCAGCGGGTTGCCGAGGTAGGTCTCGTCGAAGACCGCCTCGCCGCCGATGTTGGGCAGGCCGAGGCAGTTGCCGTAGCCGCCGACTCCCGCGACGATGCCGGGCAGCACCCGGTGGGTGTCGGCAGCGTCGAGCGGACCGAAGCGGAGCGGGTCCATCACGGCGACCGGGCGAGCACCCATCGCGAGGATGTCGCGCACGATCCCGCCGACCCCGGTGGCCGCACCCTGGTAGGGCTCGACGTACGACGGGTGGTTGTGGCTCTCCACCTTGAAGGTGACCGCGTAGCCCTGGCCGATGTCGATGACGCCGGCGTTCTCGCCGATGCCGGCCAGCATCTTGCCTGCGCGGGTCTCCTGCGGGATCTCCGAGAACTGCTGGAGGTGCACCTTGGAGGACTTGTAGGAGCAGTGCTCGCTCCACATCACCGAGTACATCGCCAGCTCCGAGCTGGTCGGCCGGCGACCCAGGATCTCGCGGATGCGGGCGTACTCGTCGCCCTTGAGGCCGAGCTCGGCCCAGGGCTGCTCGTGCTCGGGGTCGGTGGTCGCGAGAGCGACGGTGTCGAGGTGGGCGAGGGTGGCGGTCTGCGTGCTGGTCTGGGGCACGGGATCAACCTACGGGAGGGCCGTGGCCGGGTGCCGACAGACCCGTCGTACGAGAATTCACGCATTTGAATTACACATTTGTAATTCATTCAAGGCCTGTTACTGGTGTGATTAGTGGGGTTAGAGTCATCGGCATTTCCCGACATTCCTGGAGATTCCGATGCTTCCCCGAGCAACCACCCGGCGCACCGCCACCCGGATGCCCGCCAGCCTGGTCGCCGTCCTGGTCACCACCCTCGTCGCCGGCCTGTTCGCGGCGCTGCCGAGCGCCCCGGCCTTCGCCGCCAACCCGGTGACCCCGGGCACCTTCAAGGGGCTCGGCTTCGACCAGTGCGTGACCCCGAAGCAGTCCGCGATGAGCGCCTGGATCAAGAGCTCGCCGTTCCGCGCGGCCGGTGTCTACATCTCCGGCAACTCACGGGCCTGCCGCACGCAGACCAACCTCACGGCGACGTGGGTGCGCAACCAGCTCGCCGCCGGCTGGCACCTGATGCCCATCACGCTCGGCCCGCAGGCGTCCTGCTCGTCGCGGTACCCGCGCTACGGCAAGAACATCGACCCGACGATCAACCCGAGCGCGAAGAACACCTACTACGCGGCGCGGTACCAGGCACTCGCCGAGGCCAACAAGGCTGTCAGCACCGCGAAGTCCCTCGGCATCGTCCCGGGCAGCACGATCTTCTACGACCTCGAGGCCTTCCCCACCGGCACGAGTGCGTGCACCACCTCCGCCAAGTGGTTCATCTCCACGTGGACGTTGCGGCTGCACGCACTGGGCTACGCCTCCGGGTACTACTCGAGCGCGGCCTCCGGCATCCGGATGCTCGACGACGCCCGGGTCGCGGCCAACAACCCGTACGCGATGCCCGACCAGATCTGGATCGCCGACTGGAACGGCAAGGCCGACACGCACTCCTCGTACATCCGCACCGACGGGTGGCAGCCCTACTCGCGCGCCAAGCAGTACCGCGGTGGGCACAACGAGACCTGGGGCGGCGTGACGATCAACATCGACCGCAACTACCTCAACCTCCGGGCACCGAAGATCGGCGGTGGCACTCCCGCTCCGGCCCCCGCGCCGGCGCCGGCCCCGGCCTCGCCGAAGTACACGGGCACCTCGACCAAGGACGCACGCTGCACGCCGACGTCGATCAGCAGGAGCCAGTACCGCAAGACCGCGGCCGGGACGAACACCGGACTGATCGTGCCGCTGCAGTGCCTGCTCAAGCAGCAGCGCCTCTACCGCTACGAGGTGACCGGCAAGTGGAACAAGCAAACACTCTCGTCACTCCACGTCGCTCAGAAGAACGCGGGCTACGCGATGCGGCCCTACGTCAGCCGCAACCTCTGGACCGCGCTGCTCACCAAGGGCAACGGCCGGACCGCCGCTGCGATCCGGGGTCAAGGGCGCCGACGTCGTACGCATCCAGCGGGCACTCAACGCCGCGCTGGCTCCTGCCCTCAAGGTCAGCGGCACCTTCGGCGCCGGCACCCGCCGCGCCGTGGTCGCCTACCAGCGCTCGGTCGGGGTCAAGGCCTCGGGCGTGGTCGGCCGGAAGACCTGGCTGGCCTTCGAGCGGGGCGCTCGCTGAGCCAGCGGCTCAGGCCGACTGCCAGGGCAGCGACGACGCTGGTGAAGAAGCCGAGCCCGTCGGTGCCGGGACCGCACAGGTCCTCGACGGCGTGCTCGGGGTGCGGCATCAGCCCGACGACGTTGCCGGCCTCGTTGGTGACGCCCGCGATGCCGCGCTGCGACCCGTTGGGGTTGCCGCCGGCGTAGCGGGCGAGCACCCGCCCCTCGGCCTCGAGCATGTCCAGCGTCTGCTGGTCGGCCACGTAGGAGCCCTCGCCGTTCTTGAGCACGATGGTCAGCTCCTGGCCGGCGGCGTACGCCGATGGTCCACGAGGTGGTGTTGTTCTCGATCACGATGCGCTGGTCGAGGCAGCCGAACTTGCGGTGGTCGTTGCGGATCAGCGCACCCGGCAGCAGGTGGGACTCGCAGAGGATCTGGAAGCCGTTGCAGATCCCGAGCACCGGCAGCCCACCCCTGGCAGCGGTGACCACCTCGGTCATCACCGGAGCGAAGCGGGCGATCGCGCCGCAGCGCAGGTAGTCGCCGTACGAGAACCCTCCGGGCAGCACCACCGCGTCGACGCCCTGGAGGTCGTGGTCGCCGTGCCACAGCGAGACGGGCTCCGCCCCGGCCAGGCGTACGGCGCGCCGGGCATCGACGTCGTCGAGGGAACCGGGGAAGGTGACGACCCCGACCTTCACGAGACCACTCGGACGGAGAAGTCCTCGATCACCGGGTTGGAGAGCAGCGTCTCGGCCATCTGGTGGACCTCGGCGAGCCGCTCGTCGGTCGCCTCGCCGTCCAGCTCGAGCTCGAAGCGCTTGCCCTGACGGACCTCGCTGACACCGGTGAAGCCGAGCCGGGGCAGCGCGCCCTGCACGGCCTTGCCCTGGGGGTCGAGGATCTCCGGCTTGGGCATGACGTCGACGACGACACGGGCCACGGGAGGCCCCCTTTCAAGAGTCGGGCCGCCAGTCTATCGACGCGGCTCCCGCTCTCAGGTGGTGCCGTCGCCCGAGTCCTGGCCCGAGTCCTGACCCGAGTCCTGGCTCGTGTCGCCGGGGGCGCCCTGGCCGGGTCCCCCCTGCCCGTTGGTGCCCTGGCCGGGGCCACCCTGGCCCGGTCCGCCCTGGCCGCCGTTCGGTGGCGCGAAGTAGCCGGGACGGCCGTGGTTGCCGAACCCGTCGCCGCCGTTGTCGTCGGCCGCGGCGGACAGCGCGGTCGCGCCGAGCCCGCCGGCGACGATGCCGGCCACGCCGACCGCAGCCGCGATGGCGACGCTGCGCTTGCGCGACGGGGTGCCGGGCGTCTTGTCGGACGGGCTCTCGGACGGGGTCTCGGTCATCGGGTGTGTCTCCTCAGGTCTGGTGCCCGGAGAGGGGAGCTCCGGGCGAGGACGATGCTGTCCCCCGGTGCTGGGACCCCGATGTGCTGAACCTGTCGACAGGCTGGGAGTCCTGCGTCGGGGCCACGGTGGTCGAGACCCGAGCGTTCGGTCGGGGTCGCACTCGCCGTACGACGAAAAAGCCACCGCCACCACCCGCCGGTGTTGCGGCTGCTTGGGAGTCAGCGGCGGCGGCCGGCCACGATCGCCAGGGCCACGCCCGAACCCGGCGAAGGCGGGACCGATCACGGCCCAGGTCTCCTCGCCGGTCATCGAGCTGCCCTTGATGTAGCCGAGTCCCTGGAAGGTCCAGAGCAGGCCGACCACGACCATCAGCGCGGCCAGGACGAGTACGACGATGCGCCCCATCAGGCCGCCTCGCGGGTTCGCAGGATGCGGCCGGCCCGACGCAGGTCGCTGCGGACGGCGAACAGGCCGGCCCGGCTCGCCGCCCAGCCGACCGGCCGCAGGTAGCCGTCACCGCGGACCTCGAACTCGACATCCACGCTGCACCCACCGCGGTGCGGGGCGAACCGGAGCGTCAGGTCGGCCTCCATCGCACGCCAGCGGCCGGTCTCCGCCCAGAGCACGTTCGGCTCCAGCTCGGTGATCGTCATCTCCGGCGCCATCCGGACAGCCGTGATGGTCGCGCCAGCGCATCCCCACGTGGGGGGCGCCCTCGTCGAGCAGCTCGACCCGGCGCAGCGAGGACTGCCACTCCGGACGGTGGCGCGGATCGGCGAGGTAGCTCGAAGGCCGCGGCCACCGGGACGTCGTACCGCAGGGTGGTGGTGAGCACGGGCGCGCGCCTAGAACTTCTGGCCGGTGAGCAGCTCGAAGGCCTCCACGTAGCGTCCGCGGGTGCGCTCGACGATCTCGTCGGGCAGCGGCGGCGGACGGTCACCCGAGGCCCGGTCCCAGCCGCTCGCCGGTGAGGTGAGCCAGTTGCGCACGATCTGCTTGTCGTAGGACTTCTGGGTGCGGCCCGGCTGCCACTCGTCGGCCGGCCAGTACCGGCTCGAGTCGGGGGTGAGCACCTCGTCACCGAGCACGATCTCGCCGACGGGACCGTGCTCGGCCAGCAGCCGGCTGCCGAACTCGAACTTGGTGTCGGCCAGGACGATGCCGCGCTCGCGGGCCAGCTGCTCGGCGCGCGCGTAGACCTGCAGGGTGAGGTCCCGCAGCCGCACGGCGACGTCCTCGCCGATGTCGCTGACCACCGCCTCGAAGGAGACGTTCTCGTCGTGGTCACCCAGCGCGGCCTTGGTGGCCGGGGTGAACAGCGGCTCGGGGAGCCGGCTGCCGTCGACCAGCCCGCGCGGGAGCGAGATGCCGCAGACCTGACCGGTCGACTGGTAGTCGAGCAGTCCCGAGCCGGTGAGGTAGCCGCGGGCGACGCACTCGACGGGGTACATCGCCAGCTCCTCGCACACGACCGCGCGGCCCTTCACCTCGGCCGGGACGTCGGTGGAGAGCACGTGGTTCGGGACCAGGTCGGCGAGCTGCTCGAACCACCAGAGCGACATCCGGGTGAGGATCTCGCCCTTGTCGGGGATCGGGGTGTCGAGCACGAAGTCGTACGCCGAGACCCGGTCGCTCGCGACCATCAACAGGTGACCGTCGGCGAGCCGGTACAGGTCACGAACCTTGCCGGAGTGGAGGTGCGTCGCGCCCTCGACCGGTGGGGCGTCAGGGATGTTGTGCACGGCGCCACCCTACAAACGAGGCCGTGAGGGCCCGGAGAAAGACCGAGGGGTGTGCCGGCACTGGCCGACACACCCCTCTGGGGAACCTTCGTCTACGTCAGAGGATCGCCTTGAGGATGGCGCTCTTGGTCGGGCCCTTGGCTGCGTCAGCGGCGCCGGTGGCGGCCGGTACGGACGCGACCGCGAGAGCGACGGCCACGGCGACGAGTGCTCCGCGAATGCCACGGTTCTTGAAGTTCATTTGGTGGGTTTCCCTCCCCATCCGCGTGGACCCCGATGGTCCAACGTCTGAGACAGACACTACGTCGAACGTGGACCTTTGTACATAAAACGGACAATTGGAATTCTTCGGGCTATCAGGAACTAGCGAGTCTCGAAGGAGGTGGCGCCGTGCGCCGTGCCGGCCTCGCGCCGTACGTCCTCGACCCGGGCCGCCGGAGGGCCCTGCGCGCACCAGCCGACCACCGCGTCCACGGCCTCGGCCGGGCCCTCGAGGTGGGCCTGCACCGACCCGTCGGGCTCGTTGCTCACCCACCCGGTCACCCCGTGCCGCTCGGCCTGCTCGCGGAGGGCGGCCCGGAAGAAGACGCCCTGCACGTGTCCGGTCACCACGAGATCGACAGCCGTGCCCATGCGACCCATCATGCAAGCCGCGCCGGGAAAGCCAACAGGGGCCGCCCCCTCATCCGGAAGGGGGCGGCCCCTGGCACGGCACGCTGGGCAGATTCAGCGCACCATCCCTGGCTCTACGGGAGCCGTCAACGGGCATCCTGCTCATGCGAACCTAAGCGACAGGGAGTCCGGTCACAACCCCTCTTACCGCACATTCCGGACAGCGGACGGATCCGTCAGAGGATGTCGCCCGGCAGGTACGCCGCGGCCCCGGGATCGGTCTCCACGACAGCCTCGATGCGGCGTACGACGGAGGCGACCTGGTCGCGCGCCGCACCGGTGAACTCGACCGGATCCGCCACCAGGGCGGCGATCTGCTGCTCGGAGAGCCCCAGCCGAGGGTCGGCCGCGAGCCGCTGGAACAGGTCGTTCTCGGCCAGCCCCTGGCGCATCTCGAGGGCCACGGCGACCGCGTGCTCCTTGATCGCCTCGTGCGCCTCCTCGCGCCCGACGCCGTTGCGCACCGCGGCCATCAGCACCTTGGTGCTGGTCAGGAACGGGAGGTAGCGATCGAGCTCGCGCTGGATCACGGCCGGGAAGACGCCGAACTCGTCGAGCACGGTCAGGAAGGTCTGGAACAGGCCGTCGACGGCGAAGAAGGCGTCCGGCAGCGCGACCCGGCGTACGACGGAGCAGGAGACGTCACCCTCGTTCCACTGGTCGCCGGCCAGCTCGCCGACCATCGAGAGCTGCCCGCGCAGCACGACCGCGAGGCCGTTGACGCGCTCGCACGACCGGGTGTTCATCTTGTGCGGCATCGCCGACGAGCCGACCTGGCCCTCCTTGAAGCCTTCGGTGACCAGCTCGATGCCGGCCATCAGCCGGATCGTGGTCGCCAGGTTGGAGGGGCCGGCCGCGAGCTGGACCAGGGCCGAGACGACGTCGAAGTCGAGGGAGCGCGGGTAGACCTGGCCGACGCTGGTCAGCACCCGCTCGAAGCCGAGGTGCCGGGCGACCCGCTCCTCGAGCTCGGCGAGCGAGGCGGTCGAGCCGTCGAGCAGGTCGAGCATGTCCTGGGAGGTGCCCATCGGGCCCTTGATGCCGCGCAGCGGGTAGCGGGCGAGCAGGTCGTCGAGGCGCTCCAGCGCGACGAGCATCTCGTCGGCCACCGTGGCGAACCGCTTGCCGAGCGTGGTGGCCTGGGCGGCGACGTTGTGGGAACGACCGGCCATCACCAGCTCCGCGTGCTCGCCGGCCAGCCGGCCCAGCCGGGCGAGCGTGGCGACGGCGCGGGTGCGGACCAGCCCGAGCGAGGCGCGCACCTGGAGCTGCTCGACGTTCTCGGTCAGGTCGCGCGAGGTCATCCCCTTGTGGATGTGCTCGTGACCGGCGAGGGCGCTGAACTCCTCGATCCGCGCCTTCACGTCGTGACGGGTGACCCGCTCGCGGGCGGCGATGCTGTCGAGGTCGACCTTGTCGACGACCGACTCGTAGTCCTCGATCACGCCGTCCGGCACGTCGACGCCCAGGTCCTTCTGGGCGGTGAGCACGGCGATCCAGAGCCGCCGCTCGAGCACGATCTTGTGCTCCGGCGACCAGATCTCGGCGAGGTCCGCCCCGGCATAGCGGGTGGCGAGGACGTTCGGGACTGTCACCCCGCAATCTTCTCAGGTGTCGGTCTCTGCACACTGAGGACCCACGGTCGGCCGCGACCGGTCGGGAACCAGCATCCATCGATGGCCTCGAACCACGGCCCCGGCCGCTCCAGCAACAGCTCGGACCCGCGTCGAAGGCCGACGATGTCGGCTCCGCAGGCGACCAGGCCGCCGACGGTGGCGACGAAGGGAAGACTGCCGCGAGCGCGGATCTGCCAGACCACGTCCAGCCAGGTCCACGGCGACACGTCGCCCCAGCCACCGCTGAGTGCCGCCAGCTGTTCCTCGCGGGAGCCCGTCGCGGGGAACTCACGGCGGGATACGAACAGCCCTGCCGGGCACATTGGGTGGACGTCGCGCCACGTGATCCGTGGCCGTCGAGCGAGGGCGAGCACGTGGGTGTCGTCATACAGCGCCATCGATCGTCCGTGGACGGCCTCCCCCGCGAGGCCGGACCCCAGGACCTGGAGTGCGCACCGCCTGCTCACGCCGGCTTCCGCGAGGACCCGGCATGCCTCCCTGGCGCTGATCAACATGCGATGGAGGCTAGGCCGCGGCACTGACAGCAACGATGGCTTGCTCTGCGAGCGCTACGTAGATGGGACACCTGGCTCATCTACGTAGCACTCGGCGAAGGACTCAGACCTTGGCCGCGATGTCCGTGCGGGGGTGGGTCACAGACAGCGACGGTGGCTCGCTTTGCGAGCGCTACATAGATGGGACACCTGGCTCATCTACGTAGCGCTCGACCGGGTCAGATCCTGGCCGCGATGTCCGTCCGCCACTGCGCGCCGTCGAAGCTGATCGACGAGACGCCCTCGTAGGCCTTGGCCCGGGCGTCGGCGACGTCCGTGCCCACCGCGGTGACGGCGAGGACGCGGCCCCCGGCGGTCACCAGGGCGCCGTCCTGCTCGGCCGTCCCGGCGTGGATCACGTCGACATCGGGCTCGTCGGCCAGGGTCTCGGTGCCGACGATGACGTCGCCCTTGCTGGAGCCCTCGGGGTAGCCGGCGCTGGCCATCACGACCGCGACCGCGGCGCCCGACTTCCAGCGAGGCGGGTCGACCTCGTGCAGCCGGCCCTCGGCGGCGCCCTGCAGGAGCGCGCGCCAGCGGGGAGTCGAGCAGGGCCATCAGCGGCTGGGTCTCGGGGTCGCCGAAGCGGGCGTTGAACTCGACCACGCGGACGCCCCGCGAGGTGAGCGCGAGCCCGGCGTACAGCAGCCCGGCGAAGATCGGCGCCTCGTCGGGCCATCTCGTCGACGGTCGGCTGCAGCACGCGCTCGAGCACCTCGGGGACCAGCTCTGCGGGCGCCCACGGGAGCGGCGTGTAGGCGCCCATGCCGCCGGTGTTGGGTCCCTCGTCGCCGTCGAAGATGCGCTTGAAGTCCTGGGCCGGCTGGAGCGGGTAGACCGTCGAGCCGTCGGTGATCGCGAACAGCGAGACCTCCGGGCCGTCGAGGAACTCCTCGATCACCACGCGCTCGCCCACTCCACCCAGGCACTGGGCCGCGTGGGCAGCGGCAGCGTCCCGGTCGTCGGTCACCACGACGCCCTTGCCTGCGGCGAGGCCGTCGTCCTTGACCACGTACGGCGGGCCGAAGGCGTCGAGCGCCGCGGCCGCCTCCTCGGGCGTGGCGCAGACGTGCGCCATCGCGGTCGGCACCCCGGCCGCGGCCATCACGTCCTTGGCGAACGCCTTGGACCCCTCGAGCTCGGCGGCCGCGCGCGAGGGGCCGAAGCAGCTGATCCCGCGGTCGCGGACCGCGTCGGCGACTCCGGCGACGAGGGGCGCCTCGGGCCCGACCACGACCAGGTCGGCGCCGATCTTCTCGGCGAGGGTGGCCACGGCATCACCGTCGAGCTGGTCGACGGCGTGCAGCGTGGCGAACGCCGCGATCCCCGGGTTGCCGGGGGCTGCGTGCACCTCCTCGACGGACGGGTCGCGGGAGAGCGAGAGCGCGAGGGCGTGCTCGCGGCCTCCGGTGCCGATGACGAGGACCTTCACGCGGCCCGATGCTAGTGCCCGTGGGGTGCAGGCGTGCGGTCAGCTGGCGGGCGGGCGGACCCGCGCCTCGTAGGCCATGCGCTGGCGTCTCGTCGCGGTCGGCCAGCACGCGGTCGGCGCCGAACGCCCCGGCGATCTTCTCCTGCAGCCACCGGGGCAGCACGCCCGTCGCCTTGGTCATGCCGAGCACCCAGCGCGGCACCCACAGCTCGGGGGCACCGGTGCGGATCGCGTGGGCGATGACCTCGGCGACGTCCTCGGCGGTGACGGACTTGACGCCCTTCGCGGCGGGTACGCCGGCGGACAGCTCGGTCTTCACGATCGTGGGCAGTACGACGGAGACGTCGATGCCGTGCGGGCTGGAGCTCGGCCCGGGTGGCCTCGCTGAAGCCGACGGCGGCGAACTTCGACGCGGAGTAGGTGGCTCCGTCGGCCACCGCGACCCGGCCCACGGCCGAGGCGACGTTGACGATGTGGCCGCGGCCGCGCTCGACCATGCCGGGCGCGATGGCCTTGGTGCCGTTGATCAGGCCGTGCACGTTGACGTCGATGATCGCGCGGGTGACGGCGTCGGGCTCCTTGAGCACCGAGCCGAGCGGCATGATGCCGGCGTTGTTGACGAGTACGTCGATCGGCCCGACCTCGCCCACCTCGGCGAGGAAGCTCTGCCACGACTCGGCGCTGGTGACGTCCAGGTGGGCGCCGACCGCTCCCGCGACCGACGCGCTCCGCGACCAGCCGGACCAGGGCGGTGTCGAGGTCGCCCAGCGCCACGGTGGCGCCCTGCGAGGCGAGCAGCTGGGCCGTCGCCTCCCCGATCCCTCGGGCCGCACCGGTGATGACCACGGTGAGTCCGGAGATGTCGCGCTTGCTCATGTGGTGGGAGTCCTTTCGAGACGACGGAGGTCGACCGGTTGGCCGTCCGCTGGGAAGGGAAGTGAGTGGTAGTTCAGCCGGTCGCGGTACGCCGCGTCCACTGTCCATTCAAAACGGCGCAGCAGCTGGTGCACGATCAGCTTGACCTCGGAGCCCGCGAACGCCATGCCCAGGCACTTGTGCACGCCCCCGCCGAACGGCTCCCAGGCGTAGCGGTGCACCTTGTCCTCGCGGCGGTGGCCGGCGAACCGCATCGGGTCGAACACCTCGGGCTGCGGCCAGTACTCCTCCATGTGGTGGCCGAGGTGCAGCATCACCGCGACCGGCTGGTCGGCCGGGATGCGGATGCCGAGCACCTCGGTCTCCTTGACCGAGCGCCGGGCGAGCACCGGGACCGGCGGGACCAGCCGCAGGCACTCCTTCATGACCAGGTCGAAGGACTCCAGCGCGTCGAGCTCGTCGAGGGTCGGGCAGTCCGGGAGGTGCGCGGCCTCGTCGCGCAGCCGGGCTCGCCACTTCGGGTGGCGCCGAGCTGGCGCATGATCGTGGTCACCGTGATGGTCGAGGTGTCGTGCGCCGCCATCAGCAGGAAGATCATGTGGTTGACGATGTCGCGGTCCGAGAGCCCCTCCCCGTCGTCGTCGCGCAGGGCGCAGAGCACCGAGAACAGGTCGTCGCCCCCGGCGGCCCGCTTGGCCGCGACGTGCCGGCCGAGGAACTCCTCGAGCAGGTGCCGGCCCTTCATCGCCCGGCCCCAGCGCGTGCCGGGGAGCGGACGGCGGATGATCCCGGCCGCGGCCTGCACGCAGGCGACGAAGGCGCGGTTCACCTCGCTCGAGCTCGTCGGGCGAGGCCAGGTCGGCGCCGCCCATGAACACCTGGGTGGCCAGGTCGAGGGTCAGGGACTTCAGCGCCGGGTAGACCAGGAAGACCGGGAGGGCTGCCAGGCGTCGAGGCCGGCCGCGATCGGCCGGGCCCATCGCCGCGGTGTAGCTCTCCAGCCGCGGCCGGGTGAACGCCTGCTGCATCATCATCCGGTGCCGGTGGTGCTCCTCGAAGTCGAGCAGCATCAGGCCGCGGTCGAAGAACGGGCCGACCATCTCGCCCCAGCCGGGCTCGTTGGCGAACGCCTTGTCCTTGTTCTGCAGGGCCGCGCCGCAGGCGTCCGGGCCGAGCAGCACCGTCCAGACGACCGCCGATGAAGTTGAGCTCGGAGACCGGGCCGCAGGCGTCGTACTGCTCCCGCATCATCCGCAGCGGGTCGTTGAAGTAGGAGAACGTCGCGCCGACGACGGGCAGGGCGCGCCGCCGGCGGAGCCGGGCTCGCGGTCTCCGTCATGGCCTCGATCTCTTTCTGACAGAATGTCCTGTCAGTTTTGTGCCTGGAGGGGTGGGCCGTCAAGATGCCATTCATGAGCGCACCGGCACGCAGCTACCGCGGCAGGTCTGCGCTCGAGCGCACCGAGGAGCGTCGCGAGCGCCTGGTCGAGGCCGCCATCACGGTGCTCGCCGCCCAGGGAGAGCGCGCCACGATGACCGCGATCTGCCACGAGGCCGGTCTGACCGAGCGGTACTTCTACGAGAGCTTCGCCAACCGCGACGCCGCCCTCGTCGCAGCGCTCGACCACGTCAGCGACGAGATCGCCACCGACGCCGTACGCGTGCTCCAGGAGACCGAGGGGCCGGTCGAGGACCGGGTGCTGGCGATGACCCGCGCGTTCGCCGAGTGGGCGGCCACCCGGCCCGAGCGCGCGATCGTGGCCGTGGTGCAGTCGAGCGCGACGGGCTCGCTGCGGGCTCGGCGCCACGAGCTGATCAGCATGTTCGCCGACATCGCCGCGCACGAGGCAGCCACGTTGTACGGCGAGGACGCGTGGCCGGCCGACCGGGCCCGGGTGCAGGGGATCGTCTTCATCGGCGGCCTGGCCGAGCTGGTCGCCTCGTGGCTCACCGGCGAGGCCGACCTCGACACCGACCAGCTGGCGGGCGTCGTGGCCGACCTCTTCGTGTCGCTGGGCCGGCGGACCTAGTGTCGCGCGTCTGAGGTTCGTTTCCGCCTTGGCGTGCTCAGGGTGCGTGGATCGCAAGGCGGCGGAGTGCTGGACTACGGGGCGTACTTCGAGCGACGCCAACGCAGCGAGGTGCGTGCCGTGGGCGCGCGAAACGCAACGAACATTGGACGCGCGACACTAGACCGCGTCAGCGCCTTCCTTCTCGGGAGCGCGGGCGAACAGACCGGCGAGCTTGACCGACGCCAGGCCGAGGAGGCAGCCGCACAGCAAGGAAGCAAGCGAGTTCGCCCAGACCCACCCGATGGGTGTCGACAGCACGCCGCCGAACGCGCCCGCTCCAGCGGTCTCGGGCTTGCCGAGGGCCGCGACGCTGTTGCCCACGCCGCCGCCGAACGCCGCCCAGTTGTCGAGGCCGGTGGCGATCCACCAGAAGATCGTCGCGGCGAAGGCGCCGAAGATGCCGGGGACGTAGTACCAGTCACCGACGGCGGAGGCGATCACGACCACGAAGGCGGCGATCGCCACCACGAGCGCGATGCCCCAGAAGTCGGGGAGGTCGGCGATCTGCGGGGCCAGGACCATCACGAAGAGGGCGCCCAGGGTGCCCACGATCGAGGCCACGACCACCTTGGTGAGCGCCGCGTTGTCGGCGCCGGCGGCGAAGAAGAATCCCCAGGTGACGAACGCCGCCGGGACGATCAGGTGGAAGCTGCCCGGCAGGCTCAGCCCGTTGCCCAGGTCCCCGGACGTCACCCAGTGGAAGGTGAAGTTCAGGCTGACCTCGACCCAGAGGAAGGCGAGGACGGCGATCACCAGGGCGAGCGGTACGGCCGCTTTCGCGCGTTCGAACATGGCAGACACTCCTGAAGTCTCGAGGCCCGGGACCGGCCCGCGACGGGCTCCTCCGACATCGTCCGCGCCCCTCGGCATCGGAAGGTCTCAGTTTGCGACGAGCCGGACAGCGGTAGCTCTCAGGAGTACGGTCGGCTGACTCAGCTGACGACGACGGTCTGGTCGCGACCCGGGCCGACCCCGACGGCCCAGAACGGCACGCCGGACATCTCCTCGAGCGCCTTGACGTAGCGCTGGGCGTTCTTGGGCAGGTCGTCGAAGGAGCGGCAGCCGGAGATGTCCTCGGCCCAGCCGTCGAGGTACTCGTAGACCGGCTTGGCGCGGTGGAACTCGGTCTGGGTCATCGGCATCTCGTCGTGGCGGACCCCGTCGACGTCGTAGGCGACGCAGACCGGCACCCGCTCCCAGCTGGAGAGCACGTCGAGCTTGGTCATGAACAACTCGGTGAGGCCGTTGACGCGGCCGGCGTAGCGGGCGACGACGGCGTCGTACCAACCGCAGCGGCGGTCGCGACCGGTCGAGACCCCGACCTCGCCGCCGATCCGCCAGAGCTTCTCGCCGTCCTCGTCGAACAGCTCGGTCGGGAACGGGCCGGAGCCGACGCGGGTCGTGTAGGCCTTGATCACGCCGATGACCCGGTCGATCCGGGTCGGCCCGACGCCGGCGCCGGTGCAGACGCCGCCGGCGACCGGGTTGCTGCTGGTGACGAACGGGTAGGTGCCGTGGTCGACGTCGAGCATGGTCGCCTGGGCGCCCTCGAAGAGCACCGTCTTGTCGTCGTCGAGCGCCCGGTTGAGCAGCAGCGAGGTGTCGGCGACCATCGGCTCGAGCCGGTCGGCGTACGGCGCGCAGGTCCTCGACGACCTCCTCGACGGTGATCGCGCGGCGGTTGTAGACCTTGGTCAGCAGGTGGTTCTTGACCTCGAGCGCGGCCTCGACCTTCTCGCGCAGGATCGACTCGTCGAAGATGTCGGCGATCCGGATGCCGACGCGGTTGATCTTGTCGGCGTACGCCGGCCCGATGCCGCGTCCCGTCGTACCGATCTTGTTCTTGCCGAGGAACCGCTCGGTGACCTTGTCGATCGTGGAGTGGTACGACGCGATCACGTGGGCGTTGGCGCTGACCACGAGACGGCCCATCGGCACCCCGCGCTCGATCATCGCGTCGAGCTCGCGGAACAGCGCCTCCGGCGAGACGACGACGCCGTTGCCGATCACCGACGTGCAGCTCGGGCGTCAGGATCCCGCTCGGGCAGCAGGTGGGTCGCGAACTTCTGGCCGTCGACCACGATCGTGTGGCCGGCGTTGTGGCCACCGCTCGTGCGGACGCAGAAGTCGATCGAGTCCTCGGTGGTGAGCAGGTCGGTCGCCTTGCCCTTGCCCTCGTCGCCCCACTGGGCTCCGAGCACGACGATTCCGGGCATTGTGGTGGCCTCCATCGGATGGATTCCGGACGTCCCGCGCCCCCATGACGAGAGCCCGGGTGCAAGTGCACCGGGGCTCTTGCGACCTCACGCTACCAAGGACGACCCCCGGACCTCCATCCGGCGGACCGGCGACGCCTCCGGCCACCCTCTAGGGTGACGGCGTGGATCCGCTGCTCGCTCATCACCAACGCCGACGCCGGCGGCGCCCAGCGAGACGCGCTCGAGGTCGCGCTCGGGGTGCTGCGCGAGGACGCCGACGTCGAGGTGGCGACCACGAGCAACCCCGGCGAGCTCGACGGCGTGCTGCACCGGGCCGGCTGCCGGCGCGATCGTGGTCGCGGGCGGCGACGGGAGCCTGCACGCCGTCGTCACCGCGCTGCACCGTCGCCACGAGCTCGCCGAGCGCACGCTGGGCCTGATCCCGCTCGGCACCGGCAACGACTTCGCCCGGGCGCTGGAGATCCCGCTCGACCCGGGCGAGGCCGCGGCCGCGCTGGTGGCCGGGCAAGCCGCGACCGATGGACCTGATCGTCGACGAGCTCGGCGGGGTGGTCGTCAACAGCGTGCACGCCGGCGCGAGCGCCCAGGCCAGCCGCCGCGGGGCGCGCTGGAAGGAGCGGCTGGGGCCCTTCGGCGTTCGGCATCCTCGGCTACCCGATCGGCGCCGCGCTGGCCGCGGTCAAGCCGCCCTTCGTCCGGCTGCGGGTCGAGGCCGACGGCGAGGTCGTCTCCGACATGGACAAGCACGTCTTGATGGTCGCGATCGGCAACGGCACCAGCGTGGGCGGCGGCACCGAGCTGACCCCGGACGCCGACCCGAGCCGACGGCCGGCTCGACGTGATGGTGTCCTTCGCGACCGGGCCGCTCGAGCGGTTCGGCTACGCCGTGGCAGCCTGCGCAGCGGCGACCACCCGGAGCGCGACGACGTGCATCACCGCTGCGCGCCAACCAGGTGACCGATCTCCGGCGAGGACTTCTGGCTCGCCGCCGACGGCGAGATCAGCGGCCCCGAGCGCCGCCGCTCCTGGCACCTCGAGCCGGCCGCCTACGCGATGATCGTGCCTTCCAAGGCGACGACGAAGCGTGTCCGGGGTGCGGTGACTGAGGTGTTCGACTACGACGCCGAGCTGAGTCCGCTACCACGCGCAGCTGCGCGCGGCCGCAGGACGTCCGGACGGCTGATCGGGTGCTCGACATCGGCTGCGGGACCGGGCAGACCACGCGGGACGCCGCGAGGTCCGCGACCGCGGGAAGCGCGCTCGGCGTGGACCTGTCCCGCCCGATGCTGGACCGGGCCCGCCGGCTGAGCGAGGAGGAAGGGATCCCCAACGTCGACTTCGAGCTGGCCGACGCCCAGGTCCACCCGATTCGCGCCGAGCGGACTTCACCGTGGGGCTCAGCCGGTTCGGCACGATGTTCTTCACCGACCCGGTGGCGGCGTTCTCCAACATCGGGGGGGCGTTGCGTCCGGGGGCGCGGCTGGTGCAGCTGGTGTGGCAGGCCGACGACCGCCAGGAGTGGACCGGCGCGATCCGGCGAGCACTGACCGGCAACGACAGCCGCGACGGCGCCCGGTGGACTCACCCATGCCGCCTTCTCGCTGGCGGACCCGAGCGTCACGACCGGTGTACTGACCGCTGCCGGATTCACTGCGGTCGAGGTCAACGAGGTACGCGAGCCCATCTACTACGGCCCGGACGCGGCCAGCGCGCTGCGACGCCCTGTCGGGTCTGGGGATGGCCGAAGACGCCGTCGCCGACCTGGACGCCACGGAGAGGGCTCGGGCTCGCGAACGCCTGCTGACCGTGCTCGACGCCCATGACACCGGCGAGGGCGTGTGGTTCGACTCCCGGGCCTGGCTGGTCACGGCTCGGCGTTACCACGGCCCCTCCGTGACTAGGCGCTCGTCGGGTCCGCCTCGTCGACCACGCGCGCGGCCTTGTCCTTCTCGACGCGCGGGTCGCCGGCGTCCGCGAAGTAGTCGCCGGGCGTCGTCTCGTCGGTGCCGTTGGAGAACTTCATCGTCCTGAGCACGGCCGAGAGCACCACCGCGATGACGAGGTTGATCGCGAACGCGGTCATCGCGATGTAGCCCATCTCGTCGAGCCCCGGGATCAGCGCCAGCGAGCCGCCGAAGTGCTTGCCCGTGGCCGGGTTGATCACCTTGTAGGCCTCGATCGTGCCGTAGACCATGCCCACGGCCCAGCCCGCCAGCAGGGCGTAGCGGTGGAACCACCGCGTGTAGAGGCTGAACACGATCGCCGGGAACGTCTGCAGGATCCAGATGCCGCCGAGCAGCTGGAAGTTGATGGCGTTCTGCTTGTCCAGCGTCAGCACGAAGACCAGCGCGAACGCCTTCACCACCAGCGACATCAGCTTGGAGACCTTGGCCTCCTCGGCGTGGGTCGCGTTGGGCTTGATCCACTCCTTGTAGATGTTGCGCGTGAAGGTGTTCGAGGCGGCGATCGACATGATCGCGGCCGGCACGAGTGCGCCGATCGCGACCGCGGCGAAGGCGACTCCGGCGAACCAGCTCGCGAAGGAGTCCTCGAACAGCTGCGGGATCACCAGCTGCGGGTTGGGCTTGCCGTCGACGCCGACCGGGTTGGTGCCGGCCGCGATGGCGACCCAGCCGAGCAGCGCGAGCAGGCCCAGCACGAAGGAGTACGCCGGCAGGATCGAGGCGTTGCGCCGGATCGTCACCCGGCTCTCCGAGGACAGCGTGGCGGTGACCGAGTGCGGGTACATGAACAGCGCCATCGCCGAGCCGAGCGCCAGCGTCGCGTAGGCCCACATCTGGCCCGCTGCCGGGGATGAACGTGCCGTTCGGCTTGCCGGTGGCCTCGTTGGTCGCGGCCATCTTCTCCTTCGCGGCGCCGAAGATGCCGCTCCCAGCCGCCGTCGATGGTGGTCGGCAGGTAGATCATCGCGACGATGATGACCAGGTAGATCAGCGCGTCCTTGACGAACGCGATCACCGCCGGCGCGCGCAGCCCGGAGGTGTAGGTGTACGCCGCCAGCAGCACGAACGCGACCAGCAGCGGCAGGTCCTTGGCCAGCCAGTTGCCGCCGCCGCCGAGCCCGACGACCTCGAGCACGGCCTGGATGCCGACCAGCTGGAGCGCGATGTAGGGCATCGTCGCGACGAAGCCGGTCACCGCGACCGCGAGCGAGAGGCCGCGGGAGTTGTAGCGGCCGCGGACGAAGTCGGCGGTCGTCACGTAGCCGTGCCGGTGGCTGACCGACCACAGCCGCGCCATGAAGATGAAGATGATCGGGTAGAGGATGATCGTGTAGGGCACCGCGAAGAAGCCGGCGACCGATCCCATCGCGAACATGGCCGCCGGCACCGCGATGAAGGTGTACGCCGTGTAGAGGTCGCCGCCCAGCAGGAACCAGGTGACCCAGGTGCCGAACTTGCGACCACCGAGGCCCCACTCGTCGAGCGAGTCGAGGGTGTCGCCCTTCTTGAAGCGGGTGGCCATGAAGCCGAGCACGGTGACCAGCGCGAAGAGCACGATCAGGACGATCAGGGCCACCCAGTCGATGTCGGTGGCCAGCGGGAGCAGGAGCGCGTTCATCGCTTGTCCTCCCCGTCAGCGCCGGCCGCGTGGCCCGTCGTACCGGCCCCGGGGTTGCGTGCCGCCAGCACGATGCGGTGGGCGGCGTAGGTCAGCCCGGCGGTGATGAACACCCAGAGGAACTGGTACCAGAAGAAGAACGGGATCCCGCCGAGCTTCGGCGTCTCCCGGGCGTAGGTGCTCACCCAGCAGAGCGCGACGATGGGGATGGCCAGCAGGATGCCGGCCACGACGAGCAGTCCCTTGTTGGTCGGCGGAGTGCCGTCATCGGCCCCGCCCGAGCGAGTGTGTGACATGCCAAGGGACTCTAGACCCGATGTGACGCCGGTCTCACGCCCCGGGTCTCAAGTTTCGGCGCCGTGTCTCACCGCAGCGCGGCGTGCGCCTCCGGGCTCGAGTCGGCGAGGAACTGGTCGCAGCGGTCGCGCTCGTGGTCCTCGCCGATCCGCCCGGCCGCCTCGGTCAGGGCCGCGAGCGCGCGCAGGAAGCCGCGGTTGGGCTCGTGCTCCCAGGGCACCGGGCCGTGGCCCTTCCAGCCGTTGCGGCGCAGCAGGTCGAGGCTGCGGTGGTACCCGACCCGCGCGTAGGCGTACGCGGTCACGTCGTCGACCGAGTCGTCCGCCAGGGCCAGCTCGGCCAGCGTGGCCCAGGCCAGGGGCGACTCCGGGTGCTCGCGCACGACCTCGGCGGCGGCTTCCCCGGCGTCGAGCTCCTCGGCGGCGGGGTCGACGGGCAGCAGCGTGGGGGGCGGGCCGGCCATCAGGTCGCGGCCGAGGGGCGAGTCGCTCATGCGTCCGATCGTCGCACGCGGCGTCAGGCGGCGTACCCGGGGACGTCCTCGATCCGCTCGTAGACAGGCAGGCCGCGCTCGCGAGCGATGCGCACGTCCTGGTCGGCGCCGGTGCTGGCGCCCGGCAGGCGGAGGACGGCGTCGCAGTGCTGCAGCAGCCGCTCGGCGGTGGGGTAGAGCACCTGCTCGGAGACCGGATCACCCACACCTCGGGAGCCGGCACCGCGCATCACCGGGAGCGCCACCCACTCACCGATCATCGGGACGTGGCCGGCCCGGAAGATCGGCCAGGCCGCCTCCTCGAGGGCCTGCAGGTTCGCGGCCAGGCGGGCGGGGTCGTCGGCGGTGCCGGAGCGGTAGGGGCCGGCGATCAGGATCATCAGGGGCGGGTTCGATGGCTGGGTCATGGCGGTACGGTAACGTGCAAGAACGTGCAGAAGCAAGAAGAATCGTGCAGATGTAAGGTGACGCCCGTGCTCGCAGCCCAGCGCAAGGACCTGATCCTCGCCACCCTCCGCACCGAGGGACGCGTCGTCGCCAAGGAGCTCGCCGCGGAGCTCGAGCTCTCCGAGGACACCATCCGCCGCGACCTGCGCGAGCTGGCCTCCGAGGGGCGGTTGCACCGCGTGCACGGCGGCGCGCTGCCGGCCTCCCCCGCTGTCGCCGACTTCACGCGTGCGCACCGGCATCCGCCAGGACGCGAAGGCCGAGGTGGGCCGGTTGGCGGCGGGGCTGGTGCGGCCGGGACAGACCGTGGCGGTGGACGGGGGTACGACGGCCCAGCAGCTGGTGCGCCACCTGCCTCCCGACCTGCGGGCGACCGTGGTCACCCACAGCCCGACCATCGCGGTCGAGCTCGCCAACCACCCGACGGTCGAGGTGATCATCGTCGGCGGCCGCCTGTTCAAGCACTCGGTCGTCGCGGCCGGTGCGGCCGCCCACGAGGCGATCGGGCGGATCAGCGCCGACCTGTTCTTCCTCGGCGTGACCGGCATCCACCCGACCGCCGGGCTGACCACCGGCGACGCGGACGAGGCCGCCATCAAGCGGGCCTGGTCGCAGCGCTCGGGCGAGACCTACGTGCTCGGCAGCGGCGAGAAGATCGGCGCCGCCTCCGCCTTCGAGGTGGTGCCGCTGGACGCCGTCACCGCCGTGCTCACCGACGCCGACGCCCCGGAGCGCGGTGTCGCGGAGCTCCGGGGCGTCGGGGTCGAGGTGGTGCGGGCGGGTGGGTGAGCGTCAGCGGTCGATGCTCTTGTGCACCACCGCGAAGGAGGAGTCGAGGTCGACGTCCCACTCGGTGCCGTCGGCCTTGCGGACGTCCACCTCGTAGGCCACGCCCGCGGTCGTCGCTGGCCTCGGCGTCGGTGACGGTGCCGCCACCGACGGCGTCCGTCGCGGCCTTGCTCGACCGACGTCGCGCTCGGAGTCGCTCAGCACCCGGTCGTCGGCCTCGGGGGCGTCGTTCGCGTCGTCAGCGTCGTCGTGGCTCGTCGTCACGGTCCTGGCCGATGACGGCGAAGTTCTTGTCGAGCTTCACGTCCACCTCGGTGCCGTCGGCCTTGCGGATCTCCACCTCGTAGGCCTCGTTGCGGTCGTCCGCGTCGCTGTCGTCCCGGTCGCGGTCGCTGGTCTCGGCGCTGGTCACCTCGCCCGGGCCGACTGCCTTCTTGGCAGCCGCGACGGCGCGCTCCCGGTCGCTGCCGCCGAGGTTGTCGGCAGACGCGGAGGCGGCCCACGCAGTGCCGCCGACTCCCAGGGCCGCGACGACCGCGACGGTGGGGATCCAGACGCGCTTGGTGCGGAGCTTGGCGGGGAACATGAGTGTCCTTTCGTCGGGGTTGCTGTGTCAGTGGGACCACCTTGCAAGGACCTCGCTGAAGCCACCCTGAAGCCACCTGAAAGCGCGTTCAGGCAGGCAGGTCTGCGTCCGTCCGCGGCAGCCGTACGACGAACCGCGCACCGCCCCGCGACGACGACGAGACCGCGACCGAGCCGCCGTGGGCACGCACGATCTCCTCGACGATGGCCAGCCCGAGGCCGCTGCCCCCGTCGTCGCGGGCCCGGGCCTCGTCGAGCCGGACGAAGCGCTCGAAGACCCGCGCCCGCTGGTCCTCCGGCACTCCGGGGCCGTCGTCCTCGACCGTCACCTCGACACTGTCCGGACCCTCGTCGACCGAGACGGCCACCACCGAGTGGGCGTGCCGGGCCGCGTTGTCGACGAGGTTGCGCACCACCTGGCCGAGCGCCGGCTCGTCGCCGCGGACCCGGGCATGGTGCACCTGGCTGACGTCGATCTCGAGACCGCGGTCGCGCAGCCTCCGGGCCTCGCCGAGGACGAGGTCGTCCACGTCCACGTCACGCGGGTTGCGTGCGACGGCGCCCTCGTCGGCCCGGGTCAGCAGGAGCAGCTGCTCGACCAGCCGTTGCATCCGGGCACCCTCCTCGAGGACCGCCTCCGCCAGCTCGCCCTCCGGCAGCGCGCCCGGATGGGCCTTCGCGACCTCGGCGGTCTGACGCATGCTCGACAGCGGCGACCGCAGCTCGTGGGACGCGTCCGCGACGAACTGCCGCTGGCGGTCGCTGGAGTGCTCGAGGCGCGCCAGCATCTGGTTCATGGTCGTCGCCAGCCGGTAGATCTCGTCCCGTGAGGGTGGCTCCGGCACGCGCCGCTCGAGCTGGTCGCCGGTGATGCGGTCGACCTCGCTCCGGATGCGCTCGACCGGGGCGAGCGCCCGCGTCGCGACCATCCACGTGGTGCCGCCGACGAGCAGCAGCAGGAGTGGCAGGCCCACGAGCAGGGGCGGCAGGAGCGCGTCGATCGAGTCGTCGACCTCCTCGAGCGAGACGGCGACCGTGACGTCGTACTCCCCGGCGTCCTCGGTCACGACGAAGTAGGGGTCGTCGGCACCCGCCACCTGGGCGTCCTCGGAGTCGACCCGGGGCAGGGGCTGGGCGAGCTGCTGGGAGCTGCGTACGACGGCGCCGGAGGAGTCGGTCACCTGCCAGACCTCGTCCTCGGGGTCGTCGTCGTCCCCGTCCTCGCCCTCCTCCGCCGGCGGCTGGGCCGGCAGCCCGGACCGGTCGATCTCGTCGGCCAGCGACGACGCCCGCTGCTCCGCGCTGTTCTCGACGCCGTCGCGCAGGGACTCGCGCACCAGGACGACGAGCGTGAACGCCCCCACGACCAGGGCGACGGCCACGACCAGGACGGCCGCGACCGTCGTACGAGTGCGGACGGAGGCGCCCGCCCATCGACGCTCAGCCACCGTCGCTCCCCAGCCGGTACCCCGCACCGCGGAGCGTCTGGATCGCCTCGCGGCCGAACGGCCGGTCGATCTTGTTGCGCAGGTGGCGGACGTAGACCTCGACGATGTTGGGGTCGCCCTCGAAGTCGTCGTCCCACACGGCCTCGAGGATCTGGCGCTTGGAGACGACGTCGCCGGCGTGCCGTGCGAGGAAGGCGAGCAGCGAGAACTCGCGCGCGGTCAGCTCGATCTCCGCCTCCCCGCGCCAGGCCCGACGCGACGCGGGGTCGAGCCGCAGGTCGCCGGCCTCCAGCATCGTCGGGCGCTCGCGCGCGCCACGTCGTGCGACTGCGCGCAGCCGGGCCACGAGGACCGGGAACGAGAACGGCTTGGTGAGGTAGTCGTCCGCGCCGGTGTCGAGCCCCTCGACCTGGTCCCACTCGCCGTCCTTGGCGGTGAGCATCAGGATCGGCGTCCAGTTCTTCTCGGCTCGCAGGGCCTCGCACACCTTGTAGCCGTTGATGCCCGGCAGCATCAGGTCGAGCACGATCGCGTCGTACGTGTGCTCCCGGGCGAGCCACAGCCCGTCGGTCCCGTCGTACGCCACGTCGACGGCGAAGCCCTCGGCCTCGAGCCCGACCTTGAGCGACGACGCGAGCCGTACCTCGTCGTCGACGACGAGCACTCGCATCGCGTCCCCTCTCGTGTGTCAGCGCTGTCGGACGGCCATTCTCGCCGGGGTGTCCTGAATCTCGGCTGAACCACCGGATCCGCGGGATGGAATGTCCCCGCACGGGTGTTGAGTGTCGTCATGGCCGAGACTTCCGCGCGCCCGCAGACGGGCGGCGCCCAGATCCCCGACGACGTCAACCCGTGGCCCGCGCTCTTCGCCCTGTGCATCGGGTTCTTCATGATCCTGGTCGACACCACGATCGTGTCGGTCGCGACGCCCGCGATCATCGCGGACCTCGACGCCGAGGTGAACTCGGTCGTCTGGGTGACCAGCGCCTACCTGCTGGCGTACGCCGTCCCGGTGCTGATCACCGGCCGGCTCGGAGACCGGTTCGGTCCGAAGAACCTCTACCTGCTCGGCCTGACGGTCTTCACGATCTCGTCCCTCGCGTGCGGCCTGACCGGCACCATCGAGGGCCTGATCATCGCGCGGGTCTTCCAGGGGCTCGGCGCCGCCATGATCACGCCGCAGACGATGGCGATCATCACCCGGATCTTCCCCTCCGAGCGGCGCGGCCAGGCGATGGCGCTCTGGGGCGCGACCGCTGGCGTCGCCACGCTGGTGGGCCCGATCCTCGGCGGCGTCCTCGTCGACGCCTTCGGCTGGGAGTGGATCTTCTTCATCAACATCCCCGTGGGCATCGTCGGCTTCGCGCTTGCCTGGCGGCTGGTCCCGAAGCTGCCGACCAACTCGCACAAGTTCGACTGGCTGGGCGTCGCGCTGTCCGGCATCGGCATGTTCATGCTGGTGTTCGGCATCCAGGAGGGCCACCAGTACGACTGGGGCACGATCAACGGCATCATCACGGTGCCTGCCCTGATCATCGGCGGGCTGGTCGTCTTCGCCGTCTTCATCTGGTGGCAGGCCCACAACCGCAACGAGCCGCTCGTGCCGCTGCCCCTGTTCCGCGACCGCAACTTCAGCCTCGCCAACGTCGCCATCTCGGTGATGGGCTTCGCGATCACCGCGCTCGCCTTCCCGATCATGCTCTACGCACAGCTGGTGCGCGGCCTGTCCCCGACCCAGTCGGCGCTGCTGCTGGTGCCGATGGCGATCATGTCGATCGTGCTCGCCCCCTGGGTCGGCAAGCTCACCGACTCGGTGCACCCGCGCGTGATCACCGGCTTCGGGTTCGCCAGCGCGTTCGTGTCCCTGGTCTGGCTCTCGCGGGAGATGACGCCCGACTCGGCGACCTGGGAGATCCTGCTCCCGATGGCGCTGCTGGGCGTCGGCAACGCCTTCATCTGGGCGCCGACCTCGGCCACCGCGACCCGCAACCTGCCGATCCACCAGGCCGGCGCGGGTGCCGGCATCTACAACGCGACCCGGCAGGTCGGCGCCGTGCTGGGCTCCGCCGCGATCGCGGTGCTGATGGACTCACGCCTCTCCGCGCAGGGTCTCAACTTCGAGCCGAGCGAGGCCGGCGGCGGCAACCTCCCGGCCCAGGTGTTCGCCCCGTTCAGCGACGCCATGGCTCAGTCGATGCTGCTCCCGGCCGCCGCCCTGGTCATCGGCTTCCTGGCCGCCATCTCCTTCGCCCGGCCCACGCACCTCGTGCGCGCGGGCGGGCCCAAGCACCGGAGCGAACCGGCGGCGGAGACGCAGTCGGTCGTCGCGCCGGAGCCCGGCCCGGTCGCGTAGCCCTCAGGCCGGCGCCAGCTCACGTCGTACGTCGGACACGGTGACCCGCTGCTTCCTGCGGGCGGCCAGCACCGTCACGGCGAGGGCCGCGATGCCCCACGCGAGGAGGACCAGCACGTCGGAGGCGACCGTGCCGACCTGGCCGCCGAGGGTCAGGTGCGAGATGGCGTCCGAGGCCCGTGCGATCGGGAGGAAGCCGTTGAGCACCCGCAGCAGTCCGGGGGCCGTGTCGATCGGGAGCAGGCCACCGAGCGAGACCACCTGTACGGCGGCGAAGCCGATCGAGAAGATCCAGCCACGGCGCTGGCCGAACCAGCTGGTGAGGGCCTGGTTGATCGCCGTGAACACGGCTGCGGCGAGCAGGCACATCGCCACGACACCGACCGGTGAGGACAGGTCGGCCCCGAAGACGACCGCGACCAGGAGCAGCAGTCCCGACTGGACCGCGCCGAGGACGAGGGCCGGCCACCAGCCGGCCCACGCGAGCCGTGACGGCGAGATCGCCGAGCGGAGTCGCCCCGAGGGCACGCCCTCACGGACCAGGTAGATCACGAACGCCCCCAGCCACAGCGCGAAGGCCAGCATCGCCGGGGTCAGCAGCGTCTCCCCGTCGAGGGAGGGGTTCAGGGTGCTCGACGCGGAGTCGACCGGGTCGGAGATCACCTTCGCCTGGTCCTCGGGGTCACCGCCGGCGGGGATCTTGTCGGCCCCCTCCTCCAGCCCGGAGCCGAGCTTGTCGGCACCCGCGGAGAGCTTGTCCGCGCCACCACTGAGCGCGTCGGCGCCACCGGCGAGCGCGTCCGCACCGTCGGCCAGACGGGTGGCCCCGCCCTCCGCCTGGGACGCGCCGTCGCCGAGCTTGTCGGCGCCGGTGGCCAGACGTGAGGCTCCGCTGGAGAGCTGGCCCGCGCCGTTCTCGAGGCGGCGAGTGCCGTCGGCGAGCTGGCCGGTGCTGTTCGCGAGCTGACCGGCGCCGTCGGCTGCGGAGTTCACGGCCTGGGCGAGCTGGCCGACGCCGGCGGTCAGCTGACCCAGCGAACCGAGCTGCTCCAACGCGGCGGCCTGGCCCTGGGTGCCTGCTGGACCGCCTGGTCGGCGGCGTTGCACAGCTGGGCGTTGGCCTCTCGGAACTCGGCGTTGCCGTGGCAGGTCTGCTGCAGTCCCTGGGCCAGCGAGACGAGGTCCTGGACGCCCTGCTGCAGGGCCTGGGTGTCGATCTGCCCGGCCTGGTCGGCCTGTCCGGCGAAGGAGTTGGTCTGGTCGCGGAGCTGGTCGAGGCCGGTCGCCAGGGTGCCGGCGCCCGAGTCGAGCTGCGCGGCGCCGTCGGCCAACCGGCCGATCCCGCCCTCGAGGCGCGAGGCGCCCCCGGACAGCTGGTCGGCGCCGGTCGAGAGGCGGTCGGCGCCGGAGGAGAGCCGGCCGAGTCCACCGGCGAGGGTCTGGGCGCCGGTGCCGAGCTTGTCGGCGCCGCCCGCCAGCTGGTCGGCGCCGTCGCCGAGCTTCGCCGCACCATCACCCAGCTGGTAGGCACCGTTCGCCGCCTCACCGAGCTGCTTCTTCATCACGCCGGTCTGCGAGAGCACGCCCTGGAGGTAGGTCGCGGTGATCTTGTGGCCGAGCCGGTTGGTGGCGATGTCACCGACCTGCTGGCTGATCTGACCGACCAGGGCACTCGAGGAGTCGTTGCTGCGCACGGTGATGCCGGCCGTCTCGGGGTCGGTCGCCCTGGATGCCGGACAGCTTCTGGGAGAAGTCCTCGGGGATGGTCAGGACGGCGTAGTAGTCACCGTTCGCCAGCCCTTCCTCGGCGTCCCGGCTGTCGGTGAGCTCCCAGCCGAGGGTGGTGTCGGTCTCGGTACGCGGCGAGGTGAGCTCGCTCGCGAGCAGCCGACCGGCGTAGATGGGCTGCTGTCCCTTCTCGGTGATCGGCTTGTCGAGGTTCACGACCGCGGTGGGCACCCGGTCGGAGTGCTCGGCCCGGTCGGCCATGGACCAGAGGATCAGGCCGCCGAGCAGCATGGGCAGCACCAGCGTGCCGACCAGGATCCGGTTGAGGGTGAAGCGCATCAGACGGTCGCCTCCTCGGGCGTCGGGTCGGACGTGGTCTCTGCGTGCGGGACGAGGTCGTCGAGGTCCAGGACGCGTCGCGTAGCGGGGCGCGTCGCCGCGCAGCCGGCGACGACCGTCACGCCTTCGTCCGTGAGCTGCCGGAGCCGGAGCCAGCGCTCCTCGACGTCGGCCGGGTCACCGGCGTCGAGGTCGTCGACCACCACGAGGGTGGGGGTGCCGTCGCCGGCCTTCGTGGCCACGGCCTCGAGCTCGTCGGGGGCGGGCAAGCGGTGGTGCAGCGCGACCCGGCGGCGTACGGCGGCGGCCTCGGCGGGCAGCACCCGGTCGAGCACCACGAGCCGGCCGTCGCCGTGGTCGAGCCGACCACTGAGGGCGGCGAGGAAGGCGCGTCGACGGACGGGGTCGCGGTCCTGCACGGCGAGCAGGTCGCCGGGCCACAGCGACCAGGTCGACGCCCTCGACGAGCACCTGGCGGTCGGCGAGCAGCGACAGTCGACTCCGCACGTACGACGGGCCGGCCGTGCTCGGCCACCCACTCGTCGTGCTCGACGTGCTTCTCGATGCCGGACACCCTCGACGTCGAGCGACGGGCAGCCGCCGGTCGAGCCACGTCGGGCAGCCACCAGGCCCATGTCCCGAGCAGCGCCAGCACGGCCGGGACCAGGGTCATCCGCACCAGGAACGCGTCGACGAAGACGCCGACGGCGAGGCCGAGCGCGATCGGCTGCACCGAGGCGTCGCCGTGCGGGACGAACGCCGCGAAGACGCTGATCATGATGATGGCGGCGGCCGTGACCACCCGGGCGCTGCCGGTGAAGCCGGAGAGGACGACCTGACGCGCGTCGCCGGTGTGCACGTACTCCTCGCGCATCCGCGAGACCAGGAAGACCTCGTAGTCCATCGCCAGCCCGAACAGGACGCCCATCAGGATGATCGGCATGAAGGAGATGACCGGCCCGGTCTGCGGCACGTTGAGCGGCTCGGCCAGCCAGCCCCACTCGAAGACCGCGGTCACCGCGCCGAACGACGCGCCGACGGAGAGCAGGTAGCCGAGCGTCGCCTTGATCGGCACCGCGATCGAGCGGAACACGACCATCAGCAGCAGCAGCGACAGCCCGACCACGACGAGCCCGAACGGCAGCAGCGCGCCGCAGAGCCGGTCGGAGACGTCGATGGCCACCGCGGTCTGGCCGGTGACGCGCAGGTCGGTGATGTCGTACTTCTTCTCGAGCCCGCCGCTGTCGCGCGCGGATCTCGCGCACCAGGTCGGCGGTCGCCGGGTCGGTCTGCGCCTTGGTCGGGACGATCTGCACCATGCCGAGGTCGGCGGTCCGGTTGGGCGTGGACAGGGCGACGGCGTCGACGCCGTCGTACTGCTCGAGGTCGCTGGCCGAGCTTCTCCATCACCCCGACCGGGTCGGTCGTGCGGATGATGTCGGCGGTCACCAGCAGCGGGGTGTTGAAGCCGGGGCCGTAGTCGCTCGGTGACCAGGTCGTACGTCGTCCGCTGGGTGCTGCCCTCCGGGCGCGGAGCCGTTGTCCGGCAGCCCGAGGGCGAGGTCGCGGGCGGGCAGGGCGAGCACGACGAGCAGGCCGATGACCAGGACGGCGGTGAGCACCGGGACCTTGGTGACCACGCGCGACCCACTTCGCGCCCATGGTGTGGGTGTCCCCCGGCTCGACGACGGCGTTGCGGGCGGCGCGGGAGCCCTGTCGCGGGCGCAGCCGTTCGCCGGCGAGGCCGAGCATCGCCGGCACCACGGTGAGCGCGACGAGCACGGCGATCGCCACGGCCACGGCGGCGGCGTACCCCATCACGGCGAGGAACGGGATCTTCGCGACCACCAGCCCGCACAGGGCGATCACCACGGTCGACCCCGGCGAAGATGACCGCGCTGCCGGCGGTGGCCAGCGACTGGGCGACGGACTCGGCGGGCTCGAGGCCGCGGGCGAGCTGGCCGCGGTGGCGCGACACGATGAACAGGGCGTAGTCGATCCCGACGGCCAGGCCGATCATCAGCGCCAGCGTCGGGGTCGAGGTGTTCACGTCGGTGAACGCGGCGACCGACAGCACGCCGCACATGGCGACGGCCACGCCCAGGAGCGCGGTGACGATGGGCATGCCGGCGGCGAGCAGCGAGCCGAACGTCACGGCCAGCACCACCAGGGCGACGAGCACGCCGATCCCCTCGGTCGCCGAGACCTGCACGGACTTGTTGGTGAAGATCTGACCGCCGAGGTGGACGTCGAGCGACGACGACTCGGGCAGGGACCGGGCGGCGTCCTCGAGGTCGTCGATGGTCGAGTCCTCGAGCCGGTCCAGCGGCACGTCGAGCTGCACGAGGACCAGGGCGTCTCGGCCGTTCTCGGAGAGGTTCAGCTGGTTGCGCTTCTCGAACGGGTCGGTCGCCAGCTCGACGTGGTCGACCTTGCGCACCTGCGCGACGACCTGCTCGACCTCGTCCTCGTGGTCCTGACCTGTTCGCCGTCCGGGGCGACGAGCAGGATCTGGCCGGACGTGCCGGCTGCCTCGGGGAAACGCTGGGCCAGGACGTCGAGGCCGTCCTGCGACTCGGTGCCGGGGATGGTCAGGTTGTCCTGGAGGCTGCCGCCGAGACCGACGGCCGTCGCCGCGGCGAGGAGGAGTGCGAGCATGGCGAGAGCGAGACCCGCTTGGCCCGTCGGACCATGACGTGCCCGAGTCGGTACAGGAACGAGGACATTCCAGTACATTAACGTATCCAATACACTGGTGTATCGAATCGAGGAGGTGATCAGTGCCACTGCCCGAGAAGCTCACGCCCCCCGCCGTACGCCGTCGGGTGAACACGCGTGCCCGCCTGCTCGAGGCGGCCGAGGACGTCTTCGTCCGGAAGGGGCTCCGCGGCGTGACGGTCGACGACCTCGTCGGGGCGGCGGGGTTCACCCGTGGCGCGTTCTACTCCAACTTCTCCTCGATCCAGGAGGTCTACGTCGCGGTCTTCGAGCAGCAGTCCGCGCGGCTGCTCGAGATCGTCACGGAGGTCACCGGGTCGGTCCCCGAGGGCGAGTTCACGATGGACTCACTCGGGCTGATCCTCGACGCGATCGCCCCTCTCGGAGAGCGGTTCTACGTCCTGCAGACCGAGTTCACCCTGCTGGCCCTGCGCGACGAGTCGGCGCGCGCGATCTTCCGTGAGCACCGGGAGCGGCTGGACGGCCGGATGCAGCAGGCCATCCACGACGTCGTGCACCGACTGGGCCGCGAGCCCATCGTGTCGATCGAGCTGGTCGCCGAGACGGCCGTCGCCCTCTACCTGCACAGCCTCGGACAGCAGGGACTCGGCTTCGGCAGCCTCGATCCCCGTCAGCTCGTCGAGACCGTGCTCCCCCAGGTGATCCTGGGCCTCACCCGCGAACGTGAGTGACGGATAGTCCCGAGTGATCGGACCCCTTTCCGGCGTACGGAAGGGTCCATCCACCCGGGACTATCCGGCTTGGCGCGATCAGCCCACCGAGTGACCGGTGCTGCTCAGGTTCTCGCAGGCCTCGACGACGCGGGTCGCCATGCCGGCCTCGCCGGCCTTGCCCCAGGCCCGCGGGTCGTAGGCCTTCTTGTTGCCGACCTCGCCGTCGACCTTGAGCACGCCGTCGTAGTTGCCGAACATGTGCCCGGCGACGGGGCGGGTGAAGGCGTACTGGGTGTCGGTGTCGACGTTCATCTTGATCACGCCGAAGTCGACCGCCGCGGCGATCTCCTCGGCCGTCGAGCCGGAGCCACCGTGGAAGACGAGGTCGAACGGCTTCGAGCCGGCATCGAGACCGAGCTTCTCGACGACCGCGTCCTGGGCCTTCTTCAGGATCTCGGGACGCAGCTTGACGTTGCCGGGCTTGTAGACGCCGTGGACGTTGCCGAAGGTGAGGGCGGTCAGGTAGCGGCCGTGCTCGCCGGTCCCGAGCGCGGCGACCGTGGCCAGCGCGTCCTCGGTGGTGCTGTAGAGCTGCTCGCCCCCGCCACCCTCGACGCCGTCCTCCTCGCCGCCGACGACACCGATCTCGACCTCGAGCACGATCTTGGCGTCGGCCGCCTGCTTGAGCAGGTCCTGCGCGATCTCGAGGTTCTCCTCCAGGGGTACGGCGGACCCGTCCCACATGTGCGACTGGAACAGCGGGTCCTGGCCGTTCTTCACGCGCTCGAGCGAGATCGCCAGGAGCGGGCGGACGAAGCCGTCGAGCTTGTCCTTGGGGCAGTGGTCGGTGTGCAGCGCGATGTTGACGGGGTAGGACTTCGCGACCTCGGCGGCGTACGCCGCGAAGGCCACTGAGCCGCTGACCATGTCCTTGATCGTGGGGCCGGAGAGGTACTCCGCGCCCCCCGTCGAGACCTGGATGATCCCGTCGCTGCCCGCCTCGGCGAAGCCGGCGAGCGCGGCGTTGAGCGTCTGGGACGAGGACACGTTGATGGCCGGGAACGCGAAGGACTTGCCCTTCGCGGCGTCGAGCATCTCGGCGTACTTCTCGGGGGTGGCGATCGGCATGCGGCTCTCCTAGGAGTCCTCGGTGTCACGAGCTGGGTGGTCCTCGGTGTCCCTCCGGGAGGACCTCGGACGTCGCAGACCCGTAGTTGGAGCGGTCCGGACGTCCGTTGACTCGACCGGCCCGGGCCGATCGTGGGAGGATCACGCCGATGCCAGCTCACCGTCACCCACCCGCGCGGGTCCGCGGCGCTCGCACCCCCGCGGCCCTGCTGGTCCTGGCGTTGGCGTTGGCCCTCGTGCTCGGCGGCTGTGGCGGCAAGGACGCCGCCGAGAAGAAGAGCGACGACCAGCCGGGCACCTCCGAGGGACCCTCCTCGGGCGGGGAGCCGGCAGCCGACCCCGGGGCCGGTGCCCCCAAGGCGGGCGAGTGCTACCGGTTGACCGCCGAGCAGTCGGTCGCGTCCGTGGCCAAGGGCACGGCGGTGGCGTGCAAGTCCACGCACTCCAGCGTGGTCGCCTACGTCGGCTTCGTGCCCACCCCGGTCACCGCCAAGACGCCGCTCGCCGAACGACGGGCACTCGGCAAGAAGCTCTGCGAGCCGGCGTACCGACGCCTGGCCGGCGGCACCCTCGCCGACCGCGCGATGTCGATCCTCACCTGGACGCTGTTCACCCCGGGACAGGACGACCTCGTGCGCGGCGCCCGCTGGGTGCGCTGCGACGTGGTCGCGCGCAGCGGCAAGAAGCTCGTCGCGCTGCCGGCCGGAGCGCCGCTGCTCGCCAAGGGCGTCCCGGAACAGCTGCGCGCCTGCCAGACCGACACCGGCGCGGACATCTCCTGCGCGCAGCCGCACGCGTTCAAGGTGCAGGCCGTCTTCCTCGCGTACGCCGCCAAGCGGGTCAACGTGGCCTACCCCGACGCGGCGACGTTCACGCCGATCGCCCGGGCCAGGTGCAAGCAGCTGACCGGCGTGGACGGCGGCTTCTGGCAGCCACCCAGCCGGGTGGGCTGGAGCGCCGGGGACCACTACATCCGCTGCCTGGTCCGGGAGCCCGAGCCGGGCGCCTGAGCGGGAACTGGCGATGGGTGCCGTCGCGGGGTGACGATGTGTCCATGGAACGGGGCATCACCGTCGACATCGCTGCGCCCGCCGAGCGGGTGTGGGACGTGCTCACCGACATCGACCGCTGGTCGGAGTGGACCGAGTCCGTCACCAGTGCGCGGCGGCTGGACGCGGGCGAGCTGCGAACCGGGTCGCGCGCTGAGCTGGTCCAGCCGCGGATCCCGAAGGGCGTCTGGACGGTGACCCTCGTCGAGCCCGGCCTGGCCTTCACCTGGGAGCAGACCGGACCGGGTGTGCGCACGACGGCACGCCACCGGCTGGAACCGCAGCCCGACGGCAGCACCCGCGTGCACCTCGCGGTCGAGCAGGCGGGGTGGCTGGGCAGCGTGGTCGGCCGGCTCTACCGGCGGCTCACCGACCGCTACCTGGCGATGGAGTCGGCGGGGCTCAAGGCCCGATCCGAGAGCCCGACGGCCTGATCCGTCAGCCGCGCCAGGCCTCGCCGAGGTCGGCGTGGCGGGTGATCCAGGCGTGCATCGCGATCGCCGCGGCGGCCGAGGCGTTGATCGACCGGGTGGAGCCGAACTGGGCGATCGAGAAGGTCCCGTCGCACCGCTCGCGCGCATCCTGGGACAGACCCGGTCCTTCCTGGCCGAACAGGAAGCACACCGACCGTGGCATCTCCCAGGTCTCGACGTGCTCCGAGCCGGGGAGGTTGTCGATGCCCATCAGCGTCACACCCTGCTCGTGGAGGTACGCCGCCAGCGCCTCGACGTCGTCGTGGTGCCGCACGTGCTGGTAGCGGTCGGTCACCATCGCCCCGCGCCGGTTCCACCGCTTCCGGCCCACGATGTGCACCTCGCGGGCGAGGAACGCGTTGGCCGAGCGGACGATCGTGCCGATGTTGAAGTCGTGCTGCCAGTTCTCGATGGCCACGTGGAAGTCGTGGCGGCGGGTGTCGAGGTCGGCCACGATCGCCTCCATCGACCAGTAGCGGTAGCGGTCGACGACGTTGCGACGGTCGCCCTCGACGGAGCAGCTGGGCGTCGTACTGCTCCCCGGTCGGCAGCGGTCCCTCCCACGGCCCGACGCCGACCTCCGCCGGTCCGTGCGGCATCGGGTCGTACGGCGCCCGCGGCTCCTCTGCCTTCACAGCCGAAAGGGTAGGCCTCGACAGGTGGGAGTCAGGCTGGCCCGGATATCCTCGGCGAGTGACCTACCCACTGCTGTTCGGGATCGAGTGGATGGACCCGCAATGGCTGCTGGACCAGTTCGGGTCCTCGTTCTTCTGGGTCTGCCTGCGTCGATCATCGTGATCGAGTGCGGGCTGTTCTTCCCGTTCCTGCCCGGCGACACGCCTGCTGTTCGCGCTCGGGCTGTTCATCGCTCGCGGCGACATCACGGTCGTCCCCGGGGGCGAGGTCGCCAACCTGGCCTTCGCGCTCGTGGTGATGTCGGCCGGCGCGTTCCCGGCAACGTCATGGGCTACGAGATAGGTCGCTGGATCGGGCCACCGCTCTACGAGCGCCGAGGGCCGCATCATCAAGCAGAAGTACTTCGACAACACCTCGGCCTTCTTCGACAAGCACGGCAACAAGGCCCTGGTGATCGGCCGGTTCGTGCCGTTCGTGCGCACCTACATCACCGTCGTGGCGGGCGTCACCCGGATGCGCCGGCGCCGGTTCTTCCTCTGGAGCGCGGTCGGGGCCGTGGCCTGGGTCGTCAGCATCACCCTGCTGGGCTACTTCCTCGGCCGGTCGGTTCCCGGGCTGCGGCGAGAACATCGACAAGGCGATCCTGGTGATCCTGGCCTTCTCGGTGATCCCGATCGCCTACGAGTGGATGGAAGCACCGGCGCCAGCGGCTCGCACCAGGAGACTGACGCCGAGGCGCCGGCCGGCGCGCCCGACGAGGCCCGCAAGGAGACGACTCCCTAGCGTCTACCCAGCCGCGGGCGGCGTCCAGCTCGGCCTTGGTGAGCACCGGGCGTACGTCGAGCCCGACGTCGTCCAGCGGGTTCTGCCCCTCGGGGCTCCGGTCGATCGCGCAGACCACCGTCTCGACGATGGCGCCCGCCTCGCGCAGGGCCCGGGTCGCGTCGCGTACGGCGCCGCCGGTGGTGATCACGTCCTCGACCAGCGTCACCCGCCGGCCGTCGACGTCGGGGCCCTCGGCCAGCTTGCAGGTGCCGTACTCCTTGGCCTGCTTGCGCACGAACAGCGCGGGCAGCCCGGTCCGGGCGCTGAGCACCGTCGCGATCGGGACCCCGCCGAGCTCGAGGCCGCCGAGCAGCTCGGTGCCGTCGGGCACCAGGTCGACCATCTGCGCGACGACGCGGGCCAGCAGGGCCGGGTCGGCCTCGAAGAGGTACTTGTCGAAGTACTCCGAGGCCACCTGTCCCGACCGGAGGGTGAACTCCCCCGTCAGCCGGCAGCAGGCGTCGACGTCGCGTGCGAGATCAGGGTCAGCAGCCATGTGCGGAACGCTAGCGGAGCACGACGAAGGAGTGCTCGGCGCGTGGGAGCAGGTCGCTGACGTCGCGAGTCGACGGGCTGACCTTCGGGCGGCTTGGGCTGCTCGACGAGGTGCCCGAAGGCGATCATCCGGTTGTCGGTGTGGAAGATCTCCGAGCACGTGGTCAGCGTGATCAGCCGCTGTCCGGGCGCCTGCGCGCGGCTGCGGCCCGTCGCCCGGGTTCTTCGGGACGGGGTCGAGCACCCAGGTGCCGGTGAACGGGACCACCAGCTTGCGGGGGTCGGTGTCGAGCTCGTAGGTGTAGGTGTGGTCGACGGTCTCGACGACCACCTTGTCGCCCGGCCGGAGCTCCGGCATCCGGCGCAGCGGCTCGCCGTGGGTCACCCGGTGCGCGGCCAGCGCGTAGTTGCCGACCTCGCCGGGGTCGGCGGACTCGGTGAAGTGCCCGAAGCCCTTGGACAGCACGTCGTCGCTGGTCCCCTCGAGCACCGGCACGACGTACTTCTTGCCGAACGCCGGGATCCGGATCAGCGCGGAGGCCTCGCCCTTCGGCACGTACTTCGGCTGCAGCCTCGCGGCCGGCTCCGTCTTCCACTGCTCCTGCAGCGAGCCGGTGATCTCGCGTTGCTCGCGCTTGGAGACCCAGGTGGTGCCCCACAGCTGCCAGCCGACGTACCCGAGGACCACCAGGCCCGCGAGGATCAGGGTCACGCCCGACCAGAAGGCGATGCGCGCGCCCGTGCCGCCGTCGCTCCCCCGTGTGCGCACCATGCCCGCCATTGTGACGGAGGGGCGGGCACCGGTTCCCGCGGGCGTTAGGTTCGGGGGCGTGAGTCAGAACAGCAGGGCAGCCAAGCGGCTCGCCGGGGTGGAGACGACGATCTTCGAGGAGATGTCGTCCCTCGCGGTCCGCACCGGCTCGGTCAACCTCGGACAGGGCTTCCCCGATCTCAGCGGTCCCCAGCCGGTGATCGAGGCGGCGTACGACGCGATGCTGGCCGGGCGCAACCAGTACCCGCCCGGTCGCGGTGTCCCCGAGCTGGTCGACGCGCTGATCCGGCACCAGCAGCGCCACTACGGCATCGACCTCGCTCCCGAGAACGTCGCGGTCTCCACGGGCGCGACCGAGGCCATCGCCAGCGCCATCCTCGGGCTGGTCGACCCCGGCGACGAGGTCGTGATGTGGGAGCCGTACTACGACAGCTACCGGGCGATGGTCCAGTTCGCGGGCGGCGTACGACGGCCGGTGACCCTGCGCGCCCCCGACTACCGCCTCGACGCGGCCGAGCTCGAGGCCGCCGTCACCGACCGCACCAAGCTGATCCTGCTGAACACCCCGCACAACCCGACCGGGCACGTGTTCGGCCGCGACGAGCTCGAGGCGGTGGCCGACGTGGCCCGTCGGCACGATCTCGTCGTGGTGACCGACGAGGTCTACGAGCACCTGACCTTCGACGACCACGAGCACGTGCCGCTGGCCACGCTGCCGGGCATGTTCGACCGCACCCTGACCATCTCGAGCTCGGGCAAGACGTTCTCCCTCACCGGCTGGAAGATCGGCTGGGCCACCGGGCCGTCCGACCTGGTCGACGCGCTGGAGGGCGCGAAGAACTGGCTCTCCTACTCGTCCGGGGCGCCCTTCCAGCCGGCGATCGCCCATGCCCTCGACCACGAGGGCGCCTTCCACGAGCAGCTGCGCAAGGACCTCCAGCAGCGGCGCGACTACCTGTGCGACGCGCTCGCCTCACTGGGGCTGGACGTCCACGTCCCGCAGGGCACCTACTTCACGACCACCGACGTCACCCCGCTCGGGTCACGTCGACGGCAAGGCGTTCTGCGCCGCCCTGGCCGACCGGGCGAAGGTCGTGGCCATCCCCAACCAGGTGTTCTACGAGGACGACTCCGACGAGGGTCGCCACCTGATCCGGTGGGCGTTCTGCAAGGAGCAGGACGTGCTCGAGGAGGGCATCCGCCGGCTGCGCGGCGTCGACCTGCAGCGCCTGAGGAGCTACCAGACCGGCGGCTGACCGGACCGGTCCTGCGGCGGCCCGTACTGCTGCTGCCCCGGAGGCGGGCCCTGGGGACCGGTGGGCGGGCCCGGCGGGGGTCCGTAGGGGTAGCTGGGACGCGCGAACCACGCCCGGGCCGGGGCACCGAACAGGCCGGCGATCGTCACCATCGCCGCGATCTGGTGGGGCAGGCCGACCGGGAACGCGAACAGCGCGACCAGGATGGTCGCTCCGGCGCTGGCCGCCAGCAGGTAGCGCGCCCAGTTGTGTCGACGCCAGGCGAAGAAGGCCAGCACGAGGGCGCCGACGGACCAGGCGAAGAACATCAGGCAGCCCAGCCAGAGCACGGGCAGGATCAGGTCGGTCTGGAGCTCGGCGCGCTGCCAGGCCGGGGAGTCGACCACGTAGTCGACCAGGGTGTCCTTGGCCACGACGAGGGTGACCATGGCGCCGGCGTACAGCAGGGCCACGACGCCGGAGAAGGCCCAGGTGAGCAGGCAGGCGACCTTGACCTGGGTGGGCACGGGAGCGGTGACCGACTGTCCCGGCGTACGTCGGACCCGCAGGCGGCACCCACTGTGGCGACGGGGGCGTCTGCTGCTGGGCAGGTTGCTGGCCGTAGCCGAGGGTGGCCGGGGGCACGTTGGAGGGCTGCTCGGTCGAGACGTCGACGGAGGGCGAGGTCGGTGGCGCGGGAGCCGCGAGGTGCCGACGTCGGAGGGCGCCGCGGGCGGGGGCTCCGGGCGGCGCGACGCGGCTGGCGGACCGGCCGGCCGGCGAACCAGTCACGCGCGGGGCCGCTCCACAGCGCGACCGTCGCCAGCACGACGAGCGCGCCCAGGATGCCGCCGGTCAGCGGCGAGGTCAGCAGGATCGGCACGGCCAGCACGCTCAGCGCCACCCGTGCGCCGCGGTGCCGCTGGAGCGCGTAGATGCCGAGCACCGCGGACACCGCCGCGCACACGGCCGCGACCGCCAGCCCGACGCGCATGCCCGACAGGGCCTGGGAGACGGAGATCCCGAGACCCTCGCCCGTCCCGGACGAGAGCACCTTGGCCACCTCGTCGCGGGTGTCGACCGAGTGCAGGTTCGTGAGCGCGTCGAAGGCCGAGACCAGCAGCAACACCGAGCCGCCGATCACGAACGCGCCGGCCATGGTCAGCTGGCGCGGGCGCGCGGACGGCTCGCTGTCACTCATGGGCCCATTGAATCAACCGGACCTGAGGCGCGCGTCACCCGATGGTCAGCTGGAGCTCCTGCTCACCCTCGAGGTGGTCGACCGTCACCTGCTGGCCGTCGTCGACCTCGCCGCCGATCAGCAACCGCGAGAGCGGGTCGCCGATGGCGGTCTGGACGAGGCGACGCAGCGGACGGGCGCCGTACGCCGGGTCGTAGCCGTGGTCGGTCAGCCACGTGCGGGCCGCGTCGGTGACCGTCACGGTGATCCGGCGCGGGGCCAGCCGCTGGTCGAACGCCGCGAGCTGCAGGTCGACGATGTGGGCGAGCGCGTCCTTGCCGAGCGCGTCGAACATGACCACCTCGTCGAGACGGTTGAGGAACTCCGGCTTGAACGACTGCCGCACCACGGCCATCACCGAGTCGCGCTTCTTCTCGTCGTCGAGCGTCGGGTCCACGAGGTACGCCGAGCCGAGGTTGCTGGTCAGGATCAGCAGGGTGTTGCGGAAGTCGACCGTGCGTCCCTGGCCGTCGGTCAGCCGTCCGTCGTCGAGCACCTGCAGCAGGATGTCGAAGACCTCGGGGTGCGCCTTCTCGACCTCGTCGAGGAGCACCACCGAGTAGGGACGACGACGGACCGCCTCGGTCAGCTGGCCGCCCTCGTCGTAGCCGACGTAGCCCGGAGGGGCACCGACCAGCCGCGAGACCGAGTGCTTCTCGGAGTACTCGCTCATGTCGATGCGCACGATCGCGCGCTCGTCGTCGAAGAGGAAGTCCGCGAGCGACTTGGCCAGCTCGGTCTTGCCGACACCGGTCGGGCCGAGGAACAGGAACGAGCCGGTCGGCCGGTTGGGGTCGGAGATCCCGGCACGGCTGCGTCGTACGGCGTCGGAGACGGCACTCACCGCGGTCTGCTGGCCGACCAGCCGCTGGCCGATGATCTCCTCCATCCGCAGCAGCTTGGCGGTCTCGCCCTCGAGCAGCCGGCCGGTCGGGATGCCGGTCCAGGCCTCGACCACGTCCGCGATCTCCTGCGGGCCCGACGGACTCGTTGACCATCCGCTCCTCGAGGTCGTGCTCGACCGTCTCGGTCTCGGCGATCTCGCGCTCGAGGCGCTGGCGCGTGGACGTCAGGGTGGACAGCTGCTCGAGCAACGGCAGCCGCTGCTCCTCGCTGATGCCGCTGCGCAGCTGGTTCTCGGTCTGGGTGATCACCGTGGCCAGGCGGTCGAGCTCGGCCGCGCAGGCCGGCCGCGCCCTCGAGCGACGCCTTCTCGCGTCTCCCACCGCGCCTCGAGCCCGCGCAGCTCCTCCTCGCGGTCGGCGAGGTCGGCCGCAGCCGCTCCAGACGGTCCTGGGAGGCGTCGTCGGTCTCGCGGGCGAGCGCGAGCTCCTCCATCTTCATCCGGTCGACGGCGCGGCGGAGGTGGTCGATCTCGACCGGCGAGCTCTCCCGATCTCCATGCGCAGCCGTGAGGCCGCCTCGTCGACGAGGTCGATGGCCTTGTCGGGCAGCTGACGTCCGGTGATGTAGCGGTCGGAGAGCATGGACGCGGCCACCAGGGCGGCGTCGGTGATCTTCGACCCCGTGGTGGGCCTCGTACTTCTCCTGCAGCCCGCGGAGGATCGCCACGGTGTCCTCGACGCTCGGCTCGCCGACGAAGACCTGCTGGAAGCGTCGCTCCAGGGCGGGGTCCTTCTCGATCCGCTCGCGGTACTCGTCGAGCGTGGTGGCACCGATCAGGTGCAGCTCACCGCGGGCCAGCATCGGCTTGAGCATGTTGCCGGCGTCCATCGCGGAGTCGCCGCCGGCGCCCGCGCCGACGACCGTGTGCAGCTCGTCGATGAAGGTGATGATCTGGCCCTCGGCGCCCTTGATCTCCTCGAGGACGGCCTTGAGCCGCTCCTCGAACTCGCCGCGGTACTTCGCGCCGGCGACCATCGCCGCCAGGTCGAGGCTGAGCACCCGCTTGCCCTTGAGGGAGTCGGGCACGTCGCCCGCGACCACGCGCTGCGCCAGTCCCTCGACGACGGCGGTCTTGCCGACGCCGGGCTCGCCGATCAGCACCGGGTTGTTCTTGGTACGCCGCGAGAGCACCTGCACGACGCGACGGATCTCGGCGTCGCGGCCGATGACCGGGTCGAGCTGGCCCTCCTCGGCGCGCGCGGTCAGGTCGACGGCGTACTTCTCGAGGGCCTCGTAGGTCGCCTCCGCCTCCTGGCTGGTGACCTTGCGGTTGCCGCGCACGGCCAGGACGGCCTCGCGCAGCGCAGCTCTCGGTGACCGCGTGCTCCGCGAGCAGGGTCTTCACCGGGGTGTCCACGACGGTCAGGGCGAGCAGCAGGTGCTCGGTGGCGACGTAGTCGTCGCCCATGTCCTTGATCAGGTCGAGCGACCTGGCGAGCACCCGCGTCAGCGCGGCCGAGGCGCCCGGGGTCGACACGGTCGAGCCGGAGGCGTTGGGCAGGTTCCAGAGCGCCTGGTCGAGGGCCCGGCTCACCTCGGCCACGTCGGCGCCGCACTTGGCGAGCAGCGAGGGGGTGATGCCCTGCTCCTGGCGCAGCAGCGCCACCGCGAGGTGCACGGGCTCGACCTGCGGGTTGCCCTCGTTGACGGCGAGGGTGCTGGCGGCGTTGATCACCTCGACGCTGCGCGAGGTGAGCTTGGATGCGTCCACGGTGTCGTTCTCCTGTGGGTCGTGGATGCTGGTTGCTTCTGTCTACTCCAACGAGCGCAAAGTTGAGTCCATTCCCCTCAACTTTGTCGAATCTTCGCCGCCGTTTTCCAGTGCCGCTGCCACCGAGTAGACCAGCCTGCGTGTCTGCCCGAACCGCCACGCGCGCTCCGAGGAACATCCGTAGAGTTCAGGACGCAGGTGTGGCGGGTCACACACGCACGCCCAGAGGAGGGAGTCGCCGATGGCTCGGGCTGCTCGCCCACGGGGTGCATCTCCTGCTCGTCGTCCTCGGGCTGATCGGCGTGGCGGTGCTGCTCCTCCCCCAGCTGCAGGCGGCCCGCTCGCGGCGTACGACGTTCCGCCCGCCGGCCGATCCCGACGAGCACGAGCAGCGCGTCGCCGCGCTCCGCGCCGCCGTCCAGGACGGCCGGCTGACCTCCGCCCCCGACGCCGACGACCTCGCCCACGGCACCGGCCCAGGCCGCACGCGACGCCTCGCTCTGGCGCGCCGTGGCCGTCGTCGAGCAGCGTGGCCGCGGCAGGCGTGCACGCCGCGGTCTTCCCGCACCACCTCGACGAGGCCTTCCTCGTCGGCGCGTTCTTCCTGGCGATCACGCTGGCCCAGGCGGCGTGGGCCTGCCTGGTCTGCCTCGACGCCACCCGACGGCTGCTGCTGGCCGGCATCGCCGGGAACCTCGCCCTGGTCGCGCTCTGGGCGGTCTCCCGGAGCGTGGGACTCCCCGTCCTCGGGCGCGAGGCGCGTCGGCGGCTGGGACCTCGCGGCCGGAGCGTGGGAGCTGGTCCTGGTCGCTGCCTGCCTGGTCGGTCTGCGCCGACAGCGCCGCACAACGAGCACTGGTCCTGGGTGACCTCGGGCGCCTGGCCTGGTCCTGGGTCGCGCTCTCCGGAGTCGCCCTGGTCGTGCTGACCCTGACGGTTTCCCAACACTGACCGACACGAAGGAGAACAGCTGTGTGGTGGATGCTGGGAGCGGTCTGCAACGCGGTCATCGCGATCGCCTACTTCATGATCGTCTACGCGATCGTGCGTCCACTGGTGACGAGCCGCCAGCTCCGCACCAACGCCCTCGGGGCGGCCACCGCCGCCATCTTCCTGACCTGCGCGGTGCACCACGGCGCCCACGTCGTGCACATGCTGATGCCGTACGCCGGCGTCGACATGGAGCAGGGCATGGCGATGCGCGAGGCGTGGGGACCCGAGCTCGCGCTCTGGGACCTCGTCGGCGCCGTGGTCGCGGCGTACTACTGGAGCCTGCGCGGCGGCTTCGGCGCCGGGAGCGCGAGCCCGCAGCTGTTCAAGGACCAGGTCGAGCGCGAGCAGCGCGCGCTCGAGCTGAACGACACCGTGCTGCAGGGCATGGTGGTGGCCCGGATGGCGCTCGACCTCGGCGAGCGCAAGCGCGGCATGGACGCGCTCGACACGCAGCATCGCCGCGGCCAGCCAGATGATCACCGAGCTGATCGGCGACGACCGCGGACACCTCGCCAACCGCCCGCTGCGCTCCTCCCCGGCGCTGGTCGAGGACCCGCCCGATGCCGCCGTACCGGGGGACGACGCATGAGCGGAGTGGCCCTGAACGTCGACCCGCTGGAGGTCCTCGTCGTCGACGACACCCCGGACCTGCGCGACCTGCTGACCATGGCGCTGGAGCGCACCGGCGAGTTCCGGGTGGTGGCGCACGCCGAGAACGGCCGCGAGGCCATCGACGCGGCGCGCAGCCACGACCCCGACCTGGTGCTGCTCGACATCGCGATGCCGGTGATGGACGGGCTGGAGGCGCTGCCCCAGGTGCGCGACGCCTGCCCGCAGGCGATCGTGGTGATGCTCTCGGGCTTCGGCGCCTCGGAGATGACCTCGAAGGCGCTCGCGGGCGGCGCCGACGGCTACATCCAGAAGGGGCAGCCCCTCGGCCGCACTGCTGGCCCAGCTGCGCACCCTCGTGGCCAAGGCGTCCAGCGCACGCCACGGAGCCGACGACGCCGACGAGCACCCGGCCGAGCGGCCGGCCATGCTCGACCACCTCGAGCTGGCACCCTTCGGGTTCCTGCAGGTCCGCGAGGGCCAGGTCGTGCGGGCCAACCGCGAGGCGGGCCGGCTGCTCGGCGACCTCTCGGCGCCCGACACCGACCTCGCGTCCATCTCGCCCGTGCTCGCCGACCCACCTCGACACCCAGCCCGACCACGACGCCGCCGTGCTGCTCGACCTCGGCGAGCCCGCCCGCCGCATCCTGGTGACCGTGCGCCACACCGGCGAGGACCAGGTGGTCTACCTGCAGACGCAGACCGGCGACGAGGCCGAGCTGCTCCGCCGGGCCATCGCGACCGCGGCGCACGAGATCCGCAACCCGGTGGGCGTGCTGATGGGCGTCGCCGAGACGCTGACCATCCACGGCCACGAGCTCACCGAGGCCCGAGCGCGAGCGGATGCTGGCGGCGATCGGGCGGCAGACCCGGCTGCTCGACAACATCACCGCCGACCTGCTCGCCGCCGGGCAGGCCCAGCACGGCACCCTCGCCGTACAGCTGGAGCCGGTGGACCCCGCCGACATCGTCCGCTCGGTCGTCGACGACACCTTCGACCTGACCCTGGTCAACGACCACCGGCCGCTGGTGGTGACCGACCCGATGCGGCTGCAGCAGATGCTCGGCAACCTGCTCAGCAACGCCCGCAAGTACGGCGAGCCGCCGTTCGAGGTGCGGGTCACCGCGGCCGGGTCGCACGTGAGCATCGCCGTCGAGGACAGCGGGCCGGGCGTCCCCGAGGCGTTCCGTCCGCGGCTCTTCCAGGAGTACTCGCGGGCGCCCGACAGCCGCGCCCGCGGCACCGGGCTCGGCCTGTTCGTGGTCCGGGCCCTCGCCGAGGCCCAGGGCGGCAGTGTCACATATGCCCCACGTGACCCACAGCGGCTCAGTGTTCACACTCACGCTTCCCGCCGCGCGTCAACCCTGAGCGCTCGTTCGTCTAGGCCACCGACGCCATTCTTGAGCCGCCTCTGCTCAACTCTGTCCGGATATTTCGGACTCGGGCGAAATAGATGACCCGAAATAGCCATCGCCCTTTCCCCCGCACGCCGGATAGAACGGACACGCCCCCAAAACCCTCCAAAGGAGCGACAAATGAGCAGGATCCGGATTCGCACCAAGACCCTCGTGGCCGCCGGTCTCATCGCCGTCATGTCTGCCGGCGTCGTGGCGCCTGCCGCCACCGCTGCCAAGCCCCCCGCCTCCAAGGCGATCCTCAAGAAGGCCATCCTCTGACCGATCCTGCGTCGCGCTGACTCACAGCGACGTACGAACGCCCACCCGGACCAACCGCCCAGGTCCCGGTGGGCGTTCGGCTTTCCGGACATTCTGGCTTTACCGCTGCCACCGGCCTATCGGCTGGTCTCGGGCATTCCGGGCCTACTCCTCGGGGATCTGGTGAGCCGGCAGCTCCTCGGTCTCCTCCGGGTCGACCAGGCAGACCTTGCAGAAGCCGGCCCCGAACGGGGTGAGGTGGATGGAGCGGCGGACCACCTTCGGGAACCGCACCGAGTGCATCGCCGCGAGCACGTCGGGCTGGGCCTCGACGACCTGGTACTCCATCGGGTCCTCGAGCTGCTCGCGGGAGAACCAGATCAGGCCCAGCCGGAACAGGTTGTTCAGGTACGCCGGCACCTCGTCGAGGTAGCGGCACCCCGCCCGCGCGCCGATCATCGACATCCCGGGCGCCACCAGCGCCGAGCTGACCAGCCCGACCGGGCCGCCGGTGCGCACGTCGACCGACGGCTGCGGGCCGCCGCGGAGCAGCAGGAGCAGGATGCGGGCCTCGTCGGGCGCCAGCTCGGTCAGGATCCGCGCGTACGCCGGATGGGTCTCGTGGTCCTCGCTCCACACGTCGCGCGACCGGTGGAGCAGGTCCTCGCCGCGCTCCCGGAGGGTCTTCTCCTCCTCCTCGGAGTGGCGCGGCGTCGCGTCGGCCAGCACGACCGACGACAGCGAGACCGTGGCGTCGAGCAGAGCCCTGGTCAGCGGCACGCCGGCCGACACCGCGCGGGCGACGTCGTTGACCGTGCGGGAGGCCTCGGCCACGTCGCGGGCCACCTCCTGCACCAGCTCGCCCGCGGTGGCGGGGTCCGTCAGCGCGCGGAGGAAGAGCTTGCCGGAGCGGACGCCCGAGCCCACGGCCCACGCGGTCGACCGCATCGTGGCGGTCGCGGCGATGCGGGCCATCCCCGGGCAGCGCCTCGGCCGCCTCGTCCCACAGGGCCGGGGAGCGACGGGTGCTCGTCCTGGTCGGTCACGAGGTCCCTCCCACACCGAAGATCGCGAGGTGGAGAAGTCCTCCACCGAATCCCATGATCGCCCCGTGCGCGTAGAGCATCCACTCGTCCTCCCGGATCGCGGAGCGCATCATCTCCACGAAGTCGCGAGGAGGCAGCTCCTTGGTGCGCTTGGCGATCAGGGCGTAGATCTTCTCGGCCTGCCGACGGCTGAACTCCGGGTCCTTGAACGGCTCGATCGTCCGGTCGACCGCCTCGACCGCCACGGCGTCGCGGATGTTGTCGAACCGACGGCTGCCGACGGCGATCCGGACGGCGCCGCGCACCGGTCCGGCGGCGTTGTCGATCGCGGGCCGCATGGCGTCGGCCAGCATCTGGCGGGTGCGGTCGCCGCGGGGGCCGTCGAGCAGGAAGTCGCCGATGTTCTCCAGGGTGATCACCTCGTCGGCGATGATCTGGGCGTAGACCTCGGCCGCCTCGTCCTGGCGCCGCAGGAACAGCCCCTGGACCTTGATGCCGAGGATCCGGTGCGGCTCCGGCGGCTCGAAGATCAGCCACATGCCGAGCGCGTTGGTCACCCAGCCGACGACCACGCCGAGCACCGGCAGCAGCCACCACTGCCCGAACCAGTGGTCGAGCATCGCCACCGGGATGCCCAGCGCGAAGCCGAAGACGAACCCGAAGGCGACCATCAGGTTCAGCTCCTTCTGGCCGAAGTCGCGGAAGATGCGGACCACCAGCGCCGGGTTGCTCTGGAAGTGGTTGATCACCATGATCTTCGGGTCGAGCAGCTGGTCGATGTGCTCGCCGATCTCGTCGGTCACCGTGCGTACGACGCCCGGCAGCTGGGCCTGGACCCGCGCGATCACGGCCTGCCGGGCGGGCCGGGGAAGGTCACGCCACAGGTTCGGGTGCTCGCGGCGCATGATGTCGTCGATCATCGCCGGCAGGTCCGGCTCGAAGACCTGCACGATGTGCTCGGCGATCTGGTCGGGCTCGAGCTGCTGGTAGAACTCCTTCGGCGTACCGAGCTTGGCGATCGCCTTGTCCACCGCGATGCTGCCCATCTTCGCGGCGCGCGCCGGCACGATCCCCTGCCAGCCGATGCCGCCCTGGAGGAACCCCGGCACCTCCTGGAGCTTGCGCGGCAGCACCCGGGAGAGCTGGCGCATGCCCGGGATGGTGACGCCGTGGAAGCGCACCGGCGAGAACAGCATCACCAGGCCGGTCCAGTTGATCAGCCAGCCGATGATGCCGGTGAAGACGGGCACGGAGAGGAAGTGCAGCCAGTCGACGTCCTGGAAGAACCAGTCGATCTGCAGCAGCATCTCTCACCGTCCTCTGGCCAGCGGGGTCCAGCGGACCGTCGCTGACACTAACGGCTGGGCGGCCCGAACGTCACTGAGACCCTGCGCACGGCCTGGGTGGCGGGCGACGTGGCTCAGCGGGGGTCGCGGAACGGGCTGATCGGCCCGGTCTGGCGCAGCACCGGCAGGTTGGGACGCCGGTCCTGGAGGGTGTTCAGGGTGGACTCGAGCGCCGACTGGAGCTCGGTGACCCGGTGGCGCAGCTCGCGGTTGCGGCTGCGCAGGGCGGCCACCTGGTTCTCCAGCTCGAGGATGCGGCGTACGCCCTCGAGCCCGATGCCGGTCGCGGTCAGGTCGGCGATCTCGCGCAGCAGCTCGATGTCGCGCAGCGAGTAGCGCCGGCCACCGCCGCCGGTGCGGCCCGGTGAGACCAGGCCGGCGCGGTCGTACTGGCGCAGCGTCTGCGGGTGCAGCCCGGTGAGCTCGGCGGCCACGCTGATCACGTAGACCGGCACCGTCGGGCCGGGGACACGCCCGCCGCGGCCGCTGGCGGCGTCACGCGGTGTGCGGGAGCCGGCCATCACGCACCACCCTCGAACAGTGCGGCGCGTGGGTCGGCACCGCTGCGAGCGTCACGGTACGCCGCGACGGCCGCGCGCGTGGCCTCGTCGAGGGTGTCGGGCACGTGGATGTCGACGGTGACCAGCAGGTCGCCCTTGCTGCCGTCCTTGCGGGACGCCCCGCGACCGCGGACCCGGAGGACCCGGCCGTTGGGGGTGCCCGGCGCGACCCTGAGGGTGACCGGCGGGCCACCGAGCGTCGGCACCTTGATCTCGGCCCCGAGCGCCGCCTCGTCGAAGGTCACCGGCACGTCGAGGGTCAGGTTGTCGCCCTTGCGGCCGAAGAGCCGGTGCGGTCGCACGTGCACCGTGACGAGCAGGTCACCGGCGGGCCCGCCGTTCTCACCCGCGGCACCCTTGCCCTTGAGGCGGATGCGCTGGCCGTCCTTGACGCCGGCCGGGATCCGCGCGGACACGGTGCGGCTCGACAGGCCACGACCGCTGCCGTGGCAGGTCGGGCAGGCCTCGTCGTACACCAGCTGGCGGCCGTGGCACTCCGGGCAGGTCTCGTTCATCGAGAAGCCACCGCCCACCGAGCTCACCACCACGCCGGCGCCGTCGCACGTCGGGCAGACGTGGGGTCGCGTGCCGGGCTTGCCGCCCGTGCCCGAGCAGGTCGGGCAGGGGGCGTCGGAGCTCAGCCGGAGGCTGATCGTGGCGCCCTCGATCGCGGCGGCGAACGTCGACCGTCGCCTCGGTCTCGATGTCGGCGCCGCGCGCGGCCCGGGGGCTCTGGGTGCGGGTGCCGAAGCCACCGCCACCGCCGCCGCCGCGGTTGAACAGGTCGCCGAAGAGGTCGGAGATGTCGAAGCCGCCCGCGGTGCCGCCGGCCGTGCCACCCCCCTGGCCGAACCCGCCGGGGAAGCCACCGAAGCCGCCGGCACCCGCGCCGGCGAACATCGAGCGCATGTCGTCGTACTCCTTGCGCTTGGCCGCGTCGCCCACCACGTCGTAGGCCTCGGCGACCTGCTTGAAGCGGTCCTCCGCGGCCTTGTCCCCGGGCTTGGAGTCGGGGTGGTTCTCGCGCGCCAGCTTGCGGTAGGCCTTCTTGATGGCCGCCTGGTCGGCGTCCTTGGCCACGCCGAGGACCTTGTAGAAGTCCTTGTTGGCCCAGTCAGCGTTGCTCACTGCTCACCCCTCCTCTCGTCCCTCGGATGGTCTCGGGTTCAGCTCTCGTCCTGTTCGGCCGGCTCGTCCTGGGACCCGGTCTCAGGGTCCAGCACGGTCACCTTCGCCGCGCGTACGACGCGGTCGCCGATGCGGTAGCCCGCCTGGGCCACCACGTCGACGGTCGTCGTCGTCACGTCGGGCGAGTGCCCGTGCATCAGCGCCTCGTGGACGTTGGGTCGAACTCGTCGCCCTTGGCGCCGAACTTGGTCAGCCCGAGCGCGGTGACGGTCCGCTCGAGCGAGTCGGCCACGGCCTTGAAGCCGCCCTCGAGCTCGCCGTGCTCGCGGGCCCGGTCGATGTCGTCGAGCACCGGCAGCATGCCGCTGAGCACCCCGAACATGGCGTTCTGCTTGACCAGCTCACGGTCGCGGTCGACGCGCCTCTTGTAGTTGAGGAACTCCGCCTGCAACCGCTGCAGGTCGAGGGTGCGCTCGGCCAGCGCCGTCTGCGCGAGCGTCAGCTCGTCGCTGCGCGGCCTGGTCGTCAGCTGCCCTCGACCTCGGTCTCGTTGGCCATCTCGCCGGCCGCGTCACCGAAGCTGTGCGCGGGAGCGTGGTCCTCCGGATCGCCGCCGGGGCGCCGGTTCCCCGGCTGATCTCCGGGCTGGCTCCCCGGCTGGCTCCCGGCTGGGGAGCCGCCGCGTCCCGCGGCGGCTCCCCTCCGGTCGTGTCCTTCGAGCCCTGCTCGTCAGAGGTCACTTGTTCTCCCCGTCGTTGGTGCTGTCGGGGTTCTCCTCGTCCACGATCTCGGCGTCGACGACGTCGTCGTCACCCTCAGAGGTCTCCGCGCCCGGCTCGCCGGCCGCAGCGGCACCCTCCGCCTCGCTGGCGGCGTAGATCGCGGCGCCCATCTTCTGGCTGGACTCACCCAGCTTGGTGATGGCCGCGGTGAACGTGTCCTTGTCGGTGTTGTCGTCCTCGAGCAGCTTCTTCAGCGCGTCGACGTCGGTCTGCACCTCGGTCTTCACGTCCTCGGGGAGCTTCTCGTCGTTCTCGGAGAGGAACTTCTCGGTCGAGTAGACGAGCGAGTCGGCCTGGTTGCGGGACTCGACGGCCTCGCGACGCTTGGCGTCCTCCTCGGCGTACTGCTCGGCGTCCTTGACCATCCGGTCGATGTCGTCCTTCGACAGCGCGCTGCCGCCGGAGATCGTCATCGACTGCTCCTTGCCGGTGCCCTGGTCCTTGGCGGACACGTGCACGATGCCGTTGGCGTCGATGTCGAAGGTGACCTCGATCTTCGGGACACCACGCGGCGCCGGGGGCAGGCCGGTCAGCTCGAAGTTGCCGAGCGGCTGGTTCTGCGCCCACATCTGGCGCTCACCCTGCGCGACCTTGATCTCCACCGAGGGCTGGTTGTCGTCGGCCGTGGTGAAGATCTCCGACCGCTTGGTCGGGATCGTGGTGTTGCGCTCGATCAGGTTGGTCATCACGCCGCCCTTGGTCTCGATGCCCAGGCTCAGCGGGGTCACGTCGAGCAGCAGCACGTCCTTGACCTCGCCCTTGAGGACACCGGCCTGCAGGGCCGCGCCGATGGCGACGACCTCGTCGGGGTTGACGCCCTTGTTGGGCTCCTTGCCGCCGAGCAGCTGCTTGACGACGTCGGTGACGGCCGGCATCCGGGTGGAGCCGCCGACGAGCACGACGTGGTCGATCGCGGAGACGGCGACGCCGCCGTCCTTGAGCACCTGCTGGAACGGCGCCTTGGTGCGGTCGAGCAGGTCCGCGGTGAGCTTCTGGAACTCGCTGCGGGTCAGCTTCTCCTCGAAGTGCAGCGGGCCGGACTCGCCGTGGGTGATGTAGGGCAGGTGGACCGTGGTCTCGCTGGAGGAGGACAGCTCGATCTTCGCCTTCTCGGCGGCCTCCTGGAGGCGCTGGAGCGCGATCTTGTCCTTGCTCAGGTCGACGCCGTTGTTGCCCTGGAACTTCTTGACCATCCAGTCGACGACCTTGGAGTCCCAGTCGTCACCACCGAGGTGGTTGTCACCGCTGGTGGCCTTGACCTCGACGACGCCCTCACCGATCTCGAGCAGGGACACGTCGAAGGTGCCGCCACCGAGGTCGAAGACGAGGATGGTCTGGTCGGACTCGCCCTTGTCGAGGCCGTAGGCCAGCGCGGCCGCGGTGGGCTCGTTGACGATGCGGCTCACGTTGAGGCCCGCGATCTCGCCGGCCTCCTTGGTGGCCTGGCGCTGCGCGTCGGAGAAGTACGCCGGGACGGTGATCACCGCGTCGGTGACCGGCTCGCCGAGGTAGGCCTCCGCGTCGCGCTTCAGCTTCTGCAGCACGAACGCGCTGATCTGCTGGGCGGTGAAGTCCTTGTCGTCGATCTTCTGGTGCCAGTCGGTGCCCATGTGGCGCTTGACCGAGCGGATGGTGCGGTCGACGTTGGTGACGGCCTGCCGCTTGGCGACCTCACCGACGAGCACCTCGCCGGACTTGGCGAAGGCCACCACCGACGGGGTCGTCCGGGCGCCTTCGGCGTTTGCGATGACGGTGGGTTCTCCACCCTCGAGGACGGCGACGACGGAGTTCGTCGTGCCGAGGTCGATGCCGACCGCTCGTGCCATGTTGTGTTACCTCCGTGTGGGATACGTCGTGTGGGTCCTCGCGGACCGCAACGCATCGTGGTCTGGTGTCTGCGACTCTGTCAAACAAGTTGAGTCCGAATCAACTCAACTTTGCTCACTCGGTCCAACGGAGGGCCACGTGGCTTTGTTCCCACCACGTTGAATCACTTCATGGCCCGTTTCAAGGCGGTCGGGGCGGTAGTGGCGAGCATCTCGCTCCTCGTCGTGACCGCCTGCTCCGGCGACGAGGAGCCCGCCGCCACCCGAGCCGGCCCGGAGCACGCCTGCCAGCCCCTCCGGGAGCACCCCCGACTGCCTCACCGGACCCGGCCGCCCCGGCCCGACCTGCCGCATCCCGACGACGTGCGGGTCAGCCACCGCGACGGCGACCGTGCGTCATCTGGCGGGCGACATCGGACCGCGTCCCGGCACGTCGCCGGCCTACGGCGCGCCGCCGCCTGGGTGGAGCGCGGCTGGAGGTCGACCGGCTGGGACGTGCGCCGGCAGCCGTTCCCGACACCGGCGGGCGTCTCCTGGGGCGTCGCCGGTCCCGGCGGGCCGATCGGTCAACCTGGTCGCCACCCGCGGCGACGTCCGGCCCGGGCGGCCGTGGCTGGCGGTCGGCGCCCACCTCGACACCGTCCCGCAGGCGCCCGGGGCAGAGGACAACGCGTCGGGCATCGGCGTGCTGCTCGCCGTCGCCGAGGCGACCCGGAACGCCCGGACCCGCCTGCCGGTGGTGCTGCTCGCGTTCGGCTCGGAGGAGCCCCGTGGGCCGGGCGACGACGACCACCACTACGGCTCTCGCGCCTACGTCGCCGGGCTCGGGCAGGCGCAGCGAGCCAGCTGCGCGGGATGGTCGCCCTCGACCGGGTCGGCGTCGGCCCGGTGGTCCCGGTGAGCAGCGCCCGCGGTCCCGACCGGATGCGGGCCTCGCTGCTCGCGGCGGCGAGGCGGGCGGAGGTGCCGACCCAGGCGCTCACCGACGACCGGGCCAGCGACCACTGGTCGTTCGTGCGCGCCGGGCTGCCGGGCGTGCGGCTCGGCAGCACGCCGTACGCCGGCTACCACTCGCCGGGTGACGTGCCCGCCGTCGTCGACCCGGCCCAGCTGCGTCGCACCGCCCGGACCGTGGTGTCCTGGCTCGCGCCCTGAGCCGTCACCTGGCGCCGGAAGGGGCCGGAGCTGCTCCCCCAGACGTCGCCCAGGATCGCGGCGGCGGCCGCGCCCGCCACCCGGCGCGGCGCGAAGGTGCCGGCGTCCATCTCGTAGGGCAGCAGCCGGATCGCCTTGAGCCGCGGCCCCCAGAAGGTGGCCTGGAGGACGACGCCCTGCATCGTCTGGCGCATGAAGTCCATGTCGAAGACGTAGTTGCCGAGCGAGTGCAGCACCGGCACCCCGCCGCACCGCGTCGACGCCCTGGACCCAGTGCGGATGCCCACCCACGACGAGGTCCGCGCCGGCCCGCACCAGCGCCCTCGCGACCTCGCGCTGCACCGGCTCCGGTGTGTGCGTGTACTGGGTGCCCCAGTGCGGCAGCACCACGACGACGTCGGCCTGCCGGGCGGTGCGGCGTACGGCGGTCAGCACCCGGTCGAGGTCCGCGCGCACCAGTGGACCGGTGCGCGGCGGCATCCGCACCGACAGGGCCCCGGGCGATCCGCGCTCCGCCCGTGGCGTCTCGCCGATGGCGTTGAAGCCCAGGAAGCCGAAGCGGACGCCGACCCGTTCGACGATCGGCCGGTCGCAGCGCCTGGCCGACGTCGCGACCGGCACCGAACGGCTGCATCGGGCTGCGCCGGAGCGCGGCCACGGTGTCGAGCAGAGCGGGCGTCCCGAAGTCACCGGTGTGGTTGTTGGCCAGTGACAGCGCGTCGAAGCCGGCCACGCGTAGGGGCGCCAGCAGGGTCGGGCTGCCGCCGAACGAGTCGCCGCCCTGCGTCGGCGCTCCCCGACGGGACAGGGTGCTCTCGAGGTTGCCGACGGTGACGTCCGCGCGGCGCAGCAAGGCCGACATCGGTGCCAGGGCCGCCGCTGCATCGGGAACGCCGCGGGTGAGCATCAGGTCACCGACCACCGTCACCTCGAGTGCGTCGGGGTCGTCGCGCACCGGGTCCACCCCGGCCACCCGCGCGACGACCTGCGTCGGCCCCACCTCGTCCAGCGGTACGACGGACACGCGCTGGCCGCGCCACCGGTCCGGTCGCTCCTGCAGGATCCGGCGAGCCTCGGCCGTCGTCAGGTCCAGCTGCGCGTCGGTGGGTCGGCCGACGACCACCCAACCGCTCGGCCGTCGGCGCGAGGGTGCTGCTCGGCCGCGGCACATCGGTCGACGACGAGCTGCCGCGACCGGCGGCGACGCGTCGCGCCCGCCCGACCCCGCGCACCCGGCCAGGGCCGCGGACGGCGACGACCACAGCGAGAACCCGGCGAGGCTGCGCCATGTCGGCAACCGTACGCAGCCGCAATGACCGGGTAGCACCATCGTCGCGGCGGCGCCGGTTCGCCACCGTTGAGCCATGGACACCGAGACCCAGGCACCCGCGGCTCAGGCTGCGATGATGCCGGCGACGTCACGACGGACCGATCCCCGGCGGAGGTGCCTGGGCCGATGGCGAGCTCACCCGCCTGGTGGCGACGACTCGGTCGCGACAGCGCCTACACCCTGACCAGCCTCCCGCTGGCCGTGCCCGCGGTGGTGCTGGTGGTGGTGTTCGTCTCGGTCGGCGCAGGACTCGCGGTGCTGCTGATCGGCCTGCCGCTCCTGGCGCTCGGGCTGCTGACGGCGCGCGGGTTCGCCTACCTCGAGCGACGGCGGCTGAGCCGGCTGCTGGCCACGCCCGATGGCGCTCCCGGAGTACCTGTCCTCCCGACCCGGCGACGGTGTCCTTCGCCGGCTCACCACGCCGGCCCGCGACGGCCAGTCCTGGCTCGACGTCGCGTGGACAGTGGTGGCGGTGTTCACCGCGACCGTCAGCTGGTCGATCGCGGTGACCTGGTGGGCGACCGCGCTGGGCGGGACGACGTACGGCATCTGGGAGCAGGCCGTCCCCCGCGGCACCGACCCCGTCACCCTCGCCTCCCTGCTCGGCTTCGGGACCAGCGAGAGGGCCGACATCCTCGTGATCAGCGCGATCGGCGTGCTCGCCCTGCTGACGCTGCCGCTGGCGCTGCGGGCGGCGGCCGTCCTGCACTCGACGATGGGTCGGGACCTGCTCTGCGGCCGCGCCGAGCTCCAGCAGCAGGTACGCCGCTCCGAGGCCGGCCGCGCCGCCGGACGGGTCGCCGAGGCCGAGTCGCTGCGCCGTCTCGAGCGCGACATCCACGACGGCCCCCAGCAACGGCTGGTGCGCCTGTCGATGGACCTCGGCCGGGCCCGGGCGCAGCTCGACCAGGACCCCGAGCAGGCGCGGGCGACCATCGAGGGAGCGCTCAGCCAGACCCGCGAGACCGTCGAGGAGCTGCGGTCGCTCTCGCGCGGGATCGCCCCGCCGGTGCTCGTCGACCGCGGGCTCGAGGCCGCGCTGCGCGAGGCCGTCGCCCGGTCGGTGGTGCCGACGACGCTGACGTACGACGCACCCGCCAACCTGCCCGCCCACGTCGAGAGCGCCATCTACTTCGTGGTCGCCGAGTGCCTGACCAACGTCGCCAAGCACAGCGGTGCCCGGTCGGCCGGGGTCACAGTCGTGGTCCACGACGGCGAGGCGGTCGTGGAGGTGATCGGACGACGGGCACGGCGGCGCCATGCCCAGCCCCGACGGCGGGCTCGCCGGGCTGGTCCAACGCGCACGGGCGGCGGACGGGCTGCTCGACATCACCTCGCCCCGCGGCGGGCCGACGGTGATCAGGACGGAGCTGCCGTGCGGATAGTCATCGCCGACGACTCGGTCCTGCTGCGCGAGGGGCTCCAGCTCCTGCTCACCGAGGCCGGGCACGACGTGGTCGCGGCGGTCGGCGACGGTCCCGCACTCGTCGAGGCGGGTCTCTCCCACCGGCCCGACCTGTGCGTGGTCGACGTACGCATGCCCCCGTCGCACACCGACGAGGGTCTGCGCGCGGTCGTGGAGATGCGCCGCGAGTGGCCGGACGCCCGGGTGATGGTGCTCTCGCAGTACGTCGAGCTGTCCTACGCCGAGGACCTGCTGGCCGACGGGCGCGGCGGCATGGGCTACCTGCTCAAGGACCGGGTCAGCGACGTCAAGGACTTCCTGTCGGCGGTCGAGCGGGTGGCCGCCGGAGGCACGGTCATCGACCCGATCGTGGTCTCGCAGCTGATCGGCCGGAGGCGCGACCCGCTGGCCGCCCTCACCCCGCGCGAGGCGGAGGTCCTGGCGCTGATGGCGGAGGGTCACTCGAACGCCGGGATCGCCGAGGCGATGACGGTGACGGAGGGCGCGGTGGAGAAGTACTCCGCCCGCGTCTTCACCAAGCTCGACCTGCTCCCCGACGACAGCGGACACCGCCGGGTGCTCGCCGTGCTGCGCTGGCTGCAACGCGGCTGACACGCAACGGTTACCCCACCGACCTGCGCAGGTCTGGTCAGCCGTCGCCTGCACGGGCAGTCTGGACCCATGCCGACACCCACGACCGTCGTCCTCTTCGGTGCGACCGGTGACCTCGCCCAGCGCAAGCTCCTGCCCGGCCTGCTGCACCTGTTCCAGTCGGGGCTGCTCAACGAGGTGCAGGTCGTCGGCACCTCGCTCGACGACCACGACCGCGACTCCTTCGTGGAGTTCACGCGCAAGGCGATCGCGGAGTACGGCGGGGAGGGACCCGACCCGGAGGGCTGGGACGAGTTCTCCAAGCGCCTGCGCTGGGCGCCCGGCGAGGGCGGTGCCGAGGCGCTTCGGGCCACCGTCGCCGAGGCCGAGGCGGAGTTCGGCACCGACGACCTGCGCCGGCTGCACTACCTGAGCGTCCCGCCCAAGGCCGCCCTCTCGGTGGTGCACATGCTGCGCGACGCCGGCCTGGTCGAGCGCAGCCGCATCATCATGGAGAAGCCGTTCGGCACCGACCTCGCGTCGGCGCAGAAGCTGAACGGCCAGCTGCACGAGGTGTTCGCCGAGGAGCAGATCTTCCGCATCGACCACTTCCTGGGCAAGGAGGCGGCCCAGAACATCCTGGCCTTCCGCTTCGCCAACGGCCTCTTCGAGCCGATCTGGCACCGCAACCACATCAGCCACGTGCAGATCGACGTGCCCGAGGAGCTCGGGCTGGCCCAGCGCGCCGACTTCTACGAGGCGACCGGCGCCTACCGCGACATGGTGGTCACCCACCTGTTCCAGGTGCTCGCGTTCACCGCGATGGAGCCGCCGACGGCCCTCGAACCGCGCGCGATCAGCGAGGAGAAGAACAAGGTCTTCCGCTCGATGCTGCCGATCGAGCCGCACGACGTGGTGCGCGGCCAGTACATCGGCTACCGCGACATCGACGGCGTCGCCCACGACTCCGAGACCGAGACGTTCATCGCGCTGAAGTGCTACGTCGACAACTGGCGCTGGGCCGGGGTGCCGTTCTACCTGCGCACCGGCAAGCGGATGGCCGAGGGCGCGCGCATCATCTCGATCGCGTTCCGCGAGCCGCCGCGCTCGATGTTCCCGCCCGGCAGCGGCGTGGGCGACAACGGGCCGGACCACCTGACCTTCGACCTCGCCGACCAGTCGAAGATGTCGCTGTCGTTCTACGGCAAGCGCCCCGGCCCGGGGATGCGGCTGGACAAGCTGTCGATGCAGTTCGCGATGCACGAGACCGGGTGGGCCGGCGCCGTGCTGGAGGCCTACGAGCGGCTGATCTACGACGCCGCCCGCGGCGACCGCACCCTGTTCACCTCGGCCGAGGGCATCGAGCGGCTCTGGGAGCTCTCCTCGCCGCTGCTGGAGAACCCGCCCGTCGTCCGCCCCTACGGACAGGGCAGCTGGGGCCCGAACCGGATCCACCAGCTGATCGCACCGCACCTGTGGCGGCTGCCGTTCGAGCGCACCTGGCGCGACCCCAACGCCATCGGCTCCTGACCTGTGTCCTGAGTTCGGGGCACTAACTGGGTGGGTTCCTGTTCGGGCAGAAGCGCGCTCACATGCCGATGAACGGGATGTCCACGCTCAGACCGGTAGCCGTGTTTCACGCACTCATCTGACGACTGCCGTGATCCGCTCGGTCGTGGCCGATGACCGCGCGCTACGTAGATGGGTCAGGTGTCCCATCTACGTAGCGCATCGGCTCCTGACTAGCTCGCGTCGACCGGCCCGGCCGTCGGGCCCTCGACGTCGAGCAGCAGCCGGCGGAGCAGTCCCGCCAGCTGCACCCGCTCCTCCGGGCCGAGCGCGGCGAGCAGGCGGTCCTCGTTGTCCCAGTGGCGTACGACGAGATCGTCGGTCAGCGCGAGCCCCTTCGGGGTCAGCTGGATCTCGCGCCCCCGGGCGTCGGCGGCGCTCACCGTCCGCTTGACCAGGCCCCTCTCGACCAGGCGGTCGACCCGCTTGGTCACGGCCCCTGAGGTCACCATCGTGCTGTCCGAGAGCTCGCCGGGGCTCAGCCGGAACGGCTCGCCCGCGCGGCGCAGGGTGGCCAGCACGTCGAAGTCGCCGTTGCCCAGGCCGGCCTCGGCGAAGACCGTGCGCAGCTCGGCCTCGAGCAGGTCGCCGAACCGGTGGAGGCGTCCGATCACGGCCATCGGACCGGTGTCGAGCTCGGGCCGCTCGCGGGCCCACTGGGCGACCATCCGGTCGACGGCGTCGTGCTCGTCGGGATCAGTTCCGGGCATGGCTTGATATTACCTTCCAAGGAAACTAAAATATCTTCCATGGAAGGTAATCACTGGACGACACCTCTCGTCACGGCGGTGGCCCCGATCGCCTGGGGTTCGACGTACCTCGTCACCGAGCAGTTCCTGCCCCCCGACCGCCCCCTCTTCGCCGCCACCGTGCGCGCCCTCCCGGTCGGGCCTCGTGCTGCTGGCGTTCCGGCACCGGCTGCCCCGCGGCGACTGGTGGTGGAAGGCGATCGTGCTCGGCCTGTGCAACATCGGGATGTTCTTCCCGCTGATCTTCCTGGCCGCCTACCACCTGCCCGGCGGGCTGGCCGCGACCCTCCAGGCCACCTCGCCGCTCGCCGTGATGGCCATCGCGTGGCTGGTGATCGGCGAGCGCGCCGGGCGTGGTGCGCGTCGCCGCGGCCCTGGTGGGCCTGGTCGGCGTGACCCTGCTGGTCCTCCGCAACCCGGGCGAGATCGACGCGCTCGGCCTCGCCGGGGCGTTCGGGTCGGTGCTGATCAGCGCGCTCGGCTTCGTGCTGATCAAGCGCTGGGAGGCGCCCGTCGACATGCTCACGCTGGTGTCGTGGCAGCTGGTGGTCGGCGGGCTCGCCCTCCTCCCGGTCGCCCTCATCGTCGAGGGCGCGCCGCCCGCGGTGGACCTGCCGGCCGCGCTCGGCTTCCTCTGGATCGCCGGGGTCGGCACCGGTCTCGCCTACGTGTGCTGGTTCCGCGGGCTGCGACTGATGACGGCCGGCGCGGTCTCGATCATCGGGCTGGTCAACCCCGTCGTCGGCACCCTGCTCGGCATCGCCTTCGCCCACGAGGCGTTCGGGCCGGTCCAGGCGATCGGCATGGCGCTGGTGCTCGGCGGGGTGCTGGTCGGTCAGCGGTTCGGCTCCCGTCCCGTCGTACCTCCGGAGCCGCAGGTGACGCCACCCGCCCTGGAGCGCAGGCCGCCTGAGTCCCGCCTGCGGGGGAATAGTTCGGCGCGCCCGAGGTGTAGGCAATTGGTATGACTCAGATTCCGAACCTGACCCTGAACGACGGCCACACCATCCCGCAGCTCGGCTTCGGGGTGTTCCAGGTCCCGCCGGAGGACACGGCGCGGATCACCGGACAGGCCTTCGAGGCCGGCTACCGGCACATCGACACGGCCGAGATGTACGGCAACGAGAAGGGCGTCGGCGAGGCGATCCGCGCCTCCGGCATCCCGCGCGAGGAGCTGTTCATCACCAGCAAGCTCAACAACGGCTTCCACGAGCCCGACGTGGCCCGCAAGGCGTTCGACCAGACCCTGGCCGACCTCGGCCTCGACCAGGTCGACCTGTTCCTGATCCACTGGCCGCTGCCGACGCAGTACGACGGCGACTTCGTGTCCACCTGGAAGACGCTGATCGAGTTCCAGCAGCAGGGCCGCGCCCGCTCCATCGGCGTCTCCAACTTCCAGCCCGCCCACCTCGAGCGGCTCGCCCAGGAGACCGACGTGGTTCCCGCGGTCAACCAGATCGAGGTGCACCCCTACTTCACCAACGAGGCAGCCCGCACGGCCAGCCGAGACGCCGGCATCCTCGTCGAGGCGTGGTCCCCGATCGCCCAGGGCGGCGTGCTGGACGACCCGACGATCACCAAGATCGCCGAGCACGTGGGTCGTACGCCGGCCCAGGTGACCCTGCGCTGGCACCTCCAGCGCGGCGACATCGTCTTCCCGAAGTCCTCGACCCCCGAGCGGATGGCGGAGAACGCCGCCCTGTTCGACTTCGAGCTCGACGACCAGGCGATCGAGTCGATCTCCGGGCTGCACCGCGGCGAGGACGGCCGCACCGGCCCGAACCCGGACGAGTTCGACTACATCCCCAGCTGAGCGCGACGCTCGAACACCTGGCACGGTGCGAATGAAGCTTGTTCGCACCGTGCCAGTTTCACCGGCGTTGGGAAACTGCACCTCAGTCGATCGTCACCAGGATGACGTTGCTGCCCTCCTGGGTGCTCGGGTCGAGGACGCGGAAACGGTTCTCGCCCGTGCGCCCGGTCATGATGTAGGTCTCGAAGGTGCCCACCCGGACCGTGGCCTGCACCCCGAAGTTGCTCCACTTGCCGTCCTCGAACCGCTGCACCTCGAGCTGGAGGTTGTCGGCGCCCTTGTAGGTGCCGGTGAAGTTCACCCGCTCCATCGGGCGTGCCAGTACCGGTGAGATCGCGAGCTCGATGCGGCCGGGCGGGCCTGCGTCGGCCGACTCGGAGGCGCTCGGCTCGTCGTCGGGCTTGTCCTCGTCGCCGGGGACGGGCAGCGCCGTGGACGGGAGCGGCTGGGTGGGCGAGTCGGGCTGGGCACCGACGGGACCGGCGCCGCTGTCGTCGTTGAGGCCGAGGGCGCGCACCATGACCGTCGTACCGAGGAAGATCAGCACGCCGATGACGACGACGACACCGAGCGCCTTGAACAGCGCGCTGCGCACCTGCGCCGACCGCTCCTCGTCGCTGAGATCGTCATTCATGTGCGTCCCCGTGATCTCGGTCCCCGCCCGGCATGGTCGCGTCGAATGTACCCAGCGAGCCGGGTCCCTGACCGGGGTGTCCGCGGTTCGATGCCGCAGCGTTACCACTGTCACAGCTCGCGGGTACGCCACCCTGGGATCGTGCGCGAACCGGCCGCATGCCGCGCTCGCCGTGAGCCGCCGGGACCGAAAGAACGGCCCGCGGTATGGTGCGCGGCACCCCTGCCCAGAAGGATGCTGCCCATGACGGGGATCAAGGACGTGGCCCGCGAAGTCGGGGTCTCCACGGCGACCGTTTCGCGGGCGCTGCGCGGCCTGCCGCGCGTTTCCCCCGACACCCGGGAGCGGGTGCTCGAGGTGGCCAACCGGATGGGGTACGTCGCGTCGCCGCACGCCGCGTCGCTCGCGAGTGGCCAGACCCATGCGATCGGGGTCGTCGTACCCAACGTGACCAGGTGGTTCTTCGGCTCGGTCGTGCACGGCGCGGAGGAGCTGCTGCGCGAGGAGGGCTACGACCTGCTGCTCTACACGGTGACCGGCGAACCGGCCGCGCGGCAGCGGTTGTTCTCGACCTACCTGCTGAGCAAGCGCGTCGACGCGGTGATGGTGCTGGCGCTGCGGCCGACGCCCGAGGAGGTGGCCTCGCTCGAACGGACCGGGGCGCCGACCGTGGCGGTCGGCGGCGCCGTACCTGGTTGGTCGAGCGTGCGCATCGACGACGTCGAGACGGCTGCCAGCGCCGTACGTCATCTGGTGGGGCTGGGCCACAAGCGCATCGCCCATCTCGGCGGCGTACCCGACCCTGAGCACGCGGGACTGGACTTCTCGACCCCGGGCGACCGGCTGATCGGCTACCGCCTCGCGATGGAGGAGGCCGGCCTGCCCGTCGAGGAGGGCTGGGAGGTCACCGGCGACTTCACCGCGCACGGCGGCCTCACCGCCTGCCGTCGTCTGCTCTCCGCGGGTGTCCGCCCGACCGCGATCTTCGCCGGCTCCGACGAGATGGCCATCGGCGCCTCCCACGCCGTCCGCGAGGCCGGCCTCCGCGTCCCCGACGACATCTCCATCATCGGCATCGACAACCACGAGCTCTCGGAGTTCTTCGACCTCACCACCATGGCCCAACCCGTCCCCGAGCTCGGCCGCCTCGGCGCCCGGAGACTCCTCGACGCCCTCGCCTCCGACGACCCCCTCGAGCCGACCGAGACCATCGTGCCCACCCAGCTGATCGTGCGGGGGACGACGGCGCGGGTCGGGTAGGGCCGCTGACCCCTACTCCTGCCCCTCCCCCGGCTCCATCGGGAAGTGGCAGGCGACGGTGTGGCCGGGGGTGGTGGCGGCGGGGCCGGAGGTGATCTGGAGCAGCGGGGGTTCCTCGGTGCTGCAGATCTCCTGGGCCTTCCAGCAGCGCGTGTGGAAACGGCAGCCGGAGGGCGGGTTGATCGGGCTGGGGACGTCGCCGAGCGAGGCGGATGCGCTCGCGGTGCTGGCGGCGCTTGGTGTCGGGCACGGGGACGGCCGACAGCATCGCCACGGTGTAGGGGTGGCGGGGGCGGTCGTAGAGGTCGTCGCGGTCGCCCATCTCGACGATCTTGCCGAGGTACATCACCGCGACCCGGTCCGAGACGTGGCGTACGACGGAGAGGTCGTGCGCGATCATCACGTAGGTCAGGTCGAGCTCCTCCTGGAGGTCCTCGAGCAGGTTGACCACCTGGGCCTGGATCGACACGTCGAGCGCGGAGACCGGCTCGTCGGCCACGATCAGCTTCGGCCTGAGGGCGAGCGTCCGCGCGATCCCGATGCGCTGGCGCTGGCCGCCGGAGAACTCGTGCGGGTAGCGGTTGTAGTGCTCGGGGCTCAGCCCCACCGTCTCGAGCAGGTCCTGCACCGCCTTCTTGCGACCCCCCTCGGGATCCACGCCCTGGAGCCGGAACGGCGCACCGATGATCTTGCCGACCGTGTGCCGCGGGTTCAGCGAGGAGTACGGGTCCTGGAAGATCATCTGTACGTCGCGACGCATCGGACGCATCTTGCCGTCGGAGAGATGGGTGATGTCCCGGCCTTCGAGGGTCACCTTGCCGGCGGTCGGCTCGAGCAGACGGGTGACCAGGCGCGCCGTGGTGCTCTTGCCGCAGCCGGACTCACCGACGATCGAGAACGTCTCGCCCCGCAGGATGTGGAAGTCCACGCCGTCGACGGCCTGCACCGCCGCGGTCGACTTGCTCAGGAAGCCGCCCTTGATCGGGAAGTGCTTGACCAGCCCTTCGACCTCGAGCAGGCGATCGCGGGAGGCCGGAGGCGACGTCGGGGTGTCGCTGATCTGTTCGGTCATTGCAGCCTCGGGGTGATCTCCTGCGCCCAGATGTCATGGCGCTCGGCGGGCGGGATGTGGCACGCCACGAAGTGGTCGGAGCCGTTGTCGAGCAGGTCCGGCCGCTCGTGCAGGCACGGCGACCCCACGCGCTCCTGGAAGTCGCAGCGCGGGTTGAAGGGGCAGCCGCTCGGCACCTTGATCAGGCTCGGCGGCGTGCCCTTGATCGGCAGCAGCCGCTCGGTCGGGGGCTTGTCGAAGCGCGGCATCGAGCCGAGGAGTCCCCAGGTGTAGGGGTGCTCGGGCTCGTTGAACAGCTGCTCGGCGGTGCCGTACTCGGCGGCGCGACCGGCGTACATCACCAGGATGTCGTCGGCCAGCTCGGCCACGACGCCGAGGTCGTGGGTGATGATCACGACCGCGGAGTGGAACTCCTGCTGCAGGTCACGGATCAGGTCGAGGATCTGCGCCTGGACGGTGACGTCGAGCGCGGTGGTCGGCTCGTCGGCGATGAGCAGCGACGGGTCGCAGGAGAGCGCCATCGCGATCATCGCGCGCTGCCGCATGCCGCCGGAGAACTGGTGGGGGTAGGCGTCGACGCGCTGCGAGGGTTCCGGGATGCCGACGCGGTCGAGCATGTCGATCGCGTGCGCCCGGGCCTGCTTCTTCGAGACGTCGTTGTGGATCCGGTAGGCCTCGACGATCTGGTTGCCGACCGTGTAGAAGGGGTGCATCGAGGAGAGCGGGTCCTGGAAGATCATCGCCATCTGCTTGCCGCGCAGGTGGCGGATGTCCTCCTGCCCCGCGCCGACCAGCTCCTGGCCGTCGAGCATGATCGACCCGCTGATCTCGGCGGTCTTCCCGTGCAGGCCCATCACGGCCATGCTCGTCACCGACTTGCCGGAGCCGGACTCCCCGACGATGCCGAGGGTCTGGCCGCGCTCGAGGTGGAAGGACAGCCCGTCGACCGACTTCACCACGCCGTCGTCGGTGGGGAAGTGCACCTGCAGGTCGCGCACGTCGAGGAACGGCGCCGCGCCGGGTCGCGGGACTCTGCAGCTGCTCGGAGGTCACGGTGGTCATCTGGTCCGCACTCTCGGGTCGATGACGGCGTACAGCAGGTCGACGATCAGGTTGCAGACCGCCACGAAGATGGCGGTGATCAGCACGACCGCGAGCACCTGCGGGAGGTCGTTGTCCTTGGTGGCCTTGATGGCGAGCTGGCCGAGGCCGGGCAGGCCGAAGACGGTCTCGGTCAGCACGGCGCCGCCGATGAGCAGCCCGAAGTCGAGACCGAAGATGGTCACGATCGGGGTCAGCGCCGAGCGCAGACCGTGCTTGACCACGACGGTGCGCTCGGGCAGGCCCTTGGCCCGGGCCGTGCGGATGTAGTCCTCACCCATGGTCTCGAGCATGCCGGCGCGGGTGAGTCGGGCGTACTGCGCCGAGAACAGCAACGCCAGCGTGATCCACGGCAACAACAGGGCATGGGCCCACGCAAAGGGGTTCTCGGTCAGTGGGGTGTACGACGCCCCGGCGGGCGTCCAGCCGAGCTGGTAGCTGAAGAAGGCCAGCGAGACCAGGCCGGTCCAGAAGATCGGCAGCGAGACGCCGGCCAGCGCCAGGGTCATGGCCGCACCGGTCGAAGAAGGAGCCGCGCTTGAGCGCGGAGAGGACGCCGATGGCGATGCCCATGACCAGCCAGATGATCGCCGCACCGACCGCCAGGGACAGGGTGACCGGGAAACGTTTCTGGATCTCGGGGCAGCACCGGCTGGCTGGTCTTGTACGAGTAGCCCAGGCAGGGTGCCGGGCAGTGGTCGACCCCGGTGCCGGTGATGACGTCCTTGCCCACGAAGACGCCCTTGAGCCAGTCCCAGTACTGCACGGCGATCGGGTCGTAGAAGCCGAGCGACTCGGCGGCCGCCTGCAGCTGGCCCGGGGTCGGGGACTTGCCGACGTAGCGAGCCGCCATCGACTCCGGGGTCGCACCGGCGATGCGCGGGATCAGGTAGAAGATCGCGAACGTGATGATGCTGATCACGATCACGACGCCGACCGCAGCGAACAGTCGCCGGATGATGTAGCTGACCAAGATCGTGGCTGGGTGGCCGGCCCCGCGGAGTCATCCGCGGAAGCCGGCCACCCTCGCCCTCACCTACCTTCGGTGTGGTTGAGCCGAACGAAGCAGAACTACTGCTTCTTGCCCATGGCGGTGTAGTCGTACTGACCGAACGCGTCGTTGACGAACACGTTGGTCACGTCCTTGCCGCGGAGCAGCACCGCCTTGGCGTAGATGCCCGGGTAGAAGAAGGCGTCCTCCATGATCTTCTCGTCGATCTCGGTGGAGATCTCGTCGCGCTTGGTCTCGTCCGGCTCGACCGCGAGCTGGTCGAGCAGCTTGTCGACCTCCGGGATCCGCACCGCGAAGTTCGGCGAACCGCCCTCGGGGTTGATCAGCCGGCTGTCGACCAGCTGAGCGAGGTAGCCGTAGCCGGTGTTCCAGTCGGACGCCCAGCCGTAGACACACAGGCCGACGTTGTTGTCCACCAGGTACGACGGCTTGCCGCAGTTCTCCGAGGTGTAGGTGTCGTCGGGCATCGGCTTGACGTTGACCTTGATGCCGACCTTCTCCAGCGACTGCTGGAAGGCCTCGGCGGTCTTCTTCTCCTTGTCGCGCGACGAGCGGTAGCCGATGGTCGTCTCGAAGCCGTCCGGCTGGCCGCACGCCTTCAGGGCGTCCTTGGCCTTGTCGGGCTGGCCGTTCGGGTTGGCCTTGAGGTCGTAGACGTCGGCGTCCTTGTAGCCCGGGACCGGCGGCGGCAGCACGGTGGTGGCGATCTCGCCTCCGGCGAACTTGCCGCCGTAGGCGTTCTGGTACGACGCCGGGCTCATCGCGTAGATGACGGCCTTGCGGCAGTCGACGTTGTCCAGCGGCTTCACGCTTCCGACGATCTGCACGAAGTTCTCACGGTGCGGCGACCGGGTTGTCCGAGCGGGCCAGCAGGTCCTTGTTCTGCAGCACCTTCGGCAGCGCGGCCGGCTGGACGCCAGTGCCGGCGATGTCGACGTCCTGGTCACCAGCGATGATCTGGTTGTCCAGGTCGTCGGCCTGCAGGCCGAGCTTCACGTCGATCTGGTCCGGCAGCGCCTTGCGGTTGGGGTCGGTCGACGCGTCCCAGTTGGGGTTGCGCACGAGCGTGCCGCCGGTGCTGATGTCGACGTTGCCCTTCCACATGTACGGACCCGAGGAGATCGGGTGGCTGGTGTACTTCTTGCCGGTGTCCTTGGCCGCCGGGACAGGAGCCGTCGTGGGCAGCTGCGCCAGGTAGTCGAACTCGGCGAACGGCTGCTTGAGGTGGAAGATGATCGTGTAGTCGTCGGGCGTCTCGATCGCCGAGGAGATGTCGGCGTTCTTCGGGCTCTTGAAGGGGCCCTCGTAGCCCTCCGGCCAGGCCAGCTGGTCGGCGAAGTAGCTCGGGCCCTGCTTGAGCACGGCGCGGTCGACGTTGCGCGAGACGGCGTAGGCGATGTCCTTGGTGGTGATCGGCGAGCCGTCCTCGAACTTCAGACCCTTCTGGATCGTGTAGGTCCAGGTCTTGCCGCCGTCGGAGGCCTTGCCGAGGTCGGTGGCCATGTCGGGCACCAGCTCGAGGCCCTGCTTGCCGGGGGCCGGCTTGTTCATCACCAGCGTGCGGAAGTAGTTGCGGCCGAGGTTCCAGGAGTAGCCGTAGTAGGTGTCGCCCGGGTCGAAGCTGTCACCCCAGGTGGCGCCGAGGGCCATCTTGAGGGTGCCGCCCTTCTGGTCGGAGGGGTTCACCACCTCGGTCGAGCCCTTGTTGTCCAGCTTCGGTGCGGAGCTGTCGCTGCCCCCGGAGTCCTTGCTGGTCCCGCAGGCGCCGAGCCCCAGCGCCGCAGCAGCGATCAACGCCACGGCTGCTCTCTTACGCGTCATGCGCATCTTGATTTACCTTCCTTCTCGACCGTCCTGGGGAGCCCAGGCCAGGCTGGTTAACCGGTGAGTCACCGACTCCTGGGATCGAACGCATCACGCAGTCCGTCCCCGAAGAGATTGAAGGCCAGGACCGTGGCGAAGATCGCCAGGCCGGGCCAGAACATGAAGTGCGGCAGCGTGTAGTAGATGACCGCGTCGGAGAGCATGCCGCCCCAGGTCGCCGTGGGCGGCGGTACGCCGACGCCGAGGAACGACAGGGCGGCCTCGAACAGGATGTTCGTGGGGATGATCAGCGTGGAGTACACGAGGATCGGCGCCATCAGGTTGGGCAGCAGCTCGGTGAACAGGATGTAGGGCCGCTTGGCGCCCAGGCTGCGGGCCGCCTCGACGTACTCGCGTTCTCGCAGCGAGATCGTCTGGCCGCGCACGATGCGGCCGATGTAGGGCCAGCTGAAGAAGCCGATCACGAAGATCAGCAGTCGCCAGCCGGAGCGGGGCGCCGGAGAGCCCGAACGCCTTGTCGGGGAAGACGCCCGCCAGGGCGATGCGCGAAGACGAGGATCGGGAAGGCCAGGAACATGTCCATCAGCCGGCTCAGGATGGCGTCGATCCAGCCGCCGAAGAAGCCCGAGATGATGCCGATGACCGTGCCGAGGATGACCGAGAACGCCGTGGCCGCCAGGGCGATCAGCAGCGAGACGCGCGCGCCGTAGAGGACGCGGCTGAAGATGTCGCGCCCGGTGATGGGCTCGACGCCCATCGGGTGGTCCCAGCTCATCCCGCCGAAGGTGCCGTACGGGCCGAGGGCCGGGTCGACGAGCTCGGCGTGGTACTCGTTCGGGCGGCCGCCGGTGATGTTGGTGATCAGCGGAGCGAAGATCGCCACGACGATCAGGAAGACGATGAAGACGCCGCCGGCGAGCGCGACCTTGTCCTTGCGGAGCCGCCGCCAGGCGATCTGGCTCAGCGACCGGCCCTGGATCTTGTCGTCGGCGACAGCTGCGACGGCCTCGGCGAAGTCCTCGCTCGGGTTCGGCGCGTCCAGTGTGCTCAGATCGATCGCCTCCCCGGGTCTCAGGTCAGTGCTGCAGGACCGCCGCTTGTGTGGCGATCGGACCAAACCTCAGTCCCCCGGCCACCGCCGGTCAAGGAACCACGTCCCCCGTTGCCGAATCGTGACCGCCGCCCGCGTGGAAACCGGGAACTTTCCGGCGGCTGCGGGGCTGCCAGGGAGGTGTCAGCCGCGCGGCTCGAGGACCACGACCGGGATCTCGCGGTCGGTCCAGGACTGGTAGGAGTCGTAGTCGCGGTAGAGGTCGACGAGCCGCGGCCACAGCTCCGCACGCTCAGGCGGAGGCGCGGTGCGGGCGCGCATCGGCCCTCCGGTCGCCCCTGATCTGGACGGTGACGTCCGGGTCGGCCTCGAGGTTGCGGAACCACAGCGGATGCTGCGGGCGCCCCGCCTGCGAGGCCACCACGACCACCCGGTCGCCGTCGCGCAGGTAGACCAGCGGGGTGGTGCGCAGCTTGCCGGTACGACGTCCGCGGTGCTCCAGCAGGCAGATCGGGACCGGGTTGCGCCAGCCCGCCCCGATGCGCCAGGTGCCGCCGACGCGGCCGCGGGTGAGCTGGTAGACGGCCACGTTGACCGCGGCCATCAGCTTGATCACGCGGCGGGCGAACTCCCCGTCGAGGCCCTCGGGCTTCTGGTCCACGCTCAGGCCGTGCCTCTCGACCTCGTCCGTCGCGAGCGTCGTCCCACGGAGTGCATCGCAAGGCGGAGGAGGGAGCCGTGGCGGAGCCACGGCGACTGACGACAACGAAGCGAGGTGCCCGTGGGACGGCGCGTAGCAGGACATGGGGTCGGGAGTCACGGCCTACATGCCTCGCTTCCAGACGAGCTCCTCGAAGAGCTTGCGGGAGCGCCAGCCGTCCGGCGTACGCACGAGGTCGTGGTGGTAGATGCCGCCGAACTCCACGAGGTGGTCGGGGCCCTCGGACTGCGGCAGGCCCATCGGGTTGTGGAAGTACGCCGCGACGGTCGCCTCGTCGCCGCGCAGGTCGACGTCGACCTGGTGCAGCGAGTGCATCCGTCGCGGGAACATCGGCAGCATCTCGGCCAGCCAGGGCTTGACCTCGGCGTACGGCGCCGCGATGCCGCCCGTCGAGCGGTAGTCGATCTGCGCGTCGGGGGTGAACACCTCGTCGAGCCGGTCCCAGTCGCCGGAGTCGATGGCGCGGGTGTAGCGGGTGATCAGCGCCTCGATCTCGAGGCGGTCGGAGATCTCTGCCAGGTCCACGCCTCCACTCTGGCAGAAAACTGGAACACGTTCTATATTTCGACAAGCTCAATAACCTAGATTCAGGAGAGCGATGCGGTTCACCTACGCCGAGGCGATGACCAACGCCCGTTTCTACGCCCCCCTCGCCCAGGCGGCTGAGGCGGCCGGCTACACCTCGATGACCGTCGCGGACTCGCTGATCTACCCGCAGGAGTCGGACTCGACGTACCCCTACACCGACACCGGCGACCGCGAGTTCCTCGAGGGCAAGGAGTTCATCGAGACGATGGTGCTCTGCACGCACCTCGCTGCGGTGACGAGCACGCTCCGGTTCACGCCGTTCGTGCTCAAGCTCCCCGTGCGGCCGCCGGTGCTGGTCGCCAAGCAGGTCAGCTCGGTGGCCTACCTGAGCGACAACCGGCTCGGGCTCGGGGTCGGGCTCTCCCCGTGGCCGGAGGACTTCGACGTCCTCGGCGTCCCGTGGGCGAAGCGCGGCAAGCGGATGGACGAGTGCATGGACATCCTCCGCGGCCTGACGTCCGGCGAGTTCTTCGGCTACGACGGGGAGTTCTACTCGTTCGCCCCGCTGAAGCAGACGCCGGCCCCGACGGAGAAGGTGCCGCTGCTCGTCGGTGGCCACGCCGACGCTGCGCTGCGTCGCGCCGTACTCAAGGGAGACGGGTGGATGCACGCCGGCGGCGACGGCGAGGAGCTCGACCGGCTGCTCGCGCGGCTCGCGGAGATCCGCAAGGCCGAGGGCGACACCCGTGACGACTTCGAGGTGCACGTCATCTCCTACGACGCCTACGACCTCGACGGCATCAAGCGCCTGGAGGACAAGGGCGTGACCGACTGCATCGTCGGCTTCCGGGTGCCCTACATCAAGGGCCCGGACACCGAGCCGCTGGAGACCAAGATCGAGCACCTGGACAAGTACGCCGACTCGATCATCAGCAAGGTGAGCCTGTGACGGGCGACTACACGCACGGCGTTCCGCGAGGCGGTCGCGGAGGCCGAGAAGCTGGTCGCGAACCCGCCGTTCGAGGTCTCCGAGCAGGACCTCGCCGAGGGGTTCGACTACCTCGCCGGCAGCATCCGGTCGCTCGCTGCAGATGGCCTTCGACTACGACCTCGAGCACCCGGTGCTGATCAACCCCACGCACCAGTACGCCCGCCAGGGCCTCGACAACCCCGACGCCGTCTACTTCAACGCCTACCTCGACGCCGGCGGCGACTACCTCGTCACCGGCACGCGCGGCACCACCGCCGACCTGTCCTTCCAGGTGATGGACGGGACCTACTCCTCCGAGGGCGCGCCCGGCACGGTCGCGGCCTTCGACGACCGCGAGCTCGAGGTCGCCGACGACGGCAGCTTCGAGTGGCGCTTCGGCCCGGAGCTCGGTCTCAAGAAGGGCAGCACCCTGATCATCCGGGAGGTGTACGACGACTGGAACGCCGAGCACCGCGGCACCATCCGCATCCAGCGACTCGACACCGCCGGCCAGCCACGCGCCGGCCCTGACGCCCGAGCGCGTCGCCAAGAGGTACGGCGTGGCCGCCAAGATGCTGGTCGGCCGGATCAACACCTGGTTCGCGTTCCCGGAGTGGTTCACCTACAAGGAGCCGGTGAACACCCTCACCGTGCCCCAGTCGACCCCCGGCGGGCTCGCCTCGCAGTTCTCCTCGATCGGGCACTACTCGCTGTCCGACGACGAGGCGATGATCGTGACCGTGCCGGTCTCCGAGTGCGCCTACCAGGCGATCCAGATCGGCTCGCGGTGGTACATCTCCACCGACTACGAGCACCACCAGACCTCCCTGACCCGGGCCCAGTCGCACGCCGACGCGGACGGGAAGCTCCGCTACGTCGTGAGCGAGCGCAACCCCGGCATCGCCAACTGGCTGGAGACGTGCGGTCACCCGCAGGGCGTGATGATGCTGCGCTGGCAGCGGCTCTCGCGTTCGCTGGACGCCTCGGACGGGCCGACCGTCGAGGTGGTGCCGTTCGACTCCCTCGCCGAACGACTCCCCCACTTCGCCGCCAACCAGATCTCGACCGCCGACTACACCGCCCGCATCGCCGACCGCCAGGTCGGCATCGCCCGAAGGATGATCTCGTGACCGACTCACCACAGCTGCTCAAGGACAAGGTCGTCGTGCTCTCGGGCGTCGGCCCGGGTCTCGGTCGCTCGCTCGGGCGAGGAGGCGGCCAAGCTCGGCGCCGACCTGGTGCTGGTCTCGCGCACCCAGAAGCGGCTGGACAAGATGGCCGAGGTGGTCCGGTCGCACGGGCGACGCGCGCTCGTCGTACCCACGGACATCAACGACGAGGACGCGTGCCAGCGGCTGGTCGACGCCACCCTCGAGGAGTACGGCCGGGTCGACTGCCTGCTCAACAACGCCTTCGCGATCCCGCCGATGGAGCCGCTGACCACCGTCAAGCACGACGCCCTGCGCAACGCGCTGGAGACGAACGCGTTCGCGCCGCTGCGGCTCTCGACGTTGTTCGCGGACGCGCTGGAGGAGTCGAAGGGCTCGATCATCATGGTCAACTCGGCGGTGCTGCGGCAGTCGCAGCCCGAGTTCGCCGGCTACAAGATGACCAAGGGCACGCTGGTGCACATCGCGTCGGCGCTGGCGACCGAGCTCGGTCCGCGCGGCATCCGGGTCAACTCCGTGGCGCCGAGCTGGATCTACGAGGACGTCAACAAGGCCTACTTCGACTGGATGGCGCAGGAGCGCGGCGTCACCCACGACGACATCTACCGCGAGACCGCCGACCTGACCGACCTCAAGCGGCTGGCCACCCCCGAGGAGGTCGCGCAGGCGACGCTGTTCCTCGCCTCCGACCTGGCGTCGGCGGTCAGCGGGATCACCCTCGACGTGAGCTGTGGTGAGTTCCATGGCTACTAGGACCAGAGAAGATCTGGGCTCCTTCGAGGACATCAAGGCGGCCGCCGTACGCACCACCGGCATGGACGACTTCGGCGGCACCGAGCACGAGGAGGGCCTGCGCCTGCTCTGCGAGGACCTCGCGGCGAACGGCGGACTGACGCCCGAGGGCAACTACATGCAGCGCACGTTCATCAAGAGCGCGCTGGTCGGGCGGCTGCTGTCGGAGCACGGCTTCCAGGAGCACCCGTCGTACGCCGAGGTGCCGATCGAGCGACCGATCTTCGTGTGCGGCCTGCCGCGCACCGGCACCACCGCGCTGCACCGCCTGCTCAACGCCGACCCGGCGCACCAGGGACTCGAGCTCTGGCTGACCGAGGTCCCGCAGCCGCGGCCGCCGCGGGAGACCTGGGCCGAGAACCCCATCTTCAACGCCCTGAACTCCGCGTTCTCCGAGCACCACATCGAGAACCCCGAGTTCATGGGGATCCACTTCATGGATGCCTCCAGCGTGGAGGAGTGCTGGCGGATCCTGCGCCAGTCGGGCAAGTCGATCGGCTACGAGTCGCTCGCCCACGTCCCGGAGTACTCCGCCTGGCTGGAGCAGCAGGACTGGACCGACGCCTACGCGCGACACAAGGCCAACCTGCAGCTGATCGGGCTGAACGACCCGGAGAAGCAGTGGGTGCTGAAGAACCCGTCGCACCTCGTCGGGCTCGACGCGATCATGACGGTCTACCCCGACGCGCTGATCGTCTACACCCACCGCGAGCCGGTCGTGGCGATCGCGTCGGCGTGCTCGCTGTCGGCCGAGGCGACCAAGGGATGGTCGACCACGTTCGTCGGCGACACGATCGGCCGCACCCAGCTGGACATGCTGAGCAAGGCGGTCAAGCGGTTCGAGCGCGAGCGGGCGGCGTACGACCCGAAGCAGTTCGTCGACATCGACTACCGCGAGTTCGTGACCGACCCGGTCGCGACGACGAAGGGCATCTACGAGTCGTTCGGCCTGGAGTGGACGCCGGCCGTCGACGAGGCCGTCACCAAGCTCGACGCCGAGTCACGCCAGGGCGGTCGCCGACCGAAGCACTCCTACGACCTCGCCGACTACGGGCTGACCGAGGACGAGGTGCGGGCGGCGTTCTAGTCGCCGTCCCTCACCCGGACCATCCCGCCCAGCGTGGCGACGTACGCCGAACCGTCGGGCGCGAGCGTCACCGCCGAGTAGTGGTTGTTCATCAGGGTGCCCAGGCCGGTGCGTACGCCGAACGCGGTGCGGCCGGTGCGCGCGTCGACGGCGGTGAGGTACCACGCGCTCACGCCCCACCACGTCGGGCGCTTGGTGTACGCGTAGAGCAGGCCGTTCTCCAGCGACACCTTCGGCACCGACGTGGGCGCGATCTCGTCGTTGGTCCACGCGACCGAGCAGTCGTCGCCGTCGAGGTCGACGCGGGCGAGGCCGCCTGACGTCGCGCGTCCGAGCAGGGTGCTCTGGGGGCCGTCGTAGCCGTAGTTGTTCTCGACGATGACGCCGTCGCCGACCGAGACGAGCGAGTTCTCGGTCGCACTCGCGCCGGCGCCGAAGACCGGGGCGCGGCAGATCTCCCGACCGGTTGCGGTGTCGTAGAAGGCCACGTTCATCCGCGGATCGGCGTTGTCGGTGATGGCCACCCGGCCGCCGGGCAGGACGGTCGGGGTGGTGCCACTGCCACGCGAGAGCTGCCCGGGCTTCTGCTCCTTGCCGCGGTCGTACGGCGCTCGCCAGTCGGCGCGCGGCCGGCCGGAGGGGTCGGCCGACATCCGGTAGAGCGCCTCGACCGTCACGACGTAGACGCCCTGCTCGTCGACGGCGAGGGAGTTGTAGACGCCCTCGTCGAGGTCGGTCACCGAGACCTCGCTCGTCGCGGGGTCGACGGTCCCGACGCGGCCGTCCTGGGTGACGAACCAGATCAGGCCCTTCCAGTCCGGCATCAGCGCCACCAGGCAGTCGTCGCCGGGAAGCGCGTCGGAGACGTCGAAGGCGCGCTCCTGCCTGAGCTCGGCGCGGCCGCTCGGCGCTGGAGGTCGCGAACTCGAGGATCCGGCCGTCGGTGGTGGCGACCACCGCGCGGTCCTGCGGGTCGAGGTAGAAGTACGCGCCGGCGCAGAGGTTCTCCCACGCCCGCTTGCCCTCGACGTCGGGACGGTCGGGCAGCTTCCTCGTCGCGAGCGGCTGCATGTCGCGGTCGAGCACGTGCAGGGTCGGGCCGCGGAGGTCGCCGCACAGCGCGACGAGTCGTTCGTGACTGTCGAAGGCGAGGGTCGCGCACTCCTCGAGGCCGTACCAGGCGGTGTCGACCTCCGGGTCCCGACCGAGCGGCCCCGGTCCGGCGTAGGAGTCGGTCGCCCAGCCGTCGTCGTGCATCGAGCTGCGGCCGTTGGCGGCGAGCTGGGGATGCTGCGGCACCGTCCATGTCGATCGCGTGCGGGGTGGTCGGCCTCGCCGGTGAACGACGGGGTGACCAGGGCACCGGGGCCGGGCGGGATCGGCAGCCGCCCGTCGGGGACGACGACCACGATCACCGCGACCACTGCTCCCGTGACGACGAGCGCACCGGCGGTCCACCACGGGTGGCGCGGCCGGGCGGCTCGTCGTACGGCCGGGATGAGGAGGGCGAGCACCACGGCGACCAGCACCCACGGGCCGACGGCGAACCACAGCACCGCGACCAGCACCCACCCCAGGATCCGCCACACGGCGCGAGCCTAGGGGAACCGGCGAACCGGATAGTCCAGAACGTTTGGCCGGTGCTGACGGTGTCGGGAGCGGCTTTTCGTTCTGGACTATCCGGCTTTCTCAGAACGGGTACGTCGGCGGCTCCGCGCGGGCGGTGATCCAGCGGGTCTCGGTGAAGGCCTCGATGTTGGCCGGGGCGCCGCCGAAGCGGGAGCCGGTGCCGGAGGCGGCGATCCCGCCGAAGGGGGCGTTGGCCTCGTCGTTGACGGTCTGGTCGTTGATGTGCACGATGCCGGTCGGGATCCGGTCGGCGAGGGCCAGGCCGCGCATCACGTCGGAGGTGATGATGCCGAGGGAGAGGCCGTACTCGCTGGCCTTGGCCAGCTCGACCGCCTCGTCCTCGGACCCGACCCGCGTCACCGGGCGCGACCGGACCGAAGATCTCCTCGGTGAAGGCGGGGTGCTCGCGGGTCACCTCGGAGAGCACGGTCGGGCGGTAGAACAGCCCGTCGTACGACGCACCGGCGGCCGCCTTCGCCCCGGCATCGGTCGTCGCCGTGACCAGGCCGTGGATCTTGTCGCGCTGGCCCTCGTCGATGACCGGGCCGAGGGCGACCTCCTCGGTCGCCGGGTTGCCCACGGGCAGGTGGCGCGGCCTTGTCGGCCAGCGCCTCGACGAAGTCGTCGTAGATCGCGTCGGCGACGAGGTGCCGCCCGGTCGTCATGCAGATCTGGCCCTGGTGGAAGAAGGAGCCCCAGGCGGCGAGGTTGACCGCCTTCTCGACGTCGGCGTCGTCGAGCACCAGCATCGCGGAGTTGCCGCCGAGCTCGAGGTGCGCGCGCTTGAGGTGACGCCCGGCGAGCTCGCCGACCGCGCGGCCGGCGCTGGTCGAGCCGGTGAAGGAGATGACGCGCACGTTCGGGTCGGACGACCAGGGCCTCGCCGACGTCGGCGCCACCCGGCACCAGCTGGAGTACGCCGGCCGGCAGTCCGGCCTCCTCGAGGACGCGGACGATGTTCACCCCGCCGGTCATCACGGTGCGCGGGTCCGGCTTCAGCAGCACGGAGTTGCCGAGCGCCAGCGCCGGGGCGACCGAGCGGATGCTCAGGATCAGCGGCACGTTGAACGGCGAGATCACCCCGACCACACCGGCCGGGACCCGCTTGGCCATCGAGAGCCGCGGCTGCTCGCTCGGGATCAGCTCGCCGAGCGGAGCGCCCGGTCAGGGCCGCGGCCGCGTAGCACTCCTCGGCCGCGACGTGCAGCGCGAAGCCGGCCATGCCCGGGACCGCACCGACCTCGCGCACGTTCCAGCCGCCGAGCTCGTCACCGTGCTCGGTGAACAGGTCGCCCGCCTTGCGGAGGACGGCCGCGCGCTGGGTGTGCGGAAGCGCGGCCCAGTCGCGCTGGGCCTCGGCGGCCGAGGCGGCGGCGGTGGCGACGTCGTCGACCCCGGCCCGGCCGGTGCGGCCGAGCTCCTCCCCGGTCGCGGGCTCGATGATCGGGGCGTCCCCCGCGGATCCGGGTCGCCAGCTCCCGCCGACGAAGATGTTTCCGGCCCAGTCGGCCCCGTCCAGCAGCGTCGCAGTCGTCATGTCCGCAGCCTAGGCACGCGGTCCGCAGGCACCGGGCGAGCCGGATTCCGGCCAGTGGAACGCTCAGTCGCTCGGCGAACGCCGCAGCGATCTCGAGCCGATGAGGCGTGCAGGACCACCCAGGTGATCGCGGCGAGGACGATGCCGCCGAGGCCCGCGACGACGAAGACGGCGGGCAGGCCCAGCCAGGCCCCGAGCACCCCCCCCGCGAGCATGCCGACCGGGATGCCGCCCCAGATCACGGTGCGGTAGGCGCCCTGGACCCGGCCCATCAGGTGCTCGGGGATCAGTGCCTGGCGCACCGACATGATCTGCACGTTGAACATCGAGATCGCACCCGCCGAGACGGCGTACAGCAGCGGCCCTCCGACGGGGTCCTGCCAGAACGCCATCAGCAGGACCGCCACCGCGGAGAGCATCTGGCCCACCCCCATCGCGTTGGTGCGGCCCAGCATCCGGGTCACGCGCGGCGACGCGCAGGGAGCCGATGATCGCCCCGACTCCGGCGACGCGCGATGGCCAGACCGAAGCCGCGCTCGTCCAGGCCGAGGTTCTGCAGCGCGAAGAGCACCAGGATGCCCTGGGTCAGGGTGTGGAAGACGGCCGAGAAGGCGGTGATCGACCATCAGCTCCCGCAGCAGGCGGTGGTGGACGAGCCAGCGCAGCCCCTCGACCATGTCCTCGCGCATCGACGACCCGCTCGAGCGGTCGACCGCGAAGTGCCCGACCACGGTGAGGGCGAGGAACGCGGCGCACAGGTAGGCACCGGAGTTGGCCCACAGCGGGAGCGACGCGGCGACCGCGAACAGCCAGGCGCCGAGCGGCGCCCCGAGGAAGATGTTGCCGACGCTCTCGGCCGTGGTGAGCAGGCTGTTGCCCCGCTCGAGCTGGGCCCGGGTCACCACGATCGGGAGCATCGCCCGGGCCGCGCTGTCGTAGACCGTCTCGGCACAGCCGAGCAGGAACGCCACGGCGTAGAGGATCGGCAGCGACGCGTGGCCGGTGACCACCGACACCGGCGAGGATGGCGAGCATGGCCGCCCGGAAGACGTTGGCCGTCGCCATCGCCGTACGCCGGTTGACCCGGTCGACGAGCGTGCCCGCGGGCAGGGCGAACAGCAGCCAGGGCAGGAAGGCCAGCGCTCCCATCGCGGACGACCGCCACCGGGTCACGCGTCAGCGTCGCCGCGAGCAGCGGCAGGGCCGCCTGCTGGATGCCGTCGGAGAGGTTCGAGGTGCTGCTCGAGGTGAACAGCCGCCAGAACGACGCACCCAGCCGCGGGCCGTACGGCGGTCTCGGTGCTCACGGACCGGGCCCGTGCTCGGTGGGGAGCAGCATGTAGACCGCGGAGACCCGGCGCGCGCCCTCGCCGGGCTCCATCGCCTGGTAGCGGTCGAAGAGCTCACTGAGCTCCTCGTTCATCCGCGCCAGCTGCGTCGGCGTCGAGGGTCACGTGGGTGTCGCGGCGGACGGTGGCCTCCCGCCACTCCTCCGGCCAGTCGGCGGCATGGGCCATCACGTCGAGCATGCGCTGGCGGTCGAGGGCGAGCTGCGCCTGGAGCACCACGTCGACCGCCGGCGCGGTCGAGGGGTCCTCGGCGAGGTCGAAGACCGGGACGCTCCAGCCACCACGTCGCGGGATCCACACCCGCTCGCGCGCGGTCCCGCGCTCGGCGTCCTCCTCGACGAACCCGTGCTTGTGCAGCTGGCGCAGGTGGTAGCTGGTCGACCCGCTCGACTCGCCCAGCGCCGCGCCGAGCTGGCTGGCCGTGGCCGAGCCGCGGGCGTTGAGCTCGGCGATCAGGCGCAGCCGCAGCGGATGGGCCAGCCCCTTGATGGTGTCGGGACCGACGACGTCGCTGGGCTGCTCGGGTGTGCTCACCCGGTCAGACTAGAGTGCAAAGAGATCTTTGCAAAGACTTCTTTGCATCTTTCTCACACGTCGACGCGCTCGGCTCCGCAGCGCGCGAAGCCCCCACCGGCCGAGCACGACGGCGATCACCAGGTTGACCACGATCAGCACGCCGTGGGCGACGAAGTAGCCGGTCGGGACGGTCCTCTTCGGTGTTGATCAAGGCCTTGGTGAACTGCGCGTAGGTGACGACGTTCCAGGCAGCGATGGCCAGCAGGACGAGGGCGTGCTTGCGTTCGAGCTTCACGCGGCCGAGCCTACGAGGCGCCGAGGCCAGGTCTCTCGTCGCCCGTCCAGATCAGGAACGACGAGGGCGGTTGCCGGTTTCGCAATGGCGGAGCACACTGGAAGCGGCGCTCTCCGACGAGCCACCCGGAGCGCCTGGCGGGTGCGCTTGGCCCTCCCCCGACCGACGCCCCGTCAGGTCTCGACGGATGCTGCGCGTCAGGCACCCCGGCGGCGTACGACGATGCGCGCGCCGTGGCGCGGGACGCTGGTGATGTTGCGGACCTTGGCCACCTCGGTGGTGCCCGGCGGCAGCTCGACGTCGTAGGTCGAGAGCACCTCGCGGAGCACCGCCACGCCTTCCATCAGCGAGAACCCGGCGCCGATGCAGCGACGTACGCCGCCGCCGAACGGGATCCAGGTGTTGATCGCGACCTCGCCCTCGAGGAACCGCTCGGGACGGAACCGGGCGTGGTCGGGATGGCTCTCCTCCGACTCGTGGGCCAGGATGATCGAGGCCGCGACGTTGGCGCCGCGGGGCAGGTCGATGCCGCCGACCGTGGCCGGGGCCATCAGGTGGCGCACCACCATCGGGATCACCGGGTGCAGCCGCATCGACTCCTTGAGCACCGCCTCGAGGTACTCCGTGTTGCCGGCCGACGCCGCGTCGCGCGCCTTCCTCTCCTCGACCGGGTCCTTGCCCAGCTCGTGCAGCGTCCAGGCCAGCGCGGTCGCCGTGGTCTCGTGGCCGGCGAGCAGCAGGGTGACCAGCTGGTCGCGCAGCTCCTCGTCGGTCAGGCCCTGGCCGTTCTCGTCGCGCACCAGCAGCAGCCTGGACAGGACGTCGGTGCGCTCCTCGAGGTCGGTGGCGTCGCGACGCTCGCCGATCACGCGGAACATCACCCGGTCCAGCTCGACCTGGTTCTCGATCGTGCGCCGCCAGGGGCCGTACTTCTGCAGCTTCGGGAAGCCCCAGCCGAGGAACACCAGCGGCGGGATGTTCACCGTCCTGTTCACCAGCGGCCGGAGCTCGGCGAGGCGGGACTCGTCGGTCACGCCGAAGACCACCTGGAGGATGACCTCGAGGGTGAGCGCGTTCATCCGCTCGAGCGACCGGAACGCCTCGCCCTCGTGCCAGCGGCCGACCTCGGTCTTGGCCAGACCGGTGACCAGGTCCTCGTAGCCGCGCAGCGCGTGGCCGTTGAACGCGGGCATCAGCAGCCTGCGGGCGCGCTTGTGCTGGGCGGAGTCGACGAGCAGCAGCGAGTGCTCGCCCATCACCGGGCCGAGGATCGCGTTGCCCTTGCCGGCGTGGAAGACCTCGGGGTCGCCCGCGAAGATCTCCTTGACGTGCTCGGGCCGGTTGAAGACCACGAGGTGGCGGCCCTCGGGGAGGATCCGGATCGAGAAGACGTCGCCGTACCGGCGCTGGAGGGCGGGGACGAACTGGTGCCGGAAGCGCAGCAGCCCGATGCTCTGCAGCAGGCCGGGCAGCTTCGGCCCGGGCGGCAGGTCCGCGGCGTCCACCTGAGGCGCACCGCCCACCGGGACCGGCCGCATCGTGCGGAAGCGTCGCTCGGTCACCGTCTCGGTTCGCATACGGAGAGTATGCCGAGCATCCGGCGGCGCGGCGAGGGAGCGGTTCAGCCTCCGAGCAGCTGGCCCGCCTTCACCAGCGTCTGCCACAGGCCGTAGGCCAGCGGGATCACCACGATCAGCCAGGCGAGCGCGACCAGCACCGGGCTGGTCGGGTCTCGTGTCGTCGTTGCGGGTTGCCTCACTCATCTCAGCGACCTCCTCCTGTCACGACGGCACGGTCCGCGTCGGCCCACTCCTCGGCCTGCCGCACCGCCTTGTCGTCGAAGTGCTTCGAGTCGACCGGGCGGATCATCAGGTTGGACGAAGAACCCGACGACGAGCAGCACGGTCATGGTGATCAGTGCGGGGTAGTAGTCGTCGGCCACCAGGCTGCCCGGCTCGCCCGCCCGGTCGAGGATGCCGTTGACGATCAGCGGCCCGACCACGCCCGCGGCGGCCCACGCGGTCAGCAGGCGGCCGTGGATCGCGCCGACCTCGAGGGTGCCGAACTCGTCCTTGAGGTACGCCGGGATGGTGGCGAAGCCGCCGCCGTAGTAGCTGATGATCACGCAGGCGATGGCCACGAAGATCGCCGTGGACTGCGATCCGATGAGCGCGAGCAGGACGTAGAGGCCCGCTCCGACGCCGAGGTACATCATGTAGGTCACTCGTCGGCCGATGACGTCGGACAGGCTCGACCACACGAACCGGCCGGCCATGTTGGCCAGGCTGAGCATGCCGACGAAGCCGGCCGCCTCGGCCGCGGTGACCGTCGAGTCACCGCTGCCGTTGCGGAAGAAGTCCTGGATCATCGGGGCGGCCTGCTCGAGGATGCCGATGCCGGCGGTGACGTTGCAGAACAGCACGATCCAGAGGAACGCGAACTGCGGCGTGCGGATGGCCTGGGACGCGGTCACCAGGGCGCCGTTGCGGCCCGGCTGCGGGACCACCGTGTCGTCCTCGCCGTGGCCCGGAGCGGCACCCGCACGAGCGCGGCGCCGATCAGCATGAAGACCAGGTAGACGATGCCGAGGGTGAGGAAGGTGCTGCTCAGCGCCGAGCTGCTCGCGACCGAGGTGGTGTCCTTCGGGTCGTAGCCGGAGTCGAAGACGCTCATCAGCTTGGTGGACAGCGGCGAGGCGATCAGGGCGCCACCACCGAAGCCCATGATGGCCATGCCGGTGGCCAGCCCCGGCCGGTCGGGGAACCACTTGATCAGCGTCGAGACCGGCGAGATGTAGCCGATGCCGAGACCGATGCCGCCGATCACGCCGTACCCGAGGTAGAGGACGGGCAGGCTGCCGATCGCGATGCCGACGGAGCCGATCATGAAGCCGAAGCCCCAGCAGAGGGCGGCCGTGGTCATCGCCTTGCGCGGTCCGACCCGCTCCACCCAGGTGCCGAGCACGGCGGCGGAGAGCCCGAGCATCACGATGGCGATCGAGAAGATCCACGCGATCGCGGTCTGCGAGGAGTCGAAGCGGGCGACGAGCGAGGTCTTGAACACCGAGAAGGCGTAGACCTGCCCGATGCAGAGATGGACGCACAGGGCGGCGGGCGGGATCAGCCACTTGCTGTAGCCGGGCCTGGCGATCGTGCTGCTCTTGTCGAGCACGGACATGGTGCCTCCCGAGGTGAGTGACCACGGTCACGTACCCGGAGGCGAGGTCGTCAAAACATCTACGACCTGGCAGCGCTCAGTCGATGAGACCGGCCCGACGGGCGAGGGCCGAGGCCTCCGTGCGGCTGCCGGCGCCGAGCTTGGCCATCACGTTGGAGACGTGCACGCTCACGGTCTTGGCCGAGATGAACAGCTGCTGGCCGATCTCGCCGTTGCTGCGGCCGGCCGCCACCAGCGCCAGGATCTCCCGCTCCCGCGGGGTCAGCAGGCCGGCGTCGGCGGCACCGGAGCGCAGCGCCGAGCCCAGCTCCTCGAGCAGGGGTGCGGCGCGCGAGGCGCTGGGCCACCTCACGGGCGGCGGCCGCCTCCTCCTGCCCCGCCTCGGTGTGGCCGGCGGCGCGCAGGACGAGGGCCAGCCGGGCCCGGGCCCGGGCCTCCTCGAACGCGTGACCGAGCTCGGCGAACAGCTCGGCGGCAGCGCGCCAGCGACTGATGAGCTCGGCGAGGTCGACCTTGCCGCCGAGCAGCCACTCGAGCCGCAGCTCCTCGGCGCGCAGCCGGGCCTCCCAGGCGCGGCCCTCGATCGCGAACGGCCGCTGGTCCTCGTCGCGCACGGCCAGCACCCGTCGGCGTCGGTGACCAGCCGGGCGGCGGTGGCGCGGACGTCGTCGCGCCCGGCGGTGGGGGTGCGGGGCGCGTCGTCGGCCAGCGCCGAGAGCGCGAGGGTGGCCAGCCGCAGCCTGGCGCCGAAGCTCGGGCCCCAGAGGGGGGTCAGCACCAGCGCCGACGTCGTCGTACGTCGCGACGGCGGCGGCCGCCCCGTCGCGGATCGCCTGGAGCTCGATCGCGGCGGCTCCACCCGTGACGGCCACCAGACCCTCGCGGTGCCAACGCTCGCGCAGGGCGGGGAACCGGCTCAGCGCCGAGACGTCGCCACGACCGGCGGCGACGGCCAGCAGCGACGGCCTCGAGCATCGCCCGCGGGGTGGGCGGCGGGTCCTCGTGGCCGTAGTCGGCGATCGCCAGCGCTTCGTCCCACTCCCCGCGCATGTAGGCCATCAGCGCGCCCTGCATGCGGCCGGCGATGCCCTGGATGGTCCACGGCCGGCCGATCTCGCGGGCCAGCCGGGCGGCCTCGAGGAAGTTGGACTGGGCCGCGGCCAGCTCGCCGTAGTCGTACTCGAGGCCGCCGCAGCGCTGGATAGCCGCGCATCTCGCTGAGCACGTCGCCGCGGGCCTGTGCCTCGGCGATGATCCGCTTCAGCTCGGCCCGGCTGCCCTCGCCGAGGTCGAGGTGCTGGCTGAGCCAGGTCAGCGTCACCCCGACGTCGGCGGCCAGCCGCGGCAGCTCGAGGAGGTCGGCGAGCTCGATGGCCTCGTCGGCCGTGCGACGGGCCTCGTCGAAGCTGCCGTCCCAGATCAGCGCCTGGGCGTGCATCGAGAGGATGCGCGCGCGCAGGTGGGTGGGCTCGGGCCCGACCAGCTCCAGCGCCTCGCCGCTGACCAGGCTGGGCTGGGCGTCGGTCTCGGTCGAGCGCATGCGCCTCGACCCGGGCCAGCAGCAGCCTGGCCCGGGACAGCGGCGGAGCGTCCGCGGGGAGGCGGCGGAGCTGGGAGTCGATCAGCGCGAGCGCCGTCTCGGGACGGCCCGAGCTGCACAGCGCATCGACGGTGCGGGCGACCAGCTCGGCCTCGTCGGGCGGGTCGTCGAGGTGGGCGGCCGCCTTCGAGTAGATCTCCAGGGCCTTGGTGTAGTGCCGGGCGGCCTCGTCGGGGCCGCCGGAGGCCATCGCCTGGTCGCCCGCCTCGACGCTGGCGAGCAGGGCGGTCGGCAGGTCGTGGGAGGCGAGTGCGTGCCGGGCGAGGTTGGCGGCCTGGCGGCGGCCGTGGAGCTCGCGCACCGCCTCGGCGTACGCCGTGTGCAGGCGCATCCGCTCGCCGGGCAGCAGGTCGTCGTAGACCGCCTCGCCCAGCAGCGCGTGGCGGAAGGCGTACTCGGAGTCGCCGGTGCGGACGAGCACGTTGGCGTCGATCGCGTGGCGCAGCGCCACCTCGAGCTGGTCCTCGGTCACCGGGGCGACGCGGGCGAGCAGGTCGTGCGGCACCCGCTGGCCCGCGGCCGAGGCGACCCGGACGACGTCGCGGGTCGGCTCGTCGAGACGGTCGAGCCGCACGAGCAGCAGGTCGGCCAGGTCCTCGGGCAGGCTCCAGCCGCCGCCCAGGAAGGCGCCGACGAGCTCCTCGACGTAGAAGGCGTTGCCCTGCGAGCGCTGCACGATGCGCTCGATGTCGTCGTCGTACTTCTCGCCGACGGCGCGGCCGGGCCGGCCGATGATCTGCTCGACCATGCCGCGCACCGCGCCGGCCGGGAGCGGTTCGAGCTGCACCCGCTCGACGCCGGGGAGGCGCACCCACTCGGCCACCCGCTTGCGCAGCGGGTGGCGGCGGTGCATCTCGTCGGAGCGGAAGGTGACCACGACCATGCAGCGACCCTGGATGCGCCGCGAGAGCAGGAAGCTGACCAGGTCGCGGGTGCTGGCGTCGGCCCAGTGGGCGTCCTCGACGACGAGGACGACGGGACCGAGCGCGGCGAGGTCCTCGACGAGGGCGTACATCGCCTCGAACACCTCGGCCCGGTCGAGGCCCTCGGAGGCCTCGTCCGCCGGCGCGCGGTGGCGCAGCCGGGCGAGCGCGGGGTGGAGCTCCTGGTCGAGCTCGGGGGCGACCTCACCGACCTGGCCGAGCATCTCGGCGAACGGGAGGTAGGGCATGGAGGTCTCGCCGAAGTCGAGACAGTGACCGACCAGGCGTGCGCCAGCCGTCGCGCGTGAGTCGGTCGAGCGTCTCGGTCAGGAGGCGGGTCTTGCCGACGCCGGCGTCTCCCGAGAGGAGAACCATCCGGGTCTGGTCAGGCCCGGTGGCGGTTCGGAGCAGGACCTCCAGCTCGGTGTCGCGACCGACGATGCTGTCGGTCCTGCTCCGGTCCATCCGCACATCGGTCATCATCCCGCACGGTGCGTGGTCCGGCGCCACCAACGGCGTCCGGCGCGTGCGGCGATGTCCTCTCGGCGGGGCCGGCGCATGGCGTCGGTGCGGGTCTTCATCTCTTCGAACATGTAGTCCTCGTTGAGGGGGCTGTACATGGTGCTCATCTCCTTGGCTGGATTCGATGACTCGATTCCAGTGCTAAGGCGCCCTCGGGACATCGGCCGATGCCTTAGGCGAGGGCCCTCAGGCACCTCAGATCTGCGACCCGGTGCCGGGATCGCGTCTGAGGTGCCACGCAGCCGAGCCCACGGATCAGGGCAATTGCCGCAAGGAGACCACGTCGTGCACCGGGACCGGGTTGAGGCGCTCCAGGCTGCAGGTGAGCTGCGCCTCCCCGGTCGTACGACGGCTCACGGTCACGGCCCACTCGGTGGACTCACCGTCGACGGTGCGGGAGAACACGCTCGTCCAGCCCTGCCGGCGCACGAGTCGTACGGCGTCGAGCCGGTCCTCCTCGAGGTGGCGGCGCAGTGCGATCTCGGCGTACTGCACGTGCATGGGGTACGACGAGCGTCCGCGCAGCCGCCCGAGGTCGACGCGACCCTCCTCGTGCAGGGAGGCCACCTGGCTCGCCGTGCCGGGATCCATCCGTCCGTAGTAGAGCCCCTCCGGCAGCACCACCATGTTGGCCGCGAACCGGTCGCCGCCCATGTGCGAGATCTCCCACGTCTCGCTCGGGTGCGAGGCGGTCAGCGCCGCGGCGACCGGTCGCCCCCGCTCGGCGCAGCAGGCGTCGTGCCGTCCGTGCGTGCACACCCCGAAGAGCGGACCGTCGAGACGCGCCCAGTCGGGTGCCTCCCCGCGCGAGACGGCGTCGAGGTCGAGGTCGGTCAGCTCCTCGGGGTCCTCGAAGGTCGTGGTGAACAGCTGCCGGCGGGCCGGGAAGCAGAGGAAGATCCGGAACTCGGCGCCCCGGTGCGCCCGGTGGTGTCGTCGTGCGAGCAGCACCTTGATGTTCTTGTGGGTGCTCAGGTGGTCGCTGGACCTCGGCGCGGCAACCGGCTGTCACGTGGCGCGCTGGCCCCCCACGGACCGTGGTGCTCGACGAGCAGGAACGCCGTCAGGTGCGTGGCCGTCCCGGCGAGGTCGTCCAGCCGCTGCTCGGAGGCGACCGAGCACCGGAAGTCGCCAGCGCCGGGCGGTGTCAGCGGACGACCTCGAGCAGGCCTTCGCGGATCAGCCGACGGCTCAGCACGAGCGCGGACTCCGGGTCCAGGCCCAGGTCGTCGGGGGTGAACGCCTCGAGGGTGCGGACCCGCTCGACCGCGTCGGTGATGCGGGCGGGCACGGTCATCCGCCGGTCACCCAGCAGCAGGTGCAGGCGGTCGCCGTCGGGCCGCAGCACGCAGGGCTTGCCGGGGCGGCGGCGCAGCTCGGTCGTCGCCGGTGACGGCGTCGAGCTGCATCCGGTCGACCAGGGAGCCGCGCAGGTTGGCGCCCCGCTTCTCCAGGAAGGTGCGGGTCTGTTCGTCGGCGAGCGCCGCCGCGTCGGTGCGGCCCAGCGCCTCGGCCAGGTCGCGCACGCGCCGGCCCAGCCCCTCGGCCAGCCGGTAGGGATCGTCGAGGTAGCCGGCGGGGAGGTGGCCGTCGGCGCCCTCGACCGTCGTCGAGGGCCTGACGGACGGCCTGGTCGAGCAGGGTGCGCCAGGTGATCTGGTTGATCCCGATCGTCACGTGCAGCGACACCGTGTCCTGCGCGCGGGCGGCGTGCGGGGTGCCGGTGGGGAGGTACATGCTCAGGCCCGGCTCGAGCAGCACGTCGCGTCGCCTCACCCTCGTCGCCCGGCGCCGGGTGGACCTCCCACAGCTTGGAGCCGTGGGTCTGGAAGACGAAGACGTCGTGGGTGTCGCTGTGCACCGCGAAGCCCTGCGAGCCCGGCGGGGTCAGGTAGGCGTTGGCCTGGCAGGGGTGGCCGAGGGCGAGCTCGAGCTCGGCGACCAGCCTGGCCAGCGGCGGCCAGTAGCGGTGCAGTCCCTGCAGCACGACGGTCGCGCCGTCCTCGAACAGGTCGATCACCTTGCGGGCGTCGACCAGCCCGGTCAGCGCCTGGCCGGCCAGGGTCGCGCCCCTCCGGGTGTAGAGCGACTGGGCGAGCACCTTGCCGTCCTTGGCCAGGCGTACGGCGGGGGTGCGGATCGCCGTCGCCGTGAGCAGCTCGTCGACGTCGTCGAACGACAGCAGCCCGACCAGGTCGGCCGGGTCGGTCTTGTGCACGTGGACGTGGGACGCCCAGACCTTCTCGACGAAGTTCCGGGCGTCCCCGCTCAGCAGCTCGAGGGCGTCCAAGTCAGCCGTCGGTGCCGTCGGTGCCGTCCGCGTCGCCACCGTCCGTGCCGTCACCGTCGGTGCCGTCGGTGCCGTCGGCGTCGCCACCGTCGGTGCCGTCACCATCGGTCCCGTCGGTGCCGTCCGCGTCGCTCGAGTCGCCGTCGGTGCTGTCGGTCGAGTCACCGTCGGTGCCATCACCGTCGGTCCCGTCCGCGTCGCCGGAGGGCACCGCGTCGGAACCGCCGGCAGTGGTGTCCAGCTCGTCGTCGCTCAGGGGCTCGTCAGTTGCTCATCTGGTGCCTCCTCGTGGGTGGTCGACGCACCGCGCGCCGTACGCCTGTCGTTCCCGATCTTGCCCAATCGAATCCGCGCGCACCACTGCGGGGTCTCCACCTGTCCCCGAGCCGGGAAAGTCGGCGACAAGTGCGGGGTAGGACCGCGGTGGTGTCGTGGGTCCGTCCACCCATCACGAACCCGACACCCGGAGGGCAGCACCATGGGCATCCGCTTCGACCACACCATCGTCCCGAGCACCGACCGGGCCGCCTCGCGCCGCCTTCTACAGCGAGGTGCTCGGGCTACCGCCGGCGCGCGAGGAGGCGCCGTTCCTGGCCGTCGACCTCGGCAACGACGTGGCTCTCTGCTTCGCCGGCTGGGACAGGACGGTGTCGCCCCAGCACTACGCGTTCCTGGTCTCGCGAGAGCGACTTCGACGACGTCCTCGGACGGCTGCACGCGCGCGGCCAGGACTACTGGGCCGACGCGCACGCGAAGCGCCCGGGCGAGATCAACCACGACGACGGCGGGCGTGGCCTCTACTTCCGCGACCCTGACGATCACTGGCTCGAGGTGATCACGGTGCGGTACGGCGCACGCCCGCCGACGTACTGAGCGCTCAGCCCTCGTCGAAGGCCTGCACGACGGCTTCGTCGATGGTGTGCTTCGGCCCGGTGAACCAGTGCTTGGCCGATGTCGTCCACCAGATGGCCAGGACCACGAGTGCACCCACCGTGACGATCGGGGCGTAGTTCACGAACTTCCAGCTGAAGTCGTCGCTGAACGGCACGGCGCCCGGGACGAACGGCATCATCAGGTACAGCGAGACCACGACGATCTCGATCACGGCGATGAGGTTCATCCACTTGTACTTCGAGCCGTTGTTCCACGAGCCGGGCTCGAAGGCGTCACCCATCCGCCAGCGCAGCCAGATCGGGATCGCGAAGGCCAGGTAGAGGCCGATCACCGCGATCGAGGTGACCGCGTAGAACGCCACCGGGATGATCAGCGGCTCCGCCTCGGTGCCGATGTTGACCTCGATCAGGGCCGGCAGGGTCACGATGGCGGCGGCGACGGCCACGAACATGACGGAGTTGGCCGGCACCCGGAGCTTGTTCAGCTTCTTCAGGGTCTCCGAGCCCGGGATGGCGCCGTCGCGGCTGAACGCGAAGGTCATCCGGGAGGCGGAGGTCATGCAGGACGTGGCACAGAAGAACTGCGCCGACGCCGAGATGAACAGCACGAAGGTCGCCCAGTTCTGTCCCAGCGACTCGTTGAAGATGTACGCGACACCGCCACCGCCGACGCCCGCGTTGTCGGGGGCGCCGTCGGCACCGTTGGGGATGGCGAACACCACGCAGAGCAGCAGGATGTAGCCACCGATGACGGAGTAGAAGATCGAGCGCCAGATGCCCTTGGCGGCCGCCTTGGACGCCGACGCGGTCTCCTCCGAGAGGTGGGCGGAGGCGTCGAAGCCGGTGATCGTGTACTGGGTGAGCAGGAACCCGAACGGCACGATCGCGAACCAGAAACCGAAGTTGCTCACGTGCGCCGTCGCTGAAGCCGGAGTTGTTGAACCGCTCGGTGAAGACGTAGCTGAACGACTGGTGCTGGTCGGGGACCAGGATCAGGATCAGCACGATCGCGCTGGCGCCGACGACGTGCCACCAGACCGAGACGTTGTTCATGATCGCCATCAGGTGGCTGCTGAAGATGTTCAGCACGGCGGCCAGGACGAGGACGACCAGGAAGATCAGGAACACGCGCGTCAGGGAGTAGCCGTCGGCGTAGCCGCTGGAGAAGGTGCTCAACGTCAGGTCGATGAACGTGGCGCAGCCGTAGGAGACACCGGCGGTCACGGCGACCAGGCCGATCAGGTTGAGCCAGCCGGTGAAGAAGCCCGCGCGCGGGCCGCCGAGCTTGGAGGCCCACCAGTAGATGCCGCCCGAGGTCGGGTACGCCGACACGAGCTCGGACATCGTGAAGCCGATGATCAGGATGAAGACACCGAGGATCGGCCACGACCACGAGATCGAGATCGGTCCACCGTTGTTGAAGCCCGCTCCGAAGTTCGTGAAGCATCCCGCGAGGATCGAGATGATCGAGAACGAGATCGCGAAGTTGGAGAACCCGGACCAGCTGCGGTTCAGGTCCTGCGCGTACCCGAGCTTGGCGAGAAGCTTTTCGTCATCGGTGAGATGGTCGTCGGTCGCCGCCATGTCAGCCTCCTGGGAAAGACTCGGGCCCCGTTTTCAAGCAAGGTAGACCTGATATCTCGGCGGAGTCCAGCACCAACGTGTAAAAGGTTTGAGTCCAGACCATTGCCCACCATTGACACTGGCCCTTGGTGGCTCGAACACTGGCCGGGTGACGGTCTCCCCCGACCCCGCCCAAGATCAGGCGCTGCCCGAGGCGGTACTTCGCCCCGTGCGGGGTCACCACGCCTTCGAGGCGTGCGTGGAGCAGCTGGCCACACTCATCCGTCTGGGCGTGTATCCACGGGGTTCCGTGCTCCCGTCCGAGCGCGAACTTTCCGATCGTCTGGCAGTGTCCCGCGCGACGTTGCGCGAGGCCATGGCGGCGCTCCGACAGGCCGGACTGGTACAGACCACCCGGGGTCGTGGCGGGGGCACGGTCGTGACGATGCGGCCCTCCACACCGTCGGCCCGAGCCGCGTCGCGTCGTACGCCGTCCCGGCGCGCCGAGTGGGTGGACTCCCTCGAGTTCCGTCGGATCGTGGAGCCCGGTGCCGCCAGCCTGGCCGCGAGCGCACAGCTCACCGAGAAGCAGCGGGACCGGCTGGAGGTCGCGCACGAGGCGGTCGCCACGGCCAGCGGGCCGGCCGTGCACCGGCAGGCCGACTCGCGCTTCCACCTGACCATCGCCGCACTCACCGGTTCGTCGCGGCTGATCGAGGCCGTGACCTCGGTGCAGTCGGTGATGCACGAGATGCTCAGCGCGATCCCGGTGCTCGAGGCCAACATCGCCCACTCCGACACCCAGCACGCGCAGATCGTCTCGGCGATCCTCGGCGGCCGGCAGGAGCGGGCGCACCAGGTGATGCAGGAACACTGCGACGACACCGCCGCCCTGCTGCTGGGGCTGCTCGGATGACCGACCACCACCACGACCACCAGCACGACGATCACGGGAGAGCACGATGAGCACACCCAACGACCGCTACCTCACCCTCGACCGGCTGCGGTCGCTGATCGAGTCCGACGAGGTCGACACCGTCGTGCTCGCGTTCACCGACATGCAGGGACGGCTGCAGGGCAAGCGGCTGCACGGCCGCTACTTCCTCGACGTCGCGCTGGAGTCGGGCACCGAGGGCTGCAACTACCTGCTCGCCGTCGACGTCGACATGAACACCGTCGAGGGCTACACGATCTCCTCGTGGGAGCGCGGGTACGGCGACATGGAGTTCGTCCCCGACTGGGACACCCTGCGTCTGCTCACCCACCTGCCCGCCACCGCGATGGTGCAGTGCGACCTGGTCTGGCTCGACCACGCCCCTGTGGTGCAGTCGCCGCGCACGATCCTGAAGAAGCAGCTCGAGCGCGTGGCCGACAAGGGCATGGTGGCGCTGGCCGGCACCGAGCTGGAGTTCATCGCCTTCAACAACACCTACGAGGACGCCCACGACCGCCGCTGGCGCGACCTGACCCCGGTCAACCAGTACAACATCGACTACTCCCTGATCGGCACCTCGCGCGTCGAGCCGTTGCTCCGCGACATCCGCAACCACACCTACGCCGCCGGCATGGACGTCGAGGGCGCCAAGGGCGAGTGCAACTTCGGCCAGCACGAGATCGGCTTCCTGTACGCCGAAGCGCTGGTCACCGCCGACAACCACGCCGTCTACAAGACAACTGCCAAGGAGATCGCCTCCCTGCACGGGCAGGCGATCACCTTCATGGCGAAGTACAACGAGCGCGAGGGCAACTCCTGCCACATCCACCTGTCCCTGCGCGGGGCCGACGGCGGCATCGTCTTCGGCGAGGGCCACGACCGCTCCCCGCTCTACGACCAGTTCGTCGCCGGAGTGCTCGCCACGATGACCGACTTCACCCTGCTCTACGCGCCGAACGTCAACTCCTACAAGCGGTTCGCCTCCGCATCGTTCGCGCCGACCGCCGTCGCGTGGGGCACCGACAACCGCACCTGCGCCGTACGCCTCGTGGGGCACGGACCGTCCGCACGGATGGAGAACCGGCTGCCGGGCGGCGACGTCAACCCCTACCTGGCGCTGGGTGCGATGCTCGCCGGCGGCCTGCACGGCATCGAGAACGAGCTCGAGCTCGAGGACGAGCTGGTCGGCAACGCCTACGCCTCGGACAAGCCGCACGTGCCGCACACGTTGCGGGCGGCGCGCGAGACCTTCGCGTCCTCGGCGGTCGCGCGAGCGGCCCTGGGTGACGACGTCGTGGACCACTACGTCAACATGGCCGACGTCGAGCTCGCGGCCTTCGACGCCGCCGTCACCGACTGGGAGCTCGCCCGGACCTTCGAGAGGATGTGAACCTTGACGACTGCCGTCATCAACCCCGTCACCACCGAACAGATCGCCGAGGTGCCCTCCGCGAGCGTCGACGAGACCGACGCCGCGATCGCCCGCGCGCAGGAGGCCTTCCCGGCCTGGCGTGACGTGGCGCCGGGCGAACGGGCCCGGCTGATGCGCGCGTTCGCCGCCGTCGTCGACGAGCACATCGAGGAGCTCGCGCAGCTGGAGGTCGCCAACGCCGGGCACACGATCGGCAACGCGCGCTGGGAGGCGGGCAACGTCCGCGACTGCCTGAACTACTACTCCGCGGCGCCCGAACGACTCTTCGGCAAGCAGATCCCGGTGGCCGGCGGCGTCGACGTCACCTTCCACGAACCCCTCGGCGTGGTGGGCATCATCGTGCCCTGGAACTTCCCGATGCCCATCGCGGGCTGGGGTCTCGCGCCGGCGCTCGCGGCCGGCAACACGGTCGTGCTCAAGCCGGCCGAGATCACTCCGCTCACCGCGATCCGGATCGGAGAGCTCGCCCTCGAGGCGGGGCTCCCCGAGGGTGTGCTCACGGTGATCCCGGGCAAGGGGTCGGTGGTCGGGGAGCGCTTCGTGACGCACCCGGCCGTCCGCAAGGTGTGCTTCACCGGGTCGACCGAGGTCGGCAAGGGGATCATGCGTGGCTGCGCCGAGCAGGTGAAGCGGGTGACGCTCGAGCTCGGCGGCAAGAGCGCCAACATCGTCTTCGCCGACTCCGACATCGCTGCTGCGGCGGCAAGTGCGCCGTACGCCGTCTTCGACAACGCCGGCCAGGACTGCTGCGCCCGCTCGCGGATCCTCGTCGAGCGGTCGGCGTACGACGAGTTCGTCGGCCGGCTCGAGGAGTCGGTGCGGGCGCTGAAGGTGATCGACCCGGCGAACGAGGACAGCGAGATGGGCCCGATGGTCTCGGCCGCCCAGCGCGACTCCGTGCAGCGCTACATCGACGGCGCCGACATCGCGTTCACCGGCTCCCGTCCCGAGGGCGAGGGGTTCTGGCTGCCGCCCACGGTCGTCGAGTCGAAGAGCACGAGTGAGCCCGTCTGGCGCGAGGAGGTGTTCGGACCCGTCGTGGCGGTGATGCCCTTCGGCGACGAGGCGGAGGCGATCGCCCTGGCCAACGACACCGAGTACGGGCTGTCCGGCTCGATCTTCACCAACGACCTGGGCCGAGCGCTGCGGGTCGCGCGCGGCGTGGAGTCCGGCAACCTCAGCGTGAACAGCCACTCGGCGGTGCGCTACTGGACCCCGTTCGGCGGCTACAAGCAGTCCGGCCTCGGCCGCGAGCTCGGCCCGGACGCCCCCAACGCGTTCACCGAGGAGAAGAACGTGTTCATCGCCCACTGAGGCGACCTACCGAAGGAGGCATCACATGGCAGGACGTCTGGACGGCAAGGTCGCGGTGGTCACCGGCGGGTGCTCCGGGATCGGGCTGGCGACGGTGAACCGGTTCGTCGAGGAGGGCGCGAAGGTCCTCATCGGCGACATCGACGACCAGCGCGGGCACGAGCTGGTCGGTCAGCTCGGCGGGTCGGACATCGCGGCGTACGCCCACGTCGACGTGACCAGCAAGGAGGAGGTCGACGCGCTGTTCGCGCTGGCCAAGGACACCTGGGGCTCGGTCGACATCGCGTTCAACAACGCCGGCATCTCCCCGCCCGACGACGACTCGATCCTGGACACCGAGCTCGAGGCCTGGCGGCGCGTGCAGGAGGTCAACCTGACCAGCGTCTACCTGTGCTGCAAGGCCGCGCTGCCCTACATGCTCGAGCAGAAGTCCGGCTCGATCATCAACACCGCGTCGTTCGTCGCGGTGATGGGCGCGGCCACCAGCCAGATCTCCTACTCCGCGTCGAAGGGCGGCGTGCTCTCGATGAGCCGCGAGCTCGGGGTGCAGTTCGCCCGCGACGGCATCCGCGTCAACGCGCTGTGTCCGGGGCCGGTCAACACCCCCCTGCTCAAGGAGCTGTTCGCCAAGGACGCCGAGCGCGCCGCGCGCCGGCTGGTGCACGTGCCGATGGGCCGGTTCGCCGAGCCGGAGGAGATGGCCAACGCGGTGTTGTTCCTGGCCTCCGACGAGTCGAGCTTCATCACGGCGAGCACGTTCCTGGTCGACGGAGGGATCTCCGGCGCGTACGTCACGCCGCTGTGAGGTCCCGGTGAAACCACTGATCGGGCTGACCACCTACCGCGAGCAGGCGAAGTGGGGAGTGTGGGACCAGGCCGCCGACCTGCTGCCGGTGATGTACGCCGACGCGATCGTCCGCGCGGGCGGCGTACCCGTGCTGCTGCCGCCGGCCACCGACGATCCCGACGCTGCCGCCGCGGCGGTCGCGCGCCTCGACGGGCTCGTGGTCAGTGGGGGCGCCGACGTCGACCCGGGCCAGTACGGCGAGGAACCTCACCCGGCCACCGCGAAGTGGCGACCCGACCGCGACGCCTGGGAGCTCGCGCTGCTGACTTCGGCCGCGGCCGCCAACCTGCCGACGCTCGGGGTGTGCCGGGGGATGCAGGTGATGGCGGTCGCGGCCGGTGGCACGCTCGACCAGCACACGCCCGACCTGGTCGGGCACGAGCAGCACAGCCCCGGTGGCGACGTGTTCGGCGAGATCGAGGTGGCCACCGACGAGTCGTCGGTGCTGCGCTCGATCCTCGGCCCCGAGGTCACCGTGCACTGCCACCACCACCAGTCGGTGCGCTCGCACCCCGGCTTCGAGGCCGTGGCCCAGGCAGCCGACGGGACGCTCGAGGCGATGGAGGTCGAGGGCAGCCGGTTCTGCCTCGCGGTGCAGTGGCACCCCGAGATGGGCCGCGACCAGCGGTTGTTCGACGCGCTGGTCAGGGCTGCCGGGGGCTGATCCGTTCCGCACCGGACGTCATACGAATCGTGGCCTCAAGGCCACGATTCGTATGACGCAAGGGCTCCTCAGGCGATGACCTCGGCGACGAGGGGGACGCCCGGGCCGGTAGGCCAGGTGGACGTGCGAGGGGGCCTCGAGCACGGTGAGGTGGGCGCGCTTCCCGGGGGCGAGCACGCCGACGTCGTCGCGGTCCAAGGCCCGCGCGCCGCCGGCGGTGGCCGACCAGACCGCCTCGGCCGGGGTCATCCGCATCTCGCGGACCGCGAGCGCGACGCACAGCGGCATCGACGACGTGTAGCAGGAGCCCGGGTTGCAGTCGCTGGCCAGCGCGACGGTGACGCCGGAGTCGAGGAGGTGGCGCGCGTCGGGGTACGGCGAGCGGGTGCTGAACTCGACGCCGGGCAGCAGCGTCGCCACCGTGCCGGAGTCCGCGAGGGCGGCGACGTCCGCGTCGTCGAGGAAGGTGCAGTGGTCGACCGCGGTCAGACCGAGCTCGCAGGCCAGGCGGACGCCGGGACCCGGCCCGAGCTGGTTGGCGTGCAGCCGACCCTCGAGGCCGCGCTGCCGTCCCTGCCGCGAGGATCGCGCGGGCCTGGTCGGCGTCGAAGGCACCCGTCTCGCAGAACACGTCGATCCACTTCGCGTGCGGCGCGGCGGCGTCGAGCATCGGGACCGGTGACGAGGTCGACGTAGCCGGCGGGGTCGTCGGCGTACTCCGGCGGCACCACGTGGGCGCCGAGGAAGGTGGTCTCCTCGGTGTACTGCCGGGCGATCGCGAGGCCGCGCGCCTCGTCGAGGGCGGTCAGCCCGTAGCCGCTCTTGATCTCGACGGTGGTGGTGCCCTGGCGCCGCATCTCGGCGACGAGCCGCGCGACGTTGGCGGCCAGCTGCTCGTCGGTCGCGGCCCGCGTCGCGGCGACCGTGGTGCGGATGCCGCCGGCGGCGTAGCTCTCCCCCGCCATCCGGGCCGCGAACTCCGGCGCCCGGTCGCCGGCGAAGACGAGGTGGGAGTGGGAGTCGACGAAGCCGGGAATGACCGCGCGTCCGCCGAGGTCGCGGGCGGCGTCGGCGTCGGGGGCGTCGCTGCGCCGGCCGACCCAGGCGATCCGGTGGCCGTCGAGGACCACGGCAGCGTCCTCGACGATGCCGTGCGGCGTGCCGTCGTGGGCCGGGTCGTTGGTGACCAGCTCGGCGATGCCGGTGAGCAGCAGGCTGGTCATGCGACCACGTCCGCGCCGGTGGCGGCGAAGACCAGGGTCTCGGCGGAGGCGCCGGTGCCGCGGGTCCGGATGGTGTCGAGGTCGACGGTGACCAGGTCGGCCCGCTGCCCCTCGGCGATCCGGCCGGCGTCGTCGAAGCCGAGCGAGCGGTGTCCGTCGTACGTCGCCGCAGCGAGCAGCTCCGTGGCGCGAGACCAGTGTCCGCGCTGCTGGGTCGCGAGCCGTTCGTGCATCTCCACCGCCCGCATCTCCTCGAACAGGTCGATCACCGCATGGCTGTCGGAGCCCAGCGTGAGCGTGGCACCGGCGTTGCGCAACCGGCGCGCCGGGCCGATGCCGTCGGCGAGGTCGCGCTCGGTCGTGGGGCAGAAGCAGACGTTGGTGCGGCTCTGCCCGAGCAGGCGGATGTCGTCGTCGGTGAGGTGGGTGGCGTGCACGGCGCTGGTCATCGGGCCGAGCGCACCGGCCTCCGCGAGCAGCTGGGTCGGCGTCATGCCCGTCGCGTAGAGGCAGGCCTCGTTCTCCGCCACCTGCTCGGAGAGGTGCACGTGCAGCGGCTTGCCCTGCGCCGCCTCGACCACGATCGGGATCTGGGCGCGCGGCACGGCGCGGACCGAGTGGATGGCCATCCCGACCCGAGGGTCGTCGAAGGCCGCGACCCGCTCGGCCCAGCGGTGCGCGTCGCCGTCGGAGTAGCGCACCTGGACGCCCTCGGGCGGCTTCCCGAAGCCGGCGGCGAGGTAGCAGGTGTCGAGCAGCCGGATCCGGATCCCCGCCTCGTCGGCCGCGGCCAGCAGCGCCCGGCCCATCTCGTTGGGGTCGTCGTACGGCGTCCCGTCGGGCTGGTGGTGCAGGTAGTGGAACTCCCCGACCGCGGTGATCCCGGTCGCGCGCATCTCGGCGTAGGTGTCGCGGGCGAGCTCGAAGTACGAGTCGGGCGTGAGCTCCGCCGCGACGGCGTACATCTGCTCGCGCCAGGTCCAGAACGACCCGCGCTCGCGTCTGGGTGTGCCCTCGGAGGGCTCGGTGGAACGCGTGGCTGTGGCAGTTGGCGAGGCCGGGGAGGGTGAGGGTGGGGGTCTCGGTTTCCCCGGGCGCCCGGGGAAACTGCGGCCGGGCGGCCGATGCATCGCCCGCCAGGTCGACGGAACTGCCCGCCAGCCCTGACACGCGAATGATCCGGCCGTCCTCGATCTCGAGGAGTACGTCGTCCGCGACGCCGCCCTCCAGCAGGGCGTGCTCGAGGTGCAGCTTCACGAGACCAGCACCTCCAGTGCGTCGGCGAGCGCCTCGACGCCGGCGAGGCAGTCGGACATCGGCGCGAACTCCTCCGGCGAGTGGGAGATGCCGGTCGGGTTGCGGACGAACATCATCGCGGTCGGCACTCCGGCCGCGGACAGGATGCCGGCGTCGTGGCCGGCCATCGTCGGGATCACGGGTACGTCGCCCCAGCGCTCGCCCAGCCCGGCCACGCAGGGAGCGGGTCAGCTCGCGGTCGAAGGCGACCGCGCCCGAGACGGACTCCGCGGTCACCTCGAGCCGGGTGCCGTCCCGGTCGGCGCGCTCGTCGCCCTGGCGCTTGATCTCGGCCACCAGCCGCACGAGCGCCTCCTCGCTGTCGCACCGGGCGTCGAGCCACGCGGTCACCCGCGAGGGGATCGCGTTGGTGCCGTTGGGCGCCACGTCGACGCGGCCGAAGGTGGCCCGCTGCTCCGTCGCCCGGGCCTGCTTGCCGGCCGCCAGCGCGGTCATCGCGAAGCTGAGCATCGGGTCGTTCCGGTCCTCCATCCGCGTCGTGCCCGCGTGGTTGGCCGCGCCGGTGAAGTCGAACCGGTAGCGCCCGTGCGGCCAGATCTCCGTGGCCAGCCCGACCGGCGCGTCGCGGTCGACCAGGTCGCGGCCCTGCTCGACGTGCAGCTCGAGGAAGCAGCCGATCCGGTCGAGCCAGTCGGCGCGGCCGAGGTCCGGCGAGACGTCCGGCGTCGGCCATCGCGTCGAGCAGGGGTACGCCGTCCCGGTCGCGCAGCTCGCGGGCCGCCTCGGGGGTGGTGGTGCCGGTGGCCAGGCGCGAGCCGAGGCAGGCGATCCCGAAGCGCGAACCCTCCTCCTCGGCGAAGGCACCCACCGCGACGGGCCGGCTCGGCGCCACCCCGCGCGAGCGGAGCAGGTCGATCGCGGCCAGCGACGAGACCACGCCCAGCGGGCCGTCGTACGCCCCGCCGTCGAGGACCGAGTCGAGGTGGGAGCCGACCAGCACGGCGTCCGTGGTTTCGACAAGCTCAACCGACGGGACCCACCAGGCGAGCAGGTTGCCGTTCCCGTCCGCCTCGACCGACAGCCCGCGCGCGGCGCACTGCTCGCGGAACCACGAGCGCAGCTCGGACTCGACGGAGGTGAACGGCTGCCGGAAGTAGCCGCCGCTGGCGGCGGACCGGCCGAGCGGGGCGAGCGCGCCCCACATCTGCTCGAAGTCGTCAGGCATGGCTCTCCCGATAATGGGTCCCATGGAGTTCGCCGACGTCGTACGCCGCCGCAGGATGGTCCGCAACTACACCGAGGAGCCGGTCGACCCGGCGGTCGTCGACCGAGCGCTCGCGAACGCGGTCCGGGCGCCGAGCGCCGGGTTCAGCCAGGGCTGGGGCTTCCTGGTGCTGGACACCCCTGACGACGTACGCCGCTACTGGGCCGCCACCGCCGACGACATCGACCACCCGGACGAGTGGCTGAGCGGCATGATGCGCGCGCCGGTCGTGATCGTGCCGTGCTCGAGCAAGGCCGCCTACCTGGGCCGCTACGCCGAGCCGGACAAGGGCTGGACCGACCGCGACGAGGCCCGCTGGCCGGTGCCGTTCTGGCACATGGACGCCGCGATGGCCTCGCTGCTGATCCTGCAGACGGCCGTCGACGAGGGGCTCGGCGCGTGCTTCTTCGGCATCCCGCCCGACAAGGTGCCCGCGGCCCGGGCCGAGTTCGCGATCCCCGACGCCTTCGACCCGGTCGGCACGATCACGCTGGGCCACCCCGCCCCCACGCCGGGAGCGAAGGGCTCGCCCAGCAGGCGTCGCCGCAAGGAGCTCGACGAGGTCGTGCACCGCGGGAGCTGGAGCGTGCCGGACTGACATGGGCACCAGTCCATCCAATCCAGCGGTCGCGCGCCACCATGCACCCCGGCAGGCTGTCTCGGATCCGAGATAGGCCGGGCTGGTCGAGGCCCGAGGCACCGTCCTCAGCGACTGGCGGTGCGCTGGTAGCGGCGGATCGAGAGCGGCGCGAAGATGGCGACGATGACCACCACCCAGATGATCGTGTAGAGCGTCGGGTGCGCCATCGACCAGGGTTCGGTGGGCGCCGTGCCCGGCACGGTGTTGCCGAACAGGTCCCGGGCCGCCTGCGTCACCGTGGAGACCGGGTTCCAGTTCGCGAAGGTCTCGAGCGGACCCGGGAGGTTCTCGAGGGTGACGAACGTGTTCGCGATGAACGTGAGCGGGAAGATCACGATGAACGAGGCGTTGTTGACCACCTCGGGCGCGCGCACCAGCAGTCCGACGTACGCCATGATCCAGGAGATGGCGTAGGCGAAGACGAGGAGCAGCAGGAACCCGGCCACGGCCTCGAGGAACGAGGAGCGGATGCGCCAGCCGATGAGCAACCCGGTCAGGGCCATCACGAGCAGGCTGAGGAAGTTGATCCCCACGTCGGACGCCGTGCGTCCGACCACCACGGCCGACGGTGACATCGGCAGCGAGCGGAACCGGTCGATGATGCCCTTCTGGAGGTCCTCGGCCAGGCTGTAGCCGGTGAAGGTGGCCCCGAAGACCACCGTCTGGGCGAAGATGCCGGGCACCAGGAACTCCCGGTAGTCGGTGCCGGTGCCCTGGTCGCCGATCGCGGTGCCGAACACGAACGCGAAGAGCAGCACGAACATGATCGGCGAGAGCAGCGTGAACACCAGCAGGTCGGGGACCCGCAGGATCTTCTTCAGGTTGCGCCGCGTGATGGTCGCGGTGTCGGAGACGGCTTCGGCGACCCGGTTCATGACGCCTCCTCGTTCGCTCGCTCGGCCTCGCCGGCATCGGCTTCCGCGGCGTCCTCCGCCGCGTGACCGGTCAGCTGGAGGAACACGTCGTCGAGGGTGGGTCGGCGCAGGCCCACGTCCCTGACCGGTATCCCGACACGGTCGAGGCGGCGCAGGAACTCCACCAGGTCGGCCGCGCCGCCGGAGACGGGTACGACGACCAGGTGGTCGCGCTCGTCGACCTGCGGCGGCCCGATGCCGATGCCCTCCGCCTCGGCGCAGGCCCGCGGGAGGTCGTCGGCGGACGTCACCACCACCTCGATGCGCTCGCCACCGACCTGGGACTTCAGCTCGTCGGCCGTGCCCAGCGCGATGACACGACCGTGGTCGATCACGGCGATCCGGTCGGCGAGGCGGTCGGCCTCCTCGAGGTACTGAGTGGTGAGCAGCAGCGTGGTGCCGCCGCGCACGAGGTCCTCGATGACGTCCCACATGCCCGCCCGGCCCCGGGGATCGAGCCCCGTCGTGGGCTCGTCGAGGAACAGCACGGGTGGCTCGGCGACCAGGGCACCGGCGAGGTCGAGCCGGCGGCGCATGCCTCCCGACCAGCCCTTGACCTGTCGGTCGGCGGCCCCGGTGAGGTCGAAGCGCTCGAGCAGCTCGCGGGCCCGCGCGCGGCTGGCGGCAGCGCCCAGGTGGTAGAGCCGCCCGACCATGTCGAGGTTCTCGAACCCGGTCAGGTGCTCGTCGACTGCGGCGTACTGGCCGGAGACGCCGATGCGGCGACGCAGCTCGCGTGCGTCACGGTCGACGTCGAGCCCCACCACCTCCGCGGTGCCCGAGTCGGCCTTGAGGAGAGTCGTCAGCACGCGCACTGCGGTGGTCTTGCCGGCGCCGTTGGGTCCGAGCAGGCCCATCACCGTGCCCGGAGCGACCTCGAGGTCGAGGCCGTCGAGCGCGACCACGGAGCCGTAGTGCTTGCTCAGCCCGGTGGCCCGGATCGCCGGTCCCGTCGCCGTCCCCGCCATGCCCGCACCCCTCGTCGCGTCTCGTGCCGCGACCCTAGTTCTCCTCGGTGACAACTTCGGTGGCCGGCGGACGCCGGCCGTGCGGTGCGGCTAGGTTCGTGCCCGTGGGAGACGAGGGAGACGTCGAGAAGCTGCGCGCCCTGGTGCGCATCCCGACCGTGTCCCACACCGACGAGCAGGCCATCGACCACGCCCGCTTCGAGGAGTTCACGAGCCGCCCTGGCCGAGGCGTTCCCGCTGCTGCACGAGCGCCTGACGCTGCACCGGGTCCTCGACCACTCGCTGCTCTTCCACTGGCAGGGCAGCTCCGACGCCGACCCGCTCGTGCTGATGGCGCACATCGACGTCGTGCCGATCGACGAGTCGGCGCCGTGGCAGCACCCGCCGTTCGAGGCCGAGATCCACGACGGCGCGATCTGGGGCCGCGGCACCCTCGACGACAAGGGCTCGCTGGTCGGGATCTGTGTCGCCGTCGAGCGCCTGCTGGAGCAGGGCTTCGAGCCCGCGCGCGACGTCTGGCTGTCCTTCGGCGCCCGCGAGGAGACGTCCGGGCCGGACGCGACCGCCGCGGTCGAGGAGCTCCGCCGCCGCGGCGTGACGCCGTGGTTCGTGCTCGACGAGGGCGGGGCCATCGCGCACGAGGCGTTCCCCGGTGTCGACCCGCCGCTCGGCGTGATCGGCGTCTCCGAGAAGGGCACCACCACCATCGAGCTGCGCGCAGAGGGACGCGGCGGCCACTCCTCGACCCCGGCTCCCGGTGGCCCGACCGCGCGGATCGCCCGGGCCGTCGTACGCCTGGAGAAGCGGCCGTTCGCCGCCTCGCTCCCCGAGCCGACGCTGGAGATGTTCGCCCGGCTCGCGCCGCACGCACCCCTGGCCCTGCGCCCGCTGTTCGCCAACGCGCGACGGCTGCAGCCGCTGGTCAAGCGGGCGATGCTGGCGGCCGGCGCGGAACCCGCCGCCCTGGTGCGTACGACGATGGCCGTCACCACGCTCTCCGGCTCGCCGGCCCACAACGTGATCGCCTCGAGCGCCACCGCCGCGGTCAACCTGCGCATCCTCGTCGGCGACACCGTCGCCTCCGCCACCGAGCACGTGCGCAAGGCGATCGCCGACGACTCGATCACCCTCGACCTGGTCGACGTCAACGAGCCCAGCCCGGTCAGCCCGACCGACGACCCCGCCTTCGAGCTGATCACCTCGACGATCGAGGAGCTCTTCGAGGACGCCGTGCCGACGCCGTACGTGATGATGGCCGCCACCGACTCGCGCTACTTCACCGCGATCTGCCCGCGCGTCTACCGGTTCACGCCGTTCCGGATGACGCAAGGCGCAGCGGGAGAGCATCCACAGCTACGACGAGCACATCGGCGTCGACGACTGGCTCGCGGGCGTGCGCTGGTACACCCGCCTCATCGAAGGGCTGCCGCGCATGACCACCGACCGAGACTCCGCATGCGCGGGAAGGTGCCCGGCCTCGCCACGATCGTCGGGTTCCTGGTCTGCGTGGAGATCGCGAGCGGCATCCTGCAGGGCTACTACACGCCGATCTTCAGCGACATCGCCGACCACCTGGGCATCGCCGACGCCGACGTGAACTGGTTCGAGGCGGCCCAGCTCGTCGTCTCCGCGCTGGTCGTCCCGGTGCTGGCCCGGCTCGGCGACCTGATCGGCCACCGCCAGGTGCTGCTGATCTCGACGGCGGTCACCGCGCGCGGCCTCGTGGGCGGTCGCGTTCGCCCCGAACTTCACGCTCTTCCTGATCGCGTGGGCGATCCAGGGCTTCTACGTCGTCTGGCTGCCGCTGGAGATCTCGATCATCCACCGGCGCACGGCCGACACCGGCGCGCAGGCCCGGCTCACCCGGCGGGCGGCGGGGTTCCTGGTCGCGGCGCTCGAGCTGGGCGTGATCGCGGGCGCGCTGGCCAGCGGCATCCTGGTCGAGTCGATGGGGATGACGGCGCTGCTCTCCATCCCGGCGATCGCGGTGACGCTGTGCTTCGTCGTGATCTGGTTCGGCGTCGCGGCGACGCCGCCCGTGCACACCGGCCGCCTCGACCTGAACGGCTTCTGGCTGGTCACGCTCGCCATCGGCCTGGTGATGGGCGGGCTGATCCTGGTGCGCCTGCAGGGTCCCGGGTCGCGCGCTCCCCTGGCTGGTGCTGCTGCTCGGGGTGCTCGCGTTCTGGCCGTTCGCCCGCTACGAGCTCGGCCTCGACGAGCCGCTGATCGACGTACGCCTGATGGCCACGCCGGCGCAGTGGCCGGTGCAGCTGACGGCGTTCCTGTTCGGGATGTCGGTGCTCGGCGCCCAGATCCCGCTGTCGACCTTCGCGCGCACCGACCCCGACGAGGCCGGCTTCGGGCTCGGCGCCTCGGCGAGCTTCGTCTCGACGCTGATCGGCGTCTACGTCCTCTCGCTGGTGATCGGCGCCCTGCTGCTCCCGGTGGTCGCCCGCTACATCGGCACGCGTACGACGATGCTGCGTGGCCTGCCTGCTCGTCGCCCTCGGCTACGGGCTGTTCCTCCCGCTGCACGGCTCGACCGTCCAGGCGCTGGTCAACATGGCGATCGCCGGGGTCGGGTCGGGCGCGCTCGTGGCCGCCCTGCCGGCCGCGGCTGCTGCCGCCGCACCGGCCGACCGCACCGGCTTCGTCACCGGGATGACCAACACCACCAAGACGATCGGCGGTGCGATCGCGTCCAGCATCTTCGCCATCGCGCTGTCCTCGACCGGCTCGATCGCCGACGCGAAGGCCGGGCACGCACCCCTGTCCGGCTACCTCACGGTGTGGGCGGTCTGCTCGATCACGGCCCTGATCGCGGCGGCCAGCCTGCTCGTCGTACCCAAGGACGCGTTCACCGACTGACCTTCCGCCCGACACCCGACGGGGAGCATGCTGACGGGGTGGACGTCCGTCATCTCGACGACAGCGGGATCCGGGTGCACGAGCTCGAGGACCAGACGGGCACCGGCACCGGTGGGTTCGTCTGGGCGGACATCCCCGAGTGGAGCGAGGCGGCGGAGGACTACCTGCGCGAGCTCGGCTGCCACGAGATGGTGCTCGAGGCGTGCCGCACCCGCAACCACGTGCCGACGGTCCATGCGTACGCCGACCACGTGTTCATCACCGCCCAGTCGCCCCTGCTCGGCAAGGCCGGCCACGTGCACCTGCTCGAGCTCGACCAGGTCATCGGGCGCGACTTCCTGGTGACCGTGCACGGCCCGCTGAACCCGGTCGTCGAGCTCGCCGAGGCCCTCGTCGAGACCGAGTCGGTGCGGCGTCGCCTCGAGTCGGGGCGGTTCCGGCCGACCACCCCGCACGAGCTGTCCTTCGCGATCACCTCGGCCGTCGCGAGGCGCCAGCGCGGGCTGATCAACCAGGTGGCCGAGAAGCTCCCGGGCCTCGAGCAGCACGTGATGAGCTCCCGGCTGACCAACCCCGAGGCGCTGCTGGAGCGGATGTTCCTGATCCGCCACGAGCTGATCACCACCCGCACCATGGCGGCGCAGTGCTACGACGTCTGGGCCCGGATGGCGGGGCTGACGCAACCTCCCCGACGAGAATGCCCGCCCCTACCTGCGCGACCTCGCCGACCAGTTCGAGCGGGTCCGCTCCATCGCCGACGGGGAGTCGCACTTCCTGTTCGGCGTGATCGAGCTCTACCAGACCAAGGTCAACACCAAGATGACCGTGGCCATGGAGCGCCTGGCCGTGATCGCCGCCGTGACGCTGCCGATCACCGCGATCGCGTCGATCGAGGGCATGAACATGATCGTGTCCCTGAAGGAGAACATGATCGAGCTCGGCATCGTCGTGCTGATCATGGCGGTGATGAGCTTCCTGCTGCTGCGGTGGGCGCGGCGCCAGGGCTGGTGGTGAATTAGGGCCTTCCCGCGTGGGGTGCCGGTGCTCGGTGGGTGAGCACCTGACCGGTCGGCTCGCCCTGCGCCGACGCCGCTGGTGCCGCCCCAGCTGGCCGCGACGACGTAGAGGGTGCGGCCGTCCTCCCCGCCGAGCATGCACGCGAAGCAGCCCCGGTCGGCCTCCACGACCTCGAGCACCTCGCCGCCCTCGGCGACGCGGACGCAGCGCTGGTGCGGCACGTCGGCGTACCACGCGGCCCCCTCGGCATCGAGACAGATGCCGTCCGGGTTGGCCTCGCCGAGGTCGGCCCACACGCGCCGGTTGGTCAAGCGTGCCGTCGTCGCCGATGTCGAAGCCGGTCAGGCAGTGGCCGTAGGACTCCGCGACCACCAGGGTGCGGCCGTCCGCCGTCACCGCCATCCCGTTGGGGAACCAGACGTCGTCGGCGACCTGCTCGGAGGTCCCGTCGGGTCGCACCACCCAGACGAAGCCCGGCTTCGGCTCCTCGCCACCCATCAGGTCGAACCCGGCCGCGTTGACGAACGTGTGGCCGCGCGGATCGACGACGATCTCGTTCCAGGCCTGCCCGGTCGCGCCGTACGGCGTGAGGGTGCCGTCCTCGTCGGCGGTCACCACACCCTCGGTGGCAGGTGAGCACCGTGCGCCCGTCCGGGAGCCAGTCGACCGAGAACGGCAGGCCGCGTCATCGTCAGCTCGACGCGGCGATCGCCGGTCTCGTCGTACGACAGCACCTCGCCGGCCACCCAGTCGCACACCCACAGCCGGCCGTCGTGCCAGCGCGGTGACTCGCCCAGCCCCAGACCCGTCGCGAAGACCTCCATGGCCCACCTCCCCACCACTCTGACCCGCCGGGCGCCTTGAAGTCATCGCCTAATCTCGTGGAATCCGGGGGTGATTCCCATGGCCGAGGAGCCCTGATCGTCGACGACCGGACCGTGCGCGGGACCAGCGCACCGGTGCCGACTCCGCTGCCGCACGCATCCAGCACCAGACCCGCTGGGTCGACCTCCAGATCCAGCAGGCCATGGAGCGCGGGGAGTTCGACAACCTGCCCGGGCGCCGGCAAGCCGCTGGGCGACCTCGGGTCGCCGTACGACCGGGACTGGTGGCTGAAGAAGCTGATCGAGCGCGAGAAGATCACCGTGCTCCCGGCCGCGCTGCAGCTGCGCAAGGACGACGCCGAGCTCGACGCCCTGCTCGACCGGGAGACCGTCGAGAAGGTGGTCCGCGAGACCGTCGAGGACTTCAACCGTCGCGTCATCGAGGCGCGGCGCCAGCTCCAGGGCGGTCCGCCGGTCGTGACGCCGACCCGCGACGTCGAGGCCGAGGTGGTCGCCTGGCGCGAGCGCCGACGCAGTCCGAGCTCGCAGGAAGCGGAGCCGAGTCGTCGGCGGAGCCGGAGTCCGAGCCGGCACCGAGCAAGCGCTGGTTCGGTCGCCGGCGGCCCTGAGGCGCCTCGGGCTCAGGCCGACTCGCCGCGCCGGAAGGTGTCGTCGAGCCAGCCCCGGACGCTGCCCACCACGCCCGCGGTCTCGTGCAGCAACCGGCCGAACGCGTCCGAGGTGTTGCGGAACGACTCGGAGTAGCTCGCCGCCGCCTCCCGGGCCGCCTCGCTGACACCGGCGGCGGCGTCCTCCTCGCGGCGCGGGTAGGTGCCCGCGAGGATCGCCGTGTAGGCGCCGCTGTCGACCCAGCGCCGCAGCTCCTTGGCCCGTACGACGGCGAACGGGTGCGAGGCCCGCTCCAGGAGCATCAGCCGCAGCACCGACTCGCGCAGGTCCCCCGACTCGTCGTACTCGGCGCCCTGGGCGAAGAACGACGTGGTGTCGAGGTCCTCGAGGTGCCCGCCGCTGGCGAGCTTCATGTGCACGCGGAAGGCCACCTGCGGGTCCTGGGTCGCGAGCAGCCCGGCCCGGTCGGCGGAGAGCTCGGCCTTGCGGGCCCACTCGAACAGCGCGGCCACGATGACCCGGAGGCCGAGCCCGCCGAGCGGGATGGTGCCGAGCACACCGCTGAGCACCAGCAGGCGCTGGAGCAGGGTCTGGTAGACCGCGTGCCCGCTCAGCGCGTGACCCAGCTCGTGGGCGATCACGAAGCGCAGCTCGTCCTCGTCGAGCAGGTCGACCAGGGCGCTGTTGAGCACGATGGTCGGCTTGTTCATGCCGATCGTCACGGCATTCAGGAACGGGTTGGCGGCGACGTACATCTCGGGGAGCTCGGGCGCGTCGAGCGTCGCCCCGACGTCGGTGAGCAGCCGGTGCAGCCGGGCGAACTGACGCTCGTCGACCTTGACCGCCGAGCCGAGCAGCAGCAGCCGGACCGCGCGCTCGTTGATGAACCCGGAGAGCGCCTTGAGCACGGTGTCGAAGCCGCGCAGCTTGCGCAGCGCGACGAGGGCGCCCTTGTCGGCGGGGTGCTCCCAGGCGCGGGAGCTGATGCCGGGGAGCGGCGTACGGGCGCGGACGGGTCGTTCGGACATAGGCGGCATTCTGCCCCGGCCCCGCCGCATCCCGCACGAGAACGCAGAGGCCGTTCCCGAGTGCTACGTAGATGGGACACGTGACCCGTCTACGTAGTGCTCGACGTTCCCTCCTGGCTGCGGTACCACTCGTTGGCCCCGCCCATGAACAGCAGCGCGATCACGACGCTGGCTCCGAGGAGCGAGACGAGGGGCAGTCCCAGGAGCACCGTCACCAGCGACGCCAGGGCCGTGGCTCCCGCCGAGATCGTGAGCCAGACGCGGGCCCAGTTGCGGCCGGCCATCGCCCAGCGTGCCAGCAGGCAGGCGGCGATCGCCCAGACCGAGATCACCGCGGTGATCGCGATGACGAAGCCGCTCGAGACGTCGAAGGAGTCGAGGATCGGGCTCACCGAGCCAGACCAGGAAGACCAGCACGGAGACGGTGCCGATGACGACGATCGCCGAGCAGACCCACGTGATGATCGCCGCGGCCACGACCGTGCCCGGGCGCTTCGGCCCGACCGTCTCGTCCGCGTCGGGGACCACCCAGCCGGGCGGGTACAGCACGGGCGCGAGCGGCTCCCCGAGAGAATTTTCGGACATGGCGGGCATTCTGCCCGGCGGTCAGCCCTCCTGGACTGGAATCCGGACGCCGCGCTCCGCGGCCACCTCGGCGGCCCGGTCGTAGCCGGCGTCCACGTGCCGGATCACGCCCATCCCGGGGTCGTTGGTGAGCACGCGCTCGATCTTCTGGGCCGCCAGGTCGGTGCCGTCGGCGACGCAGACCTGACCGGCGTGGATCGAGCGGCCCATGCCGACGCCGCCGCCGTGGTGGATCGAGACCCAGCTCGCACCCGATGCGGTGTTCACGAGCGCGTTGAGCAGCGCCCAGTCGGCGATGGCGTCGGAGCCGTCGAGCATGGCCTCGGTCTCGCGGTACGGCGAGGCGACCGACCCGGCGTCGAGGTGGTCCCGGCCGATCACGACCGGGGCCTTCAGCTCGCCCGAGGCGACCATCTCGTTGAACTTCAGGCCGGCGAGGTGGCGCTCGCCGTACCCGAGCCAGCAGATGCGCGCCGGCAGCCCCTGGAAGGCGACCCGCTCGCCGGCCATGGTGATCCACTTGTGCAGCCGCTCGTTGTCGGGGAACAGCTCGAGGATCGCGCGGTCGGTGGCGGCGATGTCGGCCGGGTCGCCGGAGAGCGCGGCCCAGCGGAACGGGCCCTTGCCCTCGCAGAACAGCGGCCGGATGTACGCCGGCACGAAGCCGGGGAACTCGAAGGCGCGGTCGTAGCCGCCCTTCCGGGCCTCGTCGCGGATCGAGTTGCCGTAGTCGAAGACCTCGGCGCCCTTGTCCTGGAACTCCACCATCGCCCGCACGTGCGCGGCCATCGAGGCCTGGGCGTCCTTGGTGAAGCCCTCCGGGTCGCGACGGGCCGCGTCGTGCCAGTCGGCGAAGCTCACGCCGACGGGCAGGTAGGACAGCGGGTCGTGCGCCGAGGTCTGGTCGGTGACGATGTCGATCGGCGCGTCCTGCTCGAGCAGGGCCGGGAACATCTCGGCGGCGTTGCCGAGCACGCCGATGGACAGCGGCTTCCGGGCATCACGCGCCTCGACCGCGAGCGACACCGCGTGCTCGAGCGAGTCGGCCTGCACGTCGAGGTAGCGGTGCTCGATGCGGCGCTTGATCCGGCTGTCGTCGACGTCGATGCAGATCGCGACACCGTCGTTCATCGTGACGGCGAGCGGCTGGGCGCCGCCCATGCCGCCGAGACCGGCGGTCAGCGTGATGGTGCCGGCCAGGGTGCCGCCGAAGCGCTTGTCGGCCACGGCGGCGAACGTCTCGAAGGTGCCCTGGAGGATGCCCTGGGTGCCGATGTAGATCCACGAGCCGGCGGTCATCTGCCCGTACATGGTCAGGCCGAGGTCCTCGAGCCGCCGGAACTCCTCCCAGTTGGCCCAGTCGCCGACCAGGTTGGAGTTGGCGATCAGCACGCGCGGCGCCCACTCGTGGGTACGGAAGACACCGACGGGCTTGCCGCTCTGCACGAGCATGGTCTCGTCGTCGGCGAGGGTGGTCAGGGTGCGGACCAGGGCGTCGTACGACTCCCAGTTGCGGGCGGCCTTGCCGGTGCCGCCGTACACCACCAGCTCGGCGGGGTTCTCGGCGTTCTCCGGGTCGAGGTTGTTCATCAGCATCCGCAGCGGCGCCTCGGTCTGCCACGAGCGCGCGGTCAGCTCGGTGCCGTGGGCGGCATGGATGGGAAGCCGGGGGTTCCCCGCTGGTCGAGCTTGTCGAAACCATTACTTCAGATCTCCGATCACTTCTTCGACGGCGTGGAGTACGGCGCCCGAACGGACCAGCTCGACGGCGAGCTCGATCTCGGGCGAGAGATGACGGTCGGGCCCGGGGCCCTGGATCCCCGAGGAACGCAGCAGCTCGACGACCGCACCGGTCGCCGGTGACGGCTCGAGCGGGCGACGCAGGTCGAGGGCACGCGCGGCGGTGAGCACCTCGATGGCGATCACCCGGGTGAGTCCGTCGACCGACCGGCGCAGCTTGCGGGCGGACGACCAGCCCATCGAGACGTGGTCCTCCTGCATCGCGCTCGACGGGATCGAGTCGACGCTCGCGGGGTTGGCGAGGCGCTTGAGCTCGGAGACGATCGCGGCCTGGGTGTACTGCGCGATCATGTGCCCGCTGTCGACGCCCGGGTCGTCGGCCAGGAACGGCGGCAGCCCGTGGCTGCGGGCCTTGTCGAGGAAGCGGTCGGTACGCCGCTCGCTGATCGAGGCCACGTCGGCGGCCACGATCGCCGCGAAGTCGAGCACGTAGGCGACCGGCGCCCCGTGGAAGTTGCCGTTCGACTCGACGCGTCCCGGCCCCTCGTCGGTCGAGCAGTCGAGACCACGACCGGGTTGTCGACCGCGCTGGCCAGCTCGCGGCCGGCCACGGTCGCGCAGTGGTCGAGGGTGTCGCGGGCGGCGCCGTGCACCTGGGGCGAGCAGCGCAGCGAGTAGGCGTCCTGGACGCGGTTGCAGTCGGGTCCGCGGTGCGAGGCGACCACACCGGAGTCCTTCAGGATCGCGGTCAGGTTGGCGGCGGAGGCGGCCTGGCCGGGGTGCGGCCGGATCGCCTGGAGCTCGGGGGCGAAGACCCGGTCGGTGCCGAGCTGGCCCTCGACCGACATGGCGGCCGCGATGTCCGCCGTACGCATCAGGACGGAGAGGTCGGTCAGCGCCATCACCAGCATGCCGAGCATCCCGTCGGTGCCGTTGATCAGCGCCAGCCCCTCCTTGGCGACGAGCACGATCGGCGTCAGCCCGGCCGCGGCGAGCGCCTGCTCGGCCGGCATCAGGGTCCCCGGACGCGTCGCGCACCTCGCCCTCCCCCATCAGCGCCAGCGCGCAGTGCGAGAGCGGCGCGAGGTCACCGGAGCAGCCGAGCGAGCCGTACTCGTGGACGACCGGCGTGATCCCGGCGTTGAGCAGGCCGGCGATCAGCTCCGCCAGCTCCGGTCGTACGCCGGTCCGGCCGGTCGCCAGCGTCGAGAGGCGCAGCAGCATCAGCCCGCGGACGACCTCCCGCTCGACCTCCGGACCCGAGCCGGCAGCGTGCGAGCGGACCAGCGACCGCTGCAGCTGCGCGCGCATCTCGGTCGGGATGTGCCGGGTCGCGAGGGCGCCGAACCCGGTGGAGATCCCGTAGGCGGGCGTGGGGGCCGCGGCCAGCTCGTCGACGACCGTGCGCGCCCGCGCGATGGCGGCCAGGGCGTCGTCGGTCAGCGCGACCGGCGCACCCCCACGCGCGACGGCCACGACCTCCTCGAAGGACAGGGCACCGACGCCCACCTCGACGGTGCCGAGGTCGGTGCCGTGTTCTGGCGAGGAATCGGTGGTCGGGGTACGCAGACTCATGCGACGATTCAACGTCCAGCGGGGGTCGGCTTCCACCCCCGCAGCCCACCGGTCCGTCTCGGATCCCAGACATTGCCCCAGGGGGGACGATGCGCACAGCAGGCAGCGTGCTCCTCCTGCTGGCCGTCCTCCTCACCACGGGCTGCGAGGCGCCGCTCGAGCCGGACTCCAAGGAGGCCGACAGCGCGGCGACCCCGACCGCCACCGCCTCGCCGGAACCCGACGCCGCGCCGACCGAGCCCGTCGCGCCACCCTCCAGCGCCCCGGCCGTGCCGACCCCGACCATCAAGGTGCCGAAGCTGCCCAAGCCGAGGGACGTCGGTCCGGTGCTCGGCGGTGACGTCAGCTGGCCGCAGTGCCCCCAGGGGATGGGCATCCCGCAGAAGCAGGGGCAGGGATCGCCGATGCCCGTCGACGCCGCCCGCTACGTGATCCTCGGGCTGACCAACGGGCCCGGTTTCTACCCGAACCCGTGCCTGGCCAGCCAGGTCGAGTGGGTGCGGAGCCGGCACCTGATGGCAGCGGCGTACTCGGTGATCAGCACCCCCGAGCCGCGCCACTTCGCGGCGTACAAGGACAAGGGGCCGTTCGACGCCAGCACTCGTCTCGGTGCAGCTGAGCAACGTCGGCTACAACCAGGCGACCTTCAACCTGGCCACCATGAAGCAGGCCGGGCTGCAGTCCCCGGTCATCTGGCTCGACGTCGAGCCGGTGCCGGAGTTCGACTGGCCCTCGGACACCACGGCCAACGCCGCCGTGGTCCGCGGGGCCGCTCGCGGCTACACCGACGCCGGGTTCCGTATCGGGGCCTACTCCACCCAGGCCCTCTGGGAGCACGTCGTCGGAGACCTGCGCCTCGGGATCCCGGAGTGGCGAGCCGCCGGGCAGACCTCACGCGAGGAGGCGCTGCGCCGCTGCGGCGTCGACCGGATGTTCCAGGGCGGCGACTCCGTGCTGGGACAGTGGGTGGAGGACGGACGCGACATGAACGTCACCTGCCCCGGTACGTCGGCGCAGATGCTGCGCTGGTTCCACCAGTACTGAGCGCTTTCGGTGGTTGCGGGGGCCGTGGAACGTGGCCGGTCACCAGCCCATGACACGCCAAGCGACATGGCGATGTCCCTGGCACGTTGTCACAGGAGGGTTGTGAGAAACCCCGACTCGCAACCCTGGTGTGACAACCACGTTCTCCCATCTCCTGATCGGTTCTGAAACCGCCAGCAAGTCACGCGAGCTGGATGCGAGTCGTTGGACGCCTTCACGTCACGTGAAGCGCCTCCCCCCTCCCCCCGATGGAGGGGGAAGGCGCCTCACCTTCAAGCGCCTCCCCCTCCCCCCCGTGGAGGGGGGAGGCGCTGGTTCATTCGGGCGACCCCATGGCAGATAGCCGCCTGAGACCGAGATCGAGTGCGTGTGGCGGTTCCGAGCCAGGCGTAGACGCGGCCGGCGTCGGCTCACAGTCCCTGTCGTGGTCCTGGTGCCGCTCGCACCCGTCGATGGCGACGGGGCGTGGGTAGCCCGTGGCGGGAAGGGTCAACCAGGCCAGTTGCGGAGCAGCGCGGCACGACTGTGCGGCACTGTGTCATCCCCAGCCGCGAATCGATCAGCGCTCATCGTGGCGCCGACGTCAGAGCTGTCGAGGATCCCCAGGGAGGGCGCAAAGCCGCCCGATCCACTGACCGAGGCTGGCCCCTGGCCCTGAGCGCAAGGAGCGCTGGGAGTGCCGGGAGCGCCGGGAGCGGTTGGCGCCTGCGCGGGGCGCTGGGGAACAGTCCTGGGGCTCTTGATCATGTCGCCGCGACCAGCTCCGGCATCCGCGGCCGCGGCTGCGCTGCGGCTGCGGCTGCCGCCGCCCAACTAGTGACGGACTCCGCCCCTGCCACGCCCCCACAGCCGGCGGGCGAGGCAACCTGGGGCGCGACACGAGTGACGGCACCAGGGCCTCCAGGTGCGGCCGATGGCACGACAACCGACTCGACACCCTCGAGACCCTCGACCACCGGCTCAGTCAGTCGGCTCAGTTGCCGGCTCGGTGACCGGCTCGGCGACCGGCTCGGCGACCGGCTCGGCGACCGGCTCGGCGACCGGCTCGGCGACCGGCTCGGCGACCGGCTCGCGACCGGCTCGGCGACCGGCTCAGCGACCGGCTCAGCGACCGGCTCGACCACCGGCTCAGCGACCGGCTACGACCGGCTCAGCGACCGGCTCAGCGACCGGCTCAGCGACCGGCTCGGCGACCGGCTCAGCGACCGGCTCAGCGACCGGCTCAGCGACCGGCTCAGCGACCGGCTCAGCGACCGGCTCAGCGACCGGCTCAGCGACCGGCTCAGCGACCGGCTCGGCGACCGGCTCGGCGACCGGCTCCACCCTCGCAGCCACCGGCTCAGCCGTCGCCATGCGGTCTCCGTCGCCTGCTCGGCCGTCGCGGTGACGAGGTGCGACTCGATCCCGCTGCTCACAGACACCTCGCCTCCCGGACCGGGGCCTTCTTCGGCATTGGCCGGGCCGCTGGCGAGCCAGACGGCGACGAAGGTCGCTCCGAGGAGTAGGAACAGGCGGGAGAAGAACCTCAGGGACGGCGCAGCCGAGAGCCACCCGCAGGGCGCCGCCTGCGCGTCAACACGTAGCCGCCCTGAAAAGAGCATGGGTCAACTATCAGGCGTCAGGCCCTTTCCGGCACCCCGACTGAGACCACGATCTAGTCCACCCTTTGACGGACTTCAAGGTTTCACAAACACTTCAAGCGAGCGGCCATCTCGGGTGTCTCGTCCCCCCGTCGATGACACTCCGGGATGGCTGCCTTGAGCCATGACGGGTGCGTGCGTGGGCGCAGCCGCCCGAGGCCAGCCTCGCTCGGCGACGTGTGCCTGGTTCAACATGCGCGGCAGTGATGCGGAGCGGTGGGCCCGGCAGTCAGCCCAGCCGGTTGCCGTAGTTGGGCAGCCGGTAGGAACGCTCGTAGTTCTTCCCGGTGAAGTCGGTGCTGCGGTTGCCGATGTTCGCGATGATGGTGAACCCGTTGTTCACGAACGACTGCCGGCAGCGCTGCTTGCTCTTGGCCAGCGGCTCGCCCTTGTAGTGGGCGCAGAGCCCGTCCACGACGAAGCCCGCCTTCCTGAGCTGGGCGATGGTCTTCTTGCGCATGCTGACGTTGCGACCGGTGTTGAACAGGATGTAGATGCCCTTGCTCTTCGCGTAGCGCGTCAGCCTCAAGGTGGCGGGGATCGCCTTGCCGGGGGCGTAGTAGCTCTGCAGCGAGGTGTTGTCGATGTCGAGGTTGAGCGCGAGCTTCTGACCGCCCTTGGCGGCCCGGTTGGCGACGTACGGACGGGCGCCGGACAGGGCCGTGACGGTGTCGTGCAGCCACGCCGTCCGGCTCGGCATCTTCGCGGCCTGGGTGGGGGCGGCCAGCAGGGACAGGACCAGCAGCGCGCTCAGCGCGGCCACGGTCAGGATGCGTCGGGGCATGGGGGAAACACTGCCTCTCGTCGTGGACGAGCGCCGGTCGACGCCCGATTCGTCCCCACCATCCTGACGCATGCCGTGGACGAGCGACTAGGTTTCGGCGCATGAGCCAGGTCCCGGCCGCCACCCGCACCCTGCGGGTGCTGCGCTTCCTGGCCTCCCAGCCGGACCCCGTCCCGCTGGACCGGATCGCCTCCGCCCTCGACCTGCCGCGCTCCACGGCGTACCACCTGGTCAACGCGATGATCGAGCAGGGATTCGTCACCCACATCGCCGAGGACCGGCGCTACTGCCTCGGCGTGGCCGCCTTCGAGGTCGGCATCGGCTACGCGCGCCAGGCACCGCTGCAACGGATCGCACACCGACCGCTGGCGACGCTCGTCGACCGGATCGGCCAGTCGGCGCACCTGGCGGTGCCGCACGGCCGCGACGTCCTCTACGTGCTCGAGGAGCGGGCCCACGGGCGGGCGCCGCTGGTCACCGATGTCGGCGTACGACTGCCGGCGCACCTGACCGCCAGCGGGCGCGCCATCCTGGCCGCGCTGCCCGACAACCAGGTGCGGGCGCTCTATCCCGACCGCAGCGCGTTCGTGGACCGGCACGGCCGCGGCCCGCAGAGCCTGAAGGCGCTGCGCGGCGTGCTGAGCGAGACCCGGCGGCGCGGCTACGCGAGCGAGGACGGCGAGGTGACGCCCGGGTTCGCGTCGATCGCCGTCGCCGTGCTCGACCACAACGGCACTCCGCTGGGCGGCATCGCGACGACGTACGACGCCCGCGAGGACGTCGACGTGGCCCGCCTGGTGGAGGCGGTGTCCACGACGGCAGCCACCGTCAGCCGCCGCCTGGGCCGCCCCTTAACGTGAGGCAGTGACCAGCTCCGACACCACCGCGATCTCCACGGCGCGACGCTGGTGGATGCTCGGGGCCAGCGTGGCAGCACAGGCGGGCGCGTCGGTGGCGATCAACGGCCCGGCGTTCCTCATCCCCGAGCTCCAGGACTCGCCGCGGGCTCTCGCTGGCCGAGGCCGGCACGGTCGCCGCCGCGCCGATCGCCGGCGTGATGGTGACGCTGTTCGTGTGGGGCCTGGTCGTGGACCGCCTCGGCGAGCGCTTCGTGCTCCTCGCCGGCCTGGGGGGTACGACGGTCCTCGGCGCCGTGGCCACCACGGTCCACGACACCATCCCGCTGGTCGCGATCCTCTTCGTGGTCGGCATGTTCGCGGCCTGCACCGGGTCGGCCAGCGGACGCATCGTGGTCGGCTGGTTCCCGCCCCAACGACGCGGCCTGGCCATGGGCATCCGCCAGATGGCGCAACCGCTCGGGGTGGCCATCGCAGCGGGGACCGTCGCGGTCGTGGCCGACCGGGCCGGCATCGCCGCCGCGCTCTGGGTGCCCGTCGTCGCCACCGCACTCGCCTTCGTGGCGGTGCTGGCCGATCGTGCTCGACCCGCCGCGTCCCGCCGCCACGGCCGCGCTGACCGCCAACCCCTACCGGGCCGACTCGTTCCTGGCCCGCGTGCACGGCGTCTCGGTGCTGCTGGTCGTGCCGCAGTTCCTGGTGTGGACCTACTCGCTGACCTGGCTGGTCCAGGAACGCCACTGGACGGCAGCCGCCGCCGGGGCCCTGGTCGCGGGCACCCACCTGCTCGGCGCGCTGGGCCGGATCGCGGTCGGCCAGCTCTCCGACATGGTCGGGTCGCGGGTGCGGCCGCTGCGCTGGGTCGCGATCGCGGCCGCAGCGACGATGGGCCTGCTCGCGCTGACCGAGCCGTTCGGCGTCGCCGTCGTCCTGATGGTGGTCGCCTCCACGGTCACCGTCGCGGACAACGGGCTCGCGTTCACCAGCGTGGCGGAGCGGGCGGGCTCGTACTGGTCCGGCCGCGCCCTCGGCATCCAGAACACCGCCCAGTACCTCACTGCCGCCGCCGTCGCACCGGTCGCCGGACTCGCGATCACCCACTGGGGGTACGCCGCGACGTACGGCCTCTCGGCGGCGTGCCCGGCGGTCGCCACGCACGCTGGTGCCCCGGAAGGACGAGTCCAGCCCGGAGTGACCGAGTGCCAGTAACCAGCCGACCGCGACCGGTGCCTCGTTGGTCCGCTCACCTGAGCAAAGGACCTCCATGCGCCCTCTCGCCCACCGTTCCCGCTGCGCGTGCACCGGCTCGCCGCTGCGGCCGGCCTCTCCGCCGTCGCCGTGCTCGTCGCCTTCGTGATCCCTTCGGGCGGACTCGGCGGCCAGGCCTCCGGCACGGTCGCGGGCACCGACGGCTACAAGAAGGCGTACGCCGCCAAGGTCAAGCAACGTGCGGTCCGCCGCCCAGGGATCCGGCACGATCTACCTGCCCGACGGCACCCACATCCACCCCAACGGCCTCGTCGACGACGGCCACGGGCACAACCACAACGACCCGGCGACCAAGAACGCCGTCTCCCGCGTCCGCGCCGGTCACCGACGCCGAGACCGCCGACCCGACCACGCCCGCGCAGGCCCGCGAGGCCGTCGGCGCCGCGGCGGCCCAGCGCGAGGAGGCCGAGCCGAAGCTCTCCAACGTCCCGGTCAGCGCGGCCCAGCCGGCCTCGCCGACCAACCGCTACAACATGTTCAACGCCTGCTACGGCCTCCAGTCGGCCCGCACCGGGCGCTGGCTCACCGACACCAACGTGCCGACGTTCGCCGCCGCCTCGGAGGCAGCGGGCACCCCGCTCTACTTCAAGCCGACCGCGCTGGGCCGCTACCTGCTCTACAGCCCGGAGCGCCGCTACCTCGACGGCGGCCAGGCCTCCGCCGGCTACGCCGCGTCGCCCGGCCCGACCAGCGACTGGGTCGTCGAGATGCCCAAGGCGGGGCAGTTCACCTTCCAGATCCCCGGCAAGGGCTACCTGACCGACGGGGCCGACCACGCCACCATCAGCGCGCACGCCCACCGCGCTCAGGCTGCACAAGCGCACCGGCTGCACCGACTTCCCCGAGGTCACGACCAACGTGACGGGCAACCCGTTCTCCGGCGTCAGCAGCACCCAGGAGGTCCGCGGCTTCATCGACGCGCACACCCACGGCATGGCCTTCGAGTTCCTCGGCGGCGACGTGCACTGCGGCCGGCCCTGGTCGCCGTACGGCGTGGAGGTGGCCCTCAAGGACTGCCCCGACCACTACCTGACCAACGGCAAGGGCGCGGTGATGGAGGCCTTCCTCTCCGGCAAGCCCACCCACGACCCGGTCGGCTGGCCGACCTTCAAGGACTGGCCGGCGCCGGAGTCGCTGACCCACGAGGGCACCTACTACAAGTGGATGGAGCGCTCCTGGCGCGGCGGCCAGCGGATCCTGGTGAACCTGCTGGTCGAGAACAACAAGCTCTGCGAGCTCTACCCGCTCAAGCGCAACTCCTGCGACGACATGGACTCGATCCGGCTCCAGGCCAAGGACATGCACGCGCTTCGAGGACTACATCGACGCGCAGAACGGCGGCCCCGGCCAGGGCTGGTACCGCATCGTCACCTCGCCCGACCAGGCCCGCACCGTCATCAACGCCGGCAAGATGGCCGTCGTCATGGGCATCGAGACGTCGGTGCCGTTCGGCTGCACGCAGAAGCTCGGCGTACCCGACCTGAAGTGCACCAAGGCCACCATCGACAAGCAGCTCGACGAGGTGCAGAAGATGGGCGTCTCGCAGATGGAGCTGGTCAACAAGTTCGACAACGCCCTCGCCGGTGTGGCCGGCGACGAGGGTGCGACCGGCTACCTCGTGAACACCGCGAACACCCTCGAGACCGGGTCGCCCTGGCGGATGCAGACCTGCAACCCCAACGACCCCGAGGTGCACGACAAGGACCAGGACAACTCGGTGCCGCTCGACTCCGGCCAGGTCCCCGCGCAGGACGCGCTGTTCGGTGCGGTGGCCAAGGCCTCCGGCGTCCAGCTGCCGGCCGTCCCGGTCTACCCGGCCAAGCACCACTGCAACGCGATGGGCCTCACCGACCTCGGTGACTTCACCATCCGCGGCCTGGCGAAGCGGCACATGCTCTTCGACCCCGACCACATGAGCGTCAAGGCCCGCAAGTCCTCGCTCGACCTGATCGACTCGCTGAAGTACAGCGGCGTCCTGTCCAGCCACTCGTGGTCGACGCCGGACGCCTACCCGCGGATCTACCAGGAGCAGGGCTTCATCGCGCCGTACGCCGGCGACAGCAAGGGCTTCGTGGAGAAGTGGAAGCGGCACCTGACCTGGGCCAACCCGAAGACCTACTGGGGCTTCGGCTTCGGGGCCGACATCAACGGCCTCGGCGCCCAGGGCGACCCCCGGCCCGACGCGGCGTCCAACCCGGTCACCTACCCGTTCACCACCCTCGGTGGCGTCAAGGTCGACAAGCAGGTCAGCGGCGAGCGCGTCTACGACATCAACAAGGACGGCGTCGCCCACTACGGCCTCTACCCCGACTGGATCCAGGACCTGAAGATGCAGGCCGGTGACGACATCGTCAAGGACATGGCCCGCGGTCCCGAGGCCTACCTGCAGATGTGGGAGCGCGCGTACGGCGTCAAGCCGAACGCCTGCACCAACCCCGCCTCGAAGCTGCCGGCCAACACCTTCTCCTCGAAGGTCCGCCCCGGCATGACCAGCTGGGCGACGCTGAACGCCGTCGGCCAGCCCGACCGACGCCTGGGCAGCTCCTTCACCTACTGCTCGACGGGCGGCACCGTGACGGTGCAGTTCAGCAGCACCGGCAAGGTCACCAAGGTCGTGCGGCCCTGAGGGTCAGCTCGAGCACGTCGAGGAGTCCGTCGATGCCGTTCACGGTGTGGGTGGGTGCGCTGAAGGTCTGCGGGTAGTGGCCCTCGTGCCGGTCGACCCAGACCGCCGCCAGCCCGGCCCGGACGGCGCCGTCCACGTCCCACGGATGGGTGGCGACCAGCACCATCTCGTCGGGGCGGGTGCCGCACTCGGCGGCGGCGTACTCGTAGGCCAGGCGCGACGGCTTCCAGGCCGGTGCGTCGTCGACCGACAGCAGCCGCTCGAAGGAGTCCAGCAGGCCGGCGTCACCGAGCAGCCGCTCGGCCACGGCGGTCGCGCCGTTGGTCAGCGTGACCAACCGGTGGCCGGCCTCGGCCAGCGCATGTACGCCGGGCGCGACGTCGGGATGCACCGGCAGCTCGGGGAATCCCGCGAGCACGTGGTCCACCGCGTCGCTCACCGGACGGTCCAGCGACGTCAGCGTGAGCTGCGAGGTGAGGACCTCGCGGGCCACCTCGAGGAAGCTCGGCCGCTCACCGGCCACGGACAGGGCGAACCCGTCGCGCAGCACCGAGGCGAACCACAACGAGGCGCCGCTGGCCGCAGCGCCGACCTCGACGAACCGGGCGGCCAGCGGGGACAGGTCGGAGAGGGTCTCGTTGACGTCGAACACCACGACCTTGGTCTGCATGTCCTCACCCCTACCCCGCCACCGGTCACTCATGCGTCGCGTGGCGACACCGGGCTCGGGTGGACTGCCCGTTCCGCACCGGTTACCCGCAAGTAGCATTTGTCACACCGGTACACCGTGCCGGGCCCGTTCCGATGCCCGTAGTCTGCCCCGGTGGGCGACTCGTTGCGCCCGGCGTACCCCCTGACTGATTGGGAGTGACCAAGTGCTGCTGGTGCTCATTGTCGGCCTGCTGATGACCGTGGTCGCGTTGGCGCTCGCGGGCCGCCGGGCGTTGTTCCTCTTCCGGACGATCAGCCACGGTCAGCCCGCGCCCGACCGGATCCAGGGGGCCGTCGGCCGTCTCGGCAACACGCTGAAGCGCCAGGGCGTCGAGGTCCTCGGCCAGAAGAAGCTGCTCAAGTGGTCGATACCCGGCACCGCGCACTTCTTCGTGTTCTGGGCCTTCCTGATCCTGGGGACGGTCTACCTCGAGGCCTACGCCGTTCTGCTGTCGCGAGACCCCGAGTGGAACTGGTTCGTCTTCGGCAACTGGGCCTTCCTCGGCTTCCTGCAGGACTTCATCGCGGTGATGTGCCTCTTCGGCATCGGCACCTTCTGGTGGATCCGGATCGTGAACAACCCCAAGAACCAAGGACGCAAGTCCCGCTTCTTCGGATCGCACCTCGGCCCGGCGTACCTGACGCTGTTCATGATCTTCAACGTCATCTGGACGCTGTTCCTGTTCCGTGGAGCCGTCGAGGCACGCGACATGGGGACCGAGAACGGCTACGGCAAGGCCGCCTTCGTCTCCTACGCGCTGGGCAAGGTGCTACCGGACAGCACCGCCCTGATCGGCATCGGTCTGCTGCTGCACATCGGCGTGATGCTGGTCTTCCTGATCTTCGTGCTCAACTCCAAGCACCTGCACATCTTCGTGGCCCCGCTGAACGTGATGTTCGGTCGCGAGCCGGTGGCGCTGGGTGCTGCCAAGCCGATGATGTCGGCCGGCAAGGCGCTCACCCTCGACGACCTCGAGGACCTCGACGAGGACGCCAAGCTGGGTGTCGGCGCGGCGGAGGACTTCAGCTGGAAGGGCGTCCTGGACATGGCGAGCTGCACCGAGTGCGGCCGCTGCCAGGACCAGTGCCCGGCGTGGAACACCGAGAAGCCGCTCTCCCCCAAGCTGCTGATGATGGCCTTGCGCGACCACACGATGGCGAAGGCGCCGTACCTGCTGGCCGACGAGGACAAGCGCGAGGGCCTGCTCGAGGGCAACGAGAAGCTGGCCCTCGAGGTCGAGCGACCGCTGGTCGGCGACACGGGCGACGACTGGTTCTACATGCCCGACAGCGGCGCCAGCGTCATCGACCCGGACGTGCTCTGGTCGTGCGTGACCTGCGGCGCCTGCGTGAACCAGTGCCCCGTCGACATCGAGCACGTCGACCACATCATCGACATGCGCCGCTACCAGGTGCTGGTGGAGTCGAACTTCCCCAGCGAGCTCAACGGCCTGTTCAAGGGCATGGAGAACAAGGGCAACCCCTGGAACATGTCGCCCACGGCCCGTCTCGACTGGGCCAAGGACCTGCCCTTCGACGTCAAGGTCGTCGGCGAGGACGTCGAGGACCTCGACGACGTCGAGTGGCTGTTCTGGGTCGGCTGCGCGGGCGCCTACGAGGACCGGGCCAAGAAGACCACCCGCGCGGTGGCCGAGCTCCTCGACATGGCAGGGGTGTCGTTCGCCGTACTCGGCAACGGCGAGACCTGCACCGGTGACTCCGCCCGGCGCGCGGGCAACGAGTTCGTGTTCCAGGGCCTGGCGGCGCAGAACATCGAGACCTTCAAGGAGTACAAGGTCAAGAAGGTCGTCTCGACCTGCGCGCACTGCTTCAACACCCTGAAGAACGAGTACAAGGACCTCGGCATCGAGCTCGAGGTCGTGCACCACACCCAGCTGCTCAACCGGCTGGTCCGCGAGAAGAAGCTCAGCCCGGTGGCCGCCAGCGGCGGTGCCGACAAGCGGTCGATCACCTACCACGACCCCTGCTACATCGGCCGGCACAACGGCGTCTACTCGCCGCCGCGCGAGCTGCTCAACGTGCTCCCGGACGCCGAGTTCACCGAGATGCCGCGCAACTCCGAGCGGTCCTTCTGCTGCGGCGCCGGCGGTGCCCGCATGTGGATGGAGGAGACCATCGGCTCGCGGATCAACGAGACCCGCACCATGGAGGCCGTCGAGACCGGCGCCGACCAGATCGCCGTGGGCTGCCCCTTCTGCCGGGTGATGCTCTCCGACGGTCTCACCGCCGCGCAGAGCAAGGGCGACGCGCGCGAGGAGGTCGAGGTCCTCGACGTCGCGCAGATGCTGCTCGCCTCGGTGAAGGGCGAGTCGAAGCCGGCGCAAGAAGGCGGCTGCTGCAGGCGGTCTTCAGGCAGCGGCGGTGGTACGGCGACCGCGACGATCGAGCGCGAGGACTCCACCGACGAGGCGACCAAGGCCGAGCCGGACGCCGGCGACACCACCCAGACCGAGGAGACGGTCACCGACACCGAGGACGTCGGCCCGGCCGCCAAGGCCTCGGGCGGCAGCTCGCTGTTCGACCTGGGCGACGACGACTCGACGACTCCTCGTCGGACGACTCCTCTTCGGACGGGGCCGAGGCGAAGGCGGAACCCGAGGCCAAGAAGGCTGAGTCCTCCGACGAGGGGCTCGGCGGCGGGTCGCTGTTCGACCTCGGTGACGACTCCTCGGACGAGTCCTCGGACGAGCCGGCGACCGGGGCCAAGGCCGAGCCGGAGAAGAAGGCGGAGCCTGAGCCGGCAGCCCAAGGAGACCGAGTCCTCCGACGAGGGCTTCGGCGGCGGCTCGCTGTTCGACGTCGGCGATGACGACACCTCCGAGGAGGCGACCGAGCCCAAGGCCGAGGACACCGGCGACGAGCGTCGACCGCAGCCAGGACGACGCCGACACCGACGTCGAACCCGACGAGGACCAGGCCGAGCCCGAGCCCGAGCCCGAGCCCGAGCCGGCAGCCAAGGAAGAGGCACCCGCCTCCTCCGGCACCGCCAGCACCCCGGGCACCGAGATCCCCGAAGGCGGCTCCCTCTTCGACATCGAAGCACCCGCCGAGGAGACCGTCAGCAAGCCCGCCCCCGCCGAGCCCAAGACCGAGGACACCGGCGAGAACGTCGACCGCAGCCAGGACGACGCCGACACCGACGTCGAACCCGACGAGGACCAGGCCGAGCCCGAGCCCGAGCCGGAGCCGGAGCCGGCAGCCAAGGAAGAGGCACCCGCCTCCTCCGGCACCGCCAGCACCCCGGGCACCGAGATCCCCGAAGGCGGCTCCCTCTTCGACATCGAAGCACCCGCCGAGGAGACCGTCAGCAAGCCCGCCCCCGCCGAGCCACAAGACCGAGGACACCGGCGACGAACGTCGACCGCAGCCAGGACGACGCCGACACCGACGTCGAACCCGACGAGGACCAGGCCGAGCCGAGCCCGAGCCCGACCCGGACAAGGCCGAGGGGGCCGAGGAGGCCGACGACGCCGCGCCGATCACCTCGCTGCGGGACATCAAGGCCAAGTACTCCGGCGACCAGCCCGAGGAGTCGGCCGCGCCGGAGCCCGAGGACCGACGAGTCCGACGAGGACGAGGAACCGGCCGCGGAGCGGAGACCGAGGAGTCGACCGACGAAGATGCGAGCGACGAGGACGAGCAAGCGGAGAAGCCGAAGCCGGCCACCTCGGGCGAGTCCCACCAGCCCCGCACCGACGCCGAGATCGGCGAGGGCGGCTCGCTCTTCGACCTCTGAGCACAGCCGGATAGTCCAGAACGAAAAGCCGCTCCCGGGACCCCGGCGAGCGGCTTTTCGTTCGTGGACTATCCGTTCCGTAGCCGTCGTGTGACCCGGGTCACCTGCTGTAACCGGTTCCAGCCCCGGTCGTTGCACCCAGCGAACAGCCACGGGAGGAACCCTGATGTCGTCACGCCCGCTCGCCCGACTGCTGTGCCGCCAGCGTGGCGGCCGCCGCCCTGGTCGCCGACGCCCGCTCGCCATCGCGCCGGCCCAGGCGGCGACGACAACCGCTGCGACTACTGCGGCGAGCAGCACCTGGAAGCCGCGACCCGCGCAGTACACCGCGACGACCAGCGTCAAGGACCTCGCGATCCCGATGTCCGACGGCGTGAAGCTGCGCGGCGACCTGACCCTGCCGGCCAACGCCGACGGCACCCCGATCGGCGCGAAGGTGCCGGTCGTGGTGACCATCACCGCCTACAACAAGACCGTCATCGCCGGCGGCTTCGGCGGGACCCTCGCGGGCGCCGACCCGGCGTACCTCGTCAAGCGCGGCTACGGCCAGCTCACCGTCGACGCCCGCGGCACCGGCTCGAGCGAGGGCCAGTGGAACGCCTTCGACAAGCGCGAGAACCAGGACGCCGCCGAGGTGATGACCTGGGCGCACAAGCAGCCCTGGTCGAACGGCAGCACCGCGATGACCGGTGCGTCGTACATGGGCATCAGCCAGATCTTCGCCGCCGCCGGCAAGCCCGCGGGGCTCAAGGCGATCTTCCCGCAGGTCCCGGCCGCCGACGTCTACCGCGACGTCGTGGCCTCCGGCGGCCAGATCGACTCCGGCTTCATGCCGCTGTGGCTGGGCCTGGTCACCGCGACGGGTCTGATCCCGCCGGCCGTCGCCGGCACCGACCCGCAGTCGGCGATCGGCGCGCTCGCCTCGCACATCGGTGGCGCCGCCGCGTTCACCGGCCCGACCCTGGTCAAGGCGCTGGCCGGCCAGGACACGGCGTACGACGGACCCTTCTACGCCGAGCGCTCCCCGATCAACGTCATCGACAAGGTCGACGTGCCGACGTTCCTGGTCGCCGGTGAGTACGACCTCTTCCAGCGCGGCACTCCCCTGCTCTTCGAGAAGCTGCGCCAGCGCGGCGTCCCGACCAAGCTGATCATCGGCCCCTGGGACCACCTCAAGGGCTCGTCGGGCGCCGAGGTCGGCAACGCCGGCTACGGCCCGCTCAACGAGCTGCAGCTGCGGTGGTTCGACCACTACGTCAAGGGCATGCCCGACAAGACGCTGGACTCCGACATCGCCCCGCTGACCTACTTCGAGCAGGGCACCGACGCCTGGCGCAAGACGCAGCAACTGGGTCGGCAGCGACCGGGTCGCGTCGTCCTGGCGGCTGTCGGGCAACGCCAGCAACGGCACCGCCGGCGGCCTGACCACCGGCGCCGCGCAGGACGGTACGGCGGCCGTGCTCCCGATCCCGGTCGCCGGGCTCTGCACCCGCTCCACCAACCAGTGGACCGCCGGCATCATGGGCCAGAACCCGCTGCCGAACCCGTGCCTCGACGACAACCGGCTCAACGACCTCGCCGGCGTCACCTTCGACTCCGCGCCGGTGACCAAGGCGGTCCGGTTCCAGGGTCCGATCAACGCCAGGCTGTACGTCGACAGCGTCGGCGGTGGCGGCGGGATGCTGTCGGTCGCCGTGGAGGACGTCGCGCCCGACGGGACCGTGAAGCGGCTCACCGGCGGCTGGCAGGTCATCTCCCACCGCGCGCTGAACACCGCGAAGTCGCGCTACCTCGGCGGCAAGCTGATCCAGCCCTTCCACCCGTTCACGAAGGCGACCGAGAAGCCCCTGCCGCACTGGTGCGGTGGAGCCCGTCGACGTCGAGGTCTTCCCGACCGGCGCCTCGATCGAGCCGGGTCACCGGCTGCGGATCGCGGTGCAGGCGTTCGACACGCCCCACCTGACGCCGACGCTGCCCCAGCTCCCGGGTGCCTGACCGTGATCAGCGATCCACAACTCGGCGAAGTACCCCTCGGTGCTGACGATCCCGGCCGTCCGCTAGCAGGCGGAACCGCATCCGCGGGCCGCGCGTCCGATCCACGTGCGCGCACTGAGCCTGCTACTGCTGCTGGTCCTGGTCGGCTGCGCCGGCGAGTCGGGCTCGGCCGGTCCGAAGGCCTCGGAGGCCGCGCAACGCTGGGTGCGGCACGCCGACTCACCCCTCTCGCCCCGCAGCGGCCCGGTGGCCGCCCTCGTCGGCGGCAAGGCGGTGTTCGTCGGTGGCGACCTCGGCCCGCCCTGCCCGCCCAGCGCCGACTGTGTTGCGGGCAAGAGCGCCGACGACGGGGCGGCGTACGACCCTGGCTCGGGGACGTGGCGCCCGATCGCCACGGCGCCGCGCACGGTTCCGGCCTTCGCGCCGAGCGCCGTCATCGGCAGCGACCTCTACATCCGGGCCGAGGCCGACCTGCTGAGGTACGACGCGACGGCGGACCGGTGGACGCGGAGCGCACTGGCCGGCTCGAGTGACTGGTACGACCTCGTCGCCGACGGACCACGCCTGTTGCTCGTCTCGGGCAGCGACGAGACCGCCGAGCTGCGCGACCGGGTCCTCGACACCCGCACCGGCGCCTGGACCAGGCTGCCCGTGGACCCGCTCGGTCGCTCCTTCGACCGCGCGATCACCCCCACCGATGACGGCCTGGTCCTCACCGCGAAGGCGATCGGCGCCGACGACCAGCCGGCGGACCCCGCCCTCGTCCAGGCGGCGCTGCTGCCGCCCGGGTCTGACCGCTGGCAGCGACTGCCCGACTCCGACCAGCTCGGCGGCGGGCGATTCGTCTGGACCGGCGAGCGGATGGTGGACCCCTCGCTCGGTGGTGCCGACGGCGGCGAGGTCAACGGCTACGGCCGCACGATCCCCTTCGGGGGCCGGCTCGACCCGGCCACCGGCACGTGGACGCGGCTGCCGGACCCACCGCAGGAGCGGACCGGCGGCTGGCCCGTGGAAGCACTCGACGGCCCCGTCATCGCGGCCGAAGGGTGGTTGTACGACGACCGGGCAGGCAGCTGGGCCCGGCTGCCGAAGCCGTCCGGGGCCCCACCGTCTCCCGGCGTTGCCGTGTGGGCCGACGGAGAGCTGCTCGTCCTCGGCGGCACCGACTGGGACCGCACGGAAGACCCCGAGGACCGGACGGCCGACCGGGTCTGGTCGACCGCGCTCTGGTCCTACAGTGTGACCTGACAATTCGGACTCTGAGACATTTCGCCCGGGGCGGGCGGGCCATTCTGAAGCCGGACGGGCATTGCTTTGCCCTCCCGCCCTCGGTTTCCCCGGGCGCCCGGGGAAACCGAGGGCCCCAGAGGAAACCGCAGCCCCCTACCCCTTCATCGCCACACCTTCACGCCAGTACCCCATGAACGCGACCTGGCCGCGCTCGAGGCCGAGCTCGCTGACCAGGCTGCGGCGCAGCGCCTTGACCATCCAGGACTCGCCCGCGATCCAGGCGTAGGTGTCCTCGAGGTCGTGGCCCAGCGACCGGGTCTGCAGCTGGGCCTCGAGGTCCTCACCGGCCGAGGAGTAGCGCGGGGTCTCCCACACGTCGATGTCGAGGTCGCTGGCCAGCTCACTGGTGAGCTCGGGAAGTGCCTCGAACTCGGTCGACGGCGGCAGGCCGAGGTGGCGGCGTACCTCCTGCACGAGTCGGCGGCCGCAGGCGTCGTCGTTGCGGGCGAACCACCTGCAGCTCGAACCCGGGCGGCGCCGGCAGGTCGAGGATGTCGTCCGACGTGGGCACCTCGATGAAGACCTCGCCGGTGTGACCGGGGCGCAGGTCCTCGAGGATCCGGCTCAGGGCGGGTACGGCGGTCTCGTCGCCGATCAGCAGCAGGTGAGGCCGGCCGGCCGGCTCGAACTCGGTACCGCCGTACGCACTCGAGCGGTGCGGGGCGACCACCTGGATCACGTCGCCGGGCTCGGCCGACAGGGCCCATCGACAGGCGGGGCCGACGCCGTGTCCGTGGTCCTCGTGCACCACGAAGTCCACCACCAGCCGCACCTCGTCGCCGTCGCGCACGACGTCGCGGATCGTGTAGGTGCGCATCGGCGAGCGGACCTCGTCCGGACGCACCCATCCACGCTGCGTAGTAGTCCTCCGGCACCGGCGGGATCGACGGCAGCTGGCCGGTGGGTCCCGGGAAGATCACCTTGAAGCGGGTGTCGAAGCCGTCCTCGCCCAGGTCGACGAACGCCGGGCTGGCGAGCTCGACCCGCACCAGGCACGGGCTGACCCGGGTGACGCTGTGCGCGGAGGCCTCGGCGATCAGGGCGCTGGGCGCGGCGGTCTCGGTCTCGGTCTCGGTCATGGTCATGCAGTCCTCCGGTCAGACAGGGTTCGGGAACGGCGACCCAGCGGGATCACCATGGGCGTTGCGGTCACGGGGTCCTCGATCACCCGGCACTCCATGCCGAAGACCTGACGGACGCACTCCTCGGTGATCACCTCGTCGGGTGGGCCCTCCGCGACGATCTGCCCCTCGCGCATCGCCACCAGGTGGTCGGCGTAGCGAGCGGCCAGGTTGAGGTCGTGCAGCACCATCACGATCGTGGTGCCGCGGGCCTGGTTGAGGTCCGAGAGCAGGTCGAGGACCTCGACCTGGTGGGCGACGTCGAGGTACGTCGTCGGCTCGTCGAGCAGCAGCAGGTCGGTCTGCTGGGCGAGGGCCATCGCGATCCACACGCGCTGGCGCTGTCCACCGGAGAGCTCGTCGACGAGACGGTCGGCGAGCTCGAAGGGTGTCGGTCAGCTCGAGCGCCTCGCGCCACCGCGCGCTCGTCGTCGCCCGACCAGCGACGGAAGGCGGCCTGGTGCGGGTGCCGGCCCCGACCCACGAGGTCGACGACCCCCACGCCCTCAGGGGTGACCGGGTTCTGCGGGAGCAGCCCGAGCGTGCGGGCGACCTGGCGCGAGGGCAGCGTCGCGATGGCGTGACCGTCGAGGAGCACGGCCCCCGACGACGGCTTCAGCAGCCTGGCCATGCCCCGCAGCAGCGTGGACTTGCCGCAGGCGTTGGCGCCCACGATCACCGTGGTCTGGCCGTCGGGCACGTCCGTGGAGAGGCCCGCGACGACAGGGTCGCCGCCGTACCCGAGCGAGACGTCACGGGCCACCAGACGGCTGCCGGGTGCGGGATGGTCGGGATTCATCGGGCTCTCCTCGAGGTCCGGCCGGTGGCCAGCAGCCACAACAGGAACGGCGCGCCGAACGCGCCGGTCACGACGCCGACCGGGTAGTTCGCGTCGGTCACCAGGTAGGCGCCGAGGTAGTCGGCGCAGACGACGATCACGGCACCGACGAGCGCGGCCCCGAGCAGGGTGGTGCGCCCGCCGTTGAGGGCGCGCGCGATCGGTCCCGAGAGGAAGGCCACGAACGCGACCGGGCCGGCTGCCGCCACGCCCACGGCCACCAGGACGACGGCCACGAGCAGCAACAGCTCCGAGCGACGCGGTGGCACGCCCAGGCCCGCGGCGGTGTCCTCGCCGAGCTCCGCGACGCGGCTCGAGCCGGCCAGCCACGCCACCACCGGGGTCAGCACCAGCAGGAGTACGGCGACGATGCCGATCGCGGTCCAGTCGGCGCGGTTGAGGCTGCCGGTGAGCCACTGCATCAGCAGCTGGACGTCCCACTGGTCGGCCCGCGTGAACAGGTAGTTCACGACCGACACCAGGGCCGCGCTCACGCCCACCCCGATCAGCACCAGGCGGTTGCCGCCCGACGGCCCCGACTGCGAGCGCACCAGGAAGGCGACCAGCAGCGCGCCGATCACTGCCGCGACCGACACCCAGGCGCCGCGCTGGTCCAGCGTCACGATCACGAACACCGCGCCCGTGCTCGCGCCGATGCTGATCCCGACGATGTCGGGGCTGGCGAGCGGGTTGCGCAGCACGGTCTGGAAGATGGCGCCGCCGACCCCGAAGGCGGCGCCCACGAGGATGCCGAGCACGGCTCGGGGCAGCTTGCTCTCCATCAGGATGTAGCTCGCTCCCGGGATCTCGGTCCCGGTGACGATCTTGACGAAGTCGGGCAGCGTGATCGTGAAGTCGCCGCCCATCGTGCGTGCGCAGAACGCCGCCACCAGGGCCACGAAGAGACCCGCCAGCACCCACGCCGTACGCCGCGCCGGCCGCCGGCGGGCCTGCCGAACCGTCGACAGGACGTCGCGTCCGTGGACCTCGGAGCCGTCCGGACGGGGGGTCAGTCGACCCAGCACGGCGCTCACAGCGCACCCATCCGTCCACGACGTACGAGATGCAGGAACACCGGGGCACCGACGACCGCGGTCATGATCCCGACCTGCACCTCACCGGGCGGGAGCACGACCCTGCCGACCACGTCGGCGAGCACGACCAGCAGTGCCCCGTAGCCGATGCTCAGCGGCAGCACGTAGCGGTAGTCCGGACCGACGATCGCGCGCACGCCGTGCGGCACGATCAGCCCGACGAAGGCGATGGGTCCGGCCAGCGCCGTGGCGGCACCGGCCAGCAGCACCACGGCCACTCCGATCACCAGACGGTCCACACCGACTCGACGGCCGAGCCCGCGGGCCAGGTCCTCGCCCAGGGCCAGGGCGTTCAGGCTGCGCACGGACACCAGGCCGAGCACCATGCCCGCGACGATGAACGGCAGCCCGACGAGGAGCACGTCGGTGTCGCGACCGCCGACCGTGCCCACCGACCACAGCCGGAAGGACTCGATGGTCGAGCGGTCGGTGAGCAGCACAGCCTGCGTCCAGGACGTCACGGCCGCGGTCACGGCCGCGCCGGCGATCGCGACCTTGATGGGAGTGGTGCCACCACGTCCCAGTGCTGCGACGACGTGCACCAGCACCATGGCCAGGGCCGCACCGGCGAACCCGAACCAGACGTAGGCGTTGAGGTCGGAGACACCGAGCGCCGAGATGGCGAGCACCATGGCGAACGCCGCGCCGGCGTTGATGCCGAGGATGCCCGGATCGGCGAGAGGGTTGCGGGTGAGGCCCTGCATCAGGGCACCGACCAGCCCCAGGGCACCGCCGACGACCAGCGCCAGCAGGGTGCGGTCGATGCGAGCGAGGACCACGGCGTGCAGCGGGTGGCCGGGGTCCACGACGGCTGCCAGCGGCGCCCAGCGCGCCCCGATGAGCAAGGAAGCGACGCACGTGACGGCCAGGGCCGCGGCCAGGGAGACCGAGGCCAGCACGACCGCCCGCCGATCCGGCGCGACGACCGGATCGGCGGGACGGGTCAGCTGCGCGGTCACGACCCCTGAGCCGCCTTGGCGACGTCCGGGAGGAAGTTGTCGACGATGTAGGGCACCGACAGGGGCGACGGGTTGGTGACGGCCAGCCCGACGTTCTTGTCGACCAGGCCGAAGGCGTGCCCATCCGCGAGGGCGGGGATCTTGCCGATCAGCGGGTTGTCGGTGAACGTCGTCATGTCCTTGTCGGTCTCCGCGTAGGTCACGAACACGTCGGAGCCGAGCTGCGAGGCGCGCTCGGCCGAGACGGTGCCGTAGAACTCGCCGGACTTGACGTACTTGGTGGTCGCCGGCGCGTCCTTCATGCCGAAGTCACGGAGCAATGCGACCCGCGGGTCCTCCGCGCCGTAGAGACCGACCGTCGAGAGGTCGGTCGTCGAGATGAAGCCGAAGATCACCGACTTCCCGGCCAGGTCGGGGTACTCCTTCTTGGCCGCGTCGATCGCCTCGTCGGTCTGCGTCTCGAGCTTCGCCGCCTCGTCGGAGCGGCCCAGGGCCTTGCCGACGGTCTCCAGCGAGGTCCTCCAGGGGGTCACCCACGGGCTGCCGGGGTAGGCGACGACCGGCGCGATCTTGGTGAGCTTGGCGTAGTCCTCCTTGGTGACCCCGGAGTTCGTGGCCAGGATCAGGTCGGGACTCGTCTTGGCGATCTCGTCGAACGGGATGCCGTCGGTGTCGTCGTACCGCGCAGGCGCCTCGGCCCCGAGCTCCTTCACCTTGGCGTCGAACCAGTCCGAGGAGCCGTTCGCGTTGCCGCCCCACGTCATCTTGGTGGCGCCCACGGGCACCACGCCCAGCGCAGCCGCCATGTCCTGGTCGGTCCAGCCCACGGTGGCGACGCGGGTGGGCTCCTTGTCGATGGTGGTCTCCCCGAAGGCGTGCTCGATGGTGACGGGGAAGGCCTCGGCCTCGGCCTTGGTCGTGGTCGTGGTCGCGTCGTCGTCGGTCGAACCGGTGCTGCAGCCGGTGAGGGCCAGCGCTCCGAGCGTGACGGCGAGCGCGAGGGGGCGCAGTCGCTTCATGAGGATCCTTGGGTCAGACGGGCAGTTAGTTAGGCAAGCCTAACCTTGCATGGGCCCGTCAGGCACAGCCCGGTCCCGTCCATGGACGGGACGACCGGGTCAGATCTGGGTGCGCTGGAAGTTCGCGTAGGAACGCGACGGGGTGGGGCCACGCTGGCCCTGGTAGCGCGAGCCGTACTTCGCCGACCCGTAGGGGTGCTCGGCCGGTGAGGAGAGCCGGAAGAAGCAGAGCTGGCCGATCTTCATCCCGGGGTAGAGCTTGATCGGCAGGGTGGCCACGTTGGCCAGCTCGAGGGTGACGTGCCCGCTGAAGCCCGGGTCGACGAAGCCCGCCGTGGCGTGGGTCAGCAGCCCGAGCCGGCCCAGGGACGACTTGCCCTCGACGCTCGCCGCCAGGTCGTCGGGCAGGGTGACGACCTCGAGCGTCGAGCCGAGCACGAACTCGCCCGGGTGCAGGATGAACGGCTCGTCCCCGTTGGGCTCGACCTCACGCGTCAGGTCGGACTGGTCGGCGGCCGGGTCGATGTGCGGGTAGCGGTGGTTCTCGAAGACGCGGAAGTAGCGGTCCAGCCGGAAGTCGATGCTCGACGGCTGGATCATCGCCGGGTCGTAGGGCTCGACGACGACTCGCTTCGCCTCGATCTCAGCCAGGATGTCGCGGTCGGAGAGCAGCACGGGCACAACTTACCCGCTGGCCGGGGGCTGGCCACCCCGACGCAGAGGGTCACGGACGAGGTCCCAGAATGGCTCCCATGGAGTTCAGCCGGTACGTCGCCATCGGCGACTCGTTCACCGAGGGCGTGGGCGACCCCGACCCGACCCGACCCAACGGTCTGCGCGGCTGGGCCGACCGCGTCGCCGAGGTCCTGGCGGGTCGTTCGGAGGACTTCGGCTACGCCAACCTCGCCATCCGTGGCCGCAAGCTGGGCACGATCCTGGCCGAGCAGCTCGAGCCCGCGCTGGCTCTCGGGCCCGACCTGGTCACGTCGTACGCCGGCGCCAACGACATCCTGCGCCCGCGGGTGGACATCGACACCCTCGCCACGGCGTACGACGAGGCAGTGGGCCGGCTCGTCGCCTCCGGTGCGACTGTCGTGCTGTTCACGGCCTTCGACGCCGGCGGCTCGGCGATCTACCGACCCGTGCGCGGGCGGTTCGCGCTCTACACCGAGGCCGTCCGGGAGATCTCCGAGCGGCACGGGACCCTGCTCGTCGACTTCTGGCGGATGCGCGAGTACCGCGACTGGGGTTACTGGGACACCGACCGGATGCACCTCGGCCCTGCCGGTCACCAGCACATGGCGATGCAGGTCCTCGACGCCCTCGGGGCACCGCACCAGCTCCAGGAGCTGCCACCGACACCTCACCCCGAGCTCAGTGGGCGCGAGCTGCGCGCCCAGAACCTCGAGTGGGCCCGCACCCACGCCATGCCGTGGGTGCACCGCCGCCTCACCGGCCGGTCCTCCGGTGACTCCGTCTCCCCGAAGCGACCGACGTTGGCCCCGATCGAACCCGCCTCCCAGGTCGGGTAACCTCTCCCCGTCGGCCCCGGAATGTCATGGCCCGACGCGCGGATGTAGCTCAGTTGGTAGAGCGCGACCTTCCCAAGGTCGATGTCGCGAGTTCGAATCTCGTCATCCGCTCCATGAGAAACAGTCAGTGCGTAGCTCCTTGCGGTGATTGAGCTTGTCGAAATTCGAAGGCTTTCCCGAGGCAGCGCTCGACTTCTACGACGACCTCGAGCTCGACAACACCAAGTCGTTCTGGGAAGCCCACAAGCACGTCTACGAGTCGGCCGTACGCGACCCGATGCTGGCCCTGACCGCCTCGCTGGCCGAGGAGTTCGGCTCGGCCAAGGTGTTCCGCCCCTACCGTGACGTGCGGTTCGCGAAGGACAAGACGCCGTACAAGACCGCCCAGGGCGCCTTCGTCTCGGTCGGACCCGCGACGGGCTGGTACGTCGAGATCGGCTCGCCGGGCCTCCGGGTCGGGGGCGGGTACTACCACGCCGGCGGCCCCGACCTGTCCCGCATCCGCACGGCCATCGACACCGAGCACTCGGGCGAGGAGCTCGTGCGGATCGTCGAGGGGCTGCGCTCCGACGGCTTCGAGATCCGCGGCGAGCAGCTGAAGACCTCGCCACGCGGGTACTCCCCGGACCACCCTCGGATCGACCTGCTGCGCTACAAGTCGATGTCACTCGGCAAGTCCTACGGCTTCAAGAAGCTGAACACTCCCGAAGCTCGCCGACCGCGTCCGCGACGACTGGCGCGCGCTGCGCCCCCTCGTCGACTGGGTCGCCGCCCGGGTCGACATCATCGGCTGAGGTCTCAACGAGGGTTTCGACAAGCTCAACCGGCGGTGGTCGCCGCTGGCACACAACCGCAACCACACGGTGGTTGAGCCTGTCGAAACCACGCGACCAGAGGCCTACTCGGGCTTGCGCACCGTGGCCATGGTCCGCTCGATCTCCCAGTGGGCGGCCATCGAGACCATCTTGCCCTCGTCGTTGACGCGGTAGACCGCGATCAGGTCGGTGTCGGCGAGGGTGCCGTCCTCGAGCACGGTCGAGAAGGTGCCGATGTTGGCGCAGGCGTTGCCGTTGGCGAAGGAGTCGCGGATGGTGAAGTGGAACTCCTTGACCGGCGCGATCGCCATGTCCCAGAAGGCGCTGACCCCCTCGAGGCCGTGGTGGCCCTTGCCCTCGGGGTCGAAGAACGACGGCCCGACCGGGTCCTCGATGACGGCGTCCTCGGCCCAGAGGGAGAGCCACTCGTCCTTCTGCTTGCGCGAGACGAGGTCGTAGGAGCGCTGGGAGAGGCGGCGTACGGGGTGGTCACCGTCGGGGGCTTCCCAGGTGACGAACTCTGACTCGATCATCGCAGAACTGTAACGTGTTTCAGTTTTCTTGGCGATGAGTTCCAGCGCCGGCCCGGGTCTGTCCAGGCGAGCAAAGGAGAGAGCCATGGGAAAGACGATCGCGAGCATCACGACCTCGGTGGACGGCTACGTGACCGGCCCGGACGACGGGCCGGGATGCGGACTCGGAGTCGGCGGGGAGCGCCTGCACTACTGGGTGATGGGCGGGCCGTGGACCTACGAGAGCGAGCACGAGGTCGGCGCGATGGAGGGCCCCGACAAGGAGTTCTTCGACGCCCTGGTCGCCAACATGGGCGCGGGCGTCGTCGGTCGCGGGATGTACGACGCCGCCGGCGCGTGGGGCGGGACCAACCCGTTCGGCGGGCCGCTGCACGTCGTCACCCACCGCACCGAGGACCAGCCCGACGCCTCGACCGGCTTCGTGTTCGTGGACGGCTTCGACCGCGCGATGGAGCTGGCCACCGAGGCGGCCGGCGGCAAGGACGTCGCGGTCGGCGGTGGCGCGGACGTGATCCGTCAGGCGCTGGCCGGCGGGTACGTCGACGTGCTCGCCATCTCGACGGCCCCGGTGATCCTGGGCGGAGGCAAGCGGCTCTTCGAGGGGTTCGAGCAGGACCTCGACCTCGAGAAGGTCAGCGTCCACTCCTCGCCGTACGCCACCCACACGACGTACGCCGTGAAGCGCTGACGCTCAGCGCACCGCGGCCACCTGCGCCCGGTGCTTCCACTTGCGGCGCTTGCGGTCGAGCCGGTCACGCTCGGCCTCGAGCTCGGCTGACCAGCGCCTGCAGCCGGGTGTTCTCGGCGAGGGCGTCGGCCAGGGCGTCGACCGCGACGCCGAGCTGGTCGCGCGGGCCGGGGATGGCCCGCTCCGGCGCCCTCGGAGACGAGCATGCCGAGGTCGCCGCGTACGTCGTACCCCGCCTGGGCCAGCGTCACCGGCCAGCTGCTCGACCAGCGGCTGCAGCGCCGCGGTCGGGACGACGGGCATCGCCGCCGCGGTCGTGGTCCGCGTCGAGCAGCAGCTCGGCCGACGAGCGCAGGATCGGCTCCTCGAGCTGACGGTTCACCTTGCGGAGGACGGCGACTCCGGCCGGGTCCGCATAGGGAGGTACGACGCACGGCAGGTCGTCGGACGACAGACCGGCCAGGCCGGCGAACTCGCGCCAGTGACCGGTCACCTCCGGGTCGGCGACCACGTGCAGCCGGTCGGCGTGGAAGGTCCAGCCCCACCGGGCGAGGATCGAGGCGAGCTCGTGCCCGGCCCAGAACTCCTCGCCCTGACGGTGCTCGCGCACGCCCTCGGTGGCGTGGTCGAGGACCCGGCCGACGTACTTGTCCCAGCCGGTGGTCCGTCCCGCGCGCAGCTCGGCGAGCCAGCCGCCGTACAGCTGCTGGGAGAAGGAGTCGAGCGTGACCACCAGGTGCACCTCGACCCCGATCAGCGGGTCGAGGGCCAGCCGGATCTGGTCCTTGTCGGCCAGCGCACAGGTCGGGCGTGGAGAGCACCGAGACGCCCTTGTGCTCCCAGACCCGGTCACAGATCCGCGCCCAGCGTCCCTCGACCTCGTGGCGGGACGAGCCCCGCCTGCCGGTGCGTGCGCAGCAGCTCGTGGGTGGCCAGCCGCGCCTCGTCGGCCGGGGCCGCGACGCGCACTCCGGCCGCCTCGAGCGCGTCGTGGTGCGCGGCGAGGTTGGCCTCGATCACCGCGCGCGGAGCGTGCGCCAGCCCGATGTGCCAGATCAGCTTTCGTCGTGCCATGGCACCAATGTCCGGGAGGTCCCCGACGGGACGGTGAACTCCAGGTGACCCGGAGGAATCAGTGCGGCTTCCAGGCCTCGTCGTCGACGGTGAGCTCCAGGACCTCCTGGGGCAGCGCCCGACCGGCGAGCGCCTCGATGGTGACGTTCTCGAAGACCTCGCGCAGCGCCGTGCGGGCAGCGATCCAGACGTGCTGGAGGATCTCGGCCGACTCGTTGTAGGAGACCGCCTCGGGGCGCAGCCCGTAGACGCTCACCAGCGGACCGTCGACGGCGCGGATCACGTCGGCCACGGTCACGTCGGCCGGCTTGGCGGCCAGCCGCCAGCCACCGGACTGCCCGCGCTGGCTCACCACGATCCCGGCACGGCGCATGTCGGCGAGGATCGCCTGGAGGAAGCCGTGCGGGATCTCCTGGAGCTTGCCGATCTCCTCGGCGCTCACCGGCCGACCGTCGTCACGGTTGGCGATCTCGATGAGCGCACGGAGGGCGTAGTCGGCCTTGGCGGAGACGCGCATGCGTGAAGTCTGTCAGATTGCTCGGATTTACTGCCTTGATCGACTCGCACTTCGCTCCACGAACTGTGGTTTAGCCCAGTTCGGCGAGACTTTGGCCTTCGTCACACACCTGATCGAAATGCTTGCGAACTGCCGTTCTGCGGAGAATACTGATTGTTACTGACTGGTAGAACTCGCCAGTAGCAAGGACCGGCCGCTCAGGCCGACCATGTCCCAGCGTCGAGAAAAGGTGGGCTGTGAGCCACTACAAGAGCAACATCCGCGACATCGAGTTCAACCTCTTCGAGGTGCTCAAGCGCGACGAGATCCTCGGCGAGGGCCCCTTCGCCGACGTCGACGCGGAGACCGCGAAGTCGATCCTGGGCGAGGTGGACCGGCTGGCCCGCGAGGACCTGGCCGAGTCGTTCGCCGACGCGGACCAGAACCCGCCCGTCTTCGACCCCAAGACCAACACCGCTCCGCTGCCCGAGTCGTTCAAGAAGAGCTACGCCGCCTGGATGGACGCCGAGTACTGGCGCCTCGGCACCATGGCCGAGCTCGGCGGCACCCCGGCCCCCTCGAGCTTCAACTGGGCGCTGGGCGAGCTCGTGCTCGGCGCCAACCCCGCGCTGTGGATGTACGGCGCCGGCCCGATGTTCGCGGGCATCCTCTACCGCAACGGCAACGAGCGCGACAAGAAGATCGCCCAGCACATCGTCGACAAGGGCTGGAACACCACCATGGTGCTCACCGAGCCCGACGCCGGCTCCGACGTCGGCGCCGGCCGCACCAAGGCCACCCAGAACGACGACGGCACCTGGAACATCGAGGGCGTCAAGCGCTTCATCACCTCGGCCGAGAGCGACCTGTGCGACAACATCATCCACATGGTGCTCGCGCGCCCCGTGGGCGTGGAGGGCGTGGGTGGACCCGGCACCAAGGGCCTGAGCCTGTTCATCGTGCCGAAGTACCACTTCGACGTCGAGACCGGTGAGCTCGGCGAGCGCAACGGCGCCTACGTCACCAACGTCGAGCACAAGATGGGCATCAAGGTGTCCAACACCTGCGAGCTCACCTTCGGCGACTCGGGCGTCGGCGGCGGCGAGCCGGCCGTCGGCTACCTGCTCGGCGAGGTGCACGACGGCATCGCGCAGATGTTCCAGGTCATCGAGAACGCCCGGATGATGGTCGGCACCAAGGCGATCGCCACCCTGTCGACCGGCTACCTCAACGCGCTCGAGTTCGCGAAGACCCGCGTGCAGGGTTCGGACCTGCTCGAAGGCCTCGGACAAGACGGCCCCGCGGGTGACGATCACCCACCACCCCGACGTACGTCGCTCGCTGATGGTGCAGAAGTCGTTCTCGGAGGCCATGCGCTCGCTGGTGCTCTACACCGCGTCGTGGCAGGACCGCGTCCAGATCGCCGAGCACAACGGCGAGACCGACGAGCTGGCCATGCGCGTCAACGACCTGCTGCTCCCGATCGTGAAGGGCTACGGCTCGGAGCGGTCGTGGGTGCTGCTCGGCACCGAGTCGCTGCAGACCTTCGGTGGCTCCGGCTTCCTGCAGGAGTACCCCATCGAGCAGTACGTCCGCGACGCCAAGATCGACACCCTCTACGAGGGCACCACGGCGATCCAGGGCCAGGACTTCTTCTTCCGCAAGATCGTCAAGGACCAGGCCAAGGCGCTCGGCTTCCTGGCCAGCGAGATCGAGGGCTTCATCAAGAGCGAGGCCGGCAACGGTCGCCTCAAGGTGGAGCGCGAGCTGCTCGCCAAGGCGCTCGAGGACGCCCAGGGCCTGGTCGGCCTGATGATCAACACCCTGATGAGCGCGGACGAGTCCGCCGAGGGTGGCGACATCAAGAACATCTACAAGGTGGGGCTGAACACCTCCCGCCTGCTGATGGTCCTCGGCGACGTGGTCTGCGCCTGGCTGCTGCTGCGCGGTGCCGAGGTGGCGCTGGAGAAGCTCGGCGGCGAGGTCTCGGCGAGCGACAAGGCGTTCTACGAGGGCAAGGTCGCGGCCGCGCAGTTCTTCGCGCACCACAACCTGCCCAAGCTGACCGCCGAGCTCGCCATCGCCGAGGCGACCGACCTGTCGCTGATGGATCTCGACGAGGCCGCCTTCTGACCCGCTGAGTCACGACGTACGACGCAGCCCCGGTCGATCTCTGGATCAACCGGGGCTGCGTCGCGTCCGGGAGGACCTACTGGCCGTAGGAGAACCGGAGGTCGGCGAACAAGAGGTGGTTCATCCGCTTCCGCAGGTGACCGGTCTTGCTCTGGTCCGGCGGCTCGTCCGGTGTGAGCAGGGTGAACTGAAGGGCCGTCTCTCCGCCTACCTCGTCCAGGTCCAGCCGCACCTGATCGTTGGGCCGAGTGAGCCAAACAGGTTTCACAACACCGGTAGTGAAACTGTCACGATGCGACCGAAGCTTCATTCGCATCCGCCAGTTTCGCAACGCCGGTTGTGAAACCGACAGCCTCACGACGACGCCGCGAACGGAACCCCCATGGAGTCGTCGGACACGGTCTCGCGCTTGATCAGGCCGCGCCGCGCGAGGGTGGGTACGACGCCCTCGGCGAACTGCCAGGCCTCCTCGAGATGCGGGTAGCCGGAGAGGATGAAGTGGTCGATGCCGAGGTCGGCGTACTCGCTGATCCGCTCGGAGACCTCCTCGTGCGAGCCGACGAGCGCGGTGCCCGCGCCGCCGCGCACCAGGCCGACGCCGGACCACAGGTTCGGCGCCACCTCCAGCGAGCGCAGGTCGCGGGACTTGCCGCGGTGCAGGTCGAGCATCCGCTTCTGGCCCTCGGACTCGCTCTTCGCCAGGCCGGTCTGCACCCGCTCGATCTCGCTGTCGGGGATCCCGCGCAGCAGCCGGTCGGCCTCGGCCCAGGCCTCCTCGCTGGTGTCGCGCGAGATGACGTGCAGCCGGATGCCGAAGGACATGCGACCGCTGGCGCTCCTTGGCGAGCTTGCGGATCCAGTCGACCTTCTTCGCGACGGCCGGGAGCGGCTCGCCCCAGGTCAGGTAGGTGTCGGCGTGGTCGGCCGCGACCGGACCCGCCTCGGCCGACGAGCCGCCGAAGTAGAGCGGGGGCACCGGCACCGGACGCCGCTGGAGGCTGGCGTTCTCCACGAACACGTGGTCGCCGCGGAAGGTGACCGGCTCCTCGCTCGCCCACAGCTGGCGTACGACGCCCAGGAACTCCGCACACCGTGCGTAACGGTCGGCCTTGTTCAACGAGTCGCCGTACGCCAGCTGTTCGTGCGGCTCACCGCCGGTCACGACGTTGAGCAGCAGTCGACCGTTCGACTGCCACTGGAACGTCGACGCCATCTGGGCGGCAAGAGTGGGGCTCATCAGGCCGGGGCGCAGGGCGACCAGGAACTTCAGCTTCTCGGTCTCCTGGATGAGCATGGCCGTGGTGAGCCAGGCGTCCTCGCACCAGGCACCGGTCGGGGTCAGCACCGACTCGAAGCCGGCCTGCTCGGCGGCGGCGGCCACCTGGTTGAGGTAGCGGAGCGTCGCCGGGCGGTCTCCGTGCATGGCGTTGCCGTGGCCACCGGCGATCAGGTTGCGGGAGTCGCCGTACGTCGGCAGGAACCAGTGGAAGGTGAGGCTCATTCGGGGCCCCCGCGAGAAGCGGAGCGAAGCGAGCATTCTCGTGGGGTGAATCTCATGCCGCCACCCCCTGCACGACCTTCAGACCCTCGAGGAAGCCCTCGATGATCTTGCCGAGCGCGGGCTCCGCGTCGGAGTGGATGGCCGAGAGGTCGCCGCTGGTCGGCGAGTCGATGAACTGGTCGAGGACCAGGAACCCGTTGACCACGTGTCGCGCCTCCATCGAGGTGAGCACCGGGCGCAGCGCGTAGTCGAGCGCCAGGGCGTGGGCGACGCTGCCGCCGGTGGCCAGCGGGAGCACCACCTTGCCGGCGAGGCCGAACTGGGGCTGCAGGTCGAGCCAGGTCTTGAGCAGCCCCGAGAACGCCGCCTTGTAGACCGGCGTCGCGACGATCAGGCCGTCCGCCTTCTCCAGCCTGGCCGCAGCGTCGACGATCGCAGGATCGTCGAAGTCCGCGTGCATCAGGGCCTCCGCCGGCAGGTCCCGCAGCGTGAGCGTGTCGACCGTGTGGCCGTGCTGCTCGAGGATCCCGCTGACGTGGCCGAGCAGCACGGCGCTGCGTGAGACCTTCATCGGGCTGCCGGAGACGGCGAGTACGTGGGACAAGGTTCGGCTCCTTGATGTCGAGGTGCGACTTAACCGTATCAAGTCAATAGGTTTTGCCCTATTAATCGACGCCCGTGTCCGACTCGTGGAAAGGCATGGTCGGCCGCGCATTGGGGCACACTCCGAGCAGCCCACCCGGGCACCGAAGGGAGCACTGCCATGGGAATCGGACTCGGAGTCGTCCTCCTCCTGCTCGGCCTCATCCTCGCGTTCGGGGTCGTCGACCTGCCCGCCAGCATCGACGACGTCGTCGCGACCAACACCCTGGGCTGGATCCTCATCATCGTGGGGGCCCTTGCCATCGTCCTGGCCCTGGTGATGAACAACCAGCGCACCCGCAGCACGCGCGTGGTCGAGGAACGGCGGGTCGACCCACCCGTCTGACCTGCAGTTTCACCGGCTCCGCGACGGCGGTCCGTCCGCCCTGCTGACACCGTCGGCGAGGGCGGACGGGCCGCCGTACGCTGTCCGCCATGACCGACGCCCCAGGTCCCGAGGACCCCTCCGCGCGCCTGGCCCGCCTGGTCGAGCTCTGGTACGCCGCCTGCACCGACTTCGTCTCGCTGGTCCGTGAGATCCCTCGCCAGCAGTGGGACCTGCCGACCGACCTCGAGGGCTGGAGCGTCAAGGACAACGTCGCGCACACCGCCCACCTGGAGGCGGTGCTCGCCGGCAGCCCCGAGGAGACCATCGAGGTCCCCGAGGCGCCCCACCTCAAGGGGCTGATGAACTACTACACCGAGCAGGGCGTCCTCGCCCGCCGCGACCGCGACATGGCGGCGCTGGCCGACGAGATCGAGAACGCCGTGGCCACGCGGTACGCCGCTCTGCGGGCCGAGCCCCCGACCGACCCGGGAGCCGCGCCGCCGCGGACCCCGGGCGGGGTCCCATGGACCAACCAGACCCTGCTCAACAACCGTCCCCTCGACGTGTGGATGCACGAGCAGGACATCCGGCGCGCGATCGACGTGCCCGGTGGCCTCGACGGCGCGACCGCGACACATGTCATGCGCACCTTCGGACGCGGGTTGCCGATGGTCGTGGGCAAGCGCGTGGCCCCACCGCCCGGGACGGCGGTGCGGCTGGAGGTGCCGGCGGCCGGCCTGGGCTGGACCGTGCGGATCGGCGACGACGGCCGCGCCGCCCGGGTGGTCGACGACGTCGAGCCCACCACCACCGTGGCACTGAGCCCCGAGGACTACATCGTCCTGGCCGGTGGCCGCCGGACCCCGGACGCGACCGACCCGCGGGTCGTGGGCGACGAGCAGCTCGCCCACCGCGTGCTCGAGTCGCTGGCGGTCACCCCGTGACCGACAGGCCCGCTGGAGTCCGGCCGAGATCCCCGACCTGACCGGCCGCCGCGCGCTCGTCACCGGCGTCACGAGCGGCATCGGGGAGGACACCGTCCTCGAGCTCGCCCGCCACGGCGCCGAGGTCATCCTGGGCGCGCGCAACCCGGCCAAGCTCGAGGCGACGATCGCCCGGATCCAGCAGGAGGTGCCGGCCGCGAAGCTGCACCCGCTCGCGATCGACGTCTCCGACCTGTCCTCCGTACGCCGCGCGGCGAGCGAGGTCGACCAGCCGCTGCACCTGCTGGTCAACAACGCCGGCGTGATGACGACGCCCTACCAGCGCACCGCTGACGGGCTCGAGCTCCAGATGGCCACCAACTACTTCGGGCCGTTCGCGCTGACCGGGCTGCTGTGGCCCCAGCTGGTGGCCTCCGGTGACGGCCGGGTGGTGGCGATCAGCTCGCAGGGCAGCCGGATGGCGCGCCGGGCACCGCTCGACGACCCACGTGACCAGACCCGTCGCTACGGCAAGTGGCGGGCCTACTTCGAGTCCAAGCTCGCCGACCTCCTGTTCATCTTCGAGCTCGACCGCCGCTGCCGCGAGCAGGGCGTCCCGGTGAAGGGCCTGGCCGCGCATCCCGGGTACGCCGCGACCGGGTTGATGGGCACCGGCCGCAACACCGGCAACAGCGCCGACAGGATGCGGTTCACCGCGACGATCCTGCAGGCCGTGTTCGCGGCGGTCGGCCAGCCGGCCTCGATGGGCGCGCTGCCGACCCTGATGGCGGCGACGGCCGACCTGCCCGGCTCGACGTACGTCGGTCCGGACGGTCTGCTGCAGTTCAAGGGACAGCCGCGCATCGTCAATGCGCGCCGACTGGCCCACGACCGCGACGCCCAGCGAGCGCTCTGGGAGCTCAGCGAGAAGACCACCGGCGTGACGTTCCTGGACGGCTGAGACTCGATGGCTGAGGCATGAGCACGACCCTGCGCCCGATCACACCGGACGACCTCGACGCGGTCGTCGGACTCAACGAGCGCTTCGTCCACCTGACCGCGCCGATGGACCACGCGCGGCTGGCCGGCTTCGTGGCCGCCTCCGACACCGCAGCCGTGATCGACGTCGACGGCGCCTTCGCCGGGTTCGTGATCACGTTCGCTGCCGGGGCGGCGTACGACGGGGCGCACTTCGCCTGGTTCGCCGAGCGCTACGACGACTACTGCTACCTCGACCGGATCGTGATCCACGAGGACTTCCAGCGTCGCGGGCTCGGGACGTTCGTCTACGACGAGGTCGAGGGCGGCTGCGGTCGACCTGTCCTCACCCTCGAGGTCAACATCGACCCACCCAACGAGCCGTCGCTCGCGTTCCACCGCGCACGTGGCTTCGTCGAGGTCGGGCAGAGCGACGCCAGCGGCCACCTGGTCTCGCTGATGGCGAAGCGCCTGCGCTGAGCCGGTTCCCGGCCCGCCCGGGACTGCAGTCCCTTGCCCCGGGACGGCACCTGGCTCGACCGTGGAGACGGTGAGTAGGTCGGCGCGTGTCGTCCCTCGCCCGGATGAGGGTGCGTCGATCATGGTGAGCGTGTCGCCACGGAGCCAGAGGGGCGGGGCCACGACAGGTGCGGCCCTTGGTGCCCTCGCGGCCGCGCTCCTGCTCGCCGGCACGTTGTCCGCGTGCAGCGGGGACTCCCCCGCAGGGTCGCCCCAGAGCCGGGAGGCGGCGCTGGAGGTCAGGCTCGCGTCGGGAACGGGCTCACTCGACGCGCAGGAACGGTCGCGGATCCAGAACGCCGTGACCGACGTGCTCTCGAAGTACGTGCTCGAAGCCTTCCTCGGCGACTACCCGCGCGAGGACTTCGTCCAGGCCTTCGACGCGTTCACGCCCGGGGCCGCGCGGGGGGCGGCCCGGGACATCGACCTGCTGACCGGCGCCAGGTTCTCGGACACCGACGGTCTCCACGCCACCAAGCTCCTGGCACAGATCGCGTGCCTGACCGACGGCGACGATGTCATCGGCGCCACCGCGCACGTCGACTTCGCCTTCCAGGTGAAACGACGGAAAGGCCGCCCCCCAGGCGGTGAGCCTCCGTGGCCGGTTCATGCTCGAGGAGAGCGGTGGCGACTGGTCGGTCTTCGGGTACGACGTGGTCCGCGACGACGCCGAGCGGGCTGACTCATGAGAGGGCGGCGCGCCGGCTGGGTCGTCTCGGCGATCGTGCTGGTCCTGCTGTCCTTCGCGATGCACAGTCGACCGGACCACGCCACGTTCAGCCTGGTGGAGGTGGAGACGGCGCGGACCGTCGACTTCGACTCCGGAGCCGTGTGGCTGCTCCTGCTCGGCTCCGACGCCCGCGAGGGCAGGACGTCTCCGCGGCCGTGCGGACGCGATCCAGCTCGTCGGCGTCGACTTCGAGGCCGGCACGGCCGTGGCGTTCGGGGTGCCGCGCGACTCGTGGGTCGACATCCCGGGCCACGGGACGGAGCGCATCAACGCCGGTCTGACGCACGGGGGACCCGACCTGATGGCGAAGCTCGTCGACGACCTGTTCGGAATCGAACCCGACTACGTGGTCACGATCGGTACCGAGGGCCTGGCCGACCTCGTCGACGCGGTCGGTGGCATCGAGATCGACGTCCCGAGGAGATCACGGTCCCGCGGACATCGACGTGCCCGAGGCCGACCTGGACGATCCCCCGGGGCCGCAGTCGAGCTCGACGGCGCGGCGGCTGTCGGGTACGCCCGGGCCCGCTACCCGCTCGCGCGTGGCGACTTCGACCGGTCCGCGAACCACCAGGAGATGATGCGCGGCGTCGTCCGCCAGCTGGCGCCCACCAGGACGATGTCGGCTTCGTCGAGGCCTCGGTCCTGCGCGCGCTGGGCATCCTGGACACCAACCTCGGCGCCGCCGAGCTCTACCGACTGACGCAGGCAGTGGCGCAGAGTCGACCTCGACGGCAGTGAGCACCTGCGTCCTCAGCGGGACGCCCGGCACGGGGCCGGAAGGGCAACAGCATCATCTACGTCGACAGCGCCCAGGCACGACGGCTCGCTGACGACACGCGCGACGACGCCCACCTCGAGCGGCACTGCCGGGGCTGAGCGCGCCGCACGTCACTGGAGCCCGGCCTCCCGGGCCAGGACGATCGCCTGCGCCCGGTGGGCGACGTGGAGCTTGGCGAAGATGTTGCTCGAGTGGTTGCGGATCGTCTTGACCGAGAGATGGAGCTCGCGGGCGATCTCGGCGTTGTCGCGGCCCAGGGCGATCAGGCGCAGCACGTGACGCTCGCGTTCGGTGAGCTCGGGGAACAGCTCCGGCGCGGCCGGGGCCTGCACGCCACGGAAGTACGTCGTGACCCGCTCCGCGATGGCGGGCCCGAAGATGACCTCCCCCGCGCCGACGGCCTCGATGGAGCGCAGGATCTCGCTGCGCCGGGCGCCCTTGAGCAGGTACCCCCGGGCTCCCGCGCGGATCGCCGCGAAGACCGACTCGTCGTCCTCCATCATCGTCAGGACGAGGACGCCGATGTGCGGTGAGGACCGCACGATCTGCTCCGTCGCCTCGATCCCGTTGAGCTTCGGCATGTGCAGGTCCATCAGCACGACGTCGGGCTGGAGCTCGAGGGCGGTCCGCACGGCGTCGGCCCCGTTGTCCGCGGCACCCACGACCTCGGTCGCGTCGTTGCTCGCCAGCAGGGCCTCGAGCCCGTGCCGGAACTCCTCGTGGTCGTCCACGACCATGATCCGTAGCTGTTCCATCACGACCTCGCGCTCTGTCGTCGGTCCAATCGGTGAGTGGCAGGATCGCAAGGATCCGGGTCCCGTGCCGGGGGTCGGAGGACACCGTGCACGTGCCCCCGAGCTCCTCGGCGCGCTCCTGCATCGACTCGAGTCCCAGACCCCGGTCCCGACGCCGTCGAGTCCGACGCCGTCGTCGCGGACCTCGACCTCCAGGGTGCCGGAGTGACGGCGCAGGCTGACGGTGCAGGCGCTCGCGTGGCCGTGCCGCAGAGCGTTGTTGACGGACTCCAGGACGATCCGGTACGCCGCCACCTCGACCGCGGCCGGCAGCGGCTCGACGTCGTCGCCGGCCTGGACGAGCCAGCGCATGGGCGTGGCACCCAGGGCCATGCCGGCGGTCCGGTTGTGGTCGGACGCGCGTTGGCGGAGTGCTGACACCAGGCCCAGCTGGTCGAGGGCCGGAGGCCGCAGCCCTCCACGAGCCGGCGGATCTCGGCGATGTCGGAGCGGGTCTGTTCGTAGAGCTGGCCGACCAGGCGCTCGGCTCCTTCAGGGTCGGCGGCGATGAGGTCGTGGGCGGTCTCCAGCTTCATGGCCATGGTGGCGAGGGACGGACCCAGCCCGTCGTGCAGGTCGCGTCGGACCCGACGGCGCTCCTCCTCGCGGGCACCGACCAGGCGCTCACGCGAGCGCTGCAGCTCACGGTTGGCGGTGACGGCCTGGACCATCGCTCCGACCTGTCCGCCGATGTCCTCGAGCAGGCGCCGGTCACGCGGTCCGAAGGACTCGCGCGTCGACATCACCTCGAGCTGGAGCTGGCCCAGCTGGTGGCCGCCGACCTCGAGCAGCGACCGCCGTCGGCTGGCCGCGCGGCTCACCGATGGAGGTCGCGATCCGGTCGTCGGGCGCCGAGGCGAAGACCTCGATCGAGGCGTAGGAGAGCCGCAGCCGGCGCGAGAGCAGGGTGAGCATGTCGTGCAAGCGCCTCGGTCGGGCTGGTGCGCGGGTCGAGCCTGCGCAGGTCGGAGACGACCCGGTAGGGGAAGTCGCGGTCGCCGTACACGAACTGGCTGACGGAGCGACGCAGGCCGAGGGCCAGGGGCACCAGGGCCAGGGCGACCAGCCCGCCGGCGACGACCGACCAGAACGAGCTGTCGGAGGCGAGATCGACGGCGGCGGCGACGGCGAGGAAGACGGTGCCGATCAAGGACGGCCACGACCACCTGGAGCAGCGAGCGGCGCAGCACCCCGTCGACCTCCTGCAGCCGGTAGCGCAGCACCGCAGCGACCAGCCAGAGCAGGAGCGCGGGCATGCAGGAGCAGGGCCTGGAGCTCCCACGGCACGAGCGGCTCGGCCGGCTCGCAGCTGCGGACACGTCGCCGAGGAGCACGCGCACCAGCACGGCCCAGAGCGTCCCGGCGAGCACCAGAGCCAGGGCGATGCGGTCCTCCCGCGAGCGCGCCCGGGTGTAGCCGTGAACCTCGACCGCGATGATCAGCGGCACCGCGACCAGCAGCGCGGGGGTCGCGACCATGATCAGGGCCTGGAGCCGGGCGGCATCGGGCTCCAGGTGGACGGCGTAGACGGCGGCCCACACCAGATAGCTCGCGAAGGGAACGGCGAACGGGACCACCCAGGCGAGCGGGTGTGCCCGGAGCCAGCGCGCGTCCACGGAAAGGTCAGGGCCGCCAGCAACATCGCGCCGATCGCGACCGTGAGCAGGATCTCGCCGATGAGGTGCGGCCAGACCCCGCGCGAACCCGCGAGGTCGATCGCGCCGAGGCCGAGTGGGTAGGCCGTCAAGCCCAGGGGCACGGTCGCGCCCAGGACGAGGGCAGCACGACACGTCGGCTTCACGCGGACGGAACCAGAAGAGGAACGACCCGGACACGAGCAGCCCGAGCAGGAGGACCACGATGGGGAGGCTCTCGGAGACGGCTGGACCGAGCGGATACCTGACCAGCTGGACGTCCACGTCGAGGATCCGGTCGAGACCTTGCGCCGAGCGTCGTACCCGATAGGTCACGTCGTCGCCGACTGCGCGCTCGGGACCCCCACCGCGGTCGATCCACTCCTCCATGCTGCGACCGTCGATCGAGAGGACCAGGTCACCCTGACGCAGCGGGGTCTCGCCGTACGCCCGGACGACCGTGACGGACTCACCCCACCGCGCGTCGCCCACGAAGGCGGTCGGGGGCGAGATGTCGGTGCCGTCGGACGGACCCGAGAAGACGGCCACCAGGACCCAGACGACCGGCGTCGCCCAGGCGAGCGCGATCACGGCCAGCCTCCGGGTGCGGAGCATCCCTTCATCGTGCCGGAACGGTCTCGCCCGGCACTAGCCTCCGGGACTCGACTGCCGTTTCTTCCCGAGCCACCCGGGCCCTGCCGCACCTCCTCGGGACCGCGAGCCCACGGCCTCCCCAACCCTCCCGTGCCAGAGAGGTTCGCCGGCTCATGTCGCGGGGCCCGACCGGCGACAGCGTGCAAGCATGTCGCGACTCCACCCACTGACCCGATCGGCCCGGCGACGGCTCGGCGGGATGCTGCTGGTGGTCGGGGTCGTCGGCACGGTGGCGGCGTCGATGAGGGGAACCGGGCTCGACAACGCTGGTGCCTCCCTGGCGACGAGCCCTGCCACCACCCAGCCCTGCGACCGCGACCGCGTTCTCGTCACGGCACACCGCGGTACCGGGTCCGGCACCCGGACGATCCAGGGACACGCCTTCTCGGAGAACACCGTTCCTGCGTTCGTCGAGGCGTTGGCCCTGGGGGCGGACGGCATCGAGGCCGACTACTGGCCCACCGCCGACGGGAAGATCGTCACGCACCACGACAGGACACTGGACCGGATGACCAACGGGTCCGGCCGGATCGACCGGCACACCTGGACCGCGATAGCCCGGCTTCGGGAAGCGGGAGGGGCACGCGTTCCGACCTTCGACACTGTCGTCGCTGCCGTGGAGAGGGTCGGCGGCCATCGACAGCAGGAGATCAAGCTCGGTCGACTGTTCAGCGACCGGATGCTGCGCCACATGATCGAGACAGAGGTGCGGGACAGCCCGTCGGCGTACGAGCGGGTCCTCTACACGTCCTCACGGTTGAGCACCCTGCGCCGGATCCACAGCATCGACCCCCGGCTGCCGACGGGCCTGATCACCCTGTCCGCCACCGATCGGCCGGTGCTGGCGAGACTTCCAGAGTGGCTCGACGTCGTGCACGTCGACCTTCGCGCCGCCGATGCGGCGTACGTCCACGCAGCCGCGGAGCGGGGCTACGCGGTGTCCGTGCGAGGGGTGGACACCGCGGCCCAGCTCCATCAAGCGGTGACCATCGGCGCGACACGGGTGCTCACCCACCGACCGGATGTCCTCGGTCGGCGCTGTGCGCAATCCGCTCAGGTGACGACGCGCAGCACCACGCGCGCCTTGGGGTAGCGCACCCCGGCCCCGAAGTGGCGGTGGTAGAGCTGCACGAGCTCGGCCAGGTCACCGGGCGACATCTTGATGCAGCCGAAGGACTTGTAGTCGTTGACCTGGGGCCACTCCCAGCGGCACGGCTGGTCGCCCTTCCTGTTCGCGCACTGGCGGCTGCCCGCGCCCTGCTCGGTGTGGATGAACAGCTGGTGGCGCACCTTGCCGTTCGGGCAGGCCTTGTCGTCGAGCCGGAACGCACGGCCCTTGATCACGTTGCCGTGGTAGTCGTTGTGCTGCCGCACCCGGTAGGTCCCGTTGGGCAGCCAGCCCCTCGACGTCGCGCACGAGTTGCGCCCGATCTTCCCCGGCAGTCCCGAGCCGGCTCGCCACGTCTTCGAGGAGACCAGCTTCCAGGCGCCGCCGGTCTGGCGCTGGTAGAGCCGCCAGATCAGCCGGGAGTCGAACTGGTTCTTCCAGTTCTTGTCGAAGGTGATCGTCGCTCGCCACGGCGGGGTGGCGGAATCCGCCGGCGCAGCCAGCAGCAGGGAGGCCGCGATCACGGTCAGGGCGGCCAGCACTGCCAGGAGTCTTCTCACGAGGCGCAAGGCTACGGCGCCTTCGCCAGCGGCGAACAGTGCTTGTCCTGCCCGCGGATCCGGAGCAGGTTGGACCCATGAAACTGCTCGTCCTCGGCGGCACCATGTTCCTCTCCCACGCGGTGGCGGCCGACGCCGTCGCCCGTGGCCACGACGTCACCTGCGCGGCACGCGGCGAGTCCGGCCCGGTGCCCGACGGCGCCACGCACGTCCACCTCGACCGGGCCGACCCCGACTGGTCCGCCCTGGCCGGCGAGTGGGACGCGGTCGTCGACGTGGCCCGCACCCCGAGCTGGGTCGCCGACGCGCTCGACCACCTGGCCGACGCGCACTGGACGTTCGTCTCGACGATCAGCGTGTACGCCGACCACGCCACCCCCGGCGGCACTCCCGAGACGCTGCCGCTGCTGCCGGCGATCACCGAGGACGTCGAGCAGGACTCCGCCGAGGCCTACGGGTCGGCCAAGGTGGCCTGCGAGCAGGACGTGCAGGCGCGTGCCCGCGAGGCACTCGATCATCCGGCCGGGACTGATCATCGGGCCCGGCGACCCGAGCGGCCGGTTCACCTACTGGCCCGACCGGCTGGCCGAGAACGGCGAGGTGCTGGCGCCCGAGTCGCCCGACCGCGACACCCAGGCGATCGACGTACGCGACCTGGCGGCGTGGATCGTCACCGGCGCCGAGAAGCAGCTCACCGGGGTGTACGACGCCACCGGTCCCGTGACCCGGCTCGGCGACCTGGTCGACCAGGTGACCGAGGCCGTCGGCGGCCACGCCACGGTCGTGTGGGCGCCGGCCGACTTCCTGCACGAGCGCGAGGTGACCTACTGGGCCGGGCCGCGATCGCTGCCGCTGTGGCTGCCCGACGACGCCCGCGGGATGACCTCGCACGACGTCAGCGCGGCCTTGGAGGCCGGCCTCACCACCCGGCCCATCGGCGAGACCGCCGCGGACACCCTCGCCTGGCTGCGGGCCAACCCCGACGCCCCGCGCACGGGCCTGAGCCGGGCCGAGGAGCAGGACCTGCTCGACGACTGGCACGCCACCCGGGACTGAACACCCGCTCGACACTAGAACGTGTTTCAGTTTGAATGTCTCCATGGATCTCTCCGTGGTGCTGTTCACGAGCGACCGGGGCATCACCCCGGCTGATGCGGCCAGGGCCGCCGAGGACGCCGGCTTCCACGCGTTCTACGTCCCGGAGCACTCGCACATCCCGACCAGCCGCGACTCCGCGCACCCGGGCACCGGTGGGGAGCTGCCGGACGACCGCTACCTGCGGATCCTCGACCCGTGGATCGCGCTGGCGACCGCAGCGGCGGTCACGAAGACGATCCGGCTCGGCACCGCGGTCGCGCTGCCGATGGAGCACGACCCGATCACGCTGGCCAAGACGCTGGCCACCCTCGACCACCTCTCCGGCGGACGGGTGACGCTCGGCGTCGGGTTCGGCTGGAACGTCGAGGAGCTCGAGGACCACGGCGTCCCCGGCAAGAAGCGCCGCACCGTGCTGCGCGAGTACCTCGAGCTGATGGGTGAGCTCTGGACCCAGGAGGTCGCGTCGTACGACGGGGAGTTCGCGCACCTCAAGCCGAGCTGGGCCTTCCCCAAGCCGATCCAGCAGCCGCGCATCCCGATCCTGGTCGGCGCCGGCGGCACCCCGAAGAACTTCGACTGGATCGTCGCCAACGCCGACGGCTGGATCACCACCCCGATCGAGACCGACATCGAGCAGCGGGTCGCGGCGCTCAACGAGGCCTGGGCGGCCAAGGGTCGCGAGGGCAGCCCGCGGATCGTCGTACTCCTGACCAGCCGGCTCGAGCCCGGCCAGCTCGAGCGCTGGGCCGAGCTCGGCGTCGACGAGGTGATGTTCGGCCTGCCCGACAAGGGCGCCGACGAGGTCGACGCAGTTCATCGGCCGGATGGGCGCCAAGCTCCACGCCACGACATGAGCCGCCGATGAGCACGTACGTCGTCAGCGGCTCCGCCTCGGGCATCGGCGCCGCGATCACCGCGCGTCTCCGCGGCGACGGGCACACCGTGATCGGGGTCGACCTGCGCGACGCCGAGGTGATCGGCGACCTCGCCACCGCGTCCGGGCGCGAGGCGGCCGTCGCCGGCATCGGCGAGCTCACCGACCACGTGGACGGCGTCGTCCCGTGCGCCGGCGTGGCCGGCCTGACCGACGACCGACCCCCAGCTGGTGGTCTCGCTGAACTACTTCGGCGCGATCGCGCTGGTCACCGGGCTGCGGCCGCTGCTCGGCGAGGGCGTCGAGCGTGGTGCTGGTCAGCTCCAACTCGGTCACCTGCCAGCCCGGGTGGAGCGCCGAGGTCACCGCCGCCTGCCTGGTCGACGACGAGGAGAAGGCCCGGCGGCTGGCCTCGACCGAGGACGCCGTCCAGATCTATCCCGCGACCAAGGCCGCCCTGGCCTACTGGGCGCGCCGCGAGGGGATCAAGCCCGAGTGGGCCGGGGCCGGCATCCGGATCAACGCGGTCGCGCCGGGCCTGATCGCGACGCCGATGACCGAGCAGCTGCGCGCGGACCCGAAGCTCGGGGTCTTCGCCGACGCCTACCCGACTGCGCTCGAACCGGCCCGGACGCCCGGAGGAGGTCGCGGCCCTGGTCGCCTTCCTGCTCTCCGACGAGGCCAGCCTGCTGGTCGGCTCGGTCGTCTTCGCCGACGGCGGCACCGACGCGCTGCTGCACCCGATGAAGCCCGAGGGCATGGACGTGCCCAGGATCGTGCTCGGCGCGATGGACGCCGTCTCCAGCGCGGTGACGAAGGTCAAGGCGCTGCGCAAGAAGTAGGGCAAGAGGTAACCCCGGCTGCGCGCGGGTCGTTGACCGGGCATGCCCAGAACTCGAGTGGTCCTGTCGACATTGGCGGCGGCCGCCGCACTGCTCGTGCCGACCGCGGTGTCGGCCGACCCGCGCTGCCGATCCCGCCCGCTGCCCACGGACCTGCTCAGCGAGTCCTTCACGGGTACGCCGGCCACGAAGCAGCCGCATCACGCACCCCGCCGATCCCGAACCACCCCTACATGGCGGCCAACGGCACCAACTCGATGCACAACGACGCCTACGCCTCGGACGCCTACACGGTCAGCGGGCCGCTCGGTCGCAACCTGCAGGTGCGCTCGGCCAGCTACGGGATCTCCGAGTGCGCCACGATGGGCTTCGACGCGAAGAAGCGGATCGTCGGGCTGTGCGGCGGGGCGCAGGGCTTCACGATGCGGCTGATCGACCCGACCACGCTGGAGCAGATCGCCTCCCTCGACATGCCCTCCCGTGACCTGACCTCGGGCGCGAACCCGCTCAGCGACCTGTGCGGCGGCACCTACTTCTACCTCGACAAGCACAACCGCGCCTACGTGCTGACCACCGGCAACCAGCTCTGGGAGGTGACCATCGGCGCGAGCGCGCTCGAGCACACCCGCACCTACGCGCCGGCGATCCCCGAGGGCGACTGCATGATCGCGACCATGCCCGACTGGAAGGGCCGGATCTTCTTCGCCACCAAGGGCGGCCGGGTCGGCACCATCGACCAGGCGACCGGGGCCTCGAAGCTGCGCACCTTCCCCGGCGAGGCGATCTTCAACTCGCTGGCCGCCGACGAGACCGGCGCCGTCTACGTCGTGACCGACCACCGGCTGCTGACCCTGGTGGCCGACAGGTCCGGGGATGCCGCAGGTGCGCTGGGCAGCGGCGTACGACCGGGGCACGCGGCAGAAGCCCGGCCAGCTCTCGCAGGGATCGGGTACGACGCCCACGCTGATCGGCAAGGACCTCGTCGCGATCACCGACAACGCCGAGCCGCGGATGAACGTGCTGTTCTACAAGCGCGACGGCAACGCCAGGAACCGACTGCTCTGCAAGGCACCGGTCTTCGCCGCCGGCGCCTCGGCCACCGAGAACAGCCTCGTCGCGGCGGGGCACTCGGTGATCGTGGAGAACAACTACGGCTACGAGGGACCGCAGTCCACCCTGCTCGGGCAGGACGACGACGCCGGGCATCGCCCGGGTCGCTGATCGAGAACGGCAAGTGCCGCGTCGTCTGGACCAGCACCGTCACCGCGCCGACCTCGGTGCCGAAGGTCTCGCTCGGGCAACGGGCTGGTCTACGTCTACTCCAAGAAGGCGTCGACCCCGCTCGACGACAGCTGGTACTTCACCGCGATCGACGTCCGCTCCGGCAGGACCAGGTGGCTCCAGCGCACCGGCAACGGCATCCAGTGGAACAACCACTACGCCTCGATCTACCTCGGCCCGGACGGCGCGGCGTACATGCCCACGATGGCGGGGCTGGTGCGGTTCAAGGACGGCGGCTGAGGTTTCACATGCGTAGTGAAACTGGCACGAGCGACGAAAGTTTGTACGCAGCGTCAGTTTCACATCCCGTGTGAAACTGGCCCCTCAGAACAGGTGGATGAACCAGTCCGCCGCACCGAGGATCACCAGGAACCGGAGGTAGCGCCCGATCAGGCAGGTGCTGACGAACAGGCTGATGTTGACGCGGAGCTGGCCGGCGAGCACGGCCATCACGTAGAGCGGGGGGAAGCCGAGCGAGGCGGAGGCGAACAGCAGGAGCGGCGGTCTCGTTGGGCCGCTCGTGGACCCGCTTCGACCAGCGCTCGTAGGACTCCTTCCACTTCGGCGTCGCCATCTTGCGCTTGATCCACGGCAGCCGCATGGCCCAGTCGGCGGCGTAGTACAGCGCCACCTTCCCCGCGGTCTGGCCGACCGCGGCCGCGCCGGCCACCCACCAGACGCCGACGTCCTGGATGGCCGCGCCGACGGCGGCGAGGTAGGCCTCGATGTTGATGAACGGGATGACGGCAGAGCCGAAGCGCCACGACGAACGTGGTGAGGACCAGCTTCACGGGTGGTGGACCGGGTCCGCCGCTCCGGTGAAGGAACGCGATCCGAGGTCCATCCCGAACCGCTCCTCGGCCTCGACGAGGTGCGGCAGCGGGGCGCCGGAGAGCGGCATCCCGAGGTCCATCAGCCGCTTCAGCGAGATGGACTTGTGCACGAGCAGGACCACGGCGATGGCGAGGCCGACCCACATCCAGCCGGTGACGAGCAGCAGGATCGCGAACAGGCCGGAGTTGACGGCCTTGCCGGGGTGGGACCAGTTCAGCAGCCACAGCCGGCGGTCGATCACGTAGAAGTAGTTGGGGCTGGTGATCGGCCAGGCCAGGAAGCAGATCGACAGGAAGCCGTCGACCACCATGAACTCGGCGAGGTAGACGAAGATCGCCGGCGCGAGGTGCGGCTCGAGCCAGGCCAGCCCGATGTAGAAGGCCGCCGCGCAGAGCCGGTCGCTCAGGATGTCGAGGACGGCGCCGGTGCGGGTCTCGCAGTCGAACATCCGCGCCATCTGGCCGTCGAGGGAGTCCCCGACCCAGTGCACGAGCAGCGCGACGACCAGCAGCGTCTTGCTGCCCTGGCTCGCGGCGACGCCGCGAGCGCCACCGAGGCGGCCGTCCGGACGAAGGTGACGATCGTTGCGGGCGTGCCGATGCGCTCACGCGCGGGATCGGCGAGGACCCGCCCTGGTTTCACCATGACTGCAGGCTATCCGCGCGACCCGCCGCGCGCGTCAGGCATCCCCCTGACGCGCCCCCGGTCTCGACCGGTGAGCGGTCCGATCGGCGAGGGTCGCGTCAGAACAGCAGCGCGGCCGCCGGGTCCTCCATGATCGCGGCGACGTCGGAGAGGAAGCGCGAGCCCTTCTCGCCGTCGACGTGGCGGTGGTCGAAGGACAGCGCCAGCTGGGTCACCTGGCGGACCACGATCTCGTCGTCCGACCACCCAGGGCTGCTTCTTGACCGCGCCGAAGCACAGGATCGCGGACTCGCCCGGGTTGATGATCGGCGTGCCGGCGTCGACGCCGAAGACGCCGACGTTGGTGATCGTGAAGGTCCCGCCGCTCATCTCGGCCGGCTGGGTCTTGCCCTCGCGCGCCGTGGCGGCGAGCTGGTTGAGCGCCGCGGCGAGGTCGAGCAGGGAGAGCTGCTCGGCGTCCTTGACGTTGGGTACGACGAGCCCGCGCGGTGTGGCCGCGGCGATGCCGAGGTTGACGTAGCCCTTGAAGACGATCTCCTGCGCCTGCTCGTCCCAGAACGAGTTGATCTCCGGCGTACGCCGCATCGCGAGCATGCACGCCCGGGCCAGCACCAGCAGCGGCGAGACCTTGACGTCCTTGAACTCGCGGCGGGTCTTGAGCCGGTCGACGAACTCCATCGTGCGGGTGACGTCGACGGTGACCCACTCGGTGACGTGGGGCGCGGTGAAGGCCGAGTCGACCATCGCCTGGCCCATCATCTTGCGCACGCCCTTGATCGGCTCGCGGCGCTCGCGCTCCGCCCAGCGTCATCACGATCGTGGCCGCCGCGGCCGCCGGTTCGTATGACGTCCGGGCTGGAGCCGACGGCCGCCTGCACGTCGTCGCGGCGTGATCGAGCCCGTTGGGCCCGGTGCGCGGTGACCGTGGCCAGGTCGACGCCGAGGTCCTTGGCCAGCTTGCGCACCGGCGGCTTGGCCAGCGGCGTGCACCGGCTCGACGGCGCGGCGTCCTCGGTCGACGGCGTGCGCCGGCACGGCCGGCTCGTCGGACTCGACGACGGCCTGCGACTGGGCGCCGCCCGGGGCGAAGGCGCCCTGCACCTGCATCTGCGTCGCGGCGGCGGCCTCGGTCGCGGGCGACGCGGAGCCCTTGCGCGGCCGGCGGACCGGTCCGCGGTCGGCCTTGTTGCGGCCGACCAGGCTCTCGCCCTCGCCGCCACCGGAGGCGGCGGGGTTGGAGAGGTCGATCTCGCCGATGTCGCGGGCCGCCGGCGCCTCGGGAGCCGGCGCGTCGGCCGGCTTCTCGGAGGGGTCGCCGATCGAGATGATCGGGGTGCCGACGGGGACGGTCTCGCCCTCGGGCACGAGCAGCGCGGTCACCATGCCGGCGTACGGCGAGGGCAGCTCGACCAGCGACTTGGCGGTCTCGATCTCGACCACGATGTCGTTGATCTGGACGGTGTCGCCCTCCTTGACCCGCCAGGCCACGATCTCGGCCTCGGTCAGGCCCTCTCCGACGTCCGGGAGCAGGTAGTCAGCCACCAGGATTCCTCTCAGAACTCGAGCGATCGGTCGACGGCGTCGAGCAGCCGGTCGAGGTCGGGCAGGTAGTCCTCCTCGATGCGGGAGGCCGGGTAGGGGGTGTCGAACCCGCCGACCCGCAGCACCGGGGACTCCAGCGAGTAGAAGCACTCCTCCTGGATCCGGGCGGAGACCTCGGAGCCCATGCCGAGGTTGACGTGGGCCTCGTGGGTGACGATCGCGCGGCCGGTGCGGCGTACGGACTCGAAGACCGGCCCCATGTCGAGCGGGCTCAGCGTGCGCAGGTCGATCACCTCCAGCGAGGTGCCCTCGGTCGCCGCGGCCTCGGCCGCCTTCATCGCGGTCTTCACCGTCGGGCCGTAGGCGAGCACGGTCGCGTCGGTGCCGCGGCGCACGACCCGGCTGGTGAACAGCGGCTCGGGGGTCTCGGAGTCGTCGAGGTCGGCCTTGTCGGCGTGGTACTGGCGCTTGGGCTCCAGGAAGATCACCGGGTCGTCGGAGGCGATCGCCTGCTGGATCATCCAGTAGCCGTCGATCGGGTTCGAGCAGGCCACCACCTTCAGGCCGGGGGTGTGCGCGAACTGCGCCTCCGGGCTCTCGGAGTGGTGCTCGACCGCGCCGATGCCGCCACCGAACGGGATCCGGATGACCATCGGCATCTTCGAGCGGCCCTTGGAGCGGTAGTGCATCTTCGCGACCTGGCAGACGATCTGGTCGTACGCCGGGTAGACGAAGCCGTCGAACTGGATCTCGCACCACCGGCCGGTAGCCGCGCAGCGCGAGGCCCACGGCCGTGCCGACGATGCCGGACTCGGCGAGCGGGGAGTCGATGACGCGGTCCTCGCCGAAGTCCTTCTGCAGGCCGTCGGTGATCCGGAAGACGCCGCCGAGCTTGCCGACGTCCTCGCCCATGATGAGGACCTTCGGGTCGTCCTCCATCGCCTTGCGCAGGCCCATGTTGAGGCCCTTGGCCAGGGTGATCTTCTGGGTCGTTGGCCATCTCAGTGAGCCCCCTCGAACGTCTCGAGGTACGCCGCGTAGCCCTCGCGCTGACGACGCAGCTCCTCGGTCTCCTCGGCGTAGACGTGGTCGAACATGTCCATCGGCTTCGGGTCGGGCAGCGCCTTGACGCCCTCGCGCAGGTGGTGCCCGAGGTCGTTGGCCTCCTCGGCCACCGTCTCGACGAACCCGTCGTCGACCAGGCCGTTGCGGCGCAGGTAGACCTCCAGCCGCGCGATCGGGTCCTTCAGCTTCCAGTGCTCCACGTCGTCGGAGAGGCGGTAGCGGGTGGGGTCGTCGGTCGTGGTGTGGGCGCCCATCCGGTAGGTGTAGGCCTCCACGAGCGTCGGGCCGCTGCCGTCGCGGGCCCGCTGGAGGGCCGCCTGCGTCACGGCGTACGTCGCGAGCACGTCGTTGCCGTCGACCCGGACACCGGGGAACCCGAAGCCGAGCGCGCGCTGGTAGAGCGGGATCCGGGTCTGGCGCTCGATCGGCTCGGAGATGGCCCACTGGTTGTTCTGGCAGAAGAACACGACGGGTGCGTTGTAGGAAGCGGCGAAGATGAACGCCTCGTTGACGTCGCCCTGGCTGCTGGCGCCGTCGCCGAAGTGCGCGATCACCGCCGCGTCGCGGTCGGGGTCACCGGTGCCGACGGCACCGTCGCGCTGGATGCCCATGGCGTAGCCGGTCGCGTGCAGCGCCTGGGCGCCGATCACGATCGTGTAGAGGCCGAAGTTGAAGTCCTTCGGGTCCCAGGCGCCGTGGTCGACCCCGCGGAAGAGCCCGAGCAGGTTGAGCGGGTCGACGCCGCGGCAGTAGGCGACGCCGTGCTCGCGGTAGGTCGGGAAGACGTAGTCCTGGGGACGCAGGGCGCGGCCGGCGCCGATCTGGGCCGCCTCCTGGCCGAGGAGCTGCGCCCAGATGCCGAGCTCGCCGTGGCGCTGGAGCGCGGTGGCCTCGGTGTCGATGCGCCGGGTGAGCACCATGTCGCGGTAGAAACCGCGCAGCTGCTCGGCGCTGAAGTCGAGGTCGAACTCGGGGTGGTGCACCCGCTCGCCCTCGGGAGTCAGCAGCTGGATCAGCTCGGGGCCGCCGTCGGCTTGCGAGGGGCCGAAGACCTCGACGAGGTCAGGACCGAAATCGGGCATCAACACTCCTGTGTCCGGGCGAGTGCGGGGTCTCCGCGTCGCGTGGCATGCAGCGGGCCCACCGATCGCAGGGGTGGCGCGACCGGGAGACCCGATGGTGGTCGAAGCACCCTGTGACACGCGCCACAGGGCTCACCGGAAAAGGTAGCGGACGAGGGCTCACCGCGACGAATCGAGTGACCACCGAATGCCCGGTTTGTCAGCCGGAGAAGAGGGTCACCAGCACGCTCGACCAGCGCCCGCTCGGCCGCCCGGCCGGCGAGGTGGTGGGAGTCGTAGGAATCGGTGCGGTGGAGCACCTGACCGGCGAAGACGACCTCACCGTGCCACTGCAACGGCACGGTGTCGTCGCAGACCGCGAAGAACGAGAACGAGAGCCGCTCGTGGTTGGAGTCCCACGGGATCCGGAGCCCCGGGCGCACCTGGTAGCCCTCGATGAAGACGGATCTGTGCGTCCCGAGTGGGTGGTCGTCGAGGCCATCATGGGTCAACGCTAGGGCCGAGCACCGACAGTTTCTGCCGGTGCTCGGCCTCCCCCGAAGCGCAGCTCAGAAGGTTGCTCAGAAGGCGGCTTGGTCCACCCGCGTCGTGGTAGCGGCGGCCCACGATTCCGCCCAGGATCGCGGCCAGCAGGGTGCCCAGCAGCACGAGGACACCGGTCACGATGCCGCCGAGCGTGACGTCGTCGCTGGGGATCGGGATGCGCGGGACGTCGACCCGGTCGAACAGGTTGTACTGGTCTCCGGCGACCCAGCCGAGCGCGGCGGCCACGATCGTGACCAGCAGCCCGACGAACCACATCGCCACGCCCTGACGTCCGCCGTCGAAGCGCGACATCCGGCCGGCGACGTACCCGCCCGCGTAGTAGGAGACCAGCAGCACGGCCAGCAGCACGAGCGGCCGTGACGAGCGTGACCGTTCCGGCCTCCCGCTGGGCGTCGGACTGGGTGATGCTCCTTCGAGTAGCCGATGGCCGTGGCCACCACGGCCAGGATCCCGGTGAGCAGGGCCGTCATGCCGACCGCCACCAGCCAGCCGAAGAAGGCCGCGCCCAGGTTGGCTCCCCCGAATCGTCCCGGGCGCGGTCTTCGTCGTACACCCGCTTCTCGCGCAGCTGCGGGTCGCTCGTCGGTTCCATGTCGTCCTCCCAGAGATGGGTACCGACAATTCCCGTACCCCGGCTCGCGCCCGGTTATTCCTGCACCGTAACGGAACGCTTCAGTCCGGATCTCGCTCGGGCGCCACGGGCTCGAAGTCGTCCACCGGCGCGCTGCGGGTGGCCGCCGCGACACCGACGACGGTGATCACCAGCCCCGCGACCTCGCGCAGGTTGAGCGTCTCGCCGAGCAGCAGCCAGGCGAGCACGGCGGTCACCGGCGGCATCAGGAAGAACACGCTGGCGGCCGCTCCGGCGCCCCGGGCCCGGACCAGGATCCCGAGCAGGCCGAGTCCGACGATCGAGTTCACGGCCGCGAGGTAGACGATCGCGATCGGCGGCCGCGGCCGGGTCGCGCACGACGTCGGTGCCCTCGACCACGAGCGCCAGGACCAGCAGCGGAGGCGCGGCGACACCGAACTGGATGGTGGCCGACCACAGCGGGTCGGGGGCGTTGCCGATCCAGCGCTGGCCGAGCGTGCCGACGCTCAGGCCCAGGACGCTGACCACGCCGCAGATGATGCCGAGCGCTCCGCCCGCCTCGTCGACGTCGGGCCCGAGCACCAGCACGACGCCGCAGACACCGACGACGAAGCCGACGACCTGGAGCGGCGAGAGCCGTTCGCCCAGGAACGCCGCTGCCAGCAGGGCCGTCAGCACGGGGCTCAGCGAGTGCATCAGGGAGGCCAGCGTGGCGCCCAGGCCGGCGTCGAAGGCGAGGTACATCGCGCCGAACTGCACCGCGTTGAGCACGAAGCCCGAGAGGCCGATCCGCACCGCATCGTCGCGGGTGACCCGCAGGGGTCCGCGCAGCGCCCGCGCCAGGGCCCAGGCGACGAGGGCGGCAAGCACGAAGCGGACCGCCACCAGCATGAGCGGCGCCATGGCCTCGACGCCGTAGGGACCGGCGATGTAGCCCGAGGACCACACCAGCACGAAGGCGGCTGCCGGCGCGAAGGGGAGGTGGCGCGATGTCTGCTGCGCCATCGTGCCCCCTCCGCTCGTGCGTACGTCGAGCGTGCTGCTCTGGCACGCTAGCGCCGACGCTTCGCCCGCTGGACCCGGGCCCGGGAGCGGCTCAGGTGCCGGCGGCCACCCGGGCGACGTCCTCGACCTCGCCACCGGCTCGATGGTTGGCGACCGCGTCGAACACGGGCCGCAGGGCCCTGAGCTCGTAGACGATCACGCCGGCCCGCACCGCGGGGTCCGCTTCCATCACGGCGCGGGCGGCCGCCTCGTCGGGGACGTTGAGGACGGCGATGCCACCCGCTGTGGTCGAAGGGTCCGCCCAGCTCGAGGACGCCGGCGTCGTAGTGCCGGCGCATCGCCACCAGGTGGTCCTGGACCGGTTGTCCCTGCTCGTAGACGCTCTTGCCCTCCAGCCGATCGCGGCCCGTGTCCGATGAGTGCGACGTACTTCCTCATGGCTTCCTCCATACGCTTGAGTATGGAAGACCATACGCTTACGTATGTCAGAAGGTCAATGCTCCGGCACCAAGTTCCATACTCGAGGGTATGGACATGAGCCCAACCGCCAACCGCCGGCGACTCAGCCGACAGGACTGGATCGACGCGACCCTGCGTGAGCTGGCTTCGGTGGGCGTCAGGGGTGTCTCCGTCGAGCGGCTGGCCAAGGACCTCGGGGCGACGAAGGGCAGCTTCTACTGGCACTTCAAGGACCGGCCCGCGCCTCATCGAGGCGGCCCTTGCCGAGTGGGAGCACCGATCGACCGATGAGCTCATCGAGCGGCCTCGGCGATCGACGACCCCCGCGAACGGTCTGCGCTGGCTGTTCCGCGTCGGCCTTCGACGAGGTCTCCGCGTGTCGGCATCGACACTGCCGCTGCTCGCCGACGCCGACGAGCCGACCGTGGCGTCAGCCCTCGAACGGGTCGGCCGCGAAGCGGCTTCGCTACATCGAGGCGCAGTTCAAGGCCATGCGGGTCACCGATGCCGCCGACCGGGCGCTGCTCGACCTACACCGCGTTCGTCGGGCTCGTCGCAGCTGCGCACGCACGGCGCCGGCGCTCGCGCCGCACGGGCGTCGCTCGACCAGGTACGTCGCCAACGTCACCGAGTGGTTGCTCGCCTGAGCGAGCAGCCAACGGTCAGTCGCGGAGCCTGGTCCTCGTCGTCCGGATCCTTCGTGATCCGCTCCCCGGTGACCGGGTCGACGGCCTCCTGTCCCGGAGGCAGGTTGGACAGGTCGGGTGCGATCACGGTCTGCTCGCGGCTGTCCGGGAGGCGTACGCCGACCGGCTTGTCGCCACCGCCGACCAGGACCAGGTCGCCCGAGTGGCGCTTGGGCAGCGTCTCGCCGCGGAAGTAGGCCGGCGCGATCCCCTGGTAGACGAACATCAGCACGACGCCGAGGAGCAGCGAGCCGACGCCGATCAGGAACACGCCGCCGACGTCGCCGATGCTGGTGTAGCCGTAGTCGGGGTCCCGTAGGTCTTGCAGGCGATCACGAAGAAGGCCAGCAGCAGCAGGCCGCCGAACAGCGGCAGCACGCCCTGCATCAGGACGTCGCGCGGCTTGCCCCACATGGTCTTGCGGTAGAACCACACGCACGCGAAGCCGGTGAGCCCGTAGTAGAAGGCGATCATCAGCCCGACCGCGGCGATGGTGTCGGCCAGGATGTTCTCGCTGACCAGGGTCAGACCGACGTAGAACGCGATCGAGACGGCGCCCATCCAGATGGTCGAGTCGCTCGGGCGTGAGGTACTTGGGGTGGATCCGCGCGAAGCGGCCCGGGATCGCCTTGAACGCCGCCATCGACAGGCTGGTCCGCGCGGTCGGCAGGATGGTGGTCTGCGTCGAGGCCGAGGCCGAGGTGAGCACGCAGATCGCCAGCAGGTTCACCATGATCCAGCCGACGGCTCCGCCGCCGAAGACCTCGTGGCCCATCGCGGCGAACACGTCGTCGGCGTTGTCCACGTTGCCCAGCCCGATGCCGCTGTCGCCCACGCCGGCGAAGGCGATCGTGGCGACCGAGACCAGGGCGTAGGTCGCGAGCAGCAGGAGGGTCGAGATCACCGCCGCCCGGCCCGGCGTGGTCGCGGGGTCGTCGGACTCCTCGTTCGTCGCGACGGCGGTGTCCCAGCCCCAGTAGATGAACACCGCGATCAGGGTGGCGCTCACGATGGCGGTCGTGCTCAGGCCGCTGGGTGAGAGCCAGTCGAGCGACGGCTTGATGCTGCCGGGCGCGTCGCCGGCGTACACCTTGACCAGCGCGAAGAACGCGAACGCGACCAGGGTCGCCACCTCGATGCCGAGCAGTGCGTACTGCAGCCGCACCGAGACCTCGATCCCGCGGTAGCAGATGTAGGTCATGATCGACGATCCAGATGATCCCGGCGACCGTGCTCCAGAACGTGCTCGCGGCCAGGCTGTCGGCGCCGACGAGGAGGAACGAGTAGGACCCGGCGATCTGCGACAGGTTGGCCATCACGATCACGTCGGCGGCGATGATCCCCCAGCCGCCGAGCCAGCCGGTGCGGGTGCCGAAGGCGCGGGCCGCCCAGGTGAAGGTGGTGCCGCAGTCGGGCTCGGCCTTGTTCAGCTCGGAGTAGGCGACCGCGATGCAGTACATCGGGATGAACGCCAGCACCATGATCAGCGGCGCCTTCACCCCGACGATGCCGTCGCCGTTCTCGACGATGACGACGTAGCCGAGGCTGGCGGCCAGGCTGTACGCCGGCGCGGTCGACGCGATGCCGACGACGATGCTGCCGACCAGGCCGATGGCCCCCGCTCGGAGGCCCTTGCTCTCACGTTCCTCGTGCTGCGCAGTGGTGGTCATGCCAGTCCTCCCGTCGCCAGCCCGAGAGGGTGCCGCTCAAGAGTAGGGCGCAGAAGTCAACTAATCGAGGAGGTGTCCGGCAGGGGCTCAGCCGAGCCGTTCGCGGTCGTGCAGCTGCAGCCAGGAGTCGGTGTCGGGTCCCTTCGGCACGATGCCCGACGGGTTCACGTCGCTGTGCACGACGTAGTAGTGCTGCTTGATCTGCTCGAAGTCGATCGTCTCCCCGAACCCGGGCGTCTGGTAGAGGTCGCGCGCGTAGCCCCAGAGGTTCGGCATCTCGGTGAGCTTGTTGCGGTTGCACTTGAAGTGGCCGTGGTAGACCGCGTCGAACCGGGCGAGCGTCGTGAACAGGCGTACGTCGGCCTCGGTGATCGCGGACCCCATCAGGTAGCGACGGTCCTCGAGCCGCTCCTCGAGCCAGTCCATCGTCGACCAGAGGCGGTCGTAGGCCTCGTCGTACGCCTCCTGCGAGCCGGCGAACCCGCAGCGGTAGACGCCGTTGTTCACCTCGGTGAACACCCGGTCCATCACGTCCTGCATCTCCTCGCGGCAGTCGGCCGGCCAGAGGTCGGGGGCGTCCGGGCGGTGGAAGTCGCGCCACTCGAAGAACAGGTCGTGGGTGATCCACGGGAAGTCGTTGGTGACGACCTGGCCGCTCGGCACGTCGACGATCGCCGGCACGGTGATGCCGCGCGGGTAGCCGGGCACGCGGGCGACGTACGCCTCCTGGAGCCGGCCGATGCCGAGCACCGGGTCGACGCCGTGCGGGTCGAGGTCGAAGGTCCAGCTGTCCTGGTCGTGCACCGGGCCGCACAGGCCCATCGAGATGACGTCCTCGAGACCGAGCAGCCGGCGCACGATGATCGCCCGGTTGGCCCACGGGCAGGCCTTGGCGGCGACGAGGCGGTAGCGCCCCGGCTCGACCGGCCAGTCACTGCTGTCGCGGGTGATCCGGTCGCCGATGTAGTCCATGTCGCGCTCGAAGGACTGGCCCTGCTCCACGTACGTCGCGTTGCGTTGCACCATGAGAGGAGCCTGCCCGGGTGCGACCGGTTTCAATCAGCAGGGGCCGGCTCAGGGGCCGAGCCGTTCCGCCACCGACAGGAAGATGTCGTTGGCCTCGGGCTCGCCGAAGGTGATCCGCACACCCTCACCGGCGAACGGGCGGACGGTGATGCCGGCCTCCTCGGCGAGCGCGACCAGCTCGGGCGTCCGCTCGCCCAGCGGCAGCCAGACGAAGTTGCCCTGGGGCACGGGGAAGGACCAGCCCTGCTCCTGGAGGGCAGCGACCACGCGCTCCCGCTCGCCCACGATCGCGTCCACCCGACGCGAGCAGCTCGTCCTCGGCGGCGAGGCTGGCGACGGCCGCCGCCTGCGCCACGCTGGAGACGCCGAAGGGCAGCGCGCAGGCGCGGACCGGGCGCGGCCACGTCCGCGTGCGCGACCAGGTAGCCGACCCGGAAGCCGGCCAGCCCGTAGGCCTTGGCGAAGGTGCGCATCACCGCGACGTTGGCGTGCTCGGCGGCGAGAGCCAGGCCGTCGACCGGGTCCTCCTCGCGGACGAACTCGCGGTAGGCCTCGTCGACCACGACGAGGACGTGGTCGGGGACCTTGGCCACGAACGCGCGCAGCTCCGAGTCGGTCACCGACGGCCCGGTCGGGTTGTTCGGCGTACACACGACGACGACCTTGGTCCGGTCGGTCACCGCGGCGGCCATGGCGTCGAGGTCGTGCCGCCCGTCGGCGTCGACCGGCACCTGCACGGAGACCGCACCGGTCGCGGAGACCGCGATCGGGTAGGCCTCGAAGGAGCGCCAGGCGTAGACGACCTCGTCGCCGGGATCGCAGAACGCCTGCAGCAGGTGGTAGAGCACCGCCACCGAGCCGGTGCCTGCGGCCAGCCGCTCCTGGGGCACGCCGAGCCGCTCGGAGAGGGCGGCGTAGAGCGCGCTGTTGCCCATGTCGGGGTAGCGGTTCATCTGCGCCACCGCGGCCTCGGCCGCCTCGACGACACCCGGCAGCGGCGGGTGCGGGTTCTCGTTGGAGGACAGCTTGTAGACCTGCTGGCCCGGACGCGGCGCCGGCGGCTTGCCGGCGACGTACGCCGGGATCGAGGCGATCGTGTCTCGGGGGCGGGGCGGAGTGCTCACCGGCACACCCTAGGACCCTGCAGTCGGTGGCTAGAGCGCGAGGGTCGACGTCGGACCTCCGAGGTCGGGTGACGCTCGGCGAGGTCGCGACCGAGGCGTACGTCGAGCGGGTTGGTCATGCAGCGGATCGCGCCGCCACCCTTGAGGAACTCGCCCACCTCGACGACCACGACCTCGAAGCCCCACGTCTCGAGCTGCCGGCGCACCCGGTCGGTGCACGCGGGCATCACGATGGTGCGGCCGATGACGATCGAGTTGGCGCAGAAGGCGAGGCCCTCCTCCTCGGTGAGCACGAGCGGCTCGGGCACGAGGTCGAGCAGGGCGGCGGCCGACGCGTCGTCGTACGCAGCGGGGCAGACCATCGCGCGGGTCTCGTCGAGGGGGCAGAAGCCGATGTCCATGTGGTACATGCCCGGGTGGGTGATCCGGATGCCGCGCACGCTCACGCCGAGGTCGGTGGCGAGGTGCTTGAGCGCGAGCTCCTCGGTGCGCGGGCCGTAGCCGACGACCAGCTCACCACGCCAGGCGAACGCGTCGCCGGCCTCGAAGTGGGCGCCGACCCCGTCGCGGCCGATCGAGCGTCGCGCGAAGCCGTGCTCGGCGAACCAGCCGTCGGCCTCGGGGGTCTCCATCCGGCGCTGGGGGTAGCGCATGTGGGACAGCACGACCCGGCTGGCGTCGCCGTCGGCCTCCTCGAGGGCCAGGCCGAGGTTCATCGCGTAGACCATGTCGGGGGCGTCGGGCAGCTGCGGCAGCACCTCGACGGTGCCACCGGCGGCCTCGATGGCGGCGACCACGTCGAGCCACTGGTGCCGGGCCCGCACCGGGTCGGGCTGGTCGTCGAGGTGCATGAACGGGTTGATCGTGTAGTCGACGCGGAAGTGGTTGGGCTCCACCATCAGGTAGTGGCGGCCCCAGTCGAGAACCTCGTTCATCATTCGCCTCCTCGTGACCGGTGGTGACGCGTACGGCCTTGCTATCGAGGAGCCGTTGCGCCGCGGTTTCGTACACGTGCGTGTCGTGTGACAGATCGTCGGATTGTCCGACAATCCCAGTGTGCGTCCTGGGCGTGCGAAACGCAAAGGATTGTCGGACAATCGGGTGTGTCATGAAGGACACACCGTTCGCCGCCCTCAACCACGAGCTCGGGCTCCAGCCGGTCTCGACGGTGGAGCGGGTGGCCGAGGAGCTCCGGCGCTCGCTGTTCGAGGGCGAGCTGGGGCCCGGGACCCCGCTGCGCGAGGTGGCGCTGGCCGACGCCCTGGCCGTCTCGCGGTCCACGGTCCGCGAGGCGCTGGCGATCCTGGTCGCCGAGGGACTCGTCGACCGGATCCCCAACAAGGGCACCCAGGTCAGCCGGCTCGACCCCGACCAGGTCCGCGACGTCTGCCGGGCCCGCACGGTGATCGAGACGGCGGGCGTACGGCGCTGGGGACGAGGCCGGCGAGCCGGCCCGTGACGAGGTACGACGCGCGCTGGCGGCGTACTCCGAGCTGCGCGGGAGCGACTGCACCACCGCGGAGTTCACCGCGGCCCACCTCGACATCCACCGCTCGCTGGCCGGCCTCACCGGCTCGTCGCGCCTGGTCTCCGCCGTGGAGGGGCTGCACGCCGAGGTGCGGCTGGCGCTCGCCCACTTCGACCGCGCGCGGGGCAACGCCGCCGAGCAGGTCCACTCGCACAGCCACCTGCTCGACCTGATGGAGAGCGGCGACCTCGACGCCGCCGCCGACGAGCTCACCGCCCACCTCGCCGAGGCGGAGGACTCGATGATCGACGAGGTCGGCCGCCGCGGAGCGTGAGTCGCGGTACTGACTACGCTGCTGCGCATGAAGTTCCTGATCTGGCTGGTGGTGAACGCCCTGGCCCTGGGCGCCGCCACCTGGCTGTTCGACGGGATCACGCTCGACGGCACCACCGACGGCGACAAGGTCGTCACGCTGCTCGTCGTGGGCGCCATCTTCGGGCTGATCACGTCGTTCGTGCGTCCGATCGTGAGGCTGCTGTCGCTGCCGTTCATCATCCTGACGCTCGGGCTGGTGCTGTTCGTGATCAACGCCCTGATGCTGATGCTGACCAGCTGGATCGCCGACAAGCTCGACCTCGGCTTCCACGTCGACGGCTTCTGGACGGCGCTCTGGGGCTCGATCGTCATCTCGATCTGCTCGGTCGTCCTCGAGGCGCTGTTCCCCCACCCCCAGCCTTGATCGCGATGAGCAGGCCTTCGGACTGCTCGACCGCGTAGATTTGGCCGCGCGCACAGGGCGCGCGCCAGTGCATGCTCGAGGGAGACGGACATGGATGGACAGCCCGGACCGCTGCAGCCTCCTGCGGCCGCCGAAGCATCGCTGACGCTGACCGCGCCGGCGCCACCACAGCCGGTGGCCGCCACTGCTGCCCCCCAGATGGCTCCTGCGGTCGAGGCGGCCGCGCTGCCCGGTCTCGACGCCAAGGTCGACGGCTACCTCGACTCACTGCTCAAGGCGGCGCCGAAGTCCCCCGAGTTCGCGGCCAAGGCGACCGACGTGCGCACGATGGGCGACACCGACATCCGCTCCGCCGCCGAGACCTCCAACCGGCTGCTCAAGTCCCCGGTCAAGGCACTCCAGGAAGGTGGCCTGTCCGAGGGGTCGAAGGTCGGGTCCACGCTGCTCGAGCTGCGCCGTACGGTCGAGGACCTCGACCCCAAGGAGGCCACGGGCACCAAGAAGCTGCTGGGCATGCTGCCCTTCGGCGACAAGCTGACCGACTACTTCCGCAAGTACCAGTCGGCCGAGAAGCACCTCGACGGCATCCTGCACGCGCTCCGCGAGGGACAGGACGAGCTCGGCAAGGACAACGCCGCGCTGAACCTCGAGAAGCAGCTGCTCTGGGACGCGATGGCGCGGCTCAACCAGTACGTCTACGTCGCCGAGCGTCTCGACGCCCGACTGGCGGCGAGCATCGCCGACCTGGAGGCGACGGATCCGGAGCGCGCACGGGCCCTGCGCGACGACGTCTTGTTCTACGTCCGGCAGAAGCACCAGGACCTGCTCACCCAGCTCGCGGTCTCGATCCAGAACTACCTGGCCATCGACATCGTCATCAAGAACAACATCGAGCTGATCAAGGGCGTCGACCGTGCGTCCACGACCACGATCTCTGCCCTGCGCACGGCGGTCATCGTCGCGCAGGCGCTCGGCAACCAGAAGCTGGTGCTCGACCAGATCACGGCCCTGAACACCACCACCTCCGGGATGATCGAGCGCACCAGCGAGATGCTCCGCGACAACTCGGTGCGGATCCAGGAGCAGGCGGCGTCGGCCACGGTCGGGCTGCCCCAGCTGCAGGCGGCCTTCTCCAACATCTACGCCACCATGGACGCGATCGACAGCTTCAAGGTCCAGGCTCTCGACAGCATGGCCGCCACGATCGGCACGCTGGAGACCGAGGTCACCAAGTCCCGGGCCTACCTCGACCGCGTCGAGCGGCAGGACCAGCGGGTGGCCCACGGGTCGCTGGACCTCGGCGACTCCTCGTGACCCAGGACCTGACAGCTTGCCCCGCGGGAGCGTGAGGCCATGGCGGGTGGACTCCTCGGCCGGATCTTCGGCCGCGGCCGACAACAGCATCACCTCGAGGTCGAGGTCTCGAGGGTGCCGACCAGCGAAGACCTGCTCGCGTCGCTCACGCGAGTCGAGTCGATGGTGGCCGAGGGAGCTGTGCCGGCCCCCGTCGCCTCGCGGGTACGTCGCATCGACCGCGTGGTCCGCGACACGATCCCCCGACTCGGCAGCCTCGGCGCGGGGAGCCCGCAGGCCTACTCGGTGATGGCGACCGCGGCCGACTACCTGCCGGAGGCGGTCGGTGGTTACCTCCGCCTGCCCAGGCAGTTCGCCGACAGCCGCCCGGTCGACCGTGGCAAGTCGTCGCTGATGCTGCTCATCGACCAGCTCGACCTGCTGGCCTCGACCATGGACAAGGTCTTCGACGCGGTCTGTCGTGACGACGCTGCGGCGTTGGTCGCACACGGGCGGTTCCTCGCCGAGAAGTTCGGCGTCGCCTCGACCGGTGGCGCACTGGACCTGGGCTCGGCCGCGCTCACCGCGGGCAGTGGCACGAGCGCCGGCAGGACCACGGGGACGAGCTCAGCGGGATCCCCGGAGACGACGCAGACACCGGCGAGCTGCGGCTGCGGCCACCCTCGGACGGGGAGACGTGATGACCGACCGTCCGGGCGGCTCGACCGCGCCCCCACCGGCCACACTCACCCTGTCCGACGCGGTGGACCTCCTGGCCGAGCTGGCCACCCGGGCCGGCGCGGACCCGCGAGCGGCTCGACAGGAGGCCCTGTCGATGGCCGCGGCCGTCGCCGAGTCCGCGCCCCGGCGCGGCAGTCGACTGGGTGCGCGTCGCCGGGACGAACGGCTCTCCACCCAGGACTTCTTCGACGCCGCCAGTCGAGGGCGCCGCTGGCGGGACTCCCCCACGGCGACCCTCAGCGCGCTGGCCGCCGAGCGCTCGCCGCACGCCCAGGAGTACGCCAGGCTCCTCGCCGAGGTCGCCTCGGCCGCGTGCCAGCTCGGCGAGCCGACCATGCGGGTCATCGGCAACGCCTCCGTCGCCGCGGCGGCGCAGCTGCGCGCCGTACCCGGGCTCGATGCCGGTCGACGGGGCACGGCGCCCGGCTCGGTGTCCGGCCCGGCAGCGGACGCCGCCGAGCCGGTCGCAGCAGCGGCATCCCTGGACCCGCAGGCGACCACGGCGACCCCGGCCGAGCACCCCGAGAAGACGCTCGAGGAGCTGATGGCGGAGCTCGACGGCCTGATCGGCCTCGAGCGGGTCAAGGGCGGAGATCCACCGGCAGGTCGCGGTGCTGCGCATGGAGAAGCTGCGCGCCGAGGCCGGTCTGCGAAAGCCGACGATCACCCGGCACCTCGTCTTCACCGGCAACCCCGGCACCGGCAAGACCACCGTGGCCCGCCTCGTCAGCGGCATCTACCGTGCCCTCGGGCTGCTGTCGAAGGGCCAGCTCGTCGAGGTCGACCGCTCCGAGCTGGTGGCCGGCTACCTCGGCCAGACGGCGACGAAGACCGCCGATGCCGTCGCCTCGGCCGCGGGCGGGGTGCTGTTCATCGACGAGGCCTACAGCCTGACCGGGAGCAGCCCGCTCGGCGACCAGTACGGGCAGGAGGCGGTCGACACCCTGGTCAAGGAGATGGAGGACCGTCGCGACGACCTCGTCGTGATCGTGGCCGGCTACCCGGAACCCATGCGGGTCTTCATCAACGCCAACCCGGGTCTGGCGAGCCGGTTCCGGACCACGATCGAGTTCGAGGACTACACCGACGACGAGCTCGTCTCGATCCTGCTCCAGCTCGCGAAGGGCGCCGACTACGAGCTCGTGCCAGAGGCAGTCGAGAGGTTCCGCGAGGTGCTGGGGCGGACCCCGCGCGGCGACACCTTCGGCAACGGCCGATTCGCCAGGAACGCCCTCGAAGCGGCCATCGGACAGCACGCCTGGCGGTTGCGCGACATCGAGTCGCCGACGCTCGACCAGCTGCGCCAGCTGGTGGCCCGGGACTTCGACGCCGAACCGCTGGAGGAGGGCACGGGGGTTCCGCCCCCGGCTCCGGATGAGGAAGATGCGTCGCAGGAACCGGAACATCCTCAACCGGACCCGACGTCGGGAGGTGGACCATGACGGTCACGCGGAGTGCGCGTGCACCGGGGCCTGTCGCGCCCGCGTCCCGCTCCGGCCACGTCCGCGCCGACTCAGCCGAGTCGGGGCCGAGGGCGGCTGGCCGGGATCGTCGCGTCCGTGCGCTCCGGCTTCGAGGGCACGCCGGGTCGGCTTCGCGGCGTACTCGCCCTCACCGTGGTCGCGGCGCTCGGGTTCGGGCTGCTCGCGGCGTACTCGTTCCGCTCGGCCGACGGCGCCCTGGAGCGGGCCCAGTCCAACACCGACCAGCTGATCCGGGTCCAGGCGATCCAGAACAGCGTCGTCCAGGCCGATGCGGACGCCACCAACGCCTTCCTGGTCGGCGGGCTCGAACCCGCGGACCAGAGGGCCGACTACACCGCGGCCATCAGCTCGGCCTCGAAGCTCATCGCCGAGGCCGCCCAGAAGCAGCCGGCGGACGGTGAGGCGCTGGGTGCCCTCAACGAGGCCCTGGTCAGCTACGCCACCACGATCGAGCAGGCCCGGGCGAACAACCGGCAGGCCCTGCCGATCGGCGCCCAGTACCTGAAGAACGCCAGCGCCGACCTGCGGGCCGACGCGCTCCCCGCGCTGACGAACCTCGTCGAGGCGAACAACCACCGCGTCGCCGAGGAGTTCGACAATGCCGGGAACGCCGCCTGGTGGCTGGCGATCTCCGGGCTGCTGGCCCTGACGATCCTGGTGCTCGCACTGGTCTGGCTCGCGCGCCGCACCCGGCGCTACGTCAACGTCCCCCTGGCGGCGGGCGCGGTCGTCGTGCTGGTGACCCTGCTCATCGGAGTCGTCGGCCTGGTGGGAGTCGGCAACAAGGTGGACACCGTGCGTGACGGCGTCTATGCAGCCACGCTGTCCACCGCTCAGGCGCGGATCGCCGGGTTCGACGCGAAGTCCAACGAGAGCCTGGGGCTGATCGCCCGCGGATCCGGGGCGGCCTTCGAGACCGCGTGGAAGGCCTCGAACGACGTCGTCGAGGGCGAGCTGGGCAAGCTCAGCCAGAACACCGCGTCGGCCGAGCTGACCGAGCTCCCCTGGGACCCGTACGCCGAGGTGCACGCCCAGATCCGCGCCCTGGACGACAACGGCAACTGGGACGGCGCCGTACGGCTGGCCACCGGCAGCTCCGCACGCTCGGGCAACGCCTCCTTCGCGAGCTTCGACGAGAGCTCCGGCCAGCAGCTGACCGACCTCGGTCAGGACACGGCCAGCCAGCTCGACCACGCCGGCCGGTGGCTCCCGTTCGCCGCGTTCGTCGGGCTCGCGGCCGGGGTGATCGCCGCGCTGTGCGCCTGGTGGGGTCTGTCCCTGCGGCTCGAGGAGTATCGATGAGCCGCCGCCCCGTGCGCCGTTCACTCGGCCTCGCCACCCTGGCTCTCGCCGCGTCCGGGCTGCTCCTGGCCTGCTCGTCGGCCGGCGACTACGCCGCCACGCCGGTCCCGACCCGGAGCGCCGCGCCCTCCCCGACCGCCAGTGCGGCACCCGCACCGGCCGCGCCCGGTTCGTCAGACGTCACCGTCGCCAACTGCCTGAAGTCCTACCGCCCCGAAGGCGCGCTTGCCGGCTGCGCGTGACATGCCGGCCGGCTCCTACATGGAGAAGATCCAGCGCCGCGGCCGTCTGATCGCCGGGGTCTCCGCCGACACGCTCCTGCTCGGGGCCCGCAACCCGATCTCCGGCCAGATCGAGGGCTTCGACATCGACATGCTGCACGCGGTCTCGCAGGCGATCTTCGGCAACCCCGACCGGATCGAGCTGCGAGTGGTCACCGCCGCCCAGCGCCTGCCGGTGCTGCAGGACGGCAGCGTCGACATCGTCGCGCGCAACATGACGATCACCTGCGCCCGATGGAAGGACATCGCGTTCTCGAGCGAGTACTACCGCTCCGGCCAGAAGGTGCTGATCCGGCTCGGGGAGAAGTCCAGCACCGGTGGAGAGATCACCGGCATGAAGGACCTCGTCGGCAAGAAGGTGTGCGCACCCAACGGATCCACGAGCATGGACAAGCTGCGCACGTTCGAGGGCGTCGAGGCCGTGGGCGCCGACGCCCACACCGGCTGCCTCGTGCTGTTCCAGGAAGGCAGCGTCGACGCGATCACCGGCGACGACACGGTGCTGGCCGGGCTGGCCGCCCAGGATCCCTACGCCGAGGTCGTCCAGTCGCCCGCGTTCACCGCCGAGCCGTACGGCCTCGGGATCAACAAGGACACACGTGGACTTCGTGCGGTTCGTCAACGGGGTCATCGAGCAGATGAGGAGCGACGGACGCTGGGCCCGGAACTACCAGACCTGGCTCGCCGACGCGCTGGGACCGGCACCCGCTCCGCCGGCCGCCGTCTACGGGAGGACGCCGTGATCGCCGCGGCCCCGGGCGCCACCGCACCCACCGCCCCCGGACGACTGGGCGAGGCGATGGCGAGCATGGACGCGCTGCGCTACCTCGAGGCGTTGGGCGCCTGGCGCGACCAGCGCAAGGCCGAGCTCGACCTGCTCGACGCAGCCGCGCTGCAGGCTCCCGACCCGAGCGGGTTCACCGGCGACATGCTGCTCTCGATGGCCCTGTGGAAGGCGGTCGCGGACCGGCTCGACCTGCTCCTGGCCACCTGGGACTCGGGCCGCGTCGGGCAGACCGAGCTCGAGCGTCTCTCCACGCTGGTGTGGGGTCGACTCGACGCCACCCGGCAGCCCGGGTCAGCAGTCAGCAGGTGCCACCGATCCGGTCGGCTCGCTGGCCGTCTCGCTGCCCGAGGCCTGCCGGCTCTCCGATGCCCTCGCCGCCTCGCTGCGGGCGCGGATCGGCATCGACCCCTCCGAGGCCGACACCGCCGCCCGGCTTCGCCAGCTGCGCGCCTCGGTCGAGCGGATTCGCGACCTCGTGGACCGCGAACCTGCGTCGGGCCACGACGCCGCCCTGGAGGCGCTCGGCTCGCTCGACGGCCGCGTGTCGGACGCGACCGCCCGGGCCAAGCGAGGCGCCACCGTCGGCGGTCTGCTGGGGCCGCTCGAGCAGGAGGTCGCCCGGGTCGAACGAGACCTGATCGTCGGCGCCGCCAACCGGCGCGCACACAAGCACGACGCGGCCCGCGCACGCGCGCTGCGCGAGGAGCTGCAGGCACGGGGCGCTGCGTTGCGCGACCTGGCCAACCGTTGCGTCGCGGAGGTCACGCCGGCTCCGCGGTTCGCCGTACCCGACGTCACCGCGCTGGGCGCCGTGCCCTCTGAGCCCGACGCCGTGGACGCGTACCTGCAGCGTCTCGACTCCGTCGGACGGGCCATGGCGATGGCGCAGGGGGCCTACGCAACGGCCCTCGCCGAGCGCGCCGAGCTGCGCGGGCGGCTGGAGGCGTACGCCGCCAAGGCCACCTCGGTGGGTGCCGGCGGCGCCGACCTCGACGAGCTCCAACGGCGCACGCTCGAGGTGCTCGACCAGGCACCCGCCGACATCTCCCGGGCCCGCGCGCTGGTCGCGGCGTACCAGGCCTATCTGGCGAGCGCCCAGGACGGGGAACCGAGCCCGCACCAGAGCCGCGCGTCATCCACCACTCCCGCCACTCCCGGAGGCACGCCGTGACCACCGCCGCCTGCACCGAGCCGGGCTGCACGGGCAGCTACCTCGACGGGTACTGCGACGTCTGCGGCGCACCCGAGACCCCGTCCTCGTCGCCGTCCGCGTCCCCGGCCGCGTCCACCAGCCACTCCGGCACGACGGGCGGAACCATCGGAGCCAGCTGCCGGCACCTGCACCCAGCCGGGCTGCGGCGGCACGATCGTCGACGGGTACTGCGACGTCTGCGGCTCACCCGGCGTCTCCGCGCGCGCCGGCTCCCCGGTCGGCGCCGGAGCGGAACCGGCCGGCCTCGGGCAGACCCCGTCGACCGTGTCGCGAGCCTCCAACCGGCTCGCCTCGACCGCCCTGGGGTCCGCCCGCGCGTCGGCCGGCGGCACGAAGATCACGCGCCGCCTCGGCACGTCGTCGACCCGGTTGCGCGGTGCTCGTCTCGGCGCCGGGCTGACCTCGATCCCGCCCGTCCCCGCCGTCGACGCGAGCCGGGCCATCATGAAGAACCCGATGGTCCCGGAGGAACGGCGCAACTGCCCGACCTGCGAGGCACCGGTCGGGCGGTCACGCGACGGCCAGCCGGGTCGCACCGAGGGCTTCTGCCCCAAGTGCCGCACGCAGTTCTCGTTCGCGCCCAAGCTGAAGGCGGGCGACCTGGTCGGCGGTCAGTACGAGGTGGCCGGCGCGCTGGCCCACGGCGGGCTCGGCTGGATCTACGTCGCCCGCGACCGCAACGTGTCCGACCGCTGGGTGGTGCTCAAGGGCCTGCTCAACTCCGGCGACCCGGACGCCCTTGCGGCGGCCATCGCCGAGCGCCAGTTCCTGGCCCAGGTCGAGCACCCGCTGATCGTCGAGATCTACAACTTCGTCACGCACGAGGGCGCCGGCTACATCGTCATGGAGTACGTCGGCGGCACCTCCCTCAAGCAGCTGCTCAAGCAGCGCATGGAGGCGGCCGGTGGCCGGTACGACGCGCTGCCGCTCGACCAGGCGATCGCGTTCGTGATCGAGATCCTCCCGGCGTTCCAGTACCTCCACGACCTCAACCTGCTCTACTGCGACTTCAAGCCGGACAACATCATCCAGGTGGGCGACGCGGTCAAGCTGATCGACCTCGGCGGCGTTCGGCGGCTCGACGACCTCGACTCCGCGATCTACGGGACCGTCGGCTACCAGGCTCCCGAGGTGCCCGTGGTCGGGCCGTCGGTCGCCTCCGACATCTACACGATCGGGCGCACCCTGACCGTCCTGGCCATGGAGTTCCGCGGCTACCAGAGCACCTACGTGGCCTCGCTGCCGCCGGTCGACCAGACCCCGCTGTTCGAGGCCAACGACTCCTTCTACCGGCTGCTGCTCAAGGCCTGCGCTCCCGACCCGGCCGACCGCTTCGTGTCCGCCGACGAGCTGCGCGTGCAGCTGCTCGGCGTACTCCGCGAAGTCGTGGCCGAAGGGCGCGAGGGCGCGGCCGAGCACTCGACGTCGTCGCTGCTGTTCGGCTCGCCGACCGTCTCCGACGACGTGCTCGACTGGCAGGACCTGCCGGCGCTGCGCGTCGACGAGAGCGACCCGCAGGCGTCGTGGTTGCGGACCGTCAGCATCGACGCCCCGACCGATCGCCTGGCCGCGCTGGAGAAGGCACCCGAGGTGACGGCGGAGGTGCGGCTGGCCAGGTCGCTCGCCGCGCTCGAGGCCGGCGACCACGACCTGGCCGACGCAGTCGGCCGCGGAGCTGCTGGCCGAGGACCCCTGGGACTGGCGCGCTGCCTGGATGTCGGGCCTGGTCGCCCTGGCTCGAGGACGGACCGACGGATGCGCAGAGCTCCTTCAACGCCGTCTACGGGCAGGTGCCCGGCGAGCTCGCCCCCAAGCTCGCGCTGGCGTTCGCGTGCGAGAAGGGCGGCGAGGGCGACGTCGCCGAGTCGCTCTACGTCACCTGCGCCCGGACGGACGCCAACTACATCGCACCCGCGGCCTTCGGCCTCGCCCGGATCCGGTCGGGACGCGGTGACGTCGACGGCGCGATCCGTGCCCTCGACCTGGTGCCGGCCACCAGCCGCGCGTTCACCCCGGCTCGGCGGCTCCGGGCCACGCTGCTGGCCGAGTCGGGCGGCGGGCTCGGGCCCTGGCGGCGGCGCTGCAGAGCATCGACAGCCTCACCATCGACCCGCTCGACCGGTCCCGGTTCCGGGTCGAGGTCCTGCAGTCGGCCCTCCAGATCGTCGAGGCGCAGGGCACGGATCCCGACGCGTGACGATCGGCGGGCGACCCGCGTCCGAGCCGGACCTCCGTGACGGCCTCGAGGCGGCCTACCGCGAGCTCGCCGTCCTGACGCCCAGCCACGAGGAGCGGGTCGGCCTGGTCGACCAGGCCAACGCCGTACGCCGCTGGACCTGGCGATGAGCGAGCCAGCAGCCGCCGAGTCCGCCGTCAGCGAGACGACCGGCGCCCGTCTGCCCTGAAGTGCCCGTCGTGCGGCGAGCCGGTCGGCGCCGGCGAGAGCTGGTGCGAGGCCTGTGGCGCCGAGCTGGCGGCGACCGAGCGCGGCGACCGAGGCGCCGAGCGAGAAGCCCGCCGAGCCGGCGGCCGACCGCCCACGGCCGCCCCGGCCCCGGCCGCCGCCTGCCACGAGTGCGGCGGCGTGGTCGCGGCCGACGGCTACTGCACGCGAGTGCGGCGCCAAGGCCCGCAGCCTGCGCGACCACTTCACCGAGCAGCCCGCCACCTGGGTCGCGCGCCGTGTGCGACCGAGGCGTGCGCCACACGCGCAACGAGGACGCGGTCGCGCTCCATGCCCGCGTGGACCCCGGCAGCCACGCCGTGCTCGTGGTGTGCGACGGCGTCTCGTCCTCGACCGACTCGGACGTCGCCGCCCTCGCGGCGGCCAGGGCCGCGCGCGACGTGCTGGCCGGCTCGACCTCGGGCGGGATCGGCACTGCCGCCGCCCGGGTCGCCGCCACCGCGCAAGCCCTCGACGCGGCAGCCCAGGCAGCCAACGACGCCGTCGTGCTCCACACGGCCGCGGGGTCGCCCAACCCGGCGTCGTGCACGTTCGTGGCAGGAGTCGTGCAGGACTCACTGCTCGTGGTCGGGTGGGTCGGCGACAGTCGTGCCTACTGGCTGCCCGACACCGGCGACCAGCTCCTGCTGACCGACGGACGACTCGTACGCCGCCGAGCAGATCGCCGCGGGTGTGTCCCGGGCCGAGGCCGAGAGCGGACCGCAGGCGCACGCGATCACCCGGTGGCTCGGGTCCGACACCCCTGACCACACCCCGCAGACGATCTCGCGCGACCTCACCGGCCCGGGCTGGGTGCTGGTGTGCTCCGACGGGCTGTGGAACTACTGCTCCGAGGCCGACGCCCTGGGCGCCCTCGTGCGCGAGCTGGGTGGCGCCCCGACCGCCGACCCGCTCCCGGTCGCGGGCGCGCTGGTCGACTGGGCCAACGCCCAGGGCGGGATCGACAACATCACGGTCGCGCTGGCCCGCATCGACCCGCCCGACCCGACGCACCCACCGCACCGCGCGCCTCGACCGCGGCAACACACGAGAGGAAGTCACCCGAGATGGCAACGTTCTCAGCTGAGGTCTTTCAGAACGAGTTCCTCCCCGACGGCGGGAGCGACGTCCACGCGATCGTCACCGTGACCTGCGCCGGGGCAGGCACGGCGGGCAGCTCAGGATCCGGCGACGCCGCCGAGATCGTCATCGTCGACACCTCGGGCTCGATGGGCGCGGACAAGATCCGGGCCGTCCAGCAGGCCGCCGGTGCGGCACTCGACCAGGTGCACGACGGCGTCTGGTTCGCCGTCATCGCGGGCAGCCACGAGGCGAAGCTGGCCTTTCCCCCGAGCGCCGAGATCGGCATGGCCCGGATGGACGCCAGCACCCGGGCCGCGGCCAAGCAGGCGATCAGCCAGTTCCGCGCCGAGGGCGGTACGGCGATGGGCACCTGGCTGACCCTGGCCACCCACGTCTTCGCGTCGGTGCCGGGTCTGGCCCAGAAGCACGCGATCCTCCTGACCGACGGCATCAACCAGCACGAGACGCCCGAGCCCAGCTGACGGCGGCGATCGACGGGGCGAAGGGCCAGTTCCAGTGCGACTGCCGGGGTGTCGGGGTCGACTGGCAGGTGGACGAGGTACGCCGGATCGCCGTCGCCCTGCTGGGCAGCGTCGACCTGATCCCCGCCGCCGAGCAGATGGCCGCCGACTTCGAGCAGATCATGCGGCAGTCGATGAACCGCGGCGTCGCCGAGGCGTGGCTGCGGGTGTGGGCGCCCCAGGGCGCCGAGGTCCTCTTCGTCCGCCAGGTCTCGCCGACCGTCGACGACCTCAGCGACCGCCGGACCGAGGTCAACGCCCTGACCTCGGCGTACCCGACCGGCTCGTGGGGCGACGAGGCCCGCGACTACCACGTCGCCGTACGGCTGGCCGCCAAGGCCGTCGGGCAGGAGCAGCTCGCGGCGCGCGTGCAGCTCGCCCTCGGGGACGAGGTCGTCGCCCAGGGACTGGTCAAGGCGATGTGGTCCGGCGACGACACCCTGACCACCCGGATCGACCCGGCGGTGGCGCACTACACGGGGCAGGCCGAGCTGGCCGACGCGATCCAGGAGGGCCTCGCCGCCAAGGCCGCGGGCGACACCGCGACGGCCACCACCAAGCTCGGTCGCGCCGTACAGCTCGCCGCCGAGACCGGCAACGACGAGGCCACCACCCGGTTGCGCAAGATCGTGGACATCGACGACGCAGGGACCGGTACCGTGCGACTGCGCCGCAGCGTGGACAAGCTCGACGAGATGGCGCTCGACACCGCCTCCACCAAGACCACCAGGGTGAAGAAGTGACCACGAACGTTCGCGTCGTACACCGGCCCGTGAACCGGCCGGCGAGGCAGGGCGCATGAGCGCAGTCATCTGTCCCCAGGGCCACCAGTCGGCCTCCACGGACTACTGCGACGTGTGTGGGGTCCCGATCCCCGAAGGCTCGGCGGCTGCGCCCGAGGCGCCGCGCCCCCTCCGACGCTCCCCGCCACGCCGGCACCGCAGGAGTGCCCGAACTGCGGGTCGCAGAGCAGTGCCACCGCCTTGTTCTGCGAGGCGTGCGGCTACGACTTCACGACCGGCACCATGCCTCGGCCCCCGGATGCCGCACCGGGTGGCCAGCAACCGGCTACCGGCGCGTCCGCGCCTGCCGCCCTCTCCACGCCGCTCGCGCCGGACTGGGTCGTGGAGCTGTGGGTCGACCCGGACTGGTACGCCACCCAGGGCAGCGACGACCCCTGCCCGTCGCCCGGGCTGCCGGTGGTCGTCCCGCTGAAGGTGCAGAGCGTGCTCGTCGGACGGCCGTCGAAGAGTCGCAGCATCCACCCCGACGTCGACTGCAGCAGCGACACCGGGGTGAGCCGCCGTCAGGCGCAGCTGACCAGCGACGGCCAGCGCTGGTGGGTCGAGGACCTGCAGTCCTCCAACGGCACCTACGTCGGTCCGGCCAGCGGTCCGCTGCCCACCGCGCCGATCCCTCCGGGACAGCGCCACGAGCTCGGCGAGGACGACCGCGTCTACATCGGCACCTGGACCAGGCTGGTCGTCCGGCGTGCGACCCCCGAGGAGAAGGCGGGTCAGGTCTCGTGACCCTCCCCGCACCCAGCGGTACGCCGTACCGCATCGCCTTCGTCTGCCTCGGCAACATCTGCCGCTCCCCCATGGCCGACGTCGTCCTCTCCCAGCTGCTCGACGACGCCGGGCTGTCCACCAAGGTGGCGGTGACCAGCAGCGGCACCGGTGACTGGCACATGGGCCAGCCGATGGACCCGCGGGCCGCCGCCCAGCTCCTGGCGGAGGGGTACGACGCGTCGGCCCACCGGGCCCAGCAGTTCGACGCGAGCTGGCTCGAGAACGACCTCGTGCTCGCCATGGACTCCAGCAACCTCGCGGCGATCAGCAACGGGTCGGGCGTGAGCGACCGGGTCCGGATGTTCCGCTCCTTCGACCCGCTGGCCGACCCCACCGACCTCGACGTCCCCGACCCCTTCTACGGCGGCGACGAGGGCTTCGTCGACGTCCTCGCCATGGTCGAGCGCACCTGCCGGCGGCTCCTCACGGAGCTGCAGGCGCTGGATCTCTAGCTTCCCTCTGCCGTACGCCGACCCCCGGCCGCGACCGAACGGTGGTCGAGCAGGGAGCGGAGCGAGCGGCACTCGAGTGAGACGAACGTCCTCCTCGGCCACCGCTGGTTGAGCTTGTCGAAACCACCCATGGGTCCGATGGTGGGCCTCAGTTGATGGATGAGTGTGGGCGCTCGTCTGCTGTGGTTGCGGTAAGGGTTCCCCGACGCCTTCGTCCGGCTCCCGGGTGGTGACACTCGAGATCCTGTGGTTGCGGCCCGTTGGTTCGAGAAGGTCTTCCGTCTCACCCTTGTATTCGCACACCTGTTCCCGTAGAATCTGCCGTAGGCAGCCCCGCCGAACCGCACACCCTTTCCTTGGTTGTGCCTGACGTGAGCGTGGGCAGATGACCTCCGGACCGATCGACCTGGGCCGACAGAGCCACCCCGTGGTGGCGTTCGCGCACGCGCTGACCGAGCGGCTCGAGAAGCTCGCCGCCACCCCGGTCTGGTCGATGAGCCCCGAGCAACAGCGTGAGGTGCTGCCGCGAGCTGGCCCGCGCGCAGGCACAGCTCGCCGCACTCAACCTGCGGGTGCTCGCCGAGGCCGAACGATCCGGTGCCGGCACCGAACGAGCCGCGGCGTCGGCGGCGGACTGGGTGGCGATCGAGACCCGACAGACCCGCATCTCCGCGCGGTCGGACCTCAAGCTCGCCCAGGCGCTGGAGGGCTACACCGTGCTGGCGGGTGCGCTGGACACCGGCCGCGTGAACGTGGCGCAGGCGCGCGTGATCGTGCACGGCGCTCGACCGGCTCCCCGCGTCCGGTGAGTTCGCGGTCGACACCGACCAGCGCCAAGCAGCCGAGCGGCACCTGGTCGACCTCGCAGCCCACTACGACGCCAAAGCGCTCGCGGTGCTGGGTCGCAGGCTGTTCGAGGTCATCGCCCCCGACCTCGCCGAGGCCTACGAGGCCAAGGTGCTCGCCGACCAGGAAGCAGCCGCAGCCCGCCGGGTGACCTTCAGCATGCGCGAGGACGACGCCGGCACCGTCCACGGCCGGTTCCGGATCCCGTCCTTCCACGGCCAGGCGCTGGACAAGATGCTGATGGCCCTGACCTCACCGGTCCGGCACACCAACACCGACATCGACCAGAACCTCCCCACCGAGGTCCGCCACGGGCAGGCGTTCTGCCAGCTGATCGAGGCCATCCCCGGCAAGTCCCTGCCCAAGGCCGGCGGCTGCGGCGCCACCATCGTGGTCACCATGACGCTGGAACAGCTGCTCGCCGACCTCGAGACGGCCGGGGTCTGCACCCTGGACACCGGCGGCCACCTCACCGCCAGTGAGGCCCGACGCCTCGCCTGTGCCGCCGGGATCATCCCCGCCGTCCTCGGCGGCAGGTCCCAGCCCCTCGACCTCGGCCGCCGACGCCGACTCCACACCGAGGCCCAACGCCTCGCGCATGGGCCTCCGCGACCACGGCTGCACCACCGACGGCTGCGACCGACCACCAGCCCTGTGCCACGCCCACCACGACACCCCCTGGAGCCACGGCGGACACACCGACCTCACCACCGGCCGACTCCTCTGCGGACACCACCACCGCCGCATCCACGACCCCCGCTACGCCCACGAACACCTCCCCAACGGCAAGGTCGCCTTCCACCGGCGGACGTAGGGCGAAGCACTCCCCCGACCGGCACCGATGAGTTTCGATCTGACAACGAGTCGATACCTGGTGCAGGCCCCTGCCCGGGGATTGTGCCTAGAGTTGGGACCGGAGGAGCACCCATGACGACGCTCGACAACCAGCACCCGCAGACGGACGTCCCGACCGACTTCCCGCAGGTGGCCGACCAGTACCGCCGCGAGCTCACCGCGCACTGCTACCGGATGACGGGTTCGGTCTACGACGCCGAGGACATGGTGCAGGAGACCTACCTGCGCGCGTGGCGGGCGTACGACGACTTCGAGGGTCGCTCCTCGGTGCGCACCTGGCTCTACCGGATCGCCACCAACGTCTGCCTGACCAACCTGGAGAGCAAGGGCCGTCGACCGCTGCCGACCGGGCTCGGCATGCCGGGTGCCCAGGCGAGGGACGAGCTCGTCGAGGCGACCGAGGTGCCGTGGCTCGAGCCGGTGCCGGACGTGATGGTCGACGTCGCCAACATCGACCCGGCCCAGGTGGTCGGCAACCGCGACTCGATCCGGCTCGCGTTCGTCGCCGCCCTGCAGCACCTGCCTCCCAAGCAGCGCGCGGTGCTGGTGCTCCGCGACGTGCTGCGCTGGTCGGCCAAGGAGACGGCCACCGCGCTGGAGACGACCGTCGCCGGGGTGAACAGCGCGCTCCAGCGGGCCCACGCCCAGCTGGCGGAGAAGCAGCTGACCGAGGGCACCGTGGAGGACGACCTGACCCCGGAGCACGAGGCGATGCTCGACCGCTACGTGCAGGCGTTCTGGGACAAGGACGTCAACGCGCTGGTCACGATGCTGGCCCACGACGCCATCTGGGAGATGCCGCCGTTCACCGCCTGGTACACCGGCGCGGAGAACATCGCCGCGCTGATCGACCACAACTGCCCGGGCGGCCGGCACGACATGCCGATGATCCGTACCTCGGCCAACGGGCAGCCGGCGTACGGCCTCTACATGCGCCAGCCCGACGGCAGCTTCGAGCCGTTCCAGCTGCAGGTCCTGCAGATCGTCGACGGACGGGTGCAGCACGTGGTCGCGTTCTTCGAGAAGGAGCTGTTCGAGACCTTCGGGCTCCCGGCCACCCTGCCCTCGTCGTACTCACTCGCGCCGGCCTGAGATGACCACCGCCTCGCCACCAGCCTCGGTGGCGGTGCTGGACAGCGCGGTCATCTGGACGCACAGCTGCCTGCAGCTCGCGCGCACCAGCGACCTGGACCGCCCCACACCGTGCACCCACTGGGACCTCGGCCAGCTCCTGGCCCACATGGAGGACTCACTCGCCGCGCTCGGCGAGGCCGCCGAGCTCGGCCGCGTCCACGTGGCCCACCGTCCCGAGCGCGAGGACCCCGGCCGCATCGTCGACCGCATCGTCCAGCGCGCGTGCGCCACCCGGGCGGCCTGGCTGCAGCGCCTCACCTCGGCGCCGATCAGCGTCGGCGACCTCACCCTGGGACGCGACACCCTCGCGATGGTGGGCGCGCTCGAGATCGCGGTGCACGGCTGGGACGTCGCGCAGGCGGTGGGCAGCCCGCAGCGGATGCCCGAGGACCTGGCGGCCCGGTTGTACGACGTCGCGCAGGTCGTGGTCACCCCCGACGAGCGCGGGTTCCGCTTCGCCCCGGAGGTCCCGGTCGCCCCGGGGGCGCCGGTGAGCACCCGCCTGCTCGCCCACCTGGGGCGCAGACGCAGGGCAGCCCTAGACGAGTCACTCCTCGTCGAGGCACAGGCAGAACGGGTGGCCGACCGGGTCGAGCAGCACCCGGACGTTCTCCTGCGGCTGGTGCGTCGCGAGCGTCGCGCCGAGCGCCACCGCGTCCTCGACCGCGGAGTCGAGGTCGCCGACCTGGAAGTCCAGGTGCATCATCGGGCGCTGCTGGCCGTGGACCGGTGGCCACACCGGTGCGGTGTAGTCGGTCGCCTCCTGGAACACCACGAAGCTGTCCCCGGCAGGCGTGGCCAGGATCGCCGTCCCCGGCTCCTCGTGGCCGATCGGCCAGCCGAGCAGCTCGGAGTAGAAGCGGGCCAGGGCACCGGGGTCCGGCGCCTCGATCGCGAGTCCCCACCACATGCCGTTCATCCGTGAGCGCACGCGAGCACTCTGCCCGGAGGGGCTCGAGGTGTCCACACCAGGCCGATGTATCTCCGCGTCGGAGCCCGCCTCTTTCAGCGTGAAGGACCAGGGAGGTGTGGACGATGAGGTTCACCGACGTACGCCACGTGCCGGCACCGGCCGTCGATGTCTGGACAGCGCTGCACGACAGCGAAGTGCTCCGCCGGGCGATCCCCGGCTGCGAGCGACTCAGCCCGGTCGGCGCAGGACGCTACGCGGCCACCCTCGCCGCACGCGTCGGCCGCCTGGCCGACACCTACCGCGGCACCTTCGCCATCGACGACACCGACCCGGGTTCAGAGCTCGTGGTCTCGGTGAGCAGCCGCGGACGCTGCGGCACCCTCGACCTCGACCTCCGCGTGCGCCTCGACGAAGGCACCGAGCCGGGTACGACGGCCCTGGTGTACGACGCCCACGCACGCGTCGGCGGTCTCGTGGCCCGCCTCGGCCGGGCGCCGCTGACCATCGCCGGGGGCCACATCACCGGCTGCTTCTTCCGCGATCTCGAACGAGCGCTGCGCGTCCGGTCGCGGGCCAACCCCGTCGAATCCTCGCGGCTCGCGGCGTCGCCCGCCTGACGAGACCACCCGCACCGGCGCTGACTCCACGGGGAGAGACCACCTAGCGCTGTCGGGGCCGACGCGGCAGTCTGTAGCGATGGCGCGGATGCGTGGGATCGCCGAGCGGGTCGAGCAGCTGCTCGGCCAGGCGGTCGTCGCCACCACGCCGGTCGCCGGTGGCGACATCTGCACCTCCACCCGGGTGCGCCTCAGCGACGGGTCCTCCGCCCTGGTGAAGACCCGCGCCGGAGCCCCCGACGACTTCTTCGAGACCGAGGCCCGGGGTCTGCGCTGGCTGGCCGAGCCCGGGGCGGTCGACGTCGCCGAGGTGCTCGCGGTCGAGCACGACTGCCTGGTGCTCCGCTGGATCGAGCCGGCCCGGCCGACCGCGGAGACCGCGGCGGCGCTGGGTCGCTCGCTCGCGCGGCTGCACGCCAGCGGTGCCGACGAGTTCGGCGCCGACCACGACGGCTACATCGCCTCGCTCCCGCTGCCGAACAAGACCGCACCCACCTGGCCGGAGTTCTACGCGACCCGTCGGGTGCTGCCGTACCTCAAGCTGGCCTCGGACCGCGGGCACGTCGACCCCTCCGACGTCGAGGCGATCGAGGGCCTGGTCGGACGGCTCACCGAGATCGCCGGTCCCGAGGAGGCTCCGGCCCGGCTGCACGGCGACCTCTGGTCCGGCAACGTGGTGTGGTCCTCCGAGCACGGCACGCTGATCGACCCGGCGGCGCACGGCGGCCACCGCGAGACCGACCTCGCGATGCTGGCGCTGTTCGGGCTCCCCCACCTGCAGCGGCTGCTCGACGCCTACCGCGACGAGACACCCCTCGCGGACGGGTGGGAGGAGCGCGCAGCCGCTCCACCAGATCTTCCCGCTGCTCGTGCACGCGGCGCTCTTCGGTGGACACTACGGGCGCCGCGCCGCCGAGGCCGGCCGCTGACCCGGCCCTGCTGAGCCTGAACCGACCGGTCAGCTCAGCCGCCGACCGGCGTCATCTCAGCCATTGCTCAGCCGTCAGTGGCACCCTTGTCCCGTGAACGCCGCCGAGCCCAACCCACGCCAGCACGTCCTCGTCGTCGAGGACGACCGCGCGGTCCGCGAGTCGCTCCGCCGTTCGCTGGAGTTCAACGGCTACCACGTCTCGACGGCCTCCGACGGCGCCGAGGCGCTCGCCGGGATCAGCGGCATCAACCCCGACGCCGTCGTGATGGACGTGATGATGCCGCGGCTCGACGGGCTGGAGACCACCCGGGCGCTGCGCAAGGTCGGCAACAGCGTGCCGATCCTGGTGCTCACCGCGCGCGACGCCGTGGGCGACCGGGTCGAGGGTCTCGACGCCGGGGCCGACGACTACCTGACCAAGCCGTTCGCGCTCGAGGAGCTGCTCGCCCGGCTGCGGGCGCTGCTCCGGCGAGTCTCGCCGGAGGTCGGCGACCCCGACGAGCACCTGTCCTTCTCCGACCTGAGCATGGACCTCGCCTCGCGCGAGGTGCGGCGCGGCGACCGGCTGATGGAGCTGACCCGCACCGAGTTCACCCTGCTGGAGCTGTTCCTGCGCCGGCCTCGCCGGGTGCTCGAGCGCTCCTTCATCCTCGAGGAGGTCTGGGGCTTCGACTTCCCGACGACGGCCAACAGCCTCGAGGTCTACGTCGGCTACCTGCGTCGCAAGACCGAGGCCGAGGGCGAGCCCCGGCTGCTGCACACCGTGCGCGGCGTCGGGTACGTGCTGCGTGAGGCCTCTGCCTGATGGGTCCGGGGATCTAGTGGGTCGCTGGGCCCCGCTCCACTACCGGCGGTCGTTGGCCAGCCGGGTCACGCTCCTCACCACCATGGCGGTGGGCATCGCGGTGACCGTGGTCGCCTTCGCGGCGTACGCCACCGTGCGGATGCAGAGCATGGAGAGCGCTCGACCGCTCGCTGCACGCGCGGGCCGCGGCGGCCGCCAAGCCCGACGACCCTGGCCTCGCTGCTCGATCGCGAAGTCCCCGTCGTGGGCCCTGGGCGCGGGTGACGTCAAGCTGGTGTGGATCGACGCCGACCCGGTCCACGTCGTCGGCGCGACCGACCTGGCGGCCGCCAAGGTCGTCGGCGGCATGGACTACGAGGTCGCGCTCGGGCTCGCAGGCGTGGTCCGCGCGCAGTGTGATCATCCGGGGCGAGCGCTACCGCGCGGTGGCCGTGCCGGTCAACGGCGGGCAGGCGCTGATCCTGGCGCAGTCGCTGGAGCCGACCGACCAGATGCTCGACCGGCTCGGTCTGGTGATGCTGCTCTTCGGCCTGGCCGGGATGATCAGTGCCGGGCTCGCGGGCTGGGCGGTGGCCCGCAACGGCCTGCGACCGGTACGCCGCCTCACCGCCGCCGTCGAGGACATCGCCCGCACCGAGCGGCTCGACCCGATCCCGATCGAGGGCAACGACGAGGTGGCCCGGCTGGCCCAGGCGTTCAACGCCATGCTGACCGCCCTGTCGGCCTCGCAGGCGCGGCAGCGGCAGCTCGTCGCGGACGCCGGTCACGAGCTGCGCACGCCGCTGACCTCCCTGCGCACCAACCTCGACCTGCTCGCCCAGGCGGACGCGTCGGCCAAGCTCTCCGACGCCTCGCGCAAGGAGCTGATGGCCGACGTACGCGCCCAGATCAGCGAGATGACCACCCTCATCGGCGACCTGGTCGAGCTCGCGCGCGAGGACCCGGCCACGCCGTCGGTGGAGCCGGTCGAGCTCGCCGCCGTGGTCTCCCAGGCCGTCACGCGCGTACGCCGCCGCACCACCACCGTGGAGTTCGTCGTGCACACCGAGCCGTGGTGGGTGACCGGCGACTCCGCCGCGCTCGAGCGCGCGATCACCAACCTGCTCGACAACGCGGCGAAGTGGAGCCCCGAGGGCGGCCGCGTCACCGTGGAGCTGAGGCAGGGCATCGTGCTCGTCGCCGACCAGGGCCGCGGCATCTCGGCCACGGACCTCCCGCACGTCTTCGACCGCTTCTACCGCTCCACCGAGTCGCGCGGCATGGCCGGCTCGGGGCTCGGCCTGTCGATCGTCAAGGCGGTCGCGGACCGTCACGGCGGCACGGTGCGCGCCGGCGCCGGCCCCGAGGGCGGAGCCGCATTCTGGTTCCAGGTGCCCGGCACGATGGCCCCTCCCGAGGTCTTGGCACGGTCGTAGCCCGTTCAAAGCCCGCTCTCAGGATGATTCCGGACACTGGGACGTATGGACGAGCAGAACCAGAACAACCAGAACGACCGCCCCGGCAACGAGCACGACGACGAGCGCCGGATGGACGACACGCACCCCGTGTTCGGTCAGCCCACTCCCCCTGAGGACACCACGACGCGGCCCCTTCCCCCGTACAACCCCGCGCCCCGGCAGCAGCCGACATATCCGTCGGCACAGCAGCCTGCGCAGCAGAGCTGGTTCGACGAGTACGCGCAGACCCAGCGGGCCCAGACCACGCAGACGGCCACGCGGCCGCCGCGTTCCCGCGGGCTCGCCGCGGCCGTGCTCGCCGGCGCCCTGGTCGCTCGGTGGTGCCGCAGGCGTCGGCGGCGCGGCGGCGTTCAACGCCATCCACGACGACAACGCCGTGGTCTCCACCACGGACTCCTCCGGCAAGTACGAGGCGTCCTCGACCGCCCTGGTCAAGGACGGCACCGTCGAGAAGGTGGCGTCCTCCGTGCTGCCCTCCGTGGTCAAGGTCAACGTGACCGGCCAGTCCGGAGGAGGCACCGGCTCGGGCATCATCCTGACCAAGGACGGCCAGATCCTCACCAACAACCACGTCGTCTCCGGCGTGGGCAGCGACCCCTCCATCACGGTCAACTTCAACGACGGCACCACCAAGAAGGCCAAGGTCATCGGGACCGACCCGCTGACCGACATCGCGGTCATCAAGGCCGAGGACGTCGACGACCTCACCCCGGCCACGCTCGGCAAGTCGAGCGCCCTGCAGGTCGGGCAGACCGTGGTCGCGCTCGGGTCGCCCGTTCGGGCTGAACGCCACGGTCACCTCCGGCATCGTCAGCGCGCTGAACCGGCCGGTCTCGGTCGCCGCCGAGGAGACTCCTCAGGCGCCCGAGCAGCAGGAGCCCGTTCGGCGGGTTCGGTGGCCAGGAGCAGAGCAGCAGCAGACCCAGCCGAACCTGAGTACGACGTACCCCGCGATCCAGACCGACGCCGCGATCAACCCCGGCAACTCCGGTGGTGCTCTCGTCGACATGTCGGGCCGCGTGGTCGGCATCAACTCCTCGATCCGCACGGCGAGCGACACCAGCGAATCCGGCGGCTCGATCGGCCTCGGCTTCGCGATCCCGATCGACGAGGTGCTCCCGATCGTCAACCAGATCACCGACAACCAGAAGCCGACGCACGCGCGGCTCGGCGTCTCGGTGACCGACGCGGCCGGCAACTCGCTCAACCAGGGCGCGCTGCTGAAGTCCATCGAGAGCGGTGGCGTCAGGCGCCAAGGCCGGCCTGAAGAACGGCGACGTGATCACCAAGCTCGACGGCCAGGTGATCGACGGTTCCGAGTCGCTCGTCGCGACCGTCCGCGGCCACCGGCCCGGCGACAGCGTCACGATCACCTACCTGCGCGACGGCAAGACCCACACGACGACGGCCTCCCTCGGCTCCGACGAGGGCACGCAGAACTCGTAGAACCACCCGGCTTGGGCCGGTCCGCACTGGGGCGATGCGTGCGGACCGGCCCAACCTCAACCAAGGTCGACGTTGCTGGTTTGGCCATGCCCGTCGGCGAATTGTCGTTCTCGGCCGAGTCGCACTTCTGCGGCATACCGGACCGGTCTGCACCGGCCGGTGCCAGAACTCGCGACGCGGCGTAACGTCTCCTCCGTTCCGCCCAGTAGGGGGCAGCCTCTCGGGGGAGAGGGATCGTGATGTTCATCCAGGTCATCCAGGGCCAGTGCCGCGATGCGGACCGGCTCCACCGTCTCAGCGATGAATGGCGCGACACCCTCGGCCCCGGGGCAGAAGGCTGGCTGGGCGGGACCTACGGCGTCACCGACGACGGGCAGTTCGTGGCCGTCGTACGGTTCGACTCCCGGGAAGCAGCGACGAAGAACTCCACCCGGCCCGAGCAGGGCGAGTGGTGGCAGCGCATGTCGGAGTGCTTCGACGGCGAGGTCACCTTCCACGACTGCGAGGACGTGACCATGTTCCTCGGTGGCGGTTCCGACGATGCCGGCTTCGTGCAGGTCATCCAGGGCAAGCTCACCGACCCCGAGCGGTTCCGGACGTTCATGGCGCAGCCGATGGACGCACTCCATGAAGCCCGTCCCGAGATCCTCGGTGGCACCGTCGCCATCGAGCCCGACGGCACCTTCACCCAGACCGTCGCCTTCACCACCGAGGCCGCGGCCCGGGAGGGTGAGTCCAAGGAGATGCCCGAGGACATGCGCGACGCTCCGGACGAGTTTTCACTCATGCAAGACGTCAACTACCTCGACCTGCGCCACCCGTGGTTCGCGTCGAGGAGTTGAGGGGGGACACGGGGGGCTGAGGTCCGGGGCGGAGACTCTCATCGAGGGCGTTCAACGGGGGCGGTTGCCGCCTGCAGCCGGAGCGCCTTCCAGAGAGTCTCCGCCCATTCCTCGTCGACGTCGGAGCGCACGGTGATCCCGCCGCCGGTGCCGAGGGACCAGCTGCCGTCGGGTGCGCCGTACAGCGACCGGATCACCACCCCGAGGTCGGCGCGGCCGTCCGCGCAGATCCAACCGAACGCGCCGGCGTAGAGCCCGCGCGGTGAGTGCTCCACCGCGTCGATCACCTGCATCGTGCGCAGCTTCGGCGCGCCGGTCATCGACCCCGCCGGGAACAGCGCCCAGAGGGCACCGAGCGTGCTGACGTCGTCGCGCAGCCGGCCGCGCACGGTCGAGACGAGCTGGTGCACGCTCGGGTAGGACTCGACCGCCATCAGGCTCGGCACGGTCACCGTCCCGACCTCGCAGACCATGGAGAGGTCGTTGCGCAGCAGGTCGACGATCATCAGGTTCTCCGCGCGGAACTTCGGGTCGGTGGCGAGCTCGTGCGCACGACCCTCGTCCTCCTCGGGAGTCGCCCCGCGGGCAGTGGTTCCCTTGATCGGCTTGGTCTCCAGCCACCGCTCGCTGTCGACCGTGGCGTAGCGCTCCGGTGAGCTGCTCAGCAGGTGCGTGCCCCGGTGGCGCAGCAGACCGGCGTACGGCGCCGGGTTGGTCGCCCGCAGCCGGAGGTACGTCGCCAGCGGGTCACCGCCGTCGACCGGCTCGCGGTAGGTCAGGTTCACCTCGTAGGAGTTGCCGGCCCGGAGCTGCTCCTGCACCTCGGCGAAGGCGTCGGCGTACCAGCCCGGAGCACCGGCCGTGCGTGCCACTGGTCTCGACGGGCGTGGCGGGAGGAGCGAACTCGTGCTCGAAGAACCGCACGTCCCGAGTGCGCATCCAGATGGCGTCGGGACCGATCCCCCACGGACGGGCGGGGAGGTCGGGGCGGGAGGCGTAGCCGAAGCAGCCGACCCAGTGCACGCCGGGATCGCCGTCGTCGCGGGCGATCTCGTCCTCGAGCACGCCGAAGACGTCGTCGCCGACCACCTCGTCGCGGCCGCCCTGGTGGCGCGTGACCTCGCGGCGCGCGGCGTCGAAGCTGAGCGAGACGTCGTCGTCGTCGAGCACACCGACCAGCGAGCGACGGCCCGACCAGTCGCGGGCGCCACCGCCGTCGAGCCAGAACACCCTGTCGCTGCGGGCGAATCCCTCCCGGACGGCGTCAAGGACCGGCTCACTCATGCCTGCTCATTCACGACAGGAAGTTCCCGACGAGCTGCGCGCCGTGACGCGACAGGATCGACTCGGGGTGGAACTGGACACCCTCGAGCGGGAGTCCGCGATGACGCACCGCCATCACCACCCCGTCGGACGTCGCCGTCACCTCGAGGACGTCGGGCACCGCGGTGGCGGCGAGCGAGTGGTAGCGGACCGCCTCGAACGGCGACGGGATCCCGCCGAGCACGCCGACCCCGTCGTGGGCGACACTCGCCACCTCGCCGTGGGCCGGCTCGATCCGCTCGACCGTTCCGCCGTACGACGTGACCAGGGCCTGCATGCCGAGGCACACGCCGAGGACCGGTACGCCGAGCTCGAACACCTTCTGGCCGAGGGCGAAGTCGGCCGGGTCGAGCGGGTGCCCGGGGCCAGGTGACAGCACGACATGGGTGGCGACGGCCGCCTTCGCCAGCACCCCCGGCGCGTCGTGCTCGACGACCTCCGGGAGCTCACCGGTCACCGAGGCGACGAGGTGCACGAGGTTCCAGGTGTAGGAGTCGTAGTGGTCGACCACGAGCACCCGGCTGATCACCCCAGGAGCTCCAGCAACAAGCCCCGGAGCAGTGCGAACCCGTTCTCGGTCAGGATCGACTCGGCGTGGAACTGCACGCCGCGGAAGTTCGGTCCGGCGACCAGGTGGATGTCGCCGGTCTCCGGGTCGGTCTCGACCTTCACCCCGGCCGGGGTGTCGTTGCCGTCCGTGCGCGCGACGAAGGTGTTGTAGAAGCCGACGCGCTCCGCGCGCCCGTCGATCTGCACCGACGACTGGGTGCCCTGGAAGACGATGTCCTTGTAGGCAAGGGGAATCCCCAGCCGGTCGCAGAGCACCTGGTGGCCCAGGCACACCGCGAGGAACGGCTTGCCGGACTCGAGCAGGGCGTCGATCGCCTTGTGGTAGGCCGCGATCTTGGGGTGGTCGTGGTCGCGCGGGTCGCCGGGGCCTGGTCCGACGACGACGAGGTCGACGTCGTCGAGAGCACCCTCTCCGGCCAGCACCGCCTCGTGGCGTACGACGCGCGAGCCCATGCCGAGCACGGAGAACACGTGCGCCAGCATGTTCACGAAGTCGTCCTCGCCGTGCACGATCGCGATCGTCTTGCCGGCCAGCGTCGGCGCGGGCGGGGCACCGGCCTGGTCGGTGAGCCAGAACTTCGCGAGCCGCTGGTTGCGCGAGTTCAGCGCGATCAGCACGTCCTCGTCCTGGGTGAGGTCGGCGATCGCGGTCGGCGTACCCGTCGCGCCTGGCACCAGCCCGAACGCCGAGAGGATGCCGCCGGCCTTGGCCAGCGTCTCGGCCACTTCGTACTCGGGCTTGGAGTCGCGCACCAGCGTCGCGCCGGCGGTCACCTTCATCGCGCCGTCGGGGCTGACGTCGGCCGTGCGGATGATGATCGGAGAGTCCGCGGTCGGCGCACCCTCCTCGTCGCGACCGATCAGCGCGAGGGCGCCGGCGTAGTAGCCGCGCCCCTCGGACTCGTACTCGTGGATCAGCCGGCACGCGTTCTCCACCGGCGCCCCGGTCACGGTCGCGGCGAACATCGTGTCGCGCAGCACGTCGCGGACGTCGGAGTGGGTGCGGCCGGCGAGGAGGTACTCGGTGTGCACGAGGTGCGTCATCGGCTTGAGGAACGGGCCGAGCACCTGGCCACCCTCGTGGCAGATGTCGCACATCATCTTCAGCTCCTCGTCGACGACCATGAAGAGCTCGTAGATCTCCTTCTCGTCGGCGAGGAACTCCAGCAGTCGCTGCTTGCGCTCGGTCGGCTCCAGCCCACGCAGCCGGAAGGTCCCGGAGATCGGGTTCATCCGGACGTCGCCGCCGTGCACGCTGACGTGCCGCTCCGGGCTCGCGCCGATCAGGAACCGGTCGCCGGTCCAGAAGCAGTAGGTCCAGTAGGCGCCGCGCTCGCTGGTCAGCAGCCGCTTCAGGACGGTCAGGGCCCGGTCGGCGTCCCAGTCGGACAGCTGGGCGCGGTAGTGGCGGCCGACGACGAGGTTCGCGCCCTCGCCGTTGCCGATCTCGTCGCGGATGATCCGCTCGACGACGGACCCGTAGTCCTCGTCGCTGGTCTCGAACCCGCCCTCGTCCGCGAACGTGACCGGCTCGTCGGGCAGCGCCTCGATGAGCTCCTCGAGCGGGATCTCGCGCTCGGTCGCCCCGGAAGTCGTCAGGTCCACGACGGCCAGCGGGGTGCCGTCGTCGTGGGCCACGAACCCGCGCTCGGTGACCTGCCGGAACGGTACGGCGACCAGCCGGTCGAACCTCCGCCCGTCCTCGGGAACCCCCTCCTCGAGCGGGATGTCCGCGAGCTTCTCGAGACGGCTCAGCGACCCGCCCACGAGCGTGACCGTCGGGCTCTCCCGCAGCCGGATCACCGCCCACGCCTCGTGCCCCGTCAGCTCCTCGAGGGCTGCTGCGGCGGTGGGGGTCTCGGTCATGCGGCGAACGCTACTAGAGCACTTCGCAGCGCTAGTCCTCCAGCCGGCGCAGCAGCTGCTCCCTCGCCTGGGCGTCCAGCGGGCCGTGCCGCTCGGCGAGGTGGTCGGCGATCTCGCGGCGGTGGTCGGGCTCCTTGTTGCCGCCGTACTTCATCTTGGCGCGGACGCTCTCGATGGTCAGCCGCAGGCCACGGATGCCGGGGAGCTGGCGGCGGTCGGACTCGTTGTCGGGGCTCGGCGTGACGCGGCCGGAGTCGGGCGGCTCGAAGTGGTCGAGCTGCTGGGCCAGGATCGCGGCCTTCGCCTCCGGGTCGTCGACGACCTCGGCGCGGCAGAGCAGCTGGACCGCGGTGTAGTACGACGTCGGGACGCCGTACGCCGGGTCGGTGCCGGGGTTGGCGTTCCAGGCCGCCTCGACGTAGGTGTAGTCGCCGGTCAGCGCGAGCACCACGTGCGGATCGGCGTCGAGGGCCTTCCACACCGGGTTGGGTCGGGCCAGGTGGAGGAGGACCGTCGCGTCGCCGTCGTACAGGAAGTGGGTGGGTACGACGACCGGGTAGCCGTCGACGTGGCCGGCGGTGACCAGCTGGCCGAAGTCCGCGCCGGCCAGCACGCCCTGCCACTCGTCTCGGGTGGCCTCGTCCCAGGGATGGATCAGCATGGCGCCATCCTCCTACGAGGTGAGCGTGACCATCCGCTGCGTGGCGCGGGTGTAGACGACGTAGAGGGTGGCCCGGCCGGTCGGGGACTCGTCCTCGATCTCCTGCGGGGCGACCACGACGATCCCGTCGAACTCGAGGCCCTTGGTGTCCAGCCCGGTGAGTACGACGAGCCGCGAGTCGGGCGTGCCGAACTCGCCGGCGAACTCCGGCCACGACGACACCCAGCGGGTGACCTCGCCGTGTCGCGCCACCGGCACGACCACACCGACCGTGCCCTCCAGCGAGCCGGCCAGCTCGCCGAGCGAGGAACGCACCGCCGACTCGAGGTCGTCGACCCGCAGCTCGGTCGGGGCGACGCCGGTCGACCGCACCGCATCGGGGAGGTCGGCGTCGAGCCCGACGCGGGAGGCGTAGTCGGCCGCGAACTCGTAGATCTCCGAGGAGTTGCGGTAGTTGGTGCCGAGGTGGAAGTCGTGCCGCGGCTTGTCGCCGAGCGCCTCCTCGCGCGCGGCAGCGGACTCCGACGGGACCGGCCACGACGACTGTGCGGGGTCGCCGACGATCGTCCAGGTCGCGCCGCGGCCGCGCCGACCGACCATCCGCCACTGCATCGGCGTGAGGTCCTGCGCCTCGTCGACGAGCACGTGCGCGAAGCCGTCGTCCTCGACCCGGTTGGTGGGCGGGGTCCAGCCGCGCGGGCCGGCGTACTCCCGGTCGGAGGCGGTGAACACCTCCTGGAGCGAGGCGTCCTCGACGGCGAGGTACTCGTCGTCGACCGACCCGGTGTTGACGATCGGCGGGTCACCCAGCAGGTAGCGCAGCTCGTCGAGCAGCGCGATGTCGTCGACCGAGAGCGCACCGTCTCGGCCCCAGGACTTCGAGAGCAGCCGCACCGACTCGTCGTCGAGGACGCCCTCGCTGACGCGCGCGAGCAGGTCGGGGTCGCGCAGCCAGCCGAGCACGGTGGCGGCGTCGAGCACCGGCCACCACCCGGCGGCGAACTCGAGGAACTCGTCGTTGGTGCGGATCTCCTCGGCGAAGTCCTCCTTGGTGCGCTCCCGGCCGCGCTCGCTGCGCACCTGGCGCCACATCGCGTCGATCAGGGTCGAGGCCACCTTGGTGGTCGACCGGTTGCGTCGGCCCATCGAGAGCAGCTGGCGGCGGATCGCGCCGAGCTCGCGGGACCGAGGTGGATCACGTCGTCGCGGTAGAAGACCCGGAACTCGCGCGGGCCGTCGGGCACGGCCTGGCGCGACGTACGACGCAGCAGCTCGGCCATCGCCAGCGAACCCTTCACCTCCGCGACCATGGGGTCGTCGCGCCGGGTCGCGCGCACGCCGTCGACGACCTCGCCGAGCGACCGCAGGGCGACCGCGGTCTCGCCGAGGGACGGCAGCACCCGCTCGATGTAGCGCATGAAGACACCCGACGGACCGACCACGAGCACGCCGCCGCGCTCGTAGCGGCGGCGGTCGGCGTAGAGGAGGAACGCCGCGCGGTGCAGGGCCACGACGGTCTTGCCGGTGCCGGGACCGCCGGTGATCGTGACGACGCCCTTGTTGGGCGCCCGGATCGCGCGGTCCTGCTCGGCCTGGATGGTCGCGACGATCGAGTGCATCGACCGGTCGCGGGCGCGGGTCAGCTGGGCGAGCAGGGCACCCTCGCCGACGATCGGCAGGTCGGTCTCGGCCTCGGCGTCCAGCAGGTCGTCCTCGACGCCGAGGACGGTGACGCCCTTGCTGCGCAGGATCCGGCGGCGTACGACGTTCTGCGGGTCGGCCTGCGTCGCCTGGTAGAACACCGCCGCGGCGGGGGCGCGCCAGTCGATCAGCATCACGTCGTAGTTGTCGTCGCGCAGGCCGATCCGGCCGATGTAGCGCGGGATCTCGCTCACCTCGGGACGCAGGTCGAGCCGTCCGAAGACGAGGCCCTCGTGGGCGGCGTCGAGGGTGGCCATCCGGCGCGCCGCCTGGAAGACCATGGCGTCGCGCTCGACCAGACCGCCCTCGTTGCCGATGCGGCCCCGTTCGAGACCCTCCTTGGCCAGCTCCTGCGCAGACAGGCTCGCTTTCTCGAGCTGGGTGTAGACGGTGTCGACGTACTCCTGCTCGCGCGCGACCTCGCGCGCGGCCACGTCATTGTTCAACGCCGGTGTCCCTCCGTAAGCGTTGTCCTGCAAGGGGAACGAACTACTTTACCGTCCCGGTTCTGTCCCGAGGTCGCAGGTATTCCGTCAGGCGAGGTCAGGCCAGGTCATGGACGAACTCGCCGAGCTGGGTCAGGTTGCGGCACTCGACCATGGCGAAGTGGCGGCCGTACTCCCGGGCCGCGGAGTCACCGGTGTTCCAGTTGCGGGTGTGCTCGGGGTTGAGCCACCAGCTGTGCCGGGCGGCGTGCACGAGGTCCTTGACCACCGGCAGGGCGAGGTCGGTGTGGTTGGAGCGCGCGTCGCCGAGGATGAGCAGGTTGGTCTTGGGGGTCAGCGCGTCGGCGTACTGCTCGGAGAAGCGGGTGAACGCCCGGCCGTAGTTGGTGCGGCCCCACAGCGACGCGTAGCGCGCACTCGCCGCGAGGTCGGCCATGGTGGTCGCGGGGTCGCCGCCGGTGGTGAAGCGGTCGGTGACCTCGTGGATCTCGTCGACGAAGGTGAACGCCCGCACCCGGTTGAACTGCTCGCGCAGCGCGAAGACCAGCATCAGCGTGAAGCTCGCGAAGTTGGCGACCGAGCCGCTGACGTCGCACAGCACGACCAGGTCGCTGCGGCCGGGCCGCTTCGGCTTGTGGCGGGTCTCCATCGGGACGCCGCCGCTGGACATCGAGGCGCGGACGGTACGCCGGAAGTCGAGCGGGCCGCGCGTCCGGGCGTGGTGCTCGCGGCTCAGCCGGGTCGCCAGCCGGCGGGCGAGCGGCTGGATCTCGCGACGCATCAGCTCGAGGTCGGCCTTGCGCGCGGAGGTGAAGTCGACCTGCTCGATCGCCGGCCGCACGGTGTGGCGGGCCACGTGCTCGGGTCCGCGGACCTCGGCCGCGCGGCGGCGTACCTCCGAGTCGACCAGCCCCTCGAACGCCCGCGACTGCGCCTCGACCAGCCGCCGCAGTCGACGGGTCGTCTCCCCACGCGTCGTCGCCCAGGAGCCCGCGCAGCGCCTTCTCGACCAGCTCGTCGGGCGAGACCCGGTTCATCACGTTGTACGACGACCACCGCTGCTCCCCCGGTCCGCGACCCCGGATCAGCCCGAACCGCTGCACCGCCTCGCGCGCCAGCATCGCCAGCGCGTCGGGGTCGCCCATCGCCATCGCGGTCGCCAGGGCCTCGCGGAAGTCGGCGAGCGCCTGGGGACCGTCGCCGACTCGGATAGTCCGGACGTGTCCGCAGCCTTCCTCGGCCGTCGTCAGCGGCCGCGACTCGTCTCGGACTATCCGGTCTCGCGGGATGCCCCTCCCCGACCAGCGCCGGGAAGTAGAGGTCGAAGACCTGGTCGAAGCCGGGGCGGTGGTTCTGGCGCTTGACCAGGGTCGCGGCGTACGCCGCCCGCAGCGTCTCGCGCTCACCGAGCCCGAGGCGGTCGATCGCCTGGACCGCGTCGAGGCCCTCGGCCAGCGAGACCGGGAGCCCGGCGCTGCGCAGGGCCTCGACGAACTCGATGTGGCGATCGAGCAGGGTCACAGCCGGCTCACTTCGACCGCAGCCTCAGCTCGCGGATCGCCCGCTCGTGGTCGCTGGCGTGCTTGAGCACCACGCCGAGGGTCTGGTCGATGGCGGCGGCGTCGAGCGTGCCCGTGCCGAGGGCCACGAGCGTGCGGGCCCAGTCGATGGTCTCCGCGATCGACGGCGCCTTGCGCAGCTCCATGTCGCGCAGCTTGCCGACGACCTCGACGATCTGCCCGGCCAGCTGCTCCTCGACCTCGGGCACCTGCGAGACGACGATGTCGCGCTCGCGGTCGGCCTCGGGGTAGTCGATGTGCAGGAACAGGCAGCGCCGCTTGATCGCCTCGGAGAGCTCGCGCGTCGCGTTGGAGGTGAGTACGACGAGCGGACGGCGGGTCGCGGCGACCGTGCCCATCTCGGGGATCGTCACCTGGAAGTCGCTGAGCACCTCGAGCAGCAGGCCCTCGACCTCGACGTCGGTCTTGTCGACCTCGTCGATCAGCAGCACCGTCGGCTCCTCGCGCCGGATCGCCGTCAGCAGCGGCCGGGTGAGCAGGAACTCGTCGGTGAAGATGTCGTCGTGGGTCTCGTCCCAGGACTGGTCACCCGCCGCCTGGATGCGGAGCAGCTGCTTCTTGTAGTTCCACTCGTAGAGCGCCCGCGCCTCGTCGAGGCCCTCGTAGCACTGCAGCCGCACCAGGTCGGCGCCCGTGGCCCGCGCGACCGCCTTGGCCAGCTCGGTCTTGCCCACACCCGCAGGCCCCTCGACGAGCAGGGCTTCTCCAGCGCGCCGGCGAGGTAGGTGGTCGTGGAGGTGGCGGCGTCGGAGAGGTAGCCGACCTCGGCCAGGCGCTTCTCGGCGTCGGCCGGGGACTCGAACCACTCGACCTGGTGGGGGGACGTCTGGCCGGACTTCTGGGTCACCCGGTCATCATGCCCCCGACCCGATCAGGAACGATCGGAGTGTGCCCGACGACATACCCGTGGCAGCGGCGTACGCCTTCCTCGTCGTCGTCGCCTTCCTCCGCGGTGGGGCGACGTACGTCGTGGGCCGGCTCGCGCGTCGTGCCGGCACCGCCTCGGCGCGGGCCAGGCGGGTCTTCGAGCGGCCGGGGATGGAGCGCGCCGAGGGCGTCGTACGCCGCTGGGGCGCGCCGGTCGTGAGCCTGTCGTTCCTGACCGTCGGCTTCCAGACGCTGGTGAACCTCGCAGCGGGGGTGCTGGAGATGCCGCCGCGGCGCTACGTCCCGGGACTGCTGGTGGGGGCGCTGCTGTGGGCGGGCATCTACGTGACGATCGGCCTGGCCGTCCTCCAGGCGTGGATGGCCTCGGAGAGCGGCCTGTGGGTCCTGGGTGCCGTCCTCGTGGTGGCGCTCGTCGCCGGACTGACCCTGTGGCTGCGGCAGCGGATCCGCGTCCGCGGAGAGGCATCCTGACCGCCCGTCAGCCCCGGGTCCTGGGCCAGGATCGACTGCTCCATCGCGCGGACGAGCGGCGACGGGTCGACCCCGAGGTCCTCGGCCAGCCGCGAGCGCAGCGTCGCCAGCGTGGCCAGCGCATCGGCCTGGCGCGCACAGGCGTACTGCGCCCGGGCCAGCAGCGCCCACAGCTGCTCGCGGTAGGGGTGGACGGGAACGACCGGCGCGAGCAGGCGTACGGCGGCCGCCGGGTGTCCGAGCGACAGCAACGCCTCGGCCCGGGACTCCTGCACGGTGACGTGCAGCTCGACGAGCCGGGCCGCCTCGGCGCGCAGTGACGGTGCCTCGCACTCGGCGTACGGCTCCCCCGCCCAGAGCTCGTCGGCGCGGGTGCCGAGGACGACCCTGTCCGCGGGCGTGCTCGCGGAGAGCGAGCGCTCGGCCAGGTCCTCGAAGACCCAGACGTCGACCTCACCGGGCTCTGCCTCGAGGTGGTAGCCCGCGGGTGTCGTGGCCACCCGCACCGGCCCCGAACGTCCTGGATCGAGCAGCGCCCGCAGGCGCGAGACCACGACCTGAACGGCGGAGCGGGCGCCGTCGGCCTCCCAGAGCTCCTCGACGATGCGCTCGACCGCGACCGGTCGTCCACGGGCGGCCACCAGCAGACCGAGCAGCTCGCGCTCACGTCGTCGGCTCACCGCCTGTCCGTCCACGGCGATCTCGCCCAGCACGCGGTACCTGGCCAGGGACATGGTCAGCGTCCTTCCAGCGGGCCGACGAGGTGCTCGGTGGTGAGCCACTCGCGCCTGAGGTCGGCGGGGAGTCCCTCGAAGGGCGAGGTCTGCGAACGGTGCAGCGCGATCGCCGCCTCCCGTCGCTCGTAGAACGCGCCGGTGTCGAGGACGAGGTCGATCTCCGCGTCCGGTGTACCGAGCTCCCCGAGCGCCAGGTAGCTCGACCCCGGGTCACGCTCGGTCATGATCGCGGCCCACCTCGCCATCAGCCGGCGGGCCAGGCAGTAGAGGTAGACCGGGGTGCCGGTCTCCCGGGCCACTTCGACGGTGACGTCGCGGATGCGCGCGTGGTCGCGGTGGCCGTCGCTGGCGTCGAGGGTGACCAGCACCTCGGGTGCGAAGGCGTCGACAGCGCGGCGGACCGCCTCGGCGACGACCGTCCGGGTCGGTGCCGACCAGCGTGCCGGCGCCGGGCTCCCCGTCCATGCCCGAGTCACCGAACTCGAGCACGTCGACCCGTGAGACCCCGAGCGCGTCGGCAGCGGCGTACAGCTCCCGCTCGCGCTGCTCGGCGATCCCGCCGGCCGGGAGGTCGAGGCCGTCGGGCCACTCGCCGGCATCGCCCCGGGTCGCACAGCACACCGCCGTGACCTGTCCGGCGTCCGCGGCCCGCAGCAGCAGCGAGCCGCAGCCGAACGTCTCGTCGTCGGGGTGGGCCACCACGACCATCACCCGCGTCGCCGTCTCCAATACTGTCATGGGCAGTATTTGATACTGCCCTGCGCAGTATGTCAAGATGCGCCATGCCTTCGTTTCCGACGACCACCTCCTACGCCGTGCTCGGGCTGCTGTCGGTGCGCTCCTGGACCACCTACGAGCTGGCCAAGCAGGTGCAGCGCAGCCTCAACTGGTTCTGGCCACGGGCCGAGCGCAAGCTGTACGACGAGCCGAAGCAGCTCGCCGCGCACGGGTACGCCGTCGCCACCGAGCACTACACCGGCAAGCGGCGCAGCCGCGAGTACGCCATCACCGACGAGGGCCGGGCGGCCCTGGCCGCGTGGCTCGGGGAGGCTCCCGCGCCGCGGACGGTCGAGTTCGAGGGCATGGTCAAGGTGTTCTTCGCCGACGCCGGCGACCTCGACCAGCTCCGCGGCACGCTGCGTGGCGTGGTGGCCGAGGCCGAGGAGCGCGTCAGCGCCATCGCCGCGCTGGCCACCGAGGGCACCCCCTTCCCCGAGCGCCACCACATCAGCGCGCTCGGGCTGCCGCTCGCGCTCGAGCAGGAGACCGCCGTGCTGCGCTGGGCGCGTTGGGCGCTCGCGCAGGTCGAGACCTGGAAGGACACCCGCGACCCGGGCGACTGGGACGCTGCCGCGTCACTCCGCGACGTGGCGAAGCGTGCCCTCGACGCGGTGGGGGCTCAGACCTGAACAAGCGGGGCCGTCACCAGCGGTCGTGCACCAGCTCGCGGACGCGCTCGTCGTAGATCCGGCCGACTCCGGCCAGGAAGTCGTCGCCGAGCGCGGGTGACTGGCCGGCCGCGGCGTTGGACCGAGCCTGCTGCTCACTGCGGGCACCGGGAATGACGGTGCTGACGCCCGGCAGCTGCCAGACCCACGCGATCGCCGCCTGGGCAGGGGTCAGTCCGTCCGGGCCCGACTCGCGCACCAGGGCGGTGAAGTCGGCGGCGGCCTGCAGGCCCACGTCGTAGGGGACGCCGGAGAAGGTCTCGCCGACGTCGAAGGCACTGCCGTCGCGGTTGTAGTTGCGGTGGTCGTCCTGCGCGAAGGTGGTGTTCTCGTCGTACTTCCCGGAGAGCAGTCCCGACGCCAGCGGCACCCGCGCGATGATCCCGATGCCGGTCTCGATCGCCGTGGGCAGCACCTTCTCGAGCGGCTTGAGCCGCAGGGCGTTCAGGATGATCTGCACCGTGGCGAGGTGGGGTCGCCGCATCGCGCTGAGGGCCTGGTCGACGGTCTCCACGCTGACGCCGTACGCCGCGATGGCGCCGTCCTCGACCAGGGCGTCCAGTGCGTCGTACGTCGCGTCGTCGTCGATCGTCGCCGACGGCGGGCAGTGCAGCTGCACGAGGTCGAGCCGGTCGACGCCGAGGTTCTGGCGAGACCGGTCGGTCCACGCGCGGAAGTTGTCGGGGTTGTAGTTCTCGGGGAGCTGGTCCTCGCGCCGGCCCATCTTGGTGGCGACCGTGAACCCTGCGTCGGCGTGGTCGGCGAGGAACCGGCCCACGATCTGCTCGCTGCGTCCGTCGCCGTAGACGTCCGCGGTGTCGTAGAAGGTGACCCCCTCCTCCGCGGAGGCCTCGAGGACGGCGCGCGCGTCCGCCTCCGACACGTCGCCCCAGTCCGCCCCGAGCTGCCAGGTGCCGAGGCCGACGACGGAGACCGGACGGCCGGTCCTGCCAAGATCGCGTTGTTCCATCACGACTCCACTTCTACACGGTCCCCCGTGAGCGCCGACCCCACGGTGGTCGAGCAGCGAGCGAAGCGAGCGGTCAGTCGAGACCACACACCGCACGACAGCAGCCACCGCCACCACCCGTCGGTTGAGCCTGTCGAAACCTGCTTGTGAGTTGGTTTCGACAAGCTCAACCAGCGGTGGTCGCGGTTCGCCCTGCTCAGTCGATCGGGCGCAGCTCGTCGGCGTACGACAGGGAGACCCGGCGGAGCACGCCGGCGTCGCTGACGGCGTACTGGCCCATCCGCCACAGCGGCGGGCTGTAGGCGTGCACGCTGATCGAGCCGTGCACGGCGCCGTTGAGCCGGTGGATGTGGTCGGGCCCGAAGGAGAACACCCGCCCGGCCGGGACGCTCGTCTCGCGAGCGCCGTGGGCCAGGGTCAGGTTGTTCTCGACCAGCTCGCCGGCCACCACCGCGACGGCCCCGGAGGACACGTCGTGGTCGTGCCAGCCGGTGTCGTTCTCCGGGGTCCAGCACAGCATCCAGACGTCGACGTGCGCGTCGCGGTGGATCGAGACGTAGACGCGGTCGTCGGCGTCGAAGGCCACGTGGTGCGCCCACGCCTCCGGCTGGTGCGCGATGCCGGCGGCCAGCGCCTCGAGCTCGGTCTGGGTGAGGTCACGATCGGGGAGCCGCCGGAGCAGGTCCGCGATCGAGACGTTGTCGGGGTACGCCGCCAGCGGGGCGGCGTTCTCGGCCGGCACACCGGCGCCTCCCAGCGCCGCTTCCTCCGCCAGGGCGGTCAGCTCGCCACTGCCCATTCCCGGTCACCTCCCAGCTGACGCGTCCCGGCGCCGAGGAGGCGGGCCGGGTTGGCGACGCGCACCGCGTGGGTGGCCGCGTCGCCGAGGAACTCCTCGAGCGGGTCGCCGTAGGGCCGGTCGCTGCCGAGCACCAGGGCGTCGATCCCGAGCACCCGCACGACCGCCTCGAGGGCGCGCGTGCCGGTGCAGGAGGTGTCGACGAAGACGTCCGGGTCGACCGTCGTACGGCCGCCGCCGCGCAGCGCGTGGCGCTCCGTCAGCACCGGCGCAAGCCCCGCCCCGGCACCGAAGAGCACCTTGAGCCGCGGGAACGCGCGGCGGCCGTCGAAGGCGTGCCAGCCCCACCACGCAGCCTGGAGCTGCGCGGTGTAGCCGACGACCGGCGCCCACCACTCGGGGACGCGGCCGGCCAGGACCCGACGTGGCTCGGGTCCCGGGTGCACGAACACGGGCTTGCCGGACAGCTCGGCCGCCAGCAGCAGCTTGGCCGCGCGCTCCCAGGCGAACGGCGTCAGCAGGTCGGTGGCCGGCAGCTGGAGACCGACGAAGCGGTCCTCGTCGAGCAGCCGGCGGACGGTCGCGACGCACGGGTCCTCCGCGGGCACCGAGACCCAGGCCTGGAAGTGGTCGGGCAGGTCGCGGACACCGCGGTGCCAGGCGTCGAGGATCGGCTGGGCCTCGGGACGCAGCAGGGTCTCGATCCCGAGTGGGGCGGAGAGGCTGAGGCAGGCCGTGGCCACCCCCGCCTGTCGGTCCGCCGCGATCCGGGTCGCGACGTCATGGCCTTCCGGGTCCACGTCGTACGGCGGCTCGCCGTCGGTGTACAGCGTCCAGCCGCGCAGGTACGGCGCCTTGGAGCGCGCGCGCAGCCGGTCGACGAGCTCGTCGGGCCACAGGTGCTGGTGCACGTCGATGGCGCCGGGCTCCCTCTCGTGGTTCTCGGTCATCTGTCTCAGCCTCCTTTCACTGTAGTAAGTAGAGTGACTTTATCCTATTAATCCTGAGGAAGCCCGCATGTCCCACACCCGCGTGCCGCTGGTCTGGTCCGGGAACACTCAGGACGACCCGCCGGTTGTCGCCGATGAGTGCCGACGTCTCGAAGGAGATCCGCTTGTCCAGCTTGTTCGAGCCCATCACGCTGCGGTCGATGACCGCGCGCAACCGCGTCTGGCTGGCGCCCATGTGCCAGTACTCCGCCACCGACGGCGTGCCCGACGACTGGCACCTCGTGCACCTCGGCGCCCGGGCGACCGGAGGCTTCGGCCTGGTGATGACCGAGGCGTCGGCCGTCGTGCCGGAGGGCCGCATCTCGCCCCAGGACGCCGGCATCTGGAACGACGAGCAGGCCGAGGCCTGGCGCCGCGTCGTCGACTTCGTGCACTCCCAGGGCGCACCGATCGGCGTGCAGCTCGCCCACGCGGGTCGCAAGGCCTCGACCTACCGGCCCTGGGACGAGCGGTCCGGCACGGTCCCCGGGGACGAGGGCGGCTGGCCGACGGTCGCGCCGTCGGACCTGCCCTTCGAGGGGTACGCCGATCCGGTCGCTCTCACGACCGAGGAGATCGCGGGCATCGTGCGGGCCTTCGCCGACGCCGCCCGGCGCGCCATCTCGGTCGGCTTCGACACCGTCGAGGTCCACGCCGCGCACGGCTACCTGCTCCACCAGTTCCTCTCGCCGCTGTCCAACCGCCGCGAGGACGACTACGGCGGCTCGTTCGAGAACCGCACCCGACTCCTGCTCGAGACGGTCGACGCCGTGCGCTCGGCGCTGCCCGACTCCGCTCCGCTGCTCGTGCGGATCTCCGGCACCGACTGGCTCGACGGCGGCTGGGACCTCGAGCAGAGCCGGCGCCTCGGCGTACTGCTGAAGGAGCACGGGGTCGACCTCGTCGACGTGTCCTCCGGCGGCAACGCACCCGCGTCGATCCCGCTCGAGCCGGGCTACCAGGTGCCGCTCGCGGCCGGCGTCCGCGAGACCGGCATCGCCACCGGCGCGGTCGGACTGATCACCGACCCGGAGCAGGCCGAGAAGATCGTCGCCAACGGGGAGGCCGACGTCGTGCTGCTCGCCCGCGCCGCGCTGCGCGAGCCCGCCTGGCCGCTGCGCGCCGCCCACGAGCTGGGCGTGCCGACCGAGGACGCGCCCTGGCCCGACCAGTACCTCCGCGGCCAGCTGGCGCTGACCCTCAGACCACGAACCGGTAGCCCATCCCCGCCTCGGTGAGCAGGTGCCGCGGCGACGCCGGGTCGTCCTCGAGCTTCTTGCGCAGGCCGGCGACGTAGACGCGCAGGTAGTTGGTCTCCCGGCCGTACGACGGACCCCACACCTCGTGGAGCAGGTCCTGCTGGCTGACCAGCCGACCGGGATGGCGCACCAGCACCTCGAGCAGGCCCCACTCCGTGGGCGTCAGCCGTACGACGGCCCCGTCGCGGGTCACCCGGCGGGCCGGGACGTCGATGGTCAGCGAGCCCGCCTCGACGACCGGGAGGTCCGACCCGGCTCGCCGGCCGGCCGCGCGGATGCGGGCGAGCAGCTCGTCGGTGCCGAACGGCTTGGTCACGTAGTCGTCCGCCCCGAGGTCCAGCGCCTCGACCTTGTCGCCGGACCCGTCGCGCGCCGACAGCACGACCACCGGCAGCCGGCTCCACGTGCGCAGCTGCCGGAGCACCTCGACACCGGAGAGGTCCGGGAGCCCGAGGTCGAGGACCACCAGGTCGGGCTGGTCCTCGGTCGACCGCCTGCAGCGCCGAGCGACCGTCGGCTGCGACGCAGCACGTCGTGTCCCTCGGCCCGCAGCCCGATCGCCAGGGTCTGCCGCAGCGTGGCGTCGTCGTCGACGAGCAGGACCTTCACGAGCGCTCCACCCCGGCCAGGTCGAGCACCATCACCAGGCCGCCGCCGGGAGCGTCCTCCACGAGCAGGCTGCCGCCCTGTGCCTCGGTGAGACCGCGCGCCACGGCCAGGCCCAGCCCGACGCCGTCGCCCGCCGGCGCGTCGCCGAGCCGCTGGAACGGGTCGAACATCCGGGCGCGGTCGGCGCGGGGACGCCCGGTCCCTGGTCGGCGACGCGCAGGGTGACCCGTCGGCCGCCTCCTGCGCCCGAGACGGTCGACGACGTCGCTGTGCCGCAGCGCGTTGGCCAGCAGGTTGGCCAGCACGCGCTCGAGCAGCCCGGGGTCGACGAACGCGTCCGGGAGCGGCCCGACCTCGCACGCGCTCGGCGCCGTCGAGGTCCTTGACGGGCACGGTCGACCACCTCGTGCGAGCGGCACCTCGACCAGCGCGGGCTGGACGGCGCCGGTCTGCAGCCGGCTCATGTCGAGCAGGTCGCTGACCATGGTGGTGAGCCGGGCGGTCGACTGCACGATGGCCTCGAGCAGGGCGGCGCGGTCGTCGGGGTCGAGCTCGTCGTCGTGCGCGCGCAGGGTCTCGGCGGCCGAGCGGATGCCGGCCAGCGGGGTGCGGAGGTCATGGGAGACGGCGGCCAGCAGCGCCGTACGCGTGCGGTTGCCGGCCTCGAGCTCGCGGGCGGCCTCGGTCTGGCGGGCCAGCTCCTCACGCTCGCGCAGCACCCCGAGGTGGGAGGCGAAGGCGCTCGAGCACCCTGCGCTCGCCGGCGTCGAGCCGCCGGCCGCGCAGCACCAGCCGGGTCGCGCCTGCGACCGGGACCGCGGTGTCGTCCGCGGTCGACGACGGCGTCGTCCTCGACCAGCTCGGCGCGCGGTGCCGCCGAAGGTGTCGCGGACCAGGTCGAGCAGGCCGGGGACGTCGTACTCGCCGCCCAGGACGGTGCGGTTGAGCATCGCCGAGCGTGGCCGCCTCGTGCTCGGCGACCACCGCGCGATGGCGCCGGCGGGCGGCGGAGTCGACGACCGTCGCGACCGCGACCGAGGTGACCACGAAGACGAGCAGGGTGACGATGTCGCGCGTGCTGGCGATGTCGAGGGTGTGCAGCGGCTCGGTGAACCAGTAGTTGAGCGCGAGGGTGCCCAGGACGGAGGCGGCGACGGCCGGCCACCGACCGCCGACCAGGGCGCAGGCGATGGCGAGCACGAGGTAGGGCATCGCCTCGAAGGAGAGCGAGGGCCCGCGTCGTACGGAGAGGAGCACCGCGGTCAGCACCGGCAGCCCGACGACCACCAGCGCCCATCCGGCAGCCACGCGGCGCGGGCTCAGCGAGCCGCCGCGCTCCTCGGGTGCTCACCCGCTCCATTGTCGCCGTGCGGTCATCCCACGTGCACGCGCGGACGCCGCTCGCGGTCGGGCTCGGCCCGGCGCAGCACCTCGCGGGTCACCGGCGCGACCTCGCCGTGCCCGAACAGCAGGAACCGCAGGAGCTGCGGAGACCGGGTTGCCCTCGGTCCACTCGAAGTAGAGGTGCGGGATCGACCCCGGTCTCGTCGCGGATCGCGAGCACCAGCGCGGCCAGCGCGTTGGGCACCGAGGACGCCTCCAGCGTCATCACCCGGTACTGGCCGTGCAGCACCTCGCCGTGCACCTCGAGCCGGCCGGCGAAGTCGCTCGGGTCGGCGACGGTCACCTCGACGAAGATCACGTCGGGGTCGAGCGGGCAGGTCGTGGTCGCGGCGGATCTGGCGGATCTTGTCGGCGTACTCCTCGCCGGTCGCGGTCGTCGGCCTCGTTCGCCACCAGCCGGATCGTGCGCCGCGCGCAGTCGCGGACGAAGACGCGGCTCGGGGCGTCGAGGACCACCTCGGTGGCCCGCAGCTCGCAGCACCCGGCGCAGCCGCGAGGCCAGCGAGACGACGATGATCGCGAGGATGAAGCAGCCGCCGATCTTCACGCCGTCGGGCGCTCGACGACGTTGGCGACGGTCGTGTAGACGAAGACCAGCGGTGACCAGCGCGAACCCGATCGTGGCCCTCCGCTGCCCGGCGCGCCGGGCGGCGAGCGTGACGGCGACGGCGGCGCTCGTGATCAGGACCAGCACGCCGGTCGCGTAGGCGCCGCCCTGCGCGTCGACGTCGGCGTCGAAGATCCAGGTGATCAGGAACGCCGTGCCGGTGAGCACGAGCACCAGCGGCCGCACGGCGCCGGCCCACTCCGGCGCCATGCCGTAGCGCGGCAGGTAGCGCGGGATCAGGTTGAGCAGGCCGGCCATCGCCGAGGCCCCGGCGAACCAGAGGATCGCGATCGTGGAGACGTCGTAGACCGTGCCGAAGCCGGTGCCGAGGTACTCGTGCGCCAGGTAGGCGAGCGCCCGGCCGTTCGCGTCGCCGCCGGGCTCGAACTGCCGCGGCCGGGATCAGCAGCGTGGTCGACGAACGAGCTGGTGACCAGGAAGACGCTCATGATCACCGCGGCCGTCGTGAGCAGCTTCTTGGTGTCGCGGATCCGGCCGATCGGGCCGCTGCTCGGTGTCGCCGGCGTCGCCGCGGACGTGCGGCATCACCGCGACGCCGGTCTCGAACCCGGACAGGCCGAGCGCCAGCTTGGGGAAGACGAGCAGCGCGACGGCGACCATCATCACCGGGCTGCCGTGCTGCGGCGGTCAGGGCCGCGGTCCAGTCGGGCACCACCGACGGGCTGGCGTACGACGTGCCACAGCGCGACCCCGATCACGACCACGTTGAGCAGCAGGTACGACGCGACCAGGCCGACCGCGATCCCGATCGCCTCGCTGAACCCCCGCAGGAACACCGCCGCCGAGCAGCGCGAGCAGCACCGAGCGTGATCGACGAGCTGCGTGGCCGCGCAGCCACGGCTCGAGGCGTGGGGTTCTCGACGAGGTGGGCCGACGCGTCGGCGGCCGAGAGGGTCATCGTGATCACGAAGTCGGTCGCCGCGAAGCCGAGCAGCGCGAGCACGAAGAGCTTGCCCTTCCAGAAGCTGAGCAGCCGCTCGAGCATCGCGATCGAGCCCTCGCCGTGCGGGCTCTCCTCGGCCACGCGGCGGTAGACGGGCAGCGCGCCGAACAGCGTGAGCGCGACCAGCACCAGGGTGGCGATCGGCGAGAGCACGCCGGCGGCGAGCGCCGCGATGCCCGGCTGGTAGCCGAGCGTCGAGAAGTAGTCGACGCCGGTCAGGCACATCACCTTCCACCAGGGATGGCCCTCGTGCGTGGCTGTCGGACTGCTCGCTGGTCGGCGTACAGCCAGCGACGGGTGCGGCCCTCCCGGACCAGCGTGCTCATCGGGGCCGCCCGCGGCGTAGGGCGACCGCACCAGCAGCAGGTGCGCGCGCGCGAGGTCAGCCGGCACCGACGAAGCCGAGCTGTCCGAGCTGGTGGACAACGAAGCCGTTGACCAGCAGCCAGCCGATCCCCGCGACGCAGAGTGCGGCGGCGCGGCGTACGCCGAGGGAGCAGCCGGCGACGAGCAACGGCGACGAGCGGCGAACTGCACGAGCGGAGCGGCGCCCGCCAGGTGGGCCAGGTCGAGCACGGCGAGTCCGCCCCACAGGGCGACGGCCAGCCGGGTCGCCTCGAGGCGGTGCACCTTCAGGGGTGCGGCGAGATGGAGGTGGGTCACGGCTCCAGCGTCGGACCCTGCGGCCGGGCCCCGTGCGTTCTTGACGGGTTCCTAACGCGGGCTCAGGCCGTCGTCCCGGGCGCGAGTCGCGATCCCGCGGGCAACGCGTTCGCGACCGTGCTGTCGCGGCCGACGATCGGGATCGCATCGGGGTCGTCGAGGGCCACGTCCGTCGCTCCGACCTCAGCGCCGTCGAGCAGCTCGCAGCCGATGTCCACGATCGCCCGCGTCACGCGCGCGCCGGACCTGATCACCGACTCCCCCAGCAGCACGCTCTCCACCACCTCGGCTCCCTGCTCGACCACGACGCCGGGACCGAGCACGCTGCGGGCGACCGTCCCGGCCACGACGCAGCCCGGGCTGAGCAGGCTGTCCTCGAGCCGGGCGCCCTGGCGACGTACGCCGGCTCGCGCTGCGGCTGCTGGGTGCGGATCGGCCAGTCGGCGGCGAAGAGGTCGCTCTCGCGCCGCACCAGCTCGAGGTGGGCGTTCAGGTAGTGGTGGGGCTGGCCGAGGTCGCGCCAGTAGCCGTCGAGCCGGTGGGCGTAGACCTTGCCCCGGTCGACGAACCGAGGCAGCAGCAGGTCACCGAAGTCCCCCAGACCGCTGTCCCCGATGCCGTCGTCGCCCTCGTGCGGCTCGTCGGACTCCTGGTGGTGCAGCTCCTCGAGGACCTCGACGAGGACCGTCGGGTCGTAGAGGAAGACCTCGGTCGCCACCGTGCTCGACGACGGCTCGGTCGGGCTTGTAGTCGAAGGCCGTGACTCGCCCGAGCCGGTTGACCTCGAGGACCGCGTGGTCCGACGGGTCCTCGGCGTACACGTCGTCGATGTCGGTGACCACCAGCGTCACCTCGGCGTCCTTGGCCTGGTGGGTCTCGACCACGTCGCGGTAGTCGAGGCGGTAGACGTGGTCGGCGCTCATCACCAGCACGAGGTCGGGGGCGGCGTTCCGGATCTGGTCGCGCAGCCGGTAGAGCTCGTCGGCGTTGCCCTTCGCGAAGCCGTCCTCGTCGAGCGACCCGGTGCCCTCCTGCGGGACGAGCAGGCGGAACCCGCCGGCGGTCCGGTCGAGGTCCCACGGCCGTCCGTTGCGCACCTGGTCCTGCAGCGCGGAGGCCTGGTACTGCACCGAGAGCCACACGTCGTCGACCCCGGAGTTGACCAGGTTGGACAGCGGGAAGTCGAGCAGCTGGTAGCTCCCGGCGAACGGCAGCGCCGGCTTGGCCCGCTCCAGCGTCAGCACGTCCATCCGGCCCCCCGCCCCACCGGCCTGGACGATCGCGAGAACCTTCGTTGGCTGCATGGTCGCCATGGTGGCAGGCGGGGGGTTGTCGGTTTCCCCGGGCGCCCGGGGAAACTGCGGGCGGGCGGCCAATAAATCGCCCTTCCGCCCTCAGTACCGCCGGTCAGCCCTGACCGAAATGCGAACCCACCGTCCCTGCCGCTCAAGTTCCAACGCCGGCTGCGGAGGTACGGCGAACACGAACCGCCGGTAGGACCAGAACCGGAACAGCGTGCCGAGGGCCAGACCCACCACGTTGGCGGAGATGTTGTCGGCGAGCCGGCTGGTCAGCCCGAGGACGTCGTGCGAGATCACCAGCGTCACCGTCGAGATGGCCAGCCCGATCAGGTTGAACACCACGAAGAGGGCGACCTCGCGGGCGCGCGCCTGGTCGCTCTGGTGTCGCCAGGTCAGCCACCGGTTGCCGCTGTAGGTCACCACCATCGCGAGCGCGACCGCGGCGACGCGGGCGAACGACGGGTGCCAGTGGTCGAACGGGGCGTTCGAGAGCAGCACGTTGAACGCCACGACATCGACCACGAAGCCGAGTCCACCGACGAGCAGGAAGGTCGCGACCTCGGTCGAGACGTAGCGACGTACGAACATCCCGAACGGGCGCAGGAGACGGTCCACCCTGCCGACGCTGACAGGTCGACCTGACCCTCACCTGAACCTCGAGAAGCGGCCCAGACCGCGGCGTCGCGGCTTCGTCACGACTTGCCATGATGAAAGGCGAGGAGGCCGGGATGCGGGTGTTGGTGGTCGAGGACGAGCCGCTGTCTGGCGGCGGTCGCTGCGCAAGGGACTCGAGCGCGAGGGCTTCGCGGTCGACGTGGCGCCCGACGGCGGGGAAGGCGCTCTGGTTCGCCCGGGAGAACGAGTACGACGTGATCCTGCTCGACATCATGTTGCCGGTGCTGAACGGCTACAAGGTGTGCGAGCAGCTGCGCGCCGAGGGCAACTGGACGCCGATCCTGATGCTCACCGCGAAGGACGGCGACGTGGGACCAGGTGGAGGCCCTCGACACCGGGGCCGACGACTACGTGACCAAGCCGTTCTAGTTCGACGGTGCTGCTCGCGCGGGTGCGCTCGCTGCTGCGCCGCGGCGTCACCGAGCGACCCGTGACACTGCGCGTCGGCGACCTCGAGCTCGACCCAGCGCGCAAGACGGTGACCCGCGCCGGGCGAGTCGGTGCGGCTGACGGCCCGTGAGCTGTCGCTGCTGGAGTTCCTGATGCGACGCGCGGGCGACGTGCGTCACCAAGCAGCAGATCCTCGGCAACGTCTGGAACTTCGACTTCGAGGGCGACCCCAACATCGTCGAGGTCCTACATCGCCCGACTGCGGCGCAAGCTCGACAAGCCGTTCGGCCGCACCGACATCGAGACCCTGCGGGGCAGCGGCTACCGCCTGCGGGCGGACGCATGAGCAGGTGGTCGTTCCGACCGACCGACGTGCGGGTCCGCGTCACCGCCGCCGCAACCCTGGCAGCGCTGGTGGTCCTGATCCTGGGGTCGCTGCTCTTCCTGATCTCACTGCGCGGCTCGCTCGAACGCGGCCTCGAGACGACCAGCTCCCAGCAGGTCTCCTCGGTGCAGGCCCAGCTCAATGCCGGTGAGGACGCCGACCAGGTCGTCATCACCGGGAAGAACGACATCCTCGTCCAGGTCATCGGTCCCGACGGCACGGTGGTCGCGACCGACCACCCCGCGTCACCACGCCCATGCTCACCTCGCCGGGCGCGGACCGGCACGTGCAGGTTCGCGGGCTCGAGGACTCCTACGTCGCGGTCGCGCGTCACGAGAAAGGTGGCGACCGGCTGATCGCCGTGGGTCACTCCTCCGAGGGCATCACGCGCGCGCTGCAGGCAGTGACGGTCCTGCTGGTGGTCGCGGTGCCCGTGCGGGCTCGCTCTGCTCGCCGCTCGTGGTGTGGCTCAGCGTCGGGCGCGCGCTCCGACCGGTCGAGGCGATGCGCCGTGAGGCGACCGACATCACCGACGCCCGTGCCGATCGACGGCTGGCCGTCCCCGAGGGCTCCGACGAGATCTCCCGACTCGCGATCACCCTGAACGAGATGCTCGACCGGATCGACGCCTCGCACCGGCTGCAGCGCCAGTTCGTCTCCGACGCCTCCCACGAGCTGCGCTCGCCGCTCGCGTCGTTGCGCCAGCTGGCCGAGATGGCCCGCGACTACCCCGACGACTCGGGCAGACGCCGAGCTGGCCCGCGACGTGCTGACCGAGGAGCAGCGGATGGAGAGACTGGTCACCGCGCTGCTGCTCCTCGCCCGCCTCGACGACGAAGCCCCTCCGCCGCCGGTCCCGGTGGACCTCGACGACCTGGTCATCGAGGAGGTACGCCGCGTCCGCGGGCGTGGCGACGACGTGGCGATCGACGCGTCGGCGGTCGGTTCTGCCCAGGTCGAGGGAGACCCGGTCCTGATGGCCCAGGTCGTCCGCAACCTGGTCTCCAACGCGGTCCGGCACGCGCGGTCGCAGGTCCATGTCTCCCTCCGGGAGGTCGGCAGCACGGCCGAGCTGGTCGTGGACGACGACGGGGGCGGCGTACCACCGGAGGAGCGGGAGCGGATCTTCGAGCGGTTCGTGCGGCTCGACGAGGCCCGCGCCCGGGACGACGGTGGCTCGGGGCTGGGCCTCGCGATCGTCGCGAAGATCGTGCACTCGTTCGGCGGGACCGTCGCGGTGGCCGAGTCGCCGAGCGGCGGAGCGAGGTTCACGGCGACGCTCCCGCTCGAGGTCGGCACCGTGCGGATCCCGAGCTGACGCTGACCTGACCGGTCGCTTCGGGGTGGACCCGTGTTCAGCCTGCGGTCAGGTCGGAAGCGAACTCTGGTGCCGTGAGCACCGTCGCGTCCCGTCATCAGCTCCCTACACCGGGCCTCGCGCGATCGACCGTTCTCCGGACGGTCGGAGTTCCCCGCCTGGTCATCGGGGTCGCCGTGGCCACAGGGGTGCTCCGGCTCGCGTACCTCCGCGCGCCGCTGACTCCCGACGAGGGCGGGCTGCTGATGGTGGCCCGGCAGTGGCACCCCGGGACGTCGCTGTACGGCGACTACTGGGTGGACCGTCCTCCGTTGCTGATCGCCCTGGCGCGGGTGGCCGACCTCGGAGGTGGCCTGACGGCCCTGCGGCTGCTCGGGTGCGTGGCAGCGGGACTGACGGTCCTCGGCGTGGCTCTGGCCGTACGCCGGGTCGGGCCGCCGTCAGCGGTCGGCTGGTCGGCGGTGGTCACCGGCGCCCTGCTGGTCTCCCCACTCGTGGGGGCGACGCCCGTCAACGGCGAGCTGCTCGCCGCACCGTTCATCGCCGGCGGGGTGTGGCTGTCGGTCGTCGCCGTCGCCGAGCGGGTCTCGTGGGCCGCGGCCGGTGCCGGCGCCTGTGCGGTGGCCGCGGTGCTGGTGAAGCAGAACATGGTCGACGTGCTGGTGTTCGGCGTCGTGCTGGTCGCGGTCTCCCAGCACACGAGGCAGCTGAACCGGGCGGCTGTACGGCGGCTGTCGGGGTGGTTCGCGACCGGCGGGCTCGCGGCAGGAGCGCTGGTCCTGGAGGCCGCCTGGCTGGCCGGTACGTCGCCCGGGGGCGTGCTGTTCGCGATGTATCCCTTCCGCTGGCGGGCGATGTCGGTGGTCCAGGACCACGGTCTCGCGGACCGGATCGGCCGACTGGTCTCGTTGGGGAGCGCCGAGCTGGTGTCGCTCGGCGCACTGGTGCTCGCTGCGCTGATGGCGCTGGTGCTCGCGAACCGTTTCCGTGGGCGGTCCTCGCTCCCGTTGGCGACGGCCACGCTGGCGGTCGCGGCGTACGACGTGGTGTCGGTGGTCGCCGGCGGCAGCTACTGGCTGCACTACCTCGTCCAGCTCGCCGTCCCGACCGGTCTGGCGGCTGGCCTCGTGGTGGGGCGGATGCCGAGGCTGGGGACCCAGCTGGCCGCGGTCGTGCTCGCCGTCGCCTCGGTCGCCTCGGTCGTGGGCCTTGGACACCACGTGGCCGCGCCAGGGGTGGCGGTCGGCACCAGTCTCGGCCGGGCGGCCGAGCCCGGCGACACCGCTGTCAGCCTGCTCGGGAACCCGGACATCCTCGAGTCGGCGGGCCTGCCGTCGCCGTACCCCTACCTGTGGAGCCTGCCCGCCCGCACGCTCGACCCTGGCCACCACGAGCTCGCCGGTGTCCTCACCGGACCCCGGGCACCCACCTGGCTGGTCCTGCGGGGCCCGACCACCCGTACGACGCTCGACCACGGCGCCACCCGCGGCGTGCTCGGGTCGCACTACCGCCTGGCCGCCCGGATCTGCGGCCGCGACATCTACCTGCGTTCCGGCGTGCAGCGGACGCTGCCGCGACAGCTCGGGTCCTGCTCGCGCTCGCTGTCCGGCTGGTCCACACCGTTCGACCCGCTGACCGAGGAGGTCATCCCATGAGCCCTGCCGACGCCCTGGTGGTCATCCCGACCTACGAAGAGGCCGCCAACATCCACGAGGTCCTGGACCGGGTGCTCGCCGCCGCGCCACGTGTCCACGTCCTCGTCGTCGACGACAACAGTCCCGACGGCACGGCCGACCTGGTCACGGCGCATCCCGAGCACCGCTCACGCGTGCACCTGCTCGTCCGCCCGGGCAAGGCGGGGCTGGGTGCGGCGTACCGTGCCGGCTTCGCGTGGGCGCTCAACCGCGGCTACCCGGCCGTGGCGCAGATGGACGCCGACCTCTCCCACCCGCCCGAGCGGGTGCCGGCCCTGCTCGACGCGTTGTCGGAGTACGACGTGGCGGTCGGCTCGCGCTACGCCCGCGGTGGCCGGGTGCGGAACTGGTCGCTGCTCGCGCCGGCTGATCTCCCGCCTCGGCAACGTCTACGTCAGCCTGGTGCTGCAGCTGCCCGTGCGCGACGCGACCGCGGGCTTCAAGGCCTTCCGCGCCGAGGCGCTGGTCACCATCGGGGTCCTGGACTCGCAGTCGAACGGCTACTGCTTCCAGATCGAGAACACCTGGCAGGCGGTCCGACACGGGCTGAGGGTCACCGAGGTGCCGATCACCTTCACCGACCGGACGCGCGGATCCTCGAAGATGTCCGGCGCGATCGTGCTCGAGGCGATCGTGCGCGTGCTCGGCTGGCGGCTGCGCACCTCGCCTAGCCTGCAGGCATGGATCGCAACGACGCAGCCCAGGACCGCAAGCAGGACGATGGGCGCAGCGCCTTCGAGAAGTTCGTCGAGGCCGTCAACAACCGGGTGAGCCGGGCGCCGTTCTTCGGCGTGTGCCTGGCGATCGTGGTCGCGTGGCTGGTCAGTGCGCCGCTGTGGCCGGACCCGAAGTCGTGGCAGGTCGCCATCCACACCGTGTCGAGCGTGCTGTCGCTGCTGCTGCTCGTGCTGCTCGAGAACTCCGGACGGCGTGCCGAGGAGGCCGCCCAGGAGAAGCTCAACGTCATCGCCGAGGGGCTCGCCGAGCTGATGGAGTCACAGTCGAGCGACGACCGGGAGCTGGCCGACGCGACCACGAAGCTGCGCGAGGCGGTCGGCCTCGAGGAGCGACACTAGGTCCAAGGGGGAGCGCGTACGCACTTACTTACTCGCTAGTCGACGGGAGGGCGAGCCAGTCGGCCCAGGAGATCGTGTGGCCGATGAAGTACGGCGACCCGAGCGGCCACTCCTCCGCGATCCAGCGCGGCACCGCCTCGTCGAAGGCCCGCTCGACCGCTGACCCGACGTACTCCTCACGCACCCACCACGAGATGTCGGCGTCCGCCCCCACCTTCTCCGGTGGGTAGACGTAGACGCACCCGATCAGCTCGGTCTCCTCGGCGTCGAACAGGGCGAAGTTGAACCCCTCGTTGCTCTCCATCTCGTCCACGTGGTGCTGGAGGTCCTCGCGGTCCTGCTCGGCCGTCATCGTCGGCGGCGGCCAGCCCCAGATCCCGCCGTAGATCGACCACAGTCGCTCCTGCGAGCCCATCACTGCCGGCATGTCCAGCTCGGTGTCGTCGGGGCTGATCGGCCGCAGGTGGTGGCCGGTCGACAGCTCGACCCGGGTCGGGTGCTGCCAGCCTTCCGGGAGCCACGTCTCGGTGCTCATGGCCCGACCCTAGGCAACGAGCGGTCCGGCCGACAGCACGTGACCTCACCGACCAGTCCTCGTTGGTCGGGGGTGCGAAGCAAGATGATCTCGGCCCTGGCAGCGACCGTCACGCTGCTGCTTGCGACGCCGACCTCCGCCGTCGCGGCCAAGCCCGTGCCCGACTGCGCCGACGCGAAGGGCGCCACCCCGGCGTACGCCACCTGCGAGACACAGAACCTGGCGATCACCGGCCAGAACGTCAACGGGCACCCGGAGCTGCTGCCGGGCATCACGCGGGCGACCACGGAGTACCAGCAGGCGCGTCTGGCAGCCGTCGCCGCTGATCCCGAGCGCCAGCCGAACCCGAACTCGTGCACCCTCGCGGTGCTGTGCGTCGTCGACCCCAGGATGAGCGGCTGGACCGACCGCGGCGGCCTGGTCTCGCCGGTGCTGTACACCTCGCGCTCGGGGGCAACGATGTCCGCCCACGTGTGGGCGACCGCCGCCGGCCCGGCCAAGCGACCCGGGATCGTGATCACGAACGGCTCGATCATCGGCTACGAGCAGGGCTACTGGTTCCTGGCCCAGACCCTGGCCAGGGCCGGCTTCGTGGTGATGACGTTCGACACCCAGGGCGAGGGGATGTCCGACCAGTTCGGCGAGGCACCGGACCAGCGCGAGGACGCGTTCGCCGGGATTCCGGGGCTCGGGCTGCTGGGCCCACGCCCGCTCAGCGTGGACTTCCTCGGCGGCAACGGGCTGACGTTCTACGACGGTACCCAGGACGCACTGGACTTCCTGCTCTCGACCCCGAGCCACCGGTTCGTCCCGCGACCGAGCCGGATGACCGGCACCTCCCACGATGCCAAGCAGGCTCGTCGGGTGAAGGCCGGCCTCAACGCGGCGTACAACCCGTTGTGGAGGATGCTCGACCAGCGCCGGATCGGACTGACCGGGCACTCGTACGGCGCCCAGGCCGCGGACTGGCTGGCCCAGGCAGATCCGCGGGTCGACACGGCCGTCGGGATCGACTCGTTGTGCGTCCCGGTCTCGCCGTCGCCGGACGAGCTGGCCAGCCTGACCACTCCCGCGCCGGACTTCGGCGGTCTCCCCCACATCACCTACGGGTTCAACCAGGGCTGCTTCTCCACGCCACCCGGGCCGGCTCCGCCCATCACCAAGCCGGTCCTCGGGATCGCCGGCGACTACCTGCTCGCTCCCACTGCGTACGCGACGCCACCCAACCCACTGGCGAAGTCGCGGGCCTCGCTCGCCTACTCGGCGGCCGGGGTGGACACCGGCCAGATCCTCGTCCGGGGCGCCACCCACTACAGCTTCGCCGACCTCCCGTTGGTCGTCCCTGGCTCGTTGCGGGCGATCGACATGACGACCTGGTACACGACGGCCTGGTTCACCAAGTACCTCCGGAGCTCGGCTGCCGGCGACGCCATGCTGCTCTCCCGGCGCTGGCAGGACGACGCTGCGACCGGGAGCATCGACCCGGCCGATGACTCCAACCTGTTCTCCTGGCACTTCAGGTCGCGCCTGGACATCACCCGCGACAACGGCCGAAGGGTCAGGTGTGAGGACCTGCGTGCCGGGTGCGCCGCACTCGTGGCGAAGTCGGCCGACGGCGGGCCCGGCGAGTACTCGATCGTGTCCGCCACGCGCTGAGGGTCGAAGCCGACACACAACGAAGGACCCTCCGGTGAGCTGAGCTCACCGACGGGTCCCTCGTCGATCACACGGCGGTGGCGGAGGGATTTGAACCCTCGGTTGACTTGCGCCAACAAACGCTTTCGAGGCGTTCTCCTTAGGCCGCTCGGACACGCCACCGCCGGGAAGGTTACCGGACACCTCGGGCGCGGCCGAAATCAGGCGAGGCCGAGCAGGTGGAGCTTGAGGGAGGCGGCCAGCCAGTCGGCGTACGCCGCACGCGACCAGCCTCGGCGGGTGACGAGGAGCTCCCACTGGAGGGGCTCGACGTAGAGCCAGACGATGTCGATCGCCCGCCTCTGGGACAGGCCCTCGCGCAGGGCACCTCGCTCGGTGAGCAGCGCGACCGGCCGCCTCATGCCGGCCAGCCGCTGGTCCTGCACCTTCTCGAAGAGCTCGTGCGCCTGGGGATCGACGTCGGCGGCGGAGCGGAGGGCGGCGTGCATCGGGGCCACGCGGGCCATCTGGGTGCTCAGCATCGCGCACCACTTCTCCAGCACCCTGGCCGGATCGGGCTCCTCCGCGAGCGCGAGCACCTCGGGCCGGTTGCCCATCGACACGGGCTCGTCGTCGCCGGTGACCGCCCAGTCGTAGGCCAGCTTCATCAGCTCGACCTTCCCGCCCACCGAGGTGAACACGGTCTTGCGCGAGACGCCGGCCTCCTTGGCGACCGCGTCGATGGTGGCGGCGGCGTACCCACGCTCGGCGAACAGCTTCGAGGCGGCCGTCACGATCTGGCGCCGGGTCGCCCGGGCCTGCCCGTCGCGCAGGTCGGACCTGTAAACCCTCTTGCCAACGTCAGTCATTGAGGTTACCTTCAGTGTAACGAATACTTCTCGGGTCACCAGAATACGCACTCAACGATCGGAACGACCTCATGACCCTCCACATCGCCATCGTCGGCTCGGGACCCAGCGGGATGACCGCCGCGATGCTCCTCGCCCGCCAGGGCCACCGGATCACCCTCGTCGACCGCGACCCCGGACCCGAGGCAGACCGGCCGTGGGAGCGCGTCGGCGTGATGCAGTTCCACCACCCCCACTCGCTGCGCGCCCCCGGGCGGATGCTGCTGGCCGAGCGGCTGCCCGACGTGCACGACGCCCTGGTGGCGGCCGGCGCCGAGGTGCGGATCGCCCCCGGGATGCCGGAAGCCATGGCCGGGATGCACGTACGACGCTCGGTGCTCGAGCAGGCCATCTGGGAGTGCACCTCCCGCGAGCCCGGCGTCCACCGCCTGACCGGACACGTCGACGAGATCGTCGTGGTCGGCGACCGGGCACGCGGCGTCGTCGTCGACGGGACCTTCGTGCCGGCAGACCTGGTCGTCGACGCGAGCGGCCGGGCCGGTCGCCTCGGCGCGGAGCACCGCCCGCGCAGCGAGGGCGCACCGGCGGGCGTGGCCTACGCGACCCGTCAGTACCAGCTGCTCCCCGGCGCGACGCCCGGCCCGACCAACGGCGGCCCGGGGCTGATCAAGGAGCACGACGGCTTCATGCAGCTCGTCTTCACCCACGACCGCGGCACCTTCAGCCTGCTGCTCGTGCGGGCCGACGACGACACCGAGCTCGCCGAGCTGCGCCACGAGCACGTCTTCGAGGCCGCCGTCGCCGCGCTGCCGGAGTCGTCGGCGTGGACCGACCCGGCCCGGGCGAGGCCGATCGACCAGGTCCGTGCGGGTTCGGGACTGGTGAACTCCTACCAGGGGCAGCCGACCGCGCTCGGGTTCCTGGCCATCGGGGACGCGTTCTGCACGACCAACCCCGCCGGCTCGCGGGGCCTCAGCCTCGGCATGATGGCGGCCGCCGCGCTGGCCGACATCGTGGCCACGCAGGCCCGTCGAGCAGTGGGCGACCGCGCTCGACGACTGGGGCACCGCCCACATCCGTCCGTGGTTCGAGGAGCACATCGTCGCCGACGCCTGGCTGCGCGAGACCTGGCGCCGGTCGGCGGACGGACCCCGAGTCGGCCGATCCCGTGGAACGTCGTGGCGCCGCGGCCGCGACGCACGCACCCCGAGTGGATGCGGTTCCTCGGCCCGTTCCTGGGCATGGCCGCCGGTCCCGAGAGCATCGACCCGCTGCGCGAGCAGGTCCGGGCCATGCTCCGCGCCGGCTGGCGACCTGGCCGACCCGACGGCATCACCCGCGACGAGCTGGTCGCGGTGCTCGAGGGAGCCTGCGTCGCCGGTCTAGGCGCGGTGGGTGCGGAAGAACTCGTCGAGGAGGGCGGCGCTCTCCTCGGCGAGCACTCCGCCGATCACCTCGGGGCGATGGTTGAGCCGGCGGTCGCGGACCACGTCCCACAGCGACCCGACCGCACCGGCCTTGTCGTCGTACGCACCGAACACGACCCGGTCGACGCGCGCGAGCACCAGCGCCCCGGCGCACATCGTGCAGGGCTCGAGGGTCACCACGAGGGTGCAGCCGGACAGCCGCCACTCGCCGACGGCGCCGGCCGCCTCGCGCATGGCCACGATCTCGGCGTGGCCGGTCGGGTCGCCGTCGCGCTCGCGGACGTTGCTGCCCGAGCCGATGACCTCGCCGGCGGCGGAGAGCACGACGGCGCCGATCGGTACGTCGCCCCAGCCGGTCGCCGCCGTCGCGAGGTCGAGGGCCGCCCGCATGGGTGCGTCCCAGCGGGTCACCCGGAGAGGCCGACGAGCTCGTCGAACTTGCCGCCGAAGCCGACGCTGTCGGCGACCTCGCTGAGGATCTCCTCGGGGTAGAGGTCGAAGTCGTCGAGCAGGGCGCCCATGTCCTGCGCGGACATCCCCATGTCGGCGACGATTGCCGAGGTCACCGGCCGGCGCCTGGTCGTCCTCGTCGTCGATGTGCACGCCGAGGTGGTCGACGGCCGAGCGGGCGAGGCTCCAGTCGGTGGCCGCGGTCGCGTCGGAGAGCAGCACCCGGACCAGCGCGCCCTGGGCCCGGACCAGCAGCACGAAGTCCTCGGCCACGGAGATCAGCGCCAGCGCACCGTTCTCGCCGGGGTAGCGGCGCAGCTCCTTGGCGATGGTGTCGACGTTGTCGAGCGAGCGGTCGGGCAGCTCGGACAGGCTCCAGTCACCCTCGTCGCGGTAGGCGACGACGGCCAGGTCGATCTCACCGACCTCGGCATCGGAGACCTCTGTCATCGCACCACCCTTCTCGATGCTCACTTCCCGATGGTGGCAGAAGAGGACGGCGAGAACCACCAACGCGCCCTCCTACTACGGTGTACGTCATGCGCCTGCACGTCGTGGACCACCCGCTGGTCTCGCACAAGCTGACCACGCTGCGCGACCAGGAGACGGCGTCGCCGGAGTTCCGGCGGCTCACCGAGGAGCTGGTGACCCTGCTCGCCTACGAGGCGACCCGCGACGTCCGCGTCGAGCAGGTCGACATCACCACCCCGGTCGCCCGCACCGAGGGCGTCAACCTGAGCCGCCCGCGGCCGCTCGTCGTGCCCGATCCTCCGGGCCGGCCTGGGCATGCTCGAGGGCATGATGCGGCTGATGCCGACGGCCGAGGTCGGCTTCCTCGGCATGGTGCGCAACGAGGAGACGCTCGAGGCCTCGACGTACGCCGAACGCCTGCCGGCCGACCTGTCCGGACGCCAGTGCTACGTGCTCGACCCGATGCTCGCCACCGGCGGCACCCTGGCCGCCGCGATCAAGTTCCTCACCGACCGCGGCGCCGACCACATCACCTGCATCTGCCTGCTGGTCGCCCCCGAGGGCGTGCAGAACCTCGAGAAGGGGCTCGCCGGGGTCGACGTGCCGGTGACGGTGGTGACGGGCGCGCTCGACGAGCGGCTCAACGAGAAGGGCTACATCGTGCCGGGGCTCGGCGACGCGGGCGACCGGCTCTACGGCCTCGCCCAGTAGCGGCCCAGTAGCAGGGCCAGTACGGCGCGGGCCTCAGCCGGTCGCGCTGTGCTGGAGCGCGAGGTCCCGCTGGCGCGGCAGGCTCACCGTCACGGTGGTGCCGCACTGGTGCGCCGACTGCACCGAGATCCGCCCGCCGTGCAGGGCCACGATCGCCTTGACGATGGTCAGGCCGAGCCCGGTGCCCTGGATGGCCTGCTCGGTCGCGGTCGAGGAGCGGAAGAACCGGGTGAACAGCTTCGACTGCTCCTCCTCCGGGATGCCCATGCCGGTGTCCTTGATGACGATCTCGGTGTTCTCGCTCAGGGTGCGCAGCTGCAGCTCGACCCGGCCGCCGTCGGGGGTGAACTTCACCGCGTTGGTGAGCAGGTTGACGACCATCCGCTCGAGCTGCACGGGGTCGCCGTGGTGGACGACCGGCTGGGTCGGCACCAGCACGGTCACGTCCAGCGAGCGGTCGGCCAGGGCGGGAGCCGATCGCCTCGTGGGCGTTGGTGACCACGTTGCGTACGTCGGTCACGACCGGCTCGATCTTCAGCACCGACGACTCGATCTGCGAGAGCGTCAGCAGGTCCTCCACGAGCAGGAGCAGCCGACGGCCGTTGCGGTCGACCCGGTCGATGATCTCCTGCTGCGACAAGGTGAGCTCGCCGACGGCGCCCTCGCCGAGGAGCTCGGTGTAGCCGATGATGCTGGTGATCGGCGTACGCAGCTCGTGGCTGACCGTCGACACGAAGTCGCCCTTGACGCGCTCGAGCTCGCGCAGCCGCTCCACCGCGGTGCGCTGGTGCTCCAGGGTCAGCAGCAGCGCGCGCTGCGCGTCCTCGCGCTCGGTGACGTCCTCGGCGGTGGCCAGGTAGCCGGTCAGCTCGCCGCGGGCGCCGTGCACGGCGGTGAGCGTCATCCGCATCGTGCGCTCCTCGCCGTGCTTGCGCCGGAAGCGCCACAGCTGGTTGCGCTCGCCGGCCTCCACCGAGGCGCGGCAGATGTCGGAGAAGTTCGGCAGCGCCCGCAGCCGCGAGGCCTGGCGCCGCAGCTCCCCGGGCGGGTGGAACTGGTCGGGCAGCTCGCCGATGACCTCCTCGGCGAGGTAGCCGAGCATCGCCTCGGCGCCGGGGTTGAACAGCACGATGCGACCCTCCACGCCGATCGCGATGATCGCCGTCCCGGTGGCCGCCTCGACCAGGCGCTGCAGGGTCTCGCGCTCGGAGTCCGCGCGCGCGGTGGCGATCCGCTGCTGGGTGACGATCACCGAGAGCGGCAGCAGGATCAGGCCGCAGTCGACGAGGAACAGCTGGAGTACGCCGCTGGCCAGCTCGGGCGCGATGCCGTAGCGGTCGCCGAGCGCGTAGATGGGGCCGACCTGGACGACCTCCGTCATCACCGTCCCGATGACGCCGACGACGGTCAGCAGGATGGTGGCCTCGCGCAAGGTGCCGCGGAACGCGTGCCACGCGAACATCGGCATCACCGCGAAGATGACGAGGGGCGCGTCGGTGCTCGCGAACACGGCGGTCGTCGTACCCAGCGTGAGCACGCCCTGGATGATCCGCTCCCGCGTGCTGGCCAGCGGTTCGAAGCGCAGGGTCTCCAGGAAGAGCGGCAGCAGGATCATCAGGGCCGCGGCCGTCGCGCCGAACGCCCCGAGGCTGCCGAGCCAGGGGCTGCCGTTGCCCGTCGCCCAGGCGGTCAGGCCGCAGCCGGCACCGGCGACGAGGGAGGACAGGGCGATGGCACCGATCAGCCGGGAGACGTCACCCTGGTCGAGCAGCGCCGCGCGACGGCCGTCCAGCCCGCGGACGAGCAGCGGGCGGACCAGCCAGGACGCGGCGATCGAGCTCGCGGTGAAGCCGAGGGCGACCCGCCAGTCGTAGCCGGCCAGCAGGTGCGCGAGCAGCATCAGCCCGAAGCATGCCCGCGAGCAGGCGGGGACGCAGCTGCTTCGGCGAGGTCAGGTAGAGCCCGGCGGTGAAGGCGCCGGCCGGCCAGATCGCCGGCACCAGGCTCTCGGTGTCCACGACGGCGAGCGACGAGCCAGGCGGAGGTGAAGACACCCGTCAGCAGCAGCGACGTGCGGAGGACGTGGGCGTCGAGGGCGGGCAGCCGCGCAGACAGCGCGTGCGACGGACGTGGCCGTGGAGCTGTCCGACTGCACCGTGCCCCCCATGATCGGCTCCCGAATTTCCGACTCGAACGTCCAGTATGTTCCTGATGTCCGATTCGTGGGGAGTTTTCCTGGAAGGGCGACCCAGCTGGTCTGGGCCAGTGCGGCGAGGGTCGGGTCAGAGCGCCTTGACGGCGTTGACCAGCTTGCCCATCGAGTCCTTCGCGTCGCCGAAGAGCAGGGTGGTGTTCTCCTCGAAGAGCAGCTCGTTCTCGATGCCGGCGAAGCCGGGTCGCATCGAGCGCTTCATGAAGATGACCTGCTTGGCCTCGTCGGCGTTCAGGATCGGCATGCCGTAGATCGGGGCACCCGGCGTCGTCTTGGCGGCCGGGTTGACCACGTCGTTGGCCCCCACGACGAGCACCACGTCGGCGTCCTTGAAGTCGCCGTTGATGTCGTCCATCTCCTTGAGCTGCTCGTAGGGCACCTGGGCCTCGGCGAGCAGCACGTTCATGTGTCCGGGCATCCGGCCGGCGACCGGGTGGATCGCGTAGTCGACCTCGGTGCCGCGCTCGCCGAGGAGGTCGACGAGCTCACGCAGGGAGTGCTGGGCCTGGGCGACCGCGAGGCCGTAGCCCGGCACGATGATGACGCGGTCGGCGTACCCCAGCATGATCGCGACGTCCTCGGGGTTCGCCGACTTCACCGGGCGGTCCGAGGCGACGCCCGCACCGAGGGTGGAGCCGCCCTTGAGCGCGCCGAACAGGATGTTGGCGACCGAGCGGCCCATGGCGCTGGCCATCAGCAGGGTCAGGAACGTACCGGAGGCACCGACCAGCGTGCCCGCGACGAGGAGTACGACGTTGTCGAGCACGTAGCCACCGGCCGCGACCGTCAGGCCGGTGAACGCGTTCAGCAGCGAGATCACGATCGGTACGTCGGCGCCGCCCACCGGCAGCACCAGCAGGAGACCGAAGATCAACCCGACGACGCCGAGGACGATGCCGACCCACACGGCGGGGTCCACGACCAGCTGCGTGGCCAGCCCGACACCGCCGATGAGCGAGACGCCGAAGGCGAGCGGGAGACCCGGGAAGACCACGGGCGCGGAGGTCATCAGCTCCTGCAGCTTGGCGAAGGTGACGACCGAGCCGGCGAAGGAGACCGAGCCGACGAAGATGGTGAACGCGGTCGCGGCGAGCACGAACCAGCCGGGGTCGCCGCCCCCTGAATCCTTGAGGTCGACGATCTCGTGCAGCTCCAGCAGCGCCACCAGCGCGGCGGCGCCACCGCCGACGCCGTTGAACAGCGCCACCATCTGCGGCATCTGCGTCATCTGCACGCGCTGCGCGCCGAAGACACCGCCGGCCGTGCCGACGACGATCGCGCCGAGGATCAGCGGGACGTTCTCGAGGTCGAGGTAGAAGAAGGGGACCGCGCAGGCGACCACGGCCGCGGCGGCGCCGATCAGGTTGCCGGTGCGGGCGGTCTTGGGGCCGGAGAGGCCCTTGAGCGCGAGGATGAAGCAGACCGCGCAGGCGAGGTAGGTCAGCTGGACCCAGGTGGGAGTCACTTGGCCGCCTCCGCACCATCAGCGGCAGGCTTCTTCTTCTTGCGCGTGAACATCTGCAGCATCCGGTCGGTCACCACGAAGCCGCCGACCATGTTCACCGCGGCCAGCACGATGGCGACCAGGCCGACCGCGACGGCCACGCCGTTGTCGGTCGTGCCGGTCACGAGGATCGCGCCCAGCAGGATGACCCCGTGGATCGCGTTGGCGCCGGACATCAGCGGGGTGTGCAGCGTCGAGGAGACCTTGGAGATCACCTCGATGCCCACGAACACGCTGAGCACGAAGATCGTCAGCCAGACGACGGCGTCGTTCACTGCTGCTCCTCGGAGTCGAAGGGAAGGTCGAGCTGCTCGGTGGACGGGCTCGCCGGCGCGTCCGGCTCCGGTTCGGGTGCTGCCTCGGCAGGACCCTCGATCGCCTCACGGGTGGGCTCGTGCACGATCCGGCCGGCGTGGGTGACGGCGGCTCCGGCGACGACCTCGTCGTCGAAGTCGGGGGCGAACTCACCCTCGTGGGTCATCAGCGTCAGCAGGTTGACCACGTTCTGGGCGTACAGCTTGGAGGCCGGGCCGGGCATCTGGGCCGGGACGTTGTCGCCGCCCCAGACCTGCGCGTGGCCGATGCGGACGACCTTGCCGGCGACCGATCCCTCGACGTTGCCGCCGGACTCCGCGGCGAGGTCGACCACGACGGACCCGGGCTTCATCTGCTCGACCATCTCGGCGGTCACCAGCATCGGCGCCGTCCGGCCGGGCACCGCGGCCGTGGTGATCAGCGCGTCCGCGTTGGCGATGTACGGCGCGAGCAGCTCGCGTTGCCTCGCGGCCCGGTCCTCGGTCATCTCGCGGGCATAGCCACCGGAACCCTCGAGGGTCTCGAGCTCGAGGTCGATCGACTTGGCACCCATCGACCGGATCTCCTCGGCGGCGGCGGCCCGCACGTCGTAGGCCTGCACGACCGCGCCGAGCCGCTTGGACGTCGCGATCGCCTGGAGCCCGGCCACGCCGGCGCCGAGGACGACGACCTGCGCGGCCTGCACGGTGCCGGCAGCCGTCATGTTCAGCGGGAAGAAGCGGCGCAGCAGCCCGGCGGCCACGATCGCGCAGCGGTAGCCCGAGACGAGCGACTGCGAGGAGAGCGCGTCCATCGACTGCGCCCGCGAGATCCGCGGCACCAGCTCCATCGCGAAGGCGGTCACGCCGAGGTCGCGGAGGTCGGTGACCAGGTCGTGCGAGGAGTTGACCGGGAGGAAGGAGATCGCGGCCGCGCCCTCACGGAGCAGGCGGGCCCGGTAGCCGGGGAGGGCGTTGACCGAGATGACGACGTCCGCCTCCGGGAGGAGGTCCTCGGTGACCACGGCTCCGGCCTCGGCGTACAGCTCGTCGTCGTACTCCGCCCGCGTGCCCGCATCGGGCTCGACGAGGACCTCGTAGCCGAGGTCCGTCAGCTTGCCGACGAGCTCGGGGACCATCGCCACCCGAGTCTCGCCCTCACGGGATTCCCTCACCACTGCGATCTTCACGCGTCAGAACCTAACGGACTACGAAGTGAGTCTCGGTAAATGAGAGCGGAGTCTCACACCGACCGCACGAAAGCGGACAGGCCAGGGAACAGCGACCGGTCAGCTGACGCCGATGCCGATCAGGGAGCCGATCCCGTAGGTGACGCCCATCGCCAGCAGCCCGCCACACCACGTTGCGGACCACCGCGGGTCTCGCGGGGGCCTCCCCGATCCGGGCGCTGATGAACCCGGTGAGGCCGAGCGCGACCCCGACGGCGACCAGGGTCACGAGCGCACGCACGTCGTCGGGGAACAACAGGATGGTGAGCAGCGGCAGCAGCGCGCCGAGGGTGAAGGAGACCATCGAGGCCAGCCGCGGCCTGCCAGGGACTGGTCAGCTCGTCCGGGTCGATGCCGAGCTCGACCTCCAGGTGCGCGCGCAGCGCGTCCTTCCGGGTCAGCTCCAGCGCGACCTCTCGGGCGAGGTCGTCGCGAGAGCCCCTTCTGCCGGTAGAGGTCGGCGAGCTCGGCGAGCTCCTCCTCGGGCTCGTCGTCGAGCTCCTGGGTCTCCTTGGCGATCAGCGCGCGCTCGGTGTCGCGCTGGCTGCTCACCGAGACGTACTCGCCCTGCGGCCATGCTCAGCGCGCCGGCCACGAGCCCGGCGATGCCGGCCAGGAAGATCGTGTGGCGGTCCGAGGTGGCGCCGGCCACCCCCATCACGATGCCGGCCATGGAGACGATGCCGTCGTTGGCGCCGAGCACCGCGGCCCGCAGCCGGTTGAGCAGGTTGTTCAGCGAGCTCGCGTGCGGCTCGTCGGCGTGCTGGCTCATCTCCGGGAAGTCCCCGGCCGGATGGGTGGTGGGGGAAGACATGGCTCCATCGTCGTGACTCGGTCACCGCGCCGCAACGAAGGAAAGGCTGGGCTAAAGCACACGTTGATCAGCTGACCGCCTTGAACAGGTACTCGGTCGAGTAGCTCTTCGGGTCGACCCGACTGACCTTGACCTGGACCCGGAGCTTGCCCTCCTTGATGTCGAGGGTGCAGGTGATCGTGGCGCCGACCTCCCCCTTCAGGAACGGCGGGCAGCTGCCGGACGGCGCCTTCCCGCCGTACTTGGCGGCGTACTGCTTCGCGAGGTCGGCGAAGACCGATCTCCGGTGACGCCGTACTCGGTGGCCTCGTCGTCCACCTTGATCTTGAAGTGACCGCCACCCGTGACCTTGTCGATGGTCACCGTGGCGCCGATGCGGACCAGCCGTCCGTCGTCGAGCACCACGGTCCGCGTGCACCGGCTGGTGGCGCCCACCTTGAACTTCACGTCCGCACAGGTGAGGTCGCCGTGGGTGAGGTGCGGGTTCTCCTTCTCCAGCTGGGTGTTGGCGCGCGAGGCGATCGTCGCGCCGTCCAGCGACTTCGGCTTCGAGGAGACCTCGACGTGGGCTCCGCAGCCGGTCAGGGCGACGAGCAGCACGGGGACCCACCAGCTCCGACGCCTCACAGCATCTCCTCCACCCACGCGGGGACGGTCTCGGTCGCGGGCCCCTGGCGTACCTGCGCGAAGTCGCTGATCGTCTCGGGCGCGAGGTTGAGCTCGAGGGTGTCGGCACCGGCTCCGATCGCGTAGTGCACGAACGCGGCCGCGGGGTAGACGAGCCCGGAGGTGCCGATCGCGACGAACAGCTCGCACTCGAAGAGCGCCCGCTGCACGGCGTCCATGTCGTAGGGCACCTCGCCGAACCAGACCACGTCCGGGCGAAGGGTCTCCTGGCCGCAGGTCGGGCAGGGCGGCCGGTCGACCAGCGTTCCGGTCCACTCGTGCCGTTGGTCGCAGGTCGTGCACCACGCCGCCCGGAGCCGGCCGTGCATGTGGTGGACGCGCTGCGAGCCGCCGCGCTCGTGCAGGTCGTCGATGTTCTGCGTCACCAGGTAGAGGTCGTCACCCAGATGCTGCTCGAGCCGGGCCAGGGCCTCGTGGGCGGCGTTGGGCCGGACCCGGCCGAGGGCCGCGCGGCGCTCGTCGTAGAACCGCTGCACCAGGTCGGGGTCGTCCTCGAAGGCCTCGGGGGTCGCGACCTGCATCGGGTCGTGCCCCTCCCAGAGCCCGTCGGCGTCGCGGAACGTCGGCAGCCCGCTCTCCGCCGAGATCCCGGCACCGGTGAGGACGACAACCTTCACGCGCGCAGGCTAGCGGCTAGCGGTACTCCGGGTTCTCGAAGTCGAAGCGCGCGCCGGCGTCCCACTCCGAGCGCTGGTTGCCGTACGCCGGGATGCCACCCGCGTCCTTGAGCATCTTGGCGAGGTGCATCAGGTTCCACGTCATGAAGGTCGTGTTGCGGTTGGTGAAGTCGTTCTCCGGGCCGCCGCTGCCGGGGTCGAGGTACGACGGACCGGGACCCGCCTCGCCGATCCACCCGGCGTCGGCCTGCGGCGGGATCGTGTAGCCGAGGTGCTGCAGCGAGTAGAGGATGTTCATCGCGCAGTGCTTGATGCCGTCCTCGTTGCCGGTGATCAGGCAACCGCCGGCCCGGCCGTAGTAGGCGTACTGGCCCGCGTCGTTGAGGATGCTCGACCCGCCGTACAGCCGCTCGATGACCTTCTTCATCACGCTCGAGTTGTCACCGAGCCAGATCGGGCCGGCGAGCACGAGGATGTCGGACTCCATCACGTCGCGGTGGATGTCGGGCCAGGCGTCGGTGGCCCAGCCGTGCTCGGTCATGTCGACGTACACGCCGGTGGCGATGTCGCAGTCGACCGCGCGGACCACCTCCACGCCGATGCCGTGCTTCATCATGATCGACGCGCTCACGTCGATGAGGCCCTCGGTGTGGCTCAGGTCCGGGGAGCGCTTGAGGGTGCAATTGATGAACAGGGCCCGCAGGCCGGTGAAGTCGGGTGCGTCCATGTCCTGACCCTGCTCCCGCACCGGAGGGCGGGCAAGGCCGGTCCACACCGCGCGTTACGAGGGTCTGACGGACCTGCGGCCGATCTTGACAGTGGGCCGGGGCGGGTCAGTAGTACCAGGGGTACGGCGACCAGTCGGGGTCGCGCTTCTCCAGGAACTGGTCGCGGCCCTCCTGGGCCTCGTCGGTCATGTAGGCCAGCCGGGTGGTCTCGCCGGCGAACAGCTGCTGGCCGACCAGCCCGTCGTCGATCAGGTTGAAGGAGTACTTCAGCATCCGCTGCGCGGTCGGGCTCTTGCCGTTGATCAGCCGGCCCCACTCCAGGCCCGTCCTCTCCAGCTCGGCGTGTGGCACGGCCTTGTTGACCGCGCCCATCCGGACGCCGTCCTCGGCGGAGTACTCCTGGCCGAGGAAGAAGATCTCGCGGGCGAACTTCTGGCCGACCTGACGGGCGAGGTACGCCGACCCGAAACCACCGTCGAAGCTGCCGACGTCGGCGTCGGTCTGCTTGAACCGTCCGTGCTCGGCACTGGCCAGGGTCAGGTCGGAGACGACGTGCAGCGAGTGACCGCCGCCGGCCGCCCATCCGTTGACCAGGCTGATCACGATCTTGGGCATGAAGCGGATCAGCCGCTGGCACTCCAGGATGTGCAGCCGGCCGAGCTTGGCCTTGTCGACGGTGTCGGCGGTCTCCCCCTCGGCGTACTGATAGCCGGCCTTCCCGCGGATGCGTTGGTCGCCACCGGTGCAGAAGGCCCACTTGCCGTTCTTCTCGCTGGGGCCGTTGCCGGTGAGGAGGACGCAGCCCACGTCGCTCGACGTACGCGCGTGCTCGAGGACCCGGAGCAGCTCGTCGACCGTGTGCGGCCGGAACGCGTTCAGCACGTCGGGACGGTCGAAGGCGATCCGGACCGTGCCGTGCTCGTCGGGCCCGGTGGTAGGTGAGGTCGGTCAGGTCCTCGAAGCCGGGGACGTCGTCCCAGTCGGCCGGGTCGAAGATCTCGCTGACTCCGTCGATCGCACTCATGGTCGGAACAGTAGTGAGGCCGGAATCCTCGCGATCCCTGTGGTGTTATGCGTGTCATGACACTCGTAGGTGAATACGTCCCCAGCAAGGCCCAGTGGGTCCGTGACCAGGTGGAGAAGTTCGAGGCCACCGACGGACAAGAGGCCAACACCCTCCGTGGCGGCGACGACCCGATCGTGGTGATCACCTCGGTCGGCGCGAAGTCCGGACAACCTCCGCAAGAACCCGGTGATGCGGGTCGAGCGCGACGGCATCTACGTGGCCATCGCGTCCAAGGGCGGGGCCGACGACCAGCCCGAGTGGTACTACAACTTCGTCGCCCACCCCGAGGTCGAGCTCCAGGACGGCGCGGTCAAGAAGACCTACCGGGTCGAGCTGGTCGAGGGCGAGGAGCGCGCCGATCTGTGGCAGCTCGCGGTCGACACCTGGGACACGTATGCGTCGTACCAGAAGAAGACCGACCGCCAGATCCCGGTCTTCAAGCTCACCCCGATCGACTGACACCGCCTCCGACCTGCGGTTTCGGCCTGGCTCCACATGGTGAGACGTTGGGCGCATTTGTCCGTTTCGCCGTTTATGCCCTAGTAGTGCGGGTATCTCCTCAGCATGAGCCAGGTCTCGGTGTGCTCGGCGACCGCCCACGGGCGGTCTCCCTGGCGCGCGCTGCGACCGGTGCTGGTGCTCGGTGGCTTCGTCGCCATCTGGTGGGCCCTGATGACAGGTGTCGCCCAGGCCGACAGCACTCCCCACCACTCCCTGGTCGACCAGGTCCGGTCCCAGGTGAAGGCCCAAGACCACGCCACTCCGGTCCGTGACGTCGTCCGTCGTGTCCACCACGACGTGAAGGCGCAGACCTCGAAGGCGGCCCCGAAGATTCGTCACCAGGCCCGTGAAGTGGTCCGGCCGGTGACCCGCACGGTGTCCTCCGTGGTCGACTCGACGCCCCTGGCGCCGGTCACCACCAAGGCCACCGAGTCCATCCGCACCACCGTTTCCCGGACCGTCGCGACCACCCGGGCCGTGCTGGCGAAGACGCCCGCCGGACCTGTGGTCGACACCGTCGAGGGCACGGTGAAGGACGCCGTCGAGAAGCCCGAATCCTCAACAGGGCAAGGGAATTCTCACTCGTGGCGTCATTCCGCGAAGGCTCCCGCGACCTCGTTCGCCGAGGTGCTCTCATCGGCTCCCGGACAGCGTTCCGCGAGCTCCGCCGCCACCGGTCAGGCACGGGCAACGTCCGATGCCGACGGGCCCCTCGACGGGCCGCGCGGCGCCCCTCCCGTTCACGACCCCTGTGCTTCCCCTAGCGGGTCGAGTTCGACCTCCTTCACGCCGGTCGGCGTCACCGAGTCGTCGTGGCTCGGAACGCCTTCGGTCCTTCGTGACCTCCGCTCCTGGCGCCTCGCGCGGCTGCCCGGCGGACCGGCGTACCAGCCCGGTTCCTCGCCTGACTGAGTGAGGTCCTGCGTTCGCCTGCGAACGCACGACCCCGTGGTCCCGACCTCTGGTCTGCGACCACCCATCACTCTCAGTCAAGGAGCAACCCATGCGTACCTCAGTACGCCGAGCGTTGTGCGCGACTGCGATAGCCGGGGGATTCACAGTTCTTGGCATCGCATTCGCGACCGACAGCATCGGCAGCAGATGCACCTAGTGCGACATCAGGTGCCAACGGACTCGTGTCCGGAAACCAGACAGGGGGCGACGCCACCGCACCGGTGGACGCCTCCGACAACCAGGTGACCGTCATCGGCAACGGCAACAAGAACGCCGGCGGCGACACCCAAGGCGGGAGCGACGCCTCGTCCTCCGGTCCCGACAGCACCTCCGGTGAGGGCGGCAACGGATCTGGCAACCAGACCGACGCCGGCGCGACCGCACCGGTGGACGCTTCCGACAACCAGGTCACCGTGATCGGCGACGGCAACTCCAACGAGAGCTCCACCTCCGGCGCCAACGGCGGCGGCCAGGACTCTCCGGGGGACACCACCGACGGCTCGTCGGCCGACGGTTCCGGCAACCAGACCGACGCCGAGGCCGAGGCTCCGATCCACGCCACGGGCAACCAGGCCACGGTCATCGGCGACGGCAACGTCGCCGACGTCCAGCCGGGCGACAACGGCGTCGACGCCGCGGCCGACCCGGAGGAAGTCGGCGCAGGCTCGGGCGCTGGGGACACCACCAGCGGCGAGGACGGCACCGGTTCGGGCAACCAGACGGATGCGGGCGCGACCGCACCGGTGGACGCCTCCGGCAACCAGGTGACCGTCATCGGCGACGGCAACGACAACGACACCACCGGCTCCTCGGAGGCAGGTACGGCGGGCGACAGCTCGTCCGGCAACACGACCTCGGGTGAGGACGGCACCGGCTCTGGCAACCAGACCGACGCCGACGCCCTCGCCCCGGTCGACGCCTCCGGCAACCAGGTGACCGTCATCGGTGACGACAACACCACCAGCGGCAGCAGCTCCGGCTCCGGTTCGGGATCGGGCGGCGACGCAGCGGACTCCACCTCGGGGTCCGACGGCACCGCTGCCGGCAACCAGACCGGCCTCGGCGCGGTCGCCCCGGTCGACGCGACCGGCAACCAGGTGACGGTGATCGGCGACGGCAACAGCGCGGAGAGCACCACGACCGAGGGTTCCTCGGACGGCTCCGGGACGCGACACCACCACCGGTGACGACGGGACGATCGCGGGCAACCAGACCGACGCCGGTGCGGTCGCCCCGGTCGACGCGACCGGGAACCAGGTCACCGTGATCGGCGACGGCAACACCTCCGAGAACACCGGCGCCGGCAACGGCGCAGGCACCTCGGGCGGTGCGGGAAACACCACGTCGGGTGAGGAAGGCACCGGCTCGGGCAACCAGACCGAGGCCGGCGCCACCGCACCCGTCGACGCCGGCGGGAACCAGGTGACCGTCATCGGTGACGGCAACACTGCCGAGAACACCAGCACCGAAGGCGACGCCACCGGTGCCTCCGACGGCAACGACCACCTCGGGCGAGAACGGCAACGGATCGGGCAACCAGACCGACCCCGCCGCCACCGCCCCGTGGACGCCGGCGACAACCAGGTCACCGTCATCGGCGACGGCAACTCGTCGGAGACGGCGGACGACGAGACGGGCACGGACGGGTCCGGCGGTGACACCACCGACGGCGAGGACGGCACCGGCTCGGGCAACCAGACGGCTCCGGGCATCGTGGCCCCGGTCGACCCGTCGGGCAACCAGGTCACGGTGATCGGCGACGGCAACACCCAGCGCGACACCGAGTCCAACACGGGCGAGGAGGACACCGACGAAGGTGACGACGCGTCGGACGACGACCCGGCCGGCGACACCGACGAGGACTCCTCCGACGACCCGGGCACGGGCGCCGGTGCGGATGACGGATCGAACGGTTCGGCCGGCGACGGCTCGGACTCGACCTCGACCCTGCCGCAGGGTGGCGCACCGGCAGCTGCCGGTTCGCTCCCGCAGACGGGTGCGGCGGCTGACCTCGCGCTCTGGGGTGCCTTCGGGTTCGCGTTCCTGCTGCTCGGTCTGGTGCTGACCCTCACCCAGCGCCAGCGCGGCGGGCTGCGCACGGGACGGGAGGTCCCCACGGTCGCCTGAGCACCGTTCCCGCGCGCCGAGCAACGCCTTCCTCCCCCGGTGGGTGCCGGCGCACGACGGGAGCGGAGGAGCGGGTGAAAAACCACGGCCACCCGCTCCACCGGGTCCCCGGCCCTCCCGTGACTGGGGGTCGGGGGTCCGGGCGGCCGCGCCCGAGTCACGGCTCGGGCGCGGCTGCCGAACTCGTCTGCGGGAGGAGGCTGCTGCTGGGCCCGGGCTCAGGGAGAGATGGACGCGCCCAGCGCGGAGAGGTGGCTGAGCCGCGCGATCTCGGAGTCGAGGATCTCGGGTCCACCGCGTCGCGCGATGACGACCATCTCGTCGTCGCCGAGGGCACAGCCGGCGACGAGGAGGTCCGAGTCGGCGTCGCGTACGTCGATCCGGCGACCCCGCGCGAGGTCGGTGGGCCAGCGGATGTGGTCGGGCACCTCGGTCGGCGCGGCGGGTGTGCCGTGCAGGATCTTGGCGGTGTCCCCCTCGCGGCGTACGCGCAGGGCCCAGTCCACGACGAAGGTGGCCGGGATCAGGTCGACCAGCGTGTCCCGCGCCAGGTCGGGGGCCGACGTCATCGCCTCGACGACCTCGAGGTCACGGGTGAGGTTGGACCCGGCGCCGTAGCGGGAGATCCAGAGCACCTCGACGTCCTCGAGCGACGTGCACGCGGAGATGATGCTGTCGGGCATCACCCCTGCCTCGGCGGCCAGGAACACGTCGTCGACGGCGCGGCCGTCGAGGCTGCGCTCGACGATCTCGATCGCGTCGATGTTGCCGCCCGCGGAACCGATGGCCGACGCGAGACGACCCAGCGAACCGGGTACGTCGGGCAGCGCGACGCGGAGCAGGTAGGACATGTGACGACCCTAACGAAGCGGTGTTTCCCATCGATTTCGTGCCTGCCCGCGCGACCGCGAGCGGACGGGGCTCAGCGCACGAGCTTGAGGTTGAACTCGGAGGTCCCCAGCGCACCCATCAGGCGCACCCACAGCGGCATCCACATCTCGAGCCCGCGGGCGTTCTGCACGCCGTCGAGCTCGACGACGTCACGCCAGCCGAGCTCCCGAAGGAGCCCGACCACCACCTGTCGCGCCTCCGCATCGTCGCCGGCGGCGAAGATCGTGGTGTCGCCGTCGCCCACCGAGCCCGGGTCGACCATCACCGAGGCCGTGACGGTGTTCAGCGCCTTGACCACCTTCGTGTCCGGGAACGCCCGCTGGATCTGCTCGGCGAGCGAGTCGGTGTCCTTGACGCTCAGGGTCGGCGGGAAGCCCTGGGAGAAGTCCAGCGGGTTGGAGACGTCGACCAGCACCTTGCCGGAGAGGTGGTCGGTGCCGACCTCGCCCAGCGCCGAGAGGCTCACCGTCCCCGAGGTCGCGTTGACGACCAGGTCGGCCTCGCCGGCGACGGTGGCCAGCGGCTGGAGGGGTACGCCGAGCCCGGCCCACTCCTCGCGCCCGGACGTCGCGTCGGGGTCCCTCGTCCCGACCACCACGTCATGTCCTGCCCGCTGGAAGGCTTGCGCCAGCGTCCGTCCGACCACGCCGGTTCCGATGACCGCGATCCTCATGGAGCCAACGTATGCCTGTTCGCGCGGCACGGGCAGTGGCGTCGTCGGAGTGCATCCCTAGGGTGAACCCATGACCCGCATCCTCGTCACCGGCGCGACCGGCTTCATCGGTCGCCGGCTGGTGCCCGCCCTGGTCGAGGAGGGGCACGACGTCCGCGCGATGACCCGCCACCCCGAGACGTACGACGCACCGGGCGAGCCGGTCGCCGGAGACGTGCACGACGCCGACTCGCTGGTCGACCCGCTGCGCGACGTCGACGTGGCCTACTACCTGGTGCACTCGCTCGACGACGCCGACTTCGAGCGCAAGGACGCCGAGGCCGCGAAGGCCTTCGCCACGGCCGCGGCCGAGCAGGGCGTGCGACAGATCGTCTACATGGGCGGGCTCGGCGCCGAGGACAGCGAGATGTCGGCGCACCTCCGGTCGCGCCGCGAGGTCGAGGGGCTGCTCGGCAGCAGCGGCATCCCGGTCACCGTGCTGCGGGCCGCGATCGTCGTGGGCCACGGCGGCATCTCCTGGGAGCTGACCCGCCAGCTGGTCAAGAACCTGCCGGCGATGGTGGTGCCGAAGTGGGCGAGCACGCGCACGCAGCCGATCGCGATCGACGACGTGGTCCGCTACCTCGTCGGCGTCTGCGACCGCGAGGAGGCGTTCGGTCGCGTCTTCGAGATCGGCGGCCCCGACCAGCTGACCTACGTCGACATGCTCCGCGTGGCGGCCGAGATCGAGAAGGGTCGCTCGGTGCCGATCGTCGAGGTGCCGGTGCTGACGCCGCGGTTGTCGTCGTACTGGCTGGCGCTGGTGACCGACGTCGACGTCACCACCGGGCGCAACCTGATCGACTCGATGGGCACCGAGGTGGTGGTCACCGAGCAGTCGATCCGCGACGTGGTCCCGGGCGAGCCGCTGTCCTACGAGGAGGCCGTGCGCCGCGCGCTCCAGGAGCGGAACGAGAACAGCTAGCCGGCGTGGAAGATCGCCGGCAGCGCGTAGAGCATCGACACCGACCAGACCAGGTGGGTCAGGATCGGGGCGAGGATCCCTCCGGTCGCCCGGCGCTGCAGACCGACCACCACGCCGAGCAGGATGGCGGCGAAGCCGAGCATCACGTTGCCGGTCGCGAGCGTCGCGACGGTGTAGGCGATCGTCGTGATCGCCACCTGGTGCCTCGGGATGGCGGCGTACATCGCCCCGCGGAAGAACAGCTCCTCGGCGATCCCGTTGACGACCGTGACCAGGAGCAGGATCAGCGGTGCCCCCTGGTTGGCGTGCTCGAGCACCTTCCTGATGAACGGGCTCAGCGCATCGTCGAGGAACGGCACGGCCGTGATCAGGAACGCGCCGACGATGAACAGCGCCGCGAGCAGCGCGCCGATGACCATCGGCGCGACAACGGGCCGCGGGGCCGCGAGATCGGGTTCCGCGGGGTGGCCGATCCGGCCCAGGTGCAGCGGCCCGGACGCGAACGCGCCCACCACCCACACCGCGGCCAGCCCGAACGTCGAGGCGTAGAACAGCGTGGTGTTCGAGGGGTCGATCCGCAGCGAGAAGCCCAGCACCACGGCACCGATCACGACCACGATCGCGCTGACGACCTGGCGGCGACGGAAGTCCCTGTCGGACTGCCGGTGGTCACGCGGGGTCATCTCGAAGAGGTTGGAGCGCAGGCGCCGGCCCAGAGGTCGCAGCTGCCGTCGCATGCGTCGACAGTATCCGTCGGCGAGCGCGCCCAAACCCGGCCGTGGCCGGACTCACACCGGCGTCAGGGCTGCCTCGTAGGGTCGTGGCAATGACCTCGATCATGTGGTTCCGTCGCGACCTGCGGCTGCGCGACCATCCGGCGCTGCGCGCTGCTGCCGCGAACGGTCCGGTCCTCGGGCTGTTCGTCCTCGACCCGGCTCTGTGGCGGGGCGCCGGGCCGGCTCGGCGGGCCTGGCTGGCCGCGTCGCTGCGGTCCCTCGACGAGTCCATGGGCGGTCGGCTGTGCGTGCGGATCGGATCCGCAGCGTCGGTCGTGCCGCGGATGGCGGGCCAGGTCGAGGCCGAGCAGCTGCACGTGACGAACGACTTCTCGCCGTACGGCCGGGCGCGCGACACCGCGGTCGTGAAGGCACTGCCGGACTCCGTCGAAGGGGTGGCGACCGGGACGCCGTACGCCGTCGCGCCGGGCTCGGTGATGAACGGGTCGGGCAACCCCTACAAGGTGTTCACGCCGTTCAGCAAGGCCTGGCGCGCGCACGGCTGGGACGACCCTGCTGCCGGCGCCCCGCAGCGTCGAGTGGCTCGCGGTCGACGACGACCAGCGGGTGGCGGCGATGCTCGACAAGGCGCTGCGCGAGGCGCCCGAGGGGATGCCGACGCCGGGCGAGGACGCCGCCCTGCGTCGGTTCCGCAGCTTCCTCGACCGCGACGTCGACGACTACGACGAGGCCCGCGACGACCCCGGCGCCGACCGCACGTCGCGGCTCTCGCCGTACCTCAAGTACGGCGTGCTCCACCCGCGCCAGCTGCTCGCCGAGACCGCCGGGCGACGTAGCGCGGGAGCGACGACGTTCGAGACCGAGCTCGCGTGGCGCGACTTCTACGCCGACGTGCTCTTCCACCACCCGGCCTCCGCGTGGCAGGACCTGAACACCGTCGCCGGGCTGACGTACGACGAGCCGCAGGACGCGATCGAGGCCTGGAAGACCGGCACCACCGGCTTCCCGATCGTCGACGCCGGGATGCGCCAGCTGGTGCAGCGAGGGCTGGATGCACAACCGGGTGCGGATGATCACCGCGAGCTTCCTGACCAAGGACCTGCACGTCTGGTGGCCGGTCGGCGCCCGGCACTTCCTCGACCACCTCGTCGACGGCGACCTCGCCTCCAACAACCACGGCTGGCAGTGGGTCGCCGGCACCGGCACCGACGCGGCGCCGTACTTCCGGGTGTTCAACCCGGTCACCCAGGGCCTGAAGTTCGACCCGGCGGGCGACTACGTCCGGCGCTGGGTGCCCGAGCTCGCCCACCTGCCCGGGAAGGCGGCGCACCAGCCGTGGGAGGCCGACGACGGCTACTCCAGCGGCTATCCGAAGCGGATCATCGACCACGCGGAGGAGCGTCAGCGGGCGCTGGACCGCTACCAGCGCGGCCGAGGCTGAACGTCTCGACCACCTCGTGGCGGGCCCGGTTGCGCGGCCCCTGTCCGAGGTACGACGCGACCAGGGCGATCTCGTCGACCGTCCACGTGGGTCCGTCGTACGCGTCGAGCAGCCGGACGAACCGGCTCGCCTCGACCGGCCGGTTGATCCGGGCCAGCGTCAGGTGCGGCTTGAACCGCTGGCCGTCGACCTCGGCGCCCGACTTCGCGACGGCCGCCCGGGCGCCGGTCGCCATCCGGCGCAGCTCCTCGGCATCGGTCTCGACGCCGGCGTAGATGATCTTGGCCCTGGCCACGTGGGGGAACGCTCCCCCGCCGGCGATGCGCGCCTCGACCGGGCTGCGCTTGCGGGCCGCTCGACCGAGCCGGTCGACCAGGTCGTCGTACGACCGGTCGGGCACCTCGCTCGAGAACGCCAGCGTCAGGTGCCACTGGTCGGGCTGGGTCCACCGGAACGGCACCTCCCCGCGTCGCGGGCCGACGAACTCCTCGAGGTCCTCCACCACGGACTCGGGCGGGACCACCGCCACGAACATGCGCGTCATGGGGCTAATCCTCGCCTCGGTGGTTGAGGAGCGAGCGCAAGCGAGCGTCTCGAAACCACGTGATCCAGTGGTTTCGAGACGGGCGCCAGGACGCCCTCCTCAACCACCGAAGGTTTGCTCACAGCCCGAGGTCGCGGCCGATGAGCTCCTTCATGATCTCGTTGGAGCCGGCCCAGATCTTCGAGACGCGGGCGTCGCGCCAGGCGCGGGCGACGCGGTACTCGTTCATGTAGCCGTAGCCGCCGAAGAGCTGGACGCAGTGGTCGAGGATCTCGTTCTGCACCTGGGAGGTCCACCACTTCGCCTTGGCGGCGTCGATGGCGGTGAGCTCCTTCGCGGCGTGCGCGATGACGCACTGGTCGACGTAGGCCTGGGTGACGTCGACCTGGGTGAACATCTCGGCGAGCAGGAACTTGTTGTGCTGGAAGGAGCCGATGCCCTGGCCGAAGGCCTTGCGCTCCTTGGCGTACTCCAGCGTCTCGACCAGGATCTGCCGGGCGTGGGCGAGGTTGGAGATCGCGCAGCCGAGACGCTCCTGCGGCAGGTTCTCCATCATGTGGATGAAGCCGTTGTCGAGCTCGCCGACGATGTCGTCGTCGCTGACGCGGACGTTCTCGAAGAACAGCTCGGCGGTGTCGGACTCCTCCTGGCCGACCTTGTCGAGCTTGCGGCCGCGCGAGTAGCCCTCGGTGGAGGTGTCGACGCCGAACAGCGTGATGCCGCGGGCCTTCTTCTCCGGCGCAGTGCGGGCCGCGACCACGACGAGGTCGGCGGAGTAGCCGTTGGTGATGAACGTCTTGGACCCGTTGATGATCCAGCTGTCGCCGTCCTTGACGGCGGTGGTCTTCAGCGCGGCGAGGTCGGAGCCGCCCGACGGCTCGGTCATCCCGATCGCGGTGAGCAGCTCGCCGCTGGCGACCCCGGGCAGCCAGCGCCGGCGCTGCTCCTCGGTGGTCAGCTCGACGAGGTACGGCGCGACGATGTCGGCGTGGATGCCGACGCACGACGAGAGCGCCGCGTTGACGTGGGAGAGCTCCTCGAGCAGCACCGCGTTGAACCGGTAGTCGCCCGCACCGGCGCCGCCGTACTCCTCGGGGACCTCGAGCCCGAGGAAGCCCTGCTTGCCGGCGGCGGTCCAGAAGTCCCGGCCGAGCGCCTTGTCGGCGAGGTGCTCCTCGAGGTGCGGCCGGACCTCGCGGTCCAGGAACTCCCGGACCGACGAGCGGAACGCCTCGTGGTCCTCGTCGTAGATCATGCGCTTCATGGAGTCATCGTAGGTTCGCTTGCTACTCACGGGTAGCCAGAAGCGTGACGTCTGCCTCACACCGGGTACGGCTGGTGCACCGCGATTGGGTGGAACGTCCGGCCCCTCGGTAGTTTGATCGTTACAAACCGACTCATCAGGAGCACAACTTGGAGATCTGGCCAGGCAAGGCCTACCCGCTCGGCGCCACGTTCGACGGCACCGGGACGAACTTCGCGCTGTTCAGCGAGGTGGCCGAGCGCGTCGAGCTGTGCCTGTTCGAGGTCGGCCCCCGGGGCAAGACGACGGAGACCCGGATCGAGCTGACCGAGGTCGATGCCTACGTCTGGCACTGCTACCTGCCCTCGGTGCAGCCGGGGCAGCGCTACGGCTACCGGGTGCACGGCCCGTGGGACCCGACCAAGGGCCAGCGGTGCAACCCGAACAAGCTGCTGCTCGACCCCTACGCCAAGGCGACCGCCGGCGAGATCGACTGGGACCAGTCGCTGTTCGGCTACACCTTCGGTGATCCCGACTCCCGCAACGACGAGGACTCCGCGGCGCACATGACGCACGGCGTGGTGATCAACCCGTTCTTCGACTGGGAGGGCGACCGCTCCCCCGACATCCCCTACAACGAGTCGGTCATCTACGAGGCCCACGTCAAGGGCCTCACCGAGCTGCACCCCGAGGTCCCCGAGGACATCCGTGGGACGTACGCCGGCCTGGCCCATCCCGCGGTCACCGAGCACCTCACCCGGCTCGGCGTGACGGCGATCGAGCTGATGCCGGTGCACCAGTTCATCCAGGACAGCACCCTGCTCGACAAGGGGCTCCGCAACTACTGGGGCTACAACACGCTCGCCTTCCTGGCCCCGCACGCGTCGTACGCCTCCAACGCCGACGACCCGACGTCGCTGGGCCAGCAGGTCCAGGAGTTCAAGGCGATGGTGAAGGCGATGCACGCCGCCGGCATCGAGGTCATCCTCGACGTGGTCTACAACCACACCGCCGAGGGCAACCACCTCGGCCCCACGCTGAGCTTCAAGGGCATCGACAACCAGGCCTACTACCGGCTGATGGAGGACGAGCCGCAGTACTACATGGACTACACGGGCACCGGGAACTCCCTCAACGTGCGCCACCCCCATTCGCTGCAGCTGATCATGGACTCGCTGCGCTACTGGGTCACCGAGATGCACGTCGACGGCTTCCGCTTCGACCTCGCCTCGACGCTGGCCCGCGAGTTCTACGAGGTCGACCGGCTGGCGACGTTCTTCGAGCTCGTGCAGCAGGACCCGATCGTCAGCCAGGTGAAGCTGATCGCTGAGCCCTGGGACGTCGGTCCCGGCGGCTACCAGGTCGGCAACTTCCCGCCCCAGTGGACGGAGTGGAACGGTGCCTACCGCGACACGGTCCGCGACTTCTGGCGGGGCGAGCCGTCGCTGGGCGAGTTCGCGTCGCGGCTGGCCGGCTCGTCCGACCTCTACGAGAACTCCGGTCGCCGACCCTTCGCCAGCATCAACTTCGTCACCGCCCACGACGGCTTCACGATGCGCGACCTCGTCTCCTACAACGAGAAGCACAACGAGGCCAACGGCGAGGACAACAACGACGGCGAGAGCCACAACCGCTCGTGGAACCACGGCGTCGAGGGCCCGACCGACGACCCCGAGGTCCTGGCGCTCCGGGCCCGCGAGCAGCGCAACCTGCTCGCCACCCTGCTGCTCAGCCAGGGCGTCCCGATGATCCTGCACGGCGACGAGATGGGCCGCACCCAGCACGGCAACAACAACACCTACGCGCAGGACTCCGAGATCTCGTGGGTGCACTGGGACCAGGCCGACAAGCCGCTGATGGAGTTCACCTCGGCGCTGATCCGGCTCCGGCGCGAGCACCCCACCTTCCAGCGCAAGCGGTTCTTCACCGGCACCGCCGTGCGCAGCGGCGAGAAGCTCGACGACATCGTCTGGCTGCACCCCGACGGCCGCACCATGGAGGACGACGACTGGGACGGCGGCGGCAAGACGCTGGGCATGTACCTCAACGGCCACGGCATCGCCGGTCGTGACGCCCGCGGCAACCGGATCACCGACGACCACTTCCTGCTGTTCTTCAACGTCGGCGACACCATCGAGCTGACGCTGCCGCCCGCGGAGTACGCCGAGCGCTGGGACCTGATCATCGACACGGGCGGCGTCGCCGACAACGGGCGGACCTACCTGGCCGGCGACACCTTCGACGTCCACCACCGTTCGCTCGTCGTGCTCCGCGAGCACCGCGAGCCCGAGGCCGAGCCCGACCACTCGGTGGCGGCGTCGCTGGCCGCCAACAGCAGCAACCAGGGCGGGAGCCGCCAGTGATGGCTGCCTCGCGCACCCCGGCCTCGACGTACCGGCTCCAGATCGACGCCGACTTCGACCTGTTCGAGGCGGCCCGCCGGCTGCCCTACCTGCACGACCTCGGCGTCGACTGGGTCTACCTCTCGCCGCTGCTGGCGGCCGAGCCGGGGAGCACCCACGGCTACGACGTGGTCGCGTTCGACCGCGTCGACGGGTCGCGCGGCGGCGCCGAGGGGCTGGCCGCGGTGTCCGCCGAGGCGCGGCGCCTGGGCATGGGCGTGCTCGTGGACCTCGTGCCCAACCACGTGGGCGTGGCCACGCCGGCCGCCAACCCGTGGTGGTGGGACGTGCTCGAGCACGGGCCGGCGTCCGTGCACGCGGAGGCCTTCGACATCGACTGGGAGTTCGGGCACGGGCGGATCCGGTTGCCCGTGCTCGGCGACGACGACCTCCCGGTCGACGGTGCGCCGACCGGCAACCTGCGGGTCGTCGACGACGAGCTGAGGTACCACGACCACCGCTTCCCGATCGCCCCCGGCACCGACTACGGCACCCCCGACGAGGTGCACTCGCGGCAGCACTACGAGCTGGTCGGCTGGCGTCGCGGGGACTCCGAGCTGAACTACCGCCGGTTCTTCACGGTCACCAGCCTGGCCGGCGTACGCGTCGAGGTGCCGGAGGTCTTCGCCGCCACCCACGTCGAGGTGCGCCGCTGGTTCGACGAGGGCCTCGTCGACGGCCTGCGCATCGACCACCCCGACGGGCTGCGCGACCCCGAGGAGTACCTCGACCACCTGGCCAGCCTGACCAACGGCGCCTACACGCTGGTCGAGAAGATCCTGGAGCCGGGCGAGGAGCTCCCGCACGGCTGGGCGATGGACGGCACCACCGGGTACGACGCGCTCGCCCTGCTCGACCGCGTGCTCACCGACAGGAACGGCGAGCAGCCACTGACCAGGCTCGACGCCCGCCTGCGCGACCGTCCCGGACACTCGACGGACTGGACCGAGCTCGTCCACGACCGCAAGCGCGAGGTCGCCGAGGCAGCCTCGCTGCGTGCCGAGACCCGCCGCATCGTGCGCGAGCTGCCCGACCTGCTGCCCCACGGCCACGAGCGGCTCGAGGACGCCGTCGCCGAGGTGCTGGCCTGCTTCCCCGTCTACCGCTCCTACCTGCCGACCGGGCGCGAGCACCTCGACGAGGCACTGACAGCTGCCACCAAGGCACGACCCGAGCTGGCGCCGGTCCTCGACGACCTCGGTTGGGTGCTGGCCGATCCGGCGGCCCCGGCCGCGCGGCGCTTCCAGCAGACCAGCGGGATGGTGATGGCCAAGGGCGTCGAGGACTGCGCGTTCTACCGCTACTCACGACTCACCTCGCTCAACGAGGTCGGCGCCGACCCGTCGGTCTTCGCCGTCTCCGTCGAGGACTTCCACGACGCCATGACGCGGCGCCAGCGCGACTGGCCGCACGCGATGACCGCGCTGTCGACGCACGACACCAAGCGCGGCGAGGACGTCCGCGCACGGATCGCCGCGCTCGCCGAGGTCCCCGAGCTCTGGGAGGAGACCCTCGAGGCTCTCCTCGCAGCGGTCCCGCTCCCGGACGCGGGGTTCGGCAACCTGCTGTGGCAGGCCGCCTTCGGCGCCTGGCCGATCAGCACCGACCGGCTGCACGCGTACGCCGAGAAGGCGATGCGCGAGGCGGCCGAGCACACCACCTGGACCGATCCCGACGAGCGAGTACGAGTCGGCCGTGCACGCGGCGATCGACACGCCTCGACACCGACGCGGCGCTGCGCGACCGGGTCTCGCGCCCTGGTCGAGCGGCTCTCCTCAGCGTCGCGCAGCAACTCCCTCGCCCTGAAGCTGCTCGCGCTGACGATCCCCGGCGTACCCGACGTCTACCAGGGCAGCGAGGTCGAGGAGCGCAGCCTGGTCGACCCGGACAACCGGCGCCCGGTCGACTACGACGCCGCGCAGGCGACCCTCGCCGACGGCTCGGTCGAGAAGCAGCGGGTCACCCAGACCGTGCTGCGGCTGCGTCGCGACCGACCCGAGCTGTTCACCGGCTACACCCCGTTGACCGCCGAGGGCACCGCCGCCGAGCACGTGCTCGCGTTCGACCGGGGTGGCGTGGTCACCGTCGTCACCCGGTTGCCGGTCGGGCTGGAGGCGAAGGGTGGCTGGGGCGACACGACGATCCGCTGCCGGAGGGTGGGTGGACGGGCGGTGCTCGGTGGTCTCGACAAGCTCGACCAGCGTGTCGGTCGACGATGTCCGATCTGCTGCGCGACTCCCCCGTGGCGCTGCTGGTGCGGGAGGGCTGATGCGCGGGCGGTTCGACGTGTGGGCGCCGTACCCGCAGCGCGTGCGCCTGGTGGTCGGCGAGGACGTCGTCGAGATGGCGAAGGGGCCCGACGACTGGTGGTCGCCGGGCGGTCCGGTGCCGGACGGCGAGGTCGACTACGGCTACCTGCTCGACGACTCGGAGCAGGTGCTGCCCGACCCGCGCTCGCGTCGCCAGCCGGCGCGGCGTGCACGACCGGTCGCGCACCTTCGACCCCGACGCCTTCGAGTGGACCGACGACCAGTGGACCGGGCGACAGCTGGCCGGCTCGGTCGTCTACGAGCTGCACATCGGCACGTTCACGCCGGAGGGCACGCTCGACGCCGCCGCCGAGCGGCTCGACCACCTCGTCACGCTCGGCGTCGACCTGGTCGAGCTGCTGCCGGTCAACGCCTTCAACGGCACCCACAACTGGGGGTACGACGGCGTGCTGTGGTCGGCCGTCCACGAGCAGTACGGCGGGCCGGCGGCGTACCAACGCTTCGTCGACGCCGCCCACGCAGCCGGACTCGGCGTGATCCAGGACGTCGTCTACAACCACCTCGGGCCGTCCGGCAACTACCTGCCGATGTTCGGCCCCTACCTGCAAGGCCGAGGGCGAGAACACCTGGGGCTCGCTGGTGAACCTCGACGGCGAGGGCTCGGCCGAGGTGCGCCGCTACATCCTCGACAGCGCCCTGACCTGGCTGCGCGACCACCACGTCGACGGGCTGCGGCTCGACGCCGTGCACGCGCTGCACGACGAGTCCGACGTCCACCTCCTCGAGGAGCTCGGCGTCGAGGTGGCCGCGCTGTCGGCGCACCTGCGCCGCCCGCTCACCCTGATCGCCGAGTCCGACCTCAACGACGCGCTGATGGTGCTGCCCCGCGAGGTGGGCGGGCTCGGCCTCGACGCCCAGTGGAGCGACGACTTCCACCACGCCCTCCACGTCGCGCTGACCGGTGAGACCAGCGGCTACTACGCCGACTTCGAACCGCTCTCCGCGCTGGTCAAGGTGTGCGAGCGCGGCTTCTTCCACGACGGCACCTGGTCGTCGTTCCGCGGCCGCGACCACGGGTCGCCCGTGCCGACCGCGACGATGCCGACCTGGCGGCTGGTCGTGTGCAACCAGAACCACGACCAGGTCGGCAACCGGGCCGCCGGCGACCGGCTCACCGAGAAGCTCGACGAGGACCAGCTGGTCGCCGCGGCGATGCTCACCCTGCTGGGGCCGTTCACGCCGATGCTGTTCCAGGGCGAGGAGTGGGCCGCGTCGTCACCCTTCCAGTTCTTCACCTCCCACCCGGAGCCCGACCTCGGGACGGCGACCGCCGAGGGCCGGCTGCGCGAGTTCGAGCAGATGGGCTGGGACCCCGCGCTGGTGCCCGACCCGCAGGACGAGGAGACGTTCCGGCGCTCGGTCCTCGACTGGTCGGAGCCCGAGCTCGATCGCCACGCCCGGGTGCTGGCGGCGTACCAACGACTCGCCGAGCTGCGCCGCTCGCTGCCCCAGCTCACCGACCCGTCGTTCGCGTCGGTCTCCTGCACCGCCGACGAGACCAGGCGGGTCTTCACGATGCGTCGCGGTGACCTGCTGGTCGCCGTGAACTTCGGCGACGACGACGCCGAGCTGGTCGTCGACGGCGACCTCGCCGTCCTCTTCCGTACGCCGAGCCGGCCGTCGATCTCCGACGGGCGACTCCACCTGCCCCCGCATGCAGGGGTTCTGCTGGGTCCTGCGGGACCATGGGAGGCGTGACCCGCGCACGCACTCGACCGGGCCGGGCGATCGCAGCGGCAACCCTGCTGCTCCTGATGGCCGGGTCCGCCTGCGGTGCCGAGAAGGCGGCCGCCCCCGAGCCGGCCCAGCCCTCGTCGGCCACGCCCGCCCACGCCCTCCCCGTCCCCCTCTCCCTCGCGCACCCTGCCGAGCCCGCGACCCGAGCGACCGACCGGTGATCGGCGCGACCCCGCCGAGCTGGCTGGGCAAGCGGGTGCTGCCCGAGCAGGCCAACGGCTTCGGCGAGATCCGGCCGACGCCGCCCGAGCTGGAGCGGCGCCGGTTCACCCTGCCCGACCAGCTGCCGCCCCTGCCCGGGCACCGGCTTCGCCTCGCGGGTGACCACTCCCGCTCCAGCCGACGTGATCGCGAGGTCGACCTGGAAGCAGGGCTGCCCGGTGGCGGCGACCGACCTCTCCTGGGTCCGGCTGACCTTCTTCGGGTTCGACGGCCGCCGCCACACGGGCGAGCTGCTGGTCAACCGCAGCGTGGCCGGCGACCTGGTCGAGGTGTTCCGCACGCTCTACGCCGAGCGGTTCCCGATCGAGGAGATGCGGATCACCCGGGCCGACGAGCTGGACGCCCCACCGACCGGCGACGGCAACAACACCGGCGCCTTCGCGTGCCGGCCCACGACGGGCGCGACGTCGTACTCCCAGCACGCCTACGGGCTCGCCATCGACGTGGACCCGTTCCAGAACCCCTACGTCAAGGGCGACCTGGTGCTGCCGGAGCTCGCGTCGTCGTACCTCGACCGCGATCGTCTGCGTCCCGGGATGATCGAGCCCGACGGACCGGTGGTGCGCGCGTTCGCCGCGATCGGCTGGGAGTGGGGCGGTGCCTGGCGGTCGCTGAAGGACTACCAGCACTTCTCGCAGAACGGCACCTGACTTCGCCGGAGGGTCTTGTGCCACGGGCACGAGAGGAGTTGGTTGGACCCATGGGTGAGCGCAGCAGCGGCAAGGCCACCAGCCAGGACCTCGAGGTGTCCTCGCCCGGACAGATACGCAACGTCGTCCTGGTCGGGCCCAGCCAGTCCGGCAAGACGACGCTCGTCGAGGCGCTGCTCGTCGCCTCCGGTGCCATCAACCGAGGTGGCGCCGTCGCGGACCACAACACCGTGTGCGACTTCGAGGACGGCGAACGCGCCCACGAACGGTCCAGCTCCCTGGCCGTCGCCCCGGTCGTCCACGGCAGCTGCAAGATCAACCTGCTCGACACCCCTGGCTACGCCGACTTCGTCGGTGAGGTGCGGGCCGGGCTCCGGGCCGCCGACTGCGCGCTGTTCGTGATCGCCGCCAACGAGCCCGTCGACGAGGGCACCCGCCAGCTGTGGCGTGAGTGCGCTGCGGTCGAGATGCCGCGGGCGGTGGTGGTGACCAAGCTCGACCACGCGCGGGCCGACTTCGACGGCACCCTCCGGGCGTCCCGTGAGGCGTTCGGCGAGCGGGTGCTGCCGGTCGTCGTACCCGACGGCGCGGGGGTGACCGGCCTGATCGGCTGCCTCCGACGACGACGCCAGGCGCGGGACGCTGATCGAGGCCGTGATCGAGGAGTCCGAGGACGAGTCGCTGATGGACCGCTACCTCGGTGGCGAGCAGGTCGACGAGGAGCTCCTGGTCAAGGACCTCGAGACCGCCGTGGCCGGGGCCCGGCTGCACCCGGTCATCGCCGTGTGCGCCACCGACGGGCGCGGGTGCACCGAGCTGCTCGACCTCTGCGTCCGCGGCTTCCCGGCCCCGCACGAGCACCCCGCCCAGGAGTCGTTCACGCCGAGCGGCGGCAAGGCCGGCTCGGTCGTCTGCGACCCCGACGGGCCGCTGGTCGCCGAGGTGGTGCGGACGAGCAGCGACCAGTACGTCGGACGCGTGAGCATGGTGCGGGTCTTCTCCGGGACCCTCGTCCCGGACGCACCCGTGCACGTCTCGGGACACTTCTCCGCCTTCTTCACCGACGGCTCCGGCCACGAGGACCACGACGAGGACGAGCGCATCGGCGCCCTCTCGCACCCGTTCGGCCAGCAGCAGGTGCACGCCTCCCGGGTGGTCGCCGGCGACATCTGCTCGATCGGCCGGCTGAGCCACGCGGAGACCGGGGACACCCTGTCCAGCCCCGACCAGCCACGGGTGCTGAAGCCGTGGACGATGCCGACCGCCCTGCTGCCCGTGGCGATCGAGGCGCAGTCGCGCTCCGACGAGGACAAGCTCTCCACCGCGCTCGGCCGGCTGCGCGCCGAGGACCCCAGCCTGCGCATCGAGCAGAACCCGGAGACCGGCCAGGTGGTGCTCTGGGTGATGGGCGAGGCCCACGCCGACCAGGCGCTCGAGCGGCTGCGGGCGCGCTACGGCGTCGCGGTCGTGCCGGTGGAGGTGATCATCCCGCTGCGGGAGACCTTCGGCTCCGCTGCGAAGGGCCACGGGCGCCACGTGAAGCAGTCCGGTGGCCACGGCCAGTACGCCATCTGCGACCTCGAGGTCGAGCCGCTGCCGCAGGGATCCGGCTTCGAGTTCGTCGACAAGGTCGTCGGTGGCGCCGTACCCCGCCAGTTCATCCCTTCGGTCGAGAAGGGCGTCCGGGCCCAGATGCAGCGCGGCGTCGACAAGGGCTACCCGGTCGAGGACATCCGGGTGACGCTGACCGACGGCAAGGCGCACAGCGTCGACTCCTCCGACGCGGCGTTCCAGAGCGCGGGTGCGCTGGCCCTGCGCGAGGCGGCGGGAGACGCGCACATCGCGCTGCTCGAGCCGTACGACGAGGTCGCCGTACTCGTGCCGAGCGACCACGTCGGCTCGGTGATGAGCGACCTCTCCGCGCGACGCGGCCGGCTGCTCGGCACCGAGGAGTCGACCGACGAGCGCACCGCCGTACGAGCCCACGTGCCGCAGACCGAGCTGGTCCGCTACGCGATCGACCTGCGCGCCACCACCCACGGCACCGGCACCTTCACCCGCACCTTCGCGCACTACGAGCCGATGCCGGACGAGCTGACGCGCAAGGTCGAGCAGCGGGGCTAGACGTGGACGTCCCGGTCGCTGTGACACGGATGGTCGAGGCGACGAACGCCGGTGACCGCGAGGCCTTCGTCGAGGCGTTCACCGACGACGCGTACCTCGAGGACTGGGGCCGGGGCTTCGACGGCCACGCCGGAGTGGCCTCGTGGGACGAGACGGACAACATCGGCCGGCAGGCGCACTTCGAGGTCCAGTCGGTCCGCACCGAGGACGCGGGCTTCGTGGTGACCATGCGGGTCAGCGGCGGCGGCTTCAACGGGGTGAGCGACTTCTACTTCGAGGTGAACGGCGACCAGGTGCAGCGGATGGTCATCCGCGCCGACTGAGCGTCGGCGGTTTCCCCGGGCGCCCGGGGAAACTGCGGCCGGGCAGGCAATACTTCACCCACCCGCCACCAGATTCACCTGCCGGCCCTGCCCGATTCGTTCCGGGGGAGATCAGCTCCCCAGCAGGTCCTCGAAGCTCCCCATCGCCGCGACGTCGCGGTCGAACTGGTCGCCGCGGGCGGCGATCGGGCGGGACTGCGACGAGGGCGGCGAGCTCGCCGGCCGCGCGGTCGATGCGGCGGCGCAGGGCACCGTCGGCGCCGGTGGCGCCCCAGTCCTCGCTCGCGGCGAAGACGGCGGTGGGCACGACGACCGCGTGCAGGTAGCTGAACAGCGGACGCAGGGCGTGCTCGAGCACGAGCGAGTGGCGGGCCGTGCCGGCCGTCGCGGCGACCAGCACCGGGGTGCCGTCGAGCGCGCCGCTCTCGAGGACGTCGAAGAACGACTTGAACAGGCCGGAGTACGAACCGCTGAACACCGGGGTCACCGCGATCACCGCGTCGGCGCCGGTGACGGTCTCGATCGCCTGCGCCAGGTCGGCGTTGGGGAAGCCGGTCAGCAGGGCGTCGGTGATCGCGTGGGCCAGCGGGCGCAGCTCGACGACCTCGACCGTCGCGCCACCGCAGCGCGGAGGCGGTCGCCTCGCCGAGCAGGTCGGCGAGCAGCCGCGTCGACGACGGCTCGGAGAGACCGGCCGTCACGACCGCGATCCGGTGGGCCGGCTCACGGCCGGCCACGTGGAGGGTCATGCCGCGGCCTCCTCGGTGTGCTTGCGCAGCTCGGCGACGACCTCGCCGAGCATGTCGAGCTGGTGGAGCACGGTCTTCAGCGGCAGGCCGGCGTGGTCGACGAGGAAGAGCTGGCGCTGGTAGTTGCCGGCGTACTCCTGGAAGGAGAGCGTCCGCTCGACGACCTCCGCGGGAGTGCCCACGGTCAGCGGCGTCTCGCGGGTGAACTCCTCCAGCGACGGGCCGTGTCCGTAGACCGGCGCGTTGTCGAAGTACGGGCGGAACTCGTTGACCGCCTGCTCGTGGGTCTTGGCCATGTAGACCTGGCCACCGAGACCGACGATCGCGTCCTCGGCCTTGCCGTGGCCGTAGTGCTCGAAGCGCTGGCGGTAGAAGTCGACCATCCGCGCGGTGTGCGAGGCCGGCCAGAAGATGTGGTTGGAGAAGAACCCGTCGCCGTAGTACGCCGCCTGCTCGGCGATCTCGGGGCTGCGGATCGAGCCGTGCCAGACGAACGGCGGCTCACCGTCGAGCGGACGGGGCGTCGAGGTGAACCCCTGGAGCGGCGTACGGAACTTGCCCTCCCAGTCGACGTTCTCCTCGCGCCAGAGGCGGCGCAGCAGCGCGTAGTTCTCGATGGCGAGCGGGATCCCGTCGCGGATGTCCTTGCCGAACCACGGGTAGACCGGGCCGGTGTTGCCGCGGCCGAGCATCAGGTCCATCCGGCCGTCGAGCAGGTGCTGGAGGGTGGCGTAGTCCTCGGCGATGCGCACCGGGTCGGTCGTGGTGATCAGCGTGGTGCTGGTGGAGAGCTTGATCCGCTCGGTCTGCGCGCCGATGTAGGCCATCGTCGTGGTGGGGGCGCTGGCCACGAAGGGCGGGTTGTGGTGCTGGCCGACGGCGACGACGTCGAGGCCGACCTCCTCGGCCTTCAGCGCGATGGCGACCGTGTTCTTGATGCGCTCGTGCTCGGTCGGCGTACGTCCGTTGGTGGGGTCGGTGGTGACGTCGCCCACGGTGAAGATGCCGAACTCCATCAGATTTGCCTCCGCTAGAAGTAGTTGCCTGTTCAACGACAACCGCCACCCCACTATTCCACGAAGAGGCTCAGAGCGTCTTGCGGAACCAGTGGTCGGCGAACGGCTCGTCGTTGAAGGCGTCGACCTCGACGTACCCGGCGCTGAGGTAGAGCCCGATGGCCTCGTCGAGGCTCGCGTTCGTCTCCAGTCGTACGGCGCTGGACCCGTGGGCCACCGCGCGCTGCTCGAGCTCGACCAGCAGCCGGCGACCGACCCCGCGACCACGCGCGCCGTCGTGCACCCACATCCGCTTGAGGTCGCTGACCGACTCGGAGTCGAAGTGCTTGAGGGCACCGCAGCCCATCGGCGTGCCGCGCAGGTAGGCCACCAGGAACACCCCGCGAGGCGGCCGGACCTCGTGCGGCTCGGCCGTGGACCCGGCCGCCGGGTCGAACGGGGTGTCCGAGCGCCGACCGAGCTCGGCGAAGTAGGCCCGCAGGCACAGCTGCGCGTCGGCGTGCTCGGGATCGACCTCGCGGATCTCGACGGCACCGGCGGTCAGCAGCCGCTCGACGACGCGCATCGCCTCGACGAGCCGACGCTGGTCGTCCTCGGAGTGCGGCTCGCAGCACCGCCTCGGCGACGGCGTCGGACCGCTGGTCGAGCAGCGACCGCTCGGCCAGGCCCTTCTTCGTGAGGCGTGACCAGGCGGGTGCGCCGGTCGGCCGGGCTGGGCCGGCTGGCCACCAGGCCCTGCGTCGATCGAGCGACCGGACCAGCCGGGTCAGGTAGCCGGAGTCGAGTCCGAGACGGGCGCGCAGCTCGCGGAGCTCGGCGCCCGTCGGGCCGATCTCCCACAGCAGCCGCGCCTCGGCGGCGGTCAGGCCCCCGCCGAGGTAGTGGTCGTCGAGCACCCCGATGTGCTCGGTCACCGCGCGGTTGAAGCGGCGGACGTCGGAGACCAGCGACATTCTCTGACCTTAGTCAGAGAACTCGGTCCGACCGCAACGAGGGGCCAGAACAGCGGAACGGGGTACACCCAGGCCCTGGGCGCCGATCGGGCAATCGGAGGGCGGACGACATGGCCAGATCCCGCGTGGGCTACCAGGACGTCGATGCCGACTACCACGAGCGTCGATCCCTGAAGAAGGGCGCCGCCGGGTGGATCCTGCTCGCCGGTCTCGGCGTCAGCTACGTCATCTCCGGCGACTTCGCGGGCTGGAACTTCGGCCTCGACGAGGGCGGTTGGGGTGGTCTGCTGATCGCCACGGTCCTGATGGGCCTGATGTACACCTGCATGATCTTCGGCCTCGCGGAGATGTCGTCGGCCCTCCCCGTCGCCGGGGCGGGCTACGGCTTCGCCCGCCGGGCGCTCGGGCCCATCGGCGGGTTCGCCACCGGGATGGCGGTTCTCATCGAGTACGCCGTCGCGCCGGCCGCCATCTCGGTGTTCATCGGCGGGTACGTCGAGGCGCTCGGTCTCTTCGGCCTCACCAACGGCTGGCTGGTCTACCTGATCGCCTACGTGGTCTTCATCGGCGTACACCTCTACGGCGTGGGCGAGGCGCTCAAGCTGATGTTCGGCATCACCGCCATCGCAGTGGTCGCGCTGGTCGCAGCCGTCATCGGCCTCGCGCCGAAGTTCTCCACGGGCAACCTCTTCGACATCACGCCGGACGGGTCGACGCTGTCGAGCGGCTTCCTGCCCTACGGCATCAGCGGCGTGGTGGCCGCGCTGGTCTACGGCATCTGGTTCTTCCTCGCGGTCGAGGGTGTGCCCCTCGCGGCGGAGGAGACCGAGGACCCGAAGCGCGACATGCCCCGCGGCCTCATCACCGCGATGGTGGTCCTCCTCGTGTTCGCGGCGTGCATGCTGCTCGTGGTCCCCGGGTCGGCCGGGTCGGAGACGGTGCGCACCTCGGACAACCCGCTTCCGGAGGCGATCCGCGCGGTGTACGGCGGCGACTCGCTGCTCGCCGACTTCGTCAACTACGCCGGCCTGGCGGGGCTGGTCGCGAGCTTCTTCTCGATCATCTACGCCTACTCCCGGCAGCTGTTCGCCCTCTCGCGCGCCGGCTACCTGCCCAAGGTGCTGTCGCTGACCAGCGGCCGCAACACCCCGTGGGTGGCGCTGATCGTGCCGGGCACGATCGGTTTCGTGCTGGCCGCGACCACCAAGGACGGCGCGCTGCTGATCAACATCGCCGTCTTCGGAGCGACGACCTCCTACGTGCTGCTCAACCTCAGCCACATCATGCTGCGCCGACGCGAGCCCGACCTCGAGCGCGCCTACCGCACCCCCGGCGGCGTGGTGACCACCGGGCGTCGGCCTGGTGCTCAGCCTGGTCGCGATGGTCGCGACGTTCTTCGTGGACATCAAGGCGGCGGGGATCACCGCGGCCGTCTTCGTCGCCGCGCTGGCGTACTTCTGGTTCTACAGCCGCCACCATCTCGTCGCGAGCGCGCCCGAGGAGGAGTTCGACCAGCTCGACGAGGCGGAGGACGAGCTGAAGTAGCGGCTCACGAGCCGCCGAGCGCCGCCCGCAGCCGCTCGCGCAGCCCGCTCGCGCGCTGCACCTCGCGCCCGATGGCGGACCGGATCGCGGTCTCGGTGCCGACCACGCGCACGCGCTTCTGCGCGCGGGTGACCGCGGTGTAGAAGAGCTCGCGGGTCAGCAGCCGGGACTCCTCGCCCGGGAGCACGACGCTGACGGTGTGGGCCTGGGAGCCCTGGGACTTGTGCACCGTCATCGCGTGCACCGTCTCCACCCCGGAGAGCCGCGTGGTCGCGAACTCCCGGACCGCCTCGCCGACCTGCACCACGACGCGCAGGCGACCGTCGTCGCGACGGATGGTGGCGCCCATGTCGCCGTTGTTGAGCAGCTGGTCGTAGTCGTTGGCGGTGACCAGGATCGGCCGCCCGGCGTACCACTCCTCGTAGTGGGTGATGCCGGTGCGCTCGGCCACCAGCCGCTCGACGAGACGGTTCCAGCCGCCGACGCCGTAGGGACCCTCGCGGTGCGCGCACAGCAGACGGTGACGTGACAGCGCCTCGAGCGCGCCGTCGGCGTCGCCCGCCTCGGCGGCGCGGCGCAGGTCGATCGCCACGTCGACGACCCGCGAGCGGAAGCCCGACATGGCTGCGTCGTCGTCGGGGTCGACCAGCTCCACCTCGTCGGAGCCGGCGTGGAGGGCGGCCATCACCGTCGTCGGCCTCACCGTCACGCAGGGCCTGGGCGAGCGCGCCGATGTGCTCGCCGAACCGGTGCGTGGTGTGCAGGGCGGCCACCGGTGAGTCGGCCGAGCCCTCGAAGCCGGCGACCAGGTCGGCCAGCACGGCACCGGCCTCGACCGAGGCCAGCTGGTCGGGGTCGCCGACGAGCACCAGTCGGGCGTCGCCACGGACCGCCTCCAGCAAGCCGGGCCATCATCGTCAGGGAGACCATCGAGGTCTCGTCGACCACCACCACGTCGTAGGGCAGCCGGTTGGTGCGGTCGTGCCGGAAGCGCACCCGGCTGTCGGGCCGCCAGCCGAGGAGCCGGTGGAGCGTCGAGGCCTGGAGACCGTCGAGCCGCTCCTGGTCGCGCGGGTCCTCGACGGCGCCGTTGTCGGTGCGCACCGACTCGCGGACCGCCTCCTGCAGCCGGGCGGCCGCCTTGCCGGTGGGGGCGGCCAGGGCGATGCGCGGGCGTCGACCGGTGGCCAGCTCGTGCTGCTCCGAGACCAGGGCGAGCAGGCCGGCGACGGTGGTGGTCTTGCCGGTGCCGGGGCCACCGGTCAGCACCGTGGTCCACCGGGTGGCCGCGGCGCGGGCCGCGTCGCGCTGCTCGCTGAAGCTGTCACCCGGGAAGACCCGGTCGAGCCCGGTGTCGAGGGCCGCGGCGTCCACCTCGGGCGGCGTACGGCGGATGCGGGTGACCAGGTCGTCGCAGACCTGGCCCTCCTCGCGCCAGTAGCGGTCGAGGTAGAGCCGGCTGCCGACCAGGCGCACCATCTCCTCGCGCACCAGCGGGCTGCGACCCACGCGCTCGACCCAGCGCGGCCGGCTCCGGCCACGGCAGGTCGACCTCGGCCTCGAGCGGCACGTCGGCGATGGTGGCGAGGTCGAGGCAGACCGAGCCCGTGCGCACCGCCCGCACCGCCAGCGCGGTCGCGAGCAGCACCTCCTCGTCGGTCTCCTCCAGCAGGTCGCCGAGCCGCAGGGCGACGTGGACGTCGGCCGCGTGCAGCAGCTCGGGCAGGTTGAACCGTGCGAGGAGCCCGGGCGCGGCCAGCGCACGCCGGCGGTCGTGCGCGTCGACCCAGACCGGTTCGCCGGTGACGGTCATGACGCCCTCCTCTCGCTGGTGAGCGCGACCGTCGAGCAGGTCGGAGAGCTCGACCACCATGGCGGCGGGCGGGTGCCAGCTGAAGACACCGCACGGGATCCCGTCGACCTCGGGCGTCTCCGGACCGCACATGCCGCGGACGTAGAGGTAGAGGATGCCGCCGAGGTGCCGCTCCGGGTCGTAGCCGGGCAGGCGCCACCGCAGGTAGCGGTGCAGCACCACGGAGTAGAGCAGCGCCTGCAGCGGGTAGTTGGAGTGCAGCATCGCCGCCGTCATCAGCTCCTGGGTGTAGTCGAGCGCCGTCAGCGGCTCGTCGACCTCGCCCAGCCGGTTGGTCTTGTAGTCGACGACGAGGAAGCGCTGGTCGACTCCCTCACCCACCCGGAGCACCACGTCGATCGACCCGCTGAGGTAGCCGCGCAGGCTCTGCCCTCCCAGCGCCGGCGACTCGAGACGGTCGGCGTAGGCGCGCATCGGGTCGTCGTCGGGCAGGTGGCGGCGGAGCACCTCGCCCATCGCGGAGAGGGGTACGTCGGCGGTGGGGTCGTCGCCGCCGGCCAGCGGGATCTCGAAGTCGAGCTCGCGCAGCCGGTCGCCGAGCCCGATCCCGGCGAGCGTGCGGCCGACCGGCCAGCGGGCCGAGCGAGGTGTGCTGCATCGGCAGCAGGGCCGTGGTGAGCTCGGCGGTGGGCGTCTCGACCGACCACCAGCGACGCTGCTCCTCCACCCGGGCGGCCAGCTCCGCGGCGAGGTCGGGGGCGGCCGGGTCGGCGTGCTCGAGGACGCCGTGGACGAGCGAGCCGAAGGTCGCCCCGGCGGGCAGCGTGTCCATCGGCGACGGCAGGTCGTCACCGGAGACGGACACCGACGACGTAGGCGCCTGCTCGAGGAGCTCGTCGGTCGCGTCCTCGTCGACGGTGCCCTCGACCTCGGGTTCGCTGTCGACGCCGCGGGCCGCCTGCTCCTCGGCGCGGATCAGCCCGGAGTACGACGTGCGCCGCCACTCGGTGTCCACACCGCGCGTGAAGCGGCGTACGTCGAGGGCGGGGATGGGCTCGCCGGGCACGGTGGTCGACGCGGCGCTGAGCTCGGAGGGCTCGACCACCAGGGCGCCGCCGGTCTGCCACTCGGCCAGGGCGGCCATCACCTCGAAGCTCGACGGGACCTGCGGCAGGGTGGTGGGTACGGCGCTCTCGCCGCGCTCGCGACCGAACAGCAACCGGGTCAGCCCCGCATGACAGGAGTCGCGGGTCGGCGCCCACCAGGTGACCACCTGGCTCTGCGCGCGGGTGAGCGCGACGTAGGTCAGCCGCAGCTCCTCGCCGGCCGCCTCCTGCCGGGCCTGGGTGGCGATCGCGCTGTCGCCCGCGCCGCCGACGTCGAGCGTGCGTTGCCCGGCGACGTCGTGGAACAGCGGGATGGGCTCGTCGGGGGTCCACTTGTTGAAGAGGAGCGGCAGGTAGACGACGGGGTACTGCAGGCCCTTGCTCGCGTGGATCGTCACGAACTGGACCGCGCGCGCGTCGGTGTCGAGGCGACGGGTGCGCTCGTTGCTGGTCTGGGCGGCTCGGCGCTCCTCGCGCAGCCAGTCGAGCAGACCGGGCAGGCCGAGGCCCTCGCGGTGCTGCACGTCGTGGAGCACCTGGCCGAGGTGGTCGAGGTCGGTGAGCAGGCGCTCGCCGTCGGGACGGGCCAGCACCCGGGCCGCCAGCCCGTCGGCCGTGACCGCCTCGTGCACGGCGGCGATGCCGCGGGCGCGGAGCATGTCCAGCCAGCGGCGGACCCGCTCGGCGACGTCGTCGGTCAGGTCGTCACCGCCCGCGTCGAGCTCCTCGGCGGTCAGCCCGACGAACGGGGTGAGCGCGACCGACCGGACCCTCGCCGACCGGTGCGGCTGCTCCAGCGCCTCGAGCAGCACCAGCCAGTCGGCGCCCGCCTCGGTGAGCAGCACGCTGCTGCCGCCGCTCACCACCGACGGGATGCCGCGGTCGGAGAGCGCCTGCTGGAACAGGCCGACGTGCTTGAGGCTGTAGATGAGGACGGCGACGTCGCCGGCTCCGACCGGGTCGCGCTCGAACGTCGCGCCGCTGGAGAGCAGCCGCGCCACGTCGTCGGCGAGGTCGTGGGCGATGTGGGTGCGGGCGGCGTCGATGGGCATGGCGCCGCCGTCGGGAGTCCGCAGCACCCGCACGCGCAACGGGTCCGCGACAGGTGCGCCGAGGAGCCGGCTGCCCCGGTGGTGCGCCTCGACGGGGTGTACGGCGATCCGCGGGTCGCCGAGCGCAGCACCACCGAGCAGCGCCTGAAGGGCGTCGACGAGCACCTCGTCGCTGCGCCAGTTGGTGGCCAGCGTCCGCCGGGTCGCGGCGCTCTCGGAGGCCTCGAGGTAGGTGACGATGTCGCCGCCCCGGAAGGCGTAGATCGCCTGCTTGGGATCACCGATCAGCACCATGGTGGCCTCGCCCGAGAAGGCCCGGTCGAGCACCTTCCACTGCACCGGGTCGGTGTCCTGGAACTCGTCGACCAGCACGATCCGCCAGCGCTGGCGCATCCGCTGCCGGGCCGGGGAGTCGTCGTCCTCGAGGGCGTCGGCGAGCCGGGTCAGCAGGTCGTCGTACGACAGGATGCCGAGGCGTCGCTTGCGGCGTTCGATCTCCGCGCGGACCGTCTCGGCGAAGGCGTGCCGCTCGTGGGCCGGGGTGCCGGGGTCGGCGTCGCGTGGGGCGAGCTCGGCCTGCGGGTCGTTGACCGCCGCACGGGCGAGCTGGAGCGCGACCGGACGCTTGAACGGCGGGTCGCCGGGCAGGTGGCCGAAGCGCTGGAGGTAGACGTCGTCGACGACCTCCACGACGAGGTCGTCGAGGCTGTCGACCAGCTCGGCCCCGGAGTCGGTGTCGCCGGCGACGCCGAGGGAGCGGAGCACCGACTGGCAGAACTGGTGGGTCGTCGCGATCGTCGCGGCGTCGAAGTCGGCGAGGGCGTCGCGCAGCCGCTTGCGTCGCGTGGCGATCTCCTCGTCGTCGCCCTCGGCGAGCAGCCCGACCAGGCCGCCGAGCTCGCGCGCGGCGGCGGGGTGGGCCAGCGCCCGCTCGGCCTCGACCAGCTGGTCGCGGACCCGCTCGCGGAGCTCCTGGCTGGCCGCGCGGCCGAAGGTGATCACCAGCATCTCGTCGAGGCGCGCGTGACCCTCGGCGACGTAGCGGGCCACCAGGGCGCCGACGGCGAAGGTCTTGCCGGTGCCGGCGCTCGCCTCGAGCAGGGTGGTGCCGGTCGGCAGCTCGCCGAGCAGGTCGAAGGGCTCCATGTCGTCGGACATCAGCGGCTCCGCTCGAGGATCGGCTTCCAGAGCCGGCAGGCCAGGGCACCGAGCCGGGTGTCCTGGTCGGCGACCTCCTCGCCGGGCAGCGGGCGCTGCTCGAGCAGGGTGGCCAGCGGCGCCGCCGGCCCCCACACGCGCACGTGCGCGTCGTCCTCGTTCTCGTTGCCGAACCGGGCGCGCGACCAGCAGCCCTCGGCCTTGTTCCTCGCGTTGCGCGGGTTGGCGCTCGCCCAGGCGTGACCGGTCTTGAGCGGGAGCGGCAGTGGCTCGCGCATGCCGGCGTCGTAGATCGCGACCAGGTCGCGCAGCAGGGCACCGGCGTCGTCGACCGACGCGAAGGCCGTGCGGTCGGTCGGTCGGCCGAAGTCACCCCGGCCGATGGCGCCGGCGGACCACCCGCGGCCCGGGGAGTCGGCGCACAGCGCCAGGAGCGGCACCCAGGCCTCGAGCAGGTGGCGTGGGCCCAGCCGGGAGAAGCTGACCTTGACGATGCGGTCGGCGTACAGGTCGGTGACGGTGCCGCGCAGGCGCCGGCCACCGCCGAGGTCGACGTCGACGTCGCGCGCCGCGACGGCGGCGCCCTGGGTCACCGACTCCGCGATCTGCGCGACGGGGTCGGCCTGGTCGACGATCTTCTGCGCCAGGCGCCAGCCGAGCTGGCCCGGTGGGAGTACGCCGCGCCGCCACTCCTTGTCGAGCGTCGCCTGACGCGACCGGCCGGCCCGGAGGTCGTGCAGCATCCGGTCGCCGATCTGCCACTGCACCAGGCCGTCGAGCTCGACCGGGAGCCCGTCGGTCACCTCCTCCCCCTCGTCGGCCAGCACGATCTCGAGCCGGCGCCGCAGGAACTCCTTGACCGGGTGCTTGAGGAAGGAGACCAGGGCCGCGAGCTCCACGTCGCCCTCCACCCCGGGGAGCTCGACCTCGGCGAGGTCGGCCGGTGCGACGCGCGGGCGGGCGGCCGCCAGGGCGCCGTTCAGCGCCGCCTCGGTCGAAGGAGAAGGGTCGCTCGGCGTCGAGGTTGCGTCGGTCGAAGGCCTGCAGCGGGTGTCGCCGCAGCGCGTGGGCCTTGCCCCCGACGGCGGTGGTGTCGAGGGTGTCGAGCAGCTCCCCGAGGGGTACGGCGGGTGGCCGCGGCTGGCCCGTCGTCTCGTTGGCGCCGGTGTAGGTGACGACGAGGTGCTCGGTCGCCGCGACGATCGCGTCGAGCATCAGCTGACGGTCCTCGCTGCGCACGTCGCGCTCGCCGGTGACCGGCCGGCGCGCGAGCACGTCGTCGCCGTCGACCGCCCCGGCTCGGGGGAAGACGCCGTCGTCGAGACCGAGCAGGCAGACCACGCGGTGCGGCACCGAGCGCATCGGCACCAGCGTCGCGACGGTCAGGGTGCCGGTGCGGAAGTTGGCCCTGGTCGGCCGGCCGGCGAGGCGCTCGCGCATCAGGGCACGCACGTCGGGCAGTCGCAGCTCGAGCGCGGGATCGGCTGCCGCGGCGACCATCGCCGTCAGCTCGCGGTGGACCTGCGCGGACTGCCACTCGTCGCCCCGCGCGACCGCGGTCAGCTGGTCGACCCCGTCGCCGACAGCCGCTCAGCCAGTGGGCCACCGGACGGCTGCCGTCGAGCCGGTCGGTCACCTCCCGGAGCCGGTCGAGGCACTCGGCGAGGCGCCCGGCCAGGTCGATGCTGGTGCTGCCGACGTCGTCGAGCGGCAGCGTCGTACCGAAGAACCGGTCGGCGTCGTCGCTGACCGCCACCCCGGCGAGGACGCGGTCGAGACCGAACCGCCAGGTGTTCTGCACGTAGCGCTGCAGCCCGAACGGCTCACGGTGGTCGGCGTCGAAGGCCCACCGGATGCCGGCCTCCTCCACCCAGTCGGTGATCGTCTCGAGGTCGGAGTCGGAGAACCCGAAGCGACGGCGCACCGGCCCCGCCGCCAGCAGGTCGAGCACCCGGCTCGCCTCGGCCCGGCCACCGGCCAGGTCGAGGATCTGCCCCACCACCGCCGAGCAGCGGGTTGGTCTGGGTGAGCGAGCGGTCGGCCAGCCGGACGCGCAGCTGGTGGCCGGGGTGCCCGCCGATCTCGCCCATGCCGAACGCGGCCGCCACCAGCGGCGCGTAGGCCTCGATGTCGGGGCACATCACCAGGATGTCGCGGGGCTCGAGCGTCGGGTCGTCGGCGAGCAGGCCGAGCACCACCTCGCGCAGCACCTCGACCTGGCGGGCCGGGCCGTGGCAGGCGTGCACCTGGACCGAGTCGTCGTCGGGGGTGAGCGAGCGGGTGGTCGGCTCGACGGTGGCGTTGGCGGCGATGTCGCGCTGCAGCCAGCCGAGCAGGGTGTCGGGCGAGGGCGACCTGCTCCTCGGCCGCTCGATGCGGCGCCGCGACCGGCGCCAGGGTCCGCTCGAGCTCGCGCAGGTCGCGGCCCAGCGAGGCGAGCAACGGGTGCGCCGACCCGCTCGTGCGAGCCGTCCTCGCTGCGCGGCACGGCTCCGACGAGGTCGGTCGAGCGAGTCCCACAGCGCAGCGGAGGGGTGCGGCAGCCAGAGGTGGACGTCGCGGTGCTCGCCCAGCGCGGCGAGCAGCTCGACCTCGGTGACCGGGATGCGGGTGTGGCCGAACAGCGAGAACCGCGACGGCAGGTCGACCTCGTCGGGCCGCGTCCGCAGCGCCTCGAGCACCTCGCGGTGTCGCTGGTGCGGCGAGGGGGCACCGACCTGCGCGACCAGCAGGCGCCAGAGCTCGGGCTGCCAGGTCAGGTCCGGGTCGAGCTCGCCACCGGCCCCGTCGGTGTCGCGGCCGGACTCCCAGTCGGCGAGCAGGGTCGGGCGCTGCACGGCGTACGACGCGAACAGCCGCGCCAGCCGCCGGGCGACGGCATAGCGACGTCCACGCCGGAGCTCGCCCTCCTCGCCGGGCTCACCGTGGCCGAGGTGCTGGCTGAGCACCCGGCACCACTCCTCGCCGGCGTGGTCGTCGACCACCGAGAGCAGCGGCCAGACCAGCGCGTCGGGCGACCAGGGGTCGTCGTCGCGAGTGTGCCCCTCCCCGATGACCAGTTCCGCGACCAGGCTCGCCGGCGACCGGAACTCCACGCCCGCGCAGACGCCGTCCTCACGCCCGTCGGCCGTGCCCCAGCCGGTGGGAGAGTCGCTGGCTCAGCCAGCGCTCGACGCCGCGCGCGGGGACGAGCACCAGCTCCTGGGTGAACGGGTCCTCGAGCGGGTCGCGCAGCAGCTCGGCGAGACCGTCGGCGAGCAGATCGGCGCGCGGAGCACGGTGGACGATCAGGGTCACCGCACGTGCCTCCCGCACCTCTCGCCGTCAAGGTCCCGGTCAACCTAACGCAGCCGACCGACAGCGCGACGGGGTCATCCCACGGGTGTGCTGACCCGCTCCGGAGGCGGTGGCCGGGCACGCGCGTCGTTCTCGCGCAGCCCGTGGCGCTCCCACCAGCGGCGCATCCCGGCCGGGGCCCACCAGTTCCAGTTGCCGAGGAGCTTCATGGTGGCGGGCACGAGCAGCATCCGGACGATGGTCGCGTCGACGAGCAGGGCGACGAGCATGCCGATCCCGATCATCTTCATGAACACGATGCCGCTGGTCGAGAAGGCCCCGATCACCACGGCGAGCAGGAGCGCCGCACTGGTGATGATGCGGCCGGTCCGCTGCACGCCCGTCGCCACCGAGAGCGTCGTTGTCGTGGGTCAGGTCCCACTGCTCCCGGATGCGGGAGAGCAGGAAGACCTCGTAGTCCATCGACAGCCCGACCAGGATCGCCAGCATGAAGATCGGCTGGGTCGCGTCGAGGAACCCGGTCGAGGTGAAGCCCAGCGGACCCTCGAGGTGACCCTCGGCGAAGATCCAGGTGATCACCCCGAACGACGCGCAGATCGAGAGCAGGTTCATCACGACCGCCTTGAGCGGCAGCACCAGCGAGCCGAACGCCAGGAACAGCAGCACCAGCATCACGGCCGCGATGATCAGCGCCATCCACGGCAGGTGGCTCTCCAGCGAGGTGAGCAGGTCGACGGTGTCGGCGCTGAGGCCGCCGACGAGGACGTTCTCGCCGTCCGGCCCGGGCATCGTCACGGATCGTCGCGCACGGCCTCCTGCGACGTCTGGGTCTGGCTGTTGCCGTTCCAGCTCGCGCGCAGCAGGGTGTGGCCGTCTCCCTGGGCGACGGGGCGTACGTCGACCACGCCGTCGACGTCCTCGACCTTCGCGGTGTACGCCGCCACCTCGGCCTGCTCGGTCGTCCCGAGCATGATGTTCGCGGTCGACCGCTCCGGTCCGAACTCGGTGTTCAGCTTCTCGGCGGCCACGTGCGCCGGGCTGTCGGGCGGCAGCACCCGGTAGTCGACCGAGCCCCACTTCACGCCGAGGAAGGGCGAGGCGACGAACGAGCAGCGCGCCCACGACGACCACCATCACCAGGACCGGACGGCGCATCACGGCGTGGGCGATGCGGGCCCAGGCACCGTGGTCGTTGTCGACGGACGACGGGCCGGTGCCGACGCCACGGGAGCCGGCCCGCGTCGATCCGGCGGCCGAGCAGCATCAGGATCGCCGGCAGCACGGTGAGCGCGGCGACGACGGCGACGAGCACGGCGGCCATCCCGCCGTACCCGAGGGAGCGCAGGAAGTTCTGCGGGAAGATCAGCAGCGACGACATCGCGGCGGCCACGGTCAGCCCGGAGAACAGCACCGTGCGGCCGGCCGTCGCCATGGTCACCCGGATCGCCTTCGCGGCCGCCTCGGGTCGTCGTCGGGCAGCTTGCGCCAGCTCCTCGCGGAAGCGGCTGATCACGAACAGCGCGTAGTCGATCGCCAGGCCGGTGCCGAGCAGGGTGATCACGTTGATCGAGAAGACCGAGACCTCGGTGACCCCCGTGATCAGGCGTACGACGGCCAGCGCGCCCATCACCGCGATGGCGCCGACCACGGCCGGCATCAGCGCGGCGACCACCGACCCGAAGATCAGCAGGGACAGGATCACGACCAGCGGCAGCGAGAGCGACTCGGCGCGGGCGAGGTCCTCGCTCACGGTCTCGTTGACGCCCTTGTAGACCGCCCAGGTGCCGGCGATGTCGGTCTGCAGGTCGTCGGACTTCAGGGTCGGGGCCACGCGGTCGTTCGTTGTCGGCCAGCTCGGCCTGGCCCGTCGCCGGCCAGCGAGATGAACACCGTGGTCGCGTGCTCGTCCTTGCTGACCATCGAGGGGTCCTTGGTGTCCCAGTAGGTCGCCACCGAGGTGGTGGTCCCGGCCGGGATGCCGGCCAGCGTCTGCTCGACCTCGGCCTTGAAGGCGGGGTCGGCGACGGTGAGGTCCTGGCTGGTGTAGATGGCGACCACGTCGACCGACTTGTTGCCGAACGCGTCCTGCTCCTGGGCCAGCTCGCGGGAGGCCTCGGAGCTCGGGTCGTCGAAGCCGCCCTGGCCCAGCTTGTCGAAGACGCCCGACGCCGAAGACACCGGCCAGGAGCGGTCGCGAGGATGCCGAGGGCGAGCACCAGCCGGGCTCGGCGGACGAGGACCTCTGACCATCGGTGGAACATGGTGACTCCTGCGGGGCGGGGCGTGAACAGTGTTAACAGTTAACGGTGTAAACTTCGATCCTGTCAAGACTTTTCCACCGGAGGAGCAGGTGCCCGCCACGTGACGACCACCCGCGAGCAGAACCGCGCCGACACCCTGCGACGCATCGTCGACGCCTCCCGACGGCTGGTCACCGGCACCGGGGAGATGACGCTGCGGTCGGTCGCCACCGAGATCGGCATGACGGCTCCGGCGCTCTACCGCTACGTCGCCAACCACGAGGAGCTCGTGCGGATCGTCGCCGTCGACATCGACGCGAGCGCGGCCGCCGAGATCGCCCTGGTCCGCGACGCCCAGCCCGAGGACGACCCCGCGGCGCGGATGGTCGCCTCAGCCGTGGCGTTCCGGCAGTGGGCGCTGAACAACCGCGAGGAGTTCTCGCTGGTGTTCACCAACCTCGACGTCAGCTGCATCGAGGAGCTCCAGGCCGAGTCGAGCACCGGGATGCTGTTCTCCGAGCTGCTCTTCCAGGTCTGGGCCGAAGTACCAGTTCCCGGTGCCGCGGCTCGACGAGCTCGATCCCGAGCTGGTCGAGATCCTGCGCGACCCGATGGTGCCGGCGGACCTGACCGGCGTGACCGACGACATGCGCCCGCTGATCTGGCTGCTCGAGCGCGCCTGGGCCGGCCTCTACGGCACCGTCACGCTCGAGGTGTTCGGCCACATCGACCCGCGCATCGTGGAGAAGGCACTGCTGTTCCGGGCGATGATGGACGACCAGGCCGTGCCGCTCGGGCTGGCCGACGAGCTCCCGCGGTTGCGCGAGCTGATCGCCTCGCTGCTGGCCTAGGCCTGACGGGACTGCCAGAGCCCCATCAGGTTGCCCTCGACGTCCTTGAAGTACGCCGCCCAGCCCATGTCGCCGACGTCCTGGCGACCGAGCACGGTCATCCCGCCGAGCTCCTCGATCCGCTTCAGCGCCTCGTCGATGTCCTCGACGTCGACGGTGATCACCGGACGGTCGGCCGGGCTCTCGCGCTTGAGCATCCCGCCACCGATGTAGCCGACGTCGGTGGGGAAGCCACCCTCGCCGGTCGGGCCGGTCTGCACGATCGAGTAGTGCAGGTCGGGGATCTCGTCGATGGTCCACCCGAACGCCTCGGAGTAGAACTTGCGGGCCCGGTCCCCGTCGTCGAAGGGGATCTCGAAGTGCACGACTTTTCCGCTCATGCGGCCGAGCTTAGACCGGCGTGGGTGGAGCCGGCGTACGGCCGGAGAGGTCGCAGTTTCCCCGGGCGCCCGGGGAAACCATCCTCGTGTCACACCAGCGTCGTCGTACGCCGGTCGGGACAGCGCTCCTGTGACACGAGCGCGGCACCCGAGCCCCGCGACACCGGGGGTCAGCCGATGGCCGCGGCCGCCGCCCGGCCCGCCGTACGCCCGGAGAAGATGCAGCCACCGAGGAAGGTGCCCTCGAGCGCGTTGTAGCCGTGCACGCCACCGCCGCCGAAACCGGCCACCTCGCCGGCCGCGTAGACACCCGGCAGCGGCTCGCCGTTGGCCTGGAGCACGCGGGCGTCGAGGTCGGTGTGCAGGCCGCCGAGGGTCTTGCGCGACAGGATGTTCAGCCGTACGGCGATCAGCGGGCCGTTCGCCGGGTCGAGGAACTTGTGGGGCGAGGCGACCCGGATCAGCTTGTCGCCGCGGTAGTTGCGATGGCCCGCGGATGAAGGTGACCTGGGTGTCCTTGGAGTAGGCGTTGTCGAGCTGCCGGTCGCGCTCGGTGATGGTGCGCCGCAGCGACTCCTCGGTGATCAGGGACGAGCCGGCGACCCGGTTCATCCCGGCCACGAGCTCGGTGAGGTTGTCGGCCACGACGAAGTCCTCGCCGTGCTGCTTGAACGCCTCGACCGGACCCGGCGCGCCCTTCTTCACGCGCGAGAGCAGGAGCTTGATGTCCTTGCCGGTCAGGTCGGGGTTCTGCTCGGAGCCCGACAGCGCGAACTCCTTCTCGATCACCTTCTGGGTGAGCACGAACCACGAGTAGTCGTAGCCGGTGCGCATGATCGCGCCGAGGGTGCCGAGGGAGTCGAAGCCCGGGAGGTACGGCGCCGGGAACCGCTCGCCCGTCGCGGAGAGCCACAGCGACGACGGGCCGGGGAGGATGCGGATGCCGTGGTTCTTCCAGATCGGGTCCCAGTTGCGGATGCCCTCGGTGTAGTGCCACATCCGGTCGGGGTTGATCACCTCGCCGCCGGAGGACTGGGTGATCTGGATCATCCGGCCGTCCACGTGGGCCGGGACGCCGGACACCATGAACTTCGGCGGGTTGCCCAGCCGGTCGACCGGCCAGTTCTGACGGACCAGGTCGAGGTTCGCGCCGATCCCGCCGGAGGTCACGATCACGGCCTGGGCGGCGTACTCGAACTCGCCGGTCTCGTCGCGGTTGGACTCGGCGCCCCGCACCATGTCGTCGGGGGCGAGCAGCGCCCCGCGTACGCCGGTCACGGTGCCGCCGTCCTTGACCAGGTCGTCGACGCGGTGCCGGAACTTGAACGTCACCAGCCCCTTGGCGACCGCCTCGCGCACCCGCCGCTCGAACGGCGCGACCACGCCGGGACCGGTGCCCCAGGTGAGGTGGAAGCGGGGCACCGAGTTGCCGTGCCCGCCGGCGCGACCGTCGCCGCGCTCGGCCCAGCCGACCACCGGGAAGACCCGCAGCCCCTGGTCGTGGAGCCACTGACGCTTCTCGCCGGCGGCGAAGGCGACGTACGCCTCGGCCCAGCGGCGCGGCCAGTAGTCGCTCTCGCGGTCGAACTGCGCGCTGCCCATCCAGTCCTGGAGCGCGAGCTCGTAGGAGTCCTTGACGCCCATCCGCCGCTGCTCGGGGGTGTCGACGAGGAACAGGCCGCCGAGGGACCAGAACGCCTGGCCGCCGAGGCTCTGCTCGGGCTCCTGGTCGAGCAGCAGCACCTTCTTCCCCGCGTCGGCGAGCTCGGCGGTGGCGGCGAGACCGGCGAGGCCGGCTCCCACGACGATGACGTCAGCGTCCATGTCGGTGATCCTGACACGCGAAGTGGCAGGCTGGTGGGGTGACCTCGACGCCCTTGGAGAACCCTGCGCTGCGCGACCCCGCACACCAGGTCTCGGCCAAGGCGCCCGCTGCTCTGGGCGGTGGGCGCGGCCATCCGGTGCGTGTTCTTGCTCGTGGCGCTGGTGGTCGTCAACGTGTTCTGGCTCGACGTGCCCTGGTGGGTGTACCCGCCGCTGGTGGTGCTGTCGGGCGCCTACATCTGGTTCATGCCGAAGGTGCGCTACCGGATCCACCGCTGGGAGAGCACCGACACGGCGGTCTACACGCAGACCGGCTGGCTGAGCCGCGAGCGGCGGATCGCGCCGATGTCGCGCGTGCAGACGGTGGACTTCGAGCAGGGATGGATCGACCGGGCCTTCGGCCTCGCGACGGTCACCGTCACCACCGCGTCGGCGGCCGGCCCGTTGCGGATCCAGGCCATCGACAAGCCGGTGGCCGACCGGTTGGTCGACGACCTGACGCGTCGTACGGAAGCGGAGGCGGGGGACGCGACGTGAGCGAACCGCACCCGCCGTTCCAGCCGTACCAAGTCGCCGCCCGCGGCCACCCCGGTGCCCGATGTGCCCTGGCGCCGGCTCGACCCCCGGATGCTGCTCGTGCACCCGGTGCTGGAGCTGGTGAAGTTCCTGCCGGTGCTGATCGGCATCTTCGTGCTCGGCAGCAACGGCAACCAGGGCTGGTGGCAGCTGTTCGGTGTCGCCATCCCCATCGCGCTCGGCGTGATGCGGTTCCTGACCACGACCTTCCGGATCACTCCGTCCCAGATCGAGCTGCAGCGCGGGCTGATCGGCCGCAAGGTGCTGACCGCCCGGCTCGACCGGGTGCGCGCCGTCGAGCTCACCTCGACCCCGATCCACCGGGTCCTCGGGCTGGCCAAGGTCGAGGTCGGCACGGCCAGCGGCGCGAAGCAGGACGACGACAAGTTCGCGCTCGACTCCCTCCCGCTCGCCGAGGCCCGCCAGCTGCGGATCGCGCTGCTGCACCGGGTGGACGTCGCGGAGGGCACAGCGTCATCCGAATCGTTGCCTCGAGGCCACGATTCGGATGACGTCCCGGCGGCGACCACGTACGACGACGTGGAGCTGCTGCGCCTCGACCCGGGCTGGGTCCGCTACGCGCCGCTGACCTCGTCGGGCAACGTGATCGCCGCGGGTCTGCTGGCCGTCCTCGGGCAGTTCAGCGAGCAGATCGGGACCCGGTACTTCGACGAGAGCGACGTCCGCCGGACCTTCGAGAACCTGTCCGTCGCGGCGGTGGTGCCCCTGGCCCTGGTGGCGTTCCTCGTCCTCGGGGCGCTGTTCTCGCTGCTCGGGTACTTCGTGGCCAACTGGGGGTTCACGCTCGCCCGCGACGCCCGCGGCCGCACCTTCCACGTACGCCGCGGACTGCTGACCAGCACCGAGACCAGCCTCGAGCGCGAACGGGTGCGCGGCCTGTCCGTCGACGAACCGTTCGGCCTGCGGCTCGCGGGTGCCGGCCGGCTCTACGCCATCGTCACGGGCGTCTCGAAGAGCGACTCGGGCCGCACCCAGCTGGTGCCGCCCGCCCCGCGCACGATCATCGACGAGACGGGCACCCAGGTGCTCGAGGACGCCGAGCCACTGCGGACTGCCGCTGGTCCAGCACGGCCCGGCGGCGCGACGTCGGCGGTGGACCCGTGCCCTGGCGGGAGCTCTGGTGCTGCCCGTCGTCGTGCTCGTGGTCGCGATCGCGACACCCGTGCCGGTGTGGGCGGTGCTGCCGACGCTGATCCTGATCCCGGCCGCGGCTGTGCTCGCGATGGACCGCTACCAGCGCCTGGGCCACGGGCTCACCGACGGCCACCTCGTCGTACGCTCCGGGTCGCTGCGGGGCCGCCGCGACATGGTCCAGCGCACCGGCATCATCGGCTGGAACCTCCAGCAGTCGTGGTTCCAGCGACGCGTCGGCCTGGTCACGCTGGTCGCCACGACGGCCGCCGGCGAGCAGGCGTACGCCGCCATCGACATCCCCGAGGCCACCGCGATCGCCCTCGCGGACGCCGCCGTGCCGGGGCTGGTCGAGCCGTTCCTGGTGTGAGGGTCGAGGTCCGGTCGGACGCGGTCTCGGAGCGGACGCTGGTGGCAACCCGGAGGTGGGCTCTGGGGCGGAGCCGCTTGGCTGGTTGCTCAGCAGGATGCCGTCCACATCGATCCTGGATCGACCCGCGGTGCCGGCGTTCGTGAGCTTCAGGGTGTGAGAACCGACGCTCAACGTCTTCTGCCAGACGATCACGCGGTGCGTGGTTGCAGAGCTGTAGGTGTTGACTGCGGTGGCTGAGGCGCCGTCGACGCTGACGTTGACGCTTCCCCTGTTGGAGGCCTTTTCCATGACGATGGCGACGGTCTGGCTCGGGCTGGTCGTGGCGATCCTGTAGGTCAACGAGGCTCCGGCGGCGGTTGCTGCCAGGGTTCGGCCGTTGTTGAAGCAGGTGCAATTCGCTGTTGTCCAGGTGCCGGTCCGGGTCAGGTTGATGGAGGAGTAGTGGTCACTCGGTGATGCACCCGTCTCCTCCCACACGTTGACGCCGTCGGCGGCTGACAGGGCGGAGGAGGCTGCGTTGCCGCGGTTGTCCTTCACGGTCACCCAGTGCGAGTACCCGTAGGCCCCGCCCTCGCCACAGTCGCCGGGGTAGTTGTTGCCGTTGTAGGCGAACGACGTCGCCGAGGTGTCCTCGACCAGCTTCGTCGCGCCGTCAAATCGCTGGCCGAAACCCCAGACGTCGTAGGCCTGCAGGCCGCTCGTGGCGTCGCTTCCCGCCCAACGAAGGCGCATGGGGATCCTGAAGTTCCATGGCCACGGTTGCAGGCACTCGTCCGCATGCGGCGCCACCGTCGCGTCGAGGCTGGCCCCGATGACGAACTCTGCTGGATAGACGGTGAGTGAGGGCGCGGTGCCGTCGTACGTCGACGGCTTCGCGTCACCGGCCGCGGTCACCAGGGCGGCGGCAGGAACTCCGACCAGAACCGTCGTCATGCACACGCCGGCCACGAAACCGGTGAGAGGAGAACGCAGCCGCATGATGATTCCCCGATCCGAGGTTGGTGAGGCTCTCTGCCGCAATTCGGCGTGCCTGTGGCTGGACCCTAGGACGGCAGTTTTTGGCTCCACAACGAGCCGCGAGCGAGTTGCGGCCTTTGCGAAGAAGACAGCGGAAACGTCTCTAGACCGCAGGGAAAACGATCTCTGGACCATCCATGTCCGCGGATCGCGATTTCTCGATCACCGCGCAGCAACGGCATCCCCCTTGCCAACGAACGAGAACCCGTTCTAGATTGGACAGGTGTCCAGTCAAGTGTCCAGCATGCCGCGGCGCGAGCTCAACGTGCGCCAGGGCGACACCCTCGACAAGCTGCTCGAGGCGGCCAGGGTGGAGCTCGACGAGGTCGGCCACGAGGTCCTGACCATCCGGACCGTCGCGACGCAGGGCCGGGGTCTCGTCGGCCACGGCGTACAACTACTTCGCCTCGCGCGACCACCTGTTCGCCGAGCTGTTCTGGCGGCACCTCGCGACCTCGGAGCAGCCCAGGCTGACCGGTCGGAGCAGCACGCGGCGGCTGCAACAGACCACCCGGCATCTCGCGGAGACGATCGCGAGTGCGCCCGCGCTGGCCGCGGCCGCGACCAAGAGCCTGCTCGGCACCGACCCGGCCGTGGAGCAGCTGCGCGTGCGCATCGGCACCGTCTTCGCCGAGCGGTTCCGCGCCGCCGACGGCGAGCCGGTGGACCCACGGGTGCTCGAGACGCTCCTGTTCGCCTTCTCCGGCGCACTGCTGCAGACCGGCATGGGGCTGTTCACCTACCCCGAGCTCGCCGACCGTCTGGACGACGTCGTCGCCGTGATCATGAAGGGGAACGCGTGATCACCTTCGACCCCTACGACTACGCGCTGCAGGACGACCCCTACCCGGTGTACCGCCGGCTGCGCGACGAGGCGCCGCTCTACCACAACGAGGAGCACGACTTCTGGGTGCTCTCCCGCCACGCCGACCTGCACAAGGCGGTCCGCACCGACGGCGTCTACTCCAACGAGATGGGCGTCTCCCTCGACGCGAGCGCGTGGACGCCGTACGCCCACCTGACCATGTCGTTCCTCGCGATGGACCCGCCCCGGCAGACCCGGCTGCGCAAGCTCGTGTCGAAGGGCTTCACCCCCAAGCGGGTCGCCGAGCTCGAGCCGAGCATCCAGCGGATCACCGACCTCTACCTCGACCAGGTGATGGAGTCCGACGAGTTCGACTGGATCGGCGACTTCGCCGGCCGGCTGCCGATGGACGTCATCTCCGAGATGCTCGGCGTACCGGAGGCCGACCGTGACGAGGTACGCCGCCTCGCGGACCTGCTCGTCCACCGGGAGCCCGGACTGCGCGACGTGCCGCCCGAGGGCATCGAGGCCGCGATGACCCTCTTCGGCTACTACGCCGACCTGCTCGCCGAGCGCAAGCGGCAGCCGGCCGACGACCTCACCAGCGCGCTGCTGGCCGCCGAGGACGGCGGGGACCGGATGACCGACCAGGAGATCATCGCCTTCCTGTTCCTGATGGTGGTCGCCGGGAACGAGACGACGACCAAGCTGCTCGGCAACGCGATGTACCACCTCACCGACCACCCCGACCAGCTCGACGAGGTCTTCGGCGACGGTGACGACCTGGTCGGCCGGTGGATCGAGGAGACGCTGCGCCACGACACCTCGACCCAGCTGCTCGCCCGGCACCTCGTCGACGACCTGACCCTGCACGGCGTGACCGCACCGAACGGTTCGAAGCTGCTCTTCTGCCTCGGCGCCGCCAACCGCGACGACCGCGTCTTCACCGACCCCGACACCTTCGACGTGCACCGCGACGAGGACGAGCTGCGCCAGATCCTCAGCTTCGGCGGCGGCCGGCACTTCTGCCTCGGCGCCAACCTCGCCCGCCTGGAGTCGAAGGTGGCGCTGCGGTCGCTGGTCTCGCGGGCGCGCTCGGTCGAGGCCGACCACGGTTCCGCCGTCCGGTTCTACTCCGCCAACGTGCGCGGCTTCGCGAAGCTGCCGGTGCGGGTGGAGGCGCGATGAGCAAGTACGCGCAGCCGTCGCGTCGGCCCGCCGTCGTCACGGGCGCCTCGTCCGGCATCGGGGCGGCCACGGCGCTCGTGCTCGGAGCGCAGGGCTTCCCGGTCGCCCTCGGCGCACGTCGCACCGAGAAGTGCGACGAGGTCGCCGCACAGATCAGGGAGGCCGGCGGCGAGGCCGTCGTACATCCCCTGGACCTGACCGACGACCAGTCCGTGGCCGACTTCGCGCAGGCGGTGGCAGCGGACCTCGGCGACGTCGAGGTGGTGGTCTCCAACGCCGGCTCCGTCGGTCCGGGCGTCATCCACGAGGTCGACACCGAACGGATGCGCGCCGAGCTCGACGTGAACCTGCTCGGCGCCCATCGGCTGGTGCACGCGTTCGTGCCGGGCATGGTGGAGCGGCGCCGCGGCGACCTGGTCTTCGTGTCGTCCGACGTGGCCGTGCGGCCGCGGCCGTTCATGGCGGCGTACGCCGCGAGCAAGTGGGGTCTCGAGGGCCTGGCCCACTCGATGCAGATGGAGCTCGAGGGCACCGGCGTGCGCGCCAGCATCGTCCGCCCCGGTCCGACGTGGAGCGAGATGGGCAGCACCTGGGACGACCAGGACGCGGCCGACGTGCTCAACCACTGGGTGCGGTTCGGCCTCGCCCGGCACCCGCACTTCCTCAAGCCCTCGGCGATCGCCAACGCCATCGCCACCGTCGTGAGCGCGCCGCGCGGCGTGCACCTGAACCTGGTCGAAGTGACCCCCGAAGCACCCGTGGAGGATCGATGACGATCACCGAGGTCTCGCGACTGAACCCCGACGACCCGCACGGCCACCTGCAGGAGCTGCGCACCGACCCGATCGGCCTGCTGCACCGGGTGCGCGACGAGTGCGGCGACATCGGCAGCTTCCGGCTGGCCGACCGCGACGTGGTGATGGTGTCGGGCGCCGAGGCCAACGAGCAGTTCTTCCGGGCGCCGGACAGCACCCTCGACCAGGCGGCGGCGTACCCCTTCATGACCCCGATCTTCGGCAAGGGCGTCGTCTTCGACGCCACCCCCGAGGAGCGCCAGCAGATGCTGAAGAACCAGGCGCTGCGCGGCGACATGATGCGCGGGCACGCGGCCACGATCGAGGACGAGATCAACCGGATGGTCGCCGAGTGGGGCGACGAGGGCGAGATCGACCTGCTCGACTGGTTCGCCGAGCTGACCATCTACACGACCTCGGCGTGCCTGGTCGGTCGGCCGTTCCGCGAGGAGCTCGACGCCTCCTTCGCGCACCACTACCACGACCTGGAGCGCGGCACCGACGCGCTCGCGTACGTCGACCCGTACGCCGACATCGAGTCCTTCCGCCGTCGCGACTCCGCGCGGGAGAAGCTCGTCGAGCTGGTGCAGGCGATCATCGACAAGCGCCTGGCAGCGTGGGACGGTGCCCACGCGAGGAGCGCGACCTGCTCGACGTGCTGATCTCGATCGACATGACCGCCGACTACATCACCGGCATCTTCATCTCGATGATGTTCGCCGGGCACCACACCAGCTCGGGCACCGCGGCGTGGACGATGATCGAGCTGCTCCGCCACCCCGACGTGATGGCGTCGGTGACCGACGAGCTCGACGACCTGTACGCCGACGGCAGCGAGGTCTCCTTCCAGGCCCTGCGCTCGATCCCTCGCCTGGAGGCGGCGCTCAAGGAGACGCTGCGGATGCACCCGCCGCTGATCGTGCTGCTGCGCCTGGTGCAGGAGGAGGTCGAGCTGGCCGGCCACACCATCCCGGGCGGCACCATGGTCGCCGCCTCGCCGCGGGTCTCGAACCGGATCGCCGAGGACTTCCCCGAGCCGGAGTCGCTTCGACCCGGCCCGCTACCTCGACCCGCGCCAGGAGGACCTCGCCAACCGGTGGACGTGGATCCCCTTCGGCGCCGGCCGGCACCGCTGCGTCGGCAACGCCTTCGCGATGATGCAGCTCAAGGCGATCTTCTCGGTGCTGCTGCGCGACTGGGAGTTCGAGATGACCCAGCCCTCGGAGTCCTACCGCGACGACTGCTCGAAGATGGTGATCCAGCTCGAGCAGCCGTGCCGGGTGCGGTACCGGCGGCGAAGCGGCGATCGATGGCTCGAGCGCGCGGCGCTCGTCCTCAACACCGAGGACGTCGTGAGGGCGGTCGCCGACCTCGACCTCTGCCAGGCGCACCAGATGTGCCAGGCCGAGGCGCCCGACGTGTTCGGCTTCGACGAGGACGCCGACCAGGTCGTCGTACTCACCGAGCACCCGGACGCAGTCGCGACGCGACGACGTACTGCTCGCCGTGCGCTACTGCCCGGCGATGGCCCTGTCACTGGAGGAGGACTGATGGGTTTCGACAGGCTCGACCGGCGAGTGCGATGGAGGAGTTCTGGACCGGTTGGCTGGCGGCCAACCGGGAGGCGGAACGCCTGCGCGACTGGGGGACCCTCGCCGACCACTACGCCGAGGACGCGACGTACGGCTGGATGTACACGCCCGACGAGCACTTCATGGCGATGGGCCGCGAGGAGATCCGCAAGCTCGCGCTCGGCGCCGAGATGGCGGGGCTCGACGGCTGGCACTACGACTACGCCGCGACCGTGATGGACGAGTCCAACGGGATGGTCGTCGGTTTCTGGAAGCAGCGCGCCGGCATCGAGGACGAGTCGACCGGCAAGGAGTACGAGATCCTCGGCATCGGCGGCTCGTGGTTCGGGCTGGTCGAGGGCGAGAGCGGGTCGAGATCGGCTGGCAGCGCGACTGGTTCGACCTCGGCTCGACCGCACACACGTTCCTGTCGCTGGCCGGCTCGGGCAAGGCGCCGCAGCCACTGCTCGACCGGATGGGCCTGCACGGCCCGTCGCAGCCCGGGCACTACACGCGCGACGAGCTGCCCTCGACCATCTGGCCCCCGGTGGTGGGCGATGACTGAGTCCTCGAGCGTCCCGCCCGCACTTCTGCTGATCGACGGCAAGCTCGTCGAGGCGAGCGACGGGTCGACGTACCCGATCCTCAACCCGGCCACCGGCCAGGAGATCGGCGCCGCGCCCGACGCCACCGCCGAGGACGTCGACGCCGCCATCGCCGCTGCCCGGCGCGCGTTCGACGAGACCGACTGGTCGACCGACCTCGAGCTGCGGGTGCGGTGCGTGCGCCAGCTGCACCAGGCGCTCGTCGACCACGGCGAGGAGATGCGGGCGCTGACCACCGCCGAGGTGGGGGCGCCGGCGTTCCTGACGGCCGGTCCGCAGTACGACGTGCCGGTCGCCGGTCTCGCGTGGACGGCCGACCTCGCCGAGACCTACGAGTGGGAGACCGACCTCGGGGTCGCCGAGCCGATGGGCATCCGGACCCGGCGGACGATCCGGCGCGAGGCCGATCGGAGTCGTCGCCGCGATCACGCCGTGGAACTTCCCGAACCAGATCAACCTCGCCAAGGTCGGCCCCGCCCTGCTGGCCGGCAACACCGTCGTCCTCAAGCCCGCCCCGGACACCCCGTGGGTCGCCGCGGAGCTCGGCCGGCTGGCCGCCGAGCACACCGACCTCCCGCCCGGTGTGCTCAACGTCGTCACCCCGCGCGACAACGGCGTCGCGTCGGTGCTCGCCACCGACCCGCGGGTCGACCTGGTCTCGTTCACCGGCTCCACCGCGACCGGCCGCGCGATCATGGCCGCCGCCGCGCCGACGCTGAAGAAGGTCTTCCTCGAGCTGGGCGGCAAGTCCGCCGCGATCGTCCTCGACGACGCCGACCTCGGCGCCGCGGTGGGCACGGCCGCCTTCTCGGTGTGCGTGCACGCCGGCCAGGGCTGCGCGCTGACGACGCGGCTGCTCGTGCCCCGCGAGAGGTACGACGAGGCGGTGGAGGTGGCCGCCGCCACGATGGCCTCGATCGGCGCCAAGGACCCGACCGACCCCGGGACGATCTGCGGCCCGGTGATCAACGAGTCGCAACGCGACCGGATCGCGCGCTACCTCGCCCTGGCCGAGGACGAGGGCGGGCGGTTCGCGACCGGTGGCCACGTGCATCGAGCAGGACGGGTTCTGGGTCGAGCCGACCGTCATCGCCGGGCTGACGAACGACTCGCGCGTCGCCCGTGAGGAGATCTTCGGTCCCGTGCTCGTCGTACTCCCCCACGACGGGGACGACGACGCCGTCCGCCTCGCCAACGACTCCGACTACGGGCTGTCCGGGTCGGTGGACAGCGGCTCGGCCGGAGCGAGCGCGGGCCGTCGCCAACCGGATCCGCACCGGCACGCTCGCCGTCAACGGCGGCGTGTGGTTCGCGCCCGACGCCCCGTTCGGCGGCTACAAGCAGTCCGGCGTCGGCCGGGAGATGGGCGTGGCCGGGTTCGAGGAGTACCTCGAGACCAAGTCGATCGCGGAGGGAGTGAAATGAGGTTCGAAGGACAAGGTCGCCGATCGTCACGGGCGCGGCGCAGGGCATCGGCGAGGCCTACGCCCGCGGGCTGGCGGCCGAGGGCGCGGCCGTCGTCGTGGCCGACCTGAACCCGCTCGGGCAAGCAGGTGGCCGAGTCGATCAACGCCGACGGCGGGCGCGCGATCTTCGTCGAGACCGACGTCTCGTCGCACGAGTCGGCGAAGGCGATGGCCGACCGGGTGGTCGAGGAGCTCGGCGGCATCGACTACCTCGTCAACAACGCCGCCATCTACGGCGACATGGCCTTCGACCTGCTGGTCACGGTCGACTGGGACTACTACCGCAAGTTCATGTCGGTGAACATGGACGGCGCCCTGGTGATGACGCGCGCGGTGCTTCGGCCACATGCAGGCCCGGGGCGGTGGCGCGATCGTCAACCAGAGCTCGACGGCGGCCTGGCTGTACGCCGGCTTCTACGCGCTCGCCAAGGTCGGCATCAACGGGCTCACCCAGCAGCTGGCCCACGAGCTCGGCGGGATGAACATCCGGGTCAACGCGATCGCGCCCGGCCCCACCGACACCGAGGCCACCCGCAAGCAGGCCGGCGACGCGAGCAAGGAGCTGGTCAAGGGACTCGCCCTCAAGCGGATGGGCACCCCGCAGGACATGGTCGGCGCCTGTCTCTTCCTGCTCTCCGACGAGGCGTCCTGGGTCACCGGCCAGGTCGTGAACGTCGACGGCGGTCAGGTATTTCGATGACAGAGTTTCGATGAGGGCGTCGGGTTCGTCGGGCTGGGCAACATCGGCAAGCCGATGGCGCTGCGGCTGCTGACGGGCGACGCCCCGGTCTGGGTGTACGACGTCGCGCCGGAGCCGGCCGCCGAGCTCGAGAAGGCCGGCGCCCACGTGGCCGGCGACCTCGGCGAGCTCGCCGAGAACGTCGACCTGGTCTGCGTGATGGTGCGCGACGACGACCAGGTGCGCGAGGTGCTCGGTCGCGTCGTCGGTGTCGTCCGGCCGGACGACGCCCCCTCGTTGATCGTGGCGATCCACTCCACGGTCGGGCCGACGACGCCGGGCGAGCTGGCCGACGTGGCCGACCGTCACGGCGTACGACTGCTCGACGCGCCGGTGAGCGGCGGACCCATGGGCGCGGCCGAGGGCACGCTGGCGATGATGGTCGGAGGGTCCGAGGACGCCTACGCCGACGCGGAGAAGGCGCTGTCGCTGATGGCCTCGAAGACCGTGCACGCCGGACCCGTCGGCGCCGGCACGCGGATGAAGCTGGCGCGCAACCTGCTGCACTTCGTCTCGTTCACCGCCGTCACCGAGGCGCAGCGGCTGGCGGAGGCCTCCGGCCTCGACCTGGTCGCGCTCGGCGAGGTGGTGCGTCACACCGACGCGATCACCGGCGGGCCGGGCGCGATCATGTACCGCGACACGACGGCGCCCCTCGACACCGACGACTTCTGGCACGGCGTGTTCTCGCACGTCGTGGCCCTCGGCGAGAAGGACCTCGGCTTCGCGCTCGTGCTGGCCGACCAGCTCGGGGTCGACGTACCCCTGGCGAAGCTGGCCCTCACCGACCTCGCCCCCGGACTCGGACTGCACAGGAGAGCGACCATGACCGACGAGAAGACGCCAGCGCGGGCTGGACAAGATGGCCGAGGTCTACGGCTGGGAGTTCCAGGACGGGCCGGGCGACTTCTTCGGCTACACCGCCGACCACCTGTTCGCCGACATCTGGAGCCGGCCCGGGCTGGACACCAAGGAGCGCCGGCTGCTGCTGGTCGGCATGCTCGCGGCGCAGGGGGCGACCGACGTGCTGGAGATCCAGCTCGGTGCGGCTCACCGCAACGGCGAGCTCGACGCCGAGGGGCTGCGCGAGATCGTGGTGTTCCTCGCGCACTACGCCGGCTGGCCCGTCGCCGCCCGGTTGAACAACGTGGTGGAGAAGATCCTGCCGTCATGAGCGGCTTCGCCTCCCTCTCCCGCGACGAGCTCGCCACCGTCGTACCCGAGCTGCTGCTGATCGGCCAGCTGATCGACCGCTCCGGGATGGCGTGGTGCATCAGCGCGCTCGGGCGCGAGGGGATGGCGCAGATCGCGATCGAGGAGTGGATGGCGGCCTCGCCGATCTACACGCGGCGGATGCAGCAGGCGCTGCGGTTCGAGGGCGGCGACGTCGTCACGATCTTCAAGGGCCTCCAGCTCGACATCGGCGCCCCGCCGCAGTTCATGGACTTCCGCTACAGCGTCGAGGACCCGTGGCACGGCGGCTTCGAGCTCGCCCACTGCGGTGCGCTGATGGACGTCGAGCCGATGGGCGCCGAGTACGTCGCTCGATGTGCCACGACATCGAGGACCCGACCTTCGACGCCACCGCGGTGGCGACGAACCCGCGCGCGCAGGTGCGGCCGGTGCACCGTCCGCCGCGTACGCCGACCGACCGCACCCCGCACTGCGAGTGGACGGTGACCATCTCCGACGCGCACCCGCCGGTCTCCTTCTCGCCGGGCTGCCTCGCGCTGCAGTCGTCGCAGGCCGCGTCGCTCGAGCTCGACCCGATCGACCCGTCGTCGCCGGGCTGTCCGACTACTCCGGCCCGCTGCGTCTCCGACCTCGACTTCACGGAGTTCTCGCACTCGGCGCTGGTCCGGATCGCCGACGAGGTGTGCCTGCAGATGCACCTGCTGTTCCTCGGGTTCCGCCGCGCGGTCTTCGCGCGGCTGCCCGCCGACGAGGCCCTCGAGATCTGCGTGAAGCAGCTGACCGGGATCGCGGGGGTGGCGGCGTCGCGCCTCGCCTCGGCGCTGTCCCTGCCCCGATCTGCCGAGGGCGCGGGGCGCGTGCTCGTCGCTGCACCCACTGTTCAACCCGGTCGCCTACGTCTCGACCGCCGACTCCCCCGCCCACCTCGACGGCGCCTGGATCTCGCTTGTCGGGCCGTCAGAGCTCCGGCCCCTCCGGGCGATCGTGCGGCCGTCGACCCGCACCTCGACGTGGTGGTCTCCGGCTCCCCCTGGACCGTCGAGGTCGTCGCCGCGACGACCCGGCCGAGGAGCCCGGCGAGGTCGCGGTCACCCGGTTCAGCTCCGGCGCCGCGTTCGCCTTCGAGCCCCGGCGGTCGCTGCCGATCACGCCCGTCTGAGACGGTTCTCGGCCCTCTTGTCTCCGGGGCCGGGGGCTGTGCCCGCGAGCGCACGTTAGCGTGCGTCCCATGCTCACCAGCGCGTCCGTGATCACGTCGGTCCGCCCCTGGGGCGGGGACCTCAGCGACCTGCAGATCGACGGACGGACGCATCGTCGGTGTCCGCCCCGCCGGATCGTCGAACCGACGCCGCGCGAGCAACTGATCGACGGCCGAGGACGCCTGGTCGATCCCGTCGTTCTGCGACGCCCAGCGCACCTCGACTCGACCCGGCTGGGCCTGCCGTTCCGACCGCACACCGCGGCCCGGGCCTGGTCGGGCCTGATCGAGAACGACCGGGCCAACTGGCGCACGGCCGGGGGCACCGTGGCCGAGCGCAGCCACGCACACCTTGGGCACGACCATCGGGTACGGCGCAACCAAGGTACGCAGCCACGCCCAGGTGGACACCGACGCGCGGACTCGAGCGGCTCGAAGGCGTCCTCGCCGCCCGCGAGGCCCATGCCGCGCGGGCCACCGTGGAGGTCGTCGCCTTCCCCCAGTCCGGGATCATCCGCGACCCCGGCACCGCAGACCTGTTGGACGCGGCGCTCTCCGCCGGCGCGGACCTGGTCGGCGGGATCGACCCCTGCGGCCTCGACCGCGACCCGGCCGCTCACCTCGACGACGGTCTTCGGCCTGGCGGAACGCCACCAGGTCGGCATCGACATCCACCTGCACGAGGCAGCCGAGCTCGGTGCGTTCACCCTCGGCCTCGTCTTCGAACGGGTCCGGGCACTCGCCATGCAGGGCCGGGTGACCATCTCCCACGCCTTCGCCCTGCCCACGTCCACACCCGACCGCACTGCTGACCTGGTCGCGCGAGCTCGCCGAGCTGGACATCGGGCTGACGACCGTCGCCCCGGCCGGTGGTCGGCACCTGCCCCTCGACCTGCTCGCCGCCCACGAGCGTCCGGGTCGGCCTCGGCCAGGACGGGATCCGTGACTACTGGTCCCCCTACGGCAACGGCGACATGCTGGACCGCGCCTGGCAGCTGGCCTTCGTCAACCAGGTGCAGGCACGACCACCTGGTCGAGCGGTGCTTGGCCGTGGCCACGCTCGGCGGTCGCGGCGTGCTCGAGCCGGTCCTCGGCCCCGTCGTGGACCGACCGGCGCCGACAAGGCACCCGGGTGTTGCCCCCGGCGACCTCGCCGACCTGGTCCTGCTCCCGGGGGACACCGTCACCGCTGCGGTGATGGACCGCCCGCGCGATCGGACCGTCGTACACCACGGACAGGTCGTCGCCGAGGACGGCGAGGCTGTGTGTAATCGCCGACCCGTTGCGCACCCCCTGGGTCACGGGGTGAGGTTTCGTACTCGAGAGGCCAGCCGCCGCTGCCGACGAGAGGGGCATCATGAGCGACACCACGACAACCGGACCCGCGTACCAGGTCGTCAACCCGGCGACCGGTGAGGTCGTCGAGACCTTCGACCACGCCACGGACGCCGACATCGAGGCGGCGCTCGCGGCCGTGCACGCGGCGTACGCGTCTGGCGGGACGTGCCGATCGCGGAGCGGGCGAAGGTCGTCAAGAGGGTCGGCGAGCTGTTCGCCGAGCGGCAGGACGAGCTGGCCGCGATCGCCACCGAGGAGATGGGCAAGCCGCTGGGGGAGTCCGCGGGGAGGCGGAGTTCTGCGGCGAGATCTTCGACTACTTCGCGACCGAGGGCCCGAGCTCGCCGCCGACCAGCCGATCAAGACGTTCTCCGGCGGCAAGGCGATGGTGCAGAAGCTGCCGATCGGCCCGCTGCTGGGGATCATGCCGTGGAACTACCCCTTCTACCAGATCGCCCGGTTCGCGGCGCCGAACCTGATGCTGGGCAACACGATCATGCTCAAGCACGCCGAGTCGGTGCCGAAGTCGGCGCTGGCGGTCGAGCAGATCATGAAGGACGCCGGGCTGCCCGAGGGCGCCTACGTCAACGTGTTCGCCACCCACGAGCAGATCGAGACGATCATCGGCGACCCGCGCATCGCAGGGCGTCTCGCTGACCGGCTCGGAGCGCGCGGGCGCGGTCGTCGCCGCGATCGCCGGCAAGAACCTGAAGAAGTGCGTGCTCGAGCTCGGCGGCTCCGACCCCTACGTCGTGCTCGACACCGACGACGTCGCCGCGGCCGCCGACCTCGCGTGGGAGACCCGGATCTGCAACACCGGCCAGGCCTGCAACTCCAACAAGCGGATGATCGTGATGGACGACGTCTTCGACGACTTCGTCGCCAAGCTGACCGAGCGGGCCAAGGACCTGCGCCCCGGCGACCCGGCCGAGGGTGCCGAGGGCACCTTCGCCCCGCTGTCGTCGCGGGCCGCGGCCGAGCGGCTGGCCGAGCAGGTCGAGGACGCGGTGAGCAAGGGCGCCACCCTGCACGCCGGCGGCGTGCTCGGCGACGGCCCGGCGGCGTACTACTCGCCGGCGGTGCTGACCGGCATCACCAAGGACATGCGCGCCTACCGCGAGGAGCTGTTCGGCCCGGTCGCGGTGGTCTACACGGTCTCCAGCGACGACGAGGCGCTCGCGCTGGCCAACGACACCGACTACGGCCTCGGCGGCGCGGTGTTCAGCACGGACACCGAGCGCGCGCGGAAGGTCGCCGAGCGGCTCGAGGTCGGCATGTCCAACGTCAACACCCCGGCCGGCGAGGGCGCCGAGATGCCGTTCGGCGGCGTCAAGCGCAGCGGCTTCGGCCGCGAGCTCGGCCCGCTCGGCATGGACGAGTTCGTCAACAAGCGGATGTTCTACGTCGCCGACTAGCGGGAAAAAAAAAAAACCGGGGTAATCAGATGACCTTCTTGAGCACGCGGAGCGGGGCGTGCTTCATCAGCACGCTCATCGGGGCCCAGGGCAGCGGCGGGACGCAGGCCGAGTCCACCTCCTTCTCGATGGCCGCGACCATCGAGCGGACGCCCTTCTCGGTGGAGACCATCCCCTTGGCCTTCTTCGGGTCGACCCGCTCGTTCATCTCCGAGGCGATGTAGCCGGGGTAGAGCACGGTCACCTTGATCGGCTTGCCGTAGAGCTCGTTGCGCAGGCCCTCGGCGAGGTGGGCCGCGCCGGCCTTGGTGGCGGCGTACGTCGTCATCGTCTTGGGCATCCCGCGCATCGCCGACATCGAGCTGATCATCACGAAGTGGCCGGCGTTCTGCTCGCGGAAGATCTCCATCGCGGCCTCCGACTGGGCCAGCGCGGCGACGAAGTTGGTCATCGCGGTCTCCCGGTTGGCGTCGTAGCCGCCCGGTGCCCAGGGCGCGCCCTTGCCGAGCCCGGCGTTGATCACGACCCGGTCGATGGTGCCGAAGTCCTTCTTGAACGACCGGAACACCTCGAAGACCTGCGTCGTCGTCGTTGACGTCCAGGGTGGCGGATCTCGACGCGCCGGTCCGGGTGCGCGGCGGCGATCTCGCCCCTCAGTGCCTCGAGCTTCTCGATCCTGCGGGCACACAGCGCGAGGTCGTGCCCGAGGTCGGCGAACTGCCGCGCCATCTCCGCCCCCAGCCCGCTGCTCGCACCGGTGATCAGGATCGTCTTGCGCTTGGGGTCAGCCATGCGGGCCATCCTGCGAACCCGGATAGTTCCTACGCAATCTGCACCTATTCACGCCGGTCAACCACATGCGTATTCGTTGACTATCCGGTCAGCGGTAGGTCAGCACGTCGGGTACGCCGTCGAGGTGGGCGTGCCCGTTGAAGGTGACCAGGGTGGTGGCCGCGACGGCCGGTGATGACCGGGTGACGCCGGAGTTCACGCAGACCGGGTTGAGGCGCGCCGCGGCCGGCGACCTGCGGGCTCTCGGCGACAGGCTGGCGGCCGCCCAGGCGACCGGGCCGCCGCTCGAGAACACGAGCACGGTGCCCTTCCCTTCCGCCGTACGACGTCAGCGCATCGACCCGACAACGCGATCGGTGAAGGCGCCGAACGACTCGGCGTACTCGTCGTCGTACACCCCCCGGTCCAGCGTATCGGTGGCCGCCTCGAACCACTCCTGGAACTCGGCCTTGGTGGGCTTGCGTCCCTCGAACGGCGCCGGGTGCGAGCCCAGCATGGTGGACGTGGTCGAACTCGTCCCAGCCGGCATCCACTTCGGGAGCCAGCCGCGACACCCAGCTCGCCCAGACAGGCCTCGCGCGGTCTCGCGGTGCCGCCGCATCCCGCCCATGGACCCACGTGACGTCCGGCATGATCCCGCGGGCAGCGAGCGACTTCCCCAGCAGCCGCGGACTGCTCCCAGCCGATGGGCCGAGAGCACGTCGTAGTCGTCGGAGTCCCACGACGCCTGGCCGTGCCGGACGAGCAAGAGTTGACCCACCGTCAACGCCGGTCGCCGATCACCGCAGCGGCAGCGCTGCTCGTAGTAGTGCACGGCGGGCCCGAAGAACGCGAACACCTCGTTGGTGGTCTGCCTGTGGAAGTAGCGGTAGTAGATCTGCTGGGCGATCACCGCGAAGCGGAACAGGCCGTAGACCTCGTAGAAGCGCCACTCCTCGGGCGTGACCGTGAAGCCCATCTTCTCGCAGTAGTAGGCCACCACCTCCTCGCGCGTGAGCATCCCCGGCAGGTTGCGTGGGCTGGCGGCGGAACGGCTGAAGAACGCGTCGTCGTCGGCCTGCACCCAGTAGGCCAGCGTCCCGCCGAGGTCCATCAGCGGGTCGCCGAGGGTGGCCATCTCCCAGTCGAGCACGCCGATCACCGCGGTGGGGTCGTCCTTGGCGAGCACCACGTTGTCGAAGCGGAAGTCGTTGTGGATCAGGCAGTTGGCGACGTCGTCGGGCTGGTGCTCGTCCAGCCACGCCATCACCGACTCGAAGTCGCCGGGCGTCGTCGGTGCGCGCGTTGCGGTAGCGCGTCGACCAGCCGCCGATCTGCCGGTCGACGTACCCGTCGCCCTTGCCGAGCGCCGCCAGCTCCGGCGCGTCGACGTCGACCTGGTGCAGCTCGATCGAGGGTGTCGAGGGCGTTGGTGCACAGCCGGGTCTCGGCCCGTCGAGGTCGACGCCCTCGGGCAGTCGGCCCGCGGGATCAGCCCGTCGAGCGCGCTCCATCACGTAGAACTCCGAGCCGATCACCGACGTGGTCCTCGCAAGCGCCACCATCTCCGGCACCAGCGCGAAGACGCTCGCTCGAGGCCGCTGGATGCGGTCTCGCGGCCCATGTCGTGCGCGCCCTTCGCCTTCTGCCCGCCGGCGGCGGCGCAGGATCAGGTCGTGCGAGCCGTCGCGCAGCGAGTAGGTCAGGTTGGAGGCGCCGCCGCCGAACTGCTGCACCTCGACCTCGTCGCTCGAGCTCGGTGCCCTGCTTGGCCAGCCACGCGCGGACGGCGGCGACGTCGAACGGGTCCTCGTCGCGGACCCCGGCTGCTCCTTCGATCTGGCTCACTGCTGTGCTCTTGGCCTACCGCGTTGAGGCGGGCGGCCTGCTTGCGCATCACCTGGTCGTACGACGCCCGGTCGGTCAGCTTGAGCTCGTAGGCAGCACTCGCCGCCGGGTCGGGAAGGATCAGCTCGTCGCCACGGTCCATGCCCTCGAGCACGGCCGCGGCGATGTCCTCGGGACCGAGCGGTGCCGCTGCCACGAGTCCGCCGATCACCTGGCCGACGGCCGTGTCGGTCCCTTGCATGTTCTCGATCAGCTTCGTGCGGAAGTAGCACGGGCACACCGCCGAGCAGTGGATGTCCCACTCCGGCCAGCTCGTGCGCGCAGGTCTCGCTGAGCGCGACCACCCCGGCCTTGACCGCGTTGTAGGAGCCCATCCCCGCCGGGTGCACCAGCCCCGCCAGCGAGGCGATGTTGACGATGTGGCCCGACGCTGCTGCTTGAACATCGGCACGAACGTGCGGGTCCCACGGACCACCCCGAACAGGTTGATCTCGGTGATCCACTGCCACTCGTCCATGCCGGCCACGTCGATGCGTCCCCCACCGGCGACGCCCGCGTTGTTGACCAGCACGTCGAGGCCGCCCCAGTGCTCCTCGACCCAGTCGCGCGCGGCGGCCCAGTCGTCGTCGGAGCGGACGTCGAGGTGGAGGTCGGCGCCGTCCGTGATGTCGGCGACCAGCACCTGGTCACCCCGGGCCTCGAACGCGCGACCAGCGCGCCACCGAGGCCACCCGCCCCGCCAGTGACCAGCACCCTAGCAAAAAAAGGGGGGGGGGACATCATCGGTGCTTCTCGATCTCGAGGCGGGCGACCACGCCGCGGTGCACCTCGTCGGGACCATCGGCCAGGCGCAGCGCCCGGGCGTTGGTCCACATGCCGGCCAGCGGGAAGTCGTCGGAGAGCCCGCCGCCGCCGTGCAGCTGGATCGCCATGTCGATGACCTGCTGCGCCATGTTCGGGGCCATCACCTTGATCTGGCTGACCTCGCTGAGCGCGTTCAGCGGACCGCCGACGTCGAGCTTCCAGGCCGCGTTCAGCACGAGCAGCCGGGCCTGGTCGATGGCCATCCGGGCGTCGGCGATGCGCTCGCGGTTGCCGCCGAGGTTGACGATCGGCTTGCCGAACGCCGTACGCGACAGGCCGCGCTTGATCGCCAGCTCGAGCGCGACCTCGGCCTGGCCGATCAGGCGCATGCAGTGGTGCACGCGGCCGGGGCCGAGCCGTCCCTGCGCGATCTCGAAGGCGCGCCCTCGCCGAGCAGGATGTTCTCCTCCGGCACGCGCACGTCGTCGAAGCTGACCTCGCCGTGGCCGAACGGCGCGTCGTACTCGACCATGGTGGGAGCAGGCGCTCGACCTTCACCCCCGGGGTGTCGCGCGGGACCAGCACCATCGTGTGGCGCGGGTGGCGGTCGGCGTCGGGGTCGGTGAGGCCCATGAAGATGAGGACCTGGCAGTCGGGGTGACCGATCGCCGCTCGACCACCACTTGCGGCCGTTGATGACGACCTCGTCGCCGTCGACGACCGCGGTGGCCTCCATGTTGGTCGCGTCGGAGGAGGCGACACCGGGCTCGGTCATCGTGAACGCCGAGCGGATCCGGCCGTCCAGCAGCGGCTCGAGCCACTCGCGCCTGCTGCTCGTCGGTGCCGTATCGAGCAGCACCTCCATGTTGCCGGTGTCGGGGGCGTGCAGTTGAAGACGTACGGCGCCAGGAGACAACCGGCCCATCTGCTCGGCCAGCGGGGCGTAGTCGCTGTTCGACAGGCCGGCGCCGCCGAGGGTGCCGAACTTCCGGGCGTAGTGGTCCCCGTGCTCGGCCGGCAGGAAGAGGTTCCAGAGTCCCTGGGCGCGCGCCTTGCGTCGCAGCTCGCCGAGGATCGGCGACTCGGCCCAGACGCCGTCGGCTGCGGGCCCTGGGTCACGTGGCGGTGGTACTCCGCGGCCACGGGCTCGATCTCGTCGCGAACGAAGGCGCTGACCAGCTCGTGGAGCTCGGCCGCCCGGGGAGAGGGGGAGAAATCCATGCGGCCGACCCTACTCAGGAGCAGGAACCGACGGCCGTCACCTGCTGGGAGCCTGTAACGGATGCCGGGGGTCACGCTCAGCACCGGGTCCCACGCTGGCCCTCGCCGGCGCGGAACGACGCCAGCACAGGCGCGACATGCTGCCGGGCCCGGATGAACAGCGGTAAGGATCGCACACCTGCGCGGCCCATCGTGCTCGATGCGGTCTCGACGACCTCGGTGCTCTTGCTGGCGACCGTCAGGCCGGTGAGGTGGCCGCCGGCGGGCGCGTAGATCCGCAGGTTGACCGCATGTTGCCGCGCGCGGCGTACCGCCGGTGCCGGTCATCCACTTCGAGAGCTTGTCATCCGTGCCGCGGCACCGACGAGTTCAGGTCCAGCTGAGCTGGAGGGTCTGGGCGCCGTGGTTGCAGGCGGACGAGTAGATGGCGGCCGTGTGTCGAGGTAGTACTCGATCTTTCCGGCGGTGGCGTCGTTGAGGTAGAACCCCACCTGCGGAACCGCAGCCGGTGTCGCACGGAAGCCGACCACCGCTCACCACGGTCCCGCCCAGGAGCTTCTCTTCGGAGGGTGGTTGCTCCAGACCAGAAAGCGCCGATCGGCGGCCGCCTGCAGAGCTCGACGAGCAATTGAGGGGCTCGACCGCGGGTGATCAGGGTGGCGAAAATACCACGCGCACGCGCGTCGAAGTAGGCATCTTGCGGCATGCGGGTCGAAGCATTGGTAGACCTCGTTGAGCAGCTTCTGGACCACGTTGCCGGCGGTGAGGGGTCTCCCCGAACCTTGATGGGCCCCGTGGCCTTGAGGATCGAGGACAGCGCCACCGGGTCCACGGAGATGACACCGTCGACGTCGGTGGCGAAGCTGCGCTTTTCATCGCGCTCATCAGCTCGGCGGCGCGCGGGAAGTCCGGTGTGAGGTTGGTGTCGCGGATGTTCTCGCCGAGGTTGTCGCCGTAGAGCGACTTCTCCTCGGCGGTCAGCGGGAACGCCGGCTGCGTCAGCACGTCAAGTCGTCGACGGAACGCTGGTCGCCGAGGGTCACTTGCCGTTGTCGGCCTTGAGCATCTGCAGCGAGCCCGGCAGGCCGCCGGTGGAACGGATCTCGGCGTTGTTCTGTACGACCAGCAGGTAGTTGCGCGGACCGTCTGGCCCAGCATCGGGGGCAGCAGGCGGGCCACCGTCACCCCGCCCCTCGCCGTCGCGGACAGCGCGTCGAGCTGGTCCTGCACGTTGCGGGTGACGTTGCCCAGGGGGCCGACAGCTCGTCAGCATCGAGCTGGTCGACCTGCTTCGCCGTCCCGTCCAGCGCGGCGGACATCTTCTCGAGCAGCGGGTGAGCTCGGCGAAGGCAGTCAGGTTGAACCGACCGTCGGCGTACGGAACTGGTCGCTCTGGAGCTGGTCCAGCAGCGTTTCGCCGTCCGGAGGCGCCGTGCGACGCCTCGTCGAGCGCTCGCGCCATCACCTGGACCGCGTCGACGTCGTTGCCGAGAACGGGACCTGGCCGAGCGCGTCCCACAGGAAGTTGTCGGAGTGCCCGCGCGCGGTGTCGCTGCTGGTCCTCGATCTCGCGCAGCGTCTGCTTCACTGCGGCGACGTCGTTGCGCCGCTCCTCCGCGCTGAGCTGGTCCGCCTCGTCTTGGCATCGCGCAGCGCCAGCACCGTGCGGACCGCCTGGTAGCTGAAGACCAGGACGAGGAGCAGGAGCATACTGCGGCCAGGCGAAGGAGGAGACGCCTCCACGACGTCACTCGGGTACACGGGCGGTCCTTCGTCAGAGCTGCACCGCGAGCGTCAGGTCAGCTGGTCTGACGGCGGCGGGCGACGACGACGACCGCACCACCCGCGAGAACCAGCGCCACACCGCCACCGAGGAGCATGGCGTTCGGGCCACCGGTGCTCGGGAGGTCGGAGGCTGGTGGGCGGCGGCAGCCGCCTGCGTGTCGGAGCAGCGCTGTTGACCTGCGTCGGGGACACCTCGGTGGTGGGCGGGGTGTCGGGGTAGGCCTGCGCCGGAGAGGCAAGACCCAGAGCGAACAGCGCCGCCGCGAAGGCCACGATCAGTCCAGCGAGTACCTTGTTCATGCTGATTTTCCCCCGTTGTGATGGATTGAGTAATCGAGTGAAATAGTCGCACAGGTGCGGTGAGGGCACACGTTGACGAACGCCGTTCAAATGCGATATCCGACGACTGGTCTATACGGCATGAACAGCCAATTTGCCAGTTTCCGACGGCTTTTTCACCAGCGACCATCGCCACGACCCGGGAGCGGACCTCGGGATCCTCCCAGCGCCCGGGCGCGCAGGAGCCGCCAGCCCGACCAGCAGAGCAACACCACGGTGACCGCCAGGGCGTACCTCGCGTCGTGGACCTGGGCCAGTCCGGAGAAGATCAGGCCGGTGACCGTGGTCGCCACGGCCAGCCGCGCGCTGTAGCCGGCCATCACCACCGGTGGCGCCGGGGTCGCGCGGGCGCTGCGCAGGTCGACGGCGAAGGGCCGGGCGATGCTCCAGCGCATGCTGGCCGCGATCACCTGCAGCGGACCACCAGCGTGGAGCAGAGCAGCGCGACCACCTCCGAGGCGGTCGGGCGTCCGGCGCGCAGGCAGCAAGCGCAGGGTGGCGGCCGCCGAGCAGAGCAGCACCTCCATCAGCACCACGGCGCGGGAGCGGAACGCGACCCGCGGCGCGACCGGGAGGGAGTCGCGCCACAGCGCGCCGCGCCCGTCGAGGCACCAGGTGTTCACGCCGAAGAGCAGGGCGCCACCGGAGGCGACCAGGCCCGGGAGCACGGTCAGCATCCGCCACTCCAGGTCACCGGCGAGCGCCACGGCGCCCGGCATCAGCGCCAGCACCGTCATGCCGCGACGCAGCGGCACCGAGCGCCAGACCGCCGCGCGGTCGATGCGCAGCATCATCATGAAGTCCGACGCGAGCTGGCGCCGCGCAGGGAAGTGGCCCGACTCGAGGCGCAGCTCCTCGCGCATCGGACGGTGCAGCGCCCATCGGGCAGGCGAGGGCGCCGACCACGACGGAGGCGAGCCCGATCGACCAGCACGATGACCGAGCAGCCCGAGCGCCCACCGGTCGCGAGGACCCCGAGTCGGGCTCCGGTCGGGCTGGGTCGAGCAGGTCGCGCCAGGAGGTGACGCTGGCAGGACGGCGCAGCGGCCGGCCGAGAGGGGCCAGGGCCAGGGCGAAGAGCACCACCAGGACGCGGAAGATCGCGATGCCGTGCCGGCCCCGGCGTACTCCCTCGGCAGCCAGCCGGCCACCTGGCCAGCGCCGTGGCGGCCAGCGATCCAGAGCACGCACGGGGATCTCGTAGGCCCACACGCGCGGGGCCCAGGGCGTACGACGTCATCCCGAGCAGCATCCAGGCCTGCATGATCCAGGCGATGTTCAGCGGCGCCAGCAGCAGGGCGCCGAGGTGGTCGGTCGTCGTGGAGACCGGGAACGCGACCGCCTGGTCGCGCGGCACCACCTCGCGGCCGCCGGCGGAGGCGACCGCGGTGAAGGTCGCCAGAGCAGGAATCCGAGGCAGGCCGAGGGGAACAGCGCGAGGACGTGCCGCTGCGCGCGCGCGGGAAGTCGCCGCCGAGGTACGCCGGCGCGAGGGCGGCCGTCACCGTCAGGGCGAGCACGAGCGCGCCGAAGACCCGCAGCCGACGCGGCTCCTCGCGGTCAGGCCGGAACGCCGGAACGCCAGCAGGGAGCGCGAGGTCCCGCTGGCTGGAGCGCAGCTCAGTCCAGGAGAGCGCGGTAGACACCGGCGCCCTCCTCACCGACGAGCTCGTGCGCCCGCAGCTCGGCCACGCTGGCGCCGCCGCGCAGCACCAGCGCGTTCTCGCAGGCCTGCATGGCGAGGTCGCGCAGGTGGGTGGAGACGAGTACGGCGGCACCGCGGGCGCGCGCGTCGGCGATCACCTCGAGAGTCGCCTCGACACCGAGCGGGTCGACGCCGTCGAACGGCTCGTCGAGCAGGAGCACGGTCGGCTCGTGGAAGCAGGCGAGGATCACCGAGAGCCGGCGGCCCATGCCGTGGCTGAAGCCGGAGGTGACCCGATGGGCGGCGTCGCCGAGCTCGAAGCGCTCGAGCAGGTCGTGGGCGCGGTCCTCCCAGTCCTCGAGCCGGCGCAGCCGGGCGGCGAGCTGGAGGTGCTCCCAGGGCGTGGCCCGCGGCACCAGGCCGCCGACGTCGGGGCAGTAGCCGGTCAGCCGCTTCACGGCCAGCAGGTCCTTGGCCACGTCGATCCCGTCGACCCGCACGATGCCCTCGGTGGGCGGGATCACGCCGGCCAGCACGCGCATGGTGGTGGACTTGCCGGCGCCGTTGCGGCCCAGCAGCGCGGTCGCCCGCCCGGCCTGGGCCGTCAGGTCGATCCCCCGCACGGCGGCCACGGCCCCGAACCTGACCCACAGCCCCTGGATCTCGACCCGGGTCTGGCCGTCGCTGACGTCCTCCACCCGCGCCATTCTCTCCCGGATCTGGGGGGTGTGCGTCCGAATTTGCGAAGTTGTCGGTTTCCCCGGCCGACCGGGGAAACTGCGGGCTGGCGGGCAGTGCAACACCCGAAAGCCCCAGGAGTCACCTGCCAGCCTCCGGAATGTCCGGTGGGGCTGTACGACGCGGGTCAGGCGGGGAAGGACTCGCCCTTCTCGGCCATCTCGACGAGCCGGTCGGTGGGGGCGAAGCGGTCGCCGTACTTCTCGGCGAGCTCACGGGCCCGGGCGACGAAGCCGGTGAGGCCCTGGCCGGTGCGGCCGTCGTAGCCCTGCATGAACTGCACCGTGCCGCCGGTCAGCGCCGGGTAGCCGATGCCCATGATCGAGCCGATGTTGGCCGCCGCGGAGGACTCGATGACGCCCTCCTCGAAGCACTTCGCGGTCTCGATCGCCTCGATGAACAGGTAGCGGTCCTTGAGGTCCTCGATGTCGGCCGGCTCGGCGTTCGACGGGAACAGCTCGGCCAGGCCGGTCCAGAGGGAGCCGCGGCCGCCGTTCTCGTCGTACTCGTAGAAGCCCTTGCCGCGCAGGCGACCGGGACGACCCTCCTCGATCATCCTGGTGACCACGGCCTCGCCGGGGTGCGGCTGGTAGCCCGCGGGCGCCGCGTCGGCGGTGGCCTTCTGGATCTTGGCCATCAGCTCCATGTTCAGCTCGTCGGAGAGCTGCAGCGTGCCGACCGGGTAGCCGGCCTGGGTGGCGGCCCGCTCCACCGACATCGGGTGGACGCCCTCGCCGAGCATGGCGAGGCCCTCCATCACCATCGTGCCGATGACGCGGCTGGTGTAGAAGCCGCGGCTGTCGTTGACCACGATCGGGGTCTTGCGGATCTGCATCACCACGTCGAGCGCCTTGGCGACGGCGACGTCGTTGGTCTTGGCGCCGCGGATGATCTCGACGAGCGGCATCTTGTCGACCGGGGCAGAAGAAGTGCAGCCCGATGAAGTCGTCGGGACGGTTGACGCCCTCGGCGAGCTCGGTGATCGGCAGCGTCGAGGTGTTCGAGCAGAGCAGCGCGTCGGAGTTCACGACGTCCTGGATCTCGCCGAACACCTGGGCCTTCAGCGACGGGTCCTCGAAGACCGCCTCGATGACGAGGTCGCAGCCCTTGAAGTCGTTGGCCTCGGTGGTCGCGGTGATCCGGTCGAGGATCTCGGCCTTCTTCTTCTCGTCCATCTTGCCGCGCTCGACGGCCTTGCTCAGGATCTTCTCGCTGTAGGCCTTGCCCTTGTCGGCCGAGGCCTGCTCGACGTCCTTGAGCACGACCTCCATGCCGGCGCGGGCGCAGGAGTACGCGATGCCGGCGCCCATCATCCCGGCGCCGAGTACGCCGACCTTGGTGGCCGTGAACTTCGGCACGTCCTTGGGACGCAGCAGCCCGGAGTTGATCGCGGAGAGGTCGAAGAAGAACGCCTGGATCATGTTCTTGCTGTTCGACCCGGTGATCAGCTGGGCGAGGTAGCGCGACTCGATCCGGCTGGCGGTGTCGAAGTCGACCTGCGCGCCCTCGATCGCGGCGGCCATGATCGCGCGCGGGGCCGGGTAGACGGCGCCCTTGGTCTGCTTGCGCAGCATCGCCGGGAACGCGGGCAGGAACGCCGCCAGCGACGGGGTCGACGGGCTGCCGCCGGGGATCTTGAAGCCGTCGCGGTCCCACGGGTTCGACGCGGCCTGCGGGTCGTCCTGGTGGGCCTTGATCCACTTCTTCGCGGCCGGGACGAGGTCGTCGCGGTCGGCGACCAGCTCGTCGACGAGGCCCTTCTCCTTGGCGGCCTTCGGCTTGAAGCGGGTGCCCTGGAGCAGGATGTCCATCAGCGCGGACTGGATGCCGAACATCCGCACGGTGCGGGTGACGCCGCCGCCGCCGGGCAGCAGGCCGAGGGTCGCCTCGGGCAGGCCGAGCTCGACCTTGGGGTCGTCGACCACGATCCGGTGGTGGCAGGCGAGCGTGATCTCGAGGCCACCGCCGAGCGCGGCGCCGTTGATCGCGGCGACGACCGGCTTGCCGAACGTCTCCAGCCGGCGCAGGTCGGCCTTGATGCCCTCGCACATCTCGAAGACGGCCTGGGCGTCGTCGGGCGTGGCGGCCAGCATGCCCTTGAGGTTGCCGCCGGCGAAGAAGGTCTTCTTGGCCGAGGTGATCACCACACCGGTCACGTCGTCCTTCTCGGCGTACAGCTTGTCGACGGCCGCGTGCATCGAGTCCTTGTAGAGGTCGTTCATGGTGTTGGCGCTCGCGGTCGGGTCGTCGAGGGTGAGTACGACGATCCCGTCGTCGCCCTTGTCGTACTTCACTGCAGAGTCAGTCATTGTCAGTCCTTGTCGAGAGATCGGGGAGGGTCAGACGAGTTCGACGATGGTGGCGATGCCCATGCCGCCGCCGACGCAGAGCGTGGCCAGGCCGCGCTTGAGCTCACGACGCTCGAGCTCGTCGATCAGGGTGCCGAGGATCATCGCGCCGGTCGCGCCGAGCGGGTGGCCCATCGCGATCGCGCCGCCGTTGACGTTGGTGATCTCGTGGTCGATGCCCATGTCGCGCATGAACCGCATGGCCACGGCCGCGAAGGCCTCGTTGATCTCGAACAGGTCGATGTCCTTGACCTCGAGGCCGGCCTTGGCCAGCGCCTTGCGGGCCGCCGGGGCGGGACCGGTGAGCATGATCGTCGGGTCGGCGCCGGAGACCGCGGTCGCGATGATGCGCGCCCGCGGGGTGAGGCCGAGGTCCTTGCCGACCTGCTCGTTGCCGATCGCCATGAGCGCGGCGCCGTCGACGATGCCGGAGCTGTTGCCGGCGTGGTGGACGTGGTCGATCCGCTCGATCCAGTGGTACTTCTCCAGCGCCACCGAGTCGAAGCCGGCCTGGTCGCCGATGCCGGCGAACGAGGGCTTCAGCCTGGCGAGGCCCTCGACGCTCGACTCGGGCTTGATGAACTCGTCGTGGTCGAGCACGGTCACGCCGTTGACGTCCTTGACCGGCACGATCGAGCCGGCGAAGCGGCCGTCGGCCCAGGCCTTGGCGGCGCGGTGGTTGGACTCGACCGCGAAGGTGTCGACGTCCTCGCGCGACCAGCCCTCGATGGTGGCGATCAGGTCGGCGCCGATGCCCTGCGGCACGAACGAGGTGCCGAAGGCCGTGGCCGGGTCGGAGGCCCAGGCGCCGCCGTCGCTGCCCATGGCCACGCGGCTCATCGACTCGACGCCACCGGCGAGGATCAGGTCCTCGAAGCCACCGCGGACGCGCGACGCGGCCTGGTTGACGGCCTCGAGGCCGGAGGCGCAGAAGCGGTTCAGCTGTACGCCGGCGACGGTGTCGGGGTAGCCGGCGGCGAGCGCAGCGGTCTTGGCGATGTCGCCGCCCTGGTCACCGACCGGCGAGACGACACCGAGCACGACGTCGTCGACGCGGTTCACGTCGAGGGAGGGGTTGCGGTCCTTGACGGCGTCGAGCAGGCCGACGACCAGGTCGACCGGCTTGACCTCGTGGAGGCTGCCGTTCTTCTTCCCCTTGCCCCGGGGCGTGCGGATCGCGTCGTACACGAACGCTTCTGTTGCCATGTGTTTTCCCTGCTCCTTCTGGAGTCTGTGGTGGGCGCTGGGACGGGCTCACGCGGGCGCAGCGTCGCGCGGCGGCACGCTGCTCATTGTGACAGTAATACTGTCATCGTCAATCCGGGCGAGATGTGGGAGAGGTCACCCGCGGCGCTGCCGGCGCGGAGGCGGTGCCCAGCCAGGTGTGCGGGTTGCCGTCCCAGCACCAGCCGAGCTTCGGCGCGCGCTCGCTGATCCACAGCGCCGGGACGCGGCGGTCGTGCCTGCGGGAGCCGGCGAGCATGAAGCACTTGTTCTTCTCCAGGGTCTCGCGGCACCTGGGTGACCAGCGCGATGCCCTCGTCGATCGTCAGCGGGGTGCGGCCCGCTCGCGGATCGTGCGGGTGGCGTCCTCGGGCCGGACGTTGCAGAACTCCTCGCCGCGCTCGACGCCGACCAGGAGGTACGCCGCACCGGGCGGCTCGCAGCCCTCGATCGGGTGGTAGCCGGCCAGGTCTCCCTCCCGTGGTTGCGGTCGACCCGGCCCGGCTTGGTGCCGCCGGCGAGGCGCAGCAGCGGCACCGTGTCGTACGGCGAGACGACGTCACGCGTCACCACGAGGACGAACGGAACGGGGCTCGGCGGCGTCCTCGGACTCGAGCGCGCTCGGCCGCGTCGCAGCGGCTCGACCCGCTCGCGGAACTCGGGCTCGGACTTCCGGCCAGGCCGGGGTAGCCGAGCGTGACGAGACGGTCGACCTGCTGCTGGAACGTGGGAATGGGGACCTCCGATGGACCCTTCTTCAACGCACCGCGAGCGTCGGGGAGTTCCTCAGCCCTCCTGCTCGGTCGGGCGGATCAGCACCTCGTTGACCGCGACGTGGCGCGGCCGGGTGACGATGAACTCGATGGTCTCGGCGATGTCCTCGGCCTCCATCCGCTCCAGCGGCCGAAGCGCTGCTTCAGCCCCTCCTGGATCTCCGGGCCGGTTGTGCGAGCCGAGCTCGGTGGCGACGGCGCCGGGCTCGACGAGCGAGACCCGCACGTGGCGGCCGGTCGACCTCCTGGCGCAGCGACTCGCTGAACGCGCCGACCGCGTGCTTGGTGGCGTTGTAGACGCCGCTGCCGTTGCGGGCGACCCGGCCGGCCACCGAGGAGATGTTGACCAGGTCGGCCACGCGGCGCGGGTCGCTCTCGGCTGCGGCGAGCAGGTGCGGCAGCGAGGCGTGGGCGACGTAGAGCAGTCCCTTGACGTTCAGGTCGACCATCCGCTCCCACTCCTCGAGCGGCGCGTCGACGATCGGGCCGAGCAGCATCACGCCGGCGTTGTTGATGACCGTGTCGAGCCGACCGAGCTGCTCGACGGCGGTGGCGACGGCCTGCTCGGCCTGCTGCTGGTCGGTGACGTCGGCGGTGATGGTCAGCGCGGTGCCGCCGTCGTCCCTGATCGAGGACGGCGAGCTCCTCGAGCCGGTCGGTGCGCCGGGCGACGAGCGCCACCGCGGCACCCCGCGCGGCGAGGGACGCGGCCGAGGCCTGTCCGATGCCGCTGGAGGCGCCGGTCACCAGCGCCACTGTTCCGTCGAGGGAGTCAGCCATGGCTGCGACGCTAGCGGGACCCGGCTCAGGCCTGGACGGCGACGCCCCTCTCGATCAGGGCGTCGACGTCGGCGATGCCCCAGGCGGTCAGCGCCTCGCGGGTGTCGGCGCCGGCCTTCGGTCGCGGGGGCAGGCCGAGGTCGGCCGGCGTACGGGAGAAGCGCGGCGCCGGCGCCGGCTGGCGGACGCCCTCGTGCTCGACGAACACCTCGCGCGCCGCCATGTGCGGGTGCTCCATCGCCTCGGTGAGCGGGAGGATCGGCGCCACGCAGGCATCGGTGCCCTCGAAGACCTCCGACCACTCGGCCTGGGTGCGGCTCGCGAACCGCTCGGCGATGACGCCGCGCAGCTCCTCGGTCTGCTCGAAGTCGTAGCGGTCCGGCGCGTCCTCGATGTCGAGCAGCTTCACGAACTCCTCGTAGAACTGCGGCTCCAGCGGACCCACCGACATGTGCCGGCCGTCGGAGGTCTCGTAGACGTCGTAGAACGGCATCCCGCCGTCGAGCAGGTTGGCGGCCCGCTCCTCGAGCAGGTTGCCGCGCGGCCAGGAAGCCGGCGCTCATCGCGTTCAGGTGGGCGGTGCCGTCGACGATCGCGGCGTCGACGACCTGGCCCTGGCCGGAGAGCCGCGCCTCGAGCAGGGCGGCGAGCACGCCGATGACGAGGTACGTCGAACCGCCACCGAAGTCGCCGACCAGGTTGGCCGGGAAGTGCGGGCGCGGACTTGTCCTGGCCCATGCCGAACAGGGCGCCGGTGATCGCGATGTAGTTCATGTCGTGCCCGGCCGCCGACGCCAGCGGGCCGGTCTGGCCCCAGCCGGTCATCCGGCCGTAGACCAGCCGCGGGTTGCGCTCGAGGCACACATCGGGGCCGAGGCCGAGCCGCTCGGTGGTGCCGGGGCGCATCCCCTCGACGAGCACGTCGGCCTCCGCGACCAGGTCGAGCACGGTCGCGATCGCCTCGGGGTCCTTCAGGTCGAGCGCGACGCTGGGACGGCCGCGGTTGAGCAGGTCGGTCGGGCCGCCGGTCAGCGCCTGCCCGCCCGGCCGCTCGACGCGGATCACGTCGGCGCCGAGGTCGGCCAGGATCATGCAGGCGTGCGGGCCGGGGCCGATGCCGGCGATCTCGACGACCTTGACCCCCGCGAGGGGTCCGGTGCCCTGTCCGAGTGCGTAGGTCATGCGGGTGATTCTGACAGTTGTGCTGTCAGGGTGGCGCGGTCGGTATCGCGTTCAGTGCGCGGTCACGTGAGTCGCGTCGTAACTCCGCGTCAGTGGTCGCGTGGTCAGTGCGTGCATGCTCGTGTACGACGGCGTGGCCGCGGCCGCGCGAGATCAGCCAGCGGTTGACCGGGACGGTCAGCACGAAGGCGACGGCCAGCGAGACGGCCAGGCTCCACCAGAACAGGCCGGTCGCGAGGCCGGCCGCCATCGCGCCGGGGACGACCAGGATGAACAGGTTGTCGACGATCTCCATCGTGGCGATCGAGACGGTGTCGGAGGCCAGGGCGAGCCGGACCCCCTCGCGGGGCGAGGCACCGTGGCGGCGTACGGAGGAGAAGGTCAGCAGGTAGCCGAAGAAGAAGGCCAGCACCACCGCGAGCACGATGCTGGCGACGTTGCCCCAGCCCCACCAGGTCGCGAGCACCATGCCGAGCACCTCGCCGATCGCACAGCCGGTGAGGCAGTGCAGGGTCGCGCTGACCGCGGTGGACCACGAGGTGTTGTTCATGGCCGGGACCATATACCCCCTAGGGGTATCCGGCAAGTGACCCGGCTCACTTGTGCAACTAGTTGCACAACGACTCGGCATCGCGCGAGACTGCTGGCGTGGCCCTCGAACACGCGCTGCTGGTCTCGCTGCGCGAGCGACCCGCGACCGGCATCGAGCTGACCCGGCGCTTCGACCGGTCGATCGGGTTCTTCTGGCGCGCCACCCACCAGCAGATCTACAAGGTGCTGCGCCGGATGGAGGGCGACGGCTGGGTGACGGCCGGGGCCGGTGACTCCCGCAGCACCGAGCGCCGCTACACCGTGACGCGCACCGGCGAACGGGTGCTGGCCGAGTGGATCGGCTCCCCCACGCCGGCGGTGGCGATGCGCTCCGAGCTGGCGGTGAAGATGCGCGGGGCGTCGTACGGCGACCGGGCGCAGCTGCTCGCCCACCTCGACGACCTCGTCGCCGACCACCGCACCCGGCTGGCCCACTTCGAGCAGCTCGAGCGCGAGCAGTTCCCCGACCGACCAGACCGACCGGCTCGCGGCCACGACCTCGACACCTGGCTGGTGCTGCGCGGCGGCATCAAGCAGGAGCAGTTCTGGATCGAGTGGCTCACCGAGTACGTCGAGGCCCATCGGAGAGGCGACGTGAACGACTACCCCCACCTCCTCGAGCCGATCACGATCGGCGACCTGACCCTGCGCAACCGCGTGGTGATGGGCTCGATGCACACCGGGCTGGAGGACTACGCCTGGGACATCCCCAAGCTCGCGGCGTACTTCGCCGAGCGCGCCCGCGGCGGCGTCGGCCTGATCGTCACCGGTGGCTACGCGCCGACCAAGCGCGGCTGGCTGAAGCCGTTCGCCAGCGAGCTGACCACGCGGCTGCAGGCCGAGCGGCACCGCAGGTGACCGACGCGGTGCACGAGGAGGGCGGCGCGATCGCGCTGCAGGTGCTGCACGCCGGGCGCTACGGCTACACCCCGTTCTCCCAGGGCGCCAGCGACACCAAGTCGCCGATCACGCCGTTCCGGCCGAGCGCGATGTCGACCACGCGCGGTCGACCGGACGGCGTCGGCGTTCGCGCACAGCGCCGGGCTGGCGCAGCGGGCGGGGTACGACGCCGTCGAGATCATGGGCTCCGAGGGCTACCTGATCAACCAGTTCCTCGCCGAGCGCACCAACGACCGCGACGACGAGTGGGGAGGTACGCCGACCCGCCGGATGCGCTTCCCGGTCGAGGTCGTCCGACGTACCCGCGAGGCCGTCGGCGACGGGCTTCCCGATCATCTACCGGATGTCGCTGCTCGACCTGGTCGAGGGCGGCCAGACCTGGGACGAGGTCGTGGAGCTGGCGCTGCTGGTCGAGCAGGCCGGCGCCACCGTGATCAACACCGGCATCGGCTGGCACGAGGCGCGCGTCCCGACGATCATCACCCAGGTCCCGCGCGGGGCCTGGACCTGGACGACGAAGCGGCTGCGCGAGGAGGTCACGCGTCCCGGTCTGCGCCTCCAACCGGATCAACACCCCCGAGCTCGCCGACGAGCTGATCGCGAGCGGGACGGCCGACCTGGTCTCGCTCGCCCGGCCGCTGCTCGCCGATCCCGACTTCGTGCGCAAGGCCGCCGCCGGGCGGGCCGACGAGATCAACACCTGCATCGCCTGCAACCAGGCCTGCCTCGACCACGCCTTCGTCAACAAGCGGGCCAGCTGCCTGGTCAACCCGCGGGCCTGCCGCGAGACCGAGCTGGTGCTGCTCCCCCTGCCGAGCACGGCGCCGGCGAAGCCGCGGCCCACCGTCGCGGTCGTGGGCGCCGGTCCGGCCGGCCTCAGCGCCGCGACGTCGTACGCCGAGCGCGGCTTCGCGGTCACCCTCTTCGAGAAGGACTCCGAGATCGGCGGGCAGTTCCGGCTGGCCCGGCAGATCCCCGGCAAGGAGGAGTTCGCCGAGACGATGCGCTACTACGGCCGCCGCCTCGAGGTCCTCGGCGTCACCGTCCGGCTCGGCGTGGCCGTCGACGTCGACCGGCTCGACGGCTTCGACGAGGTCGTGGTGGCGACCGGCGTCGAGCCGCGCATCCCGGAGATCCCCGGCATCGAGCGCGCGATCTCCTACGCCGACGTCCTCAACGGGGTCGCCGTCCCGGGCCGTCGCGTGGCCGTCATCGGTGCCGGCGGCATCGGTGTCGACGTGTCGGTCTGGCTGACCCACACCGAGGAGAACCTCGACGAGTGGCTCGCCCACTGGGGCGTCGGCGACCCGGCCCTGCACGTCGGTGGTCTCACCGAGCGCAAGCCGCGCACCCCGGCGCGCGAGGTCTACCTCGTCCAGCGCAAGACCTCGATGATCGGCAAGGACCTCGGCAAGACCTCGGGCTGGGCCCACCGGGCGGTGCTCAAGCAGTCCGGCGTCGAGCAGGTCAGCGGCGCGACGTACGACCTGATCGACGAGGCCGGCCTGCACGTCACCGTCGACGGGGAGTCCCGGCTGCATCGAGGTGGACGACGTCGTGGTCTGCGCCGGCCAGGAGTCGGTGCGCAGCCTGTACGACGAGCTCGTCGGCCGCGACCCCGACCGGTAGGTGCACCTGATCGGCGGCGCCGACGTGGCCGCCGAGCTCGACGCCAAGCGTGCGATCGAGCAGGGCATGCGTCTGGCCGCCGGCGCCTGAGATAGCCCGTTCGGGTCGTGGCCCGGTGGCCCCAACGGGCTCGTGTCAATGCCCCCGACGGGCTGGGGCGCCGGACCGACAGCGGTGCATAGGCTCCGAGCACGGGTCCGTGGGGGAACGAAGGACGGCTCGTCGGTTGGCAGGATTCCTGGCAGGGGGGGTCGCGACAAGGTTCACGCCTCGTCGCGGCCGGACAGGCCCCCGCCGCGCCGGGCATCCGGACCCCCGGTCCGGGTGCGCGGTGGCACCGCCGGTCAGTCGGTCGCCTCGGCGCGGATCCGGTAGCCGGCGAACGACGCCAGCAGCAACGTGATGCCGGCGACGAGCACGCCGCCGACCGCGCCGATCGACCCGTCGGTCCAGTCGGAGACGGCCTCGGGCACCACCAGCGTCACCGCGACCACGGCGGCCGCGAGGTAGGGCCACGCCAGCTTGGCGAGGTAGAGCCAGATGCCGACGACGGCCACCACCACCGTCATCAGGTAGCCGAGCCAGGAGTGCGTCCCGTCGATCACCGGGATCTGCGCGCCCACGAGGGCGACGCTGACGCCCAGCGAGCGGGCGACGTTGGAGTCGTGGAACCAGCCCAGCTCGGTGAGGCCGAGCCAGACGGCGCCGAGCAGGAACAGCGCCACGCCGAGCGCATCGCCCTCGTAGTGGTCGACCCCGTCGATCAGGTTCATCGTCGCGGCGACCGCACCACCGATGGTGCCGACCAGGCCGATGGCGGTCGGTGCGACCCGGTAGCCGATCGCGCCCACCACGACCGCCGACGACGGACCCGAGCACGGCCGGCCAGTAGACCTCGGGGAACTCCGTGGTCGTCGAGTGGTCGAGCACCAGGCCGACCAGGAACCCGGCGCCGACGGCGGCGAAGGTGAACAGCGAGCCCGCCAGGCGGCGGCGGGCGTCGTTGGACCGGTCACGCAGTCCCGGCGCCCCGGCCGGCAACCGTGCGGCCACGACGCCGGCGACCAGCAGCACCGCGGTCACGACGAACAGCAGTGCCACCCGTGGGACGTAGTCGAGCTCGCCCCACTCCTGGAACAGGAACAACGCCCCCGCGGCGAGGACCAGCGCGCCGCCGATGTAGGCGACCACCTCGACGAGCTGCGGCAGGTTGCGGCGCGGCCCGCGCTCGACCGGGGCCGACGGCTGACGACTCCAGGACGTCGGCGACGAGGGCCAGCGACTGCTCGCGGGCGGACGGGTCGACGAGGCGGGCGCCGATCAGCGCGTCGACGACTCGTTCGACGTCGCGCTGCACCGGGCGTCGGGTGAGACCAGTGTTCATGTGCCGATCGTGACGGATCCGGGGCTCCGGGGACATGAGCCCGCCTGACTCATTCTGGCGAGCGCATGCTCACTTGTCGGTGACGAAGCCTTCCTTCTTCAGCCACTCCCAGGCGACGTCGGCCGGCTCGCGGCCCTCGACGTCGATCTGCGCGTTCAGCTGGAGCAGCACCTTGTCGGTCAGCTTCTCCGCGACCGGTGCCACCAGGTCGGCGATCTGGGGGTACTCCTTGGCGACCTCCTTGGTCAGCACCAGGGAGACGTTGTACTTCGGGAAGAAGTTGCGGTCGTCCTCGAGCACCTTCAGGTCCAGGGCGACGATCCGGCCGTCGGTGGTGAAGACCTCGCCGAAGGTGCACTCACCCTTGGCAGTCGCGTCGTAGATCGCTCCGGTCTGGAAGGTCTTGAGGTTGCCCTCCGGCACGCCCTGGCCGCCCAGCGGCACGCCGTACTTCTCGAGCATGCCCTTGAGCCCGTCGGGCCGGTTGATCAGCTCGGCCTCGACGCAGAACGTGCGCTGGTCGACCGGCACCTTCTTCAGGTCGGAGAGCTTCTCCAGCTTGAGCTTCTCGTCGGTCTCCTTGGTGATGGCGAAGCCGTAGGTGTTGTTCATCGGCGCGGGCTTGAGCCAGACGAGGCCGTTGGTCTTCAGGTCCTCGTCGCGTACGGCGGTGTACTGCTTCTCCTCGTCGGGGATCGGCTTGTCGTGGCCGAGGTAGGTGATCCAGCCGGTGCCGGTGTACTCCCACATGGCCTGGATGCGGTCGTCGAGCATCGCCTGACGCGCGGCCGCGGAACCCGGGATGTTGGTCAGGTCGGTGACGTTGGCGCCCGCGGACTGCATCAGGATGATCGCCATCTTGCCGAGCAGGACGTTCTCGGAGAAGTTCTTCGAGCCCACGGCGATCTTCGCCCCGTCGAGGGTCTTGACGTCCTTCAGCGGGCCGGAGAGCCGGCCGGTCGGGACGAACCCGCCGGCGGTCGGCAGGCTGCACGCGGCGAGCACGAGGCTGAGCGCAGCAGCGGCGAGGCCGGCGACGATCCGGAACCGGTTCGACATCCTCAGACCCCCTTCGGCCGGACGTACAGCTCCAGGACGCGACCGATCCACTCGATGAGCAGGGCGAGCAGCGCCACCAGGACGGCGCCCCACACGATGACCGAGTAGCGGAGCAGCGCGATCCCTGCCTGGAGGGTCGTGCCGAGCCCGCCACCGTTGATGAAGGCCGCCAGGGTCGCCGTACCGACGAGCAGCACCAGCGCGGTGCGGATGCCGGACATGATCACGGGCAGGGCCAGCGGCAGCTCGATGCGGAGCAGCACCGAGAGCGCGGACATGCCGACCCCACGACCCGCCTCCACGAGGGTGGCATCGACCCCTTGCAGTCCCACGATCGTGTTGCGGAGCACGGGCAGGATCGCGTAGACGGTCAGCACGATGACGGCCGTCCGGAAGCCGAACCCGAGCCACATCGCGAACAGCACGATCAGCCCCACCGAGGGCGCCGCCTGGCCGGCGTTGGCGAAGCCGACGACGAGGGGTGCCGCGGCCTTGCCGCGTCCGCGGGTGAGGAGTACGCCGGCCGGCACCGCGATCAGGATCACGAAGAAGGCCGAGACGAAGGTGAGCTTGACGTGCTCGCCGATCTGCTGCCAGATCTTCGGCCACGCCAGCGTGCTCTCCTCGACCGAGTCGAGGCTGGCCGTGGCGTGCCAGATGGCGTAGGTGCCGAACCCGACGATGACGATGACGGGGATGGCGAAGAGCACGATCGCGGACTCGGCGTTGAGCCGGCCGCCGAAGCGCCTCGGAGACTTCTTCTCCGTCTCCGTGGCCCCGACCTCCTCGGGGGCCGTCTGCGTGGCGGCCATCTCAGACCACCCCGGACCCGTCGTCGGCCGTGACCTCTTCCACGTGCTCGTCCTGTGGGTTCGACCCCGCGGTCACCTCGCTGGTGGACGCCGACTCGAGCCGCTCCTGCTGGACGCGCATGAAGTCGGTGACGGCAGCGAAGTCGACGACGCCGATGTAGCGGTCGCGGTCGCCGGTCACGACCGCGCCTCCGTGGCTGTTGGTCAGCATCGTGTCGAGGGCGTCGTTGAGGGTGGCCCGGTGGTCGATGTTGATCAGGTCCTCCTCGCCGGCGTGGATCGTCTCGCCCTTGAGCTGGCGCAGCCACGGCCAGGCAGTGGGCCGCTCCTGGTCGTCGAGCACGATGACCGCACGGTCGCCGTTGGCCTCGGCCCGGCTCCTCGCCTCGGCGGTGCGCTCGCCGATCTTCGCGGTGGTCGGGTGACGCAGCTCGACCTCGGAGACGCGCGAGAGGCTGAGCTGCTTGAGCGAGGACCCGGCCCCCACGAAGTCGGCCACGAAGTCGTTGGCGGGGTTGGCCAGGATCGCCTCGGGGGTGTCGTACTGCGCGACCTGGGCGCCCTCCTGGAGGATCAGGATCCGGTCGCCCAGCTTGATCGCCTCGTCGATGTCGTGGGTGACGCAGACGATCGTCTTGCGCAGCTCGCGCTGGATGGAGAGCAGCTCGTCCTGGAGCCGCTGGCGGGTGATCGGGTCGACCGCACCGAACGGCTCGTCCATCAGGATCGCCGGCGGGTCGGCGGCGAGACCACGCGCCACTCCGACGCGCTGCTGCTGACCACCGGACAGCTCGCGCGGGTAACGGTCGCGGTACTTGCCGGGGTCGAGGCTGACCAGCTCGAGCAGCTCGTCGACGCGCTGCTCGATGCGGCTCTGCTCCCAGCCCAGCATCTTGGGCACGATCGCGATGTTCTTCGCCACGGTCATGTGCGGGAAGAGGCTGCCGCCCTGGATCACGTAGCCGATGTGGCGGCGCAGCTGGTCGGCGCTCTGGCCGCTGATGTCGTTGTCGCCGATGTGGATCGAGCCCGAGGTGGGCTCGATGAGCCGGTTGATCATCTTCAGCGAGGTCGTCTTGCCGCAGCCGGAGGGGCCGACGAACATCACGATCTCGCCGGCGGGGATGACCAGGCTGAGTCCGTCGACCGCGGCGGCCTGCTGGCCGGCGTACTTCTTGGTGACGTTCTCGAGCCTGATCTCGGCGCCGCTGATCTCGGAGCGCGAGCCCTCGGTGTAGGTGTCGGTGGCAGTCATGTCAGACCCGGATTCCCTTCGAGACGGTGAAGCGGCCGAGCAGCAGCAGCATGAGGTCGAACAGCAGAGCGATGATCACGACGGCGATGGTCGCGGACAGGGCGTAGTTGACGCCGTTCTTGCCGCCGGCCTGGGTGAGGCCGGTGAAGATCCAGGCGCCGAAGCCGGGGCCGAGGATGTACGCCGCGATGGTGGCGACGCCGAACGACATCTGGGTCGAGATCCGGACCCCGGCCAGGATCACCGGCCACGCGAGCGGCAGCCGCACCTGGAAGAGCGACTTCGCCTCGCTCATCCCCATGCCGCGGGCGGACTCGACGAGGTCGGCGTTGACTCCCTGCAGCCCGACCACGGAGTTGCGCAGCACCGGGAAGACCGCGTAGAAGCCGACGGCCGCCAACGAGGGCCAGAAGCCGAGGCCGAGGACCGGCAGCAGCAGCCCGACCAGCGCGAACGAGGGGATGGTGAGGCCGATCGAGCTGATCGCGTTGGCGAGCGGCTCGAGCTTCGGCACTCGCGTGACGTAGACGGCCAGCGCGACGGCGATGACGCTCGCGACGATCACGGCGACGCCGACCAGGAGGGCGTGGCCCCAGGCCAGCGCGAACACCTGGGCAGAGCGGTCAACCAGGAAATCCCACACGAGGACGAACCCCCAGAAAAGGTTGATCAGTCGGGAAACGCGTGTTCACCCAACCACGCTCGTGCGTTTGTGACCAGCAACTCGACCGAAACACGGCGGTTTCGGACAACCGCGCTGCGCCGGCTCAGCGGTGGGCGTCGCCGGGCTCGTGCTCCTGGTGGCGCTGCGGCTCCACCTGGAAGGTGGCGTGGTCGATGCCGAAGTGGGTGGCGACGCACTCGCCGAGCTCGTCGAGGATCTGTCCCACGCCCCGGGTCGCGAGCGCCTCGTCGGTGACCGTCACGTGGGCCGACAGCGCCGGCATCCCGCTCGTGATCGACCACGCGTGCAGGTCGTGCACGTCGGTCACGCCCTCGGCGTCGACGAGGTGCTGGCGGACCACCTCGACGTCGACCCCGGGCGGCGCGGACTCGAGCAGCACGTGCAGGCAGTCGCGCAGCAGCGACCAGGCGCGCGGCAGGATCAGCACCGCGATCAGCAGCGAGGCGATCGAGTCGGCCCGGTCGAACCCCGTGGCCAGCACCACCAGGCCGGCGACGATCGCGGCGGCCGAACCGGCGGCGTCACCGAGCACCTCGAGGTAGGCGCCCCGCATGTTCAGCGACTCCGCCCGACGTGCTGGCCAGCAGGCCGATCGAGATGACGTTGGCGGCCAGCCCGACGCGCCGCGAAGACGAGCATCTGGGAGGCGTCGACGTCCACCGGGTCGAGCAGTCGGCGTACGCCGGCGACGGCGAGGTAGCCACACACACCGAGCAGGACGACCGCGTTGATCAGGGCGGCGAGGATCTCCGCACGGTGGTAGCCGAAGGTCCTCCGCGGGTTGGGCGGCAGCGTCGCGACGTACGACGCGGAGAGGGCGAGCACGATCGCGGCGGTGTCGGTGAACATGTGCCCGGCGTCGGCCAGCAGGGCCAGCGATCCCGAGAGGACGGCGCCCACCAGCTCGACCACGGCGACCGCCGCGGTGACGGCCAGGACCAGCCGCAGCCGCGAACGGTCTGCGGCGCGCCCGGCCGCATGGCCGTGGTCGTGGTTCGCACCCATGCGCAAAGGGTAGGTGCGGGACTAGCGTGTGCGCCGTGAGTCAGGGCACAGGGTGGACACGGCTGGTGGTCCCGGTCGCGGAGATCACCGCACGCGTGCCCGGAGCACACATCACCCTGCTCGACCCGTTCCTGGCGTCCGACGACGTCGACGAGGGCGTCATCGCCGAGCTGCGGGAGATCTTCGCCGAGCTGGTGCCGTTCGCCTACGTGCTCGGGGAGCCGGCGCGCTTCCCGGACGGCGAGCAGTACCTGCCGCCGCAGCCGGTCACCGTCTTCCGCCGGATCACGCACAGCCTGCGCCGTGCCTTCCCCGAGACCATCGGGCCGGCCACCACGCTCGACACGGTGATCCCCCATCTCTCGGTGCCCGAGGAGTCCGACGTACCGACCCCGCTCGAGGTGCACGCCCGCGAGGCGCTGCTGCTCGTCGGCCGGGGTGACAACGAGACCCTCCTCGCCACCTTCCGGTTCGGTACGTCGGCCGCCTGAGGCGGCGCGGCGGATGCGGCGGAGTTCACTGGTCGAGCGCCACTCAGGCCAACGACTTGATGTTCACCACCAGGATCGAGCCGAGCACGCTGACGGCGGCGGCGACGACGTAGAGGGTCGAGTAGCCGAGCCCGAGGCCGAGCACGCCGGCCGCGACGGCAGGGGCGAGCACCTGCGGCAGGGCGTTGGCGATGTTGATGACGCCGAGGTCCTTGGCGCGGTCGTCGGCCGAGGGCAGCACCTCGGTGATCATCGCGAAGTCCACGGCCGTGTAGACGCCGAAGCCGACGCCGAGGATGCTGGCGCCGATGACCGCCCCGGCCCAGGTGGTGACGAACGCGATCAGCAGCAGGGCGGAGGCGGCGATCAGGCCGGACCAGATCACGAAGATCTTGCGCCGCCCCAGCCGGTCGGACCAGAGGCCGCCGAGCACGGCCGTGACGATCGAGATGACGGCGTACACCCCGGTCAGCAGGAAGACACCGTCCTCGGCCTGCTGGTCGGTCAGGTCGACCGCCTCCTTGAGGTAGAAGAGGAGGTAGAGCAGCAGCAGCGCGTTGCCGAGGTTCATCAGGAAGCGGGTCCCCCAGGCCCAGGCGAAGTCGGGGTAGGCCCGCGGCGAGATCCAGAACGAGCGCACGAACTCGCGCAGCACGAACGGCTCGCAGTCCTCGGGCGCGAGGGCGAGGTCGCGGCTGTCGAGGCAGTACGGCAACGACGTGACCACCAGGATCCCGGCCGTCGACAGGAACCCGACGGCGATGCTGCCCGTCGCCGCGGCGATGCCCGAGCCGGCGACCACGCCCATGGTCTGGGCGATCGCCAGCCACCCGCCGACCGCGCCGCGCTGACGGGTCGGGACCTGGTCGGGGACCGTGGCGGTGATCGCGGCCAGGATCGCGTTCAGACCGACCTGGGCCATCGACCAGGCGATCACCATGACGAGCACCGAGGACGCCTGCGAGAGCAGCACCATGGCCACGACGCTCAGGCCGAGTCCGCCGAGGACCCACGGCAGCCGACGGCCCATGCGCAGCGTCGTACGGTCCGAGAACGCGCCGGCCAGCGGGTTGGCGAAGACCGAGACCGCGGCGCCGACCCCCGTGACCAGGGAGAGGACCGCCTCCTTGTGGTCGGGGCTGATCGACTCCGCCTGCTGGGCGAGCAGCACCTGGATGGGCCCGAAGAAGCCGGACCAGACGCCGACCGAGATCAGCGAGAGCCAGACCACCCAGACCGCGCTGACCGGCCGGATGGGCTCGGCGAGCGCGGTGAGGTCGGCGGGTCCGGAGGGCTCTCCCGCGATCGGGTTGGTCACGCGTGGTGCCGGATCAGGTCGGCGTACCACTCGAAGGAGCGCTTGGGCGTGCGCACCAGGGTGTCGTAGTCGACGTGCACCAGCCCGAAGCGCTGGGTGTAGCCGCGGGCCCACTCGAAGTTGTCCATCAGCGACCAGCAGTAGTAGCCGCGTACGTCGGCCCCGTCGGCGATCGCGTCGCCACGGCGCGCAGGTGGCCGTCGAGGTAGTCGATGCGCTCCTGGTCGTCGACGACACCGTCGGCGTCGGGACCGGTCGGGTAGGCGCAGCCGTTCTCGGTGATGTAGATCGGCGGGATCTCGGGGTAGCGCTCGACGAGCTGGCCGATCACCTGGCGCATCCCGTCGGGGACGATCGGCCAGCCGAAGCCGGTCGTCGGGTAGCCGGGGATCTCGTTCTGCACGAACGGCACCTCGGCGCCCTCCTCGGCGGCCGAGATGCGCATCGGGTTGTAGTAGTTGAACCCGTAGAAGTCGAGCGGCTGATGGATCGTCTCGAGGTCGCCCTCCTCGACCGGCAGCACCTCCTCGAAGCCCTCCGGGTAGCGACCGAGCAGCATCGGGTCGGCGAAGATCCGGTTCCACAGCGAGTCGAAGAGGTGCGCCGCAGCCACGTCCTCGGGCCGGTCGGAGGCCTCCCAGATCGGGCGTGTGGTTGGTGGCGGCGCCGACCTCGGTGGCGCCGTTCGCCCGCAGCGCCTGGACCGCCAGGCCGTGGCCGAGGTTGAGGTGGTGGGCGACCGGGAGCGCGTCGAAGCCGAGCTTCAGTCCCGGCGCGTGCTCGCCGTCGCCGTGCCCGAGCAGGGTCACCACGTTGGGCTCGTTGACCGGCGCCCACTTGCCGACGCGGTCACCGAGGCGCTCGGCGCAGACGGCGGCGTACTCCCCGAAGCGCTCGGCGGTCGCGCGGTTCTGCCAGCCTCCCTGGTCCTGGAGTGCCTGCGGCAGGTCCCAGTGGAAGAGCGTCGCCATCGGCTCGATCCCGGCGCCGACCAGCTCGTCGAGGAGGCGGTCGTAGAAGTCGAGGCCGGCCTGGTTGACCGCGCCCTGCCCGTCGGGCTGGATCCGCGGCCAGCTGATCGAGAAGCGGTAGGCGCCCACGCCCAGGCGCTTCATCAGCGCGACGTCCTCGACGTAGCGGTGGTAGTGGTCGCACGCGACCCGCCCGTCGCTGCCGTCCAGGATCTTCCCCGGCTGCGCGCAGAAGGTGTCCCAGATGCTCAGCCCCCTGCCGTCCTCGTTCCAGGCCCCCTCGATCTGGTACGACGCGGTGCTGGTTCCGAAGACAAAACCGCTCGGCAGCCGCGGATAGCTCTCTCCCATGGTCGGAAGTAAACCGGTTGAGCACCACAACCGGATAGTCCAGAACGATCGCCGGTGGAACGACGCCCGGAACCGGCCGAATGTTCTGGACTACCCGGGTCTGGGACGATCGCCGGGTGATCGAGTACCGCACCGCCGAGGGTCGGTTCGTGACCCGTGCGGAGGGGCGTACGACGTGGCACTCGTTCTCGTTCGGGTCGCACTACGACCCCGCCAACGTGGGCTTCGGCCGGTTGGTCGCGCACAACGACGAGCGGCTGCCGCCGGGGACGGGGTACGACGACCACCCGCACGCCGACCTCGAGATCGTCACCTGGGTGCTCAGCGGTGCCCTGCGGCACACCTCGACGGTCGGCTCCGGGGTGATCGGTCCGGGTGAGGTGCAGCGGCTCTCGGCCGGCAGCGGCGTGGTGCACTCCGAGGTGGCCGACGGACCCGAGGAGACCCGGTTCCTCCAGGCCTGGGTGCGGCCCGACGAGCCGGGTCTCGAGCCGGGCTACCTCAGCACCGGCGTCACCCTCGGCGAGGGCTGGACGACGGTGGCGGACGGTGAGGGCGTGGGCGGCGTACCCCTCGCCTCGTCGGGTACGGCGCTGCACGCGGCCGACCTGGGCAGCGGACATCGGCTCGACCTGCCCGACGCTCCCGCGCTGCACGTCTTCGTCGCCCGGGGCCAGGTCATGGTCGGCGAGCGGCTCCTCGAGCCCGGGGACGTGGCCCGGCTGCGCGACGAGCCCGGCCGGCCCGTGACCGCCGAGGCGGACAGCCAGCTGGTCGTGTGGAGCTTCAGCCGCCCGTCGTCAGGACCCTGAGCTCGTCCAGCGAGTCGCGGACCAGGTGGCGCAGGTCCTGGCCCTGCGGATCGCTGATCCAGCGCTCGAAGGCCACCCGGAAGACCGCGATCCCCGCCTCGGCGGTCAGGCTCGCGGCCGGCTCGGCCACGCCCCGTTGACGAAGCGTCTCGGCGATCGCCGTGGCCAGGGACGCCATCTTGATCAGCTCCCGCTCCTGGAGTGCGGGGTTCGCGTTGATCACGTCCTGTCGCTCCCGGGACCAGTCGGGTCGCCCCCCGAGCATCTCCGCGGCGGCGTCGAGAGCCGTGGCGACTGCGTCGAGCGGCGCGACGGGATCGGGCGCCGTGGCGACGGTGTTCACGAGCACGTCCTTCAGCAGCCCCGCCCCGTCGAAGAGGACCTCGCGCTTGTCGGAGAAGTGGCGGAAGAAGGTGCGTTCGGTGAGGCCCGCGCGCTGGGCGATCTCGGCCACGGTGGTCTGCTCGAAGCCCTTCTCGACGTACAGCTCGAGGGCGGCCTGCTGGAGCCGGCTGTAGGCGCCCGGCTCCCATCGACTCATGGCCGCGATCGTAGCCGATGACAGTGACTGACATGGAGTGCTACGGTGATGTCAGTACCTGACATCACGTGACCTGGAGGTCCCCATGCGCTACTTCGTCACCGGCGCGTCCGGTTTCATCGGCTCCGCCGTCGTCCCCGAGCTGATCGAGGCCGGCCACCAGGTCGTCGGCCTCGCGCGTTCGGACGCCTCGGCCGAAGCCGTCGCCGCCGCAGGCGCGGAGGTCCATCGCGGTTCCCTCGACGACCTCGACAGCCTGCGCGCCGGCGCGGAGGAGTCCGATGGCGTCATCCACCTCGCGTTCATCCACGACTTCTCGGCGTACGAGGCCTCGGTGAAGGCCGACCTGGGCGCCATCGAGACGTTCGGGGCAGCGCTCGAAGGCTCCGACCGGCCGCTCGTGATCGCCTCCGGGACCCTGGGGGTCGCCCCCGGGCAGGTCGCCACCGAGCGGGACGGGTTGGACACCCCCATCACCGGCTCGCCGCGAAGCCTGAGTGAGCGCACGGCGCTTGCGCTGGCCTCGCACGGGGTGCGGCCGGCATCGGTGCGGCTCTCACCGACGGTCCACGGCGCCGGCGACCACGGCTTCGTCGCACGGCTCGTCGAGATCGCCCGCGAGCAGGGCGTCTCCGGCTACATCGGCGACGGCTCGAACCGCTGGCCCGGAGTGCACCGGCTCGACGCCGCCCGGCTCTTCCGCCTCGCGGCCGAGCAGGCGCCGGCGGGTTCGGTGCTGCACGGGGTCGGCGAGGAAGGCGTGCCCGTGCGCGACATCGCCGAGGTGATCGGACGACACCTCGAGCTGCCGGTGGAGTCGATCGCCCCCGAGGACGCCGACGAGCACTTCGGCTGGCTCGGGCGGTTCCTCGCCTTCGACAGCCCGGCGTCGAGCACGGTGACTCGCGAGCTGCTCGGGTGGCAGCCCACGCACCCCGGACTCCTCGAGGACCTCGAGGCCGGTTACTACTTCTAGGGGATGAGCACGCCGGGGTTCAGCACCCCGGACGGGTCGAGCTCCTGCCTTGAGCGCACGCAGCATCTGCACGCCCACCGGGCCGATCTCGCGGGCCAGCCACGGCTTGTGGTCCTGGCCGACGGCGTGGTGGTGGGTGATCGAGGCGCCGTTGTCGATCAGCGCGTCGGACGCGGCGGACTTGGCGGCCAGCCACTGCTCGACCGGGTCGCCCGACTGCTTCGCGGCGACGGTGAAGTAGAGCGAGGCGCCGGTCTCGTAGACGTGCGAGATGTGGCAGAGCACGAGCGTGCCCTCGCCGAGCGCGGAGGTGAGCGCCTCCTTCACCGCGGCGTACACCCGGTGCAGGTTGGACCAGAAGGTGACCGTCTCGAGGGTCTCGACCAGCACCCCGACGTCGAGCAGCGAGTCGCGCAGGTAGGGACCGTGGAAGCGGCCCGACGACCAGCCCTCGTCCTCGCCGAGCGAGGTGCCGCCGAGGCCGGAGAGCAGCGCGGTCACGGCCGTGCGCTTGGCGTCGACCGCCTCCTGGGTGCCCTCGAAGCCGGTGACCATCAGGCAGCCGCCACCGGACTCGCCACCGACCTCGGCCGGCTTGGCCAGGTTGATCTGGGTCTCGTTCTCGTCGGAGAGACGCAGCACGGTCGGCAGCACGCCGGCCTGCGCCAGCGTGCGCATCGCGGCGGCACCGTCGACGAAGGAGTCCCAGCGCCAGCTCTCGTAGACCTTCACGACCGGCACGTGCCGGACGCGCACCGTCACGGCGGTGACGACACCGAAGGCGCCCTCCGACCCCATCACCACCTCGCGCAGGTCGGGGCCGGCCGCGTTGGCCGGGGAGTTGCCGAGCACGAGCTCGCCCTGCGGGGTCGCGACGCGCAGGCCGACCACGAGGGAGTCGAAGCGGCCGTAGCCGGCGGAGGACTGGCCCGAGGAACGGGTGACCGCGAAGCCACCGATGGAGGCGTACTCGAAGGACTGCGGGAAGTGCCCCAGCGTCAGCCCGTGCTCGGCCAGCAGGGCCTCGGCGGCGGGGCCGCGCAGGCCGGGCTCGAGGGTGGCGGTCATCGACTCGGTGTCGACGGAGAGCAGCCGGTCGAAGCGGATCAGGTCGAGCGAGACGACGCCGGCGAAGCCCTCACGGCGGGCGACGAGCCCGCCCACGACCGACGTACCGCCGCCGAACGGCACGAGCGCGACGTGACGCTCGACCGCCCAGGCGATCAGGGCCGCGACCTCGTCGTGGGTGCCGGGGCGTACGACGGCGTCGGGCGAGTCGGTGCCGTCGCCGGCTCGCAGCTTGAGCATGTCGGGGGTGGACTTGCCGCGGGTGCGGTGCAGGCGGGTCTCGTGGTCGGTGAGCACGTGCTCGGCGCCGACGATGCCGGCGAGCTCGTCGAGCAGCTGCTGGCCCAGCACGGCCGACAAGCCGGACGCTGGCGGGGTCGACCGCGGGGGTGTCCGAGGTGCCGATGAAGGCGTCGACGAGCGCGAACGCGCTCTCGGACAGGGGGCCGGCCTGGGCCGGGTCGCCCCAACGTGACCAGTGCATCTCAGGAGAGCTCATGTGTTACAGTGTGACACATGACGTCCATTCGTCACAACCCCGAACCGGAACGCTCCGCGGACGACGCCTACCTCGACGCCGCCCGCGAGGCGATCCTCGCGGTCGGGTGGAGCCGTACGACGCTGACCGACATCGCCCGTCGTGCCGGCGTCAGCCGGATGACGCTCTACCGCCGGTGGCCCGACACCCAGACGCTGCTGGCCGACCTGATGACCCGCGAGTGGAGCCAGGTCGTCCAGGGAGCCGCCCCCGACGGCGACGCCCTCGACCGGATCGCACGCGGGATCGTCGCGACCGTGCAGTCGCTGCGCGCCAACGCGCTGCTGCGCCGGATCGTCGACGTCGACCCCGAGGTGCTGCTCCCCTACCTGCTCGACCGGCGCGGCCGCAGCCAGGAGATGGTCGCCGACGCCCTGGCCGCCCTGATCGCGCAGGGCCAGAAGGAGAAGACGATCCGCCGCGGCGACCCCGTCGTGCTCGCTCGGAGCCTGGTGCTCGCCTGCCACGGCTTCACCCTCTCCGCGCACACCATGTCCGAGGACGGCTCCCGCGACGCGGACGTGGCCCACCTCGACGCCGAGCTCGCCGAACTGGTGCGGAGGTACCTCGCCCGATGACGCCCACCGACAACAACAGCCGGATCAAGGTCGGCCTCGACGACATCCCCGAGTCGACCGACGTCCTGGTCATCGGCCTGGGCATCACCGGCGCCGGCGTCGCGCTGGACGCGGCCAGCCGCGGGCTGTCGGTGGTGGCCGTCGATGCCCATGACGTCGCCTTCGGCACCAGCCGCTGGAGCTCGAAGCTGGTGCACGGCGGGCTGCGCTACCTCGCCAAGGGCCAGGTCGACGTCGCCCACGAGAGCGCCGTCGAGCGCGGCATCCTGATGCGCACCACGGCACCGCACCTGATCCGTGCCCTGCCGATGCTGATGCCGCTTGACCCCCGAGATCACCCGCTTCCAGGGAGCGCTGGCTCGGGCCGGGCTTCGGGCCGGCGACCTGCTGCGACTCGGCGCGCGCACCGACCGGGAGACCCTGCCGCGTCCGCGGAGGATCGGGGTCACCGAGACCCTCACGCTCGCTCCCGTCGTACGACGAGACGGGCTGCGTGGTGGCCTGCTCTCCTGGGACGGGCAGCTCGAGGACGACGTACGCCTGGTCCTCGCGGTCGCCCGCACCGCCGCTGCCGAGGGTGCCCACGTGCACACCCGCGTCCGGGTGAGCGAGCCGACCGGCACCAGCGCCGTCCTCACCGACACCCGCACCGGTGCGAGTCCGCACCGTCCGGGCGAGGACGGTGATCAACGCGACCGGTGTGTGGGCCGGCGACCTGGTCGAGGAGATCCGGCTGCGGCCCAGCCGCGGCACCCACCTGGTGCTGCGCAAGGACACCCTGCCCGGGGTGCGCTGCGCGATCATGGCGCCGGTCCCCGGGGCGAGCAACCGCTTCGTCTTCGCCCTCCCCCAGCCCGACGAGACCTTCTACGTCGGGCTGACCGACGAGGAGGTCGACGGCGCGATCCCCGACGTGCCGGAGCCGCCGGAGGAGGACATCGAGTTCCTGCTGCGGCGTGATCAACCGGACCCTGCGCCAGGGCGTACGCCGCGACCAGGTGATCGGGTCCTACGCCGGACTGCGACCGCTCCTCGACACGGGCAGCACGACCGCCGACATCTCGCGCAAGCACGCGGTGCTCGTCTCGCGCACCGGAGTCGTGACCGTGGTGGGCGGCAAGCTGACCACCTACCGGCGGATGGCCCAGGACGCCGTCGACCGGGCCGTCAAGGAGGCCGGTCTCACCGCCGGGCCGTGCCGCACCGCCGAGCTGCCGGTCGTCGGCGCCGGCTCGTCGACCGAGCTGGCCGCGCTCGACGCACCGGAACGCCTGGTGCGCCGCTTCGGGATGGAGGCACCCGCCGTGCTGGCCGACGCGGTCGCCGCGACCGGGCTGCCCGAGGAGGAGCTGCTCGCGCCGGTCGCGCCGGGTCTGCACGTGACCCTGGCCGAGCTGGTCTTCGCGGTCACCCACGAGGGCGCGGCCACGGTGGAGGACCTGCTCGACCGGCGTACCCGGCTCGGGCTGGTGCCCGAGGACCGCGAGCTCGCCGTCCCGCGGCGGAGAAGGTGCTCGGCCTGCTCGGCTGAGTCAGCCCTTGGCCGGCTCGCCCAGCTCCTCGAGCACGGCGGCGGCCGCGCGCTGGCCCGAGCGCATGGCCCCCGGGATGCTCGGCGTCTCGCGGTGGTCACCGGCCACGAACAGCCCGTCGCCCAGGTCGACCTCGCGCCCCATGATCAGCGGTGGTCGCGCGGCCGGCCAGGCGGCCGAGTGGGAGTTGCGGTTGACCAGGCCCCACTTGCCGGTGTCGGTGCGGAAGATCTGGGCCAGCTGGGCACGGACCTCGGCCTCGGTCTCCAGGCCGACCTCCTGGCTCGGCAGCGGGATCGAGCACGCCGAGACCAGGTGCTGTCCGGAGGGCGCATAGCGCGGCGCCACGTTGGAGACGACCAGGGCGTGCGAGATCGGGCCGGTCGCCGGGCCCATCGGGTTCACGAACGGCATCTTCATCGTCGTGGGCGGTACGTCGGTGGCGAACCACCAGGTGGAGAGCCCCCGCATCGCCGGGATGCCGAGGCCCGAGCAGCGACGAGGCCGTCGTCGGGATCGGTGGCCACCACCGCCGCCCGCGCCTGGATCTCGCCGCCGTCGGTGTGGATCCGGACCCCGTCACCGGTGCTGCGCTTGACGCCGAGCACGTCGACGCCGTGCTCGACCTGGTGCTCGAGGCTCAGCGCGAGCTGGTTGGGCAGGGCCTGCATGCCCAGCGCCGGCAGGGACGGCATCCCCATCAGCAGCGCCTTCATGCCGAGCATCGCGTACTGGTAGGAGGTGCGCAGGTCCTCGTCGGCGAAGACCAGGCGGAAGAACGGACGCATCACCTCCTCGCGGATGCGGCCGGAGATGCCGTGCCGGTCGAGCGACTCCCCGAGGGTCATGTCGGCCCCGGCCAGCATCCGGTCGGGCGGCTTGCGCAACGGGTCGCTCCAGCGCAGCAGCCGGGCGATGTCCTGCGGCTGCCCGAGGCCCGAGCGGATGGTGGCGATCAGCGCGGCCTGCGACCCCTGGAGGATGCGGTAGCCCTCGGGGTGGGCCAGCACCATGCCGCGGCTCGACGGCCCGCGGGTTGAGGGCGGCGACGTCGGTGGCCGCGCGTACGTCGGCATGGCCGGCGTTGAGCCACTGGAACCCGCGGTCGCAGCGGAACCCGTCGATCACGTCGGTCCCGACCCGGCCACCGACCCGCGCCGAACGCTCGAGGACGCGCACGTGTAGCCCGGACTCCTCCAACGCCCGTGCGCAAGCGAGTCCGGCGACCCCAGCGCCGATCACGGCCACGTCCGTGGCGTCCATAGATGGTGAGTATCACTTGGTCCGCGAGTCGGCACACACTGGACAGACCTGCGGCGCCGCTTGGTATGGACCACGCGGCCGACCGGGAACGGAAATGGCGCGACTGCTCAGATTTCGGCCGCGGCAGAACTCCTCGATGTGCTGTCGCGCGGCCTTGCCCTCCGGGATCGGCAACAGGGGGTAGACGTGGATCAGTCCGGGCGCGACGACGTACTCCAGCGACCAGTCCGCGGCGTCGGCTCGCTCGAAGAGAGCGTCGCATCCGGGCTGCAGCAGGTCGCGGGTGCCGCAGAACATCAAGCGCGGGCGGCAGCCCGGTCAGGTCGCCGAGTCCCGGGCTCACCCGGGGGTCGGCGAGGGCGGCGGGATCCTCCGAGCCGGCCCAGAACGAGGCGTAGATCGACAGGTGCTCGTAGGAGAGCCACGGGTCGCGCTCGGCGGCCTCGAGCGTGCCCGGGCGCCGAGCCGGTGAGGTCGACCCACGGAGCGAGCAGCACCAGGCAGTCGACCTGGGGGCCGCCGCGGTCGCGCAGCGCCTCGGCGACGGCGAGCGCGTAGCCGCCACCGGCCGAGTCGCCGGCCAGGACCACCCCGCCGGGTGACTCGGCCACGACGTCGGCGACCAGCTGCACCATCTCCTCGAAGGAGTCCTCGACGGTGTACTCCGGTGCGAGCGGGTACGCCGGCAGCACGGCCCGCGCGCCGAGGGCGTCCGCCAGCGGGACCAGGAAGCGCCAGTGCCAGGGCGACGATCCCGCGCACGTAGGCGCCGCCGTGGAGGTAGACGACGCTGCGCCGGGGAGCCTCGCCACCGGGCGTGGGCTTCCACAGGGTGAAGACCGGGAACCCGTGGTCGTTGCTGATCTGCTCCTCGTGCCCGCGCCGGATGCCCTTCGGTGGACCGTCGTCGTCGGTGCGGTTGCGCTCGACCAGCGCGGCCCGCAGAGCCGGGACGTCGTCGGCCGGCGGGTTGCGACGGATGATCGGGATGACCTTCGTGGCCACGGCGTGCTGCAGGCTCGGCATGCGCCGAGGATAGGGCCAGCTTGTTTCAGGAGGCGGCTTCCTCGGGCTCGGCCGGCGCGACGTGGACCGGGCAGCCACCGCCGGGGCGAAGGTGCCGAGCTCCTCGATCTCGTGGCCCGCCGGGTAGGTGCGGTAGTAGGGATAGCTGCTGACCCACTTCGGCTTCGACCGCGCGGGGAAGAGCCGCAGCAACCGGGCGCGGACCCGCATGGCTCCCCGGAAGAACCCGCGCTCCAGCCGGCCCGGGACCGGGTAGCGGAAGGCACGGAGCAGCGGCTCGTCCATCAGCGCTGAAGGCGAACCGGCGCACGGCCCACTTCGGCGCCCAGCTGTTCGGCGGGAAGGTGGTCATCAGGTCGAGCGTGGAGTCGGCGACGCGACGACCACCGGCGTCGAAGGCGAAGTGCTCGCGCTCGTAGTCGTCGAGGAGCCGCTCGAACCCGGCGAAGTCCTCCGGCATGTCCTTGATGTTCATGTGCCGGCCGAGCTCGATGTAGTAGTTCGTGGTCGCGTCGATCTCGTTGGGCGTCATCGTGCGGAATCCGTGCTCGTCGACCCAGCGCTTGGGCACCACCACGAAGGTGGCCAGCACGTAGCGGAAGTCCTCGTTGCTGATGTCGTACATGCCGTGCATCTGGTTGATCCGGCGTACGGCGGAGCGGCCGCGCTTGCTGGCGAGCCCGTGGCGCTGCACCTCCTCGAGGAGGAGCCCGGTGTCGTCGTACCTCTTCTGCACGCGGCCGGTGAACTCGCCGGTCTCGTCGAGCAGCCGGCCGATCGACGGGACGGCGTAGGTGCGGAACAACGCGAACGACAGCGCCTGGAGGTTGTCCCAGGGGAAGTCGTAGGCCGAGACGTGCAGGCTGATCTCGTGGCTGTCGCGGACAGGGTCGAGCTGCTCGCTGCGTCGGGCCCAGTGGTTGCGTGTGCGCATGAGGCGACCGTACGACGTTGACAGTGTTGCTGTCACGGTGATGCTGTCAGGGTCACACGTCCACGGGGACGGTCGACTCCTCCTGCGTCCCGAGATCGAGAGCGGCTCCACCGGAGTCCATCCGGTCCCAGAGCTCGAGCAGCGCGGCCGGCCACACCTCCTCGGTCGTGGCGGCCAGCTCGTCACGGGACCACCAGCGGTGTGCGGTCATGGTCAGCCGCTCCTCCTCGGTGTGTCCCGAGGTGTCGATCTCGAAGGGCGGCACGGTGACCCCGAAGAACACCTCGTCCTGCGCGACCACGACGTCGGTGTAGCCGTGGCGGACGTGCCGGCGCCCCAGTGGTCCGACGATCGCGTCCTGCGCCACGGCCAGTCCGGTCTCCTCGGCGAGCTCGCGGACCGCCGCCTCGAGGTCGGACTCGCCGGGTTCGACTCCGCCGCCCGGCGTGATCCACCAGCGCCGGTCCGGGATGCCGGGATCGGAGTCGGAGAACAGCAGCATCCGGGCGTCCTCGTCGACGACGAGCACCCGCGCCGTACGCCGCCGGCGCAGCGGCCGGCTCGGACGGGTCGACCGGACGGAACGTCCGGACCTCGCCCTCCGGCGTCGAGTCGGTCATCGGACCGCGCGCAGGAACTTCTCGAGGATCGGGCCGGCCGTGCCCGACCCGGACTCGCCGCGCTCGACGAAGACCGCGACGGCGAGGTCGTCGCGACCGGCGACCATCCACGCGTGCGTCGGCAGCGGCGGCTTGTCGCCGAACTCGGCGGTCCCGGTCTTGGCGATCACCGGGCCGCCGGGGACGTCGGCGAGCACGCTGCCGCTGCCGCGCTCGACGACCGCACGCATCATGCGCGCGCAGCTGACGGTCCTCGGCAGCGGTGAGCGGCTTGGCCGGCTGCGTCGGCTTCGTCTCGTGGTCGGGCAGCAGCCGCAGGAACGACGGCCGAGCCCTTGACCACCGACGCCACCACCGTCGCCATGGCCATCGGCGACGCGAGCACCACGCCCTGCCCGATCATGCTGGCCGCGGCCTGGGTCTCGCTGCCGGGCGTGCCGACCTCACCGAAGAAGGTCGGGAACCCGGTGTCGTGGTCGACCCCGAGCCCGAGCGCGGCGGCCGCCTCGGCGAGCGACTTCGGCCCGAGCTTGTCGCGCTGGCCGATGAAGGCGGTGTTGCACGAGTTGGCCAGGGCGTCCTCGAAGCTGATCTCGCCGATCCCGGACGAGGGGTAGTCGTCGTAGTTCTTGAAGCTCTTGCCGTCGACGACCGTCGTCGGCGGGCACGACACCCGGGTCTGCGGGGTGACGCCGGCGCGCAGCAGGGCGAGCGTCGTGACCACCTTGAAGGTGGAGCCCGGCGCGTAGCGGCCGAAGGTGGCGGTGTTGTAGCCCTTCGAGCCGGGTCCGCTGGCCACCGCGACCAGGTCGCCGGTCGAGGGACGGATGGCGACCAGGGCGCTCGCCGAGCCGACACCGGCCAGCGCGTCCTGGGCGGCGTTCTGCGCCTTGAGGTCGATCGTGGTCTTCAGCGCGGACCCGGCCTTCGGGTCGACGGTGAACAGCTCGCGTCGCTCGCCCTGGTCGTCCACGGCCGCGACGGTGGCGCCCCGGGTGCCGGCCAGCTGTTCGTCGTACCTCTTCTGGAGGCCGGAGAGCCCGACCTCGTCGCCCGCCTTGATGCGTCCCTTGCTCGTCCTTGACCAGCTCGGCCGTGGCCGGACCGACCGTGCCGAGGATCTCGGCCGCGAACTCCTTGGTCGGCGCCAGCGGCAGCTCGCCGGCGACGGCTCCACCGCCCTTGATGGCGGCCAGGCCGGCCAGCACGTCGGCCGGCGCGTCCTCCTTGCGGTAGACGATCCCCTGGACGAACGCCTTCGGTCCGCTGGCGGTGACCTGCTTGACGAAGGCCTTGGGGTCGATGTCGAGCAGGGTCGCGATCTGGCGCGCCGGACGTCGGTCGCCTGCGCGGCCGACGAGGCCGGTCTTGTCGAGGCCGGCGCGCAGCACCGGCCGCATCGTGACGATCGGCTGGTCGTCGGCGCCGAGGATCTCGCCCCGGTCGGCCTTGACCGTCGTCTCGACCAACCGCTCGCCGTCCTTCAGCGACGGCTCGACCAGGGTCGGGCTCCACCGGACCAGCCAGCCGTCGCCGTCGGCGGTCTCGCCCTTGGTGAGCTTGACCGTGGTGTCGTAGGACCAGGTCTCTTCCCCGACCTGCCACTTCCAGGCCAGCTTGCCGGTGGCGTCGTCGCCGTCGGCGGACACGTCGCCGGCCGAGACGGTGGCGTCGCCGTCCATGCCGCGGGTGATCTCGGCGTACGACGTGGCGGCCTGCTTGGTCGCATCGGCGCCGCCCGCGATCTCGACCCCGGTGAGCTTGCCCTTCGAGACAGCGGCGGCGAGGTCGCCGAGGGCGTCGTCGGGATCCGGGCCGAACCCGGGGATGCTGCAGCCCGAGAGCGAGACGGCGAGGAGGAGCGCGAGGGCCACGACCGGACCCGGGGTCCTGCGGAGGTCAGCGAGACGCATGGGCACGATCCGACCACGAGCGCGTGGAGGCAGACAAATCCCCCCGGCGTGCTGCCGGGGGGATTGACGGTCTGGTCTGTGCCGCGCCGGTCGGCCGACGGCGGAATGGGGCCGCCGGCGCGACACAGGTCACCACGAGGTCGCCCGAGAGGGACCTCAACCTTGTGCTCAGCCCTTGAAGGCGTCCTTGACGTTCTCGGCTGCTTGCTTGAGCGAGGACTTGCTCTGGTCGGCCTTGCCCTCGGTCTCGAGCGACTCGTCGCCGGTCGCCTTGCCGGTGGTCTCCTTGACCTTGCCCTTGAGCTCTTCGGCCTTGTTGCCGGCCTTGTCTTCGGTGCCCATGGCGCACTCCTCGGTGTGGATCGGTTGGTGTCACGGTCGTGCGGCGGACGCCTTCGGGATCCACGCGGAGCGTGTCCGAGAGGCCCGCCTGGCGTTCGCCGCACAGTCGCGGCGGCCGGTGTCTCGACCTCCGACGTGGATGTACCCCCAACCGTCGCCGAATCACACCGGGCCGCCCACTTCGTGGGACGACGCTGCCGGGGAGGGGGTCAGCTCGTCCTTGGGGCGGTGGTGCGCCACCACCTGGGCGGCGACCTCGGCGACCTTCACGTTCATCTCCTGGGAGACCTTGGCCAGCATCTCGAAGGCGCGGTCGTCGTCGATGTTGTGCATCGCCATCAGCAGGCCGACCGCCTTGCCGATCTCGCGGTTGCTCTCCAGCCCCCGTCGCAGCGTGGTCGCCTCCTCGCCACGCTCGAGCGCGGCCAGGGTCACCGAGGCGAAGGCGGTGAGCATGATCGCCTGCTCGAGCGAGTGGTCGGTCAACGCGCCGGCCGTGTCGCTGAACACGTTGAGGGCCCCGACCCGGTGACCGTCCTGGCGCAGGCGGAAGCCGGCCATGCCGCGGACCTCGGTCTCGGCCATGATCAGCCGGGCGAGCTCGGGCCACTGGCTGCCCTCGGTGAGGTCGGAGCAGATGTGCTGGTCGGGCTCGTCGTCGTCGATCGCGTCGAGGCAGGGGCCCTCGCCCAGCTGCTTCTCGAACTCGTCGATCCGGGCGGCGACCTCGTCGGAGGCGGCCACGGTCTGGACCCGGCCCGAGCGACGGAGCATCAGCGAGGCGTGGTCACAGCCGTCGACGAGCTTGACGGCGCTGGCGCAGACCGCGTCGTAGACAGAGTCGTAGGACTCTCCCGAGTAGACGATCTCCGCCATGGTGCGGAAGGTGGCGAGCAGTTCGGGTGGAAACGGGGTGGGCATACCGAGCATTCCTCTTTGTCGTGCCAGAGGGTCGTTCCCAGGTTCTTGAGTCCGACGGACATCGCATGATCCCACGACAACCGTCGGTGATCGTCACGCGGTCAGCCGATCGTGCGCTCTCGGAGGTCAGGGGTTGACGACGTGACCGGGGTCGGCGTAAGCGTCCACCTCGGTCGCCTTCGCCGAGAGCCAGACCTCGCGCCCGACCTCCAGCTCGAGCTCGGCCACCGCGGCCGGCGTGACGTCCACCAGGGCGGAGGGCGCACCCGTGACCTGCAGCCGCACCCGGTCGGCGAGCACCTCCATCGACGCGACCCGGCCGAGCCAGACGTTGCGGGTGCTGGTGTGCTCGGGGTGCTCGGTGTGCACGGTGATCGCGCTGGGCCGCATCGAGACGAGCACCGGGCCGACGGGGTGCGTCGGTGGTCACGGCGAGGCGTCCTCCGTCCGTCGAGCGCCGACCCAACCCTCGTCGTCGAGCGTGCCGGTCCAGAGGTTGAGGCCGACCAGCCGGGCGACGTACGGCGAGGCGGGGCGGCGGGCCACCTCCGCCGGGGTCCCCTGCTGCACCAGCCGGCCGGCCTCGAGCACCATCAGCCGGTCGGCCAGCACCATCGCCTCGAGGGGGTCGTGGGTGACGAGCACGACCGGGCCGGCGAAGTCGGCGAGGTGGGCCCGCAGGAAGGTGCGCACGTCGATCCGGGCACCGGCGTCGAGCGCCGCCATCGGCTCGTCGAGCAGGAGCACCTCGGGCTCGAGGGCGAGGGCGCGAGCCAGCGCCACCCGCTGGGCCTGGCCTCCGGAGAGCTGGTGCGGCTTGCGGTGGGCCAGACCAGCGAGCCCGAGACGGTCGAGCCACTCCTGCGCGTGGGCCCGCGACGCGGCCCGTCCACTGCCGGCGGACCGGGACGCGAAGCCGACGTTGTCGCGCACGTCGAGGTGCGGGAACAGGCGGTAGTCCTGGAAGACGACGCCGGCCCGCCGCTGCTCCGCGGGCACGAAGAGGCCCGGCTGCTGCCAGGCGTGCACGCCCACACCGACCGCGCCGGTGCTCAGCTCCTCGAGCCCGGCGACGGCGCGCAGCAGGGTCGACTTGCCGGCGCCGTTGGGTCCGAGCACGCCGAGCACCTCGCCCGGACGGACCTCGAAGGCGACGTCCAGCTCGAAGCCGCCGCGGCGGACGGTGCCCTCGAAGTGGAGACCGTCGGAGCGCAGGTCGCCGAACTGCATGGCCGGTGCTCATGCCGAGGCTCCGGCCCCGACCCACCGGCCGCGCAGGGCGAACAGCACCGCCACGCAGACCGACCAGGAGCACCAGCGAGAGCGCGATGGCGGCGTCCGGGTCGGTCTCCATCTCGAGGTAGACGGCCAACGGCATCGTGCGCGTCGTCGCCCTGCAGGTTGCCCGCGAAGGTGACGGTCGCGCCGAACTCACCGAGGGCGCGGGCCCAGCACAGCACCGACCCGGCCAGCAGCGCCGGTCGGATCAACGGCAGCGTCACCCGGCGGAAGACGGTGAGTCGGCTCGCCCCGAGGGTGGCCGCCGCCTCGTCGTACCCCTGGTCCGCGGAGCGGAAGGCACCCTCCACCGCGATCACCAGGAACGGCATCGCCACGAACGTCTCGGCGATGACGACCGCAGCGGTCGTGGCGAACAGGCGTGATGCCGAACCACTCGTCGAGGTACTGGCCGATCAGGCCGTTGCGCCCGAGCACGAGGATCAGGGCGACGCCACCGACCACCGGGGGCAGCACCAGCGGCAGCGTCACCAGCGCCCGCAGCAGCCGGATCCCCGGCATCGACGACCGCGCCAGGACCCAGGCCAGGGGGACGCCGAGCACCAGGGAGATCAGCACGGCCAGGCTCGCCGAGAACAGCGAGAGCCAGAGCGCGTCGAGGACCTCCGGGGTGCGCAGGATCCGGCCGAGGCTGCCCCACGGCGCGCGGACGAGCAGCCCGACGAGCGGTACGACGAGCAGCAGCGCGCCGAATGCAGGCCGGGACACCCAGGGGCCACGGGCGTGCGCTGCTGGTCGGGGCATCAGGGCTTGGCGAAACCGGCTTCCTCGAGCACCTTGGCACCGTCGTCGGAGAGCACCAGGTCGACGAACTCGGCGGCCTCCTTCTGGTGCTTGGAGCCCTCGAGGGCGGCGATCGGGTAGCTGGTGGAGGCGTTCTGGGTGTCCGGGATCTCGACGCCCTTGACCTTGTCGCCCGCGGCCTGCACGTCGGTCACGTAGACCATGCCGGCGTCGACCTCGCCGAGCTGGACCTTGGTCAGCACCGACTTCACGTCGACCTCCTCGCTGGCGGGCTTCACGGTGAGGCCGGCGTTGGCGAAGACCTCGGCGGCCACCTTGCCACACGGGACCTGCGGCTGGCAGAGAGCGACCTTGACGCCCTGCCCGGCGAGGTCACCCAGCGCGGCGATCTGCGCCGGGTTGTCGGGGGGTACGGCGATCTCCATGCTGTTGGTCGCGAAGTCCTGCGGGTCCTTGGCGTCGCCGCTCGAGACCAGCGTGTCCATGTTGCTCGGGCTGGCCGAGGCGAACACGTCGGCCGGTGCGCCGCTCGTCGATCTGCTCCACGAGCCCGGAGCTGGGCCCGAAGTTGAACTCGACCTTGGTGCCGGGGTGGTCCTTCTCGAACTGCTTGCCGAGCTCGGTGAACGACTCGGTCAGCGAGGCCGCGGCGAAGACCTGGAGGGTGACGTCCTTCTTCGCGCCGCCGCTGCTGTCGTCGCTCCCGCACGCGGCGAGCGAGGTCAGGGCCAGGGCGGTGGCGGCAGCCGCGGCGGCCAGGGGGCGCAGTCTCATGTCTTCTCCGGTCTCTGCGGGTGGTTCAGGGCTTCTCGGGGAGCTCGACCACGACGTTGGTCGACTTCACGGCGGCGATGGCGAGGACGCCGGGCTCGAGCGCGAGCTCGTCGGCGGCCTCGCGGCTCATCAGCGAGACGACGCGGTGCGGACCGGCCTGGATCTCGACCTGCGCCATCACGGTGTCGCGCACGACCCGGGTGACCAGGCCGACGAACCGGTTGCGCGCCGAGGCCTGCACGACCGGGCCCGGCTCGTGGTGCTCGCCGGTGCTGGCCAGCTCCTGGGCGAGCCGGGCCAGCTCCTCGCCGTCGACGACCTGGCGCGAGTCCTGGGTCGTCGTACGCAACCGCCCGGAGTCGGCCCAGCGGCGCACGGTGTCGTCACTGACGCCGAGCAGCTCGGCAGCATGCTTGATCCGGTACGTCGCCACAGCCGGACCCTAGCCGCATCCGCGGCTCGGTGTCACCGATGTCTCCGCAGATGCGGAGAGGTGGATCAGCCCTCCCAGCCGGGCGGGCGGTGCTTCTTGGCCAGCTTGCCGACCACGAGCCGGTAGGACTCCTCGACCGCCTCGCGCAGCTCCTCGTCGTCGATCGCGCCGTCGAAGCGGAGGTCGTTCCAGCCGGACCGGCCGATGTAGGCCATCACGCTGGCGTCGTCGGGGTAGCGGTCCAGCCACTCGTCGGCGACCTCGCGGGTGGGCCCGGACTTGACGCCGACACCGTCGCCGCCGATGAAGGCGAAGATCTTGTCGTGCACCTTCACGACCGGGTGCTCGTGGTCCCACGGGTTGTCCGGCCACGCCCCGGGCAGGGCGAGGCAGTGCTCGAGCATCTCCTCGGGCGTCATGGAGACGAAGGTAGCCACCGGTCCCGGCGATCGACACCCCGTTCGATTGGCCGCGCGAAATCTGGATACATTCAAGTCATGGCCAACCCCAACTCCTCCTCGATCCCGCGGCCCGAGCGGGGCGACGTCGTCGAGATGATCCTCGAGGACCACCGGCTCTTCGAGTCCGCTGCTGCGCGAGCTGCGCAACGAGCAGAACGACCGCGACGCCCTGCGCCAGCAGATGGCCGAGCTGCTGGTCGCGCACGGCGAGGCCGAGGAGAGCCAGGTCTACCCCCAGCTCGAGCGCAAGGACGCGATCGACGAGGAGGAGGCCGAGCACGGCAAGAAGGAGCACGACGAGGGCTACGAGACCCTGCTCCCGCTGCTCGAGGCCACCGAGCTCTACGACGAGGACTTCAGCGAGAACCTGCACGAGTTCAGCGAGACGCTCCTGCACCACCTCGACGAGGAGGAGCGCGACATCCTCAACCCCGCGCGCGAGGACGTCTCGGAGGAGGACCGTGCCCGGCTGGGCGCTGCCTGGCTGGGCGAGCGCAACCGGATGCTCGACGAGGGCTGCGGCAGCGTGGAGCAGGTGCGCGCGCTCGTCGACGGCTCTTGAGGTCCTTTCCTCGCCGACACCCGGCCGCTGCGCAACCGGCACTTCCGGCGGCTCTGGACCGCCAACATCGTCACGGTCGTCGGCGCCCAGCTCACCGTGGTGGCGGTCCCGGCGCAGATCTACGCGCATGACCGGCTCCTCGGCGTACGTCGGCCTGACCGGTGTCTTCGGCCTCGTCCCGCTCGTCGTCTTCGGGCTCTGGGGCGGTGCGCTCGCCGACGTCATCGACCGGCGCACCCTGCTGATCTGCACGACGATCGGGCTGATCGTCACCAGCGCGCTGTTCTGGCTGCAGGCGTGGAGCGGGGCCACCAACGTGTGGCTGCTGCTCGGACTGTTCTCGGTGCAGCAGGCGTTCTTCGCGGTCAACCAGCCGACCCGGAGCGCCGTACTCCCCCGGCTTGCTGCCGCTGAACCTGCTGCCGGCCGCCAACTCGCTGAACATGACCGTGATGCAGGCCGGCGCGATCGGCGGTCCGCTGATCGCGGGGGCGTTGATCCCGGTGTTCGGGTTCCCGTGGCTCTACCTGATCGACACGCTCACGCTGATCCCGACGCTCTTCGCGGTGCTGTCCCTGCCGCCGCTGCCGATCGAGGGCACCACCGGGAGCTCTCGGGTTCAGGGCGGTGATCGACGGGCTGAGGTACCTGAAGGGCCAGCCGGTGCTGCTGATGTCCTTCCTCGTCGACATCATCGCGATGGTCTTCGGCATGCCCCGCGCGCTGTTCCCCGAGATCGCGCACGTGGACTTCGGCGGACCGGAGAGCGGCGGGATCGCGTTCGCGCTGCTCTTCGCCGGCATCCCGATCGGCGCGGTGCTCGGTGGCGTCTTCTCCGGCTGGGTCTCGCGGGTCTCGCGCCAGGGACTGGCCGTGCTGGTGTCGGTGATCGTCTGGGGTCTGGCCATGTTCGGCTTCGGCATCGCCGTGGCCCTGGCCGACACCTGGAAGTGGCCGATGCTGGCGGCCGCCGTACTGATGCTGGTGATCGGTGGCGCCGCCGACATGGCCTCGGCGGCCTTCCGCACGAGCATGCTGCAGAGCGCGGCGTCCGATGCCGTCCGCGGCCGGCTGCAGGGCGTGTTCACCGTCGTCGTCGTGGGCGGTCCCCGGGTCGCCGACGTCGCGCACGGTGCCGTGGCCGCGTCGATCGGTGCGGCCGCCACCGCTGCCGGCGGCGGCCTGCTCGTGGTGGTCGGCACGGTCATCGCGGCCGTCGCGTTCCCGGCGTTCATCCGCTACAAGGTCGTCGCCGCGACCAGGTCGTGAGTCACTCGCCCGGGCGGACGTGCCCGGCAGTCGCCGAAGCCGCCGACCGGGCAGTGGAGGCACGCTGCACGACGCCGACCGGGCACTGGATGCACATGACCTGTACATCCAGTGCCCGGTCGGCGCATTTCTGCGTACGTCGAGTGCCCGGTCGGCGAACTAGGCGCAGCAGGGCGTGGTCGTGGCGGGCGTCGACATGGTGTGGTCGTCGGGGGAGACGGGCCGAAGGACTCGGCGTCCTCGAGCACGGTGTAGATCTCCCACTGCTCGCCGTTGGGAGCGCCCTCGACCCAGAACTTGTCCTGGCGGGCGTAGCAACAGGTGCTGTCGCGCTCGTCGACCGAGGCGAGGCCGACCTCGGCCAGCCGGCTCTGCTCGGCGTCGACGGTGTCGGTGTCGGCGACCTCGACGCCGAGGTGGTTGATCGAGCCGCCGTGGCCGGGGTTCTCGATCAGCACCAGCTTCAGCGCCGGGTCGGCGACGGCGAAGTTGGCGTAGCCGGGCTTGACCTTGGCGGGCTCGGTGCCGAAGAGGCCGGTGTAGAAGGCGATCGACTGCTCGAGGTCGTCGACGTTGAGGGCGAGCTGGAGGCGTGACATGGGATTCTCCTTCGCAGCGAAAGATATTGATGATGTCGATGTCTGGAGCTTGCCACGTGACATTGATGTCTGTCAATATAGATGCATGTCGAAGTCTCTGACGCTGCTCACCCCCACCGAGCAGGTCGCCTGCTGCTCACCGCTGCTCAAGCAGCCGCTCGGCGCCGACGAGGCGGCCCGCATCGCGCCGCTGCTCAAGGCGCTGGCCGACCCCGTGCGGCTGCGGCTGCTCTCCCTCGTCGCGTCGTACGCCGACCAGGAGGCGTGTGTCTGCGACCTCAACGACGCCTTCGACCTCTCGCAGCCGACGATCAGCCACCACCTCAAGGTGCTCCACGAGGTCGGCCTGCTCGACCGGAGCAAGCGGGGCGTCTGGGTCTACTACCGCGTGCGCGCCGAGGCGCTGGCCGACCTGAGCGCCCTGCTCGGTGGCGTCACCGGGTGACCGATCTCGTCCGTCGGGCCGGCGCCGAGCTGGTCGGCACGGCCTTCCTGGTGATGGCCGTCGTCGGGCTCCGGCATCGCCGCCCAACGGCTCAGTCCCGACGACGTCGGTCTGCAGCTGCTGGAGAACAGCCTCGTCACCGGGCGCCGCCCTGGTCGCGCTGATCCTGGCGCTGCAGCCGGTGTCGGCGTCGTTCAACCCGGTGGTCACGCTGGTCGAGCGGGCTCTGGGGCTGATCGGCACCCGCACCGCCGTGACCCTCGCCGGCGCGCAGCTCCTCGGCGGCCTGATCGGCGTGGTCGTGGCCAACCTGATGTTCGACCTCGACGCGGTGTCCTTCTCCACCCACGAGCGGACCGGGGCTGGAGTCTGGCTGGGCGAGGTGGTCGCCACGATCGGCCTCGTCCTCGTCGTCTTCGGCTGCCTGCGCAGCGGTCGATCCGAGACGGTCGCCTACGCGGTGGGCGGCTACATCATGGCGGCGTACTGGTTCACCAGCTCGACCAGCTTCGCCAACCCGGCCGTCACCGTCGCCCGGATGTTCTCCGACACCTTCGCCGGCATCGCCCCGGCGTCGGTGCCGATGTTCGTGCTGATGCAGCTGGTCGGCGGCGTGCTCGCGCTCGGCCTCGTCCGGTTCCTCTTCGCCGACCCGGTCCCGGAGGTGGTCGCGATGAGACCCACCGTGCTGTTCGTCTGCGTGCACAACGCGGCCGCTCACAGATGGCGGCCGGCTTCCTCCAGCACCTGGCCGGCGACCGGATCGACGTACTCTCCGCCGGGTCGCAGCCCGCCGACGGGATCAACCCGGTCGCGGTCGAGGCGATGGCCGAGGTGGGGATCGACATCGCCGCCGCGCAGCCGAAGGTGCTCACCCCCGAGGCGGTGCAGGCCTCCGACGTGGTCGTCACGATGGGCTGCGGCGACGAGTGCCCGTTCTTCCCGGGCAAGCGCTACGAGGACTGGGTCCTCGACGACCCGGCCGGCCAGCCCCTCGAGGCCGTCCGGCCGGTCCGCGACGAGATCCGCCGCCGGGTCGAGCGGCTGGTGGCCGAGCTGGTGTCCTAGCCGGTGACCGTCAGCTTCGAGATCTGCTGGCTGCCGATCTGGGCGGGCGTGAACGGGAAGCTGACCCACTGCTTCTGGCCGAACAGCGCGGTCTGGTCCTTCGACCACGGCGAGGTCGGGTCCTCGGACTGGCCGTAGGTGAGGATCGTCTTCGTGTCCACGGCGCCACCGTCGAGGAACGAGATCGCCTGGATGTGCGAGGAGCCGTAGGTGACCGGCTTGTACTTGTCGCTGTTGGTCACCGGGTTGCGCGAGGCCAGCGCGTTGGCGTTGCCGGCCTCGTCGCCGAGCCCGCCACCCAGCGCGATCGGCGGGGCACCCGTGTCGCCCGGCGACCTGGAGCGAGCCCCAGGTGGCGTTCATCGGGACGTTCCGGCTGCGCAGGTCGGCGATCGCGTCCTTCATCGCCTGCACCACCTGCGGGTTGTTCTCGTTGAGGTCGCGCGGCGTGTTCACCGGGTCGTTCTCGTCGAACGGCACCTGCCAGTAGGCCTCGGTGCCGACCAGCGGCAGCGTCGGCAGCCGGGTCACGAACTCCTCGAAGATCTGGTTGCCGCGGCTCCCGACGTTCGAGTGCTTGTCCCACGCCGCGAGCACCGGGCAGGCGTCGCCGCCGTCGGCGGCCTCGCAGACCTTGACCAGGTCGTCGTTCTCGCTCATCACCTCGGCGCCCATCACGCGGTTCTGGTGCTCGAAGCCGCGCAGGGTGGTCGGGCTGATCTTGCCCTTCGCCAGGCGCGTCGATGACGTAGCGGTCGACCATCCGCGTGCGCAGCGTGCGCTGGCACTTCTCGCAGCCGATGATGCGCGCGAAGCCCTCGAGCTTCTGGGCCGGGTTGGGCAGCCAGTAGGAGTCGTTGGCGTTCATCGTCCAGTCGCGCCGTACGGTCGCGGGCAGGTTCTTCGGCCCGAGGATGCCGGGGCGCTGGGCGTCGGTGTCGGTGCCCCACTGGCAGTCGCCGGTCGCGCGGGTGCCGTCGAGACCCGGGAGCCCGGCCACCTGGAAGAGCACCCGACCGATCGGGGTCATGCACTTCTGCGCGAGGGCGTTGGAGACGTTGGGCACGACCGAGTGGTCGGCGTACAACGCGTTGCCGGCACGGTCGGCGGCCGTGGTGTTCACCCACGGCATGCCGCCGGCCTTGTCCTGGCGCGCGAGCAGGTCGCGTACGCCGGTGGCCTTGCCCATGTCGAGGAAGGTGTCGACCGTGCGCAGCTGCTCGCCGTTGGCGTCGCGGATCGCGAAGAAGCTGGTGGGCGTCCAGTTCATCAGCGTGGCCGGGTCGTCGAGCACGTAGCCCTGGTCGGTCCGGTAGAGGTTCTTGGTCACCGTCGACAGCGAGCCGTCGACGTTCTTCACCGTCACCTTCACGTCGCGCTTGTCGAGCTGCTTGACGCCGTCGGTGGTCAGGTAGGAGGTCGGGCTGCCCCCCAAGATGTAGGCAGCGTCTGGTACTCGTACGGCGTGAACCGGTAGGCCGTCGAGACGGTGTGGCTCCAGGCGACGTCCTTGTTCCAGCCGATGTTCACGACCGGCGAGCCGATCAGGCTGGCGCCGGCGACGTCGTACTGGCCGGGGATCGTCAGCTGCTGCTGGGTGAACCGGTAGCGCCCGCGCCACGGGAAGTGCGGGTTGCCGAGCACCATGCCGCGGCCGGTCGTCGTGTCGTCGCCGCCGATCGCGGTCGCGTTGGAGCCGAACGGCGACTTCGGGTCCTTGCCGAGCGCGGCCATCAGCTTGTTCTTGTCGGGCAGCTGCGACGGCGCCTTCTGGAAGCTCGCGCTGACGGGGAGCTCCGGGATGCCGGGGTCGCTCGCGCTCGGCGGCGTCGCCTCGGTGATCTGCGGCAGGAAGTGGCCGGTGGAGGCGATCAGGTTGGCGAGGTAGACGCCGTACCAGATGTCCAGGCCGGTGGCGTCGGGCTTGATGTACGCCGCGCCCTTGCAGCTCGGGTCGGTGATCTTCGAGGCGCCGCCGATCTTCTTCAGCCAGGCGTTCACCCCGGCGGCGTACCCGTCGACCATCTGGCGGGCCTGGGTGCCCGGACCGGCCTGCGAGGCGAGCAGCTTCTCGACGACCTTGCGGTCGTGCAGGTCGGTGACGAGCGTGTCGACCTGCAGGTTGGTGCCGGTCATCGAGACCTGGTCGTCGTACTTCCCGGTGGGGCCGAGGTAGCGCGAGCGCTGTCCACGCGCGGTCAGCACGGTGTCGGCCAGCGTGCAGATCGAGGTGCCCGCGGCGGCGTACCCGGAACCGAAGCCGAGCGACCCGAAGTCCTTCGCGCTGATGTGCGGGATGCCGTGCTCGGTGCGCGTGATGGTGGCGCTGTACTTCGGCGCGGCCGCCTGCGCCCCGCCGCGTCACCGACGGCACGACGACGGACAGCAGGCCGGGCACGAGCCCGAGCGTCAGGGCAGCGGCGATGAGGGGTCGCTTGGTGGACATGTGCCGTAAAACGGCCTGACGGCGGTCTCGGGTTATGCGGCTGTCTCACGGGGGGCGGCCGGGCCGGCGCCTTGCGTCATACGAATGGTGGCCTTGAGCGCACGATTCGTATGACGTCCCGGGGTCGAGTGGACGGCGATACCCTCCGCCGATGAGCGACCAGCACGATCTGCCCGAGCACGCCGTGCGCAACCGGGCCCACTGGGACGAGCTGGCGGCGGGGTACGTCGCCGCCGGCGAGCGCGGTTGGGCGGCAGCCGAGCCGTCCTGGGGCATCTGGGACGTGCCCGAGTCGGAGCTACGACTGCTCGACGGGGTCGATGGCCTCGACGTCATCGAGCTCGGCTGCGGCACGGCGTACGTCTCCGCCTGGCTGGCCCGGCGCGGTGCCCGGCCGGTCGCCATCGACAACTCCCCGCAGCAGCTCGAGACGGCGGCCCGGCTGCAGCGCGAGCACGGACTCGAGTTCCCGTTGCTGCTCGGTAACGCCGAGCACGTCCCCTACCCCGACGGCTCGTTCGACCTGGCGATCTCGGAGTACGGCGCCTGTCTCTGGGCCGATCCGCACGCCTGGGTCCCCGAGGCAGCCCGTCTGCTGCGACCGGGTGGTCGGCTGCTGTTCCTGACCAATGGCTACGTGCTGATGCTCTGCGCGCCGGACGAGGAGGACGTCCCCGCGAGCGACCGACTGCTGCGCCCGACCTTCGGGATGCATCGGTTCGAGTGGCCCGACGACGACTCCGTCGAGTTCCACCTCGCCCACGGTGACTGGATCCGGCTGCTGCGTGCCAACGGGTTCGAGGTCGAGGACCTGATCGAGCTGCGGGCCCCCGACGGCGCCGAGGCCAAGGACGCGTTCTTCGTGACGCCCGAGTGGGCCCGGCAGTGGCCGAGCGAGGAGATCTGGGTGGCGCGCAAGCGGGGCGCCTGAGGTGGGGTGTCGATCGGCGAGGTCTCGACCGGCTCAACCGGCGGTGGCCCGGGTCTGCTCTCGTCGTACGGCGGACATCGGGGTGAACTCCATCGAGCCGGCGAGCCCGCGGTGCAGGGTGGTCACCGAGTCGAGCAGGTAGTTCTGCCTCACTCGCCACGGGCCGCGGTCACCTTGCCGGGGGAACTGGTCGATGGCGCGCTGGATGTAGCCCGACGTCAGGTCGAGCAGCGGTCGCTCCTCGAGCTCGCCACGGGGCATCGGAACGGCCGCGGCCAGGTCGTGTCGCGACAGGTGGTTCAGCACCCGGCAGACGAGCCGGTGGGTCAGGTCGGCGCGCAGGGTCCACGACGCGTTCGTGTAGCCGATGCACACCGCGAAGTTGGGGAGGCCGGTGAGCATCGCGCCCTGCCAGACGAACTGCTCGTGCAGGTCGACCGGCTCACCGTCGACGGACGGTGCGATCCCACCGAACGGCTTCAGGGTCAGCCCCGTCGCGGTCACGACCACGTCGGCCTCGAGCACGCGGCCGCTCCTCAGCCGGATGCCCTCGGGCACGAAGGAGTCGACGTGGTCGGTGACCACCTCGGCGTCGCCGTGGCGGATGGTGCGGAACAGGTCGGCGTCGGGTACGGCGCAGAACCGCTGGTCCCACGGGTCGTAGGTCGGGGTGAAGTGCTCCTCGACCAGCTTCCGGTCACCGCGGAGATGACGGGTGGTCAACCCGAGGAGCAGCTTGCGGGCGCGGTCGGGGAAGCGCTGGCAGTAGGTGTAGAAGCCCAGCGTGAACAGGATGTTCTTGGTCCGGATGACCCGGTGGGCGAGCGGGGCGGGCAGCTTCGCGCGCAGGGTGTCGGCGAGCTTGTCGCGTCCGGGGAGGGCTCCGATCCAGGTCGGGCTGCGCTGGAGCATGGTCACGTGAGCGGCCCGCTCGGCCATCGCCGGCACCAGGGTCACGGCGGTCGCGCCGCTGCCGATGACCACGACCCGCTGGTCGTCGTACACCAGGTCCTCGGGCCAGAACTGCGGGTGCACGACCTCGCCCGAGAAGTCCTCGATGCCGGGGAACTCCGGGGTGTGCCCGCGGTCGTAGTCGAAGTAGCCGGCGCAGGCGTAGAGGAATCCGCACGTCATCGTGCGCGGACCGTCCGGGGTCTCCAGCGTGAGTGTCCAGTGGGCCCGCTCGGTCGACCAGTCGGCGCCGACGACCTTCGTGCTGTAGGTGATGTGCTGCTCGAGGTCGAACTCCGCGACCGTCTCGTGGATGTAGCCGAGGATGGTCTCGGCGTCGGCGATCGACTTGTCCGCGGTCCACGGCTTGAACTGGTAGCCGAGGGTGAACATGTCGGAGTCCGACCGGACACCCGGGTAGCGGAACAGGTCCCAGGTGCCGCCGATCGAGTCGCGTGCCTCGAGGACGGCGAAGGTCCGGTCGGGGCACTCCGTGCGCAGGCGGTACGCCGCGCCGATGCCGGAGAGACCGGCACCGACGACGGCGACGTCGACGTGCCCGAGATGACCTGAGTCGCTCATGGCGAGCACGGTAGCGCCAGTCCCCGACTCGGTCAGCCCGGAGGCTCCTGGCCCGCGGGAGCGGTCTGCCAGGCGATCAGCTTGTTCTCGTCGTACCCGACGACGTGGTTCTCGGTCTGGTACTCCCCGCCCATGTGGTCGCCCTCCATGTTCATCGTGAACACGTCGCCGACCTGTGGCCGGTCAGTCGCGGGCGGTGCTCCGCGGTGCGCGGTACAGCAGGTCGCGGTAGTCCGCGTGATGGCCGATCCAGCCCTTGATGAAGGGGCACTGCGCCAGCACCTTGCGCGTGCCCTCGGCGCGTACGTCGTCCAGCGCTGCGCGCGCGAGGGCCGAACCGACGCCCATCCCCTCGCACTTGTCCTCGACCTCGGTGTGGGTGAACACCACGAGATGGTCGGTGAGCTGGTACTGCGCGAAGCCGACCCGCTCGCCGTCGATGTACGCCTCGTACTGGTGCTCGTCGGCGTTCTTCCGGACCTCCACGTCTGTCATGCGCCCATCCTTGCCGCCGGGTCAAGCAGCGAGGTCCGGCGGTCCAGATCGGCACCACCACGGGCGCGGCAGAACCGGCCCGGATCCGCGACGGCGACCTAGCATGACCGGCGTGAGCGTGCAGTACGCCGCCTTCGGCGCGATGGCGGTCTCGGTGGACGAGGTCGAGGTGCCACTCACCCGGCGTCGCGAGCGGACCGTCCTCTCCGTGCTCCTCGCCGCCCACGGTGCACCGGTGGCCGCCGAGCGGCTGGTCGCCGAGGTCTGGGGCGACGAGGCACCGGGCCAGACGCTCGCCTCGCTCCAGGTCGCGGTCTCGCGGCTGCGCTCGCAGCTCGAACCCGGCCGACGGGCGCGCACCGGCTCGCGCCTGGTCAGCACGGCCGCGGGCTACTCCCTGCGGGCCGAAGCATGCCGACGTCGACACGTGGAGCTTCGAGTCGGTGGCCGGGCAGGCACTGGCGGCCGACACCGCTGCGGAGCGGCTGCGTCTCGCGGACGAGGCCCGGGAGATGTGGACGGCCTCGCCGTACGCCGACTGCGACGCCCCCGCGGTGCTCAGCGAGACCGGCCGGCTCGAGGAGCTGCTGCTCACGCTGGAGGAGGTGCGCGCCCGTGCCCTGCTCGACCTCGGTCGCCCGGACGAGGCGTTGCGCGGGCTGGCCGAGCTCGCGCCGAAGCATCCGTACCGCGAGCGGATGTGGTCGTTGCTGGCGCTGGCGCAGTACCAGTGCTCGCGCCAGGCCGACGCGTTGGAGACGCTGCGCCGGCTGCGCGAGCGGCTGGCCGACGAGCTCGGCGTCGACCCGTCGGAGGAGATCCGCCGCCTCGAGGAGGCCGTGCTGCGGCAGGACCCGTCACTGACGGCGCCGACCGTGGTGCGGCCGACGGGTCCCGCGAGTGCACCGCTCCGGACGCAGCCGTCGCAGGCCGGGACCGTGGGTCGTGGCGGGATCCTCGAGCAGGCACTCACCCTGCTCGACGAGGCCGGCGCGACGAGCCCACCGCGGTTCCTGCTGGTCGCCGGCGAGCCCGGCATCGGCAAGTCGCGACTCGTGACCGACCTCGGCGAGGCGGCGCACCGCGCGTGGCATGCGGGTGCTGGTCGGTCGGTGCCACGAGGACGACTACGCCCCGGCGCTGTGGCCCTGGCTGGGGATCGTGCGGGCGCTCACGTGAGGGCACCGAGGTGGACCCGTTGCTGGTGCCGCTGCTGGAGGGCGAGGTCGCCGACACGCGGTCCGGAGCCGGCACCGGGCTGCGGATGTTCGACGCGGTCGTCGAGCTGATTGCCGGATCGGCGTCGCGTGTCCCCTGCTGCTCGTGCTCGAGGACATCCACTGGGCCGACGCGACCTCGCTCCAGCTGCTCCGGCACCTCGCGACCTCCGGGGTGCCGATGCCGGTGGCCGTGCTCTGCACCCGTCGTACGACCGAGGCGCAGACGAGCGACGCCCTCGTGGACACGCTCGCCGTCCTCGCCCAGTCCGGCGCCGAGCGGCTGCGGCTCGACGGGCTCGACGACGCCTCGGTCGACGCGCTGCTGACGGCGTCGGTGGGTGAGCACGACCCGCAGCTCGGCGAGTTCGTCGGCGACATCACCGGCGGCAACCCGTTCTTCGTGCTGCAGTACGCCCGCCAGCTCGCCGGCGTACCCGACCTCGAGCACGTCGACCCCACCACGCTGCCGGTCCCCGACGGCGTCCGCGACGTGCTGCGCCAGCGGGTCCGGCGGCTGCCCGAAGCCGTCGTCGGCACGCTGACCTCGGCGGCGGTGCTCGGGAGGTACGTCGACCCCGACGTGGTCGCCGAGCTCGCCGGCGTACCCGGTCGACGACTGCCTCGACCAGCTCGACCTCGCGATGACCAGCGGCCTGGTCGAGGAGCACGAGGCCGGCTACGCGTTCGTGCACGCGCTCGCCCGCGAGAGCCTGTACGCCGAGGTCAGCGCCGCCCGCCGGATGCGGCTGCACGACCGGGCCGGCCGGATCATCGAGGCGCACGGGACCCACGGAGCCGATGCCACCACCGCCATCGCGCACCACGCCCACCTGGCCGCCCCGCTCGGACCCGACCATGCCGCGCGCGCGTGCGCGTGGCTGGCCCGGGCCGCGGCCGTGGCCGAGTCGCGATACGCCCACGCCGAGGCGCTCGAGCTCTGGCGCCAGGTCGAGGGCGACGCCCCGGCCGGGTCCGCCACCACCATCGAGGCCAAGTGCGGGGCCGCGGCCGCCCTGCTCCGGCTGGCGCGCACCGTCGACGCCCGCACCGAGGTCGAGGAGGCAGTCCGCATCGGGCACCACCTCGGCCGCTGGGACCTGGTCGCGCACGCGGCGGCGATCTACAACGGCGCCGGGGTGTGGTCCTGGCGCGAGCACGGCGTGCAGGACGACGACTTCATCGCGGTCCTGACCGAGGCCACCCGGCACGTCTCCGACCCCGAGCGCGCCCGGTTGCTGGCGGCGCTGCAGATGGAGCACTTCTACGGCTGGGACAGCGCCGTCGCCGACCCGATCGGGGCCGAGTCGGTCGAGGTGGCCCGGGCCTGCGGCGACCGCGACCTGCTCGTCGAGGTGCTGATGGTGCGCATCCTCGCCACCTGGGGACCGCTGCGGGCGCCGCAGCGCCTGGACCTGATCAACGAGGTGCTCTCCTACGAGCCCACCGGGGAGCTGCGGGTGTTCGTGCTGTTCCAGCTCGCGACCGCGCTCTACGAGGTGTTCGAGCCACGGCAGGCGGACGAGACGATGCAGCAGTGCGCGGAGGAGGCCGCGGCGCTGCGCCACACCGGGGTGGAGATCCCGCTGGCCTGGTGGCGCTTCGCCCGGGCGCGCGACCTCGAGGACCCGAACGCGCCGGAGCTCGGCCGTACGGCGTTCGCCCTGCACCGCCTGAGCGGCTACATCGCGGGCCTCGAGCTCGAGTGCCTGAGCGCGATCCGGGGGAACCCGCCCGGCACGCCGGTCTCCCCCGAGGTGGTCGAGCTGGCGCGCGGGGCCATCCCCGGCCTGCGCGCGATGGTGGCCCATGCGGTCCTCGAGTCCGGTGACCCCGACACGGCGTACTCCCTGCTCGGGGACCCGGCCCCACCCGGCGCCATGGAGTACTCCGTGCTCGCCGGCCACTGCCTGCGCGTGCTGGTGCTGGCGGAGGCCGGCTCGGCCGAGGAGATCCGGGAGGCGCTCGAGCAGATCACGGCGTACGCCGGACAGGCGGTCACCTACGGCACCGTCGACCACCTCGGCTGCGTGGACCACTTCCTGGCGACCGGGTACGCCGCCCTGGGTCCGGAGCACCACGAGCGGGCCCTCGAGCACGCCCGGCGGGCCGTCGTACTCAACGAGCGGCTGGAGTGCCTGCCGTGGAAGCGCCGGGCCGAGGCGCTGGTGGCGCGGCTCGGGTAGGGGTGAAGGTTTCCCGACGACCCCCCACTGCAGCCAGGAGCAAGTCAGCGGCAAGAGGCGTGCAAGCGGGGTCGCCCACTCTCGTGTCACCGGTTCGAAGGCGAACCGATCGACCCGAGAGGAACACCCCCATGTCCGACACCACCATCCCCGGTACCCGGCCCACGACGCTGCCCACCCAGACCAGCGCCCAGTCGCCGGTCGGCAACCAGACCCACGCGCTGGAGGACCTGCGCCGCCGCGTCGTCGGCCGGCTGCACACCCCGGCCGACGGCACCTGGGACGCCGTGCGTACGCCGTGGGTCGTCAACATCCCGCAGCACCCGATGGCCGTCCTCGAGGTCCACGACGCCGACGACGTGATCGCCGCCGTCCGCTGGGCCGTCGACCACGGCTTCGAGGTGACCGCCCAGCCGACCGGCCACGGCGGGCTGACCACGCTCGACCAGACGCTGCTGCTGCGCACCCGTGCGCTCGACGGGATCGAGGTCGACGTGCAGCGGCGTACCGCCACCATCGGCTCCGGCGTCAAGGCCGGCGAGCTGTGTGCCGCCCTGGAGGGCACCGGCCTGACCTTCCTGTGCGGCTCCAACTCCGACCCGTCGGTCACCGGCATGACCATCACCGGCGGGATCAGCTGGTTCGGCCGTGCCTACGGCCTCGGCGCCGACAGCATCGTCAGCGTGGAGATGGTCGACGGCCTCGGCCGCTGCCGCCGGCTCAGCGCCACCGAGGACCCCGAGCTGTTCTGGGCCGTCCGCGGCGGCGGCGGCGACTTCGGCATCATCACCCGGCTCGAGGTCGCGCTGCACCCCGCCCCCGCGGTGTACGGCGGCCGCTTCATGTGGCCGATCGAGCAGACCGACGAGGTCCTGCGCACCTTCAAGCGGGCCACCGAGACCGCGCCGGAGCAGCTGACCACCTGGTTCCACGTCCTCCAGTTCCCGCCGCTGCCCGAGCTGCCCGAGCCGATCCGCGGCAAGTCGTTCGCGTCCGTGGCCGTCGCCTACATCGGGTCCGCCGAGGAGGCCGAGCCGCACCTGGCGGCGTACCGCGCCGTCCCGGGGATGGTCATGGACCTCGTCGGCGGACGTGCCGCTGAGCCAGCTCAGCTCGATCGCCGACGAGCCGACCGACCCGATGCCGGGCATGCAGCGCTCCTGGCTGCTCGACGAGCTCGACGACGACGCGATGACTGCCATCGTCGCGATGGTGGGCCCGGACAGTGGCTCGCCGCTGACCATCGTGCAGATCCGCCACTTCGGTGGGGCGTTCGCCGACGAGAGGGAGGGCCGCGGCTCCCACGGTCCGGTCACCGAGCCCTACAACCTGTTCGCGCTCGGCATCCCGGCCGTGCCCGAGCTGGTCGCGCCGATCGAGATGTGGTTCGGCCGGCTCGCCGCCTCCGTCGCCCACGTCGCCAGCGGGCGGACCCTCCTGAACTTCCTGGAGTTCGACGAGGACCCCGGCAAGTGGTGGAGCCCCGCCACCCGGGAGCGGCTGGCCACTGCCAAGCAGGTCTCCGACCCGCTGCACACCATCCGCAGCAACCGGCCCGTCCGCCCCTGACGCGGCCTACCCGACGAACCGGATCAGGGCGACGGCTGCGCCAGCTGCGACCAGGGCCACCACCAACGGCACCCTGAGCAGCAGCAGCCCGAGCCCGACCAGCACCCCGGCGGCTCGGGCGTCGACCACCAGGTGCTGGCCGGACGCGAAGGTGCTGGTGACCACCAGCCCGGTGAGCAGGGCCGGGGTCAGCAGGTCGATCACCCGCACCAGGGTCGCCGGCGGCTCGATGCCGCCGGCGACCAGCGGTCCGATCACCTTCAGCGCGACGGTCCCCACGGCCAGCACGATGACCAGGAGCCACGTCATGTGGGCTCCTTGAGCCCGACCAGGGCCGTCGCGGCGGCGGCGAGCACCGGCACCCCTTCGGGCGTCACGGGCACGAGCACCAGGGCCACGCGGCCGCCAGTGCGGCCACGGCGAGATGGCGTCCGGAGCCACGCAGCTCGGGCACCAGCAGCCCGAGGTAGAAGACCGGGAAGAGCACGTCGAACCCCAGCTGCTCCGGGTCGACGAGCGCCGAGGCGCCGAGGGCGCCGGCGAGGGTGCCGGCCACCCAGCCGAGGTACTGCAGGGGCGCCGACCAGACGACGACCTGCGGGTCGAACCTGCCCCCTCCCGATGGGCGAGGGCGAAGGACGCATCGACCATCAGCATCCCGGTGAGGAAGCGACGGAGCGGGGAACCCGTCAGCGAGGGCGCCAGGGCGAAGCCCATCGGCAGGAAGCGCGCGTTGGCGAGCAGGCCGGTGCTCGCGGCGAGGACCATCCCTCCGCCACCGGTCAGCACCGTGAGCGCACCGAACTGGGCGGCGCCCGACCAGACGACGACGGACATCGCCACCGCCGCCGCCGTGCCCACCACCGGGGCGGCGAGCACGCCGAACGTGACGCCCAGCGCTGCCGTGGGCAACGCCAACGCGATCGACGCGCGCACTGCCTCGCTCCTGGCCGACGACAAGGGACCACCTCCGACACCGACGCTAACTAATGGCTTTATGTCTGTAAAGCCATTAGCATGAAGACGTGTCCACCCTGGGTTCGCGCGCCGCCACCGTCCGACTGGTCGGCGGCCGGCCCTGTCTCGACCTGGTCAACACGGTGAGCTGGAGGGGCGACGCGACGCGGCTCGAGGACCACCTCTCGGGGCGGGCCGAGTGCCTGGTCTGGTGCGGGCGGGCGGGCGTGATCTCGGCCGAGGAGGCGCGTGAGCTCGAGGGACTCGACGTACGCACGCCGCTGCTCGCCCTGCGCGCGATCGTGACCGAGCACCTGGCCGACACCGACCTGCCGGCTCTGAACGCCCTGCGTCCCGTGATCGACGATGCGCTGCAGCACAGCACTCTCGTGTCGCTGGAGGACCGCGCCGCATGGCAGGTCAGCACGCTGAACGGGCGTACGCCGGCGCGCCGGATCGCCCTGGACCTGCTCGACCAGCTGACCGATCCTCCCGGTCCGGTCCGACGGTGCAGCGACCCGGCCTGCGGATGGGCCTACGTCGACACCAGCCGCGGACACCGCCGGCGCTGGTGCAGCTCGGCTGACTGCGGCAACCGCGACCGGGTGCGGCGTCACGCCGCCCGAGAGGTCAGAAGCCTTCCTTCTTCTTGAGCGGCTTCGGCCGCCCGTCGGGGTCGTGCAGCAGCAGGTACGGCACCATCACGGCGGCCTTGGTCACCGGGTTGAGCACGGGCTGCTTCAACCGGCGCAGCCGGCCGGGTGGTCGCTCGCCGATCCGGCCGCCGTCGTGCCAGGCGTCGAGGCGCTCCGCGGTCTCGGCGTACGCCGCGAACAGGCCGGCGCGGGTCCACGCAGTCGTCCATCACCTCGAGCAGGGAGTCGTCGTCCACCTCCCGGTCGAGGTGCTCGGCCGCCAGGGTGAGCCGGAGCCGGCGCGCGTAGGGACTGTGGTCGTCGGCCGACGGATCGACCACGACCGCCGAGAGCTCGGAGTCGTGGGTCCACGACCGGCGGTTGAAGTTGTCGGAGCCGATCGTGGCCCAGGTGTCGTCGATCATGCACACCTTGGCGTGCACGTAGACCGGCGTGCCCTGGTGGTTCTCGATCCCGTAGATCGCCACCCGGTCGGGCGCCGCCTCGGTCATCTGCCGCATCGCCCGCGCGCGACCGAGCATCTGCGGCGTCCGGGCCATGAAACCGGCCTGGTCGGTGAACAGCGGCACCACCGCGATGACGTGCAGGTCGGGGTTGTCGTGCAGGGCCTCGGTGAAGACGTCGCCGACGTGCTGGCCCCAGAGGTACTGGTCCTCGATGTAGATCAGCTTCCGGGCCCGCTTCACGGCCTTGGTGTAGCCGCGCGCGACGCTGCGCTCGCCACCCCGGGCGAAGGGGTAGTCGCGGCCGCGGCGCAGGTTGGGGTAGGTCCGCAGCAGCTGCACGACGTGCGTCGCACCCTCCGGGGAGGGCGGCGGCGGCGCCTGCTCGGGCAGCGGGTCCGGCGTCATGTCCATCCGGAGCAGCTTGTCCTGCGTCCAGTAGAGCGGGTGCCGGGTGAGCCGGGTCGGGTCCTCCCAGCGCTCGCGGAAGACGGTCTCGACGTCGTGGACCGCCGGGCCGGTGATCGCCGCCATCACGTCGTGCCACGGCGGGGTGTCGCCGTACTCCGGCGCCATCCCCAGCGCCTGCGGGTCGCCGAGGTGCTCGGCGTCGTCGCGACGGGAGTGGCACAGGTCGATGCCGCCGACGTACGCGATGTCGCGCTCGGGGTGGCCGAGGTAGCGGATCACGAACAGCTTCTGGTGGTGCGAGCCGCCCGTGCGCACGCGCATGTCGAGCAGCGCCTCGGCACCGCGTGCCTGCAGCTGTCGGCCGAGCAGCCGGTTCTCCTCGGAGCTGAAGTTGAGCTTCTCGGTGTGCGAGCGCCAGATCAGGCCGCGCACGTCGACCCCGCGCTCGTCGGCCCGGCCGAGCACCTCGACCACCTCGGAGCCCGGGCTCGCCCAGGAGCTGCTCGTCGGCGTCGCCCTGCCAGTCGGTGAAGAGGACCAGGTCGCCCGGCTGGGTGGCCTCGATCTTCTCGTGGAGCTCGGCGAAGTAGGTGCTGCCGTGGATCAGCGGGCGGACGAGGTTGCCCTCGGACCACGCGGTGTCGCCCTGGTGGCGGTCGTCGAGCCGGGTCTGCGGGTTCGCCCGCTCCGACTTGGTCAGCAGCCAGTCCGTGTGGCCCACGCCAATCTCCCTCCCGAGACCCACTCCCTACTACTCGTCCTCGAGGATCTCATCGAGCGCGGCCGTCTCGACCACCTCCACCTGCTGGTTGCGCACGCGTACGACGCGTCGGTTCTCCTCGACGACCGCGCGCAGCTGGTCGCGCACTCCTGCCGCACCGCGTTGCTCCGCCAGGGCGATCTCCTGCGCGCGCACCTGCTGGGCCGCCGCCTTCTTCGTGGCCTTGCTCGTCGCGGCGTTCATGACGACCGCGGCTCCCGGCCGAGCACCGCGAGCGGCAGCACCACCCAGGCGAGGAGGAAGAAGGTGAGCGTGGCGGCTCCTGCGATGTAGCCCGCGGTGTCGTCGACCACGACGCCGAAGATCAGGACGACGACCACCACGAGGGTCAGCCCCATGGAGGCCAGCCCGGCCTTCGCGAAGAACGCGCCCACCCGGACGAGGGTCTGCTTCTCGTGCCGGGCGAACAGGAACCGGTGCAGCGAGACCGGCGCCGTCATCAGCCCGACGGTGACCACCGCGAGCGAGAAGGCGACCAGGTAGATGGTGCGGTGCTCGGAGTCGATGTCGCCGAAGCGCGAGCTGAACGGCAGGGTCAGCAGGAACCCCGCCAGGACCTGGACGCCGGTCTGCGCGACCCGCAGCTCCTGGATCAGCTCGATCCAGTTGCGGTCGTAGCGCTCCGCGTCGGTCTCGTTGCGCTCGTTCACCCTGCCAATGTAGTCGCGTCGGGCAGACCCGTTCGGCTCAGCCGTCGAGCTCATCGAGGCCGGTCTGCTGACGGACCCAGTCCCACATCGCCGCTCGCTCCGCGTCGCGCGTCCTGGTCCGACGCAGCAGGTGCGTCGACCGCGCGCGCCGGTCGTGCCAGAGCTGGCCGGAACGGGGCTGGGGCGAGGTCGCGGCGAGCCAGACGGTGGTGTCCGCGCCGCCCTCGGCGTCCCGGAGCAGCGGGCCGGTCAGCCGGTGGAACGTGGGCAGCGAGTCGACCACGCCGGGCGTGTCGGCCCACCCGGGATGGGTGGCGTGCACCCCGACTCCCGCCGCCGCCCACCGGCTCGCGAGCAGTGGCAGCAGCTCGACCTGGGCGCGCTTGCTGCGGGCGTAGGCGGTGGTGCCGCAGTAGTCGCCGCGGAGGTACTCCGGGTCGTCGGCGCGCAGCCGCTGTCCGTACATGCCGCCCGAGGTCACCAGCACCATCCGCGCGTCGTGACCGGTGAGCACTCCGCGGAGCAGCTCGGTCATCAGCACCGGCCCGAGCACGTGCAGCGCCATGGTCAGCTCGTGTCCCTGGGGCGACTCGGTGCGCGTGGCGGGCAGCGCCCCCGCGTTGTGCACGAGTACGTCGAGCCGGTCGACGTCGAGCGCGGTCGCGAACCGGCGTACGTCGTCGAGGTCGGAGACGTCGCACCGGTCGACCACGAACTCCGCGCCCGGCACCGCCTTCTCGAGCTCGGATCCGGACCTGCTCACCCTTCTCCTCGTCGCGTACGACGAGCCGCACGGCCGCCCCGAGACGGGCGAACCCCGCGGCCGTCGCGATCCCGAGACCGGAGGTCGCGCCGGTGACCGCAGCCGTCCGGCCGACCAGCGCGCCGGGCGGCGGGTCGTCCGGCCAACCCGGGCAGCCGACTGCGCACGGCCGGGCCGATCCTGGTGAAGCCCGGCGCGACGGTCCGGTCCATCAGGGTGTCGACACCGCGGCCCAGCCGCTCGGCGAGGGAGGTCACGACGGCAGCTTCGCGAGCGCCGAACGCAGCCCCTCCTCGGCCTCGTCGCCCAGCTTCTTCAGCGCCGGCTTGAGCAGCGGCGCCACGAACCGGCCGACGCCCTTGAACTCGAAGTCGGCGGTGTAGGTGACGGTGGAGCCCTCGCCCAGCGGCGCGATCTCCATCGTGTCGTTGGCGACCACCGAGGAGTTCTCGCCCCGCAGCGCGAACTGCGAGTCGGGCCGGTGCTGGACGACCTCGTAGGTCAGCTCGGTCTCGCGCCCCATGAACTTCGAGGTGTTGTGGTACTTCGTGCCGACGCCGCCGTCGCCCGAGACGCGCTCGGTGCGGACGGTGCCGGGGTCCCACTCGTTGGTGGTGGTGAAGTCGCTGAGGTAGGCGAACACGGTGGCCGGCGACGCGGTGGTCTCGACGGTGCGCTGGAGCTTCATCTGGTCCCTTGCTGTGGTGGGGCAGTGTCGTTCGGCACTGCTTCGTGGTGCCGATGTCCGTGCGTGCGCCGATCCTCCTTCATCTCTGCCTCGAAGAGGTGCCGGCGCCCATCGACCAGTTCGTCGCGGACCTCCTGCTCGGATTGCCTGAAGGCCGAGTAGTAGGTGTCGTCGTACTCCTCGACGACCTGGAAGCTCCACCGCCCCTCGAGCACGTTGCGACCCACGAGCTCACGCTCGATCCGCTCGGCGAGGTCGGGGTGACCCGACGAGCGCAGCTGGTCGACCGCCTCGCCGAGTGTCAGGTCGGCAGTGCCGCAGAGGCGGTGGAAGGCGTAGAGGTGACCGCGCGCCTCCTCGACCACCTCCAGGGCCTCGGACAGCTTGCCGAGCGCCGCGACCGTGGCGTCGTCGACGCCGGCCGGACGCTGATGCTCGGGGGAGGGCTGGTCGTCGGTCATCGTGCGGGACGTACCCGGGGGGCCGCTCCGCAAACGAGCGCTCAGCCCTGCGGTGCGGTGATGTTGACCATCCAGCTGACGCCGAACTTGTCGGTGAACATGCCGAAGGTGTCGCCCCACATCTGCTTCTCCAGGGGCATCGTGGACCTCGCCGCCGTCGGAGAGCTTGTCCCAGTAGCCGCGCAGCTCGGTGTCGTCGTCACCGCTCAGGCTGACCGCGAAGCCGCCGGACACGCTCGCGTCCATGCCGGGTGGGGCGTCGGAGCACATCAGCGTGAAGCCGGCGGGGGTCTCCAGCTGCCCGTGCATGATCAGGTTGGCCTCGGGCGCGGAGTCGTCGCCGAACTCGCCGAAGGTGTTCACGTGGAGCTCGCCGCCGAGGGCGTCACGGTAGAACTCCAGCGCCTCACGCGCGTTGTCCTTGAAGTTGATGTAGGGGTTGAGAGTGCTGCCCATGAGGTCCTCCTCGAGACGAAGTGGTGGTCCTTCGGACCCTAGACCTCACCACCGACTGTTCGGCAGGTAGCGCCGGCGGCGCAGCGGGGTGCTCCCGGCCTCACTGCTCCACCGGGCCAGCTCGACAGCCGCGTCGACGATGTTGCGGAGGTTGACCAGGAGCCCGCCGTACTCCTGCCATGCGGACTCGGCCAGCCGCTCGGTGGACAGCTCCGCGGCCAGCTGCCCCAGGTCGTCGCGGATGCTCCGCCAGCTGGTCCGGGTCCCCGGCGTCCAGGGCCGACGCCGTGGCCGTGAGCAGCTGCTGCCACTGGGAGCGGAACGAGTCGTCCCAGACGTTCGCCTGGTCCGCGCTGGTGGAGATCGTCCGGGCCAGGCTCAGCGTCTCGGCCACGGACTGCTCGAGCAGGTGCAGCGCCCGCTCGATCGCCTCGAGGTCGGCGGGGCGGCTGCGTCGCGGGTTCAGCCGGCTGCTCTCCTTCGCCTGCCGCAGCAGGCCCCAGCCCTCGTCGATGCCGACGTCGAGCTCGCGGCAGCGCCGGATCCAGTCCTCGACGTCGCCGGACGCCAGGTCGGGCCCGAGGTTCGAGGCCATCTCGGAGAGCACCCCGGCCAGCTCGTGCGGGAGCTGGTGGGCGTGCGCCCACGCAGCGCGGTCGCGCAGGGGTGGCCACACGATCAGGTTCACGGCCAGCCCGACCACCACGCCCGATCGTGGTGTCGAGCAGTCGGCTGGTGAGCAGGTTGGACTGGTCGAGGCGACGTCGCCAGGACGACGATCCCCGTGGTGGCGATGGTCGTCGCCTCCTCGGCCAGCCAGCGCAGACGGCCGACCACGAACGAGGCGACGAGCATGACGCCCATGCCGAGCGGCCCGGCGCCGAGCAGCTCACCGCAGGCCGAGGCGATCAGCACCCCGAGGAAGGTCGCGGCGATCTGCTGCCCGCCCCGGGACACCGTCCGGAAGACGGTGGCGTGCACGACCAGCACAGCGGCCCACGGCGCCAGGAACGGCTGCTCGAGACCGAGCACGTCGGTCGCGATGAACCACGCCAGCACCCCGGCCAGGGCGGTCTTCCCGCTCTGCGCCCAGTCGGCGAGCGACACGGGGTCGGGCCAGCGCGACGGGTTGCGCGGTCGCGCGGGTCGACGTCCCTCCCTGAACGTCTGCATGTCCGGACCGTACCCAGACCCGCGCGGTGTCACGCAGGCCGTGGGTCGGTGCGGGCTCAGGCGAGGGCGGCGTTGACCTCGTCGGCGCAGCGGTAGCCGGCGGTGACCGCGCCGTCCATGTAGCCCTGCCAGTAGATCGCGCTCTCGGTGCCGGCCCAGTGGATCGGCCCGATCGGCTGGCGCAGCGCCGTACCGGCCCGGGTGATGATGTTCGGACCGGCGATGGCGGTCGGGCCACCCCACGAGTACTCGTCGAGGTCCCAGCGCTTGTAGCCACGGTCGACCTGCAGCGTCCTGGCCCGGGAGTCGAAGTACCGGACCAGCGCGTCGGTGCAGTCGTTCATCAGGACGTTCGGGTCGGTGGTCTCACGCGTGCGCATGTTCTCGCCCGAGATGAAGCCCATCAGCCAGTACTTGCCCTGGCTGTAGGTCTCGAAGGTCACGTCGATGGGGCTGCCGTCGCCGATCACCTGGCCGGACCATCCCTCGTTGCGCCACCAGGGGGTGTCGTACGCCGCCTGGAACTTGCCCTCGTAGCCCATCTTCATCTGCGTGTGCAGACGGTTGCGGTCGACGCTCAGCCCGCCGGGGTAGCTGATCCGGCCGGCGATCGCGGGGCTCATCGCGACGATGACGCGCTTGCCGGTGAAGGTCCCGGCCGACGTGGTGACGACGGCCTTGCCGGTGCGGGTGTCGATCTTGCTGACCGGGGCGCTGTAGACGATGTTGTCGGTGAGCGTGTTGGCCATCGCCTCGGGCACCCGGTAGGCGCCGCCGTCGAAGAAGCGCTCCTGCGCGCCGCCGCTGGTGTTGAGCAGGCGGAACATCGTGCCGGGGTTGTTCGCGTCGCCGGCCGAGGCGATGTAGTTGAACATGAAGAGCGCGGAGACCAGCTCGGGTCCGACCGACAGCGTCGAGGAGCAGATCAGCGAGAGCTGCAGCTTGGCGTCGGCGGTCACGACGGTGCGGTCGATCCAGTCCTTGAAGGTGATCGAGTCCCAGTAGTTCGCGAGCAGGTGCTCCCACGGCTTGCCCGGCGTGATGGTCAGGCAGATCGCGCTCAGCTTGGCGATCGCGACGGCGGTCTCGCCGATGGACTGGTTGATCGGGATGCCGATGGCGGCGGGGTACGGCGTCTTCTGGCCGTTGTGCCAGTAGAAGTTGGTGCCCTCGTTGTACGTCGGGAAGGTGTTCACGCCGAACTCGTTGGCCAGCGCTGCGATGGTGTTCTGGGTGGGCCCGATGAACTCCGCGCCACCGTCGAAGTGCAGGTTGCCGCTCTGCGAGTTCACGTTGACCACCCGACCGCCCGGGCGGTTGCGCGCCTCGACGACGACGACGCTGCGGCCGGCCGCCTTCAGCTTGCGCGCGGCCGCGAGGCCGGAGAGCCCGGCGCCGACGACCACGCAGTCGAAGACACCGCCGGGCGGGGTCGTGACCGCCTGGGCGCTCTGGATGGTGAGGGGGGCGGCTGCTCCGGCTGCGCCGATGGCGACTGCCCCGCGCAGGACATTGCGTCGGGAGAGGGTCATGACTGGGGAAACTAGTCCAAATGGTGGACGTCTGAGAGGGTTTCTCCACTATTGCCAGTGCCCCGCTTCCGGACACGCCGATGAGTTCCCCGCGACACGCCGGTCAGACTGGGTGAGGCGCCTGTCCGGGTGCCGAGGGGAGACCTGTCATGAGCACCGACGCACACCCGCAGGGACGCATCGACCACGAGTTCACCGCCGAGCTGCGCAAGAGTCCGGCGAAGGGCGGCTGGACCTACGTGGTGATGCCCGGGTCGGCCGAGTTCTTCGGCACCGGCGGCCTGGTCAAGGTCCGCGGCACCTTCGACGGCGAGCCGTTCGAGAGCTCCTTCATGGCGCTCGGCGACGGCACCCACAAGCTGCCGGTGAAGGCGGCGATCCGGCAGCGGATCGGCAAGCAGGAGGGCGACTCGGTCGTCGTACGGCTCGAGGAGCGGCTCAGCTCCTGACACCCGTCCTTGGGTGTGCCGGCTCGAGCGGTGGGTACGTCGCAGGCATGAGCGAGACACCACCGACAGGCGCAGGACAAGGTCGTCGAGATCATGCGCGGCGACCGGTTCTGCATGCTCACCTCGGTCGGGCGACGAGGGTCGTCTGCACGCGCACCCGATGACCCCGCAGGAGGTCACCGACGACGGCGACGTGTGGTTCTTCATCGACAGCTCCAGCGCCCAGGCGGCCAACATCAACGCCGAGAAGCGGGTCAACCTCGCCTTCTCCGACGGCTCGACGTGGCTCTCGGTGGCCGGCCACGGGCGGGTCGTCCACGACGCCGCCAAGGTCGACGAGCTGTGGAACCCGATGGTCGAGGCGTGGTTCCCGGACGGCAAGGACTCCCCCGACGTGGCCCTGCTGCTGGTGCAGTCGGACTCCGCCGAGTACTGGGACACCCCGGGCGGACGGATCGCGTCCGCGCTCGCCTTCGCGAAGACCAGGATCACCGGCGAGCGGCCCAGCGGCCACAGCGAGTCGGTCGACCTCTGAGCGCGTCGCCCGGAGCCGTTCGCGCAGTCCGGCGGCCATGCCCGCGATGGTGACCGCGTCGACGAGCTCACCGAAGGTCTCGGCCAGCCAGACCCGTCGTACGGGACCCAGCCGGAGGCGCAGGTGCACGCGCGTGCCCGTCGCCGACCGGCGTCAGCGTGATCGCCCACGAGAGCTGCATCCGGCCGCGCTCGGACCGGTAGACCAGGGATCGGGGCGGTTCGACCTCGACCGCCTCGAAGTACTCGTCCGGGCCGCCGTAGTCCGGGATCCGGTCGCCGACGGCGAGCCCCTGCCACTGCGGCTGGACGGACCGGGCCGCCCGACGCGACGCGGGGGACGAACCGCTCGACGGCGCGCGGGAAGTACCACCCGCCTCGCTGCTTGCCCAGCTGCACGAGCCAGGGCCACACCTCGTCCGGCGGTGCGGGGGCGTCGAAGCCGCGGTCCATCACCACGTCGGCGTCCGGGACCACGTCGTCACCCGGTCGCGGCGCCGCGACCTCGTCGGCCGTGGCCGCGACGCTCGACGAACGGTCTCCTCACCCGCGCCATGCTGCTCCTCCGCGTGCGCCGGTGCCACGCCGGGCCGGGGGTGCTGGACAGCCCGGTGGCCGGGTGTCCTAACCTGCCCGGGTCGAACAACCACCCCGGGAACGCCGAGTCCTGCCCGTTCCGGGGTGCCCCTCGGACAGTTCGGGCAGGAGTGGGGGACCCACAGGTTCCACGCTCGGCCAGGATCGACCAGCTCGATCCGGCCGTGCTCGGGGTGAAGTCATCGCGCGATGACGGAGCACTTTCTCGCTCCAACCCGACAGCTCACCTCACAGGCGTGGGAAAGGACAGCACCCATGCCTGCACCCCTCCGCCTCGTCGTGCTCCCCGCACTGGCGTTCGCGATCCTGGCCGCCGCCAGCGTGCTCGCCCCGGCGCCCGACGCCTCGGCGACCACCTCGTCACAGCAGACGGCGGCCCAGAAGAAGGCCCAGCAGAAGGCCCAGCAGCGCGCCGCCCGCCAGCACAAGGTGGTGCGCGCGTCCTCGATCGCGCTGCGGCAGATCGGCGACCCCTACCGCTACGGCAGCAGCGGACCGGGGTCCTTCGACTGCTCCGGGCTGATGAAGTACAGCTACAAGAAGGCCGGCCTCAAGCTCCCGCGCACCTCGTCGGCCCAGGCGAAGCGGGCGCACAAGATCCCCAAGAGCAAGCTCCGTCGCGGCGACCTGATGTTCTTCACCGACGGTGGCGGGGTCTACCACGCGGCGATGTTCCTGAAGTGGAAGCACGGTCGCGCGGTGATGGTGCACTCGCCCGGCAGCGGCGAGCACGTGCGCCGCGACCACCCCTGGACGAAGCAGTGGTTCGGCGCCACCCTGCGCGGCTGAGCGACCGCCCGAACGACACGCTCGCATGACGGACGTCACCACCGGGGCAACGGCGGCTCACGGACCTACGATTCGCCCATGACGACTCAGGATCTGGCGCTCGACACCGCGCCGGACGACGACTCCTCGGGCGCGCTCGGGACGCTGTTCGACAGCTCGCCCGCGCGGTCCGTGCAGACGTCGGTCGCAGCGGTGGTCGCCTTCGTTCTCGGGCTGTTCGCGCTTCTGGCCGTGCCGTTCTCGCTGGCGATGGCGCTGTGCGTCGGGATGGCCGCCGTCGCGCTGGTCGCCTCGATCGTCGGGATGGCGCGGGCCAGCCGCCCGGACGTCGCCGGCGGCCTGCTCGCCTCCGTCGCGATGGTGCTCGCGCTGATGACTCTCGCCCTCGTCGGGCTGAGGTACATCGGCCTCGACACCGCGTTCGGTGACGGGTTCGCGCCGACGTTCGTGGACTGGCTGGACGCGCTGAACACGCTGCTGCCGGCGCCGTGAGCGAGAAGTTCGCCAGCGTCGACGACTACCTCGACTCGTTGTCGGCGGAGGTGCGCGACGCCGTGGTCGAGCTGCGCGCGGTCCTGTACGCCGCCGTGCCCGGCGCCGAGGACGCGATCAGCTACAACATGCCCGCGATCACGCGGGACGGGCGCCGGGTCGTGCACTACGCCGGGTGGAAGAAGCACGTCAGCATCTACCCGGTGCCCGACCTGGGTCCCGCGGACGCCGACCTCGAGCGCGAGCTCGCGCCGTACCTGGCCGGCAAGGGAACCCTGAAGTTCCCCCTCGACCAGGCACTGCCGCGCGAGCTCGTCACCCGGGTGGCGCAGCTGCTCAGCGACGCCGCGCCGTGAGCACGAGGTACTCCCACTCCATCGACCCGCCGGCTGCCCCGTAGCGGTCGGCCAGGGCGTCGAGGTCGCGGTCGAGGGCCACGCACTTGTCGGGGTCGGCGGCGTTGGCCTTGTAGATCGCGATCGTCGGGCCGTAGCGGGCCTTGAAGAACTCCCGGAACTCTCCCGCCGACGCGAAGTTGCCGACGTGGAGGCGACGCTTGGTCGCCACGACGTCCTCGACCCGGTCGCCGAAGAGCTCGCGCACGTGGTCCTCGGAACCCCACAGCGGCGGAGGCTGCGCACCGGGGGGCGGCGGCGGGGCGTAGGGCTTCATGGTGGCGAACATCTGGCCGATGAAGCCCTCCGGCGTCCAGCTGAGCAGCCCGATGCGGGCACCCGGCCGGGCGACCCGCAGCAGCTCGTCGGCGGCCTGCTGGTGGTGCGGCGCGAACATCACGCCGACGCAGGAGATGACGGCGTCGAAGGAGGCGTCGTCGTAGGGCAGTGCCTCGGCGTCGGCCTCCTCCCAGGTGATCCTGCCGTCGGGGTCCTGGCTCGCGACCGATGTCGAGCAGCACCGGGGACAGGTCGGTCGCGACGACCCGGGCTCCGGTCGCAGGCTGCCGGGAACGAGGCGTTCCCGCTGCCGGCGGCGACGTCGAGCACGCGGTCGCGCGGCCTCGATCCCGGTCGCGTCGACCAGGACCTGGCCGGTCTCCGCGATCACGTCGCTGGCGACGCTGGCGTAGTTGCCGAGGCCCCACATGGTGCGGTGCTTGGCCTTGAGCTCAGCGTCGGCGCCGGCCTGGTGAGGGACCTGCGTCGGTACCTGGGTCTCTGACTTCTGAGTGGTGGGCATGGTGTGTTTCCTTCTACTTGGTGTGGTGGTGCACCACACCTTCGGCCGACGGACACACGCGATCCAGTGCCAGATCTGTACTGCGCTCGGTACTGAATCTGTACTGGTCGTCGGCTCGATCCGGCGGTGTACTGGGGTGCGGGTGCCAGGGGGCACGGCAAGGGAGGTTCAGATGTCCGGCTATGGCCAGTTCTGTCCCGTCGCGAAGGCGATGGAGGTCCTCGACGAGCGGTGGACGATGCTCGTCGTACGCGAGCTGATCCTGGGCAGCCGCCGCTTCAACGAGCTGCGCAAGGGCAACCCGAAGATGTCGCCCGCGCTGCTGTCCAAGCGGCTGCGCACCCTCGAGCAGGTCGGGGTGATCCGCCGGGAGACGGTCGGCGGGCACGCGTCGTACACCCTCACCCAGGCGGGCCAGGAGCTCGAGCCGGTCGTCAAGGCGCTCGGCGCGTGGGGCACCCGCTGGATCGGCGAGCTCGGCGACGCCGACCTCGACCCGCACCTGCTGATGTGGGACATCCGCCGCAACGTGCCGGTGGACCTGTGGCCGCGGACGCGGACCACGGTGGCGTTCCGCTTCGACGACGTGCCGGCCCGCCTCGTGCACTGGTGGATGGTCGTCGCGGACGGAGACGTCGACGTGTGCGACTTCGACCCGGGGTACGACGTGGCCGCGACCGTGCACACCAGCCTGCGCACGCTGACCGAGATCTGGCGGGGCGACATCTCCTGGGAGCGGGCCCTCGGCAACAGCGGCGGTCATGATCGACGGACCGACCGACGTGCGCCGTGCCGTGCCGGGCTGGTTCGGCCAGGGCATGTTCGCGGAGGTCCCGCGGGTCCCGGTGAGCGTGCCGTGACCGCCTTCGACGACCTCGACGCGCGGCTGGCCGGCTGGGTGGACGAGCAGGACTTCTCGGCCGCCGTGCTGATGACGCAGGCGGGGGACGTCGTCTTCGAGGGCAGCTACGGGTTGGCCGACCGCGCCGCCGGCATCCCGATCACCCCGGCCACCCGGTTCGGTCTGGCGTCGGTGACCAAGATGTTCACCGCGGTCGCGATCGTCGACCTGGTCGCCTCGGGCTCGCTGACCTTCGAGACCCCGGTCGTCGACGTGCTGCCGCCGGAGCGCCGGCCCTCGACGTTGCTGCCCGAGGTGACGGTGCACCACCTGCTCTGCCACACCTCGGGGATCGCGGACTACTGCGAGGAGGACGAGGACTCCCCGGCCTACCTCGAGGACTACGGCATCGCTGTGGGAGCAGCTCCCGTCGTACTCCATGGAGCGGCCGGCCGACTTCCTGCCGCTCTTCGCCGACCTCCCGCCGTACCGCCACCCCGGCACGCAGTGGCAGTACTGCAACGCCGGCTACATCGTGCTCGGGCTGGTCATCGAGGAGCTGACCGGTCGGCCGTACATCGACGTCGTGCAGGAGCGCGTCTTCGACCGCGCCGGGATGACGGCGAGCGGCTTCTTCCGCCTCGACGAGGCGCTGCCGGACATCGCCGTCGGCTACCTGCCGCGCACCGAGCCCGGACCAGCCGTGGCGGACGAACATCTACAGCATCCCGGTGGTCGGCGGTGCCGACGGCGGCGCGCTGAGCACCACCCACGACCTCGACCGGTTCCTGCGCGCCTACTCCGACGGCACCCTGCTCGGCGACCACGTCGACCAGGTGATCGCCCCGCACGCGGATGCCGGCGACGGATTCTTCGAGGGCTACGGCGTCCACCTCTACCCCGACGGCCGCTACGGCCACGGCGGCGGCGACCCGGGCGTCGCCGTGATCGCCAACCGCTGGCCCGACGACGACGTCCACATCATCGTGCTCTGCAACGTCGAGGAAGGCCCCATCGCAGCCCGCAACGAGGTCGAGGCCGCCTGGCACAGCGCTGGTTGAACTTGTCGGAACCCAACCGCCGTACGACGCGAAGCAGACTGGCACCCAGTCGTACCAAGCTGGTTCAGGGTTTCGACAAGCTCAACCAGCGGTGGTTCGAGGTAGCTTCTTCGAGCTCACCGAAGTGGTCTCGACTGATCACTCGCTTCGCTCGACTGCTCGACCACCGTGGGGTCACGGCTCGGCTTCGTTCTGCGTGCTGGTCAGACGCGGTCGGGCGGGGTCTTCCTGGCCGTGCGCTGGCGCTCGTGGTGGCGCTCGGCGCGGCGGACGTCGCTGTCCGGGGTGACCAGCTTCTCGATGACGGTGCTCAGGTAGTACATGATCTTCTCCTTCCGGCGCGACACCACTCAACACGTTACGCCGGTGTCGCCGCGTGTGCAACCACCAAACTGGTTATGCTGGTGTCGTGACCGAGGACCTTCCACGACCCGAAGTACCCGCACCCATCGCAGTGGTCCGCGACTTCGTGAACACCACCGACCACGAGACCGGGATCGACGAGCTCACCACGCAGGCCGAGCTGGTGCGCTACCTCGGCCGCGAGGGTCTGCTCCCCGGCAGCGGCCGCGCGACCGCCGACGACCTCGCCCTGGCGCGCCGGCTGCGCGCGGGACTCCGAGCGCGCGCTGGAGGCGAACCACGACGGCGCGACCGAGGCCCTTCCCGAGCTGGCGAGCGCACTGCGCGAGCTGCCGGTCGCGCTCGACTGGGCCGACGGACGGGCCCGACGCTGCGCACCACTGCGGGCGGCGTACGCGGCGCACTCGCGCAGATCGGCCTCGCCGCCCAGGAGGCCGCCAACGAGGGCATCTGGTGGCGGCTGAAGATCTGCTCGTACGACGAGTGCGAGTGGGCCTACTACGACCACTCCAAGAACCGGTCGCGCTCGTGGTGCGAGTACGGCTGCGGCAACAAGGTGAAGACACGCGCCTACCGAGCCCGCCAGAAGGCCCGGACCTAGAGAGCATGTCGGAGTGAGCCGCTCCGTCGCGTTCTTCCGCAACCTCAACCTCGGACAGCGACGCAGCCACAGCCCCACGCGCCCCGAGCTCCTCGACGCCTTCGAGCGCGCGGGCGCGCCCGGCGCGGTCAACTTCCAGGTCAACGGCACGATCATCTTCGACTGCGACGGTGACGCCCAGGCCCTCGCGGACGAGACCGTCCGGCTGCTCACCCCCGTCTGCGGGTACGACGACCTGGTGGTCGCGCGACCGGCCGCGTGGATCCTCGACCTCGAGCTGGACTCGATCGGCACCGCACGCCGAGGTCTCGTTCTTCGACGGACCCGACCCGTTCCCCGAGCCCCTGCCCTGGGAGTCGCCCGAGGCCGGCCTGACCGTCATCCGCGCCGACGCCCTGCACGCCGTGAGCCTCAACGACATCGAGCGGACGAGCGGCGCGACCTGGACGCTGGAGCGCCGACTGGGAATGCGGGTCACCTCGCGCGGGGTTCCCACGATGCTGCGGCTGCAGACCAGGCTGCGCACGCTGCGCAGGACTGACGGAGGAGAGCGATGCCCGACTACGGCCACGACCTGCAGTTCGGCATCTTCCCGAGCCCCGACGCCGCCGCGGCCGAGCGCACCCTCGAGCTCGCGCAGCTGGCCGAGGTCAGCGGCCTCGACCTGGTCTCGATCCAGGACCACCCCTACCAGGCCAAGCACCTCGACGCCTGGACGCTGCTGTCGGTGATCGCCGCCCGCACCAGCGCCATCCGCGTCGCCCCCAACGTGGCCAACCTGCCGCTGCGATCGCCGGTGATCCTCGCGCGCAGCGCGGCCACGCTCGACCTGCTCAGCGCCGGCCGGGTCGAGCTCGGCCTCGGGCGCGGGTGCCTTCTGGGACGCGATCGAGGCCGCCGGCGGCCCACGTCGTACGCCGAAGGAGTCGGTCGACGCGCTGATCGAGGCGATCGACATCATCCGGCAGGTCTGGTCGGGCGGCACCGTCCACGCCGAGGGCGAGCACTACCGCGTCAAGGGACTGCACGGCGGCCCACGTCCGGCCCACGACATCCCGATCTGGCTCGGCTCCTACAAGCCGCGGATGCTGCGGGTCACCGCCGACCTCGCCGACGCGTGGATCCCGTCGATGGGGTACGCCGATCCCCACCAGCTCGCGGAGATGAACGCGCTGATGGACGAGCGGGCCGAGGCCAACGGGCGCGGCCCGCAGGCGATCCGGCGGATGTACAACGTCTTCGGCCGGTTCGGCACCGGCAGCGGCTTCCTCCAGGGCAGCGCCCGCGACTGGGCCGAGCAGCTGGCCGGACTCGCCGTCGACGAGGGCATCAGCACCTTCATCCTCGGCACCGACGACGCCGACGCGATCCGCCGCTTCGCCCTGGAGGTGGCGCCGGCCGTGCGCGACCAGGTCGACGCGGAGCGAGCACTGCGGGCCAGCGGCGCCAGCTCCGCACGAGGCCGCCGACCCGCGAGGAGCCCGAGCCGATCACCGTCACGCCGACGCCACCTCCCGAGCCGATCACCGGCACGATGCCCTGGGACGAGTCGACGCGGCCGACGCTACCCGACGCCGGCCGGCGCGTCGTACACCGAGGCGCAGCAGGCCTACCCGCAGCACCTCGTCGACATCCACGACGCCCTGCGGGCCGAGCTCGCCCAGCTCCGCGACGTCGTCGACCAGGTACGCCGCGGCCTGCTGCAGGTCGGCCAGGCGCGCTCGGTGATCAACACGATGACCATGCGCCAGAACAACTGGACGCTCGGCGCGTACTGCGAGTCCTACTGCCGCATCGTCACCGGCCACCACACGCTCGAGGACCGCAGCATGTTCAGCTTCCTGCGGCACCGCGACCCCGACGCCGCCCCGGTCGTCGACCGGCTGGCCGAGGAGCACGAGGTGATCGCCGACGTGCTCGAGCAGGTCGACCGCACGCTGGTCGGGCTGGTCGGCGCCGAGCCGCGCGACGCGAGCGCCCGGCTCGAGGAGCTGTCCAGCGCGGTGGACCTGCTCACCGACACCCTGCTCTCGCACCTCTCCTACGAGGAGCGCGAGCTGCTGCACCCGCTCGCGACGTACGGGATGGGCTGAGCGGTCAGGCGGCGAGGATGACCTCGTCGGCGCTGGTGCCGGCCGGCGGCTGGTCGTCGCGGTGCAGGCGGACGACGCGGAGACGGGTGACCACGGCCGCCCGGAGTGCCTGCCGGGAGCCCAGGAGGGCGTGCACCCCGATGCCCGCCCAGACCAGGTTGCTCATCATCGACGGCCAGCTGCGGACGCTCAGCGCGCTCAGGGCCAGGAGCGCGCCGCACACGACGTTGATCATCTGGAAGCGCAGGGAGTGCGCGTCCAGACGACCCTGCGACACCAGGGCGTAGGCACCAACTGTTCCGACCGCGCCGACCCACCCCACCGAGGACGCAGCTACCAGGACCATCTCGTTCACAACAGAAATGGTGACGATCCAGGTGGCTTAGCGCAATTGAACTGAGTTCGACTCCGGATTAAGTTCTACTACATGCATCTGGACCCGCGCCGGCTCGCCGTACTGCTCAACATCCACCGTTCAGGCGGGGTTCTCGCTGCAGCGGACACCGCGCGGGTGACGCCGTCGGCCATCTCCCAGCAGATCGCGAGGCTCGAGGAGGAGACGGGAATCACAGTCCTCGACCGCCAGCCGGGTGGCGCCGTGCTCACCTCCGGCGGTCGCATCCTCGTGGAGGCAGCGGAGCGCATCGAGTCGGAGCTGACCGATGCCCGGCGAGCACTGGCCGCGTTGCAGGGAGACGTCACCGGCACGGTGGTCGATCGGCGCGTTCCAGAGCGTCATCCAGGCACTGCTCGTGCCGTTGGTCGACGACCTCAAGGAGCGGCTGCCGGGCCTCGACCTGGTCGTGCAGGAGATCGGGCGCCGAGGAGGGTCAGCGGGGTCTGCGCGAGGGCGCGATGGACCTGCTCCTGCTCGAGGCCGACAGCCCCACCGGGCGGTCCTCACCCGCGCGGGACCCACGACGTCGCGGTGCTCGACGAGCCGTGGGTGGTCGCGCGTGCCCGCCAACGCCCCGGCTCCCGGCCACCCTCGACGAGCTGGCGCAGGTCACCTGGCTCGGGGTCGACCCCTCGGCCGCGGCCCACCGGGCCACCGCGCGGCTGCACGCCACGTTCGCGAGCACGCCGCCGGTCGCGCACGTCTGGAGCGACATCGACGTCGCGATCTCGATGGTCGCCGGCGGCCTGGGCGTCGCGCTGCTGCCCTCGCTCGCCCTGCTCGGCGCGCTGCGACGCGAGGGGATCCAGGCCGTGTCGATGGCCGGCCTCGGCACCCGGCTCGGTCATCGCGCGACACCGGAGCTCACGCGCCGAGCCGAGGCGCGAGGTCGTCACGGTGCTGAACGAGATCGTCCAGGCGGCCGGGGAGCTCGACCTGAGCCAGGTGTGAGGCTCAGTCGTCGGTGACGGTGAGCGTGACCTCGATGTTGCCGCGGGTCGCGTTGGAGTAGGGGCAGACCTGGTGCGCCTGCTCGACGAGCGCGACGGCCTCGTCGTGCGGGCAGGTTCGGTACGACGACCTCGAGGGTCACCTCGAGCTGGAACCCGCCCTCGTCGTCGGGCCCGATGCCGACGAGCGCGCCGACCGTCGAGTCGCCGAGGTCGGCCTTGGCCTTGCGCGCGACGGCCTGCAGCGCGGAGTGGAAGCAGGCGGCGTAGCCGGAGGCGAACAGCTGCTCGGGGTTCGCGCCCTCACCGCTGCCACCCATGTCCTTCGGGACGGCCAGGTCGAGGTCGACGCGACCGTCGGTCGTGCGGACGTGTCCTTCGCGACCGGCTCCGGTGGCCAGGGCCTCGGCGGTGTAGAGGGTCTGCATGCTGCTCCTTCGTCGGTGGTTGCCTTCTATCAACCACAAACCCGGTTGCCCCGGTCCGGCTATTCCTCGGAGAGTGGCGTCCCATGAGTGACGTCGAGCACGAGCTGCCCGCCCGCGAGTTCGGCTGGTCGGACATGTTGGCCTCACCCGAGGACGACCCACGGACCGAGGACGGCCCGACCGACGAGCGGTCGCTGCTGCTGCGCTACCTGGGCAACTACCGGCTGACCCTCCAGATGAAGTGCGCCGGCCTCGACGCCGAGCAGCTCGCGCGGCGCTCGGTGCCACCGTCGAACATGTCGCTGCTCGGGCTGGTGCGGCACCTCGCGACCGTCGAGCAGTACTGGTTCCGCGTCGCGATGGACGGCCAGCAGGTCGAACGCCTCTACCGCGGCGAGGGCAACGACGAGTTCGACGACGCGGTCGGCGACCCCGCCGTCGTCGAGCAGGCCTGGGTCGACTGGCGTGCCGAGGTGGCCAACGCGGAGCAGTACGTCGAGCAGACCCCCGACCTCGACACCACCGGACCGGAGGGTGACACCCTGCGCGAGGTGCTGCTCCACATGGTCGAGGAGTACGCCCGCCACTGCGGCCACGCCGACCTCCTCCGCGAGCGGATCGACGGCCGGATCGGCCAGTAGGGGCCGGATACGGCAGGCTGACCCCGTGTTCCACATCGGAGTCGACCTCGCCTGGGGGACCAAGCGACCCACGGGCCTGGCCGTCCTCGACGAGTCCGGGCGGCTGGTGCACGTCTCGACGGTGCTGACCGACGAGGAGATCCTGGCCGTGCTCACGCCGTACGCCGAGAACGACTGCCTGGTCGCCATCGACGCCCCGCTCATCGTGCGCAACGAGACCGGCAACCGGCCCGCCGAGGCCGCGCTCAACCAGGACTTCGCCAAGTTCGACGCCGGCGCGCACCCGTCCAACACGGGCAAGCCGGAGTTCGCCGGGACACCGCGCGGCGCCGCGCTGTGCCAGTCGCTCGGGCTGGACATGAACCCGCGCTCCGGACGGGCCCGCCGCGCGATCGAGGTCTACCCGCACCCGGCGACCATCGTGCTGTTCGGCCTGGGCCGGACGCTGAAGTACAAGCAGAAGCCCGGCCGCGACCTCGACTCGCTGCGCGCCGAGCTGCTCGCCCTGATGGGCTTCCTCGAAGGTCTGGCCGAGGCCGACCCACCCCTCGACCTGGGACCGGACGACGAGAGCCTGGGCTGGGCCGGGCTGCGGGTGGCCGTCGAGACCGCGACCCGCAAGAGCGAGCTCCGGGTGGTGGAGGACCAGGTCGACGCCGTGGTGTGCGCCTACATCGCGCTGTTCACGGCCAGGCGCCCCGAGGACACCACGACGTACGGCGACCTCGAGACCGGCTACATCGTCACGCCGACCCTGCCCGACGGGATGACCCCGAACCCTCGCCCGCCGAAGCCGGACGCGATCCCGGCCGACCCGGTGCGCGAGTACGCCCTCGACCACCCGGCCCGGGTCGCCGCCGGTGAGCAGTTCCTCGCGCTGGTGACCGGGATCCTCGACGACGCGGGCATCAACTACCTCAGCGTCACCGGCCGCACCAAGACGGTCGCGTCGTTCGCCGAGAAGGCCCGGCGCACCCGCGACGGCGTGCTCCTCTACACCGACCCGCTGACCGAGATCACCGACACGATCGGCATCCGCGTGATCACCTACGTGCACAGTGACGTCTCGGCCGTCGCCGACCTGCTGCACGACCAGGTGGTCGTGCACGACGACCGCGACATGGGCCGCGAGACCGCGCAGGAAGGACGGTTCGGCTACGCCAGCCGGCACCTGCTGATCGGGCTCGACGCGGCCCGCGAGGGGCATGCGGCGTACGAGCTCCTGCGCGGGCGCAGCGCCCAGGTGCAGGTGCGCACCGTGCTGCAGCACGCGTGGGCGGAGTTCGAGCACGACATCCGCTACAAGGGCACCATGCCCGACGAGCACGCGCGCGACTTCGACCGCCGCTTCACCCTCGCGGCCGGGCTGCTCGAGCTGGCCGACCAGGAGTTCTCCACCATCCGCGACACCCTGCGCGCCTCCGCCTCGAGCTCGGCGGACCCCGTGCTGCCCGACGACGACCCGCGCATCGACCCGCGCGAGCTCGCGGCGTTCCTGGCCGGGCAGTACGCCGAGTCCGGCTGGTCCCGCACCGACCACTACGCCTGGATCTCGGGCCTGCTGCTCGAGCTCGGCATCGTCGGCCTCGACGAGCTCAGCGAGGTGCTCCGCGGCGGCGACGAGGACCGGATCAGCGAGCGGATGGGCTACAAGTACCCGCCCGGCGCCGTCCGCCGCCTCGACGACGCCCTCCTCTCCGCCTACGGCCCGGCCTACGTCGCCCTCCGCGGCAACGCCCACCGCCGCGCCGCCCTCGAGACCAGGCTGGAGAAGCTCACCGGCGACTGATCCCGCTGCACGCGAGCGATCGTCGAGACCACGCACCGCACGACGTACGCCGACCGTCAGTCCGCGACGTCCACGTGCACGTGGTCCCGGTGCTCGAGGATGGCGGCGACCGCGCGCGAGCGGTTCGAGGTGTCCGGCTGGTAGTCGCGCCACCCTTGGCCGGCGCGACGGGCCGTCCAGATGCGCCCGTCGAAGATCACCGTCTCGATCTCGAGGCGTTCGGCATGGGCGACGAGGTACTGCGCCATCGCCCAGCCCGCGGGTCTTGTTCCTCGGGCTGATCGGCCGGACGAACACGTCGACCGCGCGCCCCTCGTAGTGCGCCGAGCCCGGGCTGGTGCCCGAACGTGACTCCACCCGGGCGCGAAGCCGCCGACCTTCTGCCGGCCGAAGGCGCCGGTCGAGGTCGCGGCGTACGGCGGCCGCCCGCGCCGTCAGGCCGGAGCCGTCGAGACGGTCGGACTCCTCGTCGGCGGATCCGCCGTGCGTACAGGTGAACGCGTGCCGGGACCTGCCGGTCAGGGCCGAGGCGACCACGCGGGCGTCGGCCTGCGAGCTGTCCAGCGCCTTGGCCACCGCGGCCGAAGTCGTCGTCAGCGGCTGCCGCAGCCGTACCCCGCGCGCCGCAGCCGCTGGCGGCGGCCTCGGCCTCGTCGGTGCTCAGCTCGACCGTCCGGTCCCCGACCTCGACGACACAGTCAGCCGTGCCCGGGGAAAAGTCCGCGGATGGCCGCGAACACCAGCAGCGAGGCGACGAGGACCAGGACCACCACGCCCGCCACGACGGCCGCGGCGCGGCGGCGCGGGTCGCGGAGGAGGTCCATCGGATCAGTGTGCGGAGCCGTTCAAAGCCAGACCTCAGCCACCCCATCTGTACCGTTGGAGATCAGGACTCACAGGAGGTCACCACCATGATCGGATTCCTCGTCTTCGGACTCGTCGTCGGCGTGGTTGCCCGGCTCATCAAGCCCGGTCGCCAGAACCTCGGCATCCTGGCCACCCTCGGCCTGGGCGTGGTCGGCTCCCTCATCGGCGGCACCATCGCCTGGCTGATCGGCACGGGCACCATCTGGGAGCTCGACTTCCTCGGATCGATCTTCGCGATCATCGCGGCCGTCCTGCTCGTCGGCACGGCTGAGGCGATCACCGGCGGAAGCCGGCACAAGCAGATCACCTCCTGACGCACTCCGGTCGGCTCAGTGGGCGATCTCCCACACGTGGCCGGCCGGGTCACGGAACGCTGCGGTGCGTACGCCCCATGGCCGGTCGACCGGGCCGTTGAGCAGGTCGACCCCGGCTTCGCGCACCTTCGCGCAGGCCGCATCCACGTCGTCGACGGCCACGGTGAGCAGAGCCCTCGGACCAGAGTCGAGGCCCGCCGACCTGCACCGGCTCGACCAGCTCGGGCGCCTCGCTCACCTGGAGCAGGTTGACCAGGGTGTTGCCGAAGTCGAAGACCGCGGAGTCGCCGTCCTCGTAGTGCACGGGTATCCCGAACACGTCGAGGTAGAACTGCCGCGTCGCCGCGAGGTCCTCGACGAACAGGGTGATGGTGCTCAGGGACTTCGGCCACGGGGTCTCGGTCATGCTTCCTCCGCTGCATGGCTGCGGACCAGCCATCAGTGTCGACCAGGCAGACGCAGAACTCGTTGCCCTCGGGATCGCGCAGCACGACGTAGAGGTCGTCGGGCTCCTCCACCCGGCGGACCCACTCCGCGCCCAGGCCGCGCAGCCGCTCCACCTCGGTGTCGGCGTCGTCGCTGTAGAGGTCGAGGTGCATCTGGTCGCGGGCCGTCACCGGCGTCTTCGCGCGCTGGAGCGAGATGTTCACCGTCGGCCCACGCAGGACGCGGAACTGGTCGTCCGGCGAGCGGTGGTTGGGCGAGAGCGCCAGGGCCGCGCACCAGAAGTCGGTCATCGTCTCGAGGTCGGCGCAGTTGATGACGGTGCTGCCCAGGCGGATCCCCATGAGTACGACGCTGCCACATCCCTCCGACAGGACCCGGGTCGCCACCACGTCCAGCGACTAACCTGACCCCACCCTCCGGAAGCAAGGGAGTCGCTGGTGACGACCAAGGACGCAGAGGCTCCGTCACGCTCGGTGCTGCACCGCGCGCTCTCGGTCATCGACGCCTTCGACCACTCCGACTGGGAGGTCAGCCTCGCCGAGCTGACCCGTCGCACGGGCCTGCCCAAGCCGACCGTCTTCCGGATCGTGAACGCCCTGGTCGACTGGGGAGCACTCGAGCGCAGCGGGTCGGGCTACCAGCTCGGCGTACGGCTGTTCATGCTCGGCGAACGGGTGCCGCGGCAGGCGAGCCTGCGCGAGATGGCGCTGCCCTATCTCGAGGACCTCTACGAGGCCACCCACGAGAACGTCAACCTCGGCGTGCTGCACGGCATCGACGTCCTCTACCTCGCGCGGGTGCAGGGCCATCGCTCCTCCGACGTGATCCTGCGGGTCGGCGACACCCTTCCCGCCCACAGCACGTCCAGCGGCAAGGCCCTGCTCGCCCATGCACCGCACGCCGTCGTGCAGCAGGTCCTCGACGCCGGCCTCCCACGGCTCACCGCACGCACGGTGGTGGCTCCCGGGATGTTCCTGCGGCAGCTGAAGACCGTGGCCGAGCAGGGGTACGCCGTCAACGACGAGGAGACCCACACCGGCGTCGTCTCCGTCGCGGCACCGATCTTCGACGCCGCCGGATCCGCGATCGCGGCCATCTCGGTGACCGGCAAGGCCGGCCGGGTCGACCCGCACCGCCTCGCTCCCGCAGTGCGTACGGCGTGCCTCAGCCTCGGCCGCCGCCTGTCCCAGCACGAGCACCTGACCGACGTCGTCGCTCGCTGAGCCATGGACCTGCGTCGGCACTACCTCGCCTACCTGGACGCCCTCGACGAGCGCCGCTTCGACGACCTGGTGAAGTACGTCGCCGACGACCTGACCTACAACGACCGCCCGATGACCCGCCAGGACTACCGCGACCTCCTCGAGGGCGACGTGGCCGCGATCCCGGACCTGCGCTTCGACGTGGGCATCCTCGTCGTCTCGGACGACCGGGTCGCCTGCCGCATCGACTTCGACTGCACCCCCGTCGCGCCGTTCCTCGGTTTCGACCCGCCCGGTCACAGCGTCCAGTTCTCCGAGCACGTCTTCTACCGGTACGGCGACGGCCGGATCGTCGAGGTGCACTCCCTGATCGACCGCGAGGCCATCCGCGACCAGCTCGGCGGCCCACCCGCCTGAGCTGGAGGTGTCGCGCCCCCTGGGTGGAGGAGCAGGACCAAAGCACTAGCGGCTGCAAGTCGCAATGACTAGGTCGAGCACGCACGCATTGGCCGGGTCGCGCCATCCGGCGTTAGCACAGTCAGAGTTCACTGGTCGGGCGATTATGCCGGTCGGGTGGGATCGAGAACAACTCCTCTAACAGCATCACGCCCAGTCCGGAGTTGAAGCGCACGCGCACGGTCCGAGGAGAGGTATTTGGCGGGTCGAAACCAACCACCTGACCGAGCCCTTGCAGCGCATGCACGACGAAGCCTCCGACCGTCACATCGAGGGTTGGCTTCAGTGCTCCTTGCCGTGCCGCGGCGGTCAAGTCCCGTTCAAGAAGCTCTGCAGGGGACCCCTGTTGAGCCGTAGTTGGTTGTTGAGCCTGCTGGGTCGCCTGTGCACGATCAATCGCACGGCGAATCTTCCGTGCCCCCGTACGGACCGCCGATTCCCAGCGGGCGTCGTTCGCACTGGCGTCGGGCGGTACATACGTCGCGTATCCGACGCCCGCCAAGTCACTTGGGACCTTCACCGATGGACCTGCTGCCTTAAGCACAAAGGTTCGCCGTGGTCCAAGCGCGGCACTGAAGAGGCCTAGCTCGAAGACCACGTTGTCTCGCGGTGCCTGCTGCGTGGTGCCACGAGATGTCACCTCGTCATCGGGCGCAAAGACAAGGACCGCGAAATCGTGAGAGCGAGCAGCTTCTTGGAGATCGGCGAAAGCGTACTCACCCACGGTGAACACGTCCGGCCAAAGTGTCACCTCGAGGTTGTCAGGTAAGACTGCCTGTAAAGCCTCGGCGACGTGAATCGACTCGGTTGCCGACCCAACGAACACTCGGAGTCGGCGAGTCATGGCTGAAGAATATGTTCATTCACCGTTCTCTGTGAACGTTGCCGAAGTTCGCGCAAGCTCTTGACGGAGTTCCCGGAGGCCGAACCAGTCGGCGCCTGATTGGCACGCTCCATTCGGATAGCGCCATTCGACCCCGTGTTTGTCGGATCCGTGGTCGTCAGCAGTTTCCTCGCCGGAGCGGCCTGCGCAGCAAAGGTGCTCAGGCCAAGGTTCCCGCCCCTGCTGTAGCGGCTGCCAACTGGGCTACCGGATCCTTGCGGATGTCGGAGTGGGCGCCGGAGAAGGCGGACTGGCGCGACATCGTTGATGACCTCACCCGCAGTCGACACGGTAGAAGGTGCCGGATGCGAAGGCAAACGCCGTCGGGCGATGCAGACAGAAGTGAGAGGACGCATACAACGGGCTTACTGCCCGGAAACCGTCGGCGCCCATCCGCCCCAGCGCGAGGTAGCTGGTCGACTGGCCTGGTGTCTCGCCAGCGAGGAGCGAGGCTTTGGGGTACCACCGGCAGACGCGTAGTCGAAGACGCTGTACGTCGCCACTAGTGGACCGCGGACCCGGTCGGCGTAGGTGTGCAAGGCGCCTGGGCTGACTGAAGGGATTGTCCGCGAGCGTGCGAGAAGGACGAAGTGTGAGAACGCGCCTGGATCAGCAGCAGCGAGTGAACGGGACTCTGCTGACGGCTCGCCGACGGTCGGAGAGGGCGAACGAGACGAGACGGCGCCGAAGCTGTGACCGATGAGATGAACGCGCACCCCTGGAGCTTCCACGGAAAGTCTGCGAGCAGGCCCGAGTCCGAGTGCGGCCGACCTTGCCGGCACGAGCCTTCATGATGGAGTAGGACAGCACTCGCACTACGTCCTTCGAGCCGGCGAGGCCTTAAGGAACAGTCGCCGACGCCCTGCGTATCGTCCCGTATGGTGTCTGTCCCGAAGATCGCTGCGACCCTTGGTAGTCCGCTATCGGCGAGAGTCGGTCGAGAGCAACGCAGTCTCACCCGCGTCCTCGATCGACGATGGCGGAGGTCGCCGGTGCGAGTGACTGACGTGGTCGTGGATGTCCGCAGGATCAGCTGCTCCTGCTCGATCTCCGCAGCTCGCCGGCCGCTAGGCGCCGTCGGCGCCTTGTCGATCGAGCTGACCGATCGCGAGGATCGCTCGCGATCGCACTCGTGGGCGAACGAGGGCAGCAGAGACTCGACGATCTGGGTACCGGTGAGCGCGTTGCTTCCCGAGGTGTCGTCGGCCATGGCACCGCTTCCTCGCCTGCTCGAACCGCCCGGTCGCGATGCAAGACGGCAGACGTCTCCGGGAACCAGATCGACGGCCAAAGCACGCCGGCGAAGCCGATCGCCCCAGAGACTGGACTCGCGCGCACGCGTCTCGAGATGCGCGGGAACATGTCGTCGTACAGGTCCAAGGCGGCGCTCTCGTCGCTGTTCCAGCCGTGGCTGAAGACGAAGAAATCCTCAACACCGAGAATCTCTGAACTCCGTGAAGAAGCGCCCGCGATCAAGGCCCTTCGCGTTGCCTTCTTGGTCGAAGACCAGCTTCCACCTCGGCTCGCCAGTTGCCAATTCATCCACAGCGACCTCCGTTCAGACGTTCGACAGCATCCTCATCAAGTCGACGAGGCCCGCCCCTTGGGCGTAGCGCTCGCGCCCGAGGTCGGTGCGTTGTCCATGAGCAACTGCTTGACCTGGCGGGGTCTCCGATGAACTCGGGCCGGGCTGACAGGAATGCTGCGATGACCCCGAAACGTGAGGTGCCGCCATGGAAGTGCCGGACTTCTCGGCGTAGCGCGGCTGGTTCGGGTCAGTTCACGCTCGGTCGGCTGGTGAGAGACCCGCAAGGGTCGCGGACCTCGCCAGTCGCCGCGGACGTGATCCACTCACCCGGCGCGACGACATCAGGCTTCATCCGACCGTCCAGGGTGGGTCCCTTGCCGGAGGTCCAAGTCACTCCGAAGGAGTACGGCGCGTCGCGGTGTGTCGATCCGACCGCGATGCAGTCCTCGGCGTGGGCTGGTTCGGTGATGGAGCCGAGCACCGCGGAGGTGTTCACCAAGTGCCGCCCGATCGTTCGGGCGCCGGAGGTTGCCCGCGGAGACGACAACCACCACACCGGTCGCAACGAGCTGGTTGAGCGCCTGACATAGCGGCGACTGGCCCGGATGCGTAGTCCTCGGGACGCCACTCGACACCCAAGACTCATGTTGACGCCGTGGACGCGCAACACCGCTGGGTCAACGTTCACCTCGTTCCGGAGGTAGCTCAGCGCCGCGGATGACCGCGGCCGACGAAGTCACCCACTGCCCTTGCTGTTCTGACGCATGACCTTGAGGCTGACGAGCTCGCACTCCGGAGCCATCCCCGAGAGCTTGCCGACCTTTGTCGCTGCACGAAGCCGCCGCGTCCCTCTCTTTCGAGAGAGCGACCCTGGGCTCACGCCATCAGGAGCGCATCCGGCGATGATACTGGCGACGTGGGTGCCGTGTCCACTATCGTCGACGAGAGCCGGTGGTAGCACACTGATCTGGGCTGCACTGGGCTGCATCAGGCAGGATCCCCGAGCTGCACCAGATAGCTGAAGTCGCGATGCAGGTTAGTCGGTCACACCGTCGGACAAGATCGCCGCGCGCCATCCTCGCCGAGCTCCAACGCGGAAAAATGCGCATGGCGGGCGTCAATCCCGCTGTCGATGACCGCCCAGACGATGCGCTTTCCCCTGAGCGCGGTAGGACGCCCAGGCCGCATCGGCCTTCACGGTCGGCGCAGACCGGTCGATCTGCTGCGTCAAGCTGATAGTCGGGCCACACCCTGAAGATCGTGGTAGCACCGTCAGCTCGCAGCTCGCTCCTGGTCCAGTCCACCATGTCTCGAAGAGTCTGGCGAGAAATGACGCACTGGTAGAGCTTGGGTGCCACGAGCGCCAGCCGCTGTGAGGATATAGGGCTGGGTGGTGCTTCTAGGGTACTGAGGAGGGTGCCAGCCGCCTGCCTGGTCAGCGAACGAGACCACAGATAGTAGAACGCGTCTCGGACGGCGCCGAGACCTCCGGGGTAGAGAACGTTGCAGCTCGACGATCATCGGCACGCGTTCGTGCGGGTTGTGGTCTTTACTAAACGCCTCGTCAGACTTTTCCGGCACGTTCAAATCGCCGATGATCGGTGACCGATAGCGGCCTGCGGACTCATCCGACATCGCGGCTCCTCGTCACCAACTTATGTCGAGAGCAGACACCCACCCGAGATCGACTTCTCTCATCGTCCCACCCCGGCGACAAGGGTTGCAATCCACCGCGTGCCGGACTGGAGTAACCCACAGCCGTGGACCGAGACCCGCGATACTGCGCGGGCAGCGGCGAGAGTTCAGCATCATCAGTAGATTGGACCCATGGACCAGGCGGACAGGGTCTACGGCATCAAGACGTGGCGTGCGTGGAATAGTTCCAAGCCGCCCTATCTACGCAAGACCAAGCGAGGTCCCTAAGGACATCGACGACACATGGACATGTCCGGTGCACTCGTTTCGCGACCTGTTCCGCGTCGTCGCCTTCCTCAACGTCATGAACAAGGCCACAACGCTTCTTTTTCGTGGCCAGACGCAAGACCTGGAGCCTCGCCCCACACTACTGCGCGATATGTGGCCGGTCCCGGGGTCCCGGACTTGCGTCAAGCTGTCATTGGATCGTAACTACTACTGGGCTCAGCTCGGACCACTCTGCGACCTGGTCAGTCACCTGCTCGAGGGCGAACTGCCTCGCCATGCGCCGTTCGATCGGTACTCGCATCGGGACGGGCGGCGCCTCCGGATCGCACCGTGGGCCGTCATCCAGCACTACGAGCTCGGCCAACGCCTTTGGTCGACCTGACCAGTTCCCTTCGCGTAGCTGCGTCTTTCGCTCTAGGCATTCCGCGTGGCGGGAAGGAAGGGTACCTGTTTGTATACGACGTATCGGACATCGTCACCGACCTGATGGACCTCGTTGTCCGACCAGGTCAAGAGCAGGTTCCCGAGCCGATCACCTACCGGTTGAGCGCCGTGTGCCCGCCACAGATGGACAGACCCCATCTACAAGAGGGGTTCCTCATCGGCAACTCGCAGTTCAGCCGAGAACACCTCACGGACACGACGAACTCGTACCTCGCCAATCGAGTCGTCGCCAAGTTCCGACTCGTGGACGACAGGAGTGGCGGGCGATCCACGTTCTGGAGCTCGGACTTTCCCAAGCATCAACTGGGCTACTTGCTTCCCCGAGCCGAGGAAGACGACTTCAAGCGACTTCTCGAGAGCACCATCGAATACAAGATCGTCGAAGGGAAGGCGGCCTGGCGAACACGAGAGCGCTGAGCGGGCTCTGCGCGCGCCAAGTGCGGCCCAGAATCTCGGCCACCTAGCGCATACCGCCGGATTTCAGTGGGATTCTGTCGTCGCGGAGCGATATCGTGTCATCGCCCGAGAAGGGAAGAGCTATGCGCATCCCGGTCTTCATGTCGGCACCGACCACGCTGAGTCCAGATCAGGACGTGGTCAGGAATCGGATAGTGAAGCTGCTCAAGAGTCAAGGACTGGAGGCGCGGGCATTGGGCCGGCAGGAGTATCCGACGGACTACCCTCTACGCGAAGTGGCGGTGATTGCCAAGCACTGCTTGGGTGGCATCATCCTGGGGTTCGAGCAACTGATAGCCACCGCGGGTATCGCGAAGCGAGGTAGCACCGCTCAGAAGAACGTCAAGAACGTCAAGATGCCTACCCCCTGGAACAATCTCGAAGCAGGAATCCTGTTCGGCCTCGGGCTCCCACTCCTCATCTTCCGCGAGGAGGGCGTGGGTGGCGGCGTCTTCGACAACGGTGTGACCGACGTCTTCGTCCAGAACATGCCGCCCGCAACTGCGACTCGAGCAGACACCGAGGAGCTTCGTGAGCTCATCCTCAAATGGCAGTCGCGCGTGCGTGAGCACTACTACCGCCTGTGACCCCCGGTCATCGGCACAGAGGTCACGCTCCAGGATGCGTAGCCGTTGCTACGACCACGCTTCCGCCTGGCTGGTGCGAGCAGCGGCGAATTCAACGCAGCACTGTGCGGTCCGTGGCGTGCTCCTTACGCTCACCGGCGCGACTCGAATGGACCACGTCGAGCGCCCGCTCGAAGGACTATCTGTCTGATATCAAGTGGCGACGGTTGCGGGGGGTGGAGTGTCCGAAATCGAGCATGTGGATCCTGAGGTTAACTCGGGCGCAAGGGTCGGGCGGACAAAGTCGTGAGCGAGCTGGCCCCTCCCTTCCGCGAGATCTATGACGGTCTGCGCACGGGGACTGTCATTCCGTTCCTTGGATCCGGTGCTTCTCTACCGGGATCCTTGAACGCGTGGACGCGCGACGTGGCAGACCGGTATCCGAAGGCAGAAGAGCTCGCTGAGGCTCTCGCAACTCAGGCGTCGTACCCGGACGGAGCGCCATACGACCTCGCCCTTGTTGCCCAGTACTTCGACGGCATGAACGGTCGCGTCTCGTTGACGCGCTTTCTTCACGACATCTTCGGTGCCGAACATCCTTGCCACGGGTTGCATCGGTTCATCGCTCGTACGATGAGCCACGGCGTAATCGTCACAACGAACTATGACGACCTCCTGGAGAGGGCGTTCGCTGATAAGCCTTACGACCTCGTAGTGCACGGTGTGGACGCCGATTCGCGTTCGTTGGACAGGGTGCTCCTATACAGGGCGGGGTCCTCCGAACCCCAAGAGTTCGCGCCACTAAGACTTCCGGTCACCGGCGAGGAGCGGCCTCTGATCTACAAGAGATGCACGGGACGGTAGATCGGGCGCTAGGCGAGGAGGACCGGTTCCTGATTACTGAAGACGACTATGTCGACTTCCTTACAAGAATGACACGTGACAAGGCTGTTCCCGCGCCGGTCATGACGGCGCTTCGCACCTCTCGTCTCCTGTTTCTCGGATATGGACTCCGGGACTGGAACCTGCGAGTCGTCCTCAACTCTCTGAGTAGAAAGTACCGAGTACGTCGACCGATCGGACGTCCCAGCGTCTCGTGGGCGATCCAATACGAGGTCAGCCCGGTTGAGCGAAACGCGTGGAACGACCGCGGGGTGAAGGTGTTCGAGATGGCCATCGAAGACTTCGTGACAAGGCTCCAACACCTCGAACAGAACGATCAAGCGGATGACCGTGTCGACTGAGCAGCAGGCGACCGTGCGCGCCCGTGCGCCCTTCCGTGGCTTAGAGCCGTTTGCGGTCGAGGACACGGCGTACTTCTTCGGGCGTAACACGAGGTCGACGTTGCTACCTCAAACGTTCTCGCGTCCCCGTTCACAGTCATGTACGGCCCTAGCGGAGTGGGAAAGAGTTCGCTGCTCAACGCTGGTGTCCTAGGGAAGTTGAATGACCAGGACGAGGTCTTGCCAGTGGTCTACCGCTCATGGACGGGTGACCCCGTTGCAGAACTTTGCGCGTTGCTCCAATCGCGGACCGAAGCGCGGTTTGGGCGATGGTCACCGCCTGTGGAGGAGACGTTGCAATCGTATGTCGAAGTTGCCGCGACCGTGTCTCGCGGCTACGTGGTATTGCTCCTGGACCAGTTCGAGGAATACCTCCTCTACCACCCCCCCGGAGCCCGGTTGGACGGCGAACTTGCGGAGGCTCTATCTGATCCTGGGCTCCCCCTTAGTGTGCTTGTCTGAATGCGCGAAGACGCACTGGCACGCCTCGACCGCTTTGACGGTCTCATCCCATACGTGCTCGATCACATGCTCCGCATCGAACACCTCACCGAGGCGGGCGGACGGGGCAGCGATCGAAGGGCCGCTAGAACGGTTCCGCGTAGAAACGGGCATCGAGGTCCGACTATGAGGACGGAGTCGTGGCGGAGGTTTTGAGAGGGGTCCGCACCGGCCAGGGCCTGCTATCTGCAAGTCCGGCTGGCGGCACAATCAAACCAACTGCCGATACCGCCCGCCGAGTCGAGGCGCCTTACCTGCAGCTCGTTATGGAAAGACTCTGGCAGATCGAGCGCGAGGAAGGGTCCACGCTTCTGCGTCGTGAAACACTTCAGTCGCTGGGCGGACCTGAGCGCGCAGTACGGTCGCGGTTCATAGGGCTCATGGATTCCCTGTCTGTGCCCGACAGGACGTTGGCCGACCGCCTGCTCAATTTCCTCGTAACGCCCTCTCGAACCAAGATCGCTTGGCAGGTGTCCGATCTTGCGCACTACGCGGAGGCCCCCGTCGTACGGGCACAGGAGCTGTTGCAGCGACTAGCCGGTCCGGACTTTCGCATACTTCGCCGGGTGGAGCGCCACGCAGACGACCGGTCGGACGTGGTCGTGTTCGAGCTGTACCACGACATCCTCGCCGACGGGATCCTTGGGTGGCTCGGTGAGCGAAAGCGTCGCGGGAAGCGCATCGTTATCTGCTGCGACGGAACGTGGTCGCGAGAAGACAACGCGTACATCACCAATGTTCAGAAGCTAGCGCGTTCGGTCGCCGGGGACCCTGCCTTGACGGACGGCGTTCAACAGTTGGTCTTCTACCTTTCAGCCATCGCCTCGAACCCGCTGTCCCGGTTGGGCTGGCGTTGGGGCTACGGGTTACACGGCAATGTGCTGGCGTTGTACCGGTTCCTAGCTCAGAACTATGAGCCTGGTGACGAAATCTTTGTTTTTGGTTTCAGCAGGGGTGCCTTTGCGGCTCGGTCCTTGGTCGGCATGCTAGGGAGAGTTGGGCTGCTGACCTGGAGGGCCGTAAACGATCAGAAGCTCCCCGAGGCCAGTGCACGCTTCCGCGGCACCGGCGCGGCCCACGACTTCGAAGCCTCGGCCGCCGCCTTCGTGAAGGACTACTCCCACCCTGGCGTCCAAGTTTCATTCCTTGGCATCTTCGAGACCGTGGGGAGCCTGGGCGTTCCACGAGCAATGCGAAGGGCTGCGGTCTTTCACGACCTGCAACTGAGCCTGATTGTGCAATGCGCGAGGCAGGCGCTAGCGATTGATGAGCCGCGCACCAGCCTGCCACCTTGTCTGTGGGAAAGCCCAGAAGGAGAAACGCAGGATCCTCGAATACGGCAGGTCTGGTTTGAGGGTGCGCACGCTGATGTGGGCGGCGGCTATAGGTCTACTGGGCTCTCCGATACGACGCTCCTGTGGATGGCGCGGGAAGCTGCCCGGGAAGGGCTCGTCTTCGATGAAGCACTCCTCGGTGACTACGTCGCCAGCGGTTCAGACGCCGTCAGGCACAGTCCCAACAGGCTTCGCGACCGCTTGGTACATGTCCTTCGTCAGGTCTTTAGGGCGACCCGAGCGCGCGACCGCGAAAAATACATCGCCGGATGTCGCCGGCTGAATCCAGCAGGGGCCGTTTCGGTGCGGGTGGCGTCTACGGCCGTGGAGCACTTTCGCGAGAGCGGGGGTTACCGCCCGCCCAACCTTGGGCAGTTCCTAGCTGAGTGCCACGACGCCTCGGATCTGGTGGAGCCCGTGATCGGCCTGCCGCAGCCGACGCTCGACGAACACGACTTGGCGCAGCTTTTGCTGTCGCAAGACTCGATGGGTCCCATCGCGCAGGCTTAGCCGCATCCACTCGCGATGCGGCGGGAGCCACGGTCTCGGTCGGGACCCATTGACCATTGACACACGCCGACGTCGTCACCAACGCCCTGAACCAGGAGCAGGGCCGAGCGACGGCGCCCCACTGCCGCCTGACTGATGAGGGTGACGCGGAGGAGCGAGTCCTTGCCACGATCCCGAGGACGATGGAGCCGGGGCGGGTGGGAGGCAGTGTCTCGGCAATCAACTCCCTAAAGACCTACGACGATCTCGGCGGTAGGGCGCGGGGTCAGCGAGGTTCAGCGACCCACGAATGATGGGGTGCGATCGCCGGCCTTGGCCACACGCGCGACTTGAGAGCCCTATCTTGTGGAGATGGCGAGGCAGTGGATAACTCATGAGTCCTCCACGATCAACGGCTTTCTCAGGCTCGTGGATCGATTCCATGGCCAGGACGACGTTTTGTTTCGCGGTCACCAATGCGCTGACTGGGTACTAACGCCGGCCATCGGCCGACTCAAGTCCCGAACCTCGGGCTCGATGCTCGGCACGGAAGGTCACATCCTCGAGTCGTTTCGTCGAGAGTCTCTGTCCTATTTGAACAGAGATTTCAGAAATGATTGGGAGTTGCTTACTCTTGCCCAGCATCACGGACTCGCTACTCGGCTACTTGATTGGACCAGCAACCCTTTGGCTGCACTTTGGTTCGCAGTGAAGGAACCAGCGGTTGGAAACGCCGCCGGAGCGGTGTTTATGTTAGAGTTGGATGATGCCGACCGGCTGACAGATCTCGCTGCCTGGCCCCTCGCCATCACGCGAACCGAGTTTTTCCAACCCAACCATCTCACACCGCGGATCGCGGCCCAAGCCGGTTGGTTCTCCGCCCACTCCTGGGTGAAAAAGACGAAGCGCTACTCGAGGTTCGAAAACCTCGCCCAGATATCGCGGTCGGATCGAAAGAGTGCTGATCAAGCCGTCAGCGTTCGCGGACCTGCGTTTCGCTCTGGATCGCTTGGGAGTGAACTACTCGACAATGTTACCCGACCTCGACGGCCTCACTCGGCACATCAACTGGCGTAGCACCGTCGGTCCAGACGAGGTTAAATTCCCTCGCAACGAAGCAACCTTGCGAAGCCTTGCTCTTGGTGGGCGCCAATACCGGGATGTGTAGCGACCGTAAGGCGGCGGCAAGCCCCAGTCGTACGCCACACAACGCTCCCGGGCAGATGGGACCACGAAGAGCACGGAGTTAGATCGAGCCATGACCTCCACCGAGCTCGGGACCCAGCTGCGTGCGTGGCGTGACCGGCTCACGCCCGAAGCCGCTGACCTTCCCAGCCAGCCTCGGCGACGCGCGCCCGGACTCCGGCGCGAAGAGGTCGCAGCCCTGGCCGGGGTGTCCGGTGACTACCTGGTCCGGCTGGAGCAGGGGCGGGCGCGGCATCCCTCCGCGCAGGTGGTGCAGGCGCTGGCCGAGGCGTTGCGGCTGAGCGACGAGGAGCGAGACCGGCTGTACCGGATGGCTGGGCACCTGCCGCCGACCTCCGGGCGGATGGTGCGCGAGGTGACGCCGAGCATCCGCCGCATCGTCGACCGCCTCGGGGAGACGCCGGTGACGGTGATCGATGCGGCGTGGGAGACGGTGCTGCAGAACCCGGCGGCCGGCGCGCTGTTCGGTGACGTCTCCGGCGAGAAGGGACGCGGGCGCAATCGTGCCTGGCGGACCTTCATGGACGTCCCCGGCATGGGCCGTCTCGAGCCGCAGACGCGGTCGATGGTCGAGCGCGACGTCGTCGCCGACCTGCACGCGGCACTGATCCGGCTACCGGAGGAGCCCGCCCTGGTCTCCTTGGTGGCGGACCTACGGGACCAGAGCCCGCGCTTCGCCGAGCTGTGGGAGACGACGCCGGCACGGGTGCGCGGCGCGCAGCGCAAGACCCTCGACCACCCGGTCGTCGGACGCATGACCGTGGACTGCGACGTGCTCAGCGTGCACGGCAGCGACCTTCAGATCGTGGTGTTCTCCGCCGAGCCCGGGACGCCCGACGCCGACGCCCTGTCGATGGCGATCATGATGGGCTTCGCGGACCTGGCCGTCGGCTGATCAGTGACCCACCTGCACCGGCTCCACTCCGTCGAGTGCTTCGAGGTCCTCAGCGTCCAGCTCGATGTCGAGCACGGCCATGTTCTCCTCGAGGTGGACGACAGAGCTGGTGCCGGGGATGAGCAGCAGCCGGTCGTACTGGGCCAGCAGCCATGCCAACGCGACCTGGCTCGGTGTGACGCCGTGCTTGCGCGCGACCGCGCTCACCTGCGGGTCGGCGGCCAGCGCACGAGGGCCGCCGCCACCGAAGGCGGAGCCGAGCGGGAAGTAGGGCACGAACGAGACCCCACGCTCGCGGCACAGCTCGAGTACGTCGGCGTCGCTGCGGTCGAGGATGCTGAACGGGTTCTGCACCTCCCCGATCCCGACCGTGTCGATGGCTGTCCGCACGGTCTGCACGGTCACGCTGGAGACCCCGATCAGGTCGATGTCGCCGGCGTCCCGGAGCTCCGCCAGTGCGGCGAGCTGGTCCTCGAGAGCGGGCTCCCGGGCGTCCGGGTTGTCCCGCTCGAAGCGGCGCAGGTTCACCAGGTCCATCCGCTCGACGCCGAGCGAGCGCAGGTTCTCGTGCACCTGGGCCTTGAGCTGGTGCGGTTCGGCCGCGGCGTTCCAGCCACCCTGGGCGTCGCGCTCCGCACCGACCTTGGTGACGAGCCGCAGGTCGTCCGGGTAGGGGTGCAGCGCCTCGCGGATCAGCGCGTTGACGACGTCCGGCCCGTAGTACTGCGAGGTGTCGATGTGGTCGACACCGAGCTCGACGGCTCGCCGCAGCACCGCGCGGGCTGCGTCCGGGTCGGCCGGCGGGCCGAACACCCCGGGACCGGCGAGCTGCATGGCGCCGAAGCCGATGCGGTGGACAGGCTTGTCTCCGAGAAACGACGTGGAAGTGGTCATACCCCCACACTGCGTCATCAACAGCGACGAAACGAGAGGACCTCTTGTCCTAGGACTCGCGGTCCCACCCTCCGACCGGACTGAAGAGGTACGTCGAAACCACTTGATCATCACCACCGGCAGTCGCATGCTCAGTGGAGGAGGTCGCGATGAAGTCCTCGGTTGTCCCGGACGGCGTACCCGTCCTGTCCCGCGGCAGGCACCGCTCGCCCAAGCGCGGTGCGTGCTTCATGGAGTTCGCCTCGTTCCTCGCCGGAGAGCGATGGAGCGATCACCCGTCCTGCACCCACCCCTTATTGGGGCACCTCGCCCGGCAGGTCAACGACATCCTCAGCGACGGCAACCGCCAGCAGCTGGTGCCGCTGATCCCGATGGTGGTGGGCCGGCGCGGGGACGAGCACACCTGGATCACCCTGCCGGTGGCAGTGGCCGCCGAGCCGATCCTCGACGTACCCGACGAGACGCAGAAGATCCTCGCGGCCGGGCTGCTCTCGGCCGAGCGGCTCTGCGTCGAGGCGGGGCCCAGCCTGGACGGCACCCGACAGCAGGCACGAGCCGCGCTCGACCTCATCCCCGGCGCGGTCGCCTGGGTCGAGGGGCTGCGGATCCGCCCCCGGGTCACGGCCAAGATCTTCGCCGACCGCTGCGCCCCGACCATGATCAGGTGCACCGTCGACGGCATCGTGATGGCTGACAACGCCGACCGTGACGCCCGCCTGCGCGCCCTCCTCGAGACCGCCATCGCCGTCTGCCCGGCGGCGCCGCGGATGGAACGCGCACCTGAAACAGCCTGGGTGCGCTAGCCGGGCTCGGTGCCCCGAAGCGCCACGAACGCGCTGTGGGCGCGCCGGCGAGACTCATCGCCGAACTGCGCCTGCCAGGCCCGGGTGCGGGCCTAGGATGACGGCCACCATGACAGCCACCGATCAGACCTCGAGAGCGTCCAGCGTCTTCGTGGTGGACGACGAGCCGGACATCCGGATGCTCGTCAAGGTCTTCCTGGAGCGGGCCGGCTTCGAGGTCATCGGCGAGGCCGAGGACGGCCCGCAGGCACTGGAGCGCTTCCAGACTCTCAACCCGCCGGAGGACCCGACGGTCGTCCTCCTCGACAACCGGATGCCCGGCCTCACCGGGCTCGAGGTGGCCGAGCGGATCCTGGCGGAGCACCCCAGCCAGGTGATCGTCCTGTTCACGGCCCATCTGGACAACGACCTGCAGGAGAAGGCGCGCGCCATCGGCATCACCGCGTGCGCCTCGAAGATGGAGTCCTTCCGGATACCGGAGATCATCCGCTCGCTGCTCCCGGCAACGCCGGAGTAGGCGCTCGGCCTCACCTCAGATAGGCGTCCACGTCGATCCGCGGGTGTCCCGAGGTGGCCTGGTTGACGACCTTGATGGTGTGGTTCCCGGTCCCGGTGAGCTCGGTGTCCCACACCACGACCCGGTTGAGGTTCGCCGACGCATAGGTGTCGACCGTGGTCTTCAGGGTCCCGTCGAGATAGATCGCGGCCTTCCCCCGGCCGGGCCCCTTGGCCATCACGAGGGCCACGTGGTCGTTGCGCCCGAGGCCGTTGACCACCGTGGACAGCGACGCGTTCTTCGTCGAGGTGCGCAACATGCTGTCGCCGATCGCGCACGCGCACGACGTACGTGCCCAGCCGGACGGGACGCTCGGTCCGTAGTCGCGCTCGATGCTGATGTAGTCGGTGGGCCGCACCACCGAGGTCACGTTGCCCGCGCAGTCGTAGGCGTTGACCCTGATCTGGCCCATGTCGTCGGAGTTCTCGTAGTCGTCGTTCTTGTAGGTGAACGTGCCGCTCGTCGCGTGCGTGGAGGAGCGCACGGTCTCCAGGTACCAGCCCTCGACGTTGTGGAACTCGTCGACGGTGTACCGGCAGATGCCGGAGGGGTCCGTCGCCTTCCAGGTGAACTGCCGCAGCGCGCCCCGGTCGGCGTACCACAGCTCCCCGTCCACCAGCAGGGGGTCGTCGGCGACCTGGCCGATCACGTAGGCGGACCGTGCGGGCAGCGTCACCGTCGGTCCCTTGGTGTCGGCGGCCGCCTGCGCCCCGGTCGCGACCAGAGGCGTGGCGGCGAGGGCGACGACGGTGAGCACGACGGCGAGGGCCCGCGGCCGGCTGAATCGGATGCGCATGGGTGGATCCTGCACGCCGTGACGGCAGCGGTCGCCATCCGTATCCGGCAAGCGTGGGATGTCCGCTTTCGTGTCTAGACCCCCCGGGCCAACACAGCTCCCCGATGTATCAGGACGCCGACTGAGCGGCGTTGTCCTTGATCCACATGTCCATCAGACCGCGGAAGTGGGCCACGAACTGCTCCTGCTCGTGGGGCGGGTACGTCGCCTGCACCGTCTTTCGCAGCAACCGGTCGAAGTCGTCGGAGCTGACCCAGTCCCACACCTGCTCGTCGAGGTGCGGCAGGTGCTCGGCGCACCACTCCCAGTACTTCTCGCTCTCGAAGTACTCGTCGGCGAGCTTCAGGTAGGCCCGCATCTTCTCCTCGTAGGACAGCGCCGGGTCGTCGGCGATCGCGAAGTAGCGACCGGTCTGCAGGTCCACGTTGGCCTTGCGGCCGGTCACCACGCAGTACGTCGACCAGCGCACCAGCGCCTTGATGGCCCACGGGAAGTAGTAGTGCAGCGACGTCAGCGCGACGTCGGGGCACGCGTTGGCGTAGTCGATCGGGTAGACGTCGTCACCGACGACCAGCATCTCCGCCGAGTTGAACTCCCACTGGAAGAACGCGTTCACGATGCGGCTGACCGCGGCCGTCTGCCAGCCGGCCTCCTCGGAGAGGAACCCGTGGGACACCGCGTAGCGCTGGTGCATCGGCTGGTCGGGCCGGAAGTCCATCACCATGGTCTCCGGTCCGATGGACAGGGCCCGCGCGAAGTGCTCGAAGTCGATGGTCGCCTGGAGGTGCATCAGCATCTCGCCCGACTCGTCGTACGCGCGGTGCAGGTCGCCGCGGTCCTCGATCCGGGAGACACCACGCCAGCCACCGCCGTCGAACGGCTTCATGTAGAGCGGGTAGCCCAGCCCGTCGGCGATCTTGTCGAGGTCGAAGGACTGGTTGTAGCGCTCCGCGGTGTAGGCCCACCGCACGTTGTCCACCGGGTTCTTGTAGGGCACCAGCGTCGTGGGCGGGACCTTCAGGCCCATCCGCACCAGCGCGCAGTAGGCGCTGTGCTTCTCCATCGACTGGAAGGTGAACGGGCTGTTGAGCAGGTAGGTCCCGTTGACCAGCGAGGCCTTCTTCAGCCACTCACGCGGGTGGTAGTACCAGTGCGCCAGCCGGTCGATGACCAGCGGCGTGCGCACGGGGTCGTCGAGCCGGAACGGTTCGATGGTCAGCCGCTCGCTGGAGACGGTGTGCTCCACGCCGTCGTAGGTCACCGGCCCGACCATGTCCTGGATCGCCTCGAAGGCCCGGGGCCAGTCCTCCTCGGCACCCAACAGCAGTCCGATCAAGTGGTCGCTCATCTGCTCGACCTTGCCGCAGCACCGTCCGGATGTCCACGATGGGCCGATGAAGACGGTCGATCGATGGTTCTCGGACAGGGTGCAGCAGGAGCTGACGGTGGCCCGGTGGGGTCACTTCGGCGTACCGGTGCTGGTGTTGCCGACCGCAGGTGGTGACGCCGAGGAGATCGAGCGCCACAAGCTCGTGGACGCCTGCGCCGGACTGATCGACGCGGGGAGGGTGAAGATCTACTCCGTCGACTCGGTCGCCGGCCGGGCGATGGCGACCAACACCGGCAGCCCGGAGTACCGGATGTGGCTGCTCAACCAGTTCCACCACGCCGTACGCCAGGAGGTCGTCCCCGCCATCCACGCCGACACGGGTGGTGACCAGCGGATCGTCACGGCCGGTGCCTCGATCGGTGCGTTCAACGCCGTCGCGCTGCTCTGCCGGTTCCCCGACGTGTTCGAGGCGGCCCTCGGGATGAGCGGCACCTACCGGATCCAGCGGTTCCTCGACGGCGCCTGGTCCGACGACCTGTTCTACTCCTCACCGGTCGACTTCGTGCCCGGTCTCGAGGGCGACCACCTCCAGCTGCTGCAGCAGCGCCGGGTGATCCTGGCCTCGGGCGAGGGAGAGCACGAGGACATCGGCGAGTCCTGGGGTCTGGCGGACGTGCTCGGCAGCAAGGGCGTGCCGAACCGCGTCGACTCCTGGGGACCGGAGACCATCCACGACTGGCCCACCTGGTGGCGGATGCTCCCGCAGTACCTCGACGAGCTCTGTCCCTGACTCGCACCCTCGGGTGGTTTCGACAAGCTCAACCAGCGGTGCCCACGGCAGGCGCCCACCGAAAGCCCTCCCACACATGAGCGCGCGGCGTACGCCGACCGCATCCCTCCCACAGCTGAGCGCGCGACAGGCGCCGACCGCAACCCTCCGGCGGTTGAGCTTGTCGAAACCCGGAGTGGCCAGCGCGCGGTTTGGTTTCGACAAGCTCAACCAGCGGTGCCTACGGCAGGCGCCCACCGAAAGCCCTCCCACACATGAGCGCGCGGCGTACGCCGACCGCATCCCTCCCACAGCTGAGCGCGCGACAGGCGCCGACCGCAACCCCCGGCGGTTGAGCTTGTCGAAACCCGGAGTGGCCAGCGCGCGGTTTGGTTTCGACAGGCTCAACCAGCGGTGCCCACGGCAGGCGCCCACCGAAAGCCCTCCCACACATGAGCGCGCGGCGTACGCCGACCGCATCCCTCCCACAGCTGAGCGCGCGCGACAGGCGCCGACCGCAACCCTCCGGCGGTTGAGCTTGTCGAAACCCGGAGTGGCCAGCGCGCGGTTTGGTTTCGACAGGCTCAACCAGCGGTGCCTACGGCAGGCGCCCACCGAAAGCCCTCCCACACATGAGCGCGCGGCGTACGCCGACCGCATCCCTCCGGCGGTTGAGCCTGCGGCAGGCGCCGACCGCAACCCCCCGGCGGTTGAGCTTGTCGAAACCCGATCCGCTAGCCTCGACGAGCCCTGTAAGCCGGCGGCCAGTCGCTCGAGGAACAGGGCCTCGGCCAGGCACGCGGAGGCGAAGTCGTCGAGGTGCAGGCTCTCGTTCGGACCGTGGGCGCGCGTGTCCGGGTCCTCGACCCCCGTGATCAGGATCTCCGCGTCGGGGAAGGCGTCCGCGAACGGCGACACGAAGCCGATGGACCCTCCGACGCCGATCTCGACGACCGGTGCACCGAAGGCTTCGGCGTACGCCGACCTGGCCGCTGCGTAGGCCGGACCGCTCGTGTCTGCGGCGTACGGCGCGACCGGGCTCCCGGCATCGACGGTCACCTCCGCGCCCCACGGAGCGTGCCTCTGCAGGTGCGTGACGAGTGCCTCTCGGGCGGCCACCGGGTCGTCGCCCGGCGCGATCCGGAGCGTGAGCCTGGCCCGCGCCGACGGGACGAGCAGCAGGCCGGCGTCATCGACCGCCGGCGCGTCGATCGCCACGACCGACAGTGCCGGCGCCTTCCAGAGCCGTGACGTGAGCGAGCCGCTGCCGAGCAACGTGACGCCGTCGAGGACACCGGCGTCGGCGCGGAACTGGTCCTCGGTCAGGTCGAGCGGGTCGGCGGTCCCGCGACCCAGACCCGCCACAGCGACGTCACCCTCGTCGGTGTGACAGGTGGCGATCAGCCGGGAGAGGGCCGTGAGCGCGTCGGGTGTGGGCCCGCCGTACACCCCGTTGTGCAGCGCGTGCCGCAGCGTGCGCACCTCCACCACGACGTTGACCCCACCGCGCAGCGAGGTGGTCAGGGCAGGCACCCCGACCCGCCAGTTGGTGGAGTCGGCCAGCACCAGCACGTCGGCCGTGAGCCGCTCGCGGTGCTCGGCGAGGAGCGCCGCCAGCGTCGGGGAGCCGATCTCCTCCTCACCGTCGATCAGGACGACGACGGAGACACCGGAGTCGTCCCCGAGCGCACGCACGGCGGCGCAGTGCACGGCGATGCCGGCCTTGTCGTCGGCGGCGCCGCGCCCGTACAGCCGGCCCTCGCGCTCGACCGGCTCGAACGGCTCGCTGTCCCAGAGGCTCGAAGAACCGACCGGCTGCACGTCGTGGTGGGCGTACAGCAACACCGTCGGAGCGCCGGGAGGACCGGGCCGCGACCCGATGACGGCCGGCAACCCTCCGTCGGCGCTCACGACGTCGACGTCATCGAGCCCGGCTCCACGCAGCTGGCGGGCCACCTCGGCCGCGCTCGCCTCCAGATGGGGCCGCGCCGACGGGTCGGCGGAGACCGACGGGATGCGGACCAGGCGTTCCAGGTCGGCGCGCACGGTTGGCAGGACGGACGTCACCGCGTCGCGGGTAGACATTGACCGAACCCTAGCCCGGCTAGCATGTCTGAAATGCGGGTTGTCTTCGTCGAACCGTCGTTTCCCAGGAACCAGCGAGAGTTCGTGCGGGCCCTCGCCTCCGTCGGTGCCGAGGTGATCGGCATCGGTGAGTCACCGGAGGAGGCGCTCGACGACGAGCTCCGGGGCTGGATGCGGCACTACCACCAGGTGTCCAGCGTGGTCGACGTCGGCGCGATGACCGACGCCGTGCGGTGGGTGCAGGACCGCGCCTGGGTGGACCGTCTCGAGTCCACCATCGAGGCCCACATCCTGCCGGTCGCCCAGGTGCGGGAGGCGTGCACCATTCCCGGGACGTCCGTGCGGACGGCGTACCTGTGCCGCGACAAGCCGTCGATGAAGGACGCGCTCCGTGCGGCCGGGGTGCCGACGGCTGCCTCGACCGCCGCCGACAACGGCGAGCAGGTGCAGCAGTTCGCCAACGAGGTGGGCTTCCCGCTCATCCTCAAGCCACGCAGCGGGGCCGGGGCGGCGGACACCACCCGCGTGGACGACCACGACCAGCTCGGCCAGGTGCTGTCGTCCTTCGGCGACAAGGGCGTCGACTCGATCGCGGTGGAGGAGTACGTCGAGGGGCACGAGGGGTTCTACGACACCTTGTCCGTCGACGGTGCTCCGGCGGCCGACTTCGTGTGCCACTACTTCCCCAACGTGCTCGAGGCGATGCGGACGCGGTGGATCTCGCCGCAGTACGTCTCCACCAACCGGGTCGACTCGGTGGCGGACTACCAGGAGGTGCGCGAGATGGGCCGGCGCGTCATCGAGACGCTCGGGATCGGCACCAGCGCGACGCACATGGAGTGGTTCTTCGGGCCCAAGGGGCTGAAGTTCTCCGAGATCGGCTGCCGTCCGCCGGGCGTCGGCGCCTGGGACCTCTACTCCGCCGGGAACGACCTCGACCTCTACCGCGAGTGGGCGAACGCGATCGTGCACGGCCACGTGTCGACCCAGCCCTCCCGGCGGTTCGCGTCCGGCATCGTGGCGCTGCGCCCCGAGGGCGACGGGCACATCTCCGGGTACTCCGGCATCCAGGAGATCCAGGACCGGCACAACGAGTGGGTCATCGACGCGCACTTCCCGGACCCCGGTACGCCGACCCAGCCGCACGAGGCCGGCTACTTCGCCAACGCCTACGTCCGGATGCGGCACCCCGACTACGACGTGCTGCGCGGAATGCTCGACGACGTCGGCCGGACCATCACCGTGCACTCCACGTGAGCCGACAGATCACGCTGCTGGGACCCCAGCCGCGTGCCCACCTGCACCGGTCCATCGGAGACCTCGACCAGGACGCCGTGGTCGCCACCGTGACGGCGGGGTGGCAGGAGCGCGAGGTCGACGACGCCGAGCTGGCCGAGCTGGTGGGGTTCCGGAGCGTGAACCTGTCCCTGCACGCGCGGCTTGCTCGACGTCTACGAGGAGGACCGCGAGTACGCGCACGCCGAGCGCGAGCACGAGTCCGCGTTGGCCGAGCTGCGTCAGCTCTACCTCGTGCAGCTCGACCACGCCCTGAGTGCGGCCTACGAGGTGGCGCGTCGCTCCGACGCCCGGCCCCGGATGCGCGAGCGGGCGCTGACCGACGCCTTGGGCGTCGTACAGCTTCTGGACGAGCAGCACCTCCAGCGGATGGGTGACTTCCAGCAGGCGTTCTACGACTCCTGGCGCCCGCAGGAGCGTCCCGCGGTGGCCCGACATCGCGACGAGGTCCAAGGCCTGCTGGAGGAGTCGTCGGCGGTGGCGATCGCCGGCGGTCATGTCGGTGAGCTGGCCCGGGTGCTTCATCTCTTCCACGTCGCGCCGCACCTCCCGCCGCGTGTGGTCGCCTGGTCGGCCGGGGCGATGGCCCTGACCGAGCGCGTCGTGCTGTTCCACGACTTCGTGCCGCACGGCGTTGCCCAGACCGAGGTGTACGGCGCCGGCATCGGCGTCGTGCCGGGCATCGTCGCCCTCCCCCATGCGAGGCGTCGACTCCGCGTGAACGACCCGATCCACATGTCGGTGCTGGCCCGGCGGTTCGTGCCGGCCCACTGCCTGGTGCTCGACGACTCCACCCGGGTGACGCTCGACGACGAGGGCCGGCTGCCTCCCGACGCGCGGGTGCTCGACCTCGAGGGACACATCGCCACGCTCGAGGCGGCATGAGCCCCACCGCCCCCAAGCGCAAGCTGGCGATCAACCGGCTCCGGGACCGCAAGCCCCTGGACGGCGCGGCCGTCGACCGGTTCCTCGCTCGCAACGAGGTGCCGATCGTCGAGGAGTCGCGCGCCACGTTCCTCTACCGCGGCGAGGCCGACGAGGTCCTCCTGGTGCAACGCGTGGTCGGGCTCCCCGAGCAGCTGCCGATGAGGAGGCTGCACGGCACCGACCTCTGGTACCTCGTGCTCGAGCTGCCCGAGGGCTCCCGGGTCAACTACCAGGTCGAGGTGCGCCGCGGCGAGCACGTCGAGCGGTTCAACGACCCGCTCAACCCCAAGGTCTCCTACAGCCCGGTGGGCACGTCGTCGGTGTGCTTCGGGCCGGGTTACAAGACACCCGAGTGGACCGAGCATGACCCGCGGGCGCGCCAGGGCACGCTCGAGGAGATCGTCATCCCCAGCCGGGCCCTGCGGCGCGACTGCCCGGTCACGTTGTACCTGCCGGCCCGGTTCCGCCGTACGTCGACGTACCCGCTGCTGGTCGTGCACGACGGCCCCGACTTCCTCCAGTACGCCGCGGCCAAGACCGTCCTCGACAACCTGATCGACCGTTTCGAGGTGGCCGAGACCGTGGTCGCCTTCCTGCACCCGAAGGACCGGCTGACCGAGTACGCCAACTCGACCGCCCACTCACGGTTCCTGACCCAGGAGCTGGTGCCGCGTCTGGAGACCCAGCTCCCGCTGATGGGCCGGCCCTCGGGCCGGTGCCTGCTGGGCTCGAGCTTCGGCGGCGTCGCCTCCCTGTCGGCGGCGGTGAAGTCCCCCACACCTACGGCTCGCTGATCCTGATGTCGGCCTCGCTCGTCTTCACCGACATCGGCAACGACCACGGCGGCGGCCCCGTCTTCGACCCGGTGGTCAAGTTCGTCAACCGCTACCGGGCGAAGCCGACCCGCGTCGCCGACCGGCGTCTTCGTGAGCTGCGGCGTCTACGAACCGCTGATCACCCCCAACCGCTCGATGGTCCCGACCTTCGAGTCCACCGGCATGACGACCCGCTTCGTCGAGACCCACGACGGCCACAACTGGGAGAACTGGCGCGACACCCTCCGCGACGCGTTGTCCTGGGTCTACCCGGGCGCCCAGAAGTTCGTCTACGAGTGAGCCGAACGCGTACGACGACTCCCGCCGGTTGAGCTTGTCGAAACCCGACCTGTGTCTGGGGGCGTGGTTTCGACAGGCTCAACCAGCGGTGGTTGGACAGGCGTACGACAACGGCGTACGCCGACCCCCGTCGGTTGAGCTTGTCGAAACCCCGGGTCAGAGCCGGCGACCCGTACGCCGACCCTCCCGTCAGTTGAGCTCGTCGAAACCCGAGTCGTGGTCGCCGGGGTTGGTTTCGACGAGCTCAACCAGCGGTGCTTGCGGCAGGCGTACGACAACGGCGTACGCCGACCCTCCCGTCAGTTGAGCTCGTCGAAACCCGAGTCGTGGTCGCCGGGGTTGGTTTCGACAAGCTCAACCAGCGGTGCTTGGGGCAGGCGTACGACAACGGCGTACGCCGACCCCCCGTCGGTTGAGCTCGTCGAAACCCGAGTCGTGGTCGCGGGGTTGGTTTCGACAAGCTCAACCAGCGGTGCTTGGGGCAGGCGTACGACAACGGCGTACGACGACCCCCCGTCGGTTGAGCTCGTCGAAACCCGAGTCGTGGTCGCCGGGGTTGGTTTCGACAAGCTCAACCAGCGGTGCTTGGGGCAGGCGTACGACAACGGCGTACGCCGACCCCCCGTCGGTTGAGCTTGTCGAAACCCCGGGCCAACGGACTCGACTAGAGTTGGCTGCCCGCTGCGTTGACGAGGTGTGGCATGGACATTGACCACGATCCGGCTGCCGAGTTCCATCGGTTGCACTCCTCGGGGTGCTTCGTGATGCCGAACCCGTGGGACGTCGGCAGCGCGCGAGCGCTGGAGCAGATGGGGTTCCAGGCGCTGGCCACGACCAGTGCCGGGCTGGCCTGGACGCTGGGTCGCGCGGACACCCAGGTCACCCGCGACGAGGCGCTCGACCACCTCCGCCAGATCGCCGACGCGGTGAAGGTGCCGGTGAACGCCGACTTCGAGGACGGCTACGCGGTGGAGCCCGAGGGTGTCGCCGCCAACGTGACGATGGCCGCGGACACGGGGATCGCCGGGCTCTCGATCGAGGACGCATCGGGTGACTCGGCCGATCCGCTGTACGAGTTCGACCTCGCCGTCGAACGTGTCGCCGCCGCCCGTCGGGCGATCGACGAGAGCGGCACGGGCATCGTGCTCACGGCCCGCTCCGAGGGATTCGTGGTCGGTCGTCCCGACATCGACGAGACGCTCCGCCGGCTCCGCGCGTACTCCGAAGCCGGCGCCGACTGCCTCTACGCCCCCGGATCGGCGAGCTCGAGCACGTCTCCGCGATCGTGGCCGCGGTGTCACCCAAGCCGGTCAATCTGCTGATCAACGCTCCGTTCACGACCGTCGCCGAGGCAGCCCACCTGGGCGTACGACGGATCAGCGTCGGCGGCACCCTGGCCCGCACCGCCTGGGGTGGATTCCTCGCGGCCGCCCAGGAGATCGCGGACGAAGGAACGTTCACCCGCTTCGAGCAGCTCCCCAACGTCGACGGCATGCTCGGCAGCTGAGGTCCTCGACAGACGACCACGGCGAGGGCAGGATCACGCAGGACCGGATTCTCGGGACCGGAAGGAACTCCATGCTCCGCACCACCGCGCTCGCCACCCTCGCCGCCGCCACCTTCGTCGTGGTCCCGGCGTCACCGGCCGCCAACCCGGCAGCCGCTGCCACGAAGCCGCAGCGGATGTACGTCGCCGTCAACGTCGCCACCGTGTGGACCGACCCGAGCAAGGCGCGGCGTGTCGACCGGCCGGCCCTCACCAACCCGGCGCAGCCGCAACGATGGCTGCGCGCGATGACGCCCGACCAGAAGGCGGACCTCACCGACAGCAACCGCACCCAGACCCAGGCGCTGTACGGCGCCCCGGTGACCGTGCTCGCGCGGAAGGGGGCCTGGAGCCAGGTCGTCGTACCCCGACAGCCGACCCCACGCGACCCGCGCGGCTACCCCGGCTGGATCCCGACCGTGCAGCTGACGACCAGTCCGTCGTACGCCCGAGCCCTCAAGGCCCGGCCGTTCGCCCTCGTCGACCGCGGCATCACGACCGGTCTCTTCCGTGACCGCGCGCTGCGGCACCGCGTGCTCGCGCTCAGCATGAACACCCGGCTCCCGGTGCTCGGACGGACCGCCAAGGCCCTGCTGGTCAAGACACCCCAGCACGGCCGCAAGTGGCTTCCACGCTCTCGAGCGACGGTCTACCGCACCGAGCGGTCCATCCCCCGGCCCACCGGGGCCGACCTGGTCCGCACGGCCAGGACCTTCCTGCACCAGCCCTACGTGTGGGCCGGGCGCTCGGGCTTCGGCTTCGACTGCTCCGGCCTCACCGGGACCGTCTACCAGGTCCACGGCATCACCATCCCGCGCGACTCCGGCCCCCAGGCCCAGGACAAGCGCGCACGCCGGGTGGCAGCGAAGAACTTGCGCGCCGGTGACCTGCTCTTCTACTCGCGCTCCAGCCAGGCCGACGACATCTACCACGTGGCGATGTACGTCGGACGCGGCCGGATGATCGAGGCCTACGACCACCTGACGCCGGTGCGGATCACGAAGGCGCGTCTGGGCGCGAACTACTGGGGCGCCGTCCGCTACCCGCACCGATGAGCAGAGGGCCTATCGCCGCCCGGTCACGATGAGTGCCGTCAGCCGGAGCGGGTAGCCGTCGGGCGTCTCGAGGGCGTCCATCTCCCCGAAGCACGCGTCGCGATAGGTGACGAGGGCCTCTGGCGACAGCTGCTCCAGGAGCCCGCGCACGCTGAACGACCAGTGCCAGTCCCACCACTGCTGCTGGGTGGTGAAGTGGACCACGGTCTGCTCCTCGTGCACCTCGAGGTCACCGAAGCCGGCCGTGCCTAGCAGCTCCGTCACGTCGTCGGCGTGGTCGAAGGGCTGCTGCAAGGCCCTGACACGAGGCGACTCCGCGCTGGGGAGCAGGTCGTCCTCGAAGGCCCAGCGCGCGTCCTCCACACCCCACGTCGACACCGCAACCACGCCGCCCGGCCGCAGCACCCGGCGGAACTCGGCGGCCGCGCGCGCAGGGTCGGGGAGGAAGAACAGTGCGAAGGCCGCGGTCAGTACGTCGAACCGCTCCCGGGGGAACTCCAGAGTCTCGGCGTCCATCACCCGCAGGTCGACATCGATGACTCCTGCTTCGCGAAGGTCCGCCTCCGCGAGCTCGACCATGGCCGGCGAGACGTCGATCCCGGTGAGGCGTCCGATCCCTCGCGCCGCGGCCGCACGCAGCACCGCGCCTCGTCCGCAGGCGATGTCGAGCAGGTGGGCCTCGCGGGGCGGGTCCGCCAGGTCGAGCAGCCGCCCGGCGAAGTACCCGTGGTACGCCTCGCCGATCCGGTCGTACGTGGGCGCAGCCCGGTCGAACACTCCCGCCAACCACGCCCTGTGGTCATCCACGCCAGCCAGCGTACTTACGCCGGCCACTCGCGCTCGAGGATGGCGAACAGGAACTCGCTGCCCCAGGCACCCTTGAAGAAGATGTTCTCGTGGAAGTGCGCCTCCCGCCGCAGGCCCACTCGTTCGAGCAGCGCGGCCGCCGGGGCGTTGAGCGCATCGGTGACGGCGTAGATCCGATGCAGCTCGAGCTCCTCGAACGCGAAGCCGAGAAGTCCGCGCAGTGCCTCGGCGGCGTACCCCTTGCCCTGCTGCTCCGGCGCGAGCGTGAAGCCCACCTCCGCCGCCCGTGGCTCGTCCTCGTCCACGTGCAGCGCGAGATCTCCGACGAGGGCTCCGCTCGTCCGGTCCTCCACCGCGAACTGGTACCACTCGCCCGGCACTCCCGGCTGAGCTCCCTGCAGGGACTCGATGAGGGCCGTGCCCTGGTCCAGCGTGTAGTCGCTCCAGCTCTGGTAGCGAGCGACCTCCGGGTCCGAGCGGTAGGCGACGAACGCCTCGGCGTCGGCTGCCGAGAAGGGCCGCACGACCAGACGGGGAGTCTCGAAGAAGTTCGCGGTGGTCATGGGTCGTGACGCTAGCCGCCCGGTGTACCCGTGCTCAGTCCAGTGGCTCGACCCACTGGGCGCGCCACTCCGGAGGCTCTGACCGCTGCGCGTAGTAGCGGGTGTCCCGCACGATCAACCCCTGGTCGTCGAGCTCCCAGACGACAGCAACGTTCCAGATGTCGCCGTCGTAGTCGTTGACGCCCTCGATCACCCACACGTGACCCGACCCGAACACCCTGCGCAGGGTCAGCGTCGGTGGCACCGGGAACGTCTCCTGCATCGAACGCATCGCGTCCCGTCCCCGGATGCGCTCCTGCGACTGCGGCATCTCCATCACGTAGTCGGGGTGCCGCACGAGGTACTCCTCCTCCGGCGGACAACCCGACGCCCTCCGTCAGGCCCGAACAATTGCTCGACGCCCTGGCGCATGGCGACGGCATCGTTGCGCGCCATTGCTTGGCGGAACAGCTCACGTACGTCGGCAGCAGACATCGTTCCTCCTTGATCAGGTTGCGGCACTCAGACCCAGGTCCACACGACGTAGACGAGCATCAGGACGCCGATGGCGAGGTCGGAGACCATGGCCACGTTCTCCTCGGTGTCGCGGTGCGCCCGGGACAGGTGCAGGACGCCGGCCAGCAGGAGGAACAGGCCTCCGACCAGCGCGACGGCCGGGCGCCAGGTCTCGTTCCACAAGGACAGCACCCCGGCCAGTCCGGTCGCACAGTTCGCGAAGCCCAGCTCTCGCACCAGCACCCAGGCCTCGTGACCGGGGATTCCCAGGATCCCCTCCGAGGTCAGACCGGGCCTGATGATCTGTCGCGCCCCGGCGGTGAGCAACCGGACGCCGACCGCCCAGAACACGAACCAGGTGCCGACCACGGCCATGAACGGCTCGTCGCCACCGTTGGCGAGGTCGACCGCGACCGAGACGCTGGGGAACACCACCATGAACAGACCGACCGCCGCGTAGAACACCGCACCAGAGTAGGGCGGACGTCGAGGGGGCTCCGCGACGTATGGGGGGCGGACAACCACGATGCTGCGTGAGACGCTGGCGCGATGGTTCCCGACGCGATTGGCGACTGGTTGCACCAGGGCACGAGCGATCCTGACGAGGTCGCCGGCCGGTACGACGAGTGGGCGAAAGGCTACGACGACGACCTGGCCTCGTGGTCCTACCAGGCTCCCGACGTGGTGGCGGAGACGGTCGTCTCCCAGCTTCCTGAGGTGGGCTCGGTGCTGGATGTCGGCTGCGGCACCGGCCTTGTCGGCCGAGCCCTGCGCGACCAGGGATTTGCCGGACAGCTCCGCGGCCTCGACATCTCGCAGGCGTCGCTCGAGATCGCTCAGCAGGGCGGTGCCTACGACTCCGTCGAGCAGGCCGACCTCCAGCAGCGGCTCCCCGTCGAGGACGGGAGCGTCGACGCCGTGGTCTGCGTGGGGGTGATGACCTACCTCCCGGAGGTCGAGACGGTGTGGCGAGAGTTCGCGAGAGTCGCACGGCCGGGAGGGCTCGTGGTCGTGACGCAGCGCGAGGACCTGTGGGACGAGCGCGAGTGCCAGGCCGTGGTCGACCGGCTGCAGAACGACGGCGTGTGGACGACGCTGGAGATCACGGGACCGTCGCCCTATCTGCCGGACGGTTACGGGGGTACGCCGGCGGTCAACTGCTACTACCTGACCGCGCGCGTCAGCTGACCACCGGCTTCCTCACTCCGGTCGCCCGCCGAACTCCCACTGGTGCACCTCGATCCCGACGTACCGGTCGGCGGGCAGGACTTCGCGCGCAACGTCGGCGTCGGGTGCCTCGAGGAGCACTGCCGCGCCGAGCACCCGAGCACCGTCGTCGGACAACAGGGGCCCGCTGGCAATCAGCTCTTCGCGGAGGGGCAGCTCGCGTGGCATCCGCTGCCATTTCCAGGGTGAACCCGAGGACGAGGTAGCGATGGTGGCCGGGCGGGCCACCGGTGAAGTCCCACATGGTGCGGCCCAGGGAGTTGCTCCACCGGCGCAGCATCACGTCGCGGTAGGCGCCGGCCTGGTAGCCGGGTTCGTCGAACGCGAAGGATCGGGCGGCCGCGGGATCCGCCAGGTCGAGGATGTGCACGCTGCCGGTCAGGGTCTCGTCGTCGGTGAAGGTGGGGCCGCGGGCGATCATCGTCGCGGCGTACTCGTCCATGTAGGACCAGTGCTCCTCCACCATCTGCTCACGCAGAGGAGTCGATCCCGGGCGGTCGCGGTGGTAGCAGAAGAACTCCATGGACGGAGCGTTGCCGAGCCCTCCGGATGAGCGCAACAAGATTGCTAGTGCGTGACCGTCCCGGTGAACCTCTCGCTCCAGTCCGTGGGGTGCTGGCTGTTGTCCCGGGGGTCGTACCTCGTCACCATCTCCCCGCGACCAGCCCACCCTGCGTAGGCGTCGGTGCCGCTGATGATCCGCCACGGGCCACGTTGCGTGTCACCGGTCGGCTGCTGAGGGTCGAAGCCCATCCGCAGCGTGCCGTCCCGGCACGTGATCGTCCGGTCCACCAGCCCGATGTCGGGGGTCCCGTGCTGGTCCTCGGCCGTGCCGCCAGGGCAGAAGGACGAGTTCCCGACGGTGGAGCCCTTCAGGATCGTGACCGCCGGCAACACCACGTGGGTCCTGATCACGATCGGTTCGGGCGCGCCGACCGCCTCTGACGTGCTCGGGCTGGCGGGCGCCCGGTCTGCGGCGGTGGGTTCGCCACCACCCTCACCGCCACACCCCGTCAAGGCGATCGCTGCCAGCGTGAGGACGGCGGCCAAGCGTGGGGCCCGGCGCGATTCGTCGACGCCCCTGAGGTCACCGTTCATGACGCCCTCCCTCCGGCCGCGCCTGAGGCTCGCGCCACCACCATTGGACGGCGCTCCAGACACGCACGCAACCCCTCGGTGAACGCCTGGTCACTGTCTGTCGTGCTCCTCCACAACAGACGTTCCTGGTTCAACCGGAAGGCAGTTCCATGCATCTCCACCGCTCGCCCGCACCCGACCGCGCGTTCGTACGGATCGGCGTCGTCAGTGGCGTCCTCGGCGTCGTCCTCGCGATCGTCCAGACGGCGATCGACCCGTCGTACCCCGACGATCCGGGGCAGGCGATCGAACAGGCGTCACTCAGTCACTTCCTGACCTTCTCGCGCGTGCTCGACATGATCGCGTTCCTGCTGCTCCTGGTGGGGGTCAGCGTCATCACGTCCGCGTTCCCGCCCGGGAGCGGCGCAAGGTGGGCGCGGTTGGCTCGCACCGTGTACGCCGTGTCGGCCACCGCCGGCGCGATCGGCACCATGTTCGTCGGCAGTCTCCCCGACGTCGCGTCGTCGTGGGCCGATGCACCGCGTGCGCTTCAGCCCGGGTACGTCGCTGCGTACGACGCGCTCGAGCACGTGAGTGGGGGGATCTTCGCGGTCTCGTGGACAGCTCTGGGCCTCTTCGGGATCGTGTTCGCAGTGGCGGCGTGGCGTAGCGAGGAGTCCTCCGACCTGGTGGCCGGTATCTCCGCCACGAGCGGCGTCGCCCTGTTCGGGGCGGTCGTGATCGGCGTCGGCCTGCAGGTGTCGTTCGCCTTCGTGCTGCTGATCCTCGGACTGGTCTTGTCCTACATCGTGATCGTCGCCTCGGGCGTTCGAGCGTGGCGGGTGGCAGGTGCAGGCCACCCCCAGTCAGCGCTCATCGAGCCGGTCAGCTGAGCAGCACGAGCTGGAACAGGGCGGTGCTCAGTCCCGGATCCGCCGGCGGATCTCATCGAAGTCGTCGGTGCCGAAGTGCTGGCGGAGGTCGTAGAGACCGAACGCGGCCTGCCCGTTGGTGAGCGCGTTGCAGGTGTCGTTGTCGTCGCCCTTGCGCTTGGCCACGGCGCCCGAGAACGCCGTCTCGTCGGGCGCGCTGAGCCAGTACGACGTCATGACGCCCTCGCACTGGATGCCAGGGGCCACGTAGCCGTGGTCGTTGTCGGGTGTGGAGAGGGCGTACTGCATGCCGTGGTGCACGATCTCGGCCATGTCGAGCAGACGTCGATCGGCCACGGCCACGGCAATCGCTGCGAGGTCGCCGACGAACTCGAGGAGCTCGTTGTCCAGGTAGGCGCCGCCGGGGATCACGTCGCAGGCCGCCCACCCCGTCGACCTGAAACCGCTGCGTTCGAGCAGCGTCCCCTCGGGGAACGGCACGTCCCAGAGGAAGACCCACGAGGCCAGGATCTTCGCGGCCTTCGCCGCAGCGTCGAGGTAGCGCGCCTCGCCGGTCGCTTCGTGCGCCTTCCAGAGCGAACGCATCAGGAACATCACGCCGACCGAGTCGGTCTTGACGGACTTGAGATGAGTGGTGTCGTTGAGCCCACCGGCGTAGGCCACCGGCTCGACGAACGTCTCGATGACGAAGTCCGCAGCCCGGCGTACGGCGTCGAGGAAGCGGTCCTCACCGGTGATCCGGTGCAGCGCCGCCAGCACGGGGATCGGGAAGATGGTGCCGGTCTTGACCTCCGCGTAGCTGCTGCCGAACCACGCCTCGGGTCTCTCCAGACCCTCACCGTCCGGGGTGTAGGCACGACACCAGGAACCGTCCGCTGCCTGGGTCCTCAGCAGGAACTCACCGAACCTCCGACCGGCCGCCAACCAGGAGTCGTGGCCGTGCGGGGTCAGCTCGTAGGTGAGCAGGATCGGGTAGATCGACTCGCACATGGTGCGCAGGTAGTTGCCCTCGACCTCACGCAGCTGTGCCGCGATCGGCGTGAGTGCCTCGGCGATCTGACGACCGACGTAGCGGCGTACGTCGTCCTCGCTCTCGGAGTACTGGAAGGGCATCAGGATGCCGGTGAACCAGTGCGTGAACCGGTCGTTGATCGGGTCGTAGATCCCGTGCGAGTACCCGTTCTCGAGCTGGCAGAAGTCGACGAAGAAGTCGATCACCCGTGCGGCGCGGTCGACGTACAACGGCACCCGCTTCTCCAGACCCCACACCGTCTGCGCGTAGGCCAACAGCGTCTGGTCGCCGGAGAAGCCGAACTCGATCAGGGAGCCGAGCGTCTCGCCGGTGCGCGGTGAGAAGTGCACGAGGTAGCCGGCGGGCTGCTTGGGGTTCTGAGCGCTGTCCCAGGACGCGGTAGTAGAGCTGGGTCAGCAGCTGGCGGTGTTCGAGGGCGTCGCCAGGCGAGACGCCGGGTCGTGGTCTCTGCGTGCCCAGCTGGTCGAACCTGCGCGTGACGAGGGTCCAGATCGCGTCGGTGAGGTCCGCGCTGCTCGACAGGGTCAGCTCGTAGTCGACCGTCGGGAGAGCACCGCGGTGGTTCGGCGCGAACGCTGCCCATCCCGTCCCGTCCGTGTCGAGACTGAACGTGTTCTCCTCCGAGAACGGGTAGCTGGCCCGCAGAGCCACCTGGCCGTTCTCGACCGGAGTCGTTCCCAGGGAGCCGATGTCGGTCTCCTGGACGAAGTACCGGCGTGGCCAGCTGCTCGGCGTCGATCGCGGTGTCGAACGTCGGTCGGTCCAGCCTCGCCAGCGTGAACGTGCCGCCGGTGCGGGGGTCACGCGCGAGCACTGCGAGCAGGCCGTTCTTGTCGTCCCGGACGTCCTGGGTGTAGGTGCCCAGGTAGTCCTCGCGCCCGTCCCCGTCGAGGTCGTTGCGGTTGTAGAGAGCCGCAGGGATGAAGAACTGCCAGTCGCTCTCCACCGCACCTGGGACCTCGGTCTGCACCTCGAAGGCCACCCTGAGGCCCGGCGACCCACCGGGCTCGTCGATGCACACGTCGCGGGAGATCCGTGCGTAGCCCTCGCCGCCCCTGATGGTGTCGGTCACGGTCAGACGGGTGTCGTCGACGAGTCGCAACCGGGCCTGCGCGACGAGGTTGCCGCCTTCGTGCCCGATCGTGTCGTACCCGTGGTCCTCGGGCGGATGACCAAGTGCCTGGGCGGTGATCGGCTTCCTCAGCGAGGTCTCGAGCATCTCGGCCCGGAAACGGACGGTCCGGTCATCGCCGGCCTCGACCAGCACGGAAGGGATGGCGGACAAAGGAAACGTCCCTCCTGACGGACCAGCGGCGCCGAAATCCTACGAGCAGGTCACGCCCAGGCACTGCAGCGGGTTGCCGTTGCCCTTGGCCTTGTTGCCACCGCCGTCGATCGCACCGGGCGCGTTGATGCCGAGATCGGTGTTCCTCCGCGCGTCGTTCCGGGTGATCGTGGTCGTCACCGACTCGACATGGATGCCGTCGACCCCGTTGCGGCTCACATAGTTCTTGAGCACGCGCGAGTCCGCCGCGTCGGCGTTGACCTGGATGCCCTGTCCGGTGCTCTGGTCGACGATGTTGGCCAGGACGAGGTTGCGGGCGACGCCACCGAAGAGCGCGATGCCGAAGTCGCCGCTGCGGGTGACCGAGTTGAGCTCCACGACATTGTCCGTCGAGCCGTCGGCGACGCCGATCCCGAAGGTGTTGCCGGCCACCACGTTCAGACTCACCCGGTTGTACGAGCTGAGACCCAGCCGGACGGCATCGCGCCCGTTGTCGTGCAGGTAGTTCTTCTCGACGACGTGGTAGCCACCCCCCGAGACGTTCACGGCCTGGTCGTTGCCGTGGGCGTTGAGCTTGCTGACCACGGCGCGGGTCGACTCGTCGAGCACCACGGCGGCCTGGAAGCCGGTGATCTTGCCGTTCGTGATCCGGGCCTTCGCGTGGCCGGCCACACGGACACCGGCGTACGGCGTCGCGTAGGCCCCCGGCCCCGTGACGGTGTGCCCGTTGAGGTTCAGCGTCACGGCGTCGGCACCGATGCTCAGGGCGTCGCCGGACGCGTCGCAGGTGAGGTCGCTCGTCAGCTTGGTGTTGCTCGTCAGCACCGCTCCGCACTGCACGGCAGCAGAGGCGGACGACCAGGGCGTCAGAGCCGTCACGAGTCCCGCGATGGTCGCGACCGCCAGTCGCGACATCGTGCTTCGAATGGTCATCAGGGTCCCCTTCGATGAGCAACGAGATCGCTCTCACTCTCGGCGCCTCCGTGTCGAACCACCAGCAAACCGTCCAGGTGCTGTCGACTGGACTAGATCGAGGTTGGACGGGGCTACGCCGGGCCCAGGGGTCGACGCACCGAGGTGTCCACGGCGAGAGCCCCGCCGTTGGCCCGCGTCAGGCGAGCCAGGACCAGACCCTCCAGCGCCGCCCTGCCCTGACCGACGAGCACCAGCTCGGGTTGTTCGACCCAGCGGGTGAATTCTGTGGTTCCGTCCGCACCGGGCACCGGGCGCTCGGGGATCTCGCTCCACATGACGACGACGTCACGTACCCATCGGCGGGCGTTCCGGTGCGGTTCCAGGCGAAGGGTCAGCGGCGCCGCGACGACGATCTCGCGCCCGAGGACGTCGATGCCCATTCCCGGACCCACTCGCACGCGTCCCCTCGTCACGACGACCTCCAGCCCGGAGACGGTGCCGTAGCCGTGGAGACGATTGTGGAGGTACCGCATGTCCCGGTGGTACGCCTGCTCGGCCGCCAGGTCTGCCGCCGTGAGCTGCAGCCCGTCGACGAAGTTCACACGACGAGGTGGGTCGGCCATGGTCAAGTATCAACCCTCAGGGAGGTGCTCCGCCCTGGGACGTTTCGTGGGCCGGCCGGTCGTGAAACTGAGGTGAAACCCGGGTGAAGGCGCCGCTGCCTAACGTCACTCATGCGTTCGGTACTCGGCGCCGTTCCCTAGGAGACCAGCATGACCACCACCCTCACGACTCCGGTGCCGTCGCGCACCTACCCGTCGCTGCGCGCGGCGTGGATTCCCCTGGCTGCCCTCTGCCTGGCCTTCTTCGTCGAGATGGTCGACAACACGCTGCTGTCGATCGCGCTGCCCACCATCGGCCGCGACCTCGGCAGCGGGACGACCGCGCTGCAGTGGGTCACCGGCGCCTACTCGCTCACCTTCGGCGGCCTGCTGCTCACCGCCGGATCGATGGCCGACCGGCTCGGGCGCCGGCGCGTGCTGCTGGTCGGGCTCGCGGTGTTCGGGCTGCTCAGCCTCTGCGTCGTCGCCGTCACCACGGCCGGCGAGCTCATCGCCCTGCGGGCCGCACTCGGCATCGCCGCGGCGGCGATGGCGCCCATCACCAACTCACTGGTCTTCCGCCTCTTCGACGACAAGGCGCTGCGGATGCGCGCCATCACCGTGATGATGGTCGTCGGCATGTCCGGCTTCGTCCTCGGGCCGCTGCTCGGTGGCACCGCGCTGGCCCACGTGCGGTGGGAGTGGCTGCTGGTCGTGAACGCCCCGATCGCGCTGATCGCGTGCATCGGCGTCCGGCTCGGCGTACCGGCCGACCGGCCCGAGGACCTGACCCACGACGCGCTCGACCTGCCGGGCGCCGTACTGAGCATCAGCGCCATCGGGCTCGCCTGCTGGTCGCTGACCAGCGGCGTCCAGCACGGCTGGGTCTCCGCGATCACCATCGCGTCGATCATCGGCGCCGTCGCGGCCGGCATCGCGTTCGTCTGGCACGAGCGCCGCAGCGCCGCACCCATGCTCGACCTGGGCCTCTTCTCCAACGGCACGGTCCGGGGCGCCGCCATCGCGCAGATCGGGACGTCCATCGCCATGGCCAGCGTGATGTTCGGGCTGATCCTCCACTTCCAGTACGCCTACGGATGGAGCCCGGTCCGAGCCGGCCTCGCCAACCTGCCGATCATCGTGACGATGATCGCCGCGACCCCGTTCTCGGAGTGGCTCGCGCGCCGGTTCGGCCACCGCATCGCCTGCCTGGTCGGCGCGGTCTTCCTGGGCGGCTCGCTCGCCGGCCTCTCCTGGGCCGTCGACCACGGGTACGCCGCCATCGCGGTCTGCATGGTGCTGATGACCATCGGGCTGCGCACCGTCATGACGATCTGCGCGGTCGCACTCGTCGACGCGATGCCGAGCAACCGCACCTCCATCGGCACCGCGCTCAACGACACCGCCCAGGAGGTCGGCACCAGCGTCGGCACCGCCGTGATCGGCACCGCGATCGCCGCGCTGGTCACCACCCAGCTCCCCGCCGGCATCTGGAGCAGCGACCTCGTCCAGTCGTTCTTCCACGGCGAACAGATCACCTACGCCCTGCTCGCGATCGTCGTCGGCCTCGTCACCGCGTTCGGTGCCCGCACCCTCACCGACTCCCGCGCCATCGAGGAACCGGCCTGATCCGGGGTGCGGGATGGCTACGCAGTGCGCGGCGGGAAGCTGGAGCTGACGGCTGCCCACACGACCTCGCCGCGGTCGTGACCACCCAGCCCCCTGGTCAGGTACGCCGCGCCACAGCCCGCGGCCGGCTCTGCCCACGCCGAGCAGCCGCCGGCGCCGCCCATGCCGAGCTCGACCCGGCCGTCCTCCTCGCTGACCTGGAAGCCCAGGGTCCAGGTGACGGGCCGATCGAGCACCAGGTCGTGACCGGTGGCCGCGGGCTCGACGTACGCCCGCCACAGGTCGTGACCGAGGCGTTCAGCGACAAGGCCCTCGGGTCGGATCACGTCGTCGTAGAAGCTCGCCAGGGAGAGAGCTGTGGCGTGCAGGCCCACGGCTGGGAACGCCGTACGCCGGAAGCGATCTGAGTTCAGCACCTCCGGCTCGAGCAGTCCGGGCGGTCGGCCCAGGGCGGGGCCCCATCGTGGGTCCTCGAGACAGCCGTGCTGCCAGCTTCCCGTGGGGTCGACCAGGGTGGCCACTCGCGCCAGGTCGTGCTCCTCGACGCGCAGGTGCAGGTCCCACCCGGCGGCGCTTGCGAGTCTGGCGAACCGCTCGGCCAGCGGTTCGCCCGTGGCTCGGCGCAGCACTTCGTCGAGCAGGTGGCCGTAGGTCAGTGCGTGTTCGGCGACGCCGGCACCCGGCGCATGGACGGGGGCAGCACCTGCCAGGAGTTCGACGAGCGTCGTGCGGTCGTCGTACTCGACCTCGAGTGCGTGCTCGGGAAACACCGGGAGTCCGGCTTGATGAGAGAGCAGGTGCCGCATCGTCGTGGGCCCCTTGCCGGACTGTCCGAAGCTCGGCCAGACCGAGGTGACTGGCTGGTCCAGGCCGACCAGGCCCTCGGCCACGGCGTCGAGGAACGCGAGCGCCGCGAACGGCTTGGCCACCGAGAAGGTCATCACGAGGGTGTTCGAGGTCCACGGCGAGGCGCCGTCCCGGGTGCCGGCCGAGTGGTCGATCTCGACGGCCCCGTCGCGGACGACGGCCACAGCGCCTCCGGGCTCCCGGTCCGTGGCGACGAGCTCGTCGAGCACGTCGGAAGGTCGGGCGGCCACGACGCCAGACGATACGTCGCACCGCAGGCGTTCAGACGGGTGATCGCGTGACGCGGCTCCGCCACCATGACCGGTGGCCGCTGCGCGACCTGCGATCGGCGGCCTTGGCGGCGCGGCGCGCGTCGGCTCGGGCCTGCTTCTGCTCGAGGGCCCGGATCTTGTCCTGCGCGGAGTCCAGGATCAGCTCGGGATAGGCATTGGGGTCACTCATGCTGGTCACTCCTCGCTGAGCGTCATGTCGCGGTAGGTCGGCGACAGGTCGTCCCAGCGCTGCTGCCACGCGGGCGACTGCCTGGAGGAGGACCACCCGTCGGGGTGAACGGACGCGCCAGTGGTCAACGACTGGCCCAGGTCCTCGAGATGGGCCTGCCAGCCGGCGCCGTGGAGGTAGAGCGAGTCCCGCGGCAGACCGCGTTCCTCGACGACGAGCCGGGTCCTCGAGCCCTCCTCGGTCAACCACGCCTCCAGCTCGCACTCCTCCTCGGACCCCGGCTGCATGGTGAGGAGCAGATGGTGCGGTGCGTCGCACACCTCGATCCGCCCCGGGCCCGTCCAGGTGCTGGTGAACACGACCTGTACGTCTCCGCCCACTCGAAGATCTCCGCTGACCTGGGCTATCCAGCGCGCGAGTCGGTCGGGCGTCGTACATGCCTCCCACAGGTCCTCGATCGCGGTGTCGTAGACATCCTCGACGCGCACCGCTCCACGGGTCTCGTCCAGTGCCCGCATGGTCCCGATGGTGTTCATGGCTTCCTCTTTCCCCGAGCGATCTCGGTGTGCAGTGCGTCGAGCCGGTTGCGCCACAGCGCGCGGTAGTTCTCCAACCACTCATCGACGTCCATCAGGGGGTCCGGCCGCAGGCTGTAGATCCGCCGCTGCGCCTCCTGTCGTACGTCGACCAGCCCGGCCTCGCGCAGCACCCGCAGGTGGCGTGAGACCCCCGGGCGGGCGATGGGTAGCGCGTCGGCCAGCTCGCCGGCGGACGCCGGATGGTCGCGCAGGATCTCCAGCACCGTGCGTCGGCTCGGGTCCGCCAGCGCCTGCAACACCGCATCCATGACAGTAATGTAACCGATCAGGTACGTAACCACAAGGGTACAGACGAACGATGTCTCATCGTGTCGCGCCCGGGATGAGGGGTCGCCAGACCTACATTCATGACATGGCCGACATCCTCCTGGGCCTCCTCGCGATCATCGCTGGGGGCGCCATGCTTCTCGCAGGCCAGTTCGTGCTGCGACTCGTGATCCCCATCTGGGGCTTCTTCGCCGGGTTCGCCTTCGGCGCCGGCATCGTCGCCAGCTTCGCCGACGAGCACTTCCTCGGGACCGTGCTCGGCTGGGTGCTGGGACTGGTCTTCGCCCTGGTCTTCGCGGTTCTCGCCTACCTCTACTACTACGTCGCCATCGTCATCGCCATGGGAGCGTTCGGCTTCGCGATCGGCTCCGGCCTCGTCGTCGCCCTCGGGATCGACTGGAACTGGGTGGCCGTGCTCGTGGGTCTGGTCGTCGGCCTCGTCGTGGGCCTGGTGGCGGTCTTCGCGAACCTGCCGATGATCGTGCTCGTCATCTTCGGCTCCGTCGCCGGCGCCGTCGGGGTGGTCGGCGGCCTCATGCTGCTGGTGGGTTCGCTGAACTCCGCCGACTTCAGCAGGGGCGACTTCACCGACACCGTCGCGAACAGCTTCGGCTGGACCGTGCTGCTGCGTGGTGCTCGCCATCGGCGGGATCCTCATCCAGGCCCGGCAGCGGGCGCTCATGCGCCAGAACATCCAGGAAGTCTGGTACGCCGAGGCTCGTTGACCCGGACACGGCAGCAGGACGACGCACCTACTCGCGCCACAACCGGATAGTCCCTACCGAACGGACCCCTCGATGGCCTCCAGCAGGGTCCGTTCACGCGGGACTATCCGGCATACCGCAATCGACCACCACCAGGAGCAGGCAGCTGGGGCGGGCTCATGCGCGTGCGCGGGTCCCGGCGCCGAAGGAAGCGATGACTCCGGCAGCGAGGGCCGCGCGCTCGAGCATCCCGGTCACGCTGACCCACTCGTGCTCGGCGTGAGCTCCCGCCCCCACCGCGCCGAAACCGTCGAGCACGGGAATGCCCAGGGCCGACACGAAGTTGCCGTCGCTCGCACCCCCGACGGAGGCCTCGGCCAGGTCGATCCCGAGCCGGTCGGCGACCGCGCGGGCGAGGTCGTACATCGCGACGACACCCTCCGAGCGCGTCATCACCGGTCGGTTCCAGTCGCCGTGCAGGTCCAGCGCGCACCCGTTCGTCGACCGGCTGCCAGTGAGCGCAGGAGCCGGTCGACGCGGTCGTGCTCCTCAGGAGTGGCCACGCGGATGTCGAGGCGCGCCTCCGCGGCCCCGGCGACGACGTTGGCGCGCCGCCCGCCGTGCAGCACACCGACGTTGATCGTCGTGCCCGCCGCCGAGGTCGGAGGCGTCGTGAAGCGTGGTGACCACGCGCGCGATCTCACCGATCGCGCTGGCGCCGGCCTCCGGGTCGAGGCCGGCGTGCGCCTCGATCCCGGTGGCGTGCACCTCGAACAGTCCGACGCCCTTGCGGGCCGTCTTCACCGCGCCGTCGACGCTGCCCTCGAAGACCAGTACCGCATCCGCATCCCGCACAGCGTCTTCGATCAGCGGCCGCGAGAACGGGCTGCCGATCTCCTCGTCACCGTTGATGACCAGGCGCACCGACGGGCCTCGGTACCTCCAGCTGGTCAGCGCGCGGAGCGGCCCAGACGAGCTGGACCAGGCCGGCCTTCATGTCGAACACGCCCGGCCCGGTCACACGGTCGCCGTCGACCTTGGCCGGTCGCTGGGCCACCGTGCCGGCATCGAAGACGGTGTCGTAGTGGCCGAGGCCCACGAGGCGACCCTGGCCGGGGCCGTCGAAGTCGAGTACGACGGCCGCGCCGTACGCCTCGTCCTCGTCGTCGTGGCGGGTTCGCCGGTCCGGGCTCCCCGAGGCGGGAGCAGATCCAGTTCTCGACGTGGGCCAACCCCTTGTCGAGCAGGGCCGTGGTCGTCACTCGGAGTCTCGGTGTTGACCAGCTCGACGAGGTCGTCGACCAGGTCGTCGCGACGGGCGTTCATCCAGTCGCGCAGCGGCGCCACGTCGACGCTCGCGGCGACACCAGGAAGCGGCACGTTCATCGGAGCCCTCCCAGTCGGTCGAGGCGTTCCTCGGACATGACCCCACCGGCCTCGAGCTCGGCGATCTGGTCGAGCAGCGCGGGGAGCAGCCGGAGTGGTACGTCGAGACGTTCGGCCTCGGCGAGAACCGGCGCGTAGTGCATCGGAACCTCCGTGGGTCGGCGTCGTACGGCGAGGTCGCGCCAGATCCCGCTGCGGTCCTTGGCCTGGGTGCGCAGCCACCCGACGAGCGCGTCCGTCGCGGCGTCGGCCTCGGCCGGGTCGCCACCGGCGTACGGCGCCGGGTCGAAGGCGTCGAAGGGCTCGAGGTCACGCCCCCCGGCCGCGGCTACCGCGAACACCTCGGCAGTCGAGGTCGTGCATCAGTCCGCGGTGGCGGTCGATCAGGTCGCCCATCGGGCGCGTCTGCCAGCGCGGTGGCGGTGAGCATCGCACCGAAGCCGAGCTTGGACCAGAGGTATCCAGAGACGTTGCTGGTCGCCTTGGCCGGGCCCCACGCCTGCAGGTCGGCGACGACGGAGGTGACGCGCTCGGACTCGCGGCCGTCGAGCTCGCCGACGACGAGAGCGCCGGCGCCCCCGTCGCGGATCTCGCCGGGACCGACCACGTCGGCGAACAGGTTCACGAACGCGCCGACCGTGCGGTGCACACCGACGCGGTCGGCGATGGCCTGCTCGTTCAGTCCGTTCTGCAGGGAGACCACGAAGCCGTCGTCGGCCAGCCGCGGCACCACCCAGTCCAGCGCTGCCGAGGTGGCCTGCGCCTTGACGGCGAGGATCACCCGGCCGACCTGGCTCGGCGCACCGGGCGCCTCGGGTGTGAGAGCCGCGTCGACGGCCACGGTGTGCCGTTCGCCGTCGCGCACCACCACGATGCCGTTCCGGGCGATGGCCGCGACGTGCTCGGCGTCTGCGTCGACGACGGTGACACGGTGTCCCGTGCGGGCGAGGTGGTGGGCGAGGGTGCCGCCGATGGCGCCGGCCCCGACCACGGTGTACGGCTGGGGTTCGGCCTGGCTCTCCAGCTGGACGTCGTTCACGATCCTCCTCCGAGCGCTCCGACCTGGAGCGCCGTCTGATGTGGGTGGTGCAGGGGTAGGTCGCTCGTTCCCGCGGTGGCGCCACCGTCGACTCGGACGACGGCGCCCGTCACGAACGAGGCGTCCTGGGAGGCCAGCCACGTGACCGCCGCGGCGATCTCCCGCGGATCACCGGGCCGGCCCATCGGGTTGCGGGAGACCTGGGCGGCGTACTCGTCGGTGACCGGGTTGACCGGGCTGTCGACGGTGACGAACCCGGGGGCGACGCAGTTGACCCGGAGGCCCGCGTCGGCGAGCTCGACGGCGCACGAGCGGGTGGCCATCTCCAGGGCGGCCTTGGAGGTGCAGTAGTGCGCGGCGCCGGGACGAGCGCGGGTTGCTGCCCCGGAACCGATGTTGACCACGCAGGCCGTGGCGCCGCGCGCCTCGGTCTGGGCGGCCAGCGCGACGGTGAGCAGCAGGGGTGCGCGCACGTTGAGGTGCTGGACGCGGTCCCACGCCTCGGCGGTCATCTCCCGCAGCGGCGTGGCGGGGTAGATGCCGGCAGCGTTGACGAGGACGTCGACCGGGCCGCTGACCGAGGAGGCCTCTTCGAGGACCCGCCCGCAGTCGGGGTCGGCCAGGTCGACGACGAGCGCACGGGTGCTCACGCCGTGAGCGGTGGCGATGAAGTCCATCGCCTCGCGCAGCGGCTCGCGCCCGGGCGTCGAGGCCGGTGACCGTGTCGCCGGCGGCGGCGAAGGCCTCGGCGCACGCCCGCCCGATGCCGCCGGCGGCGCCGGTCACCAGGACGTGACGCGGAGCGGTCGGGCTCACTCGAACTCCTGGTCCTTGGTCTCGGGCATGGTCGCGTAGACGACGCAGCCGACGAGTGCAGCGGCCGCGACGTACAGCCAGGTGAGGTGGCGCAGGTCGTTCTCCGCCATCCACGTGGTGATGTACGGCGCCGTTCCGCCGAACAGCGCGACCGCGGCGGCGTACGGCAGCCCGATGCCGGTCGAGCGGACCTCGGCGGGGAACTGCTCGGACATGATCACTGCACAGTTCGCGGAGTATCCGGTCAGGAACGTGACCCCGATCAGCTCGACCAGGAGCAGGGTTCCCCAGGTCGCGCCGTCGAGCATCTGGAACGCGGGGTAGGCGAACAGCAGGAAGCCCAGCGCGAAGCCGAACATCGTGGGCTTGCGCCCGTAGCGGTCCGAGAGCATCGCCACGAACGGCAGCAGCACGATGAAGTAGCCGACAGCGATGAAGTTGGCGCCGAGGGCGTCCTTGAGCTCGATGTCGGTCGTGGTGCTCGCGTAGCCCGGCATGTAGCTCATCCACACGTAGTACAGAAGGGTGCCGGCGACGGTGATGCCCACGACGCGCAGTGCGGCACCGGGGTGACGGGTGAACACGCTGAGGATCGGCTGCGAGCCTTCGGTGCGGCCGGACTCCCGCGCCTTGACGAAGCTGTCGGTCTCGGCGACCGAGAGTCGCAGCCACAGCCCGACCAGACCGAGCAGGCCGCCGACGAAGAAGGCGATCCGCCACCCGTAGGCAGACATCGCGTCCTCGCTCAGCGTGGAGGTCAGCACGTAGCCGGCGCCCGAGGCGATCAGGACGCCCGCGCCGACCGAGACCTGCTGCCACGAGCCGGCGAACGCACGCCGCCCGGCCGCGGCCGACTCGACCAGGAACGACGACGAGGAACCGAACTCGCCCCCGGCCGAGAAGCCCTGCACCAGCCTGGCGAGCAGCAGCACCAGGGGCGCGAGGATGCCGATCGAGGCGTAGTTCGGCGTCACCGCGATCAGGAGAGCTGCTCCGGCCATCATCGAGATGGTCAGGGTCAGTCCCTTCTTGCGTCCGTGCCGGTCGGCGTACGCACCGAGGACGGCGCCGCCGATGGGGCGCATCACGAAGCCGACGGCGAAGATCGCCAGGGTGGAGAGCAGGTTGACGGCCGGGTCGTCGCTGCCGAAGAACTGGCCGGCGAACACGGGCGCCAGGGTGGCGTAGAGCGCCCAGTCGACCCACTCGACGGCGTTGCCGATCGAGCCGGCGACGAGCGCCTTGCGCTGCTCCGGGGTGAAGGTCCCCCGCGTCGAGGTGCGGGGGGTGGTCATGGTGCTCATCGGAGATCTCCTCGTCCGGTGTCTGGTGTGGGGGTCAGTAGGTCGGCGATCTGGGCGTGCGTGGCGCACCAGACGTCGTCGTGGCGGCGGATGTGGTCGAGCAGCTCGCGCAGGACGAGCAGCCGCGAGCGGTGGCCGATGATGTGCGGGTGCAGGGTCAGCTGGAACAACCCGCCCTCGGCACGCGCGGCGTCGAACTCGTCGATCCAGATCTGCAGCGCCGAACGCGGCGGCATGTAGGGCCGCAGGCTCGCGTAGCGGTCCATCATGAAGTACGGCGCGTCGTCGCGGATCCACTCGACCGGGATCTCCACGACGCCGGTGTCCTCGCCGTCCGCGAGCAGCAGGTAGGGCTCGTCATCGGCCATCAGGGACGAGTCGTAGGCGAAGCCCAGCTCGCGGATGACGGCCAGCGTGTGCTCGGAGAAGTCCCAGCTCGGCGTCCGGATGCCCGTGGGTCGCGAGCCGGAGAGCCGTTCGAGGGTGTCCAGCGCCCGGCCGGTCAGGTCGAGCTCGTCGGCATGGCCGAGCAGGGTGTTGCGCTCGTGGATCCAGCCGTGCACGGCGACCTCGTGCCCGTCGGTGACGTAGGACTCGACCTCACCGGGGTGCAGCAGGGCCGAGACCGCCGGCATGAAGAACGACGCGGGCATCGCGTGCTCGCGGAGCAGGCTGAGGATGCGGGGGACGGCCGCGCGGGCGCCGTACTCACCCTGGGCCAGGCGTCCCGGGCTGGTCTCCCCGTCGCGCAACGGGATGGTCTCGTGGTCGGAGTCGAAGGAGATCGCCACGGCGACGCGTGCTCCACCCGGCCACTCGTGGGGTGTCAGCGAGGCGCCGGCGCGCACCCGGTCGACGTGGCCGCGCCAGGTCGGCTCGTCCCACTGCCAGGCTTCTTCCCGAGAGGTCGTGGTCATGGAGCGACCCGGCTCCCGAGTCGGCCGTCGTCCTCGACCGGCACCCAGGCGCTCTTCAGCGTCTGGACCTGCAGTGTCATCTCGGCGTTCTGCACGTGGGGCAGCTGGCCGATCACGTCAGTTGTGTAGGGGTAGAGGTCGCCGTAGCGCGGCAGGACCCCTTGCACGATCAGGTTGTGACCGCCGGTCGCGGCTGCCACGTAGCGAGTCGACGCCTGCTTGACCAGGCGCTCCCCCACCTCGTCGATGTGCGCCGGGTCGACCGAGAGCCAGAGCAGGAACTCCACGTCGAGACCGACGAGCGCCGCGTCGAACACGGTGCGGAAGCGGAGACAGCCGCGATCGACGAGGGACTCCACCCGGCGGGCCACGGTCGACTCGCTGACGCCGGTCCGTGCGGCGATGGCGGCGTACGTCGCTCGCCCATCGACGGCCAGGACCCGGGCCACCTCGAGCTCGACGTCGGTGAGCCGGTCAGGCTCGGTCCACTCGCGGTGTGCGTAGTCGGTGACCTCTGCGCTGTGCCGCAACACGTCGACGGCCGTGCCGTCGAGACCCGCAGGGATCCATTCCTCGAAGGCGCTGAACTTCCGCAGCACCACCATCGACTCGGTCTCGAGGACGTCATCGATCGCGGTGAGCTGCTCGATCACGCCGACGATGTCACCCGGACGTTCCACGACGACCTCAGCGGCGACGTCGTAGGAGCCCGTGGTCACGGCGACGAACCGAGGCTTCGACTGCGCCGCCAGTGACCGGGCCACCGCGGTGGCAGTGCCGGGGCGCGCGCGCAGACGCAGGTGCACCGAGATGCCGAGACCACAGCGCAGGTGGTCGAGCACACCGGTGACTGCGACCCGTCGGTCGGCCAGCAGCTGCTGACCCCGGCGCGTCACCGTCGACTCGGAGACGTCGAGGGCGGTCGCGAGCTTGCGCCACGAGGCGCGCCCGTTGACCTGGAGGGCGGCGATGACGCGACGATCGAGATCGTCCTGCCCCAGCGTGGTGGATTCCGGCATGTCTTTACGATGCGTGCCGGAAATCGTCATGTCAACCCTTGGATCTGAAGTTTTCTTGCCTCAGGGAGCAGATGACGCTCAGCCGCGCCGGCGCTCCTCCCGCTGCCGGAACAGCTCCTCGACCGCGCTCGGCATGGTCGTCTCGAAGTCGATCAGCTTCGCCCAGCTCGGGGTCACGACGATCCGGACCATGCCGTCGGCGTACAGCGAACGCACCTCCGCCTCCCACTCGACCCGTTGCTCGGGGGTCATCTCGTAGGTGCTGTTCGCGCTGACGTACTCCTCCGGGATGCCGTCGACGTAGTCCAGCTCGGCCCGGCCGCGGATGAGCAGGATCTTGGGTGGGTGCACCTCGGTGTCGATGGTCAGGGCAACCGTCGGGTTGTGGCGCAGGGCCGGGAGCTTCGGCGCGTTCTTCGCAGTGCACATGACGATGTGCGAGCCGTTCCAGGTGAACCCGATCGGGACGTTGCGCGGTGTGCCGTCCTTGGCGACGTAGGCCAGTCGGGTCAGGTCGCGGGCCAACAATTCCTGGCTGGTCGGTCGGTTCAGGACCTCGGTGATCCGGTCCGGTTCCATGGTCATCTCCTTCGTGGTCGCTTCCTGTCCTGTGGACCGTTCTGATGGGTTGCTGGTCGGCGTCACGGCTGGGGGGTGAGCTGCTCGGCCAGCGCGACGATGACTCCCGCGGGGCCGCGGACGTAGCAGAGCCGGTAGCTGTCCCCGTACTCCGCCACCTCTCCCACCAGCTCAGCGCCGTGGGCTCGCAGGCTGGCAAGAGTGGTGTCGATGTCGTCGACCTCGAACATGACGCTGCGCAGTCCGAGAGTGTTCGGCGTGCTTTCCCGTCCCGCACTGACCGCGATGGGGCTGTAGAACTTCGTCAGCTCGAGCCGGCCGTGGCCGTCGGGAGTTCGCAGCATGGCGATCTCGGCACGGACCCCCTCGATCGCGTTGAGCTGGTCCACCACAGGTCCTTCGAGCGGCGCCTCTCCCTCCACCTCCAGCCCGAGCTCGATGAAGAAGGATTTCGCTGCCTCGAGGTCGTCGACGACGACGCTCACGTGGTCCATCCGGATGGTCATGGTGATCTACCTTTCTGAAGCGGTGACGGTGCGCGGTTCCTGGCCGCGTGACGCGGCACGGACGGGCATGTGGACCTCGTCGACGAGGCCGGTGTCCGACAGCTGGGTCGTGGGGTTGGCCGGTCGAGGCCGGGTGGCTCGGGTCAGTGAACGGCTGAGAGCTGACGGACACGAGCAGGGAGACGACGGCGAGCACGGCGATGGCGTAGCCGGGGTCGATCACCTCGGCGATCGTGCCGGCCAGGAGCGCGCCGAGCCCCTGGCAGGTGGCTCGGGCGGCGGACTCGGCGCCGAGCACCTGGCCGGACAGGTCCGGCGGGGTGAGCTCGACGAGCAGCTCCTGCTGGGCGAGCGTCGCGGCGTACCCCAGGCAGGCGCAGCCCGCGAGGAGCGCGGCCAGCGGCGTGCCCGGGTGCAGGGCGAAGAAGAGGAACGGCACCGCCAGCCACCAGCGCAGCCACCTCGCCGACGCCCGGCGCTGCGTTCTGTCCAGGACCCGCCCCACCATCACGTCACCGACGAGCATCCCGACAGCGCCGGCGACGAAGAGCGCCGCGGCCGCGTCGCCGGCGTACGGCACGAACAGCGCCTCGCACCCTGCGACCAGCCCGTTGGGGATGGTCAGCGCGAGCAGGAGCGGCCGCGTGGACGGGAGCGTCACCAGGATGCGGTTGCCTCGCCAGGTCTCGCGGAGTCCGGTCCGCCCGGTGCGGCGTGGACGCCGGTGGCTGACGCCCGTCCACGTGATCGGGACTGCCAGTGCGGCCAGTGCCGCGGCGACCCAGAGCACCTGCTCCACGGTGAGCAGGTGCAGCAGCGATCCTCCGACCGCGAAGCCCAGCACCTGCATCACGCCGACCGAGACGTTCATCGCCGAACGTGCCAGCGCGTACTGGCCCCCAGGCAGGACCTCCGCGAGCAGACCCCACCGCACGCCGCTGCCGATGGACAGCACGAAGGCCCCCGCGAGCGCGACGAGCAGCCGGGTCCAGGGAGCGAGCGGCAGTGCCGCCTGCAGCACGAGCCCGACCGTGGTGGCGGCGCACGCCGCGCTGAGGGCGTGCCGCGGGCGGACGGTGTCGGCCGCGGACATCAGCGTGCTCGCGCCGGCCAGCTGCACGAGGGAGGGCCCGAACATCGTGGCCGCGGCCAGCAGGGGTGACCCCGTCTGCGCGTAGACGAGGGTCCCCAGGCTCAGACCCGCCACCGTGCCGGCGGCGACGCCGAGGGCGCTGCCGGTCCACAGTGCGCGGAACTCCCGGTTCCGGAACAGGCTGGACGTAGCCCTCGGTGGTCATGGACCCAGCGTCGACCGGAAGCGACTCATACGTCCAATGCCAATTTTCGCGATGACTGTTCGATATATTCGATGAATGCTCGACCTGTTCCGACTGAAGGTGCTGGCAGCACTGGCACGACACGGCTCGGTGACCGCTGCGGCGCGAGAGCTCGGGTACGCCCAGCCCTCCATCAGCCACCACCTCTCGCGGCTCGAGGCCGAGGTCGGGCTGCCTCTGACGCAGCGCGCTGGTCGTGGCATCCGGCTGACCCCGGCCGGCGAGCTACTGGCGCAGCGGGCGGCGGAGATCCTCGGCAGGGTCAGCTCGGCGGAGGACGAGCTCGCCGCGATCGGAGGGCTGCGCAGCGGCAGGGTCCGGGTGGCCGGCTTCCAGTCCGCGCTCAGCAGCGTGGTGACCGACGCCGCAGCGAGCATGCGCGCCTCGGCCCCGGACATCGAGCTCACGCTGCAGGACCTCCATCCCGACGTGGCCCTGCAGCAGCTGCGTGAAGGGCTCATCGACGTCGCCGTGGTGTTCCGCTACGACGACGACGTGCCGGACGACCTGCGCTTCACCCACCTCTTCGACGACGCGATGCACCTCCTCAGCACCGAGCCCGGCCAGACCCTGGAGGACCACGCAGACTCCCCGTGGATCGCGGGCTGCGAACGGTGCCGTGGCGAGCTCGTGAGCGCGTGCGAGGGTGCCGGCTTCGCACCACGCATCATGTACACGAGCGACGACCCGCTGGTGCAGCAGTCGATGGTCGCGGCCGGTCTGGGAGTCACGACGATGCCCGGGCTGTCCGTCGCCCAGCACCAGGTTCCCGGGGTCGAGACGACCGAGCTGGACGACTTCCGGCGGCGGGTCCATGTCGCGACGTACGGCGAACCACCCGACCTCCCGGCGACGAGTGCCTTCGTCCAGGCCGTCGTCGAGGCGGCGAGGCGACTGGCCCCGCGGCCCCTCCTCGAATTGCGTTGAACTCAACGACCGGAGCAGGACGGAAGGTCGCAGGCGAGTCCTGGCGCACCAGGGTTGCAGTGAGCAGGATGGAGTCGACGTCGACGCGGGACCGGACGGGGTGGGCGTTGGTCAGCTGAGGCGCGAGGCCGGGGGAGAACTGCGCCGGACGACGACGCGGTGGGTCGGGGCTGCCGCGAGGGGACGGCGTGGGGTGCCACCGTCGACACTCACGTTGACGACACCACGGTTGGTTCTTCTCCACGGCCAGCGCGACGGTCTGCCCCGGCCGCTGGGTCGTGATCTTGTAGGTGAGCGAAGCGCCGGGAGACAGTCGAGTAGAGCGTCTTGCCCCAGTTGAAGCAGGTGCAGCTGGCCTTGGTCCAGGTACCGGTGCGCGACGAGAGCACCAGAGGTCCCGAGCGGGTGGAGAGCGTCGCTCCGTCCTCCTGCCAGACATCCACCCACTGAGAGATGCCCGTGCCCGACATGGCGGCGTTCCCGCGGTTGTCCCGGCGACCACCCAGTAGTTCCCGTCGCTGTGGCTGTCACCACCGCCACACTCAGCGTCGTTGTTGGCGGCGAGGAAGCGGTAGGAGGTGGCCGACGTGCCGTGCACCCGCTCGCTGGCGACGCCGCCCTCTGGATAGCCGCTCCCCCAGACGTCGTAGCCCGCGATGCGCGAGGTGCTGTCGCTGCCCGTCCAGCGCATCTCGAGCGGGATGCTCCGGTTCGGCGAGGAGCAATGATCGACCGCCGGGTCCACCGCGGCATCGAGGCTGCCGCCGATCACGAACTGCGCAGGCAGGACGTTGAGTGACGGGGACGCCCCGTCATAGGTGTTGGGACTGGGGTCCGCAGCCATGACGAGCGCCGTTGCCGGCACTGCCGCCAGGACGGTCGCCACGAACAGACAGCAATGAAACAAGCAAGCCGCGAACGTCGCACGAGAACGCTGCCTTCTGCTGCCCGCTCGGGTAGCACTGCGTATGGGGATGACTACTTCGGTCGGCGAGCATGCGGTAGAGGCTCTGCCAGAGAGCCGCAGGCAGCCGCGGTCTAGTCACGGACTAGGGCACCTCGTGTTGGCGCTGCACTGCTTGCTGCACGACCGACGGGGAGCTTGGCTTTGATGGGATCACCGCCCCGTGGCGGCGCGTAGCTTGGTCGATGAACGCACCGATGCGCGCGGCCGTCGTGGTCTCCCTCCTGCTGGTCGCATGCACGACAGCGAATGCGGATGCTGCGGTCGCAAGTGTGCGGGCAAGCGCGTCACCATCGTCGGCACCAACGGACCGACGTCCTGCGCGGAAGCCGCAGGGCGGACGTCATCGCCGGCCTGGGGGGCAACGACGTCATCAGCGGACTCGGAGGCCGGGACACCATCTGCGGCGTCTCGGGGCTGATGACCTGCGGGGCAATGGCGGTGCCGACCGGATCTACGGCGGCAGCGACGGGGTCTCGTCTGAGGGCGAGTTGCGCGACGGCGACCGGCTCCGCGGTGGCCCCGGAAACGACAAGCTGGTTCCCGGACGGGACCGCAACAGCGCCGCCGACGGCGCCTACGACTCAATCCTCTACGACACCTCGCCGCGACGCGTGGTCGTGAACCTGGCCCGCGGAAGGGCCACCGGTGACGGCACCGACAGGATCGTCTTCAACGGCACGATCAGCGTGACGACCACGAGGTTCGCCGACCGGGTGATCGGATCACGCTTCAAGGACGTGGTCCTGGCCCAGGAGGGAGCCGACTACGTCTCCGCCGGGCGCGGCAACGACATCATCGCCACCGACAAGCGGAGCAACCCGCTCTCCCGCGACGCCGGCGACGTAGCCATCGGCGGCCCGGGCGACGACTTCATCTTCTCGATCGGGCACAACGACGTGGTGAAGGGTGGGGTGGGCAACGACGAGTTCAGCAGATTCCCCCAGGGCGGAGGCCTCATTGATGGGGGTCCGGGCAGCGACAACATCGCCCTCGCGACCGATGTCGATGGGCTGGCGGCCAACGTGCCCGCCAGAACCGAGCGCGTGGTGGGTGGGAGCGGCGTCGATCAGATCTTCATCTCGGCCCCCACGGACACCACCCTGCCTGCAACATTCACCATGGCCACAGGAGCCTTCCACCTCGGGACACCGGTGCCGATGAACTTCGCCCTCAGCGGCGTGGAGCGAAACATCTACGGCGGGGGGACCGTGGCAGGTGACCGGGTCCAGCGGCAACGACTTCATCGAGGGGATCCTCGCGACCTCCGTGACCATGACCGGGCTCGCCGGCAACGACACGCTCCGTGGCAGCCCTGGTGCCAACACCTTCGACGGCGGGGCCGGCACCGTGGACTGCTTCCAACGCCGGGCCGCCCCCGGCGGGAGCGACACCCTCACCGCGGTCGAGGTGGTGCGCAACACCTTCCCTGGCTGCCCCTGGCCGAGGATGCTGAACTCCTCTTCGGGGCGCCTGCTCGCGCCCGCTGGCTGACCTGGTCGAAACCTGCGATCCGAACCGGGCTCTTCCCAAGCCCGGCCACCGAGGAGCACGCTTGAGTCCGGACCTGCTGCAAGGGAGGTGCACCGTGACCACCACCGTCACTCGCTTTCGAACAAGCGCTAGCGCCGTGCCAGCGTCTGCTCGACGGTGAACGAACCACGACCGAAGACCTGCAGGGGCTCGTCACCGAGGACGTGACCTACGACTGCGGCTGCCAGAGCCACCGCGAGGAGTTCCACGACGGCAGCGTGCACCACATGGTCGTGCACCATCGCGGCAAGGTGCTCGTGGACGAGGAATTCCGGGGTGAGTGAGGACGTGGTGGTCGCCGACCACGACGTACTCCTCATCGGGGGCGGCGGCGCCGGACTGCGCGCCGCCATCGCCATCGCCGAGACCGCGCCGGACCTCGACGTGGCCGTCGTCTCGAAGGTCTACCCGATGCGCAGCCACACCGTGTCGGCGGAGGGCGGCGCTGCCGGCGCGATCGCGGAGGGCGACACCCTCGACGAGCACGCCTACGACACCGTCTCCGGGAGCGACTGGCTGGGCGACCAGGACGCCATCGAGGCATTCGTGCAGGAGGCGCCGCGCGAGCTGCTGCAGCTCGAGCACTGGGGGTGTCCCTGGAGCCGGCAGCCGGACGGGCGAGTCGCGGTCCGCGCGTTCGGCGGCATGAAGCGCATGCGCACCTGGTTCGCGGCCGACAAGACCGGCTTCCACATGCTGCACGCGTTGTTCCAGACGTCGCTGAAGTACCGGCGGATGGCGCGGTACGACGAGTGGTTCGTCACCCGGCTGCTCGTCGACGAGGGTCGCGTCCACGGCGTGGTCGCGATCGAGCTGGCCACCGGCCGCATCAAGGCGATCACCGCGGGGGCCGTCGTACTCGCCACCGGCGGCTGCGGCAAGGTCTTCCCGTTCACCACCAACGCCAACATCAACACCGGCGACGGCATGGGCCTCGCCTACCGGGCCGGCGCCCCGCTCAAGGACATGGAGTTCGTCCAGTACCACCCGACCGGCCTCCCCTTCACCGGGATCCTGATCACCGAGGCAACCCGGGCCGAGGGCGGGTGGCTGCTCAACAAGGACGGCTACCGCTATCTCCAGGACTACGACCTCGGTGTGCCCACGCCCGAGCCGGTGCTGCGCAGCATGGAGCTCGGCCCGCGCGACCGGCTGTCGCAGGCGTTCGAGCACGAGGTCGCCAAGGGCCGCACGCTCGACTCGCAGTGGGGACCGATCGTGCACCTCGACCTGCGCCACCTCGGCGCGGAGCTGATCGACGCCAAGCTGCCGTTCGTGCGCGAGCTGTGCCTGAAGTACGAGCGGATCGACCCGGTCACCGAGCTGATCCCGGTGCGCCCGGTCGTGCACTACATGATGGGCGGAGTCCACACCGACATCGACGGCGCGACGCCCATCGGAGGCCTGTACGCCGCCGGCGAGACCGCGTGCGTGAGCATCAACGGCGCCAACCGGCTCGGCTCGAACTCGCTGCCGGAGTGCCTGGTCTTCGGGGCCCGTGCCGGCCGGGCGGCAGCGGAGTACGCCGTCAGCGCCGATGGGCCGAACGCTGCGGTCGTCGCGCAGGCCACCGACGAGGTACGCCGCCTCGAGAAGCTCCTGGACACCCCGCCCGGCGACGAGTCCGTCGCGACCATCCGCACCGAGATGCAGACGACGATGGAGAAGGCGGCCGGCATCTACCGCACCGGCGACGCGATGGCCGCCGGGGTGGACGAGCTCCGCGAGCTGCAGGAACGCGCGAGCAGAGTCGGGATCTGGGACACCAGCCGCACCTTCAACACCGAGCTGGTCGCCGCGCTCGAGCTGGCCAACCTGCTCGACGTGGCCGAGTGCATGCTCGCCTCCGGCGTACGACGGGAGGAGTCGCGAGGCGCCCACCAGCGCACCGACTTCCCCGAGCGCGACGACCAGAAGTTCCTCACCCACCACCTGGTCGTGCGTGACCGGGACGGGTCCCCACGCGTCTCCGAGCTGCCGGTGACGATCACGCGCTGGCCCCCGGGTGAACGGGTCTACGGGAGGTAGCCATGGCAGACACCATCAAGATGCGCGTCACCCGGTGGCGGCCGGACAAGAGCTCGCCGCCGGGGCCGGAGGAGTACGACGTACCGCTGCGCAAGGAGTGGACCGTCCTCGACGGCCTCAACCACATCAAGAACGAGCTCGACCAGACCCTCGCGTTCCGCTGGTCGTGCCGGATGGGCATCTGCGGCAGCTGCGGCATGAACATCAACGGCGAGCCCCGGCTGAGCTGCGGCGCGTTCCTGACCGACTACGCGCCCGGCCCCGTGCGGGTGGAGCCGCTGGCGAACTTCCCGATCGCGCGCGACCTGATCGTCGACATGAGCGACTTCATGGAGAAGCTGCCCCGGGTCAAGCCCTGGATCATCCGCGACGACGACGCCCTACTGGACGAGCAGGGCGAGATCGACGGGGAGTACCTCCAGACGCCCGAGGAGCTCGACGCCTACAAGCAGTTCAGCATGTGCATCAACTGCATGCTCTGCTACGCGGCCTGCCCGGTCTACGGGCTCGACCCGGACTTCGTCGGGCCCGCAGCGATCGCCCTGGCCGAGCGGTACGACCTCGACTCCCGAGACCACGGGGCCCGTGAGCGGCTCGACGTACTCATCGAGCACGAGGGTGTGTGGGGCTGCACCTTCGTCGGCGAGTGCACGCGCGTGTGCCCCAAGCACGTCGACCCGGCCGGCGCCATCCAGCGGTACAAGCTCAAGGCGGCCCAGCAGACGGTGAAGGCCTTCCTCCTGCCGCGGGGGATGCGATGAGCCAGCCGGTCACCTACCGACGCCGGGTCTCCACCTGGTGGTGGCTGCGGAAGCGGACCTACTTCGTGTTCGTGATGCGCGAGCTGAGCTCGCTGTTCGTGGCCTGGTACGTGCTCTTCCTGCTGCTCCTCGTCCGCGCGGTCGGCCGATCCGAGGCGGCGTACGCCGACTTCCTCGACTGGGCCGCCTCCCCGTTGATCGTCGTGATCAACGTGGTCGGCCTCGCCTTCATCGTGCTGCACGCCGTGACGTGGTTCAGCCTCACGCCGCAGGCGATGGCCCTCCAGGTCCGCGGACGCCCGGTGCCGGCCTGGCTGGTCATCGGCGCGCAGTACGCCGGCCTCGCCGTCGTCTCCGCCTTCGTCTGGTGGCTGGTGACCCGATGACCCAGCGACGCATCGAGCCCCTCGTGTGGCTGACCTTCAGCGGCGGTGGCGTCACGGCCGCGATGTTCCTGCCCGTACTGGCGTTCCTCTTCGCGCTCGCCTTCCCCCTCGGCTGGCTCGACCCCGCCCTCCCGCGACCACCTGCTCGCCCTCCTGGGCAACCCGCTGACCTTCCTGGTGCTCCTCGGGCATGTTCGGGGTGCATGCTCGTGCACGCCGCCCACCGTTTCCGCTACACGCTGTACGACGGCCTGCAGCTGAAGTGGAAGGAGCAGATCGCGCTGCTCTGCTACGGCGGCGCACTCATCGGCGCGACGGCGGCCTTCTTCATCCTCGGCAGCATCTTCTGGGCGTGAGCGAATCCAGCGCTGTCCGCGCGGAGCACGGTGCGGTTGGAGCGTCAGGACTTCGTGCGCTTGCCCTTCTTGCTCTTCTTGCTCTTCTTGCCGGACGGGACGGCGGCAGCCGCAGAGGCTGCCCGGTGTGCGGCCTTCCGGGCCGCCTTGCGCGCGCGCTTCACTTCTTTTTCCAATTGCTGGATCCGGTCGCCGACCTGCGCGGTCACCTCGCGCACCACGGTGTTGGCCGTCTCCCGGGCGAGCTGCTCCATGCTCGGGGCCGATGACCGAGCGCGCGGCGGGGCCTTCTTGGCCGGGGCCTTCTTCGCCGGGGCCTTCTTGGCCGGGGCCTTCTTGGCCGGGGCCTTCTTCGCCGGGGCCTTCTTCGCCGGGGCCTTCTTCGCGGGCGCCTTCTCGCGGGCGCCTTCTTCGCCGGGGCCTTCTTCGCCGGGCGCCTTCTTCGCCGGGGCCTTCTTCGCCGGGGCCTTCTTCGCCGGGGCCTTCTTCGCTGTCGCCTTCTTCGCCGTCGCTGCCGTACTGGTTCCGTTGCTGGCCACAGCCGTCTCCCTTTGTCTGACCCGGTCCGGCGACCGGTAGGACCATCGTGCCCCGGAACGCAGAGGACATGCCCCGTCTACCAGGAAGAGAGTGCGCACCGAGCCGACCAGGGTCGAGGCGATGCCTCCGATGACGCCGCGCTCGAGAAGGCTCACAGGCGCCAACACCGCGTGGCGCCACGTGCGCCATATGCTGCAGAGCCTCGTGGCGTGCCGGTCGGATGTCGCATGGACACTCGGCCTCGCGCAGGGCACAGCACCTGCTGCGAAACTCACGCCACGGACCGACGACCCGTCAGTGAGGGAAGCGCATGTGCCGAGTTCTTGCCTACATCGGGCCAGAAATACCTGTGGAGAACCTGCTGCTCAAGCCGGGGAACAGTCTCATCAACCAGACCCTCGACCCCGAGCGTCACCCGCAGCTTCAGCTGGCAGGGTGGGGATTCGGGATCTGGGGCGAACATCTGCTGAAGCCAGAGAGGCCCTTGCTCTACCACCGGCCCACGGCTGCCTTCTATGACGACAATGTCGAAGGAATCATTCCGAGTCTCCAGGCCAGCACGCTGCTTGCTCATGTGAGAGCAGCCGACTACAACGCGAGCTGCGTTCTGGCCGACGAGAATTGCCACCCCTTCTCCTACCAAGGGACCCCTTGGATCGTTGCTCAGAACGGCGACCTGCCGAACTGGAAGCTCTTGCAGCGGGAGCTGCTGCGGCACTGCAGGGACGAGTACCTCGAGCAGATGCGGGGCAGCACAGACACCGAGTTCCTCTACGTGCTGCTCCTCTCCCTGCTCGAGAGCGACAGCGACGAAGATGTCAAACGGGCCTTCGAAGAGATGCTGCGGCTCATCGTCCAGGCCATGAAGGACCTCGATCTCGTCGAGCTGACCAAGCTGAAGATGGCCCTGGTTTCTCCGAACCGCATCATCGGGGTCAACTTCGGCTCAGGACACCAAGGCGAGACTGATCCGGCTGGAGATTGGAGAGAGCTACGAGAATCCGGTCCGGGCACAGATGACTTCGCTCTCTCCATGCTCTTGGAGCCGATGTATCTGTTCACGGGTCGCAGTTCTCAGCAGGCCGAATCGTCCTACGAGTTCGAGACGTGCACCCTCGAGGAGGCGACGTCCGTCATATTCGCCTCCGAGCCCTTGACTGAAGGCACCGACGACTGGTCGACCGTGGAGTTCGGCGAGATCGTGTTCCTCGAGAAGGACGGCGCGCACATCACGAGAAACGTCAGCGGATTGAAGGTGTAGGCGCGCCAACCGGCGACGGTGTGGGTCACGCCGCCCACCGCCCTCAGCCCTCCGGCCCGAACGGCTCGACCGGCACCTCCACCAGCAGCGGCGGGTCGTCGGCGGTCCCGCCCTCGAGGAGGGTGGCGAGCTGGTCGGTGTCGTTGACCCGTACGCCGGGGACGCCGAAGGATGAGGCCAGGGAGGGCCAGCTGACCTGGGGGCGGTCGAGGTCCATGCCGACGAATCCGTCGACGCGGTTGCCGCGCATGCGGGCGAGGGTCTGCTTGAGGGTGCGGTACTCGCCGTTGCTGAACACCACGAAGGTGACCGGCACCCGTTCGCGGGCAGCGGTCCAGAGTCCCTGGAGGCCGAACATCGCGCAGCCGTCGCCGAGGGCTGCGACGACCCGGCGGCCGGGGCGGCCGAGTGAGGTGCCGACGGCGGCGCCGATGCCCCAGCCGAGTCCGCCGCCGACGGTGTGCTGGAACGAGCCGGGCTCCGAGAGGGTGAGGTGCTCGCGGAGCAGCAGGCCGGTGGTGATCGCCTCCTCCACGAGTACGGCGCCGCGGGGCAGGTGGGCGGCGACGGTGGCGGCCGCCGTACGCGGGTCCAAGGGAAGCCCGGAGTCCGGCGGCACCGCGGGGATCACCCGCTCAGCCGAGGAGACAGCTCGGCCCTCGCCGCGCACGCTCACCTCTCGCCCAGCGCGCGCAGGATGGCGCGGACATCCCCGACGAGGCCGACCTCTGCCGGGTAGGTGCGGCCGACGTCGGCCGGGTCGTCGTCGACCTGGACGAGGCGGGTGTCGGGTCCGACGGCCGACTCGGGGCTGTAGTGGTGCGGCACGAAGGCGCGTACGCCGGCGAGCAGTACGACGTCATGGCGGTCGAGGCGTTCGCGGATCCTGGTGTTCTCGGGGGCCAGCATCCCGGCGTACGACGGATGGTCCATCGGGAAGTCGAGCCGGTCGTTCATCGGTGCGTGGTAGACCGTCGCGCCGAGCGACTCGACCAGCCGCACCAGCTCGGGCACGGCCTCACCTCGGCCGACCCCGTCGCCCGCGACCACGGCCGGTCGACGGCCCGAGAGCAGCACCTTCACCGCCGGGTCGAGGTCGAAGACCGGGCTGGCGTGCTCGAGCCGGGTGGCCGGCGGCGTGCCGACCGGCACGTCCTCGTCGAAGAGATCCATCGGCACCGACACGAACACCGGACCGGCCGGCGGGTTGGCCGCCTCCCGGAACGCGCGACGCAGCAGCGTCGGCACCTCGTCGGCGCGCCGGGCCTCCACCGCCCACTTGCTCGCCGCCGAGGCGAGCCCGACGAGATCGCCCGACAGCATCGGGTCCTGGATCAGGTGGCGGCTGTCCTGCTGCCCGGCGAGCACCACCATCGGCGTCCGCGACCGCAGCGCGTTGAGCATCCCGATCAGCCCGTTCGCCGTACCGGCGGCCACGTGCAGGTTGACGAAGGAGGTGCGACCGGTGGCGCGGGCGTACCCGTCGGCCATCGCGACCAGCGGCCCCTCGTGCACCCCGAGCACGTAGCGCAGCCGCTGCTCCCCCACCAGCCGGTCGACCAGCGGGAGCTCGGTGGTGCCGGGTTGCCGAAGACACGGTCGACCGCCTCGTCGACCAGGATCTCCAGCACCATCTCCGAGAGCCTCACGACCCACCTCCTCCGGGTGCAGCACACCGGACCGTACCCGCCGAGTCGCCCGGGTGTTTCGGCCAGCGGAATGCGTACGGCGGGCCGGCGCCGCGGGCCGACACAATCGGCGCACTGCGGGTGCAGGATGGGTGGTCTCGGGTCGACAGGAGGACGCCGTGTCGGAGAAGCCGTTGGAGCATGGGCCGGGCGCGCAACGCCCCGGAGGAACCGCAGGTGTCCTCCGAGCGGGTCTGGGTCATCTTCGGCGGCCTGATGCTCGCCATGCTGCTGGCGGCGCTCGACCAGACCATCGTCGCCACCGCGCTGCCGACGATCGTCGGCGACCTCGGCGGCGCTCGAGCACCTCTCCTGGGTGGTCACCGCCTACATGCTGGCGCTCGACCGTCGACCACGCCGCTCTGGGGCAAGCTCGGCGACCTCTCGGCCGCAAGCCGCTGTTCCAGATCGGCGATCGTGATCTTCCTGGTCGGCTCCGCCCTGTGCGGCACGTCGCAGACCCATGGCCCAGCTCATCGCCTTCCGCGCCGTCCAGGGCCTCGGCGGCGGCGGGCTCATGGTGCTGGCGCAGGCGATCATCGGCGACGTCGTGCCGCCCCGGGAGCGCGGCCGGTACCAGGGCTACTTCGGCGCGGTCTTCGGCGTCTCCAGCGTCGCCGGGCCGCTGCTCGGCGGGTTCTTCGTCGACCACCTCGACCTGGCGCTGGGTCTTCTACATCAACATGCCCGATCGGCGTCGTCGCGCTCGTCGTCGGTCGCCGCCGTCGCTGCCGGCCACCCGGCGCGGCGGCACGCCGCAGATCGACTACGCGCGGCATCATGCTGCTCGGCCACCGTCGTCGACCTGCATCGTGCTGGTCACCACGCTGGGGCGGCACCACGCTGGGCCTGGGGCTCGCCCGCTGATCATCGGCGCTGGTCGTGCTCGGCGTCGTCTGCCTGGTCGCGCGTTCGTCGTCGTCGAGCGGCGGGCCGCCGAACCGGTCCTGCCGCTGCGGCTGTTCGCGCAACCGCGTCGTTCACGCGTCGCGTCGGCGTCGGCTTCGTCGTCGGCTTCGCGATGTTCGGCTCGATCACCTACCTGCCGCTCTACCTGCAGCGGCGTCAAGGGCGTCGACGCCGACCGAGTCCGGGCCTGCTGATGCTGCCGATGATGGTCGGCCTGCTGCTCGCGTCGATCGTCGTCGGGCCAGATCATCAGCCGCACCGGCCGGTACAAGCGTCTTCCCGATCGCCCGGCACGCGCCGTGTTCACCGTCGGCGCTCTACCTGCTCTCGCACCATGGACGCCGACACGACCACGTCCTGGCGGCCGGCGTCTTCATGTTCGTCCTCGGCGTCGGCCTCGGCATGGTGATGCAGGTGCTCGTGCTCGCCGTGCAGAACGCGCGTCGACTACCGCGCACTGGGCGCGGCAACCAGCGGCGTCGACGTTCTTCCGCACCATCGGCAGCTCGGTCGGGGTCGCCGTCTTCGGTGCCGTGTTCACGGCCCGCATCGACGACCATGCTGGCGCAGGACGTGCCTGCCACCGCGGTCGGGCCGTGCTCACCCCGGTCGTCTCCCAGCGCCCCCGACACCCTGGCGGCCTGCCCGCAGGAGGTCCAGGCCTGGTTCGTCGGGTCGTACGCCGAGGCCATCCACACCGTGTTCCTGGTCGGCGTACCCGTCGGCCTCGTGGCCTTCGGTCTGGCCTGGCTGATCCCCGAACGCCCGCTGCGCACCACCTCCACCGACGTCGGTGAGGGCTTCGGGCTTCCCTCCGAACGCTCGTCGCTCGAGGAGCTCCGCCTGATCGCCTGGCGCTCGCTCGACCGGACCGACCGGCTGCGCGCGTGGGAGTACCTCGCGGAGAAGAGCCAGAGCGACCTGACCCGCGGAGAGTGCTGGATGCTCAGCCGGGTCAGCGAGATGGGCTCCCGGAGCTTCCCGGCGATGACCGAGGCCTCCGACACCCCGCGCGACCTGGTGGAGGAGACGGCTGCCGGGCTCGAGGCCAAGGGGCTGGTCACCATCGAGGGCGAGGATGTCTCACCCACCGAGGCCGGGCTCCACCAGGCAGCCCGGCTTCTCGAGGTCCAGCGCGAGGTGCTGCTCGACCTGCTCGCCGGGTGGGGCGGTCCCGACGACCCGGACGTGGACGGTCTGGTCGACGACATCGCCCGTCGCCTCGCGACCGAGGACCAACCCGCCGGCGTACTCACGACTCCCCGCTGACCGCCACGTCTGGCACCCTCGACCCGTGCACACCGCTGTCTACTGGTTCGGGTTCCTCGGCGCCTGGCTGCTCTTCGCGGGCCCGGTCTTCCAGGCCAGCGTGGAGCTGCGCGCCGAGGACGAGGCGCGCGGTCGGATGCAGCAGCTCGCCGACGGCCTGCCCCCTCCGCCGCCGGTCTCGAACTGGTGGTGGCTGCTGCCGCCGGTGCGGCTGGTGCTCAGCTCACGTCGCAGCAACGACTACCGCGAGACCGTCTTGCCGCCCTCTCCGCCGAGGACCTCGAGCTGATCGGTCGCTACATCAACATCGCCCGCGGCTGGATGCTCGTGGGCGCCGGCGCCTTCCTGATCGCGCTGAAGGAGACCTGGGAGCTGGTCGAGCACGAGGAGTGGCCGGAGCCGGTCTACTGGGTGCTGGTCGCTGTTGATGGCCCTGGTCGTCCTGGGCAGCGTCGGCGGCAGCTCCGAGCGCCAGCGCCGGCAAGGACCAGCGACCGAGCGCCGAGGCTAGGACCTGCGCTTCTCGACCTCGTCGAGGAACGCGGTCGCGAGCTTCTCGTAGTCGTCGGCGCTCAGCCGGATCTCCTGGCCCGCCTCGAGGCCGAGGACGCTCTTCTCCGGCGCGTACTTGATCACCTGCCGACGTCGAACGACCCGCCCGCCATCAGCGAGTCGGTGAGCAGCTCGACCTCGCTGAGCGGGTTGGTGTCCTTGCCGGTGAACGTGCGCACGCGGTGCACGAAGCGGCGGTCGAGGGCGACCAGCGCGGCGTTGAAGTACGTCGCCTCGAGGTCGCCGCCGGCACCGGAGGCGCCGCCAGTCGGCGAGCTGCGTCTTCACCGTCGCTCGTGCGTTCTCGAGCTCTTCGGGTGTGTAGTCCTTGCGCCCCAGCATGGTCTTCTCCTTCGGGTGTGGTCCTGAACCTATGACGGATCAGGAGCCGGAGATGTGACCGGCGATGGTCCTGCCAGGTCCAGCGACCAGGTCTGGCCCACCAGGTCGTGGCCGAAGCTGTGGTGGCGGCGACTCCTCGACGAGCACGAACCCGCGCGCCTCGTAGATCCGCCGGGCGCTGGTGAGCACGTCGTTGGTCCAGAGCACCATCCGCTCGTAGCCGGCCCCGCGGGCGAACTCCAGGCACGTGTCGACCAGCCGCACCCCGATGCCGTGGCCCGCGCGCCTCGGGACTGACGAGCAGGATCCGCAGCCGCGCCGTGTGCGTCGTCGTCGGCCACGCAGAGCACGCAGCCGGCGCGGCGGCCGTCGAGCTCGGCGACCCAGGCGGCCTCGCGGCGCGGGTCGTGCGCGGCCGCGAAGTCGGCGACGATGCGCGCCGTCAGCGCCTCGAACTCGGTGTTCCAGCCGTACTCGCGGGCGTAGAGCTCTCCATGGGCCATCACCATCCAGCCGAGGTCTCCCGGCTCGTCGGCCGGGCGCACCTGCACCTCACCCATGGCACTCACCCTCCCGTCCCTGAAGCAGTCGTCTCAGCGAGCCTAGGATCGACCCATGCCGCCGTGGACGCAACTGGTTCGGCCCGACGGGCCGAGCTGCTCGAGCGGCGTACGCCTATGCGCTGGAGCACGGCTTGGCCGACCTGTCCTGCGGCCCTGGCGACCGCGATCGGCTCGAGCCCGCGGGTGCTGCTGTATCTCTTCGGCAGCAAGGACGGTCTGCTGCGCGAGCTGCTCGCCGCGCCCGCTCCGACGAGCTCGCGGGCCTGGTTGGGTGCGTGCGGCGGGCGCCGAGGGCGAGGCGAGCACCGTCGAGGAGGTGTGGGCCTGGCTGGCCGCGCCCGAGCACCGGACGCTGCTGGTGCTGTGGACCGAGGCCTACGCCGCTCGCTCGTCGAGCCGGACGGCCGTGGTCGGGCTTCGCGCGGCGACGTGGGGACTGGCTGCCCTGCTGACGTGGGCTCTCGGCCACGGCGACCTGTCGCTGGCGTGCTGCGTGGCGCCTTCTCGACCTGTTGGCGACCGGTGAGGTGGAGCGGATCGGCCGCGCCGTTCGCGTCGTACGCCGCTGACGCTGCGCGCCTCCTCAGGCTGACTCAGGCCGTCGTACCTCCTGGCGTTCTCGAGCCGCTCGCACGAGCTCGAGCTCGACAGCGGCGAAGAGGAGCATCGAGATGCCGATGGCGATGCGGCCGAGGACGATCGGGCCGAAGACCGCGGGGAACATCGGCACGAACACGTAGATGCTCAGCGCGAGGACGATCACTGACCGACTCCGGGGAGGACTGGGCGTCGGTAGAGGCCGATACCGGCCAGCACCAGACCGACGCTGATCACGGTCATCGGGACGCTGTAGGCGTTGTTGACGGCGTCGGCCCGTGAGGAGCTGACGAGCTCGTCGGCCGCTGAAATGGCGAAGACCTCACACGCAGTCAGGCCGAACAGCCCGCGATCGAGACCACGAGGCCGACGCGCGTGAGGCGGGTCGCGCTCGGCCACGCCAGCATCACCAGGCCGAAGAGACCGGCGATGATGCCGAGGTGGTGGACCGCGAAGAACGACTGGGTGGCGGCGTACGTCGCGGCGTCGAACGGATAGCTGTAGCGGTCCTTGGAGACCTGGGCGGGGAACACGATGATCAAGACCGCGCAGGCGGCTCCGATCAGGCTGGCCGCGATCGTGACGATGCCGAGGACCCGCACGACTGCGGGCGCTCGACGGTCACGGACGGGGACAGGGCGAGAGTCATGGCCCGAACCTAGGTTCGGCGTAGCAGGTTGCACATCCGTGGAACCACTCAACTGATCCACTCACCGAGCGCTCCGCTCCCGCAGCCGCCTCCTAGAGTGAGCCGACATGGACAGTGGCGCGGCGGACCGGATGCGCCTCCTGGATCGTGCGCGTGAGGCGTACCGCGCCGGCGACGTGGCCGTTGCCTGGCGCACTGCGCGGAGCTGGCTGAGCTCAGCCGCGCCGCCGAGGACCCGACGATGTTGGCCGACGCCGCCACGGTCTTCCGTCGGCTCACGGTCCCGGGATCCGCGACCGGGTGAACGCCCTCGCCAGGGAGGCTCTCGCCCGACTCGGCGACACCGACCCCGAGCGCCAGTCCGGCTACGCGCCAGGTGCAGGCACCGACGACGCGTTCCTCGATCACCAGCGCACCGACGCTGAGCAGGTGATCGGTGACCCTGAGTCGGTGTTCCTGGAGGTGCAGGCCCGGATCGCGAGCCTCAGCACGTCGCGCACGCGCGCCAACGTCTCGAGCTCGCTCGGCAGGTGGTCGACCTCGGTCGGCGGCACGGGATCGCCGAGTACGAGTGCTGGGGGCGACGTTGGCGGATGGACGCCTGCGCCGAGCTCGGGCTTCGGCTCGAACTGACCGACGACCTGGCGGCGTCCTCGCCGTTGGTCGAGCACCTCGGTCGCGACTGGCAGTCGGTGACGCGGCTGGTGCGCGCCTCGCAGAGCCTGATCGACGGCGATTTCGCATCGGCGACCCGGCTGGTCGACGAGGCCCGCGACCTCGGGGGCGAGGGTAGCGAGGCGGCGTTCTTCCACCGGTCTTCGAGTTCGGCATCGCGCGGATGACTGGGAACGCCCGACGAGGTTCTCGAGCGGGTCGTCAGGCGATGGCCGAGCTGCCCTACCTGGCCCGTGGCTGGCTCTGTCTGGCCCTGCTCGACTTCGGGCACCGCGAGGAGGCCGAGCAGCTCTGGGCCTCACTGGCGGCGCACGTCGGCCGGATGCCGGAACGCGCCCCCGAGTGGCTGATCGCCGCCGTCGGCAAGCCGAGCTGTGCGTGGCCCTGGGTGACCACGAGACCGGAGCCCGGCTCTACGAGCAGCTCCTGCCCTACGACGGGATGCACGCCATCGGCCTGGCGTGCACGCCGTACGACGGACCGTGAGCCTGGCGCTCGGGCGGCTGGCGCTCCTGCAGGGTGTCGACGCCAGGCGCCACCTCGAGGACCCCTCGCGAGCTGCCTCGCGCTGAACGCCCAGCCGTACGTGGCCCTGACCCATGCCGAGCTGGCGCGGATGGCCGGAGTCGGACCCGCGAGGGACGACAGCAAGCGGAGTCGGCCCGACGGATCGCCCACGCCTCGGCATGCACCCACTCGTCGCCACCGTCGAGTCCTGGTTCGAGCCCGGCGACGCCCGTCTCACTGCGCGCGAGCGCGAGATCTCGGTCCGTCGCGGAGGGCATCACCAACGCCACCATCGCGTCACGCCTGGTGCTCTCCGACCGCACCGTGGAGAACCATGTGAGCCGATCCTCCACAAGCTCGGCCTCGGGTCGCGTACGGCTCTGGCCGTGTGGACCGCGACCACGAGAGTAGCGGCGACTAACGTGGTGGCGGGCGCCCGGCGACGAGCACCGCCGCGATGCGGGCGATGCCGAGGACCGGGCCGAGCGGCAGCGCGAAGCCCAGCCAGAAGGTGAGCTCGACCGGGAAGAGCAGGATCGCGAACAGCCGGCTGTCGGGGGGTGGCGCGCCACAGCTTCCAGCCGAGCACGGCCTCGGCCGCGCACACGAGCACGAACGCGACCAGCAGCGGCACACTCGTCTCCAGGCCGAGCGTCTCGAACGGTCCGTCGCCGTACGTCGTGAAGCCGAGGAAGGTCCACACCTCGTCGTGGTCGAGGAAGTACCAGATCGCGTAGAGCGCGGGCAGCCCGAACCCGAAGGCGGGGACCCAGGCGAGGACGGCGGCGACCTTCGACGTCCCCGACGTCACTGCCACGCGGCAGTGACCTTCTCCAGGACCGAGACCGACTGGCGGAGTCCTGCGCGTGCTGCGTCGGCCCGCTTGGCGGGGTCGAGCACGTTCTTGCCGATGTCGACGAGCGCCTGCTCGTCGGGCGTCACGACCGCGGTCCGTGTCGCGCCCGTCCGCTCCAGCTGCGCGCGGATCGAGGTCGCCTTGCTGAACGCCTGCGGCAGCGGCGCGATCACGACCACCGAGTCGGCGCCCTTGGCGAGGTCGACGTTGGCGGTCGAGCGCATGCCGCCGTCGATGTAGTGCTTGCCGTCGATGGTCACCGCCGGCCACACCAGGGGTACGGCGCAGCTGGCCGCGACCGCACTCACCAGGTCGACGCCACTGTCCTTGTCGAAGACCACGAACTCGCCCGGTCTCCGCCTCGACCGCGGTCACCTTCAGCTCGCGGTCGCCCCACTGCTCGACGCCGATGCGGGACCGGATCACCTCGATCCGCTGCTCCCCACCCGGCGGGTGCGCGCGCATCGACATCGCGCCGATCCGGGACCGCTTCTTGCGGCCGCTGCCGGGGATCAGCAACGGCGGCAGCAACCGCAGCATGGTGAACCGCGACAGCTTGGCGCCGATCTCCTGGTCGGGCGGCTCCAGCTGGGTCTTGTAGAAGTCGTCCAGGGTCCGGCCACTGGTGATCTGCGCCCCGACGACCGACCCGGCCGAGGTGCCGACCACCAGGTCGGCGGCGCTGAGGTCGACCCCGGCGTCGGCCAGCCCCTTGAGGATCCCCAGCTCCCAGGCGATCCCGGTCACCCCGCCACCACCGAGGACAAGTGCTCTGCGCGTCATGGCTGAAAACTAGCCGTCCAGCGAAGCCCGCACCGGCGAGTCCCGCAGGTCAGTACCAGCGGCGCTGTGCTTCCCCATGGCCGACTCAGCCGATTCGCCATCCGAAGCCCGCACCGGCGAGTCCCGCAGGTCAGTACCCTCGGGTCGTGGTCCGCGATGGCTGACACCGAGCCCGCCGCCGGGTGGCGCGGCATCACCTTGTGGCAGAGCGGGCGCTCCGCCCCGCTGCGGTCGTTCCTGCAGACCGAGTCCGGGAGTGCCGGTGTGCTCGTCGGGGCGGTGCTGCTCGCCCTGGTCTGGGCGAACCTCGACGCGTCCTCCTACGAGTCGTTCTGGCACACCGAGCTGTCGATCAAGATCGGGTCGACCGGGCCGTCGTACGACCTCCGCGAGTGGGTCAACTCCGGACTGATGACCTTCTTCTTCCTGGTCCTGGGCCTGGAGACGCGGCGCGAGTTCGACCTCGGCGACCTGCGCGAGCGGCGGCGCTTCCTGCTGCCGTTCACCATCGGGCTGGTGGGCATGGCCGTGCCGGCGGTGATCTTCCTGGCGTTCAACGCCGGTCGCGAGAGCGCCCAGGCCTGGGGGATCGCGATGTCGACCGACACCGCGCTGGCGCTCGGGCTGCTCGCGCTGATCGGCCGCCAGGTGCCCGACCGGGTGCGGGTGTTCCTGGTGACCGTGTTCGTGGTGGACGACCTGGCCGCGCTGATGGTGATCGCGACCGTCTACAGCGACGACATCACGTTTCTCCCGTTGCTGATCGCGGTCGCCGTCTTCGGCGGGTCTGCTGGTGGCGGTGCGGCTGCGGATGCAGCAGCGCTGGCTGTTCTTCCTGCTCGGCGTGCTCATCTGGTCGGCGCTGATGTCCAGCGGCGTCGACCCGCTCGTGGCCGGGCTGGCGATCGGGCTGGCCGCTCCGGCGTACACCCCCAGCCGCGGTGAGCTCGAGGAGGCGACCGGCCGGGTGCGGCAGTTCCGCGAGGAGCCGACGCCCGAGCTGGCCCGGTCGGCCACGCTCGGCCTCACCCAGACGCTCTCGCCCAACGCGCGGCTGCAGGCGTTCTACCTGCCGTGGACGACCTACGTGATCGTCCCGCTGTTCGCGCTGTCCAACGCCGGCATCGAGCTCGACGCCGACTTCCTCAGGAGTGCGTACGCCGCGCCGGTGACCCTCGGCGTCCTGGTCGGCTACGTCGTCGGCAAGCCGGTCGCCGTGGTGCTCACGTCGTGGGCGGTGACCCGGCTGACCCGCGGGCGGGTGCGTCCACCGGTGGGTTGGGCCGCCGTGATCGGCAGCGGCACCATCTCCGGGATCGGCTTCACCGTCGCCCTGCTGATCGCCACCCGGGCCCTCGACGGCGATCGCCCTCGCCGAGGCCAAGGTCGGCATCCTCTCGGCGATCGTCGTCGCCGCGGTGCTGACCTGGCTGGTCTACCGGCTCACCGCGCTGCTGTCCCCGGACCGGAAGGCCAAGGCGCTGCTCGGCGACCTGACCCTGATCCAGGACCTGATCCCCGAGGTGGACCCCGGCTGCGACCACATCCGCGGGCCGGTCGACGCTCCGGTCACGGTGATCGAGTTCGGCGACTTCGAGTGCCCCCACTGCGGCCGGGCCGAGCCGGTGGTCCGTGACCTGCTCGAGGACACCGACGTGCGCTACGTCTGGCGACACCTGCCGCTGACCGACGTACACCCCCAGGCGCAGCTGGCCGCCGAGGCGTCCGAGGCCGCCGCCGCGCAGGGCAAGTTCTGGGAGATGCACGACCTGCTGCTCGAGCACCAGGACGAGCTGTCGGGCAAGGACCTGATGAGGTACGCCGACCAGCTCGGCCTCGACACCGAGCGCTTCCACGACGAGCTCAAGCGCGGCGTCCACCAGGCGCGGCGTCGCCCAGGACGTCGAGTCGGCCGACCTCAGCGGGGTCTCCGGGCACGCCGACGTTCTTCGTCAACGGCCAGCGCCACTACGGCGCCTTCGACCTGCAGACCCTCTCCGCCGCCGTGAAGGTCGCGCGGGCGCAGGCCCGGATCGGCTGAACCGCCGGGCAGGTATTTCCGAGACCCGGCCGTCGCTCTTCGTACCCAATGGACAGGCCGTGCCCGTCCGGGGCAGGGCGCACCAAACCACGAGGAGTGGCCATGACTGTTGAAGCAGACGAGACAGCTGACCCGCGGCTCGAGTCGATGGACGGCCAGCAGCGCCGGATCGAGTTCGCGCAGCCGCAGGACCCGGACCTCGGGCCGTTGAAGGACCTGCCGGGGAAGTGGGAGGGCAAGGGGCGCGGCTGGAACATGATCGCGCTGCCGTTCGCAGGGCCGGGTCCGCTGGACTACCGGCTGCTGCTCAACCAGTACGACGAGGTCCTCAACTTCGACCTGGTGGACAAGGGCGTCCCCAACCGTGGCGTCTCCCCCGACCACAACCAGCAGCGCGACCAGTTCATCGTGACGCTGGACTACGAGCAGGTCGTCACGCAGGTGGCCGTCGTCGATGAGCCGGTCAGCACTGTGCAGGGGCACACCGCCCAACGCGATCCACCACGAGCCGGGACTGTTCCTGAACATGCTGAACCGCATTCCCGACGGCTTCGACATCGCCCGGCTGGCCACGATCCCCCATGGGGACGCGGCGTTGGCCCTCGGGAAGAGCCTGAAGGTGGAGGGTCCGCCAGTGATCCGTGCGATCGACGCGCTGCCGGTCGGGGTGAACCCGGACTTCGAGAACAACCCCTACCTCGCGCCGTACAAGCACTTCCACGCCAACCCGTTCAAGGGCAACGTGACGGCTCCCGGCTTCCCGGGGTTCGACCCGACGGAGCCGCACCTGCTGCTCCAGGCCGCCAACCAGGGTCGGACCATCGTCCGTACGACGGTGCTGGACCTGGACACCGCCAACGCCACCGGCGGGATCAAGAACATCCCGTTCGTGGTCAAGCAGGCCGACGCCGCCTCGATGAAGTCGACGTTCTGGATCAACGAGCTCGCCCCGGACGCCCAGGGCAATGTCGCGCTGGAGATGCAGTACCTGCAGGTCGTGATGCTCGACTTCTTCCCCAAGCGTGACGGCACTCCCGGCCGGATCCAGTGGCCGCACGTCAGCATCAACACCATGAAGAAGGTCTCCCCCGTGGCGGCTACGGCACGGGAGCTGGCGACCGACTGAGCCCGAACGGTCGGAGCCGGGGTTCCTGGCCCCCCGGCTCCGACCGTTCGTCAGGTGTGGTGAGCTCTCCGCCCTGGGCGGGGGTGAAACTTCGCCCTCCCGCCACCAGAACTGCCAGCCAGCACCGCCCGGTTCGTTCCGTACGACGGACAGCACCGGTCGACCATGATGTGCGCATGCGCGCCGTCTCGAGCTCCCGGCACCCATGCCCGTGCTGTGGGCACCTCGCGCTGCCCGAGGGACCTGGTGACTACGAGCTCTGCCCGGTCTGCTTCTGGGAGGACGACCCCGTCCAGCTGCGGTGGCCGATGAACTCGGGCGGCGCGAACGCGATCAGCCTGGTGGAGGCCCAGCTGAACTACCAGCGGATCGGCGCCACGGACGAGGCGTTCCGGCGCAAGGTCCGGAGGGCGCGTCGCAACGAGCCTCTTGAAGAGGGTTGGAGACTGTTCGACCCCGCCCGGGACTGGGCCGCCCCGGCGCTGGAGGACGAGCGGTGGCCGAAGAACGACGAGGCGCTGTACTACTGGCGGACCACCTACTGGAACGGCGATCCCGACCGGTTACCTCCTCCGCCGAGGGAGGTCACCGGGGCCGACCGGCTCGTGGAGCACCTTCGACGTGAGGTGCCCGAGACCGGACCGGCCATCGAGGCGGTGGAGTGGAGGCTCGGGTACGCAGCGCCGATGCGCGTGTGCGAGCGCGCCGCCGACGTCGCCCTCGAGGCCTACCGCTCGGGGAACGCCGACCTCGGCCCGAGGATCGTGTCCGCCATCGTCGCCGGGCTCGACGAGACCTCCGATCTGTCCGCGCCGAACTGCGTCACCATCGGGTTCCTGGAGAACGAGGCTGGCACGAGCCGGCGATGCAGCCGTTCATCGACGAGTGGCCCGAGGCGATGCGGATCGAGATACGGGAGCAACAGGCACACATGGCTGCGGCCCAGCTGGACATGGAACGACAGGCCACGGCCTGGGGCGAGCTGTGGAGCACAGGGCGGGGCCAGCCGGTCGACGTCATCGAGGACCAGCTGCGATCCCTCGACACCGACCGCTCGAGCCACCCTCGCCAAGAACTGGAGGTCGCGCTGGTCGCCCGCGTGATGAGTGACCCCCGCTGGCTCTACAAGCACCCAGTGGCCGGGCTCGGACTCGCCTGGCGCCACCGGAAGACCCAGTCGCCTCTTCGGACACTGAAGTGGCTGCGCCGGCCGCGCTTCGCTGGATGAGTCGAGCGCAGCCTGGTCAGCGAGTGCGGGCGAGCCGGCCCGCCAGGGTCGGCACGACGATCGCCGCGGCGACGGTGTGCAGCGTGATCAGGGTGGCCGCGGAGGCGGCGTCGAACCCGAAGGTGAGGTCCGGGACGAAGGACAGCAGGGTCAGGGCGACCGCCGTACGCACGAAGGTGGCCCGCGGCCGACGCGCCTTGCGCGCCATCACGGCGGCCATGCCGACGCCGACGAGCGAGAAGATCAGGGTCAGCTGCGCGAAGCCGGCGACCGGGATGCTCGCGCCGGTGCTGTCGGCGAACGAGACGCCGGCGGCCGACGCGACCGCCGCGAGGACGGTCGTGGCGACCGAGGCGACGACCGCCGCGGCGACGCCGTGCTTCCAGACCGGCTGACGCTCGGCGGCCGGGGTCGGCGCGCTGGTGGTGGAGGTCTGCGTGGTGGGGATCTGCGTGGTGGTGGACATGTCGAGCTCCTTTCCTCGGCGGGCCGCCCGGTGCGACCCGCTCATACCCCCTCCACGAACGGGTGGGACCGGATCCGACAGGTCGCGCAAAGAAGTTCTGGATCGCACGCATTTCCTGTGGCAGGTTGTCGTATCGGCGTGATGCCGTTCGTGGTGGAGGTAGATGGCGGTCATCGGGACCGCCCGGAACTGAGGAGAGGCGCGATGACGCACTACTTGTTGGCCGTGCACGGCCCCGCCGAGATGGACGAGTTCGGCAACTACGGCTCCAAGGAGGAGATGGAGGAGTCGTTCGCCGCGACCGGCGTCTTCAACGACCAGCTGCAGGCCGACGGCTACTGGGTCTTCGCCGGTGGGCTCGAGGCGGCGTCGACGGCGACCGTCGTCGACGGCCAGGGCGAGACGCCGGTGATGACCGACGGCCCCTACCTCGAGACCAAGGAGGTCATCGGCGGCTTCTGGGTCATCGACGCGCCCGACCTCGACGTGGCGCTCAAGCTCGCGGCCGAGGGGTCCAAGGCCTGCCGGGGCAAGGTCGAGGTCCGTCCGTTCGACGGCCTCGCCTGAGGAGCTACGTCCGTCAGTGGGCCATGTCGACGAAGCGCGAGTAGTGGCCCTGGAAGCTGACCACGACGTCGCGGGTCGGGCCGTTGCGGTGCTTGGCGACGATGATGTCGGCCTCGCCGGCGCGGGGGGACTCGCGCTCGTAGACGTCCTCGCGGTGGAGCAGCATCACGATGTCGGCGTCCTGCTCGATCGAGCCGGACTCGCGCAGGTCGCTCATCATCGGGCGCTTGTCGGAGCGCTGCTCGGGACCACGGTTGAGCTGGGAGAGCGCGACGATCGGGACCTCGAGCTCCTTGGCGAGCAGCTTGATCTGGCGGGAGAACTCCGAGACCTCGACCTGGCGGGACTCGACCTTCTTGCCGCTGGTCATCAGCTGGAGGTAGTCGATCACGATCAGCTTCAGGTCGTGGCGCTGCTTGAGCCGGCGGGCCTTCGCGCGGATCTCCATCATCGTCATGTTGGGGCTGTCGTCGATGAACATCGGCGCCCCGGAGACCTGGCCCATCTTGGGGCCGAGCTTGTTCCAGTCGTCGTCGGTCATCGGGCCCTTGCGGATGTTGTTCAGCGGGATCTTCGCCTCCGCCGACAGCAGCCGCATGGTGATCTCGCTCTTGGACATCTCCAGGCTGAAGATCACGCTGGTCAGGTTGTTGTGGATCGACGCGGACGCGACAGAAGTCGAGGGCGAGCGTCGACTTGCCGACGGCGGGACGCGCCGCCACGATGATCATCTGGCCGCCGGAGAAGCCGTTGATCAGCTCGTCGAGGTCGGCGAAGCCGGTGGGCACGCCGCCGGTGGTGCCGTCGTTGCTGGAGATCGCCTCGATCTCGTCGAGGGTGGCCTCCATGATCGTCGGAGAGCGGCGCGTAGTCCTCCTGCTGGCGCTTCTCGCCGATCGCGTAGATCTCCTGCTGGGCCACGTCGACGGTGGCTAGTCGACATCGCCCTCGCCGGCGTACCCCATCTGCGCGATCTTGGTGCCGGCGTCGACGAGCCGCCGCAGGATCGCCTTCTCGCGCACGATGGTCGCGTAGTAGCCCGCGTTGGCGGCGATCGGGACGCTGGCCGACAGCGTGTGGAGGTACGGCGCCCCGCCGACCCGGCTCAGCTCGCCGCGACGGTTGAGCTCGGCCGACACGGTGACGGGGTCGGCCGGCTCGCCGCGGCCGTAGAGGTCGACGATCGCGTCGTAGATCGTCTCGTGGGCCGGCCGGTAGAAGTCGGCGCCGCCGATCTGCTCGTTGACGTCGGCGATCGCGTCCTTGGAGATCAGCATCGAGCCGAGCACGCTCTGCTCGGCGTCGGAGTCCTGCGGGCGGCATCCGGCCGGACCAGTGCTCCTGGTTGCCGCTGACGTCGTCGCCGAAGGCGGAGCTGTACGCGGGTAGGTGTCGGTCCACGACTCGCTCATCGCGACCGCGCCCCCGTTGGGACCTGCCGCGGACCCCTCGGCCGAACCGCCCGGATCGGTCATGCTCATCCCACTGGCCCCTTCCTTCACTTACCTACCAGCAGGCTAGGACCCGCCACCCACAGAACTGGTGCCGCGCCCGGGGCGGTGCTGCGGACCTACGGTCCGGAATCCCGTCGGACCCGGTCCGTTTCGACCCCGGTCGGGCGACACTAAGCGCCCGGACGCGCCGCCACCAAGCCCGTCATCCACAGGTACCTGTGGATAACCCTGTTGATCGTGTGGAACACGCCGCCGCTGGGTTGCACAGCCTGTTGGATGAGGCTGTGGACCCAGAAAAAGTTCATCGCGCCAATCGGCCTCTGACCTGCGGTTTTGTCGCATCCGCGGCTGTGGAGAGAAGTTTTCTGGCCTGCTGGTATTCACCGGGACGTCCATCTGGGACCGCCGTGTTCGTTTGTCGACAAAGCCCCTCCGACGAGCGATACCCACAACCAGACCCGGGTTTTACACAGGTTTTGCTGGCGCCTAGCCTCACCTCCGTGGTAATGACCGGGCGCGCGAGGATCGCGCTCGGACCCCGCTCCCGGGCGACCGCCTGGGCGGGCCCACGACCGGGAGATCCTGCGGCTGGCGGTGCCCGCCTTCCTCGCGCTGGTCGCCGAGCCGCTGTTCCTGCTCGCGGACTCCGCGATCGTCGGCCACCTCGGCACCCCGCAGCTGGCGGCCCTCGGCATCGCCTCGGCGGTGCTCGGCACCCTGGTCAGCCTGTGCATCTTCCTCGCCTACGGCACCACCGCCTCGGTGGCCCGTCAGGTCGGCGCCGGCCGCGCCCGGGCGGCGCTCACCCAGGGCATCGACGGGCTCTGGCTGGCCGTCCTGATCGGCGCCCTGGTCAGCCTCGCCGTGCTGCCGCTGACCCGGCCCGTGGTCCGCGCTGTTCGGGCCCGGGCGCCCGGGTCGAGGACCTGGCGGTCACCTACCTCCAGATCGCGCTGCTCGGCGCCGTGCCGATGCTGCTGATGCTGGCCGCCACCGGCGTGCTCCGCGGCCTGCAGGACACCCGTACGCCGCTCGTGGTGGCCGTCGCCGGCAACCTGGCCAACATCGTGCTCAACGTCGTGCTGGTCTACGGCCTCGACCTCGGCATCGCGGGCTCCGCGCTCGGCACGCTGCTCGCCCAGGTGGGCTCGGCCGCCGCGCTGGTCTGGGTGGTGGTCCGGGCCGCGCGCCGCGAGTCGGCCCCGCTGCGACCCGACCTGCCCGGCATCCGCCAGGCCGGCCGGGCCGGCGTACCCCTGATCATGCGCACGCTGATGCTGCGCGCCTCCCTGCTGGTGATGACGTACGCCGCCGCGAGGCTCGGTGACGCCGACCTCGCGACCATGCAGCTCGCCCTGACCATCTGGACCTTCCTGGCCTTCACCCTCGACGCGGTGGCGATCGCGGCGCAGGCGATCACCGGGCGCTACCTCGGGGCCGGCGACGCGGCCGGAACCCGCGCCGTCACCGCCCGGATGGAGCGCTGGGGCTGGCTCAGCGGGATCGTCACCGGACTCGCCCTGGCCGCGGTCTCGCCGCTGCTCGGCCGGCTGTTCACCGGCGACCCGGTCGTGCAGGACCTGCTCGTCCCGGTGCTGCTGGTCGCCGCTGCCGCCCAGCCGGTCGCGGGCATCGTGTTCGTGCTCGACGGGGTGCTGATCGGCGCCGGCGACGCGGTCTACCTCGCCTGGGCGCAGCTGGTCACCCTGGCCCTGTTCGCGCCGGCGGCGTGGCTGGTCGGCGGGCAGGGTCTGGTCTGGCTGTGGGTCGCGTTCTCGGTGTTCTTCATGGGCGGCCGCGCGGTGACGCTGCTGCTCCGTGCTCGCGGCGACCGGTGGATGCGCCTCGGCGCCTAGGAGGCGTTCTTGGCGAGGAACGCCCGGATCGCCTCGCGCGGGCCGGTCGCGGATCTCCGGGCCGTGGGTGAACGCCGCGATCTCGTAGTCGACCTCGCCGAGCTTGTGCGCGGTCTGCTTGGTCATCGCGAAGTCGGTGCACAGGAACTTCATCGGCCAGCGCCGGCCGAGCACGTTGAAGATCGCGTCGCCGGTGATCAGGGTGCCCGACTCCTCGTGCAGGTAGGACGCGTGGCCGGGCGAGTGCCCGGGCGTGTGGATCACCCGGATGCCGCCCGCGAACGGCACCACCTGCCCGTCGCCGAGCTCCTCGCCGACGACCACCTTCTTGTTCTTCGGGCGCGGGCAACCGGTCGACCAGCCGGCCGAGGAAGAGCTTCGGGTCGTGGTCGGGCTGGGTCCCGGAGCGGACGTACTCGCGCGTCGTCGGCGTGCACGTCCACCGGGCGCCCGGTCTTCTCCGACACGTACGCCGCACCGCCCGCGTGGTCGGGATGGCAGTGCGTCAGCATCAGCCTGGTCACGTCGCTCGCGCCCGAGCCGATCGACTCCAGCGCGGCGATCACCTTCTTGCCGGAGGACGCCACGCCCATGTCGATCAGGGTCACCTGCCCGTCGTCGTCACGCAGCATGAAGCCGTTGACGTAGTCGCCGATCAGCGGGATCCGCCAGACACCCGGAGCGAGCAGGACAGCAGCAGCCTTGGCCATGAACGCGGAGCCTACGCTTGCGCCCATGGGTTTGGGGTCGCCGCTGCAGAGGGTCGCCATGGGCATGGTGATCGTCATCCTCAGCGCGCCCTTCCCGGCCAACGCGAACCCCTCGTGGGAGCAGTACGACGCCCTCGCCCGACCCGCTCGGCTGGCTGCTCGTGATCCTCGGCATGGTCGCCCTGGCCCGCGTCGACGACAGCTTCTCGACCAGTCGCTGGCTCGCCGTGCTGGCCGGTGTGGTCAGCGTGCCGATGTGGTTCCCGCAGCTGCACCACCAGCTCGACGACTCGGGCGAGTGGTTCGCCTCGCTGCCGCAGCTCGCGTTCTGCCTGGTGCTGGCCCGCGAGATCGGCCTGCTGGGCGCCGCGCAGACGCCGCCGGACGCGTACGTCGCGAAGCGGTTCGGCCTGCTGGTGTGGGGGTTCGGCGTGCTCGCCGTACTCCCGGTGCTGACCCTCGGCGGCGGGCTCACCAGCTCGAGGAGCCGACCGTGCTGCTCGCGATGGCCGTGAACGTGGTGTTCGTGTACTTCCTGTTCCGGGTGCATCGCCGCGAGTGGCTCGGCGGCCCGGGACCGTCTGGAGGTCCATCCCCGACGGCGTCCCGAGGCAGGCATCAGAACTGGCCGGTGCGACCCTCGGAGCTGAGGTGGCACGGCCAGTTTCGCGATGTGCGTTGTGTACGGCATCAGGCGGAGACGACGTTGAGGCTGACCTGCGCCTCGACCTCGTCGTGCACCTTCACGGTGACGGTGTGGGCACCGAGCGACTTGATCGGGTTGCCGAGCACGATCGTGCGCTTGTCGACCTCGGCGCCACCCTCGGTGATCGCCTCCGCGATGTCGGCGGCGGTGACGGCGCCGAAGAGGCGACCGCCCTCGCCCGCGCGGACCTTGACGTTGAAGGTCGAGCCCTCGAGCTTGGCCTTCACCTCGGCGGCGTGGTCGGCGTCGCGCACCGAACGGGCGTCGCGGGACTTCTTGATCGACTCGATGGTCTTCTCGCCACCGCGGGTCCAGCGGATGCCGAAGCCGCGCGGGATGAGGTAGTTGCGGCCGTAGCCGTCCTTGACCTCGACCACGTCGCCGGCGCCACCGAGACCGGTGACCTCCTGGGTCAGGATGAGCTTCATCAGGTGGTCTCCTCTCAGCGAGCCGTGGACGTGTAGGGCAGCAGCGCGACCTCGCGGGCGTTCTTCACGGCCGTGGCCACGTCGCGCTGGTGCTGGACGCAGTTGCCGGTCACGCGACGCGCACGGATCTTGCCGCGGTCGGAGATGAACTTGCGGAGCAGGTTGGTGTCCTTGTAGTCGACGTAGGACACCTTCTCCTTGCAGAACTGGCAAACCTTCTTCTTCGGCTTGCGGATCACTGCCTTGGCCATTGTGGTGCTCTCCTTCAGTGAGCCCGGCTATCGCCGGAATGGTGTCTGGTGGATGGACTGTTGAGTTGTGTGGTCTGGCCTGGGTCAGAAGGGGGGCTCGTCGGAACCCTGGTTGGCCCAGGGGTCGCTCTGGCCGCCACCCTGCGGCTGGCCGCCGCCCTGCTGACCGCCCCAGCTGCCGCCCTGGCCACCCTGGCCGCCGCCCTGCGGCTGACCGCCGCCGGGCTGGCCACCGGACTGGTTGGACCCCTGCGCCGGGCTGGAGGCCCACGGGTCGTCCCCGCCGCCGCCACCCTGGCTGCCGTAGCCGCCGCCTCCGCCGCTGCGCTGGACGCGCGCGACCTTGGCGGTGGCGTACTTCAGGCTGGGGCCGACCTCTTCGACGTCGAGCTCGACGACGGTGCGCTTCTCACCCTCGCGGGTCTCGTAGGAGCGCTGCTTGAGCCGGCCCTGGACCACGACGCGCATGCCCTTCTGGAGCGACTCGGCGACGTTCTCCGCGGCCTGCCGCCACACCGAGCAGGAGAGGAACAGCGCGTCGCCGTCCTTCCACTCGTTGGTCTGCGGTCGAAGGTCCGCGGCGTCGACGCGATCCGGAAGTTGGCCACCGCCGCACCCGAGGGGGTGAAGCGGAGCTCGGGGTCGTCGACGAGGTTGCCGACGACGGTGATGACTGTCTCGCCTGCCATGTGGTCTCCCTGGGGGTTTCTGCCTGGGGTGCTGGGTGGTTGAGCCCGCTGGGGTCAGCGAGCGTCGGGACGGATGACCTTAGTGCGGAGCACCGACTCGTTCAGGGTGAGCTGACGGTCGAGCTCCTTGACGGTGGCAGGCTCGGCCTGCAGCGTCACGACGGCGTAGATGCCTTCGGCGTTCTTGGCGATCTCGTAGGCGAGACGGCGACGGCCCCAGACCTCGACGTTGTCGACGGTGCCTCCGTCGTTGGTAACGACATTGAGGTACGTCTCGAGCGACGGCTGGACGGTGCGCTCCTCGAGGTTGGGATCGAGGATGACCATGAGTTCATAGGCACGCATAGCGTTCTCCACCTCCTTCGGACTCAGGCGGCCACGGCGTTTCCGTGGCAGGAGGGCTGATGCGGTGTTGCGACTCCCATCTGGGGAGCGCGACGCGCAAGGCTACCAACCGTGCGGCGTACCCGCGAAATCGTCGTCCACAGGCCGCCTGCGGTGGGCGACCGTCCGGAGGAGCACGACGTTCAGCAGCGCGGCCGCTGTGAGCGCGAGCACCCCGATGACGTCGGTCGTGACCGAGAACCAGGGTGCGAGGTCGCCCGACGTCGAGGCGTGGCAGCCCGCACCGGGCGAGCACCCACCCGACCCGCTGCCGCTCGACGGGTTCGCTCCCGGGAGAAGGGCCAGCAGGCCGTAGGCCAGGTAGTAGCCAGGGTACGGCGACGATGCTGGTCGGCAGCGCGAGCGCGGCCGACGTCAGGATCGCCGCCGTGGACCCGGTGGCGAACCCGCACGTCGCGATCGACAGCCGACCGTCAGCACGTACGCCGCCCGGGCCACGCCGGTGTTCACGACTGCTCCGCCGACGCGCGAGCGGGATGACCAGCGGCCCGCCTGCCGCCGTGGCCACCCCGAGCACGAGCCAGAGCAAGCCGCCGAAGCCGTCGAAGAGCAGCGGCTCCGTAGGCGCACCCCGCGGCCACGCCGGCGAGACCGGCCGTCGCCACGTGGACGGCCTGCTCCGGGACTCCGAGGCAGATCAGGTGCACGAGGACAGGCAGCCGACCAGCAGCGGCCGGCCAGCCGAAGACGAGCGCGAAGAACGGCACGTACAGGACCATGACGACCCCGCGTCACGAGCAGGTCACCCGGCAGCATCGAGAAGCTCGCACCGTCCCGCACCCATGGCAGCTCCAGCGAGGAGCATCGGTCCGATCGAGCACGGCGCTCGACCAGCACCGCGAGCAGGTAGCCGACCGACCCCCGGGACGCGACTCCCGCGTCCACCCACCGGTATGGCCGGACCTCGGGTGACGTCTCCCTCACGACTGCCTCCGCTCGGGCACCACCACGTCGAGCACCGCGCCGACCTGCTGGACCAGCGAGCTGGCCCCGGGGAGGCGGGACAGCTTGATCGCGCTCGCGAGCATCGTCACCGAGCGGTCGACGAGCTGGTGGGTGCGTTCCTGGCCGGGGCTGGTGTCGATCACCCAGTAGAGGGTCACGCTGAGGTGGGCCAGCCACAGCAGGTCGGGCAGCACCGGCGCCAGCTTGGCCGGCACGGCCGGGGAGGCGCCCGCGACGACGTCGCGATAGATCTCCATCGACAGCTCGCGGGCCCCCGCCGACTCCTCGCTGAACGGGCTCACCGCGGCGCCCGGCACGATCGCGGTGCCGACGAAGGCCGCCCCGAACCCGTGGTACGGCGCCATCACCTCGATGCCGGCCCGTTCGGCGGCCAGCAGCCGCTCGGTGAGCGTGCCGCCACCGGCGAGCGCCTCCGCGCAGCGGTCCCGGTGGGCGACCTGGATGCGGCGGTAGAACTCCTGGACCAGCTGGTCCTTGCTGGCGAACCAGTAGTAGGCGTTGCTCGGCGAGACCCCGGCCTCGGTGGCGATGGCGCGCATCGTCGTGCCGGCGTACCCCCGCTCCTCGAAGAGCCTGATCGCGGTGTCGAGGATGTGCTGCCGCGTGTCAGCCGGCATGACGGCTCGTCTTGAACATGTTCAAATCATAGTTGAACATGTTCAAATCCGCCAGCCGAGCGGCGACGCCCGTGCCGAGTCGTGTCAGGGGCGGAGCCTAGGCTGGCGGCATGAGTTCCAGCAGCATCGTCATCGGGGCCCACGTCGAGCAGACCGACCCGGTCGCCGAGGCCCAGGCGCGCGAGACCACGCTGGTGCAGTTCTTCCTCGGTGACCCGCAGGGCTACAAGGGTCCCGAGATCCGCTACGCGGGCGGCGCCGAGGGCCTGCGGGCGGACGCCGAGGCCGCGGGCGTCGACCTCTACGTGCACGCTCCCTACATCGTCAACGTGGCCACCACCAACAACCGCATCCGGATCCCGAGCCGCAAGCTGCTCCAGCAGCACATGAACGCGGCGGCCGAGATCGGCGCCAAGGGCCTGATCGTCCACGGCGGCCACGTGAACAAGGACGACGACCCGGCGGTCGGCTTCGACAACTGGCGCAAGGCCGTCGAGGCGACCGACATCAAGATCCCGCTGCTGATCGAGAACACCGCCGGCGGCGACAACGCGATGACCCGCCACCTCGACCGCATCGCCGGGGTCTGGGACGCGATCTCCTCGGCCGAGGGCTTCGAGGAGGTCGGCTTCGTGCTCGACACCTGCCACGCCTGGGCCGGCGGCATCGAGCTGGCCACCGCGGTGGAGAAGGTCCGCTCGATCACCGGGCGCATCGACCTCGTGCACGCCAACGACAGCCGCGACGCCTTCGACTCCGGTGCCGACCGGCACGCCAACTTCGGGGCCGGCCAGCTCGACGCCGACGACTTCGCGGCCGTCGTACGCGATGCCGGCGCGCCGGTGGTCTGCGAGACCCCGGGCGGACCCGAGGAGCACCGGGCCGACTTCGCGTGGCTGCGCGAGCACGGCGTCTGACCGTCTCGCGCCGCGCCCTGCTCGGGGCCGGCGCCGCGGCGTCCCTCGTCGCGGGCTGCGGCGGCCACGACCACTTCTGCGCCGGACAGCGCGGTCACGCGCATCCGGTACGGCGACCTGCCCGGTCAGTTCGCCGACCTCCGCCGGCCCGACGGCGACCCCTGTGGGCACGCTCGTGCTGCTGCACGGCGGCTACTGGAGGCCCGGCTACGGCCTCGACCAGCTCGACCCGATGGCCGACGTGATGACCCGCGCGGGCTGGGCCACCTGGAACGTCGAGTACCGCCCCATCGGCGACGGCGGCGCCTGGCCCGACCCGATGACCGACGTGGCCCTGGCCGTCGACCGGCTCGCGCGCGAGGACCTGGCCGACCGGGTGGTCCTGCTCGGCCACTCCGCCGGCGGCCACCTCGCCGTCTGGGCCGCCTCCCGCACCGAGCGCACCCCGGGAGGCGCGGCCACGGTTCGGCCCGTCGGCGCGATCTCGCTCTCCGGCGTCCTCGACCTCACCCTCGCCGCGACCGCGCCCGGTTCGGGTCGCCCCGGTGACGGCCTTCGCCGACGGCAGGCCCGACCGAGCAGCCCGAGCACTACGCGGTGTCCGACCCGACCCTGCTCGTCCCGGCTGCGTGCCCGGTGTGGGCGGTGCACGCCGAGGACGACATGGTGATCCCGGCCGAGCAGGGCACGTCGTACGTCGACCGCGGCCGTGGCTGCCGGCGGCGAGGCCGAGGTCGTGGACGTCCCCGGCGACCACTTCACGCTGATCGACCCGGAGGCGCCCGTCGTTCGCCACGATCAAGAAGCTGATCACCGACGCCGGCGCCTGAATCCGCGGGTCCCGCTCCCGTTAGGCTCGCCGGGTGAGCTCCCCAGCGGTCAGTGCCCCGTCCGTGCGCACGATCACGGCCGAGGAGCACCTCGCCTTCATCCGGTCGGTGACCGACCGCGAGGGTGGATCGGCCAGCTTCCTGCAGACCCCGGCGTGGGCGGCGGTGAAGCCGGAGTGGAGGCCCGAGTCGATCGGCTGGTACCAGGGCGACCGAGATCGTCGGTGCCGCGCTGGTGCTCTACCGCCAGCTGCCCCGGGTGAAGCGCTACCTGGCCTACCTGCCGGAGGGTCCGCTGCTCGACTGGTCGAGCGACAACCTCCGTGCCTGGCTCGACCCGATGGCGGCGCACCTGAAGAGCCAGGGCGCGTTCGGGATCCGGATCGGCCCGCCGGTCGTGACCCGCCGCTGGAGCGCGGCCCAGGTCAAGGAGGGCATCGCGGACGAGTCGGTGCACTCGCTGACCGCCGTACCCCCGCACGAGCGCAGCCAGGTCGGCGCCAGCGTCGTCTCCCAGCTCCGCGAGGCCGGCTGGCGCCCCCAGTCGGTGGCCGGCGGCTTCGCGGCCGGGCAGCCGCAGTACAACTTCTGGATCCCGCTCGTGGACGACGAGGGGAACCAGCGCAGCGAGGACGACGTCCTCAAGGGCATGAACCAGCAGTGGCGCCGCAACATCAAGAAGGCCGCCAAGGCCGGCGTCGAGGTCGAGCACGGCACGATCGCGGACCTGAAGGCCTTCCACGAGCTCTACGCGCACACCGCCGAGCGCGACCACTTCACGCCGCGCCCGCTGCGCTACTTCGAGACCATGTTCGAGGCGCTCGGCGCCGAGGAGCCCGACCGGATCCGGCTCTACCTCGCCCGCCACGAGGGCGACCTGGTCGCCAGCACCATCTGGATCCGGGTCGGCGCGCACACGTGGTACTCCTACGGCGCCTCCTCCACCGAGAAGCGCGACGTCCGCGGGTCCAACGCGGTCCAGTGGCAGATGATCCGCGACTCGCTCGCGGCCGGCGCCCACGTCTACGACCTGCGCGGCATCACCGACACCCTCGACTCCGACGACAGCCACGTCGGGCTGATCCAGTTCAAGGTCGGCACCGGCGGCGAGGCCGTGGAGTACGCCGGCGAGTGGGACCTGCCCCTGAACAAGGCGATCTACAAGGCCTTCGACCTCTACATGTCTCGGCGGGGATGAACCGTGGCGCTCACGCTGTACGTCGACGGCGACCGTTGGCGTGGCCACCTCAAGGACGTCCTGGCCCGCCACCCCGGCCTGGTCCCGGTCGCCAAGGGCAACGGCTACGGCTTCGGCCTGCACCGGCTCGCCCGCAAGGCCGACTGGCTCGGCGTCGACACCCTCGCGGTCGGCACGTACGCCGAGCTGCCCGCGGTCTCGTCGCGGTACGACGGGTCGCTGCTCGTGCTCACCCCGTGGCGACCCTTCGACCGGGTCGACCACGACCCGCGGGTGATCCACACGGTCGGCCGCCTCGAGGACCTGTCCGCGCTCGCCGAGCAGGGCCGCGGCTCGGGCCAGCGACCGCGCGTCGTGCTCGAGCGGATGACCTCGATGCTGCGCCACGGCTTCAGCGCCAAGGGGCTGCGCGACGCCGGCACGGTCGTCGCCGACGGCAGCGTGGTCAGGTCGAGGGCGTCGCCCTGCACCTGCCGCTCGCGCAGGAGGCTCCCACCTCAGCGAGGTCGACCGCCTGATGAACGACGTCGTGGCCGCCGGCCTCGACAAGCTCGGTCCCGCCGGGCGCACCGTCTGGGTCTCCCACCTGACCGACGCCGAGCTCGACACCCTCGCCGCGCGGTACCCCGACTTCCGCTTCCGCCCCCGCATCGGCACCTCGCTGTGGCTCGGCGACCGCGGCGCCCTGTCGGTGCGGGCGACCGTGCTCGACACCCACCCGGTCGAGCGCGGCGACACCTACGGCTACCGCGGCCGCACGGCCCCGCGCGCGGGCACGATCCTCGTCGTCTCCGGCGGCACCTCGCACGGCATCGGGCTCGAGGCGCCGACGGGCGAGGCCACCCTCAAGGCCACGGGCCAGCCTCGATCGCGCGGGGTGGCCTCGACGCAGCCGGGTTCGTGCGCTCGCCGTACACCGTGGGCGGCAAGCAGCGGCTCTTCGCCGAGCCCCCGCACATGCAGGCCTCGATGCTGTTCCTCCCGGCCGGCGCCACCGTGCCCGCCGTCGGCGACGAGATCGACTGCCGCGTGCGCTTCACGGCGACCAGCTTCGACGCGGTCGAGATCAGCTGACGCGTAGTCCAGGTCGAAGCCGGTCGCGGGCCTCGGAAGCGGCCGTTCGTACTGGCTACCCGGTCCTCGAGCCACCACCGGGATCGTGCTCGGGGCGTACGACGTCGCGCACCACCACGGCGACCAGGTAGAGCTCGGCCGCGACGCGGATCCAGATCGCCATGTCGTAGACCGGCGCACCCCCGCCGGCCGCCTCCTCCAGCGAGCCGCCGAGGTAGGTCCACACGGCCAGCAGGTAGAGCAGCTCGCCGGCCTGCCAGATCAGCAGGTCGCGCCAGCGCGGCCGCGCCAGCACGGCCAGCGGGAGCAGCCAGAGCACGTACTGCGGCGAGTAGACCTTGTTGACCAGCAGGAACCCGGCCACCACCAGGAACCCCAGCTGCGCGACCCGCGGCGTACGACGGGGCCCGCAGCCCGAGCACCGCCACGGCCACGCAGACCGCCCCGAACAGCGCCCACGACCAGGTGTTGATCGTGTCCGGCGTGAAGGAGTGCCCGTGGTGCGTCAGCGCGAGCCAGACCGAGCCCAGGTCGGCGCCCCGCTCGGAGTTGAACCGCCAGAACACCTTCCACTGCTCCGGTCCCGTCAGCCACCCGGGCAGGTTGACCACCGCCCAGCGTCGCGACGGCGGCACCCGCGGTCGCGCCGAACGCCCCGAGCCGGCGTTGTCGCCACGCCACGATCAGGATCGGCCCCGAGCAGGAACAACGGGAAGAGCTTGGTGGCCGCGCCCAGGCCGATCATCACGCCGGTCAGCACCGACCGGTCGCGCGCCCAGGCCCACAGCGCGCCGGCCACGAACGGCCACCGCCATCAGGTCCCAGTTGATCAGGCCGGTCATGAGCAGGGCCGGCGACAGCACGAACGGCAGCGCGTCCCACGGCCGTCGGGGGTGCACCCCGGCCATGAACCACGTGGCCAGCAGGCCGAAGGCGCACAGGAACAGCGCGGTCACCAGGAAGTAGGTGTCGATCTCGTCGACCACGCCGGGCAGCGACGTAGATCGAGTCCGGCGCCACGTGGTGCCGCTCGGCGACCGGCGGACCCGGCGGGTCGAGCTGGGTGACCTTCGCGGCGATCCAGGCGAGGTAGGAGATGCCGACGGGGTACTCCATCACCTGGTAGCGGCCGTCGGTGTCGGCGTAGGGCCACAGCCCCTCGACGAGCCCGCGGCCGGTGTACAGGTAGGGGATGTCGGAGTAGCAGGCCTTGCCGTAGCGCGCCTGCGTCGTTGGCCCAGTGGGTCTTCAGGCAGGGCTGGTGCTGCACCACCGAGAGCGCGAAGACCACCGCGAACAGCGCCAGCAGCACCCGCACCGGCACCCACCAGCGGTGCGGACGGGCGTGGCGCCCCACCGGTCCGCCGACCACCTCGCTCATCGAGCGGGCGAACGGGTCGGTCCGGGTCGGCGCCACGACCGCGTCCCGATCGGTGGCGCCCGTGGTCCGAGTCACGGGGTGCAGGTGGGGTCCGTGGGCTCGCACGTCTCGCGGGGGTTGCCCGGGTCGGTGCCGCCGCCGTCGCCGCCGCCACCGCCGCCGCCGTTGCCGCCGCCGTTGCCCGGCTGGGTCGGCGGGGCCGGCTGGGTCGGGGTGGCCGGCGTGGGCTTGGGCGGCTGCGGGCTTGTTGGGCTTGGGCTTCGCCTTCTTGGTCGGCTCCGGCGGCGGCGTGTACGGCGCGTGCCCGTCGTCGGGCGCCTCACCGTCGACGAACGCCGCCGGCGGGAAGTCCTCGGGCTCGGTGCCCTCGAGCACGGCCTGCATCACCGCGCGCCAGGTGTAGGTCGGGTAGTTCGCACCGAAGTAGCTGGGCAGGAAGCCGTTGAGGGCCTCGTTGCCCTTGCCGCGCACGTACATCACGGCCGTCGCGACCTGCGGCGTGTAGCCCACGAACCACGACGAGGAGACGTCGCCGTCGGCGTTGGTCGCGGTGCCGGTCTTGCCGGCGGCCGGGCGGCCGAGCGCCTGGGCGTTCTGGCCGGTGCCGCTGAGCACGACCTGCTGGAGCGCGTAGCTGACGTCGGCGGACAGGTCCTCGGACAGCACCCGGTCGGTCTTCTTCGGCGCCCGGTAGAGCACCCGGTTGTCGGAGGCGCGGGAGACCTTCTTGACCATGAACATGTCGTGGTGCACCCCGCCGTTGGCGATGGTGGCGTAGGCGTTGGCCATCGCGATCGGGCTGATCGTGGCCGAGCCGAGCGCGATGCCGGAGTTGGGCTCGAGGCCCGGGGCTGTTGCGCGGGATGCCCATGTCGACGGCCATGTTGAGGATCTTCTTCGGGCCGTCGGGGAGCGACTCGGTGAGGTCGGCGTACGCCGTGTTCACGGAGTCCTCGGTCGCCTTGATCAGGCTGATCGCCGAGCCGTAGTCGTTGCCGTCGCCGCTGCCCTCGTTCACGACCTGGCGCCGCCGGCGTAGGTGTACGGCGAGTTGCCGTCGAAGGTGTCCTTGAGGCTGAACCCGGCCTTGAGGCCGGCGGCCAGCGCGAACGGCTTGAACGCCGAACCCGGGGAGCCGCCGAGCACGGCCCAGTTCAGCTGGCTGTCGAGGTAGTCCTGCCCGGCGTAGAAGCCCATCAGGGCACCGGTCTGGACGTCCACGGAGGCGGTGGCGACGTGCAGCTTCTTCAGGCCCTGCGGACGCTCGGCGAGTACGCCGTCCTCGGCGGCCTTCATCGCCTTCTTGGTGAACGTCGTCTCGACGCGGAGACCACCGGAGTCGATCTCGGTCTCGTCGAACCCGAGCCGGAGCAGCTCCTTCTTCACCATCGTCAGCATGAAGCCGCGCTGGCCGCCGTACTGGTTGTCGGTCTTGGCCTTGGCCAGCCGGGGCAGCTTGCCGTAGTACTTGTCGGCCTCGGTCGCGTCGAGGTTGCCCGCCTAGACCATGCCGCGCAGCACGTAGTCGTAGCGCTCGATCAGCGCCTCGCGGCCCGCCGCGCCGCGGTCGGGATTGAGGTAGTTGGGCGAGTTCAGCACCGCGGCGAGCATGGCCGACTCGGGCACGGTCAGCTTCTTGGCCGGCTTGCCGAAGTAGGCGTTCGAGGCGGCCTGCACGCCGTACGCGCCGCGGCCGAAGTAGATGGTGTTCAGGTAGCCCTCGAGGATCTGGCCCTTGGACTTCTCCTGCTGCACCTTCAGGGAGAAGAACGCCTCCTTGACCTTGCGGCCGAGGGTGCGCTCCTGGGTGAGGTAGAGGATCTTGACGTACTGCTGGGTGATCGTGGACGCGCCCTGGGTGGCGTTGCCCTTCGCGTTGGAGAAGGCGGCGCGCAGGATGCCCTTCGGGTCGATGCCGCTGTTGGTGTAGAAGGTGCGGTCCTCCGCGGCGATCACGGCGTCCTGCATCGACTGCGGGATGTCGGCGAGCGGGATCGACTCGCGGTTCTGCTCGGCGAAGCGACCGATCTTGGCCTTGCCGCCGGAGTAGTAGACGAACGTCGACTGCGCCTCGAAGGCCTTGTTGGCGTCGGGGATGGTCGTGTTCTTGTAGGCGAAGTAGAAGATCCCGATCAGCACCAGGATCCCGACGAGCGAGACGACGGAGAACCACTTCAGGAACGTCTTCAGCCGCCGGTGCTTGACCGGCCCCTTGCGCCCCTTGCCCGAGGGGCCGCCCGAGCTCGCCACCCGAGCCGCCGCCGGACTTGCTGCCGGACCTGCCGGCGGACGTCGTGCCCGCGCCGGTCTTCCGCGCAGCCTGACCGGTACCCGAGGTCGGCCGCTTGCCCGGCGAGGCACTGCTGCGGTTGCCGCTCACGTCGAATTCAACTCTTTCCGGTCACCTACGAGGTCTGCACAGGAAGGGTACGGGGTCCGCCGAGGTCCCGGATCAGGTCGCCGAGGGCCGGTGTGGCGATTCGCACACGATATATCGATGCGATAGGTTTGTTTGATACGAAGCTGACCCCGACGGCAGCACGACAGAAGGCAGGCGCGACGTGGCAAGCAAGGGGGCGACCCTCGAGCTGGCGGTCCTCGGGCTGCTGCACGACTCGCCGCTGCACGGCTACGAGCTCCGCAAGCGCCTCAACCTGCTGCTCGGCTGGACCCGTCTGCTGTCCTACGGGTCGCTCTACCCGGCCCTGAAGCGGATGCTGCGCGCCGGCCTCGTCACCGAGGTCGCCACCGACACTCCCGGGGTCTCGCGACGGCAGCGGATCGTCTACCAGATCACCGCCGAGGGGTCTGAGTACTTCGCCGGCAAGATCACCGACGTCGGCCCGTCCGCCTGGGAGGACGAGGACTTCAACATGAGGTTCGCGTTCTTCTCCCGCACCGACTCCGAGGTGCGCCTGCGCATCCTCGAGGGCCGGCGCTCGCGTCTCCAGGAGCGGCTCGACCGAGCCCGCAGCAACCGGGGACCCGCGGGCACCGACCGCTACATCAGTGAGCTGCAGCGCCACTCCATCGAGTCGGTGGAGCGCGAGGTCAGATGGCTGACCGACCTCATCGCCGCAGAACGCGCCGGACCCGAACCCCGTCCCGGCGCCGCGACGACCCGTTCGGCGACGACGCCGGCCAAGGGATCGTCCAGGCCGAAACCCGCCACCCGCAAACCAGACCAGCGCACTCAGCACAAGAGCGTGAAATGAGGGAAACCATGTCATCGGTACGAGTAGCCATCGTGGGAGTCGGCAACTGCGCCAGCTCCCTGATCCAGGGCGTTGAGTACTACAAGGACGCCGACCCGGCGGGCAACGTTCCGGGCCTGATGCACGTCACGTTCGGCGACTACCACGTCGCCGACGTCGAGTTCGTGGCGGCGTTCGACGTCGACGCGAAGAAGGTCGGCTTCGACCTCTCCGACGCGATCAACAACTCCGAGAACAACACCATCAAGTTCTGCGACGTCCCGCCGACCGGCGTGAGCGTCCAGCGCGGTCACACCTACGACGGCCTCGGCAAGTACTACCGCGAGACGATCGACGAGTCCGACACCGAGCCGGTCGACATCGTGCAGGTGCTCAAGGACTCGCGGGCCGACGTGCTCGTCTCCTACCTGCCGGTGGGCTCCGAGCAGGCCGACAAGTTCTACGCGCAGTGCGCCATCGACGCCGGCGTCGCGTTCGTCAACGCGCTGCCGGTGTTCATCGCCTCCGACCCGGTGTGGGCCAAGAAGTTCGAGGACGCCGGCGTCCCGATCATCGGCGACGACATCAAGTCGCAGGTCGGCGCCACCATCACCCACCGCGTGATGGCGAAGCTGTTCGAGGACCGCGGCGTGGTGCTCGACCGCACCTACCAGCTCAACGTCGGCGGCAACATGGACTTCAAGAACATGCTGGAGCGCGACCGCCTCGAGTCCAAGAAGATCTCCAAGACCCAGGCCGTGACCTCCAACATGAGCCACGACATGGGCGCCCGCAACGTGCACATCGGCCCGTCCGACTACGTGCAGTGGCTCGACGACCGCAAGTGGGCCTACGTCCGGCTCGAGGGTCGCGCCTTCGGCGACGTGCCGCTGAACCTCGAGTACAAGCTCGAGGTGTGGGACTCCCCCAACTCGGCCGGCATCATCATCGACGCGATCCGCGCGGCCAAGATCGCCAAGGACCGCGGCGTCGGTGGCCCGATCCTGTCGGCCTCGTCGTACCTGATGAAGAGCCCGCCGGTGCAGCGCCCCGACGACGAGGGACGCGCCTCGGTCGAGGCCTTCATCAACGGCGACGTGGAGCGCTGAGGACGACGAAGCCGCGACGGCGGGTCGAAACCAAGGCGACGTGGAGCGCTGAGCCCCACCCCACGCTCGACACTGTGCTGGAGAACGGCCGCCGGACCCCGGTCCGGCGGCCGTTCAGCACCGAACGGGCCATCGACAAGGTTCAAGGGTGACTCTAGGGTTCGGCCATGAGCGAAGGCACCCCTCCTCCTCCCCCTCCTGAAGACACCCCTGGCTCCGCGCCACCGCCCCCCAGTGGTGGCGCTCCTCCGCCGGGACCACCGCCGCCACCGTCCGGGGGGTACGGCGCACCGCCGCCGCCCACCGGTGGGTACGGCGCAGCCGCCCCGCCGCCACCTCCGCCACCGCCGCTCGGCGCGCGTCCGGGGGAGCTGCTCGACCGCTTCCTGGCGCGGCTGATCGACTTCGTGATCCTGATCGTGGTGAACCTGATCATCAACTCGATCGTCGTCGCCGCGATCATCACCTCGGGCAGCGGCAGCGGCTTCGGCTTCGGTGGCACCTACGGCGCCTTCACGGTCGTGACCTCGATCATCACCACCGTCCTCTACCTCGGCTACTTCGCCTTCATGGAGTCCTCGCAGGGCAAGACGCTGGGCAAGATGGTGATGAAGCTCCACGTGGTCGGCCCCGACGGCCAGAAGCCCTCGTTCGAGGAGGCCCTCAAGCGCAACATCTGGCTGGCCTACCCGATCCTGGGCGTGATCCCGTTCCTCGGCATCGTCGGCGGGATCGTCTCGCTGGTCGCGGTCATCCTGATCGCGGTCCAGATCAACAGCGACCCCGAGCGCAAGCCGTGGACCGACAAGTTCGCCGGCACCCAGGTGATCAAGGAGGGGTGAGCGCTCCCGGGCCGGGTCTGCTCTGATTGAGACCGTGTCCGACCTGCACTGCCCGGTGACGCTCGTCGTCGCCCGTCATGCGAAGGCCGCCTTCGTCGAGGACTTCTTCTCCGACGAAGGCGGCTCGCTCACGTCCGGGGGTCGTGCCCAGGCCCGCGAGCTCGCCGAGAGCCTGGCGGGACGACGGATCGCGGCCGTCTGGTGCAGCGACGCCTCGCGGGCCGTGCAGACGGCGGAGATCGCCGCCGCCCGGCTCGGGGTCGGCGTGACCGCCCGCAAGTCGTTGCGCGAGGTCCACATCGGGGCCCTGCTCGGCCAGTCCTTCGACTACGGCCGCATCGAGGCCGTCTGCGAGCAGTGGTACGCCGGGTCGCTGGACGCCCGCTTCGAGGACGGGCGAGTCCGGGGCTGACGTGGTGGCGCGGCACCGTGGCCAGTTCGAGGAGATCGCCGACCTCCACCGGGGCGAGACGGTGCTCGTCGTGGGGCACCAGACCGCGCTCGGGCTCGTCGTACCCACGCTGGCGGGGGTGAGCTTCAGCTGGGCGCGCGAGCACGAGCTGGCCAACACCGGGTCGCTCGAGCTCGAGCACGACGCAGACGGCTGGGGCCTGCGCCGGTGGGGGTCCGAGACCTTCTGAGTCAGGCGGCGCTGCCGGCAGCGACGGCGCGCTCGGCGTCGGCCTTGATCCGGGTCAGGGTCTGGTTCATGCCCTTGACCAGGTCGGCGGTGAAGTCGTCGACGCCGCCGAGGACGGCCTTGGTGAGCCGCACCGAGACGTCCGAGATCCCCTTGGGCGCCTCGCGGCGCTGCACGATGCGGGTGCCGCCGTCGGCCGTGGGACCCAGGGTGAAGGACCAGATCGTCCAGTTCTCGCGGATCCGGAAGGCGATCTTCTGTCCCGGCTCGAAGGTGGTCACCATCGCCTGCGTCGGCCAGACCAGGAGGCCCTTGCGGTTGATGTTGATCATCTTGGCGCCCTGGCGGGTCTCGCCGCCGCGCACGAACGTCTTGAACACCTGCGGGCTCCAGCGCGACATGTTGGACAGGTCGGAGACCAGCTCCCAGACCTGCGCGGGCGGGGCCGCGATCTCGATCGAGGCCTCGATGGGTGCGACGTCGGTCAGGGGCACGGGGTTCTCCTCGGTTCGGGTCCAGATGTGCTCACGCGGGCCCGCCGCCGTTCAGCGGGGGCCGTGCGTGTTCAGCCAGAGGATAGGTTCCGGCATCCCGGACGTACCGCCCACGTCTCGGATGGCGGCCAGCGACTTCCCCGTGTAGACGGGCTCGAGGTGCAGTTCGTCACGTTCGGCGTCGCTGACGGCCTGCACCGAGGCGCGAGTCGGGTCGCCGTAGGTCTCCCCGAGCCAGTCCGTGCGCATCGTCACGTTTGCCGGCTCGAGGGCTGCCAGGTCGAGGGAGGCACCCCGCTGGCGCAGCAGGTCGGCGGTCCGGTTGGCCAGGTCGACGATCACGGGCGCGTCCAGCGGGAAGCTGTCGTTGACGACCGCGCCGAAGACCCGGGTCCGCAGGCCGGCCACGCGGAGTCCGAGCGCGAGTCCGGCCGCGGTGCCGCCGCTGCCGACGGCGGTGACGACGGTGGCCGGCTCGGGAAGCAGGCCCGCCTCGACCTGCCCGGCGATCTCGAGCGCGGTGTCGACGTACGCCAGGGCCCCGAAGGGGTTGGAGCCACCCGCCGGGAGGTACCACGGCAGCCGCCGGTCACGCAGCGTCGACCGGGCGACGAGTCCCGCCGCCGCCAGCTTCAGCCGTCGCGCGTCGCGGTAGCGGTGCAGCTCGGCACCGCTCCGCTCGAGACGGGCCAGCTGCTCGCGGACGTGGTCGTCGACCGGCTGGTCGACCAGCCCGAGCATCGTGCGCAGGCCGTGCTCGCGGCCGTAGAGCGCGGCGGCCAGGCCCCAGTGGGTGCCGATGCCGCCGACCGTGAACAGCGTGCGTACGCCGCGACGCCGGGCCTCCGGGATGATCCACTCCAGCTTGCGGACCTTGTTGCCACCCCAGGCGCCGTCCCCGAAGACGCTCTCGTCCTTCATCCACACCTCGCGGCCGCCCACGAGATCGCTCTCGATCCGCCGGACGGGCGTCGGGGTGGTGCCCAGCCGGAGGTGGCCCAGGTCCACCCCGGGAAAGCGGTCGTGCAGCAGCGCCATGTGCCCATCCTGCCGGGCCGCCCCCGGGACGGCTCACACGTAGCGGAAGGCCTCGCGCTCCCGTCGCTCGAAGCGACCGCGGAGCAGCCGGTGGATGAAGCCGTAGCCGGGAGGCGCGGTCGCGATGATCCGGTCGCGCGCCTCGGCGGGCAGCTCGTCCATCACCCAGCACAGGACGAACGGGACGATGCGGAGCGGGTAGCCCTTCTCCGCGGCCTTCTCGAACGCCGTGTTCTCCTCGACGCTCAGGGTGCGCTGCAGCATCGGCAGGGCCTGGCCCTCCTCGTGGGCGAGGTGCTCGTGCAGGCTCTCGCGGGCCGCGACGACCCTGATCTCCAACGCGTTGCGGTGGTCGGTGCAGGGGTGGTCGCCCATCTCGGCGAACGCCTGGCGCACTGCCTTCAGGGCCGGGTCGATGACGCCGTGCTCGGCCTCCATGTCCTCGAGCATGGTGAGGTCCTCGGTGTTGCCCTGCTCGCGGGCGTGGCGGCGCAGGACCGGCCAGAGGGCCTCGTCCTCGACATCGTGGTGGTGGTGCAGCACCTCGGCCATCCGGTCCCAGCGTCGTTGCAGAGCGACCCACACCTCCCTCTCGGAGACGGGGGTGTGCTCGACCGCGGCGACGAAGGCGTCGAGGTCGCGGCGGAAGGCGTGGTGCATGACGTACATGCCGGTCTGGTCGTGCGGTCCATCGGCGGTGTGGCTCTGGCCGGGAAGGGTCAGCTGCTCGGGCCAGGTGGTCGGGTCGGCCACGGAGGGGGTGGGTCTGGTGACTCATGGCGGGCTCCTCGTCGCCTCGGTGCGTGGTGTCGGCTCCACGATGCGGCCCACCTCTTGGGCCCGGCTGGAACGCCGACTTGAGCCACCCGGAGGCGCCCGCGACGGCTAGCGTTTGCGCCGTGTGGGTGCGCGTGCTCGGTACGAGCCAGGTGGCGCTCGGCGACGACCGCGCCGAGGCGGTCGAGCTCGGCGCGCGCAAGCCCAGGTCGGTGCTCGCGGCGCTGTCGCTGCGACTCGGCACCGACGTGTCCCCCGACGCGCTGGTGGACCTGGTCTGGGGCGAGGACCCGCCACCCGGGGCGCACGGGACGCTGCACTCCTATCTCTCCGGCGTACGACGCGTCCTCGAGCCGGGCCTCGGGCCCCGGCAGAAGCCGAGCGTCCTGCTGACCAGCGACCACGGCTACCGCCTCGACCTGGCCCGCCACCAGGTCGACGCGCACCACTTCGCCGACGAGGTGCGCCTGCGCCGCCGGACGCTGGCGCCGCTGGCCAGCCAGTTCACCACCGGCCCCTCATCCGACTGGCCGGACCGGGCGACCATCTCCGACCACGTCGACGCGCTCGAGGACCTGCTCTCGCTCTGGAGCGGGGAGGCGTACGCCGACCTGCCCGACCACCCCGACGTCGCACTGGAGCGCTCGTCGCTCGACCGGCTGCGACGCGGCGCCGAGGAGGACCGCGTGCTCGGGCTGCTCGCCCTGGGTGATCACGCGGTCGTCGTCGCCGCGACCGAGCAGGCGACCGCCCGGCACTCGCTGGAGGAGCGGGTCTGGGCGCTGCACGCGCTCGCGCTGGCTCGTTCGGGGCGACAGGCGGAGTCGCTCGCCGCGCTGCGGCACATCCGTCGGGTGCTCGCCGACGAGCTGGGCCTCGACCCCGGCCAGGAGCTGCGCGACCTCGAGCAGGCGGTGCTGGCCCAGGATCCCGTGCTGCAGCAGTGGCTGCGCGCCGACGTGGTGGTGCCGGCGCCGGTCGTCCCGCCGGCTCCGCGCGCCGAGGCACGTGCCTCCGGCCGAGACATCGTCGGGCGCGACCGCGAGGTCGCCGAGCTCGACGGGGTGCTCGAGCGAGCGGCGGCCGGCGAACCGGCGTACGCCCTGCTCGTGGGCGAGCCCGGGATCGGCAAGTCCCGGCTCGTCGAGCGGCTCACCGAGAGCGCGGCCTCGAAGGGGTTCGTGGTGGCCACCGGTCGCTGCGCCCAGGACGACGGGGCGCCACCGCTGTGGCCCTGGAGCCGGGCCCTGGGCGAGCTCGGACGGCACGACGGCCGTCCGCTCGACGCCGAGGTGGAGCGCCTGCTGAGCGGGGACGCCGAGAGCGACGGCACCGACAGCGCCGAACGGCAGGCGTTCCGGGCCTGGGAGAGCATCGCCCGCGAGGTGCTCACCCGCTCCGAGGCGAGCCCGCTGCTGGTCGTCCTCGAGGACCTGCACTGGGCCGACACCGCCAGCCTGCGGGTCCTGCGTCGACTGGTCGCCTCGGCCGTACCGGGACAGCAGCTGGCCCTGCTCGCCACCCGCCGACCGTTCCCGGAGCCGACCGGAGCGCTGGCCGACGTCGGCGAGGAGCTCGCCCGGCGGCACGTGGTCCGGCTCGACCTGGCCGGCCTGACCCGAGCCGAGGCCACCGCGCTGGTGACCGACGTGACCGGGAGCGCACCCGACCCCGACCTCGTCGCCGAGTGGCACGCGCGGTCCGAGGGCAACCCCTTCTTCCTGATCGAGCTCGCCCGGCTCGGATCCGACCCGGCGCAGGCCGGTGCCGTGCCGGCGACCGTGCGCGACGTGGTCGCGCAGCGGTTCGAGACGCTGCCCGAGCAGACGCGCTCGCTGCTGCTCCTGGCGGCCGTGCTGGGCCGGCGGTGCTCGCTCGACGTGCTGGCCGCAGCGGCCGAGGAGCCGGTCGACGACGTCGACGACCTGCTCGCGCCTGCCCGCGAGGCCGGCCTGGTGCTCGAGCCCGAGGCCGGGGTCGTGGCGTTCACCCATGCCCTGACGCGTGACGCCGTGGCGGCCACGACGACGGCCTCGCGCATCGCCCGGTTGCACGCGCGGGTGGCCCACGGCCTCGCCGACGGCGGTGCCATCGCCCGGCTGGTCGGACCCGAGGAGCGGGTGGCCGAGCTGGCCCGGCACTGGCTGGCCGCCGGACCGTCGTACGCCGAACGCGCCTGGCGGGCCGCCGTCGACGCCGCCGCACAGGCGCGCCGCACCTTCTCGTGGGTGGAGGCCGAGCAGCTCGTGGCGGCCGCCATCGAGGCCCACCGCCGCGACCCTGCCGGGACCGCGCAGGAGCGGATCGACCTGCTGCTCACCCGCGCCCGCGACTGCCGCCCCAACTTCGAGTGGGACCAGGTGCTCCCCTGCGCGGCGGAGGCGATCGCGCTCGCCCGCCGCGAGGAGGACCTGCCGCGGCTCGTGGCGGCGGCTGCCGCCGCCAGCGACAACCTGGTCTGGACGTCGCAGCAGTGGAACGAGGTGCTCGAGGACACCGTCGACGACCTGCGCTGGGCGCTCGCCCGCACCTCGGAGCACGACTCGGCCGACCGGTGCCGGTTGATGCTCGCGCTGGCCCTGCAGCTCTACTACGACCCCCACGCGCGGGCCGAGATCGAGGCACTGGCCGACGAGGGACATGCGATGGCCCGGCGGCTGGACGACCCGGAGCTGCTCTGGTGGGCCTCGCCACACCGCGTGGAAGGCGCTGTGGACGCCGAAGCACGGGGAGCTCCGCTACTCCCTGGCCCGGCAGGGGCTCGAGGCGACCCGGCGGGCCGACGACCCCGACTCCGAGGCGGTGGCCCTCGTGGTGCTGGCCGCCAGCGCGCTGGAGATGGGCGACCGGGCGACGTACGAGGAGATCGCCCAGGAGAGCGAGCGGCACGCCCGCCGGCGGCGCAACACCTACGCGTTGATGGCCCTGTCCTGGGTCCGGCTCAGCCTCGCGGGGATGCGTGGGCGACGACGCCACGGTGACGCGGCTCAGTGCCGAGCTCTACGAGTGGCGACCCCGGCTGAACCCGATGCTGGAGGGCATCTACATCGGCGGCATCCAAGTGATCGCCAGCATGTGGAGCGACCGGATCGGTGACCTGGTCGAGCCGTTCGCGGCCGCCAACGACGCCGCCGGCGACGACCTCGGGCGCGACGTCCTCCTGATGGCGTTGGCCCGGACCGACGACGTGGAGCGGCTGCGCGAGGAGCTGTCACGTCCCTACGAGCACCCGGTGGACAACTGGGGCAGCGCGTCCACGTGGTGCCTGCTCGCCGAAGCTGCGGCGGTGGCCGGTGACGAGGCGCTCGCGAGCCAGATGGCCGACCTCCTGAGCCCTCTGGCCGGGCGCCTCTCGATCAGCGGGATCTCGAGCGTGGACGGGCCGGTGGACGGCTACCTCGCGCTCGGGCTGGCCACCTGCGGTCGCCGACCCGAGGCGAGCGCGGCCGTCGAGCGAGGGTTGGAGCAGGCGGTCGCCTGGGGTTTCACGGAGTACGACGCGTGGCTGCGCGCCTGGCGCGAGAAGCTCGACCTCTGACCCGACAGGGGTGTGGTCAGCCGCGACCAGCGGCCCACTGCGCGCAGGGCCGCCGTGGCGTCCTCCTCGCTCATCGGCCCGTGGTCGAGCCGGAGCTCGAGCAGGAAGCGGTAGGCCTCGCCCACCTCGCGGCCGGGGCCGATCCCCAGGATCTCCATGATCTGGTTGCCGTCGAGGTCGGGGCGGATCGCGGCGAGCTCCTCCTGCTCCGAGAGGCGCTCGATGCGGTCCTCGAGGTCGTCGTAGGTCCGCGCCAGCCGGTCGGCCTTGCGCTGGTTGCGGGTGGTGCAGTCGGCGCGGGTCAGCACGTGCAGCCGCGCGAGCTGGTCGCCGGCGTCGCGGACGTAGCGACGCACGGCCGAGTCGGTCCACTCCCCCGATCCGTAGCCGTGGAAGCGCAGGTGCAGCTCGACCAGCTGGGACACCGCGTCGATCTGGTCCTTGGGGAACTTCAGCGCCTGCATCCGCTTGCGGGTCATCTTGGCCCCGACCACGTCGTGGTGGTGGAAGGTGACCACGCCGTCGTCGGCGAAGCGGCGGGTGCGCGGCTTGCCGACGTCGTGCATCAGCGCGGCGAAGCGGGAGACGAAGTCGGGCCCGCCGCCGGGCAGCCGGTCCTCGAGGTCGATCGACTGCTCGAGCACGGTCAGCGTGTGCTCGTAGACGTCCTTGTGCCGGTGGTGCTCGTCGCGCTCGAGCGCGAGCGCGGGCAGCTCGGGCAGGACGTGCTCGGCGAGGCCGGTCTCCACGAGCAGCCGCAGCCCGCTCACCGGGTCGGGCGCGAGGACCAGCTTGACCAGCTCGTCGCGCACCCGCTCCGCGGAGACGATGGTGATCCGCTCGGCCATGTCGCCGCATCGCGTCGGTCACGCTCGGGGGCGACGGAGAAGCCGAGCTGCGCGGCGAACCGGGCGGCGCGCATCATCCGCAGCGGGTCGTCGGAGAACGAGTCCTCGGGACGGCCGGGGGTCCGCAGCACCCGGTGGGCGAGGTCGACCACACCGTGGAACGGGTCCTCCAGCTGCTGGTCGGGCAGCGAGAGCGCCATCGAGTTGACGGTGAAGTCGCGCCGGGCGAGGTCGCCGACCAGCGAGTCGCCGTACTGCACCGCGGGCTTGCGGCTCTCGGGGTCGTAGGCCTCGGAGCGGTACGTCGTGATCTCGACCTGCCACTCCCCGCGACGGCAGCCGATCGTGCCGAAGTCGCGGCCGATGTCCCAGGTGGCGTCGGCCCAGCCCTTGAGCAGGCGCTCGGTGACCTCCGGCCGGGCCGAGGTGGTGAAGTCGAGGTCGTTGTGCAGCCGGCCCGAGCATGGCGTCGCGGACCGGCCCGCCGACCAGGGCGATCTCCTCGCCGGCCTCGGCGAAGCGCCGCCCGAGCTCGTCGGTGACCGGAGCGATCCGCGCCAGCTCCGCGACCACGCGCGCCTGGACGTCGCTGATCAGCAGGGGCTCCTCGGACACAGGAGACAACTCTAGTGCGTGGCGGTCGCCTGCAACCGTCCCCGGTGGCCCGGCCCGGCCTCGCCGGGACCGCACCCGCCGCTGGATAGCATCGCGGGCGTGAGAAGCACCCGGCTGGCGACCCGTGCGCTGGCGGTGGTGACCCTGACCGCGAGCGGTCTCCTGGCCCTGCTCGGCGCCGGCCCGGCGAGCGCGGTGCCGCACCGGACAGCGCGCGGCCGACGAGCCGACGGCCGACGCCCCTGGCGATCACGATGACGCAGCTGACGCCCTCGACGATCCCCACGCGTGGCCTGATCACGATCAGCGGCCGGTCGTGAACAACGTCGAAGGAGGAGTGGACCGACATCAACGTCTCTCCGTTCGTCTCCTGCGAGCCGATCACCACGCGCGACGAGCTGGCCGAGGCGGCTGCCTCCGACCCGGAGACCGCGGTCGGCGAGCGGCTGCCCGACGAGGGCCTGGCCCAGCCGATCGGCGACCTGGCGCCCGGTGCGAGCGCCGACTTCGCGATCAGCGTGCCCGCTGACGAGCTGCACGATCAGCGGCGACCCGGGCGTCTACTGGATCGGCGTGCACGCCCTGGGCGCCAGCGCCGCCGGCCGCGACCTGGTGGCCGACGGGCGCGCGCGCACGTTCATCCCGCTCGTGCCGCCGAGCGTGGCCCGCCGTCGCACGGTGCCCCTCTCCGTCGTACTCCCGCTGCGCGAACGCGCCCGTCGCGCCGCCGACGGCAGCCTGAACGGCCCGGCCCGGTGGGTGAACCTCACCGACCCCGACGGGCGCCTGGCCCGGCTGGCCGACTTCGCCGCCTCGGCCGGCGGCGCTCCCGTCACCTGGCTGCTCGACCCCGCCGTGCTCGACGCACTCGAGGACTTCGGCCGGGGCAACCCGCCGCTGTCCCTCGGCTCCGAACGGCGTCGGCGCCGACGACGACGGCGACAACCGCTCCGGACAGCAGCCCCGCGCCCTCGCCGAGCCCGGCTCCCGTCTCGCGGAGTCCCCGACGAGGAGCAGCGTGCGCGCGCCGACGCGGTGCTGGACACGTTCCTGACCACCTGCGCAAGCAACACCACCCTCACCCTCGGGTACGCCGACCCGGACGTCGCCGCCCTGGCCCGCAGCCGCCCCAACCTGCTGCGCCGGGCCGACGAGCTCTCGAGCCGCAGCATGGAGGTGCACAGCCTCGGACGGCTCACCGGTGGTGGCGCCGCCGGACGGGTACTTCGACCCCGACCTGCTCGGCCAGATCCCGCCAGGACACGCTGGTCGTGCTCAGCGACCACGAGGACCTCACCCAGCCCACCGCTGTCGGTCCTCCCGACCGGCCAGGAGCTGGTGCTCACCGACGAGCGTGCCGTCGACCGGCGGCCCCTCGCCCAGCCCTCCACGGGCGCCGCTCGCGCTGCGCCAGCGCATCCTCGCCGAGGCGGCCCTCGAGGTCGACCAAGGGCTCGGCCGCGGTCCGTCCGATCGTGTTCGGCTTCCCGGCCGGCTGGAACCCGGGGCCCGACTGGGCCGACGTCGACGTTCTTCGGCGGCCTGCGCGTGCCCGTGGATCCAGATGGTGCCGATCCCGCGGGGCGCGACGGCGCCCTACGACGGCGACCTGCCCTACGGACGCGCCCAGCTCGCCGAGGAGGTCGGCCACGCCCAACATCGCGGCCACCCGACGCTGGCGCACACCAGCGGCGTGCTCGGGCAACCTGCTCGCCAACGACAACGACGTCACCGACCGGCTGAGCGGTGCGGCGCTGCAGGCCTCGTCCTACAGCGCCCGGCCGACGCCCAAGCTGGCCGCCGACCAGGTCCTCGCCCTCGACGCCACGACCCGGGGCCAGATGGACCGCGTGCAGGTGACCGGCACCGACTTCGTCACCCTCTCGGGCGGCTCCGGCTCGCTGACGGTCACGCTGGTCAACGGCCTCGAGCAGCCGATCACCGTCGGCATCAGGTCACGCACCGACAGCCCCGACGTGAAGGTGGAGAGCCCCGAGCCGGTCGAGCATGCAGGCCGGCCAGCGCACCACCCTGCGGCTCAAGGTGGCCAGCGGGGTCGGCGTGCACGAGGTGTCGCTGCAGCCGGTGACCACCGAGGGCGAGGTGGCCGGCACGCCGCTCACCTTCAGCCTCCGCACCAGCCAGGTCGGCCAGCTGATCTGGTACATCATCATCGCCGGCGGCGTGCTCCTCGCCGTCATGATCGTGCGCCGCATCGTGCTGCGCGTGCGCCTCAACCGGTGGCGGGTGGAGGAGGAGTGAGCGAGGACCCCACCGCCGAGACCACGCCGACGCGGCGGGACGCCAGCGCCGACTCGAGCTCGCTGCTCTCCTCCACCGCGGTGATGGCCGCCGGCACGATCGTGTCGCGGCTCAGCGGCTTCGTCCGCGGCATCCTGCTCGCCGCCGCGCTCGGCGTCGGCCTGCACGCCGACGTGTTCAACATCGCCAACACGGTGCCGAACATGCTCTACATCCTGCTGGCGGGCGGCGTCGTCAACGCCGTGCTGGTGCCGCAGCTGGTGCGCGCGATGAGGAACGACGAGGACCGCGGCGACGCCTACACCAACCGCATCATCACCCTGGCCGCGCTGTTCCTCGGCGTCGTGACGATCCTGCTCGTGGTGGCCGCTCCGCTGCTGATGCGGCTGTTCCTCGACCCGGCGTACTTCACCCCGGCGCTGGCGGAGCAGCGCGAGTCCATCATCGACTTCGCGCGCTACTGCCTGCCGCAGGTCTTCTTCTACGGGATGTTCGTGCTCGTCGGGCAGGTGCTCAACGCCCACGGCCGGTTCGGGCCGATGATGTGGGCGCCGATCGCCAACAACGTGGTCTCGGTCGCGGTGCTGACGGCGTACCTGATCACCTTCGGCCCCGCGTCCGGCGCGGAGAAGCGCGGCGGCTTCAGCAGCGGCGCCGAGGCGCTGCTGGGGCTGGGCTCGACGCTCGGCATCGTCGTCCAGTTCGCGGTGCTGCTGCCCTACCTCAAGGCGGCGGGCTTCCGCTACCGGCCGCGCTTCGACTTCCGCGGCAGCGGGCTCGGCCACACCCTGCGCCTCGGCGTGTGGACGGTGCTGTTCGTGGTGGTCAACCAGGTCGCCTACACGGTCGTCGTGCGCCTGGCCAGCAGCGGCACCGTCGACGGCGCAGGACCCGACGGCACCGGCTACACGATCTACTCCAACTCGTTCCTGCTGACGATGGTCCCGCACTCGATCATCACGGTCTCGCTGGCCACGGCGATGCTGCCGCTGCTCTCGTCGTACGCCGCCGAGGGCAACCTGGCCGCCGTCGGCTCGCTCGGTCTCCACCACGCTCCGCTCGGCCTACGCCCTCGTCGTGCCGGTCGCGGCGTTCTTCGCGATGATGGCGCTCGACATGGCCCACGTGATCTGGGGCTACGGCAGCGCGGCCGCCGACTACGACAACTTCGCCCCGTCGCTGGCGCTCTTCGGGCTCGGGCTGGTGCTGTTCACCGCCCACTACCTGGTGCTGCGCGGGTTCTACGCCCTCGAGCAGACCCGGCGGGTGTTCTTGATCCAGTGCGTCATCGCGGCGACCAACATCGTCGCGGCGGTCCTGCTGACCCGCGGGGCGCCGGCGTCGGAGACCGCGCCCCGGCTGGTGCTCGCCTACGCCTGCTCCTACGCGGTCGGCGCGGCCATCTCCTACACCCTGCTCTCGCCGCGAGGTCGGCGGGCTGGCCGGGCGCCGGATCGTGCGCTTCCTGGTGCGGCTCGTGATCGCCGTGGCGATCAGCGCCGCCGTGGCCTGGGGGCTGCGCGAGCTGGTGCACGACCTCGTCGGCGGCGGCAGCACCTGGCGCGCCGTACTCAATCTCGTGGTGGTCGGCGCCGGCTACCTGGCGACCTACCTCGGCGTGGCCCGGCTGCTGCGGATCACCGAGGTCAACGACGTCATGGCGCTGATCACCCGCCGTCTGCGTGGCAGGCGTGGCACGCGCTGAGGACGGCCGGGGCGCGCATGTCCGGGCCCTACGATGGGCACGGGGGTAGCCGCGGACCCACCGCGGCCAGGCCACTCGGGCCTGGACCGGGGCCCGCGCCGTGTCGTCCGCCCGGCGACGCGCCACGGTGAGGCCAAGGGTGAGGGGAGCGACGTGAGCAGCGGCTCGATCGGACCCGGCACCGTGCTCGCCGGCCGCTACCGCCTCGACGACCTCCTCGCCGAGAACGACGGCGCCCGGTTCTGGCGCGCCACCGACACGATCCTGGCCCGCAGCGTCGCCGTCCACGCCGTCCGCAGCGACGACGAGCGGGCGGCCGGCCTGCTCGAGGCCGCCCGCGTCTCCGCGACGGTCACCGACCCCCACCTGCTGCGCGTCCTGGACTGCGACGACGAGAGCGGCATCACCTGGGTGGTCAACGAGTGGGGCGACGGCGTCTCCCTCGACCTGATGCTCCAGCAGGGCACGCTGCCGCCTTCGCGCGCCGCGTGGCTGACCCGCGAGGTGGCCGACGCGATCGCGGCCGGCCACGCCCAGGGCATCGCCCACGGCCGGCTGAACCCCGAGGCGGTGCTGGTCACCCATGCCGGCGCGGTCAAGCTGATCGGGTACGTCGTCGACGCGAGCCTCCAGCGCAGCCGGCCGCCCGACCCGCTCTACGGCGAGCTCGACGAGCGCGAGGCCGACGTCATCAACCTCGCCGGCATCCTCTACGCCGCGCTGACCGGCCGGTGGCCCGGCGTCGCCCGGTCCGCCGTACCCCGGGCGCCGCGGGAGGGTCGACGTCCGCTGCGCCCCCGCCAGGTGCGCGCCGGCGTGCCCCGCACCCTCGACGCGATCTGCGAGCGGGTGCTGCACAAGGAGGCCTCGCAGCACGCGATGCCGATCGAGACCGCCCAGGAGATCGCCGCCGCCCTGGCCGACTACGTCGGCGACTCCGGCATGGCCGCGCCGCTCGACATCGCCGGCATGCACGCCGAGCCGACCGTCTCGATCCACCGCGACGCCCTGACCGGCGGTGGCCGACCTGCCGCCGGACCGCCGCCGGACCGAGCCGCCAGCCGGAACCGCAACCAGAGCTGCAGGCGGACCTCGAGGCCACCCAGCTCTCCGCGGCGGTGACCGCGGCGGAGCCGGTCGAGGTGGAGGAGAACGCGGACGACAGCCAGGAGAACACGCAGGTCTACCGCGCGCCGGACTACGAGCCCGAATCCCTCGACCCCCTCCAGGCCCCCGCGAGGAGGTCGCGCCGCCGCCGCCGTTCGAGGACCCGCCCGAGCGCCCGCTGTTCGCCGACCACCGAGCGCCGGGTCCCCGAGGCCGCCCGCGCGGCGATGGCGGCACAGGCGACGACGGGCAGCCACACCGGCGGGCTGAGCACCGAGACGGCGTCGCGCAGCAAGGTCGACTCCACCTCCGGCGGGACCAGTGACACCGGTTCGGGGTTCTGGCCGTTCACCGACGAGGAGGAGGCCAAGAACGACGTCCACACCGGCAAGGAGGGACGCGGCTGGCTGCGCACGGCGATCGTGGTCGGCGTACTGCTCGTGCTGGTCGTGGCCATGGCCATCGCCTTCAACCGCGGCCGCGAGGACGGCAACACCCCGAACGGGTCGAGCGAGAACCCTTCGCAGTCCGCAGCCGCAGCCGGCGCCACCCTCGCCGATCGCCGGGGCGCGCGACTTCGACCCCGACGGCGACCCGCCCGAGGAGAACCCCGACGAGGTCAAGAACGCCATCGACGGCGACCCCGCCACGTCGTGGCAGACGCTGACCTACCGCGGCAACCCCGCTCTGGGCGGCCTCAAGCCGGGGGTCGGGGTGATGCTCGACCTCGGCAAGGACCAGAAGGCCTCGTCGGTGGCGGTGCGGTTCAAGGGCGCGCCCACCAGCTTCGAGGTGTACGCCGCCCCCGCGGGTGTCACCGAGCCCCCGGACTCGGTCGACCAGCTCGACAAGGTCGGCGGCCAGAACGCGGCGCCCGAGCGGGCCACCGTCAAGCTCGACCCGACCCCGACGACGCGCTACCTGCTCGTCTGGCTGACCAGGCTGCCCGCGGCCGACGGCGGCTTCCGCGGGGAGATCACCGACATCACGGTCAGGTCGTGACGCTGGGAGGCGACGGTGAGTCCACTCGGGGGGACGAGGACGTCGCCCTGCTCGAGGCTCACCTCGGCGGCGACCCGGACGCGTTCGGCGAGCTGTTCCGCCGTCATCGCGACCGGCTCTGGGCCGTCGCCCTGCGCACGACCGGCAACCCCGAGGACGCCGCCGACGCCCTCCAGGACGCGCTGATCTCGGCGTTCCGGCGGGCCGAGTCCTTCCGCGGCGAGGCCGCGGTCACGACCTGGCTGCACCGCATCGTGGTCAACGCCTGCCTCGACCGGCTGCGCCGCCGCAAGGTCCGGGCCGCCGACCCGCTGCCCGACGACCTCGAGGAGCACGCCGCGCGGGGAGCCGTGCTCGCCGGCCCCGAGCACGGGCCCGATCCCGGCCCGGAGGCCCACGTGGTCGCCGGCGAGCGCCGCGGACGGGTGCTGGCCGCGCTCGAGGAGCTGCCGCCCGACCAGAAGGCCGCGCTGGTGCTGGTCGACATGGAGGGGTACCCCGTCGCCGAGGCGGCCGCGATCCTCGAGGTCCCGACCGGCACGGTGAAGAGCCGCTGCGCCCGCGGGCGGGCCCGGCTCGCCGTACTCCTGGCAGACCTGGGGCCTCCCGGAACCAGCGACCGCGCCCGATGCGTCCCATCCAGGAGACCCACCCGGACGCCGGTCGCCTCCGGGCACCGAGCATGACCAGACCCCGACGAGCACGTGAAGGAGGTGAGCAGGCATGAGCGAGCACGACCAGGACCCCGAGCTGGACCCCGAGCAGGAGGCACGCATCCGTGCCCTGCTCGCCGACCTCGGCCAGGCACCCGACGCTGCCGACGATGCCGCCCGACGTGGCGGCCCGGCTCGACGAGACGCTCGCCGGGCTGGTCGCCGAGCGCGCCGAGCCCGAGGAGCGAGACCCCGGCGGTCGTCGTACCCCTGCGCCGGCGGTGGACCACCCGCGCCGCCGCGGCCGCTGCCGCCGTCATCGTGATCGGCGCCGGCGGGGTCGCCGCCGCCAACCTCGGCCTGTTCGGCGGGCAGTCGGACTCCATGACCTCCGCCGGAGGAGCCGCCAGCAGCAAGGCGGAGTCCCAGGACGACTCGGCAGCGCCGTCCGCCCACCCCTCCGGCTCCGGCCAACGGGCTCGTGGGCCGGGACCTGCCCCAGCTCAGTGCGGCCTCCTTCGACGCGCGAGGCGACCCGGCTCGCTCGAACAAGCGCACCACCCTCGACGACCTCGGCCGCCCAGCGCAAGGCCGCGGAGGACAGCGCCGGCGGAGACACCGCCGTTGGCGGTCTGTCCAGGGCCGACGGTGGGCGACAGGCGCAGCACCTCGTGGTGCTGTACGACGGCACCCCGGCCGCGCTCGTCGTCCACCCCGCGAAGGACGGCGAACGCCTCGTCGAGGCCTGGACCTGCGGCGGCGACCGCCGGCTCGACAGCGCCACCGTCCCGGTCGGCGTCCCGACGTCCGGGAAGAGTCGACCCCGGATTAGGCAGCCCCAGCCCGTCCCCGTAAGACTGGGCGCATGACCCAGTCCGACGCCCGCACCCGCAGCGTCTCGTGCGAGGTGGTGCTCGACGTGCGCGAGCAGGCCGAGCTGGTCTGGTCGGTGGCCGTGGCCGACGGTCCCGAGCTGGCCTCCGAGGCCCTCACCGTCACGGTCGACGGCGTACCGGTCGAGGTCGAGGAGCTCCGCGTCGACGACGGCGGTCGGCTGCACGTGTGCACCGCACCCGCGGGCACCCTCCGGCTCTCCTACGCCGCCGACGGTCACGGGCGCAGCCACCCCGGCCAAGGTCGACCCGGTCGACGACATCGTCTACCGCCGCCCCAGCCGCTACGCCGAGTCCGACGAGCTCGGGCCCACCGCCTGGGACGAGTTCTCCCAGCTCGAGGGCAAGGACCTGCTCGACGCGGTCAGCTCCTGGGTCGGCACCCAGCTGTTCTACGTCAGCGGCTCCAGCCGGCACACCGACGGCGCCACCCAGACCCTGCTCGCCCGCCAGGGCGTGTGCCGCGACTTCGCCCACCTGGTGATCGCGATGCTGCGGGCGCGCAACGTGCCGGCCCGCCTGGTCGCCGTCTACGCACCCGGCCTGCAGCCGATGGACTTCCACGCGGTCGTCGAGGCGGCGATCGACGGCGAGTGGCGGGTCGTCGACGCGACCGCCCTCGCCCCGCGCCAGTCGCTGGTACGCATCGCGACCGGCCGCGACGCCTCCGACACCGCCTTCCTGACCGTCCAGTCCGGCCGGGCCGACCTGCGCACCATGAGCGTGAACGCCACGGCGGCGCCGGACCTCCCCGAGGACGACCTCACCCGTCTCGTCTCCCTCTCCTGACACATCGGTTGAGCCCCACAGCCGAGCCTGCGAGGCTGTGCCAGGGCGAAAGGTTGAGGAGCGTCGGCTCAGGGCCGAAGCGAAGCGAGGGACGGAGCGACGCGTCTCGAAACCAAAGGAATGTTGGGTGCCTAGGATCTGTTGGACAGGCGTGAACATCCGCAACGAGGAGTGGCAGTGACCGACAACGAAGAGACCCGCAACGTGATCATCGTGGGGTCCGGACCCGCCGGCTACACCGCCGCGGTGTACGCCGCTCGCGCGAACCTCGCTCCCCTGATGTTCGAGGGCTCCGTCACCGCCGGTGGCGCCCTGATGAACACCACCGAGGTCGAGAACTTCCCCGGCTTCCGCGACGGCATCATGGGCCCGGCCCTGATGGACGAGATGCGCGCCCAGGCCGAGCGCTTCGGCGCCGAGATGGTCGCCGACGACGTCATCGAGATGGACCTCACCGGCGAGACCAAGACGGTCCGCACCGCCGAGGGCACCTTCACCGCGCGCGCCGTGATCCTGGCCATGGGCTCGGGCTACCGCAAGCTGGGCCTGCCCGACGAGGACCGGCTCTCCGGCCACGGCGTCAGCTGGTGTGCGACCTGTGACGGCTTCTTCTTCCGCGAGCAGCACATCGCCGTGGTCGGCGGCGGCGACTCCGCGATCGAGGAGGCGACCTTCCTGTCGCGCTTCGGCTCCAAGGTGACCCTGATCCACCGCCGCGAGGAGCTGCGCGCCTCCAAGATCATGCAGGAGCGCGCGTTCGCCGACCCCAAGATCGACTTCGCCTGGAACTCCGAGGTCACCGAGATCCACGGCGACGACAAGCTCACCGGCCTGACGCTGCGCGACACCGTCACCGGCGAGACCCGGCACCTCGACGCGACCGGCCTGTTCATCGCGATCGGCCACGACCCGCGCTCGGAGCTGCTGGGCGGTCAGGTGGACCTCGACGCCGAGGGCTACGTGCTCGTCGACCACCCGTCGACCCGCACCAACATCCCCGGCGTCTTCGCCTCCGGCGACCTGGTCGACCACCACTACCGGCAGGCGGTCACGGCCGCCGGCACCGGCTGCGCCGCGGCTCTCGACGCCGAGCGCTTCATCGCCGACCTCGACCACGCGGCCAACGCCGCCACCGCCGTCGGCGCCAACGCCTGACCCGCGAGACACCGCTCCCGCCCGGGACTAATTGTCGGGCGAGCGGTGTTCACTACTGACAGTCCTTCGGATCACGAAAACCCACAGAGGAGAACAGATGTCCAACCTGCAGGCCGTCACCGATGACAGCTTCGAGACCGACGTCCTCAAGTCCGACAAGCCCGTGCTGGTCGACTTCTGGGCCGAGTGGTGCGGCCCCTGCCGCCAGGTCGGGCCGATCCTCGACGAGCTCGCCGCCGAGCACGGCGACAAGGTCACGTTCGTGAAGATGAACGTCGACGAGAACCCCGTCACCCCCTCGACGTACCGCGTCAACGGCATCCCGACCCTCAACGTCTACAAGGACGGCGAGGTCGTCAAGCAGATCGTCGGCGCCCGTCCCAAGGCCGCGCTGCTCAAGGAGCTCGCCGACTACATCGCCTGAGCCGATCGGAATCGGCCAGCGGGTTACAGTCGCTGCGTGAACGCGGTCTTCCGGCTCGGGGACTCCGGTCCCGCCGTCGCCCAGATCATCGGTCTGCTCCAGCGGATCGATCTTCTGGGCGACGCTGCTGACATCCCCGCACAGTCACGCATCAGCGCCTCCGCAGCCGGCGTACGACGAAGGCGTCGAGCTCGCCGTCCGCGCCTTCCAGCAGCAGCGCGGCCTGACCGTCGACGGCGTCGTGGGTCCGTTGACCTTCCGCCGCCTCGACGAGGCCCGCTGGCGGCTCGGCGACCGGATCCTGACCCACCTGCCCGGCAACCTGATGGCCGGCGACGACGTCTACGCCCTCCAGGGCCGGCTGCTCGACCTCGGCTTCCGGGTCGGGCGGCTCGACGGCTACTTCGGTCCCGAGACCGAGGGCGGCGTGCGCGAGTTCCAGCGCAACTTCGGCATCCCGCCCGACGGCACCTGCGGTCCGGCCACCCTCAAGGCCCTGACCCGGCTCTCGCCGATGGTCAAGGGCGGCGCCCCCAACGCGCTGCGCGCCCAGGAGCGGATCCGCGAGGCGGGTCCCAACCTCGGCGGCAAGATCGTGGTGATCGACGTGGGCCGCGGGCACAACCTTCCCGACGACTACGCCCCGATCTCCGACGCGATCCTGCACGACCTCGCCCAGCGGGTGGAGGGCCGGCTCGTGGCCATCGGCGTCCAGGCGTTCCTGACCACGCCGCGCTGGGCCGACGCCCCCGGCGAGGAGACCGACCGGGCCGCGTTCGCCAACCGCACCGGCGCCGACCTGTTCGTCTCGCTGGCCCTGGACACGTCGTCGAACCCGGACGCGTGCGGGGTCTCGACGTACTTCTTCGGCGACGCCAACCGCGAGACCTGGTCCTCGGTCGGCGAGCGCTTCGCCGGCCTGGTGCAGCGCGAGATCGTCGCCCGCAGCGACCTGGTCGACCTGCGCTCGCACCCCAAGACCTGGGACATCCTGCGCCACACCCGGATGCCGGCCGTCCGGCTCGACGCCGGCTACCTCACCAACGTCGGCGACAACTCCCGCCTGCGCGACCCCGACTTCCGCGACGTGCTCGCGGAGGCGATCGTGGTCTCGGTCCAGCGCTTCTACCTCAGCCCCGACGTCGACGCCCACACCGGCGTGCTGCGGGTCAGCGAGATCCGCGACTCCTTCCAGGGCGCCTGAGGCTCAGTCGCTCCTGCCCACCCTCGCGCCGCCGTGCGGCGCCGGGGCCGGGTGCCGCTTCTTGCCGGACACCGCGCCGAGCAGGGTCTCCAGGCCACGCTCGAGCTCCTCGCGGATCGAGAGCGTCGTGCGCAGGTCCATCCGCATCCGCGGGTTGGTCGCGTGGGCGCGCTGGGTGGAGAACCCGACGGCCAGCAGGAAGTCGGCGGGTACGACGCAGCGGCCGGTGCGTCCCCGGGTGTCGCCGAACGCCTCGACCGCCTTCACCCCGCCACGCACGATCAGGTCCTTGGCCATCCCCTGCACCATCATCCGGCCCAGTCCGCCGCCACGGTGCTCCGGCGCCACGTGGGCCGTCGTCATGATCACGGCGTCGGCGCTGATCGGCGCGGTCGCGAACCCGTCGGCCGCCGGCACGTGCACCGGCGGGGCCCAGATCAGGTGGCCCACGACCTCGCCCTCGACGATCGCCACCCGGCCGCACGAGCCCCACTCGCGGAGCACCATCGAGACCCACGCGGCCTTCTCCTCCGCCTCGTGACCACGCACCGCGTCGCGGCGTACGGGATCGAGCTCCCAGAACACGCACTCCCCGCACCCACCGGGCAGCTGCGCGAGATGGTCGAGGGTCAACCGCTCGATCTTGCGTCCCACAGGGCTCATCCTAGATCCGGATAGTCCAGTCCATTCGGCCGCTGCGAGAGGCATCTCCGAGCGGCTTTTCGTACTGGACTACCCGGACTGTGGCTCAGCGCTGGGTCGCCAGGAAGTCGCCGATCCGGCCGATCGCCTCGGTGAGGGTGTCGAGGTCGGGCAGGGTGACCAGGCGGAAGTGGTCGGGCTCGAACCAGTTGAAGCCGGTGCCGTGGGTGACCAGGATCTTCTTGGCGCGCAGCAGGTCGATCACGAACTGCTCGTCGTCCTTGATGTGGTAGACGTCCGGGTCCAGCTTCGGGAAGCAGTACAGCGCCCCGCGCGGCTCGACGCAGCTCACGCCCGGGATCTCGTTGAGCTGGCGCCAGGCCGCCTTGCTCTGCTCGTAGAACCGGCCGCCGGGGTGGATGTACTCGTTGATCGACTGGTAGCCGCCGAGCGCGGTCTGGATCGCGTGCTGCGCCGGCACGTTGGGGCACATCCGCATGTTGGCCAGCAGGGTCAGGCCCTCGAGGAAGTCCTCGGCGAGGTGCTTGGGGCCCGAGATCATCACCCAGCCCGCGCGGTAGCCGCACACGCGGTAGGCCTTCGACAGCCCGCTGAAGGTCAGGCAGAGCACGTCGTCGCCGGAGTACGCCGCCGTGTGCAGGTGCTGGGCGTCGTCGAAGAGGATCTTCTCGTAGATCTCGTCGCTGAAGACCACCAGCTGGTGCTTGCGCGCGATGTCGACCAGGCCCTTGACCGTCGCCTCGCTGTAGACCGCCCCGGTCGGGTTGTTCGGGTTGATGATCACGATCGCCTGGGTGTTCGGGGTGATCTTGGCCTCGATGTCGGCGAGGTCGGGGTCCCAGCCGTTCTCCTCGTCGCAGCGGTAGTGCACCGGCGTACCGCCCGAGAGCGAGACCGCGCCGGTCCACAGCGGGTAGTCGGGCGCCGGCACCAGGATCTCGTTGCCGTCGTCGAGGAAGGCCTGGAGCACCATCGAGATCAGCTCGGAGACGCCGTTGCCGATGTAGACGTCGTCGACGTTGGTGTCGATCAGGCCGCGCGACTGGTAGTACTGCGCCACCGCGGTGCGCGCCGAGTAGATCCCGCGCGAGTCGGAGTAGCCCTGGGAGTCGGGCAGGCTGTGCACCATGTCGGCGACGATCGCCTCCGGGGCCTCGAAGCCGAAGGGTGCCGGGTTGCCGATGTTGAGCTTGAGGATCTTGTGGCCCTCGGCCTCGAGCCGCTGGGCCTCGACCAGGATCGGTCCGCGTACGTCGTAGCGGACGTGCTGCAGCTTGCGGCTCTGGACGATCGGGCGCATGCGGCCAGTCTCGCAGAGGGGCGGGCGGTCTGCCCGGAATAACCGCTCCGCGGAAGGGGCTGCCCGGCGTCAGGCGAGGCGTGGCACGATCCCGGCATGCGCGACATCAGCTACCCGCCCATCATCCTCACCGCGAAGGGACTGTTCCGGGTCCTGGGCCTGCGCTTCCAGCTGGCCGGCACCGAGCACGTCCCGAAGACCGGCGGGGTGCTGCTCGCGTTCAACCACGTCTCCTACATCGACTTCGTGCTGGGCGGGTTCGCGGCGCACCCCTCGCGACGCCTGGTCCGCTTCATGGCCAAGCGCGAGGTCTTCGACCACTCGATCGGCGGGCCGGTGATGCGCTCGATGCACCACATCTCCGTCGACCGCGCCGACGGCGGGGCCTCGATGGACGAGGCGCTGCGCTACCTCCAGGAGGGCGAGGCGGTCGGGATCTTCCCCGAGGCCACCATCAGCCGCTCCTTCGAGGTCAAGGAGCTGAAGTCGGGTGCGACCAGGATCGCGGCCGAGGCCGGCGTACCCCTGCTCCCGGTCGCGCTGTGGGGCACCCAGCGGCTGATGACCAAGGACCACCCGCGCGACTTCTCGCGCGGCAAGACCATCGGGATCCGGGTCGGTGAGCCGATGTACCCCGACGGCGCCGACCCGGTCGCCGAGACCGAGGAGCTGCACAAGCGGCTGCAGACCCTCCTCGACGAGGCGATCGACGCCTACCCCGACGAGGAGCAGCCTCCCGGGTCCTGGTGGCTGCCGGCCTCACGAGGAGGCTCGGCCCCCACGCCCCAGCGCGCGCTGGAGATGGACGCCGAGGAGAAGGCGAAGCGGGCTGCCCGCAAGGCGAAGCCGGCCGCGCAGACCGACCAGGACGACGACCCCGCCGTCGGTTGATGCCTTGATCTCTTTGTCGACAAATCGATGAATCGCTTCATCGATCTGTCGGTCGAGTCGTCTAGATCGGCCTGTCGTCCCGGTTGCGCGGGTCGATGATCGAGACGATCCGCTCGAGGTCGCTCAGCGAGGCGAACTCGATCGCGATCTTGCCCTTGTTGCGCCCCAGCGAGACCTTGACCCGGGTCTCGAGCCGGTCGCTGAGGCGGTCGTCGATCTCCTTCAGGCCCGGGGCCGACGGCCGGGCGGGGCGTACGGCGGGAGACTCGTCGGCGTCCTCGCCGTGCTCGCCGACGGCCACCAGCTCCTCGAGCCCGCGCACCGAGATGCCCTCGGAGACGACCCGACCGGCGAGCCGGTCCTGGCTGGCCGGCTCGGTCACGCCGAGCAGGGCCCGGGCGTGTCCTGCGCTGATCACGCCGGCGGCTACGCGACGCTGGACGGCAGGAGACAGGTTCAGCAGCCGCAGGGTGTTGCTGATCTGAGGACGGCTGCGCCCGATCCGGCCCGCGAGCTCGTCGTGGGTGCAGCCGAAGTCGTCGAGCAGCTGCCGGTAGGCCGCCGCCTCCTCCAGCGGGTTCAGCTGGGAGCGGTGCAGGTTCTCCAGGAGGGCGTCACGCAGCATCGCCTCGTCGTCGGTCTGGCGCACGATCGCCGGGATCGTCTCCAGGCCGGCCTCCTGGGTGGCCCGCCAGCGGCGCTCCCCCATGATCAGCTCGTACGACGAGTCGCCGGTGCGGCGTACCACGATGGGCTGGAGCAGCCCGATCTCCTTGACCGAGTGCACCAGCTCGGCCATCGCCTCCTCCTCGAAGACCTGGCGCGGCTGGCGCGGGTTGGGCGTGATCGCGCCGACGGGGAGCTCGGCGAAGTAGGCGCCGGCCACCTCGGCCGGCCCGTCCGCGCTCGCCTCGAGCCGCGCGGTCGACGCGTCTCGGGCGGGGCCTGGCGCTGCTCGGTCAGGGTGGCCACGCCGCCACCGTTCGACCCGGCCTCCGCGGAGTGGCGACCCGGACTGGACTCCTCGGTGACCTGCTCCGGCGGCGCCGTGGGGATCAGCGATCCGAGGCCGCGGCCGAGGCCCTTGCGGGCGGGACGCTGGGTGGACTGGTTCATCGGGTTCCTTCCTGGTGGGTGCCGGCACCCCGGCGGGCCAGCTCACGCGCGGCTTCGAGATAGCTGAGCGCCCCCGGGGATCCGGGGTCGTAGGTCATCACGCTCTGGCCGTAGCTCGGCGCCTCGGAGACCCGCACCGAGCGCGGGATCGAGGTCCTGAGCACCTGGCCGGAGAAGTGGTCGCGCACCTCCGCGGCGACGCCGGCCGCGAGGTTGGTGCGCGAGTCGTACATCGTGATCAGGATGGTGCTGACCTCGAGATCCTGGTTGAGGTGCGTCTTGACCATCTCGACGGTCTCGAGCAGCTGACCCAGACCCTCCAGCGCGTAGTACTCCGCCTGGATCGGGATCATCATCTCCGCGCCGGCCACCAGGGCGTTCAGGGTGAGCAGCCCGAGCGAGGGCGGGCAGTCGATGAGCACGTAGTCGTAGCGGTCCTCGGTCTCCCCGACCTGCGGGTGCGCGGCGATCGCCTTGCGCAGCCGGCTCTCCCGCGCCACCACGCTGACCAGCTCGATCTCCGCGCCGGCGAGGTCGATGGTCGCCGGGGCCACCCAGAGGTTCGGGAGCGACGGGTGCGGCTGGACCACGTCGGCGAGCGGGGTGCCGTCGACGAGCACGTCGTACGTCGACAGGGTGCCGCGCTCGTGCTCGGTGGCGAGGGCGGTGGAGGCGTTGCCCTGGGGGTCCAGGTCGATGACCAGCACCCGCAGCCCGTGCTGGGCGAGCGCGGCGGCCATGTTCACGGCCGTGGTGGTCTTGCCGACCCCGCCCTTCTGGTTGGCCACCACCATCACCCGGGTGTGGTCGGGGCGCGGGAGGGGAGCGCCGTACGGCACGCCCTGCCGCACCAGCAGCTGCTGCGCCACCGCCCGGGCCATCGGCGTGGACTCGTCGTAGGTGGCCGGCTCCTCCGCCATCTCGGCCGCGGTGCGCACCCGGGGGCGGAGCGCCTGTTCCGGCACCGTCTGAGCGGTGGTCGTCCCGGAATCGGGGGTCATCGGGGTGACTGTTCGCGGGTGCGGGGGTGGTCGTCACGGGTGCTGTCTCCGACTGGTTCACGACGTTGTCCTCATGATCTGTTTCACGTGAAACGGGGTCTCCCTGTGGAAAAGCAGGCCCCGCCTGTGGATTCTTAGGCTCAATTGGCCATCCCTCATCGGTGGATAACTTTCGGCGTACTCGCCGCGACCAGCCCAGCCGCCGCTCGCTGACCTGCGGTTCCGAGGTCATCGGGCCCTCACACTGACCACCGTCACCGGTGGCTCCAGCCACTGACCGCCGAGGGTCTCGACATGGGCGTCGGTCCCGCCCAGGCGGCGCAGCACCTTGGCGGCGCCGTCCAGCTCGTCGGCTGCGGACGAGCCCTTCATCGCCAGGAACAGACCACCGGGCCGCACGAGGGGGAGCGACCAGCGTGCCAGCCGGTCCATCGGTGCCACCGCTCGCGATGTCACCACATCGAACACTGCATCCCCGTGAAGCTCCTCGGCCCGTCCCCGATGGACGGTCACGTTGTCGAGACCCATTCTGGACACGGCGAGCTCCAGAAACGTGGTGCGACGCAGCAGTGGCTCCAACAAAGTCACAGAAAGATCCGGACGACGGATCGCGACCACCAGGCCGGGCAGGCCCGCGCCGCTGCCGATGTCGCAGACCGAGCTGCCCTCGGGCATCCGCTCGGTGATCACCGCGCAGTTCAGGATGTGCCGCTCCCAGAGCCGCGGCACCTCGCGCGGACCGATCAGGCCCCGCACGGTCGCCTCGGTGGTCAGCAGGTCCGCGAATGCCTCCGCCGTCGGCAGCGCATGTGAAAACACCTCCCGCGCGCTGGGCGGCGCGGGAGGTGTTTCACGTGAAACGTGCTCAGACACGGGCTGGGGTCATGCGGGGAGCACCACGACGTAACGCCGCGGCTCGGACCCCTCGGACTCCGACTTCAGGCCGGCGGCGGCGACGACGTCGTGCACCACCTTGCGCTCGAACGGCGTCATCGGCTCCAGGGACGCCTGCTCGCCGGACTCCTTGACCTCGGCGACGATCTTGGCCGCCTGCTCCTCCAGCGCCGTACGACGGTCGGCGCGGTGTCCGCTCACGTCGAGCATCAGCCGCGACCGCTCGCCGGTCTCGCGGTAGACCGCCAGCCGGGTCAGCTCCTGGAGCGCCTCGAGCACCTCGCCGTTGTCGCCCACGAGCATCGGCAGGTTGGCGCCGACGATCGACACCGTGGCCCGGTCGCCCTCGACGTCCATGTCCAGGTCGCCGTCGAGGTCGGTGATCTCGAGCAGCTCCTCGAGGTAGTCGGCCGCGATCTCGCCCTCCTGCTCGAGCCGCTTGCGGCGGGCGGGGCGGTCCGTCTCGTCCGAGTCGTCCGCGTCGTCGACCTCGTCCTCGTCGTCGGTGTCGTCGTCGGTCGTCGTCGGCCTCGTCGTCGCTCTCGTCGTCATCGTCGACCGGCTCGGTCGCGGGCGCGACCTCGTCGGTGTCCACGCTGTCCTCGGGGGCCGACTCGGGCTCGACCTCAGGCGCGACCTCGGGTGCTGCGTCGGCCGGAACCTCGGTCGGGGTTTCGGGCGCGGTCTCGTTCACTGGCTCACTCATGGGTGTCTCCCACTCTGCTCGGGGGTTGGGTCACTCGTTCTTGGGGCCGGAAGCGGGAGGCTTGTTGCCGCCTCCACCGCCGCCCTTCTTGCGCTGGGAGCGCGACTGCTTCTTGGGCTGCTGCCGCGGCGCCGGCTTCTCGGGCTCGACGCGTGTCGGTCGATCTCGACCGTGGCCGAGTCGACCGCGGGCAGGCCCTTGCGCTTGCGCTTCGCCTCGTCGCGCGCTTCCTTGGCCCGGGCGGCCTCGGTGTTGGGCGCCGGGTTGTTGCGGATCACGTAGAACTGTTGGCCCATCGTCCAGAGGTTGGAGGTGGTCCAGTACAGGAGCACGCCGATCGGGAAGGCGATGCCGCCGACGGCGAAGACGAGGGGGAGCACGTAGAGGAGCAGCTTCTGCTGCTGGGCGTACGGGACCGGTGAGCGCGTCGGCCGGCATGTTCTTGCTCATCAGCTGACGCTGGGTCAAGAAGGTGGTCAGGGTCATCGCCACCACCAGGATCGCGGCGAAGATCTGCACCCGGACGTCGCCGTCGGCGCTGGTGAACGAGGCGGAGATCTTGACCCCGAAGATCTCGGCGTCACGCAGCTGCTGGGCCTGGGTGTCGGTGAGCAGCCCGCGGCCCTCACCGTTCTTGGCCGCCTGGTCGATCATCCGGAACAGCGCCAGGAAGAACGGCATCTGGATGATCAGCGGCAGGCACGAGGCGAACGGGTTCGTCTTCGTCTCCCGGTAGAGCGCCATCGTCTCCTGGGCGAGGCGCTCGCGGTCGTGGCCGTACTTCTTCTGCAGCTCCTTGACCCGCGGCTGCAGCAGCTGCATGTTGCGGCTGCTCTTGATCTGCTTGACGAACAACGGGATCATCAGCGCCCGGATCGTCACGGTCAGACCGATGATCGACAGGGCCCACGACGCACCCGAGGCGGGACCGAAGATGGCACCCCAGATCTGGTGCCAGCCGAGCATGATCGCGCTCACCAGGAAGTACAGCGGCTTCAGGATGAAGCCGCCGATGTCGGTGAAGAACTCCACTCAGACTCCTTGGGTCATCTTCGAACGGGGAGGTACGGGGTCATATCCACCCAGCGCCCAGGGGTGGCAGCGCAGCACACGGCGTACGGCGAGCCAGGAGCCCTTGGCGCTCCCATGGACGGTGATCGCCTCGAGGGCGTAGGCCGAGCAGGTCGGGTGGTAACGACACACCTGCCCGTAGAGCGGGCTGATCAGGAACCGATATCCGCGCAGAAGGCGGATCAGCAGGAACTTCACCCGCTGATCACCGCCTTCGCCGAAACATCTGTGGTCGCGCTCACCTTGGACAGGCAGCGGTCCAGCTCGGCTGCGAGCTCCTCGTAGCCGGCCACCGCGGCCGCCGGCAGCGCCCGGACCACCAGCATGCTCCCAGGTGGCAAGGAGGTGATCCGCTCGCGGCACAGGTGGCGCAGGCGGCGCTTGACCAGGTTGCGGGTGACCGCGGGCCCGACGGCCTTGGAGACGACGAAGCCCACGCGGGGCTCGGCCGGCGCGGCACCGGGCAGGACGGGACCCGTCGAGGCCCAGAGGTGGACGACCAGGAGCTGACCGCCGCGGCGACGGCCGCGGCGTACGACCTCGCGGAAGTGGACAGGCGAGGTCAGGCGATTGCTGGAGGAGAGCACGAGCGGATGCTTGCTCAGGCCCCAGCCTCAGGCGGCGAGGCGGTTGCGGCCCTTGCGACGGCGGGAGGACAGGATCGCGCGGCCGGCACGAGTGCGCATGCGCAGACGGAAACCGTGGGTCTTGTGCCGGCGCCGGTTGTTCGGCTGGAACGTGCGCTTGCTCAACGTAATTCACTCCACTCAGGGGGCTTGCGTAACAACAGTGGCGTCCACCGGGTCGCGTCGTGCGAGCATCATCGCCAGTTGTGGGTCAACTGGCACCGCTCGCCCATGAAACGACCAGTGAGGACGGACTGTCATGGACATGCGGCACCGGTCGACGCCGGTGGGACCCGCCAACGGTACGCGGTGCGCGAGGACAGGGTCAATTCGGCCGCGACGGGCCAACCTCGCACAGTCTCCGCGTGTCCGGTCGCGACACGCCGCAACCTGGGGACAACTGGGCCAGAGCCTGTGGACAACCGGTTGATCCACAGGCCGCGAAGTCGTTAGTGTCGCTCTTCCGGGTAGCCCCACAGTGCGGGATTCGCCCACAGGGACTGGGCATTCGCGGTTCACCCTCTTCTCGGCGGACAGGTCGCACCGAGGACGTGGTCGGACGACTGGCGTCTGACGGGACTCCACGGGCTCGGGTGGCAACGGGAGCAAGCACGGGAGTCTGAGGCGGAGCCCCAAAAGGGACATCCTTCGATATTGCACAACCTGTGGACAAAGGTGTGGAGTCGTGGGGGTAACGTCCCCAGGCCTGCAGCAGGGCAGCAACCAAGGAATGGGAGCGCGACGGGGCGTGGATGCAGCACAGGGCACAGGGACCAGTCCAGGCAGCACCGGATCCGGGGCGGAGAAGCCCCAGGCGAGTCAGCTCGAGGTCCTCTGGCCCGGCATCGTCGACAACCTGCCACCCAACCAACGGGTGTGGCTCACCTCCAGCAAGCCGCTGATGCTCGCGGAGAACACCGCGGTGGTGGCGGTTCCCAACGAGTTCACCCGCAACCAGCTCGAGGGCCGGCTGCGCACCCGCATCGAGGACACGCTCAGCGAGCGGCTCGGCAAGCCGGTCCGCCTCGCCGTGAGCGTCGACCCGACGCTCGAGGCCGACGTCGCCGGACGCGCCCGGCCAGCCCGCTGGGACTCGCCCACGGTGACCACCACGACCCCGACAGCGGCTCGCACACCGACCGGGCCGAGCAGCCGCCGGCCCGCCACGGCGACCAGGGCCCGTCCTCGCCCGACCGACACAGCCATTCCTCGACAAGTCGCCACAGTGATTTGTCGACAAAGAGCGTCTCCGCCTCGCTGGCGACCGGCATCCCGGACAGCCCGCTGAACCCGCGCTACTCCTTCGAGACCTTCGTGATCGGCTCCTCCAACCGGTTCGCCCACGCGGCGGCCGTGGCCGTGGCCGAGGCGCCGGGCAAGGCCTACAACCCGCTGCTGGTGTACGGCGACTCCGGGCTCGGCAAGACCCACCTGCTGCACGCGATCGGTCACTACGTCCGCAACCTCTGGACCGGCGCCAAGATCCGCTACGTCTCCTCCGAGGCGTTCACCAACGACGTGATCAACGCGATCAAGGACGCCAACACGGCCGCCCTGCAGCGCCGCTACCGCGACGTCGACGTGCTCCTGGTCGACGACATCCAGTTCCTCGAGGGCAAGCAGCAGACGCAGGAGGAGTTCTTCCACACCTTCAACACGCTGCACAACGCCAACAAGCAGATCGTGATCAGCTCCGACCGGCCGCCCAAGCGGCTCACCCAGCTCGAGGACCGGCTGCGCAACCGGTTCGAGTGGGGCCTGCTGACCGACGTACAGCCCCCCGACCTGGAGACCCGCATCGCGATCCTGCGCAAGAAGGCCGCCGCCGACCGGCTCTCCGCGCCGGCCGACGTGCTGGAGTTCATCGCCTCGCGCATCCAGACCAACATCCGCGAGCTCGAGGGTGCGCTGATCCGGGTCACGGCGTTCGCCAGCATCAACCAGCAAGAGGTCGACATGACCCTGGCCGAGATCGTGCTGAAGGACCTGATCCCCGAGGGCGGCGAGCCCGAGGTCACGGCCGGGCTGATCATCGCCCAGACGGCGTCGTACTTCGGCTTCTCGATCGAGGACCTCTGCGGCCCGAGCCGCACCCGGGCCCTGGTGACGGCGCGCCAGATCGCGATGTACCTGTGTCGCGAGCTCACCGAGCTCTCGCTGCCCAAGATCGGCCAGCAGTTCGGCGGGCGCGACCACACCACGGTGATGAACGCCGACCGACGGATCCGCAAGGACCTCGCCGAGCGACGCAACGTCTTCCACCAGGTCACCGAGCTGACCACCCGGATCAAGCAGCAGGCGAAACAGTCCTGAATGACAACGGTGCAAGATGTGGTTCGTCAGGCCAATTCCGGTGGACCCGCATCTGGACGACGTGTGGACAGTCCGCGTACGCCGCCCACACCCGCCGGCGCGAACCACAGGAAGTTGTGGTTCCGCCCGGCGCCGTCCACAGTCGCGAGCTCACAACTTCTGCGGGCCTGACCTGCACGGATCGGGGTTGTCCACAGAATCCACCGCCCCTACTACTACGACGAAATTCCAATTGATTCCTCGTCGTGCAACAACCGGTGCGTTCCGCCCTGTGTGGAGAACCTCCCGCGTGGCAGGATGCTCACCCCGGCTCAGTCAGCGACCCAGACACCGACGCCGTGCCCCGCAGCCGAAGTACTGAGATGGAGAGGAACCATCCGTGAAGTTCCGCGTCGAACGTGACGTTCTCGCCGATGCCGTTGCCTGGACGGCCCGCGCGCTCCCGATCCGGCCGAGCGCACCCGTGCTCGCCGGTCTCCTGATCGAGGCGGGGTCCCTGGGTGACGAGGGGGGCGACGCCGGCGAGGGCCTGCGGCTCTCGACCTTCGACTACGAGACCTCCGCCCGGGCCACCCTGAACGCCGACATCAGCGAGGAAGGCCGGGCGCTGGTCTCGGGCCGACTGCTCGCCGACATCTGCCGCAGCCTGCCCAACAAGCCGGTCGACATGGTCATCGACGGTCCGAAGGTGACGCTGACCTGCGGTTCCGCGCGGTTCAGCCTCCAGACGATGCCGGTCGAGGACTACCCGACGCTGCCGCAGATGCCGGAGACGCGTGGCACCGTCGGCAGCGCGGTGTTCTCCTACGCCGTGGCCCAGGCGGTCACCGCCGCGGGCCGCGACGACATGCTCCCGGTGCTCACCGGCGTGCGGCTCGAGCTCGACGGCGACTCGATCGCGATGCTGGCCACCGACCGGTTCCGGCTCTCCCAGCGCGAGCTGACCTGGTCGCCCTCGGCCCCCGACATCGACGCGGCCGCGCTGGTGCCGGCCAAGGTGCTCGCCGACACGGCCAAGGCGCTGGTCGGCGGCAGCGAGATCTCGATCGCCCTGTCCAACGCGGGTGCGGGTGGCGCGGGCGAGGGCATCATCGGCTTCGAGGGGTCCGCCGGCGGCGGCGTGCGTCGTACGACGACCCGGCTGCTCGACGGCGACTTCCCGAAGGTGCGCTCGCTGTTCCCCAGCGAGCACCTGACCGTCGCGCGGGTCGACAAGGCCGTCCTGGTCGAGGCGGTCAAGCGCGTCTCGCTGGTCGCCGAGCGCAACACCGCGGTGCAGCTCGCCTTCGCCGAGGGACTGCTGACCCTCGACGCCGGGTCCGGCGAGGAGGCGATGGCCAGCGAGTCGCTCGAGGCCCACGTCACCGGCGACGACATCACGACCGGGTTCAACCCGGCGTACCTCCTCGACGGGCTGACCGCCATCGAGTCGCCGTTCGTGGAACTCGCCTTCACGCAGGCCTCCAAGCCCGTCGTACTCTCAGGTGTGGACTCGCTCGAGGGAGAAGCGGACAGCGACTTCCGCTACCTGCTGATGCCTCGTCGCCTCCTCTCCTGAACCCACCCCCGACCTGCACAGGAGATCACCGCATGGACATCGGACTCGTCGGCCTCGGGAAGATGGGCGGCAACATGCGCACCCGCCTGCGCAACGCCGGCCACACCGTCATCGGCTTCGACCGCAACCCGGAGCTCAGTGACGCCGACAGCCTCGCGGCGATGGTCGAGAAGCTGCCCAGTGGTGAAGGGCCCGAAGGTCGTCTGGGTGATGGTGCCGGCCGGTGACCCGACGCGCGACACGGTCCGCGAGCTCGGTGAGCTCCTGGGCGAGGGTGACCTCGTGGTCGACGGCGGCAACTCGCGCTGGACCGACGACCAGGCCAACGCCGAGCACCTGGCCACCAAGGGCATCGGCTTCGTCGACTGCGGTGTCTCCGGCGGTGTCTGGGGTCTGGAGAACGGCTACGCGCTGATGTACGGCGGCCCGGACGAGGACGTCGAGAAGGTGCTGCCGGCCTTCGAGGCGCTCAAGCCCGAGGGTGATGCGGGCATGGTGCACGCCGGCAAGACGCCGGGTGCCGGCCACTTCGCCAAGATGGTTCACAACGGCATCGAGTACGCCATGATGCAGGCCTATGCCGAGGGCTGGGAGCTGCTCGAGAAGGTCGACCTGGTCGACAACGTGACCGAGGTCTTCGACTCCTGGCGCGAGGGCACCGTGATCCGCTCCTGGCTGCTCGACCTGCTGGTCGCGGCGCTCAAGGAGGACGGTCACCTCGACCAGATCCGCGGCTACGCCGAGGACTCCGGCGAGGGCCGGTGGACCGTCGAGGCCGCGATCGACAACGCCGTACCCATGCACGTCATCGCCTCCTCGCTGTTCGCGCGGTTCAGCTCGCGCCAGGACGACAGCCCCGCGATGAAGGCCGTCTCGGCGATGCGCAAGGGCTTCGGTGGTCACGCCACCACCGGCGCCAAGGCCCCGCCCACCACGGCCGACGTCGACTCACCCGCCGACAAGTAGGGCGCTTGTACGTCGCCCACCTCTCACTGCACGACTTCCGCTCCTATCCGGCCCTGGAGGTCGATCTCGAGCCGGGCGTGACCTCCTTCGTGGGGCGCAACGGGCAGGGGAAGACCAACATCGTCGAGGCGATCGACTACCTCTCCCGGCTCAGCTCCCACCGGGTGGCCGCCGACCTCCCGCTCGTCCGCCGCGGTGCCGACCAGGCCGTCGTGCGGGCGGCCGTCATGCGTGACGACCGGCGGGCCGTGCTCGAGGTCGAGATCAACCCCGGCAAGTCCAACCGGGCCCGGATCAACCGCGGCCAGCTGCCGCGCGCCAAGGAGCTGCTCGGGCTGGTGCGCACGGTGCTGTTCGCCCCCGACGACCTCGCGCTGGTCAAGGGCGACCCGACCGAGCGGCGCAAGTTCGCCGACGACCTGCTGGTGCTCCACCAGGGCGCGCGCTACGCCGGCACCCGCACCGACTACGACCGGGTGCTCAAGCAGCGCAACTCACTGCTCAAGACCGCCCGGGTGCGGGGCTCCTCGGCCGAGGCTGCGCTGTCGACGCTGGAGGTGTGGGACGAGCGGCTGGCCCGGCTCGGAGCGGAGATCATGACCTCGCGGGGCCGGCTGGTCGAGGACCTCAACCCGCTGCTGGGCAAGGCCTACGAGGCGGTCGCGCGGGGGGCCACCCGCGACGACGCCTCGATGGCCTACAAGCCGAGCTTCGAGCCGGCGACCGACGACCTCGAGGCCGCGATGCTGGCCGAGATCGAGCGCCGCCGCCCCGACGAGCTCGACCGCGGGGTCTCGCTGGTGGGACCGCACCGCGACGACCTGGTCTGCTCGCTGGGGGAGCTCCCGGTCAAGGGCTACGCGAGCCACGGGGAGTCGTGGTCCTTCGCGCTGGCGATGCGGCTGGCGTCGTACGAGCTGCTCCGTGCGACCGGCGACGACCCCGTGCTGATCCTCGACGACGTGTTCGCCGAGCTCGACTCGGGTCGCCGTACGCAGCTGGCCGAGCTGGTGGCCGGCGCCGAGCAGGTGCTGGTCACCGCGGCGGTGCTCGACGACATCCCCGAGGCGCTGCGCGGCCGCCGGTTCGAGGTCGCCGACGGGGAGGTGACCCCGGTTGGGTGACGAGGAGCAGCCGGTGCCGGAGGAGGTGCGACCCGAGGAGGAGGAGCACCAGCCGACCGGGCTCGAGCTCGCGCGCTCGATCGCCCGGGGACTGGCCGGCAAGACCGGGGCCCGCGCGACCCTGCCCGGCAACCGGCGCCGCAAGCGGCGCGACACCCAGAGCAGTGGCGCGCACCCCGACGACCGTGATCCCCAGGCGATCGACGTCACCCTGGGACGGTTCGTCGAGGACCAGGGCTGGGAGACCGAGCTGCGGGTGCACGGGGTCTTCTCGCGCTGGGACGCGATCGTCGGGCGCGAGGTCGCCCAGCACGTGACACCGGTGTCCTACGCGGACGGCCGGCTGCTGGTGAGGACCGATTCCACCGCGTGGGCGGTGGAGATGAAGAACCTCGCGCCGACCGTCGTACGCCGCCTCAACGAGGTGCTCGGGGACGAGACGGTCCGCGTGATCGACGTCGACGGACCCCGGGCTCCCTCGTGGACCAAGGGCCGGTTGCGGGTCAAGGGCCGGGGCCCGCGCGACACCTACGGCTGAGGCTGCCGCTGGGCGCCTCCAGAAGGCCCCAGACGCCCCCACGGCCGTATGGGGAGTCGGACGCACCCCTGCCACGGGCTTTCCGGGCCGGTTCCGGGCCTCTGAGAGGCGGTTTTGGGGCCGGATCCCCCCAAAACCTGGGCAGCACACGTGATTGTGGGGCGCTGACGGGTAGACTGAGCACTGGTCGCCGACCCACCCGTGAGGCGGCCATTGTGTTGCCAAAAAGCCCGTCCAGCCGCTCCCGAGCGGGTGGGCGCACAGCAGAAGAGGAACTTCGTGGCCGACGAGACCACCGACGCAGTGTCCGCCCCAGAAGAGCAGCCCGAAGAGCAGCCCACCGACCATTCAGGGATCCCCGACCTGCCCCCCGTTCCGGACGTGGTCCCGGCCAGCATCCTCGAAGGGCACGCGGTCAAGGAAGGCTCCTACGACGCGAGTGCCATCCAGGTCCTCGAGGGTCTCGAGGCGGTCCGCAAGCGTCCCGGCATGTACATCGGGTCCACCGGTGAACGCGGCCTGCACCACCTGGTCTCGGAGGTCGTGGACAACTCCGTCGACGAGGCGCTGGCCGGCTACTGCGACCGGGTGGAGGTCACCATCCTCGAGGACGGCGGCGTCCAGGTCAGCGACAACGGTCGCGGCATCCCGGTCGACATCCCCCCGGGCCAGGAGCTCCCGGCCGTCACCGTCGTGCTGACGGTGCTGCACGCCGGCGGCAAGTTCGGCGGCAGCGGCTACAAGGTCTCCGGTGGTCTGCACGGCGTGGGTGTCTCGGTCGTCAACGCGCTCTCGAAGCGGGTCGAGGTCGAGATCAAGCGCGACGGGTTCACCTGGTTCCAGGCCTTCGAGATGGGCGTGCCGACCGGACCGCTCGAGCAGCGCGAGCCCACCGACGAGACCGGCACCACCACGCGGTTCTGGGCCAACGACGACATCTTCGAGACGACCAACTACTCCTTCGAGACCCTGGCCAACCGGTTCCGCGAGATGGCCTTCCTCAACAAGGGCCTCGAGATCGTCGTACGCGACGAACGGTCCGCGGCCGCCTCGGTGATCGACGCCGTCCAGGACGAGACCGTCGACAACGAGGTCGACAACGCCGGCTCGGACGCGCTGCACGGCACCGCCACCGGCGGGATGGAGCGCCGGTTCAAGTACGAGCGCGGCCTGGTCGACTACGTCGAGCACCTCAACCGCCGCAAGGACAAGGCCAACCCGAGCATCATCAACTTCGAGGCCGAGACCGCCGAGTCGGCCGAGAACCACATGAGCCTCGAGCTGGCGATGCAGTGGAACACCTCCTACCAGGAGTCCGTGCACACCTTCGCCAACACGATCAACACCCACGAGGGCGGCACCCACGAAGAGGGCTTCCGAGCGTCGCTCACCTCGCTGATCAACAACTGGGGCGAGGAGTGGGGCCTGATCAAGAAGCGCGAGGACCGCGTCTCGGGTGACGACATCCGCGAGGGCCTGACCGCGATCATCTCGATCAAGCTGGCCAACCCGCAGTTCGAGGGCCAGACCAAGACCAAGCTCGGCAACACCGAGGCCAAGGGCTTCGTCCAGCGGGTCGTCAACGACCAGCTCGGCGAGTGGCTGGAGAAGAACCCGGCCGAGGGCAAGGACATCGTGCGCAAGGCGCAGGCCGCGGCCTCGGCCCGGATGGCGGCCCGCAAGGCGCGCGACCTGGCCCGTTCCCGCAAGGGACTGCTCGGCGGCGGGGGCCTGCCCGGCAAGCTCAGCGACTGCCAGTCGACCAACCCCGAGGAGTGCGAGGTCTTCATCGTCGAGGGCGACTCGGCGGGTGGCTCGGCGCGACAGGGTCGTGACCCGCGGATCCAGGCGATCCTGCCGATCCGCGGCAAGATCCTCAACGTCGAGAAGGCGCGCATCGACAAGGTCCTGGCCAACCAGGAGGTGCAGGCGATCATCTCCGCGCTCGGCACCGGGGTGCACGAGGAGTTCACCCTCGACAAGCTGCGCTACCACAAGATCGTGCTGATGGCCGACGCCGACGTCGACGGCCACCACATCAACACCCTGCTGCTGACGCTGCTGTTCCGGTTCATGAAGCCGCTGATCGAGAACGGCTACGTCTACATGGCGCAGCCGCCGCTCTACCGGTTGCGCTGGAACAAGCCGGCCGACCACGAGTTCGTCTACTCCGACGCCGAGCGCGACCTGCTGATGCGCGACGGCCTCGCCCAGGGCAAGAAGCTGCCCAAGGAGAACCCCGTGCAGCGCTACAAGGGCCTCGGTGAGATGAACGCCGAGGAGCTGTGGGAGACGACGATGGACCCCAGCCAGCGGCTGATGCTCCAGGTCAGCATCGAGGACGCCGCGCAGGCCGACGAGATGTTCTCCGTGCTGATGGGCGAGGACGTCGAGCAACGTCGCTCCTTCATCCAGCGCAACGCCAAGGACGTCAGGTTCTTGGACATCTGAGTGCTCCGGCCCTGATTCGACGTACGTCACCGAAGGACAGTGAATGACTGAGAACACCACCGAAGGCCCAGGCGGACCGGAGGGACCCGAGGACAACCCGCGCGTGCGCGTGGTGGAGCTGCGCGACGAGATGCAGCAGGCCTACATCGACTACGCGATGGCGGTCATCGTCGGCCGGGCGCTGCCTGACGTGCGCGACGGGCTCAAGCCGGTGCACCGGCGCGTGCTCTATGCGATGTACGACGGCGGCTACCGCCCCGACCGCGGCTTCTCGAAGTGCTCGCGCGTCGTCGGTGACGTCATGGGTCAGTACCACCCGCACGGCGACACCGCGATCTACGACACCCTCGTGCGCCTCGCCCAGCCCTGGGTGATGCGCGCGCCGCTGATCCACGGCCAGGGCAACTTCGGCTCGCCGGGCAACGACGCGGCTGCGGCCATGCGGTACACCGAGTGCCGGATGGCGCCGCTGGCCCTCGAGATGGTCCGCGACATCGAGCAGGACACCGTCGACTTCCAGCCGAACTACGACGGCCGGTCGCAGGAGCCGACGGTGCTGCCGTCGCGCTACCCCAACCTGCTGGTCAACGGCTCGGCGGGCATCGCGGTCGGCATGGCCACGAACATCCCGCCGCACAACCTCAAGGAGGTCGCGTCCGGTGCCCAGTGGGCGCTCGAGCACCCCGACGCCTCCCGCGAGGAGCTCCAGGACGCGCTGATCGAGCGGATCAAGGGCCCCGACTTCCCCAACGGCGCCCTGATCGTGGGCCGCGACGGGATCGAGCAGGCCTACCGCACCGGTCGTGGCTCGGTCACCCAGCGCGCGGTCATCGAGATCGACGAGGACAGCAAGGGACGCACCTGCCTGTCGATCACCGAGCTGCCCTACATGGTCAACCCCGACAACCTCGCCCTGAAGATCGCCGAGCTCGCCGACGCCGGCAAGGTGCAGGGCATCGCCGACGTCCGCGACGACTCCTCGGGCCGCACCGGACAGCGCCTCGTCGTCGTGCTCAAGCGCGACGCCGTGGCCCGGGTGGTGCTCAACAACCTGCTCAAGCACACCGAGCTGCAGACCAACTTCAGCGCGAACATGCTCGCGCTGGTCGACGGTGTGCCGCGCACGCTGAGCATCGACCAGTTCATCAGCGCCTGGGTGGACCACCAGATCGAGGTCATCCAGCGTCGCACCCGCTTCCGCCTCGCCGAGGCCGAGCGTCGCGCCCACATCCTGCGCGGCCTGGTCAAGGCGCTGGACATGCTCGACGAGGTGATCGCCCTGATCCGCCGGTCCCCGGAGGTCGACGACGCCCGTCAGGGCCTGATCGAGCTGCTGGAGATCGACGAGATCCAGGCCAACGCGATCCTGGACATGCAGCTGCGCCGCCTGGCCGCCCTCGAGCGCCAGCGCATCATCGACAACCTGGCCGAGATCGAGCTGGAGATCGCCGACCTCGAGGACATCCTGGCCAACGAGTCGCGCCAGCGGACGATCGTCAGCGAGGAGCTGGCCGCGATCGTGGAGAAGTACGGCGACGACCGCCGTACCCAGATCATCGCGGCCGACGGCGACCTCTCGATGGAGGACCTGATCCCCGACGAGGAGCTCGTCGTCACGATCACCCGCGGCGGCTACGCCAAGCGGACCCTCGCCAGCAACTACCGCACGCAGCGACGCGGCGGGAAGGGCGTGCGCGGAGCCACCCTCAAGGGTGACGACGTCGTGCAGCACTTCATGGCGACCTCCAACCACCACTGGCTGCTGTTCTTCACCACGGCCGGGCGCGTCTACCGGACCAAGGCCTACAACCTGCCCGAGACGTCGCGCGACGCCAAGGGTGGTCACGTGGCCGGACTGCTCTCGTTCCAGCCCGACGAGGAGATCGCGCAGGTGCTGGCGATCCGCGACTACGAGCAGGCGCCGTACCTCGTGCTCGCCACGCGCGCGGGCCTGGTCAAGAAGACCAACCTGTCGGACTACAACAGCCCGCGTCAGGCCGGCGTGATCGCGATCAACTTCCGCGAGGAGGACGACGAGCTGATCGGGGCCGAGCTGGTCAACGCCGACGACGACATCCTGCTGGTCTCCCGCAAGGGGCAGGCCATCCGGTTCACCGCCGACGACGACCAGCTGCGCCCGATGGGTCGTGCGACGAGCGGCGTGCGCGGCATGAAGTTCCGCGACGGTGACTCGCTGCTCTCGATGTCGGTGATCCGGGCCGAGCAGGTGGCGGCCGAGGAGGCCGTGGAGGGCGACGCGGAGGACTCGCCCGAGGTGGCGGAGCAGTACGTCTTCACGATCACCGACGGTGGCTTCGCCAAGCGCACCCGCATCAACGACTACCGCACCCAGTCACGCGGTGGCCTCGGCATCAAGGCGATGTCGCTGGCCAACGAGGACCGCGGCGGACTGGTCGGTGCCTTCATCGTGGTCGAGGGCGACGAGATCCTCTCGATCACCTCGGGTGGCCAGGTCGTGCGCAGCCCGATCGACGAGAACTTCCGGCCGACCGGTCGCTCCACCATGGGCGTGCGTTTCGTGACGCCCAAGGGGGACGACAGCGTGGCCGTCGTCGCTCGCAGCGTGGAGAAGGACGCGGAGGTCGAGGAGGCCGTCGAGGAGGCCGTGGCCGAGGCAGGTGCCGAGGCAGCGGACGGGCCTGCGGATCAGGTCGACGCCGATGGTGCCGACGTCACCGACAGTTCGGACGACGCGGACGAGAGTGCAACAATCGGCCCCGAGGAAGACGGTCCCGACACCGCGCCTGAGGAGGGCTGATGTCCGAGAGCGGCAAGGACAGCCCGATCGCTCCCCGCCGTACGCTCGGCGGGCCGATCCTGCCGCCGCCTCCGCCCGAGCTGATCGAGGCGGAGGAGCAGGCCAAGGTCGACGAGGCCGAGGCCCGGAAGGCCGAGGCCCAGAAGGAAGCCCGCAAGGAGGCGCAGAAGCAGAGCGCCGAGGAGCTCCGCCGGGAGCGCGCGGCCAAGCGCGACGCCGAGAAGGCCTCGCGTGAGGCCGAGAAGTCTGCACGCGAGCGGGAGAAGGCCCAGCAGGCCGAGCAGAGGGCCCAGGCGAAGGCGGCGAAGCGCCGGCCGAACCCGCCGGCACCGGTGTCGGGCGGCAAGCCCGCTCCCCGGCGGAGTCGCCGGGCCCAGCTGCGCCTCGTCCAGATCGACGCCTGGTCGGTGATGAAGACCTCGTTCCTGCTCTCGATCGCCCTCGGCATCGTGCTCGTCGTCGCCGTCGCGATCATCTGGGGCGTGCTCGGCGCCGCCGGCGTCTGGGACTCGATCAACTCGATCGTCCAGCAGGCGGTGGGCAGCGAGAGCGGCAAGCAGTTCGACATCCAGGAGTACGCCGGCACCTCCCGCGTCCTCGGCTTCACCATGATCGTGGCCGTGCTCGACGTCATCCTGATCACCGCGATCGCGACCCTCGGGGCCTTCCTCTACAACCTCGCCGCTGCCCTGCTCGGCGGCATCGAGGTCACCCTCGCCGAGGACAACTGACGGCGTTTTGTGGGCGCCCCGTGGCATCGGGTAGCCTTCCCTGTCGGTCCACCCGCCATCGCGGCGGATGGCGCCCCACCCGGGCCTATAGCTCAGACGGTTAGAGCGCTTCCCTGATAAGGAAGAGGTCAGAGGTTCAAGTCCTCTTAGGCCCACTCTCGACACACTGCTTTCCACCGCTGGAGGATGACGGACATGAAGAAGATCCTGCTCGTCGCGATCGCCGCCGCCGGTGCCGTCATCGCGAAGAAGAAGATCGACCAGGGCAAGCAGGAGCAGGCCCTGTGGCAGCAGGCCACCGACACCGTCGAGAAGGCCTGACCCAGCTCATCGGTGGTTGAGGAGCGAGCGCCAGCGAGCGTCTCGAAACCACCACCCACTCGGGGCCTTGGCGCAATTGGTAGCGCACCTGCTTTGCAAGCAGGGGGTTAGGGGTTCGAGTCCCCTAGGCTCCACTGGATTTCTCACGCGTCGCGGTGGGGGCGCAATTGGTAGCGGCTCTGCCTCCTCTGGGCTTTGCAAGCAGGGGGTTAGGGGTTCGAGTCCCCTAGGCTCCACTGGATTTCTCACGCGTCGCGGTGGGGGCGCAATTGGTAGCGGCTCTGCCTCCTCTGGGCTTTGCAAGCAGGGGGTTAGGGGTTCGAGTCCCCTAGGCTCCACTCCATCTCACGCGCGCGGTGCGAGCGCAATGGTCGCGGCTCTGCCCCTCTGGGCTTTGCAAGTAGGGGGTTACGGGGTTCGAGTCCCCTAGGCTCCACCGGCGATCCACCGCGACCACGTGACGTGGTCTGGACCGTGCGGGCGTCATCGGCGCTGGTCCTTCTCCGCAGCCGAGTGCCGGGGTTACGTTCCACGGACCCTGCATCAGCAGGGTTTCGGGAACGGGGGAGAACATGCGACGTATGACCTGGGCACGGGCGACGCTGGTGGCCGTAATGGCGGCCGGAGCGCTGATCGCCGGCGGGACCGCGGCAGTGGCCGACCCACCGAAGGGCTGGGTGCCGGGTGACTTCGGCAACGAGTACGACTTCGGGACCGTCTACTGGACCCACCACGGCCGCTACGCCGATGCGCCGGGGAACTGGCACACCGGGACGCTGACCATCGAGGAGGACGACGACGGCATCACCGGCGGCCTCTACGACTGGAACTGCCCCGCAGGAGCCAAGCCACCGCGCGCAGGTGCCCCGTCGACCAACACGTGCACGCTCGCCCGTGGCCGCTACCTCGACTCCGTCTTCGGCGGTGACCCCGGCTTCGACCTGGCGCAGTTCGACCAGGCACACAACCGGCTCACCTCGCACCGTGACGTCTCGGTGTTCGACCTCAACGACGTGCGTCTGGGCACCGTGCGTGTCGACCTGACCTTCCAGGGGATCGGCAAGCCCACGGACAGCCTGTTCCGGACCGTGACGAACGGCGGCGTGACGTCGATGGACTACTTCGAGCGGTACACCGGTGTCGTCTGCGGCAAGGTCGACGGCCACCGGGTGCGTGGACCCGGCACGAAGCAGGAGGCGCCCGACCTCGGGTTCAACGTCAGCGGCTGGGTTCGCGCGAAGTAGCGGCCCACTCGTCCCTCACCGCAAGGCCGGCATCACCTGCTCGCTGAAGCGGTGCAGCTGCTCGAGCTCGTCACCGACCGGCCAGACGAAGGCCCACTGGAGCCCGGCATCGCGGAAGGCCGCCAGCTTGTCGACCATCTCCGGGGCCGGGCCGAAGGGGAGCCGGGCGCGCAGCTCCTCGACGGGGCGGTGCATCACCGGGGCCAGCCTTTCCTCGAGTACGGCGGGACCGCGCTCGTCATCGAGGTGGAACCACATCGTCGCGAGCGCGTTCGCGAACTCGTCGGGGGAGCGGCCCGCGGCGTCGAGCCGGTCGGGCATCGAGGCCCAGGCGCGGCCGAAGTCCTCCGGAGTGGTGTTGTACGCCGAGGCGAGCCAGCCGTCCCCCCAGCGGGCCGCGCGGTTCAGCCCGTGGTCGGATCCCCAGCTCGCCACCCAGAGCGGGATCGACTCGAGGGGCCGCGGCTGGAGGGCGTCCGCGCACCGGTAGTAGCGACCGTCGTACGGACTCCCGCCCAGCAGCGCACCCATCGCTCGCAACGCATCGTCGAACCGCGGCCAGCGTTCCTCGAAGGGCACGCCGACGACCTCGTAGTCGCGGGCCGACGAGCCCGGGCCCAGCCCGGCCACGACCCGTCCTCCGGACAGCACGTCGAGGGCGGCGAGCGACTTCGCCAACGTCACCGGGCCGCGCACGACCGGGTTGGCGACCGTGGTCACCAGGCGTGCGTCGCCCGATGCCGCGGCCACCGCTGCGAGAGCCGTGGGCCCGTCGAGCCAGGGGGTGCTGAAGACCAGGTGGTCGTTGGCGCAGATCGCCTCGAAGCCCAGCGCGGTCGCCGTCTCGGCGTACTCCACCAGGGCCTCGATGTCCCAGCGCGGGCCACCGAGATCCATCAACGGCAGGTGCACACCGAACCGCACCCGACCAGTGGATCACGAGCACGCGAGAATGCCGCCATGACAACCAGCGAGCTCTCCTGGTCCGAGGTCGGCGGTGCCGAGCTCGACGTCGCCACGTTGTACGACGTGCTCGCGCTGCGGTCGGCGGTGTTCGTGGTCGAGCAGGAGTGCGCCTACCAGGACATCGACGGGCTCGACCTCGAGGCGGGCACGCGTCACGTCATCGCCAGGACGCGACGCCATCGCGGCGTACGCACGCATCCTCGCGCCGGACGCCGAGCACCCGACGCCCCGCATCGGCCGGGTGATCGTGAGCGGGTCGGCGAGGGGACGGCAGCTCGGACGCGAGCTGATGGGACGGGCGCTGGCGAGCTGCGCCCAGCGTTGGCCGGGCGAGGCGGTGGAGCTCGGGGCCCAGGCGCACCTGTCCGAGTTCTACGCCAGCCTGGGCTTCGCCGCGGTGGGAGAGCCGTACGACGAGGACGGCATCCTGCACCAGTGGATGCGTCGGGACTGAGGGCTCAGAGCAACCCTTGGTCGGCCGCCCACGCCGCTGCCGCCGAGCGGGTCGCGACACCGAGGCGCGTGCGGATGTTCGCGATGTGCCGGTGCACGGTGTGCACGCTGAGCACCAGCTGCTCGGCGATCTCGGCATCAGTGAGGCCGCGCGCCACCAGGCGCAGCACCTCCACCTCCCGTGCGGTCAGGGCGGTGTCGGCCTGGGGAGCGCTCGAGGCGGGCGTGCTGACGGCCCGGCCACCCAGGAAGCGCTCGACGGCGTTCGCGACCGAGCTGCTGTCGCCACGCCACGGGAAGTGCTCGTCCCCGGCCAGCTCCACGAAGGTGGCATCCGGGATGCGGTCGGCGAGGTCACGACCGAGGGCGAACGGGATCGCCCGGTCGCCGCGGCGGTGCAGCACCAGCGTCGGCCGCGTGATGTGCGGCAGCTCGCGGGTGGCGTCGAGCTCGTAGACGGCCCGGAGCGCGCTGGCGGCCACCTCGCGCGACGACGAGCGGCGCTGGAAGGTGGCGAACGCGGTCCGCTCACGACCGTTGGCGCCGGGGAGGAAGACGTCGGCGAGCACCCGGGATCCGAGTCCCCAGTGTCGTTCGACGAGGTCGATCATCGTCTCGCGAGCGGCCGGTGAGGCGATGTCGCTGCCGCTGGCGTAGCCGCCGTAGAGCAGCAGCCGGTCGACCCGGTCGGGGTTCCTCGCGGCGTACGTCGCCGCCACCGGGCAACCCGAGGAAGCGCCCATCAGGTTCACCCGCGGCCGGCCGACGGAGTCGATCACCGACGCCAGCACTGCCAGCTCCGCCTCGAGCCCCATGGGCGGGGGACCGACGCGATCGGACAGGCCGGTGCCGGGGCGGTCGTAGCGGACCACCGTGAACGCAGCGCCGAGCCGTTCCACGAACCGCCGGAACGCCGGGTCCTGCCAGTCGAGCTCGAGGTGGCCCGACCACCAGCCACCGATCACGAGGACGGGACCGGAGCCCACGGCCGACCAGGCCGCCGAGCGGCCGTCGAAGCTGGCGTGGTGCACCACCTGGTCCATCGCGGGCATGGACCGAGTGTAGGAAGCACGCGGGCGGGGCACGGCGCACGCCGTACCCCGCCCACGTGCCGCTCGGCACTCAGCCGACGCGGTGGAAGCGCCAGAACGGGTGCTCGATGGGGAGCACGTCGTACGACGCGAACCCGGCCTCGCGCACCCACGTCGAGAACGTGTGCGCGCGCAGGACGGTGCCGTTGACGACCTCGTCGGACTCCGCCCACGTCGCGGGCGCGCAGTGCAGCACGCTCATGGCGAGCTTCAGTCGCTCCGTGTCGTCGGCGGGCGTGACCTTGGTGTCCTCGCCGTGCTCGTCACCGATCAGGACGGCACCGCCCTCGGCCAGCACCTCGCGGAAGGCGGCCAGGGCGGCCACCGGTCGGCCCATGTCGTGCAGCGCCTGGAACGCCGTCACCAAGGTGACCTCGCCACCTGTGGCCGCCCGGAGGGCCTCGGCGTCGGCCGCGTTGGCGCGCACGAAGCTCACCCGGTCGGACAGGCCCTTGTCCGCGATGTGACGACGAGCCACCTCGACCGACGGCCCGTCGAGGTCGAAGCCGACCACGTGCGCCTCGGGGAAGGCGTTCGCCAGCGCGATGGAGGACCACCCCTCGCCGGCGCCGGCGTCGAGGATGACCCCGCCCCGGTCGAGGCGTGCGGTGATGTCGGGCAGCGTCTCCACCCACGAGCGCATCGCGAGGGTGAAGCCCGGCCGGTTGAGCTCGGCGATGCCGTAGCGCAGCTCGTCGCCGAAGTCGGCGTACTCCACGCCCCGTCCGGTGGCGTAGGCATCGGCCACCTCGGCCACGGTCCTGGCCACCCCGAAGAGCAGTGGCGCGGCGCCCAGCAGGTAGGCCGGGCTCTCCGGGTCGATCAGCACGGCGACGTGGGCGTCGGGCAGCAGGAACAGGCGTTCGCCCGTGTGGCGGTCCTGGCCGACGACGTCGAGGATGCCCGCGGCGGCCTGCTGGTCGAGCCACTCCACGGCGTACCGAGGTGCGATCGAGGCCAGCTCGGCGAACTCCGCGGCCGTGACCGCGCCTGCGGTCGACAGGGCGTCGTAGAGCCCGAGCCGACGGCCCAGCTCGATGGTGAGCAGCTCCACGCCGCCGGTGAACTGGCCGAGGATCTGCAGCCCGAGCGCCTCGGCCCGTGCTGCCTGGGCCTCCTGCTCGGTGAGGTCGAGGTCGATGTCGATGGTCATGCGGGGGTACTCCTGTTTCGGTGGTGTTCGTTTCGGTGACACCAGTGGACCGTCGAGCGGGGGTCCGGGGCATCGCCGGAAATCACCAACCCCGATGGCCCGGATCGGCCATCGGCGCGGTGCGTACCCTTGCCGCGTGCGTGCCCTCCTGACTCCCCGCTTCTGGGGCGCGCACCTGCTGATGGTGGTGGCGCTGGTGGCCACGATCCTGTTGGGGATCTGGCAGTACCACGCGTGGGAGGCCGGCCGGGCCGCCGACGCCCGCGACATCTCCGATGCGAAGCCGCTGCCGCTGGACAAGGTGATGAGCGGGGACGACCCGTTCCCCGGGGAGTACCTCGGCCAGCCGGTGACGTTCTCCGGCGAGTGGCTCCCGGAGGGCACGTTGTACGTCGCGGACCGTGACCTCGACGGCAAGCGCGGCTACTGGGTGATGACGCCCGTGCTGGTCGGGGACAGCGCGATGCCCGTCGTACGCGGGTGGTCGGCGCAGCCGCAGGCTCCCGAGCCGAGCGGTCCCGTGGACGGTGAGGGCTGGCTCCAGGCCTCCGAGGGGTCGAACGCCCCCGACGACGACCCCGAGGACGACGTCATCCCGGAGATGCGGATCGCCAGCGTCGTCGAGCACGTGGACGCCGACCTCTACTCGGCGTACGTCGTCGACAGGAACGCCGCCGAAGCGACCGGGGACCTCGAGCAGGTCACGCCGGCCTCGGTGCCGAAGGTCTCCAGCACCAACCACCTGCGCAACCTGCTCTACGCCATCCAGTGGTGGATCTTCGCCGGGTTCGCGGTCTACATCTGGCAGCGCTGGTGCCGCGACCAGCTCGAGGCGGGCGCCGAGCCCGCGCAGACGGCCGCCGGATAAGTTGAGCGGGTGCGCAACCTCTTCACCGCCTACCGAGTGCTCGCCCTGATCGTCGGTGTCCTGCTCACGGTTCTCGTCTTCGTGGCGGTGCCGCTGAAGTACCTCCCGGCCGACGGCACCTCGCTCCAGGTGACCGGTGACCACCTCACCTCGTTCGTCGGCATCGCGCACGGCTGGCTCTACATGGCCTACCTGGTGGTGTCGTTCGCGCTCTCGCGGCGGCTGAAGTGGACGCTGCCGTTCACCTTGCTGGTGCTGCTCGCGGGTCTCGTCCCGATCCTGATCTTCTGGGTCGAGCACCGGGTGACCCAGCGGGTGCGCGCCGAGAACCCCGAGCTCGTGACCTCGACGACCTCGACCAGCGTGGGCTGACATGGCCGAGCGCACCGCCTTCGTGCTCGGCGGTGGTGGGCTGCTCGGTGCGGTCGAGGTGGGCATGCTCCGCGCCCTCTTCGAGTACGACGTGCGGCCGGACCTGATCGTCGGCACCTCGGTCGGCGCGCTCAACGGGCTCGTGGTGGCCAGCGACCCGAATCCCGTCGGTCGTCGACCGGCTGCTCGACCTGTGGCGCTCGGTGGCGGAGAACAACGACGTCTACAGCGACACCGCGTGGCGCCAGGTCACCCGGGCGGTCCGCACCGGCACCCACATCCACTCCGCCGAGCCGTTGCGCGAGCGGCTCGACCAGGAGTTCGGTGACACTCACCTTCGACCAGCTCGCGGTGCAGTTCCAGTGCTGCGCGGCCAGCATCGAGCGCGCCGCGGAGACCTGGTTCAGCGAGGGGCCCGTCGTACCTGCCGTCGTCGCCAGCGCCGCCGTTCCCGGGCCTGCTGCCGCCGGCCAAGGTCGGCGCGGAGCACTACCTCGACGGCGGCATCGTCAACTCGATCCCGGTCGGGCGCGCGGTCGAGCTCGGTGCGACGCGGGTCTTCGTGCTGCAGGTCGGCCGGGTCGACCGGCCGTTGAAGGCACCCCGCAAGCCGTGGGAGGTCGCCCGCGTGTCCTTCGAGATCGCCCGCCGGCACCGCTTCGTGCGCGAGATGGCGGAGCTGCCCGACGGGGTGACGGCTCACGTGCTGCCGGCCGGGGGTACGGCGAAGGACGACTCCCCGCGCGTCTACCGCGACACCTCCATGGTGGCCGGGCGCATCGAGGCGGCGTACGACGAGAGCAGGGCCTACCTCGAGGAGCACCTGTGATCCCGCGCCCCGTCGCGGTGGTGCTCCAGCGGGTCGTGGTCGCGCCGCTGTTCATCGTCGTGACCGTGCTGCTCTGGACGACGCTGCCGCTGTGGCTGCTGGCCGGCTACGTGCTCTCGCCGTTCGTCCCGGGATGGCTGCGTCCGCTGCGCCTGCTCTGGCTGGGCGTGGTGCACCTGACCCTGGAGAGCCTCATCCTGGTCGAGCTCTTCGGGCTCTGGATCGCCTCGGGCTTCGGGGTGTTCATCCGCAACCCGTTCTTCGAGCGGATCCACTACGACCTCGTGCAGAGCTACCTGGTCGTGTTCTTCCGCGAGGCCAGGCGGGTGCTGCGCCTGAAGATCGAGACCGTCGGCCCGTCGCCGGACGCCTATCCCGGCGAGCCGCTGCTGGTGTTCTGCCGCCATGCGGGTCCGGGCGACTCGTTCATCCTGATGTACGCGCTGATGCACTGGTACGGCCGCGAGCCCCGGGTGGTGCTCAAGGAGATGCTCGCCTGGGACCCGGCGCTCGGCGTGCTGCTCACCCGGCTGCCGAGCCGGTTCATCTCGGCGCGCCCGCGCGAGGGTCGCGACCTCGAGGCGGAGGTCGGGCGAGCTGGCCCGCAACCTCGACGAGAACGACGCGTTCGTGATCTTCCCGGAGGGCGGCAACTTCACCCCGCGGCGGCGGGAGCGCTCGATCAACCGGCTCAACAAGCTCGGGCTGCACCGGATGGCCGAGCGCGCCGAGGAGATGATCAACGTCCTCGCGCCCCGACCCGGTGGCGTGCTGGCCGCCCTCGACGCCGCCCCCGAGGCCGACGTACTCCTGGTCGCGCACACCGGCCTCGACCACGTGGTCACCATCGCGGACGTCTGGCACTCGCTGCCGATGGACAAGCGGCTGCTGATGGGGTGGTGGCGGATCCCGCGCGAGGAGATCCCCGCGGGCCGCGAGGAGCGCATCGAGTGGCTGTTCACCTGGTGGCAGCGGGTCGACGAGTGGGTCGACGAGCACCGCCCGGTGGACCTGCCACGAAACGGAAGTGACGGCCCGCCGCACCCCGAGGTGCGACGGGCCGTCAGGTCCGAGTCAGGCGGTCAGGACTTCTTGGGGTCCTCGACCTCGGTGACGTCGACGTCCTCGGCCGGAGCGTCGGGCGTGGTGACCGGGTGCGGCTCCTCGCTGGCGTCGGCGAGGGTCTCGCCCGGGTTGGCGCCCGGTCGGGTCGCCGGCACTGGTCGACGGGCTGTCGACCGCGGCGTCGGCGGCGTGGCTGCCGGCCATCGGCGCCGAGGGGCTCGGCGGGGCCGGCGGAGCGGCCGGCGCCGGCTTGGGGGCGTACGACGTCTGCCAGTTGGCCGACTCGTCGCCGCCCTTCAGCTTCTTGAACACGAACGCACCCGCGCCGGCGAGGGCAGCGAGGAGGAACCACTTCTTCTTCCCGCCCTTCTTCGCCGGCGGCTCGCCCTTGACGGCGTCGGCGGCGAGGGAGCCACGACGCTTGGCCTCCTCGAGCGACCGGACCGGCCTGGTCCTTGGCGTCGCTCACGGCCTGCTGCACCGCGGGAACGACCTCCTTGACGAAGCTCTCGCGCGCGCTCTCGACGTACGGGGCCGCCTGGTCACGGGCGTCGGCGATCTTGGGTGCGATCTGGTCCTTGGCTTCGGCGATCTTGGGAGCCAGGGTTTCCTTGGCGTCGGCGAGGCGGGGACCGAGCTCGTCCTTGGCCTTCTCGACGTGGGGGGTGATGGCCTCGGAGATGTCGTGAGCGAGGTCTTGGGCCTGCTCGACGAACTTGTCCTTGCGGCTCTTCGTAAACATGGGTGGAGGGACTCCCTCTCTGCAGAGTTCTTCAGCGTAGGTACCCGATCATGCCCGTCCCGTGCAGACAAATAAACCCGTGTCAGCCGGTGGGCGGTGGGTAGCAGCGGGCCCGGGGACCGCGCCCCGGAGGCTGTGGTGCGACGTGGCAGGATCGTGTCGTTCGTTCGTCTCTCGCACGCTCCGGAAGGCTGTCATGTCAGACCTCAAGGCCACGCTCAAGACCAACCGTGGCGACATCGTCCTCAACCTCTTCCCGAACCACGCGCCCAAGACCGTGGAGAACTTCACCGGGCTCGCCGAGGGCACCAAGGACTACCGCGACGACGCCGGCCGATCGGGTGAGCGCTACTACGACGGTCTCGGCTTCCACCGCGTCATCGACGGCTTCATGATCCAGGGCGGCTGCCCGCTCGGCACCGGCACCGGCGGGCCGGGCTACACCTTCAAGGACGAGTTCCACCCCGAGCTGCAGTTCGACCGCCCCTACCTGCTCGCGATGGCCAACGCCGGCCCCGGCACCAACGGCTCGCAGTTCTTCATCACCACCACGCCCACGGGCTGGCTGAACAACAAGCACACGATCTTCGGTGAGGTGGCCGACCAGGCCAGCCGCGACGTCGTCGACGCCATCGGCACCACCGCGACCGGTCCGGGCGACCGTCCGGTCGAGCCGGTGATCATCGAGACGGTGGAGATCGAGCGCGGGTGACCACCCCGCCGGGTGCCGGGCAGTCGGGGGCGCAGAGCGTCCCCGACGCCCCCCCGACGTGCTACCGCCACACCGACCGGGAGACCTGGATCCGGTGCCAGCGGTGCAACAAGCCGATCTGCCCCGACTGCATGCGCTCGGCCTCGGTCGGCTTCCAGTGCCCTGACTGCGTCAAGGAGGGCGCCCGGACGACCCGCCAGGCGCGCACGCCGTACGGCGGAACGCGCGTCGGCGACCCTCGCCTGACCACCTTCGTGCTGATCGGGATCAACGTCCTGGTCTGGCTGCTGGTCATGGCGACCGGCGAAGAGTGACCAGCCCGGCTGGTCGACTACCTCGCGCTGCTCCCGGACTCCGCGCCTCGCCGGCTCTCCGACGGCAGCGTCGTGCTGGTCCGCGGTGTCGCCGACGGCGCCTGGTGGCAGCTGATGACCTCGGCGTTCACCCACGAGGAGGTGCTGCACATCGGGTTCAACATGCTGGCGCTGTACTTCCTCGGGCCGATGCTCGAGAGCGTGCTGGGCCGCTGGCGGTTCCTCGCGCTCTACCTCGTCTCCGCCCTCGCCGGTTCGGCCGCGGTGATGCTGTGGTCGTTGCCCTACATCCAGACCCTCGGCGCCTCGGGCGCGGTCTTCGGCCTGATGGGTGCCCTGGCCGTGGTCGCGCTCAAGGTGCAGGGGCAGCTGCAGACCGTCCTCGTCTGGATCGGGCTCAACCTGGCCTTCACCTTCACGGTCAGCGGGATCTCCTGGCAGGGCCACATCGGCGGCCTGGTCGGCGGCGCGGTGATCGGCGCCGCGATGGTCTTCGCCCCCCGTCGCACCGGTCGCTGGTCCAGTGGAGCGTCACCGGCCTGGTGCTGGTGGTCTCGCTGGTGGCGATCGTGGCGCGCATCTCCGTGCTCAACGGGGCCTGAGCTCGGGCTCACACCTAGGTCGGCAGGGCCCGTCACGTCATACGAATTGTGGTCTCAAGGGCACGATTCGTATGACGTCCTGGGCCCGCACGTGGCCGCAGCACCAGCGTCACGGCCACCGCGGTCCGGCGAAACGCCCGGAAGCGGGCGAAAACGGTCGCGTAGTTGTCCACAGCTGGGGACAACCCTGTGGAGAACTACACGCGTGTAACTAGGCGCTACTCCCACTTGGTGGCGAAGGTGAAGCCCACGGCCATGAAGCCGATCCCGACCAGCAGGTTGTACTGGCCGAGGTCGCTCATCACCGGCACCGAGCTGTCGGAGCCGAGGAAGTAGAAGACCACGATCCAGACCAGGCCGATCAGGAAGCAGCCGAGCATCCCGACCACCACGCCGCGGCCACGGCCCAGAGGGGTGTCCTTGTGGGCGGAGACGGCGAGACCGAGGAAGATCAGCCCGAAGCCGATCAGGTAGTTCCACTTCTCCAGGTCGGCCATCCACGGGAGCGGGTTGTCCGGCTTCTTGGCTCCGGGCAGCGCGAGGGCGGCGTCCTTGGCGACGTTGGTGTAGACCACGATCCAGGCGATGCCCAGGACGACCAGCAGCGCCGCGATGACCGTGCGCGGGATCGACGTCTCGTACCCACTGGCCACCACAGTGGGCTTGCGGGCGGACGGCTTGGACACGGTTTCTCCTCGGGCTTCGGGCATTGAGTCCGTCGGCTAGCGTAGTCAAGCGATGTCATGCTCACCGCAGGCGCCCCGTTGACCCCCTCCCGCCGCCGCGCCCGGCTCGGACCCCATGTCACCTGGCGCCTGGCCGCCGTGGTGGTCTTCGTGGTCGCCGGAGCGCTGTTCGTGACGAGCGGGATCGACGCCGGCGGGCTCGACCTGCGTGCCTCCAGCGTGACCGACCTGGACACCGTCGTACGCCAGCAGCGCGAGCGCACCGACGCCCTGCAGCAGCAGGTCTCCGACCTCAACCGGGAGGTGGACACGCTCGGCAAGGACGTCGACGACGCCCAGGTGAACAACCTCCAGCGCCAGGTCGACGAGCTCCGCGGTCCCGCCGGGTTCGAGGAGGTGCACGGTCCGGCCATCACGGTGGTGCTCAGCGACGCCCCCAAGGAGGAGATCGACCGGGCCGTGGAGAAGGGCGAGGTGACCCCCGACCAGCTGGTGGTGCACCAGCAGGACATCCAGGCCGTGGTCAACGCGCTGTGGAGCGGTGGCGCCGAGGCGATGACCCTGCAGAAGCAGCGCGTGGTCAGCACGACCGGCATCAAGTGCGTCGGCAACACGGTGGTGCTGCACGGCGTGCCCTACGCCCCGCCGTACGAGATCACCGCGATCGGCGACCTCGACGCCCTCCAGACGGCGCTGGACTCCAGCGACTACATCGCCGGCTACAAGACCTACGTCGACGCGCACAACCTCGGCTACAAGGTGAGCACCGACGACGACGTCACCATGCCGGCGTACGGCGGGAGCAGCGACCTGCGCTACGCCAAGGCCGAGCCCCGCGCTGCGGTCGACCGCGACTGACGCCGACCTAGGCGGATGGCCGTCGGCGACGTGCGTCGGTGGCGTGGTCGGTGACGGGGGTGCCGTCGGTTCCACGAAGGTCGAGACCACGATCGTCACCGTGCTGCCCTTGTCGAGGGTCTGACCGGCGCTCGGGCTCTGCTGGGGCACGGTGCCCTTCTTCTCCGGACTCGCGGAGTCGGTGACCCGGCTGACCTTGAACCCGGCGTCCTCGATCAGGTTGGTCGCCTCGGCCTCGGTCTTGCCGACCACGTTGGGCACCTCCTCCGGCCCGTCGGACCAGAACAGGGTCACCTTCGAGCCGTCGGAGACCTCGGTGCCGGCCGGCGGCTGCATCTCGACGACCTGGTCCTTCGGCTCGTCGGCGTCGCGCTCGGTGAGCACGACCCGCAGCCCGTCGGCGCGCAGCTGGGCCGCGGCGTCGTCCTTGTTCTGGCCGACCACGTCGGTCAGGGCCACCGCGGGCTTGCCGCTGGAGACGACGAAGTCGACGGAGGCGTCGGGATCGACGTCGTCGCCGGCCTGGGGATCCTGGGAGATGACCCGTCCCTCGGCCACCTCCTTGCTCGCCGCGGTGGTCACCTCGCCCACCTCGAGGCCGGCGTCGCTGAGGGTGCGCTCGGCCTGGTCGCGGGTGAGACCGGTGAGCGTCGGCACCGACGTCTGCTCGGGCGCCGCCTTGAACAGCTTGGGTCCGAAGACCAGCGCGGCGACGATCAGGGCCACCAGGACCAGGATGCAGCAGGATGAGCGGTCCGCGACGCTTGCGCTCCGGCTCGTCGTCGGGATCCGTCACCGGCTGGCCCTGCGTCGAGGTGTCCGGCGGGATGAAGCTGGTGGGCGGAGCGGCCGCGACCGCCGGGGCCTGCACCGGCTTGCCGGCGAGGTAGCGGTCGATGTCGGCCTTCATCGCGGCGGCGCTCGGGTAGCGGTCGCCGACGTTCTTGGCCAGCGACTTCATCACGATGGCGTCGAGCTCGGGGGTGAGGTCCTCGTCGAGGCTCGACGGCGGCTGGGCCTGCTCGCGCACGTGCTGGTAGGCCACCGAGACCGGGCTGTCGCCGACGAAGGGCGGCCGGCCGGTGAGCAGCTCGTAGAGCAGGCAGCCGGTGGAGTAGACGTCGGAGCGGGAGTCGACGTTCTCGCCGCGCGCCTGCTCGGGGGAGAGGTACTGCGCGGTGCCGACGACCGCGGCGGTCTGCGTCATCGTGCTCGAGGCGTCGGAGACGGCCCGGGCGATGCCGAAGTCCATCACCTTCACGTCGCCGGACGGGGTGAGCATCACGTTGCCGGGCTTGATGTCGCGGTGGATGATCCCGGCCCGGTGGCTGTAGTCGAGAGCGGCGAGTACGCCGGAGGTGATCTCGAGCGCCCGCTCGGGCAGGATCTTGCGGCCCTCACGGAGGATGTCGCGCAGCGTCCGGCCGGCGACGTACTCCATCACGATGTAGGGCTGCGCGACGTTGCTGCCGTCGGTCGACATCTCCTCGCCGGTGTCGTAGACCGACACGATCGAGGGGTGGTTGAGCGAGGCGGCCGACTGGGCCTCGCGACGGAAGCGGGCCTGGAAGGTGGCGTCGCTGGCGAGGTCGGTGCGCAGGCGCTTGATGGCGACGGTGCGACCGAGGCGCACGTCGGTGCCCTTGCGGACCTCGGCCATGCCGCCGCGCCCGAGGAGCTCTCCCACCTCGTAGCGTCCACCGATCCGTTGCGGTTCCGTCATCGCAGGCTCAGTCTCCCTTCGGGCCGTTGCTCGGGTTGGTCTGTTGGGTCTGCCGCTCGCCGGGGCCGGGGCTGCCCCCGGTGTCCCCGCCCCGTTGCCGTTGCCGTTCCCGTTGCCGTGTCCCGTTGCCGGTCCCGGTGTTGTCGGGCGTCTCGGTCGTGTCCGGTGTCGCGGGGGGCGCCTTGGTCTTGTCCGGCTTGGGCGCCTTGGTCTTCTCGGGCTTCTCGCCCTCGTCCTTCGGCGCCTCGTCCTTCGGCGCCTCGCCCCAGACGTCGAGCGTGATCGTCGCCCCCTGGGCCACCTCTCCGGTGGGGTCGAGGTCGGCGACCGTGCCGGCCTCGTGGTCGCCGGAGTTGTCGACGGTGTCGGTGGTCGTCTTCAGGCCCTTGTCGGCCAGCGCGGCCTCGACGTCCTCGACCGGTTCCCCGATGTAGGCCGACGCCTTGACGCGCACCGTGTCGGCTCCCGGGGTCGGCTCGTCCGCGGTGTCGTCGGTCCACGGGTGGGCGACCAGCAGCGCCACGAGCACGAGCAGCACGACCGCGCCGGCGACGTACAGCGGCCAGCGGTTCTTGGTCTCCGTGGTGGTCACCTGCGAGGCAGGGGTCTCCGCGGTGGCCGGTGCGGCGGCGACGGCAGCGGCGGCCGGGACCGGGGCGGTCATCACGCGGGTGGCGTCCGCCGGCGGTGGCACGGCGGCCCCGCGGCTCGCCCGCCTCGCGCAGGGCCGCGGCGAGCTCGGCACCGTCGGCGTAGCGGTCGGCCGGGTCCTTCTCCAGCGCCCGGCGTACGACGGCCGCGAGCGCGGGTGGGACCTCCTCGGGGAGAGGGGGCACCTCGTCGCGGATGTGGGCCAGTGCCGTCGCGATGGGGCTGTCCGCGACGAAGGGACGCTCGCCGTTGAGGCACTCGAAGAGCACCACGCCGAGCGCGTAGACGTCGCTGGCGGCCGTCGCCGAGTCGCCGCGCGCCTGCTCGGGGGAGAGGTAGTGGGGCGTGCCGACGATCTGGCCGGTCTGGGTGTAGGCGACCGAGCCGGCGGCCCGGGCGATGCCGAAGTCGGTGATCTTCACCTGGCCGTCGGGCGTGACCAGCAGGTTGGCCGGCTTCACGTCGCGGTGCACCACGCCGGCGCGGTGGGCGGCGGCGAGCCCGTCGGCGACCTGGAGGGCGAGCAGCCGCGCCTGCTCGGGGTCGATCTGCCGTCCGTCGGCGATCAGGTCGGACAGGGGACGCCCGTCGACCAGCTCCATCACCAGGTAGGGCGTCTCGCCCTCGAGGGCGCCGTAGTCGAAGATCGCCGCGATGCCGGGGTGGTGCAGCGCGGCCGCGTGCCGGGCCTCGTCGGCGAAGCGGGCGCGGAAGGTGGGGTCCTCGGCGTACTCCTGCTTGAGCACCTTCACCGCGACCTCGCGGCCCAGCACCGTGTCGCGGGCGCGCCAGACCTCGCCCATGCCGCCGGTGGCGATCCGGTCGAGGCGCTCGTAGCGTTCCTCCGAGCTGTCCGTCACTTGCCGATCACCGCCTCCATCACGGCCTTGGCGATCGGGGCCGCCAGGCCGCTGCCGGAGATCTCGTCGCGCGCGACGCCCGCGTCCTGCACGAGCACGGCGACCGCGACCGCGGGGGTGTCGGCGGGGGCGAACGACACGAACCAGGCGTACGGCGGACGGTCGGGCGCGCTCTGCGCCGTACCGGTCTTGCCGGCGACCTGGACGCCGGGGATCTGCGCCGTCTTGCCGGTGCCGTTCTCGACGACCGAGACCATCATCTGGCGCAGGTCGCGCGAGGACGCCGAGCTCATCGCGGGCTGGTCGGGCATCGGCTCGGGGCGGTCTGGTCGATGGTCTCGAGCTTGGGCGACTTGGTCTCGTCGACCAGGTAGGGCTTCATCACCGTGCCGTCGTTGGCGATGCCGGCGCCGACCATGGCCATCTGCAGCGGCGTGGCCGCGACCTCGAACTGGCCGATCGCCGACAGCGCGGTCTGCGGCGGGTCGGGGTCCTCGGGGAAGCGGCTGATCGACTGGCGGGTCAGCGAGTCGTCGAGGTCGGTGAAGGTGCGGGTGCCGAAGCCGAACTTGTCGGCGGACTCGCGCAGCGCGTCGTCGCCGAGCTTGAGGCCGACGTCGGCGAAGGAGACGTTGCAGGAGACCTCCAGCGCCCGGGTCAGGGTGATCTTGTCCGGGCCGCACGCGCCGCGGCTCTCGTTGACGATGTCGGTGGTGGTCTGCGGCAGGTCGAGCCTGGAGCCGCCGGGGACGAGCGTGTCGGGGGTGTACTTGCCCGAGTCGAGCGCCGCTGCCGCGGTGACCAGCTTGAACGTCGAACCCGGAGGCAGGGTCTCCTCGATCGCGGGGTTGTCCAGCGGGCTGGGCTTGGCGTTGACCAGGCGTTCCTTGGTGCGGCCGGCCTCCGAGAAGTCGTGGCTGGCCAGCCGGTTGGGGTTGTAGGTCGGGCTGGAGACCATCGCGAGGATCTTGCCGGTGCGCGGCTCGATCGCGACGACGGCTCCGCGCACGTTGTTGCCGAGCGCCCGGAGCCCGTCGTACGCCGCCTTCTGCGCGTCGGGGTTGACCGTCAGGGTGACGCTGCCGCCCTTGGGGTCGTCGCCGCCGGCCAGGGCGATCACCCGGTTGTCGATGAACAGCCGGGAGTCGCTGCCGGACAGGATGGAGTTCTGGGTCGACTCGACGGCGCCGAGGCCGAAGTCGCGGGAGAAGTAGCCGGTGAGGTGGGCGTACATCGGGCCCTGCGGGTAGACCCGCTGGAACTTGTAGACGTCGTCGGACTTGTTGCTCTCCGCGACCGCCTTGCCGCGGACCAGGATGCCCCCGCGCTCGCGGGAGAACTCCGCGTCGCGCACCCGCTTGTTGTCGGGGTGCTGGCTCAGCGAGGTGAGGTCGTCGGCCTGCCAGTACTGCACGTAGGTGGCGTTGATCAGCAGCGCCACGAACAGGAGCATGCAGGCGACGGCGAGGTTGCGGATGGGCTTGTTCATTTGCGGATCCTCACCACCTGGGTGGCGTCGGCGTCGTAGTCCTCGTCGGGCTCGACCAGCTCCGGCGGTGGGCGGCGGGCGTGGTCGGAGATGCGGATCAGCAGCGCGATGATCACCCAGTTGGCGACCAGGCTCGAGCCGCCCTGGGACAGGAACGGCGTGGTCAGGCCGGTCAGCGGGATCAGCCGCGTGACGCCGCCGATGACCACGAACACCTGCAGCGCGAGCACCACCGCGAGGCCGGTGGCCATCAGCTTGCCGAAGTTGTCGCGGCAGATCAGGGCCGTGCGCAGGCCGCGCTCCACGAGGATGCCGTAGAGCAGGATGATCGCCATCACGCCGGTCAGACCGAGCTCCTCGCCCAGCGAGGGCAGGATGAAGTCGGACCAGGCGAGCGGGGTGATCTGCGGCTGGCCCTGGCCGAGGCCCCGGCCGACGAGCCCGCCCCAGCCCATGCCGTAGAGGCCCTGGACGAGCTGGTAGGCGCTGGCCGTCTGGAACGGGATCCAGCCAGGCCTCCACCCGCGCCTGCACGTGGCTCAGGGCGAGGTAGCCGACGTAGGCGCCCACCGCGAACATGGCGCCGCCGACGACCAGCCAGCCGGGACGCTCGGTGGCGACGTAGAGCATCACCAGGAACAGGCCGAAGAACAGCAGCGAGGAGCCGAGGTCGCGCTGGAAGACCAGGATGCCCAGCGAGACCAGCCACATCGCGAGGATCGGTCCGAGGTCGCGGCCGCGCGGGAGGTCGACGAACAGGAACCGCCGCCCGGCCAGCGCCAGGGCGTCGCGGTGCAGCACGAGGTAGCCGGCGAAGGCGATCACCAGCAGCACCTTGGCGATCTCGCCGGGCTGGAAGCTCATCGGGCCGAGGTTGATCCAGATCCGGGAGCCGTTGATGGTGCGGCCGATGCCGGGCAGCAGCGGCAGGAGCAGCAGCACGATGGCCGCGAGGCCGGCGGTGTAGGTGAACGCCTGGAGCCGGCGGTGGTCGCGCAGGACGATCAGGACGACCGCGAAGAGCAGCACGCCGAGGGTCATCCAGATGAGCTGGGCGTCGGCGAACCCGTTGGCGTCCGGGTTGGCGGCCTGCCGGGCCAGGTCGATGCGGTGGATCATCGCCAGGCCGATGCCGTTGAGCGCGGAGACGATGGGCAGCAGGATCGGGTCGGCGTACGCCGCGAACATCCGGATCACGACGTGGCAGCCGATGACCAGGGCGGCCAGCCAGGCGCCGTACGTGAACAGGTTGACGGGCAGCGTGCCGTCGACGCCGAGCCCGACGGCGGCGTACGCGCCGATGCCGACCACCAGGCTCATGATGAGCAGCACCAGCTCGGCGCCGCGGCGGCGCCGGTGGACGAAGCCCATCAGGCCCTGGGGTGCGTTGGGGTTGGCGGCGCTCATGGCGTCTCGGGGCAGGGGTCGGTGCCGCTGGACGGCGACGGGGTGGCGCTGGGTGTCGGGGTGGGCGACTGGCTCGCGCGCTTCTTCTTGTTCGGCCCGGCCGTGGCGCTCGCGCTCGGCTTGCTGCTCGGCGACGGGCTGGTCGACGGGGTCGTGGTCGGCGCGCACGCCGAGTCGCGCCGGAGGTTGCTGACGATGTGGCGGGCGTCGGCGAGGCTGCTGGCGCTGATGCCGTCCTCGACCTGACGCCGGCTGTAGTCCTCGAGCGTCGAGAGCTTGAGGGTGGTCGTCTCCTCGACGTGGTGGGTGTTGATGCCGGGGACACGTCGGCCTGGATGCCGCGGAAGATGGCGACGTCGTCGCCGTTGTCGGCGACGTAGTACTGGTTCTGGCTCCACTGGTAGCCGGCGAACACCGACGATCGCGGCGAGCACCAGCGACCACGGCGAGTACGGCGATCCGGCGGGCCCAGGTGAAGCGACGGGGCGGGCGCGGCGCGTAGCGCATCTCCTCGGGGTCGACGTCGTCCCCGCCACCCTCGATCGGCTTCGAGCTCGCCGGTGTCGGCCGCCCGGGCCGACCCGGCACCACCGAGCCGGCGACGGCGCGGTGCCTCGGCGGCTGCGCCCACGACCATCGGGCCGATCACGGAGGACGCCGTGGTCTCGGGGTCGTCGACCTGCGTCGTCGTCGACGACGTCGGCGACGACGACGGTGACGTTGTCGGAGCTGCCGGCGTCGAGCGACGCGCTGACCAGCGACACGGCGACGTGGTCGGGCGTGCCCTCGCCGAGGATGCGGGCGAGCTCGTCGTCGGAGAGCACGCCCGAGCAGCCGTCGGAGCAGAGCAGGATCCGGTCGCCGGCCGCGACCTCGAGGGTGAACACGTCGGGCTCGGGCTCGTGGACGCCGTCGACCGCGCGCAGGATCAGGTTGCGGTGCGGGTGGACGCGGGCCTCGTCCTCGGTGATCCGGCCCTCGTCGATCAGGCTCTGCACGAAGGTGTGGTCGGTGGTCAGCTGCGACAGGGTGCCGTCGCGCAGCAGGTAGCCGCGGCTGTCGCCGACGTGCCCGACGCCGATGTGGGTGCCGTCGAAGATGACCGCCGTGACCGTCGTGCTGGTGCCCTCGATCTCGGGGTCCTCCGCGACCAGGCCGGCGATCCGGTCGTGGCTGCGGTGGATCGCGCCGGCGAGGCCGCCGAGCATGTCGCCCTGCAGCTCCTGGCCGGGCGGCTCGTCGAGGCGGCGCAGCACCTCGACGGTGGCGGCGCTGGCGATGTCTCCGCGGGCCGACCCGCCGACGCCGTCGGCGATCACGAGCAGGTGCGGTCCGGCGTACCCCGAGTCCTGGTTGTCGCGCCGGACCCGCCCGACGTCGGACAGCGCCGCGTAGCGCAGTCTCGAGCTCCGCCTCACTTGCGCAGCTCCAGGATCGTCTTCCCGATGCGGATCTGGGTGCCGAGCTGGATGGCGGTGGCCTGGGAGATGCGGCTGTTGCCGACGTAGGTGCCGTTGGTGGAGCCGAGGTCCTCGACGAACCACTGGTCGCCGGAGCTGGCGATGCGGGCGTGGCGGGTGGAGACGTAGTCGTCGTCGAGGCGGATCGCCGCGTCGTTGCCGCGCCCGATCAGCAGCGGCGCCTCGTCGAGGGAGACGGTCTCGCCCTTGTTGCCGCCCTCGAGGATGACGACCTGGGTGGGTACGCCGCGGCGCGGCTTGCTGTTCTTCTGCTGCTTGGCCCGCGCGCGACGCTCCGAGCGGGACGGGCCGCCCTCGTTGCCCTGGCGAGCGACGCGGGCGCCGAACATGTCGGAGCGGATGACCGAGATGCACGAGAGCACGAAGATCCACAGGATCGCCAGGTAGGCGAAACGGATCAGGACGAGGGTCAGCTCGGACAAGGCTCAAGTCACCCTTGTTTGAGGTGCAGGGACATGGTCGTGTTGCCGATCCTGATCGTTGCACCATCGGCGAGCGTGGCCTTCTCGACCCGCTTGCCGTTCACCGACATCCCGTTGGTCGAGCCGAGGTCGTGGACGGTGATGCGCGGCTGGCCGTCGAGCTCCTGGGGCTCCTCGACGCGGATCTCGATGTGCTTGCGGGAGACCCCGGGGTCGTCGATGCGCAGGTCGGCGTCGTTGCCGCGGCCGATGACGATGCCGGGCGGCGCGAGGGGCAGCTTCTCGCCGTTGAGCTCGAGGGTCGCCGTGGCCCGTCGTACCTGGGTGTCGCTGGGGTCGCCGCCGGCCAGGCTGGAGCTGGCGATCGCCTTGCTGCGCACCCGGAACCGGCCGGTGGTCAGGTCGTCGTTGGTCTCCAGGGTGATGCTGACCGGCCCGGTGAAGACGTAGGACTGCTGCGCGGCGTGCTCGCGCAGCATCTCGGTGAGCTCGCGGTTGAGCTGCGGGCCGAGCCCCTCGAGCCGCTGGTGGTCGGCCTCGGAGAGCTCGACGTGGAAGTTGTTGGGCACCAGCCGGCGGTCGCGGCTGAGGATCTGCGCGGAGTTGTCGACCTCGCGGTTGAGGGCGGAGGCGATCTCGACGGGCTGTACGGCGCTGCGGAAGGTGCGGGCGAAGACCCCGGAGATCATCTGCTCGAGCTTGTTCTCGAAGCGTTGCAGCGCGCTCAAGATGCCTCCTCTCGGGTGTCGTCCCGGTGTCATCGGTCAGTCCCCAGCCGGGCGTTCTGGCGATGGTATCGGGCGCCCATGTCCTGACAGCGGCCGGTTTGGGGGGCTGAGACGACGTGGGATAGCCTTACGTCCGCTTCAGGCGCGAGTGGCGGAATAGGCAGACGCGCACGGTTCAGGTCCGTGTGCCCGAAAGGGCGTGGGGGTTCAACTCCCCCCTCGCGCACCAGTGGCCGGGGAGATCCCGGCTGCTCGATGCGGCAGCAGATGAAGCAGAGGCCATGGCCCGGCAGTCCGGGGCATGGCCTCTCGTGCTGTCAGTGGCTCCGGCTCCATCGCTCCGCCGAGCTCGGCCGCGGTCGGACCCGGACCCGGCAGCCGCCCCGGCGTCCCGTCGCCCGTGTGGAGCGCGTGGAGATGGAGCGCGAGGTAGCGCCTCCGCAGCTCGGTGGTCCGCTCCGCGTCCTGCACGCGTACGGCGCTGAGCTGCTCGAACAGCATCGGCAGGTCGGCCGCCCCCACGTCCGTGCGGAGCACCCCCGCGCGATGGGCCCGCCGCACCAGACGTTCCACCAGCGTCGCGGAGTGCCCCGCGAGCGTGCGGAGCTCCTCGGTCGAGGTGAACGTGCCGCCCAGGCGCACCGTCAGCGCGTGCACGTCGGAGTCGACGACGCCGGTGACGAACCGGACGAACGCGCCCCAGGCGTCACCGGTCTCGGCCACGGCCTCCTCGGCGAGGCCGGTGAAGTGACGCAAACCGTCGCCGCACAGCTTCTGGAGCAGCTCGTCCTTGCTCGCGTAGCGGCGGTAGAGCCCGCCGACCCCGACTCCTGCCTCGGCGGCGACTGCGGCCATCGGTGCCGTGGGGTCGCGCAGGAACACCGTTCGCGCCGCCTCCAGGATCGCGGCGTCGTTGCGCGCCGCCTCTGCCTGTCGGCCTCGCGGGAGCGGTGCCGCGACCTCGGACGAGGGGACCATGGGGCAGACCCTAACACTTGATCGGAATGACTTGTTCCGTTAGAGTTAACGGAACGAGTCATTCCGATTGAATGGAGCAGGACATGATGACGGAGACCACCACCTGGGACGTGCTCGAGGCGGCCCACACCGCGCTGCGGACCGTTGTTGCCGGCGTACCCGCGGGGTCCTGGGAGCTGGCCACCCCCTGCGAGGACTGGAACGTCACCCAGGTCCTGCAGCACGCGAGCGGCGACCAGCAGGGGTACGCCGGGATGCTGACCGGACGTGACCTGCCGACCGAGGACCCGTTCTCACCGTCGGGGACCATCGCGATGGACCCGTCCGAGCTGCTCGCCCCGACCCTGGCCGCGGCCTGGGCTGCTTTTGCCGCGGTGCGGCCGGACGCCGAGGACGTGCCCGTCCCGCTGCCGCAGGGCCCCCAGCCGGCCTGGATCGCGGCCGGGGCGTGCGCCCTCGACGCGGCGGTGCACGCGTGGGACATCGCGGTGGCCACCGGCCAGCCGTCGCCACTGGACGACGATCTCGCCGACGAGCTGAAGCGGGTCGCCGTCGAGATCGTCGAGCCCCTGCGAGGGTTCGCCTACGCGCCCGCCCTGGAGGACGACGGGGTCGGTGTCGACGGACTGTTGCGCTACCTCGGTCGCGACCCCCGCTGGACCCCCGCCGCCCAGTGATCGGCCCCGTGATCGGCCCAGTGAAAGGCTCAGGGCACGAGCACGATGCGGTCGTCGGTCGCCTCGGTCCAGACGCGTTCCACGTCGGACGAGCGGTAGCGCTCGAGCACGGACGTCGAAGGACGCCGTCGGCCACGGCTGTGGCGAGCTTGGGCAGCTCCTTGATGAAGTCGCGACCCGGCACCGAGCCGATGCCGCTGCCGACGATCTGCAGGCGGGCCGAACGGAGTGCCGCGGAGGGGATCGGGGCGTCGGGGCCGGCGACCGACCCGATCTGGACCCAGGTCAGTGGCTTGCTGCGGTCGGCCCGGGCGGTGAGCAGGTCGACCATGGCCCGGGCCGTGGGCTCGCCCCAGACGTAGTCGATGACCACGTCGACATCGGCCGCCGGCGCGAGGTCCGTCGAAGGTGCACGTCAGGTCCGCGCCCAGAGCCGGCAGGTCGGCGAGGCGGCCCGGGTCGCGGCCGGCCGCGATCACCTGTGACGCGCCGAAGCGCTTGGCCACCTGGATCGCCATCCGGCCGGCGTTGCCGGTGGCGCCGAGGACGAGCACGCGCTGCCGGCGCTTGAAGTCGATCCGGCGGCGCAACGCCACCCACGACGACATCGCCGGGTTCATGGCGGCCGCGAGCAGAACGGGGTCGACGCCCGTCGGGGAGGACGACGCTGCGATCGAGCTCGATCACGGTGCGCTCGGCCATGGTGCCCAGGGCGGTGTCGTCGAGCACCGTGTAGCGCAGGCGTCCCTGGGGATCGCGGACGACGGCGTCGATGCCGGGGACGAGGGGGAGCTCGTCGGTGCTGGTGTAGTGCGAGCCGTTCGCCTGGGAGCGCACCCGCGGGTGCAGGCCGGCGGCGAGCACGTCCACGACCACCTCGTCGCGGCCGCGCGCGACGGGCTCGGGGTGGTCGAGGTAGCGAGGCGGGGCATCGAACGAGGTGACGACGGCTGCGTGCATCGGAGCTCCAGAAATAGTTGGTACTACGAATCAGTGTGGTTCGTAGTACGAATGAAGTCAAGTAGCATGACGCCATGGCCACAGGTTCGAGACGACGGTGAGGCGCTGTTGGACGCGCTGGCTCAGAGCGGTTTCGCGGTGATGGGGGTGCTCACCCGCATCGGAGCCGAGCACGACCTCTCGCTCACCCAGATGCGTGTCCTCGGGATCCTGCGTGACCGCCGGCTCCGGATGGCCGAGCTCGCGGGGTTCCTCGGGCTGGAGAGGTCGACGCTGTCCGGCCTGGTCGACCGGGCCGAGGCCCGGGGACTGCTCGAGCGCGGCCGCAGCGCGGAGGACGGTCGGCCGTCGAGGTGTTCATGACGGCGGCAGGACGAGAGCTCGCCCAGCAGGTGCACGGCGAGGTGCAGGCGGCCCTGGTCCCGGCGACCGGCCGACTGGACCCGAAGCAGCGTCGGGCGCTCACCGCCCTGCTGGAGCTGATGCTGTCCTACGACCCCACCTGACGGCGGCGCGCGAGTTCAGGTTGCCGGGCACAACCGACTGTGTGGCGTGGGTCACGCCTGCTGTGGACACGTGCCGACCCCTCGCCGGCACTGTGCGTACGGTCTATGGCGATCTGTACCCGAACGACAGGATCCAACCGGTGAAGAAGTTCGCCCCCCGTGCCGCTGTTCCCGTGCTCGCAGCCGTGGTGAGTCTGGCCCCGATGAGTGCGGGCGCAGCCCCGATTCCCGGCCTGGGCTCGCCCGCCCCCAGCGAGGACCGAGCCGCCGCCCCGACCACCGACACCTTCAACGTCGCCACCTTCAACGTGCTCGGCGGCGGCCACACCCGCGGCCGTGGCGGGATGCGCTCGGGGGCGGCGCGGATGAAGGGCACCATCTCCCTGCTGCGCAAGCACCACGTCACCCTGGCCGGCTTCCAGGAGCTCGAGGGCAGTCAGGCCACCGCCTTCCGCAAGCGGACCAAGGGCAAGTGGGGCCTGGTCGGCGCTCCGTCACGCAGTGGCAGGACCACCGACAACCGCAACGCGATCGCGTTCTACAAGCGCGACTTCTCGCTGCTCAAGAAGACCTCCATCGCCATCACCTACTTCCACGGCAACCGGGTCAACATCCCGCTGCTGAAGCTGAGGTCGAAGACCAACGGCAAGGCGTTCTGGATCCTGAACACCCACAACCCGGCCGACGTGCACGGCTCGGCCGCGAAGTGGCGCGCGGAGTCGGTGCGTCGAGAGCTCAAGCAGATCCACCGGCTGCGTGGCAACGGACAGACGGTGCTGTTCACCGGCGACATGAACGGCAAGCAGGACTTCTTCTGCAGGGCCACCAGGTCCGGCAAGCTGCACGCGGCCTCCGGTGGGTCGTCCGGCAAGAAGTGCCGCTACCCGAGCAAGAACGGCATCGACTGGGTGCTCGGCACGCGTGACGTGCGGTTCGCCAAGTGGCGTGCGGACACCAGCACCCGCGGCCGTGGCATCTCCGACCACCCGTTCGTGGCCGCCCGCGCCACCATCACTCGCTGACCGGCTGACCTGGCCTCAGCGGTCGCTCTGCTCGAACAGGTGGGCCTGGTAGGCCAGCACGATCGCCTGCGCCCGGTCGCGCAGGTCGAGCTTCTGCAGCAGCCGGGTCACGTGCGTCTTGACCGTGGTGTCGCTGATGAACAGCTCCTGGCCGATCTCGGCGTTGGACAGGCCGCGCGTGATCAACCGGAACACGTCGAGCTCCCGGCTGGTCAGCGTCTCGACCGCCGCCGGTGGCGGCTCGCGGTGCAACCGGGTGAACTGCTGGATCACGCCGCGGGTGACGGTCGGTGACAGGAGGGCGTCGCCGGCTGCGACCGTCCGGACGGCGGCGATCAGCTGCTCGGGCGGGTCGTCCTTGAGCACGAAGCCGCTCGCACCGGCCTTGAGCGCCTCGTAGACGTAGTCGTCGAGGTTGAAGGTCGTCAGGATCAGCACCCGGGCGGACGCGTCGGTCGCGAGGATGCGCCGGGTGGCCTCGAGTCCGTCGAGCTCCGGCATCCGGATGTCCATCAGTACGACGTCGGGACGGAACCGGGCCGCCTGGGCGATCGCCTCGAGGCCGTTGCTCGCCTCGGCCACCACCTCGATGTCGGCCTCGTCGCCGAGCAGCATCCGGAACCCCGCCCGGACCATGCTCTGGTCGTCGACCACGAGCACCCGGATGCTCATCGGTCCGCGCTCTCGATCGGCAGCCGGGCGCGCAGCACGTACCCGCCGCCGTTGACCGCGCCGGCCGACATGTCGCCGCCGTAGATCTTCACGCGCTCACGGATGCCGACCAGGCCGTGGCCGCTGCCGTCGACCGGACGACGTCTCGAGGCGTCGCGCTGCCGTCCGTCGTCGCGGACCTCGACCCGGACCTCGGCGGGTCCGTAGCTGACCTCCACCTCGGCGCGGTGTGCCTGGGCGTGCTTGAGGGTGTTGGTGAGCCCCTCCTGCAGGATCCGGTAGGCCGACAGGTCGAGGGCCGGCGGCAGCTCGACCGGGTCCCCCTGCACGCTGAGGCGGACCTCCAGCCCGGCCGCGCGTACGTCGGACACCAGCTTCTCGAGGTCACCGAGCCCCGGGTGCGGGAGCAGCTCGAGCTCCTCACCCTCGTGCCGCATCGCTCCGAGCAGCCGGCGCATCTCCGACAACGCCGTCCGGCCGGCCCGCTCGACGTTCCTCAGAGCGTCCTTGTCGTCGGCGTACTGCTCCGGCATCCGGTGTCGCACCGCACCCACCTGCAGCACCATCACGCTGACCGCGTGCGCGACGACGTCGTGCAGCTCGCGGGCGATCCGTCCGCGCTCCTCGGCCACCGCGACCCGGGCCGCCACCTCGCGCTCGCGCTCGGCGCGTGCGGCCCGTTCCTCGGCCGCCTCGGCCTGCTCGTCTCGCTCGCGCAGGGCGAAACCGACCAGCCACCCGATCGTGAACAGGGCGGGGATGAAGAGGTACTCGCCGACATCGTGTCCCGGTTGGTTGTAGACCACGATGGCGGCACCGCACACCACGATGGCCAGCCCGATACGCGCCTCGAGGTCGTTGCGCAGGTTGCCGAGGAGCAGCGCCGCGCCCAGGCCGGCGAGGAAGACCCCGGTCTGGTTGGCGATCAGGTTGCCATCGAGGAAGGAGAGAGCAGCGCTGACGAGCCAGAAGGACGCCGGCGCCGCGAACGGGTAGCGGTGGCGCGCGAGCAGGATCAGCACGACCAGCGCGATCACCGGCACCTCGAGCCAGGACATCGCTCCCGTGGGGCGCTCGGCGTCGTTGCGCACCGCCGTACCCAGCGCGCTGGCCAGCGCCGCGATCACGATCAACAGGTCGAAACCGTGCTTCTCCACGAACAGCCAGAGCCGGCTCACCCGCTCAACGTATGCCAGCCGGGAGTCCGTCGGCGTCCTACCAAAGGACGACCCCGACCAGGCACTTGGTGGTGGCTCGATCGAGGCCTTCCGACGACGCGCGGACCGTCCGGCGTACCTAGCGTCGTGACCGCTGGCTCCCCAGCACGTCACCCAGGAGGTCGACATGACAGTCACAGCACCGGGCACCCGGTCCACCGCGCCGAACGCGGTGGTGATCCCGCAGTACAGCAAGCGCCGTGTCCTCGGCGTCTGGGCGATGGCCGCCCTGCCCATGGCCTTCCTGGCCTGGGTGGTGACCCCGATCGGGGCCGCCGTCCTCGGCGGCCCGAACGCCACCATCCGGGTGGGGATCCCGGCGATCACCCTCGGGCTGGCCTGGCAGTTCGTGCTGGTCCTCTGGCTGGTACGCCGCGAGCAGGGCACCCTGCGCTGGTCGGTGCTCCGCGAGGCGTTGTGGCTGCGCCGGCCGGTGAGCCCGAAGACGGGTCGTCGTGGCGGACGGCTGTGGTGGGTACTGCTCCCGATGGCGGTCCTGTTCGCGGCCGAGGAGTTCATCCCCCAGGTGCCGCACCCGGCCAGCCACGCCTTCGGCGAGATCCTGGACTCGGCGGCGGGTCATGCCCTCCTCGGCAGCAACCCGGTGTGGCCGCTGCTGGTCATCGCGATGATGGTGTTCAACACCGTCCTCGGTGAGGAGCTGCTCTTCCGGGGTCTGCTGCTGCCGCGCATGCAGGGCGCCTTCGGCAAGGCGGACTGGTTCGTCAACGGCGTGCTGTTCGCCTGCTACCACCTGCACCAGCCGTGGTCGATCACCTCGGCGTTCTGGGACACGTTCATCCTGGCCTACCCCTCGCGGAGGTACCGGAGCGCGCTCCTGGGCATCATCATCCACTCGACCCAGACGCTGTTCCTCAGCGCCGCCATGGTCGCGGTGCTGCTGAAGTGACCCGCCGACGGTGCTGGGGACCCTGGTCAGCGAGGCTGCCAGTCCGGTCCCCAGCCCGCCAGCACGTTGGTGCGCTTGCTCCCGTCGGCGTTGGCGACGTAGATCCGCGAGTAGTGGCTGAAGACGACCTTCTTCCCGGTCGGGGAGTAGTCGGGGTCGTGGTCGCCGGTGACGTCCGGGAAGGTCGCCGTGGCAGCGCCCGGGTGGCCCGCGAGCGCGATGTGCGGACCGGGCGGGGCCGGCTCGTCGATCTCGTGGAACACCTCGCTGAACGCGATCGTCCGGCTGTCGTTGGTCCACGTCGGGTCGCTGAAGCTGCCCTCGCCGCAGCAGGAGCCGCCGACCTCGGAGACGAGATCCACCTGGCGGGTCGCGATCACGTAGACGAGCAGGTAGTGGTCGGGCGACGCCGGGAAGGTGTTGCTCACGAAGGCGATCTTCTTGCCGTCGGGCGACCAGGCCAGCGTCCCGGCGACGTTCGCCTCGTTGTCGCCGACGGGCAGGGTGACGGGCGATCCGAACGGAGCGGTCGACCGGATCTTCCGCAGCGGGTAGTCGCGCCCGGCGTCGTACGGCGGGGTGCCGCCCGCGCCGAACGCCAGCCACTTGCCGTCGGGTGACCAGCTCGGCTCGGTGGTGTCACCGAGGTGGGTCACCTGCTGCTTCTTCGACCCGTTGGCGTTCATCACCCAGATGTCGCGGTGGCCGGCGGGGGCCTCGTGGACGTAGGCGATCCGCGCGCCGTCCGGTGACCAGTGCGGCCGGTAGTTCTTCCCGGACGTCGTGAGCCTGGTGACCGAGCCGCCGGTCGAGGTGGCGGTGTAGATCTGGTTGGACCGGACGAACGCGAGCAGTCCGGTGTCCTTCGCCGCCGCGGCAGCAGGTGACGCGGTGAGTGCGAGGCCGGTGGTCACCGCCAGGGCGACCAGCACGGCGAACAGGCGGGTGTGGAGTGAGCGGTGCATGAGGTTCCCCCCTCGTCGAGGTCCGCTGCGGTGCGGCCCCTGGGCCTCCCGAACACCGCCACCGGTCCTCGTTCGAGGCTTGCCCCGGACGTCGTACGGGTCAAGCCAGCCGGCCTCGCGAGGCGGAACTGGGTGGGTGTGGTCCATACCTCCGCCGGGTCGGAGGTTTGAGGTCGCGGCGAGCGGTAACACTCACCCGGCAAACGTGAACCAGAGGCCGACCAGCATCGGCAGCAGACCCACCAGCAGCCACCAGCTCAGCGGGCTCTTGCGGTGGATCATCAGCCCGGCGGCGACCGCCAGCACGCCGATGACACCCGCGATGAGGTTCAGGCCCACCCGGGCGTCCATCCGGGACTCCTCGGTGAACACCCCGACGACGGCCACCCCGGCGGCCAGGTGGCCGATCGTGGTCACGGCCAGGATCGACATCACCCACTGCTGCACGTGGGTCAGCGAGTCGTGCGTCCCCTGCGACTGCTGGTGGCTGCGGCGCAGGTCATCAGGGTCGAGCAGGTGGCGGGGACGGCGCGGTTCGGGCACCCGTCAAGGGTAGTTGGGTCCGCCGCACGTCCCGACCCTCCCGAGTCGCACCTGTGACCGGTCTCTCGCACTCACACGGTGGTCGAGCAGCGAGCGAAGCGAGCGGTCAGTCGAGACCACGTCCGTACGCCGAGGAACTGCCGTACCCACCGCTGGTTGAGCTTGTCGAAACCAAGGGTCGAGGCGCCGCGGTGTGGGTTTCGACAGGCTCAACCGGCGGTGGTCCGGGTCGCGGTTCGTCAAACGGCGCTGCGATGGTGGGTTTCGACAGGCGCAACCGCCGTGGGTTGCGGCGGTCCAGTGAGGCGGGTCGTGTCACCAGCCGTGCGCTGCCGGGAGAGACTCCGTCGCGTTGGTAACCTCGCTCGGTGCGTCAGGAGATCCAGGGGCTGCGAGCCGTAGCCGTTCTCCTGGTGGTGGTGTTCCACCTGTGGCCGGGTCGTTGCCCGGCGGGTACATCGGCGTCGACGTCTTCTTCGTGATCAGCGGCTTCCTGATCACCTCCCACATCCTGCGCGAGGTGGACCGCAGCGGGTCGGTCAGCCTGACGCAGTTCTGGGCGCGCCGGATCCGGCGACTGCTGCCGGCGGCGTACCTCGTGCTCGCGGTCTCCGCGGTGACGGTGCTCGTCTTCGTCCCGCGCCTGGTCTGGCAGCAGTTCTTCGGGGAGATCCTGGCGGCCGCGCTGTACGTCGAGAACTGGACGCTCGCGTTCAACTCCGTCGACTACCTGGCCGCCGAGAACACGCCGTCGCCGGCCCAGCACTACTGGACGCTCTCGGCGGAGGAGCAGTTCTACCTCGTCTGGCCGCTGCTGGTGCTGCTCGGGCTGTGGCTGGCGAGCCGGGCCTCCAGGAAGAGGGCGACGACGACCCGCGGTCGGCGGACCGGCGTCTTCGCGGTCCTGGCCGTCGCGCACCCTCGTATCGCTCGGCTACTCGCTCTGGATCACCGCCACGAACTCCGCCTGGGCCTACTTCGTCACCCCGGCCCGGGCCTGGGAGTTCGGGGCCGGCGCCCTGCTGGCCTTCGCCCCGGCGGCCGCCAAGCGGGTGCCGCCCGTCGTCCGAGCCCTGCTCGGCTGGGCCGCGCTGGTGACCCTGCTCGTCTGCGCGGTCGTGCTCGACGCGGAGACGCCGATGCCGGGCACCGCGGCCATCTGGGTGGTCGTGGCGTCGGCGACGTTGATCTGGGTCGAGGCGCCGCCCGTGCCGTGGGCGAGCTCGCACCTGATGGTCGCCCGACCGGCGCGCTTCCTCGGCGACATCTCCTACTCGATCTACCTGTGGCACTGGCCGTTCATCATCCTGCTGCCGTACATCACCGACCACGCCCTGACCACGATCGACCGGGTCTCGATCCTGCTGGCCACGATCGGGGCGTCGTACCTCACCAAGCGGTACGTCGAGGACCCCGTCCGCCAGGCGCGGCACTTCGGGCTGGCCAGCGCGCGCACCACCTTCGTGTACGCCGCCGTCGGGGCGCTCGTCCTCACCGCGGTGTGCGTGGTGCCGCGCACGGAGGTCTCCCGCGAGCTCGAGCAGAAGCAGGCGGTGACCGCGGAGCTGATGGCCCATCCGCCGCGGTGCTTCGGCGCCGAGTCGCGGGACCCGAAGGCGAAGAACTGCCCGAACCCGGAGCTCGAGGACGTATGGTCCCCGGCGTCGAGGGGGCGGCGGCCGACCGACTCCTGCAGCCGCGGTGCAGCGCGCCACTCCGGGCGGACCCGCTGAGACCGTGCGTCTTTGGCACCCCCGCGCGCGGTGTCCCGCGGGTCGCCGTGATCGGCGACTCGCACGCCCGGTTGCTGATGAGCATGCTCGGCGACAGCATCGACTCCGGCAAGCTCGTGGTCGACATGTTCGTCCTCAGCGCCTGCCCCTGGTCGACCAGCGGTCCCAGGCGCGAGGGCCAGGCGGGACGTGAGTGCGGCGAGATGCACGACAAGCTGTTCCCGCTGCTGGACCGCACCGCCACGAAGTACGACGCCATCCTCACCACCTCGCGCGTCAACCGGCTTCCCGGTCGCCATGAGGAACGCGTCGCGAACGTCGTCGAGGCGTGGGAACGCGTCACGAAGCAGGGGGTGCCGGTCTTCGCGCTGCGCGACAACCCCACGTCCGACGACCCGGATGACAACCCGAACTTCTGCCTGGCCGAGGTCGACCCGTCGCAGGCCAACGAGAAGTGCTCCATCGACCGCGCCGAGCGTCTGGAGCACTGGTTCGACGCCTACAGCGTCGCTGCCCGACGCGTCGACGGGGCCCACGAGATCGACCTCTCCGACTTCTACTGCGACAAGGCCACCTGTCCGGTGGTGATCGGCGGGGTCAACGTCTACGCCGACAACAACCACCTGACGGTGACCTACGCCAGGACGCTCGGCCCCTACCTCCTGAAGGCGATGGCCACGGAGGACGTCGACCTCCGCTGACGTCGGCCGGCCCGGCCGGGTCAGACGGTCAGGTCGAAGGTCACGCCGGTCTTGGCCTCGGAGAGGTCCCAGAGCTGGCGGGCGAGCTCGTCGTTGCGGGCGTGACGGCTCAGCTTGGCCTCGCCCAGTCGTCCGCGGCTCTCCATCAGCCACTGCGGCCCGACGTACGACCCGGGCTCGCCGTACGACGCGGCCCACAGCGTCGGGTTCGCGCCGGCGGCCGAGGACTGGAAGATCACCGGCATGAAGTACGGCGCCGTCTTGCGGATGATCGGGTTCGAGCCCATCCCGTCGGGGGAGCCGACCAGGTTGGTGGCGGAGACACCCGGGTGGGCGGCCGCCGAGATCAGCTTCGAGCCGGCCGCCTCGGAGCGGCGGTGCAGCTCGCGGGCGAAGAGCAGGTTGGCCAGCTTGCTGTTGCCGTAGGTGTGCTGCGGCTCGTACGTCGCCTCCGGGTTGCCCTCGAGCACGGACTCGTCGCCGCGGTGGTGGGCGATCGAGGCGACCGTGACCACGCGGGGCGACTCGGACTTGAGCAGCGCCGGCAGCAGCAGGCCGGTCAGCGCGAAGTGGCCGAGGTGGTTGGTGCCGAACTGGAGCTCGTGGCCCTCAGGGGTCTCGCGGTACTTCGGCGGGGTCATCACGCCGGCGTTGTTGACCAGCAGGTCGAGCGAGCCGTCGTACCGCTCGACGAACTCGTGGATCGAGGTCTGCGAGGCGAGGTCGAGCTGCTCGACGGTGCTGACACCCTTGATCTTCTTGGCGACCTCGCGCGCGGCGTCGGTGTTGCGGCAGGCGAGCACCACCTCGGCGCCGTGGTCGGCCAGGGCGGCGGCGGTGTGGAAACCGATGCCGGAGTTGGCGCCGGTCACCACCGCCTTGATCCCGGTCAGGTCGGGCAGGTCCCTGGGCTTGAAGCCGGGCAGGGCAGGCGTGTCAGACATCGTTCTCCTCGTCGTACGGGTGGTGTCGAGGTGCTCAACCACCGTAGGCACGCGATGGTTACGCGCCAGTCACGCCTGGGGGTCGGTCTGCATCCGCCCGGAGCCGTCCTTGCCGAGGGAGCGGCTGATCACCATCCGCTGGATCTGGTTGGTGCCCTCGAAGATCTGCGTGACCTTCGCCTCACGCATGAAGCGCTCGACCGGGAAGTCCCGGGTGTAGCCGTAGCCACCCAGCACCTGCACGGCGTCGGTGGTCACCTTCATGGCCATGTCGGTGGCGGTGAGCTTGGCGATCGAGGCCTCCCGCGAGAACGGCAGGCCGCGGTCCTTGAGGCGGGCGGCGTGCAGGGTCATCGCCCGCGCCGTCTGCACGCCGGCCTCCATGTCGGCGAGCAGGAAGGCGAGTCCCTGGAAGTCGATGATCGGCTGGCCGAACTGCTGGCGCTCCTTGGCGTACGCCGTCGCGTGGTCGAGCGCCGCCTGGCCCAGCCCGATCGCCACCGAGGCGATCCCGAGCCGGCCGGAGTCGAGACCGGCGAGCGCGATCTTGAGCCCGTCGCCCTCCTCGCCCGAGCAGTCGCTCGGCGGGGATGCGGACGTCGTCGAACCGCATCGTCGCGGTGGCCGAGCCGGTGAGCCCCATCTTCCGCTCGGGCGGGTCGGCGCTCAGGCCCTCGGTGTCGGCCGGGACCAGGAAGCAGGAGATGCCGTTGCGGTCGTCGGACGTACGCGCCATCACCTTGTAGAAGTCGGCGTGCCCGCCGTGCGTGGTCCATGCCTTGGCGCCGTTGATGACGTACTCGTCGCCGTCGCGGCGGGCCCGCGTCTTCATCGCCGACGGGTCGGAGCCGGCGTGCGGCTCGGAGAGGCAGTAGGCGCCGAGCAGCTCGCCGCCGAGCATGTCGGGCAGCCACTTCTGCTTCTGCTCCTCGGTGCCCTTGGTGACCAGCCCGAAGCAGGAGAGCGCGTGCACCGAGACGCCCACGCCGACGCTGGCCCAGACGGTGGCGATCTCCTCGACGACCTGGAGGTAGACCTCGTAGGGCTGACCACCCCCGCCGTACTCCTCGTCGTACGGCAGCCCGAGCAGCCCGGCACGCCCCAGCGTGCGGAACATCTCGCGCGGGAACGTCTCCGTGGCCTCGGCCTCGGCGGCGCTCGGCAGCAGCTCGCGCGTCGCGATCTCGCGGGTGAGCTCGAGGAGGGCGGTGGCCTCCTCGGTGGGGAGGACTCGGGTGGCCGGCATGGTCCCGACGTTAGTACGGCGGTTAGATGGCTCCATGGGTGACTACGTTCCGGCCGACGACCGCTACGACGCGATGGACTACCGCTACTGCGGGAAGAGCGGGCTGCAGCTGCCTGCCCTGTCGCTGGGGCTGTGGCAGAACTTCGGCGACGACAAGCCCGAGGAGACGCAGCGGGCGATCCTGCGTCGCGCGTTCGACCGCGGCGTGACCCACTTCGACCTGGCCAACAACTACGGCCCGCCGTACGGGCGCGCGGAGGAGAACTTCGGCCGCTACCTGCGTGAGGACTTCGCCGGGCTGCGCGACGAGCTGGTGATCTCGACCAAGGCCGGCTACGACATGTGGCCCGGTCCCTACGGCCAGGGTGGCGGCTCGCGGAAGTACCTGCTCTCCTCCCTCGACCAGTCGCTGGGCCGGATGGGGCTGGAGTACGTCGACATCTTCTACAGCCACCGCTTCGACCCCGAGACCCCGCTCGAGGAGACGATGGGGGCACTCGACACGGCCGTCCGATCGGGACGTGCGCTGTACGCCGGCATCTCGTCGTACTCCCCGGAGCGGACTGCGGAGGCGGCGGTCATCGCCCGTGAGCTGGGTACGCCGCTGCTGATCCACCAGCCGTCGTACTCGATGCTCAACCGCTGGGTCGAGAACGGCCTCCTCGACGAGATCGAGAACCAGGGGATGGGCTGCATCGTGTTCACCGCCCTGGCGCAGGGGCTGCTCACCGACCGCTACCTCGACGGCGTACCGAAGGACTCGCGCGCGGCGCGGTCCGGCAGCACCATCGGCGACGACCACCTCGACGAGGCGACGCTGCGGCACATCCGCAACCTCAACGAGATCGCGGCGGCGCGAGGACAGAAGCTCGCCCAGCTGGCGCTGCAGTGGGCCCTGCGCGACAGCCGGGTCACCTCCGCGGTCATCGGGGCCTCCTCGGTCGAGCAGCTCGACACCAACCTCGACGCCCTCCAGGGGCCCCCGCTGACCGACGACGAGCTGGCCGCGATCGACCAGCACGCCATCGACGCCGGGATCAACCTGTGGGCGGAGTCAGCCGAGGGATAGGTCGCCGCGACGGAAGCGGGCCGTGACAACCGACGGGGGTTGCGGTCGTACGACGGAAGCGCGCCGTGACCACCGCTGGTTGAGCTTGTCGAAACCAAAGTCGTCCGACCGCCGGTGAGGGGTTTCGACAGGCTCAACCGACGGGGGTTGCGGTGCGTACGACGGAAGCGCGCCGTGACCACCGCTGGTTGAGCTTGTCGAAACCAAGTCGTCGAACCGCGGTGAGGGTTTCGACAGGCTCAACCGACGTGGGGTTGCGGTCGTACGACGGAAGCGGGCCGTGACCACCGCTGGTTGAGCTTGTCGAAACCAAAGTCGTCGACCGCCGGTGAGGGGTTTCGACAGGCTCAACCGACGGGGGTTGCGGTCGTACGACGGAAGCGGGCCGTGACCACCGCTGGTTGAGCTTGTCGAAACGCAAGGGGTCGACAGGTCAGGGTCTCGACCACCTCAGCTGACGAAGTCGTCGACGCGGTGAGGGTTTCGACAGGCTCAACCGACGGGGGTTGCGGTCGTACGACGGAAGCGGGCCGTGACCACCGCTGGTTGAGCTTGTCGAAACCAAAGTCGTTGAACGGCGGTGAGGGTTTCGACAAGCTCAACCGACGTGGGGTTGCGGTCGTAGCTCGTCGTACGGCCGTTCCGCGTCAGGCGTCCTGCTTGTCCACCGCCAGGGCGGCCGCGCCGACGATGCCGGCGGTGTTGCGGAGGGTCGCGGAGATGATCTCGGTGTCGATGTCGATCAGCGGGATGAACGACGCGCCGTGCTTGCTGACGCCGCCGCCGACGACGAAGAGGTCGGGTGAGAAGAGCTTCTCCAGGGTGCGGTAGTACGTCGTGAGCCGCTCGGCCCAGTCCTCCCAGGAGAGGTTCTCCTTCTTGCGGGCCGAGCTCGCGGCCCGGCTCTCGGCGTCGTGGCCGTCGATCTCGAGGTGGCCGAGCTCGGAGTTCGGCACCAGCCGCCCGTCTATCAGCAGGGCCGAGCCGATGCCGGTGCCCAGGGTGGTCACGATGACGAGCCCGTCACGGCCGCGGGCGACGCCGTACCTCGCCTCCGCCAGCCCCGCCGCGTCGGCGTCGTTGATCACGTGCACCTCGCGGTCGAGCTTCTCGCTGAGCAGGTCGTCGGCGTCGGTCCCGATCCAGCCCTTGTCGATGTTGGCGGCCGAGGCCACCACGCCGTTCTTGCGTACGACGCCCGGGATCGTGACGCCCACCGCCGAGTGACTGTCCTCGAACGCGGTGAGCAGCTCGGCCATCACCTTGGCGACGGCCTTGGGGCTCGACTCCTTGGGGGTGTCGATCCGCTCGCGCTCCGCGGAGAACTCGCCGGTGGTCAGGTCGACGGGCGCGGCCTTGATGCCGCTCCCGCCGAAGTCGATGCCGATCGGGTCTGCCATGCACTTCAACCTAGCGGCGGGCCGAGCGGCTGTCAGGGTTGCCGAACTGTTAACCGCACAGGCCTCCCATTCGCGCCCGGATCCGGGATAGGAAGTACCCGGCTGCGCCACACCGGCGCGATTCTCGAGGAGCCAAGATGTCAGTTCGTCCTGCCCTGCCCATCGTCGTGGCGCTGGCCACGGCCGCCGCCCCGCTCGCGATGGCGTCGCCGTCGCAGGCCGCGACCGACGCCTCGAAGGTCGTCATCTCCGAGGTGTACGGCGGGGGTGGTGCCGCCGCGTCGACGTGGCAGCGCGACTACGTCGAGCTCTACAACCCCACCGACAGCCCGGTCGACCTGGCCGGCACCTCGGTGCAGTACCGCTCGGCCACCGGCAGCGCCAACCCCAGCGGCGTCACGGCCCTGAGCGGCACGATCGCCGGCCAAGGGCTACTTCCTCGTCGGCGAGGGCACCGGCACCGCTGGAGCCCCGGTGCCCGACCCCGGCGGTGAGCGGCTCGATCAACCTGAGCGGGACGGCCGGCACGATCTTCCTGGCCAACCAGAGCACCGCCCTGACCGCTCCGCCGACGGGCTCGCTCACCGGCAACCCGGCGGTGCTCGACGTCGTGGGCTACGGCACCAGCAACACCTACGAGAAGTCTCGCCGCGGCGGCCACCTCGGCCTCGACCGCGCTGGAGCGCAACGCGGCCGGCAAGGACACCGACGACAACGCCGAGCGACCTCACCGTCACCCCGGGCACGCCGGGAACCGCGCCGGCAGGAGGCCCGACCGACCCGCCGACGGACCCACCCACGGACCCGCCGGTGGCGAAGACCATCGCCGAGATCCAGGGCACCGGCGACACCAGTCCGCTCGCCGGCAAGAGCGTCACCACCGAGGGCGTCGTCACGGCGGCGTACCCGACCGGCGGCTTCAACGGGTTCTACCTCCAGACCGCCGGGACCGGCGGCGACGTCGACCCGGCCGACGCACCAGGCGTCGGACGCGGTCTTCGTGTTCGGCTCCGGGGCCGTCGCGAGGCCGTGCAGATCGGCGACCACGTCAAGGTGACCGGCAAGGTCAGCGAGTTCCAGGGCACCACCGAGATCACGCCGGCCGTCGCCGACGTGAAGGTGCTCCCCGAGCCCGCTTCGGTGCAGCCCGCGTCCGTCGTACTCCCGCGGACGGAGTCCGCCCGCGAGTCCTTCGAGGGGATGCTGCTGGCGCCCGCAGGGCGACTACACCGTGGCCGACAACTACGCGCTCAACCAGTACGGCGAGATCGGGCTCGCCGCCGGCGACAGCCCGCTGTTCGCGCCGACCGAGGTGGCCGACCCGCACGACGCCGCCGCGATCCAGGCGGTCAAGGACGACAACGCGGCCCGGGCGGTCACGCTCGACGACGGGGCGACCGCGAACTTCCTGACCACGGCCAAGGACACCCCGCTGCCGTGGCTGACCCAGGACCACCAGATCCGCGTCGGCGCGCCGGTCACGTTCACGCAGCCGGTCGTCCTCGAGTGGCGCTTCGACGTCTGGCGCTTCCAGCCGACCGACCAGCTGACCGCCACGGACCCGCTGCCGGCGACCTTCGGCCACACCCGTACGCGACGCCCCGGCGCCGATCGGCGGCAACGTGCAAGATCGCCTCGATGAACGTCCTGAACTACTTCCCGACCACCGGCGCCGACTTCGTGGCGTCGGGCGGGAAGTGCACCTGGTACAACGACCGCGCCGGCAACCACGTCACCGTGAACACCTGCACCGGACCCGACGGCGAGCTCGGTCCGCGCGGTGCGGCCGAGGACGAGGACCTCGCCCGCCAGCAGGCGAAGATCGTGAGCGCGATCAACGGGCTCGGCGCCGACGTGGTGTCGCTGGAGGAGATCGAGAACTCCGCCAAGTTCGGCGAGGACCGCGACGCCGCGGTCGGCACCCTGGTCGACGCCCTCAACGCGCAGGCCGGGGCCGGGCACCTGGGCGTTCGTCCCGACTCCGGCGACCGCCGGCGACCAGGCCGACGAGGACGTCATCCGGACCGCCTTCATCTACCGCGCCGGCCAAGGTCGAGCCGGTGGGCGACTCGGTGATCGACGACGTCCCGGTCTTCGACGTCGCCCGCGACCCGCTGGCCCAGGCGTTCGAGCCGGTCGGCGGGTCGTCGTACTCCCGCTTCCTGGTGATCGTGAACCACTTCAAGTCCAAGGGCTCCGGCCCCGACGACGGCACCGGCCAGGGCAACTCCAACCCGCAGCGGATCGCGCAGGCCGAGGAGCTGGTGCGGTTCGCCGACGCGATGAAGAGCGAGCTGGGCAGCGACACGGTGTTCCTCTCCGGCGACTTCAACGCCTACACCCGCGAGGACCCGCTGCAGAAGCTGTACGACGCCGGCTACACCGACATCGGGTCGGACAGCTCCCCCGAGGAGCACACCTACCTGTTCGACGGCACCGTCGGCTCGCTCGACCACGTGCTCGGCAACGCCGCGGCGATGCGCACGGTCACCGGCGCCCACGTCTGGAACCTGAGCTCGGTGGAGTCGGTGGCGCTGGAGTACAGCCGCCACAACTACAACGCGACGGACTTCTACGAGGCCGGGCCGTACCGCGCCTCCGACCACGACCCGCTCGTCGTCGGTGTCGACCTGCCGATCGGCGCGGTGCCGACCACGACCGCGGCGACGGTCAGCCCGGTGCGCTGGCTGCGCGACCGGCCGGTCGTGAAGGTGCGGGTCTCGTCGACCTTCGGCCCGGTCACCGCGGGCACCGTCGAGGTGCGCGAGGCGGGCATCCTGCTCGGCCGCGGGACGGTGCGCGACGGCGCGGTCGAGGTGACCCTGCCCCGCTACGTGATCCCGGGCCGGCACACCCTGAAGGTGCGCTACCTCGGCACGGCGGAGACCCGCGCCTCGGAATCCAGCACCCAGCTGACGCGTGACGTTGCCCTAGCCTGCGGAGGTGCGACGGGTCCTGGTGCTGCTGCTCGCGGTGTTCCTCGTGAACCTGCCGTTCGTGCACCAGACCTGGACCGAGCACCAGCTGACGCAGTCGGGCAAGGAGGTCGAGGCGACCGTCATCGACACGCAGACGGCCGGCGGGAGGTTCCTGCTGGACTACCGGCTGCCGAAGTCGGTCGACCCCGACGCCACCCGCTTCTCGGCGCGCGTCGACCAGCCGACCTTCGAGCAGGCCGAGGAGACGAAGGCCCTGCTGGTGCGGGTGGTGCCGGGCAAGCCGGCCGTCAACCGGCCCGCCGGCGCCGTCACCAGCAACCTCTTCACGGTCGTGGCGGTCGTCGGCGACCTCGTCCTGCTCCTGGTCGGGGTGGCGCTCTACCGCCGGTGGCGGCAACGGTCGGTGTTCGTCGTCGCGTCGGTCGACGGCGACGACGCGGTCCTCGAGTCGCCGCGCGGCCCGCTGACCGTGGCCGGTCCGCCGGGCTGGGCGCCGGCGTGTCGAGGTCGGGCGCCGGGTGAGCCGGCGGCTTGCACCTGGCGGCCGACCACGAGGTGGTGCCCGGTCGGCGAGGTGGGCGGGCTCGAGCAGGTCAGCGGTCCGTCGTACGTCGTGAGGGGGCGGGTCGTCGACGCCCGGGCACGCTACGTCGTGCTCGAGCTCGCCGACCGCTCCCGCCTCCGCGTGGAGACCGGCGAGCACCGCATCCGGGCGGACATCCGCGACCCCACCGAGGTCCGCGGCACGCTCTGCTTCACGCCCGGGCGGCGTCTAGCGACTTTACATTCGCGCGACCTCTTGTCAAACGATCGCGCGATGCCCTAGCGTGCTTTACATCTGGTCCTCAGATGTAAAGAAGGAGAGATCGATGGCGATCACGGCAGGCACCGTCCCCGCGGGATCCACCGCCCAGTGGAAGGACAACAAGCGCTACCTCTGGCTGATCGGCCTGGTGGTCCCGTCGCTGGCCTTCATCGCGTTCGGGATGTTCCAGCTGACCGGCTGGAGCGTGTGGCTCTGGCTCGGGCCCGATCGTCATCCTGGGCATCGTCCCCGCGATCGACCTGTTCGCCGGCCTCGACCGCTCCAACCCTCCGGACGACGTGATCGAGCGGCTGGAGAGCGACAAGTACTACCGCTGGATCACCTACGTCTTCCTGCCGATCCAGTACGTCGGCTTCCTCGCGCGCCTTCGTCTGGATCGCCAAGCCGGAGTGGCTCGGGGTCGCCGAGCTGTCCACCTTCGACAAGATCGGCATCGCCATCTCGATCGGCGCCATCGGCGGCATCGGCATCAACACCGCCCACGAGCTCGGCCACAAGAAGGAGAGCCACGAGCGCTGGCTGTCCAAGATCGCGCTCGCGCAGAGCTTCTACGGCCACTTCTACATCGAGCACAACCGCGGCCACCACGTCCGCGTCGCGACCCCGGAGGACCCCGCCAGCAGCCGGCTGGGCGAGAACTTCTACCAGTTCTGGCCGCGCACGGTCGGGGGCTCGCTGAAGAGCGCCTGGCGCCTGGAGAAGAAGCGCTACGCCCGCAAGGACAAGCACCCCTTCCGCATCGGCAACGACGTGCTCAACGCCTGGCTGATGTCGGCCGTGCTGTGGGGCGGGCTGATGGCCGTCCTCGGCTGGCAGATCCTCCCGCTGCTCGTGATCCAGGCGATCGTCGGCTTCTCGCTGCTCGAGGTCGTCAACTACATGGAGCACTACGGGATGCTGCGCCAGAAGGTCGGCGCCGGCGAGCGCCAGCGCTACGAGCGCGTCGACCCCAGCCACAGCTGGAACTCCAACAACATCGCGACCAACGTGCTGCTCTACCACCTGCAGCGGCACAGCGACCACCACGCCAACCCGACCCGGCGCTACCAGACGCTGCGGGACTTCGAGGAGTCCCCGGTGCTGCCGACCGGGTACGCCGGCATGATCGTGCTCGCCATCGTCCCGGCCGTCTGGCGCCGGGTGATGGACCCCCGCGTCGTGGCCCACTTCGGCGGCGACGTGACGCTGGCCAACATCAGCCCCCGCAAGCGCGACAAGATCATCGCCAAGTACGGCGCCGCCGCGTCCTCGATCGGCACCCAGTGGTTTCGAGACGCGTCGCTGGCGCTCGCTCCTCAACCACCGAGGACACCGACGAGGTGATGGCCGCCCGGTGCCCCGGCTGCGGCTACACCTACGAGGTCGAGCGCGGCGACGAGCACGAGGGCTTCGCGGCCGGCACCGCCTGGGCCGACGTACCCGAGTCGTGGTGCTGCCCCGACTGCGGCGTCCGCGAGAAGGTCGACTTCGTCCCCGTCGACGAGTCGAGCTGGCGTCATGAGGATCGAGGTGGACCGCGACAAGTGCGAGGGCCTCGGGATGTGCGAGGCGATGGCGCACGAGTACTTCGAGCTCGACGACGACGACACCATGACCGTCTCGACGAGGCGCCCCGGAGGAGGACCGCTCGAAGGTGCACGCCGCCGTCGAGGCCTGCCCGGTCCTCGCGCTGAGCCTGGTGGGCTGAGCTCGCCGATGTCCGCCCTCGTGGGTTACTGCCTAGGCTGGGCGCCATGAGCGCCCACTCCGCCACCGAGCCGGTCACCCACCGTGACCGGCTGCTGGCGGCTGCCTCCCGCTTCACCGCGGAGCACGGCTGGGGCGCGCTGACGATGGGCAAGCTCGCCGACCTCGTCGGGGTGAGCCGGCAGACGGTCTACAACGAGCTCGGCGGCAAGCCCCAGCTCGCCGAGGCGATGGTGATGCGCGAGCTCGCGCTGTTCCTCGACCACGTCGACTCGGCCTTCCAGGACAACCCCGACGACCTGGTGGCCGCGATCGAGGCGGCGGCGTACCGCGTGCTCGACCTGGCCCGCACCGACCCGCTGCTGCACGCGATCCTGAGCAGCAGCCAGGGTGCCGACAGCGAGCTGCTGCCGCTGCTGACGACCAACTCCGAGGGACTGCTCGAGGCGGCCGGGCAGATGATCCGCTCGCACGTGACGACGTACGACGTGCCCCTGGACGAGCACCGCCTCGAGGTGCTCATCGACATGGTCGTGCGGCTCGTGCTCAGCCACGTGATGCAGCCGAGCGGCGACCCCGCCGAGACCGCCGAGACGGTCGCCTGGATCGCCGCACGCGTCCTCGCCGAGGACTCTCACTCCTAGAATTCCGAGCCCATGGCCACGACCGAGACCCGGATGCTGCTGCTGGGTGCCGTCGCCATCTTCGAGCCGGTCAACGGCTACCAGATCCGGCGCGAGCTGCTGACCTGGGGCGTCGAGGACTGGGCGAACATCAAGCCCGGCTCGATCTACAACGGGCTGGCCACGCTGGCCCAGCGCGGCGAGCTGGTGCGCCACGACCTGCGCGACGGCAGCCGCGAGGTGGCCGTCTACGAGCTCAGCGACACGGGCCGCGAGGAGTTCACCCGGCTCATCGAGGCGGCCATGACCGAGGTCCGGCCGACGGCCCCGCTGGCCTTCCAGACGGCGCTCTCGATGCTGCCGCTGGTCAGGCGCGCCGATGCGCTGCGGCTGCTCAAGCAGCGGCTCGGCGAACCTCGACGCCGCCGCCGAGGGGTACGACGAGAAGTCGGTCGACGTCGAGCACGTCCCGCCGCACGTCCTCGCGGTGATGGACTACTGGGAGCGCGTCGGCAAGGTCGAGCGCGAGTGGCTGCTCCGGCTGCTCTTCCGGATCGAGGACGGCGAGCTGAACTTCCTCGGGGAGCCGATGGGCTGGACCCCGGCGCCCGACGACCCCGGGCACCAGATGAGCGCCGACCGCGAGCGCTACCTCGCCATGCTGCGGGGCTGACCCGCACCTGCCGCCGCCTGCACCGCGACTGCACCGAAGACGCCGATGAGTTTGTCGGTGCGCGCTGGTCTACTCGAATCGGACGGATTGACAGATCGTGTTCAAACTTGAACACTGGTCCTGTTCAACCTTGAACACTCGCATCGAACACGGCAGAGATGAGGCACTCGATGATCCACGCGCGAGGGTTGGTGCAGACCTTCAAGACCCGCCAGGGGCGCGAGAAGGTCGAGGTGCGCGCCGTCGACGGCGTCGACCTCGACGTCGAGGAGGGTGAGGTCGTCGGGTTCCTCGGACCCAACGGCGCCGGCAAGACCACCACGCTGCGGATGCTGACGACCCTGCTGCGGCCCACGGCCGGCACCGCCACGGTGGCGGGCTACGACGTGGTCAAGCAGTCCCAGGAGGTCCGCCGCAGCATCGGCTACGTCTCCCAGGCCGGAGGCGCCTACTCCTACGCCCGGGCCGGTGACGAGGTCGTCGACCACGGGATGCTCTACGGCATCAGCAAGAAGCAGGCGACCGAGCGCGGCCACCAGCTCTTCGAGCAGCTCGACCTGCCCGGGCTCTGGAAGCGCACGCCCAAGCAGATGTCGGGTGGCCAGAAGCGCCGCCTCGACATCGTGATGGGCCTGATCCACGACCCGACGCTGGTCTTCCTCGACGAGCCGACGACCGGTCTCGACCCGCAGGCGCGGGCCAACCTCTGGGAGCACATCGCCAACCTGCGCCGCGAGCGCGGGGCGACGGTCTTCCTGACCACGCACTACCTCGACGAGGCCGACGTCCTGAGCGACCGGATCATGATCATCGACCAGGGCCGCATCATCGCCAGCGACACCGCCGAGAACCTCAAGGCCGCCATCTCCGGTGACCAGGTCGACCTCGAGGTGGCCGACTACGCCCGCGTGAGCGACGCCGTGGCCGCGCTGAGCTCGATCGCCAACTCCGTCGAGGTCGAGGTCGAGGGCCACCACGTCCGGGGTCGGGTCCCGCGGGCCGGCCGCGCCGTACCCGGCCTGCTGCGCGAGCTCGACCGCACCGGCATCACCCTCGACTCCATCGAGGTCCACCGGCCCACCCTCGACGACGTCTTCCTGACCCTGACCGGTCGGTCGCTGCGCGACGCCGAGGCCGGCGCCGACGCCGAGCAGCCCGAGACGCACCGAACAGCAGCCCGAGACCGTGGGAGCAGAGCAGTGAGCTTCGTCCGAGAGTCGACGATCGTCTTCAACCGCCAGGTGCGGATGAACCTGCGCAACCCCGCCTGGGTGTTCATCGGCGTGATGCAGCCGGTCCTCTACCTGGTGCTGTTCGGTCCGCTGCTCAAGCCGATCGTGGACAGCTTCCCGGGCGGCTCCGACAACGCCTACACCTTCCTGGTGCCCGGACTGCTCGTGCAGCTGGGCATGTTCGGCGCCTTCTTCGCCGGCTTCGGCCTGATCGGGGAGTGGCGCGAGGGCGTGATCGAGGCCGAGCGGGTCACCCCGGCCAACCGCACCGCCCTGCTCGTGGGTCGGCTGATGCGCGACGTGGCCCAGCTGTTCGTGCAGGCGGTGATCCTGGTCGTGCTCGGCTACGCGATGGGCATGCGCGCGTCGGTCGAGGGCGTGGTCCTCGGCATCGCGCTCACCCTGCTGGTCGGCGGTGCGTGCGCCGCGGCGTCCAACGCCCTGGCGCTGACCACCAAGAGCGAGGACGTGATGGCTCCGGTCATCAACATGGTGATGATGCCGATCCTGCTGCTCTCGGGGATCCTGCTGCCGATGACGCTCGGCCCCGAGTGGCTGCAGCGGGTCAGCGACTTCATGCCGTTCCGCTGGATCGTCGACGGGGTCCGCGACACCTTCAGCGGCGACTTCAGCACCAGCGGCCTGATGTGGGGGACCACCTGGGCGATCGTCCTGTTCGGGCTCGCCGTCTGGTGGGGGACCGCGGTCTTCCGCAAGGAGAACGCCTGACGTCTGGACCGGACCGGACTCTGCCTCGCCGACTTCGTGCGGGCCGGATACCCTCGGGCCAGGGGCGGCCGCGTCGGTGCGGCCGAGAGTTGAGGGTTCCGGATGAGGCAGGTGTCGCGGCGCGACTTCGCGACGGTCGTCGGCGTCGGCCTGCTCGCGTCGGCCTGCGGGACCCTCGAACCAGGCTCCGACGAGCCGCCGAAGACCACGGGCGGCACTCCGGGGCCGAAGGGCTCGCCGGCCCAGCCCGCGACCAAGGCCGTCGCGGTCGCGGCACCCAAGGACCTGACCCAGCCCCTCCTGTCCTCCGACCTCCTGGTCTTCAGCAAGGACACCCTGTCGGCGAGCACGATCGAGAAGATCAAGGCGATCAAGGGCGAGGACGGCAAGAAGGCGATCCTCGCGGTGGAGCCGATGGCCATGGCGCAGTTCTTCGTCGACGAGCAGCCCGTCACCTACGCCGCCGTCGACCCGAAGACGTTCTGGCGCTACACGGTGCCCGGCACCGCGCACACCGCCGCCGTGTGGGAGCGAGTCGCCGGCGGCGAGATCGCCGTCCAGCCGGCGATCGGCCGGAAGCTCGAGACCAAGGACGGCTATCTCAAGCTCGGCAACGGCGCCGACGCCCCGAGCGCTCACGTCGGTGCCCTGGCCCAGCTGCTCGACCCGGGCTGGGCCCGGCAGATCGACGCGGTGGTGAACTACAAGTGGGCCAAGCCGCTGGGCATGCAGCCCGCCAACGCGGCGCTGATCTCGATGGGTGCACCGTCCCCGCAGTCGATCATGAAGAAGCTGGTCGCGGCCGCCGGCTCCGGTGCGTCGGTGCAGATCCTCGGCCCGAACCTCGACCTGAAGGCCGCCCAGACCGCGGTGCTCACCGGCGGCTCGGTGGCCAGCGGCGGTCGGCACCTTCAACTACACGGCCAACGGCAACGGCACGGTGAACCCCGACCCGGGCTGGGTGGCCTCACACATCCGCACGCGAGAACATGCCGATCATCGGGCGAGTGACCGGCAACGTGGTGATGCTGCCCCAGCTGCGCGGCGCGTTGAACCAGGTGGTCAGCGAGGGGTTGTCGAAGTCGATCTACCAGTACGGCGGGTGCTACGTACCCCGCTTCATCGCCGGGACCCACACGCTGTCCTTCCACAGCTTCGGCACCGCCATCGACCTCAACGTGGCGGACAACCAGCGGGGCACCGTCGGCAAGATGGATCGCGACGTGGTCCGGATCTTCAAGGGCTGGGGCTTCGCCTGGGGTGGCGACTGGGGCTACACCGACCCCATGCACTTCGAGCTGGCCTCCCTGGCCAAGGCCTGACGAGCCCTCGCTAGCCTCATCTGCATGCGCGCAGTCAGGGTCAGCAAGCTCGAGGGGCCGGGTGCGGTCACCGTCGAGGAGATCGACGAGCCGACGGCCGAGGGTCCGTTCGGCCCACAGCTGCTCGTCGAGGTGCACGCGGTCGGGATCTCCTTCCCCGACCTGCTGCTGAGCAAGGGCGAGTACCAGCTCAAGCCGGAGCTGCCGTTCACCCTCGGGGTCGACTTCGCGGGCGTCGTACGCTCCGCGCCGGACGGCTCCGGGTTCGCCGAGGGCGACCGGGTCGCCGCGGTGCTCGGCAACGGTGGTGCGTCCGACCTCGTGGGTCTCGGTCCGGACAGCGTCTTCCCGCTGCCCGACGCGCTGAGCTTCGAGCAGGGCGCGGCCATCCCGATGAACTACCTGACCGCCCACTTCGCCCTCGCCGAGCGCGGGTTCGCTGAAGAAGGGCGAGACCGTCCTCGTGCACGGCGCCGCGGGCGGCGTCGGCACCGCGACCATCCAGGTCGCCAAGGGGTACGGCGCCCGCACCATCGCCGTGGTCTCCACCGAGGAGAAGGGCGAGGTCGCCCGCAAGGCCGGCGCCGACGAGGTCGTCCTGCTCGACGGGTTCCGCGACTCGGTCAAGGAGCTCACCGGCGGCGAGGGCGTCGACGTGGTGATGGACGTCGTCGGCGGCGACCTGATGACCGACTCGCTGCGCTCGCTCGGCACCCAGGGCCGGCTGCTCGTCGTCGGCTTCACCGCGGGCGACATCCCGGCGGTCAAGGTCAACCGGCTGCTGCTCAACAACGTCGACGTCCGCGGGGTCGGCTGGGGCGCCTACGCGATGGTCCGGCCCGGCTACATGCGCCAGCAGTGGGACGAGCTGCTGCCGATGATGGAGTCCGGCGTGATCGACCCGCCGATCGGCGCGACGTACCCGCTCGACCAGTTCGGCCAGGCCCTCCAGGACATGGAGGACCGCAAGACGCTCGGCAAGTCGGTCGTCACGCTGCGCTGACCTGGGTGCGTTTGCGCCGCGCCCTGCTGGGCACGGAGGGCCGGTGACCGACCCCGCCGCCATCCTGTTCGACATCGACGGCACCCTCGTCGACTCCACCTACCACCACGCGCTCGCCTGGCAGCGGGCCTTCGACCGGCACGACCTCCCGATCCCGCTGTGGCGGATCCACCGGACCGTCGGCATGGGCGGCGACAAGCTCGTGGCCGAGGTGGCCGGCGACGACGTCGAGGAGCGGCTGGGCGACGCGTTGCGCGACGCCTGGCGCGAGGAGTACGTCGAGATCAAGGCCGAGGTGGCCCCGCTGCCCGGCGCCGCCGAGCTGGTCCGGTCGCTGGCCGAAGCAGGGCTACCGGGTGGCGCTCGCGTCGTCCGGCGACCCGGAGTTCGCCGACGAGGCGCTCGACGACCTCGACATCCGCGACGCACGTCGCCGTCCTGACGACCTCGGCGGACGTCGACGGCTCCAAGCCCGAGCCGGACCTGATCGAGGTGACCCTCGAGCGGGTCGGCACGCAGGCGGGCGGTCCTCGTCGGGGACACGCCGTACGACGTCGAGTCGGCCGACCGGGCCGGGCTGCGGTGCATCGGACTGCGCTCCGGCGGGTACAGCGAGGCCGAGCTGACCGAGGCCGGCGCCGCGCTCGTCGTCGACGCGCCCGAGGACCTGACCGACCTGGACTGGGAGCAGTACCTGTCGCGAAGGAGGAGCGCATGACCAGCTTCGGCTACACCCTGATGACCGAGCAGACCGGCCCGCGCGAGCTGGTCGACCACGCCGTCCGCGCCGAGGGCGCCGGCTTCGACTTCGAGGTGATGAGCGACCACTACTTCCCGTGGCTCTCGGCGCAGGGCCATGCGCCGTACGCCTGGTCGGTGCTGGGCGCCGTCGCGCACGCGACCGAGCGGGTCGGCCTGATGACCTACGTGACCTGCCCGACGATCCGCTACCACCCGGCGGTGGTGGCGCAGAAGGCGGCGACGGTGCAGCTGCTCGCCGAGGGCCGGTTCACCCTGGGCCTCGGCAGCGGCGAGAACCTCAACGAGCACGTCGTCGGCCAGGGCTGGCCCGCTCTCAACGAGCGCCAGGCGATGCTGCGCGAGGCGATCGAGATCATCCGCGAGCTGCACACCGGGGAGCTCGTCGACCACCAGGGCGACTACTTCCAGGTCGACTCGGCGCGCATCTGGGACCTGCCCGAGCAGGCCGTCGAGATCGCCGTGGCGGTCGCCGGCGACCGGGCGCTCGAGGAGCTCGCGCCGCTCGCCGACCACCTGATCGCGGTCGAGCCGGACGCCGACATCGTGAAGGGCTGGAACGCCACCGACGGCGCACCGACGATCGGCGACGGGGCCCGTGCGGTCGGCCAGATCCCGATCTGCTGGGACCCCGACGAGGACACCGCGGTCAAGCGCGCCCACGAGCAGTTCCGCTGGTTCGCCGGCGGCTGGTCGGTCAACGCCGACCTGCCGACCACCGCCGGGTTCGCCGGGGCCACCCAGTTCGTGCGTCCCGAGGACGTCGCCGAGCAACATCCCGTGCGGCCCCGACCTCGACGCGATCGTCGAGGGAGTCCGGCCGTTCTGGGAGGCGGGCTTCACCGACATCGCGCTCGTCCAGATCGGCGGCGAGCACCAGGACGAGTTCCTCGCCGAGGTCGCGACGCCCCTGCTCGACAAGCTCCGCGCCGCCTCGGCCTGACCCCACATCCCCGCCGGGCGATACTGAGCGGGTGTGGCCGAGAGCCGAACCGATCCGAACAGCGCGTCTGATGCTCGAGCCGCTGAGCGTCGCCCACGCCACGGAGATGGTCGAGGTGCTGGCCGACCGCGGACTGTACGAATGGACGGGCGGCGAGGCCCCCGCCGCGGAGGAGCTGACCGCGCGCTACGAGCTGCAATCGGTCGGGCAGTCGCCGGACGGCACCGCAGGCTGGTTGAACTGGGTCGTCCGCGAGACGGCGACCGGCCGGGCCACGGGCTACGTGCAGGCCACGGTGACCGGTGGCGAGGCGCTGCTCGCCGATGTCGCGTGGGTGGTGGGTGTCGAGCACCAGGGCCGGGGCATCGCGACCGAGGCTGCCGGTGCGATGGTCGCGTGGCTCACCGGTCAGGGCGCGGCCACGGTCGAGGCAGCCATCCACCCGGACAACGCCGGGTCCAACGCCGTCGCGCACCGGTTGGGACTCACCCCGACCGCCACCGTCGTCGACGGCGAGGTCCTCTGGGTGCGGACAGGCGTAGGGCCTCGGGACTAGCCCGAGGCCCTACGCTTCCCCCGTACCTCCCGTCCCCCGACGCAGGAGGTCGCCCCCAAATCTTGATGTCATCCAGCCGGCGCCAGGGCGGCCTTGCTGGCGAAGGTGAAGAACAGCAGGTCGGTCATCTCGAAGGTGCCCGGCCGCGGTCCCAGGTCGGGCTTGAAGCCCGGCGTGCGCACGATGGAGAACTTGCTGCCCTCCATCGCCCGGTGGAAGGTCTCGGCGACGAGGCGGGCGCCGACGCCCTTGAGCCGGCCGTTGTTCAGCTCGGCCTCGCGCAGGATGTAGAACCACAGCGGCGTGCGGGTGGCCACGGAGTTCTGCTCGGCCGCGGTCAGGTGGTCGAGCTTGGCCCCGCCCTTGCCGTTCAGGATCTGCGCCTTCGTCAGCGCGTTCACCGGGATGCCGAGGCTCTTCATCCTGGTGACCATCTGCTGGCCGCTCGCGAGCTTGACCATGTTGCCGCGGGTGAGGTTGCGGAAGGCCAGGTTGAGCGCCAGCTCCGGGGTGTTGTCGTCGCCGCCGAAGGTGCTCGGCGGGCAGGAAGGCGAGCGGGTCGGTCAGCCGGGTGTCGATCCGCATCGCCATGTTCACGCCGCTGTCCGGCGCGACCAGCTCCGGCTTGCCGCCGGCGGGGAAGTCGTACATCCGGCGCCAGTCGGCGATCCAGCTGCTCAGCAGTCGACGCTCACCGAGCAGGTCACCGCCCAGGGCGGAGAAGATGAACATCCAGTCCAGGGACCCGGCGGTGCCGGGGAAGTGGGAGTTCCAGTTGTACTCCGCGCGGATCATGCTGTGCCCCAGGCGGAACGCGGCGACCGAGAACTCGATCGGCATGGTCGGTACGTCGGTCGGCTTGGCGCCCGGCTCGACGAGCTTGCGACCGTTCGTGAACACGTCGTTGAGGATGGTCGGCGCCAGGATCCGCGGCAGGTAGTCGTGGCGCAGCAGCCACTGGTAGTGCAGGGTCACCCGCTTGCGGGCGATGGCGAAGCGCTGCACCGGGGACAGGGTCTTCGAGGTCTTGTCGACCACCTTGTTGTGGAAGCAGATCATCGCGTTGTGGGTCTGCGCGACGATCAGGTTCTCGTCGTTGCGCGGGTCGGGGATCAGCGCCTGCTGCGCCGCCTTCACGCCGCCCTTGCCGACGCGGGGAAGGTCGTGGAGCGGCTTGGCCTTCACGCCCTCGGCCGGGACCGTCGTACCCGTCTGCAGGTGCATGCCGTCGGCCGCGTAGAACTTCGCGGACCCGGGGTTGCCGGGGCCGTTGCCGTAGAGCGAGTCGAGGTCGAGCCGCGGTGAGCGGTTCTGGAGCATCGTCGTGGGCGACTCGTCCTGGCCGAGCCCGACCGGGGTCAGGTCCATGGTGAGGTCGTGGTCGACGAACTGGCCGAGGTAGGTGTAGCCGGCAGGGATCGTCCCGTCGCCGCCCCCACCCACGACCATCGCGCGGGCCAGCTTCCTGGTGATGGTGGCGTTCAGGGGGTGTCCCTGGGGCCCCACCCGGGAGAAGCGGAACGGTGGCGCGGTGTCGGCGGCCAGCTCCCGGGGCTTGCCGGGCTTCGGGTTGTCCGACTCCGTGACCGGGTCGGGCTCGTCGCCGCTGCGACCGCCCGAGCTGGGTGGTCAACAGTCCTTCGCCCTCGATGAAGAAGCTCTCCGACCCGTGCTTCATCCCGTGACTCATCAAATACGCCCTTCTGTGCCCGATCGTCCGGCGTGGTGCTCCCTAGGAGGAGGCGATCGGCGCGCAGATACCTGTCGCGCCGAACTTCCTCAGGCTTTCCACCGTGGCACTGACGGGGCGACGAGGACAGGGCGAGGTCGGACCGGTCTAAACCGATTCAGCGAACGAGTGGTGCTCGTGGCTGACCAGCCACCGGTCGCCCTCGCGGCGAAGTCCGACCGTGAGCCGCAGCCGCTGGTCGGGACGCTCGGCCAGACCCTCAGGGGTGTTGCAACGCAGCAGCGCCCAGGCGAACGCGACGTCCTCGCCGGCGGTCACGTCGAGCTCGACGATCTCGAAGACGGCCCCGGAGGCCTGCCACTCGAAGAACGGCGGCCAGGTGTCCCGGTAGGCGGCGATCCCGCGGACACCGTCCTGCGGTGGCGGGACGTCGAACATCACGATGTCGTCGGCGTGGTCGGCCAGGACGGTGTCGAGGTCACCCCGGTGGACGGCCTCGGCCCAACGCTCGATCAGCGTGCGGATCTGCTGCTCCATGGGAGGGCAGACCGTCCGCGTCACGCGGACTCATCGGCGCCGTGCACGGCGACGCCGCCGACCCACGTCGAGACCACCTGGGTCGCGCCGATCTCGGCCGGGTCGCCGGCGAACGGGTCGCGGTCGAGGACCACGAGGTCGGCCGCCTGCCCGGGGGCGAGGGTGCCCGCCTCGTCGCGGTGGTTCACCCACGCCGACCCGCTGGTGTACGCCGCGAAGGCGGTCGCGAGGTCGACGCGCCTGCTCGGGCAGGAACGGCTCGCTCCCGGCCGGTCCCTCCTCGCCGTAGGCCCATCGGTTCACCGCGACGTGGATCGCCTCGAGCGGGTTGGGGGTGCTGACCGGCCAGTCGCTGCCGGCCACGAGCCGGGCGCCGGCGCGGTGCAGCCCGCCGAACGGGTACTGCCAGGTGGCCCGCTCCTCACCGAGGAACGGCAGCGTCAGCTCGGTCATCTGGTCGTCGAGGCAGGCCCACAGCGCCTGGATGTTGGCGGCCACGCCGAGCTCGCCGAAGCGGCGTACGTCGTCGGGGTGCACCAGCTGGAGGTGGGCGATGTGGTGCCGGCGCGCCGGGTCCGTGCCGCACGAAGGCGTCGAGCGCCTCGCGCACCCCGCGGTCGCCGATCGCGTGCACGTGCACCTGGAAGCCCTCGGCGTCGAGGCGGGCGACGTAGCGGCGCAGCGCCAGCGGGTCCACGAAGGAGTGGCCGCTGTTGTCGGTGCCGTGCCCGCACCGGTCGAGGTACGGCGCGGTCAGCGCGGCGGTGCCGTTCTCCGCGACGCCGTCCTGCATCACCTTGACGCTGGTCGCGCGGAACCGGTCGTGGGAGTAGCTCTCGCGCCGCTCGACCAGCGACTCGACCTGCTCGTCGCCGCGGTCGCGGTCCCACCACAGCGCTCCGACGACGTGGGCGGTGAGGTCGCCGCGCTGCGCGGCCTCGAGGTACGTCGGACCGGGGTCGTCCATCCCGGCGTAGTCGCCGACGATCGCGTCCTGCCAGCCGGTCACGCCGAGCGCGTGCAGGTAGGCCTGGCCCGCGAGCAGGCCGTCGTAGTAGTCCTCCGCCGAGGTGGCCGGCACCAGCCGGGTGACGACGTGCATCGCGCCCTCGTGCAGCGTGCCGGTCGGGTGGCCGTCCGCGTCGCGCTCGTAGCGGCCGTGCGGCGGCTCGGGCGACTCCCGGGTGATCCCGGCCAGCTCCATCGCCCGGCTGTTGACCCAGGCGCCGTGGTGGTCGCGGTTGGGCAGGAACACCGGCCGGTCGGGGACGACCGCGTCGAGGTCGGCGGCGGTCGGGGTGCCGCCCGGGAACGCGGCCATCGCCCAGCCACCGCCGAGGATCCAGGGGAGGTCCGGGTGGGTCTCGGCGTACGCCTTGACGAGGGCGAGGTAGTCCTCCTTGGTGCGCCCCGGCCGACAGGTCGCACCGGGTGCGCTCGAGCCCGCCCTGCACGGCGTGCACGTGGGCGTCGACGAAGCCGGGGGCCAGCAGGCCACCCGCGAGGTCGACGACCCGGGCACCAGACAGGGGCGTCCACGTCACCGACCGCGACGATGCGACCGCCTTCGACGAGGACGGTGCCGGGGCCGGCGTACCGGTGGCCGTCGAAGAGGGTGCCGTTGACGTATGCCGTGCTGCTCACCCGGGTGAGTCTGCCGCTCGATCAGGCCATCTGCCCAGCGGGCTTCGCGGTGAGGCTCGCCCGGCGGCTCGCCGCGGGACTGGCGACGTGCGGCTGGCGCGCGACACGTGCGACCGCGACCACGGCGAGGGCCACGGACATCGCGGCGACGGCGAAGAAGGCGATGATCAGGACATAGAGGGTCTCGGGGCTGTTGACGTTCATGACGGGCTCCAGTGCTCGGGGGGTTTCTTGACCCTCCGAGCGTGGATCAGAGCCCTTGCACCGCTCTTGCACGCGGCTGCACGTCGGCTTGCCTCAGCCCTCCGTGGCCTCTTCCAGCGGCGCCGCGCTGGCGGCGGGACCGCCGAACAGCACGGCGTACGTCGCTCCGGCGATGATCCCGCCGACGGTCGGCGCGACCAGGAACACCCAGAGCTGCGACAGGGCGTCGCCACCGGCGAACAGCGCCGGGCCGATCGAGCGGGCCGGGTTGACCGAGGTGTTGCTGACCGGGATCGAGATGAGGTGGATCAGGGTCAGGGCGAGGCCGATCGCGAGCGGCGCGAACCCCTTCGGGGCCCGGGTGTCGGTGACGCCGAAGATCACGTAGAGGAAGAAGGCCGTCAGCACGACCTCGATGATGATGACCGCGAGGAGCGAGTAGCCGCCGGGCGAGTGGTCGCCGTACCCGTTGGTCGCGAAGCCCTCCTCGCTCGCGTCGTACCCGCCCTTGACGCCCTTCGCGATCACCAGCAGCACGCCGGCGGCCACGATGGCGCCGACGATCTGGGTGATGACGTACGCCGGCACCTCGCGCCAGTCGAAGCGGCGGCCCGTCGCGAGCCCGATCGTGATCGCCGGGTTGAAGTGGCCGCCCGAGATGTGGCCCACCGCGTAGGCCATCGTGAGGACGGTCAGCCCGAAGGCGAACGCGACGCCGAGGAACTTGACGTTGTAGCTGGCGAGGACGGCCGTGCCGCAACCGCCGAGGACCAGCCAGAACGTGCCGAAGAACTCCGCCGCCAGTCGCTGTCGCATCGTGTACATGGACACCACCTCCGTGTCTGGGGGTAGGGCTCGCTACGCGCGCGAAAGCCCCGCAAACAGGATTCGATGTCCGCTGCGCGACACCTTCACCCGGAACGGGTGAGCGTTCGTGGTGGACCCCGATCGGCACACGGGCGCCATCTGTCGCATGATGGTCCGACCACGACATCGCTCGGCGAGGAGGTCGGCTTGGACGGCAACGGTTCGGCGGGCGACGTGGTGCCGGTCTTCTTCCTCTCCGACAGCACCGGCATCAGCGCGGAGACGATGGGCAACGCCCTGCTCATCCAGTTCCCCGACGTGCAGTTCGAGCGGACCCTGATCCCGTTCATCTCCTCCCTCGAGGAGGCGCGCGAGGTGGTGGCCCGGCTCGACCAGGTGCTCGACGAGAGCCCCCGCATGCCGTTGGTCTTCGCGACGGCGGCGAGCGACGAGGTGCGCCTCGAGCTGCTCAAGACCCGCTGCCCGGTGATCGACTTCTTCGGCCTGCACATGGAGCGGGTGGAGTCGATCCTGGAGACGCACGGCGTGCACAAGGCCGCCCGGCTGCACGGCGTCGGCGACATCAAGCGCTACAACAGCCGGATGCAGGCGGTGGAGTACACCATCGAGCACGACGACGGCCAGAGCGTGCGCGGCCTGGAGAAGGCCGACGTGATCCTGGTGGCGCCGTCGCGGTGCGGCAAGACGCCGACCGCGATGTACCTCGCCCTCCAGCACGGACTGTTCGTGGCCAACTACCCGATCGTCGACGAGGACCTCGAGACCAACGAGCTCCCGCGGCCGGTGCGCGACCTGCGCGACAAGTGCTTCGGGCTGATGACCACGCCGCAGCGGCTCTCCACCGTCCGGCAGGAACGGCGGCCGAACTCCCGCTACGCGTCGATCGACCAGTGCACCTTCGAGCTGAGGCGCACCGAGGCGATCTTCAAGCTCTACTCGCTGCCGGTGATCGACACCTCCACCAAGTCCGTCGAGGAGATCTCGACGATCGTCCTGCAGAACCTGAAGACCCGGAAGCGACCGAGCACCCCGTCGAGGAGCACACGATGAACGACCAGCCCAACTCCAACGTCCGGCCCTTCGCCGAGCTGGGCCTCGACGACCTCGAGCAGGTCGGCGGCAAGAACTCCTCGCTGGGGGAGATGGTCAGCAACCTCTCCGAGCTCGGCGTGAACGTGCCCGACGGGTTCGCGACCACGGCCGACGCCTACCGGCGGTTCATCGGCGACACCGGCCTGGCCGAGGAGATCTCCGGCAAGCTCAAGGGCCTCGACACCGACGACACCCGCGCGCTGGCGGAGGTGGGCAAGGAGATCCGCGAGGCGGTCGCGACCCGCGACTTCCCCGAGGACCTCGAGGCCGACATCCGGGCGGCGTACGACGAGCTGGTGGCCGGGCGCGACGAGGTGTCCTTCGCCGTACGGTCCAGCGCGACCGCCGAGGACCTGCCGGACGCGTCGTTCGCCGGGCAGCAGGAGACCTTCCTGAACATCAAGGGCATCGACGGGGTGCTGCAGGCGATCCGCGAGGTGTTCGCCTCGCTCTACAACGACCGGGCGATCGCCTACCGCGTGCACCACGACTTCGACCACGACGCCGTCGCGCTGTCGGCGGGGGTGCAGCAGATGGTGCGCTCCGACATCGGCGCCTCGGGCGTGATGTTCACGATGGACACCGAGTCCGGGTTCGACGACGCGGTCTTCATCACCTCGGCGTACGGGCTGGGCGAGGGGGTCGTGCAGGGCGCGGTGAACCCCGACGAGTTCTACGTCTACAAGCCGGCGCTGCGCGACGGTCGTCCGGCGATCCTGAAGCGGTCGGTGGGCGGCAAGGCGACCAAGATGATCTACACCGACGACCCCGCGGTCGGGAAGACGACCGAGTTCGTCGACACCGAGGAGGCCGAGCAGCGGCTGCTCAGCCTCACCGACGACGAGGTCGAGGAGCTGGCCCGGCACGCGCTGACCATCGAGGAGCACTACGGCCGGCCGATGGACATCGAGTGGGGCAAGGACGGCCTCGACGGGCAGCTCTACATCCTGCAGGCGCGCCCGGAGACGGTGATGTCGCGTGGAGCCAGCGTGCGCCAGCGCTTCAAGCTGGACGAGAAGGGCGAGGTCGTCGTCGAGGGCCGGGCCATCGGCCAGAAGATCGGCGCCGGTGGCGTGCGGGTGATGAAGTCGATCGACGAGATGCACGACTTCGTCGAGGGCGAGGTGCTCGTCGCCGACATGACCGACCCCGACTGGGAGCCGATCATGAAGCGGGCCTCCGCGATCGTCACCAACCGCGGCGGCCGCACCTGCCACGCCGCGATCATCGCCCGCGAGCTCGGCATCCCCGCCGTGGTCGGCACCGGCGAGGCCACCCGCGTCCTGGAGGACGGCCGGGTGGTGACGGTGTCGTGCGCCGAGGGCGACACCGGCTACATCTACGACGGCGAGCTGAAGTTCACCGTCGAGGAGACCGAGCTCGACGAGATGCCCGAGATCGGCACCAAGATCATGATGAACGTCGGCACCCCCGAGCAGGCGTTCACCTTCGCGCAGCTGCCCAACTGCGGGCGTCGGGCTGGTGCGGCTGGAGTTCATCATCAACCGGCAGATCGGGATCCACCCCAAGGCGCTGCTCGGTCTCGACGACCTCGAGGAGCCGCTGAAGTCGCAGATCCAGGAGTCGATCGCGGCGTACGCCGGCCCGCGCGAGTTCTTCGTGCAGCGCGTGGCCGAGGGCATCTCCACCATCGCCGCCGCGTTCGCGCCGCACCCGGTGATCGTGCGGATGAGCGACTTCAAGTCCAACGAGTACGCCAACCTCGTCGGCGGCGAGCTGTTCGAGCCCGACGAGGAGAACCCGATGATCGGCTACCGCGGGGCGTCGCGGTACCTCTCCGAGGAGTTCGCCGACTGCTTCGCGATGGAGGCCGAGGCGCTGAAGTACGTGCGCGACGAGATGGGCCTGACCAACGTCAAGATCATGATCCCGTTCGTGCGCACGGTCGCCGAGGGCAAGGGCGTCATCGACCTGCTCGGCGAGCACGGGCTGGTGCGCGGCGAGAACGACCTCCAGGTCGTGATGATGTGCGAGGTCCCGTCCAACGCGATCCTCGCCGAGGAGTTCCTCGAGCACTTCGACGGCTTCTCCATCGGGTCCAACGACATGACCCAGCTGACCCTCGGCCTCGACCGCGACTCCTCCCTGGTGGCCGCGTCCTTCGACGAGCGCGACCCGGCGGTGAAGTTCATGCTCGAGCGCGCGATCAAGGCGTGCCGGGAGAAGGGCAAGTACGTCGGCATCTGCGGCCAGGGCCCCAGCGACCACCCCGACATGGCCGAGTGGCTGCTCGGGCTCGGCATCGAGTCGATGTCGCTGAACCCCGACACGGTCGTGGACACCTGGCTGCGGCTGGCCAAGGTCTCCAAGTGACGGGAGCTCCGGGCGACAAGGCGGTTCGTTCCAGGGACTGGTGGAAGTCGGCGGTCGTCTACCAGATCTACCCGAAGAGCTTCGCCGACAGCGACGGCGACGGGATCGGTGACCTCGGCGGCATCATCGGCCGGCTCGACCACCTCGAGCGGCTCGGCGTGGACGTGGTCTGGCTGAGCCCGGTCTACCGCTCGCCGCTGGTCGACAACGGCTACGACATCAGCGACTACCAGGACATCGAGCCGCTGTTCGGGTCGCTGGAGCAGATGGACGAGCTGATCGCCGGCGCCCACGACCGAGGCATCGCCGTGGTGATGGACCTGGTCGTGAACCACACCAGCGACCAGCACGCGTGGTTCACCGACGCCCGGTCGTCGAAGGACAGCGACCTGCGCGACTTCTACTGGTGGCGGCCGCCGCGCGAGGGCTTCGTCGGCGGTGAGCCGGGAGCCGAGCCGACCAACTGGGAGTCGTACTTCTCGGGGCCGGCCTGGACCTGGGAGGAGAAGACCGGGGAGTACTACCTGCACATCTTCGCCTCCGGGCAGCCCGAGCTGAACTGGGAGAACCCGCGGCTGCGCGAGGCCGTCTACTCGATGATGCGGTGGTGGCTCGACCGGGGCGTCGACGGCTTCCGGATGGACGTCATCAACTTCATCTCCAAGCGGATCGTGCCTGGCTCACCGGGGCTGCTCGACTCGCCGGCGGCCGTCGAACGGGTACGGCGACCCGTCGCCGTACATCCTCAACGGGCCGCGGATCCACGAGTTCCTGCAGGAGATGCACCGCGAGGTCTTCGCCGGTCGGCCGCCCGGACTGCTCAACGTCGGGGAGATGCCGGGCGCCACCGTCGAGGAGGCGCGGCTCTACACCGACCCGGCCCGCGGCGAGCTCGACATGGTCTTCCAGTTCGAGCACGTCGACCTCGACTCCGGTCCGGACGGCAAGTGGGACGTCGTACCTCTTCCTCTGCCGCGGCTCAAGGCGGCCATGCAGAAGTGGCAGGACGGCCTCGCCGACGTCGGCTGGAACAGCCTCTACTGGAGCAACCACGACCAGCCGCGCGCGGTCAGCCGCTTCGGCAGCGACGACCCCCGTCATCGGGTCAGGTCGGCCAAGGCCCTCGGCACGGTGCTGCACCTGCACCGCGGGACGCCGTACGTCTACCAGGGCGAGGAGCTCGGCATGACGAACGCGCCCTTCGCCAGCGTCGAGGACTTCCGCGACATCGAGTCGGTCAACCACTTCCGGGTGGCGACCGACCGCGGCCTCGACCCGGAGGACGTCCTCGACGGGCTGCGCTACAAGAGCCGCGACAACGCGCGTACGCCGATGCAGTGGGACGACTCGCCGCACGCCGGGTTCACCACCGGCGAGCCGTGGCTGGCGGTCAACCCGAACCACACCGAGATCAACGCGGCCGCGCAGGTCGACGACGAGGACTCGGTCTTCCACCACTACCGCCGGCTGATCGCGCTGCGGCACGACGAGCCGTGCGTGGCGCACGGCGACTTCACCATGCTCGTGCCCGAGCACGAGCAGCTCTACGCGTTCACGCGCACCCTCGACGACGTACGGCTGACCGTGGTCGCGAACCTGTCGGACCAGGACGGGCTGGTGCCCTCGGCCGAGGGCGTGGCGGTGTCCGGCGAGGTGGTGCTGACCAACGATGGCTCCGACGTCGACTCCGGACGCTCCGCTCGGGCCGTGGGCGGCGAGGGTGGTGCGGGGTCGGTTGTGAGCTGGTGCGTGGGTGGACCCGCGGATGTTGCTGACGGGGACGGCGGCCGGGTTGTCTAGAGAGCGAGCGAACGGGTGATTTCTGCAGCTGTGGACGCCCGGGTGTGGACGTGGCCGGTACCGGCCCACATGTGTGCGACGTCCTTATCGCCAGCGGCGGCAGCCGCTCGCCGAAGTGGGGACGTGAGGTGGTGGAGGTGGGGATATCCCGCGGGGGCGTCCGCGTGCGTAGCGATGAACCGGTTGGCGAGGCCGCGTGCCCAACGGCCGGTGTACGCCCGAGTGACGGCGGTCTCGGTGAAGGCCGAGTCTCCAGCGCGGCCCGGTGGGTCGGGTTCGTCCCTGCCTCCTCCGCGAGGAGGTACGCGGTGCCGATCTGGGCTGCTGCCGCACCTGCGTCCCTCAGCGACTGCAGCCCAGCTGCGTCGTGAATACCGCCCCCGGCGACCACCGGCACGTCGACCACCGCTAGCACGGCGGACACGAGATCGAGCAATGGTGTCTTGTCCGGAGGCGCGTCCAGGTCCCAGGTGCCTCGGTGGCCGCCTGCGTCGGGACCCTGGACCGCTAGCGAAGCGGCGCCGCGGTCGACTGCCACCCGGGCCTCGGCCACGGAGGTGACCGTGACCATCGACAGCACCCCGCTGCTGGCCACCTGACGCAGCACCTCAGCGCTCGGGCATCCAAAGGTGAACGAGACCACGTCCGGCCGCAGGTCGAGCACCAGGTCGACCTTCGCCTGCCAGTAGTCGTCGTCCCAGCGTGGTTCACCCAACTCGATGTCGAAGTGGGTTGCCTCCGGTTCCAGAGTGCGGCGGTACGCAGCGACCTTGGCCATGTCGGGCTGGTAGGGCTCGACGACGAACAAGTTCACACCGAACGGCGCGGTCGAGGTCGCCCGCACCGTCGCCACCTCGGTGGCCACCGCGTCTGCGCTCTTGTAGCCGGCGGCCAAGAATCCAAGCCCACCGGCATCGGAAACAGCCGCGGCGAGCGCAGCCGTGGAGGGACCACCTGCCATGGGCGCGCCGATGACAGGAAGAGCGAGGTCACGCACGTCCATCACCCGAACCACGCTACCCGTGGCCGGACGACCCGAGTGGTGGCATGGTCCTCCGCGGTCGAGGCGCTCGAGCCCTGCGTCCTTACCGTCGTCTCGACGCGGCGCACAAGATGCAGACTCTTGCCGTGGGTCTGGCCTCCAGCCGTTCCGCGCCGATCGGGGTCCCGCAGGCTTCGCATGTTCCGTACGTGCCGGCATCCAATCTCTTCAAGGCGGCATCGATCTCCTCGAGATGATGCTCCGCTTGCCGGGCCAGGGCTTCGATCTGTGACCGCTCGAAGGCGATCGTTGCCCCCGCGCGCTGTTCATGTCGATCATCTTGTCGCGACCCGCAGGAGTCCGGTTTCGGCTAGCGCCCCGCGTGCACCGCCGCGCACTGCCGTCATCCGATCCGGCCTCTCACTCGCGTCGGTGGAAGCGCACCTTGCCGCTGGGCAGCCGGATGGTCTCGAACCGGGGGGTCGTGGATGTGCGGTGGTGGCGCGGGCACGAGCAGGCGGCCGGTGTCGACGTTGGTGTGCCCGCCTCGGGACCAGGGCATCGTCGATGGTGGGCGTGGCAGCGGCCGGGTTGGGGTCTTCGCAGTGCTCGGCGGCGCAGCCGCGGTCGCGCACGCCCCTGGCGATGCGCATGGCCTCGGTGTGCAGGCGGCGTTTGCGGCCCGGACCCGCAGTGGCGCCGGGCGCTCAGTCGTTGATCGCCTCGATGCCCTGACGTCTGAGCTCCTCCAGGTGGTCGAGCATGTGCTGGAGCACGTCCGGCGGATGCGGCTCCCAGTCCAGGACCTCGTCCACCACTCGCAGCGGTTCGCGGGTGCGGTAGGACCGCGTCGGGTTGCCGGGGAACTTCTTGTCCGTCAGGTTGGGGTCGTCCTCGAAGGGGCCTGTGGGTGCGACGCGATAGATCCGGCCCGGTCCATCGCCCACCGCGAGCTCGGCGCCCCACGTGGCTGCGTCCAGCGTCGCGCTCAGGTAGATGAAGTTGGCCGTCTTCCGCTCGCCGTAGTTGGAGCTGTACCCCGGTTCGAGCACGTCCCCCGGCTGCAGCGAGGCCTTCGTGCCGTGGAAGAACGGCCCGGTGTCGATGGCTCCGGTTTCCTTCGGTTCGCCTTGCGCTCCGGATGCTGCGTCCATCGGGACATGATGGCTCACCGGAGCGGACGGGAACGCCATCAGCGGGGCATGCTTGTCGCATGCGTCCACTTCGGTACTCCATCAACGTCACGCTGGACGGGTGCTGCGACCATCGCGGCATTGCCCCCGACGAGGACCTGCACCGCCACGCGGCCGAGAACATCGCCCGGGCCGATGCGCTCCTCTTCGGCCGGGTGACCTACGAGATGATGGAGGCAGGGTGGCGGGGGCCTGCGCCGGCAGGCAGGCCCGACTGGATGGAGCCCTTCGCGGAGACGATCGACGCGGCGAAGAAGTACGTCGTCTCGAGCACGCTGGACCGGGTCGACTGGAACGCGGAGATCGTGCGCGGGGACCTGGGCGAGACCGTTCGGCAGCTCAAGCAGGAGCCGGGCGAGGGACTGTTCACGGGAGGCGTGCAGCTGCCTCTTGCGCTGGCGGACCTGGGACTGATCGATGAGTACGAGTTCGTGGTGCACCCCGTGCTCGCGGGCCATGGGCCGACGTTGTTCGCGGGGCTGTCGAAGCGCATCGACCTGGTGGCCGTGGACCAGGTGGAGTTCGCGTCGGGGGCGGTGGCGACCCGCTACGAGCCGAAGACGTAGCCGTCAGTCCTGTGGCCAGGTCTTCGCGACCAGCGTCAGCACGTCGTACGTCGCGACCGGGTTGCCCTCGCCGTTGGTGACGACCGCGTCCCAGCGGACCTCGCCGTAGTCGGCGCTCGTGCGCGGGGTGATCTGCTTGACCGTCAGCGTCACCGCGATCGAGTCGCCGGCCTTGACCGGGGTCAGGAACCGCAGGTTGTCGACGCCGAAGTTCGCGAGCACCGGGCCCGGGTTCGGCTCGACGAACAGCCCGGCGGCGAGCGAGACGACCAGGTAGCCGTGGGCGACGATCCCGCCGAACAGCGGGTTCTTCGGCGGCGGCCTCCTCGTCGGTGTGGGCGTAGAAGGTGTCGCCGGTGAACTCCGCGAAGTGCTCGATGTCGTCGAGGCTGACCGTGCGCGGCGCCGAGCTGATCGTGTCGCCGATGGCGAGGTCGGCGAGGCTCTTGCGGAACGGGTGCACGTCGGTCTCGGTGCGCCGGGAGCCGGTGGTCCACTGCCCGGTGATCGCGGTGAGCATGTCGGGCGAGGCCTGGATCGCGGTGCGCTGCATGTGGTGCAGCACGCCGCGGATGCCGCCGAGCTCCTCGCCGCCACCGGCGCGGCCGGGGCCGCCGTGGACGAGCATCGGCAGCGGCGAGCCGTGGCCGGTGGACTCGCCGGCGTCGTCGCGGTCGAGCACCAGGATGCGGCCGTGCCAGGGCGCGAGGCCGAGCGTCACCGTGCGCGCGACCGCCGGGTCGTGGGTGACCAGCGAGCCGACGAGGCTGCCGGATCCGCGGGCGGCGAGGGCGACCGCCTCGTCGAGGTCGCCGTAGGTCATCACCGTGGAGACCGGCCCGAACGGCTCGACGTCGTGCGGCTCGCGGGCTCCGGCGGCGGCGCGCAGCAGCACCGGCGACATGAACGCGCCGCGCTCGGCGTCGGCGTCGACCACCTCGACGTTGTCGGGGTCGCCGAAGACGATCTCGGCCGAGCCGCGCAGCGCCTGGACCGCCTTGCGGACCTCCTCGCGCTGGTCGAGGCTCGCGAGCGCGCCCATCCGGACGTCGTCGTTGGTGGGGTTGCCGACGGTGATCTTGGCGAGCCGGGCCGCGATCGCGTCGGTGACCTCGTCGGCGATCGCAGCGGGCACGATCGACGCGCCGGATCGCGGTGCACTTCTGGCCGGCCTTGACGGTCATCTCGGTGACGACGGCCTTGACGAACAGGTCGAACTCGGGGTCCTCGGCGGTGACGTCGGGGCCGAGGATCGAGCAGTTCAGCGAGTCGGCCTCGACGCCGAGCCGGACGCCGCCGTGCAGCACGGCGGGGTGCTGGCGCAGGTGGGCCCCGGTCGCCGCGGAGCCGGTGAACGCGACCGAGTCCTGCGGCGCCGAGCTCCTCGAGCAGGCCGGCGGGGCTGCCGCACAGCAGCTGGAGGGTGCCCTCGGGGAGGAGGCCGGACTCGATGATCCGTCGTACGGCCAGCTCGGTGAGGTACGCCGTCTGGCTGGCCGGCTTCACGATGGTCGGCAGCCCGGCCAGGAACGCGGGGGCCAGCTTCTCCAGGAAGCCCCAGACCGGGAAGTTGAACGCGTTGATCTGCACGGCCACGCCGGGCCGCGAGGTGTAGACGTGCCGGCCGAGGAAGGTGCCCTCGCGACCGAGCTGCTCGGCCGGGCCGTCGAGGACGACGGTGTCGTTGGGCAGCTCGCGGGTGCCCTTGGAGGCGTAGGAGAAGACGGTGCCGATGCCGCCGTCGATGTCGACCATCGAGTCGCGCCGGGTCGCGCCGGTGCGGGCGGAGAGCGCGTAGAGCTCGTCCTTGTGCTCGGTGAGCTGCTTGGCCATCGCCTTGAGCAGCCCCGCGCGCTCGTGGAAGGTCAGCGCCCGCAGCGCCGGCCCGCCGACCGTGCGGGCGTGGTCGGTCATCGCGGCGAGGTCGAGCCCGGTCGAGGAGATCCGGGCGACCTCCTCGCCGGTGGCGGCGTCGAGGAGCGGGGAGCCCTCGTCGGTGGCGCGGAACCACGCGCCGGCGGTGTAGCTCTCGAGGAGTGGAGTGGAGTCGCGCCATGTGTGGCAGACTAATACCAGACCGATCGGTCAGTAAACATGTGCGGAGGACGGGATGACCCTCACCGACACCGAGCTGGAGACGCAGTTCGACGCAGACCATCGCGCGCAACGACCGGATCGAGCCGCGCGACTGGATGCCGGAGAAGTACCGCAAGACCCTGGTCCGCCAGGTCGCCCAGCACGCCCACTCCGAGATCATCGGGATGCAGCCCGAGGGCAACTGGATCACCCGCGCGCCGTCGCTGCGCCGCAAGGCGATCCTGCTGGCCAAGGTGCAGGACGAGGCCGGCCACGGGCTCTACCTCTACTCCGCGTGCGAGACGCTCGGCGTCTCCCGGCGCGAGCTGACCGAGATGCTCATCGAGGGGCGGCAGAAGTACTCCTCGATCTTCAACTACCCGACCCTGTCGTACGCCGACGTCGGCACCATCGGCTGGCTGGTCGACGGAGCCGCGATCTGCAACCAGGTGCCGCTGTGCCGCACGTCGTACGGCCCCTACGGCCGCTCGATGATCCGGATCTGCAAGGAGGAGTCCTTCCACCAGCGGCAGGGCTTCGAGCTGCTGGCGACGATGATGCGCGGCACCGACGAGCAGCGCGCGATGGTGCAGGAGTCGGTCGACCGGTTCTGGTGGCCGGCGCTGATGATGTTCGGCCCGCCCGACGCCGACTCGCCCAACACCGAGCAGTCGATGGCGTGGGGGATCAAGCGCGACACCAACGACGAGCTGCGGCAGAAGTTCGTCGACATGACGCGTGCCGCAGGCCAAGGCCCTCGGCGTCACCCTGCCCGACCCCGACCTGCGCTGGAACGAGGAGCGCGGCCACCACGACTTCGGCCAGCCCGACTGGGACGAGTTCATGCGCGTGGTCAAGGGCGGCGGCCCCTGCAACGCCCAGCGGATCGCCCACCGCAAGCACGCCCACGAGGACGGCGCCTGGGTCCGGGAAGCCGCGACGGCCTTCGCCGCGAAGGGAGCAGTCGGCATGAGCGAGATCCAGGACGAGTGGCCGCTCTACGAGATCTTCGTGCGCGGCAAGCGCGGCCTCAACCACGTGCACGTCGGGTCGCTGCACGCCGCCGACGACGAGATGGCGCTGCGGCACGCGCGCGACGTCTACACCCGCCGCAACGAGGGCGTCAGCATCTGGGCGGTGCGCTCCGACGCGATCGCCGCCTCCTCGCCCGGACGAGAAGGACCCGCTGTTCGCGCCGGCGAACGACAAGGTCTACCGGCACCCGACCTTCTACGACATCCCCGACGACGTCCCCCACATGTGATGACGACCCGACGACTGACGACTTCCACGACTCCGCGTACGACGGGCTGCTCGACCACCACACCGTGATGGACGACTCGCACTGGGCCTTCGGCACCGACTTCGAGGACCCGCTCGCCGGGGTCGACACGACCATCCCGACCGACGTCGACGCCGACGAGCTCGCGGCGTACTGCCTGATGCTCGGCGACGACGCGCTCGTCTACTCCCACCGGCTCTCGGAGTGGTGCAGCCGCGCGCCCGACCTCGAGGAGGACATCGCGCTGGCCAACATCGCGCTCGACCTGCTCGGCCAGGCCCGGCTGCTGCTCGCCCGGGCGGCGGCCGCCTCACCCGTCGTGCGTCCCGGCGCTGCCCGACGGACTCGCCGGTGCCGCCGGAGGACGCGCTGGCGTTCTTCCGCGACCGACGCCGAGTTCCGCAACGTGCGCCTCGTCGAGCCGGACAACGGCGACTTCGCCGTGACGATCGTGCGGCTGCTGCTGTTCTCGACCTGGCGGCTGGCGCTGCTGGAGCGGCTGGCCTCCTCGCGTGACCAGGTGCTCGCCGCGATCGCGGCGAAGGGCGTCAAGGAGGTGACCTACCACCGCGACTACGCCGGTCGGTGGTTCCTCACCCTCGCGCAGGGCACCGACGAGTCCCGCTCGCGGCTGCTGGCCGCGCTGCCGCAGGTGCTCGGCCTTCCACGACGAGCTGTTCACCGACCACCCGGTCGAGATCCTCGGTCGCCGCGGCGGGCGTCGGCGTCGCGCCGTCGTCGGTCGCCGCCGAGGTCGGGGTGGTCCTCGAGCAGGTCTTCTCGGTCAGCGGCGTCGAGCGCCATCCCGTGCCCCAGGTCGGGCCGGTCGCCGGCGGCATGGGCCGCGACGGCCGGCACACCGAGGCGCTCTCGCACCTGCTCGCCGAGATGCAGTCCGTCGCCCGCGCCCACCCGAGGGGGCTGTGGTGACCACGACTCTGCTCGACCGCGCTCGCGACGTCGCCGCCTCGGTCACCGACCCGGAGATGCCGATGCTCACCCTCGAGGACCTCGGCGTGCTCCGCTCGGTCGAGGAGGACGGCGACCGGGTGGTCGTGACGATCACGCCGACGTACTCCGGCTGCCCGGCGATGGCGACGATGCGCGACGACCTGGTGCACCGGCTCAGCGACGCCGGCTTCGACGCCGAGGTCCGGGTCAGCCTGGCGCCGGCGTGGTCGAGCGACTGGATCACCGAACGCGGGCCGGCAGTCGCTGGTCGAGCACGGCCTCTCCGCGCCCGGCCCGGCACCCACGCGGTCCGGTGGGCCTCTCGCTGCTGCCCGACGCGGCGCGCGCTGACCTGCCCGCGCTGCGGCGCGGCCGACGTGGAGCTGACCTCGGAGTTCGGGCCGACGGCGTGCAAGGCGATGTACCGCTGCACGTCCTGCCTCGAGCCGTTCGAGCACGTGAAGGAGATCTGATGGTCGCGACCGCGCCGGAGCGCACCACCCGCGGCGACCTTCCACACCCTGACGGTCGCCTCGGTCGAGCGGCTCTGCGACGACGCGGTCGCGGTCACCTTCGACGTGCCCGACGAGCTGCGGGCGGCGTACGACTTCGAGGCCGGGCAGTCGCTCACGCTGCGCCGGATCATCGACGGCGAGGACCACCGGCGCGACTACTCGATCTGCGCGCAGGTGGGGCAGCGGCCGCGCGTCGGCGTCCGCCTGATCCCCGGCGGCCGGTTCTCGGAGTGGCTGGTCAACGAGGTGCGTCCCGGCGACGAGGTCGAGGTGCAGACCCCGCGCGGCAGCTTCCGGGCGGCAGCCCGACGGCGGACGGCACCTGTGCATCGCGGCCGGCTCCGGCATCACGCCGATGATGTCGATCGCCTCGACCGTGCTCAGCCACCCCGACTCGCGGCTGACGCTGCTCTACGGCAACCGGACCACGTCGTCGGTGATGTTCGCCGAGGAGCTGGCCGACCTGAAGAACAGGTACGGCGCCCGGCTCGACCTGGTGCACGTCCTCTCCCGCGAGCCGCGCGACGTGGAGCTGTTCTCCGGCCGGCTCGAGGGCGACCGGCTGCGCCGGCTGCTGACCACGCTGGTCCCGCTCGCCGCGGTCGACCACGTGTGGCTGTGCGGTCCGTTCGGGATGATCGCGGACTCCCGCGAGGTGCTCGAGGAGCTCGGGCGTGGCCCGCGAGAAGGTGCACTTCGAGCTGTTCTACGTCGACGAGCCGCCGCCGGAGCTGAACCGGCCCGAGGCCGTGCTGACCGGCGAGACGAGCAACGTGACCGTCGTACTCGACGGGCGGAGCACCACCGCGCCGATGCCCAAGGACCAGACCATCCTCGACGCCGCCCAGAAGGTGCGCGCCGACCTGCCGTTCGCGTGCAAGGGCGGCGTCTGCGGCACCTGCCGGGCGCACCTCACCTCGGGCGAGGCCGACATGCGCCGCAACTACGCGCTCGACGACGGCGAGGTCGAGCGGGGTTCGTGCTCACCTGCCAGACGCACCCGGTCTCCGACGAGGTCACCGTGGACTTCGACGCATGAACCAGCTCCCGCTCGCCGAGCGACGCTGCGGCCCGAGCCGGCATCGCGCCGGACGCGATGTGGGCCGGCGACGCCGCCTCGAAGGCGCTCGGCATGGAGATCGTCTCGGTCGGCCCCGGCACCGCGACGCTGTCGATGAAGGTGCGCGACGACATGGTCAACGGCTGGGACCTCTGCCACGGCGGCCTGATCGCCTCGCTCGCCGACAGCGCCTTCGCCTTCGCCTGCAACTCCCACGGCACCGTCACGGTCGCCTCCGGCTTCGACGTCACCTTCCTCGAGTCCGCCCGCCTCGGCGACGAGCTGGTCGCCGTCGCGGTCGAACGCGCGCTGCGCGGCCGCTCCGGGTTGTACGACGTCACGGTCACCCGCACCTCCGACGACACCGTGATCGCCGAGTTCCGCGGGCGGAGCCGGTCGACGGGTCGCTCGATATCCGGATAGTCCGACGCGAACGGACCGCTTCCGGCACGGAGCAGAGGGTCCGAACGCGTCTGGACTATCCGGTCCTGACGCGCGCAGCCCCTCGAAGGCCAGGTCCACGATCGCGGCGGAGAGCTCCTCGACGGGGACGGGGCCGTCGGGGCGGTACCACTCGACCAGGGAGTTCACCATCCCGAAGAGCAGCCGGCTGATCAGCTCGGGGGAGATGTCGGCGCGCAGCGAGCCCTCGTCGACGGCCGCCTGGACGAGGCCGGCCAGCTTGTCGTCGATCACCCGGCGGCGCTTGAGGGCGGCGAGCTCGACCTCGCTGTTGCCGCGCACGCGCAGCAGCAGGGTCACCGCCGGGAGGTGGTCGCCGAGGATCTCCACCGACTGGCGTACGGCGCTCCGCAGCCGCTCGTAGGCGCTCACCTCGCCGGTCGCGTTGACGGCCGCGTCGATGGCGGCCGACAGAGCCGTCGAGCGCCTCGTCGAGCGCGGCGGCGAGCAGGGCTTCCTTGCTCGGGACGTGGTGGTAGATCGCGGACTTGGTCAGCCCGAGCTCGCGCGCGAGGTCGCCGATGCTGGTGGCGTCGTACCCCTGCCGGTTGAACAGCTCGATCGCGCGCCGCAGCACCGTCTCCTGGTCGTAGCCGGGTCGTCCCCGACGGGCCGGAGCAGGGGCGGAGTCAGTCACGCTCCGAGGCTCCCACGGGCTCCCGCGGGCCGCCGAAGAATCGTGGGGGTCGCTGTCCGGTGGCGACGCCGCCGAGCCAGGCGGCCAGCGCACCGACGGCCGCGCCGCCCAGCACGTCGATGAAGAAGTGCCAGCCGAGGTAGAGGGTCGCGAGCACGGTCAGCACCAGCATCGTCCAGCTCAGCAGGCGGGGGAGGAGGCGACGCGTGTTCCAGTGCACCAGCAGGCAGATGGTGACCATCATCCCGACGTGCAGGGAGGGGAAGGCCGCGATCGTCTGCAGCGTGTCGGACGCGCGTGGCCCGCCGAGCACCTGGAAGCGGTCGGTCATCATCGTCGACTGCAGCGCCTTGCTCGACTCGGGCAGCGACATGAAGTCGACCGGCCGCGAGTAGATCGGGCCCAGGGTCGGGAACGCGTAGTAGGCCGCGACGCCCAGCACCCAGTCGAAGGCGAGAGCGGTGACGTACCAGGCGGCGACCGCGCGGTTGCGCGTCCAGGTGAGCGCCCACGCGAGGCTGGCCGGGATCAGGCCGATCCAGAGCAGGTAGACGCCCGACAGGAACGCGGCCGCCCAGCCGACGCCGAGCAGGTCGTGCAGCACCGACGCGGGGTCGTTGCCGAGCCAGATCACGTGGTCGAGGTCGGCCATCTGGGCGTCCCAGAGCGTGTCGTTGACGAACGGCACGGCGCTCTTGAGGTTCCGGAAGGCGCTGTAGGTCAGGTACCAGCTCGCCAGCCCGATCAGCGTGAACCGGATCTGGTCGTGCGGCCAGCGCTCGGCCAGCACCTGCCGGATCGCGGCCAGGGCGCCCGTGCCCTGGCGCTCGCGCAGGACGAAGCGGGGCACGACGTCGATGAGTACGGCGGCCAGCAGGATCAGCGGCAGCCGGATCCAGGAGGGACCGAGCGCGTCGTCAGGGTCGCGGATCGGCAGGTTCTGCGACTGGGCGACCAGCACCGTCGCGATGCACATGAACAGGGCGAGCACGACGAGCGCCCAGAGCTGGCGGGGCACCCAGCGGTCGGCGTACGCCAGAAAACCGCGCTCGACCTTGACCGCCTCGGCGGGACTGTCGGGCGCAGCAGTCAGGTTCCGCTGGCTCCCCTCCACAGGTACACGATAGGCGGGCGCGCCACCCATTTGCGCGCACGCAGCGTGGCGCGGGTGAGCAGGATCATGCCCGGGAGCGGGGTCAGGGAGCCACCCGGGTGGGCGAGACGGCTCCCCACACCTTGGCAGCGGCAGGTACGACGGCGCGGTACCGCTGGCCCTTTCGTGCCGCGAAGCGTACGACGGCCACGCCGTTGCTCGATGCCTTGACGGTCCGCACGAGCTTCCATCCCGACGGGAGTCGAACGCTGGATCCTGACGCAGCTTGTTGGCCCAGCCGCGCCAGTGCGACGTCGGCAAGGAGTAGTACCGCGGGCGCACGGTGAAGGCGCGCTGCGCGGGCTTGCCCTTGACCTTCGCGACGACGAGCCGCGCGGCCGAGGCCTGCTTGGCGACGTACGTCCCTCGGGTTCGGTCGCAGGAACTCGTCGGAGTCCAGGGTGTTGTAGTCCGCGTCGTAGGCGTCGCCGTCGACCTGGGAGGGACCGAGCGTGAAGGTCCCCATGCCCTCGGAGGAAGGACAGTAGGTGTAGGAGTCGCGGAACGAGAGCGTGGGCTGCCGAGGTGGTCACGTCCTGCCAGACGAACGCGCTGTCGATGTACGCGCCCCCACGCCACACCTCGACATCCGCCGAGAAGTCGACATCGCGCGGCCCGAAGTCGCTCGGGTGTGGCGCCCGTGCGCACCGTGAGGGTGAACGGGACGTTCATGCAGTTGGACGAGCGCACGACGACCTTGCCCGCCGTGATGCGGGCGATGTCGAAGGTGCCTCCGTCACCGGCCTGCGCGGCGGGAGCGGCCGAAGCCAGGAGTGCAGTGCTGAGTGAGGCAGCGAGCAGCGCTCGCACGACCCGAGACGTTTTCATGGTTCCAATCCGGAGTGTCCGTGCAGCGGGCCGTGGTGGCCGCCGACGGCGATGATGAGAACACGAAAATCGGCAGCAGGCCCCATCAACCAGACATTGCGCCGATTTTGGTCTGGATCAGTCCCAAGCGGCTCAGTACCCCGACGGCTCCCGAGGTGTGTACGACGCCTCGAGCGTCGCGACCTCCTCATCGGTGAGGTGCACGTCGAGCGCGGCGACCGCGTCCGGCAGGTGGTGCTCCTTCGTCGGACCGACGATCGGCGACGCGACGACCGGGTTGTGCAGCACCCACGCGAGAGCCACCTGGGCCATCGGGATGCCCCGGGCGGAGGCGACCTGCTCGACGGCCGCGACGATCGGCGGGTTCTCGTCGCCGACGTACCGCTGGCCCATCGGGTCGTTCTCGGAGCGCTTCGTCTGCTCGCCCCACGGGCGGGCGAGCCGACCCTTCGCGAGCGGGCTCCACGGCATGCTGCCGACGCCCTGGTCCGCGAGCAGGCCGAACATCTCCCGCTCCTCCTCGCGCTGGAGCAGGCTGTACTGGTTCTGCATCGAGACGAACCGCGTCCAGCCGTTCAGCTCGGCGGCGTACTGCATCTTGGAGAACTGCCAGGCCCACATCGACGAGGCCCCGATGTAGCGGGCCTTGCCGGCCTTCACCACGTCGTGCAGCGCCTCCATCGTCTCCTCGACCGGAGTGTCCGGGTCGAAGCGGTGGATCTGGTAGAGGTCGACGTAGTCGGTGCCGAGGCGGGTCAGCGAGGCGTCGATCTGCTCCATGATCGCCTTGCGCGACAGGCCGGAACCGCCGGATCCGTCGTGCATCGGGAAGAACACCTTGGTGGCGAGTACGACGTCCTCGCGGCTGGTGTACTTCGCGATGGCCCGGCCGACGATCTCCTCCGAGGATCCGAAGCCGTAGACGTTGGCGGTGTCCCAGAAGTTGATGCCGAGGTCGAGCGCCTGCCGGAAGATCGGCTCGGCCGCGTCGTCGTCGAGGGCCCACTCGCTGAACCCGCGCGAGGTGTCGCCGAAGCTCATGCACCCGAGCGCGATCCGGCTCACCTTCAGGCCCGAGCTGCCGAGGCGGGTGTACTCCATGTCGTGTCTCCTCCACTCATCTGCCTACGGGACATGTCTACCAACGACCCCCTTGGACTAGCGTCGGGAGGAGATGTCTCGCTCCTGGGAGGGCTCGATGACCGATTCGATCGACGACCTGATCGCCGAGCTCACGCTCGAGGAGAAGGCCCGCCTCGTGATGGGGTCCGACTTCTGGCACACCACACCCGTGGAGCGGCTGGGCGTCGACCGGATCCGGGTGGCCGACGGCCCGCACGGCCTGCGGATGCAGCCGGACGAGGCCGACCACGTCGGCATCGGCGGGAGCCTTCCGGCGACCTGCTTCCCGACCGCGAGCGGCCTGGCCTCCTCGTGGGACCGCGACCTGGTCGCCGAGGTCGGCGCCGCGCTCGCGCAGGAGGCTCGGGTGCAGGGCGTCTCGGTCATCCTCGGGCCCGGCATCAACATGAAGCGGTCGCCGCTGTGCGGGCGCAACTTCGAGTACTTCTCCGAGGACCCCTACCTCGCCGGCGAGCTCGCCCTCGCGATGGTGGAGGCGATCCAGGAGCAGGGCATCGGCACCTCGCTGAAGCACTTCGCCGCGAACAACCAGGAGGACGACCGGCTGCGGGTCAGCGCCGAGGTCGACGAGCGCACGCTGCGCGAGATCTACCTGCCGGCCTTCGAGCGCGTCGTGACGGCCGGCCAGCCGTGGACGGTCATGTGCGCCTACAACAAGGTCAACGGCACCTACGCCTCCGAGCACCACTGGCTGCTCACCGAGGTGCTCCGCGACGAGTGGGGCTTCGAGGGGCTGGTCGTCTCCGACTGGGGCGCGGTCCGCGGCCGGGTGGCGGCCCTCGCGGCCGGGCTCGACCTCGAGATGCCGCCGGCCAAGGGACGCAGCGACGTCGCGGTGGTCGACGCCGTCAACGCCGGCGAGCTGCCGACCGAGGTGCTCGACACGGGAGTACGACGGGTGCTCCGGCTCGTCGAGCAGTCCGCTCCCGTCCGGGCCGCCGGCACTCCCGAAGCCGGAGTACGACGAGCACCATGCCCTGGCCCGTCGGGCGGCCGCCCAGTCCGCCGTACTCCTGAAGAACGAGGGCGACCTGCTGCCACTCCAGCCCACCGACGGTCAGACGCTCGCGGTGATCGGACCGTTCGCGACCGAGCCGCGCTACCAGGGTGCCGGCGAGCTCGCAGGTGAACCCCACCTCGCTCGACGTCCCGCTCGACGAGCTGCGTGCCGCGCTCGGCGACGGCGTCGAGGTCCAGCACACACCCGGGTTCGGCCTCGAGGACGGGAGCAACGACGGCGCCCTCCTCGTCCAGGCCCGCGAGCTCGCCGAGGGCGCCGACACCGTCGGTCCTCTTCCTCGGCCTGCCCGCCTCGGCCGAGTCGGAGGGCTTCGACCGCACCGACATCGACCTGCCGCCCGTGCAGCTCGAGCTGGTCCGGCAGGTGAGCCGAGGTCAGCGACCGGGTGGTGGTCGTGCTGGCCAACGGGTCCGTCGTACGCACGTCCACGTGGGAGGACTCCGTCGGCGCCGTCCTCGAGTGCTGGCTCGGCGGCCAGGCGGCCGGTGGTGCGGTCGCCGACCTGCTGACCGGCGCGGCCAACCCGTCCGGCAAGCTCGCCGAGACCATCCCGGTGCGGCTCGAGGACAACCCGTCGTACCTCAACTTCCCGGGCGACTCCCAGCTCGTGCGCTACGGCGAGGGGCTGTTCATCGGCTACCGCGCGTACGACGCCCTCGGCCTGGCCGTGAGCCACCCCTTCGGCTTCGGGCTCTCCTACACCTCGTTCGAGGTCGCCGCTCCCGACGTCGTCGGTCTCCGGATCGGTCGAGGGCGGAGACCTGCGCGTCGAGGTCACGTGCACGGTGACCAACACCGGCAACCGGGCCGGCGCCGAGGTCGTCCAGGTCTACGTCACCGACTCCGACAGCTCGGTCGCCCGACCCGACACGCGAGCTGAAGGGCTTCGCGCGGATCGAGCTCGAGCCGGGCGCGTCGGGCGAGGTCCGGATCGAGCTCGACGTCCGGGCGTTCTCGTTCTGGTCGACCGTGCTCGGGCGCTGGGCCGTCGAAGCGGGCGAGTTCGTCCTGCACGTCGGTACGTCGTCGCGCGACCTCCCGCACGCGCACGCTGCTCCACCTCGACGCCCCCTCGATCGCGGCACCCCTGACCCGTGACTCGACGCTGCACGAGTGGCTGGCCGACCCGAGCCGGACGCGAGCTGCTCGCCGGTCCCGCGGCCGCTGACTCGCCGCTGGCGGATCCGGGGCTGGTCCAGGTCGTCGGCACGATGCCGATGTCCACGCTGGCCAACTTCGGGATGGCCGGCCTCGACCACGACAAGCTCGACGCCCTGGTGAGCCGGCTCTAGGCCGAGACCACGCGCCGTACGCCGAGAGGCGGCCCGGACCACCGTCGGTTGAGCCTGTCGAAACCTGGCCGGAGGCGGTGGTTTCGACAAGCTCAACCAGCGGTGGTGGCGGTAGGCGGTCGGGTCCAGATCGCGGCATACGTCGAGGAGCGGCCCGGACCACCGTCGGTTGAGCCTGTCGAAACCTGGCCGGCGTGGTCGGTGGTTTCGACAAGCTCAACCAGCGGTGGTCGCCGAAGGCTGTGTGACGTCCCGAAATCGTTCGGGTCAGAACTAGGCCGGTCCGCGCCGAACTATTGACAGCCCCTGACGGGGGTGTCAAAGTTCAAGTCGTTCGGACCCGTACAATCTCCTGGAGCCCACCGTGAGCCTGCCTCCCGCCCCACCCGAGACCGAAGAGACGTCGCTACGCGGTGGCCGACTGGGGGTCGTCGGCATCGTCTTCTACGTCGTCGCCGCCGCGAGCCCCCTCGTCGGCATGACCGGCGCCCTTCCGGTCGCCACCGTTCTCGGCAACGGCGCCGCCGTCCCCGGCGCCTACCTCGCGGCCGGCATCGTGCTGCTGCTCTTCAGCGTCGGGTACGCCGCGATGAGCCAGCGGGTCACCAACACCGGTGCGTTCTTCGCGTACGTCGGTCGCGGTCTGGGCATCGGGCCCGGCGTGGGCAGCGCCTACACGTCCCTGATCGCCTACCTCGCCATCCAGCTCGCGATCTTCGGCTTCTTCGGCGCGGTCATGGCGGGGCAGATGAACGACAAGCTCGGCATCGACCTCCAGTGGTGGGTCTGGACCCTGATCGCCTGGGCCGTCGTGCTGCTGCTCTCGGCGTTCAGCGTCGACGTGGGCGCCAAGCTCCTGGGCGTGCTGATGCTCCTCGAGATCGGCTCCCTGGCGCTGGTCTCCATCGCGGTCTTCCTCCAGGGCGGGGGTCCTGAGGGGATCGACTTCGCGGCGTCCTTCGCGCCGAACAACATCTTCGTCGGCGGCCTGACCGGTTCCGCCGGCATCGCGCTCGCCTTCGCGTTCGCCTCGTTCGTCGGCTTCGAGGCCACCGCCATCTACGGCGAGGAGTCGCAGGACCCGAAGCGCACCGTGCCGCTCGCGACCTACATGGCGGTCACGCTCATCACCGTGCTGTTCGCGGTGACGACCTTCGCCGTCATCACGGCCCTGGGCGCCGACAAGGCCATCGAGGAGACCGTCAAGCGCTCGTCGGTGGACGGCGTCCCGCTGGCCAACTCGGCCGAGGTCATCTTCTCGGTGGCGCGCGAGTACGTCGGCGGTTGGCTGGCCGACCTGATGAGCTGGCTGGTGCTCAGCAGCCTCTTCGCCGGGATGCTGGCGTTCCAGAACTCCGCGGCCCGCTACTTCTTCTCCATGGGCCGCGCCGGTGTGCTGCCCCGCGCGCTCGACCGCGTCAACAAGGCCGGCGCCCCGCTGCTCGGCTCCATCGTCACCTCGGTCATCACCGGTGTCGTGATCGTGCTCTTCGCCCTCACCGACAAGGACCCGGTCCTGAACATGTTCTTCTGGTTCAGCGGCCTGGCGGTCGTCGCGATCGTCCTCGTGGAGTTCCTGGTCTGCTTCGCGGTGATGGCCTTCTTCCGTCGGCACCCGCACGACCTGAGCCCGTGGAAGACGACCATCGCGCCGATCCTGGCCGCGATCGGGCTGCTCGTCGGTGAGTGGCTGCTGATGTCGCGCTTCGGCCTGCTGGCCGGGACCGTGGCCGATGGCGTCGACCCGACCGCCCAGCTCTGGGGCCTGAACTTCCTCGGCTACACCCTGGTCTTCCTGCCGTTCATCGTGTTCGTCGTCGGGACCATCGTGGGCACCGTGCGTCGCCGCGGGGAGAACGCCTCCGCGGTCGCCGACCTCGTCGGGTAGCGGCATGGGTGCAACGCCCCGGATGCTGATGATCCTCAGCGAGAACTGGACCCTGACCTCGGGACGCGACCTCCCCGAGCTGGTGCGCTGGGCCCAGGTCGCCGAGGACACCGGGTTCGACGCGGTGATGATCAGCGAGCACGTCGTCCTCGGGCCCGACGCCAGCGCCAAGGGCGTCATGGGCAACCCGCGGGACTACGCGATGCCGGGCAACCAGGATCCCGAGATGCCCTGGCCCAACTCGCTGATGCTCCTGTCGGCGATGGCCTCGGTCACCTCGCGGCTGCGGCTGGTGGCCGGCGCGATCATCGCCCCGCTGCGACACCCGCTGCTGCTCGCGCGCGAGCTGGGCACCCTCGACCTGATCAGCGAGGGCCGGCTCGTCGTACAACCCACGGTGAGCTGGAGCCGGGACGAGTACGCCGCCCTCGGGGTGCCGTTCACCAAGCGCGGCAAGATCCTCGACGAGCAGCTGGAGATCCTGCAGCTGGCGTGGCAGGGCGGTCCCATCTCGTACGCCGGTGAGCACTTCGCGTTCGAGGACATCAGCCTGTCGCCCCGCGCCTACCGTCCCGACGGGCCGCGGCTGTGGTTCGGCGGGCAGGGGGTGAGCCCGCCGCTGCTGCGTCGGCTGGTTCGGTACGGCCACGGGTTCCATCCCGTGGGCGAGTGGACCGCCGAGGACCTCGAGAAGCTCTCCGCCGGCATGGCCGAGGCCGGTCGCGACCTGGCCGACCTCGAGCGCGTCGGCGGCACCCGCGCCGTCTTCCCCGACGACGAGTCGACGGCCGACCTCGGTCAGGCGATGGAGCCCATCCGCGAGCAGATCGAGGCCGGATTCACGACGTTCTGCGTGAAGCCCTCGCAGTTCATCGACGACGTTGCGGAGCTGCCCGACTTCTGCCGGGACGTCGTACGCCGGGCCGAGGCCATGTCGGCCTGAGGGTTGCCCGGAGCCCGACAGTCGCTTATCGTTCGTATCCTAACGATCTTGTAGTCCGAGGAGGAACCAGATGACCGAGCACGAGCCCGTCCCGCTGAGCGAGGTCGACCTCTCCGACCTCGACCGCTTCCGTGACGACCAGGCCTGGGGCCAGTTCGACACGCTCCGCCGCGAGGACCCGCTGCACTGGAGCGAGGAGCCCGCGGGTCGCGGCTTCTGGTCGGTGACCCGGTACGACGACATCTGGGCCGTCGACAAGGACACCGAGGCCTTCTCCTCCGAGGAGTTCGTCAACCTCGAGGACGTCGACCCCGAGTTCAGGGACCTGCGTCGCTCGATGCTCGAGACGGACGGCCCTCGGCACCAGGCCATGCGCGCGCTCATCGCGCGCGAGTTCAGTCCGCGCAACCTGATGAAGAACTACGAGGGTTTCCTGCGTGAGCTGACCAAGCAGACGGTCGACGAGGCCTTCGAGAACGACGAGTTCGACTTCGTCGAGAAGATCAGCGGTGACTTCCCCATCCAGGTGCTGGCGCGACTGCTCGACGTGCCGAAGGAGGACACCGGGCAGCTGATCGCGTGGGGCGACGAGATGGTCGGGAACACCGACCCGGACTACACGAAGTTCCCGTTCGACTCGCCGGAGAGCGAGAAGTACAAGCACCTGCCGTTCCGCTCTCCCACGACTCAGGAGGTCTTCGACTACGGACGGGCTCTCCGCGACGGTCGCAAGGGCGGCGACGGCACGGACCTGGTCAGCATGCTCGCCAACAAGCTCCCCATGGACGGGGTCCCGCTCACCGACACCGACTTCGACAACTACTTCCTGCTCCTCGTCATCGCCGGCAACGAGACCACGCGTCAGGCCATCAGCAACACCATGCTCGGGCTGATGCGGCAGCCCGACCAGCTGCGGGCGATGCAGGAGGACCCCTCGCTGATCGCGTCGGGTCTCGAGGAGCTGCTGCGCTGGGCGTCGCCGGTCTACCACTTCCGTCGTACGGCGACCCGCGACGTGGAGATGCACGGCAAGACGATCCGCGAGGGCGACAAGGTCGTGATGTGGTTCGCCTCCGGCAACCGTGACGACTCCCACTTCCCCGACCCGTACGCGATCGACGTGACCCGTCCCAACGTCGACCACCTGACGTTCGGCAAGGGCAGCCCGCACCTGTGCCTGGGCAACGGCCTGGCCCGGATGGAGGTCCGGCTGATGTTCGAGGAGCTGCTGCCGCGGCTCGGCAGCATCGAGCTCGGCGGCGACGTGACCCGGGTCCGGTCGAACTTCGTCAACGGCATCAAGAAGTTCCCGGTGGTCGTCACCCAGCGCTGACCTCGGCGCCACTCAGGAGTTCAGCAGGGCCGGCAGGCGCCGGTGGCTCGAGGTGACGCTGTCCCAGCCGTGCGCCAGGTCGATGAGTCCCCAGTCGTCGTGGTTGCGGCCGATCACCTGCAGGCCCATCGGCAGCCCGGCGTCGCTGAAGCCCGCGGGCACCGCGAGGGTCGGCGCGCTGATCAGGGTGCCGATCGAGGTGACCTCCATCCAGCGGTGGTACGACGACATGACCGTGCCGTCGATCTCGCGCGGCCAGTGCTCGTCGGCGTCGAACGGGAAGAGCTGGGCCGTCGGCAGGACGACGTAGTCGTAGGTCTCGAACAGGGTCCGGAACGCGTGGTACATCGCGGTCCGCCTCACCGAGGCGTCGTAGACGTCCAGGGCGCTGGTCGCGAGCAGGCCTTCGACCTCGTAGATCGCCTCGGGCTTCAGCGCCGCGCGGTAGGCCGGGTCGTCGTAGAGCGGCTTGAGGCTGCCGCCGATCAGCCAGTGCCGGAAGACCAGCCAGGTCGGCCAGAGGTCCTCGGTGCCCGCGAAGCCGGGGGCGGTCGGCAGCGCGTCGACGTCCTCGACGTCCATGCCCAGCTCGGTGAAGCCGCGCAGCGCCTGGCGGCACACGCTCGAGCACCTCCGGCTCCATCGGCAGGTAGCCCCCGAGGTCACCCATCCAGGCGACCTTCCTGCCACGGAGCATCGTCGGCGTCGGATGGCTGCCGTCCTCCAGACCGGCCCGGTCGTCATCGATCGAGAGCGGCGCGCGGGCGTCGTACCCGGCCATCGTGCGCAGCAGCAGGGAGAGGTCGCGCGCGGTGCGGGCGATCGGCCCCTCGACCCCGCCCTGGTGCACGAACACGTCGGCGTTGTGGCCCGGCACCCGGCCGAACGAGGGTCGCAGCCCGAACAGGTCGTTCCACCCCGGCGGGTTGCGCAGGGAGCCGAAGAAGTCGCTGCCGTCGGCGACCGGCACCATCCGCAGGGCCACCGCGACCGCGGCGCCACCGCTGCTGCCGCCCGCGGACCTGGTCTGGTCGAAGGCGTTCAGCGTGGTGCCGAACACCTCGTTGTAGGTGTGCGACCCGAGCCCGAACTCCGGGGCGTTGGTCTTGCCGATGAAGATCGCGCCCGCCGCGCGGATGCGTTCGACGACGAGGGAGTCGGCGGTCGCGGGCGGTACGTCGAACGGGGGCCGGAAGAAGCCGGAGGTCGTCGTGAGTCCCTTGACGTCCGCCAGGTCCTTCACGGCGTGCGGGAACCCGTGCATCCACCCCTCGTAGGTGCCGGCGGCCAGCAGCGCGTCCTTCTCGTCGGCCTCGGCCATCAGCTCGGCCCGCGGCCGGAGGTTGACGATCGCGTTGACCCTCGGGTTCACCCGGTCGATGTGGTCGAGGTGGGCCTGCATCACCTCACGACAGCTCACCTGGCGCTGACGGATGGCGACCGAGAGCTCGGCCGCCTCCCAGAACGGGATCCGGCTCAGGTCCTGGTGGCCGGCTCACCCGCGGCCAGTGAACGCGTGTGGTCACCGGACGAAGGTACTGCGCGGCGGGGTTGCGCCGGTCCGGCCGAGCACCTATCGTTTGGATCCGAACGATCAAGCCGGAGGTTCTTCCATGACCGTGACGCAGACCGTTGTTCGCGAGTTCGAGGTCGACCTCGTCGTGCGCGAGGCCGAGCAGGTGGCGCAGGACGTGGTGGCGATGACCCTGTCCCGTCCCGACGGCGACTCGCTGCCGGACTGGACGCCGGGGGCGCACATCGACCTGATGCTCGGTGACGGCCTCACTCGCCAGTACTCGCTCTGCGGACGCACCAGCGAGACCGACGCCTGGCGGGTCGCGGTGCTCAAGGCGCCCGGACAGCCGCGGCGGGTCCGAGGCGGTCCACGACCTGGGCACGGGCGCGACGGTGCGGGTCCGCGGGCCGCGCAACCACTTCCCGGTGGTGGCCTCGAAGCGCTACCTCTTCGTCGCCGGCGGGATCGGCATCACGCCGCTGCTCGCGATGATCTACGAGGTCGAGGCAGCCGGTGCGGAGTGGGAGCTCCACTACGGCGGGCGCACCAGGGAGTCGATGGCCTTCGTCGAGGAGCTCGAGCAGTTCGGCGACCGGGTGCACGTGGTGCCCGAGGACGAGCTCGGTCGACCCGACCTCGACGCGATCCTCGGCGAGCCGCGACCGGACACGCTCGTCTACACCTGCGGTCCCGAGCCGCTGCTCGCCGCCGTGGAGGAGCGCTGCGGCGCGTGGCCGGCCGGAAGCCTGCACCTCGAGCGGTTCTCGGCGCGCAAGAGCGAGGAGCCGGCCGAGGAGAGCTCCTTCGAGCTGGTGCTCCAGCGCAGCGGCAAGACCGTGCCCGTGCCGCCGGACCGGTCGGTGTTCGAGGTGGTGCGTGAGGCCGGCGTCAGCGTGCTGGGCTCGTGCCTGGAGGGCATCTGCGGCACCTGCGAGACCGAGGTCGTCGAGGGCGACGTCGATCACCGCGACTCGATCCTCGACGACGAGGAGCGCGCCTCCAACGAGGTGATGATGATCTGCGTGTCCCGCTGCAGGTCCGCCCGTCTGGTCCTGGACCTGTGACCGACAGCCCGAAAGAGCGACTGAGCGAGAAGGATCCGTCATGACCACGCATGGACCCCAGCACCGTCCTCCGGCGTACCCCACGCAGAGCTGGTACGTCGCTGCCACGAGCGACGAGGTCACCTCCAGCCCGCTGGGCCGCCGCGCCCTCGACACCTGACTGGTGCTCTACCGCACCTCCGACGGCACCGCGGTCGTGCTCGAGGACCGCGACGCCCACAGCGCCTACCCGCTCAGCCTGGGCCGGGTCGAGGACGACCTGATCGTCTCGTCGTACTCCGGCTTCGCCTATGCCGCGACGGCTCGTGCGTCCGGGTGCCCACCCAGACCGAGATCCCGTACGACGCCCGGGTGCGCTGCCTTCCCGGTCCGCGAGCAGGACGGGCTCGTCTGGGTCTGGTTCGCCGAGCCGGGCCTCGCCGGACTTCGCAAGCCGCCGAGTGCGCCCTGGCTGGTCGACGACTCGTGGTCGACCCTGGGCGACGAGTGGACCACCGAGGCCAGCTTCATGCTGCTGCACGAGAACTTCGCCGACATCACCCACGTGGCGGTCGTCGACCCGTCCTTCGCGCCGCCGGTGCTGTCCGCCGGACCGGTCCCGCTGCTCGAGGTGGAGGTCACCGAGACCGGCGTCTCGTTCGAGCGCAACTACCCGCCGGCCCCGCTGGCCGCGTGGCACGCCGACCTGCTGGGCGCCGGGCACGACGCGGTCTTCGCCCAGCACGAGGAGGGCCGGTTCGTCTCGCCCGGTCTGTGGATCGACAGCTGGGAGGTCGACCTGGACGACGGTTCCTCGGCGACCTTCCGGTTCACCCATGCGGTGACCCCGGTGACCGAGACCAGCACCCGTCACGTCTGGCGGGTGAGCCGCAACTTCGCTCCCGGCGACGAGACGTCCGCGCAGCTGCGCCGCTCTTCACCGACTACTACGCGAGGGTGCGCAGCATCCTCCAGACGATGCAGGGAGTCCTCTCCCTCGACGGCCCGCGGCCCGACGTCAACGTCGCCGCCGACGTCGCGGCCGTGCAGGTCCGCAAGATCGTGCACCGGATGGTGGCCGACGAACAGCTTGGAGGAACGAGATGACCGACGTGCAGGGCTTCTTCTACCCGCGGACGGCCCAGGGCGGATCCTCGATCATCCCCAACCCGCCGTGGTTCTACTCCGGTGACCTGCTCACGGTCGAGTACCGCACCAACCCCGAGCGCGTCGCCGAGCTGCTGCCGGCTCCGCTGGAGCTCGCGCCCGAGGACCCCGGCGCCGTGGCCCTGATCTGGGCGGACTGGCAGTCGTGCTCGTCGAGCCGCGAGGAGCTCCTCGACCCGGTGCGCTCGCAGTACAAGGAGGCCTTCGTCGTCGTCCGGTGCAGCTTCGAGGGCCAGACGTTCTCGCGCTGTGTCTACATCTGGGTCGACAAGGACTTCGCCATCGCCCGCGGCATGCACCAGGGCTACCCGAAGAAGCTCGGCACGATGTGGCAGACGCGACCGCACCCGTTCGCCCAGGGCGCCCCGCAGATCGCCGCCGGCGGCAGGTTCGGCGCCACCCTCGCGGCCGGCGACCGTCGGCTCGCCGAGGCCGTGCTGACGCTGCGCGAGGAGTCGGACACGAACGGCTTCGTGAACTCGCACCCGATGGCGCACCACCGCATCTACCCCGGCATCGGGCGCGGTGCCCCCGACGCGTTCGCCGAGCTGATCTCGTCGGGTGCGGCCGAGTTCGAGGGCGGTCCGGCCTGGAAGGGCGACGTCGACGTGCGCCTGTTCGAGTCCCCGACCGAGGAGCTGTCCCGGCTCGAGGTCGACGAGGTCATCGGCGGCTACTACCGCCAGGTCGGCGTCAAGTGGGACGGCGGCGCCTCGCTGGCCCGGGAGACGACCGAGGGCTGGACGCCGGTCACCGAGGGTTGACCCGCCGGCTGGAGACCAATATCGTTTGGATACGAATGATCTACTCCGAGCACGGAGTTCGAGGAGGACGGGCATGAGCACGATCGAGGTCGAGGGTGTCGAGGTCGACACCCGGCACTGGATCAACGGGGAGCGGGTCGCGTCGTCCACGACGTTCACCGACGTCTCGCCGATCGACGAGACCGAGCTGGGCGAGATCTCCGCGGGTGGCGAGGACGAGGTCGATCTCGCCGTACGGGCTGCTCGCGCCGCGTTCCCGGCCTGGGCCGCACTGCCCGTCGCCGAGCGGTCCGCGATCCTGCGCCGGCTCGCCGACGGCATCGACGCCCGCGCCGAGGAGCTGTCCCGCGTGGAGACCCGCGACAACGGCTCGCTGCTCCGCTCCCACCGCCGCGGCGTGATGCCCCGCGTGGGCATGAACTTCCGCTACTTCGCGGACTGGGCCGAGCAGATGCAGCACGAGGACCGGGAGATCCGCGGCCACCGCGAGCGGATCACCTTCGACCCGGCCGGCGTCGTCGCGATCATCACGCCCTGGAACGCGCCGCTGATGCTGGCCACCTGGCGGATCGGACCCGCCCTCGCGGCCGGCAACACCGTCGTGGTCAAGCCGCCGGAGTGGGCGCCGCTCACGGCCTCGCTGCTGGCCGACATCGCCCACGAGGCGGGTCTGCCGCCGGGTGTCTTCAACGTCGTCCAGGGCACCGGTGCCGAGGCCGGCGCGCCGCTGACCCGCCACCCGGGCATCAACCGGCTGTCCTTCACCGGCTCGGTGCCGACCGCCGGCACCATCGCCGCCGCGGCCGCGCCGAACATCGTCCCGCTGTCCTTCGAGCTGGGCGGCAAGTCGCCGCTGCTGGTCTTCGAGGACTCCGACCTCGACCTCGCCGTCGACCTCGCCGTCGAGCAGTTCGACAACGCGGGCCAGGTCTGCCTCGGCGCCTTCCGGCTGCTGGTCCACGAACGCATCGCCGACGAGTTCCTCGAGCGGGTCGTCGAGCGCGCCGGCACGCTGGTCCAGGGCGACCCGCGTGACGAGGCCACCGACGTGAGCGCCCTGGTCAGCCGGGCCCACTTCGAGCGCGTCTCCGGCTTCGTCGAGCGGGCCATCGCCGACGGCGCCAAGCCGGTGCTGGGCGGCGGTCCCAACGAGGAGCTCGGCGGGCTGTTCTTCTCCCCGACGATCCTGACCGGTGCCGAGCCCGGCAGCGAGATCCTGACCGAGGAGGTGTTCGGTCCGGTGCTCACGATCCAGACCTTCGCCACCGAGGAGGAGGGCGTGGCGATGGCCAACAACACCCGCTTCGGTCTCGCGGCGACCCTGGTCACCGGCGACCCGGAGCGGGCCGAGCGGGTCAGCGCGCAGCTCAACGCCGGCACCGTGTGGGTCAACTGCTTCTTCGTACGCGACCTCGGGGCGCCGTTCGGCGGCAACGGGAAGTCGGGCATCGGCCGCGAGGGTGGCGACTACTCCTTCGACTTCTACTGCGACATCAAGAACAGCGTGTTCAGCCCGAACGGCTGGACCGTCGACCCCGAGAGGACGGACGCCTGATGGGCGAGGTGGTAGGGGCCGGGCTGATCGCCCACGTGCCCACGATCGTGCTTCCGGAGGCGACCCGCCGCGAGCTCAACGGCGGCGAGGACAGCACCCTGGTGTCCGGTCTCCAGCAGCTGCGGCGCGAGGTCTTCGACACCCTCGACTACGACACCGTCGTGGTGCTCGACTCGCACTGGGCGACGACGGTGGAGTTCGTCGTCACCGCCCAGGAGCGTCGCGCCGGGCTGTTCACCTCCGAGGAGCTGCCGCGGGGGATGTCCCAGCGGCCCTACGACTTCTCCGGCGACCCCGACCTCGCCCACCTGATCGCGAGCAAGGGCGCCGAGCACAGCACCTGGATCACCGCGATCGAGGACGACCACCTGCCGATCTTCTACGCCACCACCAACGTCTGGGAGTTCCTCGGCGACGGCCTGCCCGACAAGCGGTGGATCAGCATCGGGGTCTGCCAGACCGCCGACATGGAGGACAACCTCCGGCTCGGCCGGGCCCTCGGTGACGCGATCGCGGAGTCCGACCGCAAGGTGCTGCTGATCGCGTCCGGCGCCATGTCGCACACCTTCTGGCCGCTGCGCCAGCTGCGCGACCACGAGTCGGCCGGCCTCGAGCACATCTTCACCCAGGAGGCGGTCGCCGCCGACGCCGAGCGGCTGGAGTGGTTCCGCAACGGTGACCACGCGCGGGTGCTCGACACGATGCCGGAGTTCTACCGCTACCGGCCCGAGGCGCGGTTCGGCCACTACCTGATGATGATGGGCGCCCTCGGCGAGGGCGACTGCACCGCGACCAGCCGGCAGTACGGCGAGTACGAGAACTCGATCGGCACCGGCCAGGTGCACCTCTGGTTCGACCGCCCCGACGAGGGCTTCCCGCGCCCCCGCCGTACGCCGACCGACCCCGACTACGTCCGGCAGACCTCCGGCCCCGACCTGCCGGCTGCCGGCTGACCACGAGGAACCACATGAGCACCCGAGAGACCCGCCGCATCCTGCTCGACGGCAACGTCGTCGACGTCGTACGCCACGGCGAGACCCTGGTGGCCGGCGACGGCCGCGAGGTCGCCATCGCCGACGCCACCCACCTGTCCCCGGTGATGCCGTCGAAGATCGTCTGCGTCCACCTCAACTACCTCTCGCGGGTCGAGGAGATGATGACGACGCTGCCGCCGGCCCCGACGTACTTCCACAAGCCGGTCTCGGCGCTGAACGCCCACGAGGGCGCGGTCGTGCGGCCCGCCGGCTGCAAGTGGCTCAACTACGAGGGCGAGATCGCCATCGTCATCGGCCGGACGGCGCGCAACATCTCGCCGGAGGAGGCCGGGGACTACATCCGCGGCTACACGATCGGCAACGACTACGGCCTGCACGACTTCCGCGACACCGACTCCGGCTCGATGCTGCGGGTCAAGGGCGCGGACACGCTGTGCCCGCTCGGGCCGGGTCTCGTCGAGGGCTGGGACTTCCACGACAAGTCGATCCGCACGATCGTCAACGGCGAGGTGCGCCAGGACGGCAACACCAGCGAGATGAAGTGGGACATGCACTACCTCGTCGCCGACATCGCCCGCACGATCACGCTGCAGCCGGGCGACGTGCTGCTGTCCGGGACGCCGGCCATCTCGCGCACCGTCTACCCGGGCGACGTCGTCGAGGTCGAGGTCGAGGGCCTCGGCACCCTGCGCAACCACATCGTGGAGGGCCCGACGCCCATCCGCAGCGACGTCGGCGCGCAGCCCACCGAGAGCGAAGAGGTCCTCTCGACCGCCAAGGGCGGCGACTGGGAGTTCCGCGGCATCCGCAAGCCCGACCTGAGCAAGACCCACTGAGGGACACGCATGACTGATCACGGTCGCCGATCGGGGCGACCAGCCGGCGCCAGACCGCTCGTGGTCATCCCGGCCCGCTTCTCGTCGAGCGCGTCCGCGCTGCGCTACCGCGCGGAGGTCACCGCCGCCAAGCTCGTCCAGGCGGTGTACGACGCCGGGGCCGAACCCTCGTCCTGCATCCCGAGGTGCCCGACGGGATCGCCGACCACGACCTCGACGACCTGGTGCGCGACCGGATCTGGATGGCCGACGGCATCCTGCTGCCGGGTGGGGGAGACCTCGCCGCGCGCTGGTCGGGTCAGGACCACCACGAGACGCAGTACGACGTGGACGAGACCCAGGACGCGTTCGACCTCGCCCTGGCCCGGGTGGCCATCGAGGACCGGATCCCGTTGCTCGCCATCTGCCGCGGCACGCAGGTGGTCAACGTCGCGCGCGGCGGCGACCTCGTCCAGGACATGACCGAGACCCTCGGCGCGGACCACCGGCACCTGGTCCACGAGATCAAGATCCTCGAGGACTCACCGCTGCGCGTGGTGGTCCCGGAGGACCGGATGACGATCTCCTGCTACCACCACCAGGGCCTCGGCCGGCTCGGTGAAGGGCTGCTCGCCTCGGCGTACGCGGAGGACGGGACGATCGAGGCGGTGGCCCTCGACGGCCACGACGGGTGGTACCTCGGCGTGCAGTGGCACCCCGAGGACACGGCGGCCACGGATGCCCAGCAGGCGGGGGTGTTCGCGGCGTTCGTCGCCGCGATCCGGAGCTAGTGCGCTAGAGCTCGTCGTCGTCGGAGGACTCGATGGACGTGACGATCTCCCGCAGGCTCTTGGTCATCGCCTTCTGGCGGCTGGGCGAGATGCCCCGGACGACCCGTGACTCGATGGCGTTGAACTTCGGGTAGAGGTCCTCCATCAGGGCCTTGCCCGACGGGGTCAGGTGCAGCTCCACGAGCCGCCGGTCGTCCTCGCGACCGACCTTCTCCATCCAGCCGCGCGCCTCCAGCGTCTTCACCACGCCCGTCAGGGTGGCCTTGGAGATGGCCGCCGACTCGGCGGCCCGCCGCGTCTCGAGCCCGTCGGCGATCCAGACCACCCACATCGTCACGAAGCCGGTCCAGGTGATGTCGGCGGGTCGCAGGACCTCGTTGGTGACGTGCATCCGCGCACCGCGTTGGCCGCGCGGTAGATGCTGGACACCGCATGGGCTGCCTCGAAGTCGAGCTCGAGCTCTGCAACCCGGCTACGCATGGCGCGCTCCGTCTCGACGAGGGTGTGGAGGTCAGTCATGCTCGGATGCTACGGGGCCGGACGAGCGGTGACCGAGACCAGGACAACGTGTTCATTCGGGACCGAACCTCTTGACAAGATCGTTTGTATCCGTACGATCTTATCGGAGAGCAGCACCAGCTTCAATGGTTTGGGGAGATCGAGGCCACCGGGCCACGACGCGGTGCCGACGACGAGGAGAACCCATGGTCCACGTGGATCCGACCGCGATGGAAGCCGCGGAGGCCGACCTGACCAACGACGGCATCGACGTCGTACGTCTCGGCTACAGCGACCTGATCGGGGCCGAGCGCGGGCGCGACGTGCTCACCCGTCGCTTCGCCCGGACCGTCGGAGACGGCGTCGCCTTCTGCCGGTCGGTCTACGGCACCTCGCCGATGGGTGACGTCGTCGACATGCAGGGCGGCATCTCGGCCGGCCTGCCTGACGTCGTCGCCGTGCCGGACGTGAGCACGCTCCAGCACGTGCCGTGGGAGCCGGGCGTGGCGCACATGATCGCCGACGTCTTCAACCCCGACGGGACGCCCTCGCAGGAGAGCCCGCGCAACGTGCTGCGCCGGGTGCTCGAGCGGTTCGGCGAGCTGGGCATGAAGCCCATCTGCGGTCCGGAGCTCGAGTTCTACGTCCTCGAGCCCTGCGAGACCTCGCCCAACGGCTGGAAGCGGTACGGCGAGGCCACCGGCAACGTCTACACCTCCGGTCTCAAGGGCGATCCCGAGAACACGCTGATCGCCTCGCTGCGCCAGCTCTCGGCGTACGGCCTCGACGTCGTCGCGGCGAACCACGAGTTCTCCTCCGGTCAGTTCGAGATCAACCTGTGGCACTCCGAGGCCCTCGACGCCGCGGACCGCGCCTTCCGGTTCAAGACCGCCGTCCAGGAGCTGGCCCGCATGCAGGGCAAGATGGCGACCTTCATGGCCAAGCCCTTCAACGACGAGGGCGGCTCGGGCTTCCACATCCACTTCTCCACGTGGTCCGACGAGGGCGAGGCCCTCTTCGACGACCCGAACGGTGAGGACGGGCTCTCGGACACCGCTCGGTTCGCGGTGGCCGGTGTGCTCGCCCACGCGCCGGCGCTGGCTGCGCTGCTGAACCCGACGATCAACTCCTACAAGCGTTTCGGGCCCGACACCCTGGCTCCGTGGCTGATCGACTGGGGGCTCGACAACCGCAGCGCGATGATCCGGATCCCTCCGGAGCGCGGCCGCGCCTCGCGGATGGAGCTGCGGCTCGGGGACGCGTCGGCCAACCCCTACCTCGCCACCGCCGCCTTCCTCGGCGCCGCCTACCTCGGCATCCGCGACAAGCTGGAGGTGCCGGCCAAGCTCGAGGGCTACGGCTACGACACCAGCAAGGCCGAGATGCTTCCGGGCGACCTCGGCACCGCCATCGACGCGCTCGAGGCGGACACCGACCTGCGCGACCTGCTCGGCCCCGAGTTCGTCGCCGCCTTCGTGGCCTACAAGCGCAACGAGCTCGAGCGGTTCTCCCACTGGGTGACCGACTGGGAGTTCCGCGAGTACAGCTACCACCTCTGAGAAGGACCCCATGCAGCTCCTGGTGATCCAGCACGACCACGCGTCCCCGCTCGGCCCGGTGGCGGAGCGGTTCGTCGAACGCGGCTTCGACCTGACCATGCACCCCGTGGTCCCGGAGTCGTCGTTCCTCGCGCCCGGCGTCGAGACCGAGTTCCCCGACTTCACCCGCTTCGACGCCGTCGTGCCGATGGGCGCTCCCTGGTCGGCGTACGACGAGGTGATCGGCAGCTGGGTCCGCCCGGAGATCGAGCAGCTGCGCCGGGCCGACGAGGCCGGCGTACCGGTTCTCGGCATCTGCTTCGGCGGACAGCTCCTCGCGGCCACCCACGGCGGCGCCGTGATCGCCTCCAGCACGCCCGAGATCGGCTGGGCCGACGTGCGCTCCGACGATGACGTCGCTGGTGCCCGCCGGGCCGTGGTTCCAGTGGCACTACGACCGGTGGGAGCTCCCGGGCGACGCCCACGAGGTCGCGCGGAACGACTTCTCGTCGCAAGCCTTCGTGCTCCGCCGCAACCTCGCCGTGCAGTTCCACCCCGAGCTCACCAGCACCATGCTCGCCGGCTGGCTGGGCAACGGCGGGGCGGGCAAGGCGCACGGCAGTCGGACTCGACCCGGACACCCTGCTCGCCGCCACCCGCGCCACCGAGGCCGAGGCCCGGGTGCGGGCCCACCGCCTGGTCGACGGCTTCCTCGACCACGTGGCCGCGCAGCCGGTCAGCGGCGCCGCCGTCAGCTGAGCCCGAACCTCAACGCTCGATCCACACGACAAGAGGAGCACCATGAGCAAGCCAGAGTTCAGCCGCCGCGCCCTCCTCGGAGCGACCGCGAGCGCCACCGCCGCGGTCGGCGTCGCCGCCACCGGAGGGCCGGCCAGCGCCGCCGGTCCGCACGGCAGTCCCCGGCGGCCGGTTCTCCCGATCAAGGCCAGCCAGCCCACCCGCACCGAGCTGATCCTCCTGGGTACGTCGGGTGGCCCGCCGCCGGACTACGTGCGCACCGGCATCTCCTCGGTGCTCACCGTCGGTGGCCGCAACTACGTGATCGATGCCGGTCGCAGCAGCGTGACCAACTACCTCAACGCCGGCCTGCTGTTCAGCCGGCTGGACAGCATCTTCATCACGCACCTGCACGCCGACCACATCGCCGACTACTACAACTACTTCCTGCTCGGCGGGAACGTCACCAACGACTCCAACGACAACCTCGCGGGTCCGGTCCACGTCTACGGCCCGGGTCCGGCCGGAGGGCTGCCGCCCGCGGTGCAGCAGCCCTCGTCGACCATCGCCCCACAGGACCCCACCCCGGGGATCAAGGCGCTCACGCAGAAGCTGACCGAGGGCTACGCGTACAGCCACAACATCTTCATCCGCGAGACCGCCATCCGCGACGTGCGGACGCTGATCGACGCCCACGACGTCCTGCCGCCGGCCAAGGTCAAGGCGACCTTCGAGAACACCGCGCCCGCCATGGACCCGTTCAAGGTGATGGAGGACGACCGGGTCCGCGTGACCGCGATCCTGGTGCCGCACGGGCCGGTGTTCCCGTCGTACGCCTATCGCTTCGACACCGACGACGGGTCGGTCGTCTTCAGCGGCGACACCAAGGCCTCGGAGAACGTGGTGAAGCTGGCACGCGGCGCCGACTACCTGGTCCACGAGGTGATCGACATCGAGTTCTACGAGCAGCTCGGCGTCCCGGCGCCGCTGCTCGAGCACTTCAAGGAGGGCCACACCCCGACCACGGTCATCGGCGGCCTGGCCGAGCGCGCTCACGTGAAGAACCTCGTGCTCTCCCACCTGGTGCCGTCGAACCCCTCGTTGTTGAGCGACGCGGAGTACAAGCGCAAGTGCCAGGTCGGCTTCTCCGGCCGCGTCCACGTCGGCAACGACCAGGACCGGCTGGTGCTCACGAGGCATCGCCGGTAGCGCGAGGGGTTGACGACCAGGTCCGCAGGCCCGAGCGTCAGGGGTGACCAGCCGCTAGCTCGGGAGGACACCAGATGTCGCGTGAACTGAGGACCGTCGTCGAGAACCTGCACTTCTCGGAGTGCCCGCGATGGCATGACGACCGGCTCTTCTTCTCCGACTTCTACCTGCAGCAGGTCCTCTCCGTCGCGTACGACGGCAGCGACCTGCGCGTCGAGGCGGAGGTGCCGGGCCAGCCGTCCGGGCTCGGTTGGCTCCCCGACGGTCGTCTGCTGGTCGTCTCGCAGTCCGACTCCCGGCTCCTGCGGCGCGAGCCTGACGGCACCCTGGTGACCCACGCCAACCTCGCTGCCCACGTCACCGGCGATCCCAACGACATGGTGGTCGACGAGCAGGGGCGGGCCTGGCTCGGCAACTTCGGCTTCGACCTGATGAACGGCGAGGACCTGGCCACGGCCACGTTGACCCGGGTCGACCCGGACGGCACGGCCACCACCGTCGCCGAGGACCTCTGGTTCCCCAACGGCAGTGTCATCGTCGACGGGACCCTGATCGTCGACGAGACGTTCGGCAACCGGACGACGGCCTTCGACATCGCCGCGGACGGCTCGCTGACCAACCGGCGGGTGTGGGCGGAGTTCGGCCCCGTCCCCACCGCCAAGGACATCGGTACGGCCATCGACCAGCTCGACGTCGCCCCCGACGGTTGCTGCATCGACGCCGAAGGACTGATGTGGATCGCGGACGCCAACAACGAGCGCGCGGTCCGCGTCCGCGAGGGCGGCGAGATCGTCGACCAGGTCGACACCGGCTCGGGCACCTACGCGTGCATGCTCGGCGGGCCCGACGGCCGCACCCTCTTCCTCTGCTGCGCGCCGGACTTCCTCGCCCACAACCGTCGGGCCGCCAAGGAGGGCCGCATCCTCGCCACCACCGTCGACGTGCCGCACGGCGGCCTGCCGTGACCTCGCGAGACCGCGACGAGGAGGGGAGACCCCGTCAGGCCCGCCCGCGTGACGCGCTGGGCCGGCCGCTGCCCTACGGAGCGGAGGGTGTCGAACCCGTGTCCGAGGAGCCGCTGCCGCCGTACGAGACCGTCCAGAAGGCGATGGACCTCCTGCGCGAGGGCCGCCCGTTCTCGGCCCACGAGGTGTTCGAGGCGCGCTGGAAGGACGCCCCCGAGGAGGAGCGGGACCTCTGGCAGGGCATGGCCCAGATCTGCGTCGGGCTCACCCACGTCGCCCGCGGCAACACGGTCGGGGCGTCACGGCTGGTGGAGCGCGGTGCCGGTCGTCTCGAGCGGTACGCCGAGGGCGGCGGGCCGACGTACGGGATGGACGTGCTGGGTTTCGTCGCCGAGGCCCGCGCCACGGTCGACCGCCACGGGGCCTGACCCCGAGGCAGACCGTGGCCGCGGCCTGCGCATCGCCACCAGCACGCCGAGGATCAGGACCGTCCCACCGACGGCCTCACCCAGCGAGGGCTGCTGACCCAGCAGCCACCAGGCCGACGCCATCGCGACGACCGGCGCGAGCAGCACCCACGGGACCACCGACGACGACGCGTTGCGGTTGAGCAGGCCGTTGAAGATGCCGTAGCCGACGAGCGAGGCCAGTCCAGCGGTGTACGCCGTCGACACGGCCGCCTGCCAGGAGAAGGACGCGAGCGCCGCGGTGACGGCACCGGGACCGTCGAGCGCCAGGGACAGCGCGAACAGAGGGACCGGCACGACGACCGCCGACCAGACGGTGAGGGACAGGCCACCGGTGACGCCCGACGCGCGGGAGACGACGTTGCCGATGCCCCACGACAGTGCGCCGAGCAGGCAGAGCGCCAGGGCCGTGGCGGTGACGTGGCCGCCCCGGCCGAACGCCACGACCAGCAGGCCGAGCGAGCCGAGCACCACGCCGACGACCTGCGGTCGGGTCGGCCGCTCGCGGAGCACCCCGGCGGCGATGACCACCGTGAAGATGGCCTGGGCCTGGAGCACGAGCGCGGCCAGGCCCGGTGGCATGCCGGCGGCCATGGCGACGTACAGGAACCCGAACTGGCCCAGCGACATGAACACCCCCACCGCCAGGATCGTGCGCCACGGCGCGGTCGGTCGGCGGACGAGGAAGACGGCGGGAACGACGACCAGGCTGAACCGGATGGCCGCGAACAGCAGTGGCGGCACGTCGTGCATGCCCCAGTCGATGACCACGAAGTTGAAGCCCCAGATGACGGCCACGAGGGCCGCCAGGAGGGAGTCGCGTGCGTTCATGCGTCGAGCCTGCGGCCTGTAACGATGAAACACCAGCGAATGATGATGGGCCTGTCCATGTAGCATCGCTACATGATCGATCTGGCCGCCCTGAGCTCGCTGCGCGCCGTGGACACCCACGGGTCCGTCGTCGCAGCCGCTGACGCGCTCGGCTTCACCCCGAGCGCGGTGTCCCAGCAGGTCAAGCGCCTGGAGCGCCAGACCAACGTCGCCCTGCTCGAGCGAGTCGGCCGCGGGGTGATGCTCACGCGCGAGGGACGTCACCTGGTCGAGGCCGCGAGCCGGTTGCTCGCCGACCTGGAGAGCCTCGAGTCGGGCCTGCACCACCAGGCCGGCACCGTGGCCGGGCACCTGCGCGTCACGGCCTTCTCCACCGCCATGCGCGGGCTGGTCGCGCCGCGCGTCCGCGACCTGCGGGAGGCACACCCCGACCTGCTGCTGACGCTGTCGGAGCGCGAGCCCTGGGACACGGTCGACCTGGTGTCCTCAGGTCAGACCGACGTCGGGGTCGTGCACAGCTGGGGCGACGTCCATCTGGCCATTCCGGACCACCTCGTCACCACCTCGCTGGCCGACGACGTGGCCGACGTGATCGTGCACGCCAGTCATCCGCTGGCGACCCGCTCGCGGGTCACTCCCCATGACCTCGTCGACGAGGGCTGGATCGCGACTCCCGAGGGCACCATCTGCCGCGAGTGGCTGACCCGCATGTACCAGGGCACGGGACGTCAGCCCCGGATCGCGCACGTGGCCATGGAGTTCGCGTCCCACCTGGCACTGGTGCGCGCCGGCCTCGGCATCGCACTGGTGCCGCGCCTCGGGCGTGAGGCGCTCACCGACGACCTCGTCGCCGTGACCGCCCACGACCCGGTGCCGACCCGGTCGATCGTCGCGGTCCATCGGCGCAGCATGGCCGAGTCACCCGCGCTCGAGGCTGTGGTCGGCGCGCTGGCCGGTCGCTGACTCGCGCGGCCGTGACAGTCAGAACGGCGCGAAGCCGCAGGTCCCGCGGGACCTGCGGCTTCGAGCTACGCGATGGTTCTCAGCCGGCTCAGACGCCGCGACGACCACGTACGCGACCGACGATGAACAGCACGAGGGCGATGATGGCGAGAACGATGAGGATGGTCCACAACATGTTGAGACTCCGTCCGGTTGGTGGGTGAGATCGTTCGGATCGCGAGCGATCCCACAGGAGGAGTTCCCGTCCGGGGCAACTACAAACCCCGGAGGACCAGCACTTCGCCGTCGACGGTGACGCTCACCCACGACAGGTCGGGCACGGTGGGCACGTCGAGCTCTGCGTGCGTCGTACGCACCCCGAGCACCTGACACCCCGCGGCGGAGGCCGAGCGAACCCCGGGCGGAGCGTCCTCGATCGCCAGGCACCGCCCCGGCTCGAGCCCGAGAGCCTCCGCGCCCCGCAGGTAGGGCTCAGGGTCCGGTTTGCCGCGTACGACGTCGTCCGCCGTCACCATCCGGGCGGGGACCGGGAGCCCGGCACCTTCGAGGCGTGCCTCGGCCAGCTCTCGTGGTCCGCTGGTGACAACGACCCACGAGTCGACCGGCAGCTGCTGGACGAGCTCCAGCGCTCCGGGCAGAGCCGTGACCAGGCCGGCATCGGCGACCTCGGCGGCGTGGAGGCCGCTGACCAGGGACACCAGCTCGTCCTCGCTGAGGGACGGAGCGATCGTGCGCATCGTCTGGTCGGCGGTCATGCCGTGGAACTGGCCCACGACGTCGTCCCGCGCAAGCCCCAGACGGTCGGCGACGAGTCCCCAGTTCTTGTCGACGACGGGCGTCGAGTCGACGAGCGTGCCGTCGAGGTCGAGCAGCACGCCGCTCACCTGGAACTCCACGGTGGCCCGTCAGTCGCAGTAGTCGCAGACACCGGAGGCCGGCACCTGGGTGAAGCAGGTCGGGCACAGCTGGATCGGCTTGGGCTCCGGCTTGGGCGCGGCGGTGGACTTGCGAGCGGGCGCCTTGCGCGGAGTCGCTGCCCGAGCCGTGGTCTTCCTCGGGGCCGCCTTGCGCACCGGCGTGAAGTGGGCGGTCCGCAGCGGCGTACCACCGTCGCGGGGCAGACCGGTGGCCTCCCAGTGGCGGTAGCAGCTGAGCCGCTCGTTGGCTGCGTGGTCGTCGGGGTCGCTCGGGCGGGTGCCGCGGGCGTGCTCGACAGCGATCGGCGTAGCCCTGGCCCACGCTGCCCTGCATGCTGACGCACAACGAGGAGAGCAGCGGCTCACCCCGCGACTGGCACTCGTCGGTGACGCGGCCGAGGACGTCGGCGAGCCACTGGTGCATGGGCACCGTCGTCGTGATCCCGCTGGTGTCCTGGACGGCGGTGGCCAGCTGCTTGTAGGTCACCAGCGCGCGGTAGCGGCCTGCGGCCTCCAGCAGCACCGGACGGGCAGCCTCGGCCCAGGCGGCTCGGGCGGCCGACGAACCGACCTCCGAGGCATCACGTGTTTCGGGGGCGGGATCGACAGTCACGGCTACATGTCTACTCGACGGCACTTCTTCCGTCACGGTCGCGGTCTCATCGTGCGCCGATCCTCGGCCTTCAGCCTCTGTTTTCGGCCTCGCTGCGCGCCTGTGCTCCTCGCTTCGCTCGTCGACAGGCGCTTGTTCGGCACGAAACGAGAAAGACCCCCGAGCGGCGCTTCGCGCTTCCTAGGGGTCTTTCTCGTTTCGGCCTCGCTGCGCGCCTGTAGGGATTCGAACCCCAAACCTTCTGATCCGTAGTCAGATGCTCTATCCGTTGAGCTACAGGCGCTCGTCCCCGGACCTGTCCGAGGACTGCGCAACTCTAGCCGACGAGGTGGGCGGGGTTGAAATCGGTGCGCGAGGCCTCGGCGCCGACGTCGAGAATTTGTTGTGGTGCGCCGCGAAATCCCGTGAGCCCGGACACACTTCTTCGGCGCATCAGACCACTTGATCGATCCAATATGAGTAAACGTCTCGGGCACGTAGATTCCACGCCAACCTCGGTTACTTCGATGACATTTGTCGGCGTAACTTGAGGCACTACACAACGGGTGATGCAACGGCGCGACACCCGCGAACGTTACTCAAGGACACACACCGCCGATGCGCTCGGCGGCCGGGTGGGCCCTTGCGGGGGCCCTTCGCGAATGCTCGAGAGGGAACAGGCAATGACTGCCGACACGTCGAACGAGACCAGCATTTCCAGCGACAGTGCGCCGACATCGCACGAGGGCATTCTCGCCTTCGTCAACGAGGTAGCCGCTCTCACCACCCCTGACCGCGTGTACTGGTGCACCGGGTCGGACGAGGAGTGGGTCGAGCTCACCGACGCCCTGGTGGCGACCGGCACGTTCACGCGCCTGGACCCCGAGAAGAAGCCGAACTCCTTCCACGCGGCCTCCGACCCCACCGACGTGGCGCGCGTCGAGGACCGCACCTACATCTGCTCGGTCGACGAGAAGGACTGCGGGCCCACCAACAACTGGATGGACCCGGGCGAGATGAAGGCCATCATGCGCAAGCTCTACGCGGGCTGCATGAAGGGCCGGACGATGTACGTCATCCCGTTCGTGATGGGCCACCTCGAGGCCGAGCACCCGATGTTCGGCGTGGAGCTCACCGACTCGGCGTACGTCACCGCCTCCATGCGGGTGATGGCGCGGATGGGCACCAACGTGCTGCGCAAGATGGAGGAGCTCGACGCGGCCGGCGAGGACTTCCACTGGGTGCCCGCGCTGCACTCGGTCGGCATGCCGCTCGCCGAGGGCCAGGAGGACGTCGCCTGGCCGTGCAACGACACCAAGTACATCGTGCAGTTCCCCGAGGAGCGCGCGATCTGGTCCTTCGGCTCCGGCTACGGCGGCAACGCGCTGCTCGGCAAGAAGTGCTACGCCCTGCGCATCGCGAGCGCGATGGCGCGCGACGAGGGCTGGATGGCCGAGCACATGCTGATCCTGAAGCTGACCAGCCCCGAGGGCGTGACGAAGTACGTCGCCGCCGCGTTCCCGAGCGCCTGTGGCAAGACCAACCTCGCCATGCTCGAGCCGACCATCCCGGGCTGGAAGGTCGAGGCCATCGGCGACGACATCGCCTGGATGCGCGTCGGTCACGACGGCCGACTGTGGGCGGTCAACCCCGAGTACGGCTTCTTCGGCGTGGCTCCGGGCACCAACGAGCACACCAACCCCAACGCGATGAAGACCATCAACAAGGGCAACTCGGTGTTCACCAACGTCGCGCTCACCGAGGACGGCGACATCTGGTGGGAGGGCCTGGAGAACCCGCCGGCCCACGCGACCTCCTGGAAGGGCGAGCCGTGGACTCCTGACTCCGAGGAGCTCTCCAGCCACCCGAACAGCCGCTACTGCACCCCGATCAAGCAGTGCGACATGCTCGCCAAGGAGTACGACGACCCGCGCGGCGTCCCGATCGACGCGATCCTGTTCGGCGGTCGCCGCAAGACCACGATCCCGCTGGTCACCGAGGCTCGCGACTGGGTCCACGGCACCTTCATGGGCGCCACGCTCTCCAGCGAGACCACCGCGGCCGCCGTCGGGCAGGTCGGCGTGGTCCGTCGCGACCCGATGGCGATGCTGCCGTTCATCGGCTACAACGCCGGTGACTACTTCGGCCACTGGATCAACATGGGCAAGGAGAACGACGCGGCGAAGATGCCGCGCATCTTCTACGTCAACTGGTTCCGTCGCGACGACGAGGGTGGCTTCCTGTGGCCCGGGTTCGGCGAGAACAGCCGCGTGCTCAAGTGGGTCATCGAGCGCATCGAGGGCCAGGCCGCCGCGGTCGAGACCCCCATCGGCCACGTCCCCGCGCCCGGCTCGCTCGACGTCGAAGGCCTCGACATGAGCGAGGAGGACCTCGAGGCCGCGCTCAACGTCGACGTCGAGGAGTGGAAGGCCGAGATCCCGCAGATCACCGAGTGGTTCGAGAAGTTCGGCGACGAGCTCCCCGCCGTGCTCTGGACCGAGCTCGACGGGCTCAAGGCACGCCTCGGCGCCTGACCCCAGCACTCGTCGACGACTGTTCACGTCCGGGACCCGCGCCCTCGGGGTGCGGGTCCTGGTCTTTCACGACATGATGCCTTGCATGAACCTGCAGCAGGGGCCGGGGCGACGTGCGCTGCTGGAAGGGGCGGCAGGGACGATCTTCCGCGAGGTCGTCGAGACCGGCGTGCTCCCGGGTGACGACCCCCGGCTGCGGCGAGGCCACGAGGACTACGCCGCGCTGGAGCTGCTGATCGACCTCGGCCTGCTGCGCCAGGACGGCGCCGGCGAACTGGGTGCCCGTCGACCCCGCTGCCGTGCAGTCGGGGGTGGTGGCGCCGATGGGTCGGCAGGTGGTGGAGCTGCTCTCGGAGTCCGCGGCGTGGGCCGACACCTTCGGCTCGCTGGCCCAGGCGTTCCGTCGTACGCCCGCCGGCGTGAGCCCGGTCGAGGAGATCCGCGGTCTGGCGAACATCAACCGGTTCCTGGAGTCCGCGGTGGACGACGCCGAGACCGAGCTGCTCACCGCCCAGCCGGCCGGCGCCCGGCGTGCAGTCGTCCTGCAGCAGGCGGTGGAGCGCGACATGCGCACCATCGAGCGGGGCGTGCTCATGCGCACGCTCTACCAGCACACCGCGCGACGCTCGAAGGCCACCCGCGAGCACGTGAACCTGATGATCGCCCACGGCGCCCAGGTGCGCACGCTCGACGAGTTCTTCCACCGGCTGATCGTGATCGACCGCCGGCTCGCGATCGTGCCGGGTGAGGCGCCCGACGTGGCCGTCGCGGTCCACGACAAGAACCTGGTGTCCTACCTCGCCGACATCTTCGACCGCTCCTGGGAGCGTGCGCGTGAGTACAACGAGCGGGGGACGGCCTCCGACAGCGACATCGCGGCGGAGGTGCGACAGCTGACCGTGCGGATGCTCACGGAGGGCCACAGCGACCCCGCCAGCGCCAAGCGCGTGGGAGTGAGCACTCGCACCTACGCCTCCTACGTCGCCGCCCTCAAGGAGGAGTACGGCGTGGAGACGCGGTTCCAGCTCGGATACGCGATGGGGACCAGCGGGACGGAGTCAGCCCCCGACAACTGACCGACTCAGCCGCTGCTCCCCGATCGTCGGTCTACTTGAAGCCCCACCCGGTGTCGTTGGTGGTGGAGGCGGGAGCCTTCTTGAGGATGGCTGCGTCAGCAGGAGCGGCGACGCTGGCCGTGGACAGGCCGACGGCGAGCAGTACAGCGGCTGCGGTCTTGAAAATTCGTGAATTCATGGAGCAAATCCTTCTCATCTCGGGGCAAACCAAATGGTGCCCGTGAGTCTTGGGCCAGTAACAGAGTTGAGGTCCACATGAGTGTGCATTGCATGTTCACGCAGGTTTCCAGGACATGACTGGGACCGCCCCGGACCCACATGGGTCCGGGGCGGTCATCCGGCGGAGGTGGCGGGATTTGAACCCGCGAGAGGGGATTACCCTCAACCCGCTTAGCAGGCGGGCGCCATAAACCGGGCTAGGCGACACCTCCAAGAACAGCAGGCCACAGGGTACCCATGTGCGAGGTTCGCGAAAAATCCGGTCGTCGGTGTGGCTCCGACGGCGCCGGCTCAGCGCAGTCGGCGGTACCCGTGTCCCCGGTCGAGATGCTGGGTGAGGGCCTCGGTCAAGGACGCGGCATCGCCCTCGAGCGCGTCGACCGGCAGGGCCGTCGTACGCCCGTCGCGGAGGCGCAGCACGAGGCAGCGGACGCCGGAGACGGTGCCGGCCTGGAGGTCGAGTACGTCGGTCCAGCGGGCCGACCGGGCCTCGGTCCGCAGCACCCGGACGCGGTAGCCGGTCTCGTCGAGGCGCAGCACCCAGTGGCGCACGCCGACGAGGAGACCGAGCGTCACCACCCCCACCAGCGCCAGCACGACGAGACCGGAGACGATCGCACCGGGCAGGTCGGCGAGCCAGGTGAGCAGCACACCGAGCGCGATGACGACGCCGATGGCCACGAGTCCGGTGCCCAGCGCACGCGCGCGCAGCGCCGGCGCCAACGCGAAGTCGACGGGGTCTGCGGGGGTCCTGGTCACCGGATCGGTCACCGACCGATTACACCCGCGCAGTGGGCCGCCCACCAAATCCACTCTTGTCGGAAGGCGTGAGAGGGGTCACACTCAGATTCCCACTGTGCACGAAATGACTCGTGGAGGTGGTTCGGGAATGGCTCCTCTCGAAACCGCGGTCAACGAACTCAGGCAGATCCTCTCGGCCGACAGCAGCGCGCCCGACTGGCGCTGGAACGTCCGCCGCCGCCTCTCCGAGGTGAAGGACGCCCTGTCCGGCCCCCAGGCCCGACAAGCCGACGCGTGGCTGGCGGCCAGGGCCCAGTCGTCCAACCGGCAGCGACATCAGCTGCACGCCCGCGCCACGGCGCTGGCCAGCGGTGTGCTCGACAAGCTCGACACCGAGTCGATCGTCGGCGAGATGCGGCGGCTGGTGACCGACCTCGAGCACCACATCCAGCGTCTGCACGACCTGGTCTACGACTCGGTCTCCCTCGAGCTGGGCGGCTCCGAGTAGTCGATCCGCAGGGATGACATCCGGCACGCGCTCGCCTAGCCGGCGGGGCGCGGTGAGGCCCGCCAGTCCGGGTAGATGTCGTGGTCGCTCGTTGTCCGTGAGCGGCGTCAGCTTGCCTGTCTTCAGGTCGACGGACATGATCTCCGCCTCGAGCTCGGGGCCGTCGGCGGTGTACGCAAGGTGTTGGCCGTCGGGCGACCAGGCGGGCGGGTAGTGCTCATTGCCCACGCTGTCCACCACCTTCGTGACGCCGGTGCCATCGGCATTCATGACCAGCACGTCGTAGTCCCACTCGGCCGGGTTCTCGTTCTTCGGGTCGCCGAAGGCTGCGGAGAACGCGATCTTCCGGCCGTCGGGGGACCAGGTGGGCTCGTTCGGGGCGGCGAGGGATGGTGGGTGCGAGCGTTTTCTGGTGGCTGCCGTCGTCATCCATGACGCGGATCCGGATCTGACCCTCGGTCTGATCGTCCAGTGCGGCGTACACGATCCGCTTGCCGTCGGGTGACCAGTCGCCCCATGCCGCATCTGCGGCCAGAGTCCGTTGCGCACTGCCGTCGGTCCCGATGACGCGCAGCGTCGCCGAACTCGTCCCCGGGTTTCGGTCGCTGTGTACATCAGCCGACGACCGTCCGGCGACCACACCGGCGCGCTCTCGTCCTCGTCCCGGACGCGTGTCACGCGCCGCAACTCCGTGCCGTCGGCGCCGACGACGTAGAGGTCGGCACCTTCCTCCGGGTCGGTCGCACCGCTGAACGCGATGTGACTGCCATCGGGCGACCAGGTCGCGAAGCCCTCGTCCCCCGCTGAGGTGGTCAGCCGCACGGGATCGCTGCCGTCCTCCCGGGCCAGCCACACGTCGAGGTTGCCGCTGCGGTCGGAGCTGAAGGCGAGCGGCCGTTCCGTCGCGTCAACCCGGGCGACGGCCACCGGTTCGCGTTTGTCCTCGGGTGGATCGCCGGAACAGGCGGCCATCAGCAGGCCCAGCGAGATCAGCAACACCGAGCACGGCCGCCAGACGGACCGTCTCCCGGCAGAACTCGTCTCTCGCATCTGGCCCCCAGATCGTCCGACGACGCCTCCTCCATCATGCGCCCGCGAATGGTGGGTGTCGAAGCCGTGGGGCAGTGGCAGAGGGGGCGGGATTCGAACCCGCGGCTGACATCACTGCCAGCGACCGCTTTCAAGGCGGTTCCGATCGGCCACTCCGGCACCCCTCCAGGTCCCTACGGGACCGGCCCCGAGTGTAGTCAGCCCGGCTCAGTGCAGGGGCTGGAGGCGTGGGGGCTCGGGGCGATGGGCGACCTCGTCGGCGCGGGCGGATCGCCGTCCCGGCGTACCCCGGACGAGGCGGACGACGCGGATGAGCGACGAAGGCGATGAGCAGGCCGAGCACGAGGCTGTAGGCCTCGCCGAGGGCGGCTGTCCGCTCGGTGGCTCCCTCCTCGATCAGCCGGGTGGTGGCGGTCGCGGTGGCCGTCACCCCGAAGGCGCACACCCACCAGCCCTGGCGGCGCCGGTCACGCACGGTCACGCCCCAGGCGAGGGCGGGGATGCCGAGCAGCACCTGGAGCGGGCGGGGTACGGCGCCCAGGTGGTCGTGCATCCAGAGCCGGCCGACTCCACGTCGAGCCGCAGCTCCGGGCGACCCCCAGCGGGTCAGCGCCGCGGTGTAGGCGAGGCCCACCACGAGCAGCACGAGCGCAGCGCCGAACAGCAGCACGCCGCTGCGGCCGAGGCCGTGCAGTCCGCCGCCGAGCCGGTAGACGAGCGCGACGGCGGCGGCCATCGACAGGCCGAGGACCGTGTAGGCGAACCGGTCGGGGTCGATGTCGACGCGGAAGCCGGCGACGCCGAGCGCCCCCGCGATGGCCACGATCTCGGCCACGACGACCTCGACGACCGCACGGCGCGAAGGTCCGCGCGGGCGTCGTGCCGAGGACCGCCAGGCAGGCCGCCAGCACGCCGGTGCCGACCGCGGCCCCGGCCAGCAGGGTCGGCCACTGGGTCACGACCGCTCCGGCGCCGACGAGGACGGCGAGGGCTACTGCGGGCAGCGCCCGGCCGCCGCTGCGGACCGCGAGACCGAGCGCGAGCAGGACGCCGAGCGCGGCGGCCGCCGACTGCTGGAGGACGGTCTCGGCGTCGAGGTGGCGGAGCACGCCGAGGCTGGCCGCTGCGGCGAGGAACGCGAGCAGCCACAGCACGCGGAGCGCCGTGCCGGACCGCGCGTCCGGCGCGCGGTGGTGGGGGCTGCTCGTCGCCGGCCGTGTGGGACCCGACGCGCGGGCGCGCGCGCGCGCGCCGGCTGCTCAGCTGGTCCGCTCGAGCCGTGGGGGCACCGCCTTGCGGCGGCCCGGCACCCTCTCGACCCTCGGCACGCCCGGGAGGATACCGGCTCGGCTACATGCGGCGGTTGCCCAACGAGGGGTTGGTACGACGGACGGCGCTCACCGCCGCGCGGTCGATGACGGCGTCCAGCACGGCGGCCTGCTCGTCGGCCTCGGCCACGACGTCGCCGTCGGGGGCGACGACGATCGAGTGCCCGGAGTAGCGGGGGCCGGGCTGCCCGACGCCGATCACCCAGACGGTGTTCTCGATGGCGCGGGCCCGCAGCAGGGTGCGCCAGTGCTCGACCTTGCGCTCGCCGGCCACCCAGGCAGCGGGCACGACGAGCGCCTCCGCGCCCTGCTCCACCAGCGTGCGCGGCGAGCTCGGGGAAGCGCAGGTCGTAGCAGGTCATCAGGCCGAGCGGGAAGCCGCCGACGTCGACGCGGCACGGCTGGATCTCACCCGCGCTGATCGTCTTGGACTCGTGGTAGCCGAAGGAGTCGTAGAGGTGGATCTTCCGGTACGCCGTCAGCTTCCCGTCGTCGGCCAGGACGAGGGTGTTCAGCGGCCGGTCGGGGTCGTCGGCCACCTCGAACATGCCGGCCAGCCAGGCGGTGCCGCTGCGGGTGCTCAGCTCGCGCAGCGCGCTGGCGAAGGGCCCGTCCAGCGTCTCGGCGTACGGCGCCAGGTCGGAGCCGGGCTCCCCGAAGTCGCGGGCGAAGGCCTCGGGCAGCACCAGCAGGTCGGTCCCGTCGGTGTGCTCGGCGAGCTCGTCGAGGGCCGCGCGGTTCTCCGCCGGGTCGAGTCCGGAGGCTCGCTGCACGAGGCGCACGCGGAGCTGGTCCGTGTGCGGTTCCAGGGACTCGTCTGCCATGCCCCCAGACTGCCAGCCATCTGGCCCGTCGCCCAAGGCGCTCGACAGGTGCCAGACTGCGGGCGTGGGCGGACCAGGGGCGGCCGAGCTGGGGGGCATCGTGCTCACCGGCGGCAGCGCCGTCCGCTTCGACGGTGCCGACAAGGCCTCGATCGAGCTCGCAGGCGTGACCCTGCTCGAGCACGTCCTGGGGGCCCTGGCCGACGTCCCCGACGTGGTCGTGGTCGGCGACGAGGTGATCACGAGCCGTCCGGTCACCTTCGTCCGGGAGGACCCCGCAGGTGGCGGCCCGGCGGCCGGGCTGCTGGCCGGGCTGTCCGCGTTCCCGCGGCTCCCGCGCCACGTCGTGGTCCTCGCGGTGGACATGCCGCTGGTCACCACCGCGACCGTCTCGCGGCTGCTGCTCTCCGCCGGAGGCGGACGGCGCCCTGCTCGTGGACGAGGACGGGCGGCGCCAGTACCTCTGCGCCCTCTACCGCAGCGAGGCGCTCACCGAGGCCGCCCCGCCGCTGGAGGAGCAGCACGGGCTGCCGATGCGCAGCCTGGTCGCCGGGCTCCGGCTCGCGGAGGTGCCGGCGCTCGCGTGGGAGGCCCGCGACGTGGACACCTGGGCCGACCTGACCGAGCTGCGCGAGCGGCTGGGCGGCTGAATCGCGCCATTCGGAAAAGACATATGGGATACGTGTTGCGCACGTCTGGCTCCGGCACCAAGACTGTGAACCGTGAACCTGCACGACTGGATCGACGAGCTGTGCGACGTCCTCGACATCGAGGTGGAGGTCGACGAGGCCCTCATCCTCGACCTGGCCAGGGATGCGGCGCACCTCGTGGAGCGACCGGCCGCGCCGATCTCGACGTTCCTGCTCGGCTACGCCGCGGCCGGCTCCGACGGTGATCCCGAACAGGTGGAGCGCCTGGCGGGCCTGGCCATGGGGCTGGCGCAGCGGTGGGACAAGTCTCCCGACGAGCTCGAGCACGAGGACGACGACGAAGAGGTCGAGGCCGAGATCGAGGTCGAGGTCTGACCGACCGGCATCACCACCCCTCGTAGGGTGGCGCTCATGCGTGCCGTCATCGCACCCGAACCGGGTGGTCCCGAAGCACTGATCGTCACCGAGCTGCCCGACCCCGAGCCCGGTCCGGGCGAGGTGGTCATCGACATCGTCGCCAGCGCGATCAACCGCGCCGACACCCTGCAGCGGCAGGGCTTCTACCCGCCGCCGCCCGGTGCCTCCGACGTGCTCGGGATGGAGTGCTCCGGTCGCATCAGCGCCGTCGGCGAGGGCGTCGAGGGCCACGCGGTCGGCGACGAGGTGTGCGCGCTGCTCGCCTCCGGTGGGTACGCCGAGAAGGTGGCCGTCCCCGCCGGACAGGTGATGCCGCTGCCGCCGGGCGTGGACGTGAAGACCGCGGCCGCCTTCCCGGAGGTGGCCTGCACCGTCTGGTCCAACGTGTTCATGATCGCCAACCTCCAGCCCGACGAGACCCTGCTCGTGCACGGCGGCGCGGGCGGCATCGGCACCTTCGCGATCCAGCTCGCCAAGCAGCTGGGCGCGCGGGTCTTCGCCACGGCCGGCTCCGCCGAGAAGCAGGAGCTGTGCGAGTCGCTGGGCGCCGACCGGGCGATCAACTACCGCGACGAGGACTTCGTCGAGGTGCTCAAGGAGGCCGGCGGCGCCGACGTGATCCTCGACAACATGGGCGCGCAAGTACCTCGCGCGCAACGTCTCGGCCCTCGCGACCGAGGGGCGGCTGGTCGTCATCGGCATGCAGGGCGGCACCAAGGGCGAGCTCGACCTGGGCATGCTGCTGCGGCAAGCGAGGTGCGGTGATCGCGACCACGCTGCGGGCCCGTCCCTCCGAGGAGAAGGCGGCGATCTGCGCCTCGGTGGTCGAGCACGTGTGGCCGCTCATCGGCGAGGGCAAGGTGCGGACCGTCGTACACGAGGAGGTGCCGTTCGAGCAGGCCCCCCGCGCCCACGAGCTGATGGAGTCGGGATCGCACAGCGGCAAGATCCTGCTCGTCGTCGGTGAGTAGGGTCGAGCACATGTCGACACCTCAGGACCAGCAGCCAGAGGCCGACCACATCATGGTGATCGGCCCCGACGGGCAGCCCGTGGCCGTCCCGGCCAGCGCGGTGCAGGACGACGACGAGGGCGGCGACAGCGCCGAGCGACTCACCGGCCTGGTCGAGCAGCCCGCCAAGGTGATGCGGATCGGCCGGATGGTGCAGCAGCTCCTCGAGGAGGTGAAGGCCGCGCCGCTCGACGAGCCCGGCCGCAAGCGGCTCGCCACGGTGCTGCACACCTCGATCAAGGAGCTCAAGGACGGCCTCGCCCCGGAGCTCGACGACGAGCTCGACCGGCTGATCCAGCCCTTCGACGAGACCACCCCCACCGAGTCCGAGCTGCGGATCGCGCAGGCCCAGCTCGTCGGCTGGCTCGAGGGGCTGTTCCACGGCATCCAGACCGCGATCTACGCCCAGCAGATGGCCGCGCGCTCGCAGCTGGAGCAGATGCGCCGCGCGCTCCCGCCCGGCGCGATGCCGGGGATGCACCCCGGCCAGCACACGGACCAGGACGACGACGGCAACGAGCCCGGCTCGCAGGGCGGCATGTACCTCTGAGCCTGGGTGAGCTCCACAACGTCATACGAATCGTGGCCTCGAACCCACAATTCGTATGACGCAAGCGGGACCTAGGCTCGACGCCGGCAGCGGGCGCACCATCACCAGCTCGCCCTCCTCGGTCGAGCCGCGCAGCTGGGTGAAGCCGCACTTGGCCAGCACCCGCAGGCTGGCGCGGTTCTCGGGCCGCACGCTCGCCCGGATGCGTACGCCGGCCCGGTCGGTGTGCTCGAGCAGGGCGGTGAGCGCCTCGGTGACGGCGCCGTGGCCGCGGGCGTCCTCGACCAGCCCGAAGCCGACCTCGGCCTCCTCGACCTCGTCGACCGGCATCGGGGCGCCGAAGAAGCCGATGGAACCGACGACGAGACCGTCGCCGCTGCGCACGATGTGGCGCGGTCCCCAGCAGGCCTGCGGGTCATCGGCCTTCACCATCGCCGCGGCGTCCTGGTCGTCCTTGCGCGGGTAGTCGGGGTGCCACGAGACCCGTCGACGTCCGGCGAGCATCCCCTCGGCGTCCTCGGGGGTGACCAGCCGCAGCGTGAGCCGCTCGGAGGTGATCTCTCGGGAAGGCTCAGGGGAACCACTTCCGCAGCTCCACTGCTGCCCCGTCGTCGTAGACGGTCTCGGTGGTGGCGTCGGCGGCCGCGTGGACCTCCTCGACGGCCTGGCCCATGGCGACGCCGCGGGCGGCCCAGCGCAGCATCTCGATGTCGTTGCGGCCGTCGCCGATCGCGAGGGTGTCCTCGCTGGACAGGCCGAGGTGGCGGGCGACGTACTGCAGCCCGGACGCCTTGGAGACGCCGACGGGGGACAGGTCGAGCCAGGCCGTCCAGCCGACGACGTAGTCGGTGCCGTGCAGGCCGAGCCGCGCGGCCATGGCCACGAAGTCCTCGGCCGAGGCCTCGGGATCGCGGATGATCACGCGGCTGACGGGCTGGCCGAGGATCTCGTGCAGCTCGGTCTCGATCATGTCGCCGGAGAGCTCACCGTCGGGGAAGGGCCGGTTGACCCGGTAGCCGACGCCGCGCTCCTCGACCGCCACGAGTGCGCTGGGGTGCTGCTCGAGCACCTGGCGCACCGCCTCGCTCGCGTCGAAGGTCTCCTCGTGGACGACCTCGAGCGGCGGGTAGCGGAAGATCACCGCGCCGTTGGAGGCGACGACCCACAGCCGGTCCTGGCCCTCACGCGGCAGGTCGAGCAGGTCGGCGATCTTGGTCATGCCGTGCGGCGAGCGGCCACTGGCGAGCACGACGTGGGCGCCGGCGTCGACGGCGGCCTGGACGGCGTCGTACAGGGCGGGGGCGATCACCTCGTAGTTCTGGCCGGTGCCCTCGACCCACTTCAGCAGGGTGCCGTCGATGTCGAGCGCGACGAGCTTCGGCTGCCAGTCGTCAGACACCGGTCACCGGCTCGAGCACCTCGCGTCCCTGGAGGTAGGGCTGCAGCGCCTTCGGCACCCGGACCGACCCGTCGGCCTGCTGGTGGGTCTCGAGGATCGCCACGATGGTGCGGGGGATGGCGACCAGGGTGCCGTTGAGCGTGGCGATCGGCTTGATGTCGGTGCCGCCGCCCTCGGTCGCGAACCGGCCCCGGATGTCGAGCCGGCGCGTCTGGAAGTCGGTGCAGTTGGAGGTCGAGGTCAGCTCGCGGTAGCGACCCTGCGTCGGCACCCACGCCTCGCAGTCGAACTTGCGCTGCGCCGACAGGCCGAGGTCGCCGGCGGCCACGTCGATCACGCGGTAGGCGAGCTCGAGCTTCTCCAGCCACTCCTGCTCCCAGCCGAGCAGGCGCTGGTGCTCGTCGGTCGCGTCCTCGAGGGTCGTGTAGGAGAACATCTCCACCTTGTCGAACCAGTGAACGCGGATGATCCCCCGCGTGTCCTTGCCGTGCGAGCCTGCCTCCTTGCGGAAGCAGGGGCTGAACGCGACGTAGCGGCGAGGCAACGTGTCGGCGTCGAGGATCTCGTCGGAGTGGTACGCCGCCAGCGGCACCTCCGAGGTGCCGACGAGGTAGGTGTCCTGGCCCTCGATCCGGTAGACGTCGTCGGCCGCCTGCCCGAGGAAGCCGGTGCCCTCCATGGCGCGCGGCTTGACCAGCGTCGGCGGCACCATCGGGATGAAGCCGGCCGAGCGGGCCTGGTCCATCGCCATGTTGACCAGCGCGAACTCCAGGTCGGCCCCGGCACCGGTCAGGTAGTAGAACCGCGACCCGGACACCTTGGCGCCACGCTCGACGTCGATGGCGCCCAGGATCTTGCCGAGCTCGACGTGGTCGCGCGGCTCGAAGCCCTCGGCCGCGAAGTCGCGCGGGGTGCCGTGCTCGGAGATGACGACGTAGTCGTCCTCGCCGCCGGCCGGGGAGGCCTCGGCGGCGGGGTTGGGGATGGCGTAGATCGCGTCGTGCCAGTCCTGCTCGGCCTGTCCCTGGGCGGCCTCGGCGGTCTTCACGTCGGCGGCGAGCGCCTTGGTGCGGGCGAGCAGCTCGGCCTTCTCGTCGCCCTGGGCCTTCGGGATCAGCTTGCCGAGCTGCTTCTGCTCGCTGCGGAGGTGCTCGAAGGCGGCGATCGCGGCCCGGCGGGCGGCGTCGGCCTCCAGCGCCCGGTCGACCACGTCGGCGGACAGGCCCCGCTTCTCCTGGGCGGCACGCACGGAGTCGGGGTCGTCGCGGAGCACTCGTGGGTCGATCACCTCGCGAGGATATCGACCGGAGCGCGACAGGTTTACTGCGGCGGGCGGCAGGACCAGCGGGAAACCGGCGGCGACCGGGGCCACCGCGGCTGCTCGGCTTGCCGTACGCCGTCCACTTCTCGCCGTCCTTGGGCAGGTAGTACGTCGTCAGCGCCGACGCGTCCGCGCAGAAGGCCCAGGTCACGCCGTTGGCGTCGGTGAAGCCGGCGCCGAGGCGGCACGGGCTGGCGGGGAGCTTGGTCATGGCCTCGGACTCGGCGGGGAGGATGGTGCCGCCGTCGCGGGTGACCGGCGAGGTGTCGGCGGGGCCGTTGCCTGCCGGGTTGGTCTCGTCGCTCTCGATGCTCTCCATGTAGGGCTCGCCGGTGTTGTGGTTGAAGCCGTTGGTGAACACCCACGGGCCCTTGGCCAGCGTGCCCTCCTGGGTGGCCTTGCCACCGGCGACGTTCACGGACCACACGCGGTTGGCCGTGTCGACGACGCGCAGCGTGTCGGCGCGCTCCGGGTCGAAGGCCCAGCCGATCGCCTTGACGCCGTCGTCGCCGGTGGCGCGCCGGATGTCGACGACCTTCGGGTTGCCCGTGGCCAGCGAGTAGACCTTGAGCTGGCCGGTGCTCTCCTCCGACCGCGAGATCTCGGTGTCGGGGATGGCCCACTTGCGGTCGGCGCTGACCAGCAGCGCGGCCGACGTCGGGCGAGGCGCTGGCGGCCTGGACGCCGGGCAGCTTGCGAGCGGTGGCCTGGCCGGTCGACGGGTTGTAGGTCACGTAGGTGGTGGTGCTGGTCTCGCCGTCGGCCCCGCCGGCCGCCTGGATGCCGAGCAGCCAGTTGCCCTCGGCGGCGCTGGTGTCGACGTCGGCGTTCGCGTCCGCGGACGGGGTGCTCTTGTCCTTGTTCGCCGACGAGTCGTCGTCGGAGGTGACCTCGACGTCACCGCAGGCAGCGGTCATCAGCAGCGCGGTCAGGACAGCGGCGGCGGGGGCCGCGAACCGCGTGAAATTGGTGCGACGCATGTGGTCCCCCTCAGTGAGTGCGGCCATGGGTTTGAATGGGGAACATGGCCAAGCCCGCTCCGGAAAATGATCCCACAGAAGACAACCTCCAGGTAGGACATCGTCACCACCACGCAGCGGGTGTCCCTGCCGTGCTCAAGGCCATGAAGATGTCCCAGGAGCAGATGGGCGTACGGCGTACCGCGCTCACGCTGCTGCGGGTGAACCAGCCCACCGGCTTCGACTGCCCCGGGCTGCGCCTGGCCCGACCCCGGCCACACCCACACCGCGGAGTTCTGCGAGAACGGCGCCAAGGCCGTCGCCGAGGAGGCGACCCTGCGACGGGTCGACCGCGACTTCTTCGCCCGCCACGGCCTCGGAGAGCTTGCGGGGAAGACCGACTACTGGCTGGGCCAGCAGGGGCGGCTGAGCGAGCCGATGTACAAGCCGGCGGGCGCCGACCACTACGAGCCGATCGACTGGCAGGGCGCGTTCAACCTGGTCGCCGAGCGGCTGCGGGCGCTGCCGACCCCGGACGCCGCGGCGTTCTACACCTCGGGGCGCACCTCCAACGAGGCGGCCTTCCTCTACCAGCTGATGGTGCGCCGCTTCGGCACCAACAACCTGCCCGACTGCTCGAACATGTGCCACGAGTCCAGCGGCGCCGCCCTGGCCCACTCGATCGGGATCGGCAAGGGGTCGGTGCTGCTCGAGGACATCTACGCCGCCGACCTGATCATGGTCGTCGGGCAGAACCCCGGCACCAACCACCCGCGGATGCTCTCGGCCCTGGAGCAGGCGAAGCGGAACGGCGCCCACATCGTCAACATCAACCCGCTCGACGAGGCGGGGCTGCGCACCTTCCACAACCCGCAGACCCCGCGCGGGCTGACCAAGGGCGAGGACCTGACCGACGACTTCCTCCAGGTGCGGCTCTCGGGCGACCAGGCGCTGTTCGCTGCGATGGCGAAGCTGACCGTCGAGGCAGGCGCGGTCGACGAGGAGTTCGTCGTCGACGTACACCTCGGAGTACGACGAGTACCTCGCCCACCTCGACAAGCTCGACTGGGACGAGGTCCTGACGAGCCACCGGACTGACCCGCGACGAGATCGAGCGGGTCGCCAAGCGCTACCGCGAGTCCGACCGCGTCATCGTGTGCTGGGCGATGGGCCTGACCCAGCACCGGGGTGCGGTCGCGACCATCCAGGAGATCACCAACCTGCTGCTCCTGCGCGGCAACATCGGCAAGTTCGGTGCCGGGCTGTGCCCGGTCCGCGGCCACTCCAACGTGCAGGGCGACCGCACGATGGGCGTCTGGGAGAAGGCCCACGACAGCCTGCTCGACGGGCTGCGCGACGAGTTCGGGTTCGAGCCGAACCGCGAGCACGGCCTCGACTCGGTCGACACGCTCCGCGCGATGCACGACGGGCGCGTGCGGGTGTTCTTCGCCGTCGGGCGGCAACTTCGTCGCGGCCACCCCCGACACCACCCGCACGGAGGAGGCGATGCGCGGCCTCGACCTCACCGTGCACGTCTCGACCAAGCTCAACCGCTCCCACGTCGTCACCGGCAGTGAGGCGCTGATCCTGCCCTGCCTCGGGCCGCACCGAGCGCGACCACCAGCTCACCGGCGAGCAGGTGGTCACCGTCGAGGACTCGATGGGGATGGTGCACGCCTCGCGCGGCCGGCTCCAGCCCGCGTCTCCCCACCTGCTCTCCGAGGTCGCCATCGTCACCAGGCTGGCCGAGGCGCTGTGGCCCGACGGGGTGTCCGGGATCGACTGGGCCGGGATGCGGGAGAACTACGCCTCGATCAGGGACCGCATCGAGCGGGTGATCCCCGGCTTCGACCGGTTCAACGAGCGCATCGAGGAGCCCGGCGGCTTCCCGCTGCCGCACCCGCGCGCGCGACCGCCGCGAGTTCAAGACCAAGACCGGCAAGGCGCGGTTCACCGCCAACGACCTCGAGATGCTGCAGGTCCCCGAGGGCCACCTGCTGCTGCAGACGGTGCGCAGCCACGACCAGTTCAACACCACGATCTACGGGCTCGACGACCGCTACCGCGGGATCAAGAAGGGGCGCCGCGTCGTGTTCGTGAACCCGAGGGACCGCCAGGAGCTCGGCTTCGCCGAGGGCGAGCACGTCGACCTGGTCAGCGTGGCCGACGACGGGGAGCGACGGGCCGAGGACTTCCGCGTGGTGTCATATGCGACGGCGCGAGGATGCGCGGCGGCATACTTTCCCGAGACCAACGTCCTCGTCGCCCTCGACTCGGTCGCCAAGGTCTCGAACACCCCCGTATCGAAGAGCATCGTGGTCCGCCTCGAGCACAGGACGGAAATGTGACGGAAGCCGATCTGCGCCCCACCCGCCTGGGGTGGAGCGCCCTCTGCTTCGTGCTCTTCGGGATCCTGGCCGTCCTCGTCTCCACCGAGTGGTCGGTGCTGCTCGACTTCGACAAGGACCTCGCGGGCGGGCCCGAGTCGTTCACCAGCGAGCACCACGGCGCGTTCGAGTTCTGGCACGCGGTCTCGATCGCGACCTCGACCCTCCCGGAGGCGGTCGTCACGGCGATCGCGGCGATCGTCCTGGCCACCAAGGGCTACCGCCGCGCGGCGATCTGGACGATCGGCGTGATGGCGACGGCCGGGGTGCTGGTCGTCGTCTTCAAGCAGCTGATCGACCGTGGACGTCCGGTCTGGGACGAGCCCCTGTTGGTCTACAGCAGCTCGTCGTTCCCGTCGGGCCATGCCACCGGGATCGCGGCTGCCGTCGGTGTGACGATCGTGCTCACCCGGATGCTGGTGCGTCGGCGCGGCGTACGACGCCTGGTGCTGGTGCTCGCCCTGGCGGTGGCCCTGCTCGTCGGGGCCGACCGGATCTTCCTCGGCGTGCACAACGTCACCGACGTGATCGCCGGCTACCTCCTCGGCGCCGGCATCGTGCTCGCGTGGCTGGCGTTCTACGACCCGACGCCGCGGTCGATCGCCCTGGACACCCCGCCGCTGACCGAGGCGGTGCCCAACCAGCGCAAGAAGCTGGCGGTCATCCTGAACCCGTCGAAGATCGACGACGCCGTGCAGTTCCGCACGCTGGTCGAGGCGCTGGCCACCGAGTCGGGGTTCACCACGGTCGTCTGGTGGGAGACCACCGTCGAGGACACCGGCTACGGGATGGCGCACGAGGCGGCGGTCAGCGGCGCCGACCTGGTCGTCGCGATCGGTGGCGACGGCACCATCCGCGCGGTCTGCGAGGAGCTGGCCGGCACCGGCGTGCCGGTCGGGATCGTGCCGGCGGGCACCGGCAACCTGCTGGCGCGCAACCTCGACATCCCGCTCTACCTGCGCTCGGCGGTCGACGTCGCGCTCAACGGCCAGGACCGCGCGATCGACATGGTCGAGGTCAGCGGCGACAAGATGGAGGACGCGACCTTCCTGGTGATGGCCGGCATGGGCTTCGACGCCGCGATCATGGAGGGCGTCAACGAGGACATCAAGGCCAAGGTCGGCTGGCTGGCCTACGTGTGGTCGGCGCTGAAGTCGCTGATGTTCCCGGCGATCAGGGTCGAGGTCTCCGTCGACGGCGGCGAGTTCACCCGCCACCGCGCCCGCACGCTCGTGATCGGCAACGTCGGCTTCCTCCAGGCCGGGATGCCGCTGATCCCCGACGCCGCGATCGACGACGGCCAGCTCGACGTCGTGCTCCTCTACCCGAGGCGGTTCCTGTCCTGGCTGCCGCTCGCGTTCCGGGTGATGACCAAGAACAAGCGCACCGACGAGCTGATCACCCGGATGAGCGGCCGGGAGGTCGTCGTACGCGCCAGCAGCGACGCGCCCCGTCAGCTCGACGGCGACCTGATCGCCCCGGGCAAGGAGATCCGGGCCCGCTGCGTGCACGGGCGGTTGCTGGTGCGGGTGCCGCGGTAGGGGTTGTCGGTTTCCCCGGGTGCCCGGGGAAACTGCATGGCGGGCGGTGCAAAGTATTGGCCGTCCGCCCGCAGTTTCACCGGGCGCCCGGTGAAACTGCAGACCCCTCAGCCCACCGGGTCGAGGAAGAAGACCGGGATGGTGCGGTCGGTGCGCGCGGCGTACCTCGCGTAGTTGGGCCAGGTCCTCACCATGACCTCCCAGAGCTCCTCGCGCTCGGCGCCGGTGATCTCGCGGGCCTTGGCCTGGTGCTGGCGCGCCGTCCTGGTCGACGCCGACGAGCTCGCCCTTCTCGATCGCGGCGCGGACGTTGACCACCCAGACGGGCGGCTTGAGCTGGCCGAAGTTGGAGCCGGCGATCAGGTTGCCGCCCTGGTGGGGGACGCACAGCAGCGGGGTCGTCCTGGGTACGCCGGACTTGCGGCCCTTCACGGTCAGCATCAGGTTGGGCAGCCCGGCGAGGTCGAGGATCGTCACCCGGCCCTTGCTGATGCGCTGGACGAACTTGTCGGTCGCCGTGATCTGCGGCAGCAGCTTGGGCATCCACGGGATGGCTCCGATGCGGATGGCGAGCGGGGTCATGACCGTGAGCTTCATGCCCGGAGTCTAGGGACGGCTGCGGACGCGTTTCACCGCGACGATCGTCACCCCGCCGGGCCCGTGACCTCGGTCAGGGACGCGCGTTGGTGATCGCGTCCTCTTCCTCGGGGGACAGCTGGGTCTCGCTCGCCCAGCCGGCGACGTTCTTGGCGTAGGTGCGCGACTCGTTGCGCCCCTGGATCGAGGTGAGCACGACGCCGCTGCCGCTGTCGTCGAGCAGCGCCATCGACCAGGAGAGCTGGCCGCCGGTGTCGGTGAAGGCGTCGTACCGGATCACCGCCACGTGGCGCAGCGCCTGGCCGCTCTCGGCCTTGAGCGCGGCCACCTCCTGCCGGAGGGCGCGCGGGTCCTCGGGCAGGCCGCTGGCGTCGACCTTGCCGCGTCCGCGCTGCGTCGTACGCCGGCCCGCGACTGCGACTGCCAGCGCGACCAGCGACACCACGAGGGCGAGGATCCCGAGGAACGTCTCCACGCTGTGAGGGTAGAGAGCGCAACGGGTCGCCCAGTGGAGACTCGCGGGACGACACGGCCCGGCGTGGGAAACTCGGCCCTGTGACCACGACGCCTCGACGACGGATCGCCTACCAGGGCGAGCCGGGAGCCAACTCCCACATCGTCTCCAAGCAGCACTACCCCGACTGGGAGCCGGTGCCGTGCGCCTCGTTCGAGGACGTCTTCGCGGCCGTCGAGGGCGGCGACGCCGAGCGCGCGATGATCCCGATCGACAACTCGATCGCCGGCCGGGTCGCCGACATCCACCACTTCCTGCCCGACTCCGACCTGCACATCATCGGCGAGCACTTCCTGCGCATCCAGTTCGCGCTGATGGCCCTGCCCGGGGCGAGCCTGGACACCATCAAGACCGTGCACAGCCACGTGCACGCGCTCGGCCAGTGCCGCAAGGTCATCCGCGAGCACGGGCTGCGCCCGGTCATCTCCGGCGACACCGCCGGGGCCGCCCGCGAGGTGGCCGAGGCCGGCGACCTGACCCAGGCCGCCATCTCGCCGCCGCTCGCGGCCGAGACCTACGGGCTGGAGATCCTCGCGCCCGACGTGGAGGACGAGGACCACAACACGACGCGCTTCGTGGTGCTCTCCCGTGAGCTCGTCGAGGCGCCCGTCGGCAACGGGCCCGTCGTGACCAGCTTCATCTTCAACGTGCGCAACCTGCCCGCCGCGCTCTACAAGGCGCTCGGCGGGTTCGCGACCAACGGCGTCAACATGACCAAGCTGGAGAGCTACATGGTCGGCGGGCACTTCACCGCCACCCAGTTCCTCGCCGAGGTCGACGGACACCCGCAGGACCCGCCGCTGGCGCGCGCCCTCGAGGAGCTGGCGTTCTTCACCACCGACGTGAAGATCCTCGGCGTCTACCCCGCCGACGCCTTCCGGTCTGAGTGAATCTGCGGCGTTTCGTCCGTGATTCTGGACTAGTCAGGGCCGGGACGCAGCCGCGAAATCTCGGTTGTCGGCGCCAACTGAGTAGAGGATGTGCGGGTCCACGCACTCCTGGGAGGTCTCCTGATGCGCACCGCCTACAAGGCCCTCGGCCACACCATCGCCGGGTTCGTCGCGATCCAGGCCGCAGCGATCGCGCTGTGGGTCTTCGGCATGTTCAAGTGGGTCGACGACGGCCACTCCCTGACCCAGCAGGTCTCCGACGACCGTCTCGAGGGCGTCACCGGATCCGTCGGGATCACGATCCACAGCTTCGGCGCGATGATCGTCGCGCTGCTCGCGATCATCCTGCTGATCATCTCGTTCTTCGCCAAGGTCCCGGGTGGCGTGAAGTGGGCGAGCTTCGTCTTCCTGGCCGTCCTGGCGCAGTGGGTGATCGCGATCCTCTCCTTCGAGATTCCCGGGCTCGGCTTCCTGCACGGCCTGAACGCCCTGGTGATCGCCTGGCTCGGCTGGCGAGCGGCCAAGCAGGCCAACGTCGTGGATGAGGCCGCGCCGGCGCCGAGGCGGCCGTGACGCCTGTGACACGTGCGCCGGGTCCGGCTCCTCGTCGGAGTCGTCCTGACCCTGGCGATCGTCGGTCCGCTGGGCTGGATGTGGTGGAGCAGCCGGCTGCCCTCGTCGTACTCCGTGATGGACATGGGGTACGCCGACTACGGCGGCGGGCCGCATGCCCCGAAGCACGACATGGCCGGCATGGAGGGGATGGAGCACGCCGCCGGTGACGTCAGCGTCACCTCGCTGGACACCCCGAAGGGCGGCCGTCCCGACGTCGTGGTCGACCTGACCGCGCGGCAGGGGACGGTGAAGCTGGCCTCGGGCGAGAAGGTCGAGGGCTACACCGATCAACGGCACCAGCCCGGGCCCGACGATCGAGGCCACCGTCGGTGACCTCGTCGAGGTGCACGTGCGCAACGAGAACGTCGACCGGCGGGATCGCCCTCCACTGGCACGGCGTCGACGTGCCCAACGCCGAGGACGGCGTCGCCGGGGTGACCCAGAACGCGATCAAGGCCGGGAAGGACCACACCTACCGCTGGGTGGCGCCGCACGCCGGCACCTACTGGTACCACTCCCACCAGCTCTCCCACGAGCAGGTCACCGGCGGCCTGCTCGGCGGCATCGTGATCCGGCCCAAGGTCACCGGAGCCGGGCGTCCAGGACGTGCTGGCGGTCTCGCACCTGTACGACGGCGACGCAGACCCTCAACGGCGACACCGGCGACCAGCACGTCGACGGCGAAGCCCGGCCAGCGGGTGCGCGTGCGGCTGGTCAACACCGACAACGGTGCCCTGCTGGCGCTGGGCGAGCGTGCCGTACCGGCTGGTCGCCGTCGACGGCCACGACGTCAACGAGCCCGACGAGGTCTCCGGCCAGGAGGTCGAGATCCCCGCCGGTGGGCGCAACGACCTCGAGGTGACCGTGCCGGCCGACGGCTCGGCGGCCCGCGTGCAGCTGGCCGGCGACGTCGGCCTGGTGATCGGGCCCGACGGGGCGAAGGCGCCGAAGGTCGACCAGCCCGGGACGCGGCTCGACCTGCTCGACTACGGCACCCCGGCGCCCAGCGACATCGACACCAGCCACCCCGACCGGAGGTTCGAGTACTCCATCGACCGGAAGCCCGGCTTCGTCGACGGCAAGCCGGGGCTGTGGTGGAGCATCAACGGCCACCTCTACCCGGACATGCCGATGATGACGGTCCGCGAGGGCGACGTCGTCGAGGTGACGATCTCCAACCACAGCGGGAAGGCGCACCCGATGCACCTGCACGGTCACCACGCCGTGGTGCTCTCGCGCGACGGCAAGAAGGCGACCGGCAGCCCCTGGTGGTTCGACTCGCTCGAGGTGCGCGACGGCGAGACCTTCGAGGTCGCCTTCGTCGCCGACAACCCCGGCATCTGGATGGACCACTGCCACAACCTCAAGCACGCCAAGCAGGGGATGATCACGCACCTGATGTACGAGGGCGTGACCACGCCCTACAAGCTGGGCTCGGACTCCGGCAACGAACCGGAGTGAGCCCGCCGATAGTTTGGGGTGCGTGACCGACCGACCCGACGAGCGCACCGACGAACGCACTGCCGACCTCGGCTACGCGCGCGTCGACGTCGACCGGGCGGCGCGCACCGGCGACCCGGAGGTCGTCTACGGCGAGGGCAAGACCCCCGAGCAGGTCGTCGGCATCCTGACGCACGCTGCACGACCGGCATCCCGACCGGGCCGTGCTGGCCACCCGGCTCTCGCCGGAGGCGATCGCCCTCGTGCGTGCCGAGCTGCCCGAGGCGCGCATCGACGAGGTCGCCCGCGCCGCGACGCTGGGCCCGATCCCGACGGCGCGCGGGCTCGTCGCCGTGATCAGCGCCGGCACCTCCGACGCGCCGGTCGCCGCCGAGGCGGCGCTGACCGCGGCGGTGCACGGCGCCGGCGTCGAGCGCATCGAGGACGTCGGGGTGGCCGGCCTGCACCGGCTGCTCGAGGCACGCGAGCGGTTCGCCGGGGCGGACTGCCTCGTCGTGGTCGCCGGCATGGAGGGCGCCCTGCCCAGCGTGGTCGGCGGCCTGGTCGGCGTACCGCTCGTGGCGGTGCCGACCAGCGTCGGGTACGGCGCCTCCTTCGGCGGGCTGGCCGCCCTGCTCGCGATGCTGAACTCCTGCGCACCCGGGGTGAGCGTGGTCAACATCGACAACGGCTACGGCGCCGGAGTGTTCGCCGCCCGCGTGGCCCGCAACGCCCACCGGGGCGACCGTGACTGAACGGGTCGCCTGGGTCGACGCGTCCTCGGGGGCCAGCGGCGACATGCTGCTCGGTGCGCTCCTCGGCGCCGGCGTACCCGCTCGGGTGTGATCGCCGACGCCGTCGACAAGGTCGCCCCGGGCGAGGTGCGGCCTCGAGGTCGAGGACGTACGCCGCGCCGGCTTCGCCGCCACCCGCTGCCACGTCGAGGTGGCCGACACCTCGACCCACCGGACCTGGCGTGACGTCGAGCAGCTGCTCGCCGGTGCGGGCCTGCACGAGGACGTGCGCTCGCTGGCCCACGACGTGTTCTCGCGACTGGCCGAGGCCGAGGGGCGGGTGCACGGTCACCCGGCGGAGGACGTGCACTTCCACGAGGTCGGTGCGCTCGACGCGATCGCCGACGTGGTCGGCGTGTGCGCCGGCGATGGTGCACCTGGCGCCTCGACCGGGTCGTGGTCTCGGAAGTGTCGGTGGGCGGTGGCACGGTCTCCTCCGAGCACGGCCGCCTGCCGGTTCCGCCGCCGGCGGTGGTCGAGCTCCTCCGTGGGGTGCCGAGCTCCGGGGGTCCTGTCGACCTCGAGCTGTGCACGCCCACCGGGCGCCGCGCTGCTGACCACGCTGGCCGACGACTGGGGGCCGCAGCCGGCGATGGCGGTGCGCGCCGTCGGCGTCGGCGCCGGGGGTCGCGATCCCGAGGGCCACGCCAACGTGCTGCGGCTGCTGGTCGGCGAAGGTGGTTCCGAGAACTCGCTGACGCTCGCTCACCGGCGGACGCGGGACGCGCTGGTGCTGGAGACCAACGTCGACGACCTCGACCCGCGGCTGTGGCCCGGCGTGCTCACGGCGCTGCTCGAGGCCGGGCGCGAGCGATGCCTGGCTGACCCCGATCCTGATGAAGAAGGGCCGGCCGGCGCACACCCTCAGCGTGCTGGTCGCGGCCGAGCGGGCGGACGGCGTACGCCGCGAGGTCTACCGGCAGACCTCCACCATCGGCCTGCGCGAGCAGCGGGTCGGCAAGCACGAGCTCGACCGGTCGATGGCTACGGTCGAGCTGGACGGGCACACGATCGCGGTCAAGGTGGCCCGGCTCGACGGAGGGGTGGTCAACGTGCAACCGGAGTTCGAGGACGTCGCCGCCGCGGCGCGGGCCCTGGGACGCCCGGTGAAGACGGTGATGGCCGAGGCGGTCGCCGCCGCCCGCGGACTGCTCGGAGACCCCGCCTGATGGATCTCGCTGTCATCGCGATCGTGTTCGGCGCGATCTTCGTCGTCGAGCTGCCCGACAAGACCTTCATCGCCGCGCTGGTGCTCTCGACCCGCTACAAGCCGTTCGCGGTGTGGGTCGGGGTCGGCCTCGCCTTCCTCGTCCAGACGCTGATCGCGGTGCTGGCCGGTCACCTCGCGACGTTCCTGCCCGGACACCCTGATCCAAGTCGGTGGCGCTGGTCATCTTCCTGGTCGGCGGCATCCTGCTGATCCGGTCGGCTCCCGGCGCGGACGAGGAGGAGAAGCAGACCAGGAGGAGGAGTACGCCGCCAAGGCGCTCGACTCGCGCACCGGCCTGCGGGCCGTCGGCGCGTCGTTCCTGGTGCTGTTCGCCGCCGAGTGGGGCGACCTCTCCCAGCTGCTGACGATCAGCATGATCGCCAAGTACGGCCACCCGTGGAGCGTCTTCATCGGCGCCTGGGCCGCCCTGCTCACGGTCTCGGGCCTCGCCGTGCTGTCGGGCCGGGTGCTGCTGCGCTACGTGAAGCTCTCGGTCGTGCACTACGTCGGCGGCGCGGTCTGCCTGCTGCTCGCGGTCGTCACCGCCGTGGAGCTCCTGGTCTGACGCTGGAGGCTGCGGTTTCCCCGGGCGCCCGGGGAAACTGCGGGCTGGCGGGCAATACTTCACCCGCCAGCCCTCAGTATCGCCCGCCAGCCCTGTCCGGTTCGTCCTGTGAGCGGGCGTACGGCGATAGCCTGCTCCGCTGATGAGCCGACGCTGGACCCCGCGCTGCCCGGCGTCTCCTCGGAGGTCGGCCGGCTGCGCACGGTGCTGCTGCACCGGCCCGGACCGGAGCTGCGCCGGCTCACGCCGCGCAACAACGACAAGCTGCTCTTCGACGGGATCCCCTGGGTCAGCCGCGCGCAGGAGGAGCACGACGCCTTCGCCGAGGCGCTGCGCGGTCGCGGCGTCGAGGTGCTCTACCTGACCGAGCTGCTCGTCGAGACCCTCGCCGGCCGAGGACGCGCGGCGGCGCGCGATCGCCGCGGTCTGCGGCTCGCTGCGGCTGGGCGACACGCTTGCGCGACTACCTCCAGGTGGCGCTCGCGGAGATGTCGCCCGCCGAGCTCACGGACGTGCTCACCGCCGGCCTGCGCAACGACGAGGTGCGCGGTGGCTTCGGGCTGGTCACCAGCCTGCTGCACAGCGACGACTTCCTGATCGACCCGCTGCCCAACCTGCTGTTCACCCGCGACTCGAGCGTCTGGATCCGCGACAAGGTCGCGATCACCTCGCTCGCCATGCCGGCGCGCGAGCGGGAGAGCCAGCTGACCGAGATCATCTACACCGACCACCCGCGGTTCGCCTCGTCGCCGAAGATCCACGGCTGGCGCCGCGAGCACGTCGAGGGCGGCGACGTGCTGCTGCTCGGGCCGGGAGTCCTCGCCGTCGGCGTCGGGGAGCGTACGACGCCCGCAGGTGTCGAGCGCCTGGCCCGCCAGGTCTTCGCCGCCGGTGACGCGCACACCGTGCTCGCCGTACCCATCGCCCAGGAACGCGCCACCATGCACCTCGACACCGTGTGCACGATGGTCGACGTCGACAAGATCGTGATGTACCCCAACGTCGCCGACCACCTGACCGCGCACGCGGTGACCGGCGGCCGAGGACGGGACCCCGCTCGTCGCGGAGGCCGAGCCGTTCCTGGTGGCCGCCGCGAAGGCGATGGAGATCGACACCCTGCACCAGATCGACACCGGCCTCGACCCGGTCACGGCCGAGCGCGAGCAGTGGGACGACGGCAACAACACCCTGGCCGTGGCGCCCCGGGTGGCGGTCGCCTACGAGCGCAACATCGAGACCAACAGCCGTCTCGAGGAGGCCGGCATCGAGGTCATCGCGATCGCCGGGTCAGAGCTCGGCTCGGGTCGCGGCGGCCCGCGGTGCATGTCCTGCCCGATCGCCCGCGACGAGATCTGAGCCGACGCGACCGAGGTTTCGGACTCACTGGTCCGGAAAAGCAAGATGCCCGACCGGTGTTGACGGGGGGGACAACATCGGTCGGGCAATACGAATGTACGGCATCGTCGAGACCGGCCCACAACTACCGGGTATACCAGCAGTATGCGTGTCACCTGATCGTCAGCTGACGGCTGGCCAGACCGGCCCGGGCGGAGCGTTCCTCGGGGGTCAGCGCGGCGGTGGAAACGATTGCCTCGCGCAGGGCCGCGTGCACCCGTTCGGCCGGTTCCTCGAGCGGCTCGGCGCCGGTCCCGACCGGCAGGTCCCAGACCGGTACGACGAGCCCGTGGGCCCGGAACATGCCGATCAGCCGGTCGCCCGTCGACGAGGTGCTCGGCGTCGGCCGCGTGCAGCCGGGCGAGGCCGTCGAGCACGCGGTCCTCGTCGTCGGGCAGCACCCAGCGGAGGTACTCGCGGTTGCCGACCGAGGTCCAGTACGCCGCCTCCACCGAGGTGAGCCGGTCGGTCGGGGAGGCCGCCTCGTTGGCCTGCTGCAGAGCGGCCGCCATCGAGCCGTCGGTGTCCTCGAGGTCGGCCACCCAGTAGTCGAAGCCGGCGTGCACGGTGACGGCCAGCGGCTCGTTCTCGACCAGGTCCTGGAGCCGCGGACCCTCGTCGGGTGCCTCGGTCAGGCCGACCATGCTGCCGGGCTCGGCGTCGAGCGCCTTGGTGAGTACGGCGGCCAGGTCGCGGTTCGGGTCGCCGTACGAGTGCTGCACCTGGAGCCCCAGCCAGATGGCGCCGTCCTCGCGGACCAGGGCGGGCGCGGCGGCCGGGCAGCAGCGAGCAGAGCTGGACGGTGCGGTCGCTGCCGATGAGGGTGAGCGGCGCGGTGGCGGCCGGGACGAACTCGCGCAGCGCCACCAGGTCGGCCTCGCCGGCCAGTCCCTCGAACGGACGGGCCACGAACACCGGCGGTGCGCCGGCCGCGCTGCCGTGGCAGTTCTTGTAGCGACGCCCCGAGCCGCACGGACAGGGCTGGCGCGGACCGACGGCTCTCCGGTGCCTCGGAGGTGGCGGCGGCTTCGGTGCGGTTGCGCTGGCGCGACTTCTTACCCATGGCCCGAACCCTAGACAGGGTGCGGTCGGGACGGGCGGGCGGGCGCTTCAGGCCAGGCAGAGCAGGGCGTGCACGGTGGTGCGGGAGCGGGTGCTCTCCACCCACCAGCGGGCGGCGAGCGTCTCCACGATGGAGAGGCCACGGCCGGCGAGGTCGGAGACACCGGCCTCGACGCGTTCGGGTGTGGTCAGGGCGCCGCCGTCGGTGACGGCGATGTCGAGGTCGGCGCCGCTCGAGGTCCAGGCGACGTGCATGGTGCCGTCGGCGAGGGGTCGGGCGTGGCGCACGGAGTTGCCGACCAGCTCACTGACCACCAGGCGGGCGTCGTCACTGGTCTCGTCCCCGGCGCCGAGGGTCCGCATCCACTCGACGAGCTGCTTGCGGGCCACGCCCGCGCTCTCCGGGGCTGAACGGCAGGTCGAGGGCCATCGGGTCGATCTCAGCGATCTCCCTGCTGGTTCCCGTCATGTCATCCTCCGAGGGGTGAGGGTGCCTGCTCACTCGTGTTACTGGTGAGTCGATGTTGCCCACCGCGGGCATGCATAAACTCATCCCTTCAACTTTGTCAGGTAGGTCACGGCCGCCTCCGGCTTGTCGGTGATCAGGGCCTCGATGCCCAGGTCGAGGCACAGCATCGATCTCCTCAGGCGTGTTCACCACCCAGCAGTGCGCCCGGCGCCCGGTCTCGCGGATCTTCGCGATGACGTCGGGATGTTTCTTGACCATCTCGATCCCTGGACCGGCGATCCAGTCGTTGTCGATGAACGGCATCGCGCGGTACCACTGCGTGCGGGTCTCGGCGAGCATCACCAGCTCGACGTCGGGAGCGAGCCGGCGGATCCGCCGCAGGGCCACCCAGGAGAACGACATCACCCGCACCGGGGCGTCCTTGCCGGCCCAGCCGAACTCGTCGAGCAGCTGCACCAGCCGGCGCTCCACCAGCCCGGCGTAGCGGGTCGGGTGCTTGGTCTCGATGGCCAGCTCGACGCGACGCGGGTACTCCGCGGCCGTCTCGAGCAGCCGCCTCAAGGTGAGCACCTTGTGCAGCTCGGGGTCGAGCTCCGGTGCCTCGTCGTCGAGCTCCGCCCAGGGGTTCTTCCACGAGGAGAAGTCGAGGTCCTCGAGGTCGGCGAGCTCCATCGCCGAGACCACGCCGTTCTTGTGCGCCGTACGACGCAGGTTGCGGTCGTGCACGCAGACGAGGTGGCCGTCGGCGGTCAGCCGTACGTCGCACTCGAGCGCCTCGGCGCCCTCGTCGAGAGCGGTCACGTAGGCACCGAGCGTGTGCTCGGCCCGGACGGCGCTGGACCCGCGGTGCGCGACCACCTGGGGCCAGCTCTCGACCATGCCGCCATTGTGCCCGGCTCCAGGGCGCCTTCGTCGGGAGCGCCCACCCCGCGCGCCGGGAGGGCTTCAGCCGCGCGAGACCGTGAGCTTCGTGACCTGATGCCGTACGCCGCCTCGAGGTCGCTCACCGGCCCGGCGAGCTCGGCCTTCGTGGGCCTCCGGGTGCCGGCGAACCAGGTCACCTCGCACGGTCGCCTGGTGCCTGCTCCCGGGATCCGCCACTCGCCGGTGATGCGTCCGTCGACCAGGAGCAGGGCCGGGATCATCCCGTTGCCGTGGGTCCAGAGCCGGCGGTAGTGCTCCGGCGTCGACGAAGCGCCGTCGCGCCGCCGGGTCGAAGCCGCAGAAGAGGGCGTCGAACTCCGGCAGCATCCGGACGCCCGGGCAGCTCGCGGGGCGACGGAGCGCCGGCCAGGTCGTGGTAGCGGCGGCCGTCCGGACCCTCCTCGTCGGTCGAGCTCGTCGGCGAGCCGCTGGAGCGAGGCGTCCACGACGCGCAGCCCGACGCCGGCCCACCAGGCGATGTCGTGGCGGCTGGCCGGGCCGTAGGACGCGACGTGGCGGCGCACGAGGGCGTCCATCGAGGCGTCGGGGTCGGCGAGCACCGCAGTGCGGTCGCCGACCACCGAGGAGGCGGTGCGGTAGCCGGGCGCGCCCTGGGACTGCCAGCCGCCCTTCAGCGGGCGACGCACCAGCCCTCCGTGACCGAAGCCGAAGTAGCGGCCGGCCTCGTTGTCGAGCGTCGCCCCGGCGTCGGGGTCGTGCGCGCGGAGCCAGGCGCTGAGATGGGCGCTCAGCTCGGCGGGGGTGCGCCAGTCGTCGCGGGCGAAGTCCTCGATGCCGGCCCAGACGTCCTCGAGGGTGGTGCGCTGGAGCTTGAGGGTGCGCTGCCACAGCGTGCGCTGGCCGATCCGGGTCGCGACCTCGAGGAGCGCGTTGTCCTCGGGGGTCGAGGTGTGCACGGTGCCGCGGATGTTGCTGCCGCGGACGATCCGGTGCTCGTCGTACGCCGCGCGAGATGGTCTCCAGGTCGATCCCCGGGACCCGGGCCGCCAGCCCCAGGAACGGGGCCCGAGCGGTCTGGGCCTGGATCGGACCGATCGGCGTGCAGCGCCTCGGCGACGGAGACGGCATCGCGCCCTGGCACGTCAGGGAACTGACGGGCCAGGGCGCGTGCCGCCAGGTCGTCCCACGAGTACATGGCGGGACTCTACGGCGGAGGTACGACGTGATCGCCGTGCCGCTTTCAGCCGCGACGCAGGCGGGCGCCGAGGGCGTGGGCGGCGACGACGAGCGCACCGGCGACCAGGACGATGTCCTTGAACACGTACTGACCGGTGAGGGTCGGGCCGTTGCCGCTCCACATCTGGTCGGGGAACAGCACCAGCGGGGACATGATCCCGACGAGCGCGCCGGCCATGACGATCAGGCCGACCTTGACGAAGCGACCGGTCAGCAGCGTGATGCCGATGACGGTCTCGGTGAGGGCGGTGAGCAGCAGCGCCGAGTCGCCGCTGACCATGCCGAAGGTGAGCTTGTCGACCGTGGCGATCGCGAGGTTCTCGGCGGGGCTGGCGCCGGAGACGTACTTGAACGAGGCGAAGACCAGGAAGACGACACCGAGGCTGACGCGGAGCATGGTGATGCTGTGCGCGGTCAGGACGGTGGCGATCTTGTCGATCGCGGTGTCGAGGACCTTGCGGGGTGCGACCGGGCTGCGATGACCGCGGGGGGCGGTGATGGCGGACATTGGTGTTTCCTCTCGGATGCGGGGCGGTGGTGCTGGGGGTGATGAGCACCAACTTCGCTCCCGAATACCTCGGCGCGGATCCGGCGTCCGACCGAACTTGCCCTCCTCCGAACTGGTGGGGCGGCCTACTCCTCGCGGATGAGGCGATATGTCCGTGGGTGTCCGCGTCAGCGCTGGCTGCGCAGGAACTTGCCGAAGTGGGGCACCGTGAACGCGACCGTGCCGCGCTCGCCGGAGAAGACCAGGCCCTTCTTGATCAGGCCGTCGCGGGCGGGGGAGAGCGACTGCGGCTTGCGTCCCAGCAGCTTGGCGACGTCGGCGGTGCTGACGGCCAGGTCGTCGGTGCCCTCGCCGAGGTCGGCCATGGCGACCATGTAGTCGCGCTCGGCCGGAGTGGCGCGGTCGTAGCGGGCACCGAAGAAGCCGACGGCCAGCTCGGCCTCCGCCTCGGGCGCCGCCTGCATCACGTCGGCCCAGGTGATCGGGGTCTCGACGGCGACGTCCCAGGTGACCTTGCCGTAGGCCTGGACGAAGTAGGGATAGCCGTCGGTCAGGCGGTAGAGCTCCGCGAGCGCCTTCGGCTCGTACGTCGCGTCCTCGCTCGCCGCGGGCACGGTCCAGGCGCGCTCGGCCATCTCGCGGGGGAGCCGGTCGACCACGACGTAGCGGAACAGCCGCTCGGCGTACGACTTGGAGGCGGCGAGCGCGACCGGCAGGTGCGGCAGCCCGGCGCCGACCACGATCAGGGGAGCGCCCTGCTGGCTGATCTCGTGGCAGGCGCCGCAGACCGCGGCGAGCTCGGAGACCGGGATGTCCTGCATCTCGTCGACGAACAGGGCGATGCCGACGCCGAGGTCGCCGGCCAGCGAGGCGACGTCGGTGAACAGCTCGATCAGGTCGAGCTCGAGGTCGCCGGAGTCGGCGCGGCCCTTCGCGGCCGTCACGTCGATCGGCGGCTGCCACCTGGCGCCCTTGCGGTCCTTGAGCTCGGTGCGCAGCGCGAAGGCCTTGAGCACGCCGGCGACCTGGTCGACCTTGTCGGGGTCGCGGTGCCGGTGGGCGACCTCGCGCACCGCGGCGTGCACGGCCTGCGCGAGGGGGAGCCGCAGCGACTGGTCGGGCCGGGCCTCGATCTTGCCGGTGCCCCAGGCGCGCTTGACGGCCAGGCTGCGCAGCGCGTTGAGCAGCACCGTCTTGCCGACCCCGCGCAGGCCGGAGAGCACCATGCTGCGGTCGGGCCGGCCGGCGGCGACGCGTTCGAGGGTGACCTCGAACTGCCGCAGCTCGCGGTCGCGGCCGGCGAGCTCGGGCGGGCGCTGGCCGGCGCCGGGGGCGTAGGGGTTCCGGATCGGGTCCACGATCGGAGGGTATCGGGGTGTCTAGGGGATTCCGTAGATTTCGCTAGCGAGTCGTAGCGTCGCGTGGTGTCGGTTTCCCCGGACGTCCGGGGAAACCGGCGGCTGGCAGGCGAAACATCGCCCGCCAGCCCGCAGAATTGCCCGCCAGCCCTGTCCGGTTCGTGCCGTCAGGAGCGGATGTCGTCGTACGCCGCGTCGAGGCCGGACCGGAGCGCCTCGATGAGGACCGGCACCTCGTCGATCGCCAGGCGGAAGGTGCCGGTGCACTCCGGGCCCCGCCAGAGGGAGAGCACGACCAGGCCTTCCTCGCGGTGCCAGCGGACCCGCAGGGAGCGTGCGTCGCCGCGGGCGTCGAGGAAGAACTCGGCTCCCAGAGGCAGGGGCGCGACCGCGGTCATGCCTGATTCTCCCTCGCTCACCCTGATCAGACCAGTCCGAGATGTTCAGGCGCCGCAGCCGCCGACCCCGGCGACGTCGCCGTTGCTGAGCACCTTCGAGCCGGAGTGGAAGCCGTAGGCCGAGCAGTAGTAGAAGCTCAGCAGCGAGCCGCGGTGCAGCGTCACCGGCGCCCAGACGCCGTTCCCGGCGGGCTCGAGGTAGCGGAACGTCGTGCCGGTGAGGGCCGCGTCGTTGCTCTGGTGCTTGAGGTAGCGGTCGAGCCAGGCCTGGGCGTAGTGGCTGGACAGGGCCTGGCCGTAGCGGCTGGCGGGGAGCACCAGCGGGATGTCGGTGTACTCCAGGTGCGTGGACGCGCGCGGCACGACGAGCATGCTGTCCACGCCGGCGTTGCGCCAGGCGTCGTACCCGGTCGCGCGCTCGCGCTTCGGGTCGGGGCCGTCGGGCGTGGGCTGCGGGCGTGAGCGAGGAGCCGCCGCTGGTGAGGTACGGCGAGACGGTGAAGCCGTACTCCGACTGCAGGCCCAGGCCGGGCACCACGGGCTTGTTGCCGGTGCCGTCGAGCGGGCCATCTCCTCCCGGGCCGGTGAGCTTGTCGAGCGCCACGACGGCCGCCACCCGCTTGTCGGTGCCCTGCACCTTCGAGACCGCGGCGGCGCCCATCGAGTGGCCGATGATCGCGATCTTCGTGGTCCGTCCGGGGGTCGCCGTACGCCGGTCGACGGAGCGGTCGAAGAGCTGCCAGTAGGGGTTGTAGTCGCTCACCTTCGCGCCCTCGGAGCGCGGGTTGGCGTAGTGCTGCGACGGGGTCGAGGTGAAGAAGGACAGCGCGTCCTCGGTGCCGACCACGAAGTTCGACAGCTGCTGGGCAGGCGTCCCGGGGCAGCCGTAGGCCTCGCCCTCCTGCGGCGTCGCGAACGGGTTGCAGAAGGGCAGCGCGTTGCTCTCGCTCCCAGGGACGGGCTCGTGCGGCAGCGTCTCGCCGCCGCCCTGGCCCTGCACGTCATAGGTGAGTACGACGTAGCCGCGCTCGGCGAGGTCCTGCGCCAGCCAGCGGTACATGCCCTCGCTGCCCTGCACCGAGCCCTCGGTGATCACGACGCCGGGGAACGGCCCGCGCAGCACCTGGCCGGTGTAGGGGTCGCGGGCGCCGGGCCTGGGGCGGTAGACGGTCCCGTTGAGCAGCGCGCCGTAGCGGTTGGTGAACGAGATCCGCTCGCTCACCCCGCGGGTGCCGTTCCAGCCCATGCGCAGCGGGTTGCCGACGTTCCAGCCCGGGAAGACGCGGCCGGGGGTGATCGCGAGCCGGGTCGGCGAGGCGGCCTGCTCCAGCAGCTGCGAGGTCTGGTCGGCGGTGCCGGCGAGTGCGAGGGCCGGGAGGTAGGCGGGGTTCTGCAGCTGGCCGCCCGGCCCGGTGATCCGGCCGTAGGCGTCGTTGATGTTCTGCAGGTCGCGGGCGACGTACGCCGGGCTGCCCGGTGTGGGTGCCGGCTCCGGCGGCGCGGGGTCGGCGCCGTACGACGTGGCCGGGAGCAGGGCGATGGCCGCGGCGATGCCCGTGGCGAGGGCCAGGAGCGAACGGAACTGGTGAGCGCGCATGTGGGTGAAACGAGGGTCGTGAGCGTGGGTTACCCGCAGTACCGTTGCTCCGTGCCTGAGCTGCCCGAGGTGGAAGCGCTGGTGGACGACCTGTCCCGGCGCCTCCAGGGGCGTGCGGTCGTGCGGGTCGACATCGCCGCGTTCAGCTGCCTGAAGACCTACGACCCGCCGATCACCGCGCTCTCCGGCGGGATGATCGACGGCGTCACCCGGCACGGCAAGTTCCTCGACTTCGACATCTCCGGCACCCACCTCGTGCTGCACCTCGCGCGCGCGGGCTGGATCCGCTGGAAGGACGAGGTGCCGCAGCTGCCCGGCCCGTCCCAACAGCAAGTCGCCGCTGGCCGCGCGCATCGTGCTCGACAACGGGGCCGGCCTGGACATCACCGAGGCGGGCACACGCAAGAGCCTCGCGGTGTACGTCGTCCGCGACCCGGCCGAGGTCGAGGGCATCGCGCGGCTCGGCCCCGACCCGTTGGTCGGCGACTTCAGCATCGACGTGCTCCGCTCGATCCTCGAGAAGGCCGGCCGGGCCCAGATCAAGGGCGTGCTCCGCCACCAGTCCAACATCGCCGGCATCGGCAACGCCTACTCCGACGAGCTGCTGCACGCCGCCCGGATGTCGCCGTTCAAGCCGGCGAACAGCCTCGACGACACCGAGCTCGAGACGCTGTACGACGCGATCCGCAACGTCCTCGGCGACGCGGTCAAGCGCTCGGAGGGCCTGGCCGCCAGCGAGCTCAAGGGCGAGAAGAAGAGCCACATGGCGGTGCACGGCCGCACCGGCCAGAAGTGCCCCGTCTGCGGTGACACCGTGCGCGAGGTCAGCTTCGCCGACTCGAGCCTCCAGTACTGCGCCACCTGCCAGACCGGCGGCAAGCCCCTCGCCGACCGACGCATGTCGAAGCTGCTGAAGTAACCTGCGGTCATGATCGAAGTTCCGACGATCGAGGTCGCCCAGGTCCCCGATCCGATCCCCGAGGGGGTCACCGTCCTCGACGTGCGAGAGCCGATCGAGTGGCAGTACGGCCGGATCGACGGCGCGGTGCACATCCCGCTGACCCAGATCCCGGCCCGCACCGACGAGCTGCCGGTGGACCAGCAGCTGCTCGTCGTCTGCAAGGTCGGAGGGCGCTCCGCCCAGGCGACCGCGTTCCTCCGCGAGAAGGGCTTCGAGGCGATCAACCTCGCCGGCGGCCTGATCGACTGGGCCGAGGCGGGCCGGCCGATGGTCGCGGACGGCGACGGGGACCCGCTGGTCGTCTGACGGCGCCGTAGGTCTCGACGGGTCTCGACTGACCGCTCGCTCCGCTCGCTGCTCGACCACCGGGTGGTTGCGGTCGGCTTTCGTCGTACGGCCCCTTTGGTTTCGACAGGCTCAACCAGCGGGAGTCGCCGTTGGCTTTCGGCGTATGCCGAGAAGTGACCGCAACCAGCACGCCGGTTGAGCTTGTCGAAACCTGATCTGGTGGTTTCGAGCCGCTCGCTGGCGCTCGCTGCTCGACCACCGGGTGGTTGCGGTTGGCTTTCGTCGTACGGCCCCTTTGGTTTCGACAGGCTCAACCAGCGGGAGTCGCCGTTGGCTTTCGGCGTATGCCGAGAAGTGACCGCAACCAGCACGCCGGTTGAGCTTGTCGAAACCTGATCTGGTGGTTTCGAGCCGCTCGCTGGCGCTCGCTCTTCAACCACCTGGTGGGTGCGGTTGGCTTTCGTCGTACGGCCCCTTTGGTTTCGACAGGCTCAACCAGCGGGAGTCGCCGTTGGCTTTTGTCGTATGCCGAGAAGTGACCGCAACCAGCACGCCGGTTGAGCTTGTCGAAACCTGACCGGGTCAGGCGAAGGCGGCCGGGAGCGGGAGGGCGAGTGCCCGCTCGAGACGGCGCAGGTACTCCGGACGGGGGATCTCGACCACGCCGAGCGTGGCGAGGTGGGGGGTCTGCCACTGGGTGTCGAGGAGCCGTGACTCGGCGTACTCGTCGGAGAGCAGGTCGACCAGTCCCATCAGCGCGACCTTCGAGGCGTCGCGGGCGCGGGTGAACATCGACTCGCCGGCGAACAGGCCGCCGATGGCGACGCCGTAGAGGCCGCCCGCGAGCTCGCCGTCGCGCCAGGCCTCGACGCAGTGGGCCCAGCCGAGGTGGTGCAGCTCGGAGTACGCCGCCACGATCTCGTCGTCGATCCAGCCGCCCTCCCGCCCCGGGTCGGCACAGCCGGCGACGACCTCGGCGAAGGCGGTGTCCACGCGGATCTCGAACTGGCGCGCCGACTGTCGCATCGAGCGCGTGACCCGCAGCCCGGAGAGCGGGAGCACACCGCGAGGCTCGGGCGACCACCACGCCATCTCCGGTGAGCGGCGCAGCTCCGAGAGGTCGACCGCCATCGGGAACAGCCCGTGCCGGTAGGCCCGCAGCACGGTGCCCGCGGCGAGGTCGGCGCCCAGCGCGACCAGGTCGCCGTCGCCCGAGTCGGCAGGCGGGAACACCCACGGGGTGGCGGGGGGCTCGACGGGCACACGGCCATGCTGTCAGGCGGACGCCGTATGCGCGGTTTGTACGCTGGGAGCATGAGCATCGCCAAGAGCGTCGGTCAGAACATCAGCCGCAACCTCGCGCCCAAGGTCACCAAGGTGGCTCCGCAGGTGACGGCCGGGTTCGTCCAGCAGGCTCTCGACCGGGCGATCCGCGGCATCGGACCGCTCGACGGCGCCGCGATGTTCGCCGAGAAGCACCTCGACGAGCAGAAGGGCGACGACGCCAAGGCGATCAAGCAGATCATCGAGAACCACGTGCGTCTGGCCGGGGCGCAGGGGTTCCTGACCAACATCGGCGGGCTGGTGACCATGCCGGTCGCGGTGCCGACGAACATCGCCGGGCTGGCGCTGATCCAGTGCCGGATGGTGGCGGCGATCCTGCACCTGCGCGGCTACGACCTCGAGGACCCGCGGGTCCGCAACGGCATCCTGGCGGCCCTGCTGGGCGAGGAGCGGATGCTGTCCATGATCAAGAAGAAGAAGCTCCCCGGCACCCCGATGGCGGTGGCGACGGCGCCCGTGAACGACCCGCACCTCGGCGTCGTGATGGCCAACGAGGTGGCCGCGGAGATGATCACCCGGATGGCGGGCAAGCGGATCGCGTTCACCGTGGGCCGTCGCGTGCCGGTCGTCGGGGGGCTGATCGGGATGGGCACCGACGGGTTCGCGACCTGGCAGATCGGCCGCTACGTGGACCGCGAGTTCTTGCCCCGCAGTCGCCGGTAGACCGACAGTCCGGCCCGCGCGGCCGCGTTGGTCTGCGACATCGCGACCAGCCGCTCCTTGGCCTTGTACGTGCGGGTGGCGTGGAACTGGTCGAGCTGGCCCATCAGGTCCTGGATGACCCCGTGCAGCTCGATCTCGACGTCGCGCAGCTTGGCGGTCTCCTTGGTCATGATCGCCAGCGCGTCGAGGGCCGCCTCGGAGACGAGCTCCTCGTCGCAGTGGTCGGGGTCGACGAACGGCAACGGGTCGCCGGGGACCAGGTCGTCGAGCGAGCCGACCACGTCGTACCCCCGCAGCGCGAGCTCGCTGACCCAGGAGCGCCCGAGGTCGCTCGCCCAGCGGTAGGCGTCGTCGGGCAGCGAGAGCCGGGGCGAGCCGGAGCGCTGCGAGAGGTTCCGGTGCACCACCATCTCGCGCACGAACGCGCGGTAGTGGTGGTTGGGCAGGGAGTCGTTGAGCCGCATGTTGAGGCGGCGGATCATCGCCGACTCGGGTACGCCGAGCGAGGTGTTGGCCTTGTTCGACGGGGTGAACTCGGTCGGGTCGATGCCGAACAGCCCGGCGAACCGCTCCCACAGCAGGGTCGGGCTCGAACCCGGCGGCGGCACCGTGACGAGGTGGACGCGCTCGCGGGGGAGTGACTCGCCCCAGCGGTCGAGCACGTCGGGCACCTCCTGGACGCCCCAGAACCACTGCGCCACCTCGGCGCTGCGCTCGGGGTCGCGGAGGTTCTCCAGGAAGCGGGTGTAGGTCTTCGTCCGGCGGTGCTTGACGTTCTCCTGCCACTCCGCGGGGATCTGGCGGACCAGGTCGCGAGCGGAGAAGACGAGGTGGACCTCGGTCTCCGGCGCGCCCAGGGACTCCAGCGCCCGGGCGACCTGCACGCGCGAGGCCGTCCCGAGGATCTCGTGGCTGATGATCGCGGTGCCCTGCCACTCACGGACCTCGGCAGCCAGCCGGTCCCACGCGCCGACGGCCTCGTGCTCGAGTCCGCCCCAGGGCAGCTCCATCAGGTCGAGCGCGGCCAGGAAGTGGGCGTCGTGGCGGTCGGCGGCGTAGAGGATGCCGCGCTCCCGGAGCGCGTCCCGGTTGGTGAACAGGATGTCCTGCACGAAGGACGTGCCCGTCTTGGGGGCGCCGACGTGCAGGAGCACGCGTCGGGTCACGGTGTACCTCCCTGCAGGCGCCAGATCCGGAGACAGGCCGTGACGGCCAGCTCGAGGGTGCGGGTGCGGTCGACGATGCCGGATCCTGCGCCGGGGTCCTGCTCGCGGTCGGCGGGAACCAGCTCGTCGGGGTTGCCGTGCACAGAGTAGCCAGCCACGCGGAGGTCGTGCGCGGCCGCCGCGGCCCGCGCCCGGGCCCAGGTCGTCGAGGCGCCGGGGACTTCAGGAGCGCGCGCTGGACCCGGGATCGGGGGCGCATCGTCGAGGGTCGCTGCCAGTCGCGAGGAGAGGTCGCGGACCCGGGCCGGACCCTCGACCACGCCGATCAGCCGGTTGACCCGGCGCATCAGGTCGGTCGCGGCGAGGTCGCCGGTGCCGCCGACGACGAACGTGCGCGCCCCGAGCAGCCGTGCGGTCGTCTCGGCCGCCTCCTGCGCGTCCCGGGCGACGACCACGTGGACCGGCTCCCGGCGTTGCCCGTCGAGGTGCGCGGCGATCGCAACGACGTCGATCTCGTCGGGCAGGCGCCCGGCAGCCTCGGCGCGACGCCACAGGGCCGACCACTTCAAGATGCCCCCGACACGAGCCCGCTCGGCCCAGTGCTCGGCCATCATGGCCTCGACGGGCCGGGCGATCACGACGTGCGTGGGTCGCCAGTCGGTCTCGACCAGGCCCTGCTCCAGCAGGCCGCGACGTACGGCGGCCGTGGTCCCGGGTGCGCCGTGCAGGCGGAACCGGCGGCGCCACGGGACCGGCCAGCGTCTCGGTTCGGGGAGCGCGGTCGGTCGCGGCAGGGCCGGCAGCAGGTGCACGATCAGGCCCGTGGCGAGGCGGATCAGCTCGTCGTCCGGCAGCCGTCCGGGGTCGATCGCGGGGGAACCGAAGCGCCAGGGTGCCGACGGCCAGGGCAGGGGTACGTCGACGAGCCCGCGGCCCGGAGAGGCAGTGGCCAGCACCCGGTCGGCCAGCCCGGTGGAGGGGCCGACCGTCGGCCGCGAGGTTGAGCCGGCGCACCAGCTCGAGATGGACCGCGTCGGGCCGGGGGTGGCGGGGTGCTGCGGTGCGCGGGTCCTCGAGCCAGGCCGACCAGGTCGTCGTACCTCCCGAGCGGAGGTGGTCCGCCCAGCCGGCGACGGTCTCGTCGTACGACGGGCCCTCGGTGGTGGCGAGCGACATCAGCTGCGCGAGCATCCGGCTCAGCCGGGCCACGGTGCGCGGCTCGGAGACCGGCGTCCGGCCGGCGCGGGCGAGCACGTGCGCGAGCGCCTCGATGGCCGCGTCCGCAACCGCGTCGGGGTCGGCCCGGTCGGGGTTGGGCCACGGGGCGGAGCTGTCGGGCCATCGCGGCTCGAGATCGTCGAGGGTGCCGACGACGTCGACCTTCTGGTCGCGGATCGCCTCGAGCCAGGCCTCGGTGATCCGCTCCACCTGCGGTCGACGCTTGGGCGGCACCGTCGTCAGCACCTTGTCCGGCCGCTCGGCCAGGACCTCCCGGACGATGGTCTCGCGCACCCAGTTGACGTAGATCGCCCTCGAGACCTTCTGCTCCGCCAGCGCCACGTTGAGCCGGCGCAGCATGGTCACCTCCGCGCCGCCCAGCGAGGCGTTGGTGGTCTCGCTCTCGGCGTACGACGCCCGCGGGTCCAGGCCCAGCACGCCGGAGAAGCGGTTCCACAGCTCGTCGCGCGGACCGCCCTTCGGGGGCACGGTGACGAGGTGGATCCGCTTGGGCGGCAGCGAGGCACCCCAGGTCTCGAGGATCCGCGGCAGGTGCTGCACCCGCCAGAACCACAGCGCCTGGTCCTTGGTGCGGTAGCTGCGCATCAGCGCCTTGAGGAAGTTGGTGTAGTCGCGGCCGCCCCGGTGCTTGACCCGCTCCTGCCACTCCGCCGGGATCTGTCGGCCGAGGTCGCGCGCTGTGACCACCACGTGCACCTCGAGGTGCGGGAACGAGTGGATCGCCCGGGACACGGCCTCCGGGTCGGCACCGGCGAGGATCTCGTGGCTGATCAGGACGTGCCGCCGGGACCGGCGCGCGTCGCCCGCGAGCGCCTCCCACTGACCCTTGGCGGACTTCTCCTCGCCGGCCCAGCGCTCCCCGATCAGGTCCAGGGCGGCCTCGAAGTGGTCGCCGGTGCGGGTGCGGAGGTACTCCAGCCCCTGCCGCTCCAGCTCGTCCCGGTTGAGCGCCAGCTTGTCCTGCAGGTAGCTGGTGCCGCTCTTCGGCGTCCCGACGTGCAGGTAGACACGACGACCAGTCATGGGGTCATTGTGCCGGTCTCAGTCCTGGGCCAGCGCCGTGACCACGCGCGAGGGGCTGGGACGTCCGAGCACGCCCGCCATCCAGCGGCTGGTGGCGACCAGGGCGCCGAGGTCGACGCCGGTCTCGACGCCGAGCCCGTGGAGCATCCAGACGAGGTCCTCGGTGGCCAGGTTGCCGGTGGCGCTCTTCGGCGTACGGGCAGCCGCCGAGGCCGCCGGCGCTCGCGTCGAAGGTGGTGATGCCGTGCTGGAGGGCGGCGTACGCGTTGGCCAGCGCCTGGCCGTAGGTGTCGTGGAAGTGCACCGCGAGCCCCTCGTTGGACAGGCCGGCGTCGTTGAAGGCGGTCAGCAGGTCACGCACGTGGCCGGCGGTGCCGACCCCGATCGTGTCGCCCAGCGAGAGCTGGCTGGCGCCGAGGTCGAAGAGCCGCTTGCCGACGGAGACGACCTGGTCGATCGGCACCTCGCCCTCCCACGGGTCGCCGAAGCACATGCTCACGTAGGCGCGTACGTCGAGACCAGCGTCGCGGGCCCGGGTCACGGTCGGCTCGAACATGGCGAACTGCTCGTCGAGGCTGCGGTTGAGGTTGCGCTGCGCGAAGGTCTCGGTCGCGCTGCCGAAGATCGCGATGTGGCGACAACCGAGCTCGAGCGCGCGGTCGAGGCCGCGCTCGTTGGGGACCAGCACCGGCAGGTCCTTTCCCACCTCTCCCAGACGCTCCATCAGCTCGCCGGCGTCGGCGAGCTGCGGCACCCACTTCGGGTGCACGAAGCTGGTCGCCTCGACGACGGGTAGCCCGGCGGCCAGCAGCCGCTGGATGAACTCCGCCTTCGCCTCGACGGGGACGATGCCGTCCTCGTTCTGCAGGCCGTCGCGGGGGCCGACCTCGTAGATGGTGACGCTCTGCGGTAGCTCACTCATCCGCGGTCACCTCGAACAGCAGGGCGCCGAGCGCCACCTGCTCACCGGTCTCCGCGCCGACGGTGGTGACCGTGCCGGCGAACGGCGCCTTCAGCGCCAGCTCCATCTTCATCGCCTCCAGTACGCCGAGCCGCTGCCCTTCCTCGACAGCATCCCCCTCGGCGACGTCGACCGCGAGCACGGTGCCCGGCATCGGGGCAGTGAGGCTGCCCTCGCCAGCGGCAGCGCCGGCCCCCGCGAACGGGTCGGGCCTCTCGAACACGAAGCGCTGACCCTCGACCACGACCTCGACGGAGTGCGCGGTCGCGTTCACGACGGCCTGGACTCGCCGACCGGCGACCTCGAGGCGGACGACCTGGTCCTCGGCCGAGAACTGAGTCACCGGCACGTCGTCGACCAGGCCGCGGGCCCGGTCCACGAGGACGACGCGGTCGAGCTCGACGCGCGTGGGGGCGGGCGCCGCGCTGAGGCGGAAGCCGTCGGCCCGGAACGGGCCTTGGTCGCCCTGGTCGGCGGCCAGCATCGCCGGGACCCAGGCCGCGATCGTGCGCGCCAGGTCGTCGCCCGGGGCTGGGACATCAGCGTGGTCGAGCCAGGCGGTGTCGATGGTCGCGTCGCGGAACTCGTCGGACGCGGCGAGCACCCGGAGGAACCCGACGTTGGTGGTGAAGCCGAGCACGGCGGTCTCGTCGAGCGCGGCCACCAGGCGGCGGCGAGCCTCCTCACGGTCGCGGCCGTGGGCGATCACCTTGCCGAGCATCGGGTCGTACGACGTGGACACGACCTGTCCGCTCTCGAGAGCAGCGTCGACACGCGTGCTGGTCGGCCAGCGCACCAGCTCCGCCGTGCCGGCCTGGGGCAGGAAGCCGCCGAAGGAGTCCTCGGCGTAGACCCGCGCCTCGATGGCGTGTCCACTGAGCCGCAGATCGTCCTGGGTGAGGGGCAGCTCCTCGCCGGAGGCCACCCGCAGCTGGAGCTCGACCAGGTCGACACCGGTCACCAGCTCGGTCACCGGGTGCTCCACCTGGAGGCGGGTGTTCATCTCCAGGAAGTAGGTCTTCCCCGTTGCGTTGTCGAGCAGGAACTCGACCGTGCCGGCGTTCTGGTAGCCGACCTGCTTCGCGAGCGCGACCGCGGCCGAGGTGACCTCCTCGCGCTGCTCGGGGCTGATCGTCGGGGCCGGCGCCTCCTCGAGCACCTTCTGGTGGCGGCGCTGCGTCGAGCAGTCGCGCTCGAAGAGGTGCAGCACGTTGCCGTGGCTGTCGGCCAGCACCTGCACCTCGATGTGGCGACCGGACTCGACGTACTTCTCGATGAGCATGGTGTCGTCACCGAAGGCCGACGCCGCCTCGCGCTTGGCGGCGGCCAGCGCCTCGGCGTACTCGCCCTCGCTGCGGACGATGCGCATCCCCTTGCCGCCACCGCCGGCGGCGGCCTTGACGAGGACCGGGTAGTCGAAGGACGAGGCGTCCGCCTCCAGGTCGTACGACGGGACGACTGCGACCCCGGCCTTCTCGGCGATGGCCCGGGCGGCGTCCTTGCGACCCATCTGGTCCATCACCTCGGCGCTGGGGCCGACCAGCACCAGGCCGGCCTCCTCGATGGCCCGGGCGAACGCGGAGCGCTCGGACAGGAAGCCGTAGCCGGGGTGGATCGCCTCGGCCCCCGTCGCCTTCGCGGCAGCCAGCACCGCGTCGATGTCGAGGTAGGAGTCGATCAGGACAGCCTCGTCGGCATCGTGCACGTGGGGAGCGGAGCGGTCGATCTCGCTGTGCACCGCGATGGTGTGGATGCCCATCGCCCGGGCAGTGCGGATGATCCGGCAGGCGATCTCGCCACGGTTGGCAATGAGCAGTCGCTGGATCATCGCCATCACATTCTCCAGATCCCGTAGGAGGGCTCGGGGATCGGGCGCGTGGGCCGCAGCCGCCAGTCCCATGCCGAGGACCCGGCGGGTGTCGAGCGGGTCGATGATGCCGTCGTCCCAGAGGCGCGCGGTCGAGTAGTACGGCGAGCCCTGGTGCTCGTACTGGTCGCGGATCGGCGCCTTGAACGACTCCTCGTCCTCGGCCGACCACTCGCCGCCCTTGCCTTCGATGCCATCCCGGCGGACGGTCGCGAGGACGGACGCCGCCTGCTCGCCGCCCATCACCGAGATGCGCGCGTTGGGCCACATCCACAGGAAGCGCGGGTCGTAGGCGCGGCCGCACATGCCGTAGTTGCCGGCGCCGAACGAGCCGCCGATGACGACCGTGAACTTCGGCACCACCGAGCACGCGACCGCGGTGACCAGCTTGGCGCCGTCGCGGGCGATGCCGCCGTTCTCGTACTCCTTGCCGACCATGAAGCCGGTGATGTTCTGCAGGAACACGATCGGGGTCTTGCGCTGGTTGCACAGCTCGATGAAGTGGGCGCCCTTGCGGGCCGACTCGGAGAACAGGATCCCGTTGTTGGCGACGATGCCGACGTCGTGGCCCCAGATCCGGGCGAAGCCGCAGACGAGCGTCTCGGCGTACAGCTTCTTGAACTCGTGGAACCGGCTGGCGTCGACGATGCGGGTGATGACCTCGCGGACGTCGTACGGCGTGCGGGTGTCGGTCGGCACCACGTCGTACAGCTCGCGCGGGTCCTTCGACCGGCTCCTCCACGGGCGCCAGCTGGAGGGGCTGGGGCGAGGGCAGCGTCTGCACGATCGAGCGCACGATCTGCAGCGCGTGGGCGTCGTCCTCGGCGAGGTGGTCGACGACGCCGGACTTGCGGGCGTGCACGTCGCCGCCGCCGAGGTCCTCGGCGGTGACCACCTCGCCGGTCGCGGCCTTCACCAGCGGCGGACCGCCGAGGAAGATCGTGCCCTGCTCCTTGACGATCACGGTCTCGTCCGACATCGCCGGCACGTAGGCGCCGCCGGCGGTGCACGAGCCCATCACCGCGGCGATCTGCGGGATGCCCTCGGCGGACAGGTTGGCCTGGTTGAAGAAGATCCGGCCGAAGTGCTCCTTGTCGGGGAACACGTCGTCCTGCATCGGCAGGAACGCGCCGCCGGAGTCGACGAGGTAGATGCAGGGCAGCTTGTTGGCGCGCGCGACCTCCTGCGCCCGCAGGTGCTTCTTGACCGTGATCGGGTAGTAGGTGCCGCCCTTCACGGTGGCGTCGTTGGCGACGATCACGCACTCACGGCCCTCGACCCGGCCGATGCCGGTGACGATGCTGGCGCTGGGGACGGCGTAGTCGTCGTCGGCCTCGGCATACATCCCGTACGCCGCGAGCGGGCTCAGCTCGAGGAAGGGGCTGCCGAGGTCGAGCAGGGCGTCGATCCGGTCGCGGGCGAGCATCTTGCCCCGGTCGGTGTGCTTGGTCCGGGCCGACTCGGACCCACCCTGGCGGACCCGCCCCGTGCGGTCACGCAGCTCGTCGACGAGGGCGTGGAATTCTGAGGTCACCGACCTAGGTTAGCGATCGTTAACATGATGCGCCAGAGACGGCTCTTCTGGCCGCCAGTTAGCGACCGCTAACCTAGGGGCGTGACGCGGCGCCAGCAGATCCTCGACATCGCAGCGGAGCTCTTCGCGCAGAAGGGCTTCCACGGCGTGTCCATCTCCGAGCTCGGCGCCGCCTGCGGGTTCTCCGGTCCGGCGCTCTACCGGCACTTCCGCTCCAAGGACGCCGTGCTCGCCGAGATGCTGGTCAGCATCAGCGACGAGCTGCTCACCGTCGGCCGCGAGCGCGCCCGCGCCGCGGACTCGCCGGCCGAGGCGCTCGCCTCGCTCATCGACTGGCACGTCACCTTCGCCCTCGAGCACAAGGCGCTCATCGTGGTCCAGGACCGCGACTGGTCGGCGCTGCCGCTCGAGGCGCGCGAGAAGGTGCGCGACACCCAGCTGCAAGTACGTCGAGGTGTGGGTCAGGCAGCTGCGCGCGATCCGGCCGGACCTGTCGGCCAAGGAGGCGCGGGCCAGCGTGCACGCCGCGTTCGGGCTGCTCAACTCCACCCCGCACAGCGCCTTCCTGCGCGCCGACGAGATGCGGGCGCTGCTCTCCTCGATGGCCCAGAAGGCGCTGGACTGCGAGCCCGTCAGAGCGTGATCGCGACCTTGCCGCGCACCTCGCCGGCCTCGAGACGACGCATCGCCTCGGTCGCCTGGTCCAGGGGGTAGGTGCGGTCGAGCGCCGGGACGACCTGGCCGGCCTCGATCAGCTGCGCGACCTCGGCCAGGTCGGTGCCGCGCTCCTTCGGGACGAAGCCGGTCAGCCGCTGGCCGACGAACCAGGAGAGCACCAGGCCGCGCAGCTGACGGTCCATCCCGCCGGTCAGGCCGCCCTTCTCCTCGCCGCCGGTGAGGACGGCGATGCCCTTCGGCGTGAGCGCGCGACGCAGACGCGAGAGCGACGGGTTGCCGGCGATGTCGATGATCACGTCGTAGCGCCGGTCCTGCGTCGACCAGTCCTCGCGGGTGTAGTCGACGACGTGCTGTCGCGCCGAGCGACCGCACCAGGTCGAGCTTGGCCGTGCTGGCGACGCCGGTGACCTCGGCGCCGAAGGCCGTCGCGAGCTGCACGGCGTAGCTGCCGACGCCACCCGAGGCACCGGTGACCAGGACCCGCTGGCCGGCCCGCACCTGGCCGGTGTCGTGGACCGCCTGCCAGGCGGCGATCGAGGAGACCGGGCACGACGGCGGCCTGCTCGAAGCTGAGCCCGGCCGGCTTGTGGGCGAGCTTGGTCGCCTTGGCGGCGGCGTACTCCCCGAAGGAGCCGCGGCTGATCCCGAAGACCTCGTCGCCGACCGCGAACCCCGAGACCGCCGAGCCGAAGGCGACGACCGTGCCGGCGACGTCGAGGCCCGGGCACCGGGTTCTTCTTCGGTCCGCGCAACCCGAAGACGAGCCGCAGGGCGTACGGGCGGCCGGTCATCAGGTGCCAGGTGCCGCGGTCGAGCCCGGCCGCGCCGGTGCGGATCAGCACCTCGTCGTCGCCGATCGTCGGGGGAGCGATCGAGGAGTAGTGCCAGTTCTCGACCGAGCCGTACCGCTCCTGGGTGATGGCGTGCATGGTCGCCGGGACGGTGGGGGTGTGGGTGGAGGGCTGCATGGCGGTTCCCGTTTCTGGAGAGTGTGGCGCCCGAGCCGTACTTAGTAAGGGAGCGTACCTTACTAAGTACGAAACTGCTAGAGTCCGGCTCACCATGGCCACCGCGCAGACCGACACCACCAGCGAACGCACCCCGCTGAGCCGCGAGCGGGTGCTGCGCGCGGCCGTCGAGATCGCCGACGACGGCGGGATCGGTTCGCTCACCATCCGGTCGCTCGCGCAGGCGCTCGGGGTCAAGCCGATGTCGGTCTACCACCACGTCGCCAACAAGGACGAGATCCTCGACGGCATCGTCGACATCGTGTTCGGGGAGATCGAGCTGCCCTCCCCGGACGGGGCGTGGCGCGACGAGATCCGCAGGCGGGCGGAGTCGGCGCGCAGCGTGCTGGGTCGGCACCCCTGGGCGATCGGCCTGCTCGAGGGGCGTACGACGCCGGGCCCCGCGACGCTGCGCCACCACGAGGCCAACCTGGCCACCTTCAGGGGCGGCGGCTTCTCGGTGGCGATGACCGGCCACGCCTATGCGCTGGTCGACAGCTACGTCTACGGCTTCGCGCTCCAGGAGGCCACGCTGCCGTTCGACCGCGAGACCGCGCCTGCGGTGGTCGCGTCCTTCCTCGAGCACATGGCCGACGGCTATCCCCGGATGGTGGAGTTCGCCACCGAGCGCGCGATGAAGCCGGGCTACGACTTCGGCGACGAGTTCGGGTTCGGGCTCGACCTGATCCTCGACGGGCTGGAGTCGCGGCTCAGAGCAGCCGGCTGACCGCTTCGTCGTACGCCGCGACGGCGGCGTCGGCCAGGCCATGGCCGTCCGGGGCGTCCTCGGCCAGGGCGAGCACCTGGGCCGCACGGATGCGGGCCTCCTCGCGCTCCTCCGCACCCGGGGTCTGACTGCCGCTCGCGAGGGCGGAGACCTCGGCCAGCAGGTCCTCGCGGGTGCGACCGCGCAGCAGCATCAGCACGTAGGGATCGCGGTCGAGCTGCCAGGTCAGCTGGTAGAGCAGCGCCAGGGTGTGCACGCACGGCTGGGCCCAGGCGTCGCAGTCGCAGGCGGTGTCGATGTCGCCGGGCCCGGGGATCAGCTCGACGCCGGTCTCGTCGGCGTGCTCGACGAGGTCGGCCGGGAGGTCACCGGCCTCGAGGGCCGCGGCGTGTCCGCTCTCGCGGGCGGCCTCGCGGGCGAACGTCGTCCAGGCCTCGCCGCGTCAGCCGGTCGACCTTCACCTGCGCCATCAGCGGCGTCTCGGTGCCCGGGTCGACCACCGCGGAGGCCATCGCGTCGAGCACCACGATCGCGCCCAGCCGACCCGGACCGGGCCAGCGCGCGGGCCGCACCCAGGTCGTCGGTCTCGAGGGTGAGCTCCTCGAAGGAGCGGACGAACGCCCGGCCCCACCAGGTCGCGCTCCGCGCGGCGGCACCGCGGACGCGGGCCGTGCGCGGCAGCACGATCGGGTCAGGCATGGGGCGTCCGGAGGCTGACGAGGTCACGCAGCTCGTCGTTGCTCAGCTCGGTGAGGGCCACCTCCCCGGAGCCCAGCACCGACTCGGCGAGCGTGCGCTTGCGCTGGAGGAGCTGGCCGACCTTCTGCTCGATGGTGCCCTCGGTGACGAGCCGGTGCACCTGGACCGGTCGGGTCTGGCCGATCCGGTGGGCGCGGTCGGTCGCCTGGTCCTCGACGGCGGGGTTCCACCAGCGGTCGAAGTGGATGACGTGGTCGGCCCGGGTCAGGTTGAGGCCGGTGCCGCCGGCCTTGAGGGAGAGCAGGAACACCGGGGCGGCGCCGTCCTGGAAGTCGCGCACCATCTGCTCGCGGGCGCGCACGGGGGTGCCGCCGTGGAGGAACAGGGTCGGGATCGAGGCGGCGGCGAGGTGTCGTTCGAGCAGGCGCGCCATCGCGACGTACTGGGTGAAGAGGAGTACCGACCCGTTCTCGGCGAGGATCGTGCCGATCAGCTCGTCGCACAGCTCGAGCTTCTCCGAGCGGCCCTTGAGCCGGCCGTTGGCCTGGCGCAGGTAGTGGGCCGGGTGGTTGCAGATCTGCTTCAGCCCGGTCAGCAGGGCGAGCACCAGGCCGCGACGGGTGTCCTCGTCGGCGCGCTCGATGCGCTCCATCGACTCGCGCACCAGCGACTCGTAGAGCACCACCTGCTCGCGGGTCAGCCCGAGCACCTGGTCGGTCTCGGTCTTGGCGGGCAGCTCGGGCGCGATGCCGGGGTCGGACTTGCGGCGGCGCAGCAGGAACGGCTCGACCAGCTGGGCGAAGCGTCGCGCGACCGCCGGGTCGACGCCGCTCTCGATCGGCGCGGCCCAGACCTTGCGGAAGGCGGTGCGCGAGCCGAGCAGTCCCGGCGTGGCCCAGTCGAGGATCGCCCACAGCTCGGTGAGGTTGTTCTCGACCGGCGTGCCGGTCAGCGCCACCCGGCAGCGCGAGGCGATGGTGCGCAGGTTGCGGGCGGTCGACGAGGTGGCGTTCTTGATGTGCTGCGCCTCGTCGGCGACCACCAGGTCCCACGGGACGGTGGCGAGGGCTCCTCATCGAGCTGAGGTCGAGCCGCATGGTGCCGTACGTCGTGAGCACGAACCCGTCGTCGAGATCGCCGAGGTTGCGGGCGGTGCCGTGGAAGCGACGGGTGGCGACCCCGGGCGCGAACCGACGGATCTCGGCCTCCCAGTTGCCCATCAGGCTGGCCGGGCAGACCACCAGGGTCGGGCCCTTCGCGAGGCCACGGTCGCGACGGTGCAGGTGCAGCGCGATCAGGGTGATCGTCTTGCCCAGGCCCATGTCGTCGGCGAGGCAGGCGCCGAGGCCGGTGCCGGTGAGCTCGGCCAGCCAGGTCAGCCCGTGGCGCTGGTAGTCGCGCAGGGTGGCGTCGAGCCCGGCCGGTGCCTCGAGCGGTGCGACGACCGCCGCGTCGACGATGCGGTCGCGGACCTTCTCCAGCGTCGCGCCCGGGTGCACCTCGAGGGCGCCGCCGTCGAGGTAGAGCTTGCCGGTCAGCGCCGCCTGCAGGGCGACCACCGGCTTGATCGGCTGGGCGGCCTTCCGGCGTGCGGGCCCGGCGTGCGACGGCCGGGTCGATCACCATCCAGTTGTCGCGCAGCCGGATCACCGGTGAGTTGGCACTCGCGAGCGCGGCCATCTCGTCGTCGCTCAGCGGCTCCCCGCCGAGCGCGAGCTTCCAGTCGAAGGTGAACAGCGCGTCGGGCCCGAACAGGCCCTCCATCAGCTGGCCCTCGCGTGGCGCCGTGGCGACCTCGACCCGGGCCTGCGGGATCAGCTCGCCGCGGAGCCCGCGCGGCCAGAACACGTCGATGCCGATGCCGTCGAGCGCCTCGAGCCCGTGCTCGAGCAGGTGGGCCAGCTCGTCGGCGTCGAGCACGATCCGGTCGGGCACCTGCATCCGCTGCAGCCGGTCGAGCGTCGGCCACACGTCAGCGGCCGCACGCAGCGCGCGGCCGAGGCTGAGCCGGGCCTGGCGCGAGAAGCCGTGCCCCTCGCCCGAGCCAGAGCTGGTCGGCGTCGGTGAAGTGGGTGTCGTCGTCCACGTCGTGCGCCTGGAGCACGACGACCACGCCGCCGCCCTCGAGCACCTCACCCGGCGCCTCGACCCGCAGGGCGAGCCGCACCTCGCCGGGCAGGTCCGGGTCGTCCGCGTCGGTCGCGATGGCCACGTGACGACGGGCGAAGGTGCCGGAGTCGTCCGGACGCGGGCGTCCGGGTCATCGTGTCGGCGACGGCGTCGAGCAGCTGCCGGATCACGTCCTCGGCCTCGTCGACGTCGGTGTCCGCGTGGGCCCGGGCGGTCGCGAGCGCGCGCAGCCGGTCCTCGTCGTCGGGCTGGAGCGGGCCCACCCGCCAGGAGTCGCCGGTCTCGGAGAGCCGGACGCGCCCCGCGGCCACCAGCTTCATCGCCAGCAGCGTGGCCCCGCTGAGCAGCCCCACGGAGGGGTGCGCGTCCTCGACCCGCATCGCCCGGGTGAGCACCGGGATCGCCCCGCGCATCGGCAGCCGGAACGTGCGCGCAGGGCCGGAGAACTCGACCTCGCTGTCCCGGGGCGGGTGCCGCGGCACCCAGGTCGCCCGGCCCTGCAACGGCACGAAGCTCACTCGCCGCCTCCGCAGGTGGTGTCGAGACGCTCGCTTCGCTCGCTCCTCAACCACCCGGTTCACGGAGCGAACCTAGCGCGGGGGCCTGACAGGAGTGCCCGCTACGCCTCGACCCCGCGGATGGCGGCGGCGACGGCCTTGGGCACCTTCTCGTCGAAGACGCTCGGGACGATGTAGCTCGCGTTCAGCTCGTCGTCGGTCACCACGTGGGCGATCGCCTCGGCCGCGCGGAGCAGCATCTCGATGGTGACGTCGCTGGCCCGGGCGTCGAGCAGCCCGCGGAAGACGCCGGGGAACGCGAGCACGTTGTTGATCTGGTTGGGGTAGTCGCTGCGACCACTGGCCACGACGGCGGCGTACTGCCCCGCCTCGGCCGGGTCGATCTCCGGGTCGGGGTTGGCCAGCGCGAACACGATCGGCTGGTCGGCCATGTCGGCGATCCACTCGGCCTCGAGCACGCCCGGTCCGCTGACCCCGATGAACACGTCGGCGCCCTGGAGGCCGGCGCGCAGGTCACCGCGGCACGCGCCGCGGGTTCGTCCGGCCGGCCAGCTCGGCCTTGGCGGGCGGAGAGCGAGTCGTCGTCGGCGGACAGGCAGCCCTCGCGGTCCCAGACCACGACGTCCTTGGCCCCCGCCGCGAGCAGGAGCGTCACGATCGCCGTACCCGCAGCACCGGCGCCGGCCACCACGATCTTCGCCGGCTCGAGCTCCTTGCCGATGCAGCGCAGCGCGTTGGTCAGCGCGGCCAGTACGACGATCGCGGTGCCGTGCTGGTCGTCGTGGAAGACCGGGATGTCGAGGCGCTCGCGCAGCCGCGCCTCGATCTCGAAGCAGCGGGGCGCGGCGATGTCCTCGAGGTTGATCCCGCCGAACCCCGGCGCGATCGCCTCGACGACGTCGACGATCCGGTCGGTGTCCTGGGTGTCGAGGCAGATGGGCCAGGCGTCGATGCCGGCGAACCGCTTGAACAGCGCGGCCTTGCCCTCCATCACCGGCAGCGCGGCGCCGGGTCCGATGTTGCCGAGCCCCAGGACCGCGGAGCCGTCGGTGACGACCGCGACGCTGTTGCCCTTGATCGTCAGCCGGGGCACGTCCTCGGGGTGCTCGGCGAGCGCGAGGCTGACCCGCCCGACGCCGGGCGTGTAGGCCATCGACAGGTCGTCACGGGTGCGCAGCGGGACCTTCGAGGTGACCTCGATCTTGCCGCCGATGTGCAGCAGGAAGGTGCGGTCGGAGACCTTGTGGACGGTGACGCCCTCGAGGTTCCGGACCTCGCCGACGATCTCGTCGGCGTGCTCGCTGTCGGTCGCCGAGCAGGTCACGTCCACCACGAGGCGGTCGTGACGGGACTCCGCGACGTCGAGCGCGGTCACGATGCCGCCGGCCGACGCGATGCCAGTGGCCACCCGGCCGACGACCGCCGGGTCGACCTCGGTGTGCAGTCGCATCGTGATCGAGTACGACGCACTCGTCGCCGCCCGGCGCTTCTTCTTCGCTGGCCATGCCTGCATCCTGCCCGCCCGGGCGGGTTACCGGCGAGTCCGCGTCCCGCGGTGACGAAGACCACCAGAATATCCGTTACGTACCGAGTTCCGCAATGCCGCCTACGATTGGGCAGGTGAGCACATCAGTTGACCTGAGCAACGAGCCAGGGTCCTCGCCGGAGTCCGACAAGCTCGACAAGCGCGTCCTGATGGTCGCCGGCGTCGTCGTCCTCGGCGCGATCATGTCGATCCTCGACATCACCGTCGTCTCGGTCGCGCTGAAGACCTTCCAGACCGAGTTCGACGCCACCGCGGCCGAGGTCGCCTGGACGATGACCGGCTACACGCTGGCCCTCGCGAGCGTGATCCCGCTGACCGGCTGGGCGGCCGACCGGTTCGGGACCAAGCGCCTCTACCTGCTCGCGGTCTTCCTCTTCACCGCCGGATCCGTGCTCTGCGCCACCGCCAACACCCTCGAGGTGCTGGTCGCGTTCCGGGTGCTGCAGGGCCTCGGCGGCGGCATGCTGATGCCGCTCGGCATGACGATCCTGACCCGCGCCGCCGGCCCCGAGCGGGTCGGCCGGGTGATGGCGGTGCTGGGCATCCCGATGCTGCTCGGCCCGATCTTCGGCCCCATCCTGGGCGGCTGGATGATCGACTCCTTCAGCTGGCACTGGATCTTCCTGATCAACGTGCCCATCGGCGTCGGCGCGATCGTCTACGCCTGGTTCGTGCTGCCGCGCGACCATGTCGAGCCGTCGGAGTCGTTCGACTTCGTCGGCATGCTGCTGCTCTCCCCGGGACTGGCGATGTTCCTGTACGGCGTCTCCTCGATCCCCGAGGCCGGCACGGTCAACGACCCCAAGGTGCTCACCTGGTCGATCCTCGGCCTCGCGCTGATCACCGCGTTCGTGCCGTGGGCGCTGCGACCCAGGAACATCCACCCGCTGATCGAGCTGCGGCTGCTGAAGAACAAGAACATGACGGTCGCCGTGATCGCGATGATGCTGTTCGCGATCGCGTTCTTCGGGGCCAGCCTGCTGTTCCCGCTGTACTTCCAGGAGGTCCGCGGCGAGACCGCTCTCCAGTCCGGCCTGCTGCTGGCACCCCAGGGCATCGGCGCGATGATCACCATGCCGGTCGCGGGCGTGCTGGCCGACAAGATCGGCCCCGGCAAGATCGTGATGACCGGTATCGCGGTGATCACCGTCGGGATGGGGATGTTCACCCAGATCGAGGCCGACACCGGGTACCCGTACCTGATCGGCGCGCTGTTCATCATGGGTCTCGGGATGGGCTGCACGATGATGCCGATCATGAGTGCCGCGCTCGCGACGCTGAGCGAGCACAACATCGCCCGCGGCTCGACGTTCCTGAACATCACCCAGCAGGTGGCCGCGTCGATCGGTACGGCGCTGTTCTCGGTGCTGCTCACCAACGGCATCAAGGACAGCGAGAGCATCTCGCTGCTCGGTGCGGTGAACTCGCTGAAGGACCAGCCCGGCAAGCTCGCCGACCTGCTCGAGCAGGCCGGCCTGTCGACGGCCCAGCTGCCGCTGCTGCAGGCCCGCGCGCTGGCCGACATGGCGGATGCCTTCTCGTCGGTCTTCGTCGTCGCCACGGTGCTGGTCGCCTGCTGCCTGATCCCGGCGGCGTTCCTGCCGCGCAGGAAGCCGGCCAAGCAGGTCGACCCGGCGGTGCTGGTCGGGCACTGACGCTCTCGGTGGTTGAGGAGCGAGCGCCGGCGAGCGTCTCGAAACCACTGGGTCCGCTGGTTTCGACAGGCTCAACCGGCGTGTGGTTGCGGCTGCCTGTCGGCTCGCCGTGAGTGGTCTCGACTTTCCGCTCGCTTCGCTCGCTGCTCGACCACCCTCAGGTCTCGGTGCCGAGGGTGAGGGGGAGGACGGCGCTGGCGCCTGCCTCCCGTAGGGCCTTCGCGGCGAGGGTGAGGGTCCAGCCGGTGGCGACCAGGTCGTCGACGAGCAGGACCGGGCCGCCGTCGAGGGGCTCGTCGAGCTGGAGGTCGAAGCGGCGCGTGACCGCCGCGACCCGCTGGGCGGAGTTGGCCGAGCCGTGGCCGGGAGAGACGCTCGGGTCGACGATCGCCCAGCGGCCCACGACGGGCAGCTTGAGGTAGCGGGACAGCCCCTCGGCCAGGCTCGCGGTCAGCTGCGGCCGTCGGGCCGACTCCACCAGGACGACTCCGGTGGGACGGGCCGGCCACGCGGGGTGCCAGTCGCCGAGGACCTCGATGACGGCCTCGACCAGGCTGCGCGGCACCGGTCCGTCGGCGGTCTCCGGGCGGAACAGCTCGCGCAGCGTCTGGCCGTGGCCGAGGTCGGTCAGCCGTCCGACCGCTCGTCCCTCCTCGGCGGGCTCGCTGATCTTGCCCTTGAGGTCGATGCCGAGCGTGGTCAGCGCCGTGGGCCACATCTTGCGCGGCGCCAGCGTGACGCCGGGCCGGCTCAGTCGCTGGCTGGCCTCGTCGACGGCCGACTCGGAGACCTCACCGGGCAGCTCGAGGCCGCCGCAGTTGTCGCAGCGACCGCAGTCGGCGGCTCCCGGGTCGTCGAGCTGCTCGCGCAGGAAGCGCATCCGGCAGCCGTCGGTGGCGGCGTACTCGAGCATCGCCGCCTGCTCGTCGCGCCGTGCGGCCGCGACCCGGTCGTAGCGCTCCTGGTCGTAGACCCAGTCCTGGCCCGTCGCCGTCCAGCCCCCGCGCACCCGGTCGACGGCGCCGTCGACGTCGAGCACCTTGAGCATGGTCTCGAGCCGGGTGCGGCTCAGGTCGACGTGGGTCTCGAGGGCGGCGGTCGACATCGGGGCGCCGTTCTCGGCCAGCGCGCGCAGGGTCGCGCGCACGTGCTGCTCGGGCGGGAAGGCCAGCGAGGCGAAGTAGCGCCAGATGTCGCGGTCCTCGTGGGCCGGCAGGAGGATCACCTTGGCCGGGCCGGTGCCGCGACCGGCGCGCCCGACCTGTTGGTAGTAGGCGACCGGCGACGACGGCGCGCCGAGGTTGACCACGAAGCCGAGCCGCGCGTCGAAGCCCATCCCGAGGGCGCTGGTCGCGACCAGCGCCTTGAGGCGACCCGCGAGCAGGTCCTGCTCGAGGGCGAGGCGCTCGGTCGCCTCGGTCTGCCCGGAGTACGCCGCGACGGCGTGGCCGTGGGCCCGGAGGTGCTCGGCGACCTCCTGGGTCGCGGCGACCGTGAGCGTGTAGATGATGCCGCAGCCCTCGAGCTCGCCGAGGTGCTCGCCCAGCCACGCCAGCCGCTGCTCGGGCCGCGGGAGCTGGAGCACGGCGAGGTGCAGCGACTCGCGGTCGAGCGAGCCGCGCAGCACCAGCACGTCGGTGCCCAGCTGCTCCGCGACGTCGTCGGTGACCCGGGAGTTGGCGGTCGCCGTGGTGGCGAGCACCGGGATGCCGGGAGGCAGGGTGGCGATCATCTGGCGGATCCGTCGGTAGTCGGGCCGGAAGTCGTGGCCCCAGTCGGAGATGCAGTGCGCCTCGTCGACCACCAGCAGCCCGGCCGTCTCGGTGAGCTGGGGGAGCACCTCGTCGCGGAAGGTCGGGTTGTTCAGCCGCTCGGGGCTGACCAGCAGCACGTCGATCTCGCCGGCGTCGACCCGCGCGCGGATCGCGGACCAGTCCTCGATGTTGGTCGAGTTGATCGTGGCCGCCTGGATGCCGGCACGTTCGGCCGCCTCGATCTGGTTGCGCATCAGCGCGAGCAGCGGCGAGATGATCACCGTCGGCCCGGCCCCGAGCCCGCGCATCAGGGCCGTGGCCACGAAGTAGACCGCCGACTTGCCCCAGCCGGTGCGCTGCACGACCAGCACCCGGCTCTGCTCGACGACGAGCGACTCGATCGCGGCCCACTGGTCGTCGTGGAGCCGGGCGTCCTCGCTGCCCACGAGCGCCCGCAGGTGTCGCTCGGCCTCGTCGCGGGTGCCGGCCGTGCTGGTCGCGTGCGTCGTGGTGGTCACGGGTTCTGTCTACCAAGGCGAGACGACATGTTCACCAAGGGATCCACAGCCGTACACCTGGCTCGACCAGCCTCGCGACGACAGCACTCTTGCCCCCGAAAGGTTCACGATGCTCACGAAGCGCACAGCGGCCGTCCTCGGCGCCGCCGTACTGGCGCTCTCAGCGGCCGCCACCTCCGCGGTCGCCGCGAACGGCCAGCTCCCCCTCCTCAACCGGTCCGCCAAGGGCAAGGTCGACGAGTACGGCGGCGCCGCCCGCGAACGCGGCGACCAGAGCCAGCTGATCAAGGACTCGATCAAGAGCAGCGGGGCCCGCAACGTCATCCTGTTCATCGGCGACGGCATGGGCGACTCCGAGATCACCGTCGCCCGCAACTACCTCGAGGGCGCCGGCGGGTTCTTCAAGGGCATCGACGCCCTCCCGCTGACCGGCCAGATGACGCACTACAGCGTCAACAAGGACACCGGGAAGCCCGACTACGTCCCCGACTCCGCCGCCACCGGCACGGCCTGGGCCACCGGCGTGAAGACCTACGACAACGCGGTCTCGGTCGACCGGCACGGCAAGGCGTTCCCGACCCTGCTCGAGCTGGCCAAGAAGAACGGCCTCGCGACCGGTGACGTCACCACCTCGGAGATCCAGGACGCGACCCCCGCCGTACAGGTCAGCCACATCAGCGCGCGGTCCTGCTACGGCCCCGTGGCGACCACCGCCACCTGCACCGCCGAGGCCAAGGAGAACGGCGGCCGCGGCTCGATCAGCGAGCAGCTCCTCGACACCCGTCCCGACGTCACCCTCGGTGGTGGGTCGACCACCTTCGCCGAGGTCGCCAAGGCCGGGAAGTGGGCCGGCAAGACGCTCGAGCAGCAGGCCAAGGAGCGCGGCTACAACTACATCACCGACAAGAACGCCCTCCCCGGGGTCGTCCGTACGCCGACCAGAAGAAGCCGCTCCTCGGCCTCTTCTCCCCGGGCAACATGCCGGTGAAGTTCGCGCCGCTGCTGGCGACGTCGGGTGGCGCCAACCTGCCCGGCCGCGACCTGCCAGCCCGAGCCGACCTTCAGCTCGGTGCCGGACCTGAAGTCGATGACCACGAAGTCGATCGACCTGTTGAAGAAGAACAAGAACGGCGCAGAAGAACGGCTTCTTCCTCCAGGTCGAGAGCGCCTCGATCGACAAGAAGGACCACGCCGCCGACCCGTGTGGCCAGATCGGTGAGACCGAGCAGCTCGACCAGGCGGTCCAGGCCGCGCTGGCCTTCGCCAAGAAGGACGGGCACACGCTGGTCATCGTCACCGCCGACCACGCGCACACCAGCCAGCTCGTGGACGGCAACACCCCCGGCCTCACGGCCAAGCTGACCACCAAGGACGGCGCGGACATGATCGTGGCCTACGGGACCGCGGCGGCCGGCGGCAGCCAGCAGCACACCGGCACGCAGCTCCGGGTGGCGGCGTACGGCCCGGGTGCGGCCAACGTGGTCGGGCTGATCGACCAGACCGACCTGCACTTCCTGATGAAGAACGCGATCAGCGGCCACTGACCGCGCTACTCCCGTCGTACGACGACAGCTCCCGTGTTCGTGGCGACCGCGATGGTCGCCGCGGACACGGCGAGCTGGTAGGGCCAGTAGGTGGTGTTGATGCCGTCGGTCGGCAGCGGCGCCGAGGTCATCTCGCCGGTGTCGAGGTCCATCGTGTGCAGCGCGGTCGTGCCGCCGATCAGCACGTGGTCGTCGTCGAGCAGGGGGACGCTGTCGAGCTCGAAGCCGTAGGGCAGGAACTGCGGCTTCGCCGGAGTCGTCCGCGTCCACAAGCGGTGACCGTCCTCGACGTCGTACGCCGACCAGCGGTTGCCCGCGCGCACCAGGACCCGACCGGCGCGCAGGGTCGCGTCGAACGGCTCGCCCTTCGCGGGGACCACGCTCCACTCCTGCTCGCCGTGGTGGTTGATCGCGCGCAGCTGGGCCGACGCCGGCCGCGGGCCCCACTCCATCACCACGGCCGTCCGGGTCGGCGGAGTCGATGCCGAGCACGTGCAGGTCGGAGCCCGCAGGCTTGCTCCGCTTCCAGATGGTCTTGCCGTCCTTGGCGTCGAGGAGCGCGAGCGCCGTCCCCTCGCGCCTCTTGGCGACCGAGTCGGGGTCGAGCAGCTCGAACTGCGCCCGTCCGCCCGCGAGCAGGGTGTCGTCGCCCATGTCGCCGAGGAAGTCCCCGGAGTCCGCGTCCAGCGTCCGGCTCCAGACCTGGTCGCCACTGCCGCCGTCGTACCGCACGACCCGCTCGCTGTCCCCCGACGCCGGACCCAGCACCGCCACGTCCTCGTCGTCGAGGAACTGCGTGGCGAACGGGTCCTCTGCCTTGACCGTGCTGCCGTCCCATCGACGCGCACCAGATCCGGTGGCCGTTGTCGGCGTCGAGCGCCACCAGGTCAGGCGCAGCGCCCGCCGGCATCGTCGCCACCAGGTAGCGCTTGTCGCTGGCGTCGTACGTCGACCGCTTCGTCGCCACCTCGACGCTCCACCGCGGCCGCAGCGTCTCGTCGTCCAGCATGGTGAAGTCGGGGTTGTCGCGGGTGCGCACGCCGATCCCCTGGGCGTACGCCGAGACCTGCGCCCACTGCTCGTAGTGGTACCCGACCGCCCCCAGCACCTCGCCGATCGGCGCCGGATCACCGGCGAGCGTGCTCACGAGCACGTCCCGGTCGTGGTCGGGCTGCGCGGCGCGCTGCTCGGCGTCGAGGAACGGTGAGCTCGACTTCGACGCCGGCAGGCTGGTGACCGCGTCCCCGCACGCGTCGCGGGTGCGTGCGTAGGCGACCGCCCCTGCCGCGACGAGCAGGAGACACATCCCTGCCACCAGCCACGCGCGCCTGTTCACGCAGGTCAGCGTAGGGGTGGGGGTGTAGTGACGCTGGTTCTTGCGCATCCGGTGGGAGCAAACCTCAGCCACCCGTCGGTTGAGCCTGTCGAGACCCTGATCGTGGGTGTGTGGGTGGTTTCGACAGGCTCAACCAGCGGTGGTCGCCCGGAGGCGCGTGGCCGGACTGTGACCGCCCGGCGCCTACGCGTTCTCGCATGTTCATCAGTGCTCGCCCCGGCGTGCGTCGCCAGCTCCTCAGGGGTCACAGCGCATCCCGGGACGTGCGCTTCGCGTGGCAGTTCCCGCGGCAGCGTTCTCGGGTTCTGCGACCTCGGCGTGGCGAGTCCGGAAAGGAGGATCCAGGGAACTGCCTCCGTCTCTGTCCACAACGAGGCAACCTGAGCCACCCGTCGGTTGAGCTCGTCGAAACGCCTGATTGTGGACGCGTGGGTGCTCCGACAGGCTCAACCAGCGGTGGTCGCCCCCGGGACGTGCAACTCTGCGTGGCAGTTCCCGAGGCAACGGTTCTCGGGAACTGCATCCCTGCGTGGCACATCCCAGAAATGGGGGTGTCGGGAACTGCGTGCCCTTCTTCCACAACCCACCAGACCCCCGGGGTTGTGCACAGGCTCTCCGCTGAGGGGTGCCTAGGTCGTGCCCGCGGGATAGAACCGCCGCATGCCGAAATTGATCGACTGGGGAGTGCGGTTCGACCTGATGCGGGAGGCGGTGGTCCGGCTGGCGGCTCGTGGTGGAGCGGGAGCGGTCACCCTCGCGGCCGTGGCCGCGGAGCTCAACGTCTCTCCTTCCACCTTGAGGCGCACGCTGGACTCGCCCGCGGTGCTGCCGCCCATGGGAGTCGCGTGGATAGCGCGACAACGCCGGTACCCGCGCTATCGCGGCCGCCCCAAGGGAGTCGTGCAGGGATCCCCGGAGCACGCGGCCCTGCTGCTCGAGCGTGAGCTGCCCGACGGCGAGGAGGCGCTCGAACGGGAGCGGGCGTGGCGCGAGCTCACTGGCAGGGACGCGTGCGCCGAGGTGATCGAGCTACGAGACGACCACGATGGCTATCTCGATGCCCTGGCGCGCCACGCGGTCGGGCTGGTGCTCTTGGGTGACCCGCCGGACGAGCGAGAGGTGATCCTGCTGCGCGCGGTGATGGACGGGCTCACCGCGGCGGCCTGTCGCGGCAGCATCACCCTCGAGCAGGCGCCGGAGGCGCTCGACCACTATCTGGTGGCACTGAGGGGCATGACGTCGAGACCGGTCAGCCCCGACGCCGCTTGATCTCCTCGTTGATCGCGGGCACGACCTCGTGCATGTCGCCGACCACGGCGTACGTCGCCTTGGTCATCATCGGCGCCTCGGCGTCGGTGTTGATCGCGAGGATCACCTTGGAGCTCGCGCAGCCGGCCCAGTGCTGGATGGCGCCGCTGATGCCGCACGGGATGTAGACCTCGGGGGAGATCCGGCTGCCGGTCTGGCCGACCTGTTCGTGGTGCGGGCGCCAGCCGAGCGAGGTGACGACGCGGGAGACGCCCAGGGTGCCGCCGAGGAGGTCGGCGAGCTCGAGCACGTCGCCGAAGCCTTCCGGGCCGCCGGCGCCGCGGCCGGCGCCGACGACGACGCGGGCCGACTTCAGGCTGTCGGCGTCGTCGGTGTCGACTCCCTCGACGGAGGCGACCCGGACCAGCAGGTCCTCGGGGGAGGGCACGACGGCGAGTGGCACGACCGAGCCTGTCCCCGGCGTCTCTGCAGGGACAGGCTCCACCGCGTGGCCGGCGACCGTGAAGATCGCCGGGCGCTTGCCGAGACGCATCTCCTCCAGGGCGGCGCCACCGACGACCTGGCGGGTGACGACGAAGGGGGAGAGGCCGTGGAAGGACACCACGTTGGCGGCCATCGCCACGTCGAGGCGGGTGGCCACGCGGGCGGCGACCTCGTTGCCACGGTTGGTGCCGCCGGCCATCACGACCACCGAGCCGGCCGCCTCGCGGGCGGCGGCCACGGCGGTCGCGGTCGCGGCTCCGGAGAAGAGCTCGAAGTCGTCGCCGGAGGCGTGGTGCACGTTGCGGACGCCGTACGACGCCAGCTCCGTGGCCGCGTCCGCCGGCGCCGGACCGACGATCACCGCGTCGATCGGGACTCCGTTGCCGGCCTCGGACAGGGTGCGGGCGAAGGTGATCGCCTCGAGCGAGACCTCCTGGATCCCGTCGGCCGAGGTCTCCACGTAGACGAGGATCATCGCGACACCCCCAGCTTCTGCAGCAGGTCGACCACGACCTTGGCGGTCTCCGGTCCCTCGCCGAGCAGCTCGGCGCTCGAGGGGGTGGGCGGCGGCAGGGTCAGCTTCACCCGGCTGCTGCCCGCGGGCTCCCGCGAGAGCGAGCGGTTCTCGACCTCGACCTTCTTGGCCTTCATCCGGCCGGTGATGGTCGGGTAGCGCGGCTCGACACCGCCCTCGAGCACGGTGACGACGGCGGGCAGCGGCACGGCGTACGTCTCGCGCCCGTCGGGCCCGTCGGAGTGCAGCATCGCGCGATCGCCCTCGATCGAAGCGGTCATGATCCCGGTGACCACCGGCCGCGACAGCTCGTGCGCGAGCCGGATGCCGACCTGGAAGTCGCCGGAGTCGGCGGCGTCGTTGCCGAGCAGCACCAGGCCGTACGACGCCTGGCCGTCTTCGTGGGGGGCCGCCTCGTGGTCGCGGACCACCTGCGCGATCTCGTGGGCCACGTCGGCCGGGCCCAGCGCCACCGGGTCGGCCTCGACCAGCACCGCGCCGGTGGCTCCGACCCCGAGGGCCGAGCGCAGCTGCTCGACGGAGTCGGCGGACCCGACGGACAGCACGGTCACCTTGCCCTCGGTCGCCGAGGCGATCTGCACGGCCAGCTCGACCGCGCACTGGTCGTGGTTGCTCATCGTGTAGCCCACGAACCGCGCGTCGGCGGACTGGGCGTCCTCGGAGAGCAGCACCTCGCCGGAGAAGTCCGGCACCCGCTTGAGGCAGACGAGTACGTCAACCATCACCGGATCCGCTCGTTGGCGGGGTCGAGCAGCGGCGTCGCGTCGACCGAGCCGACGGTGACCGGGTAGAGCTCCTCCATGTAGGAGACCGCGAGCTCGTTGCCGATGCGCGCCTCCTCCGGCGGCAGGTAGGCCAGCAGCACGTGCTTGCCGAGCGTCGGCGCCGAGCCGGCCGTGGTCACGTAGGGGTGGTGGCCGTGACCGTCGGTCAGCATCCCGCCGTCGCGGGTCAGGATCGGCTCACCGCCGAGCATGTAGCGCTTGATGCCGCTCGCCGAGGTGTGGTCGTCGACGGTGAGCGTGCACAGCACCGTGGCGGGGTCGCTCTCGCGCTGGGCCAGGTAGGCCTCCTTGCCGACGAAGTCGGCGGCCTTCACCTTGGGCCGCTGCATCGCCGGCCTCGATGATGGAGCGCTCGGAGTCGAGCTCGTAGCCGAAGGCGCGGTAGCCCTTCTCGATGCGGCCGGTCGTCGCGTAGACGCCGATGCCGACCGGCACGGCGCCGTGGTCCTTGCCGGCGCCGAGCACGGCGTCCCAGAGCTGGGCCGCCTGCTCGAACGGCACGTAGAGCTCCCAGCCGAGCTCGCCGACGTAGGAGATGCGCGAGGCCAGCACCGGGGCGTCGACGCCCTTGACGTCGATCTCCTTGCAGGTGAGGAAGCCGAAGCCACCGTCGGTCACGTCCTCGCCGGTGAGCGAGGTGAGGATGTCGCGGGCCCGCGGGCCCCACAGGCCGATCGTCGAGATCTCCTCGGTGCGGTCCGCGAGCGAGGCGCCCTCGGCGAGGTGGTCCTTGAACCACTTCCGGTCGGCCATGCCGTGCGCGCCGCCGGTGACCACGCGGAAGTGGTCGTCGCCCAGGCGCATCACCGTCAGGTCGGAGATGAAGCCGCCCTTCGGGTCGAGCACCGGGGTGTAGATGACCTTGCCGACCGCGACGTCGCACTGCGCCACGCAGGTCTGCTGCACCGAGGCGAGCGCGCCGGGGCCGGTGATGTCGAAGATGCAGAACGCGGTCAGGTCGATCACGCCGGCGTTCTCGCGCATCGCGAGGTGCTCGGCGTTGATGATCGGGCTCCACCAGCGCGCGTCCCACTCGTGCTCGCGCGGCATCACGGCGTCGCCGTACTTCTCCAGGAGGGCCGCGTTGGAGTCGTACCACCACGGCCGCTCCCAGCCGACGGTCTCGTAGAACCGGGCGCCGAGCTCCTTCTGCGACTCGGCCATGGGCGACCAGCGCACGCCGCGGTCGGACTCGTACTGCTCGGAGGGGTGGACGATGCCGTAGGTCTTGATGAAGGCCTCGGACGTGCGCGCCCGCACGTGGTCGCGCTGGGTCTCGTGGTCGTGGAAGCGCGACATGTCGCTCGCCGCGATGTCGATCTCGGAGTAGCCGTGGGTCATCCACTCCGCGACCGCGCGGCCGACGCCCGGGCCCTCCTTGATCCAGACGGCCGCCGCCACCCAGAGGCCGCCGACCTCGCTCTCGCCGAGGATCGGCGAGCCGTCGGCGGTCAGCGAGAGCAGGCCGTTGATCGCGTAGCGGATCTCCGCGCCCTCGGCGCCGAGCAGCTCCGGCATCAGCTCGAGCGCCTGCTCGAGCTGCGGGTCGAAGTCGTCCTCGGTGAACGGCATCTCCGTGGGCGAGAGCTTGGCCTGGTCGAGCGAGGGGATGTCCTCGGGGTCGTGCAGGATCGCGCGGTGGGCGTAGGAGCCGACCTCCATGTCGGCGCCGTGCTGCCGCTCGTAGCAGAGCGTGTCCATGTCGCGCACGATCGGGAAGGAGATCTCGCCCTCCCGCTCGGCGAGCTGCGGGCACGGGCCGACCGAGATCATCTGGTGCACGGCGGGCGTCAGGGCGATGCGCACCCCGGCCATGTCGCCGATCTTCGGGCTCCAGACACCACACGCGATCACGACGTACGACGCCTCGATCACGCCCTGGTCGGTGTGCACCCGGCGGATGCGGCCGTCCTCGACGTCGAGGTCGGTCACCTCGACGTTGGGGACGACGGTCAGCACGCCCTTGGCCAGGGCGTTCTCGCGCATGATCGTGCCGGCGCGCAGCGAGTCGACGACGCCGACCGAGGGGGTCCAGAAGGCGCCGATGATCTGGTCGGCGTCCAGGAACGGGACCTTCTCGACCACGAAGGCCGGGTCCACCAGCTCGGCCTCGATGCCCCACGCCTTCGCGCTGGACATGCGGCGGCGCAGCTCCTCCATCCGCTCCTCGGTGCGGGCGACCTCGAAGCCGCCGGACTCGGTGAAGACGCCCATCTCCTTGTACTGGCGCACGGAGTCGAGCGTCAGGTCGGTGATCTCGCGGGTGTGGTCCACGGGGAAGATGAAGTTGGAGGCGTGCCCGGTCGACCCACCGGGGTTGGGGAGCGGTCCCTGGTCGATCTGCACGATGTCGGTCCAGCCGAGCTCGGCGAGGTGGTGGACCAGGCTGTTGCCGACGATGCCGGCTCCGATGACGACGACGTTGGCGGTGGCGGGGACGGTGGCCATGAGAACCCTCTTTGGTGGTCGAGCCGGTCGAGACCGTGTTGCGTATTGTGCAACGTGATGCGTGATGTGAGAAACGATGAAGTCAAGCATCACCCGCGCTGGACGAGCACTGTCAAGAACGTGCTGACCCGTTCGTGACGCAGTCGTGCCCGGAACCCCGCAGGAGGTTCCGGGCACGTCCAGCAAACCGGTCAGATCACGCCAGCTTCTTGCACGAGAGCCCCTTGCTCTGCAGCCACTGGCGCGGGGCGCCGGTCGCGTCACGTTGCGGGAGACGTAGATGCTGCACGTCCGAAGGAGCCGGCGCGTCCGGGTGAAAAGCTGGTTCAGCTGTCACTGAGCAGCGAGGTGCTGTCACGCTGGGAAGTAGCGCGCGGTTGCGGTAGCTGCGCACGCGGTGGGCTTCCATGACACCGAGATGGCGCCGAACGCGTCAGCACTGCACCGATGGAAGAACGGCATGCGCGACGGCGCAGGACTAGTTGCCCAGCTTCTGCGACCAGGAGGTGGCCCCCGTCGGTGCGGTACGCCGCGTGCAGCTGGCACTGGCGGTGGTGACGTTCTAAGGGGCAGTACGATCACTCCACTGGCCCTCGGGGTAGGGAGAGACGAAGGCCTTGGTCTCAGTCGCCTCCGGTGAGATCGAGCCGTTGGTCGGGAAGGTCGTCCCCCAGGTCGGCGAGGTGGGGGGTCCGGACTTCTTCACGGTGACGTCGAGCCGGTAGTGGGGGAAGTGGGTGACTCTCGGGACGATGCTGCCTTTTCCGGTGCAGTTCGTGGTGCCGGCGACGCTGTTGGCATAGGTCGGCGTCGGTACGAGCAGCAGGCTGCTGACCAGCGCCAGGAGCGCGGCCGTGCGGATGCGTGTCTTCAACATGTGACCCCCCGTGGTCGTGTGGAGAGAGCCAGCGTAGGAGTCCTCCGAGCGCCCGGCTGGAAATACGCATAAAGGGACCACATGCTCGTGCCCGGGACCGAAAGCCGGTCCCGGGCACGAGGTGTGACTCACTCGGTCGAGCTGTCTACTTCAGCCAGGCGTCGACCTTGTCCGGGTTGGCCTCGACCCACTTCTTGGCGGCGTCCTCCGGGGACATGCCGTCCTGGCCGATGTACATGCCGACCGTGTTCTGGTCGGCGTTCGTCCACTTGAACTTCTTGACCAGGTCGACCGCCGGCGAGCCGGACTCGGCGAACTTCGTGGCGATCAGCTTGTTCAGGTGGTACGGCGGGTAGTCGCAGTCGACCTCCGCGGCCACGGCGTCACAGCCCTCCTTGTACGGAGGCAGCTCCACGTGCGCGAGCTGGACCGGGTCCTTGACTCCTTCGGTGGGCTCCTGACCCTCCACGTCGGCGTACCACTGCGGCGTGTAGAAGTACGCCAGCAGCGGCGTCTTGTTCTTCTGGGCGTTGCGGAAGCTGGTCAGCAGGGCTGCCTCGCTGCCGCCGACGACGACCTTGTAGTTGAGCTTGAGGTTCTTCACCAGAGCCTCGTCGTTGGTGACGTACGACGGGTCACCGTCGAGCAGCTGGCCCTTGTCGCCCGACTCGGAGGTCTTGAACAGGTCGGCGTACTTGTTCAGGTTCTTGTAGTCGGTGATGTCGGGGTACTTCTCGGTCATCCACTGCGGGACGAACCAGCCGATGAGGCCCTCGCCGCCGGTCGGGCCGGCGTCCTGGACGCTCTTCTGCTCGTCGATGTACTTCTTGACGAGGTCGGCGTGGCCCCAGTTCTCCACGATCGTGTCGATCGAGCCGCTGGCCATGCCCTGCCAGCCGACCTCTTCCTTCACGTCCGGGTAGGTGACGTTGCAGCCCAGCTTCGTCTTGGCGACGTAGCCGATGACGTGGGCGTTGGCGACGTACCCGGTCCACGGGTTGACGGCGATGCGCAGGTCCCCACAGTCCTTGCCACTGCTGCTGCCGGTGTCGGCGCTCTTGATGTCGCCGCCACTGCCACATGCCGAGAGTGCGGCGAGGCCGAGACCCACCGAGGCGGCGATCGCGACCAGCCGGGTACGGCCCCGGGTCAGTCCTCGAGCCATGTCGTTCTCCTCTTTTGCTCTGCTCCGCGGTCCTTCCGCGAAGACGTCTGTGGTGCGTCAGCGCCCGAGGCGTGCTGCCGCGTATCGGGCGATCCGGTCGAGCATCACGCCGAGGGCAGTGATCGCGATGCCGGCTGCGAGTCCCTTGCCGAACAGCTGGTCCTGGGAGAAGCCCGAGACGACGATGTAGCCGAGGCTGCCGCCGCCCACGAGGCCGCCGATGACGACCATGGACAGCACGTACAGCAGGCCCTGGTTGGTGGCCAGCACGAGCGACTCGCGCGACATCGGCAGCTGGACCTTGGTGATCATCTGCCAGGTCGTGCTGCCGCTGGCCCGGGCCGCCTCGACCGTGGTGGGGGAGACGCCGCGGATCCCGTCGGCGACGAGCTTCGTGGCGATCGGTACGGCGTACGCGAGTGCGGCCACGATCGCGGTGAAGCGTCCGACCCCGAACAGGGCCAGCGCGGGGACCAGGTAGACGAACGGCGGGATGGTCTGGAACGCGTCGAGGAACGGTCGTAGGAGCGTGTCTGCGCGTCTGTTCCGGCCCATGGCCACGCCCAGGACGATGGCGATGATCATCACCAGCACGGTGGCGATGATCGTCATCGCGAGGGTGACCATCGAGTCGTTCCACAGTCCGGTGGCGAAGATGATGGCGAGGCAGATCACCGAGCTGACCAGGGGCCGCCAGCCACCGAGCACGAAGGACAGGGCCAGGATGACCACGCCCATCACCCACCACGGCGACTGCGCGAGCAGGTCCTGGAAGGGGTTGATCAGCCAGTTCGTCGCGTCGTTCTTGAGGGCGAGGGTGAAGGTGTCGACGTGGTCGATGAACCAGGTGGAGAAGTCGTTGATGTACTTCGTGACCGACTGGCCGTCGATCGGCTTGAGGAACGGCCAGACGTCACGGTCGGGGAACTGGGCGAAGTTGAGCTGCGTGCGCGAGATGTAGATCGCGATCGCCACCGGGATCAGCCAGAGGAGGCGCACCAGCCACCGGCCGGAGCTCGTCAGGCGCGGGTGGCGGACGCCCTTGCCGGCGTCCTCGGTCGCCCAGCGGGGCAGCTTCTCCAGCACCACGCCCTTGAGCATCACGCCGGGGCCGCTGACCGACGCGATGCTGGCGCGCCCCATGCTCTCGGAGCGCTCGCTGGCCGCGGTCGTCGAGCGGTCGAGCATGATCGCCATCAGCACGATCAGCAGGCCGGCCACCGAGGCGGCGCCGATGTTCTGGATCTGCAGGGCCGCGTTGACCGGCTTGCCGAGCCCGGGGCCGTTGACCAGCGCGGCGATGGTGGCCATCGAGAGGGCCGCCATCATGCTCTGGTTGATCCCGACCACGATGGTGCGCTTGGCCATCGGCAGCTGCACCCGCCGCAACATCTGGCTGCCGGTCATGCCCAACGACCGCGCCGCCTCGATCGTGGTCTCGGGAACGCGACTTGATCCCGTGCTCGGTGATCCGGATCAGCGGGGGGAGCGAGTAGATGACGGTCAGGACGATGGCCGTCGTGGCGCCGATCCCGAAGGCCAGTGCGACCGGGGCCAGGTAGGCGAACGGTGGCAGCGTCTGCGCGATGTCGAGGACCGGCGTGATCACCGACGACACCGTGCGGTTGCGGGCCATCGCGATGCCGGTCGGCAGGCCGATGATGAAGCAGACCAGCACCGCCAGGGTCGTGACCAGCAGCAGGTCGATGCTGTCCTGCCAGAGACCGAAGATCCCGAAGAAGAGCGTCGAGATCACGACGAGCATGGTCGAGCGCAGCCCGGCGACCGCCCACGTGATCCACGCCAGGAGGGCCACGACGCCGAGCCAGCCGATCTCCGGGACCGGACGGGGGAAGGCCGGGATGCTGACCAGCTTCTGCAGGAACACGAAGACGTTGTTGAAGACGTCGCCGATGAAGCCGAGCACGCCGCCGAAGAACCAGTTGTCGGGTCCGTGCAGCTGCACCCAGTCGCGGAACTCGTTGAGCTTGTCGTGGAAGGCGGTCGTGTCCTGGAGCCCGAGCTCGCGGGTGTTCTGGCCCTTGAGCACGGCGTAGAGCACCAGCCAGCCGACCAGGATGATCCCCACCAGCAGGGCGGTGTGGCGCTTCTTGCCCTGCTCGATGTACGGCTGCTCCTCCTTGGTCTCCGTGCGTTCCGGAGCCTCCGGAGGTGGTGCGGTGTCGGTGGCCATCTCAGGCGCCTTCCTCGGCGACGACCACGCGCAGGATGTCCTCGTCGTCCACCACGCCGACCACCTTGTCGCCGTCGACGACGCGGCACGGGCCCTGGTGGTCGAGCACGATCCTGGCCGCGTCGCGCACGATCTGGTCCTGCTGGAGGGCGGGCGCGTCGGCGGGTACGTCGCCGGTGTCGGGCCGCATCACCCACTTGAGGGTGAGCACGTGGGACTTGGGCACCTCGCTGGTGAAGTCGCGGACGTACTCGTCGGCCGGGGCGCCGACGACCTCGTCGGGGGTGCCGATCTGGACGATCTCGCCGTCGCGCATGATCAGGATCCGGTCGCCCAGCTTGAGGGCCTCGGCGAGGTCGTGGGTGATGAAGACCATCGTCTTGCCGACCTCCTCGTGGAGCCGGATCACCTCGTTCTGCATGTCGCGCCGGATCAGCGGGTCGAGGGCGGAGAAGGGCTCGTCGAACATCAGGACCTCGGGGTCCGCGGCCAGCGCACGGGCCAGGCCCACGCGCTGCTGCATGCCGCCGGAGAGCTGGTCGGGGTAGTTGTTCTCGTAGCCGGAGAGCCCGACGAGGTCGACCATCTCCTGGGCGCGGTTGCGTCGCTGGCCCTTGCCCTCGCCGCGCACCTCGAGCCCGAAGGCGACGTTGTCGACGACCTTGCGGTGCGGCAGCAGGCCGAAGTGCTGGAAGACCATCGAGACCTTGCGCCGGCGGGTGTCGAGCAGGGCCGAGTCGTCCATCGCCGGTGATCCGGTCGCCGTAGAGCTCGACGGTGCCGGCCGTGGGCTCGATGAGCCGGGTGAGCAGCCGCACCAGCGTCGACTTGCCCGAGCCGGACAGGCCCATCACGACGAACACCTCGCCGGGAGCGACGTCGAACGAGACGTCGCGGATGCCGACGACGTGGCCGGTCTTCTCCTGCAGCTCCTTGCGGGAGAGGTGGGCCTGCTCGGTGCCGATGATCTTGTCGGCCTTCGGGCCGAAGATCTTCCACAGCCCTTCGACGTGCACCGCCGGGGTCTCGGAACCGTTCGCGCTGTGCTGACTCTTCTCGGGGGTGCTGGCCGTCGTCGTCATCGGTGGTCCTCACGGTTGCGGCTGTCGCCGGGCGGGTAGAGAGGTGAGTCGTCGCGGTGCCGGTAGTACGGCACCTCCTCGGCGGGGAGGGGCGTGTTGCCGAGGATCAGGTCGGCGGCCTTCTCGGCCACCATCATCACGGGGGCGTAGATGTTGCCGTTGGTGACGTAGGGGAAGACGCTGGCGTCGACCACGCGCAGGGCGTCGAGTGCCGTGCACCTGCATCGAGGCCGGGTCGGTCACCGACATGTCGTCGAGGCCCATCTTCGCGGTGCAGGAGGGGTGCAGCGCGGTCTCGGCGTCCTCGCGGACCCACTCGAGGATCTCCTCGTCGGTCTCGACGCGGGAGCCCGGGGAGAGCTCGCCGTCGTTGAACGGGGCGAACGCCGGCTGGTTGAGGATGTTGCGGGCGACCCGGATCGCCTCGACCCACTCGCGGCGGTCGTTGGGCGTGGTCAGGTAGTTGAACAGCATCTTCGGGTGCTGCTTCGGGTCGGTGCTGGCGATCTTGACCCAGCCGCGGGTGTCGGCGTACATCGGCCCGATGTGCACCTGGTAGCCGTGGCCCTCGGTGGGCGCCGTGCCGTCGTACCGCACGGCGATCGGCAGGAAGTGGAACATCAGGTTGGGCCAGTCGACGTCGTCGTTGCTGCGCGCGAAGCCGCCGCCCTCGAAGTGGTTGGTGGCGCCGAGGCCGCGGCGGTGGAAGAGCCACTGGTAGCCGATGCCGGGCCGGCGGTGCCAGGCCATGCCCGGGGGCGATGGAGACGGGCAGCTTGGAGGCGTACTGGATGTAGACCTCGAGGTGGTCCTGGAGGTTCTCGCCGACGCCGGGGAGGTCGTGCACCATGCGTACGCCGAGCGGCTGGAGGTGCTCGGGGTCGCCGACGCCGGAGAGCTGCAGCAGCTGGGGGGTGTTGATCGCGCCACCGCAGAGGATCACCTCGCCGGCCTTGACCGAGCGGTGCGCGCGGCCGCCGCGGAGGTACTCGACGCCCGTCGCGCGGGTGCCGTCGAAGGTGATCTTGGTGGCCATCGCGAGCGTCTCGACGCGGAGGTTGGGCCGGTCCATCACCGGGTGCAGGTAGGCGCGCGCGGCGGAGAGGCGGCGGCCGTCGTGCACGTTGCGGTCGAAGCGCGCGAAGCCCTCCTGGCGGTAGCCGTTGACGTCGTCGGTCAGCGGGTAGCCGGCCTGCTGGGCGGCCTCGAAGAACGCGCCGAACAGCGGGTTGGTCGCCGGGCCGCGCTCGAGGACCAGCGGGCCGCTGCCGCCGCGCCAGGTGTCGGCCCGACGGGTGGCCGTCGACGAGCAGGGTCTCCATCCGCTTGAAGTAGGGCAGGCAGTGCAGGTAGTCCCAGTCCTCGAGGCCCTTGTCGCCGGCCCAGCGCTCGTAGTCCATCGGGTTGCCGCGCTGGAAGATCATCCCGTTGATCGAGCTCGAGCCGCCGAGCACCTTGCCGCGGGCGTGGTAGATCCGGCGGCCCTTCATCTCGGGCTCGGGCTCGGTCTCGTACTTCCAGTCGTAGAACCGGCTGCCGATCGGGAACGGCAGCGCCGCCGGCATGTGGATGAACGGGTCGATGCGGAAGTCGGAACGACCCGCCTCGAGCACCAGCACGCTCGTCGACGGGTCGGCAGCAGATCCGGTTGGCGATCGCACAGCCCGCGGACCCGCCACCGACGATGACGTAGTCCCAGTGGTCCCGCTTGCGGCTGCTCATGACTGCCTCCGCCGAACCAGCCGGTGGGCGACGGGCGCGATGTTGTGCCAGACGTGCTTGGTCTCGCGGTACTCCTCGAGCCCGACCTGGCCGAGCTCGCGGCCGATGCCGGACTGCTTGTAGCCGCCCCACTCGGCCTGGGCGACGTAGGGGTGGTAGTCGTTGATCCAGACCGTGCCCATGCGCAGCCGCGGCCGCGATCCGCTGGCCCTTGCCGGCGTCCTGCGTCCACACGGCGCCGGCCAGGCCGTAGATCGAGTCGTTGGCGATGCGTACGGCGTCGTCCTCGTCGGTGAACGTCTCGACGGTCATCACCGGCCCGAAGGACTCGTCCTGCGCGACGCTCATCGTCGAGGTGACGTTGCCCAGGATCGGTGGGGGCGAAGAAGTAGCCGTTGGCCAGCGTCGCCCTCGGTGGCGCGCGCGCCGCCGAGCAGCACGACCGCGCCCTCGGCGACCCCGGCGTCGACGTACGCCGTGACCTTGTCGAGGTGGGCCTGGGAGATCAGCGCACCGGTCTCGGCCTTCTCGTCGAAGGGGCCGCCGAGCCGGATGTCGCGGGCCCGCTCGACGAGCTCGTCGACGAACTCGTCGCGGATCGACTCCTCGACGATCAGCCGGGCGCCGGCCGAGCAGACCTGGCCGGAGTGGAGGAACACCGCGGTGATCGCCATGTCGAGCGCGGTCTCGAGGTCGGCGTCGGCGAAGACGATGTTGGGGTTCTTGCCGCCGAGCTCGAGCGCGACCTTCTTCACGGTGCCGGACGCGACCGCCATGATCCGCTTGCCGGTCTCGAGGCCGCCGGTGAACGAGACCAGGTCGACGCGCGGGTCCTCGCTGAGCGCGGCTCCGGCGTTCGGGCCGTCGCCGAGCGACGAGGTTGCCGACGCCCTGCGGGGAGCCCGGCCTCGTCGAGCAGCCGCATCAGGTGGATCGCGGTGTGGGGCGAGAGCTCGCTCGGCTTGAGCACGAACGTGCAGCCGGCCGCGAGCGCCGGCGCGACCTTCCAGGAGACCTGCAGCAGCGGGTAGTTCCAGGGGGTGATCAGGCCGCACACGCCGACGGGCTCGTGCACCACCCGGCTGACCACGTCGTCGCGGCCGGTGTCGACGACCCGACCGCCGTCGGCGTCGGCGACCCGGCCGAAGTGGCGGAAGACGCTGGTGACGTCGTCGATGTCGAGCTCGCTCTCGACGAGCCGCTTGCCGGTGTCCAGCGACTCCATCCGCGCGAGGTCGGCCTTGTCGCGCTGGAGCAGGTCGGCCGACGCGCAGCAGCAGGTCGCCGCGCTCGCGGGCGCTGGTGCGCGGCCACGGGCCGTCGTCGAACGCGTCGCGGGCCGCGGCGATGGCGGCCTCGGTGTCGACCCGGGTGGACTCGTCGATCTCGGCGACCAGCGAGCCGTCGGCGGGGCAGCGGATCTCCCGGCGGCCGCCTTCCTGCGCGGCCACCCACGTCCCGCCGATGAAGTTCTCGGGCATCTGAGATCCGTCCTGGCCCCGTCGTTGCGCTATCCGCAACGACTCGGCGTTATACGAAACACAATGGTGACCCAGCCGCGCCGCCGTCAAGGCTCGCGATCGGATCGAGACCTCCGGTCTGGACCGGGTCGCCGACATTCACCGCATACCCCAGCCCAGCCGGTGCGAGAGCTCGTCCGCGGCCTCGACGAGCGAGCGGCACCACCTCGGTCACGCGTTCGGCGGTGCAGCCGGAAGGTCGGGCCCGAGACGCTCATCGAGCAGACGACGTCGCCGTGGGCGTTGCGCACCGGCGCGGCGATCGCGGTGAGCCCGACCTCGAGCTCGTCGACCGCCACGGCGTACCCGCTCTCGCGGACGTCCTCGAGCTGCTTGCGCAGCGCCGCCTTGCTGGTGATCGTCGAGCCGGTGTACGCCGGCAGCCGGCCCAGCAGGTCACTGAGCTCGGCGTCGGGCAGCCAGGCCATCAGCACCTTGCCGTTGCTCGTGGCGTGCAGCGGGATGTGCTGGCCGACCCAGTTGTGCGGCTGGAGCGCCGAGGGGCCGGCGACCTGGTCGAGGTAGAGCGCGCTGTTGCCGCTGAGGGTGGCGAGGTTGACCGTCTCGCCGGTCGCGGCGGCGAGCTGCTTGCACAGCGGGCGGGCCTCCTGCACGACGTCGAGCCGCGCGCTGGTGGCGCCGGCGAGGCGCAGCAGGCCGACGCCGAGGCGGTACTTGCCGCGACCCTCGACCTGCTCGACGAGGCCGTGCTGCTCGAGGGTGGCGACCAGCCGGAACGCCGTGCTCTTGTGGACCGTCGAGCGCCAGCGGCGATCTCGGTGACGCCGGACTCGCCGGAGCGGGCGAGGATCTCCAGGATCCGCAGCGCCCGGTCGACCGACTGGACCCCGCTGGCGCGTCTCGCGTGACGGCGTTGCTCATGGCGCAACCGTAGACTGCAATGCGCAACCCCGCTAGGCAGTGGTCTAGACCAGCGGTGCAGTCATGGAGGAGCAGACCCACGATGCAGCGCGCCCACCGAGGCGTTCACCGACGGCGCCTGCCGGGGCAACCCGGGCCCGGGGGCTGGGCCTGGGCGGTGCTCGACGGCCCGCAGGGATCCGGGCACGACCCGGCCACCACCAACCAGCGGATGGAGGTGCGGGCCGCCTACGAGGCGGTCCTCGCGGTGCCGGGTCCGCTGGTCGTGGTCAGCGACTCGACGTACGTCGTGAACTGCTTCAAGAACTCCTGGTGGACGGGCTGGCGTGCGCGCGGCTGGCTGAACAGCGCGAAGAAGCCGGTGGCCAACCGCGACCTGTGGGAGCCGCTGATCGACCTCGTCGAGGCGCGCGGCGACGTCGCCTTCCGGTGGGTCAAGGGCCACTCGGGCGATCCGATGAACGACCTCGTCGACCGGCTCGCCGTCGAGGCCAGCCACGACCCTCGGCGTCGACAGGCCTGCCCGTCTTCGGTGGTGAGGAGCAAGGCACCCTCTTCGGTGGCTGAGTAGCGAGCGCGCCGGCGTGTCCCCGGTGACGTGCTCGTCCACCTGCGCCGGGCGCGCGACCCGATCGACCGGGACTTCGCCGAGCCGCTCGACCTCGAGGCGCTCGCGCGGCACGGCCGGGCATCAGCAAGTACCACTTCCACCGGCTGTTCCGGCGACCTACGGCATCACGCCGGCGGCGTACCTCTCCGAGCGCCGGGTCGAGCGGGCCCAGGACCTGCTGCGCTCGACCAACCTGACGGTGACCGAGGTCTGCCACGCCGTCGGGTTCAGCAGCCTCGGCTCGTTCAGCAGCCGGTTCCGCGAGATCGTCGGCGAGAGCCCGCGCGAGTTCCAGCAGCGGTGGGGTGCCGACGCGCCGCGGATCCCGGGCTGCTTCGTGCTGATGTGGGGGCTGGCCGAGCGGAAGACCGCAAGCCAGGAGAAGCCGGCGAGGCGTCCCGGCGCCTAGCGTCGTCGCATGATCACGAACATCTCCCTGGCCAGCGTCTTCGTCAAGGACATCGACGAGTCCAAGCGGTTCTACGTCGACGTGCTCGGCTTCGACGGAGGGCGAGGACATCCTGCTCGGCGACTACCGCTGGTGCACGGTGCGCCACCCCAGCCAGCCCGAGCTCCAGGTGCACCTCGCCCAGCCCGGCCCGCCGCACTCGCCCGAGATGGTCGAGTCGATCAACCGCGCGCTGGACGAGGGCGGCATGCACGGTCTCGGCCTCGCCACCGACGACTGCCGCAAGACCGCCGAGGAGCTCAAGTCCAAGGGCGTGGAGTTCATCCAGGACCCGGAGGAGCGGCCGTACGGCGTCGAGGCGGTGCTGCGCGACAACTCCGGCAACTGGATGGTGCTCGTCGAGCCGAAGGAGTACACCGCGGCCGACTTCGACTGAGCTGACCGACCACGTCGCAACGTCGATACGAATCGGTGGCCTGGAGGCCACGATTCGTATGACGTCCGGGGGACGGGTCAGCGGAAGACGACGGTCCGGTGGCCGTCGAGCAGCACCCGTGACTCGGAGTGCCAGCGCACGGCGCGGGAGAGCACCTGGGCCTCGACGTCGCGGCCGGCGGCGACGAGCTGGTCCTGGTCGTGGTTGTGGTCGACGCGGATGACGTCCTGCTCGATGATCGGGCCCTCGTCGAGGTCGGCGGTCACGTAGTGCGCGGTCGCGCCGATCAGCTTCACGCCCCGGTCGAAGGCCTGGTGGTAGGGCTTGGCGCCCTTGAAGCTCGGCAGGAACGAGTGGTGGATGTTGATCGCCTGGCCCGACAGCGCGCGGCAGACGTCGTCGGAGAGCACCTGCATGTAGCGGGCGAGCACGACGAGGTGGATGCCGAGGTCGTCGTGCAGCTTCATCAGCTCGGCCTCGGCGTCCGGCTTGGTCTCCGGGGTGACCGGGATGTGCCGGAACTCGATGCCGTAGCTGCGCACCAGCGGCTCGGCGTCGAGGTGGTTGGAGACCACGACCGGGATGTCGATCTGCAGGCTGCCGGTGCTGTCCCGGAAGAGCAGGTCGTTGAGGCAGTGCAGCTGCTTGCTGACCATGATCAGCGTGCGGTACGGCGCTGCGGTCTCCCAGATCTCGAAGGACATCTCGAACCGCTCGGCCACCTCGGCGAAGTCGGCCCGCAGCGACTCGACGGTGGCGGTGTCGTCGGCCATCGAGAAGTCGATGCGCATGAAGAAGTGACCGTTGAGCCGGTCGCCGAACTGCTGGCTCTCGACGATGTTGCCGCCGTGCTCGACCAGGAACCCGGAGACGGCGTGCACGATCCCGGGCTGGTCGGGGCAGTCGATGACGATCACGAAGTCGCCGGAGGGGTTGCCGGCGTTGGCCGTCTCGCGGCTGAGGGTCAGCGGAGCCATCAGTCGCCGAGCTCCTTCCTGCGGCGGTTCACGAACTCCTCCATCTCCTGGCGGATGGCCTCGTCGAGCGGCGGCTGCTCGTAGGCCTCGAGCTTCTCGGTGTAGATCTTCGTGGCCCGCGCGGCCGCGTCGTTGCCGCCGTTGCGCATCCACCTCTCGTAGTTGTCCGAGGAGGACAGCAGCGGCCGGTAGAAGCAGGTGCGGAACCGCTCCATCGTGTGCATCGCGCCGAGGAAGTGGCCACCCGAGCCGACCTCCTCGTGGGCGCCGAAGGCCAGCGACTCCTCGTCGATCTCCAGCGGGGTGAACTCGACCTGCATCATCTGCAGCAGCTCGATGTCGACGATGAACTTCTCGTAGCCCGCGACCAGGCCGCCCTCGAGCCAGCCGGCCGAGTGCATCACCCAGTTGGTGCCGGCCAGGAAGGTCGGCATCAGCGTCATCAGCGCCTCGTAGCCGGCCTGCGCGTCCGGGCACCTGCGAGGAGGTCAGCGTGCCGCCGGAGCGGAACGGCAGCCCGAAGTGGCGGGCGATCTGGCCGGTGCAGAGCAGGCCGATGCCGGACTCCGGGGTGCCGAACGTCGGCGAGCCGGACTGCATGTCGATGTTGGACAGGAACGAGCCGAAGATCACCGGGCAGCCGGGGCGGATCGTCTGGGCGAGCGCGATGCCGGTGAGGGCCTCGGCGATCTGCTGCACGAGCGCGGCCGGGATCGTCACCGGCGACATCGCGCCCATCAGGATGAACGGCGTGAGGACCACGGCCTGGTTGGCCTCGGCGTACTCGAAGAGCGCGTCGAGCATCCGGTCGTCCCAGCGCAGCGGGGAGTTGCAGTTGATCAGCGAGATCGTCGCGGGCGTCTGCGTGATGCTCGCGCGGCCGGCCTCGCGGCCCTTGCCGCTGCCGAACAGGATCGAGGCGAGCTCGAGGGTGTCCTTGGCGTTGGGCCCGGAGACGACGTTGCCCATGAAGATCTTGTCGGTCAGCGTCGCCAGCGCGTAGGTCATGTCGAGGTGGCGGCTGTCGAGCGGGGTGTCGTTGGGCTCGCAGATCACGCCGCCGGCCGAGTCGAGGATCGGGAAGGACTGGGCGAGCTTGGTGAAGTTGCGGTAGTCGTCCATGGTCGCGTCGCGGCGTACCTCGCCCTGGCGCACGAACGGCGGACCGTAGACCGCGCCGAAGGCCATCGAGTCGCCGCCGATGTGGATGGTGTTGGCGGGGTTGCGCGCCTGGACGTCGAACTCGCGCGGCGCCTTGGCGACCTGCTCGAGGATCCACTCGGGGTCGAAGAACACCTTGTTCTCCTCGACCTTCTGGCCCTGGCCGCGCCGAGCAGGTCGAGCGCGCGCTGGCTCATGAACTCCACGCCGAGCTCGGAGACGAGCCGCCGCCAGCCGGCGTCGAGCGTGGCCATCGCGTCCGCCGAGAGGATCTCGTAGCGCGGCATCTGGTTGCGGAACATCTCGTGAGTCTCCCTGGATCTCTTGCTGGATCTCTTTGCTGAATCTGTTCTGTTGCGGTGCTTGACCGGGGCCTAGGGGAAAACCTAGCCTCACCATGTGGGCAACCAGTTCCACATCGTGGGAGTGTCGCCTAGAGACACCTTGGACCGGAGAGGGAAGGGCGGTCAAGAGTGACCAGCAGTTCGGTCGTCGAGACGACCAGCAACCAGGGCGGGACCCAGGCGGTCGACCGCGCTGCTGCGCTGCTCACCTACGTCGTCGAGGCCGACCACCCGGTCACCTTCGCCGAGGCCACCGAGGCCCTGGGCCTGGCCCGCTCCACCACCTCGCGCCTGCTCGCGGCGCTGGAGAACAACCGGCTGCTGGAGCGCTCCGCGCCCGGGGAGTACGTCGGTGGCCCGCTGTTCGTCCTCTACGCCGCCCGCCACGACCGCAACGCCCAGCTGGCCCGGCTGGCGCGGCCGATGCTCGAGCGGATCGGCGAGAGCACCGGCGAGGACGTCCACCTCGCGGTCGCCAACGGCGTGAACATCGCCCACATCGCCCAGGTCGACTCGACCTACCTCCTCGGTGCCCGCGACTGGACCGACATCGAGATCCCGCCGCACAGCTCGGCCCTGGGCAAGGTGCTGCTCGCCTGGGACGCCATGCCGCGGCCGACCGGCCGGCTCGAGACGCCGACCGGGCACACCCTGCGCACCCGGGGCGACCTCGACGTCGACCTCGCGCAGGCCCGCACCCGCGGCTTCGCGATCACCCGCGACGAGCTCGAGGTCGGGCTCGCCGGTGTGGCCGCACCGGTCTTCGGGTCGGACAAGGACGTGGTCGCTGCCGTGGGGGTCTCCGGACCCACGGCGCGGCTCGAGGACCGGGTCGACGACGCTCGGTCGCCTGTTGAAGGACCAGACGGCGGAGCTCTCCGAGCTCCTCCGTCACGGCACGCCCACGAAGGGTCCAGAAAGGGACACGGCATGACACCGGAAGAGATTCTCAAGGGCCTGTACGACGAGACCCTCGTCGGCAACGCGCCGAAGGTGCTGGACCTCACCCACGAGGCGCTCGCCATGGAGATGGAGCCGCAGAGCCTGCTCTTCGACGCCCTGATCCCGTCGCTCGAGGAGGTCGGTGCCCGCTTCGAACGCGGTGACTTCTTCGTCCCCGAGATGCTGATCGCCGGCCGCGCGATGGCCGGCGCGATGGAGGTGCTGCGCCCGCTGCTCGCCGAGACCGGCGTGGAGACCATCGGCAAGTTCCTGATGGGCACGGTCAAGGGCGACGTCCACGACATCGGCAAGAACCTCGTCAACATCATGCTCGAGGGCGCCGGCTTCGAGGTGATCGACCTCGGCGTGCAGGTGGCACCCGAGACGTTCGTGGCCAAGATCCAGGAGCACCAGCCCGACATCGTCGGGCTTCTCGGCGTTCCTCACCACGACGATGCCGATGTTCAAGGCCAACATCAACGCGCTGCAGAAGGCCGGCATGCGCGACGACGTGATCGTGATGGTCGGCGGTGCGCCGGTCACCCAGGAGTACGCCGACGCGGTCGGTGCCGACGGCTACGCGGCCGACGCCTCCGGGCTGCGTCCGCAAGGCCAAGGACCTGCTCAAGACCAAGCGCGCGAAGGTGCTCGCCTGATGGGCGTCGCGCTGCAGGAGACCCGCATCCGGTCGGCCTCGAAGGAGGTCGTGATCGGCGGCATGCACCGCTTCTGCATCATCGGCGAGCGGCATCAACCCGACCGGCCGACGCATCTTCCAGGAGCAGATCAAGGCCGGTGACCTCTCGGCCGTCGAGCGCGACGTGAAGGCGCAGGTCGAGGGCGGCGCCGACGTGCTCGACGTCAACATGGGCGTGCCGCTGGTCGACGAGGCCGAGCTGCTCGCCAAGGTCGTCACGATGATCCAGGAGCTGACCGACCTGCCGCTGTGCATCGACAGCTCGGTGGTCGAGGCGCTCGAGGCCGGGCTGTCGGCGTACAAGGGAAGGGCGCTGGTCAACTCGATCACCGCCGAGGACGAGCGGATGGAGCAGATCCTCCCGCTCGTCAAGAAGTACGACGCCGCCGTGATCGCCCTGCCCAACGACGTCGACGAGATCCCGATGGAGCCCGACAAGCGGCTCGCCCTGGTGGACAAGATCGTGCGGGTCGCGACGACCGAGTACGGCATCGCGCTCGAGGACATCGTCATCGACCCGCTGGCGATGCCGATCGGCGCCGACGTCACCAACGGCCTCGCGACGCTGGAGACGATGCGCCGGATCCGCGACAACTACGGGCTGAACATGACCTGCGGCTGCTCCAACGTCTCCTTCGGGATGCCCGGGCGCCACGAGCTCAACGGCACCTTCCTGTCGATGGCGATGACCGCCGGGCTGACCAGCGCGATCATGGACGCGCGCACGCCGTCGGTGGTCTCGGCGGTCAAGGCGACCGACCTGCTGCTCGGCCACGACGACTGGGGGATGGAGTGGATCTCCCGGCACCGCGCGGCCCAGGCGGCCCAGAAGCTGGCGGACGAGGCGGCGCAGGCGGCCGCCGTCACGTGACCTCGCCCCTGCCCGGCGGCCAGGAGTTCTCCGAACCCGCCGAGGAGCTCGCCACCTCGCTCGGCCAGGTCGGCCGCGAGGGGCTGCTGGCTCCGCCCGGCACGAGCGTGGAGCCGCACGACGGCACCGGCCGCGTGCAGCTGTCCTTCACCGTGCTCGACGGACAGGACCGCGACGTCCGCGTGCCCCCGGGCGTCAGCGTCTTCGACTCCGCCTCGTGGAACGGCATCGCGATCGACTCCACCTGCGGTGGTCACGGCACCTGCCACAAGTGCAAGGTGCGGCTCGACGTGCAGACGCCGATCTCGCGCCACGACCGGCGTACGTTCTCGCCCACCGAGCTGGCCGGCGGCTGGCGCCTGGCCTGCCTGGCCACGGCGACCCAGGACCTCAAGGTCGAGGTCCCGCCGCTGACCACCCGGCCCAAGGCGGCGACCGTGGGCGTCGGGCGCCAGGTGATCCTGCGGCCGGCGGTGCAGAAGCGGTACGTCGAGCTCGCCGACCCGACCCTGTCCGACCAGCGCACCGACCTGGCCCGACTGACCGACGCCATCGACGACCTCGAGCTCACCGTCGACCTGCCGGTGCTGCGGCGGCTGCCGAAGGTGCTGCGCGAGGCCGACTTCAAGGTGACCGCCGTGGTCGTCGACGAGGCGCTGATCGACGTCGAGCCCGGGCGACACCACGGACCGCCGCTACGCGATCGCCTTCGACCTCGGCACCACCACGGTCGTCGCGACCCTGCTCGACCTCGGCACCGGCACCCCGGTCGCGGTCGCCTCGCGGCTCAACAAGCAGCAGCCGTTCGGTGGCGACGTGATCACCCGGATCAGCGCCACGATGATGGATCCCGAGGCGCTGGGCCGGCTGCAGTCGCTGGCGGGCGAGACGCTCGACGAGCTGGCCCAGCAGGTCTGCGTCGAGGGCGGTGTCGATCCGGCGTACGTCTACGAGGTCGCGATCGCCGGCAACGCGACCATGACCGCCCTCGCCCTCGGGATCGATCCCGAGCCGCTCGGGGTGGCGCCGTTCGTGCAGACCACGTCGCAGCCTCCCGTCGTACTCGCGGAGGAGGTCGGGCTCCACCTCCACCCGCGCGCGCGGGCGGCGATGTTCCCCGCCCTGGGTGCCTACGTCGGCGGCGACATCGTCGCCGGCATGCTGGCCACCGGGATGGACCGCGACAAGCGCACCCGCCTGTTCATCGACGTCGGCACCAACTGCGAGATCGTGCTCAGCAACGGCGACACGATCGTCTCCACGGCGGCACCCGCCGGCCCGGCCTTCGAGGGCGGCGCGATCCGCTGCGGCATGCGGGCCGCCGACGGTGCCATCGAGGTGGTCAAGCTCGACCTGGAGACCGGGGTCGAGCTCCAGGTCATCGGCGACGTCGAGCCCCGCGGGCTGTGCGGGTCGGGTCTCGTCGACGCGGTCGCCGAGCTCGCCAAGGTCGGGCTGCTCGACCACAGCGGGCGCTTCATCCCCGACGAGGACGCGGCCACGCTCGCGCCGAAGCTCGCCGACCGGCTGCTCCGGATCGGGGAGGAGCGGGTGTTCGTGCTGCACCGGCCCGTCCCCGGACACCGACGTCGCCGACACCGTCTACCTCTCGCAGCGCGACGTGCGTGAGCTGCAGTTCGGCAAGGCCGCGATCTCGACCGGCTGGACGTTGCTGCTCGAGCAGCTCGGACTCGAGCAGGGCGACATCCAGCAGGTCCTGCTGGCGGGCTCGTTCGGCTCCTACCTCTCGCCGGCCTCGGCCGTCCGCATCGGGCTGGTGCCGAAGCTGCCCGTGCTCCGCATCGTCTCCGCGGGCAACGTCGCGGGCGAGGGAGCGAAGATGGCCCTGCTGTCCCTGCGCGAGCGCGAGGGCGCGGCCACCTTGCTGAAGGAGGTGGAGTATGTCGAGCTCTCCGACCGCCCTGAGTTCAACGACCGGTTCGTCGACCTCCTCGCCTTCCCCTAGGACCGCCCTGATCGCCTGCGGCGCGATCGCCCAGCCGGCTGCCCGGATCGTCGAGCAGCACGGCTGGCCGGTCGACGTACACCCGCTTCCTCCGCTGCTGCACAACCAGCCGCAGAAGATCGCGGGGGAGGTGTCCCGGCTCGCCGAGGAGCTGCGGGCGTCGTACGACTCGGTGGTGGTGGGGTACGCCGACTGCGGCACCTACGGCGCCCTCGACGAGGTGTGCGAGCGGCTCGGGCTGCGGCGGCTCGAGGGGCTGCACTGCTACGACGTGTACGCCGGGGCCAGCCGGATCGAGGCCTTCTTCGCCGACCAGCCCGGCACCTACCTGCTCACCGACTTCCTGGTGAAGTCGTTCGCGCGCACGGTCGAGACCGAGCTCGGGCTCGACCGCTGGCCGGAGCTGCGCGACGAGTACTTCCGCCACTACACCCGCGTCGTCTGGCTCGCCCAGGAGGAGACCCCCGAGCTCCGGGCCCTGGCGGACGACGCCGCCGCCCGGATCGGCCTCCCGCTCACCGTCGTGCCGACCGGCAACCAGGGCCTCGAGCACGCGCTGGGGGCGCTGGTGGAGAGAGCCGCGGTTTCCCCGGGCGCCCGGGGAAACCGTTAGCGGACGGGCAGTACTTCACCCTCCCGCCCTCAGACTTGCCCGCCCGCCCTGTCCGTTGTGTACGACGGCCCAGTGTCGCCTAGCTCGTGACCTCCGCCAGCAGCTGCTGACGCCACTCCTCGGTCGCGGCGATCTGGTTGAAGGTGAAGACGTGCAGGCCCTCGATGAAGGACTCCGGCTTCATCGCGACGGTGGAGACCTCCTCCAGGAACTTCTGGCCGGTCCAGCCGCCGGGAGCCGCGAGCTTGGCGAAGAAGCCGGCGTTCTTGGACAGGAACCGGGTGGACTCACCGACGCCGATCTTGGTGGCCATCGAGAGCAGCTTGGCCCGGTCGATCGGGCCGGGCATGCCGAGCAGCACCGGCATGGTGATGCCGCGGGCGCGCATGCGCTCCACCCAGCGACTTCACCGCGCCGGCGTCGAAGGTCAGGTTGCTGACGATGTGGGTCGCGTGCCGGCGCTTGTCCCACATCGCCTGGACGGTGAGGTCGTCGTGGATCTTGGGGTGGGACTCCGGGTAGCCGGCGATGCCGACGTGGCTGAACGGCTTCTCCAGCCGGGCGAGGTCCTCGAGCAGGCTGAAGGAGTCGGGGTAGACGCCCACCGGGTCGGCGTCCCCGCCGGGCACGAAGACGCTCGTGATGCCGGCCTCCCCGAGGCGGCGCCGGATCTCCTCGACCTCGTTGAAGTCGTGGATCATCCGCGCGGCCAGGTGGGGTACGGCGATGTAGCCGGCCTTGGCGAGTGACTCCGCGAGGGTGAGCGTGGCCTCGAGGCCCTTGGAGGCCGACGCGGTCACCGTGACGGCGACGTCCTTCGGGACCGAGGTGAGCACCTTCTCCTCGGTCGTGGCGGTGGGGAGGACCTCGTAGCGGGCGTGTTCGAGAAGGCGCTGGATGGCCTGGTTCCGGGTCTGCCGGCCGCGGTGGAGTTTGTTGCGCATCGTGAAACTCGTTTCGTACTACGCACCACTGATGCCACAGGCTATCCCCGCGGAAGGGTCCCTCACAAGACGCCGAGAGGGGAGTTCTGGTGGCCCGTACGGCGCCGACCGGGGGGTTCTGGTTGGCCGCACCGAGCCGAGCTGGGACTCGACCTTCCCGGGGGCACGAGAATGGCGCCCATGACGGAGGAGCAGAGCGCAGCGGACCCTGACTCGCAGCGTGCATTCGCCCAGGCGACTGCTGCTCGGGACACCCGGCAAACGCGGTCTTGATCCGCTTCATGGCCGAGGTCGGGTTGCGACTTCGCGCTGTGGGACCCGGACAACTCCTACCTCGGCGAGCTCGAGGACCGGTTGCCGATCTCAGCCGACCTGCGCTGCGCGGATCAAGGACTGGGCCGATACGCGGCTACCGAGCACGACGGCGGTGAACGGCGCATGACTGTCGAGCGAGTTCGATGACGTTCCGTGACGAGGGCCGATTCCTCAGCGAACAGCTGCAGGTGGAGCTGGGTCCCGATTTCCGGGTGAGCGTACCACCGCTGAGCGGGGTGCATCGAGTGCCCGCTCGGCGTACTGCGGGCAACCAGAAGTCCCCTGCTCGGCGAGCTACCAGATCCGGACGCGGTCCTCGGGGTCGAGCCAGAGGGCGTCGCCGGGCTGCACGTCGAAGGCCTCGTGGAACTCGGTGAGGTTGCGGGCGATGTTGGCGCGGAACTCCGGCGGGCTGTGCGGGTCGGTGGTGAGGAACTGCAGGGCGAGCTCCTTGCGGCGCTTGGTGCGCCACACGTAGGCCCAGTTCAGGAACAGCCGCTGCGGACCGGTCAGTCCGTCGCGGACGGGGATGTCCTGGCCCTCGAGCGAGATCAGGTACGCGCGGTGCCCGATGGTCAGGCCACCGAGGTCGCCGATGTTCTCGCCCACGGTGAGCGCGCCGTTGACGTGCTCGCCGGGGAGCTCGCGGGGCTCGAAGACGTTGTACTGCTCGATCAGCGACTTCGACTTCACCTCGAAGGCAGCCTTGTCGTCGGCGGTCCACCAGTCGTTGAGGTTGCCCGCGCCGTCGTACTGCGCTCCCTGGTCGTCGAAGCCGTGCCCGATCTCGTGACCGATGACCGCGCCGATCCCGCCGTAGTTCTCGGCCGGGTCGGCGTCGGCGTCGAAGAACGGCCGCTGCAGGATGCCGGCCGGGAAGCAGATCTCGTTGGTGCCGGGGTTGTAGTAGGCGTTCACGGTCTGCGGCAGCATGAACCACTCGTCGCGGTCGACCGGGGAGCCGATCTTGCGCAGCTCGCGGTCGGTCTCGAACGCCGTCGCGGCGAGCACGTTGCCGAGCAGGTCGTCGGCGCTGATCTCGAGCGCGGAGTAGTCGCGGAACTTCTTCGGGTAGCCGATCTTCGGGACGAACGTGTCGAGCTTCTCGAAGGCCCGCTGCTTGGTCTCCTCGGTCATCCAGTCGAGGTCGGTGATCGAGCGGCGGTAGGCCTCGAGCAGGTTGGCGACCAGCTCGTCCATCATCTCCTTCGAGCGCGGCGGGAAGTGCCGGGCGACGTACTCGCGCCCGACGGCCTCACCGAGCGCACCCTCGACCAGGCCCACGCCCCGCTTCCACCGGGCGCGCAGCTCGGGGGTGCCGGACAGGGTGCGGCCGTAGAAGTCGAAGTTGGCCTCGACGAACGCACCCGACAGGTACGCCGCCGCGGTGCGGATCGCGCGCACCGTGAGGAACGCGCGCCAGTCCTCGATCGGGGTGTCGGCCAGCACGGTCTCGAGGTGGGCGAAGTACGACGGCTGCCGTACGACGGTCTCCGCGATCGTGGCCTCGGTGCCTCCGAGCGCGGTGATCCACGCGTCGAAGTCGAAGCTCGGCACGGTCGCCTTGAGGTCCTCGAGCGTGGTCAGGTTGTAGGTCTTGATGACGTCGCGGGTCTCGGCCCGCTCCCAGTGGCCCTTGGCCAGCCGGGTCTCCAGCGCGAGGACCTTCGCCGCGGTGCCGGCGGGGTCGGGGCGCTCGGCCAGGGTGAGGATGCGCTCGAGGTAGGCGACGTACTTCTCGCGGATCTCGGCGAACTTGTCCTCGCGGTAGTAGGTCTCGTCGGGCAGCCCGATCCCGCCCTGCAGCACGTTGACGACGTAGCGGTCGGAGTTGCGGTCGTCGCTGTCGACGAACGAGCCGAAGAAGCCACCGCCGCCGCGTCGCTCGAAGGTGCCGAGGAAGGTGGCCAGGCCGGGGAGGTCGGCGATCGCGTCGATCTGCTCGAGCAGCGGCAGGATCGGGGTGTGGCCGAGCTCCTCGATGCGGTCCTCGTCCATGAAGCTGGCGAACAGGTCACCGATCTTGGTCGGCCTCGTCGCCCGAGACCTGGCCCTGGGCGCACGCCTCGATGATCTCGCGGACGTGTTCCTCCGCCGTGTCGGCCAGCATCACGAACGGACCCCACGAGGAGCGGTCCTCCGGGATCTCCGCGGTGTCGAGCCAGGCACCGTTGACGTGCCCGAAGAGGTCGTCCTGGATGCGGATGTCGGTGTTCATGCCCTCGCGGGCGTCATCGAGAATCGTCACTCGGGCAATCTACCCGCGAGGTGGACACCCCCCACAGGCGCGCCGACCGGTCGTAGGATCGGGCCCCATGACAGGGACCGTCTCGGGAGCTCGTGAAGCGCAGGTCTGCATCATCGGCGCGGGGTCCTCGGGCATCGCCATGGCCCAGGTGCTGTCCGCCCGAGGAGTCGCCTTCGACTGCTTCGAGGCCGGCAGCGGCATCGGCGGCAACTGGCGCTACGGCAACGACAACGAGATGTCCTCGGCGTACGAGTCCCTGCACATCAACACCTCGCGGCAGATGATGGAGTACGCCGCCTACCCGATGCCCGAGTCGCTGCCGGACTACCCCGACCACCGCCAGATCGCGCAGTACTTCGACGACTACGTGGACCACTTCGGCCTGCGCGACCGGATCACCTTCCGCACCGAGGTCATCAAGGTCGTCCCCGGTGACGACGGGTACGACGTGACGGTGCGTTCTCGCGACGGCGGCGAGCCCGAGACCCGTCGCTACCGCGAGGTCGTCGTCGCCAACGGGCACCACTGGGACCCGCGCTGGCCCGAGCCGTCCTTCCCGGGGGCGGACAGCTTCCCCGGCGAGCAGCTGCACGCGCACTACTACCGCACGCCCGACCCGCTCGTCGGCAAGCGCGTGCTGGTCCTCGGCATCGGCAACTCGGCGTGCGACATCGCCGTGGAGTCCACCCGGGTGGCCGCGTCGACCGACCTCGCGATGCGTCGCGGCGCGCACATCCTGCCCAAGTACATGTTCGGCATCCCGACCGACCACCTCACCGACTCGCCGCTCGTGCGCGCCCCGCTCAAGGTCCAGCAGAAGGTGATGGCGGGCCTGCTGCGGCTCGCCCAGGGCAAGGTCACCGACTACGGCCTGCCGGAGCCCGACCACGACGTGCTGCACGCGCACCCGACGGTCAGCCAGGACCTGCTCAACCGGCTCGGCCACGGCGACATCACGGTCCGGCCCAACATCGACCGCTTCGAGGGCTCGAAGGTGTTCTTCGCCGACGGCGGCTCGGGGGAGTACGACGTCGTCGTCTACTGCACCGGCTACAAGGTGAGCTTCCCGTTCCTGGGCGACACGGTGGTGCGCGCCGAGGACAACCACGTCGAGCTCTACCGGCGGGTGGCGCACCCCGACCACCCCGGCCTCTACTTCCTCGGGCTGATCCAGCCGCTCGGCGCGATCATGCCGCTGGCCGAGGCGCAGGCCGAGTGGGTCGGCGACCTGGTCACGGGAGTCGGCGCGCTGCCCGGCGTCCCGGAGATGCGGGCCCAGATCGCGTCGTACGACGAGGCGCTGCGCAAGCGGTTCGTCGCCTCCAAGCGGCACACCATGGAGGTCGACTTCCACGCCTACCGCGACGAGATCGCCAAGGAGCGCAAGGCCTCGCGCAAGCGCGCCCGGACGTAACGGACGGGGCTGGCGGGCAATTCTGGTGGCTGGCAGGCGAAGTATTGCCCGCCAGCCCGCAGTTTCCCCGGGCGCCCGGGGAAACCGAGCCGCGCTCAGCTCAGAGGTCGAAGACCAGCAGCGTGCTGGTGGCGGTGGCCACGACCGCGCCGGACGCGTCGGTGACGACGCCCTCGGTGAAGCCGACGCGCGAGCCGGCCTTGACCACGGTGCCGACGGCGGTGAGCGGGCCGCTGGAGGCGCGCACGGGCTTGAGGTAGTTCACCTTGATCTCGACCGAGGTGTAGCCCTTCCCCTGCGGCAGCGTGGTGTGCAGCGCGCAGCCGGCCACCGAGTCGAGCAGGGTGCAGACCAGGCCCCCGTGGACGGCACCGATCGGGTTGTACGCCGACTCGTCGGGCGTGCAGGTGAACACGACCCGGCCCGGCTCGGCCTCGGCGAGGTCCATCTGGATCAGCTTGGAGATCGGCGGCGGCGGGATCCGGCCCGCGATCATCGCGTGGATGTAGTCGATGCCCGCCATCTCGAGGCCGGCCTCGCGCCGACGCCAGCGGGTCCTGCCAGGTGACCGTGCGGGAGCGCTCCTCGCCCCAGTCGGCCTCCTCGAGGGTGGGGTCGCTGCTGAGCTGGTCGGTCATCGGGTCTCCTGGGGTCGGGGGATGGTCCGGTGGCGGCGGAGGTCGGGGTCGTCGGGGTCGACGGCCCAGTCGCGTCCCCAGCTGAGCAGGGCGTCGAGGGCCGGGAGCAGGGCGATGCCGGACTCGGTGAGGTGGTACTCGAAGCGGTCGGGGGACGACTGGTACTGCCGACGCTCGACCACGCCGACGTCGGTCAGCGCCTTGAGCCGGGCGGCGATGCGGTCTCGCGGCGCCCCGGTGCCGGCGACGATCTCGGTGAAGCGGTGGGCGCCCAGGGCGAGCTCGCGGACGACCAGCAGTGCCCAGCGCTCGCCGACCAGCTCCAGGCCGGCGGCCAGCGGGCACGGACGGCCGGGGAGGTCGGCCAGCGCGATCGCGTGGGTCTGGGGGGTGGACACGGCTGCTATGTTTCCGGCTATGAGTTTGAAAGTCAAACTGACTTCCTCGGAGGCTGACGTGCGCCCGGACCGCCCGCTGACCCTGGTCGCCCTGGGTACGGCGCTGGTGCTGGTCACCTACGTGACCCCGATGGCGACGGTCCCGCAGACCGCCCTCGACCTCGGCGCGGGATCCGGCGCCCGGGCCTGGATCCTCAGCTCGATGAGCGTCGGCCTCGCCGCGGCCCTGCTCGGCTCGGGTGCCGTCGGTGACGCCGTCGGCCGCAGGCGCACCTACGTCGCGGGGCTGACGCCTCCTCGGTCTCGGCGCGCTGGCCTGTGCCGTCGCCCAGGACACCGTGGTGTTCGTGGGCGCCCGGGTGCTCGAGGGCGTCGGCGGGGCCGCGGTCCTCGCCTGCGGGCTGGCCGTGCTCGCCCATGCCTTCCCGCAGCCGGCCGACCGGGCCCGCGCCACCGGGATCTGGGGCGCGAGCGTCGGGCTCGGCATCAGCGCCGGTGCCCTGCTCGCGGCCGGGCTCGACGTCGGCACCGGCTGGCGCGAGACCTACGCGGTGGTGGGACTCGTGGCCCTGCTGCTGGTCGTCCCGAGCGTCCGCTGGCTGCCCGAGTCCGCGGCCGTGCAGCGTCGCCGGCTGGACGTGGGCTGGGGTGCTCACGCTCGCCGTCGCCCTGACGCTCCTGGTCAGCGGACTCACGGCGTCACGGTCCGGGTTCTCGACGACGACCGTGCTGCTGCTGGCCGGTGGTGCGCTGGCCCTCGCGGCGTACGCCCTGGTCGAGTCGCGGGTCGCCGAGCCGATGGTCGACCTCGCCCTGCTGCGTTCCCCCGGCTTCCTCGCCGCGACGCTCGGCGCGCTGGTGCTCGGCGTCGGGATCATCGGGATGACCTCCAACGTCCCCACCTTCGTGCAGCTCGGGCTCGGCGGCTCGCTCTGGACCGCGACCTGGCTGGTACTCGGCTGGTCGGCGACCAGCGTCGTCACCTCCCTGCTCGTACGCCGCGTCCGGATCCGGGTCTCCGGGCCCACCCTGATCGCCGGCGCGATGGCCCTGGTCGTGGGGGCCGGCCAGCTGCTCGCGCTCGGCATCGGGGCGGCTCGTCGCCCTGGTGGCTGCTGCCGTCCCTGGTCGTCTCGGGCCTGGCCACCGGGGTGCTCAACGCGGTGCTCGGCCGCGAGGCGGTGGCCTCCGTGCCGGGGGACCGGGCTGCCATGGGGAGCGGGTCGAACAACACCGCCCGCTACCTCGGCGCGGCCTGCGGGATCACCGTCTTCTCGGTGGTGCTGAGCCACGCCGGGAGCGGTGTCGGGGCCGCGAAGCTGGTCGACGGGTGGTCGTCCGCGGTGCTCGTCTCGAGCGCCTTGACCTTCGTCGGCGCTGGGGTGATTTGGGCGATTTCGGCATATAACACACGGATCAGCGCCGTGGCTAGTGGTGTGACCAAGAAATCGTGACAAACATGGACAGCCACGCTCCGGTCTAGTCCCGATTTGGACCCTTAAAGCCGGAACAGTCCGTTTTGTTGGCATCCGGCCGACATGTCGTGTGAACTTTCAATCACCGGCCCACCCCTGCGGTTCGGTCCCGAATCTGAGAAGGAACACACCATGTCGAAGCTCAACCTCACCCCCAAGAAGCTCGTTGCCGGCGCGGCCGTTCCGCTGGCCCTCCTTGCCGGTGGCGGCATGGTCTGGCAGTCGTCGTACTCGGCGTTCTCCGCGACCACCGCCAGCCCCACCAACAACTGGACCTCCGGCTCCGTGGCCCTGGCCGACGACGACAGCAACACCGCTCTCTTCAACGCCACCAACCTCAAGCCCGGCGCCACCGCCAGCAAGTGCATCGTGGTCACCTCGACCGGCACGCTCGCCTCGACGGTGAAGCTCTACGGCACGTCGTACGCCACCACCAAGTCGCTCGCCGACAGCATCAACCTCAAGGTCGAGGAGGGCACCGGCGGCTCCTTCAGCAACTGCACCGGCTTCACCGCCGGCACCACGGTCTTCGACGGCACGGCCTCCTCGTTCGGCAACAACAAGACCGACTTCGCCTCGGGCGTCGGCACCTGGGCCCCGGCCGCCGGCACCGTCACCAAGACCTACAAGGTGACCTACACGCTGAGCGCCTCCACCCCGGACTCCGCCCAGGGCGGCTCCGCTGCGCTCGGCTTCACCTGGGAGTCCCAGAACAGCTGATCGACCGACCCTCCTACCCCCCGGGACACCGCAACCTCGTCATGGCTACTTCCTCGCTTCGCGCCCAGCGCCCCGCCGAGACGGACGCGTCCACCGACGCTGCCGTCTCGGTCGGGGGTGCCGCGGCGTCGTCGGCGATGTCGGCCATGGCGGCGATGGCCGCGGCCAGGGCGTCCGCAGCGGCGCAGGCGCGGCGCGAGCCCCGCTGGGGCCAGGTGCTCCGGGTCAGCGTGGCGCGTGCGTCCCTCGCGCTCGTCATCTCCCTGGTGCTGTGGTCGCTGCTTCCGCTGCTCGCCGGCTGGACCCCGCGGGTGATCATGTCCGGCTCGATGGAGCCCCGGATCCACGTGGGCGACATCGTCGTGACCCGCACCGTCCCGGCCGCCAAGCTCGCCGAGGGTCAGGTCATCACCGTCACCGACCCCGACCACCCCAGCAAGACGCGCACCCACCGGCTGGAGAGCCGTGAGGCCGACGGCAAGCTCGTCCTCAAGGGCGACGCCAACCGCCAGGCCGACTCGTCCAAGGTCTCGGTCGACGACGTCCTCGGTGTCGGGGTCGTGCGAGTCCCCTACGTGGGCCGGCCGATCTTCTGGATGGCCGAGCACAACTGGCTCCCGCTCGGGGCCACGGCACTCTTCCTCGGCTGGTGCGTCGTCACCGCCTTCCCCGGGTCGCGCAGGTCCGAGGACGACGACCAGGACGATCCCACGAACGGGACCGAGTCGTCGTCCTCCTCCTCGCGCCACCCGCGCGCGCGTCGCGCCGCGGCGACGGTCGCCGTCGCCGCCATGGCCGTCGGCGTCGGTGTCGGCCCGGCTGACGCCGCCTTCAAGAAGACCATGGCGAACCCGGTCTCGACCCTGAGCGCCGCCGCGGCGTTCTGGGCCTACAACGACCGAGGTCAACGGTGACTCGCCGTACCTCTACTGGCGCCTCGACGAGACCAGCGGCACCGCCATCGCCGACTCCAGCGGCGGCACCAGTCGCCCCGGCACGCTGCTCGCCCAGACCTACTCGCTCAACCAGACCGGCGCGCTGACCTCCGAGTCGCCGAACCGCGCGATCGGCTTCACCATCGGCTCGATCACGCAGAACACCTCCGCCGCCTCCCTGGGCACGTTCAGCGTGGAGGCCTGGGTCAAGACCAGCTCCACCACCGGCGGCCGGATCCTCGGCTTCGGCAACCAGGGTGGCGCCGACCGCGGCGACGACCATGGACCGCCAGCTCTACATGGCGCCCAACGGCAAGGTGTACTTCGGCGTCGGCTCGGCGAAGACCACGATCGCCAGCGGCAGCGCGATCAACAACAACGCCTGGCACCACGTGGTCGGCACCTACACCTCCGGCAGCAACGGCATGAAGCTGTACGTCGACGGCAACCTCCAGGGCCAGACCACCGCGATCGCCGCGAGCTACAACGGCTTCTGGCGCGCCGGTGCCGAGCACCTGACCGGCTGGACCGGCAACCCGACGGACGACTACTTCGAGGGCAGCCTCGACGAGCTCGCCGTCTACTCCGACGTGCTGACCCCGGCCGAGGTCTCCTCGCACTTCACCAACGCCACCAACTGATCCTCCCAACCGCTCGGTCTGGGTTTCGACAGGCTCAACCGGCGGTGGCCGAGGTTGGTTCCCGCGGCAACTAAAAGTCAGGCTTGACTGTTTGTTGGTGACGCGACACGATGCTCGGCGTGACCAGCGCCAAGGTGTCCCCGGTGCGCGTTCCGCAGGAGGAGCGCACCCGCGCCATGCGGCAGCGCCTGCTCGAGGCCACCGTCGAGTGCCTGGTCGAGCACGGCTGGAGCGGTACGTCGACGACGCTGGTCTCCCAGCGGGCCGGCGTCAGTCGCGGCGCGCAGCTGCACCACTTCCCGACCAAGAACGACCTCGTCGTCGCCGCGGTCGAGCACCTCAGCGAGCTGCGGGGCCAGGAGCTGCGCGAGGCGGCGCAGCACCTGCCGACCGGCAAGCGGCGCACCCGCGCCGTGCTCGAGATGTTCGCCGACCACTTCACCAGCCCGGTGTTCACCGCCGCGCTCGAGCTCTGGGTCGCGGCGCGCACCGACGAGGCGCTGCACGCGGCCGTCGTACCCCTGGAGCAGCGGGTGGGCCGCGAGGCGCACCGCATCGCGGTCGACGCGCTCGGGGTCGACGAGGACCGGCCGCGGGTGCGCGAGCTGGTGCAGGCGACCCTCGACCTGGTGCGTGGACTCGGCCTGGCCAACACGATCACCGACGACACGGCCCGGCGGCACCGCATCCTCGCCGCCTGGGCCCACACCCTCGACGCGGAGCTGAGGCAGTCATGACCGACGTGCTCGACCAGGTGCTGCGACGACCTCGCTGCGGAGGGCGACGCGCTCGACGAGCTGGTCGCACCGCTCGACGACGCCGGCTGGCGTACGCCGACCCCGGCCGCCGGCTGGGACGTCGCCACCCAGGTGGTGCACCTCGCGTGGACCGACGAGGTGGCCGTCTTCGCCGCCACCGACAAGGTGGCCTGGGACGAGGTCGTGCTGAAGGCGATCGCCGACCCGGAGGGCTTCGTCGACGTCGAGGCTCTCGAGGGCGCGAAGGCGTCTCCGGCCGAGATCCTGGAGCGCTGGCGCACGGCGCGCACCGCCCTGCGCAAGGACGCTGCGGTCCTACCCGGCCGGGGAGAAGATGCCGTGGTTCGGGCCGCCGATGAGCCCGACCTCGATGGCGACGGCCCGGTTCATGGAGACGTGGGCCCACTCCCTCGACGTCGCCGAGGCGCTGGGCGTCACGCCCGAGCCGACCGACCGGATCCGCCACGTCGCCCACCTCGGCGTGCGGACGCGCAACTACGCCTACAGCGTGCACTCGCTCGAGCCGCCGGCCGAGGAGTTCCGGATCGAGCTGCGTTCGCCCTCGGGCGAGCTGTGGGAGTGGGGCCCGGCCGGGGCGGCGCAGTCCGTGCGCGGGTCGGCGTACGACTTCTGCCTGCGGGTCACCCAGCGCCGTCACCGCGACGACCTCGACCTCGTCGCCACCGGCCCGGACGCCGACCAGTGGCTCGACATCGCCCAGGCCTTCGCCGGCCCGCCGGGTGAGGGACGGGGGCCGAGCGCATGACCGAGGTGCTGCGCGTCGGCAACTGCAGCGGCTTCTACGGCGACCGTCTCTCGGCCATGCGCGAACTGCTCGAAGGTGGCGACGTCGACGTCATCACCGGCGACTACCTCGCCGAGCTGACCATGCTCATCCTGGGCAAGGACCAGCTCAAGGACCCCTCGCTCGGCTACGCCCGCACCTTCGCCACGCAGGTCGCGGACTGCCTCGGCCTGGCGCTGGAGAAGGGTGTCCGGATCGTCGCCAACGCCGGCGGCCTCAACCCCGCGGGCCTGGTGGAGAAGCTGCGCGAGGTCGCCGCCGAGCAGGGACTGACGCCGCAGATCGCGTGGGTCGACGGCGACAACCTGGCGCCGCGCGCCGCCGAGCTCGGTCTCGCGGGAGCGCTCACGGCCAACGCCTACCTCGGCGCGTTCGGCATCGCCCGCGCCCTCGAGGCCGGCGCCGACATCGTCGTCACCGGACGGGTCACCGACGCCTCGGTCGTGGTCGGGCCGGCGATCTGGAGGTTCGGCTGGACACCCGAGCAGTACGACGAGCTGGCCGGTGCCGTCGTGGCCGGCCACATCATCGAGTGCGGCACCCAGGCCACCGGCGGCAACTTCTCCGGCTTCCTCGACCTGCCGCGCGACGCCCAGCCCCTCGGCTTCCCGATCGCGGAGATCGCCAGCGACGGCAGCAGCGTGGTCACCAAGCACGCCGGCACCGGCGGCCTCGTCTCGGTGGACACGGTGACGGCGCAGCTGATGTACGAGGTGCAGTCGACCCACTACCTCGGACCCGACGTCACCGTCGACCTGAGCACGATCGAGCTCGCCTCCGACGGGCCGGACCGCGTGCGCGTCTCCGGGACCCGCGGGCTGGCCCCGCCGCCCCAGCTCAAGGTCTGCGTCAACGAGCTCGGCGGCTTCCGCAACCAGATGGAGTTCGTGCTCACCGGGCTCGACCTCGAGGAGAAGGCCGCATGGGTGCGGACCCAGCTCGACGGTCGCCTCACGGCCGCGTCGGTGACCTGGTCGATGGGTCGCCTCCCGCAGCCGGACGCCGACACCGAGGAAGGCGCGTCGGTGCTGCTGCGCTGCGTGGTGAAGGACGAGGACGCGAAGGTCGTCGGCAAGCCGTTCACGGCAGCGGCGGTCGAGCTCGCCCTGGCGTCGTACCCGGGCTTCACGCTGACCGCCCCGCCGGGCGCGCCCTCGCCGTACGGCATCTACCGGCCGGCGTACGTCGACCGCGACACCGTCGAGCACACCGTGCACCTGCCCGACGGCACGCACGGAGGTCGTCGCCGACCCGCCCGTCGCCGAGCAGGCCGAGCTCGGGACCAAGCACGAACCGGCGACCACCGACTCGATCCCCGGCGTGGCGGACAGCGCCATCACCCGACGGATCTCGCTGGGCACGTTCGTGCACGCGAGGTCGGGCGACAAGGGCGGCGACGCCAACGTCGGCCTGTGGGTGCGAGAAGGCGAACGGCGTGACGAACGCTCGCAGTGGCTGCGGCAGTTCGCCACCGTCGACCACGTCCGCAGCCTGGTCCCCGAGGCGAAGGACCTCGAGATCGAGATCTTCGAGCTGCCCAACCTGCACGGCGTCAACGTGCTGATCCACGGGCTGCTGGGTGACGGTGTCGCCGCGAGCACGCGCTTCGACCCGCAGGCCAAGGGCCTCGGCGAGTGGCTGCGCTCGCGACTGGTGAGCATCCCCGAGGAGCTGCTGTGAGCTGGACCGACGAGCAGGTCGCGCTGCAGGAGTCCACCCGCGAGTTCGTACGCCGCGAGGTGACGCCCGCACCTCCAGGAGTGGGAGGACGCCTGCGAGGTGCCCCGGTCGCTGCACCTCGCCGCGGCGAAGGCCGGGCTGCTCGGGGTCTCGTTCCCCGAGGAGGTCGGTGGTCAGGGCGGGACGCTGCTCGACTCGGTGGCCCTGCAGGAGGCGTTCTTCGAGGCGGGCGGCTCCTCCGGCCTGGCCGCGGCGCTGTTCACCGGCGGCATCGCGCTGCCCCACATGGCCGCGCACGGCACGCCCGACCAGATCGACGCGTTCGTGCGGCCGACGCTCGCCGGCGAGAAGATCGGGTCGCTCGCGATCACCGAGCCGGGCGGTGGCTCGGACGTCGCGGGCATCACCACCACGGCCGCTCGCGACGGTGACTCCTACGTCGTCAACGGCGCCAAGACCTTCATCACCAGCGGCGTCCGCGCCGACTTCGTCACCACGGCGGTCCGCACCGGCGGCCCGGGCCATGCGGGGGTGAGCCTGCTCGTCGTGGAGAAGGGCACGCCCGGCTTCACCGTCGACCGGTCGCTGTCGAAGATGGGCTGGCACTGCTCCGACACCGCCGAGCTGTCGTACGTCGACGTACGCGTCCCGGTCTCGAACCTGGTCGGCGAGGAGAACTCCGGCTTCTACCTGATCGCCGAGCAGTTCGTCGTCGAGCGGATCGCCCTGGCCGTGCACGCCTACGGGATCGCGGCCCGCTCGCTGGCGCTGACGGCGTCGTACTGCCGGGAGCGCGAGACCTTCGGCAAGCCGCTGATCGCCAACCAGGTGGTGCAGCACAAGCTCGTCGACATGCACCGTCGGGTCGACGCCGCCCGCACCTACACCCGCGAGATCGCCGCGCGTCACGTCGCGGGCGACAACGTGATCGCCGAGGCCTGCCTGGCCAAGCAGACCGCCGTCGAGGCGTGCGACCACGTCGTCGACCAGGCCGTGCAGCTGCACGGCGGCACCGGCTACATGCACGGGACCGAGGTGGAGCGGCACTACCGCGACGCCCGGATCCTCGGCATCGGAGGAGGAGCGACCGAAGTGCTCACCGACCTGTCCGCACGACTGTTGGGATACACGCCATGAGCCTGCTGCCCTCCCTGACCCGACCCCTCGGGAGCGAGGTCTCGGTGCACGTCGACGCCCCGCCGGCCGAGGTCTGGGCGCTGGTCAGCGACGTGACCCGCATCGGCGAGTTCTCGCCCGAGACGTTCGAGGCTCGCTGGACCCGCGGCTCGACCGGGCCCGAGGTCGGCGCGTGGTTCAAGGGGCACGTGAAGCGCAACGGCGTCGGCCCGACGTACTGGTCCCCCTGCCAGGTCACGAAGTGCGTCCCCCACGAGGTCTTCGAGTTCTCGGTCGGCACCGACGACGTGACCCTGAACAACTGGGGCTACCGGATGGAGCCCGAGGGCTCCGGGACCAAGGTCACCGAGTACTTCCGGCTGGAGCCGTCGCTGCCCATGCGGGGCTACTGGCTGCTGCTCGGCCACCTGCGTGGTCGCACCAACGAGCGCGGCATGCGCCAGACGCTCGAGCGGATGAAGGCGGTGCTCGAGTCATGAGCAACCGCGAGGCGATGCTGGAGAAGCTCGCCGACCTCGACACCGAGCACGCGAAGGCGGTGGCCGGCGGCGGGGAGAAGTACGTCGAGCGCCACCACGCCCGCGGCAAGCTGATGCCGCGCGAGCGGATCGAGCTGCTGATGGACCTGTCGCTGAGTTGGGATACGCGCATGAGCGAAGAGCACTAGCAGAGATGGAATGACGAAGTGGAAGGAGCGTGAGAGGCTGGGCTGCTGGCTGCGGCTGTGCAAGGCGGTGGCGTAGCATGAGGTTTCCGGGCATCCGCTCGAGGCGGGGCTATCGGTCAAGGTGGGCGATCGACCACAGCGCCTGGTCGTCTCCATGCTCGCCAGTGACCACGGGGTCGGAACTTCTTGATGATGAGGCCAAGGCCGCCTATGAACGTTGGGGTACGCCGGCGGGCTCGTCAGTGAAGACCGCTTCTGGCGCAACCTGCCGATCCCACGTTGGCCTTCAACCTGTTCGGCCATTTCATGGATCAAGGTCGCCCCACGTTGCTGCCTGGGTTGCGTCTCTGGATGAAGAGGCCACTCCGTCGACGAGATCCGCTTGGAGTGGGCCCTCGCGCGAGAGTACGTTCGGTGGTGGCTCCGCGTTCGATGCCTTTGTCATCTACTCGGCAGGCTCGAAGCGACGGTTCCTCGGCATTGAATGCAAGTACGCCGAAGACCTGAGCAAGTCGAGCATTGGCTCGATCTGCACGTTCACGTATTCCGAGGGCCGCAAGCAAGGACAGCGTCCCAGTTCGTACCTGGAGTACGAGAAGTTCACGCGTCAGCGCGACGACCTATGGGATCGCGCGGCTGCGACTTCCCTGGACCGGCCACGTCTTCGTCAGTTCTGGCTGAACACTCTCCTCACTCAGAAGACGCAAGAAGTTGCTGGCTTCGACCGAGGACTGGGCTTGGTCATGAGCCATCGACGCGATGAGGCGGCGGAACACGCAACCGATGAGGTGCGATCCCATTGCATGACCCTGATCGCTGGTTGCGGTGGGAACCGTACGAACGCCTGATCCAGCTGGTCGAGGACAACGAGTGGTCTCGAGCCTTCGCCAAGCGGTATCTCGACTTCTCTCCCGTCGCCGACCTCCTCACGCAAGGCGATCCGCGGCTCAAGGACCTACGCAATGACTGACAACCGCGAAGCGATGCTGGAGAAGCTCGCCGACCTCGACACCGAGCATGCGAAGGCGGTGGCCGGCGGCGGGGAGAAGTACGTCGAGCGCCACCACGCCCGCGGCAAGCTGATGCCGCGCGAGCGGATCGAGCTGCTCATCGACCCCGGCAGTGCGTTCCTCGAGCTCTCGCCCCTGGCCGGCTGGGGATCCGACTTCACGGTCGGCGCCAGCGTGGTCACCGGCATCGGGGTCATCGAGGGTGTCGAGTGCATGATCACCGCCAACGACCCGTCGGTGAAGGGTGGCGCGAGCAACCCGTGGACGGTGAAGAAGATCTTCCGGGCCTCGCAGATCGCCGAGGAGAACCGGCTGCCGACCGTCGCGCTCGTCGAGTCGGGCGGTGCGGACCTGCCGACGCAGAAGGAGATCTTCATCCCCGGCGGCAAGCTGTTCCGCGACATCACCCGGTCCTCGGCCGCCAAGGTCCCGACGATCGCGCTGGTCTTCGGCAACTCGACCGCCGGTGGTGCCTACGTGCCCGGCATGAGCGACTACACGGTGATGGTCAAGGAGCAGGCCAAGGTCTTCCTCGGTGGCCCGCCCCTGGTGAAGATGGCCACCGGTGAGGAGTCCGACGACGAGTCGCTCGGCGGCGCGGAGATGCACGCGCGTACGTCGGGCCTCGCCGACTACCTCGCTGCTGACGAGTACGACGCCCTCCGGATCGGCCGCCGGATCGTGGCCCGGCTCAACCGCCAGAAGCCCCGGACGTCATACGAATCGTGGCCTAGAGGCATCAATTCGTATGACGTCCCGGCGTTTGCCGAGCCCAAGGGTGACGCGGAGGATCTGCTCGACCTGATCCCGACCGACCTCAAGGAGCCGTTCGACCCGCGCGAGGTGATCGCGCTGGTCGCCGACGGGGTCTCGGAGGACAACGGTGCGGTCTTCGACGAGTTCAAGCCGCTCTACGGTCCCTCGCTGGTCACCGGCTGGGCGAAGATCCACGGCCACCAGGTCGGCATCCTCGCCAACGCGCAGGGCGTGCTGTTCTCCGAGGAGGCGCAGAAGGCGACCCAGTTCATCCAGCTGGCCAACCAGATCGACACCCCGCTGCTGTTCCTGCACAACACCACCGGCTACATGGTCGGCAAGGAGTACGAGCAGGGCGGCATCATCAAGCACGGCGCCCAGATGATCAACGCGGTCAGCAACAGCACCGTGCCGCACATCTCGATCATCATGGGCGCGTCGTACGGCGCGGGGAACTACGGCATGAACGGTCGCGCCTACGACCCGCGCTTCCTGTTCACCTGGCCCAGCGCCAAGTCCGCCGTGATGGGTCCGGCCCAGCTCGCCGGTGTCCTCAGCATCGTGGCGAGAGCGGCGGCCGAGGCCAAGGGCAAGGAGTACGACGACGACGCCGACAAGGGGATGCGCGAGTTCGTCGAGGCCAGCGTCGAGGAGCAGAGCCTGCCGTTCTTCCTCTCCGGGATGTTGTACGACGACGGCGTGATCGACCCCCGCGACACGAGAACGATCCTCGGCATCTGCCTGTCCGTGATCACCGCCAACCGCCAGGTCGAGGGCACGAGCCGGTTCGGGGTGTTCCGCACATGATGCTTCACCCCACGACGTTCTTCGCTCCTCCGCTGCGCTCCTCCGCGAACAACGCCGCGGGGACCCCGAAAGGCTTCCAGTGATCCAGCGAGTATTCGTTGCCAACCGCGGCGAGATCGCCCGCCGCGTCTTCGCGACCTGCCGTCGTCTCGGCATCGAGACCGTCGCGGTGCACTCCGACGCGGACGCCGACCTGCCGTTCGTCCGCGAGGCCGATGCGGCGTACCGCCTGCCCGGCAGCACCCCCGCCGAGACCTACCTGCGCGCCGACCTGGTGCTCGAGGCTGCCCGCAGGACGGGCGCGGACGCGATCCATCCCGGCTACGGCTTCCTCTCCGAGAACGCCGACTTCGCGCGCGCCGTGATCGCGGCCGGGATCACCTGGGTCGGCCCCGCGCCCGAGTCGATCGAGCAGATGGGCTCGAAGATCGAGTCGAAGAAGCTGATGGAAGCGGCCGGCGTGCCGGTGCTGACCAACCACAGCGTCGAGACTGCGACCGAGAAGGACCTGCCCCTGCTGGTCAAGGCTTCCGCGGGTGGCGGCGGTCGCGGCATGCGCGTCGTACGCACGCTCGCCGACCTGCCCGGCGAGGTGGCCAAGGCCGAGGCCGAGGCCGAGTCGGCGTTCGGCGACGGCACCGTCTTCGTCGAGCCGTACGTCGAGCAGGGTCGCCACGTCGAGGTGCAGGTGCTGGGTCATCGCGACGGCGTCCTCGTGCTCGGCGAGCGTGACTGCTCGATCCAGCGCCGTCACCAGAAGGTGGTCGAGGAGGCACCCGCGCCCGACCTCGCCGAGGAGACCCGCTCCGCCCTGCACGAGGCGGCGCGAGCCGCGGCGGCCGCCATCGACTACCGGGGCGCCGGGACGGTCGAGTTCCTCTACGACGCCGAGACCGAACGCTTCTTCTTCCTCGAGATGAACACCCGGCTCCAGGTCGAGCACCCGGTCACCGAGCTGGTGCACGGCGTCGACCTGGTCGAGGCGCAGCTCACGGTGGCCGAGGGACGCCCCCTCGACCTGCGGGTGATCGGCGAGACCTACGGGCACGCCATCGAGGTGCGGCTCTACGCCGAGGACCCCGCCCACGACTGGCAGCCGCAGAGCGGCGTCCTGACGCGGTTCGAGGTCCCGGGTGTCGCCGGCGAGTTCGACCTGCTCAACCGCCCGGGCCTGCGGGTGGACTCGGGCTTCGAGTCGGGCAGCGAGGTCTCGACCCACTACGACGCGATGCTCGCCAAGGTCATCTCCTGGGCGCCCTCTCGTCAGGAGGCAGCCCGCAAGCTGGCCGACGCACTCGCCAAGGCTCAGCTCCACGGCGTGGTCACCAACCGCGACCTGCTGGTCGCGATCCTGCGGGACGACAGGTTCCTGTCCGGCCAGGTCAGCACGGACTTCTTCGACCGCACCGCCGTCATCGAGTCGAGCACCCCGGGGTCACCCGACCCGCACCTGCTGTTCGCCGGAGCGGTGGCGCTGGCCGAGCACGACCGGTTGCGTCGCCGGGTCCAGCAGGGTGTCCCGGTCGGGTGGCGCAACGTGGTGTCGCAGCCGCAGCGCACCGTCCTCGCGTCCGGGGACGAGGAGCACGTCGTCGAGTGGCACGGCGGGCGTGACGGCTACGCCTCGACCTCGGACGACGTGCGAGTGCTGTCTGCCACGCCGGCCGAGGTGGTGCTGGAGATCGAGCACATCAGTGCGCGGTTCTCGGTGGCCATCGGTCCCGACGATGCGGTCGCCGTGGACGGGCCGATGGGCTCAGCGCAGCTGCGCGCCGTACCCCGCTTCGTGGATCCCGCCGACGTCGTCGCGCAGGGTTCTCTGCTCGCGCCGATGCCGGGCACGGTCATCGGCGTACCCGTCGAGGACGGCGCCGAGGTCACGGCCGGCCAACCAGTGCTGGTCCTCGAGGCGATGAAGATGCAGCACACGATCAACGCGCCCACCGACGGAGTCGTCACCGACCTCGTCGCCGTGGGCCAGCAGGTGGCGGCGGGCGACGTGCTCGCTGTCGTGTCGAGCGAGTCCGAGGAGAACGAGTCATGAGCAGCTTCACCGAGTCCGACGAGCGCCAGACCTTGCGCCGCGAGGTGACGAAGCTCGCGTCGTCGTACGGCCGTGAGTACTTCACCCGCTGCGCCCGCTCCGGCGAGAAGACCACCGACCTGTGGCTCGCGATCGGCAAGGCCGGCTACCTCGGCATCAACATCCCCGAGGAGTACGGCGGCGGGGGCGGCGGCATCGGTGACGTCGCGGCCGTGTGCGAGGAGCTCGCCGCACAGGGCTGCCCGCTGCTGATGATGGTCGTCTCGCCGGCGATCTGCGGGACCGTGATCAGCCGGTTCGGCACCGAGGAGCAGAAGCGTCGCTGGTTGCCCGGGATCTGCGACGGCACCGAGACGATGGCCTTCGCGATCACCGAGCCAGACGCCGGCACCAACTCGCACAACATCACCACCACCGCGCGACGCGACGGCGACGAGTGGCTGCTCAAGGGCCAGAAGATCTACATCTCCGGCATGGACGAGGCCAGGAACGTGCTCGTCGTCAGTCGCACCGAAGACGCCAAGACCGGCAAGCTCAAGCCGTGCCTGTTCGTCGTACCCACGGACGCGCCCGGTCTCAGCTTCACGCCGATCCCGATGGAGATCGTCAGCCCGGAGCTGCAGTTCCAGGTGTTCATCGACGACGTCCGGCTGCCCGCCGATGCGCTCGTGGGTGACGAGGACGGCGGCCTCGTGCAGCTGTTCGCCGGGCTCAACCCGGAGCGGATCATGGCGGCGTCGTTCTCCACCGGGCTCGCGCGCTACGCGCTCGACCGGGCCACCGAGTACGTCAAGGGCCGCGAGGTCTGGGGCTCCCCGATCGGCTCGCACCAGGGCATCGCGCACCCGCTCGCGCAGTCGAAGATCGAGATCGAGCTGGCCCGGCTGATGACCCAGAAGGCGTCCGCGCTCTACGAGGAGGGCGACGACATGGGCGCCGGCGAGGCCGCCAACATGGCCAAGTACGCCGCCGCCGAGGCCGCCTGCGACGCCGCCGACCGCGCCGTCCAGTCCCACGGCGGCAACGGCATCACCCAGGAGTACGGCGTCGCCGGTCTCCTCGTCGCCGCCCGCGCCGGCCGGATCGCCCCCGTCAGCCGGGAGATGATCCTCAACTTCGTGGGCATGCACTCGCTGGGTCTCCCGAAGTCATACTGACCTCCATAACCGGTGGTTGAGGAGCGAGCGCCAGCGAGCGTCTCGAAACCACGCGATCGGGCGGTTTCGAGACGGGCTCGTTCCTCGCCCTCCTCAACCACCGAGGATCTGAGGAGGTCACGATGCAGAGCAACGCCGACACCGTCGAGGAGTACCTCGCCTCGCTCCCCGAGGACCGCCGCGGTCCCGTCAGCGAGGTACGCGACGTGATCAACCAGCACCTGCCCGAGGGCTACGTCGAGCAGATGGACTGGGGGATGATCTCGTGGGTCGTCCCGCTGGACCTCAAGCCGGACACCTACAACGGCAGGCCGCTCTGCTACGCCTCGCTCGCGTCGCAGAAGCAGCACATGGCGGTCTACCTGATGGGCATGTACACCGACGGGCCAGAGCTCGAGTGGTTCCGCGGGCAGTACGCCGAGCGCGGGATGAAGCTCGACATGGGCAAGTCGTGCGTCCGCTTCAAGAAGCTCGAGGAGGTCCCGCTGGACGTCCTGGGCGAGGCCATCGGCAAGATCGGGGTGGACGAGTTCGTCGCCCGCTACGACGCAAGCAGAGGAGCACGATGACCGAGCTGGTGCACTTCGGCCTCACCGACGGGGTCGCCACGATCACCCTCGACTCACCCCACAACCGCAACGCCCTCTCGCAGCAGCTGCTGATCGAGCTCTTCGACGCGCTCGACCGCGCCGAGCAGGACGAGGACGCGCGGGTCGTGCTGATCCGGTCCGCAGACCGCGTCTTCTGCTCCGGCGCCGACCTGAGCGAGGCGGCCGATGGCGGCATGGACGAGGGGACCAAGGCTCTGGTCGCGCTCCAGCGGCGACTGGTCACCCACGACCGCCCGATCGTCACCCGGCTCGCGGGACCGGTGCGCGCGGGCGGGCTCGGCATCGTCGCGTCGAGCGACATCGTGCTGTGCAGCGACGACGTGACCTTCGCCTTCACCGAGAGCCGGCTCGCGCTGGCCCCGGCGGTGATCTCGCTGACCGTGGTGCCGCGCCTGACCAGCAGAGCCGCGGCCGAGACCTTCCTGACCGGTCGCACCTTCGACGCCAGCGAGGCGGCGGCGATGGGGCTGGTCACCCGCGCGGTCCCGGCCGACGAGCTCGACGACGCGGTGACCGAGGTCTGCTCGGAGCTGAAGAAGGCTCACCCGCAGGGGCTGCGCGAGACCAAGGCGCTGCTCGCGCGCGACCTGCTCGCCCGCATCGACAGCCAGGCCGACGACATGGCCGCGCTCAGCGCGCGGCTGTTCGGCTCCGACGAGGCGCGCGAGGCGATGACGGCCTTCCTGAACCGGAAGAAGTAACCCCTCAAGTCAATCCGTGCGCGGGCAGCGAGACCCAGCCGCGCACGAAGGCCGACTCGTGCCTCACGCCGGCCTCGGGGTCCACGGTGACGTAGGGGTGTGCGGCGAAAAGCTCCTCGACAGCGACCCGTGCCTGCAGCCGGGCGAGGTGGTTGCCGATGCAGAAGTGCGGCCCGCTGCTGAACGCCAGGTGCCGCGCCACCTCTCGTCGTACGTCGAGCCGGTCGGCCGTCTCGCCGTACTCACGGGGGTCGCGGTTCGCCGAGCCGTAGAGCATCAGCACCTTCTCGCCGGCCGGGATCTCGACCCCGTCGACCTCGACGTCCTCCAGGGTCGTGCGCGCCAGGGCCTGCACCGAGGACTCGTAGCGCAGGCACTCGACCAGCGCGCCCGTCAGCAGTCCGGGCTCGGCGAGCACGGCTTCGCGCTGGTCCATCTGTTCTCCGGTGAGCAGCACCGTGTGGGAGATCAGCCCGGCCGTGGTGTCGGCGCCGCCCGCGACGACGACGAAGCAGAAGCCGAGGATGTCCCAGTCGGTCAACCGCTCGCCCTCGACCTCGGCGCAGACGAGGCGGCCCAGCAGGTCGTCGCCCGGGTTCGTCCGCGCCGCGGCGATCGCCTCGGTGAAGTACTCGAACATCTCGCCGATCACCCGGACCCCGGCGGCAGCGTTGGCGTCGGTGCTCGTGTCACCGACCAGCGCGTTGGCGTCGAACCCGTCGTTCTGCAGCCGCGTCAGCGTCTGCACCCACGGCCCGAACCGCTCGCGGTCGGCCTCCGGCAGCCCGAACAGCTCCGCGAGCACCCAGGTGGGGACGGCGGAGGAGAAGTCGGTGTGCAGGTCGATCGGGTCACCGTCGGCGGCACGGCCGGACATCTCGGCGATCCGGCCGCGGACGAACGCCCGGATGCCGTCCTCGAGGCGGGAGACGTGGCGCGGGGTGAAGGCCCGGCCGATCAGGGCCCGCAGCCGGGTCTGCACCGGTGGGTCCAGCATCACGATCGTCGGCGGCAGGCCGAGCTGGCCGATCTCGTCGCGGAAGAAGGTGAGGCCGGAGGCGGAGGAGAACACCTCGGGTCGTCGGACGGCGTCCCAGATGTGTTCGAAGCGGGAGAGCGCCCAGAACGACGGTGCCCGGTGGTCGGCCGGGTGGTGGTGCACCGGTTCGTGGTCGCGGAGCCAGGCATAGCCCGGGTAGGGGTCGGCGATGAACGACGGGTCCAGCGGGTCGAAGAGCGCAGTCGACATCGGGTCTCTTAACAAAGTCCGTTAATAACAATGCGCGTTAGTCTGCGGTGTCATGCCCCGCGACGCAACCCGCACCCGCTCCCGGCTCCTGCGAGCCGGCGAGCAGAGGTTCGCGCGCGACGGCGTCACCGGTGCCCGGATGAGCGACGTGGTGCGTGACGCGGGCCAGGCCAACGACTCGGCGGTCGGCTACCACTTCGGCTCCCGGCAGGGTCTGCTCGAGGCGATCGTGGCCAAGCACGTGGCTGCGATGGACGAGCGACCGCGTCGTGCCGCCGCGCGACGCGGGGCTGCGCAGCCTGGTCGACGCGATCGTCCGCCCGACGGCCGCGCTTCTCTCCACCGAGGACGGTCGCGACTTCCTGCGGATCACCGAGCAGCTGGCCGACTGGTCCGGTGTCGCGTCCGGCCACCCGGCAGCCCCGCTGCGCGGCATGGTGATCGGCACCCAGCTCGAGGCGCTGACCCGTCGGCTCGGCGACCGCATCGGCATGCCGCTTGTCCCGCGAACGGGTGGCGCTGGTGGTCACGTTCCTGACCGGTGCCCTCGCCGCGCGGGCCAGGTCGGTCGAGTCGGGCCGGCGCCAGCGGATGTCCCACGAGCGGTTCGTCGACCACCTCGTCGACGTCCTCACCGGCGCGCTGTCCGCGCGATCCGCGGGCTGACCTGGAACCGCTACCGCTCCCGGACGGCGTAGGTCAGGTGCGTCACCCTGGAGGAGGACTCCGCACGGACTTGTTCCAGGGCCACGCGGCCCGCGTCCACGCCCTCGAACAGGCGGATTCCGGAGCCGAACACGACGGGTGAGAGCGCGATCGAGCACTCGTCGACCAGGCCGGCGTTCAGGCACTCCAGGATCGTCGCGCCCCCGCCCGCGATGCGGACGTCGCGGTCGCCGGCGGCCTCGCGGGCCTGGTCGAGCGCGGACCCGATGCCGTCGTTGACGAAGTGGAACGTGGTCCCGCCCGGCCGCTCCCAGGGATCACGCTCGGTGTGCGTCACGACGAAGACCGGCGTGTGGAACGGCGCCTCCTCCGGCCACATCTGCTCGCCGGCGTCGAACATGCGCTTGCCCATCACGCTCGCGCCGGTGCGCTCGAACGTCTCCCGCAGGATGTCGTTGTCGCGTCCCTCCTCGCCGCCCGCACCGAGCGACAGGTTCTCCCGGAAGAACCGCTGCGGGAACACCCACTGCTGCAGCTCCATCCACTGCTGCCCCATCAGCTCCCCGAGGGACTCAGGCGCGATGAACCCGTCCAGCGACATCGACACGCTGAAGAACACCGTGCCGGCCATCAGTCCGCCGCTCCCGAACGAGCGATCTCGGCGACGTAGGCAGCGAGGTTGCCCAGGGTCTGCTGGCCGCCCTCGACGGCGTGGTACTTCTCGACCGCTTCGTCGCGCAGCTCGTTGGTGGGGAACACCGTGCGCATCTCGATCCGGGTCGCAGCACCGTCGGGCGTGAACGTGAGCACCGAGTCGAAGGCGTTCGGGTCGTCGCGGGACTCGCCGTGGAGCATCGCGATCCGCTTGGGCGGGGTGATCTCTGTCCAGGTGATCCACTCGGGGTAGTCAGTGCCGTCCGGTGCGTGCATCACGAAGTCCCACACCCCGTCGACGCGGAACTCGAACGACTGCGTGGTCGTGGTGAACCCATCCGGACCCCACCAACGCGACAGGTGCCGCACCTCGGTGAACGCCTCGAAGACCAGCTCCGGTGGCGCGTCGACGACTCGGGAGATGAGGATCTCGCGGTCGGCGGTCGTTGACTGCGGCGTCGCGCCTTGTTCGGTCGCGCTCATCGGCTACTCCTCATCCCTCGTCTGCCTCAGGTCCTGCACGTAGGCGTCCAGCCGGTCGAAGCTCGCGTTCCAGAACTGCTCGAACCCACCGGTCCACTCGTGGACCGGCCGCAGCCCGCGGGCGTCGATGGCGTACACCCGTTGCTTGCCCGCCCTGCGGTCTCGCACCAACCCGACCTCGCGGAGCACCCGCAGGTGCTTCGACGCCCCCGGCTGGGTCATCCCCAGCTCCTGGGCCAGCTCCGTGACCGGCCGCTCGCCCGCCCGCAGCAGCACCAGGATCTCGCGGCGCTGCGGCTCGGCGATCGCGTTGAAGACGTCCGACGTCGTCGCTGCCCGTGCCATGCCGACAATCATATTCCCATATCGGAATGCGTCAAGTCTGGCCGGGCGGCGTTCAGCCGAGCCAGCGACCGAGCCGGTCGAGACCCTCGGTGATCTCGTCCTCGCTGCCGGCGAAGGAGAGGCGGACGAACTGGTTGCCTCGCTTGGTGTCGAAGTCGATGCCGGGCGCGGTGGCCACGCCGGTCTCGTCGAGCAGGCGCAGGCACCAGGCGTAGGAGTCGTCGGTGAGGTGGCCGATGTCGGCGTACACGTAGAAGGCGCCGTCCGCGGGAGCGAGCCGGTCGATGCCGAGCTGGGGGAGACGGTCGAGCAGCAGGGCGCGGTTGGCGGCGTAGCGGGCGACGTGGCCGTCGAGCTCGGCGTACGACTCGGGCGTGAACGCGGCGATGGCGGCGTACTGGCTGAGCACGGGCGGGCAGATCGTGAAGTTGCCGGTGAGTACGTCGACCGGGCGGCGCAGGTCCTCGGGCACGAGCATCCAGCCGAGGCGCCAGCCGGTCATCGAGAAGTACTTGCTGAACGAGCCGAACACGATGCCCGTCCGCGAGGTCTGCCAGGCGCTCGAGGTCTCCACGCCGTAGGTGATCCCGTGGTAGATCTCGTCGCTGACCAGCCGGACCAGGTTGTCCTCGCACCAGCGCGCGATCGCCGGCCAGCTCGTCGGGCGGCACCATCGTGCCCGTGGGGTTGGCCGGCGAGGCGATCACGACGCCGTGCACCATCCCCTCGACCGCGTCGAGCTGCTCGACGGTCGGCTGGAAGCGGGTCTCGGGACCGCAGTCGATCTCGACGACCTCGCAGCCGAGCGCGGTGAGCACGTTGCGGTAGCAGGCGTAGCCGGGGCGGGCCATCACCACGCGGTCGCCCGGCTCGAAGGCCGCGAGGAAGGCGAGCAGGAACCCGCCCGAGGAGCCGGTCGTGATGACGACGTCGTCGAGGCTCACGTCGATGCCCGACGTACGCCGGTGGTGGGCCGCGACCGCCTCGCGCAGCCCCGGCACCCCGGTCGCGACGGTGTAGCCGAGCACCTCCTCGTCGAGCAGCCGCTTGGCCTCCTCGCGCACCGCCTTGGGGGCACCCGTCGAGGGCTGGCCGGCCACGAAGTTCACCAGGTCGCCGTGCGTCAGCTGCCGCCGCTGCGCCGCCGCGAGCAGGTCCATCACGTGGAAGGGCGGCACGTTGGCCCGCTGCGCCACCTGCATCCGGTCGGTCATGGGAGCAGGCTAGGCGCGACCGCGCGCCAGGTCGATGAGCCGGTCGAGCACCCGTCCGCCGTCGGTGCGCAGGCCGTTGTGCAGGTATTCGTCGGTCAGCCACGGGCGCAGCCCCGGCAGCAGGTCGGCGGTCTGCTCGGAGAACTGCCGGTCGACGAACGGGTCGTCGGCGTAGATCGCGGCCGCGCACGGAACGTCCACCTGCGACGAGCACGTCCGCGTCGTACAGCCTGGGCCAGGGGTGCTCGGCGAGCAGGTCGGCGACCTCGCGCCAGGGCCGGAGGTCGGCGGAGTCCTCGAAGTGCCACCGGAAGAGGTGCTCGCCGGTGAGCAGCAGCGAGTCGTCCGCGCGGAAGTCGTCGGGCTCGACCCGGTCGGCGGACCAGCGGGTGGCGACACCGTCGGCGTAGCTCGACTCGTGGATGACGGCGTAGAGCGGGTTGCGGGCGCCGAACGGCACCGTGGTCGCGAAGTCGTGTGCGAAGGCGGGCGAGGTCGGGTCGCGCTCGAGCAGGTAGTGGAGCGCCTCGGCGCCGCCGTCCATCCCGAGCTGGTTGCCGATCGTCCGGGCCAGGCGGCGGCTGACCGGCATGCCGTCGCGGCCCCGCACCTCGCCGGCGTCGCACGCTCGAGCAGCCGTGCGAGCCGCTCGCGGTCGCGCGGGAACCGGCGGTGATAGCGCTCGTTGAGCCGTCGCATCGTCTCGAAGGTGGTCGAGTAGACGTCGTCCACCGGGCGCCCGACCGGCGGGAGGCCCCCGGTGAAGAACGCCTCGCGCAGGCTGTCGGGTGCGGCGCTGAGGTAGTGCAGTGCGCAGAACCCGCCGAAGGACTGGCCCAGGACGCTCCACCGGTCGGCGCCGAGGTGCTCGCGGAAGCACTCCGCGTCCCGGACGATCGCGTCGGCCCGGAAGTGCGTGAGGCGCTGCGGCATCGGTGGCCGGGTCGCTCCCGGGAGCGCCGTACGGCGTGGAGAGGCCGGTGCCGCGCTGGTCGAGCATCAGCACCCGGTAGTCGCGCAGGGCCCGCTCCAGCCACGCCGGCGCGGAGGGTCGTCCCGTGGGTCGTGGCGCCTCCTGCCCCGGACCGCCCTGGAGGAAGACGAGGAACGGCCGGTCGCGACCGTCCGGTGCCGCGACTTCGCGCGCGAACACCTCGATGGTCTCCCCACCGTCGCGCGCATGGTCGAGCGGCACGGACAGCACGTGGTCGGTGAGCACCAGACCGGGCACGGAGTACGACGCAGCAGCCACCCCCGGAGGCTAGCGCCGGGACCTCAGGCGGTGTGGACCCGGCGCCGTGGTGGTGGTGCGTGACTGCAGGTTTCCCCGGGCGCCCGGGGAAACTGCGGCCGGGCGGGCAATACTTCGCCCCCCAGCCCCCAGAATCGCCCGCCCGCCCCATCCGGTTTGTTCCAGGGCACCCGCCACCGGCCTCCCAGGAGCGTCACGCAAAGTGGTTGCGGTCGCTGTCGTCGACGCGTCTAATGTCGCCATGGAGCACGTATGGCGAGGCGAGTTCACCAACCCGGAGGTCAACGCCCTGCACGCCGAGGCGTTCGGGACACGCGTCTACGACGAGACCGAGTGGGACTGGCGCGCGTTGACCGAGAGCCACAGCCTCGGCTGGGTCACGGCGCGTGAGGACGAGCCAGCTGCTCGGCTTCGTCAACGTGCTCTGGGACGGCCTGGTGCACGCGTGGATCCAGGACACGATGGTGGCCGCCGCGGCCCGCCACCGCGGAGTCGGCCGGGGCGTGGTCGAGCGGGCGGTCGAGGGCGCCCGGGCCGCCGGGTGCGAGCACCTGCACGTCGACTTCGACGAGCACCTCGCGCCGTTCTACCTCGATACCCTCGGGTTCCGCCGCACCAGTGCGGGGCTGCTCGACCTCGGCTGACCCCTGACCCGGCTGTAACGCGGTTACTGACAGCTGACCGAGCTGACCCGGCTGACCCGGTGTTCAGCTGGCCCCGTCGGGACCTCAGGCGGTGTGGCCCGCCGCCGTCGCCAGGTGGAAGGCCGGCTTCGACAGGGCGGGTACGGCGAGCACGCGCGGGCTACGACCGAGCGAGGCGGTCGGCCTCGCGCAGCGCCTCCTCGACCGTCGTCGTCGTGCGGGCGCCCATCGCCCGCGCGAGATCGGGACGCCTGGCCCCGGCGACGTAGACCGCGCTCGAGTGGTCGCGCGCGATGCCGCCGACGTAGATCATCGAGAAGGCGTGGAACGGGTGGTAGCCGAAGTGGTGGCGGTAGCGGTACACCCACTCCGGGTCCGTGGCCAGCGCCTCCTGGTGCTCGACCATGTCGGCGGGGTGCTGGCACTTCTGGAGCAGCTCGAAGGCCGCTTCGTACGGCGGGAACTCCGTGCTGTTGAACCAGCCGTCGCAGATCGCCGCCGCGATCACGATCGGCCGGTTGACCAGCGCCCGCTTCGCGCGCACCAGCGACGACCCGATCGCCTGCATCATCAGGATCGGGTTGCTGCCCATGCCGGGGCCGTAGTGGAAGTTGCGCGGGATGCCGATCAGCAGCACGTCGGCCGGCTCGCCGGTGACCTCGAGGTCAGTCCGCGACCCGGCCAGCGGCCAGGTGGCCTGCTCGACGTCGGGGATGCGACCGGCCCGGACCCCGAGCTGGCGCGACTGCGAGTCGAGCACGGCGTCGACGCTGAAGAACGGCTGCGGCATCCGCGCCTCCATCGCCTGGCCGATCGAGGTGAGCTGGTCGCGGAACCGGCTGCGCGCCGAGACCGGCGTGAAGTCGTCGCGGTAGAGCGAGCGCGGCGCGTGGTGCGAGGCGATCGACCGCCACGAGGTGAGCCCGGTGGCCGGCATCTTGTAGCCGCCGCTGAAGCCGCCGTACGGGTTGCCCGTCGCGTGCCCGACCAGGATCGACAGGTCGGACTCGACGACCGCCTTGTTCACCTGCACGGGGTCGCCGAGCTCGGAGAGCCCGAGGTCGGCCATCCCGTCGGGGTCCTCGGCGTCGTGGTTGACGATGTTGGCCGGCGGGACCCGGTCGAGCACCTCGCGGCCGAGGTAGCCGAGGAACTCGTCGCGGCGGTTCTTGCGGTGCAGCCCGATCGCGCAGACCAGCCGCGTGTCCTCCGGTCGTACGCCGGCCGACTCGAGCTCGTCGAGCAGCAGCGGCAGCACCACCTTGCGGTGAGCGGTGTCGTGGGCGCCGCCCTTCACCCGGTCGGGGAAGGCGATCGTCACCCGCTCGCCCTTGCCGACGAGGTCACCGATCGGCCCGGTGCCCAGGGGGTTGGCCAGGGCCTCCCGGGTGGCGGCGACGGGGTCGGGGAGCGGAGCGGGCTCGTGGTCCGTGCGATCCGGCGAGATCACCGTCGTGTCGTCGGGGAGCTCGACGTCGACGTGGCCGTCGCCGTACTCGATGGCGAGTCGCATCCAGGTCCTCTCGTGCGGGCCCCTATTGTGTACCGAACCAGTTGTATATCAGGGGAGTCTCGGTGGCGGTCACGGTACGGCGCGTGTTGCTGCCACTCCTGCGGCATCGCCCTGGCCATCGGCGTGTGGTGGTTGGCCAGCGCTGCGGACGACCGTACGCCGGCCCCGGACGTGGTCTTCCGTCGCCTGGTCGACGGCTTCAGCACCAGCGACGGGTTCCTGCTCGACACCCGGCTCAGCGTCCTGCGCGTGCTGATCGGCATGGCCATCGGCTGCACGGCGGCCATCCCGATCGGGTTCGCGCTGGCGTGGTTCCCGCTCGTCCGCGGCATGTTCAACCCGATCGTGAGCTTCTCCCGCGCGCTGCCGCCGCTGGCGCTGATCCCGCTGGTGATCATCTACCTCGGCATCGGGGAGTCGGCCCGCATCTCGCTGCTCGTCTACGCCGCCTTCTTCTCCTCGGTCATCGTCATCTACGAGGGCGTCGCGGCGATCGACGACGTCTACATCCGCGCGGCCCGGGCGCTCGGCGCCACCGAGCTCGAGCTGTTCCGCCGGGTCGCCGTACCCCTGACCGTGCCGCAGATCTTCGTCGCCGTGCGGGTGGCCCTCGGCGTCTGCTGGGCGACGCTGGTCGCGGCCGAGCTGGTCGCCGCCCAGCGCGGCATCGGCGCGATGATGGGCAAGGCCATCAACTTCTTCCGCCTCGAGGACGTCTTCGCGGGGATCATCCTGATCGGCGTCTCCGCCCTGGTGATGGACCGCATCGTGCAGCTGGTGATGGCGCGCACCGTCCGCTGGCAGGAGCGGGTGGCCCGATGACCGCGCAGCAGGACAGTGACCCGAGCGTCGAGCGGATCAGCTTCACCGACGTACGCCTGGGCTTCGGCGATCGCAAGAAGCGGCTCGAGGTGCTCGACGGCGTCGACTTCGGCGTCCGGACCGACGAGTTCGTCAGCGTGCTCGGCCCCAGCGGCTGCGGGAAGTCGACCCTGCTCAACCTCGCGGCCGGCTTCCTGAAGCCCGACTCCGGCCTGGTCGAGGTCGACGGCGAGCAGGTCACCGGGACGGACGCGCGCCGGGGCGTGGTGTTCCAGCAGTACGCGATCTTCCCGTGGCTCACCGTCGAGAAGAACATCGCCTTCGGCCTCACCCTCAAGGGCAACCGGCGGTCCAAGGCGGAGATCCGCGAGGTGGTCGCCCGCTACGTCGACCTGATGGGTCTCGGCGGGTTCGAGAAGGCGCTGCCCAAGACGCTCTCGGGTGGGATGCGCCAACGGGTCGCGCTGGCCCGCGCGTACGCCACCGACCCCGACGTGATGCTGCTCGACGAGCCGTTCGCCGCGCTCGACGCCCAGACCCGCGAGTTCATGCAGGAGCTGCTGCACGACGCCAGCCAGCGCGAGCAGCGCGCGGCCATGCTGATCACCCACTCCGTGGAGGAGGCGATCTTCCTCTCCCACCGGATCGTCGTACTCACCAACCGGCCCACCCACGTCCACGAGGTCGTCGACGTCGACGTCGAGTGGCCGCGTACGCCGGAGTCCCGCACCGCCCCCGCCTTCATCGAGCTGCGCCGCCACCTCGAAGAAGTCATGCGCTCCATGACTGTCCGCCCCACCGTGAACCGATGAGAGAAGGAACCACCATGACAACGCTTCGACGACTCCTCGGGACGGTCCTCGTGGCCGTGCTCGCCCTGGCACTGGCCGCGTGCGGCGCCCTCGACGAGGGAGGCGGCGACGACGGCGCGGCCAAGGCCAAGGAGGGCGCGACCGAGGTCAAGGTCGGCTACCTGCACACCATCGCCGTCGACGACAAGCTCTGGCTCGGCCAGTCCGAGGGGCAGTGGGCCGACGCCGGGCTGGACATCAAGACCACCCAGTTCGACACCGGCATCGACCTCAGCCAGGCCCTCTCCAGCGGTGACATCGACGTCGCGATCATGGGCGGCGTCACGTCCAACTTCCCCGCGCAGGGACAGGGCAAGATCTTCATGCTGAACTCGCGGGAGACCGCGACCGCCCGCCTGTTCGTGCAGGGCAACAGCGGCATCTCGTCGGTCGCCGACCTCAAGGGCAAGAAGGTCATCACCACCGAGGGCACCACCGCCGACATCTACCTGCACCGCGCGCTGGAGAAGGCCGGCCTGACCCGCAAGGACGTCACCGTCGTGAACGCGAAGATGCCCGACGCCGTGAGCGCCTTCATCGGCGGCTCGGTGCCGGCCGTGGCGCTGTGGGTGCCGTTCGACCTGCGCGTCAACGAGTCCGGCAAGGGCGCCAAGGAGATCGACAACGCCGGCAACTACCCCGACGCCGGTGTGGGTGACGGCTGGATCGCCAACAACGAGTGGTACGCCGACAACCAGGACACCGTGAAGAAGATCATCGGCGCCTGGCTGAAGGTCAACGAGTCGTTCCGCAAGGACCCCGAGGGCTCGCTGAAGAAGGTGCACGAGCTCGCCTACAAGGACGACGCCAAGCTCACCGACCTCCAGCACCAGGTGGAGTTCCAGAAGGACTACACCAACGACGAGTGGCTGCAAGGCCTACGAGAGCGGTGACGTCCTGACCTGGGTCGGCGACGCGGAGAAGGCGTACGTCGAGCTCGGCGGCGTCCCGAAGTACGTCGACCCCAAGGAGTTCTTCGACACCAGCCTGTTCATCGAGGCGGCGAAGGGTTCGTGACCGACGGGACAGGAGCACCGGCCGGCACGGTCGGCGTCGTCGGCCTGGGCGCGATGGGCCTGCCCATCGCCAACGCGCTGACGACCAGCCGGCCGGTCGTGGTGTACGACGCCGCGCCCGCCGCCGCCTCGCGCGCGTCGGCCGTCGGCCTGCGCGTCGCCGGGTCGCTCGCCGAGCTGGCCCGGTCGTGCAACACGGTGCTCCTGTCCCTCCCCTCGGCCGCCGTCGTCGAGGACGTCGTCGCCGAGCTCGCGCCGGCGGCCCCGGGCCTGCTGCTGCTCGACACCTCCACCATCGGGCCCGAGGACTCGCGCCGGATCGGAGCCCTCGCGATGGCCGAGGGCTCCGCCTACCTCGACACCCCGGTCCTCGGCCGCCCCGAGATGGTCGGCTCCTGGACGATCCCGGTCGGCGGTCCGGTGGCGGCGTACGACACGGTGGCCGAGATCCTCGAGCCGGTCGCCCGGCGCGTCGTACACGTCGGTGAGCTGGGCAACGCCGCCACCCTCAAGGTCGCGAACAACCTGATGTTCAGCGTCATCAACGCGGTCACCGCCGAGGCGCTGATGCTCGTGCAGGCGGCCGGCCTCGACCCCGGCGTCTTCGTGGACACCGTCGTCGACTCGGGAGCCGCGACGGTCAGCGGCCTCTTCCGCTCGGTCGCCCCGCGAGCCGTCGACGGTGACTTCCGGCCGACGTTCTCCCTCGACCTGGTCCGCAAGGACAACGACCTCGCCGTGCAGCTGGCCACCTCGCTCGGCCTCGAGCTCGCGGTCGGCTCGGCCGCCCGTGACCTGCACGACCGCGCGGTGGTCGCCGGCCACGGCGCCGAGGACTCGGTCGCCGTGCTCCGCCTGCTCGAGGAGGAGTTCGGCCAGGAGGCGCGGCGGGGCTGATGCCGCCGGGCGCCTACGCAGCCCGCCGGTAGCGGCGGCCGGCGACCACCATCGCGAACCCTGCCCCGAGCAGACCCAGGCCCAGGGCGAGCAGGTCGACGCTGAAGCCCGCGCCGACCGCGGGCAGGGTGCCGGGTCCGGCCTCCGCCGCCCCCACCGAGAACGAGCTGCCGGAGCCGGAGCTCGTCCCCGTCGCGGATCCGGTTCCGGCCCCGCTGCCCGACCGCTCACAGTCGACCGTGATCGTGCGCCGGCCGAGCAGCCGACCGTTCGCGCGCACGCTGACGGTCACCGTCTGGTCCTCGAACTGCGACAGGTCCCCGACGATCGTGGTGGCGTCGCCGCCGTACAGCGGTGCACTCCGCTGCACGACTCGTCCGTTGACCCGGATCACGAACACCACCTGCGAGTCCGGATCTCCGTCGTTGGCCAGGGTCACGGTCGTGCTCGGGGGCGGACACTCCTGGCCCGCCACCCGGACGCCGGGAGCGGCCTGTGGTGCCACGCAGTCGGGGGTCACCGTGTAGGAGCCGACCACGGCGCCGTCCACCAGCACCGCCACGCTGATGGTCTGGTCCTCGTACTGCGAGAGATCGGTCGTCCCCGTCTCGGTGGCCCCGGGACCAACCACGAGTGGGCTCCCTACCGCGGCCCCGTTCACTGTCCCGGTCACCTCCACCGGGTCGGGCCCGTTGTTGGTGACGGTCACTGTCGCCTCGGCCGCTCCGCCGTCGCAGGCGAGCTCGGCGCCGACCGCGACGTCGGGTGCTCCTGCCTCACAGTCGACGGTGAACACGCGACTGCCGATGACCTCACCACCAGATCGCGCCTCGACCGTGACCGTCGTGTCCTCCAGCCCGTCGAGCGGATCACCTGGTTCGCCGTCCAGCTCCACGTCCTCGCTCTCGCCCGGGGCGAGGGGGCCGACCGTCTCGACGACCGTGCCGTTGATGAGGATCTCGATGGTGGCCGTCGACGTCGCGTCGGCATCGTTCGTGACCGTGCCGTCGAGCACGGGAACCGTCCCGTCGCACTCCGCCGCGGCGACCGTGGCGGTGGGCAGCGGACCCACGTCGGGCTGCATCTCGCAACCGTTGTTGAGGATCGCCCGACCCGCGGGCCAGTTCCGGCCGGCGGGCAGGCCGGGTCGGATGGGCGCGATGATGTCGCCCCAGTTCTCGACTCCAGGACCGAAGATGGGACCGCGGTGGCTGGCGTGGCCGCTGATCGCCGAGGACTCGCTGACGACGATCTGGTTGTAAGGGTTGGTCCTCGAGTTCGTCCGGTGACAGATCGTCACCTTCGTCTGCTGCTTGACCGCCGCCTGCGCCACTCCCGCGTCGGCGCTCGGCGCCAGGGTCGGGACGTCTGCGGTGACCTCTTCCTCCTCGGCTACCGCCGGTTCGGACGGCGCGGCCTCGTCCTCCTCGGGTACGTCGGGCGGCTCGCTCGCGGTCGGTTCCGAGGTCTCGGGTGTGGGCGGTTCGCTCGGCTCCGAGACGGGTGGCTCGGGCTCCGGCTCCGCGGTCTGGCTGCTGGTCGGCGCCGGCGGGGCCGTCTCGTCATCGGCGGCCACGGCTGCGACGGGGAAGAGGACAGCCAGCACGAGCGGCAGGAGGGTGAGCAGCACCAGGCGGTGCCAACCGGTCCGTCGACCTCTGGTGTCCATCGCATCTCCTCGGCAGCTGGGCGTGCCCGATGGGGTTCCGGCCCCGTGCTCGCCGGACCACGCGGCTCCGGGAGGCGGTCCGCCAGAAGTGCCGAGTCGGCGTGGTCGCCCGGAACGACGCGCTCGTACGCCCGCAGGCTAGGTGTGGACAACCAGCGACGGACTCACCCGAGTTGGGTGAGATGGGCGGTTCGACGCGCGGTCAGCCGAGGTCCATGCCGTCGAGCGACGACGACGGCTTCTGGTCGGGGAGACGCAGCATCCGGAAGGAGTTGAGGAGCCCGAGGAGGCCGGCGAGAAGCGGGACCAGAAGCGCGATCTGCAGCGAACGGTTGCGCGCGTCGTTGTTGATGGCCACGACCGCGGCCTCCACTTCTGCCGGCTCGCCTGTGATCTGCTCCTCGAGCTGGCTGTTGCTCATCACCTCGGCGTCGTCCTCGAGGGCGGTGGCGATCTGCTCCTGCTGGGCCGCCGGGATGACGTCGCTGTTCTCGGTCATCTGGGTGAAGCTGATCGACAGGGCGGCGAGCATGAGGCCCCCGGCCATGGCGAGACCGAAGGACAGCCCGAAGGACCCGGCGGCCGAGTTCACGCCGGCGGCCTCGCTGACCCGTTCCTCCTCCACCGGGGCGAGCGTGTAGTTGTTGAGCTGCGACACCAGCAGACCGAGGCCGCAGCCGGTGACGGCGAGCGGGATGACGAGGTACCAGCCGCTGTCCACGCGCGGCACGAACGGGATGATGACCGCCATCCCGATGCTGACCAGCAGGAAACCGGCGCGGATGATCGAGGCCGGCCGGCGGTTTCCGGCTCGGCGACCGGCCACGAGCGCCGCGGCGAACATGGTCAGCGACAGCGGGGCCAGGGACAGACCGGCCTCCAGGGCGTCGTACTCGAGGGTCATCTGGAAGAACAGCGGGAGGGCGATCATGGCCCCGCCCAGCGAGACCTGCTGGAGCATCTGGCCCGTGACCCCGGCGGTGAAGTTCGGGTGCCGGAACAGGTCCGGGTCGAGCAGCGTGACCTTCCCCTCGCGCTTGCGCCTGGTCAGCCAGCGGGCGAACAGGACCAGTGCCACGACCCCGACCAGCATCAGCAGGCCGACGTACTCCCCACCCTCCTGCCACACCAGGATGCCGAGCACCACTCCACCCATGCCGAACACGGACAGGACCGCGCCGACGACGTCGACCTGGCGGGAGCCGGTGTAGGGGACGTCGCGCACCAGCCCGATCTGGCTCAGCACGACGGCGATGATCACCACCTCGAGCCCGAAGCCGACCCGCCAGGACAGGTACGTCGTGACGAACCCGCCGAGCAGCGGCCCGATCGCGGCGGCGATGGCGGCGGCCGCACCGACCAGCGCGTACGCCTGCTTCTGCGCCGCCCCCGTGAAGTTGCCGTGGATCAGTGACTGCATCGCCGGCAGGAGCAGCGAGGCCCCGAGCCCGCCGATGATGGCCCAGAAGATGACGATGGCCGTGAGGCTCTGCGCCAGCGTCATGGCCAACGCACCGATGGCGTAGGCCAGCAGCCCCAGGACGTAGGCCTTCTTCCGACCGATCAGGTCGCCGACCTTGCTGTTGATCAGGATGAACGCGGCCGACACGAGCGCCTCGAGCGCAATCGCGGACTGTACGCCGCTCGCGGTCGTGTCCAGGTCGGTGATGACCGCGGAGATCGACACGTTCATCAACGAGGTGTCGACGACCAGGACGAACATGGCCGCCGCGAGCAGCAGCATCAGGCGGCGAGACCCTGACTCCTCGTCGCCCACGCCCTCGTCTGGACCGGTACTCATGTCGCCGCCCTCTCCGGGCTCATCGTGCTCTGTCACTACCGCCGCCAGCAAGCACGCGCTGGCCCAGTGCGGCCAAAGCGGCGATCAGTACTGCGGCGCTGCGCCCTCGGCGGGCACCGACGCGAAGAGGTTGAGGCCGAGCCGTTCGGCGAGGAACTTGGTGGCCAGCTGGCCGCGGATGCTGTTGCCGGCCGCGTCCAGGGGCGGCGAGTACGTCGCCAGCCCGCCCTTGCCAGGAGAGACCGTCACGATGCCGCCGCTCACACCGCTCTTGCCGGGCACGCCGATCTGGTAGAGCCAGTCGCCGGACAGCTCGTACAGTCCGGCGCTCGCCATCACGGCCAACACCCTCCGGCACACGCCGGGCCTGATCACCGTCTCGCCGGTGGTCGGGTTCACGCCGCCGTTCGCCAGGGTGGCTGCCATCACGGCCAGGTCGTGCGCGGTCACGTCCAGCGAGCACTGGCGGGTGTAGACGTCGGTCGCCTCGTCAGGGTCGAAGTAGAGCCGGTCGTAGCTCTTCAGGAGGTGGGCGATGCCGTGGTTGCGCCTGTTGGTGGCCGACTCGGAGGCGTAGACCTCCTCGTTGATGGTGAGCTCGCGTCCCGCGAACATCGACAGCCGTTCCCGGATCGACGCCCACTTCTCCTCGAGCGTGTCGCCCGGCACGAGGCTGGTGGTGGCGATCGCGCCGGCGTTGACCAACGGATTCATCGTCCGTTCGTCGTTCAGCTCGACGGCCATCAGCGAGTTGAACGGGAAGCCCGTGCTGTTCACGCCGAGACGCAGCCGAGCATCCTCGTAGCCGAGCGCGTCGCAGACCAGCGCGAACACGAACGGCTTGGAGACGCTCTGGATCGAGAAGTGCGTCGTGACGTCCCCGATCTCGAACGACCGCCCCCAAGCTCCGACCACAGCGATCCCGAAGAGATCGGGCGATGCCTTCGCCAGCTCTGGGATGTAGTCCGCGACGGTGCCGCTGTCGTCGTCCCGATAGCGCTCGTACGCCTCCGTGACCATCTCCCGGATCTCCGCGTGCATCGGGAGATCCCCCGTCGAGACCCGCGGCGGCGCCGTCGTCTCGTCGAACGGGAGGTTCTCATGCATGGAGAGCTTGGCCATCGGGGCTCCGATCGACGCGTTGTCTCGGCAGCGTACGACGGAAGGGCGTCACTCGACCCTTGCCGGCGGCCACCGGCCGCGCCGCGCAGGGCGGGTGTGGTGACCGTCTGGTCAGTAGCCTGAACGTGTGCCGAAGAAGAAGTGGGCAGACCTCACCCCGCACCAGAAGCGTGCCGTCTACATCGGTGGCGCCGTCGAGGTCGTGATGACGACCGCGGCCCTGCGGGACCTGGCGAGACGGCCGGCCGACGAGGTGCGCGGGCCGAAGCTCGCATGGGTCCTCTCGTTCGTCGTCCAGCCCTTCGGGCCGATCGCCTACTTCGCCGCCGGTCGTCGGTAGCCCCCAGTCAGCGTCTGTCACCGACCTCTGCCGCGCGATCCGGTTCCCCGAGGCGCCGTGACGCGTACCTGACCCAAATGTGCCTATATGTGCCATTCGTGAGGTATTCATCGAATTTTGTGCGACCTTAGGTACGCGGGCCGCGAGTGGGCCCCCGTTGGTGAAACTCGGAGACACGCACCCATGGGACTGATGACTGCCTCCGCGCCGTGGGGCGTGGACACCTCCAGCGACCTCTTCCGCGCCCTTTTCACCGCGTCCTTCCAACCGTTCTCCGCCCTGGTGGAGCTCAGCCTGGGCTCGATCGCGTTCATCGCGGCCGTCTTCGCGGCTCGGGTCGCCCTGCGAAGTTTCGGGACGTCCAGATTCGCGTGGTGGATCCTCACGGTCGCACTCGTGGCCTGGGGTACGAGCAACGCCCTCTTCGACCTGACCGTGCTGGCGCCCGTCCTGGGCTCCGTGGGTGCGGCACGCAACCTGCAGCTGGTCGCGATCGGCATGATCATGGTCAGCATGGCGGTGATGCCGGCCGACAGGTGGCAGCCTGGTGCCGCGCTGCGCACCTTGGTGGACATCATCGTGATGCTGGTGTGCGTGGCCCTCGTCGGCACCGTCGTCGTGGTGCGTTTCGTGCTCGCCCACGCCTCCTCGCCCGACGACGCGCTGTTCTCATTGCTCTATCCGGGCGCCGCCCTGCTCCTGTGCAGCCTGGCCTACTCGAAGGCTCGTCGCGTCGACGACAGGTCCCGGCCCGAGCTCCCCGCCTTCGTGGCGGGGTTCGCGGCGTGGGCGCTCGCGGGCGTCGGCTACGCCCTGACCACACCGGATGGTGTCATCGGTGCACCGGCCGTCAACCTGGCATTCGCGTGCGGGACCCTGCTGATCACCTACGGTGCCTGGGCTGCAGGCAGGCCGGTCCGCTCCGCCGCGGGCCCGCACCTGCGGTCGTACCGGGTCCTCCTGGCGCTGCCGGAGATCGTGATCGTGGCCGCCGCGACCGCGGCCATGCTCGGTGGTCTGCACACCTGGTACGACTGGACGCTCGGTTGCCTGGCCGCGGTCGCCGTCGTGGTACGCCAGTCCATCTTCTCCTCGGACGCCCGCCGCTCCCGCGCCTCCCTGGAGGCCGAGGTCAGGGAACGCACCGACCAGCTCCAGCAGGTGAACGCCCGGCACGAGCGCATCCTGGCAGCGGTGGGGGAGGGCATTGTCGGGGTGGACGCCGGGGGATGGATCACGTTCGTCAACGTGGCAGCCGGAAGGATGCTCGGTTACGAGCCGGCGGCCCTTGTCGGCCGGGACGCGTGCGAGGCGCTGTGTGGGATGCCGCACGAGCACTGCCCGCTGCGGGTGGTCGGCTTCCTGGGTCACGTCATCACCGAGGAACAGACGACGTACCGCCGCAGTGATGGGTCACTGCTGCCGGTGGAGGTGACCGCGGCTCCCCAGGAGACTCCCCATGGCAGCGGTCGTGCGGGTGTGGTGGTGGCGTTCCGCGACGTGACCGAGCGCCAGGCGGTGGAGCAGATCAAGCAGCAGTTCGTCAGCTCGGTGAGTCACGAACTGCGCACACCACTGACCTCGATCCGCGGGGTGCTCGAGATGCTTGCCGACGGCGACGCGGGCGAGCTGCCAGGGACTGCCCACGGCCTGATCGCCACCGCCCAACGGGGCAGTGAGCGACTCAGCCGCCTCGTCAACGACATCATCGACGTGGAGAAGCTCGCCTCCGGCGATTTCAGCGTGGTTCCCCGGCCGACCGACATCCCCACTCTTGTCGGCGACGCCATCGCGTCCCTGGAAGGACTCGCGGCCAGCACCGGCGCACGACTCTGCGTCGGTGAGCTCGCCGGACGGGCGCTGTGCGATCCCGACCGAGTGGAACAGGCGCTGGTCAACCTGATCGGCAATGCGGTGAAGTTCAGCCCAGAGGGCGGAGTCGTCCTGGTCAGCGCGATCGCCGAGGACACCCAGGTCGTGGTCTCGGTGCGAGACCACGGTCGAGGCATCCCCGATGACCAGCTCGCGAACGTGTTCGAGCGGTTCCACCAGGTCAGCACCACCGATGCCACGGAGAAGGGCGGCACGGGCCTGGGCCTGACCATCACGCGCTCCATCGTGGAGCGTCACGGTGGTCAGATCTGGGTGGAGAGCGCCTGTGGCGAAGGCACCGTCTTCTCCTTCACGCTGCCGCTTGCGCTCGATGCGTCAGAGGGGCGTGCATTCTTGACCCCCTCGGCCCGCCACGCGTGAGCCTGCGCTTGGACGTCTGACCTCGTTGCGTGCCTTTGATGCCTGGGCCGTGGCTCCACTTCGCGCCCAGCCTTGCCTGCGCTGACAAGCCACTCGACCGAGGCGTGTATGGCCGGCTATGGCGTCGGCCCCGACGATCCGACCACTGCCGCCGATTCGCGGCGGTAAGCCGTAGGTCCTCGAGCGCTCGGACCGCGGCATGAGCGGATGCTTCCCCGTCATCCGGACGGAAGGTGCCGCGCAACGATCTCCAGAAGTGTCGTGTGGATCGCAGCGTCTGCTGCGGCAACCACGCCTGGGCCCGAGTGCAGGGGGTTGCCCAACAGGTCCGTGACAACGCAGCCAGCGGCTTGGCACAGTGCGAGTCCAGCCGTGAAGTGGACGCTCTCACGGAGATCTCCGTCCGTGATGTAGGCCGCGCGTCGTCCGGCAGCAACCCAGGCGAGCGCCAGCGTCGTGGACGAGACGCGGGGGCCGAAGGACGATCTGAACTCGCGATCAGCCAGGAGTTGGGGGCCGAGAAACTCCTCGTCGTGGGGTCCGTCGACGTTGACGTCCACCAGACGCGACCGTCCCGATGCCGCGAGGAGCACGTTTGTCCCCGTGCGTCGCACGCCCGTCGCTGCACCGTCTGCCCAGAACGTCTCGCCCGACAACGGATCCGCGACGGCTGCGGTGCTGTTTCCTTCACCGCGCAACAGGGCCACGTTGACTGAGAAAAGTGGAGTCTGCGCGGCGAAGTTGAGTGTTCCGCACAACGGGTCGACCAGCCAACGACGGCCTTGACGGGCAGCCCCGTCGGAGCCCAACTCCTCTCCCACGACGGCATCGTCGGGCCGCGCATCGGAAATGACCCCACGGATAGCACGTTCTGCTTCGAGGTCGGCATCCGTCGCGAAGTCCGATGGCGTCTTCTCGTGCTGCACGAGTCTGGTGCCGTACTTGGCCAGGACCACGGCTGCGCCTGCCTGGGCTGCCGCTACAGCGACCTGCAGATCCGGAAGGTTTGCGCCGTGTTGGGTCACCGTGTCATCCAACAGGATCAACGCGTCTGGTCCAGGCAGCACCTGGGTCAGGCGTCGCGTCCGCACATCGGAATCTGGGCGCACCATCAGAGGGCATGTCCGATGTCTGGGGTCTCGCGGTCCGGTGAGCCTGGATGCCGCGGAGACGCTGGCAGGGTGCGACTGCACCACTCCTGGGACGACGAAGAAGACCGTGCCGAACCTGACCTGACCGACTCCGCGACGGCCGCGGCGTTGACCCGAGCCGCTCGCGGTGTGCGCATGGTCAAGCTGATCCATCTGGCTCTCCTCGTTCTAGGGATAGGCCTGTTCGCGCTCGCGCTGCTCCTTCAGGTGGATCGACCCTCGTCGGAGGTCACGCATCACCCGTCGTCACGTCTCCGTTCTGTGTCAGCGGTATGAGAGGTCGGGGTCCGTCGGCAGGAGAAGGCCCACAAGCACCGTTGCCGACGGGCATACGGTGTCTGAGGTCCACGCCTGGTCCGACAAGATTGGAAGGTCATTGGAAGACTCATCCCAGATTGCGCGAAGGATCGTGCGTGTCGGTGGACTCACGCGCCCTCACCTGCAATCGGCGCTGGCGGCGGCTGGTGTTCGACTCAATGCGACTGCCGAGACACTGCTGGACGACCCGCTGTTTGCGAGCACCGAAGCCCAGACCGTCGTCACGTTCGAGATCGTTGAACTCACTGTGGGCCAGTTGGGACTGACCATCGGCGCCACGCTGCCTCGGATCTTGGCCTCCGCGCGGGAACAGGGTCTGATGCTCTGCCCGCCATTCACGGGGCCATACCTCCGGCTGGCCATGCCGGACCAGCCGACCGCTCCGGACTCAGTGATGTCGAACGGGCGCCCACCGACCGGCGCTGTGCACGTCGCTTCGGAGCGACTGCGTGCCGAGTATGACTACCCGAGGGGTTTCTACCTGCGGGTTGTGGAGGGGACGCCGTGGCTCCGCGGATTTCGATGCAGCGATGATGCGCCGTGGTCGTCTGACGATCGGTTTGCATTCCGCTCGTCCTGACGCCTGCCGACGGTTCGCCCGGTGTGAAGCGGATGGCTCAGTCGTTCGCTCATCGGCATGCCCGGTCACCTCGACGCGTCCGACAGGCGGCGATAAGCCGTAGGTCCGTGAGCGAGCGGGTCGCGGCACGATCGGACGATTGCCGCGCGCAGGTAAGAAGTTCGCAAGAGTATTGACGGTTCGGGCGCGAACTTGGGCATTCTCGGTGTTCGGAGCTACTTGACTGCTCAGGTTTGTGGAACCGGTTCATCCTCGATGGTGCGGGCTGTTGTCAGGGCGTCGGCCACCGTCGGACGGCGTCGGCTACGGCAGGCTCTAGTTGGGAGAGCCGTTCTACGACCTGGTGGTGGTCGAGCTCTGGGCGGCCGAGGAGTCGTTGGTAGTCGCGGAGGGTGTCTTCACCACCGACGCTCCACAGCTGTTCGGCGAGGCGGATCAGTCGGAACTGGTACCAGACATAGTTGGACACGGTCCCCGGCTGCATGCTCTGACCCATCTGCGCCAGGTCCTGCAGGTCCCAGATGTCGTGCCCGGCGTCGATGGTGGCTTCGGCCATCGTGGTCAGCAGGCGCAGCTGGTCGGGCTCGTGGGTGGCGAGGTAGCCGTGCATCCCGAGGTTGGCGAACAGTTCCATGACCCAGTCGGAGGGGAACTCCGAGGCGAAGGTCTCCGGGTGGATCTCGTGGAACAGGTGGGTCGCCTCGTGGGTGATGATCAGGTCGGCGATGCCCGTGAAGTCCGGCGGGTCCCTGAACGTCTGGGCCAGATCGGTGGCGGCGAGCACGCTCAGGTGTGGTCGCAGCTCGTCGACGTACTCCTGCCACCACTGCGCGGGGGTTGGGGAGGTGCCGAGCTTGTTCGGGATCGAGAACATCATGCCGTAGATCGGCACCTCGCAGACGTTGGGCCAGTCGTGCTCGTCGGCCACCACCAGGGTGGGGCGGCGCTCGTTGCCGGTAACTTGGCCGAGCCAGTCGAGCGCGCGCGCGGTGCGGGTGGCGATGGCTCTGCCGCGCACTTCGGATCCGCGGCTGACGAAGACGGTGAACGGGAACCCCTCAAGCGGGGCCAGGGTTGGGTAGACGGTTGTTGTCATACCTACTGGTGTCCGGGGAGGGCGAAAAGTTCGCTCTCAGCCGGGCGAGTAGGCCAGATGGAGGCTGACGACGTTCTCGCCGCTGTGCCGGTAGATCTGTGTGGTGAACGGCGGACAGTGATCCGGCGCGTCCGCGGGGTTGCGGAACGCGCCTTCGACGACGGTGAGTCTGGTCCCGGCGACGACGCGGAGCAGGCTCAGTCGGACTCCGGCTTCGATGTCGCCGGACAGGCCACGAGTGATGGCGTCCGGGCCAACAAGTTGCTCGTCGGAGCCTGTCACGGTGAGTCGGGCATCGTCGGTCAGCGCGCTGGCGAGCAAGGTGGGCTCGGTACCGCGGTTGTACTCGCTGATGATCGCGGAGAACAGCCGCTCGCGCTCATGCGTCAACCGGGCGTGGTCGTCGGCAGCCGCAGCCTCGAGGTCACGGAGCCGGGAAGCCAGCGATGCGCGGGCATCGTGCAACCGGCTGCGAACCGTGCCCACCGGGATGCCCAGTGCGGCCGCGATGGCGTCATAGCTCGCGGCCATGCTGAAGTAGCGCAGCACTACGACGTCGTGCAGCGGCTCCGACAGCCCGCCGATCGCCTCCCAGACCCAGTCCCGCAGTGCGGCCTCCTCGATCCGGCGTTCGAGGTCGTCGACCGAGGGCAGTGTCGGCGAGGTGGGTGGGAACGGCGTCGCGGCAGCGGAGCCGGGCGCGGGCGAGGTTCCGAGTGGTCCCGGTCAACCACGCGCGGGCGAGCGACGGGTCCCTGATCCTGCCCACGTCGGTGATCGCGACCAGCGAGGCGTCTTGGACAACGTCCTCGACGTCCGGCCCCGCGCCCATCACTGCGCTCGCCACCGCGTGCATGGCCGCACGATGGCGCATCAGCAGGACTGCCAGCGATTGCGCGTCACCCGCTTGCGCGGCCAGGACGAGTTCGCCGTCGGACGGCTCCATGTGTTCAAGAGTCGCACGGCTCAACCGGGTCTGAGCTGTCCCAGCCCTCATCGTCAGACAAACGTCAGGACATCCGACATCGGGCGTTAGCCGTCCCGCCCATTTCGAGAGCGGGAGTCCTGCCGCGGTTGCGAGGCGGCGTCATGTGCCGCCACCCGACATACCCACGCGACCAGCAGCCCCACGGCAGGAAACGTGACGACCAGCCCAAGGAGTATGCCCAGGCCGAACCGATGCGTGCGCATCCGAAGGGCCGCGACAACGCCGACAACGCCGACACCCCAAGAAGGTGATTGTGGCGGTAAGCCACAGGCGCTGCGCCGGAGGCGTCTGCGGTGAGGCCGCGGCCCGGTTCGCCAGAACCCAGAATGCGCCCGACGTCACCGCCAGCAGTGCCAAGATCCCGCCGCGCCGGAATCCCAGGCGAACGGGTTCGTGCGCTCCACGCGACCACCTGCCTCAGACTGCCCTGATCTTCTTTATCGCTGTCCAACTGACCTCAGGCGTGGAGACGAGGATTGACACAGCATGGTGACTGACGACGCAACCGCACGGATCTCGCAGGCATGACCGGTCAATCCGACGCGTCCGACAGGCGGCGATAAGACGCGCCGTAGGAGTGTTCTGATCGCGGCTCCGAGCGCCCATGAGGACTAGTCGGGTGCCGGCTGCACCTTGCCTACCTCGCCCGCGACTGGCTTCGTGGATCCAGGACAACTGCCGGCGAACTGGGGAGTCTAGGGATGGCAACGACGAAGCAGCAGGACGCCCATAGCAGGCCCGGACTCCCGACCCACATCGCAAAGGTCTTTGCCGCGGGCTGTCTGGTGGTCGGGTTCCTCAGACTGACACAAACCGATGGTCGACACGCAGTTGGAGGCGTCATGAGAAAGACCGCCCTCGGGCTGGCTGTGTTCGTCGGGCTGGCAGCGACGATGACGCCGAGTCCGGGGTATGCCGCGGACGCGGGCACCTACGAAACCAGCATTGAGGGCGGCATTTGGAGGGGAAACCTTGCCGTGGACGTAGCCGGCAATGCGATCGCCGTGGCATCCGACTTATTCCGCTACCGCCATGTGAACGGACACTGGAGCCAGCAGTATCACCTTCCGGGCTCCCTCGGCGCCGCGAAGGTTGCAGCGGGTCGGGCCGGGATGGCGGTCGTGGTGGGACGCTCGGGCAGTCATCTGGCCGCCACCATCCGGCGCACCGACGCCACTTGGACCACCCCCTATGCGCTCGCGACCGGACCCCGGCTCGACCGCGGGAATCGACGTGGCGGCGAACGCCGACGGCGACTATGCCGTGTCCTGGACGCAGGGCGCCAGCGGCCTACATCGCGGTGCGGCAGCGGGGCGGGACCTGGCACCGGTTCGGCATGGGCGCCCTCGGCATCGGCCTCGACCCGGGTGGGCATCGACGCCGCGGGCAACGTCACCCTCGCCCGCACGGTGCAGTCCGACATCTTCGACCCGGCCCGGCTGGTCGCACGCCACAAGCCGGTCAGCGGCCCGGCCGGGGCCACGTTCCAGGTGTCTCGTGCCGGGGACAACGTCGGTTCCTTCGACCAGATCATCGAGCGCACGGGCCGAAGCACCTACGCCTACCAGTACGGGCCGCCGGTACAGGGCCAGTACGTCGCCAGCCGGGTACTGCGACAGGCCTCGATCGGCGGACCGTTGACCCAGGTCTGGTCCAACGCAGCCTCGTCGATGCCCAGCATCGCAGCCGATGGCGGGCGCCTGCGCGTCGTGTGGATCGAACAACCGGACCCGAACGTGCCCCCAGCCACCAAGACGCAGGCATTCAACCCCACCGCGGGATCGCCGGTCACGCTCACCGACGCACCCACCGGTCCGGCCTTCACCGGTGTCGCGATCAACCGGTACGGCGTCGGGGTGCTGGCTGTGGGCACGGGCGGCCGTGTGCCCGAGACAACGAAGGTCTCCCCGGTGACCGCAGGCAATGTGGGACCGGGCGACTGGCTCGACGACGACGGCCCGAATCTGGACGGGATAGTCGGGGCGCACCCGGCACTCGGTGCAGGCACGCAGTACTTCATCGGCCTCGATGGGGTGTACGACGGCCCGTCCCTCACGGAGGTGCTCCTCGTGTTCCACGGTCAGCTGCCCTGACCCCCGGCGCCGGATCCATGACACTTGCCGCCGGTCCATCGCCGTGTGAGCGATCGCGATACGCCAAGCCTGGGCGCAGCGAGCCCAGGGCCACCCGCGCGATCACGGCTGAGCGGTCGGCGAACATCCCGGCGAAAGGATTGAGTGTCTCGTCCGAACGGACGAGGCTCCCGGCCAGAACCCGTTGGCTCGGACCGTGAGTGTCCCGAAGCGAGAGCCCGCCGGAATCCATGGACACTCCGCCGAGACCCCGCAACGGGCCTGGCGTCGCCGAGTCGCGCCGAGCACCGGGCACGAGGGCGACAGCGTGCGTCGTTCGCCCTTCGGGTGCGCGCCTTTCCGCGTGTGAGTCCCGCATACTCGTCCGCACACCCGTCCTGAACGCGGCGGGAAGACACACCCCTGAGCTGCCTGAATGCGTAGGCAGGTTGGACGGCTTCGCGGCGTGTTTCAGGATGGGCGCCCTCAGGACTCCCACCTGGGCATCGAGGACGCTACTGCCGGGCGTCGGGGCCCTGGTCTGCCCGTCCGGGGTGACCCGCCTTCTGCGGGTAGAGCGTCTCGCCGAGCGCCAGCATCTCCACCATCTCGGTGATCTTGCGGGCCCGGCTCTCAGCGCGCTTCATGCTCTCAACGCGATGAATCAGTGCAAACCGGTTGGCGCTTGTGAGCACCTCGAACATCGCCTGCGCGTCCGGCTCCGCCGCGATCGCCGCGGCCAGGTCATCGGGCGCCTGGCGGGTCGCCGGACCGGCGTATGCCGCGTCCCACCGCCCGTCGGCGCGCGCGGCGTCGACCGCGGCGCGCCCAGCGTCGGTCATCCGGCCCTGCTCCTCGAGCGTCGCTACGAGCCCGACGTTTCGCTGGGACCAGCTGCCCTTGGGGCGACGCGGGGTGATGCGCACGGTGTAGCTGTCCTCGTCGCGCTTGCCGGCCTGGCCGTCGATCCAGCCGAAGCAGAGCAGCTCCTCGACCGCGCTCGCCCACGTGATCGTGGTCTCCGAGCCACCCTTCTTGGTCAGCACCAGCCGCACGCCGGGCGACGTCGCGTGGTGCTCTTCGAGCCACGCCCGCAGTGCGGCCGGGTCGGTCACGAGCAACTCGGGCAGCAGGGTTGCCATGGATCCGACGCTAGCCGTGGCCGCCGACACCTGCGTCGCGCAGGCGGCGAACCGGAGGAGTGCGCCGAACACGAGCTCAAGCCCGTCGTGGCCAGTGGCGGTGCTGCTGGCCAGGTTGCGGGCCTCGGCATCGGTAGGTGTGGCCGGTAGACACGCGCCCGATACGGCTGGGTCGAGCTGGGCGGGAGAACGCAAGTCGCGGCCGCTACGCGAGTTTGGACATAGGCGGTGCCGAAACGCGGCGGAAAGTCGCACAGTCTCAGTAGGGAAGCGACACCAAGCGACGGGCGCGGGAGAGGTGCTGTTCACCACGATCGCAACCCGACGGTGACTCAGGCACGACAGCGGGTATGCCCCCGCTGGACCGGCGGCCGTTGGTTCCCGCTGGAGCTTTCGATGACCCGCCAGGTGCCGTTCGAGGGCCGCCAGATGGCCAACGGCAGCAAGCCGAAGGACCGTCCGTTGGCCCTCGGGGTCGGCTTGCCTGGGAGCTAGGTCAAACAAGACTGCAAGAAGCAGGTGGGAATCACCTGCGACTTCGCGCGCGCTGTAGAAGTCGTTCATGTCGCCCTCCCCCGAGAGCTGCTACCTCGCTCGCGGCACCAGGCTGAAGCGCGTTAGCGCGGCACGCCGCGTTGCTGCCAGTGCCAGACGGGCCGGAGCCCTTCCTCTTTCTGCAATACCGTCGCGAGGATCCGCAACTGGTCGATATCCGCGCCCGCGGCACTGAGCCCGGCGTTTGGTTGATCGGGTTCGGGAATCGCCTTGAGTAGGTCGGTAGCAGTTCGGATGCCGATTCGGCGCAGTGCGGTCCGGGTTTGCACGCCGCTTCGGGAGTCCAGGGAGGGTTCGAGGTTGGCGCTGCGCTGCTTCCCTAGCTGTTTGCGGTCAACGGGCTCGAGATGGATCAGGAGAAATGCTTGATCGACCCAGTCGACGAGCCGGCCAACTGGCACGCGGGTGTGAAGGATGACGTCGACTAGATTCATCGTGGTCAGATTCTGCATGTCCTCGACACCCTCCTCGGTCAGTCGCGCCTCGTACCACACATTGACTCCGTCCAGCTGGTCAAGCGGGTAGTCAGGAGACAGTTGCGGAACGACGACCCGCAATGCTTTGGAGACGACCCGTTGAAGCGCCTGCAGGCCGACGAGTGGGAAGAAGCCCACGACGAAGGCGGTGATCATCTCCGTGTTGCTCAACGGGTCTTGAGCGGTTGCGCTGAGCGCGAAGAGCTGGTGCAGCACAGCCACGATAAGTAGAACCAGGATTATGCGGAGAACGACTCCGGCGTACGCGCTCGGCCTGAGGTCACTCTGGTAAAACCTTCGGGTCAGCATGGTGATCGCGAAGGCGTAGGCGCCGAGGAAGCCGAACTTCAGCGCGTCCCATGGACCAGAGGGTGAATCGACGAAGTCGGTGTCCCACAGGACCGCAGCCCACCCCACCGCTAGCACTGTGGTGCATAGGAAGACCGGGAAGAGAGTCTCGACCGAGACTCTGAAGTTGTTGTCGTCGGAGGGATCGGCTGCCAGCCGAGACACCCGACGCCCGTAGTACGCATCGAACTTCTGCCTGTACACGTTGGCTTCGGCCTCGGTCCCGATTGCGACGCTGTCCGTGGACTTCAACGCCGAGGGAGGGGCAGGCAGATTTGGCGTTTCGTCCCAACCGAGGCGGTGGAGGTTTAGCACGTACTCAGTCCACAGCACGCCGGCGCGAAGCCCGAGGAAGCGCACATAGAGCCAACCCGGGAGGAACGCGAAGCACCAGAGGGCGAACAACTTCAACGCCCCCGCTGCCCACACCTCGGACTCAGGGAACGTCTTCTGCGGTAGTACCTGAGCTAGAAGGACCGTGCCGACGGCCACGGCTGCGATCAGAACGTTCATCCATACCGCGACGGCAGCGCGATAGACCGATGACCCGAGGCTCGCCCGGATGCGTCCACTCAACCCCAACACGTCTCTCGCGAGGGAGCGCGGTTCTGGCATGCTTGCGGTAGTCATTTTGCCCAGCTCTCAACGGTCTGGCACGACACCTTGGGTCCTTTCGGCCTCGTTGCGTCAAGACCGGACATGCCGCACCCCTACAGTGAAGAGGTCGGACCGCCCCCGGAAATACTTCGCTCGTGGGGAGTTTCCAGCCTGACCATGTTGATGCGCGACGTTGAGGTTCGGGCGCGCCGTTGTTTGCGCTGGGTCGCGCGAAGCCCCGGATGAGCGACGAATCCACTTGCGACCTTTCGCCGCCTGTACGCGCCGCTGGTGCAGGTGCGTGACGCGGATGACCTTTGACTTCAAGTGCTGAGGTTCCGACGCTCGTAGTCGTGAATCCCGACCCACGTTCCACGCAGCTACACCATCAAGGAAGCAGCCTCTCTGACCGCGGCGGGTGCCGGGCGAGCCTTGTACGGATGCTCAAGAAGCCGCCGCTCATCGGCAGAGCCGGGCGTCCGGCTCGCGGCGACATGACGCGGGTTCCTGAGCACACTCAAATCGGCACGTCCAGGTGGGTAGGTCGGGCGGCCCGGTCGGGGTGTAGAGGAGAAGAGCCGACGGGCCTGGCGTCCCCGTATAGAGGCTCCGCGCTGACCTAGTGGCCGTCGTGGACCTCTGCGGATAATGAGGGCATGGCGGACCAGCAGGGGGGCAGTGTCACCAGCCGACGTGTGGTGCGACGTCACTCGCGTCATATCTCGCGGGTTGGCGTTCGACTTGGCCGTCGCCCTTCTTGTCGGTCACGTTGAGGTCGTTCTCGGAACCTCCGGTTGGCCGCACGATGTACATCTCGCGGCTCGCCGTCACCAGCCACGAGCTCTGCGGCGAGCCCGGCGCCGGGCGCTGAAGTAGATGTGTTCATCTCGATCTCGGGCCCGTAGTCGTGCCCCGTTTCAGAAGTTCGCCGACCTGGGATCGATCTTCGGCCCGTGGAGAAACGGTCCTCGTCCAGCACGTCACTCACGGCGACAGCCATGCGGGGGGCCGACATCAGGCGTGCTTCACCAACACGGCCCGGGTGTAGAGCAGGTCGAAGCCGCGGCGCTGCGCGTTCTGCTGCGACTTCGACCCGGGCTGGGTGGTGATCACGGCGACGTCGCAGCCGGCCGCTGCCGCATCCGCGAGCCGGGCTGAGAGCAGCGCGGACTGGATGCCGTGCCGCCGGTGGGCCGGCGCCGTGGCGGCGCCCGCGAACTGCGCGACCCCCTCGGCCAACCGGATGCCGGCACCGCCTGCCATCACACCGTCGCGGAACGCTGCATAGCGCGCGACACCGGCCGCCCGCGAGTCACGCTCGGCGTGCATGTAGATCTCGCGGGGGAACTCCTCGTGCCAGGGCACACCCTGCGTGTCGGGATGCATCGCGCCGTCGGTGACGACCTCGAGCCACTGCTCGAACTCGTCGTCGCCACTGGGCCGCACCTCGATCCCGGGTGCAATGGCAACTCCGTCAGCCCCCGGTGCTCGTCCGAGCACGTTCTCGAAGGCCTCGGCCCGGTAGCCACGACCGGCGAGGACCTCCAGGAGTTCGGGGTCGGCGAGATGGGCGAGCTCGACCTGCGTCGGCGCGCCGACAGCGGCGTACGCCTCCTCGATGGCGTCGAACTCGGCCGCGTCGGGGACGCCGCCGAAGCCAAGCCCCACTACCTTGTTGTACGGCGACGCGTCCTCGGCGAAGCTCGCCACCCCGCCTGCGACGGGGATGACGAAGCCGCGGGTGTCCTCGTGACGAAGCTGGGCGGCACTGTTGGCGCCGGCGATGAGCTGGGACTCCGCCCGCTCGAGTCGTGCGGCCAGCGCGTTGTCGCAGAACAGAGGGACGCGGTGAGCGCTCATGGCGTGCTCTCCGTGGGCAGGGACTGGTCGAGCCACACGCGGTCGCGCAGCTCAATGCCGTCGATCTGGAAGCCGACCGGATAGCCGGTGGCGGGGGTGAAGACGTCGCGCTCGATCGAGCGCATCCGGAAGCCGAGGCGTTGGTAGAAGCGCAGGTTGCCGATGTCCGCGGCAGCAGTGGCGACGACGACCGTCTCGGCGGTCGCGGCCTCCTGGGCGAGTGCCGTCGATACGAGTGCGGCTCCGATTCCCTGGCCCTGGTGCGCCTCGGCCACGGCCATGTTCTTCAGCTCGACCTGGCCGACCTCGTCGGTGTCCACCAGCTGGAGGTGCCCGAGCACCTCGCCGTCGTCGTTCCTGGCGACGAGCACCCGGCCCTCGTCGAGATAGGAGTCGAGCTCGGACCGGGAGTCCTCGGCGAGCTCGAACAGAGGGAGGAGCGCCTCGCGCGAACCGGCGTAGGTCTGGACCTGAAGGAAGCTCATGACCTGATTCTGAACGGTTGTGCCTAACCGCTCAAATGATTTAACCGGTCACGCCAGGCTTGGTTCTTGGCGCGGTTGCCGCATCCGGACATGCTGCACCAGCGCCGCGACCGGTTGCGCGAGGTGTCAAGGAAGGACCAGCGGCAGTCCGGGGAAGCGCAGACCTTCAGCCGCAGCCACTCGCCGCTTGCGTGGACCGCGGGCAGCGCGGCAGCAACGGTGGCCACGGCGCGCCCGACCGGGCCGACGTCACCGACCGGACCCAGGGTCGGGTGGTCGCCGAGGTCGAGCAGAAGTGGCGTCATTCGCAGCACAGCGGCGGCTCGTTCGACCACGTCCGGCTCCGCATCGGCACCCTCGCGCGCCGCAGCCAGCTGACGGATGCCCTCGCGAAGCTCGCGCAGCGGTGCGCAGTTCGCCGCCGTCACCTCGACACTTCGAGCATCCCCTGCCCAGGCCGCGAGCCACGGCCCGGCACGGTCGTCAGCCAGATGGTCGTCATGGTCGGGCAGGTGGAGGCTGTTCAGGAGCGCCACCAGGCTCGAGGCCTCAAGCATGTGACCATCGTAGTAGATTCACTGGTTATCCAGAGGCGACCGCTAGGACCGACCCGCCGCGGGGCACCCCCTCGGCCCACCCGAGATGCCACGCCCCGAAGCCCACCAACCAGCGCGCGCATGTTGACCGCCGAGTACAACAAGCTCGCGGGCCGCTACCCGAGACATCTGACGCGTCCCCTCGTCCGCAGATCCGGATCGTCATCAGCGTCCGATGGGCGGCGGAGTGACGCACGACCCCGGGGCGCGTGATGACGAGGGATTGGCTGTCCGCTGCGAGCGTGAACGTGTCTGATTGACGCGAGCCGGACTCCGGGCTGAGGCTGCAGGATCGAGGGGGTCCCGCCAAGCTCATCGCTTCGACTATCAGGAGATCCCCGTGTTCATCGCCATCCTCGACCTGCGCACCACCCCCGCTGACCGGCCCGCCGCACTCGCCCAACTCGACAGCGAGCGTGAGGAGATCCGCGCCATGCCGGGCAACCTCGACTTCCGGGTGTACGCCGCTCGCGACGACGAGGAAGCGGTCACGGTCATCCACGAATGGACCGACGAGCCGTCGTTCGCCGGCTACCTCTCCTCTGGTGCGTTCACCCGCTCGGGCGCGGTGCTCCGCCCGTTGGTGACCTCCGCCCCGGTGAGTCGCCGGTTCGAGGCGGCTCTTGTCGAGACAGTCTGAGCCCTCAGCGCGCTCTAGGGTGAACAGGGTGCGAGGCAGTCTGTGACCCGCGAGGCGTTCGCGTTCGCTCGGGAATTCGAGGCCGCCCCACCTTCCGAGCTCTGCGTGGACCGGCACTACCTGCTCTGCGCCTCCCAGGGTGCGCTACGCCTGGAGTCGCATGGCAAGTCGTGGCTGCTGCCTCCCGCCCGCGCCGCACTCATCGCGGCCGGGAAACCCATCCAGGTCGCCATCCCCCAACCCGTGACAACGTCCTCGGTTCTGTTCGACACCCGCTTTGCTCCCGAGCCACCCGCGCCACTGACGGTGTTCGACCTCAGCCCCCTAGCTCGGGCCCTGGTATCGGAATGCGTCGACTGGCCCGACGCCACGGAGCCACTGCCGCCATACGCACGCAGCGTGTTCGGCGCCCTCGCCGCTGTGGCGTGGAGACTGGCGCAGCACCCCAGCCCTGTCACGGTCCCCGCCGGGCAATCAGCGGACCTACGCCGGGCACTGGCCATCACCAGCGAACGGCTGGCAGAACATGTGCGGTTCGAAGACATCGCCCGCGAGGTCGGGCTGGCGCCCCGCTCGCTGGCTCGCCGCTTCGAGGACGAGACCGGCATGACCTGGCGCGCGGTGCTGCGGCGCATGCGCGTGCTGCGCGCAATCGAGATACTCGCCGCCGGTCAGGACTCGGTCACCACCATCGCGCACACGGTCGGATACACGTCCCTGTCAGCGTTCAACGCCGGTTTCCGCGACCTCACCGGTCGTACTCCGAGTCAGTACCGCGCGAGCTTCCGCACTTAACTGGTTGCCGCCCATTTAGACCCGAGGACTGATCGCGGCGGAAAGACTCAGGGTTAGGCGTTTCCTGCGGGTCGATCGAATCGGATAGGTGATCCGGTCACACTTCGTACACCTGCCTGCCGAGGTCGGCATTGGTGTCGAGGTCCACGTCGGTCAGGTTGATCTTCACCAGTTCGCGGGCGTCGGGCCCGGGTCTAGCTCGTTGCCGCGCTCCCGATTGTGTCCCGTCTGCTGACGGGTCAGTCGGTTGGGGGTGGCCCGACGGGCCAGCAGCACCTTCCCGTAGCCGCTGCGGCGGCTGTGGGGAGTCCGTCCAGGTGGTCAGCACCGAGCCATCCTCCGCAACCGCGACTGTCGGTGTGTCCCCGCAGTTCGGGCCCTGCCCGTCGGGCACTGCCTCTTCCTGGGGAGTCCAAATGTTGGCGCCCTGGCCGCGGTGGGCGAGCCGGAGGCCACTGGATCTGGCACTCCACGCCGCCAGCGCGTCACCGCGGTCGTTGCCGCTCACGATCCCCGTCGACAATGATGCAGCGCAGTAGTCGGCCTGCCCGACAACCTGGACGTCGCCCGGCGTGCCGCCGCACACCGACATCTCTACGCTGTGTAGCTCACTGGGTGCACCACGTTGGGCGGTGGTCCACACAAACTGCGCGGAGCCGTCGGGCGCGGCCGCCACGTCGATCGACGCCGCCGGCCCAGCATCCTTGACCAAGGCTTGTGGGGTGGTCAGCTTGCCGCCGACCAGGCAGGAAGTCAGGAGCCGGTGGTCGGGGCCCTGCCACGACCACGACCGACTCCCCGCTGCGGCCAGTCTCGATGTCGAAGCCCCGGCGCCCTCCGGGCGTCGGCAGCTGAACCGGCCAGCGCCACCCCTCTGCTGAGCCCTCCAGGAATGTGAGCTGCTGTTTGTTGCCAGACAGGTAGGCCACCGTGGCGCGGCCGTCGCTGTCGACGGTCACGGTCGGTGTCGGCATGTAGTACGCATCGGACAGCAGCTTCGGCTCCGACCAGGCACCGCCGCCTCTCGCGGTAAGTGACTCGGAACCCTCCGCCGTCGGCGTCATTCCACGCGAGCACCGCAGCACCAGAGGGACCGGCCGCCAGGTCCCAGGCGTCTAGGCCAATGTCCTCACTGGATCCATCGCCCAGCTTGACTGGCTTCGACCATGAACCTCCGGCGGGATGTTCAGCGCTCCACACGGTGTAGCGCAGGTTCTTGTCGGTGGTCCACACCGCGGTGACGTTTCCCCGGTCGTCGCCGTCGGCGATCAGGAAGGGGTCCACCCTGCCGGAGTCGGGCACCGCCTGCGGCGCTCCCCACGCCTGCCCCGGCCGCGCTTCACGCGAGAACACTTGCGAGCTGTAGCCGACCCACACGGCTGTGGCGGTCCCGTCGGGCGCGAGCACCGCGGCCGAACCGTTGCCACCGTCCATAACGCGCTCCACTGGCCCCCAGACGAGTCCGCCGCCGCGAGCGGCCGCGCACTCCGACCCGGCCGCAGAATCCTTGTGCCCCCTGCCGCAAGGTGACGCATTGCGCTCACCTGACTCCTCGGAGTCGCACCCGCACAAGACCAGTCCGGCCGACCACGCGACCGCCAAGACGAAGACGCGGAAGGGCTCCATCCGCACAGCATCCTCCTGTTGCCCTGGCTCCGCGCCCACTCAATCGCCGCGTGCATCACGTCAGACATTGCCGTGGCGGTCAGGTACGCCATGACTGCTAGGGCAGCACCGGGGGAGGTTTCACTTTCGCCGAGACCCCGACCTGCTCGCAGCACTCCGGGTCAAATGAGCTGTAGCGTCACCCGTTGACGGGTCAGCGCAAACCGTAGGAACTGCGGTGCAATCTGGCACCGCGCGGCTCCCACCCTGCGACGCTCAGGCCGTGCCGCGGTGGGGAGCGCACGTCGCTGAGAGGCGGACGTGACAGGTGGCACAGGGTTGTCGCGATGCAGGCAACCTGGAGCCGGCCGGGCGCCAGGCATCATCAGGACCGACGCACTACCGGGGACCGGAAGCCAGGCGGTCTAACGTTTACGGTGCCCACCCAGCGTTCGCTGGTGACACGAATCGCCCTCCGTGGTGGGCTGACCTGGAAGACGGAACGCATCTGCGCGTTTTGAGTCTTGAATGGAGTAGGTCATGCGAAAGACTTTCACTCTGATCATGACCGTGGCGTTGGTCGTCCTGGTGGGCTCCTCGGCCCAGGCGACCATCCGGGACATCACCGATCCTTCCGGCGACGTCGTCAAATGGAGCGAAGGGGACCCCGACGTCGAACCCGTGAGCCGTGTCGAGGGCGACATCGTTTTCACCCGCATCCAGCACACTGCAACTGCGGTGGTTGTCTACATGCGCTTCCGCCAACTCACAGTGCCGAAGCAGTACGGCCATTTCATGATCACGATCAAGGGCAATAACGGCAGATTGTTTTGGGCGGAGATCAATACGCGGCACGGCGACCCGCAGGGGTCCAGTTTCGCTCAGCAGACAGGGCGTGGCTGCCGTACTCCTACCGCATCAACTACGCGGGCGACTCAGTCTGGATACGCATCGCGCGCGGTTGCCTCAAGAAGCCCAAGTACATCCGGGTGCAGGCTCACAGCGAACAGACACGCATTTCACCCACCGACGAGATCACGGAATACCTCGACAGCCCGATGAGTGACGGCGCCAACAACTTGAACCAGATCTTCGACACCTGGACTCCGTGGGTCGTAACCGGCTGACCTTTACCGTCCGAACCCAGCGCGAGGGAGGCGTCAGCGATGCGACCAAGGATTCAACATGTGGTCACCACCGCGCTGGCAGCTGTGTGCGCGTGTGCGTGGGCCGGGTGTGCCGGAGGCACCACCGACCATGATCGTGCCGAGGACCGGGATGCGTCCGCCAACACGACCGACCCCGGCGACCTCACCTGGGAGCCGGTTACCACCCATCCGCGGGTGGGCGACGCGTCTGTGACGACAGTGCTTGCGCCCGACGGCGTCGCGACGCTGGTGTGGGTCGCCACCGGTGCGTCGGAGCCCCGGCTGATGGCGCAGGTGCAGCGCCCCGGCGAACCGTGGGGATCGCCGGTCCAGATCCCGACCCGCGGGTGGGTGAATGGCGTGAGCGCTGGGATCGATCGTCAAGGGACGGTCACCGTCGTGTGGTCCACCAGCGAGAACGTACATAGCCGTTACGGTCTGTGGGCTGCTCAAAAGCAGCCGGGCAACATGTGGTCCGACCCGGTGCGGTTCGCCCGCGGCCCCTATGACGACGTCGGCTTGATCGACTGGGATCTGTCCGTGGGCCCCACGGGGGCCGCGGTGTTTGAGTGGGTCGACGAGTTGTTCCCCGAACTGCATGCCGCCTACCGGCCCGCTGCGATGGCGGCGTGGTCGAAACCAATCGCGCCGCCTGGCGCGACATCGACGGAGAACCTGGCCACCACCGTGGACAGCAAGGGGGCCGCGACTCTGGCCTACCTGAGCGGCGATCTGACCGGCGGCGCCCGGAGCATGCTGACGCTGCTGGGTGCAACACCCGAGCACGGCTGGGGTGATCCAGTGAGGTTGCGGCACCCTGTCGCTCGAGAGGCCTTCGACGTGGACGCCGGTCGTCCCGGCGAGGTGGTCGCGGTGTGGCAGGACGCTGACCACCTGATCGTAGGAGCGCGCGTCACTGGCCAGAAGGCAGCCCGAGCGGTTCGGCTCGCCGCCGCCGAGGAGCACGCAGCCTCGATCCTTGTGCAAGCCGCTGCCGACGGGACAGCCCAGGTGGTGTGGAACACCGGCGAATGGCACGGGGTACGTCAGGTCCTCGCCGTCACCTGGGACGAACACCCCTCGGGGCAGACCACCAACCAGCCCCAGGTGATCGGGCCCGCCGACTACTGCTCGCCCAACTCGTCGACCCTGGCCCTGACTGGGAACGAAGCCGGTGACACCGCCCTGGCCTGGCAGGCGCGACCGGGCGGACTTGCGATCGCATACCGACCACCGCACGCGACGGCTTGGACTACCCAGGACGAGGTTGTGCCCGACGGACACGGTCCCAACTGCCAGTGGGATCGGCTCGATCTCGCCGTGACGGACCACGCCCAGCTCCAGGTCTCGTGGCTCGACTCCGGGACCACCAAGCTAGGCGTCGGCCGCGACGCAATCTCCCGCCGAGCCCACCCTGGCGACACCAGCGGCAGCGGTCACGGGTAGTGCGACACCGCTTTCGTGCCAGCCCCACTCCCGGCCGCCGTCTTGGTCGCCGGGTCTTGTCAGCGCCCGCACTCCGCGTCGCTGAGACGCTGGAAGATTGAGTAGCCGGGGTTCGGACTAAGCCCGTGGTTGATGCAGGCAGATGACCCTGAAGAGGTGATCGGACATGTAGTCCGGTCTCGCTCACGAGAACACTTCCTGCGCGGCGCTCAAAGGACGATGGCGTAGCAAGCGTTGCTGTCTTGACGGGCTGACACCTCTTCGCGGCGGGATGCCCCGCGCCTCAGAACATGTCGGGGCAGTACGGCGCCCGGTGCCAGCCGAACGCCGTCGACGCGGCGGCGACCGCTCCCGGGGTGTGCTCGGTGACCCGGGCGGCGCGGTGCAGGTGGGTGAGGGGTACGCCGCCGAGGTAGATCGTGCCGAGCTCGAGGACGCCCATGGAGATGTCGGGCTTGGTGTCGACCCGGGTGACCTCGGCCGTCGAGCCGGCGGGGTCGCCGTCGGTGACGATCCGGTAGCGGCCTGAGTTCGCGGGCAGGATCGGGTCGTCGATCTCGATGACCAGGTCGACGCCGGCGGCGTACTTCCGGGCACGGAGCGCGGCCTCGACGTCGACCACGCGCAGGTAGAGGTTGTCGGTGATCTTGGTCTCGACCGCGCGGGCGTCGGTGACGAGGTGGCGCAGCGGCTCGTCGAGGGGTGCGCTCCAGAGCTGGAACTTGCGGGCGAGGTCGAGGTCGAGCAGGTAGCGCCAGATGCTGGCGTAGGCCACGGGCTCCTCGGCCCAGACCTCCTTGATGCGCACCTCGCCCTGGGGCTCGTCGTCGAAGTCGGCCTTGAACCGGTACGTCGCGTAGCCGTCGACGTCGCCGGCGTCGTCGTAGTGCAGCACGTAGCGGATCTCCGAGGAGTCGCGCCGGGCGAACTCCTTGTCGAAGATCGCGAACTCCCAGACGTCGTCGTCGCGGACCATCGTGCCCGGCCGGTCGGGTCGCATCGACTCGTGCAGCCCACGGGCGACGGACAGGAACTCCTCGCGCGTCACCTCGTCGACCGACCCTCCGGTGCGCACGGCCGGCAGGAAGGCGAGGCGGCGGCTGGTGCCGGAGAGCACGGCGCGGCTGCTGGCCGGGCCGTAGCCGAACCGGCCGTAGATCAGGGACTCCGACGCCCACAGCGCCGCCAGCGGGTCGCCGCGCTTGGCCACCTTCTCCAGCTGGTGGGTCATCATCTGGGTGAGCAGCCCGCGGCGCCGGTAGGGCGGGTGCACCGTCACGATCGTCACGGCCGCCGTCGGCACCGCAGCGCCACCGGGCACGGTGAGCTGGCGCTCGAAGTCGCCGTTGGTGGAGATCCAGCGACGGCCGACCTTGAAGCCGAACATCCGCTTCTTGTCGAAGATCTTCTTGTCCAGGTCGAAGAGCTCGGGGTGGTGCTGCTCCTGGAAGCCGCGCGCGACCGCCCGGTGGAAGTCCTTGAAGGTCGCGTCGGTGATGTACTTCAGCTCCGGCTCGACGAGGTGCGGGGCGGTCGTGCGCTTGGTGGCCATGACCTCATTCCAGCGGATGGCCCCGACAGGACCAAGCGATTAAGCCTGGCGCGCGGCGTGCCGCCCGGCCCGACGACCGAAGTACGACCCCTCCGCGAGCTGGGTGCCCGACGCGTAGCCCTTGCCGTCCTGGGCGATGTTGACCGCGCAGGCGCCGGCGGCGTACAGGCCCTCGATCACCGAGCCGTCCTCGCGCTGGACCTGGCCGTCGAGGGCGACGCGCATCCCGCCCATGGTGAAGCCGGCGTACATCGCCTTGCCGAGCGTGAGGTCGTAGGCGCCCCACGGACCGGTGTCCTGCGGCTCCAGCCAGTCGGGGTGCTTGTGGAAGTCGGGGTCCTCCTTGCGCTCCGCGTTCTGGTTGTACGACGACAACGTGTCCGCCAGCGCCCCCGAGGGAATCCCGAGCGCCGACTCCATCTCTGACACCGTCTCCCAGCCGTCGATGAACGGGCAGAGCGGGAAGTCGGGGTGCTCGATGTGGGCCGAGTCGACGATCAGGTACGCCGCCTGGTCGGTCTGGTCCATCACGAAGCCCGACGTGCGCGAGTGGTAGGAGTCCTCGGCCACGAAGCGCTTGCCCTCCTTGTTCACCACGATGCCGGTGACCAGCTGGGCCGGCGGGTAGAACGGCGCGGTGATGAACGCCTGCTCCATGCAGCGCAGCTCCGCGCCGGCCGACGCTCCGAGACGGATGCCGAGCCCGTCGTCGTACGTCGAGGCCAGCGGGAACAGCTTCGAGCCGAGCTGCGGGGTGTACTCCGCGATCATCTTGTCGTTGCCGACGTAGCCGCCCGCGGCGATCACCACGGACCTCGCCCGGATGACCCCGCGCTCGTCGTACTTCCGCCAGGCGAGGCCGACGACCGCTCCGCCGCCCTCGGGGCCGACCTCGACGACCAGGTTGGTCGCGCCGGTCTCGTAGCGCACATCCGCGTCGGTCTCCGCGAGCCGCTCGGCCAGCGCGTCGAGCACGATCTTGGCGCCGCCGGTGTCACCGGGCTTGGGCACCTTGTGGCCGCGCGGCGCCGGCTTGGCGAGGTCGCGGAAGGGGTGGACCTTCTCGTTGCCGGTGAACATCAGGCCCTGGGTGCCGGGCTGGATGACGGCCTTCTTCTCGTAGAGCGACCGCTCGAACTCCATGCCGAGCGACTCGATCCAGTCGAAGTGCTCGACGCTGTCGTCGCAGAACGCGCGCACCTTGTCCTCGTCGGGGTCGAGGCTGACGGCCATCAGGTACTTGAACATCTCCTCCGCGGAGTCCTCGATGCCGGTCGCCTTCTGCACGGCGGTCCCGCCGCCGAGGTAGAAGTGGCCGCCGGCCATCGCGCTGGTCCCGCCGTACTCCGCGGCCCGCTCCAGCAGGATCACCGACGCCCCGGCGCGCGCGGCCTCGAGAGCGGCGCAGGCCCCGGCGATGCCGAACCCCACCACCACGACGTCGACCTCGTCGCTCCACGCCTCGACGTCGGAGGCGTGCAGCAGCTCGGGGAGGTCGGTGGTCATGCGGGGAGTCTACGAAGAAACTAGAACGAGTTCTAGTCGGAGGAAGACGAGCGCGGTCGGGGGCGGCCGGGCGCGACCCATAGAATCAACCTCCGTCCCACGACCGCCGAGGTGCCAGGCATGACACTCGACGTGCACGAGCTCGACCAGGTGCTCCTGGTCGGGACGGGTGTGCTGCTGCTCGCGATCCTCGCCGTGCGGCTCAGCGTCGGCTTCGGGCTGCCCACGCCTGCTCGTCTACCTGCTGATGGGCGTCGCGCTCGGCGAGTCGGGCATCGGGGTGGAGTTCGACGACGCCGAGGTCGCCCACGCCCTCGGGTTCGCCGCGCTTGATCCTGATCCTGGCCGAGGGAGGTCTGACGACCCCGTGGCCGGAGATCAAGCCCGGTGATGCGGCTCGGGGTCTCGCTGGCGACGATCGGCGTGGCGTGTGAGCGTGCTCGTGATGGCGTGTCTTCTGCCACTACGTGCTCGGGCTGAGCTGGGAGCTCTCGGTGCTGCTCGGCGCGATCACCTCACCGACCGACGCGGCCGCGGTGTTCTCGGTGCTGCGCCGGGTGCCGTTGCCGCGCCGACTCACCGGTGCGCTGGAGGCGGAGTCGGGCCTCAACGACGCCCCGACGATCGTCCTGGTGACCCTGGTCAGCGCGGGTGGGAGCCACGGCGTCCTCGGATTCGCGGGCGAGATCGCTCTGGAGCTCGCGGTGGGCGTCGGCACGGGCGGCCTGATCGTCGGGTTCGGCGGCGCCTGGCTGCTGCGCCGTTCGGCCCTGCCGAGCTCGGGCCTCTACCCGCTGGCGGTGCTGTCGCTTCACGATCCTCGCCTACGCCGGCTCGGCCGCCCTGCACGGATCCGGCTTCGCTGCGGTGTACGTCGCCGCGCTGATCCTGGGCAACGCGGAGCTCCCGCACCGGGCGGCCACCCGGTCGTTCTCCGAGGGGGTGGCCTGGCTGGCGCAGATCGGCCTGTTCGTGATGCTCGGCCTGCTGCTCACCCCGAGCCGCATCGACCTCGCCTCGATCGTGGCACGCGGTGGTGGCCGGCGCTCGGCCTGACCGTGCTCGCCCGGCCGATCTCCGTCGCGGTGGCCTCGCTGGCCCAACCGATGCGGCCGCCGGAGCTGGCCTTCCTGTCGTGGGCCGGCCTGCGCGGAGCGGTGCCGATCGTCCTGGCCACCATCCCGCTCGCGGAGGGCGTGACGAGGTCGACCAGCTCTTCGACATCGTCTTCGTGCTCGTCGTCGATCGACACCCTGCTCACCGGCGCCGACGCTGCCGTGGCGGCGAAGGTGCTCAAGGTCGCGCGGCGCAGCGAACCCCGCGACCTCGAGGTCGAGGCCGCGCCGCTGGAGCGGATCGCCGCCGACCTGCTGCAGGTGACGATCTCGCCGAAGTCGCTGATGCACGGCGTCGAGGTCGGGGAGCTGCGGCTGCCCCCGGGCTCGTCGGTCGCGCTGATCGTGCGGGACGGCAAGACCCTGGTGCCGGAGCGTCGTACGGTCCTGCGCCACGGCGACGACGTCCTGGTGGTCACGCCCCGCAAGGACCGGGAGGCCACCGAGCAGCGGCTGCGGGCCGTCTCGGTCGGCGGCCGGCTGGCCCAGTGGCTCGGCAAGCAGCCGCCCAGCACGTAGTCGGACCAGCCCTAGTCGACCTCGATGCAGGTCTCCACGGGCTGGGGCAGGCGGATCTTGGTCGGGGCCTTCTGGTCCAGCCCTTGAACCGGTTGCCGACCAGCACGTCGACGCCGGGCCCCAGGTCGGTCTCGGTGACCTCGACGCGAGTCCCGGGGCCCAAGGCGAGCGCGACCAGCTTGGCGGAGGTGTCGTTGGGCTCGGTCGTCCAGACGAGCGCGCGGCGTACCGAGGCGCTGCCGGGGGCGTTGCCCGAGTTGCCGCCCACGAACCCCGCCGCCTCGATCTTCTCCAGGGTCTGGCTGGCCAGACCCGCAGCGCGAGCCGGCGTTGAAGACGCTGACCTGGACGTCGCTGCGCTTGATGAACTTCTGCACCTCCTTCTCGTTGGCCGAGCAGCTCGGTGCGGCGGAGGAGTCACCACCCGGCAGCGGGGCGAGGGCCGACCTGAAGCCGTAGACGGCCATGCCGCCGAGCACGATGAGGAGCACCACGAGGGTGACGGCCGTCGTGACCTTGCGTCCGGACAAGGGCTCAGCCCTCGACGACGTGGACGCGGGCGTGCAGGACGTGGCGCTGCTGGAGGGCGGCACGCAGCGCGCGGTGCAGGCCGTCCTCGAGGTAGAGGTCGTCGCGCCACTCGACCACGTGGGCGAACAGGTCGCCGAAGAAGGTGGAGTCCTCGTCGAGCAGGGCAGCGAGCTGGAGCGTGTCCTTGGTGGTCACGAGGTCGTCGAGGCGCACCGGCCGAGGGGGCAGCGCGGCCCAGTCACGGGGCCCGAGGTCATGGGCGGGATACGGCCGCCCGTCGCCCACGCGCTTGAAGATCACGGCGCCATCATAGGTAAGGCCCCGGTCTACGCTGACGCGCCATGACCCAAGCTCCGCAGCCGACGAGTGACCCGATCAGCGCCGCCGTCGCCGCCGGGTACGCCTTCGAGGGGCCGGCGCTGGAGCTCGGTGGGCTGATGGTGGACGCGACCACGCTGACCGGCGTACCCGTCCGGATCCCGCTGGGCATGCTCAACCGCCACGGCCTGGTCGCCGGGGCCACCGGCACGGGCAAGACCAAGACCCTGCAGCTCCTCGCCGAGCAGCTGTCGACGGCCGGCGTGCCGGTGTTCGCGGCCGACATCAAGGGCGACCTGTCCGGGCTGTCGGTGCCGGGCCAGGAGAACCCCAAGGTCACCGAGCGCGCCTCGTCGCTCGGCCAGACGTGGCAGGCGCCAGGGCTTCCCGGTCGAGTTCTTCGCGCTCGGCGGCGAGGGCATCGGTACGCCGCTCCGGGTCACGATGAGCGCCTTCGGTCCCACGCTGCTCTCCAAGGTGCTCGGGCTCAACGACACCCAGGAGTCCTCGCTGGGGCTGGTCTTCCACTACGCCGACAAGGCGGGCCTGCCGCTGCTCGACCTCGCCGACCTGCGCGAGGTGGTGAAGTACCTGACCTCCGACGAGGGCAAGGCCGACCTCAAGGACCTCGGCGGGCTCTCCAGCGCCACGGCCGGGGTGATCCTGCGCGAGCTGATCGCCTTCTCCGACCAGGGCGCCGACGCGTTCTTCGGCGAGCCGGAGTTCGAGACCAGCGACTTCCTGCGCACGACGCCCGACGGCAAGGGGATGATCTCGCTCGTCGAGCTGCCCAACCTGGTCGACCGCCCGGCCGTGTTCTCGACGTTCCTGATGTGGCTGCTGGCCGACCTGTTCCACGACCTGCCCGAGGTGGGCGACGTCGACAAGCCCAAGCTGGTGTTCTTCTTCGACGAGGCACACCTGCTGTTCAGCGACGCGTCGAAGGCGTTCCTCGACGCGATCGCGCAGACGGTGCGACTGATCCGCTCCAAGGGCGTGGGGGTCTTCTTCGTGACCCAGTCGCCGACCGACGTACCCGACGACGTGCTGGCCCAGCTCGGCTCGCGGATCCAGCACCAGCTGCGCGCCGCCACGCCCAACGACGCCAAGGCGCTCAAGCAGACGGTGAACACCTACCCGCACTCGGCGTACGACGACCTCGGCGCGGTGATCCTCTCGCTCGGCATCGGCGAGGCCGTCGTGACGGTGATGAACGAGCGCGGTGCCCCGACCCCGGTGGCGTGGACCCGGCTGCGTGCGCCCGAGTCACTGATGGGCCCCGCCGACACCGCCGCGATGCAGCAGGCGGTCGAGGCCTCGCCGCTCCACCCCAAGTACGCCGAGGCGGTGGACCGGGAGTCCGCCCGGGAGAAGCTGGCCGCCAAGCTCGCGGCCGGGGCGGCGAAGGCGAAGGCCGAGCAGGAGCAGCAGGAGCGCGACGACGCGACCGACAAGCTGCGCAAGGAGGGCGACCGCGCCACGTCGCGCAGCCGCCCGCGCTCGAAGGCCAAGGACAAGTCCGTCGTCGAGGAGGTCCTCACCTCGACGACCGCGCGTCAGCTGGGCCGCACCGCCGTCCGCGAGATCTTCCGCGGCCTGTTCAAGACCGGCCGCCGCTGACCTGACACAGAAGTCGCACGAGCCGGTCTGAACCACCTCGACCGGGCCATGGACGGCCACCGCCGTGCAGGAGTAGGCATGGTCGGTGACGTGCAGCAGCCGCGCGGTTTCGCTGCACCTGTCCGAGCACGGTGCCGGGAACCGGGGGTCCGGCACTGTGCTCGACCGCGACATGTCCTAGTGGACCGAGGCCTCCTCGGGCAGTGGCTCGAGCTCGACCGGGTCCTTCTCGTCGCTGTGCCCGGGCCACCAGGCGACGTGCCCCAGCAGCGCGGTCAGCGACGGCGTGAAGAACATCGCCATCACGAACGCCGCGACGAAGATGCCGAACGAGATCGAGAAGCCCATCGCGGTCAGCAGGGCGTTGCCGCCGAGCATCAGCGACGCGAAGGTGCCGGCCAGGATCACGCCCGGCGGCGGCGACCGTCGGCCCGGCGTGCTTGATCGCCTCGGCCGCGGCGTCGCGCGAGCGTCATCGCCCTCGCGCGCCTCCTCGCGTAGTCGCGCGATCATCAAGATGTTGTAGTCCGTGCCGAGCGCCACCACGAACAGGTAGATGTAGATCGGCAGCAGGAAGATCAGGCCCTCGTCGCCCTTGATGTGCTGGAAGACGATCACCGCCGCCCCGAGCGTCGCGCCGAAGCCGAGGCCGACCGAGATCATCAGGTAGATCGGCGCCACCAGGCTGCGCAGCAGCAGCGCCAGGATCAGCATGATCACGATGGCGGCGACCGGGAAGACCACCGCGTAGTCGCGGTTCATCGCCTTCTGGAAGTCGACGAAGATCGACGTCGTACCGCCGACGAGCGCCGTGGTGCCGTCGGGTGCCGCCTCGTGCGCGGTGGTCCGGATCGGGCCCTTCACGTTCGCCAGCGAAGCGTCGGAGGTCGGGTCCTGGTCGAGCACCACGCTGAAGACGGCGGTGTCGCCGTCCGGGTTGGGTACGGCGGGCGCGACCTGGGCCACCCCCTCGGCCTTGCCCAGCGCCTCGGCGTACGACGCGAGCTCCTGCTTGTCGAGCGGCGAACCGTCGTCGGAGGTGAGGAAGACCTGCGTCGGGTCGGTCGCGCCGGCGGGCAGGCCCTTCTGCAGGGTCTCCAGCGCGACCGCGGACTCGACGTCCTTGGGGGCGCCGGAGTCGCCGAGGTCGAAGTTGGGGTTGAAGCCGAAGGCGAACAGCGCCAGCACGGCCAGGAACAGGCCGGAGGCGGTGGCGTAGACGACCGGGCGCCGGCCCAGCGAGCGGCCGACGGCGGCGAACCGGGCGCGCCTCGGGCTCCGTCTGCCACGACTTCGAGGGCCAGAACGACCTTCGTGCCGCAGCAGCGCCACGACCGCCGGGACCAGCGTCAGCGCGGCGAGCACGGTGACGAACACCGCGATGGCCAGGGCCGGGCCGATCGAGCGGAAGATGCCCAGCGAGCTGAGCACCAGCGCCATGAACGACACGATCACCGCGCCGCCGGCCGAGGCGATCGCCTCGCCGGCCCGCTCCACCGCGTGGGCCACGGCCGCCTTGCTCTCGTCGCCCTCACGCAGTCGTTCGCGGTAGCGGAACAGGAAGAACAGGATGTAGTCGGTGCCGATGCCGAAGAGCACCACGATCAGGATCACCTGGATCGAGGCGTCGGTCTTCAGGTCGAACACGTCGTTGGCGAAGCCCGACCAGGCCGACCGCCACCTGCGAGACCAGGCCGATCACGATGATCGGCATCACGCGCGATGATGACGCTGCGGAAGATGATGATCAGCAGGAGCAGGATCAGCAGGACCGTGGCGATGCCGACGATCGCCTCGGCGTTGGCCGAGGCCTCCTGCGAGTCGAGCGCCTGCGGCGGCAGGACCGGTCACGCCGAGGCGCAGGTCGGTGTCGGCGACGAGTGGCTTGGCGTCCTTGCGCAGCTGCTTCGCGGCGTCCATCGACGGCTCGTCGTAGGCGTTCTTGTCCTTGGCCATGCCGACGACGGCGATCTGGACGAGCTTGTTCTCGCGAGGCGGGCTGGGCCGCGGCGCCGGCGAAGACCGGGTCGAGCTTCGGGCCCAGCGAGTCGACGATCTTCGTGACGTCGGCCGGGTCGGCTGCTCGGTGAGCGGCTTCCCGTCCTCGCGGTCGAAGACCAGGATCGCCCCGGGCGCGGTCTGCTGCGGGAACGCCTTCTGCTGCAGCGTCGCGGCCTTGATCGACTCGTAGTGGCTCGGCAGGAACTCCGACTGGTCGCTCGTCGGCGACAGCTTCGGGGCCGTGGCGATGACGACCACCGCGACGATGATCCAGCCGAGGATGACGTACCAGGGATGACGGGCGGCCAGGCGGCCCAGGGAAGCGAACACGGACAAACGGTATCGAGATTTCGATGCGCCTGCGTATCGGTTATGTGTCCGGCACGCCAAGAGTTACCAGACAGTTGCTGTCTAGTGCTCGAATCGTGCCCCCGTCACGGCTGCTCACCTCCGCCCCGTCCCGCGCCGTCCAGCGGCGGCTCGGCCTCGCGCTGCGGTCGCGGGTGGCCGGGGACGACGCGCCGGAGCGCGCGCGGCGGATCTGGGGCGCCGAGGGGGAGCGGTGGTTCACCTCCGAGGACCCGATCTGGCGGGTCAACGCCGACGCGTCGATGTTCCCCGGCGGCCTCGCCGCGCTCCTGCTGCAGTCGCTGCACCCGCTGGCGATGGCCGGGGTCGCGGGACACAGCGGCTACAAGGGCGACCCGTGGGGTCGGCTCCAGCGCACCAGCCACTACCTCGCCGTGACGACCTTCGGGACGGTCGCCGACGCCGAGCAGGCGATCGAGCACGTCCGCTCGGTGCACCGCCGCGTGCGCGGCACCGACCCGCGAGGTCGTGCGTACGCCGCCGACGACCCGCACCTCCTGCGCTGGGTGCACGTCGCCGAGATCTCCTCGTTCCTCGCGGCCTTCCAGTCGTACGCCGCCACGCCGCTCACCGACGACGAGGCCGACCTCTTCGTCCACCAGACCAGCCGGGCCGCCTCGCTGCTCGGCGCGACCGACCTGCCGCACACGACCCGCGAGCTCGACGACGTCATCGAGGGCTACCGCCCCGAGCTGGAGAGCACTCCGGCCGCCCGGGAGGCCACCCGCTTCATGCTGCTCAACCCGCCGGTGCCGCTGGTCGCGCGCCCCGGCTACGCGCTGATCGCCGCCGGTGGCGTCGCCCTGTTGCCCGGCTGGGCCCGGCAGGCGCTCCGGCTCCCGCTCCACGGTCCCGGGCTCGCCGTCGCGACCCGGGCCGGCGTCGGTCTCGGCGGCGCTGGTGCGGTGGGGGATGGCCGGGCTCGAGGACCGGCGACCCGGCGACCGACGGGAGACGGCATGAGCTCCTGGAGACGGACTGCTGACCCGGCGCGGGCTCCGCAACCTCGCCCTGACCGGTGCCGGCTCGGCGGTCAGCGCCGGTGTCGGGGCGCTGGCGACCACCCCCGACGCGACGCTGGTACGCACGGCTGGACAAGCCTTCGTGGCAGCCCCCGCCGGTCGCGTTCCCCCTCGTCTGGACGCCGCTCTACGCCGACATCGCGGTGACGGTCGCTGCGGCGCTGACCCGCCTCGAGGAAGAGGGCCGCACCGACGAGGCGGAGGGTCTGCGCCGCTCGCTCGCCCTGAACCTGGCCCTCAACGCCGGCTGGTCGGTGCTGTTCTGGCGGGTCCGCCGCCCCTGGTTGTCGACCGCGTGGTGCGGCGTACTCACCTGGCAGTCGTTGTTCGTCGCCCGACGGCTCCAGCAGGTCGATCCGACCCTCCACAACGCCTGGGCGCCGTACCCGCTGTGGTGCGCGTTCGCGACCGCGCTGAACGGCTCGATCGCGCGCCGCAACAGCGGAGCTCAGGTGAGCAGGTTGATCTCGAAGGTGTAGCGGCTCGCGGCGTAGATGTGGCTGCCGTACTCGACCGCCTGGCCGTGGTCGTCGTAGGTGATCCGGATCGCGGTGATCAGCGCTCCGCCGCGGCTCTCCTGGAGCATCCGCGACTCCGGCCGCGGTGGCGGTGCGGGCGCCCAGCGTCTGCGTGGCCGAGTGCAGCGTGATCGCCCTGCCGGCGGATCAGGTCGTAGAGGCCGTGGTCGGCCAGGTCGTCGGCGTCGAACCGGACCAGTCGCTCCGGGAGGTAGTTCGTCATCTTGGCGATCGGCTCGCCCCCGGCACTGCGGAGTCGCACGAGCTCGAGCACCGGCGTCCCCTCGGGGATCTCCAGTCCGGCGGCGACGTCCTCCTCGGCGTCGACCATCTCGAAGGACAGCACCTCGGTGGTCGGCTTCTTGCCGGCGCGGTTCAGGTCGTCGTACAGGCTGGTCAGCTCGAGGGGTCGCCGCAGCTTGGGCTGTACGACGCGCGTCCCGATGCCGCGGCGACGCGTCGACCATGCCCTTGTCCACGAGGTGCTGCATCGCGCGGCGCATCGTCGGCCGGGACAGTCCGAGGGACTGCGCGAGGTCGACCTCGTTCTGGAGCAGGGTGCCGGTCGGCAGCTCTCCGGAGTTGATCGCGTTCTCCAGGTGCTGGGCGACCTGGAAGTAGAGCGGGACGGGGCTGTTCCGGTCGATCACGAACCTGGGTAGGCCGACCGTGGCGGGGTCTGGGCCACTCATGGTGTCAGTATGTCAGAACTAACTGTCAAAGTCAGAGCAACGTCTCATGTCTGCACTCGGGTCAGACGAGGAGGAGCACGGCCGTCGCCGCGGAGAACCCGAGGGCGGCCACCTCGAACTGGCGCTGCCGGAGTCGTCCGACCAGCAGGATGCCGAGGACGGCGCCGGCGACGAGCGCCGGCAGCAGCAGGGCGTCGCGCGACGAGGCTAGCGGGCGTGATCAGGCCGAGCCCGGCGCTGAACGGCACCTTGGCGAGGTTCACCACGAGGTAGAACCACGCTCCGGTGCCGATCATCCGCAGCATCGGCAGCCCGGCCCGGATCAGGTAGACGGTCGTGACCGGGCCCGCGGCGTTGGCGGTCATGGTGGCGAAACCGGCCGTGGCGCCTGCGCCCAGCGTCACCACGCCGTGCTGAGGTCCGGGCTGGTTCGCCCGCCGTGGGGCGGGCGCCGTGGAGGAGCTGCCAGAGCTGGCCGGTGCACATGACGAGCAGGATGACCGCGATCGTCCTGCGCATCACGGCATCGTCGACGACCGAGAGGAACCACGCCCCGAGGACCAGGCCGGGGAGCACTCCGGGCAGCAGTCGCCAGAGCGTGCCCCAGTCGGCGTGGCGCCGGTACCAGGAGACGGCGATCAGGTCACCGCACAGCAGCAACGGGAGGATCGCCCCGGTCGACTCCCGCGCGGGGAGTACGGCGGCGAAGATCACCACCGCGACCGAGGCGACTCCGTTGATCGCCGTCTTGGCCAGCCCCACCAGCACCCCGGCGAGGGCCAGCCAGATCCAGGCGGAGAGGGTCAGCTCACCGCGCCACGATGACCTCCACTACGAGGTCTTCACCACGAGCACCGGCACGCTGGCCTCCAGGATGATCGTCTGCGCGACGCTGCCGAGCAGGGCCTTGCCCACCGGCGAGCGGCGTCGTGCCCCGAGGACGAGCAGGTCGGGGCGGAGCCGGTCGGTGAGCTTCACGATCGCGTCACCGACGTCCCCGCTCACGGTCCGCAGGTGCAGCTCCCAGGCGACGTCGGCATCCGATCCGACCGATCGCTCGATCTCGTCGGACACCCCGGCCCGGTAGGCGTCCTCGCGATCGGCGTCGAGCGCGGAGCTCACCATGTGCAGCACGGCCAGGTCGGTGCCGCGGAGCTTCGCCTCCTGCACGGCGTGCGACAGGGCCAGCCGAGCGGTCGCCGAGACCTGGTGCGCGACCGCGACGGTCATCGCTTCAGCTCGTGCGACAGCTCGGTGAGCTCGTCCCCGCCGGCCATCTGACGGGTCAGCTCGTCGAGGTCGACCTCGCTGCGCTTCTTGTCGAGGACGGCCTGCCCGAGCTTGAGGATCACGAAGTGGTCCCCGACCAGGTAGGCGTGGTGCGGGTTGTGGGTGATGAACACGACGCCGAGGCCGGCGTCGCGCGCCGCGGCGGTGTACTTCAGCACCACGCCCGACTGCTTGACGCCGAGCGCTGCCGTGGGCTCGTCGAGGATCAGCACCCGTGCGCCGAAGTACACCGCTCGCGCGATGGCGACACACTGGCGCTGACCGCCGGAGAGCTCACCGATGGGCTGGTCGATGTTCTTGACCACGATCCCCATCTTGCGCAGCTCCTGGTCGGCGATCTGCTTCATCTCCTTGACCTTCAGGCCGGAGAAGGGGAAGCGGCTGCTGGTCATCTCGGAGCCGAGGAAGAAGTTGCGCCACACCTCCATCAGCCCGACGACCGCGAGGTCCTGGTAGACGGTCGCGATGCCGTGGTCCAGAGCCGCGCGGGGCGAGGAGAACTGCACCGCGTTGCCGTCGACCGTGAGCGTGCCCTCGTTGTGCGGGTGCAGGCCCGAGATGATCTTGATCAGGGTCGACTTCCCGGCGCCGTTGTCGCCGAGCACACAGGTCACCTCCCCCGCTCGGACGGTGAGGTTGATGCCGCGCAGGGCCCGGATGGCGCCGTAGCTCTTGCCCACGTCGTCGAGCCGGACCAGGGCCTCGCCCTCCTGGAGGGTCTGGTCTGCATGCTCACTGATGGTGTCGGTCATGACTAGGCCACCTTCCGCGTCGTCGAGATTCGCTTCACGTAGAGGTTCACCAGCACGGCGAGCAGGAGCATCACGCCGAGGAACGCCCGGAACCAGTTCGGGTCCCAACCGGCGTACACGATGCAGAGGCTGGTCATGCCGAAGATGAACGAGCCGATGGCCGCACCGATCGCGTTGCCGTAGCCACCGGTCAGCAAGGTGCCACCCACGACCGCCGCGATGATGTAGAGGAACTCGTTGCCCACACCGTTGCCGGCCTGGATCGTGTTGAAGCGGTAGAGCGTGTGCATGCCCATGAACCAGGCCAGGAAGCTCACGGTCATGAACAGGCCGATCTTGACCCGGATCACCGGGACACCGACCGCTCGGGCGCTGGCCTGGTTGCCGCCGACGGCGTAGATCCAGTTGCCGACCTTCGTGCGCAGCAGCACCCAGGAGGCGATGGCCACGAAGAGGAACCACCACACCACGATGATGCTGATGCGGACGGAGCCGATCTTGAACGTCGAGGCGAAGATCGCCTCGAGGGTGTCGAAGCCGTTCATCTGGTTGATGTTGGGGGTGGAGACCGAGCCGGTCACCAGCTTGGTCACGCCGAGGTTGGCACCCTGGAGGATGAAGAACGTGCCGAGGGTGATCAGGAAGCTGGCGATCCCGGTCTTCATCACCAGATAGCCGTTGATGAACCCGATGGCCAGCGCGACCACCAGCGAGAGCAGGGCCCCGACCCAGAGGTTGAGGTTGTACTCGTAGGAGAACATCGCGGCGAACAGGCCGGCTGTCGTGACCATGACGCCGGCGGAGAGGTCGAACTCGCCGCCGATCATCAGCATGCCGACGCCCACGGCGACGATCCCGATGGTGGCGCTCTGGTAGAGCACGGTGGCCAGGGACTCGGCCGACCGGAAGGGCGGGGCCACGATCAGGAAGAAGATCCCGATCACGATGGCCGCGACGAGGGCCCCCACCTCGGGTCGCGCGATGATGCGGGTGAGGAGCGAGAGCTGTACCCGGTTCGACTCCTCGGCCGGCGTATCGACGGCCGGCTTTTCAGATGTCTGACTCATGAGAACCTCCGTGGTTCCGTTGGTGCGGAGGGTCGGCGGACTTCAGCCGGCCGACCCTCCGCGGGGCGCCCTTACCGGGTGCCCTTCTGGGCGAACGGAAGGATGACGTCGATGTTGTCCTTGTCGACGAACGAAGGACCGGTCAGGACAGGGCCGCCGCCGCCGATGTCGTTGCCGTTCTTCTTGTTGAGGTACAGCGCCGTCACGGCCTGGTAGCCCTGGACGTAGGGCTGCTGGTCGACGGAGAACTCGACCTTGCCGTCCTTGATGTCCTGGGCGACATCGGCGTTCAGGTCGAAGGTGACGATCTTCGCCTTGCTGCCGGCAGCGTCCGTCGCCTTGAGCGCGTCGAGCGCGATCGGGGCGCCCAGCGTGACGATGTAGTCGATGTCCTTGTCCTGGGACAGCTTGGCCTGGAGCGAGGAGACGACCGCGGAGTCGTCGGCGCCGTTCACCTGGATGTTCTCGGTGTTCCCGGCCTTGCTCTTCACACCGGCACAACGCGCCTCGAGGGCCACCGAGCCGGACGCCTGGATCACGCAGAGCGTCTTCTTGCCGCCGGCCTCGGCGATCCGCTCCCCGGCGGACTCGCCGGCGAGGTTCTCATCGGAGCCGAAGTACATCAGCGCGCCGACGTCCTGGTACTGGTCGATGCCGGAGTTGAACGCCACGACCGGGATCTTCGCGTCGTTGGCGTCCTTCACGGCGCCGGCGAGGGCGTCCGGAGTCGCCAGGGTGGTGGCGATGCCGTCGACCTTGGAGTCGATGGCGTTCTGGATCAGGGTCGCCTGCTTGGCGGGGTCAGGGTCGTTGGAGTACTTCAGGTCGATGCCGTAGTTCTTGGCGGCCTGCTGGGCACCGGACTTGATCTTGTCCCAGAAGGTGTCACCCGGGGTCTCGTGGGTGACCATGGCGATGGTGTAGCCGGAGTTGTCTCCGGCCCCGCCACCGCTGCTGTCGTCGCTCTCCATGTCCGTGCGGCCGCCGGACAAGGTGCAGGCGGACAGGACGACGGCGAGGGCGGCGCCCACGACGAGCAGGCCACCTCCGCGAGCTCGGGTCTTGTTTCATGGTCGGTGTTCCTTTCCTCGTGGACCCCGAGTGGCCCTGGCGCTGTGGGGTGCCTGATCGCTCGTTGGCCAACGTGTGTCGGCAGTCACACCCTCGCCGAGCCCAACTTGGCTTGTCAAGGGTTTGTTCTAACATTCTGAGGTTAGGAACTTCAGCGGTCCGTATTTGGCAGACAGACAGAATGTTAGAACAAACTCTTGACAGTGGTGCAGGCGCTCGATTTGACTGACGGTGACGCACGGCACACGCCCTTCGACAGCGTCAGCACTCATCCGCGAGCACCATCGACACCGACCGGAGACGTCCATGTCCGACCTGTCCAAGCTCCGCCTCGGCACCGCGCCGGACTCCTGGGGCGTGTGGTTCCCCAGCGACCCCCACCAGGTGACGTGGGACGTCTACCTGGACGAGATCGCGGCCGTGGGCTACGTCTACACCGAGCTCGGGCCGCAGGGCTTCATGCCGCAGGACCCCGCCCAGCTGAAGGAGGAGCTGGCGCAAGCGCAACCTCACCGTCTGTGGTGGCACGGTCTTCGCCGGCCTGCACAAGGGCAAGGACGCGCTGGACAAGGCGATCGCGGAGTTCGGCCAGGAGGCCAGGCTGCTCGCCGCGGTCGGGGCGGAGTACCTCGTGCACCTGCCGGAGCAGTACACCGACCAGCACACCGGTGCGGCCACCGAGGCCGGCGACCTCGACACCGAGCAGTGGAAGAACCTGGTCACCGGCACCGACGAGCTGGCCAAGGTGCTCTTCAACGAGTACGGCGTGAAGCTGGTCTTCCACCCGCACGCCGACACCCACGTCGACACCCAGGACCGGATCGAGCGCTTCCTGTCCGACACCGACCCCGAGCTGGTGAACCTCTGCCTCGACACCGGTCACGTGTCGTACTGCGAGGGCGACAACATCGAGATCATCAAGGCGTTCCCCGAGCGCATCACCTACGTGCACCTCAAGTCGGTCGACCCCGTCGTCCGCGCCCGTGCGCTGGCGGAGAAGATGCCGCTCTCGGAGTCGGTCAAGCTCGGCATCATGTGCGAGCCGCCGTACGGCGAGCCGGACATGCCGCCGCTGCTCGACGCGCTCGGCGAGCCTCGACCGCGAGATCTACGCCGTGATCGAGCAGGACCTCTACCCGGTCGAGCCGCACATCCCCATGCCCATCGGTGCGCGCACCGCCGGCTACTACGTCGGCTGCGGGCTCGGTCCCGTGCGCCGCTGGCCCTACTGAGAACGACCAGAAGAGAGACGGGCAATGACGCTCAAGGTCGGAGTCATCGGGACCGGCATGATCGGTCGCGACCACATCCGCCGGCTCACCGAGGTCGTGTCAGGGGCCGAGGTGGTCGCCGTCAACGACGCCAACGAGGTGTCCGCCAAGGAGGTGGCCGCGGGCCTCCCCAACGCGAAGGTCCACGCCACCGGCGAGGACCTGATCGCCGACCCGGACGTCGACGCGGTGATCGTGTGCTCCTGGGGTCCCACCCACGAGCAGTACGTCGTCGCCTCGATCGAGGCGGGCAAGCACGTCTTCTGCGAGAAGCCGCTGGCGACCACCACCGACGCCTGCCGACGCATCATGGACGCGGAGGTCGGCGGCACGGGAAGCGGCTGGTGCAGGTCGGCTTCATGCGGCGGTACGACGCGCCGTACCGCGCGCTGAAGCGTGCGATCGACTCCGGCGCCGTCGGTGCTCCGCTCATCTACTACTCCGGCCACCGCAACGCGTCGGTGCCCGAGCACTACACGAAGGACATGGCGATCGTCGACACCGCCGTGCACGACTTCGACGTCACGCGCTGGCTGCTCGGTGAGGAGCTCAGCCGCGATCCGCGTCCTGGCCGCCAAGCCGAACAGCCACGGTGGCGAGCTGCAGGACCCGCTGCTGATGATCCTCGAGACGGACTCGGGCGTGCTGGTCAACGTCGAGACGTCGGTCAACATCCGCTACGGCTACGACATCCGCGGCGAGGTCGTCGGAGAGGACGGCACCGCAGCCCTGGCCGACACCGGCCAGGTCGTCGCTGCGCAAGGCCAACAGCGTCGGCGTGGCGCGTCCCCGAGGACTGGCGCGACCGGTTCATCGCGGCGTACGACGTCGAGTTCCAGGAGTGGATCAACGAGGTCGTCGCCGGCACGGCCCTGACCGGTCCGAGCGCCTGGGACGGGTACGCCGCCCAGGTCGTCTGCGACGCCGGCGTGAAGGCGCTCTACAGCGGCGACCGCGTCGAGATCGAGCTCGGCAGCAAGCCCGCCCTCTACTCCTGACCACGCTCACCACCAACCAGAAGGACAGCAGCCATGACCCAGAACTCACTCGGCGTCGCCGTCATCGGCGTCGGCATGGTCGGCCGCGCGCACGCCGCCGGCTACCGCACCGCCGCCGGCCTGTTCGACATCAACGACCGCCCGGACACCCGACTCGTCGCCATCGCCGACGCCTACGAGCCGTTCGCGGTCGACGCGGCGAAGCGGTTCGGCTACGAGCGCTCCGAGACCTCGTGGGAGGCGATCGTCGACGCCCCCGACATCGACGTCGTCAGCGTCGCCGTCGCCAACTCGATGCACCGCGAGGTGGTCGAGGCGCTGCTCGCCGCCGGCAAGCACGTGCTCTGCGAGAAGCCGCTGGCGCCCTCCGTCGAGGACGCCAAGGCGATGGTCGCCGCCGCCGAGGCGGCGACCACTCACGCCGGTGTCGGCTTCACCTTCCGCCGTGCTCCCGGGATCAACGCGATCCGCGAGCGGGTCCTGGAAGGCGCGATCGGCGACGTGCGCCACTTCAACGGCCACTACTGGTGCGACTACGCGCAGAACCCGGACAACCCGATCAGCTGGCGCTACCGCGGCGGCCCGGGCAGCGGCGCGCTCGCGGACATCGGCAGCCACATGATCGACCTCGGCGAGTACGTCTGCGGCCCGATGACGAGCGTCAGCGGCGCGGTCTTCCAGACCTTCACGACCGAGCGCCCCGTCCCCGTCGGCGTGACCGTCGGTCACGGTGCCGGCGAGGTCAGCGACGAGAAGGAGGCGGTGGACAACGAGGACATCGCCACCTTCACGGCCAACTTCGCGAACGGGTCCGTGGGCACGTTCTCGATCTCGCGGGTCGCGCACGGCCTGCCGAACGGCCTCGGCTTCGAGGTCTTCGCGGAGAAGGGGTTCGGCGGCGTACGACCTGAACCGTCCGGGCGAGTTCACCTACGCCGACCAGGGTCCCGACGGGGTCGTCAACGGCCCTCGCCAGGTGCTGCTCGGCCCCGACCACCCGTACCTCGAGCGGGGCCTGCCGATGGACTTCCCGTCGGTCGGTCACGGGCAGAACGACTTCTTCGCCTGGCAGGCCCGCGCCTTCCTGGACCAGGTGGCCGGGCTCGACCGGCTGCCCGCCGTACCCACGCTGCGGCACGGGCTCCACAACATGGAGATCCTCGCCGCCGTCACGCAGTCCGCGCTCAACGGCGGCCAGTCCGTCTCCCTCGCCTGACCCTCCACCCACGCACGATCGAAAGGACCACTCCCATGAAGCTCGGTGCCTACACCGCCTGCCTGCACGACAAGACCCTCGAGGAGGCGCTGACGATCCTGCGCGACCTCGGCCTGAACAGCGTGGAGATCAACTCCGGCGGGTTCATCGGTACGCCGCACCTGCCGGTCGAGGAGCTCCTGGAGAGCGCCGAGGCCCGCGAGAAGTACCTCGCCATCTTCCCGGAGTACGGCATCGAGCTCACCGCGCTGAACTGCAACGGCAACCCGCTGCACCCGGACCCCGAGGTCCACCACGCCGAGGACCTCAAGCGCTCGATCAAGCTGGCCGGCCTGCTCGGCATCAAGACCGTGATCACCATGTCCGGCCTGCCCGGCACCGACCCCGACGGCAAGCGGCCGTCGTGGACGGTCATCCCCTGGGACAGCGTCTACAAGGAGACGCTCGACTACCAGTGGAACGAGGTCGCGGTGCCGTTCTGGAAGGAGATCCAGGAGCTCGCCGCCGAGCACGACGTCCAGGTCGCCATCGAGATGCACCCGCACAACCTCGTCTTCAACCCGGCCACCATGAAGCGGCTCGTGGAGCTGACCACGCCCGAGGGCGGCAAGAACCACGTCGGCGCCGAGATGGACCCCAGCCACCTGTTCTGGCAGCACATCGACCCGATCCAGGCGATCGAGGACCTCGGCCCGCTGGTGTTCTTCGCCGCGGCCAAGGACACCCTGATCCACGAGACGGCGGCCATCAACGGCGTGCTCGACGACCGGTTCGAGTGGATCCCCGCCGAGGAGAACCCGGTGGGTCTCGGCGGCCACTACACCGTCACCAGGTGGCCCGAGGTTCCCGGCTGGTCGTTCGTCGCCGTGGGTCGCGGTCACGACGTCGACTTCTGGGCCCGCTTCCTCACGGCCATCTACAAGGTGGACCCTGAGATGCCGGTCAACATCGAGCACGAGGACGCGACGTTCGGGCAGATCGAGGGCCTGAAGTACGCCGCCGACAACCTGCTCGCCGCGGCCGACCAGGCAGGACTCGCCTAAGGCGGGTCTGACTGCTAAAGTCAGTATGTAAGGACAAAGCAGAGGAGAGTTGCGTTGAGGACCATCGAGCACTGGATCGCCGGCAAGCCCACCACCGGGGTCTCCGACCGGACGGCTCCGGTCTACAACCCCGCCACGGGAGAGCAGCAGGCCGAGGTCCTGCTCGGCGACGTCGAGCGACGTCGAGGCCGCCATCGCGGCGGCGAGCGACGCGTTCGCGGACTGGTCGCAGACCTCGATCAGCAAGCGGACCAAGGTGCTGTTCGCCTTCCGCGAGATCGTCAACGCCCGCGCCAAGGAGATCGCCGCCGTCATCACCGACGAGCACGGCAAGGTGCTCTCCGACGCCCTCGGCGAGGTGCAGCGCGGGCTCGAGGTCGTGGAGTTCGCGTGCGGCATCCCGAGCCTGCTCAAGGGTGACTACTCCGACAACGTCTCGACCGACGTCGACACGTTCTCCTTCCGCGAGCCGCTCGGCGTGGTCGCCGGCATCACGCCGTTCAACTTCCCGGCGATGGTGCCGATGTGGATGTTCCCGGTGGCGATCGCCTGCGGCAACACCTTCGTGCTCAAGCCGAGCGAGCGGGACCCCTCCGCGTCGCTGCTGATCGCGGAGATGTGGCAGCAGGCCGGGCTGCCCGACGGTGTCTTCAACGTCGTCCACGGCGACAAGCTCGCCGTCGACACGATCCTGGACTCGCCCGGACGTCGCCGCCGTCTCGTTCGTCGGCTCGACCCCGATCGCGAAGTACATCCACGAGCGGGGTACGGCGAACGGCAAGCGGGTGCAGGCCCTCGGCGGGGCCAAGAACCACGCGATCATCCTTCCCGACGCCGACATGGACTTCGCCGCCGACCACCTCGCCGCCGCCGCCTTCGGCTCGGCCGGTGAGCGCTGCATGGCGATCTCCGCCGCGGTGGCCGTCGGCGACGCCGGCGACCGGATCGTGCAGGCGGTCAACGAGCGCGCTCGTGCCGTCACGGTCGGCAGCGGTCGCGACGACAGCTCCGAGATGGGCCCGGTCGTGACCCGCGAGGCCCAGCAGCGCATCGTCGGCCTGATCGACTCCGGTGAGAGCCAGGGCGCCAGCATCGAGGTCGACGGGCGCGGCTACACGGTCCCCGGCTTCGAGGACGGGTTCTTCGTCGGTCCCACGGTGATCGACGGTGTCTCGACCGAGATGGACGTCTACACCCAGGAGATCTTCGGCCCGGTGCTCTCCGTCGTACGCACCGACACCGTGGACGAGGCGATCGCCCTGATCAACGCCAACCCCTACGGCAACGGCACCGCGATCTTCACCAACAGCGGCGAGGCCGCGCGGCGGTTCCAGCGCGGCGTGCACGTCGGGATGATCGGCATCAACGTGCCGGTCCCCGTGCCGATGGCCTACTACTCCTTCGGCGGCTGGAAGGACTCGCTGTTCGGCGACAAGCACGTGCACGGTCCCGAGGGCGTCAGCTTCTACACGCGCGCCAAGGTCGTCACCGCCCGCTGGCCGCGCAGTGAGCACGCGAGCGAGGCCAGCTTCCACTTCCCGACGTCGAAGTAGCCCGACGCCGACCGACCCGACGCATCGACCACGCAGGAGAAGACCATGAAGATCGCGCTCGACCCGTACATGCTCCGCAGCACCCCGCTGCTCGAGCTCCCCGGTGTCGTGGCCGACCTCGGCTACGAGTACATCGAGCTCTCGCCCCGCGAGGACTTCACTCCCTTCTTCCTGCACCCGCGCGTCGACGACGCCGGCGTCAAGGCGTTCAAGAAGGCGCTCGACGGCGCCGGCGTGAAGATCGCCGCGCACCTGCCGCTCTACCGCTGGTCGGGTCCGGACGAGGACGAGCGCCAGGCCGCGGTGCGCTACTGGAAGCGGGCCATCCAGATCACCGTCGACCTCGACTGCCGGGTGATGAACTCCGAGTTCAACGGCCGTCCCGAGGCCGCCAGCCTCTCCGAGGGGCAGTTCTGGAAGTCGATGGAGGAGCTGCTCCCGGTCTTCGAGCGCGAGGGCGTCGAGCTCCGTCTCGAGCCGCACCCCGACGACTTCGTCGAGGACGGCCTGGTCGCGGTCGACCTGATCCGCGGCATCAACTCACCGCTCGTGTCCTTCCTCTACTGCGCGCCGCACACCTTCCACATGGGCGGCAACATGGTCGAGATCATGGAGTACGCCGGGGACCTGATGACCCAGCTGCACGTGGCCGACTCCTTCGACCACACCGGCTCCTCGGGCCTGCGCTACATCACCAACCCGCCCGGCAACCCGATCCGGGTGCACCAGCACCTCGACATCGGCCAGGGCGAGGTCAAGTGGGACCTGTTCTTCGAGACCCTGAACAAGCTCGGCTTCGGTGAGCGCGAGGGCAACATCATGACCTCCTGCGTCTTCGCCTGGGAGGAGCGCGCCGAGGAGTCCAGCCGGTTCATGCGGCAGACCATCGACTCCTATGTGAGGTCGTGGTGAGCGCCGGCGAGCAACCTCGAGCTGCTGACCGTCGGTCGCGTCGGCGTCGACATCTACCCCCAGCAGAACGGTCCGCTGAAGGACGTCTCGACGTTCGCCAAGTACCTCGGCGGCACGGCCACCAACGTCGCGGTCGGGGCGGCCCGCCTGGGTCGTCGTACGGCCGTGCTGACGAAGGTCGGGCCCGACAGCTTCGGTGAGTTCGTCCGGGAGGCCCTGGTCGGCTTCGGCGTCGACCCCTCGTACGTCGGCACCGCCGACGGCCTGCTCACCCCGGTGGTCTTCTGCGAGCTCGACCCGCCGGAGGACCCGGGCCTGGTCTTCTACCGCCAGCCGATCGCTCCCGACCTGACCATCGGCGACGACGACATCCCGTGGGACCTGGTCCGCGACGTGCCCGGTGTTCTGGGTGACCGGGACCGGCGCGAGCGTGGAGCCGTCACGCACCTCGCAGCTGGCGATGCTCAAGCACCGTGGCCGTCCCGGTTCCGGGCAGCACACCGTGCTCGACCTCGACTGGCGACCGATGTTCTGGTCGTCCCCCGAGCAGGCCAGCGCGGAGTACGCCGCCATGCTCGACCACGTCACCGTGGCCGTCGGCAACCGGGCCGAGGTCGAGGTGGCCGTCGGCACCAGCGACCCCCACGAGGCCGCCACGCGGCTGCTCGACCGGGGAGTGGAGCTGGCCCTGGTCAAGATGGGTGGAGAAGGCGTGCTCGTCGCCACCCCTGAGAGCCGCGAGGTCGTCGCGCCGCACCCGGTGGAGGTCGTCTGCGGCCTCGGCGCGGGCGACGCGTTCGGCGGCGCCCTCGTCCACGGCCTGCTGGCCGGTTGGGACCCCGTGAAGATCGCCGACTACGCCAACGCTGCCGGCGCGATCGTGGCCTCCCGACTGGCGTGCGCGGACGCCATGCCCACCCTGGACGAGCTGCGGGACCTCGTCGGACCTCGAGGAGGACTCGCATGACCGCCGCAGTGGAACTGACCAGGGACCAACGCGGTCCGAGCATCTCCGACCTCGACTGGCGCCGGCTGCTCGAGCGCCGGGCCACCGACCCCGGCGCAGTGGCCGAGGCCTACGCGGCCCGCCGTCGTCCCAAGGGCTTCCTCTCCGACCGTGGCACCGTCTTCCTGGTCGCCGCCGACCACCCCGCGCGCGGAGCCCTTGCGTCGGGTGGCGAACCGATGGCCATGGCCGACCGGCGCTCCCTGCTCGCCCGGATGGTGGAGGCGCTGCAGCACCCGGACGTCGACGGCGTCCTCGGCACCCCCGACATCGTCGAGGAGCTCCTGCTGCTCGGCGCCCTCGAGGACAAGGTGGTCATCGGCTCGATGAACCGCGGCGGCCTCGACGGCGCGACCTGGACCATGGACGACCGGTTCACCGGGTACGACGCCGCCAGCATCGCCGGCGTGCCGCCTCGAGGGCGGCAAGATGCTGCTCCGCATCGACGACAGCGACGCCGGCACGGCCACCACCATCGAGGCCTGCGCGAAGGCGGTCAGCGAGCTCGCCGCGCGCGGCCTCGTCGCGATGGTCGAGCCGTTGCCCTACGAGCGGGACGCCGACGGCAACCTGTTCCTGCGCAAGGATGCCCCGGCCCTCTCCCGGGCGGTCACGATCGCCTCGGGTCTCGGCACCACGAGCGCCTACACCTGGCTCAAGATGCCGGCGTGCGACGACTACGAGACGGTCTTCGGGTCGACCACGCTCCCGTGCGTCGTACTCGGTGGCGTGCCGAGCGCCGACCCCGCCAGCGACCTCAAGTCGTGGGGCGCGACGCTCTCGCACCCGGCCGTCCGCGGCCTCGTCGTGGGTCGCTCGCTCCTGTACCCGCCCGGTGGCGACGTGGGTACGGCGGTGCACGCCGCGGCCGAGGTCCTCGACACGGCCAAGCGGGTGCGCTGACGTGTCCATCCACCGCCCCTTCGCCGAGCCCGCCGCCGGGGACGGCGATCTCGTGTCGCTGACCCCGGAGGACGCCGGCTGGGAGTGGACCGGGCTCCGCGTCGTACGACTGTCCCCGGGCCAGACGGTCCGCGTCGAGACCGGCCCGAGCGAGCTGTTCGTGCTGCCCCTGCGTGGGTCGGTGCGCCTCGAGGTGGCCCACGAGGACGAGCCCGGCACGACCGAGGCGAAGTTCGACCTGGACGGACGGGCCAGCGTGTTCAGCGCGGTCACCGACTTCGCCTACGTCGGCCGCGACAGCGTGGTCTCCCTGCACTCCGACGAGGTGGCCGAGCTGGCACTGCCGGCGTCGCGCTGCAGCCGCCGGCTGGAGGCGAGGTACGGCGCCGCGGCCGACGTGCCCGTGGAGACGCGTGGAGCCGGAAGGGCCAGCCGCCAGGTCAACAACTTCGGCGTGCCCGGTGTCTGGGACCACGCCGAGAAGCTGATCGCCGTCGAGCTGATCACTCCGCCCGGCAACTGGTCGAGCTACCCGCCGCACAAGCACGACGCCTCGGAGCCCTGCGAGGTGGTCAACGAGGAGATCTACTACTACCGGATCGCCGGCGCCGACCAGGTCACGCCGTCGCGCGACGGACACGGCTACCACCGGACCTACACCGGTCCCGAGCACGACGCCGTCGGCCTCGACCCGATCGACGAGACCCTCGAGGTCCGCGACCACGACGTCGTGGTGATCCCGCACGGCTACCACGGTCCGTGCATGGCCTCGACCGGCTACCCGATGTACTACCTGAACGTGATGGCCGGTCCTGGCGAGGACCGCGCGATGGCGTTCTGCGACGACCCCACCCACGCCTGGATCCGCGACAGCTGGTCGGGCGTGGAGATCGACCCGAGGTGCCCGGTCACCACGGCGTCGGGGCGAACAGACGGACTGGTTCCGTCGTACGACGACAACGGGCACGACCTGGACTCGGAGGAACCTCGATGACCGGCACGATCCGACTCACCACCGCCCAGGCCCTGGTCCGGTGGATGATCGCGCAACGCTCCGAGCTGCTCGACGGCAGCGAGGTCCCACTGTTCCCGGGGGTGTTCGCGATCTTCGGCCACGGCAACGTGCTCGGACTCGGCACGGCGCTGAACGAGGCCGGCGACCAGCTGCCCACGTGGCGCGGCCAGAACGAGCAGGGGATGGCCCTCGCCGCTGTCGGTTTCGCCCGCGCCACCGACCGTCGTCAGGTGATGCCGGTGACCACGTCCATCGGCCCCGGCGCCCTCAACATGGTCACCGCCGCCGGCGTCGCCCACGCCAACCGGCTGCCGATGCTGCTCCTGCCCGGCGACACCTTCGCCGGCCGCGCGCCCGACCCGGTCCTCCAGCAGGTCGAGCACTTCGGTGACCCGACGATGTCGGTCAACGACGCCTTCCGCTCGGTCTCGCGCTACTTCGACCGGATCACCCGCCCGGAGCAGCTGCTCTCCACGCTGCCGCAGGTCGCGCGCGTGCTGACCGACGCCGCCGACTGCGGACCGGTCGTGCTCGCGATGCCGCAGGACGCGCAGGTCGAGGAGTACGACTTCCCGCTCACCATGTTCGCCGAGCGGGTCCACCGCGTTCCCCGTCAGCGGCCGGACCGCGACGACCTCGCCGCTGCTGTCGCGACCCTGCGCACAGCCGCGCGGCCGCTGCTCGTCGTCGGCGGTGGCGTGCGCTACTCCGGCGCCGCCGCCGAGGCGGTCGCGTTCGCCGAGGCCCACGGGGTGCCCGTCGTCGAGACCGTGGCCGGGCGCACGCTCGTGCCGCACGAGCACCCGCTGTACGGCGGCGCGCTCGGCATCATCGGTGCCACCTCGGCCAACGACCTCGCCGCGGAGGCCGACGTCGTGCTGGCCGTCGGGACCCGGCTCCAGGACTTCACCACCTCGTCGTGGACCGGCGTTCGCGTCCGGCGTGCGCATCGTCACCGTCAACGCCGCCCGGTTCGACGCGGTCAAGCACTCCGCCCAGGCCGTCGTCGGTGACGCCCGCGAGACGTTGGTCGAGCTGTCCGAGGGGCTGGGCGACTGGACCGCCGACAGTGCGTGGGCTGCCGAGGCCGCCACCAAGCTGGCTCGCTGGGACGAGCACGTCGACACGCTTCGGGGGGGCGTGGCGCCGGACGGGTCGCTCACCTATGCCCAGGTGGTCGGCGTCGTCAACGACGCCAGCGGACCGGAGGACTACGTGCTCACCGCGTCGGGCGGCATGCCGGGCGAGCTGCACGGCGGCTGGCGCACCGGCATCGTCAAGCACGACGGGTCGTCGACCTCGGGCGCCACCATGGACCTGGAGTACGGCTTCTCCTGCATGGGCTACGAGGTCGTCGCACCCTGGGGCGCCGCGATGGCGCGGGCGCAGACCCACCCCGACGGCCTGGTCACCGCGCTCTACGGCGACGGCTCCTACCTGATGCTGAACTCCGAGCTCTACTCCGCGGCGTTCTCCGGCCACCCCTACGTGTCGGTGCTGTGCGACAACTCCGGCTTCGCGGTCATCCACCGGTTGCAGACCAACCAGGGCGCCGACGGGTTCAACAACATGCTGGCCGACTCTCGGGGTCCCGGCGCCGACGGCAGCGTGCACGTCGACTTCGCCGCGCACGCACGGTCGCTCGGCTGCATCGTCGAGGACGTGCCGGCCGAGGCCGGGGTCGACGAGCTGCGAGCGGCGTACGAACGCGCGCGGAACGCCGCCCGCGAGCAGCGTCGTCCTGCGGTCGTCGTCTGCCGGACCCACTACTCCACCTGGACCGAGGCCGGCGCCTGGTGGGAGACCGGTGTGCCGGAGTCGCTGAGCGGGCGTGAGTCGTACGACGAGGCCAAGCAGGACCAGCTCCGATGGCTCTGAAGCTGGGCGTCGTCGGGTACGGCGCCGGCGGGCGCTACTTCCACACGCCGTTCATCGCCGCGGCCGAGGGCATCGAGCTCGCCGGAGTCGTGACGCGCTCGCCCCAGCGCCGTGCTGAGGTCGCCGAGGACTGGCCGGGCGTGCCGGTGTTCGACAGCCTCGGTGCGCTGCTCGAGAGCGGCGTGGACGCCGTCACGATCACCACGCCGCCGGAGACGCGTCGCGAGCTGGTGCTCGAGGCAGTGGCCGCGGGCGTGCACGTGGTCGCCGACAAGCCGTTCGCGCCGACCGCCGAGGTCGGCCTCGAGCTGGCCGCCGCGGCGGACTCCGCCGGTGTGCTGCTGTCGGTCTTCCACAACCGGCGCTGGGACGCGGACATCCGCACCCTCGCCTCCGTCATCGACAGCGGCAGGCTCGGCGGGCTCTGGCGCGTGCACTCGCGCTTCGACCTCGACGACCCGGACACGCTGGAAGCCGGACCGGGCGGCGGCCTGCTGCGCGACATCGGCAGCCACGTGGTCGACCAGATGATCTGGCTGCTCGGCGACGTGCGCAGCGTGAACGCCCACCTCGACTGGATCGAGCTGCCCGAGGGCCGCACCGACGCGTCGTTCCTGATCGACCTCGAGCACACCAACGGCGTCCGGTCCACGGTCGAGTCGAGCAAGGCCAACCACATCGAGGCTCGCGAGCTGCGCGCCTACGGCAGCGAGGGCAGCTACCGGGCCCTCGGCACCGACGTCCAGGCGCAGGCGATCTTCGCCGGGCGCCGGCCGGTGGACGACCTGGAGGAGTGGGGCTACGAGGAGCCCGCCCGCTGGGGACTGCTCTCGACCGCGGCCGGCGAGGTGTCGGTGCCCTCGGAGCAGGGCCGCTACCACGACTTCTACACGCTGTTTGCTGCCGCCGTCCGCGGCGAGGGACGCCAGCCCGTGCCGGCGTACGAAGGGGTCAGGACGCTCGCTGTCCTCGACGCGGCGCGGCTGAGCGCCGCGCGTGGCGACAGCGTCCAGGTGCCTCCTGAACAGGTGGCCGCCCTGCACCGCTGACCCACTCCCGAAGGACACTCACATGGCACTCCCACGCACCATCAATGTCGGCCTCATCGGCGCCGGCCGCATCGGCACGTCGCACGCCGAGATCATCGCCCGCCGCGTTCCCGGCGCCTCCTTGGTCGCCGTGGCCGATCCCAGGCCCGGCGTGGCCGAGACCCTCGGTGCCTCGCTGGGCGCTCGAGGCGTGCTCGCTCCCGAGGAGATCTTCGGCGCCGACGACATCGAGGCAGTCGTCATCGCGGCCTCGTCCGACGCCCACTGCGAGCTGGTGGTCGGTGCGGCGGCCGCCGGCAAGGCGATCTTCTGCGAGAAGCCGATGTCGATGACCCTGCCGGACGCCGAACGCGCCGTCGCCGCAGCGCGTGACGCTGATGTCCCGCTGCAGGTCGGCTTCAACCGTCGCTTCGCTGCGGACTTCGTGGCGGCCCACGCAGGCCATCGTCGACGGGCGCCATCGGGACACCGCAGCTGATGCGCTCGGTGACCCGTGACCCGGGACTGGCGAACCCGGGCGGCGTACCGCCCTGGACGGTGTTCACCCAGACGCTGATCCACGACTTCGACGCGCTGCTCTGGCTGAACCCCGGTGCGATCCCGGTCGAGGTCTACGCGACGGCCGATGCCCTGGTGGCGCCGGAGTACAAGGAGTCCGGCCTGCTCGACACGGCCGTCGTCGTGATCACCTTCGACAACGGTGCGCGTGCGGTGGCCGAGGCGAGCTTCTCGGCGTCGTACGGGTATGACGTGCGCGCCGAGGTCTTCGGCTCGGGCGGCATGGTCACGGCCGGTACGACGGCACGGACGACGATGTCGCTCTACGACTCGACCGGCCGGCACGACGAGACGGCCCGGGGAGACGTCGACCTGTTCCTGGACGCCTACACCGGGGAGTTCGTCGAGTTCACCGACGCCGTCCGCGAGGGCCGTGCTCCCTCGGTCACGGGGGAGGACGCCCGCCGCGCCCTCGGCGTCGCCCTGGCGTGCATCGAGTCGGTCAAGGCGAACGCACCCGTGAAGGTCACGCCATGACGTTCACGCTGGCGGTCTGCGCCGAGATGGTCCACGCCGACCTGCCAATGGTGGAGCGGGTGAAGCGGCTGCACGCGCAGGGCTTCGCCGTGGAGATCTGGGACTGGACCAAGAAGGACCTCGCCGAGCTGGCCGCGACCGGCGCCCGCTTCACCTCGATGACCGGGTACGTCGAGGGCGACCTCATCGACCCCGACGGCGCCGATACCTTGGTGCAGACGGCCGAGCAGTCTCGATCGAGGCGTCGCGAGTCGCTCGGGCAACCCGAACCTGAACCTGCACGGCACCGGCCTCGACGGGGAGGGCCTGCCGATCAAGCCGGTCGAGGCCGTCACCGGTGAGATGTGGCTGGCCGCCCAGAGCGACGCTCGGCCAGGATCGCCGACCTCGGCAAGCAGCACGACGTCGTGTTCACCCTGGAGAACCTCAACGTCGACGGTCGACCACCCGGGCACGCCGTTCGCTCGGGCGGCGGACACGATGGCGCTGGTCAGGGCGGTCGGGCAGCCCGCACCTGCGGATGAACCTCGACCTCTACCACGCCCAGATCGGCGAGGGGAACCTGATCGAGCTGGTCCGGCGAGGCGCTGCCATGGGTCGGCGAGATCCAGGTCGCCGACGTACCCGGCCGGTGCGAGCCCGGGACCGGGGAGATCAGCTACCCGGCGATCGCGAAGGACGCTCGCTGGCGGAGGGTTACGAGGGAGTCGTGGGTCATCGAGGGGTGGCGCCAGCGGCGACAGCGACGCCGCGGTCGAGAGCTTCAGGAGCGCCTTCACCGTCTGAGGACTGAGAGCCCGGATAGTTCGGACCGATCTGCCGCTCGGGCGCCGGGATTCTCCTGCGGACCGGTCCGAACTATCCAGTGCGGGTGCGTCGTACGCCGAGTGGCGTAGCCGTCCAGCAGCGCTCCAGGCCCGCGGGCGTGGTGTCGGCTGCGAGCGCGTCGAGGACGATCTCGGCCTGCGACGCGGGAGTGAGCCCGTCGACGGGCTGGTCGAGATCGAGGTTGGTCGGGAACGGGTAGCCCTCGGCGGCCGCGGCCAACGCGTTGCGAAGAGCCGACTCCGGCAGGCCGTCGGCCTTCCGGTCCAGGAGCACCGGGTAGATCGACGAGGGTCACCAGGTCGCGGTCGACCGCCTCCATGGCGCGACCGAACGCCGAGGAGACCTGGAGCAGGTTGGCGACGCGCTGGATGTCGGCCGAGACGTTGGTTCCGGCGCCATGGAAGAGGGCGGGGTTGAAGAAGACCGCATCGCCCTTGGCGAGCGGCAGCTGCACGTAGTTCTGCGCGAAGTGGTCGCGGAACTCGGGGAGCCGCCACGCGAGGTAGCCGGGGACGAACTGGTGGGAGTAGGGCAGGTACATCGTCGGCCCGCTCTCCACGGGCATGTCCGAGTGGGCGACGGCACCCTGCAGGGTCAGCACGGGGGAGAGCCGGTGCACGTGGGTCGGGTAGCGCTCGACGACCTGGTTCTCCAGGAAGCCGAGGTGGTAGTCGCGGTGCGGCTCCTGCGCCTGCCCACCGGGGCGGACGACGTTGACCTGGGAGGTGACCTGGTAGCCGGGTCCGAGCCAGGCCCGCGACACCAGGGCGACGATGTCGTTGGCGTAGTAGTCGACGAACGTCTCCGGGCGGCGCACGGCCAGCTTCTCCAGCGCGTTCCAGACCCGGTCGTTGGCGCCCGCCTTGGCGAAGTGGTCGCCGACCTGACCGCCGGCGGCACGCTCGTCGGCGATGATCCGCTCGAAGACGGCGGTCGCCCGGTCCACCACCGCGGTGTCCGGGAAGGCGCCGCGGATCGCCACCACCCCTGGCCCGTCGGTCAGGGCCCGCACGAGCTCGGCGGCGACCTGGTCCTCACCATCGAACGCATCCGACTCGTCGCGGAGTCTCGCCGCGTCGTAGACCAGCACGTTGTCCACCACGTCGGCAGCCAGCGGGAAGTCCGCCAGGGTGGTGCGTTGGGCCGTGAGCCGGACGAACTCGTCCAGGTCGCAGTCGGCTGTCCGGAGCCTCGCCTCCTGGCGGGGCAGGGATCGGGAAACGGGCACGGGATTGCCTCCGGTGATGACGTGTGCCGAGTGGTGCCTGTCACAGTAGGCGGGCGGCGAGGCACGAAGATCGCGGAGAATGCCTCAAGACCGCCTCATGCGGGAAGTGGTGCGGTCGGAGCGAGGGGAGGTCGCGTGGCACGACGCCAGCATCGCGTGGTCGACATCGCGCGACAGTCCGGGCTGAGCCGCGCCACGGTCGACCGGGTGCTGCACGGTCGCGAGGGTGTCCGTCCGGAGACGGTGGCGCAGGTCGACCAGGCCATCGCCGAGCTCGAGCGCCAGCGCGGACAGGTGCAGCTGTCCGCCCGCACGCGGATCCTCGACCTGGTGATGCAGTCCCCCGACCGGTTCGCCAGCGCCGCCCGCGACGCCCTGGAGACCGAGCTGAGGGCGCTGCGCCCGGCGGTGCTGCGTGCTCGGTCCCACCTGAGCGAGCACAGCGACCCGGCGGCGGCGGTCGCCGCGCTGGAGGAGATCGCTCATCACGGGTCGGACGGGGTGATCCTCAAGGCCCCTGACACCCCGGAGGTGGCGGCGGCCGTGGACCGGCTGGCGGAGGCGGGCATCCCCACCGTCACGTTCGTCACCGACGTCGGCGCGAGACGGAAGGCGGCGTACGTCGGGGTCGACAACCGGGCGGCCGGGGCCACGGCGGCGTACCTGATCACCCGGTGGGCCGGCGTCACGGGTGGCGTGCTGGTGACGGTGAGTCACTCGTCGTTCCGTGGCGAGGAGGAGCGCGAGATCGGTTTCCGCGAGACGCTGGCCGAGCTGGCCCCGGAGCGGAAGGTCCACGAGGTGACCGACACCGACGGGCTCGACCAGACGATGCTGATCGCGGTTCGTGGAGCCCTCGCCCTGCATCCGAGGATCGACGCGGTGTACTCCGCCGGCGGGGGGAACCGCGCGACCCTCACCGCGTTCGACGAGCTCGGCATGTCGCCCACGGTGTTCGTCGCGCACGACCTCGACGGCGACAACCGCACCCTGTTGCGTACCCGACGGATCTCGGCGGTGCTGCACCACGACCTGCGCGCCGACATGCGTCGTGCCTGTCGCCTGCTCCTCCAGGCGGGAGGTGTCATCACCGGTCGTCCGTCGACCATCCCGTCGCAGGTGCAGGTCGTGACGCCGTACAACGAGCCCGCCTACCTGCTGCGGTCCGACGACGTCTGATCAGTCGAGGAGCCCGCGGAGGTAGTCGACGCTGGTGCGGACGTCGGCCACGGGTCCCTCGCCCAGCGGCTGCTCGGTCAGGATGGTGTCCTGCTCGAGGGTGTACCAGCCCTCGTAGTCGTTGCCCCGAAGGTGCTTGACGATGGCCGCGACGTCGACGTCGCCGCTGCCGAGGGGCCGGTACATGCCGTCGCGAACCGCGTCGGTGTAGGTCAGTCGCCCGTCGCGGACCTTCTTGGCGAAGGCCAGGTCCACGTCCTTGAAGTGGGTGTGCGCGATCCGGTCGGGAACCTGGCCGGCGAGCTCGGCCGGGTCGGTGCCGCCGATCAGCAGGTGACCGGTGTCCAGGCACAGGGAGATCGAGGAGCCCTCGAGCACGCGCTGCACGTCGGGGGTGGTCTCCACCATGGTGCCCACGTGGGGGTGCAGCACCGCGCGGATGCCGTGCTCGCCCGCGCGGGCGGCGACCCGGTCGAGGTTGCTCAGCAGGCGCTTCCAGCCCGCGTCGTCGAGCTCCGGTCGCGAGTCGTAGCCCGCCAGGCCCGAGTCGGCGGAGAGGACCATGACGTCGGCCGCCGTGGCGACGAAGCCGGGCAGCAGCCGCTCCAGCTCCACCATCGGGTCGACCTCGGCCTGGTGCAGGACGAAGGGCGTGAAGCCACCGACCGCGGTCAGGTGGTGCGACGCCAGGGTCGCGGCGAGCGCGGTCGGGTCGGCGGGCAGGAAGCCGTCAGGCCCGAGCTCGGTGGCGGCCAGGCCGACCTCGCTCATCTGGGAGAGGACCTGCTCGGCGGGCAGCTGGTACCCCCAGCCGGGGACCTCGCAGACCCCCCAGCTGATGGGGGCTCCGGCGATGCGGGCGTGCTCGTTCATCGTGTCTCCTGTGCGTGGGGGTCTGTGGGTGTGGGTGGTGATCAGCTGGCGGGGTGCCACTCGGCGTTGGCCAGGGCCGCGGGACGGCGGCCGGCCAGGACGTCCCCGACGCCTTGCGCCGCCGCGGCGAAGGTGGCCCGCGTGGCGCCGGCGCTGAGTCCCATCAGGTGGGGTGCCAGCACGACGTCGTCGCGGTCGAAGACCGGATGGTGCTCCGGCGGCTCGGTCTCGAAGACGTCGAGGCCCAGGCCCGGCCAGCTGCCCGTTCACGAGGGCCGCGTGCGCGGCATCGAGGTCGAGCAGGCCGCCGCGCCCGCAGTTGACGAGGACGGTGCCCGGTTGCAGCCCGGCGAGGAACTCGGCGTCGACGAGGTGGTGCGTCTCGGGCGTGAGCGGCAGGTGCAGGGTGAGCACGTCCGCGCGTCGTCGTACCTCCTCCAGGGTGACCACGTCCGGGTCGTCCTCGACGTACGGGTCGAAGGCGAGCACCGTCATGCCGAACGCGCGGGCGAGGTGTCCCACCCGGCGGCCGATGCGGCCGTAGCCGACGATCCCCAAGGTCGCGCCCTCGAGGTCTCCCATCGAGATCGGCACCGCGCTCGGCCCAGCGACCCTCGGCGACACAGGCGGTGGCGACCCTCAGCCGCTTCACCAGGTGCAGGGTCATCGCCAGGGTGCCTTCGGCGACGGCATTGGTGCCGGCGCCCGGGGTCACCACGACGGCGATCCCGCGTCGGGTGGCTTCGTCGACGTCGACGCGGTCGACGCCCACACCGGTGCGCGCGACCACCTTCAGCAGCGGCGTCCGGTCCAGCAGGTCGGTGTCGACCAGCGCGTCGGCTCGCGCGATCGCGCCCGTGGCGCGCTGCAGGTCGTCGACCGTGGGGTTGGCCACGAACGTCGCGCTCGCCGGCAGGTGGTCGTGGACCAGCTCGGGCTCCACATCACCCAGCGCCACCACGACGTCGGTGCGGGACAGGGTCGTCATGCGGGTTGCCCCGCTCGGGCCAGCTCGGCGACCACCGCGTTGGCGAGGATGGTGGTGTCCGACCCGATGGCGAGGAACTGCCAGCCGGCTGCGGTCATGCGTGCGGCCGCGGCACCGTTGGGGACCAGCACGCCGGCGGCCTTGCCGCTCTGCCTGGCTGCGGCGAGCACCCGCTCCAGGGCCTCGACGTACACCGGCGCGGTGAGGTCCCCGGGTACGCCGAGGGCCAGGGACAGGTCTCGCGGTCCGACGAACAGCACGTCGACCCCGTCGAGGGCGGCGATCTCCTCGACCGTAGCCAGGGCCGGGGCGGTCTCGATCTGCACGACGCCGAGGACGTCGTCGTCGGACCGGTCGACCGCTGCGGGGTCGAGGCCGTAGTGGCACATGCGGTTGTACGTCGCGACGCCTCTGTCCCCGAGCGGCGGGTAGCGCAGGTGACTGATCGCGGCTGCCGCGTCCTCGGGTCCCTCGATGCGCGGGAACATGACACCGGTCGCGCCCAGGTCGAGCAGCCGGCCGGCCCGGATGCGCTCGGTCGACTCGGCGCGGACGACGGTCGGTACGCCGTACGACGCAGCAGCGGGGACCACACCCCTCGCTTGCTCCTCGCCTCCGCCACCGTGCTCGAGATCCAGCAGCACCCAGTCCACACCGGCGGCGGCACACACCTCCGCGGTGACAGCGGTTCCTGCCCCAGGAAGGTGCCGTAGGTCGTCTCACCCTTGCGCAACCTGGCCTTGAGGTGGCCGCGGTCGAGGGCGTAGCTCACGCTGCTCATCCGAGCCACCGCTGTGTCTCGAGGCCGGTCTCGTAGGCCGTGCGGGCACGGTTCACGGTGTCGGAGTCCGCCACCTCTGCCGGGGCCACGTCCCACCAGCAACCGGCGGAGGGCAGGTCGGCGTGCGGGATGACCGGGACCACGATGACGACCGGGCGCTGCTCGGACCGGGTGTCCTCGAGCGCCGAGCGAACCTCGGCGGCCGAGGTCGCCCGAAGGGCGCGGGCGCCGAGACCGGCGGCGACCTGGACCAGGTCGACGTTCAGGTAGTCGCCGGTCAGGCCGGCCGACTTGTCGGCCTCGAGCTCGAGCGAGTCCTCGCGGTAGCGGAACTCGTTGCCGAACTCCCGGCCCATCGTGCCCATCTGCAACCGGTGGATCACCTGGTAGCCGTGGTTCTCCGGCACCACCAGGGTGAGGGGCAGCTTCTCCTGGGCGGCGGTGACGAGCTCGGTGGGAGCCATCAGGAAGGTGCCGTCGCCGAGGAAGGAGATGACGCGCTGCGCCGGATCGGTCTTGGAGAGTCGTACGCCGATCGCCGCCGGGATCTCGTAGCCCATGCAGGAGAAGCCGAACTCCAGGTGGCAGTCCTGGCCCTCGGTGGCGTCCCACACCTTCAGCAGGTCACCGGGAGGGCCACCCGCTGCGGCGATGATCGTGTCGCCGGACTGCGCGTGCTCCTGGAGCAGCCCGATGAGCTGGGCCTGGGTCAGGACGGCGTCGGTGTCGGGGATGACGTCGGTGGTCTCCTGGCGGAGCGCGTCGAGGTCCGCGACCGTGTCGGCGTCGAGGGCCGCGGCGCGCACGGGTGCCCACGCGGACGTGGCGGACTCGACTCGCTCACGCCAGGCCGGGTCGCCGGACACGTCGTCGTCGGCCAGTGCCGTGGCCAGTGCCTTCAGGGTCAGCTTGGCGTCGCCGAGGATCGACTCGGCACCCAGACGGTCACCGTCGCGAGCGTCGATGTTGATGCTGGCGAACCGGGCGTCGGGGTTGGCGAACAGCGAGTGCGACGCCGTGGCGAAGTCGGTCAGCCGCGACCCGACGGTGATCACGAGGTCGGCCTCGCGGGCGATCTCGTTGGTCGCCGGGTTGCCCTCCAGGCCGATGCCGCCGAGCTGCCACCAGGCCCGCGTGCGTACGGCGCCCTTGCCGGCGAACGTCTCGGCCACGGGGATGCCGACCTGCTCGGCCAGTGCCTCGAGCTCCGCCGACGCGTCGGAGTAGAGCACTCCGCCACCGGCGATGATCAGCGGCTTGCGCGCCTGCTTGACGAGCTCGACCACCGACGCCGTCTCGGCCGGCTCGGGCAGCGGGCGGCGGATGGTCCAGTCACGCTCGGCGAAGAACTCGGCCGGGTAGTCGTACGCGTGCGACTGGACGTCCTGGGGCAGGGAGAGCACCACAGCGCCGGTGTTCACGGGATCGACCAGGACCCGCATCGCCGCCGGCAGCGCGGTCAGCAGCTGCTCGGGGCGGGTGATGCGGTCGAAGAAGCGCGACACCGCGCGGAACGCGTCGTTCACGCTGGCGTCTGCCTCGACCGGGTGCTGCAGCTGCTGGAGGACCGGCCCCTGCCGACGGGTGGCGTAGGTGTCGCCGGGGAGCAGCAGCACCGGCAGCCGGTTGACGGTCGCCAGCCCGGCGCCCGTGACCATGTTGAGCGCGCCCGGACCGATCGACGCGGTGACGGCGAGCACCGCGCGGCGTCGGGTGGCCTTCGCGAACGCCGAGGCGATGTGCACCAGCGCCTGCTCGTTGCGTCCCTGGATGAAGGGGAGGTCCGCGGAGTACTGGTCGAAGGCCTGGCCGAGGCCGGCGACGTTGCCGTGGCCGAAGATGCCCATCGCCGCCGGGATCAGGCGGCGACGCTCTCCGTCGACCACGCTGTACTGCTTGGACAGGTACAGGACCAGGGCCTGGGCACTGGTCAGGCGAAGGGTGCGGTTGCTGGTCATGCTGACTCCTTGCGTGGTCACCACGGACGCCCGTGGAGGATGATCGTCTTGACCTCGGTCATCTCCGAGACCGCGGCGCGAAAGCCTTCCTTGCCGATGCCGGAGGACTTGAGACCGCCGTACGGCATCAGGTCGGCCCGCCACAGCGGCGTCCAGTTGAAGTGGATGACGCCGGCGTCGATCTGGCGCATGGCCTGCACGGCTCCCGCGATGTCGCCGGTGAACACGCCCGCGCCGAGGCCGTAGCTGGTGGAGTTCGCCTGGGCGATGGCCGCCGTCCAGTCCTCGGCGGCTGAGATCGCCACCGCGGGGCCGAACAGCTCCTCCTGGTTCAGCGGCGCTCCCGGGTCGACGTCGTCGACCACGGCAGGGGTGACCAGCGCGCCCTCGCGCTCGCCGCCGGTGAGGAGTCGCGCACCGTCGTCGACGGCCCCCCTGATCGCGAGCTCGACCCGCTGGGCTTCCGCCTCGGTGATCAACGTGCCGACGCGGGTGTCGGTGAGGGAGGGGTCGCCGATCCGGAGTGCCTTGACCTTCGGCACGAGTGCGTCGACGAAGTCGCCGTGCACCGACGGGTGCGTGATGACGCGCTGGACGGAGATGCACACCTGGCCGGCGTTGATGTACCCGCCGAGGGAGACGGCCTCGGCCGCCGCCTCGATGTCGGCGTCGGGCAGGATCACCACGGGGCAGGAGGCTCCGAGCTCCAGCGAGAGCTTCTTGACGCCGGCGGTGCGGGTGATGTGCTCGCCGACCCCGGTGGAGCCGGTGAAGGACACCTTGCGCACCCGCGGGTCGGAGACCAGCGCGTCGCCGAGGACGCCACCAGGACCGGTCAGCACCGAGAGCACTCCCTCGGGCAGGCCGGCGTCCACGAACGCCTCGGCGATGGCGAGTGCGGTGAGCGGAGTCGTGCGAGCGGGCTTGAGGATCACGGCGTTGCCGGCGGCCAGCGCCGGGGCGACCTTGTGCAGGACCAGCAGCGAGGGGTAGTTGAACGGCGTGATGGCCACCACGACGCCGCAGGGCTGCCGCAGGGTGAACCCGACCTTGTCCAGGCCGGTGCCACGGTTGGCGTCCAGGGGCAGGGTCTCGCCGTAGAGCTGGGTGCCCTCGTAGCCGGCGAGACGGATCATGTCGCCGGCGCGGCCGACCTCACCGCGAGCCTCGCTGATCGTCTTGCCGTTCTCGGCCGAGAGCACGGTCGCGATCTGTTCGGCCCGCTCCTCGACCAGGGCGGCTGCGCGCATCAGCACGTCGAGTCGGGCGTGGGCCGGGGTCTCGCGCCAGATGGCGGCGCCGTGCTCGGCGGCAGCGAGTGCCTTGTCGGCGTCGGAGGCGTCGGCGATCGCTGCGTGCCCGACCACGCGGCCGTCGTACGGCGAGCGCACCTCCTCGACGCGCCCGTCGGCCCCGGGGATCCAGGCGCCTCCGATCAGCAGCCGGCCGGTCGCAGCGTCAGTCGTGGTGGTCATCAGATCCTCACCCAGGTCTGGTCGGCGGCGGAGCGCAGGGCGGCGTCGGCCAGCCGTGCGGTCCGGACCATGTCGGCGATGGTGGCGCCCTCGGACTTGCCCGAGGAGATCGAGGCGAGCAGCCGCTTGGCCTCGATCACCTTGAGGTCGTCGTAGCTGAGCGGGATCGCGGTGTCGGGCTGGAAGGCGCCCGACTCGCCGTCGGCCGGGCCGACGATGTGGGTCGACCACGACGGCCGCCTGGTAGTCCTGGTCGAGGCACAGGCGCAGCTCGCCCATCCGCCGGAAGTCCCAGGAGAGTGCGCCGGTGCTGCCGTGGATCTCCAGGCTGTAGGCGTTCTGCTCGCCCACGGAGGCGCGGCTGGCCTCGAGGGTTCCGGGAGCGCCGGAGGCGAAGCGCAGCAGGGCGAGCACGTGGTCCTCGTTCTCCACCGGGAGACGGGGCCCGTCACTGCCGCGGGAGAAGTGGGAGGCCGCGCCGACGGCGGCCTGCGGCCGCTCGGTGATGAACGTCGAGGTCTCGGCGAGCAGCCGGTCGATCGGGCCCACGACGTACTCGACCAGGTCGATCCCGTGCGAGGCGAGGTCGCCGATCACGCCGCTGCCGGCCAGCTCGCGGACGAACCTCCACGTCAGGGCGCCGTCGGGGTGGGCGCAGTAGTCGCCGAACATCTGCACGCGCACGTGGCGGACCTCCCCGAGTCGCCCGGAGGCGATCAGGTCGCGCGCCAGCTCGACGGCGGGTGCGTTGCGGTAGTTGAAGCCGACGGCCGAGGCCACTCCGGCCTCCTCGATCGCGGCGGCGATCTCCTCGGTCTCCGCGAGGTTGCGGCCCGCGGGCTTCTCGACCCAGACGTGCTTGCCGGCCTGGGCGGCCGCCACGGCCACGTCACGGTGGGTGAAGTTCGGGCCGGCGACGCAGACCAGGTCGATGTCGCTCCGGGCCACGAGCTCGCGCCAGTCGGCGGTCGTGTACGACGCCCCGAACACGTTGCGCGCGTAGTCCAGCCGGCCGTCGTCCGCGGTGTCCGCGACCCCGACCAGTCGCGGCGTCACGCCGAGGTCGGGGTAGTGCTGGAGGACCCGGCTCATCGCCTTGGCGTGCACCTGGCCCATCCAGCCGAAGCCGACGATGCCGACGTTGATGTGCTGGGTCATCGGATCTCCTCGAGTCGAACGGGGCGGTGCTCACGGAAGGACACCGTGGCGGCCTCCGCGATCAGCGCGGCCTCCACGGCGTCGGCCACGGTGCAGGGTGAGGTGCGCGTGCCCGCCACGACCTCGGTGAACGCGGTCAGCTCGGCGCGGAAGGCGTCGGCGAACCGGTCCATGAAGAACTCCCACGGCTCGCGCGGCGGGGAAGGTCACGTCGGCGTCGGCCGACCGCAGCGGCAGCCGCTCGTCGAGCCCGGCGGAGACGGAGTCCGCGCTGCCGAGCATCTCCAGGCGTACGTCGTGCCCGCGGCCGTTGGCCCGGGTGTTGGAGACCACGGCGATGGTGCCGCCGCTGAGCGTGAGCACGGACGTCGCGGTCTCGGCGTCGCCGGCCTCGGCGATGTAGTCGATGCCCTGGGTCGAGCCTGCGGCGTACACCTCCACGACCTCCTGGCCGGTGGCCCAGCGGATCGAGTCGTAGTCGTGGATCGCGCAGTCGTTGAAGATGCCGCCGGAGCCGAGGATGTAGGCCTCCGGCGGAGGTGCGGGGTCCAGCGTCGTGGAGCGCACCGTGTGCAGGTAGCCGAGCCGACCCGGCGAGCAGGTCGTCGCGGGCGGCGACGTAGGCCGGGTCGAAGCGGCGCGGGAAGCCGATCTGCACCGGGACGTCGCTGGCGGCGAGCTCCTCGGCCAGGGCCGTCGCTTCCTTGTAGCTCTGCGCGACCGGCTTCTCGCAGAAGGTCGTGATGCCGGCCCGCACGCAGGCGCGGATCAGGTCGGGATGGGTGGCCGTGGAGGAGGCGATGACGACGCCGTCCACGCCCGCGGCGAGCACGTCGGCCGGCTCGGGCACGACCGTGGCGCCCACCTCGCGGCCCACGCTGAGGGCCAGCTCCTGGGCCGCGTCACTGATGACCAGCTCCTCGATCACGGGGAGCGTGGCCAGGTTGCGGGCGTGGAAGGCGCCGATGCGGCCCACGCCGATGAGTCCGATGCGCATGTCTCTACCTCGTTGCTTGGTGGTGGTGGGTGGTCACTCGTGGGCGCCGGGGACCATCTGGTCCCAGTCCATGACGGAGCCGGTCACGACCCCGCTGCGCTCGGAGAGCAGGAAGACCACGAAGTCGGCGATCTCGTCGACCTGGCCGAGCTTGCCCATGGGCAGCGAGGCCGCTGCCTTCTCCAGCCAGTCGTCGTCGGCGTCGTGGAACCGGCGCTGGATGGCGTCCTCGCCCTCGGTCTCGGTCCAGCCGATGTTGACGCCGTTGATCCGGATCCGGTCCCAGCGGTGGGCGAACGCAGCGTTGCGGGTCAGCCCGACGAGGGCGGACTTCGAGGCGACGTACGGCGCGAGGTAGGGCTGTCCACCGTGGGAGGACATCGTGATGACGTTGACGATCGAGCCGCCGGCTCCACGGGCGACCATGTCCTTGACCGCGGCCTGCATCAGGAAGAACGGTGCGCGAGCGTTCACTGCCATGTGCTGGTCGAAGAGCTCCGGTGTGGTGTCGAGCAGGGTGCCGCGCGTCGTCAGCCCGGCGCTGTTGACCAGGCAGTCGACCCGGCCGAAGTGCTCCACGGTCGCGGCCACGGCGGCCACGCTCTGGTCCACGTCGGCAGCATCGGCCTTGATGTAGAGGGCGCGGGTGCCGGTCTCGGCGAGCCCGGCTGCGAACTTCTCCCCGACGTCTTCGCGTCGCCCGGTCACCGCGATGTCGGCACCGTTGCGCGCCGCGGCGGTGGCGATGGCGGCACCCAGGCCCTGGGTACCACCGCTGATCAGGACGACCTTGCCGTCGAGCAGGCCGTCGTTGAGCTCGGTCATGAGTGGCATCTCCTGGGGGACGAGGCGTGGCTGCCACCGAAATCCGTGTGACCGCTGACACATGAACGGTAGGAGTCAGCCACCCCTCGTCGGCATGACGGAATGACTCAAGAACGCCTCAGCCGACCGTTTATCCGGTGGCGTCGCCCACCGGCGCGACCTAGCGTGCGTGGGGCGCGCGCCACTCGGGGCGGGCGGACAGGAGTCTCGAACCATGCGTCAGGGAGCGACGACCCGGAGTCGCGACGACAACGCCGCCGACCCGCGACCCGCTTCTGCGCCACGGCGCGCGTCCCGCCTCGCGTGGTGCCTGGCCGCCATCTCCTTGCTGTACGCCGCCTACCGGGCCTACTACGCGGCCGGCGGCACGGTGGGCATGATCGGCGAACCGGTCTCGGAGTCCCAGTTCCGCGCCGTCAACGCCGTCGGCAGCATCCTGATCGTGCTGTTCTCGGCGGTGCTGCCGCTCGTCCTCGTGCACGTCCCGCGTCTGCACCGCGCCGTACCGGTGTTCGGCTGGATCGGCGCGGTCGGGTGCGGCATGCACGCGCTGGTCGACAGCACGCTCCGGGTGCTGAGCCTGACGGGACAGCACCCGACGGAGCTGCCGGCGGCGGTCTGGCGCTCGTTCGACCGGCGTACGGCCGACCTGCAGGACCTGTTCTTCAACGAGCCCTGGTTCCTCGCCGTCGGGGTGCTCTGGGCGGCACTCGCGTTGACGTTCGTGCGGCCGGCCAGGCGCCGTACCTGGGTCGTCTCCGCCGTGCTGGCCTGCGCCGTGCTCACGATCGTCGGCGTTCTCAGTGGACTCGACGTGATCGGTTCCGCGCGGGTGGGGTAGTCCCTGCTCCCGCCCCGCAAGCGATCGCGCGGGGCACGGTCCTGTTTGGCCGCGATCTCCCGGGGCTCTCGTGGGCGCTCGAAGCGGGACTGGACCACGGCATCCTCGGCGGCCTGACCGATGTCGAACGCCGTGATCTCAGGCGAGCTCGGTCTCGATGATCTCGCAGGCCTCCTGCAGGCGGGTGCCCAGGAACCTCCCCGGGAGGCTGCGGCGGCTGCGGGGAGCGCTGAACGCGTTGCCCGCGTAGAACACCTTGACCCCGCCACGATCGGCCGCGCGCATGGACTCGACCGCCCGTGCCCGCCCGCTGCTGAGGTGGGACACGATCACGACGGCCTCGGCCGAGGTGGCGTGCAGGGCGGTGACCAGTGCGGGCACCGAGGTCCGCGCCCCGAGGAGTCGACAGCTCCAGCGCTCGTGTCGCAGCAGGACGCACAACGCCTCGAGGCCGATGGTGTGCAGGTCGGTCGGCCCGCAGGCAAGCACGATGGATGCCGCGCGATCAGGCGCCGGCGCGGAGGAGCTGAGGTTCTCCAGCCACCCGCGCGCAGCCTCGGTGGTCAGGTGCTCGTCCTCGACGGAGCAACGTCCGGTCTGCCACCACAATCCGACCTGTTGCATGGCGGGCAGCAGGACGTCGTCCAGGCACGGCGCGAGGCCGAGGGCGGCGTGCGCATCGCCGAGCCGTGCACGAACGGCCGCGGGGTCGGAGCGCTCGGAGGCATCCAGGATCGCGTCGATGAGCTGGGCGGCCGGACCGGTGATGCCGAGCAGCTCTCGCACGGCCTCGGCAGCGAGGCTCGCCCTCTTCCCGCGGGCGATCTCGTCGCGCATCAGGCGCAGGGTGTGCAGCTCCGAAGGCGAGTACCGGCGGTGCTTCCCGAAGCTGCGATCGGTCGGCGGGATTCCGTAGCGCAGCTCCCAGGAACGCAGGGTGGGCATGGGCACGCCGAGCTGGCGGGAGACCTCCGCGATCGGCAGGCCGGGGTACGCGCCCTCGGGCGAGGCCTGGTCGGGCGTCGCGAAGGTGCGAGGTGTGCGGGTGCCATCGAGCATCTGGACTCAGGCCTCCGGCCACGCACGCAGGGCCGATGGGAAATACCCATCGGCGGCGATCGCGCTGGTCACCGTGGACAACCCTGGTCCTCACCATCACACGACGGCGGCGCCTTGGATAGGGCGAGACGATCTCGCAGAGGGATCAGTCGGAGATCACCCGGCACGGCGGCCCGAGGATGAGGGCGCAGGCGCCCTGCACGGTCGTGTCCAGATGGGTTCCGGGGACGTGTCGTCGCAGTCGAACAGAGGCGAAGGCATCCCCGGCGTAGAACACCTCGGGTCCCAGGGCGGCAGCCGCCCGCAGTGACAGGGTGGCGCTCGCGCGGTTGGCCTTCAGATGGGATGCGATCACGACAGCGCTGGGTCGGTTCGCACGCACGGCCGTCGTGAGGGCCCGGACCGACGTCCTGCCGCCGAGCACGCGGCAGCGTCGCCGTTGCAGGCGCAACAGGACGCCAAGCGCCTCGAGCCCGATGGAGTGCCGGTCGGCGGGGCCGCAGGCGAGGAGCAGGGGTGCCGCATCGATGGGTTCCGGTGCGCGCAGCGTCAGCACCTCCAACCAGCCGCGGACGACCTCGCTCGTGAGGCGCTCGGCGTCGAGGTCGAGGTGCCCGCAGTGCCAGAGGTGGCCGATCTGCCGCAGGGCCGGGAACAGCACCTCGTCGATGCAACCCCCGATGCCCAGGGTCTCGGCAGCCAGGTCCAGCTCGTCGCGCACTCGCGCGGGGTCGTACTCGGCGCACGCGACCACGATCTCCTGGACGAAGACTGCCGGGGGCGGCATCGGAAGCCGGGTGGTCACTGGCGCCTCTTGACTGTGGGTGTTGCTCCATCCTGCGGAGGCGATGCCGACCTGGGAAGGGCGGCGAGGGTGGTGCGCCAACTTGCATAGATTCGAACGGTGACACCCCATCCGGGATGGGAGACGCTTCAACCGGTTCCGGACTCAGGCATCCCAGACCACTGGTGCCGGCCGCGACGCGACTGCCGAGAGCATGGGGAGAAACTCGTGGACGACACGACAACGCAGGGCATCACCCCCGATGTCACGCTGGAGGAGCCGGAGTCCTCACTCTCGGTCGTGCTGCAGGCAGCGAACTCGCTGGTGAGCTCGGCCGAGCCCGACGTCGTGTTCGAGAGCCTGGTCCGGCGGTGCGCTCCGCTCGTCTGTGAGGCCGCCACGGCCACGGTGTCCAGACTCGACGGGAGGATCTACGCCTCGACCTGGCCCATGGGTGCGCTCACCCGCTGGTCGCAGCCCGAGAGCGTTGTCATCGACTTCAATGCGCCCGCCTCCGGTGACTACGCCGGGTACCACGGGCTCGTCTCGCTCCGGTTCCCTCGCCAGGACGAGTGCGGACCCTTCATCGCCCAGCTTCTCGTGGACCGCGCGGTGGCCGTGGTGGAGCGGGAACGACTCGTCGAGGCTGCTGAGACCCGACAGGCAACGGCGGAGCAGCTCGAGCGTGCCCTGACCTCCAACCGGGAGATCGGCGTGGCGGTGGGGATCTTGATGGCGAACCACAAGCTCACGGGCGAACAGGCCTTCGACCTGTTGAGCAGGGTCAGCCAGCACACCAACCGCAAGCTCCGGATGGTGGCCCTCGAGGTCGTCCGCGTCGGCGTGATCGAGCTCCCACGCGGCGTGGCCATCACCGAGCCGGGCAACCGGAGGCGTCGTCTCGCGTCGGTGCCCGCTCCCGGGCACCTCTGAGCCGGCCAGGCGACGTACCTGGGTGGTCTCCGCCGCGCTGGCCTGCCTCGCCCTCACCGTGATCGGCGTGCTCAGCGGGGTGGGCGCGATCGGCTCAGTGCTCGTGGGGTGACGAGCCATTGGCAGGCGCGGGCCCGCCTCGGCAGACGCTGGGATCCAGCCTGTCCGGCAGGGGTGCGCGGCGGACCCAGGCTGCTTTGGGACGTTTTGTAGTTCTCCCGCAGCCGGTTTTGTGAACCCGCGGTGGGGTACGGGCCTCGGAATCTCGGAGAAGTTCTCCGACACAGGGAGGATCGAAATGACACACACCAACGCCATCAGGCGGCTCGGCCCGACGGGGCTGATCGCCGTCATCCTGGCCGTGTCGATGACGCTGTTCGGGTCGGCGGTCGGCACTGCGTCCGCGGCACGGGCACCGGGCGTCGTCCAGGCCAAGGCCAAGCACGTGAAGGTGACCGCGCCGGTACGCGGTCTCACCGCCGGCGGTCAGGTAGTACAGGCCGTCTTCATCCCGAAGTCGTTCCGCACCGCGAACGGCCTCATGCGCGTGGTCGGTGTCGTCAAGGGTCGCATCGTGCGTCCCGGCGTGGATCGGACGTTCCGCAGGACGGGCATCTCGATGCGGGTGCTCGCGGTGGACGGACATGCGGCACCGGTGCCGGGTGCTCGGGCCGCTGCGTTCCCGCCGTCACCGGCCCCGGGCGCGTGCAACGTGCTGAACCTCGTGCTGGCGCCGCTCGACCTGAACGTGCTGGGACTCCAGGTGCACCTGAACCGGGTAGTGCTCAACATCGTGGCGCAGTCGGGGGCGGGCCAGCTGCTCGGCAACCTGCTCTGCTTCGTCGCCGGGCTGCTCGACGGGCCCACGCCCCTGGTAGGTGCGATCAACCGGGTCACGGCGCTGCTCAACCGCATCCTCGGGGCTCTGGGGCCGCTGCGCGCCTGAGACCGAAGGAGGGACAGGCCTCCGGCCTGACCACGTGACACGAACGCCGGGCCGGCCCGCTGTGGGCCGACCCGGCGTTCTCGTGGCTCGCGTGGCGGAGGATAGGGGATTCGAACCCCTGAGGGCTATTAACCCAACCCGCTTTCCAAGCGAGCGCCATAGGCCACTAGGCGAATCCTCCGCCGGAGAGGCTACCTGCCCGGATTGGCCGTGAGGAAATCGGTCTCCTAGACTCTGCGCCAACCCCCCGTGCGGCGGTATCTCACTGAATCCCCCAGGGCCGGAAGGCAGCAAGGGCAGGTGGGCTCTTCCGGGTGCACGGGGGGCCTTCTCGTCCCCGGAGGCTAGGCCGTCGCCTCGAGCACCCGGTCGCGGACGACCTCGAGCAGCACCGGCGGCTGGTGGTCGACCAGCATCCGCTGCGACTGCGGCGTGCTCCAGACCTGCTGCAGGCGCGGCACGAACGCCTCGGCCTCGGCCCGCGAGTCGAAGGACAGGTCGACGCTGACCTGCTGGGGGTCCGCGGCCGCGCGGCTGATCCGGTAGGACCGGACCCCGTGCTCGGCGCGGAACCGTTCGAACTTGTCGAACGCCTGCTCCCAGGCCTCGTAGTCGTGGACGGTGTTCTCGATGTGCAGGGTGGTCATGGTCGGCCTCCTCGGTTGGTGGACCTCCACCTTCGGCCCGGGCGAGGGCGCCGCGACATCCCAGATCCTGGGGGTCTTCGCGGCCCTAGGCTGGGCCCGTGCCGAGCGCGTCGACGCAGCTGGACCGGATCGAGCGGCTGTGCCGCGGCTCGCTCACGGCCAAGGCGCTCCGTGAGCAGGTCGTCGACGAGGTACGCCGGATCGTGCCCTTCGACGGCTACCTGTTCGGGCTCACCGACCCGGTCACGCGGGTCGCGACCTCGCCGCTGGCCGACGTACCGATGCTCCCGTGGCCGCGGCTTCCGGAGCTGATCCGCACGCGGTACCTGACCCGGCTCAACCGCTGGGACGTCCTGCTGGACTCCGGGATCGCCGCTGCCGCGTTGGTGGACACCACCGACGGCCATCCGGAGGAGTCCGCGCTCTGGTCGCAGGTGCAGCGCGAGCTGGGGGTGTCCGACACCGTGGCCGCCCCGTTCGCCGACCGCTACGGGAGCTGGGGGCTGCTCGACCTCTGGCGGGTCGACGGCACCTTCGACGCCTCGGACCGGCGCTTCCTGGCGTCCCTGTCCGGGTACGTCGTGCCGGGGATCCGGGCGGCGCTGGCCCGGACGTTCGTGGACCCGGACCAGCAGCTGCTGCCGGTCGGCCCGGCGGTCGTCGTACTCGATCCGGACCTGCAGGTGCGCTCGCAGACGGCCGCCGCGGCGCAGGCGCTGCTGACGCTGAACCCGCCCGACGAGCCGATGACCCCGATCCCGGCGTCGGCGTACAACGTGGCGGCGGCGCTGGTGGCCGCCGAGCAGGGCGTGCCCGTCGGGGAGCCGTGGTCGCGGGTGCACCTCGGCGGCAGCCGCTGGGTCACCGTCAAGGCCGACCGGATGGGGCCGGCCGAGGACGGCGAGCGGCGTGACGTCGCGGTGTCCATCGAGCCGTGCACGCCGGCCGAGCGCACCGACCTCTTCGCCCGCGTGCACGGGCTCTCGGCCCGGGAGTCGGAGGTGCTCTCCCTGCTCGGCGCCGGCCTGTCCAGCCACGAGGTCGCCGAGCGGCTGGTGCTCTCCGAGCACACCGTGAACGACCACGTGAAGGCCGTGCTCGAGAAGACCGGGGCACGGACCCGGCAGGTGCTGATGTCCCGCGCCCTCGGCGCCGGCTGACCCCGTGGCAGCCCGTGCCCACAGCAGGCGGTGGCCCCCGACCGGATGTCGGCCCGGCTGGTTAGGGTGCCTGTGTGGAACCCTCCCTCGCTCTGTACCGCCGCTACCGGCCGGAGACGTTCGCCGAGGTGATCGGTCAGGACCACGTCACCGAGCCGCTGCGCGCGGCCCTGGCGAACAACCGGGTCAACCACGCCTACCTCTTCTCCGGCCCCCGCGGGTGCGGCAAGACCACGAGCGCGCGCATCCTCGCGAGGGCGCTGAACTGCGAGAAGGCGCCGATCGCCGACCCGTGCGGCGAGTGCCAGTCGTGCCGCGACCTGGCGCGCGGCGGACCGGGCTCGATCGACGTGATCGAGATCGACGCGGCCAGCCACGGCGGTGTCGACGACGCCCGTGACCTGCGCGAACGCGCGTTCTTCGCCCCGGTCAGCAGCCGCTACAAGGTCTACATCATCGACGAGGCCCACATGGTCAGCACGCAGGGCTTCAACGCCCTGCTCAAGCTGGTCGAGGAGCCCCCGGAGCACCTGCGCTTCATCTTCGCGACCACCGAGCCCGAGAAGGTCATCCCGACCATCCGCTCGCGCACCCACCACTACCCCTTCCGGCTGATCCCGCCCCGCGTGCTCTCCGACTACCTCGCCGAGCTCTGCGAGAAGGAGGGCGTGAAGATCGACCCGGCGGCGCTGCCGCTCGTCGTACGCGCCGGTGCCGGGTCGGCCCGCGACTCGCTCTCGGTCCTCGACCAGCTGCTGGGCGGGGCCGGTCCCGACGGGGTGACGTACGACGTCGCGACCAACCTGCTCGGCTACACCCCCGACAACCTGCTCGACGAGGTGGTCGACGCGTTCGCGGCCGCCGACGGAGCCGGTGTGTTCGGCGTCGTCGACAAGGTGATCGAGACCGGCCAGGACCCTCGTCGGTTCACCGAGGACGTGCTGCGCCGGCTCCGCGACCTCGTCATCATCGCGGCGGTGCCCGACGCGCCCGCCTCGGGACTGATCGACGCCCCCGAGGACCAGGCCGAGCGGCTGGTCGCCCAGGCGGCCCGGTTCGGCAAGTCCGAGCTCGTGCGGGCGGCCGACATCGTGGCCGACGGGCTCACCGAGATGCGCGGCGCGACGACGCCACGGCTGCTGCTGGAGCTGATCTGCGCGCGCGTCCTCCTCCCCGGGGCCGACCACGACTCCCTCGGCCTCGCGGCCCGTCTCGACCGGCTCGAGCGTCGGGTGTCGGTCTCCGGGTCGGCGCCGGCGGCACCCGCCGCAGCCCGGTCGAGCCGCGGCGCGCACCCGCACCCCGCGGTCGCGGAGCAGCGATCGCGGAGCCGCAACCGACCCCCACCGCGCTCCGAGCCGACCGCCTGAACCCCCGGTGGTCGAGCAGCGAGCGGAGCGAGCGGACAGTCGAGACCACCCACCCGCACCGCCGGCGACGGAGCAGCCCCAGGCCGAGCCGGCCCCGCGCGGCCTCCGGCGCCCTCTCCCTGGCCGACGTACGCCGGATCTGGCCCGACCTGCTCGAAGCGGTCAAGAAGATGCGGCGGTTCACCTGGATCCTGCTCAGCCAGAACGCCCAGGTGATCGGGGTCGACGCGACCTCCCTGACCGTGGGCTTCAAGACGGCCGGGGCGCGCGACTCGTTCATCGGCGGCGGCAGCGAGGAGATCCTGCGGCAGGCGGCGATCGACATGATCGGCGCCGACTGGAAGATCGAGACCGCGGTCGACCCGTCGGCGCAGCCGGGGTCGGAGACGGCGCCACGGGTGAAGCAGTCCGCGGTCCGGTCCGAGCCCCCGCCGTCCGAGGCACCGCCGAGTGCGCCGCCCGACTGGGCCACCGACGAGGGACCCTCCGCGCCCGAGCCGGCCAGGCCCGAGCCGGCCGAGCCCGAGTCCCAGGCCAAGCCCGAGTCGATCGCGGCCGCGCGGTCGAAGATCGCGCCCACCCGCAACGGCGACGAGCCGACCGCCGCCCCGAGCGGGCCCGATCCCGACGCCGACGCCCACCGCGACGACCAGGTCGCCGACGACAACGGCCTCGACAGCACCGAGCTGCTCCAGCGCGAGCTCGGTGCGACCGTCATCGAAGAGATCCCGCACGACTGACCCCATGAAGCAACCCACAGGAGCGACGAGATGAGCGACACCAACCCCTTCGGCAGCCTCGGGGGCGAGGGCGGCTTCGACCTCAACGCCATGCTCGAGCAGGCCCAGCAGATGCAGGCCCAGCTCGTCGCCGCGCAGGAGGAGCTCGCCGCCACCTCGGTCGAGGGCAGCGCGGGCGGCGTGAGCGTCACGCTCACCGGCACCGGCGAGCTGACCGCCGTGACGGTCTCGCCGGGCTCCTTCGACGGCAGCGACGCCGACTCGCTCACCGACCTGGGCGACCTGGTGGTGGCGGCGTACCGCGACGCCAAGGCGCAAGGTCGACGACCTCGCCTCGCAGGCCCTCGGGCCGCTGGCCGGCGGTGGCTTCGGCGGGCCCGGTGGCGGCGACTCACCCCAGCTGCCTGGCGGTTTCGGTGTATGAGGGTGTCCTCCAGGACCTGATCGACGAGCTCGCCCGGCTGCCGGGCGTGGGCCCCAAGGGCGCCCAGCGGATCGCCTTCCACCTGCTCGCCTCCGACCCCGCCGACGTACGCCGCCTCGCCGACGTGCTGGTGGAGATGAAGGCCAAGGCCACCTTCTGCAAGGTCTGCGGCAACGTCTCGCAGGCGGAGCTGTGCCGCATCTGCAGCGACGAGCGCCGCGACCTGACCCTGATCTGTGTGGTCGAGGAGCCCAAGGACGTCGTCGCGATCGAGCGGACGCGCGAGTTCCGCGGCCGCTACCACGTGCTCGGCGGCGCGATCTCGCCGCTGGAGGGCATCGGCCCGGAGCAGCTGCGCATCCGCGAGCTGATGACGCGGCTCGCCGACGGCAACGTCACCGAGGTGATCCTGGCCACCGATCCGAACATCGAGGGCGACGCGACGGCCGCCTATCTCAGCAGATTCTTGAAGGACATGGACTTGCGCGTCACGCGTCTGGCGAGTGGACTGCCGGTAGGCGGTGACCTCGAGTACGCCGACGAGGTGACCTTGGGACGCGCATTCGCAGGAAGGCGAAACGCCGGTGACTGAACAGCACATGAGCCCCGAGCTCGAGGACTTCGCGCAGCAGATCGCTGATGCGGTGGAGTCCTACCTCGTCGCGCTCCAGGCGATGTCGCGCGAGGAGAACCCCGGCACCGTCGTACCCCTGCTGCTGGTCGAGGTGAGCCAGATCCTGTTCGCCGGGGCCCGGCTGGGCGCCCAGCAGGACTTCACGCCGTCGGCCGAGTACCAGCCCGACGTCGGCCCCGACCCCGACCTCGACGCGATGCGGCTGCGCCTGGCGCGGCTGCTCGACAGCGTGGACATCTACACCTACAACTTCGACCCCTACGCCCCCGACATCAGCGAGGGTCTGCTCTCCGACGACCTGACCAGCATCGCCACCGACCTGGCCAACGGGCTGCGCCACCACCGGGCCGGCAACGTGGCCGAGGCGCTGTGGTGGTGGCAGTACTCCTACGTCGCCAACTGGGGCAACATGGCGAGCGCCGCCCTGCGCGCGCTGCAGTCCGTGGTCGCCCACGACCGGCTGGACATCGACTTCGAGAGCGAGAGCGAGCAGATCGCCGCCGCCGAGGCCGTGCTGGACACCGGCGAACCGGTTGTCTGACCCCACGTAGAATCGTCGGCGGCTCGCGGGGAGCGAGCCACACCGAGCAATGGAGGAGCGGCAGCCCCGTGGGCATCGTGGTGCAGAAGTACGGCGGTTCGTCGCTCTCCGACGCTCGGCGGTCAAGCGGGTCGCCCGCCGGATCGTCGAGGTGAAGAAGTCCGGCCACGACGTCGTCGTCGCCGTCTCGGCGATGGGCGACACCACCGACGAGCTGCTCGACCTCGCCGAGGGCGTCAGCCCGCTGCCGCCGGCCCGCGAGCTCGACATGCTGCTCACCGCGGGTGAGCGGATCTCGATGGCGCTGGTCGCGATGGCGATCTCCGACCTCGGCTTCACCGCGCGGTCGTTCACCGGCTCGCAGGCCGGCGTGATCACCGACTCGGTGCACGGCAAGGCCAAGATCATCGACGTCACGCCGGGCCGCATCTCCGCCGCCATCGACGACGGCCACATCGTGATCGTCGCGGGGTTCCAGGGCGTCAGCCAGGACACCAAGGAGATCACCACGCTCGGGCGGGGTGGCACCGACACCACCGCCGTCGCGCTGGCCGCGGCCCTGCACGCCGACGTGTGCGAGATCTACACCGACGTCGACGGGGTCTTCACCGCCGACCCGCGGATCGTGCCGAGCGCGCGCAAGCTCGACCGGGTCACCTACGAGGAGATGCTCGAGCTGGCGGCGTGTGGGGCGAAGATCCTGCACCTGCGGTGCGTCGAGTACGCCCGCCGCTACGACATCCCCATCCACGTGCGGTCCTCGTTCAGCCAGCTGGACGGCACGCTGGTGGAAGGCAGCATCAACGACGAGGCCCATCAGGAGGCCACCATGGAGCAGGCCATCATCGCCGGAGTCGCCCACGACCGGAGCGAGGCGAAGATCACCGTGGTCGGCGTACCCGACAAGGTCGGCGAGGCCGCGCGCATCTTCGACGCGCTCGCCAAGGCGCAGATCAACCTCGACATGATCGTCCAGAACGTCTCGGCCGCCGCCACGAACCTGACCGACATCTCCTTCACGCTCCCGCGCACCGACGGCGCCACCGCCATGGCGGCGCTGGACGCGCTCAAGGACGAGATCGGCTTCGACTCGCTGCTCTACGACGACAAGATCGGCAAGGTCTCGCTGATCGGCGCCGGCATGCGCTCGCACCCCGGCGTCACCGCGAAGTTCTTCACCGCGATCGCCGAGGCCGGCGTCAACATCGGCATGATCTCGACCTCGGAGATCCGCATCTCCGTCGTGGTCGACGAGGTCGACGTCGACTCGGCGGTGGCCGCCACGCACACGGCGTTCGACCTGGACGCCGACGAGGTCGAGGCCGTCGTCTACGGCGGGAGTGGTCGGTACCCCGACGTCTCGTCCCCCGCTGCGCTCCTCCCGAAAACGCGCTGGGACTCCGTATCGGCATCGTCGGCGCCACCGGCCAGGTGGGCGTCGCCATGCGCCAGATCCTCCTCGAGCGCGACTTCCCGGCCGACGAGATCCGCTTCTTCGCCTCCGCGCGGTCGGCCGGCACGGTGCTGCCGTACGGCGACCGCGAGATCACCGTCGAGGACGCCTCCACCGCCGACCCGAGCGGCCTCGACATCGCCCTGTTCTCGGCCGGTGCCACCACCTCCCGCGCGCAGGCTCCGCGCTTCGCCGAGGCCGGCGTCACGGTCGTCGACAACTCGTCGGCCTTCCGGATGGACCCCGACGTGCCGCTGGTCGTCAGCGAGGTCAACCCGGGCGCCATCGCCGACGCGCGCAAGGGGATCATCGCCAACCCCAACTGCACGACCATGGCCGCGATGCCGGTGCTCAAGCCGCTGCACGACGAGGCCGGACTGGTGCGGCTGATCGCGTCGACCTACCAGGCCGTCTCCGGCTCCGGCGTCGCCGGCGTCGAGGAGCTGGCCAGCCAGGTCGAGGCAGCGGGCGACAAGGCCCGTGAGCTGTCGTACGACGGCTCGGCGATCGCCTTCCCGGCCCCGGTGAAGTACGAGCGCACCATCGCCTACAACGTCGTCCCGCTCGCCGGCTCGATCGTCGACGACGGCCTCGACGAGACCGACGAGGAGAAGAAGCTGCGCAACGAGTCGCGCAAGATCCTCGACATCCCCGACCTGCTCGTCTCCGGCATCTGCGTGCGCGTGCCCGTGTTCACCGGCCACTCGCTGGCGATCAACGCCGAGTTCGCCTCGCCCCTGACGCCTCAGCGCGCCCGCGAGATCCTCGGCAGTGCGCCGGGGGTCGAGCTGCAGCGACATCCCGAACCCCCTCCAGGCCGCCGGCAAGGACCCGTCGTACGTCGGCCGGCTCCGCCACGACCCGGGCGTCCCCGACAACCGCGGCCTCGCGCTGTTCATCAGCAACGACAACCTCCGCAAGGGCGCGGCCCTGAACACTGTGCAGATCGCCGAGCTCGCATCGCGCGAAGCGCGATCTGAGCCGACCGGGTAGTTCTGCCCGGGAGGAGCGCAGCGGGGGAGGGGCAGAAGTGCCCTGTCGGCGTCCACAGCGGACCGTGCGCCGAAAGCCGAGCCGCTTGTCCCAACTACAGGCGACCGTCCGCCACCAGGCAACCGCGGATCAGCGGAAGCGGATCAGCGCGGAAGCTCACCTATGCAGGTTGTCGCCCGACGTCTCCTCGACGAACGTCTCGGTGACCCACCACGACACCAGGAAGGTGATCGCGGTCAGCACCGGGATCACCAGGAGCATCCAGACGGAGTCGAGTGAGTCCAGGAAGAAGAGCAGCGCCATCACCGCGACCAGGCCGACGCCCAGGAAGCTCGTGCTCGTGGGATCCGGCAGCCGCCAGGCCTTGAGCAGGTAGGACCCGAGCAGGACCTCGATCAGCAGCACGGCGAGCAGGGCGAACAGGCCGATGCCGCCGCAGCTGCCGACACCGCGCACGGACTCGCACCCCTGGCTGGCCCCGAAGGAGAGCACGACGCCGGCGACTCCGACGAGCAGTCCCGTGATGACGGCGGCGACGCGCGGGTTGATCACGGGCAGGGCCAGCGGCGTGCGTTCCTTCTTGACGCGGCGACGGCCGGGCTCCTCGCCAGTGGGGGCCTCGTCCTCCGCGACCTCGTCCGCGAACAGGGGGGCGGCCACCGGCTCCTCCGCTGCCCGGGTCTCGGTGGCAGGAACGGGCTCGTACTCCTCGAAGTCGACCGGGCCGGGGAGCACGGTCGTCTCCTCGGCCTGAGCGGGTGCCGGCACTGGTTCCGGGTCGGGCACCGGTTCCGGGTCGGGCACTGGTTCCGGGTCCGGCACTGGGCTCGGGTCCGGGACGGGCTCGGGCTCGGGAACGGGGGTGGGCACCGGGGCCGGCGTGGGCTCCGGCGTGGGTTCCGGCAGCGGCTCGGGCGTCGGCTCGGGCACGGGAGGCGGCTCGGCGGGAGGTGCGGGCGTGCTCACCTCGATCGGCGCGGTGTCCTCGACGGGGGAGGTCTCACCGGTCGGAGCGACCGGAGGGGGCGTGGGCGGCGGACGACGCGTCGAGCCCTCGACCGGGGTCGGTCCGGCGACAGGGCTCTCGGCAGCAGGGGCCTCGGTGACGGGCGCGGCTTCGTCGACGGTCGGCTCGTCCGCGGCGGCCACCGGCTCCTCCGCCTGCTGCTTCTTCTTGCGGCGGGAGAACAGGGACGGGAGCTCGAGGTTCGGAGCGTCGTCTCGCTTCTCGGGGTCCTTGGCCATGAGCCGAATCGTGCCACGGATGACCCCGCGCGACGTGGTGATCGCGGCGGCGATGAACACATCCGCCTGCGCAGACGTGCCCCGGACGTATCTGCCTCGAGACTCCCGCCTCATCGAGGTTTTGGAAAGGAACACCATGTCAACGACGAGCACCATCACCCGTACGCCCCTGCGGACCCTGGTCCGGGACCTCGACCACGCCGTCCGGAGCTCACTGCCGGGGCAGGAGACGGTCGACGCCGTGAGCGAGGCGCTGCGCCCCTCGCTGACGCTGCCCGACCTCCTCGAGCCCTCGCAGCGCGTCGGCGACCCGGCGGCGTACAAGCAGCACCTCCTCCACGTCGCGCCCGACGGCGCCTTCTCCCTGGTCGCCCTCGTCTGGCTGCCGGGGCAGGCCACCCCGGTCCACGACCACCTCGCGTGGTGCGTGGTCGGCATCCACGAGGGGGCGGAGTACGAGACCCGTTACCGACTGACCCGTCGAGGCACGTTGGTGGAGTCGGGCAACGCGGTCGCGCTGCCGGGCGAGGTCGCGGGCCTGCTGCCCCCGGGGGACATCCACAGGGTGCACAACGTCGGCGACTCGCTGGCGATCTCGCTGCACGTCTACGGCGCCGACCTGCGCGACACCGGCAGCAGCATCCGAAGGCGCTACGCGCACCCCGACGACGCGTCGTTCGGCATTCCCGGCCAGCGACGCCGGTGAAGACCCGGAGAAAGAGAGATGTCCCGAGACACCGGTGACGGTGTCTCGGGACAACCTTCGGTCGGGGTGACAGGATTTGAACCTGCGGCCTCGTCGTCCCGAACGACGCGCGCTACCAAGCTGCGCCACACCCCGAAGCCCTCTCAGGCGTGGGCGAGTCTACTAGAGCGAATTGGGTGCTCCGAACCGGGTTTCCAGCACTGGTCCGAGAGGCTCAGGAGGCCTTCGGCAGCAGCGTCAGCAGGGTCGCCTCGGGGCGGCAGCAGAACCTGATCGGTGCGTACGGCGAGGTCCCCGCGCCGGCCGAGACGTGCAGCCAGGACGAGCCGGGATCGCCGGGCCGGGAGTCGGCCGGGTGGCGGTGCAGACCCTTGGCCCGCTTGGTGTCGAGGTCGCAGTTGGTGACGATCGCTCCGCGGAACGGCAGGCAGACCTGGCCGCCGTGGGTGTGGCCGGCGATGGTGACGTCGTACCCGTCGCGGGCGTACTGGTCGAGCACCCGCAGGTACGGCGCATGGGTCACCCCGATGCGCACGTCCGCGTCGGACGGCGCCGGCCCGGCCACCGCGTCGAGGTCGTCGTAGCCCAGGTGGGGGTCGTCGACGCCGACGAACGCCAACGAGGTGTCGCCCACGGTGAGCCGCCCGTGCGTGTTGGTCAGGTCGGTCCACCCACGCCCCTCGAAGGCGGCGCGGAGGTCCTGCCACGGCAGCTTCGGGGTGTTGGTGCTGCGCTGGCCGTCGTCGGGGAGGAGGTACCAGAGCGGGTTGCGCAGCGTCGGTGCGAAGTAGTCGTTGGACCCGAAGACGTAGACCCCGGGCAGGTCGAGCAACCGGCCGAGTCCCTCGACCAGCGGCGCCACCGCCTGCATGTGCGCGAGGTTGTCGCCGGTGTTCACCACCAGGTCGGGCTCGAGGTCGGCGAGCGAGGCGAGCCAGCGCAGCTTGACCCCCTGGGTGGGTGTCAGGTGCAGGTCACTGATGTGCAGGACCTTGAGGGGTCGATGTCCCGGCGGGAGCACCGCGATCTCGGCGCGGCGTACGACGAAGTTGCGCACCTCGATCCCGGCGGAGTACGCCAGCGTCCCGAGTCCCGCGGCAGCACCGAGCCCGACGCCCCATCCGAGGGCGCGCAGGGCGCGGGAAACTGGCTGCTGGTCCACCACAACAGGCTGCCACAATGGCCCACATGAGCGATCTCAAGGACAGGCTGCGGACCGATCTCACCGCCTCGATCAAGGCGCGCGACGGACTCAGGTCCTCGACCCTGCGGATGGTGCTGACCTCGATCACCAACGCCGAGGTCTCCGGCAAGGAGTCCCGGGAGCTCACCGACGAGGACGTCCTGGGCGTGCTCACCAGCGAGTCCAAGAAGCGCCGCGAGGCCGCGGAGGCCTTCGCTGACGCCGGACGTGACGAGCAGGCGGCCAAGGAGCGGGCCGAGGCCGAGGTGATCGCGGACTACCTGCCCGAGCAGCTCAGCACCGAGGAGATCGACGCCCTGGTGGCGCAGACCGTCGACGAGCTCGGCGTGCGCGACGACGGGATGCGTGCGATGGGCCGGGTGATGGGCGTGCTCACCCCGAAGACCAAGGGCCGGGCCGACGGTGGCGCGGTCGCGGCCGCCGTACGACGCGAGCTCGGTGGCTCCTGAGGATCAGCCGGACGACGGGTAGAGCGTGACCGTCGAGCCGCGCGGCGCGGACTGGCCGACGGCCGGCTCGGCCTCGGCGACGCTGCCCTCGCGCTCGCTGGACGGTCGGCGGTCGCCGATCGTGACGTAGAAGCCGGCACCGGCCAGCTTCTCCGCCGCACGACGCGTCGACATCCCGGTGACGTCGGGGATCTGGACCTGTACGGCGGTCGTGGTCGTCCCGGAAGGCGGCGTGAAGTCCTCGTAGGGCAGCTTGTCCTGGATCGCGCGCATGGCCTGCGCCCACATCGGCCCCGCCACCGTGGAGCCGAACGCCTCACCGATGGTGCGCCCGCCCACCGTCTTGCCGTTCAGCGTGGTCGGCTGCCCGCTCGAGTTGGCTCCCGCGACCATGGCGGCGGTCGCCAGGGCGGGCGTGTAGCCGTTGAACCACACGGCCATGTTGCTGTTGATGGTTCCCGTCTTGCCGGCGGACGGCTTGTCGAGGGCGAGAGCGGAGCCGAAGCCCCCGGGCTGCATGAGGCCCTTGAGGATGGCGTTGATGGTGTCGGCCGAGGACTCCTGGATCACCTGCTGGCAGTCCTTCGGGTAGTTCTTGAACACCTTGCCGTCGCTGTTCAGGATCTGGGTGACCGGCCGGGCGTCGCAGTGCTTGCCGCGGGCGGCCACGGTCGCATAGGCCGAGGCCATCTCCAGCGGGCTGACACTGGCGACGCCGAGGGTGAACGTCGGCACCCGCTCGCGCGCGGGGTCGGTGAGGTCGACGCCCATGGCCTTGGCCAGGGCGTAGGGCTCGCAGAGACCGGTCTTGCGCTCGAGCTGGGCGAAGTAGGTGTTCACCGACAGGCGGGTGCCCTTGGTCATGTCGAACTTGGGACTGCCCTTGGTGGTGGAGTTGTGCCACGTGTGGACCTCGCTGCTGGCGTAGTTGCCCTCGCAGTCGGGGAAGGTGTTGCTCGGGATGTTCATCTGGACCGGGCTGACGAAGGCGGTCGAAGTGGGTAGTCCCTGCTCGAGAGCCGCCGCGAGCACGAAGATCTTGAAGGTCGACCCCGCCTGGAATCCCCCGGAGTCGCCGTACTTGTTGTCGACCACGTAGTTGAGGAAGGTCTCGCCGTCCTTGCGCTCACGACCCATGGGCCGGCTCTGGGCGATCGCCATCACGTCGCCCGTGCCCGGTTGCACCATGGCCAGTGCGCCGATGGCCTCGTCCTTCTTGCCCACGGCGACGGTCGCGGCGTCCTCGGCCGCGCGGGAGAAGTCGAGGTCGACGGTCGTCTTGATCGTCAGGCCGCCGCTGTTGAGCAGCTGCTGCCGGTCGGCGAGGGTGCGTCCCAGCGCGGGGTCGGCCATCAGGTAGCGGCGTACGTAGTCGCAGAAGAACGCGGCCTTGGTGCCGAGGCAGCCGTTGCGCGCCTTGCTCACCTTCAGGCCCAGGGGCTGCTTGACCATGGACTGCGCGGCGACGTCGCGGATCACGCCGAGCTCGGCCATCCGGTTGACCACGACGTTGCGGCGGGCGATGGCGCGGTCGGGGAACGTCGTCGGGTCGAAGCCGACCGGGTTCTTCACCAGACCGGCCAGGGTCGCCGCCTGGATGGTGTTCAGCTGGTTGGCGTTGACCGAGAAGTAGTGGCGGGCGGCCGCCTGGACGCCGTAGGCGCCGTCGCCGAAGTAGGCCAGGTTGAGGTAGCGCTCGAGGATCCAGTCCTTGGAGTAGTTCTGCTCGAACGCGATCGAGTGCCGCAGCTCCTGGATCTTGCGCTGGTAGGTGTTCTCGGTGGCCGCCTTGCGCTCCGCCTCGGTGCGCGCCTGGGCGAGCTGGGTCATCTTGGCCATCTGCTGGGTGATCGAGGACCCGCCCTGGGTGCCGCTGCCCGAGGACGTCTGGTTGTTCACGAACGCACGCAGGGTGCCCTTGAGGTCCAGCGCGCCGTGCTCGTAGAAGCGGTAGTCCTCGATCGCGATGATCGCCCGCTTCATGATCGGGGCGACCTTGTCGAGCGGTGACGTTGACGCGGTTCTCGTCGTAGAAGGTGGCGATCGGGTTGCCGTGGCGGTCCAGCACGCGGGTGCGCTGGGCGAGCGGGGTCGCCTTGAGCTCGGCCGGGAGGTTCTGCATCGAGCGGTCGGTCGCCTTGGCGCCGTACCCCAGGGCTCCGATGGCCGGGATCACCAGGCCGGCAGTGAGCACGCCGAGGACGACGGAGACCACCACGATCACGCCCAAATGGGAGAGCACCGTCCCGAAAGTGACATGGGGACGGCGTCTGGGCATAGCACAATCCTAGGGGGGAGGTGGGAAATTCCTGCCATCAGACAGGACTGATCTAGTCATTTCGGACTATAAGAGATCCCCCCAGCCGGGTCTGGTTCGGAGCCTCAACTTCTCTCTAATCTTTAGATGGGTTGAAAACGGACGTATCGGGGCGAGCCGGAAGCAACTGGGACTTGAAACTTGGAGGGGACATGTCCTGGAACGAGATGTGGGCCAATGCGGCCCTGTGTCAGCAGTCATCACCGGACGAGCTCTTCGTTCGCGGAGCAGAGCAGCACAAGGCCAAGGCCGTGTGCGGTGCCTGCCCCGTGCGGGCGGAGTGCCTGGCGGAAGCACTGGACAACGAGATCGAGTGGGGCGTGTGGGGCGGCCTCACCGAGCGTGAGCGTCGCGCCCTGCTGCGCAAGCGGCCGAACGTGACCTCGTGGCGCCAGCTGCTGGAGACGGCGAAGTCGGAGCACGAGGACGTCGATCGCGAGCGCGACTGCCTGAACCGTGCCAGCTGACCTGTCGCACTGACGGGTCAGCCGGCTGGTCGGTGGTCCACCTGGGCCGCCAGCAGCTCGCCGATGCGACGCAACCCGTCGAGGTCGTGCACGTCGGTCGACAGGGCCGGCAGCACGGCCGTCGGTACGTCGGGGTGGCTGGTGCGCGAACCTGCGCGTCAACCGCTTCTCGCGGTCGACGACGGTCAGCCGGTCGGCGTGCAGCCGCAGCAGCCCGGCGGCCAGGCCGTGGTCCTCGCCTGAGGTCGCGCAGCCGCTCGACGCCGGACATCGCCGCGTGCGCGGTCAGGTCGCCGTCGCGGCTTGCTGCTCGCGCGGTTGACGACGAGACCGGCCAGCGGCATCCGCTCGGCCCGCAGCCGCTCGACGAAGTAGGCGGCCTCGCGCAGGGCGTCCGGCTCGGGCGCGGCGACGACCAGGAACGCCGTACGCCGGTCCTGGAGCAGCTCGAAGGTGCGCAGCGCCCGCTGCCGGAAGCCGCCGAAGAGCGTGTCGAACGCGGCCACGAACGCCTTCATGTCCTGGAGCACCTGGGCGCCGATGATCTTGGTGATCGCGTTGGTCACCATCCCGAAGCCGGCGGTCATCAGCCGCGCCGGGCCGCGGGCCGGCGCGAGCAGGAGCTTCATGAACCTGCCGTCGAGGAAGCTCGAGAGCCGCTCGGGGGCGTCGAGGAAGTCCAGCGCGCTGCGCGAGGGCGGGGTGTCGACCACGATCAGGTCCCAGCGCCCGGTACGGCGAGCGTCCTTGTCGAGCTGGCCGAGCTTCTCCATCGCCATGTACTCCTGCGTGCCCGCGAACGAGCTCGACACCGCGACGTAGAACGGGTTGGCCAGGATCTGCTCGGCCTTCTCGGGGCTGGCCTGGCTCTGCACCACCTCGTCGAAGGTGCGCTTCATGTCGAGCATCATCGCGTCGAGCGACCCGGTGCCCTTGCCGCCGACGCCCGGCACCGGCCGCGGGGTGTTGTCGAGGGACTCGATGCCCATCGACTGCGCCAGCCGGCGGGCCGGGTCGATGGTGAGCACCACGACCTTGCGACCGCGCTCGGCCGCCCGCAGGGCGAGCGCCGCCGAGGTCGTGGTCTTGCCGACGCCGCCGGAGCCGCAGCACACGATGATCCCGCGGCTGCGGTCGTCGAGCAGGGCGTCGACGTCGAGGATCTGCTTCGGGTCGTGGGTGGCCACCAGCGGACCGATGCGGGCACTGGCCCGGGTGTTCTGGTGGGTCGTCGCCCTGCTCATGCGAGCCCCTGGTCGCAGATGACCTCGGCCAGCTCGTAGAGGGCGCCGAGGTCGACGCCGCCCGGCATCAGCGGCAGCTCGTACGACGGGACGTCCATCGCCTCGACGAGCGCCCGCTGGCTGTCCTCGAGGCGACGCCGCTCGGCGTGGTGGCGACCCTCGTCGAGCAGGCCGTCGACCAGCTCGTCGCCGCCGGTGATCCCGGCCTTCTCGAGGCTGGCCAGCAGCTCGCCACGGTCGACGGTGCCGTCGATCAGCTGCTGGCGCTCCTCGGCGTCGAGGTCCTGCGGTCGGACCATGTTCACGATCACCCCGCCGATCGGCAGGCCGGCCCCGCGGAGCTCGGCGATCCCGTCGCCGGTCTCCTGCACCGGCATCTCCTCGAGCACGGTGACCAGGTGGATCGCCGTACGGGACGAGCGGAGCAGGGTCATCACCGTGTCGGCCTGCGACTTGATCGGCCCGACCTTGGCCAGCCCGGCCAGCTCGTTGTTGACGTTGAGGAACTGGGCGATCCGGCCGGTGGGCGGCGCGTCGAGCACGATCGCGTCGTAGCTGCGCGCGCCCTTGTTGCGCCGGTTGCGCTTGGCGGCCTCGTAGACCTTGCCGGTCAGCAGCACGTCGCGCACGCCCGGCGCGATGGTGGTGGCGAACTCGATGACGCCGAACCGGTCGAGCGCCTTCCCGGCGCGGCCGAGGCGGTAGTACATGTCGAGGTACTCCAGCAGCGCCGACTCCGCGTCGATCGCCAGCGCGTAGACGTCGCCCGAGCCGCTCGGCCCGGCGGCGCCGCGCGCGACCAGCCGCTCCTCGTAGGGCAGCGGTGGGACGTCGAAGAGCTGGGCGATGCCCTCGCGGCCCTCGACCTCGCACAGCAGCACGGTCTGGCCGCGCGAGGCGAGCGCGAGGGCCAGGGCCGCCGAGACGGTGGACTTGCCGGTGCCGCCCTTGCCGGTGACGACGTGCAGCTGGACGTCTGGCCAGTCGGGGGAGTGCGCGCCCTCTTCTGGAGCGCTCGAGGGAGCCGCTGGCATGCCGGTGAGCCTAGCCGCGCAGACCGCCTCGACCTGGGGTGACCTCGGGCACACCAGTCGTGGCAGGATCGCGGCGGAGGTGTCTGCGTTGGACAAGGTTGTGGCAAGTGCGGCCGAGGCGGTCGCGGACATCCCCGACGGCGCGACGCTGTCGGTGGGCGGGTTCGGGCTGTGCGGGATCCCGTCGGTGCTGATCGAGGCGATGCTGGAGGCCGGCACGACCGACCTCGAGGCGGTCTCGAACAACTGCGGGGTCGACGACTGGGGTCTGGGCCGGTTGCTGGCCGAGAAGCGGCTGCGGCGGATGGTGGCGTCGTACGTGGGGGAGAACAAGGAGTTCGCGCGCCAGTACCTCTCCGGCGAGCTCGAGGTCGAGCTGACCCCGCAGGGCACGCTGGCCGAGCGGATGCGCGCGGGTGGCTCGGGGATCGCGGCGTTCTTCACCGCGACCGGTGGCGGCACCCAGGTGGCCGAGGGCGGCCTGCCGTGGCGGTACGACGACCGAGGGCAACGTGACCGTGTCCTCGCCGCCGAAGGAGACCCGAGACTTCGAGATCGAGGCCGCGGAGTACGTCCTCGAGGAGGCGATCATCGCCGACTTCGGGCTGGTGCGGGCCTGGAAGGGCGACCGGCACGGCAACCTCGTCTACCGCGACTCCGCGCGCAACTTCAACCCGCTCGCCGCGATGTGCGGACGGGTGACGATCGCCGAGGTCGAGGAGCTCGTCGAGCCCGGCGAGCTGGACCCCAACGACGTGCACACCCCCGGTGTCTTCGTGCAGCGGGTGGTCGCGCTGACCCCCGAGCAGGCCGCGGACAAGCGGATCGAGAAGCGCACCCGACCGCGACCGAGCCGGCCGACGCCGGCCGGCGGAGCCGCGCTGGCATCGCGAGGGCGGTGAGTGAGATGGCGTGGAGCCGTGAGGAGATGGCCGCGCGGGCGGCGAGCGAGCTGACCGACGGGTCCTACGTGAACCTCGGCATCGGGCTGCCGACGCTGGTGCCGAACTACGTCGACGACGACGTCGAGCTGGTGCTGCAGTCGCGAGAACGGCATCCTCGGTGTGGGCGCCTACCCCTACGAGGGCGACGAGGACGCCGACCTGATCAACGCCGGCAAGGAGACGGTCACGCTGCGCAAGGGGGCGTCGTTCTTCGACTCCGCGACCAGCTTCGGGATGATCCGCGGCGGCAAGATCGACGCCGCGATCCTGGGCGCGATGCAGGTCTCCGCGACCGGCGACATCGCCAACTGGATGATCCCCGGGAAGATGGTCAAGGGCATGGGCGGCGCGATGGACCTGGTCCACGGCGCCAAGCGGGTGATCGTGCTGATGGAGCACAACGCCAAGGACGGCTCCTACAAGATCGTCGAACGAGTGCTCGCTGCCCTACACCGGCCGGGCCGTCGTACAGCGCATCATCACCGACCTCTGCGTCCTCGACGTCACCCGGAATCAGAAGGAGGGGGCCTCAAGCTCGTCGAGCTCGCCCCCGGCGTCACCGAGGACGAGGTCCGCGAGAAGACCGAGCCGGAGATCGTCAGCTGATCGCCAAGACCGGATAGTCCGATGCATCGCGGACCCTCTCCGAGGCCCGTGAGGGGTCCGTTCACATCGGACTATCCGGTGGGTGCCGCTCGCGTGACACATCCCACGATGCGGCGCGGATCGGAATGGCTGTGCAGCGTGGGCAGTTGGGGCAAGTAATCCCATTTTCCACCATCTGTGAGGTCCTACCTGATGGCACGTGCCTTCTCTCCCGTCCAGATCGGCAACTGGCAGCTTCCCCAGTCCTTCGTGATGGCGCCGCTGACGCGCAACCGCGCCGGTGCGGGCAATGCGCCCACGCAGCTGAACGCGACGTACTACGCGCAGCGGGCCGGGGCCGGGCTGATCGTCACCGAGGGGACAGCGCCGAGCGCGGTCGGGCAGGGGTACCTCAACGTCCCCGGGCTCTACACCGCCGAGCAGGTCGCGGGCTGGCGCCTGGTGGCGGACGCGGTGCACGAGCAGGGCGGGCACATCGTCGCCCAGCTGATGCACGCCGGCCGGATCGCGCACGCCGACAACAAGGACGGCGCCGAGACCATCTCCGCGAGCGCCGTGCGGGCACCCGGTGACATGGTCACGGCGAACGGCCCGAAGCCGCACGACGAGCCGCGGGCCCTCGAGACCGGCGAGCTGGCAGGGGTGGTCGAGGACTACGTCACGGCGGCCCGCAACGCGGTCGAGGCCGGGCTCGACGGCGTCGAGATCCACGCCGCCAACGGCTACCTGCTCCACCAGTTCCTCGACCCCACGATCAACCTGCGCGAGGACGCCCACGGCGGCTCCCCGGAGAACCGGGCCCGCTTCGTGGTCGACGTCGTGACCGCGGTGGCCGACGCGATCGGCGCCGAGAAGGTCGGCCTGCGGATCTCGCCCGGACACCAGTTCAACGGGGTCGGCGAGGAGGCCGGCGAGGACCTGGATGCGACGTACGCCGCCCTCGTGGACGCGGTCGCGCCCCTCGGCCTGGCCTACCTGAGCATCCTGGCCAGCCCGTTGGAGCCGATGAAGGACCTGGTCACCGACCTGCGTCGCCGGTTCGGCGGCCCCGTGCTGCTCAACGACGGCTTCGGTGACGTGACGTCGCTGGCCACGGTCGAGGACCTGCTGGCGACCGGGCTCGCCGACGCGGTCATGGTGGGTCGCCCGTTCCTCGCCAACCCCGACCTGCACGCACGGTGGGAGCAGGGCGAGCAGCTCAACGAGCCCGACCCGTCCACCTTCTACGGCGGTGGAGCCGAGGGCTACACCGACTACCCGACGCTCGACCAGGCCTCCTGAGGCTGTCGGGCGCCGAGATCCTCAGCGCGTAGTCACGACCTCCGGTTCCGGCGCCATGGCGAAGCGCCGGACCGCGGGGTTGCGCCAGGCGACGAACGCGACGCCGGCGACACACATCACGCCGCCCACCGAGAGCGCGACGGCCGCCGAGGTCCAGCCCGCGACCAGACCGGCGCGCAGGTTGCCGACATCGGGGCCGGAGACGCCGACGATGCCCTCCACCGAGCTGATCCGGCCGCGGAGGGCGTCCGGCGTCGCCAGCTGGGTGATGGTGCCGCGGGAGATGACCGAGACGGTGTCGGCGGCACCGGCCACGCTCAGGGCGAGCAGCGTGGGGACCAGGCCGTCGACGAGCCCGAAGGTCGCGAGCCCGACACCCCACAGCGATGCCGCGACCAGCATCACCCGCCCCGGTCGAGCCGCGCCGGTGTAGGTGCCGGACAGGACCGAGGCGAGGATCCCACCGACGGCGATGGCGGTGAGGAACAGCCCCAGCGTGTGGGGAGAACCGCCGAACCGCTCGTCGTTGACCATCGGGAACAGCGCGATCGGCATCGCCAGGACCGTGGCGAACAGGTCGGTGGCGAACGCGCCCCGCAGGACGGGGCTACCCATCAGGAAGCGCAGGCCGGCGACGATGCGGCGTACGTCGCCCTCGTCGTGGTCCTCGCCTCGGTCGGGCGGCAGGGACGGCAGCCGGAACACGGCGTACATCGAGGCCAGGAACGTGGCCGCGTCGACGGCGTAGCAGACCTGCAGCCCCCAGACGCCCGTGACCAGTCCCGCGACGGAGGGCCCGAGCAGCATCGCGCCCTGGAAGCTGATGTGGGTCAGCGCCAGTCCGGCCGGCACGAGCGGGGGCGGGAGCAACCGCGGCACGAAGGTACGACGGGCCGGGGAGCCGAGCGCCCCGAACGAGGTCTGCAGCGCGACCAGTCCCAGCACCAGCCACACCGACTCGAGCCCGAGCACCGCCTGGATCGCCAGCGCCGCGACCGCGACCAGCTGTCCGGCCGAGGTGGCCAGCACCAGCGTGCGTCGGTCGACCCGGTCGGCGAGCGATCCGCCGAACGGGGAGAGCAGCACCATCGGGACGGCGTGGGCCAGCCCGATCGAGCCCGTCCACACGGGGCTGTGGGTCAGCTGCCAGACCTGGAGCATGACCGCGAAGACGGTGAACTGACCGCCCAGCTGCGACAGGCTGGTGCCCCACCACAGCCGGCGGAACTCCGGCGAGCGGCGCAGCGGTCGCAGGTCGATCAGCGCTCCGCGCATCACGGCTTCGCCTCCAGGTGCGAGCGCAGCCGCTCGGTGAAGCTGCGTCGGCCCAGCGCGGCCTCGATGTCGCCCACCAGCCGGCTCATCGCGTACGGCGTCTCCGCCTCGAGCTCCTCCAGGGCAGCCTCGGTGGCCGCCCACTCGGCCTCGCCCAGCTCGACGATCGGGGTCGCCTTGTCGGTGAGCGCGACCAACCGGGCGCGGCCGTCCGCCGGGTCGGTGACGCTGTCCACCAGGCCGGCCTTCCGCATCGCGGTGACGGTCTGGCTCATCGCCGAGTGGGTCACCTCGCAGTCAGCGGCGAGGGCCTTGATGGACATCGGTCCCCGGCGCGAGAGGCGCACCAGCGGCATCGTGAACCGCGACCGGAAGTCGGTGAACCCGGCGTCGAAGTAGACCTGCTCGATCTCCCCGTCCAGCCTCCGCAGCAGCTCGAAGAGGGGCCGCCAGCGGTTGGACTCGGTCGGGTCGGGGGTGCTCACCCGCAAACAATAACAGCGCTTATATGAATTGCAACGCCTCGACCACGGTCGGCCACGCGACCGAGCCGGGCTCGATGACCTCCATGTGACCGCCCGGCACCTCCCGCAGCTCCACCCACGGGTGCCGGGCGACCAGGCCGCGGCTCAGCGAGACGGGTACGACGTCGTCGGCCACGCCGTGCACGATCTCGATCGCGCAGGAGGGGCGTACGTCGAGCAGGGCCATCGGGTCGGCGGGCGAGGGGTCGGCACCGTCGAGCAGCGCCTGGGTCGCGTTGCCGCCCAGGCCCAGCCGGATCGCCTCCCGGAGGTCGCAGACCGGGGCCAGCGGCACCACCTTGACGACGGGCAGGTCGAGGGTGGCCAGCCAGAGCGCCAGGTGACCCCCGGCGGAGTGCCCGGTGACCAGCATCGGTGCCGTGGCGATGCCGAGCTCGCCGAGCAGGTCCGGCAGGCGGCGTACGGCGAGATGGACGTCGTCGCCCGTGACCGGCCAGCCGCCACCGCCCCGCACGCGGCGGTACTCCGGCGTCGCCACCACGAACCCCCGCTCGGCCAGGTCGCGCGCCATCGGTCGGGTGTGCCGGCGGTCCCACTCCTGTTTCCAGAAACCGCCGTGCAGCAGCACCAGCAGAGGGGTGTCCGGGCCGACCGGACGCGATCCGCCCGGGAGGTGCAGGTCGATCACCGCCTCCTCGTGCCCGGCGTACCGCACGGTGGCGTCGGGCAGCTCGGAGGGCATGTCGCGTCACGCTAGCTGCACGTCTAGGGTGAGCCAGCATGACCCGATGGGAATACCTGACTGCGCCCGTGCTGGTGCACTCGACCAAGCAGATCCTCGACAACTTCGGCTCCGACGGCTGGGAGCTGGTCCAGATGGTGCCGGGGATGAACCCCGAGAACCTCGTCGCCTACTTCAAGCGGCCGGCCGAATGAGCACCCCGGAGGAGCGTCTCGCCGAGCTCGGCCTGAGCGTGCCCGAGGTGCCCACGCCGGTGGCGGCGTACATCCCGGCCCTGCGCAGCGGCCACCACGTCTTCACCTCCGGCCAGCTGCCGATGCGCGAGGGCCAGCTGATCGCGACCGGCAAGGTCGGTGGCGAGGTGAGCCAGGAGGAGGCCGTCGAGTGCGCCCGCCAGTGCGCGCTCAACGCGCTCGCGGCGGTCAAGTCCGAGGTCGGCGACCTCTCCAACGTGAAGCGGATCGTCAAGGTCGTCGCCTTCATCGCCTCCACGCCCGACTTCACCGGCCCAGCCGCAGGTCGCCAACGGCGTCTCCGAGCTGCTCGGCGAGGTCTTCGGCGACGCGGGCCGTCACGCCCGCTCGGCCGTGGGTGTCCCGGTGCTTCCCCTCGACGCCCCCGTCGAGGTCGAGCTCATCGTCGAGGTCTGACCGCCTGATGGCCGGCACCATCCGCGTGCAGCTCCCGCCCCACCTCGTCGAGGACGCACGCGCCTTCAGCGACGGCAGCAAGGAGCCGGCCGAGCCGCGCAACGCCGCGACCGTCGTGCTCCTGCGAGCGGGGTCCCGGGGACCCGAGGTCTACCTGCTGCGCCGCCAGACCTCGATGGCCTTCGCCGGCGGCATGTGCGTCTTCCCCGGCGGCGGGGTGGACCCGCGCGACTTCGACCACAAGACCGCCTGGGCCGGGCCGACGCCCGCCGACTGGGCCTCGCGCCTCGGCACCGACGAGTCGACGGCGCGGGCGCTGGTGTGCGCCGCCGTGCGCGAGACCTTCGAGGAGTCGGGGGTGCTGCTGGCGGGCGAGTCCGCCGACACCGTGGTCGCCGACACCACCGGCGACGACTGGGAGACCGACCGCGCGGCCCTCGAGGCCCGCGAGCTGGCCTTCACCGACTTCCTCGACCAGCGCGGGCTGGTGCTGCGCACCGACCTCCTCGGCGTCTGGGCCGGCTGGCTGACGCCGGTCTTCGAGCCGCGTCGCTACCGCACCTGGTTCTTCGTCGCCGACCTCCCCGAGGGCCAGCGCACCCGCGACGTCTCCACCGAGTCCGACCAGGTGACCTGGCTGCCGGCGATGGCCGCGGTCGAGGACGTCGAGCAGGAGCAGATGCTCATGCTGCCGCCGACCTACCTGACCTGCCTCGAGGTGGGGCAGTACGACGACCCGGCGGCCGTGCTCGTCGCGGCCCAGGGGCGCACCGTCGAGATGTTCACGCCGCAGGTCGAGGAGAACCCCGACGGCGGGACCCTCTCGGTGCCGCCGCGCTACGAGCCCCTCCTGGAGAGCCGCGCATGAGCTGGACCGGTGGCTCGTTCGGCGAGCGAGGACGGTGCGTGCTCGCGCCGAACGCCAACATGATGACCCTCGACGGCACCAACACCTGGATCCTGCGCGAGCCCGGTGCCCGGCGCTCGGTGGTCATCGACCCCGGTCCGCCCGACCGGTCCCACCTCGACGCGGTCGCCGAGCAGGCCGGTGACGTGGGCGTCGTACTCCTGACCCATCACCACCTCGACCACTCCGAGGCCGCCAAGGAGTTCGCCGAGCGGATGGGCTGCGGCGTACGCGCCCTCGACCCGGAGTACCGCCTCGGCTCCGAGGGTCTGGGCGGCGGCGACGTCGTCGAGGTCGACGGCCTGGAGATCCGGGTCGTCTCGACGCCGGGCCACACCGCCGACTCCCTGTCGTTCGTGCTGCCGGCCGAGGCCGCGGTGCTGACCGGCGACACCGTGCTCGGACGCGGCACCACCGTCGTGGCGCACCCCGACGGGCAGCTCGGCGCCTACCTCGACTCCCTCGACCGGCTGCACGGCCTGGCCGAGGCCCACGAGATCGGCACCATCTGGCCCGGTCACGGCCCGGTCATCGACGACGCCCTCGGCGCGCTCGACTACTACATCGCCCACCGCGCCGAACGCCTCCAGCAGGTCGAGGCGGCCGTGGCCGAGCTCCGCGCCGAGCCGCACCCCGAGGGTGTCGCCGCCGACGAGCTCCCGCGGAAGGTCGTGGAGATCGTCTACTCCGACGTCGACCCGGTGCTCTGGGGCGCGGCCGAGCTGTCGGTCCGCGCCCAGCTGCAGCACCTCGCGGAGCAGGTAGCCGAACTCTGCAGGCGGAAGTCCTCATGAAGACCCCGCGCGGGCCGATGCTCCTCCTCGATGCTGGAGAAATGGTTGGTGACCGTTGGTGCGGTCACGCTCTCGTTCGTGTGGGGCGCTGGGTTCGTGTGGGCCCAGGGCGGCTTCACGCCAACCCACCGACACCTCGGTGGTCTCGCAGGAGACCGCTGTCACCTTGCCCTCGGGACCGCACGGCTACGGCAACGCGACCCCGAAGCCGACCGCCTTCTCCTGCTCCGATCAAGCTGAAGCCGAAGCCGAGCGAGACTCCGGAGCCGCTGCGCCAGCTGCCCCGCGGGCAGCGCGCCCGTGCCGTCGACCACCGACCTGTCCGCGGCCGCCACGCTGGCCGACACCGCTACCGACACCGCCGACCACTGCGGCCGCGGCCACGACCACGCCGACGACCCAGAGCGGCGGCGGCACCCAGTTCACGATGGCCAGCTTCAACCTGCTGGGCAGCTCGCACACCGCCAAGGGCGGTCACAGCCCGGGGATGGCGTCGGGCGTGGAGCGGATGCCCGGGTGCCCTGCAGGTCCTGGCCCAGCACCAGATCAGCGTGGCCGGCCTCCAGGAGTTCCAGCCCGACCAGCGCCAGGCCTTCCAGCGCCAGGCCACCGGCTGGGCGATGTACCCCGGCCTCATCGATGGGCCGCAAGGCCGGCGAGAACTCCGTCGCCTGGCGCACCGACACCTGGGACCTGGTCAAGCCGGGCCTGGTCAACATCACCTACTTCAACGGCCGCGAGCGGCCGATGCCCTACGTCCTGCTGAAGAACAAGCAGACCGGCAAGCAGGCCTACTTCTCGACCTTCCACAACCCCGCCAACATCGGCGGCAACATGGCGCGCTGGCGGACCGAGGCGACCAACCGGGAGATCAAGCTCTTCAACGAGCTCGAGGCCACCGGCATCCCGCAGTTCGTGACCGGCGACATGAACGAGCGTGACGTGTACTTCTGCCGCGTCACCGGCGCCACCCGGCTCGTCGCCGCCGCCGGTGGCAGCAACAACGGCTCCTGCCGGCCGCCGAAGCCGATCCAGATCGACTGGATCTTCGGCAGCCCGAGCGTCAAGTTCAGCGGCTACACCGTCGACAAGAGCCCCCTGGTGCGGCGTACGACGGACCACCCCGTCGTGGTCGCCCACGTCACCATGTGACGCAGCGGGTGGCCCCCGTCTCGGAATAGGGCATATCGCGCACACGGCGACCCCTGCCGGGTTACCTTTTCGAGGTGCGGGAGAAGTTGGGCATGGCGGCCTTCGTGGTGCTGCTGGTCGCGGTGTGGGGAGTCGGCTTCCTCTGGTTCCGCGGCGACCTCAAACCCGACTCGGACAAGGGCGCCGAGGCGAAGGCCAAGGTCGAGCCCGGCGTGAGCCCGACGCCCAGCGCGTCGGCGTCCGCCATCCCCAAGGCGACCTCGAAGTACAACGGCAAGATCACCCCGCGCGAGGAACGAGCGGCGGTCGAGGTCAACCCGGCGGCCTCACGTCCCCCGCCGATCGCGCTGCCGCCCGTGGTGACCTTCAACATGGCCAGCTTCAACCTGCTCGGCAGCTCCCACACCAACAGGGGCGGGCACAGCGCGCGGATGGGGTCCGGGCCGCAGCGGCTCAACGGCGCGTTGGAGGTCCTCGGCCAGCACCAGATCTCCGTGGTCGGCTTCCAGGAGTTCCAGCCCGACCAGCGCCAGGCCTTCCTCCAGCGGGCCAAGGACTGGCAGATGTACCCCGGACTCACGATGGGGCGTCGTGCCGGTGAGAACTCGGTCGCCTGGCGGGCCGACACCTGGGAGATGGTCAAGCCGGGCCTGATCCCGATCCCGTACTTCAACGGCCGCATCCGGCCGATGCCCTACGTGCTGCTGCGCCACAAGCAGACCGGCGTGCTGGCCTACTTCTCGACCTTCCACAACCCGGCCAACATCGGCGGCAACATGCAGCGGTTCCGCAGCGAGGCGACCAACCGTGAGATCAAGCTGTTCAACCAGCTGGAGACGACCGGGACGCCGCAGTTCGTGACCGGCGACATGAACGAGCGCGACGAGTACTTCTGCCGCATCGTCGGGTCCACCCCGCTGACCGCTGCCGCGGGTGGCACCAACGAGGGCGGATGCCGACCGCCCGAAGCCGACCCAGATCGACTGGATCTTCGGCAGCCCGGGCGTGCTGTGGAGCAACTACCTGGTCGACCGCAGCCCGCTCGTGCGGCGTACGACGGACCACCCGGTCGTGGTCACCACGGTCACGATCGACGCGATGAAGTTCGAGAACGGCTTCGACCCGAACGCAGCGTTGACACCGCGACCCCGAGGGCTAGTCGTCACGCACGGCTACGGCCTGCCCGCTCCGTCGACGCCGCCGCGCAGGGCGGCCAGCACGGCCAGCACCCGGCGGTGGTCGTCCTGCGCCCCGTGCAGCCCGAGCTTGATGAAGATGTTCGCGATGTGGCTCTCCACCGTCTTCGGGCTGACCGTCAGCCGGTCGGCGATGGCGCTGTTGGAGCGTCCCTCGGCCATCAGGGCCAGCACGTCGCGCTCCCGCTCGGTGAGCGCGGCCAGCGGGTCGGCGGCCGCGTCGCGCGCCATCAGGTGTCGCACGATCTCGGGGTCGAGCACCGTGCCGCCGCCCTGCGATGGTCTGCAGCGCACTCATCAGGGTGGCGACGTCGATGACGCGGTCCTTGAGCAGGTAGCCGAAGCTCTCCGAGTGCCGCTCGAGCAGCTGGGCGGCGAAGTGGGTCTCGACCGCCTGCGACAGCAGCAGGACGCCGAGCCGGTGCCCGCTCCGCGCGCAGCTCGACGGCGGCCTCCGCTCCCTCGTGGGTGTACGTCGGAGGCATCCGGATGTCCACGATGGCGACGTCCGGCCGGTGCTCCACGCACTGCCTCGATCAGTGCCGGAGCATCGCCGACCGTCGCCAGGACCTCGACCCCCGACTCGACCAGGAGTCGCGTCAGGCCCTCGCGCAGCAGCGCGGAGTCGTCCGCGATCACTACCCGCACGGCAGCACCGCCTCGAGCCGGGTGCCGCCGAGCTCGGCCGGCCCGACCGAGAGCCGGCCACCGAGCGCTGCGACCCGGTCGGACAGCCCCTGCAGACCGCTGCCGCCGGGGTCGACCCCGCCGACGCCCTGGTCGCGTGACGACCAGGTGCAGCGCGCCGGAGTCGGCGAAGGCGAGCGATCTCGACCTCACCGACGCCGGCGTGCTTGATCGCGTTGGAGACACCCTCGGCCACGACGAACCAGGCGGCACTCTCCAGCTCCGGCCCGAACCGCTGGTCGACGACGTCGAGGCGCATCCGGACCGGGATCCGGCTGGCCAGGTCCTCGGTCGCGGCCCGCAGCCCGCCGCCCGCCAGCGCTGCGGGCTGGAGGCCGCTCGCGAGGTCGCGCAGCTCCTGGACGGTGGCGCCCAACGACTCGACCGCCCGGTCGATCTCGTCACGGAGCACGGTCGGGGGTGTCGTTGACCCGCGCGGACTGGAGCTGGAGCGCGATGGCCAGGATGCGCTGCTGGGCACCGTCGTGGAGGTCGCGCTCGATCCGGCGGCGCTCGTGCAGGTGGGCGGTGGCCAGCCGGGCTCGCGACTCGGTGACCTGCTCGACCTGCCGGGCCAGCTCGGCGCGCAGGCCCACGTTGTCGATCTCCGCGGCGGCCGCGGCGCGACCGCCTCGACGACGCTGCGGTCGGTGCCGGCCGGGTCGAAGACGCAGCCGTGGCGGTCGCCGCGCCCCGGCGGACGACGTCGACGAAGGTCGGTGCGTCGGCTCCGCCCGTTCGGCCGTCGGCGGTCACCCAGCCATCTGCGGTCCGGAACAGCAGCCGGCGCGACGGGTCACCGAGTGCCTCGCCGACCAGCGCGTCGAGGTCCGGTGACCCCGGCGGCCAGACCCTGCTCGACCCGTCGTACGGCGTCGAAGCGTCGCCGGTTGAAGCGACGGTCGACCCGGCCGCCTCGCCCAGACGTACGCCGGACGAGCGATTCCGGCGCCGGCCAGGGTCGCCAGCACCGTCGGGCAGCTGTGAGGTCAAGGCGACCGGGATGCTGCGGGTGATGACGACCACGACCACGGCGAACGCGGTGATCACCGCGCCGATGCGCAGGGCGTAGGCGGCCGAGTCCGTGACGACGCGCTCGACGTCGTAGAGGCGGTACCTGCGCCACCGACAAGCCGGCACCCGCGCCCAGCGTCACGACGCAGAGGCTCAGGATCCACCCGGCCACGACGTCGTGGTCGGCGAAGGACACCGCGAAGGCCGCGATGACCCGGGACCGAGTGGGAGGGCGCCCGGCGACCAGCCAGAGCAGCTGTCGGCGTTCCTCGCCCTGGGACCGGCCGAAGGCGGAGACCAGCACGTAGACCGAGGCGAGCAGGCACAGCGCCGAGCGTCACGACCGCCGACGGAGGCGACCACTGCGGCCGGCCGGCGACAGGCCGGGACGGCGAGCGGGCTGACGAGGTCGTCGTACGGCGCGGCCAGGTGGGTCGAGCGCAGCAGGGCCGCCAGCTGGTAGACCAGCGCCGAGGCCGACCGCGACCCACGGGCAGCCAGCCGCCACCCGCGCCAGGCGGCCGGGACGCCGGCGTGAGGAAGAGGCACAGGGTCAGAGCCAGGAACCACCAGACGAAGCTCGTGTCGCCCGAGCGTCGCCCAGAAGCTCCCGCCGGGAGGTCGTCGACCGCGACGCCGCCGAGCGCGCACCTCGGTGTAGGTGTCCACGAAGCCGCTCCAGGCCATCACGGTGCCGAGCGCCAGGAACGCCCAGCCGGCGCCGCGTCGGGGACCCGGAGCGTCAGCAGGACCCCGACCAGCCAGCAGGCGAGCAGCCCGACCGTGTAGGACGAGTTCGACGGCGAAGTCGGACGCGGAGAGGCCTGCCTCGCCGGGTCCGGGTCGTGCAGCGCCAGGAACACCATGCCCGCGAGCAGCAGCCGGGACGAGCGGCCAGGTGACCGCCCTCGCTGCCACCCGCCGGCCCAGGCCCACCACGTCATCGTGGCAGCAATCCGGGCCGCGTGTACTCAGGGACAGCCCTGATCCCAAGAGGGGTGTGCGCTCCGTGGTGGCGAGCCGGGCGGTGCCGGACGAGGCTGCTGCTCACGATCATCCGCTCTGACAGGAGCCCCTCATGCAGCGCACCTCCGCCGGCCCGAACCGCCGCCCGTCGCCGCGGTCCTGTTCGGCCTCTGCTTCTTCCTGACCGTGGCCAGCGTCAACGTGCCGCACACCTCCAGTGACACCAAGCTGCTCGCCTGGTGGCAGGTGAGCGCGCAACGTCACCTCCGGCACTGATCTCGCTCCTCTTCGCCGTGTGCACGGCGGTGCTCTTCGCCGTCGTCGTCAACTACCTGCTTCGCTGGTCGGCCGACCAGCCAGGTGCAGACCGACCGCGTTCGCCCGGTCGATGGCCGGAGCCTTCACCGCGACCCTGCTGGTCTCCGCCGCCGCTGCGCGGCGTCGTCGGACACCAGGTCTAGGTCCAGGACGAGCCGTTGCCCGGATCGACGTGCTGCGCTACGCGACGGCGCTGAACTACACCCTGATCGGCACGGTCGTGATGACGATGTTCGCCCTGACGGTGCTCGCCGTCGCCGTGGTCGTGCTGCGCAGCCGAGATGCTCGGGCGGTGGGTCGGTTACGTCGGACTCGGGTGTGGGGTGCGTGGTCCTGGTGGCTGCCGCTCGCGATGCTCGGTGCCGTTCACCATCCCGGTCGCGATCTCTGTGGTCCTGGTGCACGGCCGCAGCCATCTGGAGGAAGTCGGCCCCGGCGGCAGCCGCGGGCGTGCAGGAGGCCCAGGAACCGTCGGTCGCCTGATCCACACCAACGACGGCTCTGCTTCCTGGAGGCAGAGCCGCGGCTGTCTGAAGGGGTCGCGCGCGGCGGCGCAGGCGCTCGACGTCGTGGATCACCACCGAGCGGGGCTCGAGCCGCAGCCAGCCACGCGAGGCGAAGTCGGCCAGCGCCTTGTTGACCGTCTCGCGGGAGGCGCCGACCAGCTGGGCGAGCTCCTCCTGGGTGAGGTCGTGGTGCACGTGCACGCCGTCGTCGGCCGTGCGGCCGAAGCGGTCGGCGAGGTCGAGCAGCGCCTTGGCGACGCGGCCCGGGACGTCGGAGAAGACCAGGTCGGCGACGACCTCGTTGGTCTTGCGCAGGCGGCCGGCCAGCTGGGTGAGCAGCCCGAGCGAGACGCCGGGCCGGCCCTCGAGCCAGCGCAGCAGGTCGTCGTGGGAGAGCGAGAGGAACGTGGTCTCGGTGACGGCCGTGACCGTCGCCGAGCGCGGGCCGGGGTCGAAGAGCGACAGCTCGCCGAACATCTGACCCGGGCCGAGGATGGCCAGCAGGTTCTCGCGCCCGTCGGAGGAGGTGCGGCCGAGCTTCACCTTGCCGTCGGTGACGATGTAGAGCTTGTCGCCGGGGTCGCCCTCATGGAACAGCACCTCTCCGCGACGCAAGCGGTTCTCGCTCATCGACGAGCGCAGGGCTGCTGCGGCCTCGTCGTCGAGGGCGCTGAACAGCGGCGCCTGCCGGAGTACGTCGTTCTCCACGTGATGTCCCTTTCTGGTCGCGCGCAACGAGGCCCGGCCGGGTCCGGGGTCGGTAGCCGTGTTGCAGGTCACAGTCTGGCCCATCGCCCCCACAATCGCCACGCGACCCCAGCCGTCCCACGGGTCGGCCACGCCTCCGGGTACCCCGTTCGGGCCGGTTGACCCGCTCAACCCGGTCCGGCTGGTTGTCGGGACCGCGCCGTACTCTGGTCGGCGTGCCAGCCACCAGCCCGCGGCCACCGCCCGCGCCGCCGCCCCTGACACCTCCCTCGTCCGCCGGGCCCGCAAGGTCAACCGCGTCCTCGCCGAGACCTACCCGGACGCCCGGTGCGAGCTCGACTTCGACAACCCCTTCGAGCTGCTCGTCGTCACGGTGCTCAGCGCCCAGACCACCGACCGCCGGGTCAACGCGGTGCAGCCCGACGCTGTTCGCCGCCTACCCCGACGCGAAGGCGATGGCCGCCGCCCCGCGCGAGGACCTCGAGCGCATCATCGGCCCGCTCGGCTTCTTCCGGGCCAAGACCGAGTCGCTGCTCAAGCTGCTCGGCCGCGCTGGTGGCCGACCACGACGGCGAGGTGCCGCCGCCGGCTCGACGACCTCGTCAAGCTCCCCGGCGTGGGCCGCAAGACCGCCAACGTGGTGCTCGGCAACGCCTTCGGCATCCCCGGCATCACCGTCGACACCCACTTCGGCCGGCTGATCCGCCGGCTCGGCTGGACCGAGGAGACCGACCCGGTCAAGGCCGAGCACGCCATCGGGGCGCTGTTCCCCAAGCGCGACTGGACCCTGCTGAGCCACCACCTGATCTGGCACGGTCGCCGGGTCTGCCACGCGAAGAAGCCGGCCTGCGGTGCCTGCACGGTGGCCCGCTGGTGCCCGTCGTACGGCGCCGGGCCGACCGACCCCGAGGCCGCCGCCCTGCTGGTCAAGACCCAGGGACCCGCATGAGAGGCTGTGGCCCTCGTCGCGGCCGCCGTGCTCCTGCTCACCGGCTGCTCGGTCTCCAAGGAGGGCGGCGCCACGGCCGTCACGCGGCTGCCGGACGCCACCCTCCAGCCGCTCGGCGAGGGCGATCCGGTCGACCTCGCCGACCTGCGGGGACCGATGGTGATCAACCTGTGGGCGAGCTGGTGCGGCCCGTGCGCCGACGAGCTGCCCGACTACCAGGCCTTCTCGCAGAAGTACGCCGGCAAGGTCGACGTGCTCGGCGTCGACTGGCAGGACACCCGCACCGACAAGGCCAAGGCGCTGATCCGCCGGACCGGCGTCACCTACCCGCTGGTGACCGATCCCGACGGGCAGCTGCGCAACAAGTACCTCCCCAAGCTGATCCTGCTCGACGAGAACGGCAGGGTCGCCTACCAGAAGTACGTCAAGATCACCTCTGTGGCCCAGCTCGAGTCCCTCGTGCGAGAAGCACCTGAAGGTGCCCGCAGCATGAGCTTTCCCGACTGGCTGGAGCCGATCCGCGAGGGCGCGCGCTCGATCACGGCCGAGGACATCAGCCGCTTCGTGCCGCCGGAGGGGTCGCGCACCCGCAAGGGCGCGGTCCTGATGCTGTTCGGGGAGGGTCCCGAGGGGCCCGACCTGCTGCTGACCGAGCGCGCCCACGACATGCGCTCCCACCCGGGCCAGGTCAGCTTCCCCGGCGGCTCGATCGACGCCACCGACGCCGTCGCCGAGGCGGCCGCCCTGCGCGAGGCGGAGGAGGAGACCGGCCTCGACCCGGCCGGCGTCGAGGTGTTCGCCTCGCTGCCCGAGCTGTGGCTGCCGCCGAGCAACTTCGCGGTCACCGCCGTCCTCGGCTGGTGGAAGGAGCCCACGAGCGTGTCCGTGGTCGACCCCGCCGAGGTCCACGCCGTGCTCCGGGTGCCGATCGAGGAGCTGCTCGACCCGCAGCACCGCGTCACGGTCGTGCACCCCATGGGCTACAGCAGCCCGGGCTTCCTGATCGGCGACGACAAGGACGTGATCCTGTGGGGCTTCACCGCGGGGATCATCAACAAGCTGTTCGACCACGTCGGCTGGACCCGGCCGTGGGACGCGTCCGTAGAACAGGCATTGCCCGATTACATGTTCGGCCTGAGTCAAGATTGACCCCGTCCCCGGCCTGACCGGCCGTCATTCCTGAAGGGCCTGCATGAACTTCCTCGACTGGTGTCTGGTGTTGCTGACCCTCGCCTACGCCGTCTCCGGCTACTGGCAGGGCTTCATCGCCGGTGCCTTCGCGACCGCCGGGCTGCTGCTCGGCGGGTTGGCCGGCATCTGGCTGGCCCCGATCCTGCTCGGCGACGCGGCCCCGTCGCTCTGGGTCTCGCTGGGCGCGCTGTTCGTCGTACTCCTGATGGCGTCGCTCGGTCAGGCGGTCTTCCAGTTCGCCGGCACCCGCATCCGGGCCAAGCTCACCTGGCAGCCGATCCGCGCCCTCGACGCGGTCGGGGGAGCGGTGCTCAGCGTGGTCGCCGTGCTGCTGGTGGCCTGGATGCTGGGCGTGGCGATCAGCGGCTCCCGGATCCCCGGCATCAGCCCGCAGGTGCGCGACTCCCAGGTGCTGATCGCGGTCAACAAGGTGATGCCGGTCCAGGCCCAGCAGGCGCTGCGCTCCTTCGACGACGTGGTCGGCTCCAGCTTCTTCCCGCGCTACCTCGAGCCGTTCGCGCCCGAGCGCATCATCAGCGTGGCGCCCGCCGACCCGAGGGTGATCCGCGACCCCGACGTCCGCGACGCGCGCAACAGCGTCTTCAAGGTCCGCAGCACCAACCGCTGCGGCAGCGGCGTCGAGGGCACCGGCTTCGTCTACGCGCCCCACCGGGTGATGACCAACGCCCACGTGGTCGCCGGCGTCACCGAGCCGCTGATCAAGGACGGCGACGACTCGCTGAAGGGCACCGTCGTCTACTACAACCCCGACGTCGACGTCGCCGTGATCGACGTCCCGGGCCTCGACGCCCCGCCGGTCCGCTTCGACTTCAACGGCAAGGAGAAGCAGCAGGCCGCCGTGCTCGGCTACCCGCAGGACGGCCCGTTCGACGCCCAGCCGGTGCGCATCCGCGGCGACCAGCGGCTGCGCTCACCCGACATCTACGGCAACGGCACGGTCACCCGCCACGTGTTCTCCCTGCGCGGCCTGATCCGTCCGGGCAACTCCGGCGGCCCGCTCATGTCCACCGCCGGCCGGGTGCTCGGCGTCGTCTTCGCCGCCTCGGTCAGCGACCGGGACACCGGCTACGCCCTGACCGCCGACCAGGTCCGCCGCGCCGCCGCCCGGGGCTCCAGGCCAACGACCGGGTGTCGAGCGGGAACTGCGCGTAGGGACCTGCGGCCGGCTCAGCTGCTCCGCTTGAAGGCCGAGGGGATCTCCTTGGCCTGCTCGATCGTCTTCTCCGGGGCCTTGACCTGCTTGACCTTCTTGACGCCGATCGCGAGCAGCCCGGCCGCGACGAGGAGGTAGACGGCGAAGACGATCAGGAAGCTCCAGGCGAGGTCGATGTCGAAGATCAGCGTGATGAAGTAGGCGAAGGCCACCGACAGCATGATGATGGCGAGCACGAGCAGGAAACCGGCCGCCGCGAACAGCGCGATGCCGATGCCGCCGGCCTTGACCGACACCTTGAGCTCGGACTTGGGCAGCTCGATCTCGTACTTGACCAGGGTGGAGACGTCGCGGCTGGCGTCGACGACCAGCTTGCCGATCGTGGGCTCTTCCTCGTTGGTGACGGGCTCACGGTGTGCCATGGCTGATGGTTTCCCTTCGGTGTTCAGGTCCGCCACGAACCCTATCCTCACGCCTCCCGGTGTCGACGGTTGCGGCGCCCGAGCACGAGCGCGGCGGCGAGTCCGGCGATCAGCGACGCGAGCAGTACGGCGGTCTTGGACTGCTCCCGGTCGATCCCGGTGAAGGCCAGCTCGCTGACCAGGAGCGAGACCGTGAAGCCGACCCCCGCGACGACGGCCACCCCGAACAGGTCTCGCCAGAGCAGGCCCTCGTTGAGCTCGGCCCGCGTGAACCGGGTGAGCAGCCACGCCCCGCCGAGCACGCCGATCGGCTTGCCCAGCACCAGCCCGAGCACGACGCCCAGCACGATCGGCTCGCGGAAGAGCTGCGGTCCCACCGGTGAGCACGACCCCCGCGCTCATCAGCGCGAAGAACGGCACGGCCACTCCGGCGCTGATCGGGTTGAGCCGGTGCTCGAGCCGCTCGGCCGGCGACCGTGGCTTCGTCCGCGTCGGGCAGCACCCGGGTCAGCAGCCCGAGCACCACTCCCGCGATCGTGGCGTGCACGCCGCTCTCGTACATGGCGGCCCAGGCGATCACCGCGACGGGCACGTAGACCAGGCTCGTCCGGACGCGCAGCCGCTGCAGGACGGCGTACGCCGCGAACGCGGCCGCGGCGACCAGCAGCCCGGCCAGGTGGATCGTCGAGGTGTAGAAGAACGCGATCACCACGATCACGATCAGGTCGTCGACCACGGCCAGCGTCAGCAGGAAGGCGCGCAGCTCGTTGGGCAGCGCCGAGCCGACGACGGAGAGGATCGCCAGCGCGAACGCGATGTCGGTGGCGGCCGGGACCGCCCAGCCCTCGAGGTTGTCGGTGCCGAGGTTGACGGTGACGAAGATCAGGGCCGGTACGGCGACGCCGCAGCAGGCCGCGACCACCGGCACGGCGGCGTCGGCCGGGCCGCCGCAGGGACCCGACCAGCAGCTCGCGCTTGAGCTCGAGCCCGGCGACGAAGAAGAAGAGCGCGAGCGCTCCGTCGGCCGCCCAGTGCTCGGCGTCGAGCGGGCCGACGTCCCAGTGCAGGAGGACGCGTAGGAGTCGTAGTCGACGTTGGCCCACACGAGGGCCACCACCGCTGCGACCAGGGCGATCGAGCCGCCCACGGTCTCCGAGCGCAGCAGGTCGCCGACGAAGGTGCTCTCACCCTGCTCGGGGTCGGGCAACCAGCGGGGACGGCGAGCGACGGTCATCGGCAGCTCCTGCGGGGTCGGTCGACTGGTGCCGACCAGACTTCCCGGCTCACCTCGCGTCACCCTACCGGGGCCACGATCTGACCGGTTTGGCCGATGTCGACCGAGTCTGGGAGACTGGGCGCTCGTTGGAGGGGAGTATTCCTTCGCGGCGATCTCGTCATCACGGTCCGGCCCTGCAGTTGATCAGGCCTGACCCGGGGTCGTCGGTCGCAGCGATGCGGCGGAAGAGACCTCCGGACAGTAGACACACGCAGCCGCCCTGGCGCCTGCGCGGAACCGAGTCCGGAGGCAGAGCATGGATGTATCCCCCCTGGTGTGGTGGCTCACGATCGGCATCACCAGCGCCGTCCTCATCTTCGACATCGTCGTCATCGGCCGCCGCCCGCACGAGCCCTCCCGGCGCGAGGTGAGCATCGCGCTCGGCGTCTTCGTCGGGATGGCGGTCGTCTTCGGCATCGGGATCTGGTTCTTCGCCGGGCACCAGTACGGCACCGAGTTCTTCGCCGGCTGGCTGACCGAGTACTCCCTCTCGGTCGACAACCTGTTCATCTTCCTGATCATCATGAGCAAGTTCGCCGTACCCAAGGAGCTGCAGCAGAGCGCGCTCCTCGTCGGCATCGTGCTCGCGCTGATCATGCGCGGCATCTTCATCGCCGTCGGCGCGGCCGCGATCAACAACTTCAGCTGGGTCTTCTACATCTTCGGGCTCTTCCTCGTCTACACGGCCGTGAAGCTCGCCAAGGAGGGCTCGGAGGACGAGGACGACTTCGAGGAGAACCGCCTGATCAAGTTCGTCGAGCGCGAAGTTCCCCGCGACCGCGGAGTGGCACGGCAGCAAGATCCTGACCAGCGAGAACGGCAAGCGGGTGATCACGCCGATGTTCATCGTGATCGTGGCGCTGGGCACCACCGACCTGCTGTTCGCGCTCGACTCGATCCCGGCGATCTACGGGCTGACCAGTGAGCCGTACATCGTGCTGACCGCCAACATCTTCGCGCTGATGGGCCTGCGCCAGCTGTACTTCCTGATCGGCGGCCTGCTCGAGCGCCTCGTCTACCTGTCCTACGGGCTGGCGTTCCTGCTCGGCTTCATCGGCGTGAAGCTGATCCTGCACGCGCTGCACGAGAACGAGCTGCCCGTTCATCAACGGCGGCGAGCACGTCTCCTGGGCGCCGGACATCCCGATCTGGCTGTCGCTGGCCGTCATCGTCGGCACGCTGGTCATCACCACCGTGGCCAGCCTCGCGAAGACCGGCCTGCCCTCGAAGCAGAGCGACCAGGTCTGACGCAGGTGTGAGCAGGGCCTCACCGTCGTCGGGGAATCCGGGCGTGACCTCCGATGTTGTTGAACGTTGAAGTAGTACGACGTCTCCGACCTGAGGAACCGCATGAACATCCTGATGCTGGTGGGCAGCCTGCGGGCCGACTCGTGGACCGCGCGGCTGACCGAGTCGATGGCCGGGCTGCTGCCGGCCGGGGCCGAGGCGCAGGTGTACGACGGCCTCGGCGACCTGCCGCACTACGACCAGGACCTCGACACCGACCAGCCGCCGGCCTCGGTCGTCGCCTTCCGCGATGCGGTCGAGCGCGCCGACGGGCTGGTCGTGGCGACCCCCGAGTACAACGGCTCGATGCCCGGCGTGCTCAAGAACGCGATCGACTGGGCCTCCCGCCCGCGCGGCGCCTCGTCGCTCGCGGGCAAGCCGGTCGCCGTCATCTCGGTGAGCCCGTCGCCCCGCGGCGCCCAGTGGGCCCGCGAGGAGGCCGAGAAGGTGCTCCGCGTCGCGGGCGCCGTACCCCTCGAGGAGAGCCTGGGCGTCCCCTCGGTGCACGCCGCCGTCGTCGACGGCCAGCTCGCCGACCAGGACGTCGAGTCCGCGCTGCGCGACCTGATGCAGGCCCTGGTCACCGCCGACGAGGAGCGCCGCGCCGCCTGACCTGCCCAGCGCCTCAACGTCTACGACTGGTCGCTCGACGACCACCGCATGAGCCGGTGCGGCTCAGCCGTCGTCGCTGCCCTTGCCGACTTCATCCCCTTGCCGATCAGGTCCATCACGGTCGAGTCGGCGAGGGTGGTGACGTCGCCGACCTCGCGGTTCTCGGCGACGTCCTTGAGCAGGCGCCGCATGATCTTGCCGGAGCGGGTCTTCGGCAGCTCGGGGACGACCATGATCTGACGCGGCTTGGCGATCGCGCCGATCTCCTTCTGCACGTGCTGGCGCAGCTCCTGGATCAGGGAGTCGGGAGCCTCCTCGCCGTCCTCGAGCGCCGACTCCTTGAGGATCACGAACGCGCACACGGCCTGGCCGGTGGTGCTCGTCGGCGGCGCCGACCACCGCGGCCTCGGCCACCTTCGGGTGGGAGACCAGGGCCGACTCGATCTCGGTGGTGGAGAGCCGGTGGCCGGACACGTTCATCACGTCGTCGACCCGGCCGAGCAGCCAGATGTCGCCGTCGTCGTCCTTCTTGGCGCCGTCGCCGGCGAAGTAGTAGCCCTGCTTCTCGAACCGCGACCAGTAGGTCTCCTTGAACCGCTCGTCGTCGCCCCACAGGGTGCGCAGCATCGACGGCCACGGCTCCTTGACCACGAGGAAGCCGCCGGACCCGTTGGGCACGGACTCGCCCTCGTCGGTCGACCACGTCGACCACGATGCCGGGGATCGACTTCATCGCCGAGCCGGGCTTGCCGGCGGTCACGCCGGGCAGCGGGCTGATCATGATCGAGCCGGTCTCGGTCTGCCACCAGGTGTCGACGACCGGGGTCTTGCCGCCGCCGATGGTCTCGCGGTACCAGACGTAGGCCTCGGGGTTGATCGGCTCACCGACCGAGCCGAGCAGCCGCAGCTTGGACAGGTCGTTCTTCGCGGGGATGTCGTCGCCCCACTTCATGAACGTGCGGATCGCGGTCGGGGCGGTGTAGAAGATCGTCACGCCGTACTTCTCGCAGATCTCCCACCAGCGGCCCTTGTGCGGGGTGTCCGGGGTGCCCTCGTACATCACCGACGTCGCGCCGTTGGCGAGCGGTCCGTAGACGATGTAGGAGTGGCCGGTCACCCAGCCGACGTCGGCGGTGCACCAGTAGACGTCGGTCTCGGGCTTGAGGTCGAAGATCCCCCAGTGGGTGTAGGCGCAGCCGACCAGGTAGCCACCGGTCGTGTGCAGGATGCCCTTGGGCTTGCCGGTCGTGCCGGAGGTGTACATGACGTAGAGCGGGTGCTCGGTGTCGAAGAACTCGCACTCGTGCTCGGTCGACTGGCCTTGTCGACGACGCTCGTGCCACCACACGTCGCGGTCGTCGTTCCACTCCACGTCCTCGCCCGTACGACGGACCACGAGCACCTTGCGCACCTCGTGGCCCTTGCCGCGCCTTCTCGCACGGCCTCGTCGACCGCCGGCTTGAGCGCCGACGGGGCGCCGCGCCGGTAGCCGCCGTCGGAGGTGATCACCACCTGGGCGTCGCAGTCCTCGAGCCGGTTGGCCAGCGCGTCGGAGGAGAAGCCGCCGAAGACGACGGTGTGCGGGGCGCCGATGCGCGCGCAGGCCAGCATCGCCACCACGGTCTCGGGGATCATCGGCATGTAGATCGCGACCCGGTCGCCGGTCTCGACGCCGAGCTCGACCAGCGCGTTGGCGGCCTTGCAGACCTCGTCCTTGAGGTCGGAGTAGGTGATGTCGCGGGTGTCGTCCTCGGGCTCGCCGACCCAGTGGAAGGCGACCTTGTCGCCGTCGCCGTTCTCGACGTGCCGGTCGACGCAGTTGTACGCCGCGTTGATCTTGCCGCCGACGAACCACTTGGCGAAGGGCGGGTCGTCCCAGTCGAGGACCTGGTCCCACTTCGTGTCCCAGTCGAGCCGCTCGGCCTGCTTCTCCCAGAACGCGAGGCGGTCCTTCTCGGCCTCGTCGTAGGCGTCCGCGGTGAGGTTGGCGTTCTCGGCGAACTCTTCGGAGGGCTCGAACCGGCGCTCCTCGTGGGACAGGTTGGCCAGCGTCTCGTCGCTCATCAATCGCTCCTCGTCTGGTGCTTCCGGGGTCTGTTTGCGAACTTACTCCCGAACGAAGAAGCGGACGACCCTCCCCCAAGGGCCGTCCGCGTTCCTTCGCCAGGCAGGACGTCTCTAGTGCTTGACCGCGACCTCGGCACCCGCACCGGTCAGCGCACGCACCTCGAGCTCGGTGTACCGCTCCTCGGCGTCGGGCTCCTTGTAGGTGATCGAGCCGAGGTAGCCGAGCAGGAACCCGAGCGGGATCGAGACGATGCCCGGGTTCTCCAGCGGGAACCAGGAGATGTCGATGCTGGTCGGGCAGCAGCGACAGGTTCTTGCCGGTGACGGGGTCCAGGCCCTTGCCGGACACGATCGGGCTGAAGATCACCAGACCCACCGACGCGATCAGGCCGCCGTAGATGCTCCAGACCGCGCCGCGGGTGTTGAACCGCTTCCAGAACATGTTGTAGACGATCGCCGGCAGGTTCGCCGACGCCGCGATCGCGAAGGCCAGCGCCACCAGGAACGCGACGTTGAGCTTCTGCGCCGGGATGGCCAGCAGGATCGCGACCAGGCCGATGCCGCCGGCGGCGAACCTGCGCCACCTTCATCTCCTGCTCCTCGGTGGCCTGGCCCTTCTTCCACACGCTGTTGTAGAGGTCGTGCGCCACGCTCACGCTGGAGGTCAGCGTCAGCCCGGCCACCACCGCGAGGATGGTCGCGAAGGCCACGGCGGCGATCACTGCCAGCAGGATGGCTCCTCCGGTCGAGTCCGCGCCGCCACCGACCGTCTCGGCCAGGAGGGGCGAGGCGAGGTTGCCGCCCGAGGTGGCCACCCGCTCGTAGTCACCCTTGTTCAGCAGGGCGGCGGCACCGAAGCCGAGCACCAGCGTGAACAGGTAGAACGCACCGATCAGCCCGATCGCCCAGAGCACCGACTTCCGCGCGTCCCTCGACGTCGGCACGGTGTAGAAGCGGATCAGGATGTGCGGCAGGCCGGCCGTGCCGAGCACCAGGGCGATGCCGAGGCTGAGGAAGTCGATCTTGCTGGTGGTGCTGACGCCGTACTTCAGACCCGGCTCCAGGAACGCCGAGCCCTTGCCGCTGTTGCTGGCGGCCTCGCCGAGCAGGCTGGAGAGGTTGAAGTTGAACTCCGCCAGCACGAGCACGACGATCAGCGAGCGAGCCGGCCATCAGCAGCACGGCCTTGACGATCTGCACCCAGGTGGTGCCCTTCATGCCGCCGACGGTCACGTAGAAGACCATCAGGAGGCCGACGGCGAAGATGGTGATGTTGATCGCGAACTGGCTGTCGACGCCGAGCAGGAGGGCCACGAGCGTGCCCGCACCGACCATCTGCGCGAGCAGGTAGAAGATCGAGACCACGATCGTCGACGTGGCGGCTGCCTGCCGCACCGGGCGCTGCTTCATCCGGTAGGCGAGCTGGTCGGCCATCGTGTAGCGACCGGAGTTGCGGAGCACCTCGGCGACCAGCAGCAGGGCGACCAGCCACGCCACCAGGAAGCCGATGGAGTAGAGGAAGCCGTCGTACCCGGAGAGCGCGATGGCGCCGGAGATGCCGAGGAACGACGCCGCCGACATGTAGTCACCGCCGATGGCGAGGCCGTTCTGCAGGCCCGAGAACCCGCGGCCGCCGGCGTAGTAGTCGGCCGCGCCGGACGTCTGCCGGCTGGCCCAGAAGGTGATGCCGACGGTCAGCGCGACCACGGCCAGGAACAGCGTGGTGGTGAGGGCCTGGTGGCCGGTGCTGCCAGCACGATCAGGTGCGCGTTCATGCGGACTCCCCTTCAACGCGGCGACGCCCCTTCTCGTAGTCCGCCTGCAGCTGGGCGGCCAGGGGGTCGAGGTTCTTGTTCGAGAACTTGGCGTAGACGTACGCCAGGACGAAGGTCGTCACGAACTGGAGCAGGCCGAAGACCAGGCCGACGTTGATGTTGCCCCAGAGCTTCTGGCTCATGAAGTCCGGAGCCCACATGCACATGACGACGAACAGGAGGTACCAGGTGAGGAACGCGACCGTCGCCGGGAACACGAAGCCGCGGTAGCGGCGACGCAGCTCGGAGAACTCCGCGGTCTCGTGCAGTCGGTCGTAGACCGGGTCGTGCCGTGAGGCCTGACCGTGGATGTCGGTACTGGGATCAGCCATGGGAGGGCACCCTTCTCGAGAGGCTGTGGTGCCCGTCACCGTGGCAGCGCTCGCGGACCGGTCGCCAGCGTGACGCCCGGGTATCTCGCCCGGCGGGCAGCGGAGATCGCCGAGCGGTCGAAGTCGAGCGACGAACGGTTCGGTCAGCCGCGGTCGAGCTGGACCGTCTCGGGGGTGTGCAGCCGCACCATGAACCGCGAGGCGTGCACCGGCCGGCGGTGCGGCGTCATCCGCGAGACCACGATCATGGTCGCGAACGAGAGCGGGACCGCCCACGCCGCGGGCTGCGCGACCAGCGCGGCGAACCAGCCGCCGGTGCGGTCGGTGACCAGGTTGTCGACCACGGCGAGGCCCGTGCAGGCGCCCCCGACGAGCATCCCGGCGATCGCGCCGACGTCGGTGAGCCCGCGCCACCAGATGCCGAGCACGAGCAGGGGGCAGAAGGTCGCTGCCGCCATCGCGAAGGCCAGGCCGACGACGGTGGCCACAGCGACGTCGCGCGTGACCAGGGCGAGCAGGAACGGGACGACCACCGCCACGACGGCGGAGACCCGGAACGCGGTGACTCCCTCGAGCCGCTTGCTCATCACGTCCTGGGTGATGACACCGGCGACCGCGATGGTGAGTCCCGACGAGGTGGCCAGGAACGCGGCGAAGGCGCCCGCCGTCAGCAGCGCGGTGAGCAGGTCGCCGCCGAGGTCGCCGACCATCCGTCCCGGCAGCTCGAGCACCACGCTGTCGGCGCGGCCGCTCCCGACCAGGTCGGGAGCGTAGAGCCGGCCGAGGGCGGCGTACACCGGCGGCAGCACGTAGAAGAAGCCGAGCAGCGCCAGCACCGCGACCGTCGTCTGGCGGGCCGCCTTGCCGTCGGGGTTGGTGTAGAAGCGCACCACCACGTGGGGCAGGCCCATGGTGCCGAGGAAGGTCGCGACCATCAGGGAGTACGTCGAGTAGAGCGGGTGGCCACCGGTGAAGTCGAGCGGGTTGGCCCACGACGCGCCCGACTCGCCCCCGACCATCAGCGACGGGTCCGCCGGTGACCGGCCGCCGTCGCCGAGCCAGACGATCACCAGGAACGACGACCGGGACGAGGAGCGCGGTCAGCTTCAGCCAGTACTGGAAGGCCTGCACGAACGTGATCGAGCGCATCCCGCCCGACAGCACGTTGAGGAGTACGACGACCGCGACGACCAGGCCACCCGCCCAGGGAGGGAGCCCGGTCGCCGCCCGCAGAGCGACTCCGGCGCCCTGGAGCTGCGGCATGACGTAGAGCCAGCCGATCGCCACCACCATCACCGAGGCGAGCGTGCGCACCGCCCGGGAGTCGAGCCGGGCCTCGGCGAAGTCGGGCAGCGTGTAGGCGCCCGAGCGGCGCAGCGGCGCAGCGACCAGGACGAGCAGGACGAGGTAGCCGGCCGTCCAGCCGATCGGGTACCAGAGCATCTCGGCGCCGAAGCTGAGCACCAGGCCGGCGATGCCGAGGAACGACGCGGCCGAGAGGTACTCGCCGCTGATCGCGGACGCGTTCAGCCCGGGCCGGACCGACCGGGAGGCGACGAAGAAGTCCGAGGTCGTGCGGCTGAACTTCAGTCCCCAGGTGCCGATGGCCAGGGTCGCCAGCGTGACCGCGAGCACGGTGACGGCGCCGATGGCGTGGTTCACGACGAGCGCTCCACCACGCGGGCGAAGGCCCGCTCGTTGCGCTCGGCCAGGCGCACGTAGCGCCACGCCAGGAAGACGAGCACCGGGTAGCAGCCGAAGGCGAGCAGCCCCCAGGACACCGGCATCCCCAGCACGTGGTGGGAGGTCAGCCCGGGCGCGATGGTGAACAGGATGGGCAGCGCGCCGATGGTCACGCCGAGGGCGAGCAGGATGCTCAGCGCGAGCCGCAGCTGGGCGCGCAGCAGGGTGCGCAGGTAGATCTCGCCGACCTCGCTCTGCGCGTCGATCTCCGAGGTCGGCGGTCGCGCGGGGCCGCACCCGCGGGCGCTCGGTCCAGGGGCTGGTGACCCGGACCCGCTGGTGGCCCCGGTCGGGTGGCTGCTGCTGGCTCACGCCTCCGCCCCGGGCCGGGCGTTGCGGACGAGGAGGTCGCGCAGCTCGCGGGTGTGCCGCCGGCTGACCTGGAGGTGCTCGTCGCCGATCACGACCGAGCATCGCCCGCCCTCGACGTGCACCTCGTCGACGTACGCCGTCGCGATCAGCACCGACCGGTGGATCCGCACGAAGCCGGCGGTCGCCCACTCCTGCTCCAGCTGGCTGCAGCGGCACCCGCACGAGGTAGCTGTCCTCGGCGGTGTGCAGCCGGGCGTAGTCGCCCTCCGCCTCGACGTAGCGGATGTGCGAGATCGGGATGAAGCGCGTCACCCCGCCGCGCTCGACGGGCACCTGCTCCTCGGTGTGCTCGGTGCGGGAGGCGGCCAGCACCCGTCGTACGGCCTCGGCCAGGCGCTCCTCGCGCACCGGCTTGAGCACGTAGTCGACGGCGTTGAGCTCGAACGCGTCGACGGCGTGCTGGTCGTGGGCGGTCACGAACACGGCGACCGGCGGGGTCTTGAAGCGGGAGAGCACCTGGGCGAGCTCGATGCCGGTGAGCCCGGGCATCTGCACGTCGAGGAACACCGCGTCGACCTCGAGCTGCTGGAGCAGCCGGAGCGCCTCGGTCGGGGAGTCGGTGGCGTGCACCTCGGCGATGCGGTCGTCCTGCTCGAGCAGGAAGGTGAGCTCGTCGAGCGCCGGCCGCTCGTCGTCGATCACCAGGACCCTGAGCCCACCCACGGGGCCGGTCATGTGGTGACTCCCGGGGCGAACTTGGGCACGCGTACGACGACCCTGGTGCCGGCGCCGGGTGCGGTCTCCACGACGAGACCGTATTCGTCGCCGAAGGCAGCGCGCAGCCGCTCGTCCACGTTGGCCAGCCCGACCGACTCGCCGCCGGTCTCGCCGGCGAGCACGGCACGGATGCGCTCGGGGTCCTGGCCGACGCCGTTGTCCTCGATCGCGATCAGGCACTCGCGGTCGATGTCGCGGGCCTCGATGGAGATCTGGCCGCCGCCGTCGGTGGCCTCGAGGCCGTGCTGCACGGCGTTCTCGACGAGCGGCTGCAGGCACAGGAACGGGATGTTCACGCCGAGCACCTCCGGCGCGACCTGGAGGGTGACCTTGCAGCCGGTCGCCGAACCGCGCCTGCTCGAGCAGCAGGTAGCGCTCGATCGAGCGGAGCTCCTCGGCCAGCGTCGTGAACTCGCCGTGCTGGCGGAAGGAGTAGCGCGTGAAGTCGGCGAACTCCAGCAGCAGCTCGCGCGCGCGGTCGGGATCGGTGCGCACGAAGGAGGCGATCGCGCCGAGGGAGTTGTAGATGAAGTGCGGGCTGATCTGCGCGCGCAGCGCCCGCACCTCGGCCCGCATCAGCCGGTGGCGGGACTCGTCGAGCTCGGCCAGCTCGAGCTGGCCCGAGACCCAGCTGGCCACCTCCTCGGTCGCGCGCAGCAGGCTCGCGGACGGCTGGTCGGTCAGCGCGACGAGCGCCCCGGCGACGCGTTCCTCGATCACGAGCGGGCTGGCGATGGCGTGCTGCACGAGGCAGCCGGCGGTGTCGCAGTCGAGGTCGGCCCGACCGGCGACCACGGTGCCCATCGACTCGACCGCCCGGGCGGCGAGGGCCTCGGCCTGGTCGGCGTGATGGGTCGAGAGGCCGTCGTACCCGAGGAGGCGGTGGCGGTCGGCGATCGCCACGGCGGCCGTGCCGAGCAGGTTGCGCAGGTGCTTCAGGCTGCGCTCGACCGACTCGGGGTTCAGGCCCTGCCGGAGCGCGGGGGAGGCGAGGGAGGCGGTGTGCAGCGTGCGGAAGGTGGCCAGGTCGGCGTCGCTCCCGAGCTGCCGGGCGTACCAGCGGCTGCGGATGCCCTCGAACGCCATCGACTCGTCCTACCTGAAGTCGATCAGCTGCGTGCCGGGGTCCTCCGGCGGCTTCCGCGGACGGGTGACCGGTCCGGTCTCCTCGACGTCGCTGTCCTCGAGGCCCGGAGGGTGGATCGTCGGGGCGGCGGCCGTCTCGGGCGGCAGCTCCTGATGGCGTACGACGGCCCGGTAGCAGCGGGTGATGTAGGGGACCTGCATGCCGTCGTGGCCGCGGCCGTACTCGGCGTACAGCGCGTCGACCTTGGCCAGCGTCGTCGGCCCGCTCGGACTCGCTCATCGTCGCCACGTGGGAGACCGAGCGGGCCAGGTCGGCCAGCGACGCGGCGGTGTGCGGCTGCCAGAAGCGGAACTGCTTGCTGTCCACGAAGCCGAAGTAGGGCGACTCCATCAGCGGCGTCACCTGCTCGGCGTGGACGCGCCGGGCGAGATCAGCTTCTTGAGCCGCTTCACCCAGGGGATGCCCTCGTCGTAGGTGTTCCACGCGAGCGCGATCACCCCGCCCGGACGCAGCACCCGGGCGATCTCGGCCATCGCCAGCTCGTGGTCGAACCAGTGGAAGGACTGCCCGCAGACGACGACGTCGACCGAGCGCGACCTCACCGGGAGGTGCTCGGCGCTCGCGACGACGTGGTGGGCGTCGACCCGCTTGCCGAGCACCGCGAGCATCTCCGGCAACGGGTCGGTGGCGAGCACCTCGTGGCCGAACTGCGTCAGCACCTCGGTCAGCTTGCCGGTGCCGGCACCGAGCTCGAGGACCATCGAGCGGCCGTTTCCGGTCATCCAGGCGACGGCTTCGTCGGGGTACGACGGGCGGGCTCGGTCGTAGGCGTCGGCCACGGGGCCGAACGACCGTTCCGGGGTGCTGGGCTGCTGCTCGCTCATCGTGCGCTCGAAGTTACCCGATAGCGTTCGCGCCGTGCCCCACCCACCGACCGATTCCACCGGCGATCCGCTCGCCTGGCTCAGCGGGCTCGAGGGAGTGCCCTCGGCCTTCGCCGCGACCCGCGACGGCATCGACGCGATGCTGCGCGACCGGGGCCTGCGCAGGACCCGTCCCGGAGCAGACGGCGGAGTCGCTGCTGAGGGGTGCGCACGCGACCGCGGTGCTCGAGGGATCGGGCTCCTCCCTGGACGAGGTGCGCGCCGGGACCGGCGACGAGCTCGGCCGCCGTCGGCGGTCCGGGTGAGCACCGAGCTGCTGTCGCTCGTGCCGGTGATCGGCCGCTCCCCGTTGCAGGCCTTCGCCCGGCTGCACGTGCTCGCCGGCGGCGTCGGCCAGCCCGCCTCCGCCGAAGCGGCGCGACCGGCTGCAGTCGCTGTCGCAGGCCATGCTGGCGACCTCCGCGCCGGCGCTGATGGTGGCGGCGCTGGTGCACGCCGATCTCGCGACGGCCGCGCCCTTCGAGTCCCACAACGGGATCGTGGCCCGGGCGGCCGAGCGGCTGGTGCTGGTCGCGCGGGGAGTCGACCCGGCTTCGCTCGTCGTACCCGAGGCGGGGCACCTGGCCCTGCGCGCGCAGTACGAGTCGAACCTGCGCGGCTATCGCGACGGTGGCGACGCGGGGCTGCACGCGTGGCTGCTGTACGCCGCCGAGGCGCAGACGAAGGGCGCCGAGGCGAGCCCGCTGCGTGTCGCGTGAGCCCGGACAGATGAGCGGCACCGGGACTGCCCCAGACAGAGTCTGGGGAGTCTCGATGCCGCTCGACACACGGGATTGGCTACCAGGCGTGCACTGTCTAACTGTGGCCCCCGGCAGATCCGGGACTGACCAACGCCCTGTAGGAAGGGTAGATCGCCGCGTGGGTACCGCCACCGTGTGAGTCTGTGGAGTTGTTGTGTCCTGTGTACGCCGGGGTGCGGACTAACACAACCCTTGACTTTTCAGGCCGCTGCGCGACGCCGCCTGAGGTTCAGCCAGAGGGCCGCACCGATCGCCGCGAAACCGCCGATCGTCAGCACCGTGAGGGTCTGTCGGGCCGGTGGGAGCTTGAGCCGCGTGCGCAGCGCGACGGGCTTGTCGAAGACCAGGATGGGCCAGCCGCGGTCGCGCGCGATGCGTCGCAGGTCCTTGTCGGGGTTGACCGCGTGCGGGTGGCCGACCGCCTCGAGCATGTGCACGTCGGTGACCGAGTCGCTGTAGGCGTAGCTGTGCTCGAGGTCGTAGCCACGACGCTGGGCGAGGTCGCGGATCGCGGTGGCCTTGTTCTCGGCGTAGGCGTAGAAGCTGATCTCGCCGGTGTAGCGGCCGTCCTTGATCTCCATCCGGGTCGCGATCACCTTGTCGGCGCCGAGCATCCGGCCGATCGGCTCGACGACCTCGGACCCGCTGGTGGAGACGATGATGACGTCGCGGCCGGCGAGGTGGTGGTCCTCGATCAGGCTCACCGCTTCGTCGTACACCAGGGGGTCGACGATGTTGTGCAAGGTGTCGCCGACGATCTCCTTGACCGTCTCGACGTCCCAGCCGGCGCACAGCTGCGACATGAACTGCCGCATCTTCTCCATCTGGTCGTGGTCGGCCCCGCCGACGAGGTAGACGAACTGTGCGTACGCCGATCGCAGCACCGCTCCGCGCGAGATGAGCCCGCCTGCCTGGAACTCGCGGCTGAACGCCAGCGTGCTCGACTTCGCGATGATGGTCTTGTCGAGATCGAAGAACGCTGCCGTCGGTCGGGGAACCGGGCTCATGTCCTGCAGTGTAGGCAGCGGCGCGAATGTGCCCATGAGATGGGCCGTTTCGCGTCCACAGGCGCCGTGAGGCACCCGTCCGTCCACAGCTCGTCGTCTCGTCCTCGCGCCTTCGTCGAGGCCTGCCGAGCATCGGGGCATGGAAGCCCCCAGGCAGGCCACGGCCCCACTCCTCGTCTCGTCCGACCCGTTGCTCGTCGCCGACGTGCAACGGCTGAGCGCCGCGGCGGGTGTGCTGCCCGAGGTGGTGCGCGACCCTGCCCTCGCCCTGCGCTGGTGGAGCGGAGCGCCCGTGGTCCTCGTCGGTGCGGACTGCGCCGCGCGCGCTGGCGGCGGCCAGCCCGCCGCGACGTCCACGGGTGTTCGTGCTCGGCCGCACGCCGGTCGGTGACGCGCTCTTCCGCGATGCCCTCGGGGTGGGCGCCGAGACCGTCGCCGGGCTGCCGGAGTCGGAGACCTGGCTGGTGGAGCTGCTCACCGACGTCGGCGACGGAGGTGCCGCGCCCGGGGTGACCATCGGCGTCATCGGTGGGTCGGGCGGTGCCGGGCGCCACCGTCTTCGCGGCGGCGCTGGCCCAGACGATGGCCGACCTCGGGTCGACCCTGCTCGTCGACGCCGATCCCATCGGGGCGGGCGTCGACCGCGTCCTCGGGCTCGAGGCGACCGACGGCATCCGGTGGGACTCGATGCTCCAGACGACGGGTCGGCTGAGCTCGCGGTCGCTCCGCGAGGCGCTGCCGCGCGCCGGCCAGCCTCTCGGTGCTCACCTGGCCGACCGATCGGCCGGCCTCGTTGCAGGCGTTCGCGATGCGCGAGGTGCTCTCCGCCGGGCGCCGCGGGTTCGAGACCGTGGTGGTCGACCTGCCACGGCACCGCGACGCCGTCGTGGAGGAGACGATCACCCGCTGCGACCACGTGGTGCTGGTCTCGACGCTGACCGTGCCCGGGGTCACCTCCGCGGCCCGGGTGGCGGCGCGGCTGCCGGAGTTCACGCCCGAGCGACACCTCGTCACACGCGGCAGCCGTGGCGGGGTCACTCCCGAGTCGGTGAGCCGGCTGCTGCGGATGCCGCTGCTCGCCTCGATGGGCGACCAGCGCGGCCTCGACGAGGCGATCAACCTCGGCGCCGGACCGGCCCGGTCGCGACGCGGCACCCTCGCCCGGGCGGCCCGCGCGTGCGCGGCGACGCTGCTGCGCGACCGGTCGGTAGCCGCAGCGTGAGTGACATCCCGGTCGAGCTGCTCGACGGTGTCCGTGAGCGGCTGGCCCGCGACGCCGCGCCGCTGACCCCGCAGCTGGTCGCGCAGGCGTTGCGCGAGCAGGGCCGCCCGGTGGGGGACGCCACCGTGCTCGCCGTGCACGACGCCCTGCACCGCGACGTGGTCGGTGCCGGCCCGCTCGAGCCCCTGCTCCGTCTCGAGGGCGTCACCGACGTGCTCGTCAACGGCGCCGACCAGGTCTGGATCGACCGCGGTGCCGGGCTCGAGCGCACCGGGATCGGCTTCCCCGACGACCAGGCGGTGCGGCGGCTCGCCCAGCGGCTCGCCGCTGCCGGAGGTCGCCGGCTCGACGACGCGTCGCCCTACGTCGACCTGCGCCTGCCCGACGGGACCCGCTTCCACGCGGTGCTCGCGCCGCTGTCCCGGCCCGGCACCGTGCTGTCGCTGCGCGTCCCGAGGCAGCGCGTGTTCACGATGGACGAGCTGGTCGCGGCCGGTGCCGTCTCGCCGGCCGGGGTCGGGCTGCTCGAGTCGGTGGTGCGGCGACGACTCGCGCTGCTGATCAGCGGGGGCACCGGCTCGGGGAAGACGACCCTGCTCAACGCCCTCCTCTCCCTGGTCGGAGCCAGAGGAGCGGCTGGTCATCGTCGAGGACGCCTCCGAGCTGCGGCCCGAGCACGACCACGTGGTCGCACTCGAGTCCCGGCCGGCGAACATCGAGGGCGCCGGCGAGGTCACCCTCCGCACCCTGGTCCGGCAGGCGCTCCGGATGCGTCCCGACCGGTTGGTCGTCGGGGAGGTCAGAGGTGGCGAGGTCGTGGACATGCTCGCCGCGATGAACACCGGCCACGAGGGCGGGTGCGCCACCATCCACGCCAACTCCGCGGCCGACGTGCCGAGCCGCGTCGAGGGGCTCGCCCTGGCCGCCGGGCTGTCCCGCGAGGCCGCCCACAGCCAGCTGTGCTCGGCGGTCGACGTGGTCATCCACCTCGGTCGCGGACCACGACCGGGTGCGCCGGGTGCGTGAGATCGGGGTGGTGACCCGCGGGGCGGGCGGGAGCGTCGAGGTCGTGACCGGCGTGGCCCTCGCGGAGGACGGGTCGGTCCGGCCCGGTCCCGCCGTCGAGGCGCTCTCGGCCCTGGTCGAGCCGTGACCGCCCTCGCTGCCGCCCTGGCGATGGCCGCAGTAGCGCTCGCGGTGCGCGGTCGCGCCACGCTTCCTGCCGAGGCGATCCCGACTGCTCGGGTCGTGCCTCGGGCGCTGATGCTGGTGACCTTCGGCTCGCTGGCCCTCGGGCTGTGGTCGTGGCTGGACGCGCACCAGTTCGCGCTCGCCGGGCTGCTCGCGCTCGTCGTGGCCGGGGTGGGGCGGCTGGTCCGTCGAAGAGCGAGAGCGCGGGAGGCCGACCGGACCGCCGACCACGTGCTCGCCGTCTGCGACGCGATGGCCTCCGACCTCGCGGCCGGGCAGCCGCCCCTCGCGAGCCTCGACCGGGCCGCGGAGGAGTGGCCGGAGTTCGCACCGGTCGCGGTCGCCGGCCAGATGGGGGCCGACGTGCCCGGCCAGCTGCGCGAGCTCGCCCGACGACCCGGCGCCGGCCAGCTGCGGACCCTGGCCGCCACCTGGCAGGTCGCACACGACACCGGCTCCGGCCTGGCCGCCGCGATCGGTCAGGCGGCGGAGTCGATCCGTGGCGACCGACGCACCGCCCGGTTGGTCGCCGCCGAGCTGGCCTCAGCGCACGCCACCGCGCGGATGCTGGCGGTGCTGCCCGTCGGGAGTGCTGCTGCTCGGCACCGGGATCGGCGGCGACCCGGTGGGCTTCCTGACCGGCTCGACGGCCGGTCTGGTGTGCCTGGCCGTGGGTCTCGGGCTCTCCTTCGCCGGTCTGCTCTGGCTCGAGCGGATCGCCGACCGCGTGCTCGGTCGATGAACGGCGTGGCCCCCTGGCTGGTGGCCGCCCTGGTGGCGGTGGCCGTGGCGCTCTTCTTCCGTCCCCGCTCGCGGCTGAGCCCGATCGTCGGGACGGCTGCGCTGCCGGGGTCCGACCGACCGCGCGAGAGAGCGATGCTGCTTCGGTTGCGGCCGCTGCTGGCGCTGGTGGGGTTCGCCGGTGGGTGGGCGATGCTGGGCGGCCTGCTCGGGTGGGCCGGTGGCACTGCCGCGGCCGTGGCGGTGTGGGTCGTCCTCGGGCGGACCGAGGACCCTGCCGTCGTACGACGTCGGGAGCGGCTGCTCGAGGACCTGCCCACGGGGGTCGACCTGCTGGCGTCGTGCCTCGATGCCGGCGCTGCCCCCGAGTCGGCGCTGGTCACCGTGAGCCGGGCGCTCGGTGGTCCGGTCGGGGAGGAGTTCCTCGCCGTCCACCATCGGCTCGAGGTGGGCGTCGACCCACGGCAGGTCTGGCGGTCCGTGGCGGGTCACCCGGAGCTGGGCCCCCTGGGCCGCGCCGTGGGGCGGGCGCACGAGACCGGAGCCCCGATCGGCCGGGCCGTGCACCAGCTGGCCGACGAGCTCCGCGATCGGGCCCGGGCCGACGTGGAGACCCGTGCCCGGAGCATCGAGGTGAAGGCGGCGGCGCCGCTCGGGGTCTGCCTGCTCCCGGCGTTCGTGGTGCTCGGCGTGGTGCCGCTGGTGGCCGGGGTGTTCGGCTCGATGCGGCTGTTCTGGTGACCAGCACGCGTCCACAGGCCGTCGCCGCGCCCGGGTTCTCCACCGCTCGCGAAGCCGTGATCGCGCCCCGTCCCCGGTTCGAGAAGCCTCGACCCGTCAACCCATCCACCCCGGCCTCACCAGACCGGGCCAGCACTCAGGAGAACGCATGAGCCAGACCGCACTCGCCGTCGTCGGCGACGAGGCCATCGAGAAGACCATCGAGACGACCAGCGACAGGACCAGGGACCAGATCGGGGCCACGACGGCGGAGTACGCCACCGTCACCGGCTGCGGCGTGGGCTTCGCCGCCGTCCTGTTCAAGTTCCTCACCAGCGACGTGGGCCAGGGCCTGCTCAAGCTGATCTTCAACGCCATCAAGTCGCTGCTGCCCTTCTGAACCACCGACCCGGCCGGCGGGAGGGGGAAGGGGCTGCCCGTCCCGCCGGCCGCACCACTCGACAGCCCAGGGAAGGAGACCGCCATGAAGCGACGCGAGGAGTCCGGGGCCGTGACGGCCGAGACGGCGATGGCCCTGCCGCTCATCGCGGTGTTCGCGCTCTCCATGGCCTGGTTGGTGAGCATCGGCATCACCCAGGTCCGGGCGCTGGACGCGGCACGCGAGACGGCCCGGGCCGCCGCCCGGTCAGAGGGCGCGGGCGAGGCCACGTCGCTGGGTCAGCGGGTCGCCCCTGACGGTTCGCGGATCAGCCTGACGCGATCGGGTGGCGCCGTTGTTGCCCGGGTGAGCAGCCCGGTGAACGGCCCGGCAGGCCTGTTCAGCCGGTGGGCGTCGTTCCACGTGTCGGCCGAGGCCGTGGCCGCCGAGGAGCCCTCGTGGTGACGACCCCCGAACGTCGGGGTGAGGACGGCGCCGGGACGGTGCTCTCGGTCGCGATGCTGGGTGTCCTCGTCACGGTCACCGTCGCCGCGGCCGGGATCGTCGGTGTGGTGGCCACCCATCGCATCGCCCAGTCCGCGGCCGATCTGGCCGCGCTGGCGGGAGCCTCTGCGCTGCAGGACGGTGGCGACGCCTGCCGGCAGGCGGCCGCGGTGGCGGGCCGCAACCGGGCGCGGCTCTCCGACTGCGTGGTGGACGGCTGGGACGTGTCGGTGGTCGTGGTGGCCAACACCGCCCGACTGCCCGGAGGCGTCCTCGACCTGCGCGCCCGAGGTCGGGCCGGGCCGGCGGTCAGCTCATCGGACCCGTGACGAGCCCGATCGCCGCCTGGCTCAGAGATCCTCGCGCTGGGTGCCGGCGTCTCGCTCCTCGCGCTTGTACTCGTCGAGCTTGCTGCTCAGCTCGCTGACCCGCTTGCGGTCGGCGCGACGGGCGGCCGCCCGCTTGGCGCCGCTCCGGAACATCAGCATGGCCAGCACGAAGAGCAGCAGCGTGCCCATCCCGGCGAAGAAGACCATGGACGCTGGACCGTTGATGTTGAACGAGCCCATGTCGATCGTGGTGGCGTCGCCACCCCCGAACAGCGCGGCGATGACCAGCAGGACGGCGACGATCAGCACGATCAGGGCTGCGACGAACACGGGGCACGACCTTTCCGAGGCGTTGCCCCGACCCTAATCGGACGGAGCGCCCGCGAGCAGGAGGTCGAGCAGCGCGATGGCGCCGGGTTTGTCGAGAGGGTTGTTCTGGTTGCCGCACTTCGGCGACTGCACGCACGAGGGGCAGCCGTCGGTGCAGGCACAGGAAGAGATCGCCTCCCGGGTGGCGCGCAGCCACGCGGCGGCTGCGTGGAAGCCGCGCTCGGCGAAGCCCGCCCCGCCCGGGTGCCCGTCGTGCACGAAGACGGTCAGCCGGCCGGTGTCGGGGTGCAGGGCGGTGGACACGCCGCCGATGTCCCAACGGTCGCAGGTGGCGAACAGCGGCAGCAGCCCGATCGAGGCGTGCTCGGCCGCGTGGGCGGAACCAGGCAGGTCCGCCGCCGCGAGGCCCGACTCGGCCAGGACGTGGTCAGGGAGCGTCCACCACACCGCGGTCGTCTGGAGCACCCGCTCGGGCAGGTCGAGCGGCTCCTCGCCGATCACCTCACCCGACGGCACCTTGCGCTTCAGGAACGACACCACCTGGTGGGACACCCGGACGCTGCCCAGGCTGAGACGGGCCTCGCCCCAGGACACCGTCGTGCGCTCGGCCAGGATCTCGATGTCGGTGACCTCTCGCGCGGAGGTCGAGTAGTCCGGGTCAGCGCGCACCACCACCGCGACCGACTCGTCGAGGTCGAGCTCGGTGACCAGCCAGGTCTCGCCCTGGTGGACGTAGACGGCGCCGGCGTGGGCGGTGCCGTGGGCGGAGCTCGCATCGACGGTGCCGAGCACGCGACCGGTCTCGTCCTCGACCAGCCGGACAGGGGGACCCCCGGTGGAGCGGATGTCGGCGAGGTCGCTGGCCCGGCGGCGGTCGGTCCAGAACCAGCCGCGCGGTCGTCGGCGCAGCAGCCCGCCCTCGGTGAGTGCGTCGACCGCAGCGCGAGCGCCGGGCCCGAACATCGGCAGGTCGGCGAGCGTGAGCGGTGACTCCGCCGCTGCGGCGCACAGGTGAGGGCCGAGCACGTAGGGGTTGTCCGGGTCGAAGACGTTGGCCTCCACCGGCTGTCCGAGCAGCGCCTCGGGGTGGTTGACCAGGTAGGTGTCGAGGGGGTCGTCGCGGGCCACCATCACGCCCAGCGCGTCCCGGGCGCCGCGCCCGGCCCGGCCCACCTGCTGCCAGAGCGCGGCGCGGGTGCCGGGGAAGCCGGCGAGCAGCACGGCGTCGAGGCCGCTGATGTCGATGCCGAGCTCGAGCGCGTTGGTCGCGGCCAGGCCGAGGAGGCGACCGTCGCGCAGCGCCTGCTCGAGCTCGCGGCGCTCCTCGGGCAGGTAGCCGCCGCGATAGGCCGCCACCTGGTCGACCAGGCTGGGGTCGACCTCGCCGAGCAGCCTGCGGGCCGTGATGGCGACGGTCTCCGCGCCCCTCCGGGACCGGACGAAGGCGAGGGTGTGGACGCGTTCGACCACGAGGTCGGTCAGCAGGTCGGCGACCTCACTGACGGCGGAGCGGCGTACGGGCGCGCCGTTCTCGCCGACGCCGGGCACGAACGGCGGCTCCCACAGCGCCAGCGCGGTGCGGCCACGGGGGGAGCCGTCGTCGGTGACCGCGCCGACCTCGAGACCGGTCAGCCGGCCGGCCGAGATCTCGGGCTCCGCGACGGTCGCGGAGGCGAGCACGAACGTCGGATGGGCGCCGTAGAGCGCCGCGACGCGCCGGAGGCGTCGCAGGATCTGCGCGACGTGGGCGCCGAAGACGCCGCGGTAGTGGTGGCACTCGTCGACGACGACGTAGCGCAGCGCCCCGAAGAAGCGCGACCAGCGCGCGTGCGCCGGCAGCAGCGAGCGGTGCAGCATGTCGGGGTTGGTGAGGACGTACTCGCCGTGGTCACGCGTCCACTCGCGCATCTCCGGCGTCGAGTCGCCGTCGTGGGTCGAGCAGCGGAGGTCGGGCAGCCCCGCCTGGCCGAGGCGGCGCAGGGTCGCCAGCTGGTCCTGGGCGAGGGCCTTGGTGGGCGCGAGGTAGAGCACGCTCGCCCCCCGCTGCCCCTTGGGGCCGCGGGATGTCTCGATCGCGTGCAGGCTCGGCAGCAGGTAGGCGAGGGACTTCCCGGAGGCGGTGCCGGTCGAGATGACGGTGTGCTGACCCCCGTGGGCCAGGTCGGCGGCGGTGCGCTGGTGGGTCCACGGAGCGGGTACGCCGAGCCGCTCGAACGCCTCCCGGACAGGCTCGTGGAGCCACTCCGGCCACGTGACCTCCCGGGCGGGTCGTGGCTCGACCACCTCGAGGTGAGTGAGGCTCTCGCTGCGCCCGGGACCACCGGCCAGCCGCCCCACCAGCGTTTCGAGATCCACCACCTGCACCCCACCAGTGTCTCAGCGGACAGTGACGGTCTGCCCACGGCGCTCGCCGGAGCGTGGTTCAATACATTTCAGACGAAGCACAGGAGTTTGGGGACCGGGGTAGGCCCTGGCTCGGAGGAGTGACCGTGGATCTTTCTTTACAGACCCGTGAGGTGGACAGTCGCACGATTGTCTCCGTCGGCGGGGAGATCGACGTCTACACGGCTCCCAAGCTGCGGGACAAGATCACCGAGCTGGTCGGCGAAGGCCACCACCAGCTGGTGATCGACATGGAGAGCGTCGACTTCCTCGACTCGACCGGCCTCGGCGTGCTCGTCGGCGGCCTGAAGAAGGTCCGGGCCCACGACGGCTCGATGGAGCTGATCTGCTCCCAGGACCGCCTCCTGAAGATCTTCCGGATCACCGGCCTCGCCAAGGTGTTCACGATCCACGACTCGGAGTCAGCGGCGCTCGGCGCCTGATCCCGCTCTCCCGGGCGACACGCACCGACCGGTGTGTGAACCCGGTCACGGCGCTGTGCGCTGTGACACGTAGACTCCGCGGCTGTCATCCCCAGACAGATCCCCGAGGAGAATCATGACCGGGCTCCACCCCGCAGTCGTGCAACTCGAAGGCGCCAACCTCGTACTCGTCATCGTCGTCGCCGTGATCGCGCTCGCCGCGCTCGCGATGGCCTGGATGTTCCGTACCGAGGTCCTCACCGCCGACGAGGGCACGGACAACATGAAGAACATCGCGCACGCCGTGCAGGAGGGCGCCAACGCCTACCTGACGCGTCAGTTCCGGACGCTCGGCATCTTCGCCGCGGTGGCCTTCGTGGCCCTGCTCGCGCTGCCCGCCGACGACGTCGGGGTGCGCATCGGACGCTCGATCGCGTTCCTGTTCGGCGCCGGGTTCTCGGCTGCGGTCGGCTACCTCGGCATGTCCCTCGCGGTGCAGGCCAACCTGCGTGTCGCAGCGGCCGCAAACTCGGTGGGCCGCGACCCGGCCATGAAGATCGGCTTCCGCACCGGTGCCATGGTCGGCATGCTCACCGTCGGCCTGGGTCTCCTCGGCGCCAGCGTCGTGGTGCTCACGTTCAAGGACGAGGCACCCCACGTGCTCGAGGGCTTCGGCTTCGGCGCCGCCCTGCTTGCCATGTTCATGCGTGTCGGCGGCGGCATCTTCACCAAGGCCGCCGACGTCGGCGCCGACCTGGTCGGCAAGGTCGAGCAGAACATCCCCGAGGACGACCCGCGCAACGCCGCGACCATCGCGGACAACGTGGGCGACAACGTCGGCGACTGCGCCGGAATGGCCGCCGACCTCTTCGAGTCGTACGCCGTGACGCTGGTCGCCGCGCTGATCCTCGGCTCGCAGGCCTTCGGCGACAAGGGCCTGGTCTTCCCGCTCCTGATCCCGGCCATCGGTGCCCTCACCGCGGTGCTCGGCGTCTACCTCACCGTGCCCCGTCCCGGTGAGAACGGCCTGAAGACGATCAACCGTGCGTTCTACATCTCGGCCACCGTCGGCGCCGTCGCCTCGGTCGTGCTGGCGTTCGTCTACCTGCCCAGCAGCTTCGCCGACTTCGAGGGCGTCACGAAGAACGCCCTCGACCTGATCTCGACCAGCGCACCCGACGGCGACCCACGCATCATCGCCTCGGCCGCGGTGGTCATCGGCATCGTGATGGCCGCCGGCATCCTGGCCCTGACCGGCTACTTCACGGGCACCGAGTACACCCCCGTCAAGGACGTCGGCAAGACCTCGCTCACCGGCGCGGCCACCGTGATCCTCTCCGGGCTCTCGGTCGGCTTCGAGTCCGCCGTCTACACGACTCTCGTGATCGGAGCCGCCGTCTTCGGCGCCTTCCTGCTCGGAACGGGCTCGCTGACGATCTCGCTGTTCGCGGTGGCGCTGGCGGGCTGTGGTCTGCTCACCACCGTCGGTGTGATCGTGGCCATGGACACCTTCGGGCCGGTCTCCGACAACGCTCAGGGCATCGCCGAGATGTCCGGCGACGTCGAGCCCGGAGGGAGCGCAGATCCTCACCGAGCTCGACGCGGTCGGCAACACCACCAAGGCCATCACCAAGGGCATCGCGATCGCCACCGCGGTGCTCGCGGCGACCGCGCTGTTCGGGTCCTACGCGACGTCCGTGCTGGACGAGATCGTGAAGTCCAAGGCGACTGACTTCTCCCTCGCCGACTTCTTCGTGTTCAACCCCGCCGTGCTGGTGGGCGTGCTCCTCGGTGCGGCCGTGGTCTTCCTGTTCTCCGGCCTCGCGATCAACGCCGTCGGCCGCGCCGCCGGGGCGGTGGTCTTCGAGGTGCGTCGCCAGTTCCGGGACATCCCCGGGATCATGGAGGGCACCGGTCGTCCGGAGTACGGCAAGGTCGTCGACATCGTCACCAAGGACTCGCTGCGCGAGCTGGTCACCCCGGGTGTGCTGGCGGTGCTGGCACCGATCGCCGTCGGCTTCGGCCTCGGCGTCGCGACCCTGGCCGGCTTCCTCGCCGGTGCGATCGGCACCGGCACCCTGATGGCCATCTTCCTGGCCAACTCGGGTGGTGCCTGGGACAACGCCAAGAAGCTGGTCGAGGACGGCCACCACGGCGGCAAGGGCTCCCCGGCGCACGAGGCCACCATCATCGGTGACACCGTGGGCGACCCGTTCAAGGACACCGCCGGCCCGGCGATCAACCCGCTGATCAAGGTGATGAACCTGGTCTCGCTGCTGATCGCCAGCGCCATCGTCTCGATGAGTGTCGGCAAGGACGAGAACGACGCCCTGCGGATCGTGATCGCCCTCGTGGCGGTCGCGATCATCGCGGTCGCGGTCGTGATCTCCAAGCGCCGCGCGAACGTGATGACCGACGACGCCCCGGCCCCCACGGCGGCCAGCGTCTAGCTCCGCCGAGCGGGCACTCCACGCACGCTGTACGACGCCGACCGGGCATTCCTTGCACACCTGATGTGCATCGAGTGCCCGGTCGGCGCTTTTCTGCGTACATCCAGTGCCCGGTCGGCGGATAGCGTGGCGCCGGTGAGCACTGGAGACGGCGATGTGGGTCTGGCGGGGCGGTTGCGGGAGGCCCTGACGTCGGCGGGGTTCACCTACGACGGCGTCGCCGAGGTGTTGGGTACGACGGGCCACAGCGCGCTCTCCCGCAACGAGACCCTCCCCGGACTGCGGGCCACGACCGGTGACGGTCCCGTCGAGACGCTCACCCGGCTCTGGCTGCTCCAGGCGCCGGTGCCGGTCGACCGGGTCGAGCGGGCCCTGCCCGGACTGCTCGACCCGCTGTGCAACGCCGGTCTCCTCGAGCGCTCGGTCGGCGAGGTGAGGGCCCGGGTCGACGTACGCCCCTATGCCGCGGACGACCTCGACCTCTGGGTGGCCAGCGACCTGACGCCCGGCCTCGACGGCCGGCCCAACCGGGTCTCCAGCGACCACGTCCTCGGCATCAGCTCGGCCGCCACCTCGCTCGCGCAGCTCACCGTCCGCGAGCCGGTGGAGAGGGCGCTCGACCTCGGCACCGGCTGTGGCGTCCAGGCGCTGCACCTCGCCGCCCACACCCGCCAGGTGGTCGCGACCGACGTCAACCAGCGAGCACTGCGGCTGACCCGGTTCAACGCCCAGCTCAACGACGTGGCCGGGCAGATCGACGTCCGCGAGGGCAGCTTCTTCGAACCCGTCGCCGGCGAGACCTTCGACCTGGTCGTCACCAACCCGCCGTTCGTGATCTCGCCCGCCACCGGCGAGCGCCTCGTCTACCGCGACTCCGGGCTCCCGGGCGATCGCGTGGTCGAGCACATCGTGCGCGGGATCCCCGACCTGCTGACGCCGGGCGGCACCGGTCAGGTGCTGGCGAACTGGATGATCCACCGCGACGTGCCCTGGGACGAGCGTCTTTCCGGCTGGATCGAGGGGTGCGACGCGTGGGTCGTGCAGCGCGAGCTGGTCGACCTGCCGACGTACGTCGAGCTCTGGCTGAAGGACGCGGGCCTGCACGGCGGCCCGGAGTACCACCAGCGCTACGACACCTGGCTGTCCTGGTTCGACGACCAGGGCGCAGAGGCGGTCGGCTTCGGCTGGATCAACCTGCGGCGGACCGACGCGGAGAGCCCGAGCCTCCGCCTCGAGCACTGGCCGTACGACGTCGAGCAGCCCATCGGTCCCGAGGTGTCCGGCCTCTTCGAGCGCGTGGCCACGTTGCGCGAGCTCACCGACGAGCAGCTCGGCACCGCCCACCCGATCGCGAGGGAGGACCTCCGCCAGGAGACGTACGGCGCTCCGGGAGCCGCCGACCCCGAGGAGATCGTGCTGCGCCAGCAGCGGTTCGTGCGCCGGGCCCGCCAGGTCGACACCGTCGAGGCCGCCCTCGTCGGTGCCTGCGACGGCGAGCTGAGCGTGGACCAGATCCTCGCGGCTCTCGGACAGCTGCTCGACCAGGAACCGGCCGAGCTGCGCGCGTCGTACCTCCCGATCGTGCGCGACCTCATCAGGGAGGGCTTTCTCGACCTACCCTGAGGCGGTGGTGGACTTCGAGCACGGGGCACCGGTCGAGGGCGACTTCGATGTCGCCTGGGACCACGGCGTACCGCGCCAGGCGCCCCACGCGGGCCCGCTCATCCAGGTGCACGCCTACGACGAGCACACCGTCATCCTGCGGCAGAGCAAGACCACCAGCTACGAGGCGCCGTTCCTCTACCTGCTGATGGGCGACGACCGGGCGGTGCTGTTCGACACCGGCGCCACGGCCGACCCGGCGAAGTTCCCGCTGCGCGCCACCGTCGACCGGCTGCTCGCGGACTGGCAGGAGCGAAACGCCCGGCCGGACTACCACCTGGTCGTGGCGCACAGCCATGCCCACGGTGACCACGTCGCCGGGGACGAGCAGTTCGCCGGCCGCCCCGAGACCACCGTGGTCGGCAGGGGCCTGACATCGGTCCGGGAGTTCTTCGGCTTCTCGTCGTGGCCGGAGGAGGTCGTGACGCTCGACCTGGGCGGCCGGGTCCTGGAGGTCACCGGCATCCCGGGCCACCACCGCACCTCGATCGCGGTCTTCGATCCCTGGACCGGGTTCCTGCTCACCGGCGACAGCGTCTACCCGGGCCGTCTGTACGCCGAGGACATGCCGGTCTTCGTCGCCAGCGCCGAGCGGCTGGTCGAGTTCGCGGCCACCCGGCCGGTGCGGCACGTCATGGGCTGCCACATCGAGATGACGCGGACACCCGGGCAGGACTACCCGCTGGGGACGACGTACCAGCCGGACGAGCCGCCCCTGCAGATGGCGCCCGACCGCCTGCTCGCCGTGCGCGACGGTGCCCACGTCGCAGCCAAGCGGCCGGGCATGCACGTCTTCGACGACTTCCTGATCCTCAACGAGAACGGCCGGTTCGCGATCCCGCTCTTCAAGCTGCGCACGCTGCGACAGCGGCTGGCCCGGCGACTGGTGCCGGCCAGGTCCTGACTTCCGGTCGAGGTCAGCTGATCGAGGCCCGGAACTCCACTGCCTCGTGCGCCGATCATCGCGATGTCCGCGATCTCCATCACCGGCATGACCGACAGCTCGAAGAACGGGGCGAAGGTGGCCATGTCCTTCGCCACCAGGGCCGGGTCGTCGGTCTCGACCACGGCGTAGCCGCCGCGGCCGTCGATGCGACCGAGGAACTGGTGGAAGGTCGTGCCCTCCGAGATGGACCACTTCCCGAACACCTCGAGGGTGCGGGCCTGATGTCTCCTCCGACGCATTCTGACGTGTCTCCCACGACACCAGATACTTCATCTCCGAACCTCCTTCTCGGTCTCCCCCGTCCTTCCTGCCAATAGACGCCTGTGCCCAGGCCCCGTCAACGCCCACGACGCACGCGGGCTAGCCCGCAGGGGGCGCCGGAAAACCAGTCGCGTCGACATGCCCCGGATCCCTAACGTGAGGCGGTGCGCGTCCTGCCCCTCGACCATCCCGGCGTCGCCGACCACCGGTCGGCGGGGCGGCTGCTGTGGTGGCTGGCGAAGGGGCAGTGGCGCACCCTGGTGATGGGGATGCTCTTCGGGATCGCCTGGATGAGTGCGCAGGCCGTGATGCCGGCCGTGATCGGCCGCGCGATCGACCTCGGCGTCGCGGCGAAGGACTCCAGCGAGCTGGTGAAGTACGCCGGCCTGATGGCCGCGATCGGACTGGTCCAGGCGGCGAGCGGGATCATCCGTCACCGCTTCGCCGTGACCAACTGGCTGACCGCGGCGTACCGCACCGTCCAGCTGGTCGGCCGCCAGGCGGTGACGCTCGGCGGCACCCTGCCGCGCAAGGTGTCCACCGGCGAGGTGGTGGCGATCGGCACGTCCGACCTCGAGCACCTCGGGAACCTGATGGACGTGAGCGCGCGCTTCGCGGGCGCCATCGTCTCGTTCGTGATCGTCGCGGTGATCCTGCTGCAGACCTCGGTCACGCTCGGCCTGATCGTGCTCATCGGCGTGCCGGTGCTGACCCTGCTCGTCGGCCCGCTGCTCAAGCCGCTCCAGGTGCGCAGCACCCACCAGCGCGAGCTGATGGGCTCGCTCTCGAACACCGCCAACGACATCGTCGCCGGCCTCCGGGTGCTGCGCGGGATCGGTGGCGAGAAGGTCTTCCTCGACCGCTACCGCGCGCGAGTCGCAGCAGACGCGTCGCGCCGGGGTCGAGGTGGCGAGGCTCCAGTCGGTCCTCGACGCGCTCCAGGTGTTCCTGCCCGGGGTGTTCGTGGTCGTCGTCGTGTGGATCGGTGCCCGCTACGCCGTCCAGGGGCAGATCACGCCCGGCGAGCTGGTCGCGTTCTACGGCTACTCGGCGTTCCTGATGATCCCGTTGCGCACCGCCACCGAGTACGCCAACCGGCTGATCCGCGCCCGGGTCTCCGCCAACCGGGTCTGCCACGTGCTCGCGCTGACCACCGACCATCCCGACCCCGAGCACCCCGCGGAGTCACCCCCGCAGGGATCCGCGTTGCATGACCTGCGCACCGGCCTGACCGTCGAGCCGGGCCAGCTGGTGGCCGTCGTCAGCGAGCGACCCGACGAGTCGGCCGCCCTCGCCGAGCGGCTCGGCCTGACCGGCGGCGGTGATCGACGACGAGGTCCTGCTGGGCGGCGTACCCCTCTCCTCGCTGACGCGGGCCGAGGTACGCCGCCGGGTCGTCGTCTCCGACACCCAGGCCGCCCTGTTCTCCGGCCGTCTGGGCGACCGGCTCGACGTGAGCGGTCAGGGCGACCTCGCGCGCGCGATCGACACCGCGTCGGCCGCCGACATCCTCGACGGGCTCCCCGAGGGCTTCGACACCTGGGTCGCCGAGAAGGGCCGCACCTTCTCCGGAGGTCAGCGCCAGCGGCTCGTGCTGGCGCGGGCGTTGACGCTCGACCCCGAGGTGCTCGTGCTGGTGGAGCCGACGTCGGCCGTCGACGCCCACACCGAGGCCAGGATCGCGTCGCGCCTGCGGGCCCAGCGCTGCGGGCGCAGCACGGTCGTGACCACCAGCAGCCCGTTGGTGCTGGGCGCGGTCGACGCGGTGGCGTTCCTGCGCGAGGGCCGCATCGTGGCGATCGGGCCGGCACGACGACCTGCTCGAGGAGGTCCCGGAGTACCGCATGGTCGTCACCCGCGAGACCGAGGCGGTGACGTCATGAGCATGGCCGGCGCGACGGCGCTGCCGATCGCGGGCGGGCGTTCGGTACGCCGCTACGTGCGCGTGATCGCGCGCCAGTACCCGCGGATGCTCTGGGGAGCGCTCGTCCTGCACGTGCTCGCGGCGCTGGCCGGGCTGGCCGCTCCCCGGCTGATCGGCGACCTCGTCGAGTCGGTGCAGGACGGCACGACGGTCGCTCACGTGGACCGCATCATCCTGGTGCTCGCGGGTTTCCTGCTCGCGCAGACCGTGCTCACCCGCTACGCCCGCTACGTCAGCCAGGTGCTGGGCGAGCAGGTGCTGGCCGAGCTGCGTGAGGACTTCGTCGCCAACACCCTGGCGTTGCCTGTCGGGGTGGTCGAGTCGGCGGGCTCGGGCGACCTGCTCACCCGGACCGGTCGCGACGTCGACCAGCTCGGGTGGTCCGTGCGCCTGGCGCTGCCGGAGTGGACGATCGCGGTCGTGACCGCGGTGGTCACCTTCGTCGCGGCGATCAGTGTCGGGCCGTGGGTGGCGATCCCGTGCCTGCTCGGCGTACCGCCGCTGGTGATCGGCCTGCGCTGGTACCTCGCCCGCGCCAAGGACGGCTACCTGCGCGAGGGCGCGTCGTACTCCCGCATCAACGCCACCCTCACCGAGACCGTCGACGGTGCGCGCACCGTCGAGTCGTTGGGGATCGAGGACGAGCGGATCGCGGCCATCGACGACGACATCCGGGAGTCGTACGCCGCCGAGCGCTACACCCTCTACCTGCGCACGGTGTTCTTCCCGAGCATGGAGCTGTCCTACCTGATCCCCACGGTCGCGACCTTGCTGCTCGGCGGCTACCTCTACATGCAGGGCACCGTCTCGCTCGGAGACGTCACCGCAGCGACGCTCTACGTGCAGATGCTGATCGACCCGGTCGACCGCATCGTGTCGATCCTCGACGAGCTCCAGCTCGGGGCGGCGTCCCTCGCGCGACTGCTCGGCGTCAGCGAGGTGCCCGACGACCGCGAGGTCACCGGGCACCAGCCGCGGGGCGAGGAGCTGCACGCCGAGGACGTCCGTTTCTCCTACGTCGAGGGCCGTGACGTGCTGCACGGCATCGACCTCGACGTCGCTCCCGGCGAGCGGGTCGCCATGGTCGGGCCCTCGGGTGCCGGCAAGTCGACGCTCGGTCGCCTGCTCGCCGGGATCCACCCGCCGCGCACGGGGACCGTCGCCGTCGGCGGCGTGGGCCTGGTCGAGCTGGCCCTGCCGACGCTGCGCGGGCACGTCGCCCTGGTCACGCAGGAGCACCACGTGTTCGTGGGCACCCTGCGCGAGAACCTGGCCCTCGCGGCACCGCCGGACGCGACGGAGGACGACATCCGCGCGGCGCTCGACGCGGTCGACGCGCTCCTGTGGGTGGACGCGCTGCCGGCCGGGCTCGACACCCTTGTCGGATCGGGTGGTCGTGCGCTCACTGACGCCCAGGCCCAGCAGGTCGCCCTGGCGCGACTGGTGCTGGCGGACCCCCACACGCTGGTCCTCGACGAGGCGACCTCGCTGATCGACCCACGTGCCGCGCGGCACCTGGAGCGCTCGTTGGGCGCCGTGCTGGAGGGGCGGACGGTGATCGCCATCGCCCACCGACTGTTCTCCGCGCACGACGCCGACCGGGTCGCGGTCGTGGAGGACGGCCGCATCTCCGAGCTCGGGTCGCACGACGAGCTGGTCGCTGCGGGTGGTTCCTACGCCGCGCTCTGGGAGAGCTGGAACGGGAAGCACTGAGGTGCCGACGGTGTTGTGGAGACGGAAGTAGACCAGTGTGAGGGGGCCCGGCCCCTTCGGGGCCACGGCACGTCCACAGTGGACGGGTTTGCAAAGCCGTTGCGGCGACGCGCTACCTTGACGGGGCCCACGGGTCAAGAGGCTCGGGGAGAAGAACCTCAGCAGCGCAAAGGATGAGTAACCAAGCAGTGGCACACAAGCTCGTCATCGTCGAGTCACCGGCCAAGGCCCGCACCATCGAGGGCTACCTGGGCCGGGGCTACGTCGTGGAGTCCTCCATCGGACACATCCGCGACCTCCCGCAGAGCGCCGCCGACATCCCCGCGAAGCTGAAGGGTGAGTCGTGGGCCCGTCTGGGCGTCGACGTCGACAACGACTTCGAGCCGGTCTACGTGGTCGCCCGCGACAAGAAGTCGCACATGACCAAGCTCAAGGGACTCCTCAAGGACGCCGACGAGCTCTACCTCGCCACCGACGAGGACCGCGAGGGCGAGGCCATCGCCTGGCACCTGCTCGACGAGCTGAAGCCGAAGGTGCCCGTGCACCGGATGGTCTTCCACGAGATCACGCCGCAGGCGATCAACGCCGCGGTCGAGAACCCGCGCGAGATCGACATGGACCTCGTCGAGGCCCAGGAGGCGCGCCGGATCCTCGACCGCCTCTACGGCTACGAGGTCAGCCCCGTGCTGTGGCGCAAGGTGATGTCCGGTCTCTCCGCCGGTCGGGTGCAGTCGGTCGCGACCCGGCTCGTGGTGGACCGCGAGCGCGAGCGGATGAAGTTCCGCGTCGCGTCGTACTGGGACCTCGAGGGCACCTTCGACGCCGGCGAGAAGCACGACCAGCGGATGTTCCCGGCGCGGCTGCACTCCGTCGACCAGACCCGCGTGGCGCGCGGCTCCGACTTCGGCCAGGACGGCGAGCTGAAGCCGAACGCCAAGGTCGTCCACCTCACCAAGAGCCGCGCCGAGTCGCTGGCCGGCGCCCTGCACGACACCGACTTCGCGGTGCGCTCGGTCGAGTCGAAGCCCTACACCCGCAAGCCCTACGCGCCGTTCCGTACGACGACCATGCAGCAGGAGGCCAGCCGCAAGCTCGGCTTCAGCGCCTCCTCGACGATGTCGGTGGCGCAGCGTCTCTACGAGAACGGCTTCATCACCTACATGCGTACCGACTCCACGACGCTCTCGGAGACGGCGATCGCGGCGGCCCGCAACCAGGCCCGCGACCTCTACGGCGCGGAGTACATCCCCGACGCTCCCCGCGTCTACGCCTCCAAGGTGAAGAACGCCCAGGAGGCGCACGAGGCGATCCGCCCCGCCGGCGACTAGTTCCGTACGCCGGCGCAGACCGGGCTGACCGGTGACCAGTTCCGGCTCTACGAGCTGATCTGGATGCGCACCATCGCCTCGCAGATGAAGGACGCGCAGGGCAACTCGGTGACGATCCGTCTCGGCGGCACGGCCGGCACCGGCGAGGACGTCGTCTTCTCCGCCAGCGGTCGCGTGATCACCTTCCACGGGTTCCTCAAGGCCTACGTCGAGGGCAGCGACGACGACTCCGCGACCGACGACCAGGAGACGCGGCTGCCCAACGTGGCCGAGGGCGACGCGGTCAGCGCGGCGGCGATCCGGGCCGAGGGCCACCGACCAAGCCGCCGGCGCGCTACACCGAGGCGACGCTGATCAAGGAGCTCGAGGAGCGCGAGATCGGCCGCCCGTCGACGTACGCCTCGATCATCGGCACGATCCTCAACCGCGGCTACGTCTACAAGAAGGGGACCGCGCTCGTCCCTGCCTGGTTGGCGTTCTCGGTGATCCGGCTGCTCGAGGAGCACTTCGCGCGGCTGGTGTCCTACGAGTTCACCGCCGGCATGGAGGACATCCTCGACGAGATCGCCGGCGGCCGACGCGACCGCAACACCGAGCTGGCCGAGTTCTACTTCGGCAGCGGCCAGGTGGAGGGTCTGCAAGAAGCTCGTCTCCGAGCTCGGCGACATCGACGCCAAGGAGCTGGCGACCTTCCCGATCGGCGGCGCCGACAGCGGAGTCTCGCTGCGGGTCGGCAAGTACGGCCCCTACCTCGAGGGCCCCGGCGACGACGGCACCCCGGCGGCGAAGAAGGCCAACGTCCCCGACGACCTGCCGCCCGACGAGCTCACCATGGAGAAGGCGAAGGAGCTGCTCGCCAACCCGGCCGGCGAGGAGATCCCGCTCGGGCAGCACCCCGAGACCGGGCTGGAGGTCGTGGCCAAGAACGGCCGCTACGGCCCCTACGTCACCGAGCTGCTCCCGGAGGACGCTCCCAAGAAGGCGAAGCCGCGCACCGGCTCGCTGTTCAAGGACATGTCGCTGGACACGATCACCCTCGAGCAGGCGGTCCGGCTGCTCTCCCTGCCGCGCGTCGTCGGGGTCGACAGCGAGGGCACGGAGATCACCGCGCAGAACGGCCGCTACGGCCCCTACCTCAAGCGGGGCACCGACTCGCGCTCGCTGGAGACCGAGCAGCAGCTCTTCGACATCACCCTCGACGAGGCGCTGCGCATCTACGCCCAGCCCAAGCAGCGCGGGCGCGGCGGCCGCCACCGCGCCGCTGAAGGAGCTCGGCAACGACCCGGTCTCCGGGGCCCCGGTCGTGGTGAAGGCGGGCCGCTTCGGCGAGTACGTCACCGACGGCGAGTACAACGCCACCCTCCGCAAGGACGACTCCGTCGAGGCGATCACCCTCGAGCGCGCCGCCGAGCTGCTCGCCGAGCGCCGCGCCAAGGGCCCGGCCAAGAAGGCCGCCAAGCGCGGGGCCAAGAAGTCGACGGCGAAGAAGACCGCCAAGAAGACGACCAAGAAGGCCGCCAAGAAGTCCTGAGGGACAAAGCGGTCGGGGCTGGCGGGCGATTCTGGGGGCTGGCGGGCGAAGTATTGCCCGCCCGGCCGCAGTTTCCCCGGGCGCCCGGGGAAACCAACGCGCCCCCTCACCCACCACCGCAGCTCGATGACACCCCCGCCCTCTAGGGTGAACCCGTGTCCGATCGGTTCCCCGGCGTCTACGCCTCGAGCGGGGTCTTCGTCTGCTTCGAGGGCGGCGAGGGGGCCGGCAAGTCGACCCAGGCACGGCTGCTCCAGCAGCGGCTCGAGGCCGACGGGCGCGTCGTGGTCCTGACCCACGAGCCGGGCGACACCCTGGTCGGCAAGGACATCCGGCGCATCGTGCTCGACCCGGCCACCGGGCACCTCGCCGACCGCACCGAGGCGCTGCTCTACGCCGCCGACAAGGCCGAGCACGTCGAGAAGGTCGTGCTGCCCGCGCTCGAGCGCGGCGAGGTCGTGATCACCGACCGCTACGTCGACTCGACGCTCGCCTACCAGGGCGCCGGGCGCGACCTCGACGCCGCCGACCTCGAGCTGGTCGCCCGCTGGGCCACGTCCGACCTGCGGCCCCACCTGACCGTGCTGCTCGACCTCGAGCCCAGCGCCGGGTTCACCCGCTTCGAGGAGCGCGACCGCATCGAGGGCGAGTCGCTCGAGTTCCACCAGCGCGTCCGCGAGGAGTTCCTGCTGCTGGCCAAGGCCGATCCCGACCACTACCTCGTCCTCGACGCCCGTGACGACGCCGACGAGATCGCCGCCCAGGTGCACGCGCGCGTCGCCTCGACGCTGCGCTCGAGAGGCGCCGGCATGACCGTCTGGGACGGCCTGGTCGGCCAGGGCCCCGTGATCGAGCGGCTGCAGCGTGCGGTGGCCGGGCGGACGACCGGCGAGATGACCCACGCGTGGCTGTTCACCGGGCCGCCCGGCTCCGGTCGCTCCAACACCGCGATCGCCTTCGCCGCCGCGCTCCAGTGCGAGCAGGGCGGCTGCGGCCAGTGCCACTCCTGCCACGAGGTCGCGGTCGGCTCCCATCCCGACGTCCGCGTCACCCGCACCGAGAAGCTCTCGATCGGCGTCGACGAGGTGCGCGAGCTGGTCCGCGCCTCGGCGCTGGCCCCGGTCGGACGCCGCTGGCAGGTGATGGTCGTCGAGGACGCCGACCGGCTCACCGACCAGGCCGCCAACGCGCTGCTCAAGGCGATCGAGGAGCCGACCGACCGCACGGTCTGGCTGCTCTGCGCCCCGACCGTCGAGGACGTCCTGCCGACGATCCGCTCGCGCACCCGCCTGGTGGTGCTGGCGACCCCGTCCGTCGACGACGTCACCGACTTCCTGGTGCGGGCCGAGGGCCTCGGCGTCGAGACCGCGTCGTACGCCGCCCGCGCCAGCCAGGGCCACATCGGCCGGGCCCGCGCCCTGGCGCGCGACGAGGACACTCGCCGCCGCCGCCGCGAGGTCGTCGCGATCCCGGGCCGGCTCGCCTCGCTGGGTGCCTGCGTCGCGGCCGCCGCCGACCTGCACGACCTGGCCAAGGAGGAGGCCGACTCGCTCACGAGCGACCACGACCAGCGGGAGAAGTCCGAGCTCGACCGGGCCTACGGCGTCGTCGAACGCGGTCGCCGCCCCCGCGAGTACGCCCCCGCCCTCCGTGACATGGAGAAGTCGCAGAAGACGCGGGCCAAGCGACGCCATCTCGACGTCGTCGACCGCGGGCTGATGGACCTCGTCTCGGTCTACCGCGACGTGCTCACCCTGCAGCTGCGCGCCGGCTCCGACCTGGTCAACGAGGAGGTGCGCGGCGACGTCGTGGCGCTGGCCAACGCCTCGTCGGCGGAGCAGAGCCTGGCGCCGGATCGAGGCGGTCTTCGAGGCGCGCGAGCAGATGCTGGAGTTCAACGTCCCGCCCCTGCTGGCGCTCGAGTCGATGATGGTCGCGCTCCAGGTCGTCCGCGACTGACCGGATCCGTCCGATGAGCAACGGGCTCACCGTTGTCCGCCTACCCTTGCCGCATGTCGGCGCCTTCCCCACCGTCGGCGCCGTACGGGCCTCCGCCTCCGGCGCCGCGCAGGAGATCCACCTGCGGTCGTGGTCGCGGTCGCCGTGGTGCTGGTGGTCGTGCTCGTCGGCGGGGAGCCTGGCGGCCTGGGCCACGTGGAGCTCCTTCGGCGGGGACGACGACGGACCCAACGCCGACTCCGCCGTCTCCGAGCACCAGCGCCGCCGATGCCGTCGTACCCCGCGGAGCTGGCGCGCTTCTACCAGCAGGACCTCGACTGGCGCAGCTGCGGTGCGCAACGAGTGCACCCGGCTGACGGTGCCGCTCGACTACGCCGACCCGGACGGGAAGACGATCAAGCTCGAGGTGCTCCGGGTGCCGGCCGCGCGCCGTGCCCAGCGCGTCGGGCAGCTCGTGGTCGACCCGGGCGGACCCGGCGGCTCCGCCGTCGACTACGCCACCGCCGGGCCGACCGTCTTCGGCAACCAGCTCAGCCGCTACTTCGACATCGTCGGCATGGACCCGCGCGGCGTCGGCGAGAGCACCCCGCTGGAGTGCGGCGACACCAAGCAGACCGACGAGTTCGTCGGCGTCGACCCCGACCCCGACACCCCGGCCGAGGTGTCGGAGTACGACCGGGTCAACCGCGAGTTCGGCCAGCTCTGCCTGCGAGCGCAGCGGTGACCTGACCCGGCACATCTCCACGGTCGAGGTCGCCAAGGACATGGACATCCTCCGGGCCGCGCTGGGGGAGCGGCAGCTCGACTACCTCGGCGCGTCGTACGGCACCCTGCATCGGCGCCACCTACGCCGACATGTTCCCCGGCAACGTCCGCCGGATGGTGCTCGACGGCGCCCTCGACCCGACGCTGAGCCTCGAGCAGGTCAACCTCGGGCAGGCCAAGGGCTTCGAGACCGCGCTGACGGCGTACGTGGAGTACTGCGTCGCCCAGGACGAACTGCGTGCTCGGCACCGACGTCGACGCGGGCGAAGCGCCAGATCAGGCAGCTGCTCGACAAGCTCGACCAGGACCCCCTGCCGACCTCGAGCGGTCGCCCGCTGACCGAGGCGCTCGGGCGGTACGGCGTGATGTACCCGCTCTACGCCGAGCAGGCTGTGGCCCTACCTGAGCATCGCGCTGACCCAGGCCATCCGCGACGGGGCCGGCGACCAGCTGCTGTTCCTGGCCGACCAGTACACCTCGCGCGACGCCGACGGCTACACCTCCAACGAGATCACGGCGTTCACCGCCGTCACCTGCCTCGACTACTCCGACCACGTGCCCGTCGCGCAGGTCCCCGAGCAGCTTCGCGGAGTTCGACCGGGCCTCGCCCACCTTCGGCCGCCTGCTGGTCTACGACATGGCCAAGTGCGATTCCTGGCCGGCCAAGGGCACCGCGCCGCCTCGGGCGCTCCACGCCAAGGGCGCGCCGCCGATCGTGGTGATCGGTACGACGCGCGACCCGGCCACGCCGTACGCCTGGGCCAAGTCGCTCGCCTCGCAGCTCGAGTCCGGCCGGCTGATCAGCCGTGACGGCGACGGCCACACCGGCTTCCAGCAGGGCAACCAGTGCGTCGACGACGCCGTCGAGCGACTACCTGATCGGGGGCACCGCCCCGCAGGACGGCCTCTCCTGCTGAGCCGGTCCCCGGTTTGGAAGGGGCACCCCCCGCGCCCCTATACTCGTCCGGCATGCCCGGCTGCCAGGCCGGGCGTTGCGCCGCCTTAGCTCAGTCGGTAGAGCGTCTCACTCGTAATGAGAAGGTCGTCGGTTCGATTCCGACAGGCGGCTCCGATGTTGGCCCCTGACCTGCGAGAACTCGGCGTGGGTGTGGTGTCTGCGGGTCGAAACGTCGATCCGGACGAACCCACAACCACCCTGGTCGTAGGCCGCGGGGGGAGCACGTGGAACCCCGCATGGTCAGCCGCCACGCGCCACAGGCAACCGCGATGTTGCGGCCAGCTATTGCCCGTGCGACGAAAGTGCGCGCACCATCGGACATGGCCGGGGAAGGCACCAGCAGCGATCGCCGCATCCTTGTCGACCAAGCCGTCCTTCTGCTCGAGTCCCTGTTCGTGCACCTGCCGCTGAAACGTGCCTTGCACGGGGTCGACCCGGTTCGACGGATGAAGTTGGTCCGGAGTCGCGGTCGTGAGATGTCCGAGGGCGACTTCCGACTGGCGTTGATGTCCGCATTCCTGTCTGCCCAGGATCTGCACACGGTGTACTTCACCACTCAGACCGCTACAGAGCCGGTGGCCATCCTGCCTTTCCGACTCGAGAAGTGCTTCGAGGAAGGCAACCCCACGTACGTCGTGACCGCGTTGGAGTTCGGCTTCACGCACCCCCAGTTCGTCCCCGGGGTCAACGTCACGCACTGGAACGGCGTCCCGATCGCTCGTGCGATCGATCAGGTGGCCGGGATGACGGCTGCCGGCAACGACGATGCCCGGGCTGCACGCGGATTGGCCAACCTCACCCAGAGACCACTTCGCTTCATGGCTCCGCCGGTCGAGGAGTGGGTCGTGCTGACCTATCAGGCAGGCGATGTGCGTCAGGACATCCGGTTCGTCTGGCGGGTGATCGACGTCCCCACGAGCCCAGTGGTGAGAGACGACACCGACAGGCCGCCGGAGCAGGCGCCCAGAGCCGCTACACGCGGCCTGGATGTTCTCGTGGACGTCCAGCGACGGGCGAGGGAGGTGGTGCTGGCTCCTCAGAGTCGGGAGGGTCGGCCTGTGCGCGAGGGACGCACACCCTTGGCTGGTGTCGAGGTGGCGAAGGCCCTACGCCCGTTCCTCCAGGTGGGCGTGGTGGCCCACGGGCAGCGGGACGTGGTGCATCTGCGCATCCCGACGTTCGAGGTGCCGGACGTCGACGCATTCGTGGCTGAGGTGCACCGGATCGTCACCCTGCTTCCTGCGAACGGCCTGATCATCGATGTGCGAGGCAACCCAGGTGGCGCAATCGCGGCGAGCGAGCGACTCCTGCAGCTCTTCACGCCACGCATGGTCGATCCCGAGCGGTTCCACTTCCTGAACACGCCGCTCACGCTCGAACTGGCCGAGCGCGTGCCATGGCTCAGCGACTGGAAGCCCTCCATCCATGAGGCCAACGACATCGGTGCGGTCTATTCCGACGGGTTCCCGATCGAACAGGGACATGCTGCGCGCTGCAACGCGATCGGTCAGGTCTACTTCGGCCCGCTCGTCTTGATCGTCGACGCGTTGTGCTACAGCGCCGCCGACGTCTTCGCCGCAGGATTCCAGGACCACGGCATCGGACCAGTGCTGGGCACCGACGGCACCACCGGAGGGGGTGGCGCCAACGCCTGGGACCACGGGTTCTTGGCGTCCCTGCTCGACCCGGGACACAGTCCGGTTGAGCCACTCCCAGCGGGCAGCCAGATGAGCGTTGCCGTCCGTCAAGCCCGCCGGGTGGGCCTGCACACAGGGACCGTGCTGGAGGACCGCGGCGTGCGACCGGACGTGATCCACCGACCCACCCGGAAAGACTTGCTGGAGGAGGACGTCGACCTGTTGGCGCGAGCGGCCGACATGGTTTCCTCGCACCCGACGCGGTTCGACGTGACCGTGGATCTCGTGGAACCGGCCGATTGTCGCCTCATCCTGAAGATGGAAGGCGTTGACCGGGTTGACGTGGCGGTCGACGATCGACCCCGGGTCAGCATCGATGTCTCGGGTGACAGCGCCACGATCTCGCTCGCCCTGGCGGGTGCGGGTCCTTGGTCGTTGGGTTTGTCCGGCTACTTCGAAGGCAGGCCGGTCGCACGCCGAAGCCTGCTCGTGGAGCCGCGATCCTGACGAGGCGACGCGGGGGTCCTCCCGCCGACGTCAAGGAACATGGTGAGCGGATTCGGAGCCGTGTGCCCCGCGCGCTCGAGGAAGAAGGACCCCACTCCGGCCAGCCCGTTCATCAACCCGGGCGGCTCGGCGTCCAGGCCCGGCCCGCCGCGGTAGCGAGACATTCCGTGCTGCACGAAGGGAGTGGGATCGGGAGCCAGGTCGGGGCCCAGGAGACTGGCGCCCATCTCCACGACCTGGAGGTTGCCGGCGATCCCGTGGCAGAGCGAGAAGTCGGGCGAACTGACGTCGAGTGCGTGATGCAGCCAACGGGTAGTGGTCCCCAGCGCCGTGCGCGCCTCCTCCGCGGACTCGTCGTCGCCGTGGAGCTGATGGCTGTGCATCCTGTCGAGGGCGATGCCCGTGGCTCCGTGACACCACGCGACCGAGTACCGCGGCGTCCACCTTGTCCGCCGTCCGGGAGGAAGGCGATAGTCGGCCCAGTTGCCTTCATCGGCCGCGAAGGCATTCCGCTCGTAGAAGCGCGCATGCGCAGCGTAGTTCGCCAGGTCCTCGCGCCCTGTGTACGTCGCCAGCGCATCGAGCGCCAGCGCGATCCCGGACGTCCCGTGCGACAGCCCGGTCGGGTTGCGGAAGGTGGGTTGGCCACTCCACGTCCATGAGGCCCCGTCCGGTGTGGTCTGCACCGAGGCCACGAGCTCGTCGGCCCATCGGCCCAACGCTGCGCGCCTGACGGACTCCTCCACTGGAGCGTGACGGTCGAGGATTCCGAGCACGAGACCGGCTGCACCTCCCAACAAGTCGGGTGATGGCGATGGACGGGCGCAGACGCTGGCGACGACATCGGCTGCGGTCGCCACGAGTTTCGGGTCCCCGAGAGGAGCGGCTAGACGGGCTGCGACGAGGGCGACACCGAGAGCGCCGTCGAAGAGCCCCGTGCGTGGCGACGTACCGGTCTCCACGCTGCCCAGCGCATAGTGGATGGCGCCCAGCGCAGTGGCACGCAGGCCTTCGTCAGGCTCAGCAGCATGCAGGTCACCGAGGAACCAGGCGATCCCCGCTGTGCCGGAGTAGAGGTCCGTGCCGACCCCTCCGAAGCTGATGCTGGTGATGTCCTGGCTCGTGCCAGGTGTCGGTGCGATCCACGTGCACTCCTCGTCCGACCAGAGCGCGAGCTCCAGGAGGGCCTGACCGATCGAGCGCGCGGTCGCGCGGCAGTCGTCATCCGAGGGCGTCGACGCTGCGCTGCGGGGCGAGGACGACGCTGCGCGATGATCGTCGAAGTCGCCGTCGTAGTCAGTGTCGGACCCCGGGTTGAGATGGGGAGCACTCATCGAGATCCCGTGAGCCTCGAAGTGCTCGATGACCGCTCGTACCCGCTCAGCCCGAGGTAGGCCCCTTTCATGGGCACCCACGAGTCCATCAGCCAGCAGGTGCGCCCGACTCAGGCCGAAGCTCTCGCGACCAGGCGGGTCCTCGGCCAGACCCAAGCCGCTCGCCAGTCGCTTGGTGAATGCTGGTGTCGCTCCCTTCAGGTACGGACGCAGCGTCGGAAGGACTCGGTGCACGGCCTCGGCCACAGCGCCGGTATCCGCGCGGGGCACGTAGAGGACCCCGGCGTCGCAGCGCTGGTACTGAGCGGGGTCGGAGAGCGTTTTGAGCTGGAACGGGATGCGCTGGTCGTTCATCGACCCGGTGAGCAGACGGACGAAGGCCTCCGCGCCCTCGGGGACGAGGTTCCAGTACCAGCGGACCAACGTGGCGGTCCCCTGTGCAGGGAGATCCCGGTCTCCGAGGGCGACGTAGTAGCCGGGCGATGCTGCGGGCAGTTCCTTGGGACGCCACATCTCGACACCATCTGGTCCGGTCGGAGCGTGGTCCGGGGCCGAGTCAGAGGTCGACGTTGGCTGACGCAACGACCCCGGCCGCGCCGAGACACGCAAACCACCCCTGCTCACGACGTGCGGGGCCGTCCTGGAGGGCACCCAGCCCGGGTCCCAGCCACCTTGGCCCGCGTTGGCTCGGGACAACCGCTGGACGAACTCGGTACGCGCTGCGTCGGCCGGCACGAACCTGACCCGGTCCCTCGATGGTGTGGGTGACCCGGTGGTGTAGACGTGCTCGTAGAGGTGCTGCTGGAGCAGGTACACGAGCCCGTGGTGCAGCTGCTCCTCGCTCATGCGTCGGCGCAGCTTGGCGGGGAGGGCGACAACTGTCCGGCCGTACCACGTCACGCTCGACGGGGAGGTGAAGGCCAGCCGCGCGACAGTCTCGTTGACGACGTCATGGGGCGCCGTCATGCGGCATCGTCGAGGGAGAGGCCGAGAAGGTGTACGGCGGCCTCTGGTGGTCGTGCCATCACGTTGCAGGCCAGCTGCAAGCGGTACGCCAGGTGTGGGGAGAACAGAGCGGAGGTCTGGGCCTCCTCGTAGACCGACTGCAGCAACGCCGCACCCGCGAACGCCGTGGCCCGGAGAGCCAGGGCGGATGCCGTCTCCTGCGTGTCCTGTCGCTGCCCGACATAGGCGGCCCACAGCGATGCGGTGGCCGGTTGGATGCCACTCAGCGGGAACCGGGCGGAGGCGAGAGCTGGTTCGATGGCCGTATCGGACAGGATCGGCACGGAGTCCAACCAGAGGCGGAGATACCCGGCGAGCAAGCACCCCAGGTCCCAGGCCGGGTCGCCGGCCCCCGAAAGCTCCCAGTCGACCAGGCAGATGGTGGGACGACCACGACCCGAGGCGACCAGGCAGTTCTCCCAGCGGAGGTCGCCGTGGACGAACAGGTCCGAACGCCAGCCGAGCCGATGCTCGCGGAGCACTCGGCACGCATCGTTCGAGGACTGAAAGATGCGCATCATCTCCAACGCGGCGCCACTGCTGGACTCGAGCGCACTGGCATCCGGACAATCGAGAAACAGGATCCACGGCGGCCCGGTGGAGCTGGCGGGCGACGGTTGCCCACGCCTCGGGTGCGGTGGTTGAGCGTGCACCTGCGCGAGGGTGCGTCCCAGAACCTCGGCCACGATGCGGGACACCTTGCCCGATGCGACGATCCGTTGGCGCAACGTCGATGTCGCCGGCACAAGTGCCAGGACCAGCACTCCTTCGGTCTCGCCGTAGTGGTGGAATCGTGGACGCCAGGCCGTCGGCGTTCCATCGTCCTCGAAGGCCCTGTAGGCCATCGCCTCCCGAGCCAGCGTCACCGCACGATCCTCCGACACGGCCTGTTTGACCATGAGGTCGTCACCTCCGGGATCGAGCACGAGGAAGTTGTTGTTCCGGCGCGGCGCAGCGACGACCTCGAAGTCGGGGTGCAGTGCGTGCGCACTGTCCATCAGCGAGGCGTCGACCAGGTAGCGGACGATGTCGGTCGCTCGCATCCTCCCTGGCATGGGAGGCGTGTCAGGGCTCGTACGGGCAGGTGGCCTCTGGCGTCCAGCACAAGCAGCAACTGGCATTGGAGGTCTCCGCCGCGGTGAACGCCGGCGGTCCGGGCGTCCGCTCGATGGTGATGACGACGATGGTGGCGGTGACCACCAGGCACGGCCAACTGGTGCCTGCGGTCGCCGAACCGGGGGTCGGCAACGACATCCCGGGAGACAGCTTGGTCACGAACTCCCCACCGAGAAAACCCGCCTGAAGTTCTTGTGGAGCCACGGCCACGTGGTTCAGTTCCTGATCGGCGCTGACCCGGACCACCGTGCGCGCCACGGGGCCATCCTCGCGAGGATGGGGGCGATTGCTCACGATCGACACCTCGGGCACCCGCACATAGGAGTCCAGCTTGTCGTTGAAGTAGATGCGCCAGTAGTCCGGTTTCGCATCGCGAGCGAGGTAACCAATCAGGTCCACCGTGGCGGGGACAAACTCCTCAACATCGCGCTTCTGCACGATGAGCGCATTCTCCTCGAGATACGGTCGTGGCGAGTCTGGTGTCGACATGAGACTGGCTCCCTCTACGTGCCCGAGGCCGCGCTGTCATTCTTGCCAAACAACATTCCTCCCGCCGTCGAGGACTGTCAACAGACCCTCGTGCAGCATCGGGCCCTGATCACTTCTACGCCTAGCTACCTGCGACCTGCTCCTGACATGCCTGTCCGAGCAGGATGTACGCCTGACCTGCCTGGAACTGGGCGAAGAAGGTCGCATCGTCCTGCGCCAGCGAAGCCAGGTTGAAATGAGCGATCGCGGCGTAGAAGTAGCGGTCGCAGAGACTCGAGTCGGACCTGAACTCAGGCGGGCCGCTCGCGGGCTCGGACGAATGTGCGCGGGCCTGGAGAACATCTCGAGCGCTTGTTGCCCGATCCTCCGGGGAAACGTAGTCAGCCTCGGTATCCATCGGACCTCCCATGCGAGCTGTTCGAAACAGCGTAGGCGTCGCGAAGTCGCGTCTAGCTGACTGAAGCGCTGTGGCCACCCCTCCATGGGGTGGCCACAGCCGTTCTGTCCGATCAGTGCATGTGCAGGTGGCCGCCGCCTTCGGCCACCAGGGCGGCGGGCATCCGCAGCAGTGCGAAGACCGCGAACGACGGCACCCATGACGGCGGCGCCGATGAACCCGGCGGAGAACGCCTCGGCCGCACCGGCAGCGGTGGTGAGCGAGCCGGCGGCGCTGGCGACCGCCGACAGGACGGCGACACCGAGCGCGGCGCCCACCTCGTGGCCGGTCATCAGGAACCCGGACGCGACGCCGGCGTGGGAGTCCGGGATGCCGGTCATGGAGGTCACCGAGACGGGGACGAACACCATGCCGACCCCGAGTCCGAGCGCGGACAGCGCGGGGAGGATGTCGGTGCCGAGATGCGCCCCGGCATCGGCGGTGGACAGCCACAGGGAAGCGGCCACGGTGATGAGCAGCCCGACGGTCGCGATGACCCGCGGGGAGAGGTGGGCCAGCAGGTGGCGGGCGACCAGGGTGCCGGCGGTGATGGCGAGGGCGAACGGCAGGAACGCGAGCCCGGTCTCCAGCGCGGAGAACCCGAGGACCGTCTGCAGGAAGATCGACGTGAGGAAGACGGTGCCGACCAGGATGCCGGTGACCCCGAGCATCACCGCGGTGCCGGAGACCAGGGCCTTGAGCTTCCAGACGTGCGGCGGGAACAACGGCTTGGCGGCGCGCTGCTCGAGCTTGAGGAACGTGACGAGCAGGGTCGCGGAGACGGTGAAGGCCAGCACCGTGGGGACGGACCACCAGCCGTGGCTCTCGGTGGCGCTGATCCCGTAGACCAGGGTGGCGAGCCCGCCGATGACCGCCACGGCCCCGGGGAGGTCGAAGTCGCGCACGCTGGGTCGGGCCGGCCGTGTCCTTGGCGATGACGTGGCGTCCGACGAGCAGGGCGAGGACGCCGATGGGGACGTTGATCCAGAAGATGGCCTGCCAGCCGGCCCAGGTGGTCAGTGCACCGCCGAGGAGCACCCCGGCGGCGACGCCGAGGCTCCCCACCGCACCCCACAGGGCGAGCGCGGTCCTGCGCTGGGTGCCGGCGTAGGTCGTCATGACCAGCGACAGCGCGGACGGGGTGAGCAGCGCGGCGCTGAGTCCTTGTACGGCGCGCGCGGCGATCAGCTGGCTGCCGCTGTCGGCGAACCCGCTGACCAGCGAGGCGACGGTGAACAGGCTCAGCCCGGTCAGGAAGACCCGGCGCCGCGAGAGCAGGTCAGCGATCCGGCCGCCGAAGAGCAGTCCGCCGCCGGACATCATCAGGTAGGCGGTGACCAGCCACTGCAGCTGGCTGCCTTCGAGGTGCAGGGCGCTTCCGATCGACGGCAGCGCGGTGTTGACGACCGAGATGTCGAGCACGACCAGGATCTGGGCGGCCAGGGCCACGGCGAGCAGCGCCCACGACTTCCTGGGGACGGTTGCCTCGTCGGTGCGGGGCTGGGTGCGGGGTGGGTGGTGTGGGACATCGGAACTCCTCGGGTGGTGATGGGTCGGTGGAATCGGGATGCTGCTCGGGTGGGTGGTCAGGCTGGTCCAGCGGTGTGCCGGTGCGGACCGCGGAGATGACCTCGGTCGATGGCGCGCACCGACTCCGCTGGCCGGGCCCTGGTCCTCGATCAGCGCCGGCATGCGTGGAGTGCACGGTGCGGTGGACGCGGTTGGTCGAGAGGTCGGCGAGCTGGTCCTGGGCGGCGCCCCACCCGGCGCCCTCGAGGGAGTCCGAGGCGGTGAGCACGGCGAGCGGACGACCGTTCAGCGTGGTCAGCGCCTGGGCCTGGGCGAAGGCCCTCGGGGACGACCGAGAGCTCGTCACGCACGTTGCGGGCCGACTTCGCGGTGGAGGTGAGCGCGCTGACCTGGTCGCCGGCCGGTGCGGGCAGGTCCGCGCCAGGGGCCAGGCGGGCCAGGCCGAGCCGGGCCAGGGTGGGCAGCAGCGCGAAGCCGCGCCGCATCACGGCGTACTGGCCGGCATAGGCGTCGACCTGCGGTGAGCTGGTGGGGGCTCGAGCTGTCCAGCAGCACCAGTCCGGCGACCTGCTCGGGGTAGCGGGCGGCGTAGGTCAGGGCGTAGGTGCCTCCGGTCGAGTGGCCGACCAGCACGAAGGGGCCGGTCTCGCCGGCGGCGGCGAGCAGAGTGTGCAGGTCCTGGGCGGCGGCGATGCCGTCCTGGGGGTCGCTCGGCGTCTCGCTCCAGCCCTGTCCGGCGCGGTCGTAGGCGCACACGCGGGTGGTCTCGGCCACGGGCCCGGAGATCCGGGCCCAGGAGGCGGAGATCTCGCCCATGCCGTTGGAGAGCACGACGGTGGGGCCGCCGTGGCCGTGGCAGTCGAGGTGCAGCCGGTGGCCGCCGACGTCGTACAGCCTTCCGGGGGCGGCGAAGGTCGTCCTGGTCGCGGACCAGCGCGATGTTCTCGTACGTCGCGCCGACGGCTGCGAGCGCCAGGACGGCGATGACGGGAGTGAGCAACCAGCGTCCGGCACCGGTCAGGGAGCGACGCATCTGGACGAACATCCACACCGCGAGCGCCAGCGCCACCGGCGGCCAGACCCAGCTCAGCCAGGTCATCGTGTCGGGTCCGGGAGTGAGCACCAGCAGCGCGAGCCCGGTGGCGCCCATCGCGATCGCGGGGACGGCCGCCCAGCGCTGCGGGCGGTTCGGTGTGCCGCACGGTCAGGACCGCGATGAGCGCCCACCCGAACGCGAAGGCGAGCAGCACGGCGCCGGTGATGATGCTCTCGGTGCCGCCGGCGAAGACCACGAGGGTGAGCACCAGGGCGGTCACGACGCCCGCGGCCAGGGAGCCGGCGATGATGCGGCCCACCGGTCCGGGGCCGGCGGCTCGCGGTCGCGGGGCCACGACCTCGTCTCGGCTGGGTGGTGGGGTGGATGTCGACGCTCATGACGGTCTCGCTCTCGCAGTCGGTGGTGCACTGCTGTCGAGCGTGGACGCGAACGGGTTTGCTCACCCCGGTCAGATGGCCGGGATCGCCAGGTCGCGTTCGCTCAGCCGAGGTCGAGCTGCGCCAGCTCGCCGCGCGAGGTGATGCCGGCCTTGGCGAAGACGTTGCGCAGGTGGAAGGCCACCGTGCGTGGCGAGACCCAGATCTGCGCGGCGACGTCCTTGTTCGACAGGCCGGAGGCCACGAGCTGGGCGACCTTGAGCTCCATCGGGGTCAGCTTCACCAGGGTGGAGACGTCGCGCTTGCGGGCTGTCTCGCCCGGAGGCGCGCAGCTCCTGCGGTCGCGCGGTCGACGAGCGGCTTCGGCGTGCTCGTCGCCGAAGGTCTCCAGGGCCTGCCGCAGGTGCTGGCGGGCGTCGACGCGACGCTGGGTGCGACGCAGCCACTCCCCGTAGGCGAGGTGGGTGCGAGCCTCGTCCAGTACGGCGACCGGCGCGCAGGTGATGGGACAGCGCCTCCTCGAACAGGGCCTCCGCCTCGTCCGCGTCAGCAGCGGTCATGGCGCGTCCGTAGGCGACCGTGGCCAGTGCCCACGGCCTGCCCGGTGGCCGTCGGCGAAGCCGGCGAGCTCGTCGACCCACCGCGCGGGCAAGGTCGGGTTCACCGGCTCGTACCGCTGCGTCGATGCGCTCGACGGCGGCCATCCGGGCCAGGACCGGGAGCCGGAACCGACTCAGGTGATGGAGGGCGCCGAAGGTGTCTCCCGTCGACGCCGCTGCGCGGATCCCCTTGGCCCACCGGGTGAGGTCGTGCACGGGGTCGGTCAGGATGCCCAGCGGGTACGCCGCCACGACCTCGTCGAGGTCGCGCAGGCGGGTCGTCGTAGTCGTCCCGGTCCTGCAGCGCGGCGAGCAGGGTCAGCCAGGCCATCGGAGGGGCGGTCATCGCGCGCTGCACCGATGCTCTGCCCGAGCGCGAGTGCCTCCTCGGCGCTGGTTGCGCACCGCAGCAAGGTCCCCGGCGACGAGATGGCCGAAGCACAGCCGCTGGAGGGCGTAGACCACCGCCGTGACGGCGCCACGGTCCCGGGCTCGCGACAGCGCCAGCGTGTAGAAACGCTGCTGGGCATGCGTCGTCACCCAGCTGCAGTGCGGCGTTGCCGAGGTTTCCCAGCACGGCGAGGTCGTCCACCTCCTCGCCGCTCGCCAGTGCCGAGTCGAGTGCGGCGACGGCACCGGACCAGTCCTCCTCGGTCGTCAGCGTCATGGCCACGAGCATCTGCTTGAGGCAGCGGGTTCGAGGAGTGTCGCCCGCTGAGGGCTCCACGACGATGTCGCCGGGCGGCAGGGCGGCGCCGCTGTCGACCGCGTAGGTGCGCATGATGGCGGCGGCGACGGCCATCTCCAGGGCGCGCAGCGGGGTCGGCGTCGTGGACGGCGCGGGCGGCGTCGATGAAGATCTGGTGAGCGTCGGTGGCCGAGCCGATGTTGACCTCGATGTGTCCTCTCAGACGCGCGATGTCGCTGAGCAGGACCGGGTCGGTCGGCGGCTGCTCGCGCCGTGGCCAGCAGCGCTCGGGCCGCGGCGGCCTGCCCGCACGCCCAGGCGGTGCGGGCGGCGGCGAACGTCAGCGCGGCACGCTGCGGCGGCTCGGTGCTCAGTGCTGCCGCGCGTTCGTAGGCGGTCATCGCGGCGGCGTACGCCTCCGCGACGCTCGGCACGGGACGCGACGACGCTCGAGAGCCGCCACGACCTCGGGGTCGGGCCCGTCGGCGGCTGCGGCGCGATGCCACGCCTCGCGGTCGGAGTCTCCGAGACCGGCCAAGGCGTCGGCCAGCGCGCTGGTGCACCTGTGCGGCGTTGCTCGCCGGTGGCGGCCTGGTAGACGGCCGAGCGGACGAGTGGGTGACGCACCTTGCACCGACTCCGACTCGGCGATGAGGAGTCCGGAGGCCACGGCGGCCTCGAGAGCCTGCTCGCCCACACCGAGCGTCGATGCGGCGCGGCGTACGACGGCGAGGTCGCCGGTGTCGTCGGCGGCCGCGAGCAGCAGCAGTGACTGCACCGGCGGCGGCAGCAGCCGGCTGCGGTCGAGGAAGGCCTGCTCGACGCGGGTGGTGAGGTGCAGCTGCGCCGGCAGCGGCGAGGAGCCGCCGAGCTGGTCCGCGCTGAGCTCGGTCGGGAGCTCCAGCAGGGCCAGCGGGTTGCCCGCCGCTCTCCGCGATCAGCCGCTCGGTGACCTCCGGCGCCGGTGCGTCTCCCGGTCGCTGGTCGAGGAGCTCGCGCGCCGCGGCCGGATCGAGCCCGGTCAGCTGCAGCTCACCGATGCCGTCCGGGCGGAACGGTGTCGCGGCCCCGTCCCGGGCCGAGAACACCAGGAGCACGCGATCCGCACCGAGCCGGCGCGCACAGAACAGCAGCGCGTCCGCGGTCGCGGAGTCGAGCCAGTGCGCGTCCTCGACGACGCACAGCACGGTGTTCTCCTCGGCGGCCGCGGTCAGCATCGACAACGTCGCGACCGCCACCAGGAACGGCTCGATCGACGGCCCGTCCTCCTCGCCGAACGCGACCCGCAGCGCCCGGGCCTGCGGAGCCGGGAGATGCTCACGCAGCCGCATCACCGGGAGCAGCAGCCGGTGCAGGGCCGCGAACGCCAGCGGCGCCTCGACCTCGAGGCCCTGGGTCCGCAGCACCAGCGCCTCGCCTGCGTCCGCGACGAGCGCCTCGAGCAGGGCCGACTTGCCGACACCGGGTTCACCGTGCACGACCAGGCTGGCCGACGACCCGTGCCGAGCCTGCTCGAGAAGTCCGGCCAGGTGCGCGGTCTCGAGGTCGCGGCCGACTAGCACGCTGCGACCGTACTACCGGGCCGACGACCGGCGCACCGTCGCAAACCCGGCGCTTTGGCCGGGGCGAGCGCACCCCGGAGGCGAGCGAGCTGAGGGTGAGGCCGATCCTGCGAGCACATCCACGAGACGCCAGGAGGCACCAGATGCAGAACCCACCCCACCCGACACGGTGAGCGTCGAGGATGCGTCCGCGCAGCGCCACATCGGGCTGCTGCTCTTCGACGGCGTCGAGGAGCTGGACGCCGTCGGTCCCTGGGAGGTCCTCGCCTACTGGACGCGGCACCACCCCGAGGACGGCTGGGCCATCTCGTGCCTGTCCGCCGGCGGCGCGGACGTCATCGGCGCGAAGAACCTCGTCCTGGGCGCCCACCACTCGCTCGAGGACGCACCCGCCGCTCGACGTCCTGATCCACCCCGGTGGCCACGGCACCCGCCGGCTGCTGCGCGACCCCGACCACCTCGACTGGGTCCGCACCCAGCGCGAGCCGGTCCCGCTGATGGCCTCGGTGTGCACCGGAAGCCTCGTCTACGCGGCAGCCGGGCTGCTGAAGGGGCGGCCGGCGACCACGCACTGGGCGTCCCTGAACCTGCTCTCCGAGCTCGACCCCACCGTGATGACCGACGTCGATGCCCGGTTCGTCGACGACGGCGACCTGATCACCAGCGCCGGTGTCTCCGCGGGCATCGACATGGCCCTGCACCTCGTGGCCCGGCTCGCGGGAGTCGAGCGGGCCCGCGAGGTCCGCCGCGGCATCCAGTACGACCCGCACCCGCCGGTCTGAGCGGTGGCAGCCTGCTGCGGCGATAGCCTTCGAACCGGCATCCCTTGGCGCGGAGGTGGACGTGTGGCACCGACCCTCTGACGACCACGAGCCGTTGCCGCGCATGGCGGACCGCTTCGGCATCGTGCTGCTGCTGGTGCTCGTCACCGTGTGTGCGCAGGCGCTGATCGACGTGCGGGGCTCCGCGATCGCCGCCCTGGCGACCCACGCGGTGAGCGGCCTCGCGCTGGTGTTCGCGGTGCGGGCCGGGGCAGCGCCGCGACGGTGGCGGCGGGCGGCCGACGTGCTGGTGGCGGCGACCCTGCTGGCGAACCTGGTGATCGCGTTGGGGCAGATCTTCAGCGATGCCCCGAGGACCGACCTGGGTGGCGAGCTGCTCTGGCTGGTGGCCGCCTGTCTGGTGCCGTACGTCGTGGCGCGGCGCCTGGTCTCCCACCCGTCGTGACCATCCAGACCGTGATGGGAGCGATCGCGGCGTACCTGCAGATCGCGATCGCCTACGCGTCGCTGTTCCAGTTCGTCGACGTGGTGGGGCCGAACCCGTTCTTCGGCGACGACGTGTCGAGCACGACGTACACCTACGTCAGCCTGCAGACCATCAGCACGCTCGGCGTCGGTGACCTCACCGCGGCCAGCGACCTCGGGCGGCTGCTGGTCGTCTCCGAGGCGGTCGTCGGGCAGGTCTACCTGGTCACGTTCGTCGCCATGATCGTGTCCCGCTTCGCGAGTCGTGGGCCGGCCACACCGACGTCGCAACCGGGGCCTAGCCCCGAGCCAGGGCCGCCAGCTGGTCGAAGCTGATCTCGTGCACCAGCGCGTCGGCGTGGCGGTGCACCTGGACCCAGTCGGACCCTTCGCGGCGGAAGACCAGGGTCAACCGCAACGAGTAGTCCTGCTCGGGCAGAGGGCCGACCTCGCCGACTTGCCGCTCGACGCCGACCACGACGGCCAGGTCCCCGGACGCGTAGGTCTGGTGGACCTCGAAGTCCGCCTCCCCGCCGTGGAAGAACGCCGCGGTCGCCGCGATCGACTCCTCTGATCCGTCGAAGCCGTGCCTGGTCTCGCCTCCGGTCGGGGGCATCAGCGTGTGGTCGTCGGAATGATGGATCAGCCGGAGGTAGCCGTGCATGTCGCCACGGATGAAGTAGGCCGCCGATTCCCGGCAGCGCTCGACGAGGTCGTCGAGGTCCTGGTCGGTGATGTTGCTCTCTGACATGCCCTCGAATCTAACCCCGCAGCAGCCGGATCTCCTGGGCAGGAAGGCCCTCCCACCACCGGTGGTAGCGCGCGTAGATGCCGGGCTCGCGATCCGCCAGGAACGCCACGAGTGCAGCCGCCTCGGCCTCGAGTCCGGACCAGTCCTCGTCGGTGAGCGCGTCGAAGGAGGTCGCCTCGATCCCTCCGTCGACCGGGCGCCAGACGCCGGCGACCTGGCCGTCGACCAGCAGGGTCGGGAGCACGTCGCCGTTCCTGCGCATGACCAGGGGGCGGTACTCGTCGCGGATCACCCGGCTGCGGTCGGCGTGGGCGAGCAGGACGCTGTCCCACATCGGCAGCAACCGCGGCGGGGAGACGGTGTCCGCGTCCGGACGAGGGCTGCCGGGCACGTCGTACAGCTCGGTCCCGTCAGGTCCCTCGAGCCGTTCGAGCTCGTCGTGCATCGCGTGCAGGGCGGTCTTGAACGGCGGCTTGTGGCCCAGCACGAACTGCGCGATGTCCTGGTACGACGCCGGGCCGAACGCCTCCAGGTAGCGACGGATCAGCACCTGGAGCGCCAGGTCCCAGTCGTCCTCGACGGGCGGGGGAGTGCCCGCCGTGACGTACGACGCCTGGCTGGCGAACGACCACGGCCCACCGGTCGGCGCGCGCAGGATCGGCGCGTACTGACGCAGCGCCCACCAGAGCCCCGGGCCGGGTGACGCGCCGAGCCGCTGTTCCAGCCACGACTCGGCCTCGGCCTTCGTCCGTGGCTCCGCGGCGAACTCCTGCAGGTCCGGGATGAGCGCGTCGGCGTCGGCAGGCGACAGCCCGGTGGCCCTGAACCGACGGTCGTGCAGGCGTGCGGGCCGCAACGTCCGCTGCATCGCGGTGTGCAGGTGGCGGTAGTCGTCGGTGTGCACCGCGTGGAGGGTGATCCGCATCAGCGTGGCCTTGACGACGGTGCCGTCGGCGAAGGCACGGTCGAGGTCGGCCGGGTCGAACGGATCGAGCCGGTTCCACAGGGCGACGTACGGCGAGGCGGGCTCCTGGGCCTGGAGGGCCAGCACTCGTCGTACCCCGTCAGCGACGCTCGTCGGGTCTCGCCGCAGCAGCAGCTGACGCGCGAGAGTCGCCCGGTTGAGCTCCCGAGTCGTCATCCTCATGCGCTGATTGTGGCCGTCTGCAAGGGTGTCGGCCATGCAGGTCGGGATGACGTTGCCGGTGATGGAGCCCGACCTCGATGCCGCCACGCTGGAGTCCTGGGCCCGCGCGATCGACGAAGGCCCGTTCTCGTCGCTGTGCTTCGGCGAGCGGATGGCCTTCGACAACCCCGAGACGCTCACCCTGCTCGGCGCCGTGGCGGCGTGGACCCAACGGGTCCGGTTGGTGACCACGGTCGTCGTACCCCAGCTGCACGACCCGGTGATGCTCGCCAAGGCCCTCGCCACCGGCGACCTGCTCAGCGGTGGGCGGCTCACCGTCGGCGTCGGTGTCGGCGGCCGCGACGAGGACTACCGGGCGGTCGGTGCCGGGCTCGAGACGCGGACGATGCGCGAGATGGCGGCCCGCGTCGAGGTGATGCGCCGGGTCTGGTCGGGCGAGCGGGTCACCGAGGCGGTGCGTCCGGTCGGGCCCGCACCGGTCCAGGCGAGGTGGGCCCGAGATCCTCGTCGGCACCATGGGAGCGCGCACGGTGCGGCACGCCGCCGAGCTGGGCTGACGGCCTGGCGGGCGTGACCCTCGACCTCGACGTCGAAGCGGTCGGTGAGCTCTTCGAGCTCGCCCGACGGTCCTGGGCGGAGGCGGGGCGAGGCACACCTCGGCTGACCACGTCGTTCTTCTTCGCCCTGGGCGAGGAGACGACTGCCCGCGGGCAGGTGCACCGGCACCTGCGTCACTACATGAACTGGCTGCCCGGCGACCTCGTCGACGCGATGGCGCCGACGACAGGCTTCGCCGGGTCGCAGGAGGACCTGGCGGAGGTCCTCCTGCGACTGGCGGAGATCGGTACGGACGAGGTGCACCTCATCCCGACCTCGTCGGACGTCCGCCAGCTCGCCGCTGTCGCGGCGGTTGCACGGACTCTCGGGTTGTGACGGGCTACCTGGATCGTCGGCACCCGTCGGCGCTGCGCTGCCGACGGGTGCCGCGACCCCAGCTCGGGCGAATGGCGACACCTGAAAGGAGGGAGTGTGGCCCGCCCGAGTCCCCCCGGGTTTGTGGGACTGCCGAGAAGAGCCCGCTGCGCGAGGTGCGGCGGGCGTGACCTGAGGAGGGCAGGCGGCTGTTGCCGGATGCCGAAACGTGGGTGCAGTCCATGGGTGCCCAGTGCTCTCAGGTGTTGCGGAGCAGCGGGGTCCGGGCTGCTGCGCCCGAGTGGGCGCGGAGACGAGCAGCAACTCGTCCGGGGATGACCTTAGTGGACTCCTCGGGTGTGGCCCTGAGCTGGTCCAGACCTCATCGAGGAGTGCGTCCCAGCACCTGGTCAGCCAGGTTGGGCGGGTACACGACGGACTGCGCCAGCTCGCTGAGCTTGAGGTTGTTGCTGCGGGCGTAGGAGCGGAGCAGCTCGAAGGTCTGCTCCATCGGGATGCCGCCCCGTTCGGAGAGCACTCCCTTGGCCTGCTCGACGACGATCCGGGTGTTCAGGGCCCGTTGCAGGTTCTCCGCGAGCAGCGAGGACCGGTTCAGTGAACGCTGCTGGAGGATGCCGATGGTGGCGATGTCGGCCAGCGCCTTCGCGATCACACGGGCTTCCTCGTCCAGGGCGTGCTCACGCACGCCGAAGAGGTTCAGGCCACCGACGGTCGCCTCGCGCAGCTTCATCGGGAAGGCGTAGACCGAGTGGAAGCCGTCCGAGAGGGCTCGCTCCGCGAAGGCCGGCCATCGATGGCGTGTCGACGGCGATGTCCTCGACCATGATCGGCTCACCGCGTCTCGACGGCCTCGAAGCACGGACCCTCGCGAGTCTGCACCTGGAGCAGCTCCAGCAGGCGGGCCTCCTCGCTCGAGGACGCCACCCGTTGCAGCCCGCCCTGGGGGTGCGTCAGCAACAGGCCGGCCTCGTCGACCTCGAGGAGCTCGAGGCAGGTGTTCATCAGGCCGTCGAGCACCTCCACGACGTCGAAGTCGTCGACCAGAGTGTCGGCCAGAGCCACGAACCGCTCGGCCAGCATGGCCTGTCGTTCCAGTCTGTTCTCTGGTGTCATGCATCCTCCTGGGACAGTCGCCGACGGCGATTGAGGATCTCGTCGGCAAGCTCGTCGACGCTCCTGCCTTCGGCGAAGGCGACGGAACGCATCCGCAGCAGCGCCTGGTCGATCGGCAGCCCGAGCTGGACCATCGCCATCCCTGCTGCTTGATGTACGCGCATCGGGTCCATGTGGTCGACACGGGTGGGCAGGCCGTCGCCGTTCTCCGCGAGCGTCAGGGCCACCGAGTCAGCAGCCACCAGGCTCTGGGAGAGCTGCTGCTGAGCTCAGCCCGCCCGGCGTGGTGCGGTAGAGGCTCATGGCGCCGATCCTCGAGCGTGCCGAGGAGCAGCGGGAAGGCGAAGGCGGCGAGCACGCCGAACTCCACGGCGTCACGGGCGAAGACCGGCCACCGGCTCTGGCCGTGGTCGGCGCCGTTGCGCAGGTCCGGGACGAGCACCGCGGCACCGGACTCGGACGCGGCCACTCCGGGCCCCTCGCCCAAGGTGTGCTGCAGGTCCTCGACAGCGCGGGCGCGGTCGTCGGACGCGTGCGCTGTCACGCTCTGTCCACCTCGGGTCACCATGGTGATCCCACAGCAACTCACCTCCGTGACGACGACTGCCGCCTGGCACAGCCAGTCCAGCTGGTCCTCGACGGGCCCGACGTCACACGACGGCCATCGTGTGCCGGTCGCCGTGCGCACCGTGGCCCCGTGGACCGAGCCATCGCCTGCTCCTGTTCCCGGTCTGAGTCGTTCAAGGTGTGGAGCATCGGCAACCCACGTGGTGCGCGGGCCGCTGCGGGCTCCACGACCTTCCTCTCGACAGTACCCGCCTCGAGCTCCTGATCACACCGGTCTGGACCCCTCAAGCAGCCGTTCCGGTGCGGGTACCGCCGAGCTGGGAGGCGAGGCGAACGAAGGTGTTGGCGCTGCCGTAGCCCTCGTAGCCGTGCCGTCGCTCGAGCACCTCGACGTGGAAGCCGGTGCCGAGGTCCTCGGTGAACGCGTGCAGGAGCTCGCCCTTGCCCTGACGGTCGTAGAGCAGCTGGTGCTCGCGCAGCTGCTCCAGGAGCTCGGCCGGGAGGCCGAACCTCGCGTCGAGGTCGGCGTAGTAGTTGTCCGGCACTCGCATCAGTCGTACGCCGCGCGAGCGCAGCTGGGCCACCGTGGCGGCCACGTCGTCGCAGCGGAGGGCGACCTGGGTCACGCCGTGCGGATGAGGGCTCTGGGGTGATGCCTCGGTGACGTTGAGCACGACCCGCAGGTCGCCCTCCGGTGGCCGCAGCGCGATGCTGCGCAGTCGACCATGGGGCTCGATGAACTCCTCGGGCGACCCCGACTCCAGCCCGAAGACGGTGCGGAAGAAGGCCAGCTCCTCGTTGAGCTGCAACGGGGAGACCGAGATGACGACGTGGTCGATGCCGCTGGCGGACGCCGGCGTCGCGGCTCGCCCGTCGGCTCGAAGTCGCCCTGCCAGTGGTCGGGGTGCCCGGGCGTGTCGCTGACGAAGACGTGCAGGCCCGAGGGCGAGGTGATCCCCGGGAGCATCGCCTCGCCGGCACCGCGTGTGGTGTCGACCTCCGGCCAGAGGAGTGCGGACGCCCTGGCGGCGACGGCCTCGACCGGTCGTGCGGAGACCCCGATCGCGGACGCGTGCGGCGTACGCACCGGCTCCTGGTTGAGCACGACGTGGGCGTCGCCGTTGCGCCACCACGTCACGGGCTTGGAGCGGTGCTGCCCGGCCACGCCGAAGCCCAGGCCGGCCGAGGATCTCGGCCACCTCGTGCCTGCCCGGGCGGGCTGGCGATCTCCAGGAACGCGGCGTCGGTGCGAGTCGCACGCGGCGCTGCCGGAGTGACCACACCCGGCTCGAGATCGGGTACGACGCCCGCGACGTCGTCCTCGAGGAACACCAGCGACCGCATCGCGTCCCGGGCGGTGACGTGCGGATCCGTCTCGCGCACCACGTCGCTGAACACCTCGAGCGACAGCGGACCCCGGTAGCCGGCAGCCAGGGTGGCCGCGACGACGCCCGTCACGTCGAGGGTTCCCTGTCCCGGGAAGCAGCGGTGGTGGCGGCTCCACTCGAGCAGGTTCATGTCGAGGAGGGGGGCGTCGGCGACCTGCAGGAAGCCGATGCGGTCGCCCGGCACGTCGGCCAGCGCGGTGCCGTCGTCACCGCGGGCGAGGATGTGGAAGGTGTCCACCGCCAGCGTGACGGCCGGGTGGTCGGCACGCTGCACGGCCTCCCACGCCCGACCGACCCGGTTGACGTGGGTGCCCCACGCGAGGGCTTCGTAGGCCACCGTGACTCCGGCCTCCGCGGCGACCTCGCCCACCCGGTGCAGCTGCTCGGCGGTGAGGTCGAGGTCGTCGAGCGCCCCCGGCTGGGCGTTGGAGCAGGCGAGCAGCGTGGTCGTGCCGAGGTCGGCCATCACGCCGAGCTTCGTGCGCAGCCGGTGCAGCACCGCCTCGAACGCGTCGGGCGCGACCCCCTCGACGTCGCGAACGGGTTGGAACAGCGCGATCTCGAGACCCAGGTCGGCGCAGCGCCGGGCGACCTCGCGCGGGCTCATCGGCGAGGAGATCAGGTCGTTGTCGAAGAGCTCGACCGTGTCGAAGCCGGCGCCCGCCGCGGCCGCCAGCTTGTCCTCGAGCACGCCGCTGAGGGAGACCGTCGCGATCCCGGTGCGCATCAACCGGTCAGCTCCCCGAAGTGGCGCGCCATCCGCGCCGAGTCCGCGGGCCGACCCGTGAAGTACTCGAAGGCGCCGACCGCCTGCTGGACGGCCATGCCGCCTCCGCCGAGCACCCGACAGCCGCGCGCCCTGGCGGCGGCGACGAGCTCGGTCTCCAGCGGGAAGTAGACGACGTCGCTGACCCACAGGTCCGGTCGCAGCAGGCTGGCGAGGCACCGACGAGCCCGGGTAGCCGTACATGCCGATGGGGGTCGCGTTCACCACACCCTGGGCGTCGGCGAGGGCGTCCTCGAGGTCCTCGGTGATCGAGACCCGGGAGTCGCCGAAGCGGTTCGCCAGCCGCTCGACGCAGGCCTTGGCGCGGTCGAGGTCGTGGTCGAGGATCGCCACGTGCTCGGCGCCCTGGCGCAGCAGGCCGTAGCCGACCGCGACCCCGGCACCACCGGCGCCGACGAGCACCGCGCGGTCGTGCACCGCCTCGGGCAGCACCTGCTGGAACGCCCGGGTGTAGCCCGACCAGTCGGTGTTGCGCCCGACCATCTCGCCGCCGCGGATCACCACGGTGTTGACCGCGCCGAGGTCGCGGGCGTCCTCCGACAGCCCGTGCAGCAGCGGGACGACCGCCTGCTTGAACGGGTGGGTGACGTTCAGCCCGTCGAACCCCAGACGCCGCGCCCAGGCGAGCACCTCCGGCAGGTCGGCGACAGTCATCGCCAGGCGGTCGAGGTCGATCAGCCGGTAGGTGAGCGAGAGCCCGGCCTCCCGGCCCTCCCGCTCCTGCATCGCCGGGGTCAGGGAGGCTCCGATGCCCGCGCCGACCAGACCCAGCGAGAACGACGTCTGCTCAGGCGTGGACCCCGGACGTGGTCTGCCGGCGTGGTCAGGCTGGCAGGTTCAGGTTCGGGCCGTTGAGGACACCGATCACCCGACGACCGCTCATGCCTCGCTCACCACGCTCGAGCGGAGAGCCACCCGGGAGGAGACGCCGATCTTCCTCGTGGCGATCGTGTGGGTGGCCGCGGGACCGGTGATGACAGCGATCGCCGAGATCACGCAGGCGCCCACCGCGAAGGCGGCGACCTTGACCCAGTTGTCGGCCTCGCCGTCCATCAGCCAGCCCGCGATGGTCGGGGTGAAGCCGGCCAGCGCGAAGCCGAACTGGGTGCCGATCGCCATGCCGGAGAGACGCACGCGGGTCGGGAAGTACTCGGCGTACGTCGCCGGCCAGACGGCGTTGGGCATGCTGTAGACGACGCCCGCGAGCAGCACGCCGAGCACGAAGGTGAGCTCGTGGCTGCCGGCGTGGATCGCGCCCAGGAAGGCGGTCACGAGCACGGCGCTGCCGAGGACACCGGTGACGAACACCGGCTTGCGGCCGACCCGGTCGGAGAGACGGGCCCAGAACGGGATCGTGCAGATCGCGACCAGGTTCGCGATGATCGCCAGCCACAGCATGAAGGTGTTGCTGAAGCCGATGCCGAAGTCGTCGGAGGTCGCGAAGTTCAGGGCGAAGACCTGGAACATGGTGTTGACCATGGCGATGAAGGCGGCGAAGAAGACGCGCAGCACGTTCTGCCAGTGGTCGCGGAACAGCACGCCGAGCGGCGCCTTGGCGACCTCGTCCTGCTGCTCCTCGGCGCGGAACTCCGGGGTCTCCTCGAGCTTGAGGCGGATGTACGAGACCGACGAACACGACGACCGCGCTCAGCAGGAACGGCACGCGCCAGCCCCAGGCCAGCAGCTGGTCCTCGGGGAGCACGGCGGCCAGCGGGAGGAACACGGCCGGGGCCAGCACCTGGCCGCCCTGGGTGCCGCTGAGGGTGAAGCTGGTGAAGAAGCCACGCTCGTTGTCCGGTGCGTGCTCGAAGGACATCGAGTTGGCGCCGGCCTGCTCGCCCGCGGCGGAGAGCCCCTGCAGCAGCCGCAGGATGACGAGGAGGGTCGGCGCGAGCAGCCCGACCGCGCTGTACGTCGGCAGGCAGCCGACCAGGAACGTCGAGACGCCCATCAGCAGGAGTGTGCCGACCATGATCGTCTTGCGGCCGAGGCGGTCACCGATGTGACCCATCAGGAACGAGCCGATCGGGCGGGCGACGTACGCGACCCCGAAGGTGGCGAAGGCCGCGATCGTGGCGGCGGAGTCGTTGCCCTCCGGGAAGAAGATCTTCGGGAACACGAGCGCGGCGGCCGTTCCGTAGATGGCGAGGTCGTAGTACTCCAGGGCGCTGCCGAACCAGGCAGCCACCGCCGCCCTGCGGGGAGTCCTGACGATTTCAGGTGCTGTGTTCATCGGGGCCACTTCTCCTGTCACGACCGGCCGCCTGCGTCCGGTCCGTCTGGTTCCCGGGAACGTAGGAGTGGCGCCCGTCACATGGCAAGCGTTTGCCATTTCTTGCCATATCGTGGGCCACATGGCCCCCACGACTCACCACCGCCCCACGCTGGCCGACGTCGCTGAGGCGGCCGGGGTCGCGATGTCGACGGTTTCCCGGGCCTTCACGCGGCCGCAACGGGTCAACCACCGCACCCGCGAGCACGTCCTCGAGGTCGCCGAGGAGCTCGGCTACGTGCCCAACCCGACGGCCCAGGCGCTGGGCTCCGGGCGCACGAAGACGATCGCGCTGCTCGTCCCGGACATCACCAACCCCTACTTCTCCGGCGTCATCAAGGGCGCCGAGCGGGGCGCGGCCGCGGCCGGGCTGACGCTGGTGCTCGGTGACACGGCGGAGAACCCGACGGCCGAGGCCGAGCTGGTACGCCGCCTCGAGCGTGCCGTGGACGGGTTCGTGATCAGCGCCTCGCGACTGACCGACGACGAGCTGCGGGGTGCTGCCGAGCGGAGCCCGATCGCCCTGGTCAACCGGGCCACGTCCGGACTCGGCTGCGTGGTCGCGGACTTCGACGCCGGCACCCGGCAGATCGTCGACCACCTCGCCTCCTACGGCCATCGCTCGTTCGTCTTCGCCGGTGGCCCGGCCGAGTCCTGGTCGGGTGCCCGTCGCTGGCAGGGCCTGCAGGCGGCCGCGGCCGAACGCGGGATGCAGACCCGGCGGTTCGGCCCCTACATGCCGACCCTCGGAGGTGGCCCGGCAGCGGCCGATGCCGCCGTCGCCTCGGGCGCGACCGCCATCGTGTGCCACAACGACATGCTGGCCATCGGCGTGATGCGCCGGCTCGGGGAGCGGGGCTACCGGGTCCCCGACGACGTGAGCGTCGTGGGGTTCGACGACATGTTCGGCTCCGAGTTCTGCCACCCGACGCTCACCACCCTGGCCGAGCGCACCGAGGACGCCGGATCGCGCGCAGTCGAGCTCCTCGTGCAGCAGATCCCGCAGCGCCAGAGCGAGGGGCCGACCCGGGTGCTGCCCACGCACCTCGTCGTGCGTTCCTCGACCGGACCGGTCGCCGCCTGAAGCGAGCGAGGCCGTGCCTCGCCGACGGGCTTTGAGACGAATTCCGGAAAAGTGCGGGCGGCTTGTCCGGCTCTGTCCAGGTTTGGAATCACACCCTCACCAAGCGTCTGGACAACCCCGTGAAGAGGTCGGTGAGTCGCCCTAACCTTTCCGCATGACGGTTGCCTGGGAGTCTCGAGTCCTTGGCCATGTCAGCTCAGGCCCGAGAGACGTGGCGGAGGACGTGGCCGCCGACCTCGGCCTGCTCTCGTCGTCGGTGATCGAGGTCGTCCGGCTCCACCTCGAGGCGCTCGACTGCGCGCTCTCCCTGGACGCTCCCGAGCTCCTGGCCGACCAGCTGCGGTGGCAGCGCGTCCGGCTCGACAGCGCCGGTGCCCACTTCGGCCCCGAGGACGTCGTGCGCTCGATCCGCGCGGCGCTGGTCCCGCACCTCGACGACGCCGGCCGGCGGGCGGTCGAGGAGATCCAGAACGCCGCTGCTGTCCTCGGTGAGAGCGGTGAGGTCGCCGACTCCGTGGGTGGGCTCGGCGAGGGCCCGGCCCACGACTACCTCCGGGCGACCCTCGGCGGACGACGTGACGAGGCCATCGGGATCATCCGCGACGCGATGCTCGACGACGTCGACGTCGCGGACATCATGCTCGACATCCTCGCGCCCGCGCAGATCGAGCTCGGTCGCCTCTGGGAACGCGGCGACATCTCGATCGCCCACGAGCACTACACGACCGCGATCACCCAGCTCTCCTTGTCCCTGCTCTACCCGCGGCTGCTGCTGAACCGCACCCTGCTCGGTCGCAGCCTGGTGGCCACCAGCGTCGGGTCGGAGGCCCACGAGGTCGGGATCCGGATGATCGCGGACCTGATGGAGCAGGCGGGCTGGCGTACGACGTACCTCGGCGCCGACCTCCCGCACGGCGCGATCATCGACAGCGTCGCCCAGCACCGCGCCGACGTGCTGGCCGTCTCGGCGACCATGGCCGGCCACATCCGCGGGGTGCGTGAGCTGATCGTCGCGCTGCGCGCCGACCCGCGCTGCCGCCACGTCCGGGTCATGGTGGGTGGGCGTCCCTTCACCATCAACTCACGCCTCGCCGCCGACGTGGGTGCCGACGGATGGGCACCCAGCGCACGCGAGGCGCTCGAGCTGTGCCGCGGCTGGACGGAGGAGCGGTTCAGTGCAGTCTGACGAACCCGCCAACGAGCTGCTGCTGCGCGAGCTGGGCCGGATCAACAGCGAGCTCGCCTCGCAGCGGCGTCTCAACGCCATGACCGTGCACGACCTGTCCAACCCGGCCCAGGTCATCCTCGGCCTGAGCGAGGTCCTCCTCGAGCACCAGGTGCTCGACCCGATGGTGCGCAGGCACCTCGAGCAGCTGCACCGCTCCGCGCTGACCATGACCGCGCTGATCACCGACCTCAACCACGGCTTCTCGCTGGACGACCAGGACAGCCTCGAGCTCGAGCGGCTCGACCTCGTCGAGCTGGTCGCCTCGGTGGTGGAGCGCACCCATCGACTGGCCGACGCCAAGGGCATGACGCTGCGCGTCTCGACCGACCCGTCGGGACCTCAGGACTGTCTGGTCGACGGTGACGAGATCCGCCTCGAGCGGGCCCTGGTCAACCTGCTCGGCAACGCGATCAAGTTCTCGCCCCCGGGATCCCAGGTCACCGTCTCGGTCGACCGTGGCCCCCACTTCGCCAAGGTCGCGGTCCGCGACGAGGGGCCGGGCATCAGCGAGGAGGGGAAGGCGCGCATCTTCGACGTCTTCCACCGCGAGGACAGCACCTCGCACCTGCCGGGTCTCGGCCTCGGGCTGTTCATCACCAAGCAGATCGCGGAGAGCCACGGCGGCACCATCGGCGTCGAGTCCGAGCGCGGCGAGGGTGCGACCTTCCTGCTCCAGGTGCCCTTGGCCGTGGACGTGCTGGCGGACCTGGCCTGAGCGCCTCGTCCTGACGAGGTCGGCCGACTTCACCACGCGGTCCACCGTCGGCCTACCTGACGACGCAGATGGGCTTCGAGCCGCGTCGCTGCGCCGCTCGCAGCGGTTCGCGTCCGCGCCGACGCTCCTCAACTCCTGTCATTTGCAGGTCCTCGCAGGCTCGGACCTGATGACATGAAAAACTAGAACGTGTTACATTTCCCGCCATGATTCTGGACCGCTTCAAGGTGGACGGGAAGGTCGCGGTCGTCACCGGCGCCGGGCGGGGGATCGGTGCCGCCAGCGCGATCGCCCTGGCCGAGGCGGGTGCCGATGTCGTGCTCTCCTCCCGCACCGCCGACCAGCTCGAGCAGGTGGCCAAGGACGTCGAGGCGCTCGGCCGACGGGCCCACGTCGTGCCGGCGAACCTGATGGACCTCGAGGCGGTGGCCGGCCTCGCCGAGGCGGCGTACGCCGAGTTCGGTCGCCTGGACATCGTGGTGAACAACGTCGGCGGCACCATTCCCAACGCCCTGCTCGACACCGACGCGAAGTACCTCGAGGAGGCGTTCCACTTCAACGTCTCGACGGCGCACGCGCTCACCCGGGCCGCGGTGCCGCAGATGCTGAAGAACGACGGCGGCTCGATCGTGAACATCTCCAGCGTGGTCGGCCGGGTGGCCGGGCGGGGCTACCTCGCCTACGGCACGGCGAAGGCGGCGCTCGCGCACTACACCAAGCTGGCCGCGCAGGACCTCAGCCCGACGATCCGCGTCAACGCGATCGCCGTGGGCAGCGTGATGACCAGTGCGCTGGAGTTCGTCGCGAGCGACGAGGCGACCATGGACGAGATGACCTCGAAGACACCGCTGGCCCGGGTCGGCGAGGTCGAGGACATCTCCGCCGCCGTGCTCTACCTGGCCAGCCCGGCGGGCGGGTTCGTCACCGGCAAGGTGCTCGAGGTCGACGGCGGGCTGCAGGTGCCGAACCTCGACCTCCGGCTGCCGGACCTCGTGGCCGGACCGGAGGGGGAGCAGTGACCGACGTGAAGCGGGTCGTCGCCTGGTCGACCGGGACGGTCGGGCGCCACGCCATCGCGGGCATCGACGCCCGCCCGGATCTCGAGCTCGTGGGCGTGTGGGTCTCCAACCCCGAGAAGGTCGGCAAGGACGCAGGTGAGCTCGCGGGAATGGGCCGCGAGCTCGGTGTCCTCGCCACCGACGACAAGGAGGCCCTCTACGCCCTCGAGCCCGACTGCATCGTGCACACGGCGATGGTCGACGACCGCATCTTCGAGGCGATGGCCGACCTCACCGAGATGGTCGAGCGAGGCATCAACGTGGTCTCCAGCGGACCGGTGCTGCTCTGCTACCCGACCGGTCTCGGCCTCGACGAGCTGGTCGACGCGATCGACGTCGCCGGGCAGAAGACCGGCGCCAGCCTGCACGTCAACGGGATCGATCCCGGGTGGGCCAACGACGTGCTGCCGCTGGCCCTGACCTCGCTGTCGCAACGGATCGACCTGGTGCGGGTCAGCGAGATCGCGGACTACTCGACGTACTACCAGCCCGTGGTGATGAACGAGATCTACGGCTTCGGCAAGCCGATGGACCACGTGGCGATGCTCTGGCAGCCCGGGATCCTGACCACGGCGTGGGGCCCCGTCGTACGCCAGATCGCCGCCGGCCTCGAGGTCGAGCTCGACCCGGAGCTGGAGGAGGTCGTCGAGCGGGTGCCGTCGGACACCGACCTCAGCACGGTCAGCGTCGACATCGCCGCAGGCACCATGGGCGCCGTGCGCTTCCAGGTCGTCGGCAAGGTCGACGGGGTTCCGCGCGTGATCCTCGACCACGTGACCCGCACCCACGTCGACCAGATGCCGTCCTGGCCGCAGCCGCCGGAGGGAGGCGGCTGCTACCGCGTCGAGGTCGAGGGCGAGCCGGTCATGCGCATCGACTTCACCCACCACGGCGAGGACGGCGACCACAACGTCTCCGGGATGATCGTGACCGCCATGCGGCTGGTCAACGCCGTGCACGCGGTCTGCGACGCCGAGCCCGGGCTCGTCTTCGCCAAGGACCTGCCGCCCGTGACGGGCCGCGGTCTCGTCCCGGCCCGGGTGTAGCAACCGGTTCCCGATGCACCGCCTGGCACCCGTGGTCGCCGCGGCGGTCATCGCCATGACGTCGGCCTGCGCTGACGACCACGACTCCGGTGGCGTCCGGATCGTCGCGGACCGGTCCGTCGGGGGTGCACTCACCCAGCTGCCGTACGCCGAGCCGCGTGGCCGGACGCAGGTGATCGTCGTGACCGCCGACCTCGACAAGGCCGGCGACGGTGCCTTCGTCCCGCCCGTGAAGTACGTCGAGATCGCCGTCGGTGTCACCTGGTTCGCAGAGCTGCGTGACGGCCTCGACCGGTTCGCCGTGCGCGACGCGGAGGACGGTGACCGGGTCGCCACCTCGACCGAGCCGGACCGGGTGCGTGACTGGCAAGCGGACAAGGGCAGGCGACTGATCGACAACGACGAGCTCGCCGACGTGGCCGAGGCCCTGGACGACCGGTCGGCCCATGCGGCGTACCTCGTGGCCGGGTCCTTCGACCAGTTCCGTGGCCACCCGCCCGAGGACGCGATCGACGAGGAGTTCCAGGCAGCGGGCATCGGGTTCTCGGGATCGGCGGCCGCGCCGGTCGCGCACGTCGCCTACTGGTTCGACGACGACCTCGACGAGGCGGCGAGGCAGGTCGAGGCCACGTGGCGCGACGGCACCAGCCGGCGTACCCACCGGCCCCTGTCCGACCTCGCACAGGTGACGCACGTGCGCCGCGCCGGACACGTCGTGACGGTCGACCTCGAGCCGGGCGAGGCCGGCCCTGCCTCGGTGCTCGAGCTGTTGACCACCGCGGACACCCCCTTCCAGGGCGGCGACTAGCGATGCGGGACAGTGAACCGGTGACCGAACGAGTCGTGGACCGCGCCGGACGCGGCGAGTGGACCGAGCCCGGTGCCTTCGAGGTGGCGCCCGGCGTGCACCGACTGCCGCTGCCCCTGCCGATGGACGGGCTGCGGGCCGTCAACGTCTACGTCATCGAGACCGACGACGGGCTGGTGCTGGTCGACGGCGGCTGGGCGATCCCCGAGTCGCGGAAGCTGTTCGAGGCCGGGCTCAAGCAGCTCGGCTACACCGTCCGCGACATCCGGCGGTTCCTGGTCACGCACATGCACCGCGACCACTACACGCAGGCGTCGGTCGTCGGCCGGGAGGTGGGAGCGCCCGTCGCGCTCGGTCTCGGCGACAAGGCCACGATGGACCTGATGCACAGCGACGCCCTCAACGAGGACCCGAACCTGGACCGGCTGCGGGCTGCCGGGGCCGAGGAGCTCGCCGAGGGCTGGCGGGCGATGATGCCCGCCAAGCCACCGTCGATGGACGACTACGGCATGCCCGACGAGTGGCTCGACCGCGACCTCGTGATCGACATCGGTCCGCGCCGGCTGGGGGCGATCTCCACTCCGGGCCACACCCAGGGTCACTACGTCTTCGCCGACGAGGAGGCATCGCTGCTCTTCGCGGGCGACCACGTGCTGTCCACCATCACGCCCTCGATCGGCTTCGAGCCGGCGTACGTCCAGCAGCCGTTGCGCGACTACCTGGCCTCGCTGGCGAAGGTGCGCGCGCTGCCCGACATGAAGCTGCTCCCGGCCCACGGTCCTGTGACCGCGTCCTCGCACACGCGGGTCGACGAGCTGGTCGCGCACCACGACACCCGGCTCGCGAAGTCGCTGGAGGCGGTCGAGGCGGGTGCGCGTACGTCGTGGGAGGTGGCGGGCCGGCTGCCGTGGACGCGGCGGGAGCGACACCGTGACGAGCTCGGTCCGTTCGACGGCGTGCTGGCGGCCTTCGAGACGCTGGCGCACCTCGAGCTGCTCGCGCTGCAGGGCAAGGTGGCGCGGGTCGCCGGCCCGACGGTCCGGTTCGAGCCGCTTCGCCCCGTCTCAGAACCCACGCTGACCCACGGGGCTGGTCTCGACCAGCCGAGCGCCTGCGGGCCCAACCGGTGCACCATCGAACTCCGCCCCCGAAGGAGACGCTGTGCCCACCACCGACCCCCTGCCCGCGAGTGACTCGGTCTACCTGACCGACGGCGGTCTCGAGACCACGCTGGTCTTCCTGGACGGCCTCGACCTGCCCGACTTCGCGTCCTTCCCGCTGCTCGGCTCCGAGGACGGCAAGTCCCACTTCGACCGCTACTTCAAGCCCTACCTGGACACCGCGGAACGCGCGGGCGCGGGGTTCGTCGTCGACACGGTGACCTGGCGGGCCAACCCCGACTGGGGTGCCCGGCTCGGGTGCGACCGGCACACCCTGGCCGAGATCAACAAGCGTGCGGTCGACTACGCGGCCCGCCTCGCGAAGTCGCGGCCCGGTCTGACCACCGTGCTCAACGGCGTGGTCGGTCCCCGTGGCGACGGCTACGTGGTGGGCGAGGCGATGAGTGCCGACGAGGCTGCGGACTACCACTCGCTCCAGGCCCGGGCGTTCGCGGAGGCGGGCGCGCAGATGATGAGCGCCGTCACCATGACGTACGTCGAGGAGGCGATCGGGGTCACCGACGCGGCCACGTCGGCCGGCCTGCCGGCCGTGGTCTCGTTCACCGTCGAGACCGACGGTCGGTTGCCGTCCGGCCAGGCCCTCGGCGCCGCGATCGACGAGGTCGAGCGGGCGACCGACGGGGCTCCGGCGTACTACATGGTGAACTGCGCCCACCCCACCCACTTCGCCTCGGTCCTGGAGACCGACGAGCCGTGGGTGGCGCGGGTGCAGGCGATCCGGGCCAACTCCTCGACGATGAGCCACGCCGAGCTCGACGAGGCCACCGAGCTGGACCGCGGCGACGTGCCCGGACTGGCCCGCCACTACGGAGAGCTGAGCACGGTGCTGCCCAACCTCCGCGTGGTGGGTGGCTGCTGCGGCACCGACCACGAGCACATCGCCGCGATCGCTGACGAGCTCACGGGGTGAGCACGTAGAAGCGGAACACGTCGTGCTCGATGGGTGCGACCTCGACGCCCGTGTATCCCGCCTGTCCGGCGTAGTCCCGCAGCGTCGACGGTCGGAACAGCGCGCCGGTGGCCGCCGAGCCGTCCTCGGACCGGCCGACCGGTAGGCAGTGCAGCACGCTGGAGGTGGCCAGCAACCGCTCGACCTCCGAGCCGCCGGGGGCGAACTCCTCCTCGGCGCGCTCGTCCATGACCACCACGCGGCCGCCCGGTCGCAACGACCGACGGGTCGAGACCAACGACTCGACCGGATGGGCCATGTCGTGCAGGGACTCGAAGTAGAACGCCACGTCGTAGTCCGCCTGCCCGAGGTCGTCGTCCGCGGCGACCACGTCGAACCGGACGCGGTTCGCGAGCCCGGCCTCGGTCGCATTGACCCGGGCGTCCATCACGGAGGCGTGGTCGGTGTCGATGCCGAGCACGGAGAGCCCGGGGTGGGCCCGGGCGAGCGCGAGGCTCGACCAGCCGACTCCGCACCCGAGGTCGAGCGCGCTGGCGCCGTCCCGGACGAGCAGGGCGGCGACGTCGGGCATCGCCGGCAGCCACTCCTGGGTGAGCTGTCCGAGGAAGGCGCCCCGGTTGAACAGTCCCTGGCCGAGGCGGACGTCGTCGCCGTACTCGCCGAAGGAGATGCCGGCACCGGTGCGGTAGGCATGCGGCAGCCGGGGCAGCACCTCACCGAGTCCGCTGAGCAGCAAGGCCATCGACGCGGCGTACACCGGTGACTCGGTGTCGGCCAGGGCCAACCGCTGTCCCGGGCTGGTGACGTAGCGACGCGTGGCGGCGTCGCCGGGCTCGGCCACCTCGACCAGGCCGCTGATCGCCTGCTGCTCGAGCCACTCGCGCGCGTACCTGCTGTCGATCCCCGCTGTCGCGGCCAGCTCGTCGGCGGTGAGCGGCCGGTCCAGCGCGGCGTACAGCCCGAGCTGCGAGCCCAGGTGCACGGTCGCGAGCTCCATGGCGCCGAGGAGCGACCCGAAGAGGCGCTCCATCAACGCGCCGCCCTCCTCGATCTCCGCGGGCGACGTGGTCTGGTCGGCGCCCGCGTCGAGCGCGGTCACGACCGGCTCCCGACCAGGCCCGCGCCGAGCTCGCCGGTGGTCTCGCGCACCCGCTGCTGGGTCTCGCTGTCCCAGTTGCCGCCGCAGGTGAGGTAGAGCCGCGCGATCCGGCCCTCGTGCACCCGCGCGACGAGGGTGCCCACCGCCACGCTGTCGGCGGCGTCGAGGGTGCGGTAGGCGTACTCGACGACGAAGCCGGTCGGCGTCGGCTGCGCGTCCCAGACCGTCAGCTCGCGGCCGGAGGTCTCCTCGCGCATCACGCCGAGCATGGCGTCGGCTCCGGTGGTGACGACGCGGCCGTGGGGGACGATCATGTCGAGCACGACGTCGTCGGCGAAGGTGTGCTCGGCCACCTCGTTGGTCTCGAAGGCGTGGCGCAGCTCCGGTTCGCACTGGATGAAGACGTCCATGGCGGGCTCGAGGTTGTGGAAGACCACGTCGCCGGTGCTCAGGGCGCCTGCCTTCTCGGCGAACTCGGAGGTGGCCGGCAGGTGGGAGTTCACCATCGCGGAGTCGTAGTCGGTGAACCAGTCGAGGGCGACGTAGTGGCCGGGGTGGTCGCGGTCGGCGAACAGCTGGCCGCCGGTCGACGTACGAGCGCCGGCGCTGTCCACCTCCCACTTCCGCTCGAGGGCGACGAACTCGTCGATCTGGTCGGTGTGGAAGTCGATGATCTGCAGGAAGCCCATGACGAGGCCTTTCCGGGTGGGTGTGTCTGACACCCCACAGGCGTGGGAACCGGCCTCACGTCGTGGGACGTGTCTCCCACGTCGTCGGGGTCTCGGGCGCGTAGACGCAGTAGACGCCGGTGCGCACCGAGGCCCGGAGGTGTCGACCGAGCTCGGGGAGCTCGGCCTCGATCCGCCCGATCGCGTCGCGCACGCGGGAGGTCACGGTGGTCCGGGCCCGCTCGGCTGGGTCGCCCGCGCGCCTGGCCCGCCCGCCGAGGCCGTACGCCGCCCCGAGCTCGGCCATCAGGAACTCGCGTTCACGGGCTGCCTGCTCGGAGGCGTCGGCGTCGCCGCTGGCCTCGGCGTCGGCGAGCCGCTCGTCGATCTCGGCCAGCCGGGCCCGGTAGGCCTCGCGAGCAGGGGCGTCGATCACCTCGCCCAGGTCGCCGCGCGGCGTGGCCGTCGCGCCGACGAGGTCGAGGACGTGGATCTCCCGGTCCGGCTGCGCGAGGAGTACGGCGAGGTCGGTCATCCCCTTGACCGCGGGAAGCACCGCCTCGCGCCCGCGCCAGCCGACCGTCCAGAACGACCCGTCGCGTCGGAAGGTGCCCGTCGACTCGTCGACGGCAGCAGCCGGTTCGGGACCGAGCGCTGCCTCGACCTGGGCCACCCGCTCGGCGATCCCCGCCCGGCGGTAGAACCCGAGCGCCTCGCTGAGCAGGGTGCGGCGCAGCTCGTCGTCGCCCGGGTGGCCTCGTCGTCGGAGCATGGCGGCGTGGACGCGCTGGGTGTTCGCGACCGGCAGGGCCGCTCCGACCGCGGCGTTCGCGTCGAGGGCTCGCTCGAAGTGGTCGGCCGCGGCGTCGTACTCCTCCAGGAGGGTGGCCAGCTCGCCGAGCGCGATCTCCACCGAGCCCATGCACGCAGCCCCGATGCCGTCGACGAGGAACAGGTGGCGCCACGGAAGGAGCGTGTCGTAGAGCAGTCGCGCCGGCTCGCCCCCGATGCCCTGCTCCCACAGACCGCCGATGACGCCGGCGAGGTTGGGCAGCCACTCCTTGTCGAACGGCAGGTCCGCCAGCATCTCGGGGAGCAGTGGCAGGGCCGCTGTCCTGATCTCGGCGGACTGCCCGTGGTAGAGCCGGATCAGCGACCCACCCTCGCCGGCCAGCTCCGGCAGGTCACCGAACGCGTCCAGCAACCGTTGCATCGCCTCGGACCCGCGGTCGCGCTCGATCAGCGGCCAGACGCCCTGCACGGTGCTCAGCACGGTGGCGTTCCGGCTGCCGCCGAGCTCGGCCAGCCGGCCCACCTCGGCCGCACACCGGCTCATCGCCTCGAGGTCGCCGGCCAGGTGGGCCTCGAGACCGCGCCACAGCACGACGTACCAGGAGAAGAAGGGCTGACGCAGCCGCTCGACCTGTCGCTCGAACTCGGCGATGTCCTTGCGTGCTGCGACGAGGTCCCCGCGCTCCAGGCGAGCGATCACCCGTAGTCGCAGCCCGAGCAGCTCGAGCCCGACGTCGGGCACCTGACGAGCGAGGGCCACGATCTCGCCGGCCAGCTCCTCGCGCAGGCCGACGGTGTCCGGCCCGGCGACCGCGTCGCACTGGGCAGCCAGCGCCCGCGCCAGGGCACCCGGGTCGCCGAGCCGCCGCGCCATCGCGACCGACTCCTCGGCCAGCTCGCGCCGCCGCTCGGCGGAGGCGGAGAAGGAGAGCGCCACCGACAGCCGGGCCAGGACCTCGGCGCGCGGCACGGAGTCGTCGGGGCCGAGTCGATCCAGTGCCTCCTCGAGCAGGTCGGTCTGCTTCCGGTCCCACAGCCGGACCTCGAAGCCGGACAGCCCGGAGGCGAAGCCGAGAGCGGCGCGCGCGAACAGGTCGGCGTCGTTCGCCCGCCGCCCCAGCTCCGCCGCCTCGACGAACGCCGTCGCGGGCGCCGTCGAGGTCGCCGGCGTCGAACCTGGCCAGACCCGCGAGCAGCAGCAGGGACGGTCGCCGGGCCGAGCCCGGTCCCACGAGCTCGAGGGCCCGGTCGCACCAGCGCACCGACTCCTCGTAGGCCAGCATCGACGCCGCGGCTCGCGACGCGTCCTCCGCAGCAGCGGCCGCGCTGTCGACCTCGACCAGGGGCAGAGCCTGGATCAGGTGGTGGGCGCGCTCGGCGGCCTGCGCGCCGGTGCGGACGTACGCCGCGTCCACGAGCTCGGCCGCCGACAGGTGCAGCTCGCGTCGTCGGGCCGGGGTCAGCGTCTCGTGGACGGCGTCCCGGACCAGCGCGTGCGTGAAGTCGAGCCGGTCACCGTCGTGGGTGACCAGGCCGGCGTCGACCAGCTGGTCGACCACCGTTGCCAGCTCGGTCGGCGAGCTGCCGAGCAGCGCGGCCAGCCGCGTCACCGACACCGAGGCGCCCAGCACCGCAGCCGCGCCCAGCGCGGCCTCGGCCGACCGGTCGAGGCGCGAGACCCGGCGGCGGATGGTCGCCTGGGCCGACTCCGGGAGGACCGAGGAGAGCGTGCCGGTGCCGCGGGCCGACGCGAGGCGCGCCATCTCCGAGACGAACAGCGGGTTGCCGCCGGTGCGCTCGTGCACCACCCGGGTCTCGGTCTCGTCGGGCGTCCGGCCGGACGTCGCGCTCGAGCAGCTGCGCCCACGTCGTGCTCGGGCAGCCCGTCCAGCAACCACGACTCACCGCGCGCGGCGATCTGGGCGGCGAGCTCGCGCCTGCTGCGGCCCGGCCTGAGTCGTCGTGGTCGCGCCAGCCGCACACCACGAGCAGCGGCTCGGGCGGACAGCTCGGCGGTCAGGAACTGCAGCAGGCGCAGCGAGCCCTCGTCGACCCAGTGCACGTCGTCGAGGAGGAGTACGACGGGCCGCTCGCGGGTCAGGTCCTCGAGCACGCCGTCGACCGCGTCGAACAGCGGGAACCGTCCGGGCAGGTCGGGCTGCACCTCCGCCGTACCGTCCAGCAGGGGCACCGCCAGCCGGCCGCGCTCACCCCACTGGTCCGGCGGGCGCACCGCGGCCACCCCGCGCAGGACCTGCGACCAGACCCAGAACGACGGGGTCCCGGGTCCTCCCACCCGGTCCCGCGCAGCACCAGGCAACCCTCGGCCCGCGCCGCGACCTCGCCCAGCACCCGCGTCTTGCCGATGCCCGCGTCACCGTGCAGCCACAGCAGCCGCACCGTGACCCTCGCGACAGTCGGCCAGCATCGCGTCGGCGCGGGCCAGCACGTCGTCGCGGCCGAGCACCGGGGTGCCTCCAGCTCGTGTCGGGACCTGGTCGGCTCGGCGTTCACCATGGGACTCCTCGCGGAAGGAGGGAACGGGCTCAGGTTAGTGTGGAGGGCGTCCGACAGGGGAGCGCCCGGGATGACATCGGGGGCGCTGAGAGTGCGGTGAGCCGCAGACCCTTGAACCTGCCCCGGTTAGCACCGGCGAAGGAAGTCGAAGGAGATGACCCGCATGCGGTCACGACTGCTGCCCACCGTCCTGTGCGCCCTGCTGCCGCTCACCGTCCTCGCGGGCTGTGGCGGCTCGGACTCGAAGGAGAGCCCGAAGACCCTCGTCGTCGCCACCCACGACAGCTGGGCGATGTCGAAGGACGGTGCTCGCGAAGTTCAAGGCCGAGACCGGCATCACCGTCAAGGTGCGGCCGCAGGGCGACGCCGGCGAGCTCACCAACAAGCTGGTGCTGACCAAGGGCTCCCCGCTCGCCGACGGCGTCTACGGGATCGACAACACCTTCGCGTCGCGCGCGGTCGACGAGGGCGTGCTCGACGCCGTACGACGCCAAGGGGCTGCCCTCGTCGGCGGAGCAGTACCGCCTCACCGGTGAGGCGGCCGACAGCCTCACCCCGATCGACTACAGCGACGTGTGCGTCAACGTCGACGACACCTGGTTCGCGAAGAAGAAGCTGGCGCCGCCGAAGACGCTCGACGACCTGACCAAGCCGGAGTACAAGGACCTGTTCGTCACGCCCGGCGCCACCACGTCCTCGCCCGGGCTCGCCTTCCTGCTCGCCACGATCGCGCGCCGAGGGCGACGACGGCTGGCAGGACTACTGGAAGAAGCTGATGGCCAACGGCGCCAAGGTCACCTCCGGCTGGACCGACGCCTACGAGGTCGACTTCACCGCCGGTGGTGGCAACGGCGACCGGCCGATCGTCACGTCGTACTCCTCCTCGCCGCCGTTCACCATCCCCGAGGGCGAGACGCAAGCCCACGACGAGCGCGCTGCTCGACACCTGCTTCCGCCAGGTCGAGTACGCCGGGGTGCTGAAGGGCTCCGACAACCCCGCCGGGCATGAAGAAGTTCATCGACTTCATGCTGGAGCAGGACTTCCAGGCGGCCCTGCCGGACAACATGTACGTCTACCCGGTCGACAGCACCGTCGAGCTGCCCGAGTCCTGGGCGAAGTACGCCAAGCCGTCTCGCCGGAGCCGCTCGACGGTCGACCCCGACGCAGGTCGACGGAGAACCGCGGCCGACGTGGCTGCGCGAGTGGCGGGACATCACCAGCCAGTGACGACCTCGCGGCCGACGGACGGCGCACTGGGGCACCGTGGCGGTCGCCGCGGTGCCGCTGGCCGCGCTCGCGCTGTTCTTCGTCTACCCGGTCGCGGGCATGCTCGCCCGGGGTCTGTGGCCGGACGGCACGCTCGACCTCAGCGGTGTCGCCGAGGTGCTCGGCCGGCCGCGCACCCAGCGGGTGCTCTGGTTCACCGTGTGGTCGGCCGGCGTGGCCACGCCTGTCTCCGTGGTCGCCGGGCTGCCCGGTCGCGTTCGTGCTGCACCGGTTGCGCTTCCCCGGCCGCGACCTGCTGCGGGCGCTCGTCGTGGTGCCGTTCGTGCTGCCGACCGTGGTCGTCGGCGTGGCCTTCCGGCAGCTGATCGCGCCGGCGGGACCGCTGGGTGGGCTCGGCCTCGACGGCACCGCCGCCGCGATCGTCGCCGCGCTGGTCTTCTTCAACATCAGCGTGGTGGTGCGCACGGTCGGCGCCTTCTGGGAGGCGATCGACCCGCGCCGCGAGGAGGCGGCCGCGGTGCTCGGCGCCAGCCCGTGGCAGGTGCTTCCGCACGGTCACCCTGCCCGCGCTGCTGCCCGGCATCGTGTCGGCGGCCAGCGTCGTCTTCCTGTTCTGCGCCACCTCGTTCGGCGTCGTGCTGACGATGGGCGGGCTGCGCTACGCCAACGTCGAGACCGAGATCTACCTGCTCACCACCCAGGAGCTCGACCTCACCGCGGCGGCTGCGCTGTCGGTGCTGCAGCTGCTGGTGATCGTCGCGCTGCTGGCCCTCGCCGCCCGCGTACGCCGCTCGCCGGGCTCGGTCGACCGCACGGTGCGACGGCAGCCGCGGCCCCGACGGCGCCACCTGCCGGTGCTGCTCTGGACGGCGGCGGTGGTGGTCTTCCTGATGGCGCCGCTGGTCTCGCTGGTGATCGCCTCGCTGCGCCGCGGGGACAGCTGGGGGCTGCGAGAACTACCGCGCGCTGGGCACCACCGGCGCGCGCAACGCGCTGCTGGTGCCGGCCACCGAGGGGCTCGCCAACTCGCTGGCCATCGCCCTCGCGGCCAGCCTGATCGCCCTGGTGCTCGGGTCGTCGGTGGCCTTCCTGGTCTCGCGTCCCGGCGGGTGGGCGAGCGATCGGCGGTGCTCGACGGGCTGTTCATGCTGCCGCTCGGGGTCTCGGCCGTGACCGTCGGCTTCGGGTTCCTGATCACCCTCGACCGGCCGCCGCTCGACCTGCGCAGCTCGTCGCTGCTGATCCCGATCGCGCAGGCGATGGTGGCGCTGCCGCTCGTCGTCCGCACGGTGGCGCCGGTGCTCCGCTCGGTCGACGACCGGCAGCGCCAGGCGGCGGCCTCGCTCGGCGCCGGGCCGTTGCGGGTGCTGCTCACCGTCGACCTGCCGGTGGCCTGGCGCGCGCTGCTCGCCGCGGCCGGGTTCGCCTTCGCGGTCTCGCTCGGCGAGTTCGGCGCGACCAGCTTCCTGGCCCGCGACGACAACCCGACCCTGCCGGTGGTGATCTACCGCCTGATCGGCCACCCGGGCGCGGAGAACTTCGGGATGGCGATGGCGGCGTCCGTCGTGCTCGCCGCCACCACGACCGCCGTGATGTTCGCGGTCCAGCGGCTGCGCGTCGGCTCGGTGGGGGCGTTCTGAGGTGACCGGCCTCGACGTCCGCGACCTCACCGTCCGCTTCGGCGACACCGTCGCGGTGGACCACGTCGACCTCGCCGTGCCCGGCCGGCTCGGTGGTGGCCGTGCTCGGGCCCTCGGGCTGCGGCAAGTCCACGCTGCTGCGCGCGGTCGCCGGCCTGGAGACGCCGGCCTCCGGCACCGTCTCGTACGACGGCAGCGACCTCGCCGGCACGCCCGACCCACAAGCGCGGCTTCGCGCTGATGTTCCAGGACGGCCAGCTCTTCGAGCACCTCGACGTCGCCGGCAACATCGCCTACCCGCTGCGCCTGCGCCACCGCAGCCGCGCCGACCAGCAGGCGCGGGCGCGCGAGCTGCTGGCGCTGGTCGGCCTCGAGGGGTACGCCGACCGGGTGCCCGCCACCCTCTCCGGCGGCGAGCGCCAGCGGGTCGCCCTGGCCCGGGCGCTGGCCGTCGAGCCGCGGCTGCTGCTGCTCGACGAGCCGCTCAGCGCGCTCGACCGCGGCCTGCGCGAGCGGCTGGCCGGCGAGCTGCACGACATCCTCCGCGCGGCCGGAGCCACCGCGATGCTGGTCACCCACGACCAGGAGGAGGCGTTCGCCGTCGCCGACCGGATGGCGGTGATGCGCGAGGGCCGCATCGTCCAGGCCGGCACCCTCGAGGAGGTCTGGAGCCGGCCGGCCGACGGCTGGACCGCCGCGTTCCTCGGCTACGCGACCGTGCTCACCGGCGAGCGCACGGCCCGGCTGCGCGAGCTGCTCGCGCCGGGCCAGCCCTGGGAGTCGGTGGCGCTGCGGCGCTCGGCGCTGCGCGTCGACCCGGCCGGGCCGCTGACGGCGCGCGTCGAGGAGGCGCGGGTCACTCCGGACCAGATCCGGGTGCAGCTCGACGTCGACGGGGTCGGGTCCCTGCCGGGCGTGGCGGACCCGGGGAGCGACGTACGGGTGGGGGCGCGTGGTGCGTGTGGCCATTGACACGTCGCGGATCGCCCTGCTCGCCTCGGACGTGTCAGGGGTCCGACCCTAGAATGACCCCTTGTGAAGCGGCGAGCCTATGCAGGGATGGTGACCATCGCCGTGTTCATGGGCACCCTGGCCTTCATCACCAGCCGGGCGGTCGGCCACCCGCTGCGCGATCCCGACGGCTTCCTGGGCCCGGCCTGGGTGCGGCTGCCGATGCTGTGCCTGCGTCGCGTTCGTCGCCGACATCCTGCCGCGCACCCTGTGGCGCTCGCGCGGCAAGCCGGGTCACTTCAAGATCGAGGCCAAGCTGCTGATCCGCGAGCACTGGACCAGGGAGCGCATCAAGCTCGTCGTCCTCGGGCTGATCTCGCTTCTACGTGACCTACGTCAGCTACCGGAACCTGAAGAACTTCCTGCTCTTCGTCCGCGGCAGCGAGACCGGCCAGGGCGACTACGAGCTGCACAAGTTCGACCAGTGGCTGCTGTTCGGCCACGACCCGGCCGTGGTGCTGCACAGCCTGCTCGGCACCACCTTCTCCGCCCACGTGCTGTCGTGGGTCTACCTGATCTTCCTGCCGATGGTGCCGGTCTCGGTGATCGTCTGGCTGGTCTGGTCGCGCAACGTCAGCTTCGGCTACTGGTTCGTGACCGCCCAGTGCATCGCGCTGGACGCTCGGCACCGCGAGCTACTACATGATCCCGACGATGGGCCCGAACTTCGCCTCGGAGTGGCTCTACGAGGACCTGCCCGACACGGGGGTCAAGTCGCTCCAGGACTCCTTGTGGACGGGCGACATAGACGTCTACCAGGCCTCTCCGACGGGGTGCAGTCCGTGGCCGGGTTCGCGTCCCTGCACGTCGCGATCACCCTGCTGATGGCCCTGGTCGCGCAGTACACCGTGCGCCACCGCTTCATCAAGGTCATCCTCTGGGTCTACATGGGCATCACGGTGCTCTCCACGACCTACTTCGGCTGGCACTACATCGCCGACGACATCGCCGGCGCGATCATCGCGTTCATCGCCTTCTACATCGGCGGGATCGCGACCGGGCAGAAGTTCGACGAGCACGGGCGACACTCGCACCCGACCACGACCACGAGCGACGTCCCGGTCGAGCGCGAGGACAACGCCCAGATCAGCGGCTGAGCTCAGCGGCTGAGGTCAGCGGCTGCACCCGGCCGTCCCAGCCGCCGTCGAAGGCGATCATCGCCCCGACCGTCCAGGCCTGGACCCGGTTGGCGATCGGGATGTCCCGCAGCTCTCCCTCGGGGGTGACGGCGTAGAGCTCGGGGTGGTGGCCCAGTGTCCGCACGGCCCGTCGTACGCCGTCGCGGACCTGGTCGGCCGCCTCGTCGTACCCCGCCCGCCGGAGGCCGCCCCAGCACAGCCAGCTGTCGAAGGGCCAGACCGCGCCGCGGTGGTAGCCCTCGGCCAGGAACGCCGGATGGGTGCTGGCCAGCGTCCGGACGCCGTACGCCGTGAGCACGTCGGGCCGGGTCAGCCGCTCGGCGACCTGCCTCGTCGCGTCGGGGGAGAGGGCGCCCGCCCAGAGCAGCCAGCCGAGCTGGGAGCCGGCGCCGGGCACGGGCCGGTCGTCGCCCTCGAGCGCCATCACGTCGGGCACGAACGCCGCCTCGAGCCGCGCCCGGAGCTGCCCCGCCTGCTCGGTCCAGTGGTCCGCACGTTGCGGGTCCAGCCGGACCAGGGCGTCGAGCGCGGCCACCGCCGCGGCCTGGGAGTCGGCGTCGGCCAGCGGCGCCCGGGGACTGCTGCCGTCCTCGCGGGCGATCCCGCCGCCGTGCTCGTCGGTCGCGGGTCGAGGGCGTCGCGCCAGCCCTGCTGGCCCAGCCCTCCGGGGAAGCGTCGCGGTCCGCACCGCACCAGGCCGCTGCCCGTCGGTCAGGGCACGTTCGAGCCACGCGGCCGCGGCGTCGCGTGCCGGGGCCAGCTCCTCCTGCAGCGTGGTGTCGCCGGTGGCCTCGAGCACCACCAGGAACCACGAGGTCGCGTCGGAGCTGCCGAAGTAGCGCATCGCGCCGTCGCGCACCGGCCAGCCGCGCTCGACCAGCCAGTCGGGAGCCACCGGCCGGTCCTCGTGCAGGATCCGCCCGGGCTGCTCCTCGGTCTCCGGGTCCTCCACCCGGCCTTGTCGTGAGGCCAGCGCGCGCAGCGTCGCCGCCGCGATCTCCGGATGCTCCGGGAGCACCTGGAGCGCGGTGATCAGGGAGTCGCGACCGAACAGCGCGTGGAACCGCCCGGGGTCGGTGGCGTCGATGGGAGGGGTGGAGGCGTGCACCCAGCCGTCGGGTGACAGGAGGGCCTCCAGGGACGGGTGGGTCATGAGTGAATCCTGCCAAAGTCGTGAGTTACATCGATGTAGTTGTCAAGGCGACACGCGAATTACAACAGAGTAATTCTGTGAAAAGTGTTTCATGTGTGACGCATGAGCCCTAACGTCTGATTTGTCTCGTGCCGCGGGGAAGCGGTGCGAGACCCCCCATCGAAAGGTTTCTCCCGGTGCGACCCGTCGCTCGCATGGCCGTATGCGGCCGCAACGACCCTGGCTGTCACCCTCCCGATCGCTGGCGCTGCGCTACGCCTCCCCTGACCCGGTGCCGAGCCAGGCCCAGGTGCAGAAGGCCGAGAAGGCCGTCACGGCCAAGAAGCAGAGCGTGCAGCAGATCGAGGCCGCCCTCGCCGCTGCCAACGCCCGCCTGGACGAGGCGTCCACGGCGGCCGAGATGGCCTTCGAGCGCTACAACGGCGCCAAGTGGGAGCTCGAGGAGGCGCGCAAGGCGAGCCGGGCGGCGCAGACCCGCTCCGCGCAGGCCGCTGCCGACGTCGCCCGACAGCGAGGCGGCATCGCCCAGCTGGTCACCGAGAGCTACCAGAACGGCACCGAGCTGAACACCGCCAGCGCCCTGCTCAGCGACGAGGGCCCGCAGGGCCTGATGAACCGCTACGGCGTGGTGCAGAGCGCCGGGGACTCGATGGAGGCGCAGTACGACGCGTTCCGGGCGGCCTCGGCCCGTGCGAAGACGCTGGCCGCCAAGGCGGCCAAGGCCGAGAAGAAGCAGCAGTCGCTCGCCGCCGAGGCCAGGAAGCTCGCCACGGCAGCCGGTCAGGCCGCTGCGGCCGCCAGCGCCGCCGCCAACGAGATCGCGGTGCAGAAGCAGCAGCTCATCGAGGAGCTGGCCAAGGCCCAGAACATCTCCGTCGCGCTGGCCACCCGCCGTCACGACGCCCTCGAGCGGATCGCCCGGCAGAAGGCCGCAGCAGCCGCGCAGGCCAAGGAGGCCGCCGAGCAGGCCGCGCTGCAGAAGGCGGCCGCCGAGGCCAAGAAGAAGGCCAAGGACGCCAAGCCCGACCAGTCCGGGTCGGCCGGTGGCGACCAGGGTGGGTCGTCGAGCGGCGGCTCCGCAGGTGGATCCGCCCCGCCCCCGGTCTCCAACCCGGCGCCCAACCAGTCGGTCGCGATCCAGCGCGCCATCGCCTACGCCAAGGCGCAGCTGGGCAAGCCCTACCAGTGGGGCGCCGCCGGTCCGAGCCGGTTCGACTGCTCCGGCCTGACGATGATGGCCTGGGGCCGGGGCGGCAAGTCGCTGCCGCACTACTCGGTCGCGCAGTTCTCCCAGAGCACGCGGGTCTCGATGGCCGACGCGAAGGCCGGTGACCTGCTCTTCTGGAGCAGCAACGGCAGCCCGAGCGGCATCCACCACGTCGCGCTCTACCTCGGCGGCGGCCAGTTCATCGAGGCGCCGCACACCGGCGCGAACGTCCGCTACAACTCGATCTACAACTGGTACCCGGACTTCGTCGCCCGCCCCTGATCGCGCGGGCCGTCCGGCGACTTCGAGATCGGGTCACGCGCCGCTGAGCCATACGGCAGAGTGACGCCATGGCCGACCGCGAGCTGCCCACTGTCGACGTCCCCGCCCTCACCGCCCTGCTGGACGGCAAGTACGCCGAGATCCGGCAGATGACCCGCAAGAACCTGGCCGACTACGCCGGCGTGCTCGACGACGCGATCGAGATGCCGCGCGACGAGTTCCGCGAGCGGGTGCTCGAGCTGGTCAGGCTGATGGCGGAGACCGGCGCGACCGGCCTCGGCTTCCCCACCGAGTACGGCGGCGGCGGCGACATCGGTGCCTCCGTCGCGGCCTTCGAGACGCTGGGCTTCGGCGACCTCTCGATCCTGGTCAAGGTGGGCGTGCAGTTCGGCCTCTTCGGCGGCGCGATCCTGCAGCTCGGCTCGAAGGAGCACCACGACGCCTACCTCGCCGACCTGGTGAAGGCCGACCTGCTGGGCTGCTTCGCGATGACCGAGACGGGTCACGGCTCCAACGTGCAGGCGCTGGGCACCGTCGCGGCGTACGACAACGACGCCAAGGAGTTCGTGATCACGACTCCGGACGACCTCTCGCGCAAGGACTACATCGGCAACGCCGCCGCCCACGCGTCGGTGGCCGTGGTGTTCGCGCAGCTCGAGATCAACGGCACCTCGGAGGGCGTGCACGCGTTCGTCGTACCGATCCGGGACAAGAAGGGGAAGCCGCTCGACGGCATCCGGATCGAGGACGACGGCGCGAAGATCGGGCTCAACGGCGTCGACAACGGGCGCATCTGGTTCGACGGCGTACGCGTCCCGCGCACCAACCTGCTCAACCGCTACGCCGACGTGACCGAGGACGGCCGCTACGTCTCCGACATCGAGAACAAGGACCGCCGCTTCTTCACCATGCTCGGCACCCTGATCCAGGGCCGGGTGTGCGTCGGCGGCGCCGGCATCACGGCCAGCAAGGTCGCGCTGGCGGTGGCGATCAAGTACGCCAACCTGCGCCGGCAGTTCGGGTCGCCCGACACCGACGAGGAGGAGCTGCTGCTCGACTACGGCATGCACCAGCGCCGGCTGCTGCCGCTGCTCGCGAAGACCTACGCGCTGCACTTCACCCAGGAGATCCTGCTCACCGAGCTGCACAACGTGCTCTCGACGACCGACGCCCCCGACCGGCAGCGTCGGGCGCTGGAGTCGCTCGCCGCCGGCACCAAGGCGATCGGCACCTGGCACGGCAGCCGCACCATCCAGGAGTGCCGCGAGGCCTGCGGTGGTGCGGGCTACCTGATGTCCAACCGGCTCGGCGCGCTGCGTGCGGACACCGACGTGTTCACCACCTTCGAGGGCGACAACCACATCCTGCTGCAGCTGGTCGCCAAGGGCCTGCTCACCGACTACTCCTCCAGCTTCGGCGACCTCGACCAGCTCGGCATGGTGCGGTTCGTGGCCGGCCTGGCCGTCGACACGGTGCTCGAGCGCACCAGCGCGCACAAGCTGCTCGAGCGGATCAAGGACGTGCTCCCGGGTGGCGGCGACGACAGCTGGGACCAGGAGGCCGGGCTCCTCGACCCGGAGTACCAGCTCGCGATGTTCCGCTGGCGCGAGGAGCACATCCTCTCCGGCGTGGCCCGCCGGCTGAAGCGCGGCATGGACCAGGGGATGGACCCGGTCGAGGTGTTCAGCCGGGTGCAGGACCACGTGATCGCCGCCGGGCGCGCCCACGTCGAGCGGGTGGTGCTCGAGGCGTTCGTCGACAAGACCGCGGCCATGGTCGACAGCGACAACAAGGTCGCGCTGAACATGCTCTGCGACCTCTTCGCGCTGTCCACGATCGAGGCCGACCGCGGCTGGTTCATGGAGCACGGCCGCCTCTCCAGCGCCCGGTCGAAGGCGATCAGCCGCGAGGTGTCCTCGCTGTGCCGCCGGCTGCGCCCGATCGCGGAGGACCTCGTGGACGGGTTCGGGATCCCGCCGGAGATGCTGAAGGCCGAGATGCTGGACGGCCCCGACGTACGGGCGTCTTGATGCTCGATCGCTTGCGCATCCCCGGCCTCGGCGGGTGGGGCGACGACCCGCTGTGGGCGACGTTCTACGACTGGACCGTCGAGCACCCGACTCCGGCGGCCTGCTCTGGAAGCTGGGCATCGGCAGCGACCTGCGCCGCCTCTACTCCGCCGCCGCCGAGATCGGTCGGCAGCCGGCCGGCTCCTCGGTGCTCGACGTGCCGGTCGGTGGCGGCGTCGCGCTGCGCGGGCTGCGGCCGGGGCAGGGAGTGCGCTACGTCGCCGCGGACATCTCGCAGGCCATGCTCGACCGCACCATGCGGGTCGCCCGCGAGCGCCACGTCGTCGCGCAGGTCGAGCCGGTGCTCGCCGACGTCGGGAAGCTGCCCTTCGCCGACGGCGAGTTCGACCTGGTCGTCTCCTTCACCGGGCTGCACTGCTTCCCCGACCCGCACCTGGCGGTGCGCGAGATGGCCCGCGTGCTCCACCCCGGCGGCATCCTCACCGGGAGCGCGCTCCTCACCGACACCGGGATCCGCTACCTGCCGGTCCGCCAGGTCGGTCGCCTCGCCGGCCTCCTCGGCCCCGGCGCCAGCAGCACCGACGTACGGGACTGGCTCGCCGAGGCCGGCTTCGAGGACATCTCCCTCGACCTCTCCGGCGCGATCGGGTACTTCCGCGGGCGGAAGGGGTAGGGGCTTCGGTTTCCCCGGGCGCCCGGGGAAACTGCGGGCGGACGGGCAGTGCTTTGCCCGCCCGCCCTCAGAATTGCCCGCCTACCCATCCGCTTTGTCCGGCGTGCTCCGGCGGTCCAAGTCGACCCCAAGCCCCGCCCAAGTGCGTACGACGAGAGTGAGCTCACCAGCCGAAGGGAGCCACCATGTCCACCGCCACCACCTCGACCGCCCGATCCGCCCGAGCCGCCCGATCCAGCCGACCCGACCCGCTCGTGCCCGCCCTCGTGGCGCTGGTCGCCACCGACCTGGTCGGCGGTCTGCTCGCCGTCGCGTCCGACGTGAACACCTGGGGTGAGGCCTGGGGGAGCAAGGCGCTGCTGGCCGCACCGCTGCCGATGATCGCCGTGCAGATCCTGCTCGTCGTGCTCGCCCTGCGGCTGACGGGCCGGAAGGCCGCGATCCCCGCGGGCCTGCTCGCCGCGGCCTGCCTGGTCAGCGTGATCAGCGGGTTCTTCGACGGCGGGCTGGGCAACGACGAGCTGACACCGGCGCTGGCGGCGTACCAGCTGTTCCTGCTCGCGGTCACCGGCGTCGTCGGTGTGCTGGCCGCGCGACGGGCGGCGAAGGTGCTGCGCAAGGCCTGAGGGTCAGTGCCCGGGGTTGCGACCGGCGTCGGGGGCAGCGCCCTCCTGGGTCGCGACCTCCTCGGGGTTCTCCTTGAACCGCTCGAACGACGCCCGCACCTCGGCCTCGGCGTCGGTGCGACCGACCCAGTTGGCGCCCTCGACGGACTTGCCGGGCTCGAGGTCCTTGTAGACCTCGAAGAAGTGCTGGATCTCGAGGCGGTCGAACTTGGAGACGTGGTTGATGTCGCGCAGGTGCTCGAGGCGCGGGTCGTGCGACGGCACGCAGAGCACCTTGTCGTCGCCGCCGGCCTCGTCCTTCATCCGGAACATGCCGATCGCGCGGCAGCGGATCAGGCAGCCGGGGAAGGTGGGCTGCTGGAGGATGACCAGCGCGTCGAGCGGGTCGCCGTCCTGGCCCAGGGTGTCCTCGATGAAGCCGTAGTCGGCCGGGTACGCGGTCGAGGTGAACAGGGTGCGGTCCAGGCGGATCCGGCCACTCTCGTGGTCGACCTCGTACTTGTTGCGCTCACCCTTCGGGATCTCCACCAGTACGTCGAACTCCACCGACTCTTCCTTCCACCAGGCACCATGCGCTCGTCAACGGGCGCACCGGGGCTAGTCTCGCAGCACTTTCGCCCGAACCGCACATCGAAAGGGGGCCGCAGGCGACCGTGCGTGAGCAACGACACTGGACCGCCCGCTTCCCGGTGCGGTTCCTCGCCGAGATCGTGGTCCTGGTCCTCCTCGGGGCCGCGCTGGTGAGCTACCAGTTCGACCTCGGCGAACGCTGGTTCGGCTGGGGCCCCGACCCGAAGACCCAACCGGCCGCCGTCGCGCCCCCCGAGGGCCTGAAGCTGCCGGCGACGGGGGCCGCACGCCTCGTGGCCGGCGAGCCCGCGTCCGTGGCGGCCGATCCGGACAGCGTGGCCGCCGCCGTGCAGCCGCTGCTGCGCCGGCGGGTGCTCGGCAAGCACGTAGGCGTCCTGGTCACCGACCTGACCACGGGCAAGCCCGTGTTCCGCTCCGGCGCCGTGGCGATCACCCCGGCCTCGACCACCAAGCTGCTGACCTCCACGGCCGCGCTCGAAGCGCTCGGGCCGATGGTCCGGTTCAGGACCACGGTCCGCTACGTGCCCGCCGGCCGGCAGCTCGTGCTCGTCGGCGGGGGAGACCCGTTCCTGGCCAGCTCGCCCCGCAAGGCCCAGACCAGCTATCCCGCCAAGGCCGACATCGTCACGCTCGCCCAGCAGACGGCCCGCCAGCTGCGCGGCATGAACGTGAAGCGGGTCCGGCTCGGGTACGACGACTCCTACTTCACCGGCCCGGCGGTCAACCCGGCCTGGCCCGGCACCTACCTCCCCGAAGGCGTCGTACCCCCGATCAGCGCGCTGTGGGTCGACGAGGGCCACGACCCCGACGGCTTCGGCTTCCTCAGCGACCCGGCCGCCGGGGCGGCGAACCGGTTCCGCGCCGCCCTGGAGGCCGCCGGCGTGAAGGTCGGTCCGCAGGTGAGCCGGATGGCAACCCCGACGACCGCCACCGACGTGGCCTCCGTCTCCAGCGCACCCCTCGGCGAGATCGTCGAGCGCACCCTCGAGGTCAGCGACAACCAGGCCGCCGAGGTGCTCGCCCGCCACGTCGGCCTGGCCGAGCGCCAGGAGGGCTCCTTCGCGGCCGGTACCGCCTCGGTGCTCCAGGTGCTGCGGCGGCTCGGCGTACCCACTGCCGGAGACCGGCTGTACGACGGCAGCGGCCTCTCGCGCCAGAACGTGCTCACCACCGACTCGCTCGCCGGCGTGGTCGGGCTCGCCACCAGCGCGGACCATCCCGAGCTGCGCCAGGTCCTCACCGGCCTGCCCGTCGCCGGGTTCACCGGCTCGCTTGTCCTACCGGTTCGACAAGGGACCCGACGCCGCCCGGGGGCGGGTGCGTGCGAAGACCGGGACCCTCACCGGGGTGCACGGCCTCGCCGGCGTCGCCGACGACGCGAGCGGTGCCCGGATGGCGTTCGTGGTCGTGGCCGACCGGGTCGGGCTGCTGAAGAACCTCGAGGCGCAGACGCTGATCGACCGGATCGCCGGCGCGCTGGGCGCGTGCAGGTGCGGCGTAGGGTCGACGCCATGAGTGCTGATCGCCCGAACCGACCCGGAATGGTCGACTGGGACCTCGCCGTCAGGGTGGGGTCCCGTCTCGTTGGCGAGGGTCCGCAGGTCAGCCGCGGCGAGGCGGTCGACGCCGTCGAGGAGCTGCGTGCCGGGGCCGAGCGGTCCTCACCGCTGGTCCGCGAGTACACCGGGCTGGTCGCCAGCGACCGCACCGCACCCGTCCTCGTGGTCGACCGGCCGGGCTGGGTCCAGGCCAACGCCGACGGCTTCGCCACGGTGATCGCGCCGCTGATCGACAAGCTGCAGGAGAAGAAGGGCGCCCCGGGTCCGATGACCGAGGCGATCGGCTCGCGGATCACCGGGGTCGAGCTGGGCGCGATGCTCGGCTTCCTCGGCTCGAAGGTGCTCGGCCAGTTCGACCCGTTCCACGAGAAGCCCGGCGAGCAGGGCCGGCTGCTGCTCGTCGCGCCCAACATCGTGCACGTCGAGCGCGAGCTGCAGGCCGATCCGCACGACTTCCGGCTGTGGGTGTGCCTGCACGAGGAGACCCACCGGGTGCAGTTCACCGCGGTGCCGTGGATGACCGACCACCTGCGCTCCGAGATGGGCTCGATCGTGGGCGCCGTACAGACCGACCCCTCGGAGCTGCTCGGCGACGCGGTCCGCAAGATCGGCGACCTGGTGTCGGGCAAGACCGAGGGCAGCCTGCTCGACCTGTTCTCCACCCCCGAGCAGAAGGCCGTCATCGAGCGCATCACCGGCGTGATGAGCCTGCTCGAGGGTCACGCCGACGTGGTCATGGACGGCGTCGGTCCCGAGGTCATCCCGAGCGTCGCGGAGATCCGTCGCAAGTTCACCCAGCGGCGCAAGGGCGTCGGCGGGCTCGACCGGCTGCTGCGGCGGCTGCTCGGGCTCGACCAGAAGATGGCCCAGTACCGCGACGGCGCCGTCTTCGTCCGCGCCGCCGTCGACAAGGTCGGCATGGACGGCTTCAACGCCGTGTGGGCCGAGCCCGCGAACCTGCCGACCAAGGCCGAGATCCTCGACCCGGCGCTGTGGATCGCGCGCGTCCACGGCTGATGCTCGACCCTGCGGTCGCCGCCGTCGAGGCTGGCGGTTCGGCCCCGTTGCGTCGCGGAGGCCGGCGACCGTGACTGGTGGCCTGTTCCGGCGGCGCCGACTCGCTGGCGCTGCTCGCCGCGACGGTCTTCGAGGGGCACAAGGTGGGCGCCCGCGTCATCGGCGTGACGGTCGACCACGGACTGCAGGAGGGCTCGACGGGACACACGACCAGCGTGGTCGGCCAGATGGCGGCCCTGGGAGTCGACGAGACGGCATCGATCCGGGTCACCGTCGACGCCCGGTCGGTGGGGCATCGAGGCCGGCGCTCGCGAGGCCAGGTACGCCGCCCTCGGCCAGCTCGCCGAGCACTTCCAGTCCCGGCTGGTGCTCCTCGGCCACACGCTCGACGACCAGGCGGAGACCGTGCTGCTCGGTCTGGCGCGCGGCTCGGGTGGGCGGTCGCTGCAGGGGATGAGGGGCTACTTCCTCGATCCGGACGGCGAGGTGGGGTTCGCCCGCCCGCTCCTCGGCGTCACCCGAGCGCAGACCGAGGCGGCCTGCCGGGCCGAGGGCATCACCTGGTGGGAGGACCCCCACAACGCCGACCCCCGCTTCACCCGGTCACGGGTGCGGACACAGCGTGCTGCCGCTGCTCGAGCGCGAGCTCGGGCCGGGGATCGCGGAGGCCCTGGCCCGGACCGGCGAGCAGCTGCGCGACGACATGGACTTCATCGAGCCGTTCGAGCTGCCAGGCGTACGCACGAGCCCGGACCGACGACGGGATCGACCTGGACGAGATCGACGACGTCGGCGCCGCCATCCGGTCCCGCTGCATCCGCCGCGCGGCCATCGACCAGGGCGCCATCGCCTCCGAGCTGACCCACGCCCACGTCCGCGCCGTCGCTGGCCTCCTGGGCGTCAAGGGCAAGGAGATCCAGCTCCCCGGCCACGTCACGGCGTACGCCGAGGGCGAGGTGCTGCACTTCCGGCGGACCACCCAGACCGGATAGTCCAGAACGGAAAGCCGCTCTGGCGGGGGTTGGAACCGGCCGTGCGTACTGGACTACCCGGGAATTGCGCCCGCCAGCAGAGCCAGCGTCTCTTCCCGGGCCGGCGAGGAGGTGGCGGCGGTGCCGACGAAGGCGCCGGCGACCGGGTGGACCATCACCTCGTCCACGTCGTACGACGAGGCGAGCGACTGGATCTCCGCGGCCGCCGACTCGGGTGTCCCGATGACCCAGCGGCGCGACATCGACTCGAGCAGGTCCTGGTGCGCGGCGAGGGATCGTCTCCTTCTCGGCCTCCTCGACCAGGCGCTGCGGCTGGAGCGGCTGGCCCGTGCGCAGCGCGACCATCGCCTGCAGCTGCGGGAGGGCCAGCCGGTCGGCCTCCTCCTGCGACGAGGCGACCACGGCGTTCACGGTCAGGAAGGTGCGCGGCGTCGGGCTGCGATTCGCTGGGCTGGAAGCTCGACCGGTACAGCTCGAGCGCCTCGGCCGTGCCCTGGCCCGAGAAGTGGTGCGCGAACACGTAGGGCAGCCCCCGCGAGGCGGCCAGCCGGGCCGAGTAGTCCGGAGGACCCGAGCAGCCACACCGGCGGCACCGACACGGCCGCCGGGCGTCGCGTTGAGCGCGTGCAGGCGACCGTTGACCTGGAGGCCGACCCCGCCGGGGCTCATCATCGAGACCACGTTGTCGACGTACTCGGGGAACCGCGACACCGCGTCGTCCTCGACCCCGCCGCCACCGTGGCGCAGCGCCCAGCTGGTGACCGGGTCGGTCCCGGGCGCGCGGCCGATGCCGAGGTCGATCCGGCCCGGGTACGCCGCCTCGAGCAGCGCGAACTGCTCGGCGACGACCAGGGGCGCGTGGTTGGGCAGCATCACGCCACCCGAGCCGACGCGGATCCGGGAGGTGGCCGCGGCGACCATCGAGATCAGCACGGGCGGGTTGGTGGCCGCGACCGCCGGCATGTTGTGGTGCTCGGCCAGCCAGTAGCGGTGGTAACCGTGCTCCTCCGCGACGCGAGCCAGGCTCCGGGTCGCCGCGAGGGCGTCTCCGGTGGTCTGGTCGCTGCGGACGGGCACGAGGTCGAGTACGGACAGCTGCATGTCCGGCCCAACGCACGGAGGCCGCCGAGACTTCCCGGCGATCCCCGTGGCAGGCTGCACCCATGGACGCAGCTGACGTCGACGGTGACCTGGTCAACATCCTGTTCACCGAGAAGGAGATCCTCGCGCGCATCGGCGAGATGGCCGAGGAGATCGAGAAGGACTACGAGGGCGAGGACCTGCTCCTCGTCGGCGTCCTCCGCGGCGCGGTCATGGTGATGGCCGACATGGCGCGGGCGTTCAACCGGCACCTCGAGATGGACTGGATGGCGGTCTCGTCGTACGGCTCCGGCACCAAGAGCTCCGGCGTCGTACGCATCCTCAAGGACCTCGACACCGACATCACCGGGCGCCACGTCCTGATCGTCGACGAGATCATCGACACCGGCCTCACGCTGAGCTGGCTGACCGCCAACCTCGCCTCCCGCAACGCCGCCTCGGTCGAGATCTGCACCCTGCTGCGCAAGCCCGAGGCGCTGCGGATGGACGTCGACGTGAAGTACGTCGGCTGGGACATCCCGAACGAGTTCGTGGTCGGCTACGGCCTCGACTACCACGAGGAGTACCGCAACCTCCGCGACATCGGGACCCTGGCTCCGCACGTGTACTCGCTGACCCGTCATGGTACACCTTCCCGTCGTGATCAGTTGTCCCACCTGAGAGGATTGCGCGCGTGAAGCGTTTCCTGCGTAGTCCGTGGCTGTGGATCGTCCTGGCCGCACTCGGTGTGATCGTCGCCCTGCAGTACCTCGTGCCCAACGGCGGATACACCGAGGTCGAGACCTCGAAGATGGTCGACGACATCAACTCGGGCAACGTCAAGGAGATCACCTTCGTCGACGGCGGTGACCAGCAGATCCGGGCCACCCTCGACGACGGCAAGAAGGTCATCGCGACCTGGGTCACCGGCCAGCAGCGCTCCCTGGTCAACCAGGTGGAGAAGCAGGTCGAGGACGGCAAGATCGAGAAGTACAACGTCAAGAACCCCAAGCCCAGCCTGCTCGGCCAGCTCTTCGTGAGCCTGCTGCCGATCGCGATCATCGTGCTGCTGTTCCTGTTCCTGATGAACAACATCCAGGGCGGCGGCGGCCGGGTGATGCAGTTCGCCAAGTCCAAGGCGAAGCTGATCAGCAAGGACATGCCCAAGACCACGTTCTCCGACGTCGCCGGCTGCGAGGAGGCGATCGAGGAGCTCGGCGAGATCAAGGAGTTCCTGCAGGAGCCGGCGAAGTTCCAGGCGGTCGGGGCCAAGATCCCCAAGGGCGTGCTGCTCTACGGCCAGCCCGGCACCGGCAAGACGCTGCTGGCCCGCGCGGTCGCCGGTGAGGCCGGCGTCCCCTTCTACTCCATCTCCGGCTCCGACTTCGTCGAGATGTTCGTCGGCGTCGGCGCCTCGCGAGTGCGCGACCTGTTCGAGCAGGCCAAGGAGAACGCCCCGGCGATCGTCTTCATCGACGAGATCGACGCCGTCGGCCGCCACCGCGGCGCCGGCATGGGCGGCGGCCACGACGAGCGCGAGCAGACCCTCAACCAGCTGCTCGTGGAGATGGACGGCTTCGACGTGCGCGGCGGGGTCATCCTGATCGCGGCGACCAACCGTCCCGACATCCTCGACCCGGCGCTGCTGCGCCCGGGCCGGTTCGACCGCCAGATCAGCGTCGATGCCCCCGACCTCCGTGGTCGCCAGCAGATCCTCGACGTGCACGCGCGGGGCAAGCCGATGGCCCCCAACGTCGACCTGCTCTCGGTGGCCCGTCGTACGCCGGGCTTCACCGGTGCCGACCTCGCCAACGTGCTCAACGAGGCCGCCCTGCTGACCGCGCGCCAGAACGCCAAGCTGATCGACAACGACGCCCTCGACGAGGCGATCGACCGCGTCATCGCCGGCCCGCAGAAGCGCACCCGTCTGATGAGCGAGAAGGAGCGGATGATCACGGCGTACCACGAGGGCGGCCACGCCCTGGTCGCCGCGGCGCTCCCCGGCACCGACCCGGTGCACAAGGTGACGATCCTGCCGCGCGGGCGGGCGCTGGGCTACACGATGGTGCTGCCCGACGAGGACAAGTACTCCCAGACCCGCTCGGAGATGCTCGACAAGCTCGCCTACATGATGGGCGGCCGGGCGGCGGAGGAGATGGTCTTCCACGACCCGACCACCGGCGCCGGCAACGACATCGAGAAGGCGACGTCGCTGGCCCGCGCGATGGTCACCCAGTACGGCATGACCGAGCGGCTCGGCGCGATCAAGCTCGGCGAGGCCCAGGGCGAGCCCTTCCTCGGCCGCGACATGGGCCACCAGCGCAACTACTCCGAGGACGTCGCCGCGATCGTCGACGAGGAGACCAAGAAGCTCCTCGCGACCGCGCACCAGGAGGCCTTCGACATCCTCGAGGAGAACCGCGACGTCCTCGACTCCCTCGTGCTCGCCCTGATGGAGCACGAGACGCTCGACAAGGAAGAGGTCGCCAGCGGTCTTCGAGCCGCTGCGACGTCGCCCGGTGCGGCCGGCGTGGACCGGGTCGCCCGACCGCAACCCCTCGAACATCCCGCCGGTCGAGATCCCGGAGAAGATCCGGGCCGCCGCGGCCGAGGGCGCCATCGCCGACGACCCGGAGGGCGCCGTCGTGCTGACGCCTCCCGGAGCCGGCGGCGACGTCCACGGCGACCCCGGGCTCGGGCCCGACGCCGCCGAGCCCGCCGACCCCGGGTGGCCAGGGCTACGAGTCGTGACCCGCACGGAGCGGCCCGCGCCATGGGCGTGAACCCCATCGGTGAGGGGCAGGGCGCGGTCGGCGAGTTCGACCACGACCGTGCGGCCGCTGCCGTCCGCGAGCTGCTCATCGCCATCGGCGAGGACCCCGAGCGCGAAGGGCTCCAGGACACCCCGGCCAGGGTGGCGCGCGCGTACGCCGAGCTGACCAGCGGCCTGCGCCAGACGCCCGAGGAGGTGCTCACCACCACCTTCGACATCGGTCACGACGAGATGGTCCTCGTCCGCGACATCGAGCTCTGGTCGATGTGCGAGCACCACCTGGTGCCGTTCACCGGGGTCGCGCACGTCGGCTACATCCCCAACGAGAGCGGCAAGATCACCGGCCTGTCCAAGCTGGCCCGGCTGGTCGACGTGTTCGCCAAGCGGCCGCAGGTGCAGGAGCGGCTGACCACGCAGGTCGCCGACGCGCTGGTGAACGCTGCTCGAGCCCCGCGGAGTCATCGTGGTGATCGAGGCCGAGCACCTGTGCATGACGATGCGCGGGGTCCGCAAGGCCGGCGCCCGCACGATCACCTCGGCGGTGCGCGGCATCATGCACAAGCCCGCCACCCGCGCCGAGGCGATGTCCCTGATCAACGCGGCCCGCAGCCACCGCTGACCCATGATCGACCCATGATCGACCGGGAGTCGTGGAGCGCGGGGCTGCCGGCCCTGCCCCGTCCCCTGGTCATGGGCGTCGTCAACGTCACCCCCGACTCCTTCTCCGACGGCGGCCGCTGGGCCACCACCGACGCCGCCATCGCCCACGGGCTCGAGCTGCGCGACCAGGGCGCCGACCTGCTCGACATCGGCGGCGAGTCCACCCGCCCGGGCGCGACCCGTCCGCTCGTCGCCGAGGAGCTCGACCGCGTCGTGCCGGTGATCCGGGCGCTGGCCGCCGACGGGATCGCCGTCTCGGTGGACACGATGCGCCACGAGGTCGCCTCGGCCGCCCTCGAGGCCGGCGCCGTGCTGGTCAACGACGTGTCGGGCGGCCTGGCCGACCCGCGGATCCTCGACGTGGTGGCCGACCGCGGTGCGGCGTACGTCGTGATGCACTGGCGCGCCCACTCCACGGAGATGCGCGAGCACGCGACGTACGACGACGTGCTCGTCGACGTCCGCACCGAGCTCGCCCAGCGTCTCGAGGAGGCCACCCGGGCCGGCATCGACCGGGACCGCCTCGTCATCGACCCGGGCCTCGGGTTCGCCAAGACCGCCGACCACAACTGGGAGCTGCTCCAGCGGCTCCCCGAGCTCGAGTCGCTCGGGGTGCCGATCCTGGTCGGGTCGAGCCGCAAGTCCTTCCTCGGCACCCTGCTGGCCGGCCCGGACGGCACTCCGCGTCCCGTGCTGGACCGCGAGGACGCCAACGTCGCGCTGACCACCATCGCCGCGATCCAGGGGGTCTGGGGGGTGCGGGTGCACGAGGTGCACGCCAGCCTCGACGCGATCCGGGTGGTCAGCCGCTGGCTGGGCGACTGCGACCGAGCGCCCCGCGGTGGGCGGCCCATCGACGTTCTCGCAGGTCAGCGCGCTGCCGGGGCGGTCGGGGCTGGACGGCCGTTCCGGTCGCTCGGGGCCGCCGGTAGTGTCGGGGCACCATGACCGACCAGCTCCCGACCCTCTCAGGGGACCGCTTGGCCGTGCGCGGCATCGCCGTCCACGGGCACCACGGGGTCTTCGAGTTCGAGCGTCGGGAGGGCCAGGAGTTCCGCATCGACCTGGTCCTCGGCATGGACACCAGCGGGGCCGCCCGCAGCGACGATTTGCAGGACACCGTCGACTACGGAACCCTCGTGGACCAGGTCAGCTCGGCCGTGGCGAACGACCCGGTCGACCTGATCGAGACCCTGGCGCAACGCATCGCCGACATCTGCCTGCGCAACGACCAGGTGACCGACGTGGAGGTCACCGTGCACAAGCCCCACGCCCCGATCCAGGCGACGTTCGACGACGTCGCCCTGACCATCAACCGGAGCCGCTCGTGACCCAGAGAGTGACCAGTCCCCCAATCCCAACGCCGCAACCACCCCGGAGCCGTTCGTGACTGAGTCCCCCAACCCCAACATCGTGGATGCCGACACGATCACGGGCGAGATGCACCCCATCCGCCGCGCCGTGATCTCCATCGGCTCCAACCTCGGCGAGCGCCGGGTCAACCTCCAGGGTGCGGTGGACTCGCTCGCGGACACCCCCGAGGTCTGGGTCACCGCGGTGTCGGCCGTCTACGAGACCGAGCCGATCGATTCGCCCGAGGGGTCCAAGGACTTCCTGAACGCGATCGTGCTGCTCGACACCACGCTCTCGGCCCGGACGCTGCTCGACCGGGCCCAGGCCATCGAGTCGGCCTACGGCGCGGGAGCCGGGCGGCGAGCGCAACGCGCCGCGCACGCTCGACGTCGACCTGATCGTCGTCGGCGACCGTCGGGCCGACGAGGAGGACCTCGTGCTGCCGCACCCGCGTGCCTCCGAGCGCGCCTTCGTGCTGGTGCCGTGGCTCGACCTCGAGCCCGAGGCCGAGATCCCGGGCGTCGGCCCGGTGGCCGAGCTGGTCGAGAAGACCGGGCGCGAGGGCGTGGTCCTCCGCGAGGACATCGAGCTCGAGTTCAGCTGACCGGGTGACTCCGAGGCCGCGACGGTGAGCCTGCCCGGACCCGGCCACCGAGCCGGACGAGGAGCCGGACCGGGAACCACCCCGGGGACACCATCCAGGTGACCGGTCCCGGCCCCCTGGTCGTGGCCGGCGTCATCGGGCTGGTGCTGGGCTGGTCGATCCGCCCGCTCGCGCTCCGTTTCGGGTACGCCGAGCCGGCCGTCTCGTTCACCGCGATCGGCGGCCTCTTCTTCGTGGCCGCGATCATCGGCGGCACGGCGTACGTCACCTCGGCGGACGGTGCGCAGCAGCCGCTTCGACCTCGCCCACCACCAGGCGGTGAACCGTCTCGCCCTCGGCGAAGGCGTGCGCGCTGGCGGGATCGCTGGTGCTCGGCGGCTACCTCGGCTACGCCGTCGCGCAGCTCGGTGTCGGCGACCCCGCGTCCGACCTACGGCTGTGGCGCTCGCTCCTCGCCGCGCTGGGTGCGGCTCTGCGTGACCGTGGCCGCGCTGCTGCTGGAGCACGCGTGTCGCGTCCCGGACGACCCCGAGTAGAGACCTACGCTGCCGACATGGCCCTGATGGCATCAGCTCGCACCCCCATGCGTCGTCGGCAACGCAGCGTCCGCGTCACCGTCGCGGTCTCCCTGCTCTCGGTGGCCTCGGTCGCCGTCCTGGCATCCCTCCCGACCCGATCCGTGCTCTGGCTCAGCCTCGCGCTCCGTGCTCGCGCTCGCCCTGTCCTGGGCCGCCCTGCGGATGATGTGGACCGAGGTGCTCCAGTCGCGGCGCGAGAACGCCGCCGACCGGGCCGCAGCGGCCACGGCCTACCGCAACCTCTTCGCGGCGCGGGCGGCCGAGCACGCGGAGTTCACCACGGCGATGACCGAGCGGCTCGCCCAGGCACACCTCTCCCAGCGTGAGCTCGAGGGCCTGATCGTCCAGCACGAGACCCGGGCCCAGCGCGCCGAGTCCAAGCTGACGGCCGAGACCGAGGCCCACACCCAGACCCAGGGCCGGGTGCAGCAGCTCGAGGAGGCGATCGCCTCGCTCGGCACCGACGACGGCTCCGTGGTCGACCTCGTCACGTGGGACGAGCAGGAGAGGCCGGTCAGAAGACCGCGCAGAAGAAGACCCGCTCGCTCAAGCAGGCCTGACCCTGCGCGCGGACCCGATGCGCCTGCTGCTCCTGTCGGCGGTGCGCGGTCCTGCTCGCGGGCTGCGGGTCCGAGGGCAAGGCCGCCGACAAGCCGGATCCGGCGCCGGCGTCCGAGACGCGGCTGCGTCGGCTCAACCACGCCGCCGTCGAGGTCCCGGACTCCTGGGCGACCAACGAGTCGAGCTGCGGCACCCCGATGGTGGACACCGTCGTCGTCGACGTCGCGGCCAGCCCGCTCTGCTACGTCCCGCGTCCGCGCGGGGTCGAGAGCATCCAGCTCGAGGAGGCCACGGCCGCGGGACTTCAAGGCCGACGAGACCGTCAGATCGACGGGGTCCGGGCGGAGCGTGAGCGCACCATCTGCGAGGGCTCGATGAAGGACGAGGGCTGGTGCGCAGGGGATCATCTGGATCCCCTCGGAGGGCGCCGCCTTCCGGGCCACGTCCTCGACCAGCAAGGAGACGGTCGACAAGATCCTGGCGAAGGTGCAGATCGTGCCGGACCGGGTCGGGATCCCCGGCTTCTCCCAGCTCGACATCGAGGCTGGCAGTGCGGCGGGAGCGCAGGCACGAAGTACGCCGAGGTGCTGCGCGACGCGGGGCTCGACGCCCCGCTGGTCGAGGAGCAGGGCGAGCCGGGCCTGCCGGCCGGCTACGTGCTCGGTGCCTCGCCCTCGCCCGGGACCATGGTCGAGCCCGGCGAGAAGGTCACCGTGCGGGTGGCGGGGGCTCCGAAGGGCTAGTCGCCGCGGACGCTCGCCCGCAGCATGGCGTGCACCCCGTTGGGGGTGAGCACGCCGAGGAAGCGGGCCTTCTGGGTGACGCCGACCATCGACTTGTCCTCGCGCATCATCAGGGCCATCGCGTCCTCGAGGGTCGAGGAGACGTCGATGGTGCCGCCGAGGTCGGAGGCGCTGACGCCGTCCATCGGCTCGAGGTGGTCGGGGTCGATCGGGGTGACCGAGAGCCGTCGCAGGCCCCGCGAGCCGCCGACGAACTCGGCCACGAAGTCGTCCGCAGGGGCACCGAGCACCGCGGCGGGTACGTCGTACTGGGCGAGGCGGCCACCGGTCGCGAACACCGCCACCCGGTCGCCCATCTTCACGGCCTCGTCGATGTCGTGGGTCACCATCAGCACGGTCTTGCCGAGCTCGCGCTGCAGCCGGAGGAACTCGTCCTGGAGCCGGCCGCGGATCACCGGGTCGACAGCACCGAACGGCTCGTCCATCAGCAGCACCGGCGGGTCGGCCGCCAGGGCGCGGGCCACGCCGACGCGCTGGCGCTGGCCGCCGGAGAGCTGGTGCGGGTAGCGGTCGGCGAACTCGGCCGGGTCGAGCCCGACGAGGGCCATCAGCTCCTCGGCCCGGGCCTTCGCGGTCGCCTTGCTCTCGCCGTACAGCAGGGGCACGGTCATCACGTTGGTGACGATCTTCTGGTGCGGGAACAGGCCCACCTGCTGGATCACGTAGCCGATCCCGCGGCGCAGCTCCACCGGGTCGGCATCGGTGACGTCGGTGCCGTCGAGGAAGATCCGGCCGGTGGTCGGCTCGATCAGCCGGTTGACCATCTTCAGCGTCGTCGACTTGCCGCAGCCCGAGGGCCCGACGAGGCAGACCAGCGCTCCGCGGGGGACCTCGAGGTCGAGCTCGTGCACCGCGACGGTGCCGTCGGGATAGGTCTTGCCGACCCCTTCGAGACGGATCATCACGCCTTCGTCGACACCGGCGGTCGCCGCGCTACCGTCTGCCTGTGATGCCACCGGCTGCACCTGCTCCTCCTGACAACTGCCTGGTCCGCAACGACTGGATCTGCGGGGAGTACCTCAGCACCAGGGCCGGCGACCTGACCGACAGCACTGGTGCAGCACCTCGGGATCGTGGTCGCATCCGTGCTGCTCGGTCTGCTGGTGGCCTTCCCCCTGGCGCTGCTGGCCCGACGTTACCGAAGGCTCGAAGGCCTGGTGCTCGGCACCACGACCGCGATCTACACGATCCCGTCACTCGCGCTGTTCTCGCTGCTGGTGCCGGTGACCGGGCTCGGCGTGGAGACGGTGGTCCTCGGGCTCGGCCTCTACTCGTTGACGATCCTGGTGCGCAACATCCTCGACGGCCTGCGAGCGGTGCCGTCCGACGTACGCGAGTCCGCCATCGGGATGGGGTACGCGCGCCGGCCGGCTGCTGTGGCGCGTGGAGCTCCCGCTCGCCCTGCCGACGATCATGGCCGGGATCCGCGTCGCGACGGTGTCCGCGGTGGCGCTGACCACCGTCGGGGCGATCCTCGACTACGGCGGTCTCGGCGACCTGCTGATCGCCGGCAAGCAGAGCAACTTCAAGGCGCAGGTGCTGGCCACCAGCGTCCTGTGCGTGCTGCTCGCCATCGCCCTCGACCTCCTGCTCGTCGCGGTGCAGCGGGTGCTGCACGCCCTGGACGAGGAAGGCGGCACGGCGTGATCAACGACGTCATCGCCTGGATGCAGGACCCCACCCACTGGTCGGGGGACGACGGGGTGCCGCACCGGATGCTCGAGCACACCCTGCTGACGCTGGTGGCGATGCTGATCGCGATGGCGATCGGGCTGCCGCTCGCGATCTGGCTCGGTCACAAGCGGCGCTGGGGCACCCTCGCGGTCAACGTCTCCAACGTGGGCCGGGCCATCCCGATCGTGGCGCTGCTCTCGCTGCTGGCGCTGGGCTTCGTCGGGAGCGCCGACTTCGGGCCGTTCGGGCGGGCCGGCCTGGCCACCCTGATCACGCTGGCGCTGTTCGCGCTGCCGCCGATCATCACCAACGCCTACGTCGGCGGTCTCCGGGGTCGACGAGGACCTCGTCGAGGCGGCGCGGGGGATGGGCATGAGCGAGACGCAGGTGCTGCGCGGCGTCGAGCTGCCGGTGGCGATGCCGCTGATCGTCTCCGGGGTGCGGCTGGCCGTCGTACAGGTGTGGGCGACGGCGACCATCGCGGCCCTCGTCGCCGGCCCGGGGCTGGGCCGGATCATCACCCACGGCTACGACAGCAACCACCCCGCCGAGGTGATCTCCGGCTCGATCATCGTCGCCGTCGGTGGCGCTGATCCTCGAGGGGATCATGGCCCTGCTCCAGCGGGCCCTCGACCCGCTGCCCGCGGGCGCCGCGCGGTAGTGCCGCGGGGTTGTCAGGGCCATGCCCTAGGCTCGCCGCAGAGGGCAGCACGCCCCCGGACACGCGCGGCGCTCACCGCGGGACACAGAAGGTGGGAACAACCATGAACCTCAAGCGTCGGATCCTGACCGCCCTCGTGGCGCTTCCGCTCGTCCTCGCCGCGGCCGGCTGTGGCAGCGACAGCTTCGAGAAGGACGACAGCAGCAGCGGGAGCGGCAGCAAGGTCGTCATCGTCGGCCAGAAGTTCACCGAGGCCGACATCATGACCCAGCTCTACAAGGCGCTGCTCGACAAGCAGGGCTTCGACACGAGCGTGAAGAACCTCGGTGCCCGCGACATCTACCTCGGCCCGCTCGAGAAGGGTGACGTGCAGATCTCCGCCGACTACCTCTCCTCGCTGACCGAGGCCCTCAACCGCAAGATCAACGGCGACGACGCCGCCACCGTGGCCACCCCGGACGTCCAGTCGACGGTGGACCAGCTGAAGACCTTCGGCGAGCAGGAGGGCATCACCCCGCTCGAGCCGGCCGAGGCCGAGGACGCCAACGCCTACGCGGTCACCAAGGACTACGCCGAGAAGAACAACCTGAAGACGCTGAGCGACCTCGGCAAGCTCGGCAAGCCGATCGCGCTCGCCGCCAACTCCGACTGCTCCGAGCGCCCCGACTGCGGCAAGGGCCTGACCAGCGTCTACGGCATCAAGCTCAGCAAGATCGAGCCGCTGGGCTTCGGGTCGCCGGACACCAAGAACGCCCTGACCAAGGGCGAGGTGCAGCTCGGCCAGGTCGGCACCAGTGACGGCAGCCTCGACGCAGGCCGGCATCGTGGTCCTCGAGGACGACAAGAACTGGCAGAACGCCGAGAACCTCGTGCCGGTCGTCAACAGCGCGTGGTTGAAGAAGAACCCCAAGGCCGCCGAGGCCCTCAACAGCCTCTCCAGCGTGCTCACCACCGAGGACCTCAAGACCCTGAACGCCAAGGTCGACGGGGAGCGCCTCGAGGCCAGCCAGGTCGCCGAGGACTACCTCAAGGAGAAGGGCCTCATCTAACCACATGGCAGACCGCGTATATCCTGCACATCGGAGCCGCCAAGACCGGGCACCAGCTACCTGCAGCAGATGATCTGGAGCAACCAGCGAGGTGCTCGAGCGAGCAGGGGGTGTTCCTGCCCCTGGGCAGGCGACGGGCGCACTTCGACGCGGTGGCCGACCTCCGCGGCGGCATCTGGACCGACGGGGTCATCTGCGGCGACGTGGGACGAGCTGGTGGCCCGACATCAAGGCCCGTCCCGGGACCGCGCTGGTCAGCGAGGAGCTGCTGTGCGGCACGCCCGCCGGAGCAGATCGAGCGGGTGCTCGACGTCGCTGGCGCCCGTGCCGGTGCACGTCATCCACGCCGCCCGCGACATCGGCCGCCAGGTGCCGGCGGAGTGGCAGCAGGCCGTGCGGGCGCGCGGTCGCCGATGGCGTACGACGACTACGTGCGCCGGCTGCACGACGAGCCCGAGCCGCTCCTTCTGGAACATCCAGGACCCGGTGCGGTGTCTTCAAGCGCTGGGGCTCGCCACTGGAGCCGGGCCGCTTCCACCTGCTCACCGTGCCGCCACGTGGCGCGTCCCACTCGCGTGCTGTGGGACCGCTACTGCTCGATCTTCGGGGCCGACCCCAGCTGGCCGAGACCCCGGAGCAGCACCAGAACGAGTCGCTCGGGCGTCGTGCGAGACCGAGCTGCTGCGCCGGTTCAACGCCCAGCTCGGGACCGCTGTTCCCGATGCGCGACCCCTACATCAGGGTGGTGCGCGACAACCTGATGCGCCCGCGCCCTGCAGGGCGCCCCCGACGCCCGTGCGGATCGGCGTGCCCGAGAAGTGGGTCGAGTGGATCACGCGCGCGCCGACGAGATGGTCGCCGAGCTCGCCGCCCTGGGCGACCGGATCGACGTGGTCGGCAGCCGTCGAGGACCTGCGCGCCCAGGTCGAGCCGGTCACGCGGGCCCCCGACGAGCGTGACCGACGGCGAGCTGCTCGAGGCCGCGCTCCAGGCCTGGACCCGGCAGCTGCAGGTCATCGAGAGCCGACCTCGACAAGCGGATCGCCGAGCAGGCGCCGGTTCAGCGCAGGCCGCGATCAGCTCCAGGAGCGGAGGACGGCCTGAGCGAGCGCCGGTTGCGACGCCGCGTCCGCCGGACGGCCGGTGCGGTGAAGCGTCGTGTGCTCCGCCGGTCCTGAGCCCACCGGGCCCGGGCTGGCGCGCTGCGCGACCTGGCCGCCGCCTACGCGCGGGTGCCCGCCGGTGCTCCCGTACGCCGCGTGGCCGTCGTCGGCAACGCCCCGATGGAGCCCTCGGACCAGCGCGGCCGGCAGATCGACGGCAGCGACCTGGTCATCCGGGTCAACTCGTTCGTGGCCGACACCGCCGGCGGTCCGCCGACGCAGGGGTCGCGGACCGACGTGGTGCTCTGGAGCCGGCTGGTGAAGGCGACACCGGCACTGTTCGACCGCTACCGCGAGCGTCTCTACGTGCTGCTGGAGCCGATGCGGATGTACGGCCGCCGCGAGGTGTGGCCGGCCTCCTGGCCCGTCCGACCTCGGCTTCGTCGCGGCCCGCAACGACGAGGTGGCCATCCCGCTCAACGAGGAGCTCGGCCTGCCGTGGCGTGAGGAGCGGCTGGCGCCCACCACCGGCACGACCGCCGCATGGCTGGCCGTGCGGCTCTTCCCCGACGCGGAGGTGCTGCTCACCGGGCTCTCCTTCATCGACGCGCCCGACCAGGTCGAGTGGGACCACCAGTGGGGCGACTCGGTCCGCGTCGGACCCGAGCACCGGATCGCTGCCGAGGCGGCGCTGCTGCGCCGGTGGCGTGACGAGGGAGTGGTGACCCTCCTGCGGTGACCACTGCGCCACCGAGGTCGACCGTGGCTCGGTGGTTGAGGAGGTTGCGCAGCAACCGTCTCGAAGCCACGGATCAGGTGGTTTCGAGGCTCGCGGCGCTCGCTCCTCAACCACCGAAACACTGACCTCCACCCGCGAGGAGCGCGTCACGTGTGAGGATGCTGCCCATGACGGAGACCGCATGCGGGGCCGGGGCGCGCGCTGCAGGAGCGGATCGAGCGGCAGCACGAGCGCATCGCCGAGCTCGAGCGCGAGCTCAAGCGCGTCTCACCCCAGCTGGCCGCGCTCGAGGAGCGGCTCGAGGACCTCCGTCAGCGGCTCGACGTGCCGGACCTCGACGCGTCGCGACGCCGACCGGGCGGAGGCCCGCTCGCTGGTGGAGGAGGTACGCCGCGAGCACGCGCAGGTGCGGGCCCGGATCAGTGCCGCGACGGTCTTCGAGGAGCGGCTGCGGGTGCTGGAGGAGCAGGCCGGGATCGACTCGGCGACGGGCCGGCCGCAGGCCCCCTGAGGCCTACCAGGCCGTCCAGCCGCCGTCGACGGTGACGTTCGACCCGGTGACGTACGACGACGCCGGCGAGGCGAGGTAGAGCAGCGCGGTGGCGACCTCCGCCGGCTGGCCGACCCGGCCGAGCATGGTGCGGCGCGGCGATCCGCTCGAAGAGCGCCTCGGTCTCGGGGGTGGCCGAGCCCGGGGAACGGGCCCAGGGTGATCGAGTTGACCCGGATGCCCTCGGGGGCGAGCTCCGCGGCGGCGTACCTCGTCAGCTGGAGCATGGCCGCCTTGGCCGCGCCGTACGCCGGCGGGTTGCGGCCCTCCTCGGAGTCGTAGACGCGCGGGTCGGGGGCCACCACGCCGTACATCGAGGCGATGTTGACCACCGAGGCCGGACCGCCCGCCGCCGCGGAGGCGGCGAGGCCGGCTCGAGCGGCGTTGATCCCGTCGGCGGTCGCGGTGACGGCGAGCCCGAAGGCCTCGGCGAAGTCCTCGGGCTGGGCCAGCCGCAGCGAGCCGCCGCGGCCGACGTGCGCGTTGTTGACGAGTACGTCGATCCGCCCGTGCTCCTCGGCCACCGACGCGACCAGGGCGGGCCACTCGGGCGAGGTGATGTCGCAGGCGCGCAGGTCGGCCGTCGACGTCGCCCGAGCGCCTCCTCGAGCCGGGTCGAGGTCACGCGCGACGGCCACGACATGGGCGCCGGCGCCGGCGAGCGTCTCGACCATCGACGGGCCGAGCCGGCCGGAGGCCCCGGTCACCAGTGCGACGCAGCCGGTCAGGTCGAAAGGGCGCTGCTCATGGGGTCCTCCATCGCGAGGGGTCGACGAGGTCCTCGCCACCGGCCGGGAGAACCTCCGCGACGTGGGCGATCTCCTCCGGGGTCAGGGGGTCGTTGCGCGTCAGCCGGGCGCTGTCGCGCACCTGGTCGGCGGTCTCGGCGCCGACCACGACCGAGGTCACCCACGGGTGGCCCAGCACCCAGGCCAGGCACAGGTCGGCGGCGGACTCGCGACCCAGCTCGCGCACGCAGGCGCGCCGATGCGGGCGGTCAGGTCGGCCTGGTCCAGCCCCGCGTTGAGCGGCCAGCCCGCGTCGGGGTTGACCAGGAGCCCCTGCAGGTAGGCACTGCGCACCGTCACGACGACGTCCGGCCTCGCCTGCGAGTGCGGCCGTCACCTCGTCAGCGCGCCAGCGACGGTCGAGGAGGTTGAAGGGCAGCTGCACGTAGCCGACCTCGGGGTCCGCGAGCAGGGCGAGCAGCTCGTCGGGGGTGGACAGGCGAGGCCCCGATCGACGCGGTCGTGCCCTCCTCGCGGAGCCGCAGCAGCCCGTCGCGCACCCCGGGCCGGCTCCAGTCAGCGGCCCGGTGCAGCAGCAGCGCGTCGACCGAGTCGGCACCGAGCAGGCGCAGGCTGGTCTGGCCGGAGGCGAGCACGGCCTCGCGGCCCCAGCCGACCGGACCGTCCGCCGGCACGTCGTCGAGCGGGCGCACCTTGGTGACCACCCGCAGGTGCTCGGAGAGTCCACGGTCGAGCGCGCGGCCGATGCGGCGCTCGGAGTCGCCGTACGCCGCGGGCCGTGTCGACGTGGCTGACGCCCGCCGCGGCGGCCGCGGCGAGCACCTCGCGCGGCCGCCGACTCGTCGGGCATCCCGGTCTGGTTGGCGACGCCGTACGCCAGGCCGAGCTGGACCGTGCCCGAGCACGAACGGCCCCTGTCCCAGGGGGTTCTCGCTCCGGGGCTCGACGCGGCGGGGGAGCGGCGGCCAGGGTCGCCAGGCGTGCGCACAGCTCGCGCCACGTGGTGCCGACGGGTCGTCGATGCCGGCGAGCACCCGGCTCAGCGCCACGTAGTCGTCGAAGGTGTCCACCGTGCACCGCAGCCCGGCCCAGTCGGCGGGGACGTCGGTGAGCGCGATCCGCAGGTCGCCGTGCACGCGTCGGACGTACGGCGTGACGTGCTCCCGGTCGGCCGGCGTCGGTGGCCTCCTGGTCGGCCTCGCGCAGCGCGCGGACCGTGAACGCCTCGCCGGCCACGCCGTAGGGCAGCGCGGGGTCGTCCCCACCGACCCGTGCGTACGCCGCCGACCCCGTGACCTCGCGCCGCGAGCAGGGACACCAGCTCGCCGTCGGGCACCACGTTGTCGGCCGTCAGCCGCACCACGACGTCGTCGTCGGCGAGGTCGGCCGTGGCGATCGCGAACCGGCGCAGCGGGTCGTCGAGGGGACCCCTGACGACGCGGATGCCGGCGTCCTCGACGGTCGAGGCGATCACGTCGTCCTCGGGCCGGTCGCTGGTCGCCACCACGACCTCCGCGCCCGTCGTGCCGGCCCGCTGCGCGGCGAGCACCACCATCGGGCGTCCCGCGGCGCTCAGCATCGCCTTGCCCGGCAGCCGGGTGGAGCTCAGCCGCGACTGGAGCACGACGCGGACGCGGGGGGCCACGGGCTAGCCGACCACGTCGAGGAGGGTCTCGATGACCTGGTCGACCTGGGCGTCGGTCAGGTCGGGGTACAGCGGGAGCGAGAGCTCCTCGGCGTAGAAGGCCTCGGCGTTGGGGCACATGCCGCGGCGGTAGCCGAGGTCGGCGTACACGGGGTGCCAGTAGACCGGGATGTAGTTGACCTGGACCCCGATGTCGCGCGCCCGCATCTTCTCGAAGACCTCGCGCCGGCGACCGTCGAGGACGCGCAGCGGGTAGAGGTGCCAGGCCGGGTCGACGTCGGCGCGCTGGGGCGGGGTGCGCAGCCCGTCGACGCCGGCGAGCGCCTCGTTGTAGCGCGCGGTGATCTCGGAGCGACGCTTCTTGAACGCGTCGAGGCGCCGCAGCTGCGCGAGCCCGAGCGCGCAGGCGATGTCGGTGAGCCGGTAGTTGAGCCCGAACTCGTGGACCTCCTGGTGCCACGGACCCTCGTCGGTCATGCGCGAACCGCTCGGCGTCGCGCATCAGGCCGATGAAGTGGAACTCGTGGGCGCGCTGGGCGAGCTCGGGGTCGCGGAACACGACCGCGCCGCCCTCGCCGGTGGTGAGGTTCTTGGTCGGGAAGAACGAGAGCGTCGTGATGTCGGCCAGGCTGCCGACCGGACGGCCCTTGTAGGTGCCGCCGACGGAGTGGGCCGCGTCGTCGAGGGTGAGCGCTCCGACCCGGTCGGCGATCGGCTGGAGCGCGTCGTAGTCGGCCGGGTGGCCGGCGTAGTCGACCGCCGCGACGACGCGGGTGCGGTCGGTGACGGCGGCGTCGACGGCCGCGGGGTCGAGCAGGGCGGTGTCCTCCTCGACGTCGGCGAAGACGATCTCGGCGCCCAGGATCGACGCACCGGAGGCGGTGGCCACGAAGGTCATCGGCGTGGTGACGACCTGGTCGCCCGCGCCGAGCCGCAGGGCGGAGTAGGCGATGTGCAGGGCGGCCGTGCCCGACGTGCAGCTGACCGCGCGGTGACCGCCGGCGACCTCGCCGACGGCCTCCTCGAACGCGGTCACCGTCGGGCCGGTGGTCAGCCAGTCGCCGCGCAGGATGGCGGTGACGGCCTCGATGTCCTCCTCGGAGATCGACTGCCTGCCGTACGGAAGCATCAGATGCCCGCTTCGATGATCGCGCGGATCTCCTCCTCGGAGTACCACTGGTCGTTGCTGTCGGAGCGGAAGAAGAAGCCGTCCTCGACCGGCTTGCCGTCCGGCGGGGGCTGGTAGCCCCAGGACGCGAGGTCGGGCTGGATGACGAAGTACTTGCCGTCCGCGACGATCACCGCGCGGCGGCCCTCCTCGGGGCTGATCATCTCCTCGTGGAGCTTCTCGCCGGGGCGCAGGCCCACGTCGTGCATCTTCGCGCCGGGCGCGATCGCCTGGGCGAGGTCGGTGACCTTCATCGAGGGGATCTTCGGCACCAGCAGCTCGCCGCCCTGCATCATGTCGAAGGTGTCGACGACCATCTGCACGGCCTGCGGCAGGGTGATGAAGAACCGGGTGCAGCGCAGGTCGGTGATCGGCAGCGACTCGCCGGCGTCACCGAGCCGCTTGAAGAACGGGATCACCGAGCCGCGGCTGCCCATCACGTTGCCGTAGCGGACCACGGCGAAGCGGGTGTCGTACGCCGCGGCGTAGTGGTTGCCGGTGATGAACAGCTTGTCGGCGGTCAGCTTGGTGGCGCCGTACAGGTTGATCGGGCTGGACGCCTTGTCCGTCGAGAGCGCGACCACCTTCTTGACGCCGGTGTCGATGGCGGCCTCGATGACGTTCTGGCTGCCGAGCACGTTGGTCTTCACGAACTCGAAGGGGTTGTACTCCGCGGTGTCGACCTGCTTGAGCGCGGCGGCGTGCACGACGTAGTCGACGTTGTGCATCGCGCGGAGCAGGCGGCGCTCGTCGCGGATGTCGCCGATGAACCAGCGCAGGCGCGGGTCGTTGTTGAACAGCTGGCGGACCTCGTACTGCTTGAGCTCGTCGCGCGAGAAGACCACGAGTCGCTTGGGGTCGAGGTGCTCGAGGGCGTAGCGTGATGAACGCCTTGCCGAAGGACCCCGTCCCGCCGGTGATCAGGATGCTGGAACCGCTCAGTTCTGACACTGTGTCGTGGCCTTCCCGTCTGAGCACATGGCGGGTGAGGACCCGCCGTTGACAACCGGCTTGACGATACCGTGGGCCGACTCTGTCCCAGTGACCCACGGCGAGGAGGCAGCGGGTTGTCGCAGATCGCTTCGTCGGCGCCGACACTGCTGGTGCGCTGCGACGTCGGGCCGGCGTACGGCGTGGGCCACCTGATGCGCTGCGTCGCCCTCGCCGAGGAGTTCGCCGCCCGGGGCCACGAGGTGGTGTTCTCCGCAGCGGTCGAGGACGTCCCGTTCGCCCTGGAGCAGGTACGCCGCCGCGGGTTCCGCTGGGTCGACCCGCCGGACTCGGTGGACGGGCTCGGTCGAGCAGGCCCGGGCGGCCGATGCGGTGGTGATCGACTCCTACGTCCTGCCCCGCGACGCCTACTCCGCCGTACGACGGGTGCGGCCGACCCTCGCGATCGTCGACGGCGACCCGGCCGGCAAGGACGGCCACGTGCTGGTCGACCAGAACATCGGCGCCGAGGACGACGACTGGCCGTTGCCGGACGGGGCCGTGCGCCTCGCCGGGCTGGACTACGCGCTGATGCGCGACGAGATCCGGGACGCCCGGACCGCCCGCCACGACCCGGCGACCGGCGCCGTCGCGGGTGTTCGCGTTCTTCGGCGGCACCGACGCGTTCGGAGCCGCCCCCGTCGCTCACCCGCGCCCTGGTCGCGACCGGAGCGCCCTTCGACCTCCGGGTGGTCGCCGCCACCGACGCGCTGCGCGACGAGCTGTCCGGCATCGCGCCAGGCGCCGGGCCAGCAGGTCACCGTCCTCGCGCCGACCAACGCGCTCGCGGCCGAGGTGACCGCGGCCGACCTCGTGGTCAGCGCCGCCGGGACCTCGTCGTGGGAGCTGCTCTGCCTCGGGGCCGCCTGCGCGTTCGTCTGTGTCGCCGACAACCAGGAGACCTCCTACGACCGCGTGGTCGCCGCGGGCGCGGTGGCCGGGGTGGGCCGGCTCGGGGAGCTGCGGGCCGACCCGTCCGGTGGCATCGAGGTGCTGGCCACCCTCCTCGGCGACGAGGCCGAGCGGGTCAGCCTGCGCGCCGCGGGCAGCTCGCTGGTCGACGGCCGTGGTCGGGAGCGGGTGGCCGAGGCGCTGGCCGCGCATGTGCAGTCGGGATAGGCACCGGCGCGGTTGATATAACTGCGGCGTGCGCGAGTTGACCGACTTCACTCCTTTCTGCGAGACGGCCAGCGCGTTCTGGAAGGTGAACGTCCTCCCCGCCGGTGAGCGGATCATCCTCGTCGAGGCGATGAGCCAGGACCTCCGCGTCACCCTGCGCAACCTGACCGTGGCCAACGCCCTGCGCCGCATCGAGCCCGCCCGCCTCGTCGTCTACAGCGGTGCCGACGAGGACTGGAACCAGATCGTCTGGACCTACTTCAACCTCGACGAGATCCGCCAGATGGCCGTCGCGTACGGCGCCGAGGCGGTCTTCGACGCGCACGAGCTGGTCGACAAGCGCGTGGCCGGGACCTCCGACGAGCTGGTCGTCGCCGGGGTCGACCTCGGCGGGGAGCTGCCCGAGTCCGGCATCTCCGAGAAGGCGTTCGACGACATGGTCTACGCGACGGCCTGCCGGATGGTCCGGGTGGCCCGCCTCGACGACACCCCCGAGCACCGCGCCAAGCGGGAGCAGGTGGCCGGCGCGCAGCCGCGAGTTCGCCCGCATCTACGACGCCCTGCTCACCCGCAACGAAGTCGTCGCGCTGGTCTCCAGCCACGTCGACTACAACAACTTCGGGCTGGCGGTCGAGGCGGCGATCCGCCACGACGTACCCGTGCTGTTCCCGCAGTCCACCGGCGGCCTCAAGGCCTACGCGCTGTTCCCCGAGCAGGTCCTGGAGGGCGAGCCGATCCGGGCCGGGCTCACCAACGAGATCGGCACGTTCTTCGAGAAGCACATCTGGGCCAACCGCGAGGTCCTCCAGCGCAGCCGCGAGCTGACCATGTGGCGGGCCAAGGCGACGCTCGGCCGTCCGGCCTGGTGGCGGGCGGGCAAGAGCTACTCCAGCGTCGACCTGCGCGGTGCCGACGACCGCTCGGTGGTCCGCACCTACGCCGCCCGCCGCATCGAGGTCGACGCCTCGAAGCCGGTGCTCACCGTGTTCAACCACGCGGTCTCCGATGCGCTCGGCACCAACGTCGAGGCCTTCGGCGACCTCGGCGAGTGGTTCGAGCGCACGGCCGAGTACGCCGCCGACCACGACGAGGCCAACTGGCTCTTCCTCGACCACCCGCACCAGCCGATGTACGACGCCTCGGACTTCTTCAACCGCTGCGGTGCCCGGTTCGCCGAGCACGGGCACATGCGCTTCATGCGCAGCCTGGACCTCTCCAAGAACTTCCTGACCGCCCTGACCGACCTGGTCCTCACCGTCCGTGGCAGCGTCAGCAACGAGTACCCCGCCCTCGGCATCCCGGCCCTCCAGTCGGGCTGGTCGGAGTGGAGCAAGTGCGGCTTCACCGAGGTCGCGGAGACTCCCGAGGAGTACTTCCGGATGCTCGAGGAGCACATCGAGGGCCTCATCGCCGGGAAGGTGCTGATCACCCCCGAGCAGGTCGAGCGCGCCCGGCTCTGGGCCTGGTTCTACCGCTCCGGCAGCGACGTCCCCTCCGGGCTCGTGCAGCAGTGGCAGGTCGGCGAGGGCGACGAGCTGTTCGACCTGCTGCACACCAACATGCTCCAGACCGAGGTCGACGCCGAGCCCGCATTCACCGCCGTACGCCGGATGTGGCGGCGGCGCGACCCGTTCCTGACCCGCATCGACTGGCGAGCCGACCCCGAGTCCATCGCCGACCAGCTCGCCCCGGTGGGAGCCCTGTGAGCGCCGTGAGCTCGTCGGAGAGCAACGTCTTCCGCCTGCCCAGCCTGCATCTCGGCACCGAGTTCGACGACCCGATCGTCCCGCTCGAGGTGCCCGGGACGCTCGGCCGGGGCAGCGACTCCGCCCTGTGCATCCTCGACGGCGCCAACCGGGCGCCGCACAGGCTCTCCCGGATGGTCCGTCCGGTGGGGCTGCTGGGGATCAAGCTCGCCGAGCCTTCGTCCGGCGTACGCATCACCATGCGGCTGCTCGTCGACGACCTCGCCACGTCCAACTGGGACCGCCACATGTTCGCGCTGAGTGGCGAGCCGATGCCCGACGAGGAGGAGTACGTCCCCAGCGACGTCTCCACCCGCCACCGACTCGTCGAGGTGACGGCCCAGGGGCGTTCGCGCGCCCTGGCGATGCTCGCCCTGCGCCCCACCGACGACGACCACATCGTGCGGCAGCACCTCAGCTTCGAGCTGTCGGCCGAGGAGATCGGCGGCTCCGGGCTGGTCATGATCGGCCTCGACCACCCGCGGCACGCCCCCGAGTGGAGCCGGCAGGACGAGCTGGAGGACTCCCTGGTGGGCGTCTGCATCGCCCGGATGATGGTCGACCCGCTCGAGCAGCGCGTGCGCGCCCACGCCATCACGGGCCGTCCGGGCGTCGAGCACACGCCGATCGCGTCCGCGAACCCCGGGTTCTTCGTCGTCAACCCCGCCGGTGACGACGGTCCCGTGGACGTGACGATCGCCCCGCAGGGCGCCGGCGGCGACCGGCTCCTGGGCCGGCGCGCGAAGGTGAAGCACCCGCTGCGCTACGCCCGCGAGCTGGCGGAGGACCGCCGGGTCGCGACCTCGAGCACGCCGGCCGTCGTGGAGGTCGTGGACCTCCAGGGCGAGACCGTGCTCGACACCGAGGTCGAGGCGTCCGGAGGCCGGCACACCTTCACGGTCCCGTCCGGCGCCGGGCCGGTCTTCGTGCGGGCCCGCAAGGTCGTCGACGGGGAGCCCCGCAGCGTGAACTGGGGCGTCAAGGTCGGCGCGCCGCAAAGGCTGAGGGCGGCTGCTCGATCACTCGCCATCGGCGATCAGGATCTGTGCGGCATCGTCGCCGAAGCGCTTCTTGAACTTCGCAACTGCGGCCTCGATCATCGCGTCCAGAGTCCGATCGAGCACTTTGTCGCCGGCCTTGACCGCCAGGACGACCACCACCGCCTCAGCGACTCCTCTGCGGTCCTCCCGCGGCCTGTCGAACTCCACGCCCTCCTCCCGCAGCAGGTGGGCGAACGCACCCGCCAGGACGATCGGTCCCCGGTATGTGATCGTCTGCGGCACGGGGACTCCTTCGGGGCGGTGTCTTGATCATCCACCCGGCGCGTACTCGCGCTACGTGGACGGGACACCTGGCCCATCTACGTAGCATCCGCCACCGGGCACCCGGCCCGACTCCGGACCGAAGCTGCTCAGAGCAGGTCGAGCGACATCGGCGTGCCCTTGGCCGCGTCGACCCGGAAGGCCCGCCCCTCGATCTCGCGGAACGAGTCCGGCGGCATCCCGTCGGCCGGCCGCACCGAGCGGACGTTGTCGGCGCTGACCTTCTCGCCCGCCTTGACGTCGCGGCTGACGAACAGCGACCGGCGGAAGCGCAGGCCCTCGGCCTCGATCTTCTTGGGGCCGATGCGGGCCTCGCCCATGGCCTGCCAGGCGATCCGGCTCTCGGCCACGAGTGAGGCGAACTCACCGGGGTCGAGCGAGAAGTCGGCGTCCACGCCACCCTCGTCGCGCGAGAGCGTCAGGTGCTTCTCGATGACGGTGGCGCCCATGGCGACCGCGGCGACGGAGGCCCCGATGCCGAGCGTGTGGTCGGAGAGGCCCACCTGGACGTCGAGCGCGTCGCGGAGCACCGGGATGCCGCGCAGGTTGGAGCTCTCCGGGGGCGCGGGGTACGACGCCGTGCAGGAGAGCACGACCAGGTCGTCGTTGCCGGTCTCGCGGGCGGCCCGCACGGCCTGGTCGATCTCGCCGAGGGTCGCCGTACCGGTGGAGATGATCGTGGGCAGCCCGCTGGCGGCGATGGCCCGGATCAGGGGCAGGTCGGTGATCTCGCTGGAGGCCGACTTGATCAGCGGCACACCCAGCCCGACCAGGAAGTCCACGGCCGTGGGGTCGAACGGCGCCGAGAACGCGACCATGCCCAGCTCCTGCGCGAGCGCGAAGATCGGCTCGTGCCAGTCCCACGGGGTGTGCGCCTCGGTGTAGAGGTCGTAGAGCCGGCGATCGGGCCACAGCGGGTGGTCCTTGCTCAGCCGGAACATCGGGGAGTCGACGTCGAGGGTGATCGTGTCGGCGGTGTAGGTCTGGATCTTCAACGCGCTGGCGCCCGCCTCGCCGGCCGCGCGCACGATGTCGAGCGCCCGCTCGAGGTCGCCGTTGTGGTTGCCGGACATCTCCGCGATCACGAACGGCTCGTGGTCGGGCCCGATCGACCGGTCGCCGACCTTGAGGGTGCGGGTCGCGTTGCCGGTGGGGAGGTCGGTCATGAGGTGGATCCCTTCTGGCCCTTGCTCTGTGCTTCGGGCGGCGGTTCTCGCGACGCAGCGAGATCGGGTGCACGGTGATGGTGCGGCCGTCGACCTCGCGCTGCTCGGGCTCACCCTCGGTGAAGCGGAACCGCCGGTTCATGGTGCGTACGGCCTCGTTGCCCTCGAGCACCTCGCCGTCGAGTACGTCGAGCCGGGGACCGTCCTCGTCGTCGAAGGCATAGCCGGTCGCCTCCTTCATCACCTGCATCCAGGCCATCATCGTGGTCCCTTCGGCGCTGGTGGTCTCGTTGTCGAGGTAGAAGCCCCACGCGCCGGCCCGCTCGGGTCCGTCCAGGTCGAGGTCGAAGAAGCTGACCACGCCGAGCGGGCGACCGTCGTACTCGAAGATCAGGACCTGCCGCGTCGGGTCCTCCTGCACCCGCCCCCACCACGCCCGGTGCTCGTCCTCGGCGATCTCGTGGGAGTTGATGCTGGCCTCGCGGTTGACCGGCTGGTTGCGCCACTCGCGCATGGCGTCGACGTCGGCATCCGTGGCCGGGCGCAGCATGTGGTTCTCCTCGCGTCGGGACGGCGTCTGTCAGTCAACGGCCCAACGGTAGTCTGCCCGGCATGAGTGCTGTGTCCCGTGAGCAGTTGCGCGCCCTGATGGGCGAGGTCCTCGAGGCCCAGGGCAAGTCCCTGCCCGCCGACGAGTCCGCAGATCTGCAGACGATCGGCTTCCGTTCCCTGGACTTCTCCGAGCTCGCGCTGCGGGTCGAGGACGAGATCGACGAGGAGCTCAACTTCGACGCGGCGGGGCTGCGCCAGATCACCACCGTGGGCGACGTCCTCAACCTGCTCACCGAGATCCAGGACGCCTGAGCACCTTGGGCCGCTGAGGTCCCGGGCGCGAACAACGCCCTGGTCGACGTCCGCACCGGCGTCACGACCACCTGGGCGGAGCTGCCCGAGCTCGAGCTGCCGGCGCCGGCGGCCGTGGTGGCCCCCTCCTCCTTCGACGCGCTGCCCGCCGTCTGGGCGCACGCGCGCACCGGTGCGGAGTTCCTGGTCGTCGCGCGCGGCCGGATGGAGCAGAACCTGCGCACCGAGCTGCTCGACGCGGGCTTCAACATCGTCGGCGACGAGGTCGAGAGCGCGTCCACGCCGCGTGAGCCGGAGGACGGGCGGCTCTGGCTGCTGACCTCCGGGTCGACCGGTCGTCCCAAGCGCATCGGCCACACGCTGCAGTCGCTGACCACGGTCTCCGGCACGATGGCGCCGCGACGCTGGCTGTGCCCCTACTCGCCCGGCACCTACGCCTGGTGGCAGGTGGTCACCCTGGGGCTGGGCAGTCCCGGCCAGGACCTCGTCGTGGTGGACCCCGCCGACCTCGAGGGCTGGGTCGCGGCCGGCATCGAGCACGGCGTCACCGCCGCCTCCGGCACGCCGACGTTCTGGCGGCAGACGATCATGAGCCACGGTGACGACGCTGGCCGAGGTGCCGCTGCGAGCAGGTCAGCCTCGGCGGCGAGCCGGTCGACCAGGCGGTGCTCGACCAGCTGACCGAGCTCTTCCCGAACGCCCGCGTCTCCTGGATCTACGCCTCCTCCGAGCTGGGCGCCTCGATCGTGGTGCACGACGGCCGCGCCGGCTTCCCGGTCGAGTGGCTCGAGCGCGACGCCCCCGACCGGCCCCGGCTCGCCGTCGAGGACGGCGAGCTGGTGATCGCCTCGCCCCACCACGGTGAGGGACTGGAGGGCGCCGTACGCACCGGCGACGCCGTCGTCATCGAGGACGGCCGGGTGCTGATCACCGGCCGGACCAGCGCCGACGAGATCAACGTCGGCGGCTCCAAGGTGTCGGCCGGGGTGGTGCGCTCGGTGCTCCAGTCCCACCCCGAGGTCGTCTGGGCCCACGTGCGCGGCCGCAAGGCGCCGCTGGTCGGCACCATGGTGGTGGCCGACGTCGTGCTGAGGTCCGGCGAGACCACCGCGCCGGACACCGTCGCCGCCATCCGGCAGTGGTCCGAGGAACGGCTGCCGGAGTACGGCGTGCCGCGGCGGATCAAGCTGCTCGACTCGATCCCACAGAAGGAGACGCTGAAGAGCGATGTCTGAGAACCCCACCTCCGAACCGGCCGCCGAGTCGGGCGAGCTCACCCCGGTCCCGGCCGCGACCGTCGTCCTCATCTCCGGGGCCTCCCGCGGCCTCGGCCTCGCGATGGTCACCGACCTGCTCGAGCAGGGCGTGAAGGTGGCGGCGTTCGCGCGGACCGTCACCCCCGAGCTCGAGGCGCTGGCCGAGCGGTTCCCCGACGACTCCCACTTCGGCTCGGTCGACATCACCGACGGCAAGGCCTGCCAGGCGTTCGTCAAGGAGGTCGAGGGCAAGCTCGGCGTGATCGACGCCCTGGTCAACAACGCGGCCATCGGCCAGGACTCGCTGCACGTGCACACGCCGGCCGACCGCATCGAGCAGATCATCAACACCAACCTCACCGCGCCGCTGGTGCTCACCCGCTTCTGGCTGCGCCGGCTGCTGGGCAAGGGCCGCCGCGGACGCCTGGTCAACGTGACCTCGATCTGCGGGCAGCGCGGCTATCCCGGTCTGGTGGCGTACTCCTCGACCAAGGGCGGCCTCGACGCCGCCACCCGCTCGCTGGCGCGGGAGTTCTCCGGCCGGGTGCTGGCCAACGCCGTCGCGCCCGGGTTCTTCGCCTCGGAGATGTCGGCGGTGCTCGGGCAGACCCAGCTCGCGGCCATCCTGCGTCGTACGCCGACCGGCCGGCTGACCACGCCCGAGGAGGTCGTGCCCGTCGTACGCATGCTGCTGCTCGAGGACACCAACATCAACGGCCAGTCGATCGTGATCGACGGTGCCGGCTCCATCTGAGCCTGGTCGACATCAGGTCGGCACCCCCGCCGAGATGGCGGATGCCGTGACGCGCTCGCACCTCGGCGACGGCCGGGTCGTGGGCTGGTACGGCGACCCGGGGACCGTGATCGACGCGGAGATCCGCGGCGCCGAGCCGCCCCACCTGGTCGAGCGGTTCGGCGCGGAGGACTTCCTCGGCCGCTGGACCCGCGCCGAGTGCGCCGCCAAGCTCGCCGACGTCCCGATGCAGGTGTGGCTGGTGCGCCACGGGCTCACCGCGCCCGGGATCGAGGTGGAGACCCACGAGGTCGACGACCTCGTGATCAGCGTCGCGACTCGCCTGTGAGATAGCACACCCGTCGTTCCCCTGCCGTGACCCGCGGACCCCGCGTACCGTTGAACTGCACGAGTCATTGAGTAGTCCGGTACCCACCCTGGGACTGGAACGAAAGGCGATGAGTTCTGATGGCCCGAATCGGGGTTGTCGGCGCCGGTCGTGTCGGCGCCGTACTGTCCGCGGCACTCCGCGCTGCTGGTCACGAGATCGTGGCCGCTGCGGGTGACTCCGCTGCTTCGCTGCACCGCATCGAGACGTTGCTGCCCGGTGTCCGGCACGCGAAGCCCACCGACGTCGCGCGAGCCAGCGACCTGCTGCTGCTCACCGTGCCCGACGACATGCTCGAGAACGTCATCACCCAGCTCGTCGGCGCCGGCGCGATCCGCGAGGGGCAGGTCGTCTGCCACACCTCCGGCCGCCACGGCCTCGCGGTGCTCGACTCCGCGACCGCCATCGGCGCCCGGCCGATCGCGATGCACCCCGCGATGACCTTCACCGGCACCGAGCTCGACCTCGACCGCCTCGAGGGCTGCGTGTTCGGCATGACCGCCGGCGCGCCGAGCGGGAGTACGCCGAGGGCCTCGTCGCCGACCTGCGCGGCATCCCGCTGTGGGTGCCCGAGAGCAAGCGCACGCTCTACCACGCCGGTCTCGCCCACGGCGCCAACCACCTCGTCACCCTGGTCAGCCAGGCGATGGAGCTGCTGGCCGCCTCCGGCGCCGAGGACCCCGCCGCGACGCTGCGCCCGCTGCTCTCCGCCGCCCTCGACAACGCCCTCGCCCAGGGCGACGCGGCCCTGACCGGCCCGATCGTGCGCGGCGACGTCAAGACCGTCCAGGCGCACCTCCACGACATCGCCGAGAACGCACCGGCCACCGTCCCGTCGTACGTCGCGATGGCGAAGGCCACCGCCGACCGGGCCGTGCTCGACGGTCGCCTGCTGCCCATCCGCGCCGCCCGCATCGTCGGCCTGCTCGACGACGCGCTGGTGCGCGTCGGCGAGACCGGGCCCGTCTCGGCTCCGCGTGACGCCAGGAGCGACCTGCGATGACCACGTCGCCCCTCCTCGCGAACACTCGCGAGGAGCTGGCCGACGCGCTCAGTGATCGTGCTCGACCAGTCGGGTTCGTGCCCACCATGGGTGCCCTGCACGCCGGGCACGCCTCGCTGATGGAGCGGGCCCGCAAGGAGGTCGGCTCGGAGGCGCCCGTGGTGGCGTCGATCTTCGTCAACCCGATGCAGTTCGGGCCGGGGGAGGACCTCGACCGCTACCCGCGCACGCTTCGACGCCGACCTCGAGATCTGCGCCGAGCAGGGCGTCGACGTCGTGTTCGCGCCGTCGGTCGACGAGGTCTACCCGGGCGGTGACCCGCAGGTCACCGTCGACCCCGGCCCGCTGGCCACGGTGCTCGAGGGCACCACGCGGCCGACCCACTTCCACGGCGTGCTCACCGTCGTGGCCAAGCTGTTCGGCCTGGTGCGACCCGACGTCGCGGTGTTCGGCGAGAAGGACTACCAGCAGCTGGTGCTGATCCGGCGGATGGTCGCCGACCTGTGCATGGGCGTCGACGTGGTCGGCGCCGACATCGTCCGCGAGACGCGACGGGCTGGCGCTGTCCAGCCGCAACCGCTACCTCGACGAGGACCAGCGCTGGCGGGCCACGGCGCTGTCGCGGACCCTGTTCGCCGCCCGAGGCGCGGCCAAGTACGGCGCCGACGCCGCGCTGGGCGCGGCCCGGCACGAGCTCCGCCACGCTCGTGGCGTCGACCTCCACTACCTCGAGCTCGACCGACCCCGATCTCGGCCCCGCACCGGAGACCGGCCCCGCCCGGCTCCTGATCGCCGCCCGCGTGGGCAGCACCCGACTGATCGACAACGTCGCCCTGACCCTCAACGCCCCTTCCTGAACGGAGCACCCCGATGTTGCGCACCATGATGAAGAGCAAGATCCACCGCGCGACGGTGACGCAGGCCGACCTGCACTACGTCGGCTCCGTGACGGTCGACGAGGACCTCCTCGAGGCGGCCGACCTGCTGCCCGGCGAGCTGGTGCACATCGTCGACGTGACCAACGGCGCCCGGATCGAGACCTACACGATCGCCGGCGAGCGCGGGTCCGGCGTACTCGGCATCAACGGCGCGGCCGCCCGCCTCGTCCACCCCGGCGACGTCGTCATCCTGATCGCCTACGGCCAGATGGAGACCGCCGAGGCGAAGGAGTACCAGCCGAGCGTGGTCTTCGTCGACGCCGACAACCGGATCGTCGGCACCGGCCACGACCCGGCCGAGGCCCTCCCCGGCAGCGACCTGGTCCGCGGCGACCTGCACAGCTTCGCCCCGAGCGACCTCGCGGTGAGTCGATAGCCTGCGCGGATGAACTCCTCGGTCCCCGGCCGACTCTCCGCCGGTGAGCCCGGCTGGACCACCGACGCCGACGTCGTCGTGGTCGGCTCCGGCATCGCCGGTCTGACCGCGGCGCTGCGGCTGCGTCACCAGGTCGGGAAGGTCCTCGTCGTCACCAAGGACGTGCTCTCGGCGGGCTCGACCCAGTGGGCCCAGGGCGGCATCGCCGCCGCGCTCGGACCGGGCGACACCCCCGACCAGCACGAGCGCGACACCCTCGTCGCGGGCGCCGGCGCCTGCAACCCGGCGGCGGTGCGCGTGCTGGTCAACGAGGGGCCCGAGGCGGTCCGCGAGCTGATCGCGCTCGGCGCCAACTTCGACCACTCGCCCGACGGCGTGCTCTCGCTGACCCGCGAGGGCGGCCACCACCGCGACCGGATCGCGCACGCCGGCGGCGACGCCACCGGCGCGGAGATCCAGCGGGCCCTGGTGGCGGCGATCCACGCCGCTCCCGACATCGAGGTGATCGAGCACGCCCTCGCCGTCGACCTGCTGCTGCGCGGCCGACGGCGGCGTCGCCGGGATCACCCTGCACGTGATGGGCGAGGGCCAGCGCGACGGCGTCGGGGCGGTGCGCTGCCGGGCCGTCGTACTCGCCTCGGGTGGGCTCGGCCAGGTGTTCTCCCAGACCACCAACCCGGCCGTCTCCACCGGCGACGGGATGGCGCTCGCGCTGCGGGCCGGCGCGGTGCTGCGCGACCTCGAGTTCGTGCAGTTCCACCCGACCGTGATGTACCTCGGCCCCGACTCCCGCGGCCAGCAGCCGCTGATCAGCGAGGCCGTCCGCGGCGAGGGCGCCTTCCTCGTCGACTTCGAGGGCAACCGCTTCATGCAGGGCCAGCACGAGCTCGCCGACCTCGCACCGCGCGACGTCGTGGCCAAGGCGATCACCCGGCGGATGCACGAGACCGGCCACCCGCACATGTGGCTCGACGCCCGCCACCTCGGTCGCGGAGTTCTGGAGCAGCGCTTCCCGACCATCCTCGCCACCTGCCGCGAGCACGGCGTCGACCCGGTGACCGAGCTGATCCCGGTCGCGCCGGCCTGCCACTACGCCTCGGGCGGCGTGGCCACCGACCTGTGGGGCCGCTCCGGAGTGCCGGGCCTCTACGCCACCGGCGAGGTCGCGTGCTCCGGCGTGCACGGCGCCAACCGGCTCGCCTCCAACTCGCTGCTCGAGGGGCTGGTCTTCTCGCGGCGGATCGCGCAGGTGCTGCCCGACGAGCTCCGGCCCGCTGCGCGACGCGGCTCCCGACGAGCGGCCGGCCGGGCTGGTGGCCGCCGACATCCGGCCCGCCCTCCAGGCGGTGATGACCGAGGAGGTCGGCGTGCTCCGGTCCGCGACCGGGCCTCGCGCACGCCCTCGACGAGCTCGACGCGCTCGCGGACAAGGCCGGCGAGGTCGGCACCCGTGCGTGGGAGGCGACCAACCTGCTCACGATGAGCACGGCGCTCGCCGAGTCCGCCCGGCTCCGCGAGGAGACGCGCGGCTCGCACTGGCGCGAGGACTTCCCGGACCGCGACGACGCGCGCTGCTCCGGCCACTTCGACGTGACCCTCGGCGGCTCCGGCATCGCGGTCGACGTTCACGCCCGCGCCGCCGTCGGACGGAGCGATGGCATGAAGCCCACGTCGTACGACGACCTGCCGGCCGCCCTGCTCGACGAGCTGACCGAGGCGGGGCTCGACCCGCGGGCGGTGTACGACGACATCGTCGGCGCTCTCGAGGAGGACCTGCCGGGCGGTGCCGAGGACGTCACCAGCGCGGCCACGATCCCCGCCGACGCCCGGGGCTCCGCCGACTTCGCCGCCCGCGAGGCCGGGGTGGTCGCCGGCCTCGGCGTCGCGGCCGCTGGTCTTCGCCGTCGTGCTCGGGCGACGAGGTCGCGGTGACCGACCGGGTCCCCGACGGCACCCGCGTCGCCGCCGGGGACACCGTGATGCGCGTCTCCGGACCGACGCGCGGCCTGCTCACCGCCGAGCGCACCGCCCTCAACTTCGCCTCGCACCTCTCCGGCGTCGCGACCGCCACCGCCCGCTGGGTCGAGGCGCTCGAGGGCACCAAGGCGCGCGTGCTCGACACCCGCAAGACGCTGCCCGAACTGGCGCGCGCTGCAGAAGTACGCCGTGCGCTGCGGCGGCGGGGTCAACCACCGGTTCGGGCTCAGCGACATGGCCATGGTCAAGGACAACCACGTGCTCGCGGCGGGGGGCGTCGTACCCGCGTTCGAGGCGGTCCGCGCCGCCCACCCGGACGTCCCCGTCGAGGTCGAGGTGACCGACCTCGACCAGCTGCGCGAGCTGCTCGACGCCGGCTGCGAGCGGATCCTGCTCGACAACATGACCGACGCCCAGATGGCCGAGGCGGTGGCGATCACCGACGGCCACGCGACCCTCGAGGCCTCCGGCGGTCTCACCCTCGAGCGCGCCCGCGACGTCGCCGAGACCGGCGTCGACTTCATCTCCGTCGGCGCGCTGACCCACTCGGTGATCGTCTTCGACATCGGGATGGATCTCTCGTGACCCTGCTCTGCGCCGACATCGGCAACTCCCACACGGTCCTCGGGCTCGTCGCCGACGGCGTGGTGCTCGACCACTGGCGGGTGGCGACCGACGAGCGTCGTACGGCCGACGAGTGGGCGGTGCTGCTCAAGGGCCTGCTGCGCGAGAGCAACGTCTCCGACAGCGTCCAGGGCATCTCCGTGTGCGCGACGGTGCCGGCGGTGCTGCACGAGTGGCGCGACATGCTGGTGCGCCACTACGGGACGCTGCCGAACGTGGTCGTCGAGCCGGGCGTGCGGACCGGCGTACCCGTGCTGATGGACAACCCCCGCGAGGTCGGCGCCGACCGGGTGATCAACGCGCTCGCCGCCGCCACCCTGTACGACGGACCGGCGATCGTCGTCGACTTCGGCACGGCCACCACCTTCGACGTGGTCAGCCCGCGCGGGGAGTACATCGGCGGCGCCATCTCCCCCGGCATCGACATCTCGCTCGAGGCGCTCGGCCGCCGCGGCGCCCAGCTCCGCAAGGTCGAGCTGCTCCGCCCGCGCACGGTGATCGCCAAGAACACCGTCGAGGCGCTCCAGTCCGGGATGGTCTTCGGCTTCGCCAGCCAGGTCGACGGCATCGTCGGCCGGATGATCGAGGAGCTCGACGTACCCGCCGAGACCGTCAACGTGATCGCCACCGGCGGCCTCGCCCCGATCGTCGTCGAGGAGTGCCGCTCCTTCACCGCCCACCAGCCCTGGCTCACCCTGCTCGGCCTCGAGCTGGTCTTCGCGCGCAACACCTGAGACCAGTCCGGATAGTCCGGACCGTTCGGCAGCTTCGGACGCCCCGAAAGGCTGCGGATCGGTCCGGACTATCCGGCTCAGACGGTCGCCACGTCGCTCGAGGGGTCGATCAGGATCTTCGCGTGCCGCTCGGGGTCACCGAGTACGTCGAAGGCGTGGGCCACCCCGTCGAGCCCGACCGTGCCGGTGATGAGCGGGGTCGGGTCGACCTTGCCGTCGGCGATCAGGTGCAGGGTCTCGCGGAACTCGTGCGGCTGGTAGGCGAACACGAACTTCAGGTCGACCTCCTTGTTGATCGCCATCGCCGGCTGGAATCGTGTCCTGCTCCATGCACACGCCGACCACGACGACCCGGGACGCGAGCGGCGACTGGTTGATGATCTGGTCGATGATCCCCGGGACGCCGACGCACTCGAAGACCACCGGCCCGCTCGGCGTCGCGCCCGCGGCCTCGGCGGCGCGCAGCACCTGCCACCACGGCAGCTTCGGGACCCGGCGCAGCTTGCCCATCGTGTCGAGCGCGAGGTCGAAGAGCTCGTTGGCGTCGGTGATGTAGCTGCTCTGCTCGAAGCTCGTCCACGGCGAGTCGACGCCCGGCGTCGATCACCACGTCGGCGCCGCACCGCTCGGCCAGCGCCCGGCGTCCGGGCGAGAAGTCGCTCGCGATCACCTTCCGTACGCCGCGCGCCTTGAGCATCAGGATCACCGCCAGCCCGATCGGCCCGCAGCCGATCACGACGGCCGTCTCCTTCTTGCGCACCCCGCTGCGTCGTACGGCGTGCCACGCGACCGCCATCGGCTCGGTGAGCGCGGCCGTCTCGGGGGAGAGCCCGTTGGGCACGTCCATCGTGAGGGACTCCTGGACCAGCACCCGCTCGGCGTACGCCCCGGGCGCCTTGGCCGACAGGCCGGTCATCTGCACCTTCTCGCCCATCCGGATCATCGGCAGCGCCACCACCGGCGTCCCGCTCGCCCAGGCCTGGCGGGTGCCCGGCCCGTAGTCCAGCACCCGACCACTGAACTCGTGGCCCATCACGACCGACTCGTCGGGCCGCATCACGTCGGGGTAGCCGATCGCCGCGGCCAGGTCGGCGAGCTGGTCGGCGTGCTTGCGGGCGTGCAGGTCCGACCCGCAGATGCCGCCGCGGACCACCTCGAGCAGCACCTGGCCCGGTCCGGGACCGGGTCGGGGACGTCGCTGACCTCGAGCTTCGTCTCGTGACAGACCACTGCCTTCATCGTCCTGCTCCTCCGCTCGGCCCGGTGCTGGGAGCAACCTACGGGTCGCGTCGCCAGACCGAGACGTGGGAGGTGGACTCCGCGGTGAACGGGGTGCGCTGCCAGTCGGCCCAGCGGTGCACCAGCCGCATCCCGGCCAGCCGCGCCATCAGGTCGAGCTCGCTCGGCCAGACGTAGCGGAACGGGATCGAGGCCCGTCGTCCCTGCGTGCCCTCGAAGCGGTGGTGGTGGGACCACATCTGCTGGGTGACGACGTCGTACTCGTCGACGCCGAGGTACTCCTCGGTGCGCGCGAACACGTGGAAGCGCTCACCGGGCGCCACCGCGCTGCAGCTGCGGCACGCCGGTCTCGACCACGAAGTGCCCGCCGGGACGGAGGTGAGCGGCGGCGTTGGCGAAGATGTCGACCTGCCCGTCCTGGGTGGTCACGTTGCCCACGGTGTTGAACACCAGGTACGCGACGTCGAAGGAGCCGTCCACCCGGGTCGAGGTCATGTCGCCGAGGGTCGTCGTCACGGCCTCGGCGCCGGCCTTCTCCCGGAGCCGCGCGAGCATCGCCTCCGACAGGTCGATCCCGTGCACCCGGACACCGCGGGCGGCCAGCGGCAGGGCCACCCGTCCGGTGCCCACCGCCAGCTCGAGCGCCGACCCGTCGGGACCGGCGAGCTCGGCGAGCACGTCGACGGTCGGCTCCAGCACGGCTGGGTCGAACATGTCGCTGCTGGTCTCGTCGTACGACGCGGCGACGGGCTCGTCGAAGTAGTTGGTCGGCACCGCACGACCCTCGCACCGGTCGAGCGCGACCTTTCCATCCCTTTTCCGACCGTCACGAGCCGCCCCTTAGCCTTGAGCGCGTGAACCAGACCCCGCCCGACCCCGCGACCGACGACCTGCCCGAGCAGATGCAGGTCCGGCGCGAGAAGCGGCAGCGGGTGCTGGACGCCGGCGAGCAGGCCTACCCGGTCACCGTCGAGCGCACCCACACGATCCGCGCGATCCGGGAGACGTACGACGGGCAGGAGCTCGAGCCGGACACCCGCACCGGCGAGCAGGTCGCCATCACCGGCCGGGTGATCTTCCAGCGCAACACCGGCAAGCTCTGCTTCGCCCGGCTGCGCGAGGGCGACGGCTCGGAGATCCAGGTGATGCTCAGCCTCGCGGAGGTCGGCGAGGAGTCGCTCGCGGAGTTCAAGGCGCTCGTCGACATCGGCGACCTGCTGGCCGTCCGCGGCGAGGTGGTCACCAGCCGCCGCGGCGAGCTGTCCGTCGCGGCCACCGACTGGGAGCTCGCGGCCAAGACGCTCCGCCCGCTGCCCAACGAGCACCGTCCGCTGTCCGACGAGGCCCGCATCCGGCTGCGGTACGTCGACATGATGATCCGCCCCGAGGCCCGCGAGATGGTCCGCACCAAGGCGACCGTGCTGAAGAGCCTGCGCCAGACCCTCGACGAGCGCGGCTACGTCGAGGTCGAGACGCCGATCCTCCAGCTGACCAACGGCGGGGCGGCGGCCCGGCCGTTCCAGACCCACCTCAACGCGCTCGACCAGGACATGCTGCTGCGCATCGCGCTCGAGCTCGACCTCAAGCGGGCGATGATCGGCGGGGTCGACAAGGTCTACGAGATCGGCCGCACCTTCCGCAACGAGGGCCTCGACTCCACCCACGCCGCCGAGTTCTCGATGCTCGAGGCCTACGAGGCCTACGGCGACCAGTTCACGATGATGGAGCTGACCAAGGCGCTGGTCGTCGACGCGGCCAAGGCGGTCGGCCGGACCGTCGTACCCGCTCGCAACGGTGGCGAGATCGACCTCGAGGGGGAGTGGCGCCAGGCCTCGATCCTCGACCTGGTCTCCGAGGCGGTCGGCGAAGAAGTCACCGTGGAAACGTCGGCGGAAACGCTGCGAAAGTACGCCGCCACCCACGACGTCGAGCTGCAGCCGAAATGGGGAGCCGCCGAAATAGTGGTGGAGCTCTACGAGCAGCTCGTCGAGGACGATCTGATCAATCCCACATTCGTGATGGATTACCCCGCCGCGGTCAAGCCGCTCGCCAAGGCGCACCGCAGCGAGCCCGGCCTGAACGAGGCCTGGGACCTGATCATCAACGGCGTCGAGCTGGCTCCGGCCTATTCGGAGCTCAACGACCCGATCGAGCAGCGACGGCGGCTCGAGCAGCAGTCGCTGCTCGCCGCGCAGGGAAACCCCGAGGCGATGGAGCTCGACGAGGTCTTCCTCAAGGCGATGGAGTACGGCATGCCGCCGGCCGGCGGGATGGGAATGGGCGTGGACCGGCTGGTCATGCTGCTCACCGGAGCGGGTATTCGGGAGACGATTCTTTTCCCCCTGCTGCGACCCGAGTGAGCTTTGTATCTCAGATAGTGGTCTGTTAGCGTCGCAGCAGGAAATACCCCAAAACGCATTTTCGAAGGACGGCAAATCCCATGGCTCAGAAGGTGCACATCGTGCTCATCGACGACATCGACGAGAGCGATGCCGAGGAGACGGTGACATTCGGGCTCGACGGCAAGGACTACGCCATCGACCTGAACGCCAAGAACGCGCGCTCGCTGCGCGACGCGCTGGCGCCGTACCTCGCCCACGCCCGGCCGATCAACGGTCGCGGCGGCCGACGCGGCGCGAGCAAGGCCGCCGGCGGTGTCGCTCCCGCCGAGATCCGCGCCTGGGCGCGCGAGAACGGCTTCGACGTACCCGAGCGTGGCCGGGTGGCCGCCGAGGTGCGCGAGGCGTACGCCGCCGCCCACTGACGCACTCGGCAGCCGCCCCTCTAGCCTGATCGCATGACCTCGGACCGCACCGTCTTCGACCCGGCCGACCCCGACGTCAACCCCTACCGGCTGCTGACCTCGCTGGTGGTGCCCCGCCCGATCGCCTGGGTCTCCACCGTCGACGCCGACGGGCACGGCAACCTCGCGCCGCACTCGTTCTTCACCGTGGCCAGCGGTCGTCCGCCGGTCGTGCTGTTCAGCTCCCTGGGCCGCAAGGACACCGTGCGCAACATCGAGGCGAACGGCGAGTTCGTGGTCAGCTTCTCCTCCGAGTCGCTGCTCGAGCAGATCAACAACAGCAGCGCGCCGTTCGACTACGGCGACGACGAGGCCGAGGCGCTCGGCATCGAGACCGAGCCGTCCGAGACGGTCGCCCCGCGCCGGGTCTCCGCGTCGCCGGCGTCGATCGAGTGCCGGCTGCACCAGATCCTCGAGGTGGGGCACGCGTTCGTCGTGTTCGGCGAGGTCACCGCGATCACGGTGGCCGACGACGTACTCGTGGACGGCCTGCCGTCCTTCGACCTGCTGCGCCCGGTCTCGCGTCTCGGCGGCCCGGAGTGGGCGCCGCCCGCCGGAGATGTTCCGACCTGGATCGCCCGACGAGCGTCGACGACGTCGGCTGAGCCGGTCGCCGGGATTGACCTGTTCGCTGAGAGCGAAGCGGTGCCGTGGCCGGAACACGTAGGCTGTCAGCAGGGTTAATCAGGCCGTGTGGGACGCGCGCGCCGACCCCGCAGAGTTTGAGGAGATGCCCATGTTCGAGCGGTTCACCGACCGAGCCCGTCGAGTCGTCGTGCTGGCCCAGGAAGAGGCCCGCATGCTCTCGCACAACTACATCGGCACCGAGCACATCCTGCTCGGCCTGATCCACGAGGGTGACGGCATCGCCGCCAAGGCCCTGGAGAGCCTCGGTGTCTCCCTGGAGGCCGTGCGCGCCCAGGTCGAGGAGATCATCGGCCAGGGCCAGCAGGCGCCCAGCGGCCACATCCCCTTCACCCCCCGCGCCAAGAAGGTGCTCGAGCTGTCCCTGCGCGAGGCGCTGCAGCTCGGCCACAACTACATCGGCACCGAGCACATCCTGCTCGGCCTGATCCGCGAGGGCGAGGGCGTCGCCGCCCAGGTGCTGCACAAGCTCGGCGCCGACCTCAACCGGGTCCGCCAGCAGGTCATCCAGCTGCTGTCCGGCTACCAGGGCAAGGAGCAGCAGACGGCCGGCACGGCGCCCGAGGCAGCGCCCTCGAGCTCGCTCGTGCTCGACCAGTTCGGCCGCAACCTGACCCAGGCCGCCAAGGAGGGCAAGCTCGATCCGGTGATCGGCCGCGAGCAGGAGATCGAGCGGGTCATGCAGATCCTGTCGCGCCGTACGAAGAACAACCCGGTGCTCATCGGTGAGCCCGGCGTCGGCAAGACCACGATCGTGGAGGGCCTCGCCCAGGACATCGTCCGCGGCGACGTGCCCGAGACGCTCAAGGACAAGCAGATCTACACCCTCGACCTCGGTGCGCTGGTCGCCGGTTCCCGCTACCGCGGTGACTTCGAGGAGCGCCTGAAGAAGGTGCTCAAGGAGATCCGCACCCGCGGCGACATCGTGCTGTTCATCGACGAGATCCACACCCTCGTCGGCGCCGGCGCGGCCGAGGGCGCGATCGACGCCGCCAGCATCCTCAAGCCGATGCTGGCCCGCGGTGAGCTCCAGACCATCGGCGCGACCACGCTCGACGAGTACCGCAAGCACCTCGAGAAGGACGCCGCGCTCGAGCGCCGCTTCCAGCCGATCCAGGTCAACGAGCCCTCGATCGCGCACACCATCGAGATGCTCAAGGGCCTGCGTGACCGCTACGAGGCACACCACCGCGTGACGATCACCGACGAGGCGCTGGTCTCGGCGGCGACGCTGGCCGACCGCTACATCTCCGACCGGTTCCTGCCCGACAAGGCCATCGACCTGATCGACGAGGCCGGTTCGCGGCTCCGGATCCGCCGGATGACCGCTCCGCCGGACCTGCGCGAGTTCGACGACAAGATCTCCGACGTACGCCGCCGCAAGGAGGGCGCGATCGACGGCCAGGACTTCGAGGCCGCCGCCCGCCTGCGCGACGAGGAGAAGCAGCTGATCCTGGCCAAGGGCGAGCGCGAGAAGCAGTGGCGCGCGGGCGACATGGACGTCGTCGCCGAGGTCGACGAGGAGCTGATCGCCGAGGTGCTCGCCGTGGCGACCGGCATCCCGATCGTGAAGCTGTCCGAGGAGGAGTCGACCCGACTGCTCAAGATGGAGGACGAGCTGCACAAGCGGGTCATCGGCCAGGAGGAGGCCGTCAAGGCGCTCAGCCGGGCGATCCGTCGTACCCGTGCCGGCCTGAAGGACCCCAAGCGTCCCGGTGGCTCGTTCATCTTCGCCGGCCCCTCGGGTGTCGGTAAGACCTGGCTGTCCAAGACGCTCGCCGAGTTCCTCTTCGGCGACGAGGACGCGCTGATCCAGCTCGACATGTCGGAGTTCAGCGAGAAGCACACCGTCTCGCGGCTGTTCGGCTCGCCTCCCGGCTACGTCGGCTACGAAGAGGGCGGCCAGCTCACCGAGAAGGTGCGCCGCAAGCCGTTCTCCGTGGTGCTCTTCGACGAGGTCGAGAAGGCCCACCCCGACATCTTCAACAGCCTGTTGCAGATCCTGGAGGAAGGTCGCCTGACCGACAGCCAGGGCCGGGTCGTGGACTTCAAGAACACCGTGATCATCATGACCACCAACCTCGGCACCCGCGACATCTCCAAGGGCGTCAGCCTGGGCTTCAACCAGTCCGGCGAAGAGGGCACCTACGAGCGGATGAAGAACAAGGTCACCGAGGAGCTCAAGCAGCACTTCCGGCCCGAGTTCCTCAACCGTGTCGACGAGATCATCGTGTTCCCGCCGCTCACCAAGGACCAGATCATCTCCATGGTGGACAACATGATCGCCTCGGTCGAGCTGCGCATGAAGGACCGCGACATGTCCCTCGAGCTGACCCAGGACGCGAAGGACCTGTTGGCCACGCGGGGGTTCGACCCCGTGCTGGGCGCCCGGCCGCTGCGTCGCACGATCCAGCGCGAGATCGAGGACGTGCTCGCCGAGAAGATGCTCTACGGCGAGGTCGGCCCCGGCCAGATCGTGCTCGTGGGCGTCGAGGGCGAGGGCACCGAGGCGCAGTTCACCTTCGAGGGCAGCCACAAGGGCAGCCTCCCGGACGCGCCGCCGCTCGAGCCCGTCGGTGGCCCCGACGACAGCGAGGGCCCGGTCGACATCCCGAAGAACGACTGACCCTGCTCCCGATTCACAACGTCATACGAATCGTGGCCTCAAGGCCACGATTCGTATGACGTCCGGGGGCGTTTCAGCCGGGCAGGGCGTAGCGACCGTCCGACTCCACGACCAGGCCGTCGGCGAGCAGGCTCTGCAGCGCACGCTCGCGCTGGACCGGTTCGGCCCACGCCTGCTCGAGCCGCGGCCGGCCGACGCTGCCCTCGGTGTCGCGCAGGACGGCCATCAGCCGGCCACGGACCATCCGGTCGGTGCCGGCCCAGGCCTGGCCGCGGCGCGGTGGTCCGTCGTACGCCGGGCGGCCGGCGAGGCTCCAGGCGCACTGGTCGCTGACCGGGCAGGAGTCACATCGTGGGTTCGCCGCCGTACACACCAGGGCGCCGAGCTCCATCACCGCCACCGCCCAGGTGGCCGGTTGCTCCTCGGGCACGAGTGACTCGGCGAGCTCCCGCTCGGCCTTGGTGACCGAGGTCGACGGGAACTCCACGCCGCTGACGGCCCGCGCGAAGACCCGGCGCACGTTGGTGTCCAGGACGGCGTGGCTGCCACCGAAGGCGAACGACGCGATCGCGCTGGCGGTGTAGTCGCCGACGCCGGGCAGCGCGATCAGGTCGTCGTACGACGCCGGCACCTCGCCGCCGTGCCGCTCCACGATGGCCTGCGCGGCCGCGTGCAGCCGCAGCGCGCGTCGCGGGTAGCCGAGCCGCCCCCAGGCCCGCACCGCCTCGCCGCTCGGCACGTCGGCGAGCGCGCCGGGTGTCGGCCAGGTGCTCATCCAGGTCTCGAAGACCGGCAGCACCCGCGCGACCGGCGTCTGCTGGAGCATGAACTCCGAGACCATCACCGCCCACGGGGTCGCGCCGGGTCCGCGCCAGGGGAGATCGCGCGCGTGGTCGTCGTACCAGCGCAGGATCGGGGCGTGCAGGGTGCTCATCTCGGCACCATGATGACGGGGCCTCCGGCGTTGCACCACCGATCGGGGTGGGCGGCTGACTACCGTGGCGCGCATGGGCTCGGTGAGGCATCCGCGTGGACGGCTGCCCCGACGCGTCTACTGGGTGCGACGCAGCGTCGTGCTCCTGGTCGCGCTCGGCCTGGTCTTCGGGATCGGCAAGCTGCTGGGCGGCACCGGCCAGGACTCCGCCTTCCCCCGACGTCGAGGCGAGCACCTCCTCGGCCGCAGCAGCAGGAGCCGTCCGCGTCGGTGAGCCTCGGTCCGGTCGCGCCGTCGCAGGGCCCCGGGCAAGAAGAGCAGCGCCAAGCCGTTGCTGCCGCCCAACGGGGAGTGCCGCGACGACGAGGTGAGCGTGGTCCCGACGGTGCCGCAGGCCTGGGGCCTGCAGCCGATCGTGATCCACCTGGCGCTCCAGGGCCTCCAGCCGGCGTGCACCTTCAAGGTCTCCCCGGAGAGCCTCGTCGTGAAGATCACCAGCGGCAACGACCGGATCTGGTCGAGCCAGGACTGCCCCGCGGCGATCCCCGAGTCAGGACGTCGTCGTCCGCAGCGGCATGCCGACCAACGTGGACATCACCTGGAACGGCCGCCGCTCCGACACCGGCTGCCCCGCCCAGACCGACTGGGCGGACCAGGGCTTCTACCACGTGTACGCCGCCGCGCTCGGCTCGACGCCGACCGACGTGCAGTTCGAGGTCACCCGCGCCCCGACCAAGACGGTGACCAGGACCGCGAAGCCCAAGCCCAGCACCAAGCCCAGTCCGTCGACCTCCTCGAGCGCGAAGCCGTCCGGCAAGGCCAGCTCGACGGTCTCGGGCAAGGGGTCGAAGTGCGGCGGCGACAACGCCGCCAGCAGCTGCTGAGTCACATGCTTCGAACCGGCTCGGACCGGGCAGTTTCGAGACGCGTCGCTCAGCCCCTCGCTTCGCTCGGGTCTGAGCCGACGCTCCTCAACCTCTTCGGCGACGCCGCTTCGCAGGCTCAGCGGCTGCCTCAGACGTACCGTTCGAGGATGCTGGACTCGGCCAGGCGGGAGAGGCCCTCGCGGACGCTCCGGGCGCGCAGCTCGCCGACGCCGTCGACCATCTGCAGGTCCTCGACGCTGGCCGAGAGCAGCTTCTGGAGGGTCTCGAAGTGCTCCACCAGCCGGTCGACGACGGCGCTCGGCAGCCGCGGGACCTTGGCGAGCAGGCGGTAGCCGCGCGGGGTGACCGCGCCGTCGAGGTGCTCGCCCTGGCCGAGGCCGAGCGCCCGCGCGACGCAGGCGATGTCGACCAGGTCGGCGGGGGAGAGGGCCTCGAGGTCGGCGAGGACCTCCTCGGCCGGCTGGGTACGGCGGCCGCCGGACTGGTAGTCGCGGACCACCAGGCTCCGCTCGGCCTCCACGCCGGTGACGAGCTCCTCCAGCTGGAGGGACAGCAGCCGGCCGTCGGTGCCGAGCTCGTTGACGTAGTCGTCGATCTCGCGGGCGATCCGGCTGACCATCTCGAGTCGCTGGGCCACCACCGCGACGTCGCGGACGGTGACGAGGTCCTCGATCTCGAGGGCCGACAGGGTGCTGGAGACCTCGTCGAGACGCACCTTGTAGCGCTCCAGCGTCGCCAGCGCCTGGTTGGCGCGCGCCAGGATCGAGCCGGAGTCCTCGAGCACGTAGCGGATCCCGCCGACGTAGATCGCGATGATCTGCATCGACTGCGACACCGAGATCACCGGGGCGCCGGTCTGCTTGGCGACACGGTCGGCGGTGCGGTGGCGGGTGCCGGTCTCCTCCGACGGGATGGTGTGGTCGGGCATCAGGTGCACGTTGGCGCGGTGGATCCGGGAGATGTCGCGGTCGAGCACGAGTGCGCCGTCCATCTTGGCCAGCTCACGCAGCGCCGTCGGGGTGAACGGGACGTCGAGGGTGAAGCCGCCGGTGAGGATGCCCTCCACGTGGGCGTCGTGACCGAGCACGATCAGGGCGCCGGTGCGGCCGCGCAGGATCCGTTCGAGGCCGTCGCGCAGGGACGTGCCGGGGGCGATGACGGCCAGTGTCGCCCGCAGGCGGGTTGCGTCGTCGTCGGGGGAAGCCACAGGAGGGAGTCTATGGGAGTGCCTGCCCGGCGTTGTCGTCCTTTTCCAGGCCCAGCAGGCTCAGGGCCCGCGCGATGTGGTCGACGTCGACCACGCGCATGCCGTCGAGGACCCTGCTGGTGCCGGCGCTGTCGGGGGTGACGGCGGGCACGAGGGCGGAGCGGAAGCCCATCCGCCCGGCCTCGGCGAGCCGGACCCCCATGTCGCGGGCCCGGCGCAGCTCGCCGGACAGCCCGAGCTCGCCGACGGCCACGACGTTGCGCTGCAGCGGTCGGCCGAGCCAGGCCGAGGCGATGGCCAGCGCGATGGCGATGTCGTTGCTCGGCTCGGTCAGCCGGGCCCCGCCGACGCTGGAGACGAACACGTCGAAGCTGTGCAGCCGGATGCCGGCGTGCTGCTGGAGCACGGCGATGATCATGGCGACGCGGGCCGAGTCGACGCCGGACGTCGTACGCCGTGGTCGCTCGCCGGCGCTGTGCGTCACCAGCGCCTGCACCTCGCTCAGCAACGGACGCCGACCCTCGAGGGCCACCGCCACGCAGGTGCCCGGCACGGGACCGTGGCGGGTGTCGAGGAACAGCCCGGTCGGGTCGGTGATCGCCTCGATGCCCTCGGCGGAGAGGTCGAAGCAGCCGACCTCGTCGACGGGGCCGTAGCGGTTCTTCACCGCGCGGACCATCCGCAGCCGGGAGGTGCGCTCGCCCTCGAAGTGGAGCACCACGTCGACGAGGTGCTCGAGCACGCGCGGGCCGGCGATGGTGCCGTCCTTGGTGACGTGGCCGATGATCACCAGCGTGATGTTGCGCAGCTTGGCCATCCGGATCAGCGCGGCCGAGACCTCCTTGACCTGGGTGACCCCGCCGGGGACGCCGTCGACGTCGCCGGCGCTGATCGTCTGCACCGAGTCGATGACCAGCAGGGTCGGCTTGACCTCCTCGACGTGGCCGAGCACCGCGCCGAGGTCGGTCTCGGCGGCGAGGTAGAGCTCGTCCTGGATCCCGCCGGTGCGGTCGGCCCGCATCCGCACCTGGGCCGCGGACTCCTCGCCGGTCACGTAGAGCACCCGGTGGCGCAGCCGGGCGGTCTGGGCGGCGACCTCGAGCAGCAGCGTGGACTTGCCGACCCCGGGCTCGCCGGCGATCAGGATGGCCGCCCCGGGGACCAGGCCGCCGCCCAGCACCCGGTCGAGCTCGGGCACGCCGCTGCTGCGGGCGAGGGAGTCCTCGATCGGCACCTCGCCGATCGGGCGGGCCGGCGCGGTGACCGGGCCGGCCTGGACGCGGCTGCGCGGAGCGGCGCGCTCGACGACGGTGCCCCAGGCCTGGCACTCGCCGCAGCGCCCCACCCATTTGCCCGGTCTCCCACCCGCACTCGCTGCAGTGGTAGCTCGGTCGGGGGGCCTTCGCGGTCGCTTTCGCCATGGACCGCACGCTAGGTGAGCGGACCGACAGATCTGGGGTACGACGTGCTCCGAGCCCACGGTCACGTCTAGCATTGGAACGATCAAGAGCCACGGGGAGATGCATGAGCCAGTCCACGAGCCGCTCGGAGGCGCACCGCGGACGCCCGGATGGGCGCCCGGACGGGCGCCGGATGCGGACGGCGACTGGTCCGTGGTGCCGCAGACCCCGCCCACGCTCGCCACGGTCGCCGACGAGGCCGGCGTCTCCCGGCAGACCGTCTCCAACGCGCTGAACAACCCCGAGCTGCTGCGGCCGGACACGCTGCTGCGGGTGCAGTCGGTCATCGAACGGCTCGGCTACTCGCCCAACCGGGCAGCCCGCCAGCTGCGCACCCGCTCCTCGCACCTGATCGGGCTGCGCTTCGAGGCCGCCCAGGAGGGCACCAGCAACGCGCTGATGGACCGCTTCCTGCACAGCCTGACCGAGGCGGCCTCGCGCACCGGCCACCACGTGCTGCTGTTCTCCGGTGACGCCAAGGACCCGCTCGACGGGTACGACGACCTGCTGCGCTCCACCGCCGTCGACGCCTTCGTGGTGACCGACACGTACGCCGGCACCCCGCAGGCCGGGTTCCTCCGCGAGCGGGGAGCGCCCTTCGTGGCCTTCGGCCGCCCGTGGGACGAGCCCGGGGCCGACCACGCCTGGACCGACGTCGACGGCGCCTACGGCGCCCGGCTGGCCACCGAGCACCTGCTCGAGCAGGGCCACCGCCGGATCGCGTGGCTGGGCTGGGAGAAGACCTCGCGCATCGGCCAGGACCGGCGCAGCGGCTGGGAGTCCGCGATGCAGGCGGCCGGCGAGGACATCCGCGGTCTCGGCGTCCGGATCACCGACAACGTCGACGCCGCCCGGCTGGCCGCCCACGACCTGCTCGAGGACTCGACGATCACCGGCTTCGCGTGCGCGAGCGACACCCTCGGGATCGGCGTGCTCCATGCCTGCGCGGAGCGCGGGCTGCGCCCCGGCCGCGACATCGGCGTGGTCGGCTTCGACGACTCGCTCGCCGCGCAGGTCACCTGGCCCGGCCTGACCTCCGTGCGCCAGCCGCTCGAGGAGGTCGCCGTCGAGCTGGTCCGGATCCTGCACCTCGTGCTCGCCCACAAGCCGATCGGCGACAAGGGCCGGATGCTGCGGCCGAGCCTCGTCGTACGCCCCTCGAGCCAGCGGGCCTGAGCCTCACCAGGGACTCACCAGGTCCGCGTCCACACGTTGACCGCGTAGTCGACCCAGGTCCCCTCGTGCTCGGCGAGGATCTCCTCGGCGACCGCCGCCGGGAACTCGATGCGTACGACGGACTCCAGGTCCTCGCGCGAGTCGAAGGTCCACGTCATGTCGATCCCGTGGCGCTGCCACCCGCGGTCCGCCCAGAACGCAGCCGTCTCGACGAAGTCGACCTGGGGGTACCCGCGCCGGAACCAGTCGCCGAACGTCGAGCGGGTCGGGTCGTTGTCGATCACGAAGGCGCGCGAGCCGGGGCGCATCACCCGGTCGAGCTCGGCCAGGCCGGGCTCGCAGCCCGGACCGAAGAAGTAGGCCCAGCGCGCGTGCATCACGTCGACCGACTGCTCGGCGAGCGGCAGCGCCTCGGCCGAGGCCTGCAGGACGCGTGACGTGCGCGAGACGGCGCACCCGACGCCGGGCGATCGCGGCCAGGTCGCCGTGCGGCTCGACCCCGGTGACGGTGCGCGCCTTCTCGGCGAAGAGCGGGAGGTGGAAGCCGGTGCCGCAGCCGATGTCGAGGAGGTCGCGGCCCTCCCACGGGGCGAGCCGCTGCATCAGCGAGGTGATCGCCCCGGCCGGTCGACGGCGCGGTTCTCCACCTCGTAGACCTGCGGGTGGTTCCAGATGTTGGGGCTGGGGATCGCCCCGGGAGACAGGTCGGGGTCAGCCAACGTGGATCAGATGCGGACGAGCCCGTTGGGCGTCTGGAACTTGGCGGCGACGATGCCGGGCGTGCCGTTGGGCGCGACCCACTCGACCTTGACGGCCTCGAGCGGCGCGTCGACGGACTGGCCGAGCCACTCCGAGACGCGGGCCGGGTCGCCGGCGATCTCGAGGCACTCCAGCGACACCTTGCCGGTGGCGCCGGTGCTCGGGTGCAGGGCCGGGGCGACGTTCCACTCGATGAAGAACGGGAGCTGCGGGTCGGCCTGGAGGCCCTTGACGCCGAGCTGCTTCCAGAGCAGCTCGGTGCCGTCGGGCCGGTGCCGGTTGCCGTTCACGGCGTCGCGGCCGAGTCTGCGCCTCGTGCGGGGCTGATGTCGTCGACGGCGACCGCCCAGCCGAGCCAGCCGCCGCCGAGCTCCGAGCGGGCGCGCACGGCCTGGCCGAACGGTGCCTTGTCGGACGCGGGATGGTCGAGGACCTCGACGACCTCGAAGTAGGTGTCGTCGGTGAGAGGCAGGATCGCGTTGCGGGTGCCGAACCGTCGGGTGGATGCCTCCGGTCACGAACTGCTCGCCGAGCAGAGGCGCGAGGCGGGAGGTCGTACCCGCCAGCCCTCCGGGCCCGGCCGCAAAGACGATGTGGTCGAGACGCATAGTTGATTCTCACCCGGCCCGGATGCGCATCGAACACCGGGGGTCGGGGTACCGCCGTCAGCGCTTCGGCGAGGCGGGGTGCAGGGCGAGGGCCGAACGCGAGCGCAGGTGGGCCTCGCACCGGTCGGCGAGCACGTCGTACGCCGCCTGTCCCATCAGCGCGATCAGCTCGGTCGCGTTGGACAGGTAGACCGGCTCGGCGCCGACGTGGGCCTCGGTGTTGCCCGAGCAGTACCAGTCGAGGTCGTGGCCGCCGGGACCCCAGCCGCGGCGGTCGTACTCGCCGATCGAGACCTCGGTGTAGGTGGTGCCGTCGTTGCGCTCGACGTCGCGGAACGTACGCCGCAGCGGCAGCTGCCAGCACACGTCCGGCTTGGTCTCCACGAAGTGCACGCCCTCACGCAGCGCCAGGCCGTGCAGCGCGCAGCCGTAGCCGCCGGGGAACTCCCGTGAGTTGTGGAAGATGCAGGCGCCGTCCACGACGCGGGTCTTGCGGTCGCCCTCGTCGTCGGTCTCGGTCCAGCCCTTGCGGGTGACCTTGCCGCGCTTGTTGATGGCCGCGGGACGGTGCTCCCAGCCCTCGTCGTCGAGCTTGTCGACCCACTCGGCGACGCGGTCCTCGTCGTCCTTGTCGGAGAAGTGGGCGCCCAGCGTGCAGCAGCCCGCCTCGGGGGCGTCGGCGTAGATGCCGGGGCAGCCGTTGCCGAAGATGCAGGTCCAGTTCGAGGTGAGCCAGGTCAGGTCGCAGCGGAACACCTGCTCCGCGTCGGCCGGGTCCTGGAACTCGATCCAGGCGCGGGGAAAGACGAGATCGACCTCGGGCACGACGGGAACCCTATCGCCCGGCGGGGAAACGGCCGGCCCGATACCGTCGTGGGCATGCGCCTCGGTGTGCTCGACATCGGCTCCAACACGGGCCACCTGCTCGTGGTCGACGCCTACCGTGGCGCCGCGCCGCTGCCCGGCGTCCTCCTACAAGGAGGAGCTGCGGCTCGCCGAGCACCTCGAGAAGGACGGCACCGTCACCGAGCGCGGCATCGACGCCCTCACCGAGTTCGTCGGCAACGCCCTCACCCTGGCCGAGGACAAGGGCTGCGAGGAGATCTACTCCTTCGCCACCTCGGCGGTGCGCGACGCCGGCAACTGCGACGACGTGCTCGGCCACGTCGAGGACCGCACCGGCGTACAGATCAAGGTGCTGCCGGGGGAGGACGAGGCCCGGCTGACCTTCCTCGCCGTACGCCGCTGGTTCGGCTGGTCCTCGGGCCGGCTCGCCGTCTTCGACATCGGCGGTGGCTCGCTCGAGGTCGCCGGCGGCAGCGACGAGTCGCCCGACGTCGCCTGGTCCCTGCCGCTCGGCGCCGGCCGGCTCACCCGCGAGCAGTTCGCCGACGGGCCGCTGTCGGACAAGGGCATGCGCAAGCTGCGCAAGCAGATCCGCACCGAGATCGCCCACGACGCCGGCACGCTGCTGCGTGGCGGCGCGCCCGACCACGCGGTCGCCACCTCGAAGACCTTCCGCTCCCTGGCGCGCATCTGCGGATCGGCGCCGTCCAGCGAGGGCCTGTTCGTACGACGCATCCTCCCGGCCGCCGAGCTCGACGAGTGGATCCCCAAGCTGCTCGAGATGGACCGCGACGACATCGCCGAGCTGCCGGGCGTCTCGAGCGGCCGGGCCCACCAGGTGCTCGCCGGCGCCCTCGTGGCGGCCGCGGTGATGGACGTCTTCGACCTGCCCGAGCTCGAGATCTGCCCGTGGGCGCTGCGCGAGGGCGTCATCCTCGACCGCCTCGACCAGCTCAGCGCGCTCGGCTGAGGGGCGAGGCTCGATGGCCCCCCAGTTCGCCCTGTCGACCGCCTCGGTCTATCCCGAGAACACGACGCACGCCTTCGACTACGCCGACCGGCTCGGCTACGACGCCGTCGAGGTGATGGTCGGCATCGACGTGGTCAGCCAGAGCATCGAGAAGGTCCGCGCGCTGCGCGACTACCACCAGGTGCCGGTGTGCGCGATCCATGCGCCGTGCCTGCTGATCACCCAGCGGGTGTGGGGCACCGACCCGTGGGCCAAGCTCGAGCGCAGCGCGGAGATGGCCCAGGCCCTCGACGCCGACGTGGTCGTGGTCCATCCGCCGTTCCGCTGGCAGCGCGACTACGCGAGCGGGTTCGTCGAGGGCATCGCGGACCTCGAGCGTCGTACGGGCATCGCCTTCGCCGTCGAGAACATGTATCCCTGGCGGGCCACCTCGCGCCGGGAGATGAAGGTCTACCAGCCCGGCTGGGACCCGTCGGAGGAGAACTACGCGAACACCACCATCGACCTCTCCCACGCGGCCACCGCCAAGTCCGACCCGGTCGCGATGGCCGAACGGCTCGGGGATCGCCTGCGGCACGTGCACATGACCGACGGCAGCGGCTCGGCGAAGGACGAGCACCTCGTGCCGGGTCACGGCGTGATGCCGTGCGGGCCGTTCCTCGAGCTGCTCGCCGGGCGCGCCTTCGAGGGCCACATCGTGCTCGAGATCAACACCCGCAAGGCCGCCAACCGCGAAGCCCGCGAGGCGGACCTGCTCGAGTCGCTGGCCTTCAGCAAGCTGCACTTCGCGCCGGCCGGTGCCTGAGCGCCGGTTGGGCGCGGCGCGTTCCGGGTAGGTTCCCGGCCATGCGGATGCGACTCGGGCTCTCGGCGCTGGTCGCCGCCGCGCTCGTCGTGGCCGGGTGCGGCTCCGACGGGGAGCCGAAGGCCGCACTCGAAGCCTGCGCCGTCCTCGAGCCCGACGGCGCCTCCGGGTGTCGACACCGAGCCGCCCGAACGGCCGACCACGATGACGAACAGCTCCGCGAGCGCCCAGGAGTACGCCACCTGGTTCGCCCAGCTCGTGCAGTACGCGCTCGAGGCCCGCGACTCGCGCGTCGTCAACGCGGAGGCCTTCGACCAAGGGGCCTGCAGCGGCTGTCGGAGCCTCGCGACGTTCATCGCGCAGCTCGAGCGAGTCGGGGTTCTGGCAGGTGAGCGACGGCCTCGACATCGGCGCCCTGAAGGCGTCCAAGCGCAAGGACGGCGTCCGCGTGCAGGGCTCGTTCACCTACCCACGGATCCAGGACCTCACTGTCGACGGTGCCGTGAGCAGGACCATCCCGGCCAAGCCCTACGGCTACTACGTCGACCTGTCCTGGGACGACGACGACGAGACCTGGCAGGTGCGGGACTTCTACTTCCAGCCGCGCGCCTGACCAGGCTGCGTCGGTTTGACCGTCGGTCGAGTCGGGAAAGAAGAGTGGCATCGACGGCCATCGACTGGGGGGTCAGCCGCACATGTTCCGCACGCTCGGGCGCGTTCTCGTGCTCCCCGCTGCCGTTCTCGCCGTGAGCGCCCTCCAGGTGCCGTACGCCGCCGCCGACCACCACAACCCGCCCGGCTCCTTCGGCACCCACCAGTCCGGGCCCAGCAGCACACGACATCAGCGGGCAGCAGACCACGACCCACGTCACGCCCGGCAGCAGCGGCAGCTCGGGCAGCAGCGGCAGCTCCGGCACCGGCGGCTCCAGCTCGGGCACCGGCAGCTCCTCCTCCGACTCGGCGAGCGGGCTGTGGCTGAACAACAGTGGCGGCAACTCGTGCGACCCGGCTCTCTACCCCAACGGCTACAGCGAGGACTTCGCGCTGCCGTCCCCGTGCATCCAGCCGGAGCCGGGTCAACCGGCCCAGCCTCCGGCCGCACCCGTGATCACCACCCAGATGGTGACCGATGCCGCCCGCCTGACCGCCCCGACCGCCCCGCCGCACGTCGAGCCCGGTGACATGCTCCTTCGTGCACATCCCGAACAACTACTGGACCGACGCGCCGACCGTGCAGACCAGCGTCAACGTCCTCGGCCGGGCGATCCCGCTGACGTGGACGCCGACCGGCACCACCTGGAGCTTCGGTGACGGCGGCACGGCCACCGGCAACGGCATCGAGGGCGCCGGACTGGGCGAGGCGGGCGCCATCGAGCACGCCTACACCCGCCAGGGCAGCTACGACATCGCCACCAGCGACGACCTACGACCTCACGTTCGTGCTGCCGGGCCAGGGAGCCCAGACCGTCGCGCTCACCTCGCCGCCGAGCCCGCCCGTCACGCTGCCGGTCCGCGAGATCCAGACCCGCGTCAGCTACGCGCACTGAGCGACGAGGTCGCGCCGACAGTCGAGCTCGGGTGCGAGACTGCCCGCGTGACCGATCGATCGAGGGCCGGCCGTGGACGCAGACCCGGCGCCCCTGACACCCGCGCGGAGATCCTGACCTCCGCCCGCTCCCTGTTCGCGACGCGCGGCTACAAGAGCACCTCGGTGCGGGCGATCGCCGCGGAGGCGGGCGTCGACCCCGCGCTGGTGCACCACTACTTCGGCACCAAGGACGACCTGTTCGTCGCCGCGCTCCAGCTCCCGGTCGACCCCCGAGTGGTGCTCGCGCCCGTCTTCGAGGGTGGCGTCGACGGCGCGGGGGAGCGGCTGCTGCACATCTTCCTCTCGGTCTGGGACGACGAGGACGCCCGGCTGCCGCTGCTCGGGCTGGTCCGTGGCGTGGTCGAGCCCGAGGGCCGGATGCTGCTGCGCGAAGGGCTGTTCGGGGTGATCCTGGGCCCGATCGGCGCGGGCGCTGAACCTCGACGAGCCGCAGCGCCGGATCGCCCACGTGGCCAGCCAGATGATCGGGCTGGTGATGCTGCGCTACGTCCTCGAGGTCGAGCCGCTCGCCTCGATGGACCACGACGTGCTGGTGGCGACGTACGCCCCCACGCTGCAGCGCTACCTCGACGGCGAGCTGCCGCCCTCACTTGATTTCTCGCCGCCACGGTGGATAATTCAACACATGATGAATAATGCCGTGTCGGTGCGCAGCCTCTCGGTGAGCCGCGGGGGCAACGAGGTGCTCCGCGACCTCGACTTCTTCGTCAAGTCCGGGCAGGTCACCGGCCTGCTCGGCCCGTCCGGGTGCGGCAAGACCACGCTGATGCGCTCGATCGTCGGGGTGCAGCGGATCACCAGCGGCGAGGTCGAGGTCTTCGGCACGCCCGCCGGCCACGTCTCGCTGCGCGACCGGATCGGCTACGTCACCCAGCAGCCGAGCGTGTACGACGACCTCACCGTCACCGAGAACCTCCGCTTCTTCGCCCGGATCCTCGGGGTCGCACCGAGCCGGGTCGACGAGTGCATCGAGACCGTCGCCCTCGGCAGCCACCGCGACCGCATCGTCAGCCGGCTCTCCGGCGGGCAGCGCTCGCGCGTCTCGCTCGCGGTCGCCCTGCTCGGCGAGCCCGCCCTGCTGGTCCTCGACGAGCCGACCGTCGGGCTCGACCCGGTGCTGCGCGTCGAGCTCTGGGAGACCTTCCACCGGCTCGCCGACGCCGGCGCGGGCGTGCTCGTCTCCAGCCACGTCATGGACGAGGCGTCGCGGTGCGACCGGCTGCTGCTGATGCGCGAGGGCCGGCTGATCGCCGACGACACCCCCGAGGGCCTGCTCACCAGCACGTCCACGGAGGACATCGAGCAGGCGTTCCTCTCCATCGTCCGTCGCGAGGAGGCAGCGCCACGCACTCGACGCTCCCGTCGCCAGGGCCGAGACGCTCAGTCACCCGGTCGCGCCACCGGCGCCGTCACCACCCGCGTGCTGACCCAGCTGCGCCGCGACCACCGCACCGTGGCGATGCTGCTCGTGCTGCCGTGCGCGGTGATGACGCTGCTGTGGTGGATGTTCAAGGACCTGCCCGGCAACGGCTTCTACTCGCTGGGCCCCGCGCTGCTCGCGCTGATCCCGTTCATCGTGATGTTCCTGGTCACGTCGGTGACCACGCTGCGCGAGCGCACGTCCGGCACCCTCGAGCGGCTGCTCGCGATGCCGATGGGCAAGCTCGACTTCCTGCTCGGCTACGCGCTCGCCTTCGGGGTGGTGGCCGCCGTGCAGTCCGCGCTCGCCGTCGCCCTGTGCGTCTGGGTCCTCGACCTCACCGTCGTCGGGTCGGTCTGGATGCTGATGGTGGTCGCCATCGTCGACGCGGTGCTCGGCACCGCGCTGGGACTGTTCGTCTCGGCCTTCGCGCGCACCGAGTTCCAGGCGGTGCAGTTCATGCCGGTCGTCGTGGTCCCGCAGATCCTGCTCTGCGGCCTGTTCGTGCCGCGCGACGCGCTGCCGCCGTTCCTCGAGGTGGTCTCCGACGTGCTGCCGCTGTCCTACGCCGTCGACGCGATGCAGGGGGTGGCGTCCTCGACCGACACCGGTGACGTCTGGCGCGACGTGCTCATCGTCGCGGCCTTCGCCGTCGCCGGGCTGGCCCTCGGAGCCCTCACGCTCCGACGGCAGTCCGCCTGACCTTCGCGTACGTCGCGTCGTCGTTGATGTCCGACCGGCTCCGGTCGTCCATCAGCGCCACGGCGATGATCGTGATGACCGAACAGCCCGCGACCGCCCAGGCGATCGAGTAGACCGAGCCGGTCTTCTCGAGCAGGTACGTCGCCACCAGGGGCGCCGGGCCACCGGCGACCACCGAGGCGAGCTGGTAGCCCAACCCGGCACCGGCGTACCGCAGCGACGTCGGGAAGGACTCCGCGATCAGCGAGGCCTGCGGGCCGTACTGCATCGCGTGCGGGATCAGCGCGATCAGCAGGGCCAGGAAGGCGAGGCCGGCGACCCCGCTGCCGAGGGCCGCGAACAGGACGAAGGCGTAGACCCCCGTCAGCGCGGCGCCGGTCAGGTAGACCTTCTTGCGCCCGATGGTGTCGGAGAGGTGGCCGAACAACGGCACCGCGACCAGCTCGACCGCGGCCGCCGAGAGGATGCCGGCGAGCGCGAAGGTCTTGGTGTAGCCCTCCTCCTCGGTGAGGTAGGTCAGCGTGAAGGTGGTGATCACGTAGAACGGCGCCTGCTCCGACATCCGCGCGAAGGCGCTGAGCAGGATCGGCTTCCAGTGGTCCTTCCACACCTCGATGGACGGCAGCTTGCTCAGGTTGTTCTCGCGCAGCCGCTTGGCGAACATCGGGGTCTCGAGGATGCGGAGCCGGATGTACAGACCGATCGCGACGAGCACCAGGCTGAACAGGAACGGGATCCGCCAGCCCCACGACTGGAACTGCTCGTCGGTGAGCGCGGCGCTCATCAGGTAGAGGAAGCCCGTGCCGAGGATGAGGCCGAAGGCCACGCCCAGCTGCGGGAGGCTGGCCATGAAGCCACGTCGCTTCTGGTCGCCCCACTCCATCGACAGCAGCACCGAGCCGCTCCACTCGCCGCCGACCGCGATGCCCTGGAGCAGCCGCAGGAGCACCAGCAGGAGCGGGGCCAGCCTTGCCGATCGCGTCGGCCCCCGGCAGCACGCCGACCAGCGTGGTCGCGAATCCCATCATCAGCAGCGTGATGATCAGGGTCGCCTTGCGCCCGATGCGGTCACCCCAGTGGCCGAAGATGAACGCTCCGACCGGCCGGGCGGCGAACCCGATGGCGTACGTCGCGAAGGACTCCAGCCGTCCGGCGTACGTCGAGGACTCGGGGAAGAACAGCGCCGGGAAGACCAGTGCCGCGGCGGTGTTGTAGAGGAAGAAGTCGTACCACTCGATGGTGGTGCCCACCGTGCTCGCCAGCGCCGCCTTGCGGACCGCGCCCTTCTGCTCGGCGCTTCCCTCGACCTCGGTCGACCTGCTCGGTGAATGCGGATCCAGTGCCATCTCGGCCTCCTGCCGATGTTCCGGTCATGTGACTCCGATCACAGGCCCATACCCCCGCCTGCGGCCGGGGAAACCCCGCCGCCGAGGCGTGCCGCGGCGCCCACGGCGGCGATTTCGGGCCGAACGGGGGCCGGAGGTAGCGTGGCCGGGACCCGATTCCCCATGGAGGATCCACTGTGCTGCGTCAAGCACTGCTGCTGCTCGCCCGGAGCCGTCGCGTCAAGGAGATCGTCACCCGCATGCCGGTGAGCAGCGGGATCGTCGCCCACCACGTGCCCGGCGAGGGCACCAGCGACGCGGTCCGTGCGACCCGCGAGCTGATCGAGGACGGACTGCACGTCTCGCTCGACTTCCTCGGTGAGGACACCCTCGACGAGGCGCAGGCCGAGCACACCGTCAGCCACTACCTGCAGCTGCTGGAGGCGCTCTCCGAGGCCGGCCTCGCGCGCAACGCGGAGGTGAGCGTCAAGCTCTCCGCGATCGGGCAGGCGCTGCCCGAGGTCGGGCCACAAGCTGGCCCTGGAGAACGCGCGCCGGATCTGCCGGGCCGCCCGCAACGCCGGCACCACGGTCACCCTGGACGCCGAGGACCACACCACCATCGACGGCACCCTCGGTGCGCTGCGCGAGCTGCGCAAGGACTTCCCGGAGACCGGCGCAGTCGTCCAGGCCTACCTGCACCGCACCGAGGACGACTGCCGGGCGCTCGCCCACGAGGGCAGCCGGGTGCGGCTCTGCAAGGGCGCCTACAACGAGCCCGAGGAGGTGGCCTGGCAGGACCGGCACGACGTCGACAAGTCCTACGTGCGCTGCCTCAAGGTGCTGATGGCCGGCGAGGGCTACCCGATGGTCGCGACCCACGACCCGCGCCTGGTCAAGATCGCCTCCGCGCTCGCGACGCGCAACGGCCGGATGCCGGGCACCTACGAGTTCCAGATGCTCTTCGGCATCCGCACCGAGGAGCAGAAGCGCCTGGCCAAGGCCGGCGAGAAGATGCGCGTCTACGTGCCGTACGGCGAGGAGTGGTACGGCTACCTGATGAGAAGGCTCGCGGAGCGACCGCAGAACCTGACATTCTTCCTGCGTTCGCTCATCTCACAGAAGTAGGCCTCCTCGACGAGGCGCCCTGAAAGGGGAGTCCCATGACCGTCGCGATCATCGGTGCCGGAGTGATGGGCGAGACCCTGCTCTCGGGCCTGATCCGTGGCGGCCACGACATCGCCGACCTGATGGTCGGGGAGAAGCGGGCCGAGCGCGCCACCGAGCTGCGCGAGAAGTACGGCGTGCGCGTGGTCGCCAACACCGAGGCCGCCGCCGGTGCGGACACCGTCGCCCTGGTGGTCAAGCCGCAGGACATGGGCGACGTGCTCACCGAGATCGCCCCGCACCTGCGCTCCGGCCAGGTCGTGATCAGCCTCGCTGCCGGCATCACCACCGAGTACATCGAGAAGCACATCCCCGACGGCATCGCGGTCGTGCGCGTCATGCCCAACACGCCGGCCCTGGTCGACGAGGGGATGGCCGCGATCTCGCCGGGCACCCACTGCGACGAGCAGCACCTCGCCCTCGCCGAGGGGATGCTGTCGGTCACCGGTCGGGTCGTGCGGGTGCCGGAGAAGCAGCAGGACGCGGTGACCGCGATCTCCGGCTCGGGTCCGGCGTACCTGTTCTTCGTCGTCGAGGCGATGATCGAGGCCGGCGTACACCTGGGGCTGCCGCGGAGCACCGCGACCGAGCTCGTCGTGCAGACGGTCGTCGGCTCGGCCAAGCTGCTGCGCGAGACGGGCACCCACCCCACCGTGCTGCGCGAGCAGGTCACCTCGCCGGGCGGCACCACCGCCGCGGCGATCCGTCAGCTCGAGGACCACAAGGTGCGGGCCGCGTTCATCACGGCCATGGAGGCCGCCCGCGATCGCTCGGTGGCGCTCGCCGCCAGCGATGACTGACACGGCGACCGCTACCCGTGTGACCCATCGGCTCGACCGGGCCCCGGCCTGGCAAGCGGCGCTGGCCTTCCTGCTCCTCACCACGCTCTACGCCGCCGTCTCCATCCAGCAGTACCGCCGGATGGACTCGTTCATCTTCGACCTCGGCTTCTTCGAGTCGATCCTGCGCGACTACGCCCACGGCCACTGGCCGGAGCTGCCGCTCACCGACACGACCGTCGCGACGCTGCACTTCAGCCCGGCCCTGGCCGTGCTGGCGCCGTTCGTGGCGATCTGGCCCTCCCCGATCACCGTCCTCGTGGCCCAGGCCGTGCTCGTCGCCGCCGGGGTGATCCCGCTGATGCGCGCTGCCGTGCGTGGCTGGATGGCCTGGGCGGTCGCGATCAGCTACGGCCTCGCGCCGGGGTTCGCCGCCCTCTTCGGCTTCGACTTCCACGAGGTCGCGCTCGCGGTCCCGTTGCTCGCGATGAGCATGGCCGCGATGGTGCGCGGCCAGCACCGCACTGCCGTGCTCTGGGCGCTGCCGCTCGTGCTGGTCAAGGAGGACCTGGCGATGACCGTGGCCGCCCTGGGCTTCGTCGTCTTCCTGCGCGGCTCGCGCCGCTGGGGCCTGTTCACGATGGCGTTCGGCGTCGTCGCGTCCGTCGTCCTGATCGCCTGGCTCCCGCACGTGATGGCGGGCAACGGCACCTTCGCGGACAACTACGCCCCGGACAGCGTCGGCGACGCCTGGCGGATCCTGCAGGAGGGCGCCGGCCACAAGCTCCGCACCGTGCTGTTCCTGCTCCTGCCCACCGGACTGCTTGCCCTGCGCTCGCCGATGCTGCTGCTGGTCACGCTGCCCACGTTCGGCTGGCGGTTCCTCTCCGAGCGCGCGACCTACTGGGACCCCTGGTACCAGTACGACGCCGTCCTGGTCCCGATCGTCGTCGCGGCGATGATCGAGGGGGCGATGCGCTTCCACGGCTGGGTCCGCACGGTGGGTCTGGGCGCGGCCGTCGTCGCGACGCTGGCGCTCGTGCCGTCGCAGCCGTTCTCGCAGGTCTGGCAGCCCGACTTCTGGCGTACGCCGGCCCGCACCGCCGCGGTCGACGACGTCCTCGACCAGATCCCGACCGGCAGCCGGGTGGCGGCCTCCGACACCCTCGGCTCCCGGATCGCGCTGCGCGTGGACCTCTACCTGGTCGGCGACACCTACGGGTACGACGGTCCGCCGATCCCGGCCTCGGAGTTCGACGACGTCGAGTGGATCGCGTTCGACAGCCGGATCGCCCCCGCGCCGGTCCCCGCGTGGCGCGGCTTCGCCGAGCTGATCAACAGCGGTGAGTTCGAGGTCGTCGCCGAGGCCGATGGCGTCTACGTGGCCCGACGGGTGACCCCGGAGACGACGGAGTAGCGTCCCGCGCATGGACGACCCGACCTGCCGCGCCTGTCTGGTGTACGACGAGTCGCTGACCTCCTACGACTTCGGGCCGACCCATCCGATGAACCCGATCCGGGTCGACCTGACCGTCGGGCTGGCCAGCCATCTCGGCGTACTCCAGCAGCTGGCGACGGTCCCGGCGCCGGACGCCACCGAGGACGACCTCGCCACGGTGCACGAGCCGGCGCTGATCGAGGCCGTGATGAAGGCGGGCGCCGACCCGACGCAGGCCGACCTCGCCTTCGGCCTCGGCAGCGACGACAACCCGACGTTCCCGCGGATGCACGAGGCCGCGCGCCACGTCGTCGGCGCGAGCATCGAGGCCGCCCGGCAGGTGTGGACCGGCCAGGTCGACCACGCCGCCAACATCGCCGGCGGCCTGCACCACGCGATGGCCGACCGCTCGAGCGGCTTCTGCGTCTACAACGACGTGGCCGTCGCGATCCGGTGGCTGCTCGACCAACGGCGCCGAAGAAGGTCGCCTACGTCGACGTCGACGTCCACCACGGCGACGGCGTGGAGCAGATCTTCTACGACGACCCGCGCGTGCTCACCATCTCCCTGCACGAGACCGGCCAGATGCTCTTCCCCGGCACCGGCTTCCCCGCGGACTCCGGTGGCCCCGACGCGGTCGGCTCGGCGGCCAACGTGGCCCTGCCGCCCGGCACCTCCGACGCGGGCTGGCTGCGCGCCTTCCACGCGGTGGTCCCGCCCCTGCTGCGCGAGTTCGCGCCCGACGTCCTGGTCACCCAGCAGGGCTGCGACAGCCACCGCGACGACCCGCTGGCCCACCTCGCGCTCAGCGTCGACGGCCAGCGGGCGAGCTACCTGGCGCTGCACGACCTGGCCCACGAGGTGGCGGACGGGCGCTGGGTCGCCTTCGGCGGGGGTGGGTACGCCGTCGTCGACGTGGTCCCGCGCGCGTGGACCCACCTGCTCTCCGTGGTCTCGGGCCACCCGCTCGAGCCCCGACCAGGGCACCCCCGCGTCGTGGCGCGACGAGGTGGCCGGCCGGCTCGGCGTACGCGCTCCCTCGCGGATGACCGACGGCCGTTCGGCGGCCTACCGGGACTGGTCGGAGGGCTACGATCCGGACACCTGGCTCGATCGAGCGGTACAGGCCACCCGGGACGCGATCTTCCCGTGGAATGGACTTGATCCGCAGATGTGAGACGCTGAGACGGATGTGGCGCAAGCGGACACGCCGAAGTCTCACTGTTCACTTTGGGGAATCTCTGGCACATTGGCCACATCTGGCCCTATATTTCTCTCCAGACCGTACGTGTCTCCCACAGCGGGGAAGCTGTGGAGCGTGCGACAGAAAGCGCGGTGCGCCATGCCCACGAACATTCCCGGAGACATCTCCGACGTGAAGTTCCTGACCGTTGCCGAGGTCGCCGCTGTCATGCGCGTGTCCAAGATGACCGTCTACCGCCTGGTGCACAACGGCGAGCTGCCCGCGGTGCGCGTCGGACGCTCGTTCCGCGTCAGCGAGGACGACGTCAACGAGTACCTCAAGAGCAGCTTCTTCAACGCCGGCTGAGCCCCGCTCCGACCACGGGCTGAGAAGCCCGGACCGATTGGGTGCCACTCAGGGTTGGCGGATAGGCTGTGCCCTTCGACGGCGGCGCCATCACGGCGCCACCGGGTCACACAGCTACGGATAGGGCAAACGTGGGTTCGGTCATCAAGAAGCGCCGCAAGCGCATGGCGAAGAAGAAGCACCGCAAGCTGCTGAAGAAGACGCGCGTTCAGCGTCGCCGTCTCGGCAAGTAAGCACTCCACCCGACGGACCATCATGGGCCAGGTTGTCCTCGTCACCGGCGTAGCCGGCGATCTCGGGCGTCGCTTCGCGGCGCAGCTGTCGATGTCGCCGGCGATCGAGCGCGTCATCGGCATCGACACGGTGCCGCCGCGCGGTGACCTCGGCCGGGCCGACTTCGTCCGGGCCGACATCCGCAACCCCGTGATCGCCAAGGTGATCGTGCGCGAGCGCGTCGACACCGTCGTGCACACCAGCGTCGCCGCCACCCCGGCCGCGTCCGGTGGCCGCACCTCGATGAAGGAGCTCAACGTCATCGGGACGATGCAGCTCCTCGCGGCGTGCCAGCAGGCTCCCGACGTACGCAAGCTGGTGCTCAAGTCGAGCGCTGCGGTCTACGGCGCCTCCAACCGCGACCCGGCCATGTTCACCGAGGGCATGAACGCCAAGCGGCTGGCCACGAGCGGCTTCGCCAAGGACATCACCGAGGTGGAGTCCTACACCCGCGGCTTCGCGCGCCGTCGTCCCGACGTCGCGGTCACCACGCTGCGGATCGCCAACGTCATCGGCCCGCGGATCACCTCGGCGATGACCGGCTACTTCCGCCTGCCGGTGATCCCGACCGTGCTCGGCTTCAACCCGCGGCTGCAGTTCGTCCACGAGCAGGACGCCCTCGACGTGCTCGAGCACGCCACCGTCACCGACGTCACCGGCACCTTCAACATCGCGGGCGACGGGATCATCACCCTCGCCCAGGCCGTACGCCGCATCGGCCGGCCGTCGCTCCCGCTCCCCGGCTTCGCCGTCCCGACGTTCGGCTCCGCGATCCGGCAGACCCGCCGCGCGGACTTCTCGCCGGAGCAGGTGGCCTTCCTGACCTTCGGCCGCGGGCTCGACACGACCCGGATGCGCTCGATGCTCGGGTTCGAGCCGAGCTTCACCACCGCCGAGGCGTTCGGCGACTTCGCCGCCTCGCTGACCCCCGGTATCTTCGGCTCCGAGCGCGTCCGCGCCACCGAGTCCGCTCTCGTGGGAGCCCTCACCTCCGGAAGGGGCAGCCGTGGGTGACGCAGAGATCATCCCGATCGGCACGCGCGGCAAGCCCGGCCGTGGCACGGGCGACGACAAGCCGTCCTCCAACAGCCGCAGCCTCGCGGCCAAGTCGCCCTCGAAGGCGCCGGCTCGACGCGCCGAGACCAGCGCCGCCAAGCACGACTCGAGCCACGAGGACGTGCGCGTGCCCGCCCAGAAGTCCTCGCCGCGGCCCAAGGACCAGCGGTCGCCGCGCGTGGACGCACCCGCCGGCAAGACGACCAAGGCCGCCAAGGCGAAGAAGGCCTCCCCGCCGGAGATCGAGGCCGGCTCGGACGCCGCTCGTGCCGCCGGTGACCACCGACCACCGCCACCCCGTGCCGGGCATCCCGCCGCTGGAGTGGCTGGCCGCGCTGACCTCGGCGTCCAAGGAGCTGTTCGGCGACAGCTGGGAGCCCCGGCTCGCCCAGTTCCTGGCGTTCCTGCGGCGCCGGCTGACCGGTGACTTCACCGTCGACGACTACGGCTTCGACCAGGAGATCACCGAGCGGTTCCTGCTGACCGCGATGCGGCCGATCGCGCAGAAGTGGTTCCGGGTCGAGGTGCGCGGCACCGAGAACATCCCCGCCGAGGGCGGCGCCCTGGTGGTCTCCAACCACTCCGGCACGATCCCGGTCGACGGGCTCGTCACCGCGGTCGAGCATCCACGACCACACGGGCCGGTTCCTGCGTCCGCTCGGGGCCGACCTCGTCTTCCGGCTGCCGCTCGTCGGCGACCTCGCCCGCAAGGGCGGCGCCACCCTGGCCTGCAACGAGGACGCGGAGCGGATGCTGCGCGGCGGCGAGCTGGTCGGCGTCTGGCCCGAGGGCTTCAAGGGCATCGGCAAGCCGTTCAGCGAGCGCTACAAGCTGCAGCGCTTCGGCCGGGGCGGCTTCGTCTCGGCGGCGATCCGCACCGGCGTACCCATCATCCCGACCTCGGTCGTGGGCGCCGAGGAGATCTACCCGCTGGTGGGCAACATCCCCTCGCTCGCGCGGCTGCTCGGGCATCCCCTACCTGCCGATCACGCCGCTGTTCCCGCTGCTCGGGCCCCTGGGACTGATCCCGCTGCCGTCGAAGTGGCTGATCGAGTTCGGTGACCCGATCCGCACCGACGAGTACGACGGGGGCGCTGCCGACGACCCGATGCTGGTGTTCAACGTGACCGACCAGGTGCGCGAGTCGATCCAGCAGACGCTCTACTCGCTGCTGATGAAGCGGTCGTCGGTCTTCTCCTGACGCCGCGACCGCGGTCGGAGCCAGAGCGCCGCTCGACGCTCGCGACGGCATCGACGGACTACGGGAGCCTCGACGGACGTCGTCGGTCAGGGCAGGAGCTTGTCGGTGGTCTCGCCGACGCGTGTCGCCGAGCTTCTTGACCGTGTCGTCGAGCGGCTTGGTCACCGGGGCGGTCGCGCCGCCGGTGGCCTGGTCGAGGGTGCCGGTCACGCCGGTGACCAGGTCCTTGACGGCCGCACCGCTGGTGACCGTGGGCAGCAGGTGGCCGTCGGGGGCGATGGTGCTGGTCAGCGGGTCGCCGGGCTTGCCGGAGGTGCCGGGGAACGCGTAGTAGGGCGAGGTGCGGGTCGTTGGCGCCGGCCGTGATCAGCGGGGTCACGTCGGCCTGCTGCTCGGCGCTCTCCTGGAGGGCCTTGATGCGCTCGGCCTGCGTCACGGCGGCGGCCTTGATGTCGGCCTGGGCCTGCGTGACGGGGCGGGCGATCAGGGTGGCCATGGTGGCCGCGCCGGCGCCGGAGCTGAGCGCCTCGGGCGGCGCCAGCGGCTTGGCGGGGCCGCACGGAGCCGCACAGGCCGCGGGCCTGCTCGTCGATGTCGGCCAGGGTGTCGGCGGCGATGGTCAGCAGGTCGTTGGTGGCCGTGTCGGCGCCGGCGGACAGCTCGTCGACGTCGGCCATCTGCGACGCCGTGAAGTCGCGGACCGTGGAGATGTCGGCCTGGTCGCCGCTGGCCTGGTAGCTGCTGAACAGCTTCTCGGAGCCCGAGTCGGCGGCGGCGTTGAAGGCGTCGACGGTCTCGGCGATCAGGTCGGGGTCGGCCGTGCCCTGGGCCTGCAGCGCACGGACCTCCTCGAGACGGGTGGTGGCCTGGCCGAGCAGGGCCTTGCCCTGGCTCGGCGTCGCTGAAGTGGGCGGCGGTCGTGACCTGCTCGATGCCGCGCTTGATCGGGTAGAGCGCGTCGCCCGGGAGCGCGCCGGAGGCGGCGGCGGCCATGCCGGCGGTGCCACCGACCACGACCAGCGAGGCGGCGATGGTGCCGAGACGACGGTTGCGACGGCGGGTGCGCTCCTGGGGCAGCGAGCGCACGGTGGCCGGAGCGGCGACGAGCTCGGTCTCGGCAGCCGTCATCAGCCGCGAGCGCAGGTCGCCGACGAACTCGGCGCGAGGGGTGACCTCGGGCAGCCCGCGGAGCTGCTCGACGGCGTCGAGGAGCTCGGCGTAGCGGGCGGCGACCGCAGCGTCTGCGGATGCCGGCGAGGACCTGGTCGAACTCCTCGGCCGCGCGTTGGGCGGGGAAGAGGGGTGTCATGGGTGCGTTCCTGAGATAAGAGTGTTCGTGTCGTGTCGATCAGCGGTTTCTCCGCTGAGGGGCGTGCACTCTGACAACCGGCCCAACGAGGGGTTCTGCGCGGAGGTTATGGGGTGACGGGACCCTGTCCACGCTCTGGTCTACACCATCTCGCATTCTGGCAATTCGGACACTCGTCGTGGGGCTCATCAGCGCATCCCCTCGGGGAGGATCTTCGCCAGGTTGCGGACCCCGCGCAGCTGCAGCTGCTTGACCGCGCCGGAGCTGCGTCCGAGGACGTCGGCGGTCTCGGCGATGGAGAGCCCCTGGAGGAAGCGCATCACCAGGCACTCGCGCTGCTCGGTCGGCAGCTGGCTGAGCGCCTCGAGCAGCGCCTCGTTGGTCAGCGAGGCGAGTACGGCGCCCTCGGGGCCCTCGGCGGTGCTGTCGAGGGTGCTCATGTCCTCGGTGGTGGACTCGAGGCGGGTGCGGCCGGCCTTGAAGTGGTCGGTGGTCAGGTTGCGGGCGATGGTCATCAGCCACGCGCCGAAGTCCTTGCCCTGCCAGCGGAACGAGCTCATCGAGCGCAGCGCCCGGAAGAACGTCTCGGCGCGTGAGGTCCTCGGCCAGCGGCACCGAGCCGACGCGGTAGTAGAGGAAGCGGTAGACGCTCGCGTGGTAGTGGTCGTAGAGCTGGCCGAACGCCTCGGAGTCGCCGCTGCGGGCGAGCTCGACCAGGGCGATCAGGCGGGTGCCCTCGGCCTCGTCGGCGGCCGAGGAGGTGGCCAGGGCGGCGTCGTCGCGGGTCCCGGTCTGGGTCGTCGACGCCGTGGCCGACTGGCTGGTCTGGGTCAGCAGCCAACGCGACGTCGAGGCCCTCGCGCGGGGCGGCGCGTCGGCTGCGGCGTGGATCGTGACGGGGATCGGGTCGGGGTCGAAGCCGGTCTCGAGGACCTCGGCGAGGGCACGACGCAGCGCAGTTGAGACCGCGCTCGACATCGTGAAATCCCATGCGATACGTCCCCCACCGACCAGGCCCGTCGGTAGCCCCTCCTGACAACCCTCGATGCTACGCGCCGGTAGTGCGGTTGGGAACCGGTTCGTGAGGCATGCCACGTGTTCGTGGTGATATGGCCCGAAAACAATAGAAGGAAACCTGATCAGGTAGCCTGCTGGAATGCCCTCCGAGGAGCTCCTCGACGAGGCCGCGCAGGCAGTTCTCGACAACGTCAGCCTGCTCGCGCGGAGGCTGCGGCAGCGCCCGGTGACCGGCGAGCTCACCGAGTCCGAGTCGAGCGCGCTGACCCGGCTGACCCAGGCGCCGGCGACGGTGGCCGACCTCGCCCGGGCCGAGAGCGTCCGCCCCCAGTCGATGGGAGCCGTGGTGGCCTCGCTGGAGGGTCGCGGGCTGGTCAAGCGGCAGCAGGACCGCACCGACGGCCGTCGGGTGCGGCTCACGGTGACCAGGGCCGGCCGCGAGGTGGCCGAGCTCCGGCGTACGCCCCGGGGCGACCAGCTGGCCCAGGGCCTGTCCTCGGGATTCACCGACGAGGAGCTCGAGCAGCTGGTCGCGGTCGCGCCCCTGCTCGGGCGCCTGGCGGGCCGGCTCAGCTGACCTTGCGGCGGATGGCGGCCCCGGCCGCGACGGTGCCCGCGGCCGCGCCGGCCAGCGCGGCGGTGAACAGCCCGGCGCGGGCGGCCTTGCGACCGGTGCGGTAGTCGCGGACCCGCCAGCCGTTGGCCCGCGCGTGCTCGCGCAGCCGGTGGTCGGGGTTGATCGCGCACGGGTCGCCGACCGCGTTCAGCATCGGCAGGTCGTTGTAGGAGTCGGAGTACGCCGAGCACTTCTCGAGGTCCAGCCCGAAGCGTTCGGCGAGCTCCTTGACGGCGACCGCCTTGGCCGACCCGTGCAGCATCTCGCCGACCAGCTGGCCGGTGTAGACGCCGTCGACGTGCTCGGCCACCGTGCCGAGCGCGCCGGTGAGCCCGAGCCGGCGGGCGATGATCGTGGCGATCTCGATCGGCGCGGCCGTCACCAGCCAGACCCGCTGTCCCTGGTCGAGGTGCAGCTGGGCCAGGGCGCGGGTGCCCGGCCAGATGCGGTGGGCCATCCGCTCGTCGAAGATCTCCTCGCCGAGGGCCTCGAGCTCGCTGACGGTGTGGCCCGCGATGAAGGAGAGCGCCGAGGCGCGGGCCTCGGCGACGTGCTCGGGATCCTCGACCCCGACGATCCGGAAGTAGGCCTGCTTCCACGCGGCGCCGAGGATGTCCTTGGTGGTGAAGAACTCGCGTCGGTGCAGGCCGCGGGCCAGGTGGAAGATCGAGGCGCCCTGCATCACGGTGTTGTCGACGTCGAAGAAGGCCGCCGAGGTCGGGTCGGACTCGACGTCGAGGGCACTCTCCACCTCGGCGATGGCGGCGGCCGCCTCGCCCGCGAGCTGCGAGCGGCGCTGCAGGTTGGTCGGCCGCCGGGCCGGCTTGCGGGCCGGTTTCTGACCCGGCTTGCTGCTCGGCGGAGGCGTCACGGCACCAGCCTAGGGGAGTGTCCGATGTGACAGACTTCCCCGATGGACTCCAACGTCGCCGAGCTGTTGAGCCGCGCGGCCACTCAGGAGCCCGACAAGACGGCGCTCTCGGAGGCGGCCACCGGTCGCACCATCACCTGGACGGGTCTCGACGACCTCGTCGCCCGGGTCGTGCAGGGGCTCTCCGACGCCGGCATGGTGGCCGGCTACCGCGTGATGATCGCGACCGGCAACAGCATCGAGTTCGTGGCCGCCTACCTCGGTGCGCTGCGGGCCGGCATGGTCGTCGTACCCGTCAACCCGCGCAGCGTGACCGGCGAGCTGATGCGCACCATCGTCGACTCCGGCTCGCGGATGGTCATCGCCGACAGCGCGACCGTCTCGACGGTGCGCGAGGCCGTCGGTGGCCTCAACGACGCGCTCGAGTCGGTGGGCATGGAGCCGGCCGCGCGGCCGCGCATCGTCACCGTCGGCACCACCCTCGCGCCGGGGGAGCGCAGCTGGGACCAGCTGGTCGCGACCAAGGGCCGGCAGGGGCCGGTCCGGCTCGACCCCGAGGCGCTGGCGGTGCTCCTCTACACCAGCGGTACGTCGGGCCGCCCGCGCGCCGCGATGCTGTCCCACCGGGCGCTGCTGGCCAACATCGATCAGGTCGCGCAGGTCGACCCGCCGATGATCACCGGACGTGACGTGGTGCTCGGCGTACTCCCTCTCTTCCACGTCTACGGCCTCAACGCCGTCCTCGGCCAGGTGCTGCGCCAGTGCGCTCGCCTGGTGCTCGTCGACGGGTTCGACCCGGAGGGCTCGCTCGACATCATCGAGGACGAGGCCATCTCCGTGGTCCCGGTCGCGCCGCCCGTCTTCGCCTACTGGATGGGCGTCGCGGGCCTCGAGGAGCGGCTCGGGCCGGTGCGGCTGGTGCTCAGCGGCTCGGCGCCGCTCGCGCCGGAGCTCACCGACGCGTTCACCGAGCGCACCCACGTCAGCATCCACCAGGGCTACGGCCTGACCGAGGCCGCTCCGGTGGTCACCTCGACGCTGTGCAGCAAGGACCCGACCCCGCGGTCGGTGGGGGCGGCGCTCCCCGGCATCGAGATCAAGCTGGTCGACGACACCGGCAAGGCGCCCAGCGACGAGGACGAGGGCGAGATCCACATCCGGGGCGACAACCTGTTCTCCGGCTACTGGCCCGACGAGTCCGACGGGCCGGACGCCGAGGGCTGGTGGGCGACCGGCGACGTCGGCTACCTCGACCCCAGCGGCGACCTCTACCTGGTCGACCGGGTCAAGGAGCTGGTGATCGTCTCCGGCTTCAACGTCTACCCGATCGAGGTCGAGGACGTCATCGCGCGAGCTGCCCGAGGTGGCGGAGGCGGCCGTGATCGGGGTCGACGACCCGGAGACCGGCGAGGCGGTGGTCGCCTACGTGAAGCCGTCGGCCGCGGGGGCCAGCGACGCCCTGGTCGACGTCGTACGCCGTCACTGCGAGCAGCGCCTCGCCCGGTTCAAGCAGCCCAAGCTCGTCCACGTGGTCGACGAGCTGCCCTACACGATCACCGGCAAGGTCCAGAAGGGCCGGCTGCGTGCCACCGAGCGGCGCCGCACGCTGGGCCTGCTGGAGTGACCCAGACATGAGCACCGATGCGCGCGTCACCCTCTACTCCAAGCCCGGCTGCCACCTCTGCGACGACGCCCGCAAGGTCATCGAGCAGGTCTGCGCCGAGGCCGACACGTCGTACGACGAGGTCGACATCACCACCTCGCCGGAGCTGATGGAGGCGTACGGCGAGCAGATCCCGGTCACCTACGTCGACGGACGCCAGCACGACTTCTGGCGGGTCGACCCGGCACGGCTGCGGTCGGCGCTGGGGGCGTGACGGTTTCACAACCCGGTTGTGAAACCTGCGCGATGCGAACGAAGTTTTGTTCGCAAGTCGCCAGTTTCACAATCGGCGTTGTGAAACCGGCAGGTCGGCCTACCCCCACAAATGGTGGGACATGTCACATGTGGTAGCCAGCCGCCGGACTGTATTTGTTCGCACGTTCACAAACTCTTACAGTGACCAAGGTTCCCCACCTGTGGAGAGTGTTTGACCAGTGAGCAGTTCCCGCATCCCCGAGGCGACGGTGGCTCGACTCCCCGTCTACCTGCGGGCACTCAATTCCATGAGTGACGCGGGCACCACCACCTGTTCCAGCCTCGAGCTGGCCACCGCGGCCGGGGTCAACAGCGCCAAGCTGCGCAAGGACCTCTCCCACCTCGGCTCCTACGGCACCCGCGGCGTCGGGTACGACGTGGCCTACCTCCGCTACCAGATCTCCCGCGAGATCGGCCTGACCCAGGACTGGCCCGTGGTCGTGGTCGGGATCGGCAACCTGGGCCACGCACTCGCCAACTACTCCGGCTTCTCCTCGCGCGGGTTCCGCACCGTCGCGCTCCTCGACGCCGACGACAGCCGCCAGGGCGAGGTCGTCGCCGGGCTGGAGATCCGCTCCTTCGAGGACCTCGAGGAGGTCGTGGCCGAGCACGGCGTCGGCATCGGGGTCATCGCGACGCCGGCCATCGCCGCCCAGGCCGTCTGCGACCGGATGGTCCAGGCCGGCATCCGCTCGATCCTGAACTTCGCGCCGACGATCCTGTCGGTGCCCGAGGGCGTCGACGTACGCCGCGTGGACCTGTCCAGCGAGCTGCAGATCCTCGCGTACCACGAGCAGCGCAAGAACGCCGACAGCGCGCTGCCCACCCGAGTGGAGGAGGCCGGATGAGCGTCCTGGTCGTGGGCATCTCCCACAAGACCGCACCCGTGTCCGTGCTGGAGCACGTGGCCCTCGACGCCGACGGGGCGATGAAGCTGGTCCGCGACGTCTCCGAGCTCGAGTACGTCACCGAGGCCACCGTGCTCTCGACCTGCAACCGCACCGAGGTCTACACCGACGTCGACCGCTTCCACGGCAGCGTCGAGACGATCTCGCGGATGCTCGGGGAGCTGGCCGGCCGGTCGCCGGAGGACGTGCTCTCCCACCTCTACGTGCACTACGACGACGCCGCCGTCTCCCACCTGTTCCACGTCGCCGCCGGCCTCGACTCGATGGTGCCGGGGGAGAGCCAGATCCTCGGCCAGACGCGCGAGGCACTGCGGATGGGCCAGGAGCACGGCACCGTCGGCCCCGCCCTCAACGTGCTGTTCCAGCAGGCCCTGCGCGTCGGCAAGCGCTCGCACGCCGAGACCGACATCGACCGGGTCGCGCCCAGCCTGGTGTCCTCCGCGCTCGACCGGGCCGCCGAGCACGTCGGCGACCTCGTGGGCAAGCACGTCGTCATCATCGGCGCCGGCTCGATGGCCGGCCTGACCGCGGCGACGGCCTCCCGCGCCGGTGCCGCGTCGATCACCGTCGCCAACCGGACGCCCGAGCGGGCCACCCGCCTCGCCGAGCAGTACGCCGCGACGGCGATCCCGCTCTCCGGGCTCTCCGACTTCACCGGTCCGGTCGACGTCCTCGTCTCCTGCACCGGCTCCACCGGCGTGCTGATCGACTTCGACGCCGTGGCCGCCCGTCGCCGCGACGACAAGCCCCTCGCGGTCGTCGACCTGGCCCTCCCGCGCGACGTCGACCCTGACGTGGCCCACATCCCCGGCGTGCGGCTGATCGCGCTCGACACGCTCGCCGCCGAGCTCGAGGACGCCCCGGGCGCCGGCGAGGTCGAGGGAGTGCGCTCGATCGTCGCCCAGGAGCTCTCCGCGTTCCTCGCCGTCCGCCGCAGCCAGAGCGTCACGCCGACCGTGGTGGCCCTGCGCTCGATGGCGACCAGCGTGGTCGAGGCCGAGCTGGCCCGGCTGATGGGCCGGATGCCTGACCTCGACGACACCTCGCGCGCCGAGGTCGAGAAGACCCTGCGTCGGGTCGCCGAGAAGCTGCTCCACCAGCCCACCGTGCGCGTCAAGGAGCTGGCCAACGACTCCGGCGCCGTGTCCTACGCCGCCGCCCTGGCCGAGCTGTTCGCGCTCGACCCCGAGGCCGTCGAGGCCGTCACGAGGGTCGAGGGGGTCACGTGACGGGACGCACCATCCGCATCGGCACGCGCGCCTCAGCCCTGGCCCGCACCCAGAGCCAGCAGGTCGCCGATGCCCTGACCGCTGCCAGCGGTCTGCCGACCGAGCTCATCGACATCCGCACCGAGGGCGACACCTCCTCTGCCCCGCTGGCCCAGATCGGCGGCACCGGCGTCTTCGTGAGCGCGCTGCGCGAGGCGTTGCTGCGCGGCGAGGTCGACGTGGCCGTGCACTCGCTCAAGGACCTGCCCACCGCTCCGCCCGAGGGCATCGCGCTGGCCGCCGTACCCCTGCGCGAGGACCCACGCGACGTGGTCGTCGCCCGCGACGGACTCACCCTCGGTGAGCTCCCGGCCGGCGCGCAGGTCGGCACCGGCGCCCCCCGCCGGGTCTCGCAGCTGGCCGCGCTCGGGCTCGGCATCGAGCTGGTCGGGGTCCGCGGCAACGTCGACACCCGCCTCGGCAAGGTCGCCTCGGGAGAGCTCGACGCGGTCGTGCTCGCCCGCGCGGGCCTGTCCCGGCTGGGCCGCGCCGACGAGGCGACCGAGGTCCTCGACCCGCTGCAGGTGCTGCCGGCCCCCGGCCAGGGAGCCCTCGCGGTCGAGTGCCGGGCCGACGACGACCTGCGTGACGTAGTCCACACCGCCCTCGACGACGCGCGCTCCCGCGCGTGCGTGGAGGCGGAGCGAGCACTGCTCGCCGAGCTCGAAGCGGGGTGCTCGGCCCCGGTCGGCGCCCTGGCTGAAGTTGCGGAAGGGGACCTCGGTGACGAACTGTGGGTCCGGGCAGTTGCGCTCTCACCCGACGGTGCCCTCTCCGTACGCCGATCCATGGCCGGTCCGGTCGACGATCCCGTCGGTTTGGGCCAGAAGCTCGCAGCAGAGATGCTTGCCGAGGGCGCAGCAGAACTGATCAACGAAACAGCGAAGTAGCAAGAAGGCGATTGTGACCAAGCAGAAGACGTCCAGCACCCCTGCGACCACTGGGGCCCGCCCCGTGAAGTGGGTCTCGTTCGTGGGCAGTGGTCCCGGCGACCCCGGACTGCTCACGCTCCGCGCCGTGGAGCTGCTGCGCGAGGCGGAGATCGTCATCACCGAGGTGCCCGACCACGAGCAGCTCGTCCGCACCCTGCTGGGCCTCCCGGCAGCGGTGGTCGACGACGAGGAGATCGAGGAGGTCGAGCCCGCCGAGCAGGTCGGCCCGGTCTTCGTCGACGGCGGCTTCGGCGAGGACGGCCAGCCGCTGACCCACGCGTCGCGCGCGAAGGTGATCGTGCGTCAGGCCAAGACCGGCAAGCGCGTCGTACGCCTGATGTCCGGCGACCCGTTCCTCTACGCCTCCGGTCCCGAGGAGGCGCAGGCCTGCACCAAGGCCGGCATCGGCTTCGAGATCGTCCCGGGCGTCTCCTCGGTGAGCGCCGTCCCGGCGTACGCCGGCATCCCGCTGACCACCAAGACCCACCGCGAGGTGGCCGTGGTGACCTGCAACGAGACCAAGATCGACTGGAGCGCGTACGCCGCCCACCCGACGCTCGTGCTGCTCTCCGCGGTCGGCTCCATCGGCGACATCGCCGCCCAGCTGATCGAGGCGGGCCGTGACGCCAACACGTCGGTGTCGATGACCCGCACCGGCACCCTGACCACCCAGGAGACCATCGTCTCCACGCTGGCCAACATCGACGCCGACGCCCACGCGGCCGGCATGACCCCGCCCGCGATCATCGTGGTCGGCCCGGTCGTCGACCTGCGCGAGACGCTGTCGTGGTTCGAGACCAAGCCGCTGTTCGGCTGGCGCGTGCTGGTGCCCCGCACCAAGGAGCAGGCCGGCGCGCTGTCCTCGCGCCTGCGCGGCTTCGGCGCGGTGCCCGAGGAGGTGCCGACGATCTCCGTCGAGCCGCCGCGCAACCCGCAGCAGATGGACAAGGCCGTGCGTGGCCTGGTCGAGGGTCGCTACGAGTGGATCGCGTTCACCTCGGTCAACGCGGTGCGCGCCGTACGCGAGAAGTTCGAGGAGTACGGCCTCGACGCCCGCGCCTTCTCCGGCCTGAAGATCGCCGCGGTCGGCGACAAGACCGCGGCCTCGCTGGCCGACTGGGGCCTCAACTCCGACCTGGTGCCCTCCGGCGAGCAGTCTGCCCGCGGCCTGCTCGAGGACTGGCCCCCGTACGACGACGTGCTGGACCCGATCAACCGGGTGTTCCTCCCGCGCGCCGACATCGCCACCGAGACCCTCGTCGCCGGCCTGGTCGACCTGGGCTGGGAGGTCGACGACGTGACCGCCTACCGCACCGTGCGTGCGGCCCCGCCGCCGGCGGCCACCCGCGAGGCGATCAAGACCGGCAAGTTCGACGCGGTCGTGTTCACGTCGTCCTCGACGGTGCGCAACCTGGTCGGCATCGCCGGCAAGCCGCACGCCTCGACGATCATCGCGGTGATCGGCCCGGCCACGGCCAAGACCGCCGAGGAGCACGGCCTGCGGGTCGACGTGCTCGCGCCCGAGCCGTCGGTCGAGGCCGTCGTGGACGCGCTGGCCGACTTCGGTGCGGCCCGGCGATCATCCCTGCTCGAGTCAGGGCAGCCGGTCACCCGTCCCTCGGAGCGCCGTCCCGCCACGCGGCGCAAGGTCCGAACGCAGTAGTCCATGGCTCCCGGCTTTCCCGAGATCCGCCCGCGACGGCTGCGCCGTACGCCGGCCCTGCGACGCCTGGTCGCCGAGACGGCCGTGCAGCCCAGCCAGCTGGTGCTGCCGCTGTTCGTCGCCGAGGACGCGACCGAGCCGCGCGAGATCACGTCGATGCCGGGCGTCGTCCAGCACACCCGTGACTCGCTGAAGAAGGCCGCCAGCGAAGCGGTCGAGGCGGGCCTGGGCGGCGTGATGCTCTTCGGGCTCCCGGCCCAGAAGGATGCCCTCGGGTCCGGCGCGATCGACCCGCACGGCATCCTCAACGTCGCGATCAACGACGTCGTCGGCGAGGTCGGCGAGCAGCTCACGGTGATGTCCGACCTGTGCCTCGACGAGTTCACCGACCACGGCCACTGCGGCGTGCTCGACCCCGACGGCTGGGTCGACAACGACCGCACGCTGGAGATCTACGGCCAGATGGCGCTGGCGCACGCCGCGTCCGGGGTCGACCTGGTCGCGCCCAGCGGGATGATGGACGGCCAGGTCGGTGTGATCCGCCAGGCGCTCGACGCCGAGGAGCACTCCGGGGTCGGCATCCTGGCCTACTCGGCGAAGTACTCCTCCGCCTTCTTCGGCCCCTTCCGCGAGGCCGTGAACTCCTCGCTGGAGGGCGACCGCAAGACCTACCAGCTCGACCCGCCCAACGCCGCCGAGGGCGTCCGCGAGGCGCTGCTCGACGTCTCCGAGGGCGCCGACATCGTGATGGTCAAGCCGGCGATGGCCTACCTCGACGTCGTGCAGGCCGTCCGGGCGGCCGTCACGGTGCCCGTGGCGGCGTACAACATCAGCGGCGAGTACTCCATGGTCGAGGCCGCCGCCGCCCACGGCTGGATCGACCGCGACGCGGCGATCATCGAGGTGCTCACCTCGATCCGTCGCGCCGGCGCCGACATCGTGCTGACCTACTGGGCCCTCGACGCGGCCCGGCTGCTCACCCGCTGACGCGATCTGCACAGGACCTCCACACCTTCTCCGCTCCTCCTGACCGGCCGCGCTCCTAGCGTTCCGTTCATGATCAGCGTGCGAGCACTCACCAAGCAGTACGGCGCCGTCCGGGCCGTCGACGACCTCACCTTCGACGTCGAGCCGGGCAAGGTCACCGGGTTCCTCGGGCCCAACGGCGCGGGCAAGTCGACGACCATGCGGATGGTGATGGGCCTGGACCGCCCCACCTCCGGGACGGCGACCGTCAACGGGAAGCGGTACGTCGACCTCGTCCCGCCGTTGCGGGAGGTCGGTGCCCTGCTCGACGCGGGCGCGATGCACCCGGGCCGCACCGGCCGTGCCCACCTGCGCATCGGCGCCTGCAGCAACGGGATCTCCGCGGCGCGGGTCGAGGAGGTGATCGGCCAGGTCGGGCTCGGCTCCGCGGCCGGGCGACGGATCGGGGGCTACTCGCTGGGCATGCGCCAGCGGCTCGGCATCGCAGCGGCGTTGCTCGGCGACCCCCGGTGCTGCTCTTCGACGAGCCCGTCAACGGACTCGACCTCGACGGGGTGCGCTGGATCCGGTCGCTGCTGCGGGGCTTCGCCGACGAGGGACGCACGGTCCTCGTCTCGAGCCACCTGATGAGCGAGATGCAGCTGATCGCCGACCGCGTCGTGATCATCGGACGAGGACGGCTCATCGCCGACGCCGACGTCGACGAGGTGCTGCGTGGCCTGGGCGGTGAACGGGTGCGGGTCCGGACGCCTCGTGCCGAGGAGCTCCACCGCGCGCTCGGAGCCACATGCGGCCGTGGAGCAGCACGGCTCCCGACGAGCTCGACGTCACCGGTCTGCCGGCCAGCGAGATCGGCGACCTGGCCCACGCGGCCGGGGTGCCGGTCCACCACCTCGCGCCGGTCGAGCAGTCGCTCGAGCACGCGTACCTCTCCCTCACCGAGGGCAGCGTCGACTACCACGGCCAGACCCCCGAGGCGATCACGAACGGAGCATCCCGATGAGCACCACCACCGTCCTGGCCCGCACCTGCCGCGCCGAGTGGGGGCGCATCTGGACCGTCCGCTCCAGCTGGGTGCTGGCGCTCGTGTCCGCGGTCGCCGTGGTCGGTCTCGGCATGCTGATCGGGTACGACGTCGCCAACGGTCGCGCCACTCCAGCCCCGACCGGACCGCGTGGGACGGGGCCCGCCCCACCGGGATGTTCGCGCTCTTCGGCACCCTCGCCCTGGCCGTGGTCACCGCCACCGCCGACCACGGCACCGGCGGCATCGTGCCGACGCTGCAGTGGACGCCCCGCCGCGGTCTCCTGTTCGCCGCCCGCGTCGGCGTCATCGTCGCCACCGTCACCGCGCTGGGGGTGCTGCTCGTGTCCGGGGCCAGCGCGGCGGTGCAGCATGTTCGTGCCCGACCTCGGCCTCCCGGTCGGCGACGGCTCGGAGGTGCTCGGCGGGCTCGCCTACATCTTCGCCACCGGCGCACTCCTGGCGGTGGGCACGGGGTTGGCCCTGCGGAGCACCGCCGGCGGGCTGGTCACGGTCATCGGGCTCGTGCTCGTGCTGCCGTTCCTGCTGGCGCAGCTGCCCTACGACTGGGCTCACGAGCTGTCGGCCCGCATGCCCGGCTCGGGCGCGCTGTTCCTGATCTTCGGGGAAGGCCCGACCAGCGACATGACCGTCGCGTCGTCGCGGATCACGCTGGCCGCCTGGGCCGGAGCCGCCCTGGTCGCGGGCGGCTGGCGCCTGCTGCGATCCGACGCCAACCGCTGACCCGGGCTGACTCCGTGCGTCCTCACACCTCCTGCGTCTGACGACTCGGCGCGAGGTCGACGGTGTTGATGCCGGGCTTCTGGTCGGCCAGGGTGAACTCGACGAGCTCGGCGTCGTCGGTGATGTGCGCGTTGTGGCCGGGCCGGATGTAGTAGGCGTCGCCGGCCGAGATGACCTCGGTCTCTCCGTCGTCGTACCGCATCGTCACCGTGCCCGTGAGGCAGTAGCCCCAGTGCGGCTCCTGGCAGGCGCCGCCGGGCAGGTCGGCGAACCACTGCGCGGTGTCGAGCCCGGCGTTCCACCGCTCCAGGGCGACGGTCATGCCGCCCGCCTCGGTGCGGTGCTGCTGGCCGGCGCCCTCGATGTCGACGGCCAGGGCTGTGTTGTGCGGGTGAAGGTTCCCATGGTTGCTCCTCGGTCGGGACCGACGGTTCTCGGTCGATGCGCCGAACCTAGAAGTTGCACTCGGGTGCAAGGTCAAGAGCTTGACCCTGCACCCGGGTGCAAGGTTTACCGTGGACGGGTGCGGATCTCCGAGCTCGCCGAGTCCGCCGGAGTCCCGGCTTCCACGGTGCGCTACTACGAGCGGGTCGGCCTGATGGCCCTCCCCGCGCGGACCTCCGCGGGCTACCGCGACTACGGCGACGACGCGGCCGCCCGGCTGCTGTTCATCGCCCGGGCCAGGCGGATGGGGCTGAGCTGCGAGCAGATCGGCTCGGTGCTCCCGTGTGGGCCGGCACGAACTGTGGTGCCGCGCAGGACCGGGTGAGTCTCCTGATCGAGGAGAAGCAGGCAGAGATCGCCGAGCGCATCGCCGAGCTCGAGCAGTTCGCCCGTCAGCTCGACGACGTCCGCGACGCGCTCGACCGCCGAGTCTCCGCCCCGCGCATGCCGGGCGGACCTCACCTGCTGCGTCCCGGCGTCCACTGGCGTGCCGGTGGCCCTCGAGCTCACGCCCCGTCGCTGACCGCCGGTGACTACTCCGCGAGGGCCGGGGTGAAGGCCGCGCGTACGTCGTCGGGCCAGGGGGTCTTCGTCCACGACTCCTCGTCGACGCAGACGTGGCGGATGCGGCCCTCGACCAGCAGCTCGCCGTCGTGGCGGAAGGTGTGCACCGTGGTCATCGCCGTGGTGGACATCGACTCCAGCCGGACCTCGACGTCGATCTCCTGGTCGAACCGGGCCGAGGCCCAGAAGCGGGCGGACGACTCCGCCACCATCACCTCGACGCCGTGGCGGTGCAGCTCCTTGTAGGAGCCCAGCAGGGCGCGGATCCACTCGGTGTGCGCGTCGTCGATCCAGGTGTAGTAGTGGCTGTTGAAGACCACGCCCTGCATGTCGCACTCGTGGTAGCGCACCCGGAGGCGGTGGACGAAGGGCGGGCTCACGCAGCGAACCTACCGAAACGACGGCGCGTCGTACTCTCCTCCCGGGAGAAGTGGTGGGAGGCAGCCATGTCGGTGTCGGTCGAGCCGTCGACGAGGCCGGGCTCGGCTTCGCGACGTACCTGCGCCAGGTCGCGGCCGTGGGCTGCGCCGCCGTGGTGACCGGGGCGCTGGTCGCGTTCCCCGGCGGTCGGTTGGTGATGCGCCTGCTGGCGCTGCTGAACCCCGAGGACACCGGTCAGGTCACCGACGACGGCTTCCTCGTGGGGCGGGTCAGCCTCGGGGGCTCCGGGCAGCTGCTGCTCGCGGCGGTGCAGATCTCCATGCTCGGCGCCGTGGTCTTCCTGCTGGTGCGGCCGTTGCTGCTGGGTCCGCGGTGGCTGCGTACGACGACGCTGGCCGTCGGGGTCGCCACCACGGTGGCGGCCCTCCTGGTCACCCCGGAGAGCTTCGACTTCCTGGTCCTGGAGCCGCGCTGGTTGCCGATCGCGCTCTTCTGGCTGCTGCCCGCGGTGCACGTGGTCGTCTTCGCGACGCTGGCCGAGCACTGGCTCGCGGACGACTCGTGGTTCGCGCGCGCACCCCTGGCGACGGTCCGGTGGACGCTGCTCCTGTGGCTGCTCGCCGGAGCGGCCCTCGTGCTCGCCTGCCCCTCCTCGCGATCGTCCTCGCCGGGGTGCTGCTCCTCCGGCGGTTCCCGGTGTCGTCGTCGACCGCGAACGCGGCGCGCTGGGCCGGGCGCGCGGCCCTGGTGGTGATCTTCGTGGGCGCCGTCGTGGACCTCGCCCGCGACACCCAGCAGCTGGTCGGCTAGGTCGCACGGGAAGCGAACAAGCTCAGAAACGACAGCACCCCCGGCCGAGGGCCGGGGGTGCTGTGTCGTTTACTGTCAGCGCAGGTTGGCGATGCAGCTGGCGATGCGGTCACGCGAGCAGCAGGCCCTGCGGCCAGGCACTGTGGCCGTCGCCTCGGCCGCGGTCAGCCGTCTGCTCACCGGCGCCAGGCGCAGGGTGCTGGGCCGCCGGCCAGCCGCCTGGAGCAGGACCCGCCGCCGCTGACGAGCCGCCGCCGGTCACGTGTCGACGCGCGTCGCCGACGCTCTTGCCGACGCCGCCGACCGGACGCTGCCGCCGGAGCCGGAGCTACCACCCGAGCCGGAGCCACCGCCGGTGCCCGGGATGATCCCGCCACCCGTGCTGGTGCCGCCGCCGCTGCTGCCACCGGAGGACGAGCCACCGCTGGCGGAGCCGCCGGAGCCCGAGCCGCCGTTGGCGGCCTGCTGCTGGCGGATCTTCTTCTGCTTGGCCTTGCGCTCCTTGGCGACCTTGTAGGACTTGTCGATCGCGGTGGAGTAGCTGGAGGAGAACGACGTGCCGCCGTAGGTGCCCGAGGGGACCGCGGTGTAGTCACCGGAGGAGTAGGCCTCCATGATCCGCAGCACCAGGTTCACGTAGTCCTGGGAGTGGTTGTAGCGGTAGACCGCCGCCTCCTGCCCGGAGCGGGCGGAGAGGTTGTCCTTGCCGGAGCAGAGGTAGACGGCGGTGGCGAGCGCGGCGTCGTCCATGTCCTGCGGGTTGCGCTGGTCGTCGCCGTCGGCGTCGACCTTGACGACCTGCCAGGTCGAGGGGATGAACTGCATCGGGCCGACCGCGCGGTCGAAGACGGGGTCCTTGTCGAGCTGGCCGCCGTCGGTGTCGTTGATGGCCTGGGTGCCGTTCTTGCCGTTCAGGGCGATGCCGTAGATGCCGGGCTTGGAGACGCCGTCCTCGGTGAGGGTGTTGCCGCCGTAGCGGCCGTGGTCGGACTCGACGCGGCCGATCGCGGCGATCAGCTCCCACGGGATGTTGCAGGACTTGTCGGCGGCGTTGATGATCTGCGCGCCGCGCTGGTAGGCGGCCAGCGCCGGGGCGGGGATGCCGTTGGAGGAGGCGCCGGAGACGACGGAGTCGGCCGAGCCCTCGGGCACGGCGGGGGCGATCACGCCGGGGACGGGGACGCTCGCGGGAGCCTCGATGGCGGCGTTCGGGCACCTTGGTGCCGTCAGGCAGGTCGCCGGTCTTGGCGCTGGCGCTGGTCGCCGTCGCGCTCGAGCTCACGAGGCTGGCCGTCCACACCCCCGACAGGAGCGCGAGTGGGACAAGGGTCAGCGCCTTGCTCCGACGGGACAACTGCCTGCTGCTCATCTGTGGACTCTCTCCCCTGGGTCATCACGGTGTCGGTCGTCCCCCGAACGTCTCGACACGTCCTCAACGACTCTTCCCCCCGTGAGTCACGCACAAACGCGTGCTGTGACCCACGCCACAAAGGCCGCCAGCCCGGCTCCCGAGGGCAGGCTTGTTCAGGTTAATCCCGGACCGGACGAAGATGACACGTTTATCAACATTTCAGCCACCCACGCCCGCGGGGTGAGATGGCCGGTTCGTCGGGCCCTTCGGCGGTCGGGGAGAATGCGACTGTGTCCGAGACCGTCCAGCCTTCCCAGACCCGTCTCAGCGCCTCCTCCGCCGACTGGTTCGAGCGCGCTCACCGGGTCACGCCGGGAGGCGTGAACTCCCCGGTCCGAGCCTTCAACGCGGTCGGCGGCACCCCCCGGTTCATGGCCTCGGGCAAGGGCGCCTGGCTGCGCGACGTCGACGGGAACGACTACGTCGACCTGATCTGCTCCTGGGGACCGCTCCTGCTGGGCCACGCCCACCCCGAGGTCGAGGCCGCGGTGCACGGAGGCGGTGAGCCGCGGCACGTCGTACGGCACCCCGACGCGCACCGAGGTGGAGCTCGCCGAGGCGATCGTGGGGCGTACGCCGGTCGAGAAGGTGCGCCTGGTCTCCTCGGGCACCGAGGCCACCATGTCGGCCATCCGGCTGGCGCGCGGGTTCACCGGCCGCGACGTCGTGGTGAAGTTCGCCGGCTGCTACCACGGCCACGTCGACTCCCTGCTCGCCGAGGCCGGCTCCGGTCTCGCGACCCACCGCATCGAGGGCGCCGTGCCGGGCACCCCCGGCGTGCCGGCCGCCTCGACCGCGGCGACCCTGGTGCTGCCCTACAACGACCGGGAGGCCGTCGAGGCGGCGTTCGCCGAGCGCGGCTCCGAGATCGCCTGCCTGGTCACCGAGGCCTCGCCCGGCAACATGGGCGTGGTCCCGCCCGAGCCCGGCTTCAACCAGTTCCTCGCCGAGACCTGCGCCGAGCACGGCGCGCTGTTCGTCTCCGACGAGGTGATGACCGGCTTCCGGGTCTCCCCGCAGGGCCAGTGGGGCCTCGACGGCGCCCGCGAGGGCTGGCGCCCCGACCTGGTCACCTTCGGCAAGGTGATGGGCGGCGGCTTCCCGGCCGCGGCGTTCGGGGGCCGGGCCGACGTGATGTCGAGGCTCTCGCCGGACGGGCCGGTCTACCAGGCGGGCACCCTCGCCGGAAACCCGGTCGCGACCGCCGCCGGGCTGGCCACGCTGCGGCTGGCGACCGACGAGGTCTACGCCCACATCGACGCGGCCGCGGCGACGCTCTCGAGCGCGGTCGGCGAGGAGCTGACCCGGGCCGGCGTACCCCACGTCGTGCAGTCGGGCGGCAACATGTTCAGCGTCTTCTTCACCGCCGACGGGCAGCCGGTGCGCGACTACGCCGCCGCTGCGAGCCAGGACACCGACGTGTTCAAGGCGTTCTTCCACGCGATGCTCGACCAGGGGGTCTACCTGCCGCCGAGCGCCTTCGAGGCGTGGTTCCTCTCCGCCGCCCACGACGAACGCGCGCTCCAGCACGTGATCGACGCGCTCCCGGCGGCCGCCCGGGCGGCCGCGGCGGTGGTGTCGTGAAGACGATCGTCCACCTGCTGCGCCACGGCGAGGTGCACAACCCGCAGGGCATCCTCTACGGCCGCTCGACCGGCTACCACCTCTCCGAGCGCGGTCGCGCGATGGCCGACCGGGTCGCCGACCGCATCGGCGAGCGCGACATCACCCACATCGTCAGCTCGCCGCTCGAGCGCGCGCAGGAGACCGCGATGCCGCTGGCCGCCGTGCGCGGGCTCTCGGTCGAGCTCGACGAGCGGGTGATCGAGTCGGGCAACCTCTTCGAGGGCAAGCCGTTCGACCTCCGCGACTCGATCCTGACCCAGCCGAAGATCTGGTGGGCGCTGCGGAACCCGTTCAAGCCCTCGTGGGGCGAGCCCTACAAGGAGGTCGTCGCCCGGATGTGGCCGGCCGTCATGGACGCCCGCGAGCACGCCGCCGGGCACGAGGCGGTCGTCGTCTCCCACCAGCTGCCGATCTGGGTGACCCGGCTGAAGGCCGAGGGCCGCGGCTTCCTGCACGACCCGCGCAAGCGCCACTGCACGCTGTGCAGCCTCACGTCCTTCACCTTCGACGACGAGCGCCTGGTCAGCGTCGGCTACTCCGAGCCGGCCGGAGACCTGATCCCGGTCGCCGACCGCAACGCCCCGTTCTCCGCCGGCGGTGCCGACGACGAGCACAAGCCCCCGTCCTGAATGGTGCGCTCTCTCCTGGCTTCTCTGGTCACCGTGCTCCTCGTGGGTGCGGTGACGTCAGGCTGCGGTGGCTCGGCCGAGACCGGCGACAAGGGGTACGTCGACGGCAGCGGCCTGATCACCCGCCTCGAGGTCGCCAAGCGCAAGAAGCCCGGCGAGGTCTCGGGCGAGACGCTCGAGGGCAAGAAGCTCGCCCTGACCGACTACGCCGGCCAGGTCGTCGTACTCAACGTCTGGGGCTCGTGGTGCGTCGACTGCCGCAAGGAGGCGAAGGCGCTGTCCGCCGCGGCGCGCGAGCTCGAGCCGCTGACGATGTCGAGTTCGTCGGCATCGACACCCGCGACTCGAGCCGCGACCCGGCCCTGGCCTTCCAGCGGCGCTACGACGTGCCGTACCCCTCGCTCTACGACCCCGCCGGCCGCACCCTGCTCGCCTTCTACGGCACCCTCAACCCGAGCGCGATCCCGAGCACCCTGGTCCTCGACCAGCAGGGCCGGGTGGCTGCCAGCATCACCGGCGAGATCCCCAGCACCCAGACGCTCGTCGACCTGGTCCGCGACGTCCAGAAGGGCGCGGCCTCGTGACCCCTCTGGACCTGGGCGACTGGTTCGCCGACGCAGGCCCACAGCGGCTCGCTGCTGCTCGCGATCCCGGTGGCGATGGTGGCCGGGCTGGTCTCCTTCTTCTCGCCGTGCGTGGTGCCGCTGCTGCCCGGCTACCTCTCCTACGCCACCGGGCTCTCCGGCGCCGACCTCGGTGACGCGCGGCGCGGCCGGATGCTGACCGGCTCGCTGCTGTTCGTCCTCGGCTTCTCGTTCGTCTTCGTCTCCTTCGGTGCCCTGATCGGGCAGGTGGGGGAGTGGCTGTTCACCTACCAGCGCACGCCTCACGATCGTGCTCGGGATCCTGACGATCCTGCTCGGGATGGTCTTCCTCGGGGTGGTGCCGTGGATGCAGCGCGACTGGCGCATCCACCAGGTGCCGGCGGTCGGTCTCGCGGCCGCGCCGCTGCTCGGCGTGCTGTTCGGCCTCGGCTGGGCGCCCTGCATCGGCCCGACCCTCAGCGCCGTCCTCTTCCTCTCGGCCAACGAGGCCACGGCCGGGCGAGGCGCACTGCTGACCCTTGCCTACTGCCTGGGCCTCGGGCTGCCGTTCATCTTCGCCGCGCTGGCCTACCGACGGATGCTCGGCACCGTGAGCTGGGTACGCCGCCACCAGCAGTGGGTCACCGCGATCGGCGGGCTGATGCTGATCGCCGTCGGGCTGCTGCTCGTCACCGGTTGGTGGGACGAGATGGTCGACTGGATCCGCACCTGGTTCTTCCCCGACTTCCAGGCAGGCGTCTAAGCCATGACCGGTCCCGCCACGGGCTACGAGCCCGCCCCGGCGCTGCGTCCCCGCGAGTTCGCCCGCTGGTCGTGGCGCCAGCTCACCTCGATGCGCACGGCACTGATCCTGCTGTTCCTGCTCGCGCTGGCCTCGATCCCCGGGTCGGTGGTGCCCCAGGAGGCGGTCGACTCGGTGCGGGCGTCGCAGTGGCGCGAGCAGCACGAGACGCTGACCCCGATCTACGAGAAGCTCGGGCTGTTCTCGGTCTACGACTCGGTGTGGTTCTCCGCGATCTACATCCTGCTGATGGTCTCGCTCGTGGGCTGCATCATCCCGCGGCTGCGGGTGTACTGGCGCGGCGTACGCGCGAAGCCGCCGAAGGCCCCCAAGAACCTCGCCCGGCTGCCCGAGCACCGCGAGGTCGACGGCACCGACGCGTCCATCGACACGGCGGCTGCCTGGCTGAAGAGGAAGCGCTACCGGGTCGTCGTGGCGGACGGCGTGGTCTCCGCCGAGCGCGGCTACCTCCGAGAGGCCGGCAACCTGCTCTTCCACCTCTCGGTGCTGATCGTGCTGGTCGGGTTCGCGGTCGGTGGGCTCTTCGGGTTCAAGGGCGGCGTCATCGTGGTGGCCAAGGACGGCTTCGCCAACACGCTGAGCCAGTACGACGACTTCCGGGCCGGCTCCCTCTTCGACCCCGCCGAGCTGAAGCCGTTCGACTTCACCGTCAACGACTTCGACGTCACCTTCATCCGCGAGGGGCGCGAGGCCGGGATGGCGCACAAGTTCGAGGCCGACCTGACCTACCGCACCGAGCCGGGGGCGGCGGAGAAGGACAAGAAGATCTCGGTCAACCACCCGCTCGACGTCGACGGCACCGACGTCTTCCTGATCAGCCACGGCTACGCACCGCACATCACCGTGCGCAACGCCGACAAGAGCGTGGCGTTCGCGGGTCCGGTGGTCTTCCTGCCCGAGGACAGCACCTTCCGGTCCTTCGGGGTGGTGAAGGTGCCCGATGCGGGCACGAAGGCCAACCCGACCCAGATCGGGCTGGAGGGCGAGTTCTACCCGACGTACGCCTTCACCCAGGCCAGCGGACCGTTCTCGGCCTTCCCCGACGACCGCAACCCGGCGATCTCGATGCTGGCCTATCGCGGCGACCTCGGCATGGACAGCGGCGTCCCGCAGTCGGTGTACTCGCTGCAGAAGAAGAACCTCGACCCGATCCTCAAGGCCGACGGCAAGCCGCTGCGCGTCGACCTGGCGATGGGTCGCACCGCGACGCTGCCCGACGGGCTCGGCACGGTCACCTTCGACGGCGTCAGCCGCTACGTGAAGCTCCAGGTGAGCCACACGCCGGGTCAGATGATCGCGCTGGCCGGGGTGGTGCTGGCCCTGATCGGTCTGCTCGCGTCGCTGTTCATCCGGCCCCGCCGGGTCTGGGTCAGGACGCGCCGCGAGGGCGGGCGTACGCTCGTCGAGATCGCCGGGCTCGACCGGAGTGCCGGCGGTGACCTGTCCGGAGAGATCGAAGAACTCACCGCCGCGCTGCACACCCCCGCCCGTCCGACCGCAGGCCAGAGCGCAGACATGAACGCAGGAGAGACCTCGTGACTCACGCCCAGTACGAGCTGCTCAGCAACCAGGCCGTGGCCGCGTGCGCGGTCGTCTACTTCCTGGCCGTGCTCGCGCACCTCGCGCAGTGGGCCGCCGGCCGCAACGTCGAGGTGCCGGTGGCCGAGCCGGTCTCCGTCGGTGGCGGTGACTCCGCAACCGCTCCGTCCTCGCCGGCGCCGGCTGCCCCGATCGAGGAACCCGAGCGGATGCAGCTCTACGGCCGCATCGGCGTCGCGCTGACGGTGGTCGCCGCGTTCCTGCAGTTCATCGCCCTGGTCAGTCGCGGCCTGGCCGCGGACCCGGTGCGGGTGCCGTGGGGAAACATGTACGAGTTCACCCTGATGGGCACCTGGGTCGTCGTGGTCGGCTACCTGCTGCTCTACAACCGGTTCGGGCTGTCCTGGCTCTCTCCGATCGTCACCAGCTTCGTGCTGGTGACGCTGATGGTCGACGTACTCCTCCTCTACACGCCGGTCACGCCCCTGCGCGACGCGCTCAACTCGCCGTGGCTGGTGATCCACGTGGTCGCCGCGATCATCGCGACGGGCGCCTTCACCCTCGGCGGCATGTGCTCGGCGCTGTTCCTGGTCAAGCAGCGCTGGGAGGAGAAGCAGGCGACCGGTGGTCGTACGGGCGGCTACCTGGCCCGGCTGCCGAAGCTCGAGGTGCTCGACCGGATCGCCTACCGCACGCACGCCTTCGCGTTCCCGATCTGGACCTTCGCGGCGCTCATCGCCGGCCCGATCTGGGCCTACCACGCGTGGGGCCGCTACTGGGGCTGGGACCCCAAGGAGGTGTGGGCGTTCATCACCTGGGTGGTCTACGCGGCGTACCTGCACGCCCGCGCCACCTCGGGCTGGAAGGGCCGCTCGGCAGCGATCGTCGCGCTGGTCGGCCTGGCGACCCTGTGGTTCAACTTCGTGGGGATCAACTTCTTCTTCGGCAGCGGCAGCCAGCACTCGTACGCCGCGCCCGAGCAGGTCGCGGTCGTCCGCACGTTGTAGCTGCGGGCTAGGAGTCGACGGGGGGCTCGTCACCCGGGTGACGGGTGCGGCGCTGCTGCCAGTCGAGCTCGCGCAGGAAGTCTTCGTCGTCGTCGGGACCGACCGGGCCGCGGGGCACGGTCTTGCCGCCATTTCCCCCGCCGTGGTTGCGTCGTTCGAGCAGCCAGAAGAACGCGTAGACCACCGCCGCGAAGAGGGCGAGGAAGACCACGAACCGGAGCATGTCCCAAGAGTAAGCGGTGGGCGGTGAGGCCGGGTCCCCCGATCCTCGTGACTGTGGTCAGACGGCACCGCTTAGGGTCGAGCCCATGAAGGCCTTCGCGATCTACACCGCCCTGCGTCTGGGCGTGTTCGTCGCCTGCTACGCGGTGCTCGGCGTGCTCTACGTCGTGCTGTTCGGGAAGACCGGCGTCCTGGTCTGGCCCTTCCTCGTGGCGATCGTCGTCTCGTCGCTGTTGTCCTGGAAGTTCCTGGCCCCCCAGCGCGAGCGGTTCGCCGCCGTCGTGGAGGGGCGCGCGCAGCGGGCGTCGTCGAAGTTCGAGGAGATGCGGTCCAAGGAGGACCAGGACTGAGCAGCTCCCGGTGGTTGAGGAGCGAGCGTCAGCGAGCGTCTCGAAACCACCGAGGTGGTCAGCGGGGCTTGCGCTTGAGCTGGCGGTTGATGCGGGTCTCGGACTGGCCCAGGATCTTGGCGAGCAGCGTGACGCGGTTGAGGTAGGCCACGGCGCAGACGGCCACGATGACGACCAGGATGAAGAACCACATGTGCTCAGTGTGTCACTGGGGTGGTCGGGCCAAACTGCGGCGCGGAATACTTCGGCCGCTCGCTCGAAATTGCCTCGCCCTGTCATAGCCGCTCGCGCGGGCCACCGCGCCTGATCACAGACGGCTGCGATCCGCGGCGCTACGTCGCAGGGCGCTCCCGCTTCTCCGGCTCAGCTGTTGTCGCGCGACCCCCGCGGGCGCATTCTGAAGTGTCAGGGTGGGAGGCCGGATGAGACCTGGAACGTACGAGGAGATTCCTCGACTCAAGCGCCTCTGCCTCAGACATCGTCTGCTGCTCATCCCGTCCTGGTTCGAGGACGAGGACTTCGCGGTGAACCCAGTCGGGCCCCGGGCAAACCCGAAGAGACGCTCTCTGAAGGCGGTCCAGTGCGCTCGTTGCAGATCGCGCAACGGGCTAGCGGCGATCAATCCGCACCAAGGTTGACGCTTCGGCCCGCACCTCCTGCTGTTGCGTCCCCGAAGATCGAGTGGCGGATCAGGCCGGCCAGCCACTGGGTGTACTGCTCCTCGCTCCAGCCGTGGTCGAGCAGCAGCCACCGGGGCTGCGGTGAGTTGAGGGCCCACACGGTGTCGATCGCGTGCTCGACCGTGATGTCGTCGCGGAGCCACCCGGCGTCCTCCCAGTGCCGCACGTAGAACGAGCTGCCGGCGTGACGCTCCTCCTCGGTGGTCCTCGCGAACTCCGCCAGCGCCTTGTCGGTGTCGCGCGCCCCGAGGAGCACGCGCAGCAGCGGATCGATGCGCTGGGAGATGAGCTGTGCGAGCTCGGCGTACGCCGTCGCGGCCGCAGCAGGGCTCGGAGCATCGCGTACGGCGATCGCCTCGGGTCGTTCGGCCAGCGAGAGGTCATCGTCATCGCCGACGAGGGTGACGTCGTACACCGCCTTGAGCAGCGCCGCCTTGCCGCCGAACGTCTTGTAGATCGTCTCCTGCGACACCCCTGCGTCGTCGGCGACCTGTCGGATCGTCGTGCCGGCGAACCCGCGGCCGAGGAACGACGCGTTGGCCGCCTCGATGATGCGCGCACGGGTCGTCCGGGCCGTCTCCTGGCGCTGGCGGTTGTCGTACGGCACTCGAGTCTCCTCCAGAAGCGGCCTTGCCAGGACAGTTTCGATACAGTCTACTGTACTTTCATTCCAGTGAACTGTATCGAAAGGCAGCACCATGATCAGCACCTTGACCCGCGACGAGACCGTGAGGGTGGCCGAAGCCTCGATCCACGGCGTCATCGACGGCACGCTCGCCGACCTCATCGCGGTCGTCCACCCCGACGCGACCAACCGCGAGTCGGCCGCCGAGCCGCCGGCCACCCGGGGTCGCGGGCCCGAGGCGTTCCACGCGACCGGCGAGTGGCTGCGTGACGCCTTCTCCGAGCTCGTCTGGACGACCGAGAGAGCATCTGCGAGGGCGACCTCGTCGTCACGTTCGGCACGATGTCCGGCCGGCACACCGGCAACTTCGTCGTCTGGACGGAGGACTCGAAGGTGGAGCGGGTGTTCGTGCCGACCGGCAAGACGTTCAGCGTGAGGCAGGCGCACTTCCAGCGGATCCGCGATGGTCTCGTGATCGAGCACTGGGCGGTTCGCGACGATCAGGGAATGGCGCTTCAGGCCGGCTGGATCCCGCCGACGCCCGGCTTCCTCATCCGCTGCGCGCTCGCCACCAGGAAGGCCCGTCCCAGGACGTCACGGGACTATCGCCAACGGCCCCGTAGACGCCGGAGCTCGCGTCGCAGCGCAGCCAGCGAGAACGGCTTGCCGACGAAGGTGTCGGCTCCCGCGGCGAGCAAGGAATCGGCGTCGTGTGGGTGGGCGCCGCCGGTGCTGACCGCGAGCACCGGTGGGCGTCGGGGCCCGGCCTTGATGCCGGCCAGCATCTGCGCCGTGTGGGAGGCGGCCAGCCACGAGTCGAGCACCACGACGTCGAAGTGGGTCTCGGTCAGCATCGTCGTCGTGGCGGCCTGCGTGGACGTGCCCCAGGCGCGATACCCACACTGCTCGGCGGCGTACATCAGCAGTCGTCGGTTGTCCTCGTCGGCGTCGGCGACGAGAACTCTTGGACGTGTAGGCATCGTTGAGTCTCTTTCCCCTCGGCGCGAAGCGCGCCATCCCCTGTCAGGACTCATACCCCGGCGAGGGTGAGTCAACCCCGGTCGTCGCCACTCGCGCCGGGCGGCGGACACCTGACACAGTGATCCGATGCTCGAATCAGGTGGCCGACGGCGTCTGGGTCCGGCAGAGCGAGTGGGTCTGGAGCAACGCTGTGCGTGGTGCGCGGGGAGGGTGGGCTGATCCTGGTCGATCCCGGCATCGACGGCTCCGATCTTGCGCAGCTCGCCGACGACGTGCAGGGGCTCGGCATCCCGGTGGTCGCCGGGTTCTCCACCCATCTGCACTGGGACCACCTGCTCTGGCACTCGCGGTTCGGCGACGTGCCGCGCTACGCCACCTCGGCCAGCGCCCAGGCTGCCAGTGGAGTCCGGGAGCGGGCGCAGGAGATGGCGGCGGGGAGCGCGTCGGGCATCCCGCTCGAGCTGATCGGGCTCCTCACCCCGCTGCCCCCGGACGGCGGACCCGTGCCGGGCGAGCTCGTCGAGCACGAGGCGCACGCCATCGGGCACGCCGCGATCCTCCTCGCGGACCGTGGCGTCCTGGTCGCCGGCGACATGCTCTCCGACGTCCTCATCCCTCTCCTCGACCCTCGCCGCCCCGGTCAGGTGGGCGCCTACGAGGCGGCACTCGACCGGCTGGAGGAGGCGGCCAGCCACGTCGATGTCCTGGTCCCCGGCCACGGCAGCGTGGCCGAGGGCCCCGAGGTGGCGGCCCGCCTCGCCGCGGACGTGCCTACATCGACGCGCTCCGGCGAGGAGCCGAACGGACGACGCGCGTCTGGCCCAGGACTGGCTCTCCGGCCCTCACCAGTCGAACCAGGAGCTGGCCCGCTCGTGAGGTTCAGGACGTCATACGAATCGTGCCCTTGAGCCCACCATTCGTATGACGTTGCGGGGGCTCAGACCGACGCGATGACGACGCCGATCGTCAGGCCCGCGAACAGGCCGGCGGCGTACAGCAGCTCGGCGACGCCGGTCTGCTGGAGCACCGGGACGAGGTCGGGTCCCGTGGCCTTGTCGCCGAGCACGGTGGTCACGGCCCGCACGGTCGGCGGACCGGCGGCCAGCGCCAGCAGCGCCCACCAGGTGGTGGTCAGGCAGACCCCGATGAGCGCGACGACCGCGAGGTCGATCAGCAGCCCGTAGAGGTGACGGGTGCGCTCGTCGCCCAGCGCGACGGCCAGGGTGCGCTTGCCGGCGACCTTGTCGGTCGGGATGTCGCGCAGGTTGTTGGCGACCAGGATCGCGCAGGCGAAGGCGCCGACGCCGACGGCGGCGTACAGGGCGGAGAGCTCGAAGCTCTCGGTCTGGACGTACGTCGTGCCCAGGACCGCGACCAGCCCGAAGAAGACGAACACCATCACCTCGCCGAGGCCCATGTAGCCGTAGGGGCGCGAGCCGCCGGTGTAGAACCACGCCGCGAGGATGCAGAGCAGCCCGACCCCGACCAGCCACCAGGCGGTCGTGGCGGCCAGCACCAGGCCGACCAGCGCTGCTCCACCGAGCGCGAGGAACGCCGCGGTCTTCACGGCTCGTGGCGTGGCCACCTTGCTGCCGACCAGGCGGAGCGGGCCGACCCGGGCGTCGTCGGTGCCGCGGACGCCGTCGGAGTAGTCGTTGGCGTAGTTGACCCCGATCTGGAGCAGCAGCGCGACGGCCAGCGCGAGCAGCGCCTTCCACCAGACCTCCTCGCGTTCCCAGACCGCGATGCCGGTGCCGGCCAGCACGGGGGAGACGGCGGCGGGCAGGGTGCGGGGTCGCGCACCTGCGAACCACTGGGCGGGGGTGGCCATGGCCGGGATTGTGTCAGGGCGAGAATGTCGGTCGTGAGCAGCCTGCGTCCCGTCTCCGGCAGCGCCGAGGAGATCCTCGGCCTGCTGCGCGAGTGGGACGCCGCTGACGATCCTTCGCCGCTGGTGATCGCCACGTCCGGCTCGACCGGTCGAGCCGAAGCGGGTGGTGCTCTCGCGCGACGCGATGCGGGCCTCGGCGCTGGCGACCCAGGAGAGGTTGGGTGGTCCGGGCCAGTGGGTGCTGAACCTGCCTCCGTCGTACGTCGCGGGCGTGCAGGTGCTCTACCGCTCCGTGGTGGCGGGGACCGAGCCCTTGCTCGACCTCGAGTCGTCCGCTCCCTACGGCCGGTCGTACATCTCGCTGGTGCCGACCCAGCTGACCGGGTGCTGTTCGGACATGAGCTGCCGAGCGAGCGGACGCTCGCGCGATTCGACGCGGTGCTGATCGGTGGCGGACCGCTGGCACCCGAGGTGCGCCAGCGAGGCCGAGGCACGGGGCATCACGCATCGTGCAGACCTACGGGATGAGCGAGACCTGCGGCGGCTGCGTGTACGACGGCCGGCCGCTCGACGGCGTCGAGGTGCGGATCGACGACGGCGAGGTGCAGCTGCGCGGGCCGGTGCTCTTCGACGGCTACGAGGGCGACCCCGAGCGCACGGCGGCGGTGATGAAGGACGGCTGGTTCCGGACCAACGACCTGGGTCGTCTCGACGACGACGGCCGGTTGTGGGTGACCGGGCGGGCGGACGACGTGATCATCAGCGGTGGCGTGAAGGTCCCGGCCCGGACCGTCGCCGAGATGATCGCCGCCGGAGCCCGACGCGGTGCGTGCGGTGGAGGTGATCGGCGTACCCGACCCGGAGTGGGGCGAGCGCGTGGTCGCCTTCGTGGCGCCCGACGACGCGCTCAGCTCGACTGGACGTGCGCGACCTGGTCGAAGCCGCGCGAGTGGGCGCCGCGCCAGCTGGTGCTGGTCGAGGAGATCCCGCTGCTGCCCAACGGCAAGCCGGACCGCGTCCGGATGCGGGCGATGGCATGAAGGTCTTCTCGATCCCGCTGCGCACCCGCTTCCGCGGCATCACCGTGCGCGAGGGCGTGCTCCTCGAGGGCGAGGCCGGGTGGGGCGAGTGGAGCCCGTTCCTGGAGTACGACGCCGCGACCTCCGCGCCCTGGCTCGCCTGCGCCCGCGAGGCGGCCGATCGGTCGGCTGGCCCGCGCCGCTGCGGACGTCGGTCCCGGTGAACGTGACCGTCCCCGCCTGCTCGCCCGAGCAGGCGCGCGAGATCGTGCTCGCCTCGTCGGGCTGCCGGACCGCGAAGGTGAAGGTGGCCGAGCCCGGACAGGCGCCGGGCGAGGACGAGGCCCGGCTCGAGGCGGTCCGCGACGCGCTCGGCCCCGACGGGCTGGTCCGGATCGACGTCAACGGCGGCTGGTCGGTCGACGAGGCGCGTCACACGGATCCCGGTGCTGGAGCGGGCGGCCGGAGGGCTGGAGTACGTCGAGCAGCCGGTCGCCTCGGTCGAGGACCTCGCCGTCGTACGTCGCAAGGTGTCGGTGCCGATCGCGGCCGACGAGTCGATCCGCCGGGCGGCCGATCCCTATCGCGTGCGCGACCTCGAGGCCGCCGACGTCGCCGTACTGAAGGTGCAGCCGCTGGGCGGCGTACGCGCCTGCCTGCGGATCGCCGAGGACATCGGGCTGCCGGTCGTGGTCTCCAGCGCGGTCGAGTCGAGCATCGGGATCGCGGCCGGGGTGGCGCTCGCGGCGGCGCTGCCCGAGCTGCCCTACGCGTGCGGGCTGGCGACGGTGCAGCTGCTCACCGACGACGTGGTGGCCGACCCGCTGCTGCCGGTCGACGGCGCCCTGCCCGTACGCCGCCCCACCGTCGACGACTGCCCGCCTGGACGCAGCTGGCCGCCCCGCCGGAGCGCGAGGAGCACTGGCGGCGCCGGATGGCCGAGGTCGAGGCCGTGCGGCAGGATCGTCGCTCGTGACGGCCGTCCTCCGAGCTCGCGACCTGGCTGGTCGACCAGCTCGTCGAGCGCGGGCTGACCGACGCGGTGCTCTGCCCCGGCTCGCGCAACGCCCCGCTCTCCTTCGCGCTGGCGGCCGACGACCGGGTCCGGCTGCACACCCGTATCGACGAGCGCACCGCCGTCCTTCGTCGCCCTCGGGCTGGCCCGCGCCGCAACGTCGGCCGGTGGCGGTGGTGACGACGTCCGGCACCGCGACGGCCAACCTGCACCCCGCCGTCCTCGAGGCGGCCCATGCCGGCGTACCCCTCGTCGCGGTCACCGCCGACCGCCCCGCCCGCCTCCGCGGCACCGGCGCCAACCAGACCACCGACCAGGTGCGGCTCTTCGGCGACGCCGCCAGCTTCGCCGACCTCGCCGCCCCGTCCCCGGACGCCCTCGACGCCGCCTGGCTCCCCGGCGGCCCGGTGCACCTGAACTGCCAGTTCGACGAGCCGCTGGTCCCCGATGCCGGATAGTCCCGGCGCGAATGGACCCTCCGGACCGGCGTGTCGAGGGTCCGATCACTCGGGACTATCCGTGGTGGCGCGACGACGTGGAGTCCGACCGCCTGGAGCTGGGCCCGCGGACGGTCGTGGTGGCGGGGGACGACGCGGGGCCGCCGGCGCGGACGCTGGCGGAGAAGGCGAACTGGCCGCTGCTGGCCGAGCCGAGCAGCGGGTCGCGGACGGGGGAGAGCGCGATCCGCACCTACCGGCTGCTGCTCGGCACCGACCTCGGCGCCCGGGTCGAGCGCGTCGTCGTGTTCGGCCACCCGACGCTCTCGCGCCCCGTGCAGCGGCTGCTCGCGCGCGACGACGTCGAGGTCGTCTCGGTGCGCACGCGCGGCCGCTGGCCCGACCGCCCCGCGCCGGTCACCTCCGAGCACGACGCCGTCACCGCCGACGCCGACGACCCAGCGTGGTTCGAGGAGTGGCGCGAGGCCGACCGGGCGCTGGGGAGGCGCATCGACGCGTTCGTGGCCGAGCAGCCCGGCCTCACGCCGTACGACGTGGCCGCGGTCGTCAACGCCGCCAACCCTCCCGGCGGACTGCTCTTCCTCGGCGCCAGCAACCCGATCCGCGACCTCGACCTGATGGCCACCGCCCACCCGGTCGGCGAGCGGCGGATGGTGCTGTCCAACCGCGGCCTCGCCGGCATCGACGGCACCGTCTCGAGCGCGATCGGCGCCGCGCTGGGCCGGCCGCGCAGCACCCGGGCGATCGCGTACGTCGGCGACGTCACCTTCCTGCACGACGCGACCGCCCTGGTGCTCGGACCCGACGAGCCGCGGCCCGACCTGACGATCGTGGTCGCCAACGACGACGGCGGCTCGATCTTCGCGACGCTCGAGCAGGGGGCGCCGGAGCACGCGGCGTCGTACGACCGGCTCTTCGGCACCCCCCACGGCGTCGACCTGGCGGCCCTCTGCGCGGCCACCCGTACGCCGCACTGGCGGGTCACCGACCGGGCCGAGCTCGAGCACGCCCTCGCCAGCCCCAACGGCGGGATCGAGGTCGTCGAGGCGGTGATCCGGCGCGACAACCGGCGCGAGCTGGACGAGTCGATCCGGGCGCTGTCGCACTAGCCGCGGGAATGCCCGGGGTCCCGTTCGCGATGATGGTGGCATGCACGTCGTCCTCACGCTCGTCGGGATCGTCGCGACCGTCATCGTCGTCGCCGGCCTCTGCTCCAAGCTCGACCTGCCCTCGCCGCTGGTCCTGATCGTGGTCGGGGTGGTCGGCTCCTACCTGCCGTTCGTCCCGGACGTCGCCCTCGAGCCCGAGGTGGTGCTGTTCGGACTGCTCCCGCCGCTGCTGTACGCCGCTGCCCTCCAGACGAGCCTGGTCGACTTCAACGCCCACCGTCGCGCGATCCTGCTGCTCTCGGTCGGACTGGTCGCCTTCACCACCGTGGGTGTCGCGCTCATCGTGCACGCGCTCCTGCCCGACCTCGGCTGGTGGCCGGCCTTCGCCATCGGGGCCGTCGTGGCGCCGCCGGACGCCGTGGCGGCGACCGCGATCGGGCGGCGCATCGGGCTGCCGCGCCGCATCGTCACCATCCTCGAGGGCGAGTCGCTGCTCAACGACGCCACCGCCCTGGTCGCGCTGAACACCGCCATCGGAGCCGCCGGGGCAGCCGTGGCGTGGAAGGCCGTCGGGCTCGACTTCGTCATCGCCGCCGGGCGGTGGCGTGCTCGTCGGCCTGGTGTTCTTCATCGGCATCGGCTTCATCCGCAAGCACGTGACCGACCCGGTGCTCGACACCGGGCTCAGCTTCCTGACCCCGTTCGCGGCGTACATCGCCGCCGAGGAGATCCACGCCTCCGGCGTCATCAGCGTGGTCGTGGCCGGTCTCCTGCTCGGGCACAAGTCGCCGATCCTGCAGACCGCGCAGTCACGGATCGCGGAGCGGCTCACCTGGCGGAGCGTCGCGTTCCTGCTCGAGAGCTCGGTGTTCCTGCTGATCGGCCTGCAGGCGCGCTCGATCATCGGCGACGCCTTCGGTGGCGAGGTGACCACGGGCACGATCTTCGCGGTGTGCAGCGCCACCCTCGTCGGCGTGATCGTGCTCCGCCTCGTGTGGGTGTTCTTCTCCCGCTACTTCCTGGTGCGGCCTCGCGCCGACGGGGGCGTGGGACGACCCCCGTGGACCTACACGTTCCTCGTCGGCTGGGCCGGCATGCGCGGCGTCGTCACGCTGGCGGCTGCCTTCGTGATCCCCCGGGACACCGAGCACCGCGACGTACTCCTGCTGATCGCGTTCACCGTCGCCGCCGGGACGTTGTTCATCCAGGGGCTGTCGCTGCCATGGCTCGCGCGGCGGTTGAAGGTGCCCTCACCCGACCCGGCGGCGGACGCGCTGGCCCGGGCCAACCTGCTGCACCAGGCCGGGCAGGCCGGGCTCGCCGTGCTCGACAAGCTCGAGGAGGACGACCCGCACAGTGTCAGCGACCAGATCCGCGACCGCGTGCTGCGCCGTGACAACGCCGCGTGGGAACGCTTCGGCGGCACGGACGAGGAGACGCCGAGCGACACCTACGCGCGGCGGCGCAAGCTGATGATCGACGCCGAGCGCGCCCGGGTGCTGGAGGTCCGCTCGACCGGGCACGGTCGCCCACGAGGTGGTCGACGAGGTGCTCTCCATGCTCGACATCGAGGAGTCGATGCTCGACTACTCGGCCGAGGAGCGCGAACGGGTCCGGGCCGGCGGCACTGCCATGGTCCTCGAGGGCGGCTGCGAGCACCTGCAGAAGGTGCGTCCGCCCGTCGACGCGGACACCCCCGGCGAGTGCGGCGACTGCCTGCGCCATCGGCACCACCTGGGTGCACCTGCGGATGTGCGTCATCTGCGGCCACATCGCCTGCTGCGACTCCTCACCCGAGCGCCACGCGAGCGCCCACCACGCCTCCTCGGGCCACGAGGTGATGCGCTCGGCCGAGGCCGGCGAGGACTGGCGCTGGTGCTTCGTGGACCAGATGACGGGGTGAGCGTCGCGCCAGGGATCGGATAGTCCCGAGCGGACGGACCCTCTCGCGGCGTCCGGAGGGGTCCGAACACTCGGGACTATCCGGCGCGCGGGTAATCCAGTACGGAAAGCCGCCCTGGAGACGCCCTGGACCGGCGAAACGTTCTGGACTACCCGGACTCAGGCGAACTCGTAGTCCCCGATCGGGAAGGTCTCGACGGCGCGGCGGGCCGAGCGGGAGGAGGTCGGGCGGAGGATCACGGCGTCGCCCTCGTTGGTGTAGTAGTAGCTGCGCGAGGTGGCGCACGAGCCGAGGTTGAAGACGGTGTCGTCCATCCGGGCGAGCATCCGGTCGAGGAACTCGTCGTTGGCGCGCTGGCTGATCTCGAAGGTCGACGCTCCGCTCGAGCGAAGCGACCCGAAGAGCCGCTCGAGGTGGCGCATCTGCACCTCGATGGTCATGAAGTACGACAGCCCGGAGTAGCTGTACGGCGAGTTCAGCGTGATGAAGTTCGGGAACTGCGGCACCGAGACGCCCTCGTAGGCCTGGTAGCCCTGCTCGCGCCACCACTTGCCGAGGTTGCGGCCCTCGCGGCCGATCACCTCGATCGCCGGGAAGTTCACGTCCCACAGGTTGAAGCCGGTGGCGAGGACCAGGGTGTCCACAGGAGTCTCGGTGCCGTCCGCGGTGACGATGCCGGTCGGCGTGATCCGCGAGATCGGCGTCGTCTCCAGGGTGACGTGGTCACGCGTGAAGGTCGGGAAGTAGTCGTTGGAGAACGTCGGCCGCTTGCACCCGAAGCTGTAGTCGGGGGTCAGCTTGCGACGCAGCTCCGGGTCCGCGACCTGCTGGTGCAGGTGCCGCCGGGACAGCGCGGCCGCCGCCTGGTTGAAGAACCGCGCCTGCCGGTAGTGCAGCACCGCGGTCACCATCATCCCCTCGAGCCACGCGCTGTTGGCCCGGCGCGCGACCCGCTGGGTCCACGGCTGTACGGCGAACAGCCGCTGCAGCACCTTCGGGATCCGGAAGTCGGTCTTCGGGGTCACCCAGATCGGCGTGCGCTGGAAGACGGTCAGCTCCGAGGCGACCTTCGCGATCTCGGGGATCAGCTGGACCGCGGTCGCGCCGGTGCCGATGACGGCGACCCGCTTGCCCTCGAGCGAGGCCGAGTCGTCCCACTTCGCGGTGTGGATGACCTCGCCGGCGAAGTCGTGCACGCCCTCGATGTCGGGCAGCCGCGGCTGGGAGAGGAAGCCGGTGGCGGTCATCAGGAAACGAGTGGTGTGGGTTCCCGACGTGGTCGTCACGACCCAGTGCTCCTCGTCCTCGTCCCAGCGGGCTCCCTCGACCGAGACGCCGAAGCGCATGTGCCGGCGCAGGTCGTAGGTGTCCGCGACGTGCTCGGCGTACTTCTTCAGCTCGGCGCCGCGGGCGAACCAGTGCTGCCAGTAGGGGTTCGGCTCGAAGGAGTAGGAGTAGGTGACGCTGGCGATGTCGACGGCCAGGCCGGGGTAGTGGTTGACGTGCCAGGTGCCGCCGAGATCGTCCTCGCGCTCCAGGATCAGCACGTCGTCGTACCCCTGGGCCTTGAGCGTGATCGCTGCGCCCATGCCGCCGAAACCGGCTCCGACGATGGTCACCTCGTGGTCCGTCATGACACCAGTCCCTTTCTTGAACCCAGTTCAATAGGCGGCACCCTACGCTGGTTGCATGCGATTCACGAAGTTCGGACATGCGTGCGTGAGACTCGAGACGGAGGGGCACGCGATCGTCCTCGATCCGGGAGCCTTCACCGAGCCGGAGGCGGTCGACGGGGCCACGGCCGTGCTGATCACCCACGAGCACCCCGACCACTACCTGGCCGACCACCTGCGTCGCACGGACGCACCGGTGTTCACGATCGAGGCGGTCGCGGCGAAGATCCGCGAGGAGGCGCCGGACGTCGCCGAGCGCCTCACCGTGGTCGCGCCGGGCCAGCACTTCGACGCCGGCGTACCCGTCGAGGTCGTCGGCGAGAAGCACGCCGTCATCCATCCCGGAGATGCCCCACCTCGACAACAGCGGCTACGTGCTCGAGATCGAGGACGAGCGGATCTACCACCCGGGTGACTCGCTCACCCTGCCGCCGAGGGACGTCGACGTGCTCCTGCTGCCGGTCAGCGCCCCGTGGCTGAAGGTCAGCGAGTGCATCGACTTCGGTCGCGACGTCGCGGCGCCGCACTCGGTCGCGATCCACGACAAGATCTACAGCGACCTCGGCCTGGGGTTCATCGACGGCCACCTCGAGCGGATGCTCGGCGAGCGCGGCCAGACCTACACCCGCCTGGCGGAGGGCGACTCCCTCTGACTAGCGGGGCGTCAGCACGCAGAACTCATGGCCGTCGGGATCGGCCAGCACCACCCAGCTGACGTCGCCCTGCCCGATGTCGACGCGGGTCGCGCCGAGGGCGACCAGCCGGTCGACCTCCGCCTGCTGGTCGCCGCCGACCGGTGGAGCGAGGTCGAAGTGCAGGCGGTACTTCCCGGTCTTCGGCTTCAGCGGCGGACCGCCCCACGTGACCTTCGGACCACCGTGGGGTGACCGGATCGCCGTCTCCTCGTCCTGGTCCCAGACCAGCGGCCAGCCCAGCGCCTCGCCCCAGAAGTACCCGACCTCCTGCGACCCGTCACACGCCACGGCTCCGACGAAGCCGCAGTCGGCGAGGAAGGTGTTGCCCGGCTCGATGATGCAGAACTCGTTGCCCTCGGGATCGGCGAGCACCACGTGCTCCTCCTCGGGGCGTTGACCGATGTCGATGTGCCGGGCACCGAGCTCGAGCGCCTTCGCCACGATCTGCTGCTGGTCCTCGAGGGACGTGCTCGTGAGGTCGAGGTGCATCTGGTTCTGCTCGGTCTTCTGCTCCCGGGCCGGAAGGAACCGGATCCGGAACCCGGTGTCGTCGTTCGGCAGGAGCGAGGGGCTGCCGTCCTGGTCGTCGTCGATCGCCCAGCCCAGGAGGCCCGACCAGAACGTTGCGAGCAGGTCGGGGTCGTTCGCGTCGAAGCACAACGCGTGCAGGTGAGCAGGCATCGCGCCCAGTCACCCACACCGGGTAAGGGAAATCCAGTGGCTCGCGTTGCTACCTCAGCGGGAGACTGACTGGGACCCGAGAGGAGGGGTGATGATCGAGCCGCTGGCCACCGAGGAAGAGCAGATTCACGAGACGCCGAGCGTCCGGCAGCTGCCGCGTCTCCTCACGCCCTTCGCGATCCCGGCGTACAGGCGGATGGCGGTCGCCCTGGCCTGCGGCGCCTTCGCGTACGGCGTCTGGACCGTCGCCCTGGTCTGGGAGGTCATCCGGCTCGGCGGCGGGCCGGCCCAGCTGTCCTTCGTCTCCACGGCCGGGGCGGTCGGCGTACTCCTGCCTGCTCTGCTCGCCGGCGTGGTCGCCGACCGGGTCCCGCAGAAGCTGATCGTGATGGCCGTCGCGAGCGCCGAGGTGGTCAGCTACACGATCGTCACGGTGCTGACGCTGACCGGCGCCGCCGAGCTGTGGCACCTCGCGGTCGTCTCGTTCTTCCTCGGCATGGGGATGGCGTTCTACTACGCGGCGTACTCCGCCTGGCTGCCCGCGATCGTGCCCGAGTCCGACCTGATGGCCGTCAACGGCTTCGAGGGAATGATCCGGCCGCTCGTGGCCGAGGCCATCGGCCCCGGTGTCGCCGGCGTGGTCGTCGGCATCGCTGCGCCCGGCTGGGCCGTCCTGGTGGCGGCCGTGATCGCCACGGTGGGGGTCATCGTCCAGATCCGCCTGCCCCGCACCTCCGTGCGGCGCGACCTCTCGCTGGTCGACACCCACCCGGTCCGGGGGGCGCTGCGCGACATGCGCGACGGCGTCACCTACATGGTGCGCACGCCCTGGCTGTTCGCGACGCTGCTGTTCGCGTCGCTGATGGTGCTGGTCATCATGGGTCCGCTGGAGGTGCTGATCCCGTTCGTGATCAAGGACCGCCTCGGCGGCAACGCGGGCGACCACGCGATGGTGCTCGCCGCCTTCGGGGTCGGCGGGGCCGCCGGGTCGCTGGTGATGGCCTCGTTGAACATGCCGCGTCGCTACCTGACCTTCATGAACCTCACCTGGGGCGTCGCCTGCCTGCCGATGATCGTGATGGGTTACGCCTCGGCGATCTGGGTCGTGGTCGTCAGCGCGTTCGTGCTCGGCGTGCTCTTCTCGGCGCCGATGGTCATCTGGGGGACCTTGCTCCAGCGGCGGGTCCCACCGGACCTGCTCGGTCGGGTTGCCTCGCTGGACTTCTTCGTCTCGGTGAGCCTGATGCCGATCTCGATGGCGCTCGCCGGGCCGGTCTCCAACGCGATCGGGCTGGCCAACACCTTCCTCGTCGCCGGGGTCGCGCCTCTCGTCTTCGCCGTCGTCGCGATCCTGGGCGCGCGCCTGCCCGCGGACGAGCTCGCACACCCGCTCGACTGACTCGTCCGTTTCGAGGGAGCCCGATCAGGCGCCGACAGGGCAGGATGACCCTGTGATCGACTGGCTGCGGAGTCTCTCTGCCACCCAGCTCGTGCTGCTGCTGATCGGCGTCTTCCTGGTGCTGGCGGTCGTGTCGGCGGTGGTGACCTGGGTGCTGGTGCGGCGCGGCCTGCACACTCCGTGGGCGGTCCGGCGGATGAACCGGCTGACTCTCTGGGTGGTCGACCTGATCAAGCGGCCGATCACCGTCGCCGTGCTCGACGAGGTGAGCGAGGTGCTGCGGTCGGGTCACTACACCAAGAACATCTCCGACGCGCTGGTCGAGAACCACGACGACCTCGTCGCGCTGGTGGCGGAGAAGGTGCGTCAGGACCCGGCCTCGCGCGTGGTCGGCCACCTGCCCGGGTACGACGCGGTGGTGCACCAGGTCAGCGAGACGACGCTGCGCGTGCTGATCGAGATGCTGGGCGACCCACGGATGGACGAGCTCGTCTCCGACCTGATCCGCAACAACCTCGAGCAGATCAAGCAGGCCGTGCGCGAGCACGAACGCAACGGGGTGCCGGCGCCGCCCGAGCCCAAGCCGGACGCGTCCCCGATGAGCCGGAAGCCCCCTGCGTCCACGGGTCGACCATCTAGTCAGTCAGCGCGTCCCGCACCGGCAGGAACTTCGCCTGGGCCTCGGCCAGCTCGGCCTCCGGGTCGGAGTCGGCGACGATGCCGCAGCCGGCGAAGAGCCGCACCTGGTGACCCTCGATCTCGGCGGAGCGCAGGGCGATGCCGAACTCCCCGTCGCCGTCGGCGTCGATCCAGCCGACCGGGCCGGCGTAGCGGCCGCGGTTCATGCCCTCGATCTCGGCGATCAGCTCGACGGCCACCTTGGTCGGCGTGCCCCCGACCGCGGCCGAGGGGTGCAGCGCGGCCGCGAGCTCGAGCGCGCTCGCGCCGTCGGAGTCGTGCACGACGCCGGTCACGTCGGTGGCCAGGTGCATCACGTTGGGCAGGTGCAGCACGAACGGGCACCTCGGGCACGTTCGTGGAGGAGCAGTACGGCGCCAGCGAGTCGGCGACCGAGCGCACGGCGTACTCGTGCTCCTCGAGGTCCTTCGACGACCGGGCCAGCTGTCCGGCCAGTCCGGCATCGCGCTCGTCGTCGCCCGTACGCCGGATGGTGCCGGCGAGGACCCGTGAGGTGACCAGGCCACGCTCTCGTCGTACGAGCAGCTCGGGGGTGGCGCCGAACAGCCGGTCCACGTGGAAGGTCCAGCACATCTCGTAGTTCTCGGCGAGCTCGCGCAACGGCCAGCGCACGTCGATGTCGGCGTCGGCGGTGGCCACCAGGTCGCGCGCCAGCACGACCTTCTCCAGCTCGCCCGACCCGATCCGGCCGACCGCGTCGCCGACCACGGACTCCCAGGCGGCCCCGCTCATCGCCCCGTCGGCGAAGGTCACGTTGCGCGGCGCGGGAGGCGCGTCCTGGAGCTCGAGGTCGGGCAGTGCCGCCAGCTCGTCCTGGCCGATGACGGTGACCCACGAGCGACCGCGCCGGGTGCCGACGACGATGCGGGGCACCACCAGGACGCTGTCGCCGGGGTCGTCGGCGAAGCCGAAGCTGCCGAAGCTGATCAGGCCGGTGCCGGGCGTCTTCACCTCGTCGCGGACCACGGCGGAGCCGGAGACCTGCTGCCACCAGTCGGCGGCGTCGGTGAACCGGTCGGGACCGGAGGTCCGGCAGCGGGCCGCCACGCCCCAGGCGACCATGCCCTCGTCGCGGCGCAGCCAGGCCATCGGCTCGTCCGAGGGGAGCAGGTCGAGCAGGCTCGCGGGGAGCGTCTCGGGTGCGACGACCTCGACGGTGCGGGCCACGAGACGACCGAGAGGCAGGTCGGTAGTGGCACGAGGGCTGGTCACGACCAAGGAGCCTACGTGGTGACCGATGCCACTCCACAGGGTGGATCGGCCGGGCGGATTCAGGACCAGTAGATGACGACCTTGTCGCCGATGTTCACCTGGTCGAAGAGCCACGAGATGCCCGCGTGGTCGCGCACGTTCACACATCCGTGCGAGGCCCCGGCGTACCCGCGAGCGGCGAAGTCGGAGGAGTAGTGCACCGCCTGGCCGCCGGAGAAGAACATCGCGAACGGCATCGCGGAGTCGTAGAGCTTGGAGACGTGGTCGCGCGACTTCCAGCCGACGTGGAAGAGGCCCTCGCGCGTCGGGGTGTACGACGCACCGAAGCGCACCGCCATCGTCCGCAGCACCTTGCCGTCCACCACCCAGCGGATGGTGCTGCTGGTCTTGTCGACGCACATCGCGTGGCCGGTCAGGCAGCGAGCGTCCAGCTTCGCGTCGGTGTGCAGGTCGCCCGGGAGCCGGTTGGCCAGCTCGTCCTTGGTGGGCGTGCGGGTCATCTCGTGCAGCCGGTTCAGGGTGCGCTGGTCGACGTACCCGGTCTGCGCGATCCGCCGCTTCTCCTGGAAGCCCTTGACCGCGGCCGTCGTCTGCCGGTCCCAGGTGTCGCCGACGTTGCCGAAGTACCACGCGATCTGGCGCAGCCGCGCCTGCAGGTCGCGCACCTTCGGTCCCGCGGTCGCCGCTGCCGATCAGGCGTGGCCCCGGTGCCGGCACGGCGATCGGTCGTACGGCGGGCAGCGGCGCGGTCACCTGGCGTGCGCGGCGCCGGGCGGGGCACGACGGACGCCGACGCAGAGGGGCTCGGGGACGGGTTGCGTGACCACCACGGCACGGCACGGCGGAGTCCGGTGCTCCGGCGGGGTCGGTGATCCGGCGTGACGCCGTACCCGAGGGCGCAGGTGCCCAGGAGCACGCCAGTGGCCATCGCCACACCAGCCACTCTGTTCACTCCTGCACCCATGTCGGACATTTTCGCCCCGAGGCGGCGTTCCGGCCGCGCGACGCTCCGAAGTGACCGCCTCATAGGGTGACTGCCGTGACTCGCGCCGACCTGCAGAAGAAGCCCGCCGAGGTGCAGGCGATGTTCGACGACGTGGCCCAGCGCTACGACCTCACCAACGACGTCCTCTCCCTCGGGCAGGACCGCCGCTGGCGGCACCAGGTGGTCGAGGCGGTGGACCCGCAGCCGGGCGAGCACGTCCTCGACCTGGCCGCCGGCACGGGTACGTCGTCCCAGCCGTTCCTCGACCGCGGCGCCCGGGTGGTGCCGTGCGACTTCTCGGTCGGCATGCTCCGGGTCGGCAAGCAGCACCGCCCGCACCTGCCGTTCACCGCCGGGGACGCGACCCGGCTGCCGTTCGCCGACGACACCTTCGACGCGGTGACGATCTCCTTCGGGCTGCGCAACATCGTCGACCCGGACGCCGGGCTGCGCGAGATGCTGCGGGTCACCCGTCCCGGTGGGCGGCTGGTGGTGTGCGAGTTCAGCTCGCCGACGTGGTCAGCCGTTCCGGACCGTCTACATCGAGTACCTGATGCGCGCCCTGCCCACGGTGGCCCGCGCCGTCTCCTCGAGCCCGGACGCCTACGTCTACCTGGCCGAGTCGATCCGCGCCTGGCCGGACCAGCCGGGCCTGGCCGAGCGTATCGACCAGGCCGGCTGGAAGTCGGCCGAGTGGCGCAACCTCTCCGGCGGCATCGTGGCCCTGCACCGCGCCACCAAGTAGCCGGGTTTCGACAGGCTCAACCGTCGGTGGCTGGGCTGGGTGGCTGGGGCACGGCATTCACCGCGAGCGGTGCGCGCACGGCAACCACCGCTGGTTGAGCTCGTCGACAACCATGCTCCGAGCAGGCTCAAGCCATCGGGGTGTGCACACAGAGGACGTTGCCGTCGGGGTCGAGGAACCAGGCCGACTGGAAGCCGCCCATGGTGGCGACGTGGTCGACGGTCTTGAACTCGGGCAGGTCGTAGTCCTCGAAGACCACGCCCCGGTTCTCCAGCTCCTTGACCTCCTTCCCGACGTCGTCGACGGCCCAGCTCATCGCGGTGCTGTCGGCCCGCGAACCGCCTGGTCGGGGGAGCAGCACGAGCGTCGTACCGCCGTCGAGGGCGAACATCGCGCTGCCCTCCAGGTTGAGCACCGCCGTACTCCAGCCCGAGCTTCTCCTCGTAGAACTTCCTGGCCCGGTCGACGTCCTCGACCGGGAGCATCACTGCTACTGCGCTGCTGGCGAGGGTCATGGCCAGCACCTCCTCGGGTCGGAATTCAGCCTGCGCCGGCCTCGTCGGCGGGGCAAGGGACGAATGCCGCGACTTCCTGCGAGATCATCAAATAGGCAACACCTCTGTTGCCTAAATGCGCTGGTCAGAGGCTGAATTCGGACCGGTTGGGGGAGGGTTCGCGCGATGTGATCCAGACCTCTATGCTGACTCCCGTCACGAGTTCGTGAAGACATTCACATGTTCACGAATGCGGTGCCGATGCGAGGAGGATCATGGAGCTCTACACGCCCGTGCTGGCGCTGATGATCCTCGCGGCAGGGTTCGCGATCTTCTCGGTCGCTGATGAGTGCGCTCATCGGACCGAAGCGCTACAACCGGGCCAAGCTGGACTCCTACGAGTGCGGCATCGAGCCCACTCCCCAGCCGGTGGGCGGCGGCCGGTTCCCGGTCCGCTACTACATCACCGCGATGATGTTCATCGTCTTCGACATCGAGATCGTCTTCCTCTACCCGATCGCAGTCGCCTTCGACCAGATGCAGCTCTTCGGGCTCATCGAGATGGTGCTGTTCATCGTCCCCGTCTTCGTCGCCTACGTGTACGTCTGGCGACGCGGCGGCCTGGAGTGGGACTGACCGCGCACCGCTGACACCCAACTGACCTAGGGCACACACAGCACAGGGACTGGAGCACCATGGGACTCGAGGAGAAGCTCCCGAGCGGCGTACTGCTGACGACCGTCGAGGGTGTCGCCGGCTACATGCGCAAGGCGTCGTTCTGGCCGGCGACGTTCGGCCTCGCCTGCTGCGCCATCGAGATGATGACCAGCGGCGGCCCGAAGTACGACCTCGCCCGCTTCGGCATGGAGGTCTTCCGCGCCAGCCCGCGCCAGGCCGACCTGATGATCGTCGCCGGCCGGGTGAGCCAGAAGATGGCCCCGGTGCTGCGCCAGATCTACGACCAGATGGCCGAGCCCAAGTGGGTCCTCGCCATGGGCGTGTGCGCCAGCTCCGGCGGGATGTTCAACAACTACGCGATCGTCCAGGGCGTCGACCACGTGGTGCCCGTCGACATGTACCTCCCCGGCTGTCCGCCCCGACCCGAGATGCTCATCGACGCCATCCTCAAGCTGCACGACCAGGTCCAGCACGCCAAGCTCGGCTCCAACCGCCTCGCCGAGATCGAGGCGGCCGAGGAGGCCGGCCTCAACGCGCTGCCCACCGGTGAGATGAAGGGCCTGATGCGCTGATGGCCGACGAGACAGCGGCACCCGCCCGCAGAGCCCGCCAGGGCAAGGACGTCATCGCCGGCACCCAGGACCACTCCCTCGACACCGTCCGCGAGACCTCCGACGAGGTCGTGACCCGCCGCCAGGGCATGTTCGGCGTCACCGGCACCGGCGACACCTCCGGGTACGGCGGCCTCACCCGCACCGTCGAGATGCCCGGCGTCCACCGAGCCGCCGTTCGGTGGCTGGATGGACGACGTGTCCACCGCGCTCGCCGAGGCGACCCGGTCCGCCGGCCTCGAGAGCGCCGTCGAGAAGGTCGTGGTGCACCGCGGCGAGATCACCTTCTTCGTCCGCCGCGAGGACCTGCCCGCCACCGCGCAGCTGCTGCGCGACGACGAGAAGCTGCGCTTCGAGTTCTGCTCGGGCGTGAGCGGCGTGCACTACCCCGACGACATCGGCCGCGAGCTGCACGCCGTCTACCACCTGCTCTCGATGACCCACAACCGCCGGATCCGCGTCGAGGTGACCTGCCCCGACGCCGACCCGCACATCCCGAGCGTGGTCGCGACGTACCCGACCAACGACTGGCACGAGCGCGAGGCCTTCGACTTCTTCGGCATCGTCTTCGACGGCCACCCCGCGCTCACCCGCATCCAGATGCCCGACGACTGGCCGGGCCACCCCCAGCGCAAGGACTACCCACTCGGAGGAATTCCGGTGGAGTACAAGGGCGGCACCATTCCGCCGCCCGATCAGCGGCGGAGCTACAGCTAATGAGTCACCCCACGACGTTCCTCTCCTCCGCTTCGCTCCCCGAACAACGCCGCGGGGACCCCGACTTCTCATGGTTGGTGTTTCATGACCGCTGATCAGGACGCCTACGCCCCGAGCGCCGAGACCAGCCAGGGACGGGTCTTCACCGTCACCGGCCAGGACTGGGACTCGATCACCGAGGGCATCTCCGACGAGCACGACAACAAGGTCGTCGTGAACATGGGTCCGCAGCACCCGTCGACCCACGGCGTGCTGCGGCTGATCCTCGAGCTCGAGGGCGAGACGGTCACCGAGGCCCGCTGCGGCATCGGCTACCTGCACACCGGCATCGAGAAGAACATGGAGTTCCGCTCCTGGGTGCAGGGCGTCACCTTCTGCACGCGGATGGACTACCTGAGCCCCTTCTACAACGAGATGACCTACTGCCTGGGCGTGGAGCGGCTGCTCGACATCGAGGACGACATCCCGGAGAAGGCGCAGGTCATGCGCGTCCTCCTGATGGAGCTCAACCGGATCTCCTCCCACCTGGTCTGCATCGCCACCGGTGGCATGGAGATCGGCGCGCTGACCGTGATGACGATCGGCTTCCGCGAGCGTGAGCTGGTCCTCGACCTGTTCGAGCTGATCACCGGCCTGCGGATGAACCACGCGTTCATCCGTCCCGGCGGCGTCGCCCAGGACATGCCCGCCGGCGCGATCGACCAGATCCGCGACTTCATCGCGCTGATGAAGAAGCGCCTGCCCGAGTACGCCGCCCTGTGCAACGCCAACCCGATCTTCAAGGCGCGGCTCGTCGACGTCGGTCACCTCGACCTCGCCGGCTGCCTGGCCCTCGGCCTCTCCGGCCCGCCGCTGCGTGCGACCGGGTACCCCTGGGACCTGCGCAAGAGCCAGCCCTACAGCGGCTACGAGGACTACGAGTTCGACGTACAGACCTGGGACACCGCCGACGCCTACGGCCGGTTCCGCATCCGGCTCAACGAGATGTGGGAGTCGCTGCGCATCGTCGAGCAGGCCGTCGACCGGCTCGCCGGCCTCGAGGGCGCCCCGGTGATGGTCGGCGACAAGAAGATCGCGTGGCCCAGCCAGCTGGCCATCGGCAGCGACGGCATGGGCAACAGCCTCGACCACATCAAGCACATCATGGGCGAGTCCATGGAGGCCCTGATCCACCACTTCAAGCTGGTCACCGAGGGCTTCCGGGTCCCCGCCGGCCAGGCCTACGTGCCGGTCGAGTCGCCCCGCGGCGAGCTCGGTGCCCACGTCGTCTCCGACGGCGGCACCCGCCCGTTCCGCGCGCACTTCCGCGACCCGTCGTTCACCAACCTCCAGGCGACCTCGGTGATGAGCGAGGGCGGCATGGTCGCCGACGTCATCGTCGCCATCGCCTCGATCGACCCCGTGATGGGAGGAGTCGACCGATGAGCGAGAGGCCGTATCCCGGGGGTCGACGACGGCACCAACGCCGCCGCCGTCTCCACGACCCAGGTGAGCCAGGAGGCTCCGCTCGACCCGGCGACGTACGCCGAGCTCGAGGAGATCGCCGCCCGCTACCCGCAGGCGCGTTCGGGCCTGCTGCCGATGCTCCACCTCGTGCAGAGCGTCGAGGGCCGCGTCACCTCGCGCGGCATCGAGGCCTGCGCCGAGATCCTCGGCATCAGCGCCGCCGAGGTCAGCGGCGTGGCGACGTTCTACACGATGTACAAGCGCCGCCCCGTCGGCGACTACCACGTCGGTGTCTGCACCAACACGCTCTGCGCGATCATGGGCGGCGACCTGATCTTCGAGCGGCTCAAGGATCACCTCGACGTCGGCAACGACGAGACCACCGAGGACGGCAAGGTCACCCTCGAGCACGTCGAGTGCAACGCGGCCTGCGACTACGCGCCGGTGATGATGGTCAACTGGGAGTTCATGGACAACATGACGCCCGAGTCGGCGACCCAGCTGGTCGACGACCTCCGCTCGGGCGCCGAGGTCCACTCGACGCGCGGCCCGCGGCTGGTCACCTGGCGCGAGGCCGAGCGCGTGCTCGCCGGCTTCCCCGACGACCTCGCCGACGAGGGCCCGTCGGCCGGACCCGCCTCGCTCGTGGGCCTGAAGATCGCCCGCGAGCAGGGATGGACGGCGCCGACGGTCAAGGAGGCGCACCAGTCCGCACGCGAGGCCGACGTGGCCGAGGGCGACACCACCGCCGACAAGGCCGGGGGCAGCCACGAGGCCAAGGAGGCCGAGGCGGACGCGAAGGTCGAGGAGTCCGCGGCGGACCGCAAGCACGAGGACAACCCAGCCAACCCGGGTGGAGACGACAAGTGACCGTGTTTCGAGCCCTTCGAGACGGTCGCTGCGCGACCTCCTCAGGAACCAACGCTCGCAGGGCTCGCTCCTCAACAACCGGGAAGGACACTCCGTGGCTGACACATTGACCCCGGTCCTGACCGACAACTGGGGCGCCGACCGGTCGTGGACGCTGAAGGCGTTCGAGGACCAGGGCGGGTACGCCGCGCTGAAGACGGCCCTGGCGATGCCGCAGGACGACATCATCGAGGCGGTGAAGGCCTCCAACCTCCGCGGTCGCGGTGGTGCGGGCTTCCCGACCGGCATGAAGTGGGGCTTCATCCCCCAGGACAACCCGAACCCGAAGTACCTCGTGGTCAACGCCGACGAGTCCGAGCCCGGGCACCTGCAAGGACATCCCGCTGATGATGGCCAGCCCGCACACGCTGGTCGAGGGCGTCATCATCAGCTCCTACGCGATCCGCGCGAAGCACGCGTTCATCTACGTGCGCGGCGAGGTCCTCCACGTCGTACGCCGGCTGCAGCGCGCGGTCCAGGAGGCCTACCTGGCCGGGCACCTCGGCAAGGACATCCACGGCTCGGGCTACGACCTCGAGCTGACCGTCCACGCGGGTGCCGGTGCCTACATCTGCGGCGAGGAGACCGCGCTCCTCGACTCGCTCGAGGGTCGCCGCGGACAACCCCGCCTGCGGCCGCCGTTCCCGGCCGTCGCCGGTCTCTACGCCAGCCCCACGGTGATCAACAACGTCGAGTCGATCGCGTCGGTGCCGAGCATCATCAACAACGGCGCCGAGTGGTTCGCCTCGATGGGCACCGAGAAGTCCAAGGGCTACGGGATCTTCTCCCTCTCGGGGCACGTGACCAACCCGGGCCAGTTCGAGGCGCCGCTCGGCATCACGCTGCGCAAGCTGATCGAGCTCGCCGGTGGGATGCGCGAGGGGCACGAGCTGAAGTTCTGGACCCCCGGCGGTTCCAGCACCCCGCTGCTCACGGCCGAGCACCTCGACGTGCCTCTCGACTTCGAGGGCATCGCCTCGGTCGGCTCGATGCTCGGCACGCGCGCGTTGCAGATCTTCGACGAGACCACCTGTGTCGTGCGGGCGGTGCTGCGCTGGACCGAGTTCTACAAGCACGAGTCCTGCGGCAAGTGCACGCCTTGCCGTGAGGGCACCTGGTGGCTCGCGCAGACGCTGGCCAACCTCGAGCAGGGTCGTGGAGCGGAGTCAGACCTCGACCTGCTCGACGACGTCTGCGACAACATCTTCGGTCGGTCGTTCTGCGCGCTCGCCGACGGAGCGGTCAGCCCGATCACCTCCTCGATCCAGTACTTCCGCGAGGAGTACATCGCCCACCTCACGCACGGCGGTTGTCCCTTCGACCGCGAGGCGTCCTCGATCTTCCCCCGGGTTGGAGCCAGCGCATGACCACCACCCCCGAGAAGAGCGACCAGAAGGCTCCGGAGAAGTCCGACGAGGTCACCCTGACCATCGACGGCGTCGAGGTCTCGGTCCCCAAGAACACGCTCGTGATCCGGGCGGCCGAGCAGATCGGCGTGCAGATCCCGCGCTTCTGCGACCACCCGCTGCTCGCACCCGTGGGTGCCTGCCGCCAGTGCCTGGTCGAGGTCCCCGACGCGGGCAACGGGCGAGGCATGCCGAAGCCGCAGGCGTCCTGCACGATCACCGTCGCCGAGGGCATGGTGGTCAACACCCAGGCCACCTCCCCGGTCGCCGACAAGGCCCAGCAGGGGCAGATGGAGTTCCTGCTGATCAACCACCCGCTCGACTGCCCCGTCTGCGACAAGGGTGGCGAGTGCCCGCTGCAGAACCAGGCGATGAGCAACGGTCGTGGCGAGACCCGGTTCACCGAGCACAAGCGGGTCTACCCCAAGCCGATCAACATCTCCGCCCAGGTGCTGCTCGACCGCGAGCGCTGCGTGCTGTGCGCGCGCTGCACCCGCTTCTCCGAGCAGATCGCCGGTGACCCGTTCATCGCGCTGATCGAGCGCGGCGCGCTCCAGCAGGTCGGCATCTACGAGAAGGAGCCCTTCGAGAGCTACTTCTCCGGCAACACCATCCAGATCTGCCCGGTCGGCGCGCTCACCTCCTCGGCGTACCGCTTCCGCTCGCGGCCCTTCGACCTCGTCTCCACCCCGTCGATCGCCGAGATCGACGCGTGTGGCTCGGCGATCCGCGTCGACCACCGCCGCGGCAAGGTGATGCGCCGGCTCTCCGGCGACGACCCCGAGGTCAACGAGGAGTGGATCACCGACAAGGACCGGTTCTCGCACCGCTACGCCAGCCTCGACGACCGGCTCCCGCACCCGATGGTGCGTGACGAGGAGACCGGTGAGCTGCGCGCGGCGAGCTGGCCCGAGGCGTTCGTGGTGGCCGCGCGTGGCCTGGCCGCCGCCCGTGAGGCCGGTGGCGTCGGCGTGCTGACCGGTGGCCGGCTGACCGCCGAGGACTCCTACGCCTACTCGAAGTTCGCGCGGGTCGCCCTCGGCACCAACGACGTCGACTTCCGCGCCCGTGCGCACTCCGCGGAGGAGGCCGACTTCCTGGCCGCCCACGTGGTGCTCACCGGTCCGGCCGGCGGCGCCGTGACGTACGACGACCTCGAGACCGCACGCTCCGTCGTGCTCGTCGGTTTCGAGCCGGAGGACGAGGCCGGCACCGTCTTCCTGCGGCTGCGCAAGGCCGCCCGCGGGCGGATGCTGCCGATCTACTCGATCGCGCCGTACACCTCCCGTGGCCTGCACAAGATGTCCGGCACGCTGATCCCGACCCGGCCCGGCGAGGAGCCGGCCGCGATCGAGGCCCTGGCCCACGACGGGAGCGTCGCGCTCGACAGCGGCGGCCTGATCCTGGTCGGCGAGCGCATGGCCGCGGTGCCCGGTGCCCTGGCGGCGGTGGCGAAGCTCGCCATGACCACCGGAGCCCGCGTCGCGTGGATCCCGCGCCGCGCCGGTGACCGCGGCGCCGTCGAGACCGGTGCGCTGCCCACGTTGCTCCCCGGCGGCCGACCCGTCGCCGACGCCGGCGCCCGCGTCGACCTGGCCGCGGCCTGGGGCGTCGAGCACCTGCCCGAGACTCCCGGCCGTGACACCGACGCCATCGTGACCGCAGCCGCAGCGGGTGAGCTCGGCGGACTCGTCATCGGCGGTGTCGACCCGGCCGACCTGCCCGACCCGGTGCTCGCGCGCCAGGCCGTGGAGCAGGCCGGCTTCGTGGTCGCCCTCGAGGTGCGCCACTCCGAGGTGACCGCCGCGGCCGACGTCGTCTTCCCCGTGGCACCGGTCACCGACCGCGCCGGCACGTTCGTCAACTGGGAGGGCCGGGTCCGCCAGTTCGGCAAGGTCCTGCACAACCCGTCGTCGCTGCCCGACCTGCGGGTGCTGGCCGGCATCGCCGAGGAGCTCGGCGCCGGTCTCGGCTTCCGCACCTCCGAGCAGGTCTGGGCCGAGATGACCGAGGTCGGCCCCTGGGACGGCGAGCGGGGGACCCTGTCAGGTGGTTTCGAGACGGTCGCGGCGCTCCACTGCTCGACCACCGAGAACGGTGGGCTGGTGCTCGCGTCCTGGAAGCAGCTGATCGACGACGGCCGGATGCAGGACGGTGACGACGAGATGCGCCAGACCGCGCGCAAGCCGGTCGTCCTCGTCGGCCCGGTCCACGCTCGAGGCCCTGGGCGCGACCGTCGGCGAGCAGGTCACGCTGACCGGGCCGCTCGGCTCGATCGAGCTGCCCGATCGGCGTGGCCGACCTGGCCGACGGCACCGTCTGGGCGCCGGCCAGTGCGCCGGGCGCCTCGGTCCGGCACCTCGTCGGTCCGGCCGGCAGCCCGGTCTCGATCACCACCATCGTGGGAGGCGACCAGTGAGCGCTCTGATCCCGCTCGACAGCACAGTGACGCTGGCGGACTTCGGGCACGACGTGTGGTGGCTGGTGATCATCAAGGCCGTGCTGATCTTCCTGATCCTGGTGCTGCTGACCCTGTTCAACATCTGGTGGGAGCGCCGGGTCGTGGCCCGGATGCAGCACCGCATCGGCCCCAACGTGCACGGACCGTTCGGCCTGCTGCAGAGCCTCGCCGACGGCGTGAAGCTGGCGCTGAAGGAGGACATCGTCCCCAAGGCCGCCGACAAGCTGGTCTTCATCCTGGCGCCGGTGATCGCCACCGTGCCGGCGTTCGTGACCTTCGCGGTGATCCCGTTCGGACCCGTGGTGGACATGTTCGGGCAGGAGACTCCGCTCCAGCTCACGGACATGCCAGTGGCCGTCATCTTCGTGATGGCGATCGCCTCGATCGGCATCTACGGGATCGTGCTCGGCGGCTGGTCGAGCGGGTCGACGTACTCCCTGCTCGGCGGGCTGCGCTCGAGCGCCCAGATGATCTCCTACGAGGTCGCGATGGGGCTCGCGCTGGTCGCGGTGTTCCTGCACGCCGGGTCGATGTCGACCTCGGAGATCGTGAACTCCCAGAAGGACGTCTGGTTCGCGTTCACCCTGATCCCGTCGTTCATCATCTACGTGATCGCGATGATCGGTGAGACCAACCGGGCGCCGTTCGACCTGCCCGAGGCCGAGGGCGAGCTGGTCGGCGGGTTCCACACCGAGTACTCGTCGCTGAAGTTCGCGCTGTTCTTCCTCGCCGAGTACATCAACATGGCCACCGTCTCGGCGCTGGCGACCACCCTGTTCCTGGGCGGCTGGCGAGCACCGTGGCCGATCTCGATCTGGGACGGCGCCAACGAGGGCTACTGGCCGTTCCTCTGGTTCATGGGCAAGGTCCTGTTCTTCATCTTCATCTTCATCTGGCTGCGCGGGTCACTGCCGCGGCTGCGCTACGACCAGTTCATGGCGTTCGGCTGGAAGGTGCTCATCCCCGTGCTCGATCGTCTGGATCATCGCCGTCGCCACCATCCGGGTGATCGACCTGCGCGGTGGCATCGACCGGTCCTGGCTGATCGGGATGGCGGTCGTGCTGGCCGTCGTACTCGTCGGACTGCTGCTCGTGCCCGAGCGCGAACCGGCGGTCGACGAGGCCGACTCCCAGGAGTTCGACGCCTTCGCCGGTGGCTACCCCGTGCCGCCCATGCCCACCGAGACGGAGTTCGACCGTGACGTCGAGCACCAAGGAGGTAACCGCTGATGGCCTCGCTGAAGGAACAGCTCTGGGACCCGGTCGCCGGGTTCGGGGTCACGTTTCGGACGATGTTCCGCAAGGTCGTCACCGAGCAGTACCCCTTCGAGAAGAACCCCACCGCTCCGCGCTTCCACGGCCGGCACCAGCTGAACCGCTGGCCCGACGGCCTCGAGAAGTGCATCGGCTGCGAGCTGTGCGCGTGGGCCTGTCCCGCGGACGCGATCTACGTCGAGGGCGCCTCCAACACCGAGGACGACCGGTTCAGCCCCGGTGAGCGCTACGGCCGCGTCTACCAGATCAACTACCTGCGCTGCATCCTCTGCGGCCTGTGCATCGAGGCGTGCCCGACCCGTGCGCTGACGATGACCAACGAGTACGAGCTGGCCGACAACAACCGGGCCGACCTGATCTACGAGAAGCAGGACCTGCTCGCCCCGCTGCTGCCCGGCATGGAGCAGCCCCCGCACCCGATGCGTCTGGGTGAGGACGAGGGCGACTACTACCGCGGCACGCTGCGTCGCCAGGACGACGTCCCGGACGGCGCCGACGAGGGAGGCACCGCATGATCGCCTTCTGGATCCTCGCGCCGATCATGGTGATCAGCGCCCTCGGCCTGCTGTTCGCCCGCAAGGCCGTGCACTGCGCGCTGCTGCTCGCGGTCGTGATGATCAGCCTCGCGGTGCTGTACGCCGTGCAGGACGCGCCGTTCCTCTTCGCGGTGCAGATCATCGTCTACACCGGCGCCATCCTGATGCTGTTCCTCTTCGTGCTGATGCTGGTCGGGGTGGACGCCTCGGACTCCGTCGTCGAGACCATCCGCGGCCAGCGTCTCTTCGCCGCCGTGATCGGCCTGATCTTCGGCGCGACGCTCGTCCTCGGCGTCGCCCAGGTGTCGGTCGGTGCGATCGCCGGGCTCGGCGACGCCAACGAGGAAGGCAACGTCCCCGCGATCGCGCAGGTGCTGTTCACCAAGTACGTCTTCGCCTTCGAGGTCACCTCGGCCCTGCTGATCACCGCTGCCCTGGGTGCGATGGTGCTCGCTCACCGCGAGCGGCTCACGCCGAAGGTGACCCAGCGCGACGCCGCTGCCCAGCGGATGCGTGACTACGCCGACCACGGCAAGCACCTCGGCCCGCTGCCCCCACCCGGAGTGTTCGCCCGCCACAACGCGGTCGACACCCCGGCGCTGCTGCCCGACGGCACGCCCTCCGAGGCCTCGATCTCCCGGGTGCTCGCTGCCCGCGGCTCGGTCAACCGGTCTCCGGGCAGTGCCACCCAGGTCGAGCGCACCGGTGGGTCCGACCAGACCGTGGCCCCGCGCGACGACTCCACCGAGGGAGGTGCGGCGATGAACACCCCAATCGACTGCTCGCTCCGAGGCCCTGCGCAGGTTCGGGTTGGATTGCGGCTCCGCTCACACTCGATCGGGGACCCCGTATGAGCGCCACCCCCTTCATCGTGCTGTCCGCGATCCTCTTCACGATCGGCTCGGTCGGCGTGCTCACGCGTCGCAACGCCATCGTGGTGTTCATGTGCGTGGAGCTGATGCTCAACGCGAGCAACCTCGCGCTGGTGACCTTCTCCCGGGTGAACGGCAACCTCGACGGCCAGATCGCGGCGTTCTTCGTCATGGTCGTGGCTGCCGCCGAGGTGGTCGTCGGGCTCGCGATCATCATGACCATCTTCCGCACCCGCCGCTCGGCCTCGGTCGACGACGCCAGTCTGCTGAAGTACTAAGGGGTTCTTCTTGTACACCTCTGCCATGACCGTCCTCGCCCAAGAGGGCCACGGCCAGGTACCGGTCGTCGACCCGAGTGCGGCGGGCTCCCTCGGCATCTGGCTGGTGCTGGTGCTCGCGCTGCCGGCCTTCGGCGCCGCGGTGCTGCTGCTCGGTGGGCGGTTCACCGACCGGTGGGGCCACCTGCTCGGCTGCGCCACCGTGCTCGGCTCGTTCGTCTGCTCGCTGGTGCTGTTCTTCTCGATCCTGGGACGCGAGGAGAACGACCGCCAGATCAGCCTGACCCTCTGGAACTGGTTCAGCTCCGGCGACTGGGACGTCAAGCTCGGCCTGCTCTACGACCCGCTGTCCGCGCTGTTCCTGCTGCTGATCACCGGGGTCGGCGGCCTGATCCACGTCTACTCGGTCGGCTACATGGAGCACGACGAGCGCCGTCGCCGCTTCTTCGGCTACCTGAACCTGTTCGTCACCGCGATGCTGATGCTGGTGCTCGCGTCGGACTACGTCGGGGTGTTCCTCGGCTGGGAGGGCGTCGGCCTGGCGTCGTACCTGCTGATCGGCTTCTGGCAGTACAAGCCGTCCGCCGCGGCCGCCGCCAAGAAGGCGTTCGTGATCAACCGCGTCGGTGACATCGGGCTCTCGCTCGGCATCGGCCTGATCTTCGTCACCTTCGGCACCACCTCGTTCGCCGGCGTCTCCGAGCTGACCAGCGGCGCCTCGCAGGGCGTGATGACCGCGATCGGCCTGCTCCTGCTGCTGGCCGCCTGCGGAAAGTCGGCGCAGTTCCCGCTGCAGACCTGGCTGCTCGACGCGATGGAGGGCCCGACCCCCGTGTCGGCGCTGATCCACGCGGCGACGATGGTGACCGCGGGCGTCTACCTGATCGTCCGCTCGCAGTTCATCTTCGAGTACACCGCCGACGCGCGGCTCGCCGTCGCGATCGTCGGCACCATCACGCTGCTGATGGGTGCCTGGATCGGCTGTGCGAAGGACGACATCAAGAAGGTGCTCGCCGGCTCGACGATGAGCCAGATCGGCTACATGATCCTGGCCGCCGGGCTCGGTGTCGCCGGCTACGCGTTCGCGATCTTCCACCTGCTGATGCACGGCTTCTTCAAGGCCAACATGTTCCTCGGCGCCGGCTCGGTGATGCACGGCACCAACGACGACGTCGACATGCGCCACTACGGCGCGCTCCGCAAGGTGATGCCGGTCACCTTCCTGACCTTCACGATGGGCTACCTCGCGATCATCGGGTTCCCCGGCTTCGACGGCTTCTGGTCGAAGGACAAGATCATCGAGACCGCGCTGGCACAGAACAGCTGGCTCGGCCTGTGCGCCCTGCTGGGTGCGGGCGTCACCGGCTTCTACATGACCCGGCTGATGCTGATGACCTTCTTCGGCAAGGAGCGCTGGGAGAAGGGCGTGCACCCGCACGAGTCGCCGAAGGTGATGACGATCCCGCTGATGGTGCTGGGCGCGCTGTCCCTCCTCGGCGGCCTGCTGCTGGTCAACGACTGGATCGTCGACTTCCTCTCGCCGGTCGTCGGCACCGCGCCGCACGAGGATCCGCCGCTGCCCGCGCTGGCGATCAGTGGGATCGCGGTCGTCGTGGTGGCGATCGGCGTCGCCATCGCCTGGATGCTCTTCGGCCGGCGTGACATCCCGCGCGTGGCGCCCACCAAGGTCTCGGTGTTCACCACCGCCGGCCGCAACGAGCTCTACGGCGACGCCTTCAACCAGGAGGTCATCGTCGACCCGGGCATGCGCTTCGTCGAGGGCCTCGAGGTCTTCGACACCTCGGTCGTCGACGGCGGTGCCATGGGCACGGCCGGCGCGTTCGGCAAGATCTCCGGCCGCCTGCGCCTGGCCCAGAACGGCTTCGTCCGCTCCTACGCGCTCGGCCTGCTCGGCGGCGCTGCCCTCGTCCTCCTTGCTCTCGTGGTGGTGAACCTCGCGTGAACCTCCCCACGAAATCGCGGGCTCCTTCCGCTTCCTGGCTGACCATCCTGCTGCTCCTGCCGATCGTCGGGTCGCTGGTGCTGGTGGTGCTCCCTGCCCGCGCGGCGACGGCTGCTCCCAAGCAGATCGCGCTCGGCTTCTCGCTGCTGACGCTGGTGCTCGGCGTCGTCCTCGCCATCGGGTACGAGCCCGGCGGCGGCATGGACTACTCCGAGGACGTCGAGTGGATCAAGCTGTTCGGCGCCCACTACGCGCTCGGGCTCGACGGCATCGGCCTGGCGCTGGTGCTGCTCACCGTGATCCTCACCCCGGTCGTGATCCTGGCGTCGTGGAACGACGGTGACCTCGGTCGGTGGGGCGCCAAGGGCTTCTTCGCCTGGATCCTCGCGCTCGAGGGCCTGTCGATCGGGGTCTTCGCCGCGACCGACGTCTTCTTGTTCTACGTCTTCTTCGAGGCGACCCTGATCCCGGTCTACTTCCTGGTCGCCGGGTACGGCGGACCGGACCGCGTCCGGGCCGCGGTGAAGTTCCTGCTCTACTCGCTGTTCGGCGGACTGGTCATGCTCGCCTCGGTGATCGGGCTCTACGTCGAGTCGTCCAAGACCGAGGCCGGTCCGACGTACCTCGTCTCCGAGCTGGCCAAGATGGACTTCGGCACCGAGGTCGGCCGCTGGATGTTCCTCGGCTTCTTCATCGCCTTCGCGATCAAGGCGCCGATGTTCCCGGTGCACACCTGGCTGCCCGACACCACGGCCAGCGCGACCCCCGGCACCTCGGTGCTGCTGGTCAGCGTGCTCGACAAGATCGGCACCTTCGGGATGATCCGGTTCTGCCTCGAGCTGTTCCCCGAGGCGTCGCGCTGGGCGACACCGGTGGTGGTCGTGCTCGCGATCGTCAGCATCCTGTACGGCGCGTTCATGGCGATCGGGGCCCAGAACATCCCGCGCCTGATCGCCTACTCCTCGGTGAGCCACTTCGGCTTCATCGTGCTGGGCATCTTCGTGATGAACAGCCAGGGCCTGTCGGGCGCCAACCTCTACATGTTCAACCACGGGCTCTCCACGGCCGCGCTGTTCCTGGTCACCGGGTTCCTGATCAAGAGGCGCGGCTCCGCCGAGATCGACGACTTCGGCGGGGTCGAGAAGGTCGCCCCGGTGCTGGCCGGACTGTTCCTGGTCTCCGGCCTGTCCGCGGTGTCGCTGCCGGGGCTCTCGCCGTTCGTCTCCGAGCTGCTCGTCATGGTGGGCGCCTTCGTGCACTCGCCGTGGGCCGCCTCGTTCGCCGTGCTCGGCATCGTGCTGGTCGCCATCTACGTCCTGTGGATGTACCAGCGCACCATGACCGGCCCGGTCCGCGAGGGCGTCGTCGGCATGCCTGACCTGAACGTCCGCGAGATCGTGTCGCTGGCTCCCTTGCTGCTGCTCATCGTGGTGCTCGGCTTCTTCCCGAAGCCGCTGCTCGACGTGATCAACCCCGCCGTCGACCACACGATGGCGCAGGTGGACAAGCACGATCCCCAACCCACCGTGACCGAAGGGGAGGCGCACGAGTGAACGGCTTCGAAGCCCCCACCATCGAGTACTTCACCGTCTCGCCGATCCTGATCGTTCTCGGCGCCGCCGTCCTCGGCGTGCTGGTCGAGGCGTTCGTCCCGCGCGGTCGCCGCTACCTGATCCAGGTCCTGCTCGCGCTCGCCGGGATCATCGCCGCGATCGTCACCTCGGTGATGATCTTCCTCGACCTGAACCCCGGCTCGGCCACGCCGAAGTCCGGCGAGGTGGTCGCGATGGGCGCGCTGGCCGTCGACGGTCCCGCGCTGGTCTGCTGGCTGCTCGTGCTCGTGCTCTCGCTGCTGAGCGTGCTGCTGTTCGCCGAGCGGGCGCTCGAAGGCGGCGTACTCTCCTTCGCCGGGCAGGCCGCGGCCCTCCCCGGCACCGAGGCGGAGCGGGAGGCCTCGACCAAGGGCCTCGAGCACACCGAGGTCTTCCCGCTGATGATGTTCGCGGTCTCCGGGATGCTGATGTTCCCGGCCTCCAACGACCTGCTCACCATGTTCGTGGCCCTCGAGGTCCTGTCGCTGCCGCTCTACCTGCTCTGCGGCCTCGCCCGTCGGCGCCGCCTGCTGAGCCAGGAAGCGGCGATGAAGTACTTCCTGCTCGGCGCGTTCAGCTCCGGCTTCTTCGTCTACGGCATCGCGCTGGTCTACGGGTACGCCGGCTCGATGGGCTTCGCGCAGATCGCCGACGCGGTCGCCGGGCAGACCGGCAGCACGGGCCTGCTGCTCGGCGGCATCGCCCTGCTGGCCGTCGGCCTGCTCTTCAAGGTCGGCGCCGCGCCGTTCCACGCCTGGACGCCCGACGTCTACCAGGGCGCCCCGACCGCGGTCACCGCGTTCATGGCGGCCAGCACGAAGGTCGCCGCGTTCGGTGCCCTGCTGCGGCTGTTCTACGTCGCCTTCGGCGGCGACCGGACCGACTGGACGCCGATGATCTGGATCGTCGCGATCCTGACGATGGTGGTCGGCTCGGTGCTCGCCATCTCGCAGACCGACATCAAGCGGCTGCTGGCCTACTCCTCGATCGCCCACGCGGGCTTCATCCTGACCGGGTTCCTCGGCATCAGGTCGCTCAACGAGATCGCCGGCGGCAGCCTCACCGGCGTCTCGGCGGTGCTGTTCTACCTGACCACCTACGGCTTCTCGACGCTCGCGGCGTTCGCGCTCGTGACCGTCGTGCGTGACGCCGGGGGAGAGGCGACCCACCTGTCGCGCTGGCAGGGCCTCGGCAAGGTGTCGCCCCTCGTGGCGGGCCTGTTCGCCTTCCTGCTGCTGGCGATGGCGGGCATCCCGCTGACGAGCGGCTTCACCGGCAAGTGGGCCGTGTTCGCGGTGGCGTTGTCGGCCGGAGCATGGCCGGTGGTCATCGTGGCGGTGCTGATGTCGGCGGTGGCGGCGTACTTCTACGTCCGCGTGATCGTGCTGATGTTCTTCTCCGAGCCGATCGGTGAGGGTCCGAGCGTGACCACCCCGAGCGTGCTGACCAGCACCGTCATCGCGGTCGGTGTCGCGATGACCCTGCTGCTGGGCATCGTCCCGGGCGCCTTGATCGACCTGCTCGGTCGCGTGGGAGTATTCATCAGGTGAGCACCACCCCACGAAATCGCGCGCGGCGTCTGCTGCACTCGCGGCGCGCGGTTCGCGCGCGATTCCGCGGGGACCCCGGATGAGCGGTAGCTTGGCCCTGCCCATCCTCGACGAGGAGCTCGAGTCTCGTCTGCGCGACCGGATGGACGAGGTCGAGCAGGCGCTCCTCGAGCACGTGCAGAGCGAGGCCGGGTTCGTCACCCAGGCCGCCCGCCACCTGATGGAGGCCGGCGGCAAGAGGTTCCGGCCGCTGCTGGTGCTGCTGGCCGCCGAGACCGGTGACCCGAGCCGCGGACGGCGTACTCACCTCCGCGTGCGTCGTCGAGCTCACCCACCTCGCCTCGCTCTACCACGACGACGTGATGGACGAGGCCGACCTGCGTCGCGGCGCCGCGTCGGCGAACGCCCGCTGGGACAACCACGTCGCGATCCTGACCGGCGACTTCCTGTTCTCGAAGTCCTCGGAGCTGACCGCCGACCTCGGGCCGGAGGCCGTGCGGATCCAGGCCCAGACCTTCACCCGCCTCGTCGAGGGACAGATCCTCGAGACGCTCGGGCCGACCGACGACCAGGACCCGCTCGAGCACTACCTGCGCGTGGTGGCCGGCAAGACCGGCTCACTGATCGCCACCTCCGCGCGCTACGGCGCGATGTTCGCGGGTGCGCCCGCCGACGTCGTCGAGGCGCTGACGGAGTACGGCGAGAAGGTCGGCGTCGCGTTCCAGCTCTCCGACGACATCCTCGACATCGCCTCCGAGACCGAGGAGTCCGGCAAGACGCCCGGCACCGACCTGCGCGAGGGCGTGCCCACCCTGCCGGTGCTGATCGCCCAGCGGTCCACCGACCCCGCCGACGCCCGGCTGCTCGAGCTGCTCGGCTCCGACCTCACCGACGACGCCCCGCACGCCGAGGCGCTGGCGCTCCTGCGCGCCCACGCCGCGATGGCCGAGGCCCGTGCCTACGTCATCGCGCTGGCCGCCGAGGCCAAGGCGCTGCTGAAGGTGCTCCCCGACGGCTCCGTGCGCGTCGCGCTCGAGGCCTTCGCCGACGCGGTCGCCACCCGCACGACCTGAGGCCTGCGCGGGCTGCCACATGTCATCTCACCCGCAGGTTCGTCTCGTCGCTGCGACCGTGCCGCTGCTGAACGCGCTGAACGACGACCCCTCGCTGTTCGGCGAGCTGGTCGGCTCGCCGGTCCCGGAGGGTTGGCCCGAGTTCCCCGAGGCCATCGGCTTCACCCTGGAGCAGCTGCGGAATGCGTCTGACGCCGATCGTGCGTGGTCGATGCAGCTCTTCGTCGACCGCGCGAACGGGCAGCTGGTCGGCTCGGGTGGCTTCACGGGTCCGCCGCAGGGGCGGACGGTCGAGATCGGCTACGAGGTCGCTCCTGAGTTCCGTGGCCACGGCTTCGGTGCTGCCGCCGCTCGGGCGCTCGTCGAACGTGCCGTCGCGAGCGGAGAGGTCGACCACGTCATCGCGCACACCCTGCCCGGCCCCAATCCGTCCACGGGCGTGCTCGTGTCCCTGGCTTTCGAGCACGTCGCGGACCAGGAGGACCCCGAGGTCGGCGTCGTCTGGGAGTGGCGATGGACCCGGGCGTCGGTCGGGTAGTTCGGCGGGCTGTGGGCTCGCAGGGACGTCAGCCCGGCCCGTCACGGGGGTCCGCTACATGCCGGCGGCACACGTCGCGGCACCCACTACCCGTCGTAGCGGGACTCGCCCGAGTCTCCCAAGTCGCCGCGACGCAGGCGACGCTTCTTGCCAACCTTGCGAAGGACAGCCCACGGCTCGCGTGCAGCACGGCCGTGACGCCGGTTCTTGTGAGGCTTACAGAGCTGGCAGCCCTTGTGCTGCCTGTGAGGAGAGTGAGCCATCCGTGGCTCTCCGTTCCGTGACCAACACCCGCCACGGAGGGCGGGGTGGCTCGAGGCACACAGGAACGGGGTCCACGAGCGCAAGGCTACCCACGGCGTCGACAGAGCGCCTCGGTCTCTCGATGTTGGAACGTGCGATCAAACGACACCTTGTTGGCACGTGTGATCAACCAGCCATGTCCGGTCCCGGCAATCCGGGGTCGCGCAGGTGGCGGTGCGCAGGAGCTCCGCGCGCGTCACGCGCGAGCTGTCACCCGGTGACCACCCAGGGGCTCCGCGACACGTATCCCTGCTCCTGACTGCCTCCGTCCCGGGTGGCGCTGTCCGAGCGGTACACGCTCGAACCGTCGAACGGGAAGCGCTCGGTGCTGCTGACCTGGCTGACGCGGACGTACTTCGGCTGGGCCAGGCATCCGCGGGAGATGCGCATCGAGACCGAGTTGGTTTCGTAGTTGATCCGGTAGGCGAACGGGCAGCGGCGGCCGTCACTGGTCCCGGCACTCCCGGTGCCCTGGGGACGGGCGTGCCGGGTCTCGATCTCGACGAAGGCACTCTTCCGGTTGTTGCCCTGGAACCCGTAGGAGAACGATCCGTACTGCTGGGGCACGGAGAGCTCGCGGTAGCGGGTGTAGACGACGACCTGCGTCGCGGTGTGCTGGATCCGCATGAACACGACGTCGACCTCGGCGCCGGCATCGCGGCGACGTGTCACGTTGCCGCTCGCGTCCCAGGTCTCGACCGTGACGTCCCCGGCCGGGTCGGTGACGTCACGGATGGTGGCCTGGGCCGCCGGGGCGATGGACAGACTGAGTCCGGCCAGCAGAAGGGGGACAAGGGTCTTGCGCATGGACTTCTCCGTTCCTCGACACGCGTGCGAGGTGCTGGGTGCCACTCGTCCCCTGCAGTCTCCGCAGACAGCGTGCCCCGGTCATGAGGCCGGAGTCCCGATCGCGACGGGGCATCTGTCCCGCCCCGTCCCGGTCACAGCGCGACGCGGAACCCCTGGTGGCCGGTGGAGGAGTCGGGGGTGCTCAGGGTGCGGGCCGAGACCCGGTAGCGGTTGCAGTACGACGCGTGGCACAGGTAGGAGCCGCCGCGGATCACGCGGCTGCCCTGGTCGACCGCGTCGCCGACCGACCACGGGTCACTCGTCCACTCCCAGACGTTGCCGGAGACGTTGAACAGGCCGTGGCCGTTGGGCTCGAAGGCGTCCACGGGGGCGGTGCCGAACCAGCCGTCGTCGACCGTGTTGGTGTGCGGGAAGCTGCCCTGCCAGATGTTGCACGCGTGCGCTCCGTCGGGCAGCAGCTCGTCGCCCCACGGGTAGCGGGCCTGGTCCAGGCCGCCGCGGGCGGCGTACTCCCACTCGGCCTCGGTGGGCAGCCGGACCGAGGCCCAGAGGCAGTAGGCGAGGGCGTCGTTGAAGGACACGTGCACCACGGGGTGGTCCGCGCGGTCGGTCAGGTCGCTGCCGGGACCCTCCGGCCTGCGCCACGAGGCCTCGGGGACGGCCGCCCACCAGGTCGCCCCGACGACGCGGTCGTACGTCGCGCACGTTCGCGGGCAGGAAACCCTCGAAGACGAAGGACCAGCCGAAGCGCTCGGCGTCGGTGACGTGACCGGTCGCCTCGACGAAGGCCGCGAAGCGCTGGTTGCTCACGCAGTGGGCGTCGATCGCGAACGGCGCGACGCTCACCTCGCGGACCGGGCCCTCGCCGTCGCCCGGCACCGCCTCGGCGTCCTCGGAGCCCATCGCGAAGCTGCCGCCCCGCAGGGGGACCAGTCGGAGTCCCTCGTCGGGCGACCAGTCCTGGCTCGTGGCGCCGGGGGAGCTCCGCGACGGCGGCAGCGGGTCCGCGCGGCTGCCGAGCCCGGCGAGCAGCAGGCGCTCATCGGCCCACCCGGATGGAGCGCGACGCGTCCGGACCCGGCGGGACCAGCGCGGCCTGGATCCGCGCGGCGACGTCGTCGGGGAAGGGCACGCTGGCGGCGTGCCGCTGACCGAGCCGGTGTCGACGTGCAGGCCGAGGATCTCCTCGGTGGCGCGCAGCGTGCCCGCCGCCCAGAGCTCGTGCCAGATCCAGAGCAGCTTGCCGGTCGCCCCGATGACCCAGGACCGCGCCTCGAGCTGCTCACCCGGACCGACCTGGTCGAGGTAGCGGACGTGCGCCTCGACCGTGTAGAGCGAGGCACCCGTGCTCTCGCGGTACGCCGGGCCGAGCCCGACCGTGTCCATCACCTCGTCGGTGGCGTGGCCGAGCACCAGCACGTAGTAGGGCTCGGACAGGTGCCCGTTGTAGTCGATCCACTCGTCGAGGACCGGCTCCTCCCAGGTGCACAGCGGGCTCGGCTCGCTCATGTGCGCCCGAGTGCCCGCAGCACGGCGATCACGCCGGCGTCGCGCTCGGCCACCAGCTCGTCGATGGTGCGGCCGTCGGCCTCCCGGTCGCAGCCCTCGACCACGGCGTCGCGGAGCTCGGGGGTGAGCTCGGCGGCGATCGAGCCGGGTCCACGGGGACTGCAGCGACGGCCCGAAGTGGTCGAGCATGTGCGCCATCCCGCCCTGGCCACCGGCGAGGTGGAAGGTCAGCATCGGTCCCTGCACCGGCCAGCGCAGCCCGGGACCGTCGGTGATGGACAGGTCGATCTGCTCCACCGTCGCCTCACCCGCGGCCACCATGTGCAGCGCCTCGCGCCAGAGCGCCTCCTGGAGCCGGTTGGCGATGAAGCCCGGCACCTCGCGGTCCATGGTGATCACCGACTTGCCGACGTGGCGGAAGAAGTCGGAGGTCCACGCGACGACCTCGTCGGAGGTCTTCTCGCCGCCGACGACCTCGACGAGCGGGATCAGGTACGGCGGGTTGAACGGGTGGCCGACGACGAGGCGCTCCGGGTTCTCGCACGAGGTGTACATCTCGCTCATGCCGTAGCCCGACGTCGACGACGAGATCACGATGCCCTCGGGCGCCGCCGCGTCGATGTCGGCGAGCAGCGACCGCTTGAGCTCGAGGTCCTCCGGCGCGCTCTCCTGCACGAACTGCGCGCCGGCCAGGGCCTTGGTGAGGTCGGGCTCGAAGGCTGAGCCGCGAGCGGTCCGCGCCCTCGGAGAGCCCGAGCTCGGTCAGCGCCGGCCACGCGGCGTCGACGAGGTGACGCAGCCGTTCCTCGGCTCCGGGCGCGGGATCCCAGGCCACGACGTCGTAGCCGTGGGCGAGGAAGTACGCGACCCAGCCGCCACCGATCACGCCGGTGCCGGCGCAGCAGACGGTGCGGACGTCGGCGACGTCCACGGGTACGGCGGGCATCAGGCCCGCGGCTTCAGGTTGAGCATCTCGCGGGCCTCGTCGGGAGTGGCGACGCTGGCGCCCATCGCCTCGACGATGGTCTTGGCGCGGTCGGCGAGCTGGGCGTTGGTCGCCTTGACCCCCTTGGAGAGGTAGAGGTTGTCCTCCAGGCCCGACGCGCACGTGGCCGCCGAGCAGCACCGACTGGGCGACCCACGGGAACTGCATCCGGCCCAGCGCGAAGGACGCCCAGTGGGCCCCCTCGGGGAGCTGCTGCACCATCGTGGTGAGCAGCGCGGGGTCGGCCGGGGCGCCGTACGGGATGTCCATGCAGAGCTGGTAGAGCGGCGGGGCGTCGATCAGCCCCTCCTCGACCAGCGTGTTGGCGAACCACAGGTGGCCGGTGTCGAAGATCTCCATCTCGCAGCGCACGCCGAGCTCCTGGATGCGCTTGGCGCCCTCGCGGAGCATGTCGGGCGTGCTGACGTAGACGAGACTGCCCTCGCCGAAGTTGAGGCTGCCGCAGTCGAGCGTGCAGATGTCGGGCATGACCTCCTCGACGTGCTTGAGCCGCTCCACGCCGCTGACCAGGTCGGTGCCCTCCACGAACGTGGTCGGGTCGTGCGGGTCGAGCATCAGGTCGCCGCCCATGCCGGCGGTGGTGTTGATGATGACGTCGACGCCGCTCGCGCGGATGCGCTCGACCGCCTCGCGGTAGTAGGACACCTCGCGGGAACCCTGGCCGGTCGACGGCTCGCGCACATGGACGTGGACCACGGTGGCGCCGGCCTTGGCGGCCGCGATGCCGGACTCGGCGATCTGCTCGGGAGTGACCGGGACGTGCTCGGACCTCCCGACGGTGTCGCCGGCGCCGGTGAGGGCACAGGTGATGATCACCTTCCGGTTCATGATCGTTCTCATGGGTTCACCTCCGTGGTGTCAGGGGTCGTCCGCGCCGCGGCTGCGACGAGGGGGAGACCCAGGTAGGACAGGTCCCGCTGCTGCCGGTCGACGAGGAAGTCGTCGTAGGGCCACAACGAGGTCTTGAGCACCGCGACGCCGAGGTCGCGGTCGACGTAGCCGAACTGCCCGCGGCTGCCGTCAGAGGTCACGCGGACGCCGTCGGGGTCGAGCGGCCACCAGTGGTAGCCGAACCCGGCGTGCGTGGTGATCGAGCTGGGCAGCCGACCGGGCGCCATCCAGGGTGACGGGGGAGTCGAGGAGCGCTGCACCCAGTCGGGACCGAGCACGCGGGCGTCGTACGCCGTGCCGGTGAGCTGGACCGCCGCGAGCCGCAGCCAGTCCTCGGCGCAGGCCGCCAGTGCCGCCGCCGGCCAGGGGGACGCCCGCGGCGTCGACGCCCACGACCGCGTCGCGGACGCAGCCCAGGACGCGCCACAGCTCGGTCAGCGCCTCGGCGTAGGTGGTGCCGGTCGCGCGCTCGCGAACCCAGTCGAGCACCTGCGAGTCGGCGGTGCTGTACTCCCACCTGGTGCCGGGCGGGTCCATCGCTGCGACCCGGCCCAGCAGGTCGCGCGAGCTGCCGCCGTCGCCCGCGAAGCAGGAGATCAGCCGCGTCGCCGGGCCGCTCGGGTCGCGGTGGTCCTCGACCCAGTCGGTCCCGGAGGTCATGGTCAGCACGTGCTCGACGGTGCAGCCGCGCGTAGCCCGAGCCCGGCGAGCTCGGGCACGTGCTGCGGTGACGGCGTCCTCGAGCTGCATCGCCCCCGAGGCGATGGCGTTGCCGACGAGGTGGGCGAGCACCGACTTGGTCATCGAGGCGCCCGAGGAGCAGTGACTCGGGGTCGACCCCGGCGGCGTACCACTCGTGCACGACGGAGCCCTGGCCGAGCGGGCCGTCGAGCACCAGCAGCGCGGTGGTGTGCGTCTCGCTGACCCAGGCGTCGAGGTCGCGCGTGCCGTCCGGCGCCGGGGATCTGCGCGGTCAGCGGGCGGAGCTCGCGGGGGAGGGGCCGCGGCTGGGAGGCGGGGACCTCGACGTGGCGGCGGCCGGCGTCGTTCTGGGGGTCGATGAACGCCATCGTGGAGAGCCAGGCCGCCCGGTCTCCAGGTCGTCCTGGGTGGGCATGACATCAGTCGATTCGCGGACTGTTCGCGAGCAGCGCTTGGTGTACTCCTCCTTCGGGGACTCCATCACCTCGACGACGGGGCCGGCCTCGACGACCCGGCCGGCGTTGAGGATCTGCACGCGGTCGGCGATGGAGCGCACCAGCGCGAGGTTGTGGGTGACGAACAGCATGCTGATGCCGCGGGAGACCCGCAGCGACTCCAGCAGCGCGACGATCGAGCCCTGGACGGAGACGTCGAGGGCCGAGGTGATCTCGTCGCAGACGAGCACGTCGGGCTCGGCGGCCAGCGCGCGGGCGATGGCCACCCGCTGGCGCTCGCCACCGGAGAGACGGCTGGCCTGGTACTTCAGCACGGCCGGGCCGAGGGCGACCTGGTCGAGCAGCTCCACCACGCGCTCGGTGGCGGCCTTGCCGGAGGCGATGCCGAACAGCTCCATCGGCCGCTTCACGATCTGCTCGATGGTCAGCCGCGGGTTCAGCGACAGGTAGGGGTTCTGGAAGATGTACTGGATCCGCTTGCGGTCCTCGACGCTGCGCTTGCGCGAGCCGTGGCCGAGCTCGTTGCCCTCGAAGTCGATCGAACCGGTCCACTCCTTGTGCAGGCCACCCACGCAGCGCGAGATCGTGGTCTTGCCGGAGCCGGACTCGCCCACCAGCGCGACGACCTCCGCCTTGCCCAGGTCGAAGGTCACGTCGAAGACGACCTGCTTCTGGCCGTAGAAGACGCCGAGGTTGTCGAGGCTCAGGATGATGTCGCGCGTCTTGTCGGGGTCGGTGTCGGGGACCGTGCCGCGGGAGATGTCCCAGGTGCCGATGTCGCCGGCCCGGATGCAGCGCACGCTGTGCCCGGGCGTGACGTCGTCGGAGCTCGGGCACCGCCGCGCGGCACTCGTCGATGGCGAACTCGCAGCGGTCGTTGAACCGGCAGCCGGACGGCCGGGCACCGGGGGCGGGGGTGCGGCCGGGGATGCCGCTCGAGCGCGCGTGCCTGGCTGAGGTGGGGGATCGAGTCCAGCAGCGCCCGGGTGTAGGGGTGCGTGGGGTTCTGGAAGATCGTGTCGCGCTCACCGAGCTCGGCGATCTGGCCGGCGTACATCACGGCGACCCGGTCGGCGATGTTGGCGATCACGGCCAGGTCGTGGGTGACGTAGAGGGCCGCGACGCCGTGGGTGCGGCACAGCTCGCCCATCGTCTGCAGCACCATGCCCTGGGTGGTGACGTCCAGACCGGTGGTGGGCTCGTCGAGCACGAGCACCTTGGGCTTGGGCAGGAAGGCCATCGCCAGCGCGACGCGCTGCACCTGCCCGCCGGAGAGCTGGTGGGAGTAGCGGCGCAGGAACTCGTCGTCGTTGGGCAGGCCCACCTCGGCCAGCCCGTCGCGCGCACCCTGGAGCCGGCTCTCGGCGGTGCCGAGGCCGCGCAGCTCCATCAGCTCGACGATCTGCCGGCCGATGCGGATGGCGGGGTTGAGGGCCGATGCCGGGTCCTGCGGGACGTAGGCGATCTCCTCGCCGCGCAGCTGGCGCACCTGCTGCCAGGGCAGGCCGAGCACGTCGTTGTCCTCGAAGAGGATCTTGCCCTGCTCGATCGCCGCGCCGGGCCGGGTGTAGCCCAGCAGGGCGGTGCCGACGGTGGTCTTGCCGCTGCCGGACTCGCCGACCAGGCCGACCACCTCGCCGGGGCGCAGCACCAGGTCGATGTCGTCGACGACGTCGACGCCGGGGCGGCTGGTCAGGCCGATGCGGAGGTCCTCGATGGTGATGCCGCTGCTGGCGCGAGTCGTCGCCGTGGGTTCCTGGGCGGGGGCGCTCATCAGTCGTCACCTCCCCGCTGGTTGACCTGGGCGATGCCGTCGGCCGTCAGGTTGGTGCCGATGGTGAACAGACCGATGACGAGCACGGGCGCCAGCACGGCCCAGGCCTGGGTGGCCAGTCCCAGCCGGTTCTCGTTGATCATCTGCCCCCAGTTGGCGGCACTCGGGTCGGTGGTGATGCCGAGGAACCCGAGGGCGGCGACCAGGGCGATGGAGAACGTCAGCCGCAGGCCGGCCTCGGCGAGCAGCGGGGCGTTCATGTTGGGCAGCACCTCGGCCACGATCACCCGGGAGCGCTTCTCGCCCAGGGCCTCGGCGGCGTGCACGAAGTCGCGGGAGACGAGGCCGAGGGCGACGCCGCGGGCGATCCGGGCGGTGCGCGGAGCGTTGGAGAGTCCGACGAGGACGACGAGCATCCAGGCCTTGGGCTGGCTCGACCGAGGTCAGCACGACCAGGGCCAGCAGGATCTGCGGGAAGGAGAGCAGCACGTCGTTGAGGCGCATGATCACCTCGTCCCACCAGCCGCCGCCGTAGGCCGCGACGACGCCGATGAGCGTCCCGACGATCGTGCTGAGCAGCGTGGCGAGCACGGCGATGATGAGGACCTCGGTGCCGCCGTACATCAGCCGGGAGAGGACGTCCTGGCCGAGGTAGTCGGTGCCGAACACGCCCTGCGAGGAGTACGGCGGGCCGACGACCTCGTTCTCGCCGTAGGGGGCGAAGAACGGCCCGAACAGGGCGAAGAGGGCCACCGCGATGGTGATGATGCCGCCGAAGACGAACCGCTTCTGCCGCAGCGCCTTCTGCCAGGTCGAGCGCTCGGCCGGGGCGGGAGCCGGGGTGGCTGGCGTCGGCGGTGGTGCTCATGACGAGATCGCCGTCCTCGCGCGGGGGGTGAGCAGGATCGAGAGCAGGTCGGCGACGAGGTTCACCACGACGTAGACCCCGGCGATGATCATGCTCAGCGCCTGCACCATCGGCACGTCGTGGTTCTGCACCGAGTCGACGAGCTGGTTGCCGACGCCGGGGTAGTTGAACACCTTCTCGACGAGGACGACGCCGCCGGCCAGCCAGGCCAGCTGGAGCGCGATCACCTGGATGCCGGGGACGATCGCGTTGAGCAGCGCGTGCTTGCGCATCACCACCCGCTCGGGGATGCCCTTGAGCCGGGCCAGCTCGACGTAGTCGCTGTCGAGCACCTCGAGCAGGTTGGCGCGCACGATGCGGGAGACGTACGGCGCGACGGCCAGCACGAGCGTGGCCACCGGCAGGATCATCGCCTTCGGCTCGTCCCACGGGTGGCCGCCCGGGCGCGGACGAGGGTCACCGCCGGCAGCACGTGGAACACGGTGGTGGAGAAGATGGCCACCAGCAGGATGCCGATCACGAACTCCGGCAAGCGCGGCCAGCATCAGCAGGACGGTCTGGATGATCGTGTCGGGACGACGGCGGCGGTAGTTGGTGGAGATCATCGCGATGCCGAACGCCACCGGGATCATCACGACCGCGGAGATGCAGCACCAGCACCAGGGTGTTCACCACGTTGTCGCCGATCAGCTCGGAGACCGGGCGCTGGTTGGCGATCGAGGTGCCGAGGTCACCGGTGAGCAGGTCGCCGAGCCAGTGGAAGTAGCGCGTGACCAGGGACTCGTCGAGGTTGAGCTGCGCGGTAGCTCGGCGACGCGGGCCTTGTCGGCAGTTGTAGTCCTTGCCGAGGATGGCGCGGACCGGGTCACCGAGCGCCGTGGTGGCGACGAAGACCAGGATCGAGACCAGCCACAGCGTGAGCAGCGGCCAGCCCGAGCGCGGCGGGCGATCCACGACACCCACGCTGCGGCACCGTGTCGCCCCTTCGGTGGCGCGACCTCCTCGAAGGCGTGCGCGACGGGGGCGTCGACGGCCATGGGGTCAGGCCGAGATCGAGACGGACTTGAAGTCGTAGTTGCCCAGCGGCTGGAACTTGCTGGGCTTCGAGTCCCTGCGACCTTCGCTGAGACGCGCGTCGACCTGGTTGCGGAAGCCCCAGATGATGTAGCCGCCCTCGTCGTACTCGATCTTCTGGGCGTCCTGGAGGAGCGTGTTGCGCTTGGCCTCGTCGACCTCGCGCTGCGGCCGCGGCGATCAGGCCGGCGAACTTCGGGTAGCTCTCCGACTTGTCGCAGTGCGTCTCGTTGTAGGTGCCGCCCTTGGCATCCGCCGACAGCCGCCTGCGGGCAGGTAGTTGCGGGTGTTCCAGAAGTCCTGGGCGAACGGGTAGGAGAGGTAGTCGTCGCCGTAGAACGGGGTTCTTCTTGACCACCTTGACGTCGACGCCGGCCTTCTTGGCCTGCTCGACGAACAGCGCGGCCGCTGCCGGCGCGACCGAGCCGATGTCGTCACCGGTGAACAGCTGGACCTGGAGGCCCTCCTGGCCGGCCGCCTTGAGCAGCGACTTGGCCTGGTCGATGTCCTGCTCGCGCTGGGGCAGGTCCTTGGCGTAGGCCGGGTCGAACGGCGCGTAGAGGTCGTTGCCGAGGCGAGCCATGGCCGCTGAGCGCGTTGTCGATCATCTGCTGGCGGTCGCAGATCAGCCGCATGCGCCTGGCGGACGCGCACGTCGGTGAACGGCTTGACGTCGACCCGCATCGTGAACGGCACCCAGGCGCCGGTCTCGGCCTCGATCGATCTGGCCGCCCTGCCCCTTGACCGTGTCGATCAGGTTGTAGGGCAGGTTGTCGATCGTCTGGATCTGGCCGGCCTGGAGCGCGTTGACCTGGGCGCTGGCGTCGGCGAAGTCCTGGATCTGCAGCTCGTCGACCTTGGCCTTGTCGCCCCAGTAGTCGTCGTACTTCTCGAAGACGCTGTTCTTGCCGGGGGTGAACGACTTGTACTTGAACGGGCCGGTGCCGACCGGGTTCTTCGGGTCGTAGTCGGCCGGGACGATGCCGAAGGTGTACTCGGCGAAGAGGTAGTCGAGCACGGCGTACGGCGTCTTGAGCTGCGATGACGACCGTGGTGGCGTCGACCTTCTTGGTGCCGTTGAAGTCGATGATCGGCGCCAGCGCGCCACCGGCGGACGTCGGTTCCTTGCCGGCCACCCGGTTGATGGTGAACAGCACGTCCTCGGGGGTGACGTCCTTGCCGTTGTGGAAGGTGACGCCCTGGCGCAGCTTGATCGTCCACGTCTTGGCGTCGGCCGACGGCGTCACCGACTCGGCGACGGCCGGGCTGGACCTCGTAGTCGTGGTCCCAGTAGAGCAGCGGCTCGTAGAGCTGGAAGCAGCGCGCGATGTCGGCGGTCTGCACCGGGCGGTGGGCGTCGAGGGTGTCCTTGGCTGCTGCCGCCGGTGGCGCCGTGGATCAGGATGCCGCCGGCGCCGCCGCCGCCGCCGCTGCCGAGTCGCCGCCGCACGCCTCGAGGAGCGAGGCACCGCCGACCGCCGCGGCTGCGACGCCGGAGTACTTGAAGACCTGTGCGACGCGAGAACCGCGCGTCACGGGGGGCAGAACCAGTCTCGTTCGTCATCCGAACACCTCCGTCTATAGTGCGAACATAAAGTGGCGCACATTCCACGTCAAGGAGTGATCGACGTGAGGGCACGAGTGTCGGCAAAGAAGCCGGCTGGACCGGCCTCTGGTCCAGACAACTCGGGCTCGGGGCTGTCCTCCTCGCGGGTGCAGTCGGTAGACAGAGCCGTTTCGCTGCTCAGGGCCGTCGCCGACGCCGGTTCGGCCGGCGCCGCGACGGTGGCTCTCGGCGATGCCTGCGGGCTCAACCGTGCGACGGCCTGGCGGATCCTGACGACGCTGGAGGCCCACGGCCTCGTGGTCAGCGACCGCGCCACCGGACACTGGACCCTCGGTCCCGGGCTGGTGGACATCGCGCGCTCGGCCGGGCTCCGAGGTGGTGCTGCGCGACGTGCACGAGGTGCTGGAGCGACTGGCCCTGCAGACCGGGGAGACCGCGGCGCTCGCGGTGCTCCGCCACGGCGCCCTGACGTACGTCGACGAGGTGGCGCCGTCCGCGATCGTGTCGGTCAGCTGGTCCGGGCAGCCGGTGAGCCTGCACGCCACCTCGACCGGCAAGGTGCTGCTGGCCTGGTCGACCGAGGAGGAGCTGGCCCGCCTGATGCCGAGGCGGCTCAAGCGCTACACCGACACGACGATCACCGACCGCGCCGCGCTGCACGCCGACCTCGACCGCAGCCGCGAGCGCGGCTACGCCACCTGCCACGGCGAGTTCGACGTGTCCGCCTGGGGCGTCTCGGCGCCCGGTGCTCGACCGCACCGGCCGGCTGCTCGCGGTGCTCAGCATCTGGGGCCCGCCGACCGCGGGTCGCCCGGAGCGCTTCCCGGCCCTCGGCAGCACGATCACGCATCCGAGGCCGCCGCGACAGATGGCTGCCCCGCTAGCAGAGGACGCGGCTCCCCGTCAGTCGAGCTGCGCGGCTGGCCAGCCTGGCGCGCTGGCCTCGTCGTCCAGCACGGTGCCCTCGTCGAGGTCGACGACGACGCGGCGGATCTCGCCGGTGAAGGCGTTGCGCACCGGCGGGTAGTCGTCGACGACCGGACTGCCGCGGTCGATGCCGACGTTGAAGGACTCGTCGAAGGCGAAGTAGTACGCCGTGGTCTCCGCGATCCACTCCCGGCCCGCGACGGCGCCGTCGATCAGCGATCGTCGCCAGCCCGCCGCTGCCGGGTGGTCCGCCGTCGTAGCTGAAGTCCAGCACCACCTCGTGCTCGCCCGGCCACAGCACGGAGCCCGCGCGCACCACGGTGAGGTCCTTGCCGTAGCGGTTGTAGGCGTAGTGGGGACGGCCGGCGACGACGTACAGCGACCAGCCGCCGAAGCGGCCGCCCTGGGCGACCAGCACCCCGTTGGTCGACTGCGGCGGGTGGTCGGCCGGGATGTCGAGGTCGACCGTGATCGTGTGCGACCGGTTCTTGACGTTGGGGGCCGCCTCCTCGGAGAGCCGGCCGGTGTGCCGGCCGAGCACCATCCGAGTGCGGCCGTGGTGCAGGTCGTAGCGGCCGGCGAGCTCGGGGTTCTCGCGCTCGGTGACGCGGTCGTCGAGCGGGAACACGTGGTGCTTGTCGGCCTCCTCGTCGAACAGCGCCTGCAGCCGGGCCAGTCGCTCCGGGTCCTCGGCCGAGACGTCCCGGGCCTGGGACCAGTCGGTGCGGACGTCGTACAGCTCCCAGGTGTCGCCGTCGAAGGGGCGCGGCTCCTCGGTCATCTTCCACGGGAGGCCGTGGCGGGTGACCGCCGTCCAGCCCTCGTGGTAGATCCCGCGGTTGCCGACCATCTCGAAGTACTGCGTGCGTCGCCGCTCCTCCGCCTCCGGGTCGTCGAAGCTGTAGCGCATCGACGTGCCCTTCGACCCGCTGCTGGGCGACGCCGTCGTAGGTCTCCGGGCAGCGGCAGCCCGGCGGCGTCGAGGATCGTGGGCAGCACGTCGATGACGTGGTGGAACTGGTGCCGGATCTCGCCGCGGGCGGCGATGCCCGCCGGCCAGTGCACCACCAGGCCGTCGCGGGTGCCGCCGAAGTGGGAGGCGACCTGCTTCGTCCACTGGTACGGCGTGTTCATGGCGAGCGCCCAGCCCACCGGATACATCGCGTACGTCGACGGGCCGCCGATCTCGTCGAGCCGGGCGTCCATGTCGGCGACGTCGTCGGCGATGCCGTGCCCGACCAGGTGCTCGCGGATGGTGCCCTCGAGGCCGCCCTCGCCGGAGGCGCCGTTGTCGCCGAGCAGGTAGACGAACAGGGTGTCGTCGAGCACCTCGAGCTCGGTCGAGCGCGTCGACCAGCCGGCCGACCTGCTGGTCGGCGTGCTCGGCGAAGCCGGCGTAGGTCTCCATCAGCCGGACGGCCACGCGCTTGGCGTCCTCGTCGAGCTCGTCCCAGTGCGGCACCCCGTCGGCCCACGGCGCCAGCTCGGCGTCGGGCGGCGACGATGCCGAGCTGCTTCTGGCGCTCGAGGATCTCCTCGCGCATGGCGTCCCAGCCGTGCGTCGAACCGACCCTCGTACCGCTCGATCCACTCGGTCGCGACGTGGAACGGCGCATGGGTGGCGCCGAGGGCGAGGTAGGTGAAGAACGGCCGGTCCGGCGTCAGCGACTGCTGGGTGCGCACCCAGTCGACGGCGTGGTCGACCAGGTCCTCGGTCAGGTGGTAGCCCTCCTCCGGCAGCCGGTCGGGCTCGACCGGCGTGGTGCCGGCGTACAGCTGGGGGTACCAGTGGTTCATCTCGGCGCCCATGAAGCCGTAGAACGTCTCGAAGCCCTCACCGGTCGGCCAGCGGGTGAACGGTCCGGAGGCCGTCGACCTCGACCGACGGGGTCTGGTGCCACTTGCCGAAGGCGGCCGTGCTCCAGCCGTTGCCCTGCAGGATCTGGGCGAGCGTGGCGGCGCTGGCCGGCCGGAAGCCGGAGTAGCCGGGGTGGCTGGTCGCCATCTCCGAGGTGACGCCCATGCCGACCGAGTGGTGGTTGCGCCCGGTCATCAGGGCCTGGCGCGTGGGCGAGCACAGCGCGGTGACGTGGAACCGGCTGTAGCGCAGCCCGTTGCCGGCGAGCCGGTCGGCGGTCGGCAGGTTGCAGGGTCCGCCGTACGGGCTGGGGGCGCCGAAGCCCATGTCGTCGATCACCACCACCACGACGTTCGGGGCGCCCGGAGGGGGCTGCACCGGCTCGACCGGAAGCCCGGTGACGTCGAGGGGCAGGTGGCGGCGATCTGGCACGGGTGCATCGTGGACCCGAGGATGCCCTCACGTCGAATCACCCGCCCTGCTCGGGCGTGGCGCGGATCAGACCGCGCTGGCCTCCGCGACCAGCTGCAGCTGGCGGCGCCGGTGGCGCAGCGCCTCCACGGTGAAGATCGCCAGCGCCAGCCAGACGAGGCGCGAAGCCGATCCACTTCACCGGGGTCATCGCCTCGTCGAAGACCACCAGGCCCAGCACGAACTGGATGGTCGGGGCGAGGTACTGCAGCAGCCCCAGCGTCGTCATCGGGATCCGGATCGCGGCGGCGCCGAAGCAGATCAGCGGGACCGCCGTGACCAGTCCGGTGCTGCTGAGCAGGACCGCGTGTCCGACGCCGTGGCTGGCGAAGTCGCTCTCGCCGGTGGCCGACAGCCACAGGATGTAGCGCCAGCGCGAGCGGCGCCAGCAGCATCGTCTCGAAGGTCAGGCTCTCGACGGCGCCGACGCCCGCCTTCTTCTTGGCCAGCCCGTAGGTGCCGAACGAGCCGGCGAGCAGCAGCGCGATCCACGGCGGGTGCCCGTAGTCGACGGTCAGGATGACCACCGCCACCCCGGCGATGCCGATCGCCGCCCACTGCAGCGGACGCAGCCGCTCGCCGAGCACGAACACACCCAGGAGCACGGTGACGAGCGGGTTGATGAAGTAGCCGAGGGACACCTCGACGACCCGGTCGTGGTTGACGCCGTAGATGAAGCCGCCCCAGTTGAAGGCGATCACCACCGACGCCACTGCCAGCAGTACGACGACCCGGCGGTCACGCATGATCGCCCGCAGGTACGGCGCCCGCCGGAGCGCCACGGTCAGGACGACCATCGTGACCAGCGACCACACGATCCGGTGGGCCAGGATCTCGACCGCACCGGCCGGCTCGAGGAGGGGCCAGTAGAGCGGGAACAGCCCCCACATCGCGTACGCCGCGACACCCAGCAGGAAGCCACGACGATGCTCGGACACGTCATTACCGTACTGCCAAGACACTCCTGACACGCTCGCCGGGTGTCCTCGCCCAGACCTAGGGTTGTCGCCATGGGTAGCTACTCCGTCGAACGCACCATCACCGTGAAGACCCCGGCGCCCCGCGTGCACGGACTGGTCGACGACTTCCACCACTGGACCAGCTGGTCGCCGTGGGAGGACCTCGACCCCGCGCTCGAACGCACCTACTCCGGACCTGACGAGGGCGTCGGCGCGCACTACGCCTGGTCGGGCAACAAGAAGGCCGGCCAGGGCAGCATGGAGATCACCCGGGCCACCGCCGAGGAGATCGTGATCGCGCTGGAGTTCCTCAAGCCGTTCAAGTCGACCAGCACGACCCTGTTCGAGTTCGCGCCCCACGACGGCCAGACCGACGTCACCTGGCGGATGACGGGCGAGCACAAGGGCCTGATGGCCGTGTTCGGCACCTTCATGAAGATGGACAAGCTGATCGGTCCCGACTTCGAGAAGGGCCTGGCCCGGCTCAAGGCCGTCGCCGAGAAGGGCTGACCTCAGCCCTCGGCAGCCGGCGCCGGTACGCCGAGGTCGCGCACCAGGTAGACCCAGGGAAAGGCCGTCACCGCGACCTCCCAGCCGTCCTTCTCGAGCCGGCGGGCGGGTCCGGACCAGATCGTGCGGCGGTGCTCCCACTGGGTCGGGGTGTGCTCGACGAGGTGGTAGAACAACTTCGCCCCGACGGTGCGCCAGCCGAGCTGACCGGCCAGCTCGAGCTCGCTCATCTCGTCGAACGCGGTCACCGGGCCGAGCCAGCGCCGGGCGGCCGTGCCGTCCGTCTCGCTGAGGTCGGGGCCGGTCTCCTTGCCGAAGCGCTGCTGGACGGCCTGGCGCGACATCCCCAGGGTCTCGCCGATGGCACCCCAGCTGTGACCGGCGAGGCGGGCGGAGCCGACCGCCTGCTGGAGCAGGGCCCGCGCCTCGACCTCGGCGTCCCGCACCCGCTCGACCAACGTCAGCGCGGACCCCGGTTCGTCGAGGTCGGCGCCGGAACGGTCGCCGAGGATCGCCTCGGCGAGGGCGGCGCGCAGGCCCGGGTCGGCGGTCATCGGCCGTCGGGCTCCTCGTGAGCACCGGTGCGACCGGACTCCTTGCTGGGCAGCCACCCGCCCGCGGGGGTGCTCGTCCGCAGGCGGGCGACGCCGACCAGGGCCGCCACCAGGAGGACGAGCCCGCCCACGAAGCAGAGGGCCCGAAGGTACGAGTCGAGGCCGGAGCTGGCGGCGAACAACAGGGTGGCCCCGACGGCGCAGAGGACCGGGAGGAACTGGGTGGCTGGCGTGCGAGAGGACATGTGTCAACGCTAGGTTGACAAGCCAAGGCGTGTCAACCCGGAGTTGACATCGTCCGTCAGACGACCGTCCAGGTGTCGCCACCGTTGATCAGGCTGGCCAGTGCGTCGTGCTTCTCGCCCTGACCGGCCGACGCCGTGACGATCTGCTCGCGTGCCTGGTCGTCGTACGTCGGGCGCGCGACCTGGCGGAAGATGCCGATCGGCGACTGGTGCAGCACGCCGGCGTCGGTCAGTCGCGACAGCGCGAACGCCGTGGACGGGTCGTCGTTGTGCGCGTCGTGGACCAGCAGGTCGGACTCGTCGACGTCCGCAGTCTCGACGACCTCGACCCCGCCGGACGCGGACCGGACGATCCCCTTGCTGCCCTCCACCCCGAACGTGATCGGCTCGCCCTGGACGAGCGGGATGATCGCGTCGGCCTTGGTGTCGGGCGACTTGATCGCGTCGAAGGCGCCGTCGTTGAAGATCGGGCAGTTCTGGTAGATCTCCACGAGCGCGGTGCCGCGGTGGGCGGCCGCCGCGGAGAGCACCGAGGTGAGGTGCTTGCGGTCGGAGTCGACGGTGCGCGCGACGAACGTGGACTCGGCGCCGAGCGCGAGCGAGACCGGGTTGAACGGGTGGTCGACCGAACCGGCCGGCGTCGACTTGGTGACCTTGCCGGGCTCGGAGGTGGGGGAGTACTGCCCCTTGGTGAGGCCGTAGATCCGGTTGTTGAACAGCAGGATCTTCAGGTTCACGTTGCGACGCATCGCGTGGATCAGGTGGTTGCCACCGATCGAGAGCGCGTCGCCGTCACCGGTGACCACCCAGACCGACAGGTCCTCGCGGGTGGTGGCGATGCCGGTGGCGATCGCCGGCGCGCGGCCGTGGATGGAGTGCATCCCGTAGGTCTCGAGGTAGTAGGGGAACCGGGAGGAGCACCCGATGCCCGAGACGAAGACGATGTTCTCCTTGCGCAGGCCGAGGTCGGGCAGGAACGACTGGACCGCCTTGAGCACGGCGTAGTCGCCGCACCCGGGGCACCAGCGGACCTCCTGGTCGGAGGTGTAGTCCTTGCCGGTCAGCTTGTCCTCGCCCTCCGCCAGGGTGGGGACGCCCTTGAGCCCGGGGAAGGGCAGCTCTGCGGTGGTCACGTGACCGCCTCCTTGCTCGAGGCGCCCGCGTCGGCGGCATTCGCCTCGCCCGTAGTGGTGCTGATCAGGTCGGTGATGGCCTCGGCGAGCTCGGCCGCCTTGAGCGGGAGCCCGCGGACGTGGTTGTAGCCGACCACGTCGACGAGGTACTTGGCGCGGATCAGCAGCGAGAGCTGTCCGAGGTTCATCTCGGGCACCATCACCGCGTCGTAGCCCTTGAGGATCTCGCCGAGGTCCTTGGGGAACGGGTTGAGGTGGCGCAGGTGCACCTGGGCCACGTCGTACCCGGCCTTGCGGACGCGGCGGCAGGCCGCGCCGATCGGGCCGTACGTCGAGCCCCAGCCCAGCATGAGGACCTTGGCCCGCCCGGACGGGTCGTCGACCTCGAGCGGAGGCAGCGAGTCGGCGATCCGGTCCACCTTGGCCTGGCGGATGCGGACCATGTAGTCGTGGTTGCCCGGGTCGTAGGAGATGTTCCCGTGGCCGTCGCCCTTCTCCAGACCGCCGATGCGGTGCTCGAGACCGGGAGTGCCGGGGATCGCCCACGGACGCGCGAGGGTCTCCTCGTCGCGCAGGTAGGGCCAGAAGTCGGGCTTGGTGTTGCCCTCCTTGTCGAGGCTCTCGTGGTTGGTGCCGGTCGCGAAGGCCGGGTCGATCGCCGGGAGCTCGTCGAGCTCGGGGATCCGCCAGGGCTCCGAGCCGTTGGCGAGGTAGCCGTCGGAGAGCAGCATCACCGGGGTGCGGTAGGTGACCGCGATGCGCACGGCCTCGACCGCGGCGTTGAAGCAGTCGCCGGGTGACTGGGGAGCGACGATCGGCACGGGGGCCTCGCCGTTGCGGCCGAACATCGCCTGCAGCAGGTCGGCCTGCTCGGTCTTGGTGGGCAGGCCGGTCGAGGGTCCGCCGCGCTGCACGTCGACGACGACCAGCGGCAGCTCGGTCATCACCGCGAGACCGATGGTCTCGGACTTCAGCGCGATGCCGGGCCCGGACGTGCTGGTGACCCCGAGGGCTCCCGCGAACGAGGCACCGAGGGCCGCGCCGATGCCGGCGATCTCGTCCTCGGCCTGGAACGTGGTGATGCCGAACCGCTTGTGCTTGCTGAGCTCGTGGAGGATGTCGGAGGCCGGCGTGATCGGGTAGGTGCCGAGGAAGATCGACAGGCCCGACTGCACCCCGCCGGCGACCAGGCCGTAGGCCAGCGCCAGGTTGCCGGTGATGTTGCGGTAGGTGCCGGCCGACATCGGGGCGGGCTTGATCTCGTACTGCACCGCGAAGGACTCGGTGGTCTCCCCGAAGTTCCAGCCGGACTTGAACGCCGTGACGTTGGCGTCGCGGATGTCGGGCGCCTTGGCGAAGCGCTTCTCCAGGAAGGAGATCGTCGTCTCGGTCGGGCGGCCGTACATCCAGGACAGCAGGCCCAGCGCGAACATGTTCTTGGCGCGGGCGGCGTCCTTGCGGGAGAGGCCGAACTCCTTGACCGCCGCGACGGTCATCCCGGTCAGGTCGACCACGCTCAGGGCGTAGTCGGCCAGCGAGTCGTCCTCGAGCGGGTTCTCGGCGTACCCCGCCTTGGTCAGGTTGCGACCGGTGAAGTCGTGGCTGTCCACGATCAAGCGACGTGCCCGGCTTCATGTCCGGCAGGTTGGCCTTGAGCGCGGCCGGGTTCATCGCCACCAGCACGTCGGGCGAGTCGCCCGCGGTGAGGATGTCGTGGTCGGCGAAGTGCACCTGGAACGAGGAGACGCCGGGCAGCGTGCCCTGGGGCGCACGGATCTCGGCGGGGAAGTTCGGCAGCGTCATCAAGTCGTTGCCGAAGGCCGCCGACTCCTGGGTGAATCGGTCGCCCGTGAGCTGCATGCCGTCACCGGAGTCACCCGCGAACCGGATGATCACGCGATCGAGCTGCTTGACCTGCTTGGCCACCTTGGCTGTCCTCTTCTCCTCGACGTCGGGCGTGGGCCCCGTCAGTCGTTCACATACCGATGGTACGGATCGATTGTACGCCGCGAACTAGAACAGGTTCTACGCCCGGATCCCGGGCCATCGATGCGCGGTCGAGACGGAGCCCGACACAAGGAGCAACGATAGTCGGCCGCGCCATAGCAGGCGAAACGTCTCACCATCAGGCACACCGTCAGGCGGCCCCGACCTGGTCTGGACAGGTGATCCGACTCACCGTCTCAAAAGATGGTCAGATTAATAAATCGTAGTAAGTTACTCCACTAGCACGAGCGTGTGCGCCCACTCGACCGAAAGGCCCACCCCATGACTCGCACGACGCCACTGAAGTGGTTCGGCGCAGCCGCCCTCACCTTCTCCCTCCTGGCCGGCACGTCCGCCTGCTCCGACCCCGCGAGCAGCAGCAGCGGCGGCGGCGACAAGAAGACGGTCAGCATCGTCGGCTTCTCGATCCTGAAGACCGCCAACAAGCAGCTCGTCTCGGACTTCCAGAAGACCGACGAGGGCAAGGACGTCGACTTCAAGGAGTCCTACGGCGCCTCCGGCGACCAGGCCCGGGCGGTCATCGCCGGCCTGAAGGCCGACGAGGTCCACCTCTCCCTCGAGCCCGACATGACCAAGCTCACGGACGAGGGCCTCGTCGCCGACGACTGGAAGTCCGGCGACAACAAGGGCATCCTCACGCAGTCCGTCGTCGCGATCGTGGTCCGCAAGGGCAACCCCAAGAACATCCAGGGCTGGGACGACCTCGCCAAGCCCGGCATCAAGATCGTGACGCCGAACCCCGGCTCCTCCGGCTCGGCGAAGTGGAACATCCTCGCGGCGTACGGCCACGTCATCGCGAACGGCGGCAGCGACGCCGACGCGCAGGCCTACCTGAAGAAGTTCCTCGCCAACGTCGCGGCCTTCCCGGGCAGCGGCAAGGACGCGACCACGGCCTTCGAGGGCGGCACCGGTGACGTGCTGCTGTCCTACGAGAACGAGGCGATCCAGGCCCGTGCGGCCGGCGCCGACTTCGACTACATCATCCCCGACGAGACCCTGCTCATCCAGAACCCGGGTGCGGTCACCAAGGACGCGAACTCCGCGGCCAAGGACTTCCTCGCCTACCAGCTCAGCAAGGAAGGCCAGACCGACTACGCCAAGCAGGGCTTCCGCCCGCTCGACGACAGCATCAAGGTCGACGTGACAGGGTGCCAACGACCCGGCCGACGCGTTCCCGACCCCGAAGACGCTGCTGACCATCGACGAGGACTTCGGCGGCTGGGCCGACGCCAACAAGAAGTACTTCGACGAGAAGGACGGCATCGTCACCAAGCTGATCGCGGACTCCGGCAAGTCCTGATGGCTTCAGTTGGTATCGCGACGGCTCCGGGTGCGGCGCGCAGGCGCCGCACCCGGAGCCGGCGCTCCCTGACGCCGGGCGCGGGCGTCGCGCTGGGCGCCACCATGATCTGGTTCAGCCTGCTGGTGCTGATCCCGCTCGCGGCGGTGCTCATCTCGGCGGCGGACCTCGGTCTCAGCGGTTTCTGGGAGGTCATCACCCAGCCCCACACGGCCGCGGCCCTGCGGCTGACCGTCCTGGAGTCCCTCGCCGTGACGGCGCTCAACGTCGTCATGGGCACCGCCCTGGCCTGGGTGCTCGTGCGCGACCGGTTCTGGGGCAAGGCGCTGATCGACATCGTCATCGACGTGCCGTTCGCGCTGCCGACGATCGTCGCCGGTCTGGTGCTGCTCTCCCTCTACGGCCCGTCGTCGCCGCTGGGCGTCAACGTGGCGAACACCCGCATCGCGGTGTTCCTCGCGCTCGCGTTCGTGACGCTGCCGTTCGTGGTCCGCACCGTCCAGCCGGTGCTGGAGTCCCTCGAGCGTGACGTCGAGGAGGCCGCTGCGTCGCTCGGCGCGGGCCGGCTCACCACGTTCCGCCGGGTCATCCTCCCGTCGCTGATCCCCGCGATCGCGGCGGGCGCGGCCCTGTCGTTCGCACGCGGGATCAGCGAGTACGGCTCCCTCGTGCTGCTCTCCGGCAACCTGCCCTTCAAGACCGAGGTCGCGTCGGTCCGCGTGCTGACCTTCATCGAGAACGGCAACCGCGGGGCCGCCTCGGCGGTCGCCGCGATCATGCTGCTCGTCGCGCTGTTCGTCATCATCGTTCTCGACGTGATCCAGAGGAGGTTGGCCCGCCGTGGCGACTAGCACCTACACGCGCGACCCCGCCCCCGTCCGTTGGGGCCTGCGGTTCGTCACCATCGGCTACGTGGTCCTCCTCGTCGCCTGGCCCACCGCGCTGGTGTTCAAGAACGCCCTCGCCGACGGCGTCGGCGGCGATGTTCGACGCGTTCAAGGAGCCCGAGATCTCGCACGCGCTCTACCTGACGGCGCTACATCACCTTCTTCGCGGTGCTCATCAACCTGGTCTTCGGCCTGACGATCTCGATCCTGCTGGTCCGCTACGACTTCCCCGGCAAGCGGCTGCTGTCGCGCCCTGCTCGACGTACCCCTCTCGGTCTCGCCCGTGGTCGTCGGCCTGGCGCTGGTGCTCGTCTACAACGGCCGCGACGGGTGGTTCGGCCCGGGGCTGGAGTCGGCCGGCTTCCAGATCATCTTCTCCACGCCCGGCATGATCATGGCGACCGTGTTCGTCGCGCTGCCGCTGATGATCCGCGAGGTCGTGCCCGTCCTCGAGGAGCTCGGCGACGACCAGGAGCAGGCGGCCCGCAGTCTCGGTGCCAACAGCGTGCCAGACCCTGCGCCGGATCACGCTGCCCGCCATCAAGTGGGCGATCGTCTACGGCGTCGTGCTCAGCCTGGCCCGGTCGCTGGGTGAGTTCGGTGCGGTCAAGATCGTCTCCGGCAACATCGCCGGCCAGTCCCAGACCGCCACGCTCTGCCGTCGAGGAGACCTACCAGAACTTCCAGCAGGGGACGGCCTACGCGCTCGCCGCCCTGCTCGCGTTCATCGCCATGGCCTGCCTGGTCATCGTGGCCATCCTTCGCCCCAAGGAAGAAGCATGAGTATCAACGTCAAGGGTGTCAGCAAGAAGTTCGGTGACTTCGTCGCACTCGACGACGTCACCGTCGACCTGCCCACCGGCCAGCTGACCGCGCTGCTGGGTCCCAGCGGTGGCGGCAAGTCCACGCTGCTGCGGATCATCGCGGGACTCGAGGACGCCGACAGCGGCACCGTGACCATCGAGGGCAACGAGGCGACCCACCTGCCGCCGCAGAAGCGCAACGTGGGCTTCGTCTTCCAGCACTACGCCGCCTTCAAGCACATGAGCGTGGCCAAGAACGTCGCCTTCGGCCTCGAGATCCGCAAGCGCTCCAAGGCGGACGACCGAGAAGCGGGTGGCCGAGCTGCTCGAGCTGGTCCACCTGTCCCAGTTCGGTCACCGGCTCCCGGCCCAGCTCTCCGGCGGCCAGCGCCAGCGGATGGCGCTCGCCCGGGCCCTGGCCGTGGAGCCGACGGTGCTGCTGCTCGACGAGCCGTTCGGCGCCCTCGACGCCAAGGTCCGCAAGGAGCTGCGCGAGTGGCTGCGGCGGCTGCACGACGAGGTGCACGTGACGACCGTGTTCGTGACCCACGACCAGGAGGAGGCCCTCGAGGTCGCCGACGAGATCGTGGTCATCAACGAGGGCCGCATCGAGCAGATCGGCACGCCCGACCAGCTGTACGACGAGCCGGCGAGCGACTTCGTGATGAGCTTCCTCGGCCCGGTCACCAAGCTCAACGGCCGCCTGGTGCGCCCGCACGACATCGACGTCCACACGACTCCCGAGGACTCCGCAGGGCAAGCCCGGCAAGATCGTGCGGCTGCTCCGCGTGGGCTTCGAGGTGCGCCTGACCATCCAGCTCGAGGAGGCCGACCACCCCGACGTCGAGGTCACCGTCACCCGGGCGACGCAGCGCCACCTCAACCTCGAGGAGGGTCTGCGGGTGTGGATCGCGCACACCAACGGTGCCCGCAGCCAGTCCCCGATCCGGATCGTGAGCGGCTAGGCGACCGAATTCCGGGTAGTCGGACCGTTCGCGGTCGCGGCTCGTCGTACCGGCGATTGATCGGGACTACCCGGCTGCCCGCTCGCCCCGGCGCTGGCTGATCCCGCTCGATACGGGGTCCGGGATTCACGGATTGCCGCGAAAACGGGCCGCCCGCTGTCCGTTGCGCGCAGGGAAGATGCAAAGGAGACGTTTTCCCAGCGCGAGGGCGGTCCGGATGACCACAGACAGTCGAAGAGTCGAGCACGGAGACCGACGAGGGCGTGGTGCACGTCCTCTGGATGAACGGGGGGCTCAGCTGTGACGGCGACTCCGTCGCGCTGACCGCGGCCACCCAACCCAGCGTCGAGGAGATCGTCCTCGGCGCTTTGCCGGGTCTGCCCAAGATCGCGGTGCACTGGCCGCTGATCGACTTCGAGTGCGGTCCCGAGCAGGGCGCCGACAACTTCATCGAGTGGTGGCACAAGGCCGACCGCGGCGAGCTCGAGCCGTTCGTGCTCATCGTCGAGGGGTCGATCCCCAACGAGGCGATCAAGCCCGAGGGCTACTGGGCCGCGTTCGGCAACAACCCGAGACCGGCCAGCCGATGCCGACCTCGGAGTGGCTCGACCGGCTGGCCCCCAAGGCGACCGCCGTCGTCGCGGTGGGCACCTGCGCGACGTACGGCGGCATCCACGCGATGTCCGGCAACCCGACCGGTGCCATGGGCGTGCCGGACTACCTCGGCTGGGACTGGAAGTCCAAGGCCGGGCTGCCGATCGTGTGCGTCCCGGGCTGCCCGATCCACCCGGACAACCTCTCCGAGACGCTCGTCTACCTGCTCTACCAGGTGGCCGGCCAGGCGCCGATGATCCCGCTCGACGAGGCGCTGCGCCCGCGCTGGCTGTTCGGCGCGACGGTGCACGAGGGCTGCGACCGGGCGGGCTACTACGAGCAGGGCGACTTCGCGACCGAGTACGGCTCGCCCAAGTGCATCGTCAAGCTCGGCTGCTGGGGCCCGGTGGTCAAGTGCAACGTGCCCAAGCGCGGCTGGATCAACGGCGTCGGCGGCTGCCCCAACGTCGGTGGCATCTGCATCGGCTGCACGATGCCCGGCTTCCCGGACAAGTTCATGCCGTTCATGGACGAGCCGCCCGGGGCCAAGCTCTCCTCGAAGGGCAGCCAGTTCTACGGCAAGGCCGTACGCCGCCTGCGAAGCGTCACCCAGAACACGCTCGACAAGGAACCCTCGTGGCGTTCCAAGGGCGAGCTCAAGACCGGCTTCAAGAAGACCTGGTGAGAGGGGACCACCGATGACCGCCACCAGAACCCAGAAGACCAAGACCAAGGACACCGATGTCGTCGAGATGTCGTGGGACCCGATCACCAGGATCGTCGGCAGCCTCGGCATCTACGCCTCGATCGACTTCAAGCAGAAGGAGGTCCGCGAGTGCCACAGCACCTCGTCGATCTTCCGCGGCTACAGCCTGTTCATGAAGGGCAAGGACCCACGGGACGCGCACTTCATCACCAGCCGCATCTGCGGCATCTGCGGTGACAACCACGCGACCTGCTCGGTCTACAACCAGAACATGGCCTACGGCATCGCCCCGCCGCACCTGGGTGAGTGGATCATCAACCTCGGCGAGGCCGCGGAGTACATGTTCGACCACAACATCTTCCAGGAGAACCTGGTCGGGGTGGACTACTGCGAGCGGATGGTCAAGGAGACCAACCCGGGCGTGCTGGAGAAGGCGAACAACACCGAGGCGCCGCAACGCCGGCATCCACGGCTACCGCACCATCGGCGACATCATGCGGTCGCTGAACCCGATCGAGGGCGACTTCTACCGCGAGGCGCTGCAGGTCAGCCGCTACACGCGCGAGATGTTCTGCCTGATGGAGGGGCGCCACGTCCACCCCTCGACGCTCTACCCGGGCGGCGTCGGCACGGTGCCGACCATCCAGCTGATGACCGACTACATGACCCGGCTGATGCGCTACGTCGAGTTCATGAAGAAGGTCGTGCCGCTGCACGACGACCTGTTCGACTTCTTCTACGAGGCCCTGCCCGGCTACGAGCACGTCGGCGAACGCCGCATCCTGCTCGGCTGCTGGGGCAGCCTCAACGACCCGGCGCACTGCGACTTCAAGTACGAGCACATGACCGACTGGGGCCGGAAGATGTTCGTCACCCCGGGCGTCGTCGTCGACGGCAAGCTGGTCACCAACGACCTGGTCGAGATCAACCTCGGCATCCGCATCCTGCTGGGGCACTCGTACTACGAGGACTGGGCGGAGTCGAACCGCGAGGTCTTCGTGACCCGCGACCCGCTGGGCAACCCGGTCGACCGGCGGCACCCGTGGAACCAGCACACGATCCCCAAGCCGGGGAAGCGTGACTTCGACGACAAGTACAGCTGGACGATGTCGCCGCGCTGGTTCGACGGCAAGGACCACCTGGCGCTCGACACCGGCGGCGGCCCGATCGCGCGGCTGTGGTCGACCGCGCTGAGCGGCCTGGTCGACTGCGGCTACGTCAAGGCGACCGGCCACAGCGTGGTGATCAACCTGCCGCGTACGGCGCTCAAGCCCGAGGTCACCTTCGAGTGGAAGATCCCGCAGTGGAGCAACGCGCTCGAGCGCAACCGCGCCCGGACGTACTTCCAGGCCTACTCCGCCGCGCTGGCGCTGTACTTCTGCGAGAAGGCGCTGGAGGAGGTCCGCGCGGGCCACACGGAGACCTGGACCAAGTTCGAGGTGCCGGACGAGGCGGTCAGCGTCGGCTTCACCGAGGCCGTCCGGGGCGTGCTCAGCCACCACATGGTGATCAAGAACGGCAAGATCGCCAACTACCACCCCTACCCGCCGACGCCGTGGAACGGCAGCGTGCGGGACGGCTTCGAGACGCCGGGGCCCTACGAGGACGCGGTGCAGAACACGCCGATCTTCGAGGAGAACCCGCCCGACCAGTTCAAGGGCATCGACATCATGCGGGCCGTCCGCAGCTTCGACCCGTGCCTGCCGTGCGGCGTGCACATGTACACCGGCGGCGGGCAACGTGGTCGAGCAGATGCACGCGCCGTCGATGCCGGTGAAGCCGTACTGAGCCGGACGGCGAGGCGACGTGCACGAGCTGTCCATCACCCAGAGCGTCGTCGACCTCGTGGCCGAGCGCACGGCGGGCCGCACGGTCTCGCCGTGAACGTGCGCGTCGGACGGCTCTCCGGGGTGGTCGCCGGACGCGATGCAGTTCTGCTTCGAGATCGCCTCGGCCGGTACGCCGGTCGAGGGCGCCCGCTCGAGATCGAGGAGATCGACGGCCGGATCGCGTGCCGCAGCTGCGGGATCGAGTCGCCGGCCGACGACCTGTGCTGCTGTGCCCGTGCGGCAGCGCCGACGTGGAGGTGGTCGCCGGGGAGGAGCTCACCGTGGTGTCGGTCGAGCTGCGAGAAGGAGGCGACATGTGCCTGACCTGCGGCTGCGGTGACGACGACGTCCGGCTGAGCGCGTGGACGGGCCGGGCACGCGCATCCGCACGACCACGTCATGACCACGACCACCCGCAGCGTCCGCCTCGAGCCGACCGCGCACGAGACCGAGATCCTGCAGCTCGGCGAGCGGGTGCTGACGAAGAACGACGAGCTGGCCGACCACGTGCGCGGCTGGCTGGCGGCGCGGCGGCTGACGGCGGTGAACCTGATGAGCTCCCCGGCGCGGGCAAGACCTCGCTGCTGGAGCGCACCATCGCCGAGCTCGCCGGCCGGCGTCGCCGTCGCCGTCGTCGAGGGCGACCAGGAGACCCGCGTCGACGCCGACCGGATCACCCGCGCGGGCGCGCGCGCCGTACAGGTGAACACCGGCGCCGGCTGCCACCTCGACGCCGCGATGGTCCAGCAGGCACTGGTGCCTCGAGCCCGGAGGACGGCTCGCTGGTGTTCGTGGAGAACGTCGGCAACCTCGTGTGCCCGGCGCTGTTCGACATCGGCGAGCACGCGAAAGGCGGTGGTCATCTCGGTGACCGAGGGCGACGACAAGCCGATCAAGTACCCGCACATGTTCGCCGCCGCCGACGTCGTCGTGGTGAACAAGACCGACCTGCTGCCGTACGTCGACTTCGACCTCGACCGGCTGGTCGCGCAGGCCCGGAGCCTGAACCCCGGCGTCGACCGTGCTGCCCCTCAGCGTGCGGACCGGCGAGAACCTCGACACATGGTATGGCTGGCTCGAACGGCGCGCCAGGGATGCGGACCGACACCTGACCCGGAAGGAGCACCAGTGGACAACCAGACGCTGCGTGAGACGAGCGAGCGGATCGACGAGCTCCTCGACGAGCTGGGCCAGAGCGCGCTCCCGGCGGTGATGGAGCGGGTCGAGGAGCTGCTGCGCAGCGTGATGACCCTGTACGGCGCCGGCCTCGACCGGGTCCTCGAGATCGCTGACCGTCGGCCGAGGACGGGCTCGTGCGACGGCTCGCGGACGACGAGGTCGTCGGCAACCTGCTGGTCCTGCACGACCTGCACCCCGACGACGTGCTCACCCGCGTGCAGGCCGCGCTCGACCAGGTGCGGCCCTACCTCGGGTCGCACGCCGGCGGGGTGGAGCTGCTCGGCGTCGACGCCGAGCGGCGTCGCCCACCTCCAGCTGGAGGGCAGCTGCGACGGCTGCGCCTCCTCGGCGCTGACCGTGCAAGAGCGCCATCGAGGACGCCGATCCTGGTGGCCGCCCCCGACGTCGTCGCGGTGGAGGCCGAGGGCATGGTCGAGACCCGGGCCCGGCGCTGCTGCAGATCCAGCCCTTCCGAGCGCGCGACGAGCGCGAGACCCGCTGCTCGGGCGGCTGGCAGCACCTCGAGCTCGACGTGTCGCCGCGCACTCTGGCCCAGGTGAGCCTCGGGCGACGCCAGGCTCGCCGTCGCCAACCTGGACGGCACCCTGGTGGCCTACCTCGACCGGTGCCCCGCCTGCGGTGCCGCGCTGTCGGGCGGTTCGCTCGCCGGCGGACGTGCTGACGTGTGCCTCGTGCGGCCAGGGCTACGACGCCCGCCGGGCCGGCCGCGCGATCGACGACACCGGTGGCGAGCCCGATGGTCCCCGTGCCGCTCCTGCCCGAGCACGGGGGCTGGAAGGCCGCCGTCCCGCAGGGAGCGGTCGCATGACCGGCCCCAGCAGCGGGCTCGGCTCGCTTCGCCGGATCGCGGCGCCCAAGCCCCCGCCGGCGCCGCAGAGGAGCGCTGCGAGTTCTGCGCGGTCGACATCGGCGAGCGGCACGGGCACGTCGCCGACGTCGCCGACCACCGGCTGCTCTGCGTCTGCCGGCCCTGCTACCTCCTGTTCGCGCCCCAGGGCGCGGGCGGCGGCCGCTACCGCGGCGTCGGTGAGGAGGTACGCCGGGTCGGCGGACCTGCTGCTCGACGACGCCCGGTGGGACTCCCTGCGCGTCCCGGTGGACCTGGTCTTCTTCTTCCGGCAGACCGGACGTCGACCACCTGCTGGCGTTCTACCCCGGGCCCGGCGGGGCGACCGAGTCGGAGCTCGACCTGCGCGCGTGGGGCGACATCAGCGCGGCCAACCCGGTGCTCGACGACGCTCGAGCACGACGTCGAGGCGGTGCTGCTGCGCCGTCACGACGGACGCGCTACTCGTGCTACCTCGTGCCGATCGACGTCTGCTACGAGCTGGTCGGGCGTGGTGCGCAGCAAGTGGACCGGGCTCGGCGGCGGCGCCGAGGTGTGGCGCGAGATCGACGCGTTCTTCGCCGGGCTCGACGACCGGGCGGCGTCGTACCAGAAGCGGTGAGCAGTCCCGCGGAGAGATGAGCGGGGCATGAGCGCACCGACCGGCGTCGACGGCCTCGACCAGGTCGCCCCGGTCGACGTCGACTTCACCTGCGAGGAGGTGGTCGCCGACCGCTACGCCGCCGGACCGACCGTGGTGTTCAAGATGCGCTGCACCGAGACGCTCCGGTGCGCGCGTGCACGCGGTCGCGCTGCGCTGCCAGGTGCGGGTCGAGCCGGTCCGCCGGTCCTACTCCGACGCCGAGGCCGCCCAGGTCGTCGACCTGTTCGGCGAGCGGTCGCGCTGGGGCCAGACCATGCAGGCGATGCAGCTGGCCTTCATGACCCAGGTGCTGCCGGGCTTCACCGGATCGACCTGCGTTCGACCTGACGCATGCCGCTGCAGCTACGACATCGACGTCGCGGCGCACAAGTACCTCGCCGGTCTCGAGGACGGCGAACGTGCCGCTGCTGCTGCTGTTCAGCGGCACGATCTTCACCGGCTCACCCGGGCACCATCTCGGTGATGCCGGTGCCGTGGCACAAGGAGGCCCAGGTGCGGATGCCGGTCGCGGTCTGGCGCGAGGCGATGGACGCGCACTTCCCCGGCCAGGCCTGGCTGCGCCTCGACCGCCAGGCCTACGACCGGCTGGCCGCCTACCGCGGCCGCCACGGCCTGGTCGGCTGGGACGCCACGATCGACCGCGCCTGCTCGAGGAGGCGGACGGATGACCGCACCGACGGCGCTCGAGGCCACGCGCGGCGTGGCCGACGCGGTGCTCTACGAGGGCTACGTGCTCTACCCCTACCGCGCCAGCTCCGTCGAAGAACCTGGTGCGCTGGCAGTGGGGCGTGCTGATGCCCGAGGACGGTCGTCGCACTCGACCCGAGCGAGCGTTCGTCGCACCGTGCCAGGTGCTCGTCGACGGCGGCCGAGGCGTCGGTGCGCGTGACCGTGCGGTTCCTCCAGGTGCAGCAGCGCGCCGTCGAGCGCCGGGTCGGGAGGCCTTCGAGCCGGTCGGCTCGCTGGACGTCGGCGACGCGACCTACGTCGCCGTGGGACGAGGCGCGGGAGCAGCGAGATCGCCGTGGAGGTGCCGCTCGACCGGGCCGACCGGACCGTCGAGGTCGACGGCGGCACCGAGACCGAGGAGCTGCGCGACGAGGACGGTGAGGTCGTCGGCCGGCTGGTGCGGACCTGGCAGCCGCTGCGGGTCGGCGTGGTCACCGACGGTCGAGCAGCCCGAGTCGCCGTACGCCGTCTCGCGTGGTGTCCGTCCGCGTCGAGAACCGCACCCCGACCGACGGGCGACCCCGGGCCCGGACCGTCCGGCCTGGCTGCGGCGCGCGCTCGTGGCCGCACACCAGCTGCTCGAGGTGGAGGGCGGGCGCGTTCCTCTCCCTGCTGGACCCGCCGGAGTGGGCGCGGGCGCTGGCGGCGGCCTGCGCGAACGACGGCGTCTTCCCGGTGCTCGGCGGCACCGGCCGACGCAGGACGGCGTGGTGCTGGCTCGCCGATCATCCTCTACGACCACCCCGAGCTCGCCCCGGAGAGCGAGACCGCGTTCTTCGACGCCCTCGAGGTCGACGAGCTGCTCAGCCTTCGCACGATGACGCTGTCGGAGGAGGAGAAGCGCGAGGTCCGCGGCACCGACCCGCGGACCGCGGCGCTGCTGCGCAGGTCGACTCGATGCCGGACGACCTGTGGGAGCGGCTGCACGGCACCGTCCGCTACCTCGACTCGATGACTGCCGCCGCGACCGCGCCGCCACCGCGGCGACCGCCGCACCCGACGTGCCCTGGTGGGACCCGGGCTCGGACTCCTCGGTCGACCCGGAGCGGGACGCCGTGCATGGTCGGCGACGTCGACGTCGGCCGCGGCAGCCGGGTGATCCTGCGTCCCGGCGTACGCCGGGCCGACGCCTACGACCTGTTCCTGGCCGGTCGGACGGCGACCGTGGCCGCCGTGCTGTCACGACGTCGACGCACGGCGAGCACCTGGCCGTGACCGTCGACGAGGACCCGGGCGCCGACCTGAAGGCGCGCACGGTCGCTACCTCTACTTCGCGCCCGACGAGGTCGAGCCGATCGCGGTGCCGGCCGAGGGGAACCGGTCGATGACGCGCGTCCTGGTCGCCTGCGTCGGCAACATCTTCAAGAGCGACGACGGGTTCGGCGTGGAGGTCGCCGCCGCGCCTGGCGCGGCGGGACCTGCCCGAGGAGGTGCGGGTCGTCGACTTCGGCATCCGCAGCGTGCACCTCGTCTACGAGCTGCTCGACGGGTACGACGTGCTGGTGCTGGTCGACACGGTCGGCCCAGCAGGAGGGACCGCCCGGTATCGCTCTTCGTGATCGAGCCCGAGCTCGCCCGCGATGCCGCGTCGTACGACGAGGACCCGCTGCCCGAGGTGATGCTCGACGCCCACGACCTCTCGCCCGGCGGGGTGATGGCGCTGGTGCCCGACCCTCGGGTGGACACGTGGACCGGATCCTCGTGGTCGGCGTGCAGCCCGGTGACGCTGGAGGACGGCATCGGGCTCTCGGCGCCGGTCGCGTGCCGCGGTCGACCGGGCCGCCGACCTGGTCGTCACGACCGTCGACCGGGAGCGCGGCCGGCTCTCCGCGATGAGCACGGCGAGGGAGGTGGAGGGATGAAGAAGCTGTTCAAGCTGGCCTTGCTGGCCGCGATCGGTGCCGCCAGTCTGGGCCTCGCTGCCGGACATCAAGCGCTACCTCGAGATGCGCCGGATGTGAGGCTCAGCGGCGTCGCGGTCGGGTCGAACGGGCCGAGGATCGCCGGGCACGGTGGCGACACCGGACTCGCCTCGGGCGTCCGCATCTCCGGGGCCGGCGGCGTCGCCGACCCGGAGCGCCGTCTGCCGGTCCGGACGGCCACGTCCTGCTGTCGGGCTCCCACCGCTCCGGGTCGTCGGTGAGCCCGACCAGGTAGGTGAGCGTGCAGTCGAGCGCGCGCGCGAGCTCCGGCAGCTTGCCGACGTCGAGCCCGGCGCCGTGCTCGAGGCTGGACAGGGCCTTGTTCGTCGTCGCCACGCCGAGCCGCCGGAGCCGCGCGACGACCTCCTTCTGGGTGAGCCCGAGCTTCGTCGGCGGATGCGCAGCCGTTCGCTGACCACGAGGTGGCGGTGGACGCCGAGCTCGTCGTACCCCGATCTCTCCGATGAGCTCAGATGCCATCGTGCTCCGTGCTCCTGTCATGTCCGCCAGCGGGTGCACGGCGTAGCGCGCGAAGTTGAAGACCGGCGCCACCGCCAGCAGCCGCTCGAACTCCTCGTGGGAGTCGACGTCGTAGATCCAGGCGCCGCCGTGGGCGCCGACGATGTGGTAGCGCATCGTCACCTTGCCCTGCTCCTCGAGGCCCTTGCCGTACTCCGGCATCCGCGCGATGGCCCGCACCATCGCCTCGGAGAGCAGCGACAGCTCGATGTTCCAGATCACCAGGAACTTCATGGTCAGCAGATCCGCGGCAGCTGCTCGCCGATCGGCAGGTCGACGACGCGCGAGGCGCCGAAGCCGGTGCGTGCCGACACCATCCCGGGGTGGTCCTCGACGCACTCGCCGATGACCGCGGCGCTCGCGCCCGAGCGGGTGCGCCCGCATCGCCGCCAGCACGCCGTCGGCGTGGTCGGGCGCGACGAACGCCAGCAGCTTGCCCTCGTTGGCCACCTGGAGCGGGTCGAGCCCGAGGAACGAGCAGGCGTTGGCCGACCACCTCCGGGATCGGGAACGCGCGCTCGTCGAGCGCGATGCCGACGTCGGCCGCCCGCGCGATCTCGTTGAGCGAGGTGGCGACGCCACCGCGGGTGGGGTCGCGCAGGACGTGCAGGTCCTTCGTGACCGCCAGCATGGCCGCGACGAGCCCGTTCAGCGGCGCGCAGTCGCTGCGGATCTCGGTGCCGAACTCGAGCCCCTCGCGCACGCTCATGACCGCCACGCCGTGGACGCCGATGTCGCCGCTCACGATGACCTCGTCGCCGACCCGCGCGCGGTCCGGCCGGATGTCCACGCCGTCGGGCACCAGCGCCGATGCCGGCCGTGTTCACGTAGATCCCGTCGCCGTGGCCGGACTCGACCACCTTGGTGTCGCCGGTGACCACGCGTACGCCGGCCCGCTCGGCCGCCTGGCCGAGGCGCTCGGCGACCGCGCCGACCTTGGTGATGTCGGTGCCCTCCTCGAGGATGAACGCCACCGACAGGAACGGCGGCACGGCCCCGCTCATCGCCAGGTCGTTCACGGTGCCGTTGACCGCGAGGTCGCCGATGCTGCCGCCGGGGAAGAACAGCGGCCGCACGACGAACGAGTCGGTGGAGAAGGCGATCCGGCCCCCGGCGACGTCGAGCACCGCCGAGTCGCCGAGGCCGGCGAGCGTCGGGTCGCCGTAGCTCGGCAGGAACACGTGGTCGACCAGCTCGGCCGACATCGCGCCGCCGCCGCCGTGGCCCATCACGACGGTCGGGCTGTCGCGCAACGGCAGCGGGCAGGTCCAGCCCTCGAAGCTCGGGCAGGTCCGTCGGCGTCGGGCTGAGCTCGATCTGCTCAACCAACGGAGCTCACCTCCTCGCTGCCGCGTCGTCGGCCTGCGCGGCACCTCGAGCCGCCGGTAGAGGTAGTACGCCGCGCACGCGCCCTCGCTCGACACCATCGTCGCGCCGAGCGGGTTGCGCGGCGTGCACAGCGTCCCGAAGGCCTCGCACTCGTGCGGCTTGATCAGCCCCTGGAGCACCTCGCCGCTGCGGCAGACGCGACGACTCCTGGGTGTGGATGTCCGTCGACCGAGAAGCGGTACTCGGCGTCGTACTCGCGGTACTTCTCCGAGAGCCGCCAGCCGCTCTGCGGGATCATCCCGATGCCGCGCCAGGCGCGGTCGGTGACCTCGAAGACGTCCTCCAGCATCGCCTTGGCCGCCGGGTTGCCGTCGCCCTGCACGGCGCGCGGGTAGGCGTTCTCGACCTCGTGCCGGCCCTCCTCGAGCTGGTGGACCGTGCGTCGGATCCCCTCGAGGATGTCGAGCGGCTCGAAGCCGGTGACCACGATCGGGACCTCGAACCGCTCGGCCAGCGGCGGGTACTCGGCGATGCCCATGACCGTGCACACGTGCCCGGCCGCGAGGAAGGCCTGCACCCGGCAGTCGGGCGAGGTCATGATCGCCTCGATCGCGGGCGGCACCCGCACGTGGCTGACCAGCAGGCTGAAGTTCTCGATGCCCGAGCTTCTTGGCCTGGTAGACGGTCATCGCGTTCGGCGGCGCGGTGGTCTCGAAGCCGATGCCGAAGAACACGACCTGCCGGTCGGGGTTCTCCCGGGCGATGGTCAGGGCGTCCATCGGCGAGTAGACGACGCGGACGTCGCCGCCGGCGCTCTTGACCCGGAACAGGTCCTTCTCGCTGCCCGGCACGCGCAGCATGTCGCCGAACGAGCAGAAGATGACGTCGGGCCGCGACGCGATCTCGAGCGCCTTGTCGATCACCTCGAGCGGCGTCACGCACACCGGGCAGCCCGGGCCGTGGATCAGCTCGATGCCGTCGGGCAGCAGCTGGTCGAGGCCGTGCCGGATGATCGAGTGGGTCTGCCCGCCGCAGACCTCCATCATCGCCCAGGGCTGTGTGACCGTGGTCGCCTGGATGTCGTCGAGCAGCCGCTCGGCGAGAGCCGGGTCCTGGAACTCCTCGAGGTACTTCATCGACAGGCCTCCTGCCGTGTCTCGGCTGGATGTCGCGTCGGGGCGGGGGAGACCGGCCTGGTCGGCGGCCCGGCCCCAGTGGTCGCCGAACTCGGCGTCGAGCTCGCCCATCTGCCGGAACAGCTCGAGGGTCTCCTTGGCGGACTGCTCGTCGAGCCGCTGCAGCGCGAAGCCGACGTGGACGATGGTGTACTCCCCGACCTGGATGTCGGGCACGTAGGCCAGGCACACCTCCTTGGTCACGCCGCCGAAGTCGACCTGCGCGATCTGCGTGCCGTCCCTCTCGTAGATCTCGAGGACCTCGCCGGGAACTGCTAGGCACATGCTGACTCCTGTTCCGGCGGGCTGAGCCGCCTGTCGGGTTGGCTGAGTGCGCTGTGCGCCAGGACGGCGACCTGGCCAGGGCGATGCCCGGCGTCGCTCGGCGGCACCGTCGGTGGCGGAGCACCTCGAACCCGTCGCCGGTCAGGCGCCGGTCGCAGGCCGCGGTGAGGCGGCGTTGAGGAACACCCCGCCGCTGAGCGTGACCGCGGGTCAGCCCCGCTGGTCGCGGCCTGGCGCTCGGCCAGCTCCACGACGAGGTCGGCGACGGCCCGGTGGAACCGGGCGGCGACCAGCCCGGGCCGCGCCGCGCTGAGGACGTCGTCGACGACCTCGCGCGATGACGGGCGCGACGTCGACGCGCCAGGTGCCGGCGTCCTCGTCGATGCCGAACTGCGTATCCCGGGACGTCGGCGAGCGCTGGTGAGCGCTTCGAGCTCCATCGCGGCCTGGGCGTCGTACTCCGCGCGGTGGCAGACGCCGGCGAGCGAGGCCACCGCGTCGAAGAGCCGGCCCATGCTGGAGGTCGGTGCGCACGCCGTACGCCGGCTCGAGCTGCGGTCGAGCAGGCCGCAGCTCGTCGTCGCGGCAGGCCCGCACCGCGGGGAGCCGCTCGTCCCACGCGACCCCGGCCGCGCGCAGGTGCGACAGCGCCATCCGGCACGGGTTCCGCACGCCGGCGTCGCCGCCGGGCAGGTCGACGTAGGAGAGGTGGGCCAGCCGTCGTGTACGACGCGTACGACGCGGCCAGGAACTCGCCGCCCCAGACGGCGCCGTCGTCGCCGTAGCCGGTCCCGTCGAAGGCGATGCCGAGCACCTGCGTCGTCCGCGCCGAGGCCGTGCTCGGCCATCGTCGAGGCGACGTGGGCGTGGTGGTGCTGCACCTCGACCACGGGCCGCTCGCCGGCGTGCGTCGAGGGCCCACCGGCGCGAGCGGTACGCCGGGTGCCGGTCGGCCGCGAGCCGTCCGGGGCGACGCCGGTGAGCAGCTCGCAGGTGCTGCCTCCGCCGTCGCCGAAGGCGGTCAGCGTCGCGAGGTCGTCCATGTCGCCGACGTGCCCGGACAGCCAGGCCAGCCGTCCCTCGGCGAGGCAGAAGGTGTTCTTCAGGTCGCGCTCCGACGGCCAGCGTCGGGGCGACCTCGAACGGCAGCAGGAGCGGCAGCGGCGCGTAGCCGCGCGAGCGGCGGACCGGCGAGCTCGCTGCTCGTCGACCGCGCGGACGACCGAGTCGTCGCAGGGCACGTGGATCCGCCGGTCGTGGGACAGCCAGGCGTCGGCGAGGCCGGCCGAGCCGGTCGAGCGGCCTCGGCGTCGTCGGTGACGATCGGTTCGCCGGCGAGGTTGCCGCTCGTCATCACCAGGACCTCCGGGCCGGGCGGGTCCCCGGGCAGCCCGAGCAGCAGGTGGTGCAGCGGCGTGTAGGCGAGCATCACGCCCAGGTCGTCGGCTGCCGGGCGCGACCTCGGCGGCGGCCACCGCGCGCCGTGCCTCGCCGCGCGGCCAGCACGATCGGGTGGGCGAAGCCGGTCGAGCAGGGCCGCCTCCGCGGCGGTCGAGCGACGACGAGCCGCTCGGCGCGCCCGAGGTCGCGCGACCATCACCGCGAACGGCTTGTCGCCGCGCTGCTTGCGCTTGCGCAGGGTCGCCACGGCGTCGGCGCTCGGTGGCGTCGCAGGCCAGGTGGTAGCCGCCGATGCCCTTGACGGCGAGGACACCGCCGTCGGCCAGGAGCCGGCGCGCCTGCGGCGAGGCGCCTCCGTCCGTGCGACGGCGTCGTCGGCGGGTTGGACGAGGCGCAGCGTCGGCCCGCAGTCGGGGCAGCAGATCGTCTGCGCGTGGAAGCGGCGGTCGGCCGGGTCGTCGTACTCGCTCCGGCAGGCGGCGCACAGCGGGAAGCCGCGCCATCGTGGTGGTCGGCCGGTCGTAGGGCAGGCCGGTGATGATCGTGAAGCGGGGCCCGCAGTTCGTGCAGGTGACGAACGGGTGCCGGAAGCGACGGTTGGCCGGGTCGGCCAGGTCGGCCAGGCAGTCCTCGCAGATCGCGACGTCCGGGGAGACGAAGGTGCGGCCCGTCGTGCCCGTGCTCGAGGCGATGGTGAACCCGGACCCGCCGACGAGTCGGCTCGTCGGTCCAGGCGACGTCGTCGACCACGGCCAGCGGCGGTGCCTCGCTGCCCACCCGGCGGCAGAAGGCGTCGACGTCGCGTCGGCGCTGCCCTCGACCTCGACGAGGACGCCGTCGCCGGTGTTCCGGACCGTGCCGGACAGCCCCAGCGAGCGGGCGAGCGCGTAGACGTAACGGGCGGAACCCGACGCCCTGGACGACTCCGCGTGACGCGGACACGGCGACGCGCTCGCGAGGCATCGGCCCGGATCTCGCATGGCGCTCCGAGTGCCGCCTGGCTGTCAGGTGGTCCGGGGGCGCGGGGTCCGGGCGTCTCTCGGGCCGACGGGGCAGTCGTGCTGCACGGTCGACGATGGTTGGTTCTCGCAATCTACGACTGCCGGAGTCCGGATGGAAGGGAGTGAGACGGTGCCGCCCAGCATGCGACACGACAAGCCGGGCTAACCTCGCCGGAGGAGCCACCACCGCCGAGCGAGGAGTGTCAGATGGGCGAGGAGCACAGCCTGGAGAACAAGGCCGCGGAGCTGCTGCGGCTGCACCAGGACCCGACGCTGTTGACCGTGGTCAACGTGTGGGACTCGATCAGCGCGAAGGTCGTCGCCGAGACACCGGGCACGGCCGCACTGGCCACGGCGAGCCACGCGATCGCTGCGTCGTGGGGCTATCCCGACGGCGAGAAGATCCCGGTCGACATCATGATCGAGGCGGTCGGCCGCATCGCCGACGCGACCACGCTGCCGGTGACGGCGGACCTCGAGGGTGGGTACGGCGACCCCGCCGAGACCGTGCGCAAGGCGATCGGGGTCGGCATCGTCGGTGCCAACGTCGAGGACCAGATGAAGCCGCTCGACGAGGCCGCCCGCAACGTCGCGGCGATCATGGACGCGGCCATCAGCGAGGGCGTGCCCGACTTCGTGCTCAACGCGCGCACCGACGCCTTCGTGAAGGGCCGCGACCGCGACCCCGCCGACGTGCTGGCCGATGCCGTCGAGCGCGGCAAGGCCTTCCTCGAGGCCGGGGCTCCCACGGTGTTCGTGCCGGGTGCGCTCGGCGAGGAGCAGATCTCCACGCTCGTCGAGGCGTTCGGTCCGCAGAAGCTGACCGTGATCGGCTACCCGGGCAGCGTGGCGCTCGACCGGCTGGCCGAGCTCGGCGTCGCCCGGATCTCCTACGGGCCGCAGCCCCAGCGGGTCGCCCTGACGGCGTTGCAGGAGCTGGTCGAGTCGATCCAGGGCGGTGGCGGCATCCCGACGAGCACGAGGCAGAACCTCACCTAGCCATGCGCCTTCTCGGGCTGCTCGTGGCACTGCTCGCCCTCGCGGCGTGCGGTGACGACTTCGCGACGGTCGAGCCCGACAACCCCGACCGGGCGGCGGAGGGGTTGGTGTTCACGCGAGCCGACGGGTCGTCGTACGAGATCGAGGACGCGGTGGCCACCTGCCTCCCCAGCGAGCAGAAGCCGGGCCTCGACGTCGTACGCCTGACCGCGCCGGCGGACGCCGAGGTCCCGCACAGCACGCCGTTCCTCCTCGTCGAGGCCGTCCCCGGGGTCACCGGGCGGTTCTCGCTCCCGTTGAAGGAACGCGTCTGGGGCGCCGGCCCGTCCGACCTCGTGGTGTTCGGGATCGACTCCCGCCGGCGCAACGAGCTGTCCGGGTCGGTGGAGACGGCTTCCGGGAGGATCACCGTCCGGGAGGCCGCCTGCGACCCCGAGCCCCGGCTGTCGATCACCATCGACGCCCGGCTCGGCAGCGAGATCGGCCTGCCGGGCGTGCGCGTCAGCGGCGGGATGGCCTCGGCCGGTCAGTGAGGTCGGCCGGCGCCGCCCGCCTCACGCCTCGCAGCGCTGCTTCAGTGCCTCGGCGTGCCGCCGGAACCCGTCCTCGACCCGCTTCGGGCCGGCCAGCTTCACCAGCGGGCCGGAGAACTCCTCGACGGTGTCGTAGTGGGTCGGTCCGCCCGGCTGCTGCCAGAGCCGCTGGTAGCGGATGCCGCGGACCAGGCCGAGCTTCGCCGGCAGTCCCTCGTAGACGTAGGCCAGCGTGGCCCGCCTCAGGCCACCCTCCTCGTGGGGTGGCTCGATGACGCTGATCCGCTCCGGGCTCGTCGTGCTCCGCCCGTTGGCCCAGCGCACGTGCAGCACGATCGGGTCGCCGACTGCGGGGTCGGGGGAGCAGTCGGCCTTCTCGACGAACGGGTTCCACTCGCCGTACGACGCCGTGTCGATCATCACCGACCACACCCGGTCGATCGGGGCATGGATCGCCACCGACGCGGAGGGGTCACCCATCAGCGGTAGTGGGTGGCGAGTAGTGAGTCACGACCTCTCCTGATCCTCGTGCCTGGGTCAAGGCTCCCATCTTCATCGCGCGCGCTCGACCGGCCGCAAGGTGAGACAGGTGCACGCGCCCTCGGCTCCCGGTTAGATGGGTGGCATGCGAGTCGACGAGCTCGGCCTCACGGCGATCAAGGGGTTCGGCCTCTGCCACCCCGCCAGCGTCCGGATCGAGCGCACAGGCGCCGTCGGAGATCGCGACTTCTTCCTGGTCGACGACGATGATCGCCTGTGGTCCGTCACCAAGCACGGAGAGCTCCTCGGCCACTGGAGTCGCTTCGACCCCGGCTCGGGCGTGCTGACCATCGGGTCCGGGGAGGACGTGTTGCTCGAGGACGAGGTGGGGCGGGGCACGCCGTTGCGAGCCCACCTCTGGGGCGCGCGCTACCAGGACGCACACACGGTGCCGGGGCCGTGGTCGAGGTTCGTCGCTGACCTCGTCGGTGCTCCCGTGCGTCTCGTGCGCGCCGCGTCGCCGTCGGGTGCCGTCGACGTCGAGCCGGTGACCCTCGTGACCCGCGCCTCGGCGGCGGCCCTGGGCGAGGAGACCGACGGGACACCGGTGGACGCCCGACGTTTCCGCATGCTGATGACGCTCGCTGGTGCCGGAGCCTTTGCCGAGGACTCGTGGGCCGAGCGCGAGGTCCAGGTCGGTGAGGTGCTCCTGAAGGTCGGTGGGGAGGTCCCACGGTGCGCCGCGGTGCAGCGGCGCCCCGGGGACGGCGCTCGCGACGTGAACGTGCTGAGGCGCATCGCCGAGGTCCGGGGCAGGCGTACCAGCTCCGATGGGCAGACCCTGAACCTCGGCGTGTATGCCACCGTGCTGAGACCCGGCACTGTCAGCGGTCGGAGATCCTGTCGCGCTGTGATTCAGCGGTAGTTGGTGAACTGCACCGCGAACTCGTAGTCCTGGCCCTTGACCAGCGCGATCACGGCCTGCAGGTCGTCGCGCTTCTTGCTGCTCACCCGCAGCTCGTCGCCCTGGACCTGGACCTTCACGCCCTTCGGCCCCTCGTCGCGGATCAGCTTGCCGATCTTCTTGGCGTCCTCGGAGGTGATGCCCTCCTTGAGCGCGATGCTGATCTTCGACTCGCGGCCGGACTGTCGGGGCTCGGAGGCGTCGAGGATCTTCAGCGACTGCTGGCGCTTGATCAGCTTTTCCTTGAACACGTCGAGCACGGCGGTGGCACGGTCGTCGGCGTTCGCGGAGATCTCGATCCCCGTCTCGCCGGACCACTTGATCTCGGCTCCGGTGCCCTTGAAGTCGTAGCGTTGCGCGATCTCACGAGCCGCCTGGGAGAGCGCGTTGTCGACCTCCTGGTGGTCGAGCTTGCTGACGATGTCGAACGACGAGTCGGCCATGGCTGCGGGGTCCTCCATCCGATTTAAGAGTTGTGTCGGTGCTGCGCTATCCTCGCTTGCGCTGCTGGGCCACACTACGTGGTCCGCGAGCACGGCAGGTTGTCCGAGCGGCCAATGGAAACGGACTGTAAATCCGTCGGCGTATGCCTACGCAGGTTCGAATCCTGCACCTGCCACCCGCGATGAGGGCCCCGCACTTCCGTGTGCGGGGCTTTCTGCATGTGCCAGCCGAACGGTCAGTCGCGCCGGAGCCGTGCTGCCAGGAAGGGCGCGCTGATCAGGACGACGAGCAGCCGGATCGCCTGGGCAGCGGCGACGGGAGGGGTTGCTCCCGGTGGAGGCGGCAGTCGCGAGCACGGCGTAGATCCCGCCGGGTGTGGTGGCGAGGTAGGCGTCGAGCGGCGATGCGTCCGTCAACAGGGTGAGGATCCACGCGAGGCCAGCGCAGGCGAGCAGGGTGATGGTGATGCTGAGCAGCGCGCTCGGGATCATCCGGCCGATGGATCTGACGCTCGCACGCGCGCGGCTGGTGCCGTCGCAGCGCTGACCGTGCAAGGCGCGCCGCAAACGCCGGGTCTGCGCCGTGGAATGACGAAATGTGGTGCCGCCTCGTCGGCGAGGCAATGCCGGTTCCTCATCGGCGTGGTCCCAGGAATGCATTCATCGCCTCGCGCGAAATGTCGTGGCTGACATTCCCCCGGCACTGGAACAACAGGTCGCAGCGTGGTCATCGGGCCGAGGCTCGGGTTCCTCGTGGACATCCGTGAGCGCCGAAGTCGGAAAGGGCACGCCTGTGCCGCACAGCTCGACCAGCAGATCGTGGCGTGGAGAGACCGCGATGCCCTCGCCCAATATGCAGTTATGTCTTGTCATGTGAATGGCAAGGAATGTCAACGCACGTGTCCGTCGAATGCTCTTCTATTGGCGCTGATTCCACGGGCTACATTCGTGGCCAGTTCAATCCCGCCGTCAGAAGGAATCGCCGTGGCCAGCCGAGTAGTCACCCAACTCATCAGTGATCTGTCGGGGGAGGAAATCCCCGAGGGCAAGGGCGAGACGATCGAGTTCGCTTACCGGGGCAGCGACTACAGCATCGACCTGACGGCCAAGGAAGCAGCGGGGTTCGACAAGTCGATCGCGACGTACCTCGAGCACGCCGCCAGGCGGCGCGGTTCGCGCCGCGGTGCGAAGAGTGCTTCGGCGAGGTCGGGCGACGCCAAGGCGGTCCGCGAGTGGGCCCGCGATCAGGGAATTGTCGTGCCGGAGCGGGGCCGCATTCCCGGCGAAGTGCGGGAGAGGTACAACGCTGCGCATTAGTCCACTGACGGCGCAAAGGTCGAGTTGTGCGTGATCTGTCTCGACGTGACCATGCTTCGGCCACAATGTGCCTGTGGATATGCAGCTGGCGGAGTTGAGCCGATCGGTCGACGTCGTTTCCCTGGGGCGACGGCTACGTGCTGCCCGGCTCGCTGCAGGCCTGACCCAGGCCGAAGTCGCCGGGAACGAGGTGTCAGCGGCGTACGTCTCCAGGATCGAGGCCGGCCAGCGTCGCCCCGAGGCGATGCTCCTGGAGCGGATGGCGGCGCGGCTCGGGATCGAGCTGAGGGTCCTGCTCGCCGAACCCGCCGACCAGCACGATGACGAGCTGCGCGTGCGCCTCGACCACGCCGAGCTCTCGCTGGTCTCCGGCGACCACGCCACGGCGTTGGAGCGAGCTGACGAGATCCTGACCTCCCTGACGGCCGACTCGTTCAGCAGCAAGGAGCTCGTACGCCGTACCCAGCAGATCCGCGCGCTCGCGCTGGAGGGGCTGGGCCGGAGCGATGACGCGATCCGCCTGCTCGAGGACCTGGTGAACCAGCCTCACGCCGACGTCTCCTGGTTGAAGGCGGTGATCGCGCTGAGCCGCTGCTACCGGGAAGCGGGTGACTTCGCCCGGGCGATCGACGTCGGTGAGCGTGCGTCGACCATGATCGACGAGCTCGGGCTCGCCGGCACCACCGAGGCGATCCAGCTGACCGTGACCATCGCCGGGGCGTACATGCAGCGCGGAGACCTGGCGCACGCCCTGCAGATGTGCGAGCGCTGCATTGCCGATGCGGAGCGGGTCAACTCACCCGTCGCGAAGGCGTCGGCGTACTGGAACGCGAGCGTCGTGGAGTCCATGCGAGGCAATCCCGTGGCCGCGCTGCAGCTCGCCCAGAGGGCGATGTCCCTGTTCGAGCTGGGTGAGGACTCGCGGAACCTCGGCCGGCTCAGGACGCAGGTGGCGTTCATGCAGCTGCTGCAGGATCCCCCCGACGCGCAGGCAGCGAAGGTCACCCTCGAGCTCGCCGAGCGCGAGCTGTCGTGGTCGTCGGCCAGCCAGCTCGATCGCGCCGACCACCACCTGGCGACCGGAAAGGCCGACCTGCTCCTCGGCGAGCTCGACTCGGCCGAGGAGCACGCGACGGTCGCCCGGGAGATGATCGGCGAACAGTCGCCGATGCTGGTCGCCGAGACGTTGGTCCTGGTCGGACAGATCCACGCGGCCCAGGGAGATCTCGAGGCGGCACGCGCGGACTACCGCGCGGCGATCGAGAGCCTGTCCGGTGTCGGTGTCGATCGCGACGTCGCGCGACTGTGGTTCGAGCTCGCCGGCCTGTTGGACCAGGCCGGCGACGCGCCGGGCGCCCTCGACGCCTATCGACGTGGCGCTGCCTCCACCGGACTTGCGGACCTGCGCCTGCTCGAGCAGTCGACCCCGGGACAGGCAACGCACTAGTGCCCGTTGGGGCGGTGCTGCCGCCGGAAGGCGGGGACGCCCCGGACGAGGACGACCCCGCCATCTGGCGATGGTCGGGACTAGCAGCAGATCCGCGGCCCACCCGCGAGCGCGCCACCAGCGGAGGCCGTGGATGCTCCGGCGCTCCCCACCAGGGCTGCAGAGAGTACGACGGCGGCCATGATCCGCTTGAACCTGGACATGTTGACTCCTTCTTTGCGGGACATCCGGAATTGGTTGTCACGCGCAGGAGTAACATTTAGTCAAGTCTGATGACTAGATGGAGCCAGGTGGTATGGACGCTTTGCGGGGCTTGATGCGGTGATTTCGCGGCGAACGCTCGGATCATGAGACTGATCCGCTACGGTTCCCCTGAGTTCGCAGTGACAGATGTTGCCAAGCACCAGAGCGTTCAGGCATACCGATCGCGCTGATCTTGGCAGCAGAGGTGTCCAACATCGTTGGGCCGGCCCTCGGGGGGAGTCGCCTGAGCCCCAAGCTCAGGCGACTCCGGCGTCGGTCAGGTGTCGGGCTCCTACTGGAGCCCGGCGCGGACCGAGGTGATGCGCTGGGTGTTGAAACCGAGCCAGTGCATCCGGCCGATGTAGCGCGCGTGCTCGACCTTGAGGCAGCGGTCCATGATCACCGTGACGCCACCGTCCTCCGCGATCTTCGCGCCCTCCTCGTTGATCACGCCGAACTGGGTCCACAGTCCGTCGGCGCCGATCGCCACGGCCTCGCGGGCGATCCCGGGGAGCGCATCCGGCGCGCGGAAGACGTTCACGATGTCCACGTGCTCGGGTACGTCGCTCAGGCTGGCGTAGGAGGTCTCGCCGAGGATCTCCGTCTCGCGAGGGTTCACCGGGATCACGCGGTAGCCGTGTCGCTTGAGGTAGTAGCCGACGAAGTAGCTGGCGCGCAGGGGGTTGTTGGACAGGCCGACGACCGCGATCGTCCCTGCGGTGTGCAGCACGCGCTGGATCGTCAAGGGCTCCTGGTACCGGCGGAGATCGGTCATGATCGTCACCTTCCCGTCCAGCGCCGCGGCGACGCGGTCGAAGCCCTGCTCCAGGTCCCACAGCAGGTCCTCGACCGACTCCGTGCCGACCGAGAGGCGCACCGTCCCCGGCCCGACACCGGCGGCCCGCAGCTCCTCCTCGCTCAGCTGGCGGTGGGTGGTGCTGGCCGGGTGGATGATCAGGCTCTTGGCGTCGCCGACGTTGGCCAGGTGGGACCAGAGAGTCACGCCCCCGATCAGCGCCAGCCCGCCGGTCCGCCCACCGGCGGCGTCGAAGGAGAACACCGCGCCGGCTCCCTTGGGCAGGTACTTCTCCACCAGCGGCCGGTACCGGCTCCCGGGCAGGTCCGGATAGGTCACGTTCGAGGCCAGCTCGTGGGACTCGAGGAACGCCGCGACCGCTCGCGCGTTCGTGACGTGGCGGTCCATGCGCAGCGACAGCGTCTCGAGCCCCTGGAGGAACAGGAAGGCGCTGAACGGTGAGAGGGCCGCGCCGAGGTCGCGCAGGGTCTCGGCCCGCAGCTTCATCAGGTAGCCGTAGGTCCCGAACGTCTCGTGGAACTGCAGCCCGTGGTACGCCGGCGACGGATCGGCGACGACGGGGAACCGACCGTTCGACCAGTTGAAGGTGCCGGCCTCGACGACGACACCGCCGATGGTCGTGCCGTGGCCGCCGAGGAACTTGGTCGCCGAGTGGATCACGATGTCGGCGCCCCACTCGATCGGGCGGCACAGGTACGGCGTCGCGAAGGTGTTGTCCACGACCAGTGGCAGCTCGTGCTCGTGGGCGATGGTGGCCAGGGCCTCGATGTCCAGCACGTTGCCGCCCGGGTTGCCGATGGTCTCCCCGAAGAAGGCCTTCGTGTTCGGCCTTGACGGCCTGGCGCCACGCGTCCGGGTCGTCGGGGTCGACCCACGTCACCTCGATGCTCAGCTTGCGCAGGAGGTGCTTGAACTGGTTCACCGTCCCGCCGTACAGCGCGGAGGAGGAGACGACGTGGTCGCCCGGCTCCAGCAACGTGAAGAGCGCAGCGGCCTGGGCGGCGAGTCCGCTCGCGAACGCCACCGCGCCGGCGCCGCCCTCGAGGTTCGCCACCCGCTCCTCGAACACCGCGACCGTGGGATTCATGATGCGCGAGTAGGTGTTGCCGTACTCCTGCAGGTTGAAGTACGCCGCGGCCGACTCCGGGTCCTCGAACACATAGCTGGTCGTCTGGAAGATCGGCACCGCCCGGGCACCCGTGTTCGGGTCCGGACGTTGCCCGGCGTGGAGCTGACGTGTCTCGAAGCCGAAGGCGTGGTCGTCCTCGGCGCGAGCGGGCTGGTTGGTCACGCGGTCCTCTTTCGTGAAGTCATCGGGCCCAGTCTGCCGTCAGGAAGCTGCGGATCAGGGGAGTCTGGCGTGCCTCTTCGAGCAGGAAGCAGTCGTGGCCGTAGGGGGCATCGATCACGTGCATCTCGACCGGCTTGCCCAGGGCCCTCAGCGCGTCGTCGATCTCGCGCGATGCCCTCGGCGGGTAGAGCCAGTCGGAGCTGAACGCGATCAGGAGCGTGCGCGCCGACACCCCTGCGAGGGCCCGCGCGAGCGACCCGTCGCCGTGCTGCCGGGCGAGGTCGAAATAGGTCAGCGCGCGCGAGGTGTAGAGGTAGGTGTTGGCGTCGAACCGCTTCACGAACGAGTCGGCCTGGTGGTCCAGGTAGTTCTCCACCTCGAACTCGGGCTCGGTGATCGTGTAGCGGATGTCGTCGGCGAACTGCAGTCGGCGGCCGAACTTGTCCTCCAGCGCCGGCGCGGACAGGTACGTGATGTGGCCGACCATGCGGGCCACGCCCATGCCGGCGTCGGGCCGGCGATCCGTGCCGTAGTAGTGGCCGTCCTGCCAGGCCGGGTCGCGCCGGATCGCCTCACGCGCGATCGCGTTCCAGGCCATGCCCTGCGGGTGCAGGGCGTGCGTGCTGGCGATCGCCACGACGGCGTCGACCTGGTCGGGATAGAGGATCGACCACTCGAGCGCCTGCATCCCGCCGAGCGAGCCGCCGGCCACCGCCGCCAGCCGCTCGATCCCGAGGACGTCGAGGAAGGCGCGCTCGGTGCGCACCATGTCGGCGACGGTGATCACCGGGAAGTCCGACCCGTACGGCGCTCCCGTCGCCGGGTCGATCGAGGACGGCCCCGTCGTGCCCTTGCAACCGCCGAGCAGGTTCGTCGAGACCACGAAGTAGCGGTCGGTGTCGAACGCCTTGCCGGGGCCGATCATCCCGTCCCACCAGCCCAGTCCCTGGGGAGCCGTGCCATCGCGTTCCTCGGCGGCGAACCCGTCGCGGGTGCTCTCCTCGGTCGGAGTCTCGGAGACCCCGGCGGCGTGCGCATCGCCACTGAGCGCGTGGCAGACCAGGATGACGTTGTCGCGCTCGGGGGAGAGGACGCCGTACGTCTCGTAGGCGACCCGGATCGGGTGGAGGTCTCGTCCGCAGTCGAGGAGCACCGGCTCCGGCAGGTCGACGTACTGCGTCTCGACACTTCCGACCGCGCCAGTCATGCTCGTCGGAGGAGGCCGCCATGTGCGCGATCGTATCCGTCTCGTCGGTATATTCTCCGGTAACCCTATAGGGTAAATAGACAAAAGGCTGAAAAGGGGTATCACGCGACATGACCACCACCGACAACGGCGTCAACGTACAGGCGCTGCTCGATGCACGCGAGGTGTTGAAGGGCGCTCCGGAGGCCGCCCAGTTCACCTGGAGGGCCACCTCCGAGTGGCAGAACGGCGTGCACACGACCACGAAGATCCAGAACTTCTTCGGGCTCGGCGCAGAGCAGAACCACAAGGCCGAGACGGTGCTGGACGCCGACCACCCCGAGGTCTTCGCGGCGCCGGACGACGCCATCACGCCGATCGAGTACCTCCTCGTCGGGCTGACCAGCTGCCTGACCGCGGGCGTCGCCTCGGTGGCGCAGAACCGGGGAATCCAGCTGCGGTCGGTGAAGGCGACCATCGAGGGCAACCACGACATCCGCGGGATCCTCGGAGCCGACAGCGATGTCCGCAACGGCTTCAACGACATCAAGGTGAACTTCTCCATCGACGCCGACGCGTCGCCGGAGGAGATCGAGGCCCTGGTCGCCCAGTCCCAGAAGCGCTCGGCCGTGTTCGACGCGCTCACGAACCCCACGGACGTGACTGTCGCGGTTGTCTGAGGACTCGTCGGACCAGGAGGCCCTCGAGAGGGTCTCCACGGTCGTCATCGGCGCCGGCCACGCGGGACTGGCCGCCAGCCAGTTCCTCAGCGAGCGCGTCGATCGACCATGTCGTGCTCGAGCGGGGCGACGTGGCGAACTCCTGGCGGCACGAACGCTGGGACTCGCTGCGGCTGCTCACCCCCAACTGGCAGACCCGTCTTCCGGGCCTGCGCTACGAGGGTCCGGATCCTGACGGCTACATGAGCATGGGCGAAGTGGTCGAGCTCATCGAGCGCTATCGCCAAGATCGCCGACGCTCCTGTCCGGGCCGGCACCAACGTCTCGTCGGTTCGTCGTGCGGACGACGGCTACGACGTGACGACCAGCCGGGGCGAGATCCGCTGCCGCACGCTGGTGATCGCGACCGGTGCCTGCAACGTGCCCAGCGTGCCGGGCTTCAGCGACGCCGTGCCGGCCACCATCGAACAGCTGACCACCTTCGACTACCGCAACCCCGAGCAGCTCCCCGAGGGCGGCGTCCTGGTCGTGGGCGCGTCTGCGACCGGCGTGCAGCTCGCAGCCGAGATCCGGCGATCCGGTCGGCCGGTGACGCTGTCGGTGGGGGAGCACGTGCGCCTGCCGCGCACCTACCGCGGCCGCGACGTGCTGTGGTGGATGGACGCGTCCGGGGTGTGGAACGAGCGGTACGACGAGGTCGACGACCTCACCCGCGCCCGGCGGCTGCCTTCGCCGCAGCTGGTCGGGACCCCCGAGCGAGCCACGCTCGACCTGAACGCCCTCACCGGGACCTGGGCGTCGAGCTCGTGGGCCGTTGGGCGACGGTCCGCGACGGGACTGCGTTGTTCTCCGGCGGGCTGCGCAACGTGTTCTCGCTCGCGGACCTCAAGATGCAGCGACTGCTGGGCAGCTTCGACGACTGGGCGCGAGAGCGGGGGCTCGACGCCGAGCTCGATCCGCCTGAGCGCCCCGAGCCCACGCGGGTGCCCGCGTCGACGCGCTGGCAGCTCGACCTGAACAGCGGCGAGATCACCTCGGTCCTCTGGGCGACCGGCTACCGGCCCGACTACACCTGGTTGGACGGTGCCGGTGCTCGACGCGAAGGGTCACCTGCTCCACGAGGGCGGCGTGGTCGACAGCCCGGGTCTGTACGCGCTCGGGCTCCCCGTGCTGCGACGACGCAAGTCAACGTTCATCCACGGCATCGAGGACGACGCGCGCGAGGTGATCGATCACCTCGCGGGCTATCTCGCCGGACGTGGGAAGTCTGCGTTCTAGCCGGGGGGAGTCGCGCCGATGGCGTCGGCCACCAGCCGGCGGTAGACAGGGAGCGCTGCCTGGTAGGCCTCGTGCAGGCGGGGCTCGTCGGGCGTCGGTGGGGGCGGCGCGTCGCGCAGCTCGCTGAAGCCGGTGGAGCGCGCGGTGGAGCCGTGCCAGTCGCCCCAGAGGTCCCACTCGGGGCGCATCCCGGGCTCCCAGGTCAGGGCGTCGGGGTCGTAGGGAAGGCCCATGCGGTCGCACCAGTCCTCCACCACCTCCGCGGTGTTGCGACACAGCACGTTGGCGTCCAGCACCACCCTCGGCTGGCCCAGCGACTCGGCGATGTGCGCCGCCTCGTCGAGGTGTGCCCAGCCGCTCTCGTCGTCGCTGAAGTCCGGCCAACGTCGCGCCAGCGACCGCACGGTCGCTGCCGGATCGCGGATCAGGAAGCAGTTGTCGAAGCGCTGCAACAGGTCGGGACCGAGCAGCTTGGCTGCGTGGTAGGCCATGTCCTTGACGAACACGGGCTGCTCGAGCGCGGCCGCCTCGATCTCGGCCAGGACCTCCTCCGCCGAGCTGTGGGGCAGGGTCTCGCTGTAACGGGTGGATCGCCGGTCGGGTCCGTAGTAGTAGGAGCGGGAGAACGGCTCGTCGAAGACGATGTGGTCCCCGCGCTCGCTGACCATCCGCTCGAAGGAGGTCGACACCGACCTCGGCACCGTCCACAGGAGAATGATGCGGTGGCTCATGGCAGCTGCTCGATCGTGTGCGCCATCGGCCCGCCTCTCTGTTGGCCACCGGGACCTGACGATCATAAGTGATGTGAGTTGAGTCAGTTAGTGATCTTCGGAACGCGGACGCGCCCCTTCAGGTGGGAGTCAGCAAGCGTCCGCTACAACTTGAGGCCACAGCTCTCGGGCGTCGCGAGCACCGGCCCCGCTCTCGAAGGGATCAGATGCAGCCATGACACCCACCCGGACGTTGGCCGTCGCGCTCGTGGCCACGGCGGCCCTCGCCCTGACCGGCTGTGGGGCCAAGGACACGTCGGGTACGTCGAACGGCGGTGGCGGCACGAAGGTCGTCGAGGTGCCGGCGGATGCCGAGACCCAGCCGATGCAGCACTCCGGTGACTCGGCGGACGACCCGGCGATCTGGGTGAACCACGCCGACCCGGCGAAGTCCCTGGTGATCGGCAACGACAAGCAGGGTGCGCTGGAGACCTACAACCTCGACGGCAGCCTCGTCCAGCGGATCACGTCGGACAGCAAGTTCTGGGGCAACGTCGACGTGCGCCAGGACGTTCAGCTGGCCAACGGCTCGACCGACGTGGTCGCAGCAGCCAACCAGGGCGTGCGGGTGTACGCCGTCGACCCGACCACCCGCAAGCTCTCGCCGATCACGGTCGGCGGCGCTCCGCTCGACACCGGCGGAGGGGAGGGGGTCTGCCTCTACGACAGCCCGGACAGTGGACTGTCGGTGTTCATGGTCAACATCTCGGGCAACACCCGCCAGTACGCCCTCGAGGACGATGGCGCCGGTCACCTCAGCGCGAAGCAGGTCCGCGACTTCAAGGTCGGTTCCGAGGCCGAGGGCTGCGTGGTCGACGACGAGAACCAGGCGCTCTACGTCGACGAGGAGAACGTCGGCACCTGGAGGTACGACGCCGACCCCGCCGGTGGCGAGAAGCGGACGATGATCGACGAGCTCGAGCCGAAGGGCCACCAGATCTCCGACATCGAGGGGATCACCCTGGTCGACGATGGTGGGGGCACGGGCCTCCTCATCGCCTCGTCGCAGGGCCAGACCGATGCCGAGAAGTCGTACTTCTCCGTCTTCGACCGCAAGACCGGCGACTACCGCGGGTCGTTCCGGATCACCGACGGCGAGAAGGCCGACGGCTGCTCGCACACCGACGGAGTCACCGCGACCTCGGAGCCCCTCGGGCCGGACTTCCCGCAGGGCGTCTTCATCTGCCAGGACGACAACAACACCGCCCCGGGCAGCGGCCGGCAACCAGGACTTCAAGCTGACCCGCCTGGAGAAGGTCCGTCCCCCTGGCTAGACGTGGATCTTCGTCCCGTCCGGGTCGTACGGCGGACGCAGCGATGCGGTCACCGGCCAGCGTGAGCCGCTGACGTCGACCTCGAAGCCACCCTGGCCGACCCAGTCGCGGTCACGGTGCCGCCATCGGCGTCCCAGACGTAGGCCAGCCCGACGCAGGCACCGAGCGCTCTCGCCCCAGGCCGCCGACATCACCTGACCGGACGCGGCGCCGTCGCGCAGGATCAGCTCGCCACCCCACAGCATCGGCTCGTCGCTGCCGACCACGAAGGAGACCAGCCGCTGGCGCGGACCCGACTCGCGGGCCTGCTCGACCGCTGACGCGGCCCAGGAAGGGGATGTCGGTCTTGAGCTTGCAGGTGAACATCAGCCCGGCCTCGAGCGGGCCGTAGTCGGGGGTCAGGTCGCGGCCGAACGCCCGGTAGCCCTTCTCCAGCCGCATCTGGTCGATCGTGTAGTAGCCGCCGTTCATCACCCCGAGGTCGGCGCCCGCCGACATCAGCTCCTCGTAGACGCCGACCGCGAACTCGACCGGCACGTAGAGCTCCCAGCCGAGCTCGCCGACGTAGGTGATGCGGGTGGCGCGCACGGTCGAGTAGCCGAGGGTGATCTCGCGGCTGGTGCCGAAGGGGAAGCCCTCGTGGCTCAGGTCGGCGCGGGTCAGCCGGGACAGCAGCTCGCGCGACCGGGGGCCCATCACGCCGAGCACGGCGTACTGCGAGGTGACGTCGACCAGCGTCGCGCGGTGCTCGCCGAGCCGGCGTCCGATGTGGTCCTTGTCGCGCTCGGTGGTGGCGGCGCTGCTGACGATGAAGTACTCGTCGGCGGCCACACGCGTCAGGGTCACGTCGGACTCGTAGGTCCCGTGCTCGTTGAGCATCCCGGTGTAGACGGTCTTGCCGACGGGCACGGCGACATCGGCGGTGCACAGCCACTGGAGGGCGGCCTCGGCGTCGGGCCCGACCAGCCGGTACTTCGAGAACGAGGTCTGGTCGAAGACCGTCACGTTCTCGCGGGTGTTGCGCGTGCTCGGCCGCGGTCCAGGGCAGCCAGTTCTGCTTGCCCCACGCGTACTCGATCTCCGGCTCCGAGCCGGACGGCGCGAAGAAGTTGGCGCGCTCCCAGCCGTTGCGGCTGCCGAAGTTCGCGTTCGCCTCCACCAGGTGGGCGTAGAGCGGCGAGCGACGGAACGGTCGCGCCGTCCGCATCTCGCGGTTGGGCCACGGGATCGCGTAGTGCAGGCCGAGGATCTCCGCGACGCGGTCGTGCAGCCACTGGTTGTTGCCGTTGAACGGCGCGAAGCGGCGTACGTCGACACTGGTCAGGTCCATGGTCGGCTCGCCGTCGACGATCCACTCCGCCAGCGCCCGCCCGGCCCCACCGGCACACGCGATGCCGACCGAGTTGAGGCCGGCCGCGACGAAGAAGTTCCGCACCTCCGGCGCCTCGCCGAGGATGAACTGGTTGTCCGGGGTGAAGCTCTCGGGCCCGTTGTAGAACTTGCGGATCCCGGTCTCCTCGAGCGCCGGGACGCGGTGCACGGCGTTCTCCATCAGCGGCGAGAAGTGCTCCCAGTCCTCCTCGAGCAGCGAGAACTCGAACGGGTAGGGGATCTGGTCCGGCGACACCCACGGCTTCGCGTCGGGCTCGAAGCCGCCCACGACCAGGCCGCCGACCTCCTCCTTGAAGTAGGTGTAGCCGTCCGGGTCGCGCAGCACCGGCAGGTCGGGATGCACTCCCTCGAACGGGTCGGTCACGACGTAGAAGTGCTCGGCCGAGTGCAGCGGCACGTTCACCCCGGCGAGCGCGCCGACGGCCTTGGCCCACTGGCCGGCGCAGTTGACGACCACCTCGGCCTCGATGTCGCCGGCGTCCGTGCGGACGCCGGTGACCCGCCCCTCCTCGACGAGCACGTCGAGCACGCGGGTCTTCTCGAGGATCCGCGCGCCCCGCTGCCGGGCGCCCTTGGCCAGCGCGGCCGTCAGGTCGGTCGGGTTGGCCTTGCCGTCGCCGGGCAGCCAGATCGCGCCGACGAGGTCGTCCACCCGCATCACCGGGTAGTGCTCCAGCGCCTCCTCGGGGGAGAGCAGCTCGCACTCGAGGTCGAAGGCCGCTGCCGTCGCCGCCGTACGACGCAGCTGGGTCATCCGGTCCTCGGTGCGCGCCACCGTCACGCCGCCGCACCGCTTGAAGCCGGTGGCCAGGCCGACCTCCTCCTCGAGCTCGGAGTAGAGCTGGGTCGAGTACTGCACCAGCCGGGTGCCGCTCTGGTTGGCGCGCAGCTGCCCGACGAGACCGGCGGCGTGCCAGGTGGTGCCGGAGGAGAGCTGGCCCTGCTCGAGCAGCACCACGTCGGTGCGGCCGAGCTTGGTCAGGTGGTAGGCGACGCTGGTGCCGATCACGCCGCCGCCGATGACGACGACCTCGGCCCGCTCGGGGCAGCTGGCTGCTCACCTCAGTCGTCCCTCGTCGCCTGCTCGAGCAGCCGCTCGAAGTCCGGGCTGTCGAACTCGGCGACGGCCCGGTCGTACTTCTCCATCGCCCACTCCCAGAAGTCGAAGTCGATCTTGCTGACCGAGCTCTGGATGGAGCCCCAGAGGGTCCAGCCGTACTTCGACATCAGTCCCCACAGCCGGGCCCGCGCGACGCGGTGCCGGAGCAGCGTCCCGTCGTACGCCTCCATCAGCTCCTCGAGCTGCTCGTCGGTCAGGTTGGCCTCGCTCCAGAGGTTGCCCAGCTCGAAGCACGGGTCGTTGTTGCCGGCGTACTCGTAGTCGATCAGCCAGAGCTTCTCGCCGTCGTCGATGAAGTTGCCGGCCAGCAGGTCGTTGTTGCACGGCACCGTCGTCGACGGCTTCGTCGCGAACGCGCGCCGGATCTGCGCGGCCTGCTCGGCGAACTCCTCGTAGCGGTCGGGCAGCCGGAACCCGTGCTCGTGCGCGATGGCGAGGTAGCGCGGCTGGATCTCGAACATGTCGAAGTCGCTGACGAAGCGGGGTCCCTCGTGGAGCTGCCGGCACGCGGCGGCGACCCGGGTGAGATGGCCGCCGTGGCGCAGGTCGTCGTCGGTGAAGGTGTGGCCCTCGATGAAGCCCACCACCAGCAGGCCGGGGTCCGCGCACGTACTCGATGACGGGCGCACCGACGCCGGCCTCCGCCGCCGACTTCGGAGTTCTCGTACTCCGCCTCGCGGTCGATGGCGAGCAGCTCGCTGCCGGCCTGCGCGATGCGTACGACGACCGACGCCTCGTCGGTGGTCACCTTGAGGTTGACGTTGGTCAGTCCGCCGGAGAGCTCCTCGACCTCGCGTTCGCGCCCGCGCAGGCACTCGACCGCGTCGAGCGCTGCTGAGTGGTCGGTCAACAGTCCAGCCCTCCTCCTGGCCACGTGCCCCAGCCTGTGACGACCCTAGGGCTTGGGCATACGTTGGCACCATGAACGAGAGCGAGACCCTGAAGAAGGTGCCCACCGGCCTGTTCATCGGTGGCGAGTGGCGTGATGCCTCGGACGGTTCGACGACCGACGTGGAGGATCCGGCGACGGGGGAGACCCTGACCACCGTGGCCTCCGCGAGCGCGGCGGACGGGAAGGCCGCGCTGGACGCGGCCGTGGCGGCGCAGCACGACTGGGCGGCCACCGCGCCGCGCGAGCGCGCCGAGATCCTGCGCTCGGCCTTCGAGCTGATCACCGAGCGCGCGGACTACTTCGCGATGCTGATGACCCTCGAGATGGGCAAGCCGCTGGCGCAGTCCAAGGGCGAGGTCACCTACGGCGCCGAGTTCTTCCGCTGGTTCTCCGAGGAGGTCGTGCGCATCGCCGGCCGCTGGGCGACCTCGCCCGGACGGCAACACCCGGCTGATGACGATGAAGCAGCCGGTCGGTCCGGTCCTGATGATCACGCCGTGGAACTTCCCGCTGGCGATGGGCACCCGCAAGATCGGTCCCGCGATCGCCGCCGGCTGCACGATGGTGGTCAAGCCGGCCCAGCAGACGCCGCTGACGATGCTGGCGCTGGCCGACCTGATGGCCGAGGTGGGCCTGCCGGCCGGCGTACTCAACGTGATCTCGACCCACGACACCGGTGACGTGATGGAGCCGCTCATCGGCGACGACCGGCTGCGCAAGCTGACCTTCACCGGCTCCACGCCCGGTCGGCAAGATGCTGGTCAAGCAGTCCGCCGACCAGCTGCTGCGGGTCTCGATGGAGCTCGGCGGCAACGCCCCGTTCCTGGTCTTCGCCGACGCCGACCTCGACAAGGCCGTCGACGGCGCGATGCTCGCCAAGATGCGCAACATGGGCGAGGCCTGCACCGCCGCCAACCGGTTCCTGGTCCACGAGTCGGTGGCCGACGAGTTCGCGAAGAAGTTCGCCGAGCAAGATGGCCGCGGAGGTGGTCGGCCGCGGCACCGAGGACGGCGTGACCGTCGGCCCGCTCATCGACGCCAAGCAGCGCGACAAGGTCGCCGAGCTGGTCGACGACGCGACCAGCCGCGGAGCCTCGGTCGTCACCGGCGGCTCGACGACGGGGGACAAGGGCTACTTCTTCGAGCCCACCGTGCTCACCGACGTCGACGCCGACGCCGACATGTTCCGCGAGGAGATCTTCGGCCCGGTCGCGCCGATCACCACCTTCTCCGACGACGACAAGGCCGTGCAGATGGCCAACAGACACCGAGTACGGCCTGGTCGCCTACGCCTTCACCACCGACCTCGGCCGCACGATCCGGGTCAGCGAGGGCCTGGAGTTCGGCATGGTCGGCATCAACCAGGGCATCGTCTCCAACCCGGCCGCGCCCTTCGGTGGCGTCAAGCAGTCCGGCTTCGGCCGCGAGGGCGGCCCGGAGGGCATCGAGGAGTACCTCTCGGTCAAGTACGTCGGCATCGCGCCCTGACCCAACAGACCGGATAGTCCAGTACGAAAAGCCGCTCGCGGGACCTGCCGCAGCGGCTTTTCGTACTGGACTACCCGCGTCCTTACTGCCGGTAGTGCTCCACCGTGTCGACGGAGCGGGCCTCGGCGTCGTCGGGGTTCTCGCCGAACTCGCGCCGGGCTCGTCGCTGCCGCAGCAGGTCCCAGCACTGGTCGAGCTCCTCCTCGACCTGACGGATGCGGGAGGCGTCTGCCTCGCCGCCCTCGCGCAGCCGGTGCTCCTCGTCGACGAGACCCTTGATCCGGCTGAAGACGTCGCTGTCAGGTTCGCTCATGTCGCCAGCATCGTTCGGGGCCCCGCCCGGCACAAGGCCGGACGTGAGCGGGCTCAGCGGTGGATGTGCTCCATCCAGTCGCGCGGCACCCGGTCGCGGGGCCCGGGAGTCGACGCGTCCTCGGGTCGGGCGTCGGGTGGCGCGAGGACGGGACCGTCGAACGGTCGTCCGGTCTCGTAGTCGTAGAACCAGTCCTCGCCGGGCTCGAAGCTCTGGATGACCGGGTGTCCCGCGGACTCCGCGTGCTTCGTCGCGTGCTGCTCCGGCGAGGTGTCGCAGCAGCCGATGTGGCCGCAGGCAGCGCACCGCCGGAGGTGCACCCACCATCCCTGTGGCGTGGCCGCGTCACAGTCCGCGCACCCGGTGCCGCTGGGCGGCACCTCGACGTCGATGCCCTCGGTCACGTCGCTCCCGGTCATCCTGGTCCCCGATCTCCCCCGTGCTCGAAGGACCAGTGTCACCCGCGAACAAAGAGGACGACAGAGGCGGTGACCCCGAAGATCACCACGAGGGACCGGAGCACGGTCGACGGGAGCCGGCGCCCGATGTGCGAGCCGACGTACCCACCCACCACGGAACCGCCCGCCAGCAGGACGATCGCCAGCCAGTCGAGGTCGGCCAGGAACAGGAAGATCACGGTTGCGACCACGTTGGCCGCCATCACGGCCAGCGTCTTCAGCGCGTTGATCACCCGGAGTTCGATGTCGATCCCGAAGCCGAGGACGGCCATCATCATCACGCCCGACCCGGCGCCGAAGTAGCCGCCGTACACGCCCGTCAGGGTGGCGAAGGCCGTCGTGACGGGCGACATCGTGACCCGCTCCGGTCGGTCGGGACCGTGGCGGGCGCGCAGCCGGCGGTTGATCCACGGCTGGGTGCCGACCAGGACGCTGGTGACGAGGATCAGCCACGGCACCACGGCCTCGAAGACCCCTGGTGGCAGCGCCAGCAGCAGCAACGCGCCGGCCACGGCTCCGACCGCGCAGGTGACCAGCACGACCGTGGTGATCGCCGGATGCTCGCGCAGCTCGCGCCGGTAGCCGAACGACCCGCTGAGCCCGGCCGGCGTCATCCCGACGGTGTTGGAGGCGTTGGCCACCACGGGCGGCAGCCCGACCGCGAGCAGGACCGGGAAGCTCAGCAACGACGCGACACCCACGGTCGAGGTCAGGATGCCGGCCCCGAACCCCGCGGCGAGGACCGCGATCTCCTCCCAGCCGGTCACTTCGTGGGTGGCTCGTGCAGCAGGGGGACGTCGCTGACCAGGGCGACGTGGGCGTGCATGGCCTCCGATGCGGCCTCGGGGCGCTGCGCGTGGATGGCGTCGGCGATCGCCTGGTGCCCGGCCAGGGAGGCGCGCGGACGGTCGGGCTGCGACAGCGACTCGATCCGGGTCTCCCTGATCAGGTCGCCGATCTCGTCCATCAGCCGGGCGAGCAGGAGCGAGTGGGCCGCCGTGGTGACGGCGCCGTGGAAGCGCTCGTCGCCCTCCACCCCGCGGCCTCCGGCGTCGATGTCGGCCTCCATCGCCGCGAGCGCCTCGTCGATGCGGGCGAGGTCTTCATCGGTACGACGCACGGCCGCCAGCGCCGCGATCTTGGTCTCCAGGGCGTCGCGGGTGTCGATGATCTCGGGGATGCGGTCGGCATGGGCGCGGATCGCCTCGACGATGCGCCGCGTGCGCGACTGGGTGACCACCGTGCCGTCGCCGTGACGCACTGCCACCACCCCGATGACCTCCAGCGCCACCAGGGCCTGGCTGAGCGTGGCCCGGCTGACGCCGAGGCGCTGGGCGAGCTCGCGCTCGGGCGGGATGCGGTCTCCCGGCTGGAGCCCGTTGTCCGCGATCCAGGTGGTGATCTGCTCGGCCACCTGCTCGTAGAGGCGGCTGCGCACGAGCCGGCCGGGGAAGGTCGGCCCCGGCTCACGGGGAAGGTCCGTCATGCGCACCAGTCTATTGACTTTTGGCTCGTTGGACTATTGGCTAGGCCACTGAGCCAGTGAGGTGAGCGGTCTCACACGAAACCGACTCCCTGGCGCGCAGAACCGGAAGGACAGCCAATGGGACCGGAATGGGTTTCGATCCTCGCGTTGGTGGCGCTCTTCGTCATCGGCACCGTGCTGCCGATCAACATGGGGGCGCTGGCGTACGTCGCGGCCTGGTTGGTCGGCATGTACGCCCTCGACCTCGACGAGAAGGAGATCCTCGCCGGCGTCAGCGGTGACCTGATCCTCACGCTGATCGGCGTCACCTATCTGTTCGCGATCGCCAAGAACAACGGCACCGTCGACCTGATCGTGCGAAGTGCGGTGAAGGCGGTCGGAGGCCGGGTCGCCCTGATCCCGTGGGTGATGTTCGCCGTGACCGCGCTGCTGACCGCCATCGGCGCGGCCAGTCCCGCGGCCTGCGCGATCATCGGCCCGATCGCCCTCGGCTTCGCCGGGCGCTACAAGATCAACGCGCTGATGATGGGCATGATGGTCGTCCACGGCGCCCAGGCCGGCGGGTTCTCCCCGATCAGCATCTACGGCACGATCACCAACTCCGTGATGGAGGGCGCCGACCTCCCGTCGAGCGAAGTCGTCATCTTCCTGTCCAGCCTCTTCGTGAACCTGATCCTCGCCGCCATCCTGTTCTTCGCGCTCGGTGGCCGTTCGCTGATGGACCAGCGCCTCGACCCCGACGACCCGGACACCCTGTCCGAGGACCTGCACCGCGGTGGCGCCAGCATCTCCGCTCGCGGCACGGGCACCTCCACCCAGACGCGCACCCAGGCGCTCGGCGTACGACGGGACCAGGTGCTGACCCTGGTCGCCTTCGCCGGCGTCGCGCTGATCGCCCTCGTCTTCGACAAGAACATCGGCTTCGTCGCGATCACCGCAGCTGTCCTCCTGGCCATGCTCTCCCCGAACGAGCACAAGGACGCCGTCAAGCAGATCGCCTGGCCGACGGTCCTGCTCGTGGCGGGCGTGAGCACCTACGCCACCATCCTGACCACCGCGAAGGCGCCGGAGTTCGTCGGCGACTGGGCCGCCGGGCTCGGCGCGGCCGCCATCGGCGCGCTGGTCCTCTGCTACGTCGGCGGCATCGTCTCGGCGTTCGCCTCGTCGACCGCACTGCTGCCGGTGATCATCCCGATCGCCGTGCCGCTGATCGCCGACGGGGGGATCAGCGCGGGCTTCTTCGTCGCCGCGCTCGCTGTCTCCTCGACGATCGTCGACGTCAGCCCGTTCTCCACCAACGGCGCCCTGATGCTGGCCAACAAGCCGGACACGATCGAGGAGCCGGTCTACTACAAGCAGATCCTCACCTACGCCGTGATCGTCACCCTCGTCGGACCGCTCCTGGTCTGGGCAGCTCTCGTGCTGCCGGGGTGGTGACCGGCGTGGGGGCTCTCGACGACGTCCTGGTCGTCGACCTGTCGCGGGCGCTGGCCGGGCCGCAGGCGACGATGATGCTGGGCGACCTCGGCGCCCGGGTGATCAAGGTCGAGGCCCCGGGCCACGGCGACGACACCCGTGGCTGGGGGCCGCCGTTCGTGGGTCCCGAGGACGACCGGCAGTCGACGTACTTCCTCTCGGCCAACCGCAACAAGGAGTCGATCACCCTCGACCTCAAGGATGTCGCCGACAAGGACGTGCTGCTGCAGCTCGTCGACCGGGCCGACGTGCTGGTCGAGAACTTCCGGACCGGCGTGCTCGACCGGCTCGGGCTGGGGTTCGAGGCGCTGCACGAGCGCAACCCGCGGCTCGTGGTGCTCTCGGTGACCGGCTTCGGGCACGACGGGCCGGAGGGCGGCCGCGCGGGCTACGACCAGATCGCCCAGGGCGAGGCCGGGCTGATGTCGCTGACCGGCTCCGGCCCCGACGACCCGCAGCGCGTCGGGGTCCCGATCGCCGACCTGCTGGCGGGGATGTACGGCGCGTACGGCGTGCTGGCCGCGCTGCACGAGCGGGAGCGCACCGGCGTCGGGCGCGTCGTACGCACCTCGCTGCTGGCGGCGACCGTCGGCGTGCACGCCTTCCAGGGCACGCGGTGGACCGTCGCGGGCGAGGTGGGTCAGGCGCAGGGCAACCACCACCCGTCCATCTGCCCCTACGGGCTCTTCCACTGCCGCGACGGAGCGGTGCAGATCGCGGTCGGCAGCGAGGGGCTGTGGCGCCGGTTCTGCGAGGGGTTCGACGTCGACGTGGCGACCGAGGGGCTGGCGACCAACCCCGAGCGGGTGGCGAACCGCGAGCGCACCATCGAGCTCGTCGAGAAGGTCTTCTCCGACTGGGACGCCGAGCCGCTGCTCGCCCGGCTCGCCGAGGTGGGCGTGCCGGCTGGCAAGGTGCGCACCATGGATGAGGTCTACGCCTGGGAGCAGACGGCGAGCCAGGGCCTGCTGATCGACGTCGAGCACTCGGTGCTGGGCCCGGTGACCCTGCCGGGGCCGCCACTGCGGTTCTTCGAGGCCGACGGGGCCGAGGTGACCCGTGGTTCGCACGCCGCGCCGCCCGCCCTCGACGAGCACGGCGCCGCGATCCGGGAGTGGCTCGCCTCGGACGACCCCGCATGAGCCAGCGCTGGTCGGCCCAGGGGCTGATCGACCTGGTCCTCGACGACGGCACCTACGAGTCGTGGGACCAGCCGATCGACATCAGCGGCCACGCAGACTCCTACCAGGACGAGCTGCGGCGGGCGTCGGAGAAGTCGGGCACCGACGAGTCGGTGCTCACCGGGCGGGGGCTGGTGCGCGGGCGACCGGTGGCGTTCGTGGTGAACGAGTTCGCCTTCCTCGGCGGGTCCATCGGCCACGCCGCTGCCTCCCGGATCGTGTCGTGCGTACGCCGCGCCACGGCCGAGGGCCTGCCGCTCCTCGCGACGACTGCTTCGGGCGGCACCCGGATGCAGGAGGGGACGCCGGCCTTCTTCGAGATGGTGAACATCTCGCAGGCGGTGATGGACCACCGGGCCGCCGGGCTGCCCTACCTGGTGCACCTGCGCCACCCGACGACCGGCGGCGTGTACGCGTCGTGGGGCTCGCTCGGGCACGTGACCGTGGCCGAGCCGGGGGCGCTGGTCGGCTTCCTCGGCCCGAAGGTCTACGAGGCGCTCGAGGGTCGGCCGTTCCCGTCGGGGGTCCAGCAGGCCGAGAACCTCGCCGACAAGGGAGTCATCGACGCTGTCGTGTCGACCGAGGACCTCCCGGTGCTGATCGACCGCACCCTCGCCGTGCTGGTGGACGCTCCCACGCCACCGGCCCTGCCCGTCCGGTCCGGTGACGCCTCGTCGAGCCGGCCGGTGTGGGAGTCGGTGGAGCTGACCCGCTCGGACGACCGTCTCGGCGTACGCGATCTGCTGAGGTACGGCGCCCACGGCACCCTCGCGCTGAACGGGACCGAGGAGGGCGAGCAGGATGCCGCCGTACTCGTCACGCTGACCCGGCTCGACGGCCAGCCGTGCGTGCTCGTCGGCCAGGACCGGGTGCAGCAGACCCGCTCGTCGCCGCTCGGTGCGGCGGCCCTGCGCGAGGCCAGACGCGGGATGCGGCTCGCCGAGGAGCTCGGCCTGCCGCTCGTCACCGTCATCGACACCCCCGGTGCCGAGCTGTCGCCCGAGGCCGAGGAGGGTGCCATCGCCGGCGAGATCGCCCGTTGCATCGCGACCCTCAGCACGATGACCGTGCCCACCGTCTCGGTGATCCTCGGCCAGGGCTGTGGGGGTGGGGCGCTCGCCCTGCTCCCGGCCCAGGTCGTGATCGCCACCCAGAACGCCTGGCTCTCCCCGCTCCCGCCCGAGGGGGCCAGCGTGATCCGCCACGGCGACGTCACCCACGCCGCCGAGATGGCCGAGTCGCAGGGGATCGGCGCGGCCGCGCTGCTGGAGAGCGGGATCGTGCACCACGTCGTACCCGAGCTGCCCGAGGACGGCCCCGAGTCCCTCGCCACCGCGGTCGCTGCTGCGGTCTCCCATGAGCTGAACCGGACGACCGGATAGTCCCGAGTGATCCGGACCCTCTCGGACGCCTCAAGGGTCCATTCGCTCGGGACTATCCGGCTTCAGGAGACCAACGGAGCCAGGTAGCGCCGGGCGTACTCGCGGACGGCCTTCTCGTCCTTCACGTCCAGCCCACCCCGGGGGTTGAGCAGGTAGGTCCAGGCGACGCGGAGCATCAGCTCGGCGACCGTGCGGAGCTCGTCGTCGGGCATCGTCGCGCCGGCGCGGCGCAGGGTGCCGGCGACGCGCTCGGCCGAGCCGAGGACCAGCGAGCTGTGCGACGCGGCGCCCGCGGCGGTGATCAGGTCGGGCTCGGTCTCGGCCAGTCGGGCGAGCAGCGGGATCTCGCGGGTCAGCCGCATGCCCTGCGTGAAGCACTCGACGACCGCCTCGCGGGGGGAGAGTCCGGACGGCGACGCGGTCGAGCTCGGTGAGGAAGGCGTCGAACTCCGCGAGCAGCACCGCCTCGAGCAGGACGTCCTTGTTGGGGTACGCGCGGTAGAGCGTGCTGCGGCTGACCCCGGCGGCCCGGGCGACGTCCTCGACGTTGGCCCGGCGCGCGCCGTACTGCTCGAAGACACCACGGGCGGCGTCGAGGATCGCGACGGTCACGGCGTGATCCTTCAGAGGGTCACCGGCACGCCGTCGCGCGGGAACGGCAGCGCGGTCAGGTCGATCGGCCACACGTAGTCGTCGGGCACCGACCAGCGGTAGCCGCGCAGCAGCTCGTGGATGATCGCGCGCACCTGCATCCCGGCGAAGTGCATCCCGATGCACTTGTGCACGCCCGGCGCCGAACGGCTCGAAGGCCAGCCGGTGCGAGCGGTCCTCACGGCGGTCGGGCGCGAAGCGGTCGGGGTCGAAGCGCGTCGGGTCGGGCCAGAGCTCCGGCAGGTAGTGGTTCATGTACGGCGACACGGTCACGAACGCGCCGGCCGGGATGTGGTAGCCACCGAGCGAGGTCTCGCGTACGGCGACCCGGGGGAGCGAGGGGACCGGCGAGCACAGCCGCATCGACTCCTTCATCACCCGGTCGAGCACGTCGAGCCCCAGCACGCCGTCGTAGTCGAGATCGCCGGCCGCCACCGACTCGGCCCGCGCCTTGTCCTGCCACTCGGGGTTCTTGGCCAGGTGGTAGGCCATCGAGCTCATCGTGATGGTCGTCGTGTCGTGCGCGGCCATCAGCAGGAAGATCATGTGGTTGACGATGTCGTCGTCGCTGAACTCGTGGCCGTCCTCGCTCTGCGCGCGACACAGCTGCGCGAACAGGTCGTCGCCGCCGTCGCGCCGCTTGGCCGGCAGGTGCGAGCGGAAGAAGTCCTCGAGGAACGCCCGTGCCTTCAGGCCGCGCGCCCACGGACCACCAGGGATCGGCTTGCGGATCACCGACGTGCCCGCGCGCACCGCCGCGATGAAGGCCTGGTTGACCTCGTCCTGCTCCTCGCGGGTGAGGTCGACCCCGACGAACGTCTCGAGCGCGAGGTCGAGGGTGAGGGCCTTGAACATGTGGTGCATCCGCACCGGCTGCTCGGCGTTCGCCCACTCGGCTCGAGGTTGCGGCGGATGTGCGGCGCCATCACGGCGTGGTAGCTGCGCAGCGCGTCGTTGGTGAACGCGTGCTGGAGGATGCGCCGGTGGTGCAGGTGCTCGTCGAAGTCGAGCAGCATGATGCCGCGGTGGAAGAACGGCCCGATGAAGTGCGACCACGCGGGCCCGTTGGCGAAGGTGCGGTCGCGGTTGACCAGCACCTGCTCGGCCAGGTCGGCACCGGCGGTGACGTACATCTTCACGCCGAAGACCTTGAGCCGGTAGAGCTCGCCGTAGGTCTCGCGCAGCCACTCGTTGTGGCTGATCGGGTGGTACCGCAGCTGCAGCAGGTGGGCGAGGCCGAGCACCGGCCCGCGCGCCTGCTTGAGCCCGACCGGGGTGGTCACCGCCATGGTCTCCGGACCTCCGCACCGTTGGAATGGTGAGACAAATCTGTTTCAATGTATCACCATGACCACGGCGCAGCGCGAGACCGACGGCACCGCCCACGCGCTCCCGCTCGGCCCGGACTCGTTGACCTGGCGCTACTTCGGCGACAACCGGATGGCGCTGCTCGGCCCGCGCGCGGCCGTCCTCCAGAACATGCTCCCGGCCCTCGGCCAGGGGGTGGAGGACCACTCCGTCTGGTTCGCCGAGACCCTCGCCCGGCTGCAGCGCAGCATCCCGCCGATCTACAACACCGTGTACGGCGCCGACCCCGAGACCAGCGGTCACGAGGTGCGCGACTTCCACCGGCCGATCAAGGGCAAGCTGCCCGACGGGTCGCCGTACAGCGCCCTCAACCCGGACACCTACTACTGGGCGCACGCCTGCTTCGTCGAGCACCTGATCACCGCGACCGACACCTTCATCCGCCGGCTCAGCGAGCAGGAGAAGGAGCAGATCTTCGGGGAGTCGATCACCTGGTTCGAGCGGTACGGCGTGAGCTCGCGCGGCACCCCGCAGACCTACGCGGAGTTCGTCGACTACTTCGAGCAGGCGCTCGACGAACGGCTGGTCGCGCACCGCACCGCGTCGTACGGCGTGGGCTACGCGACCAAGGGCTGGCCGCGACCCAAGCAGGTCCCGGCGCCGGTGTGGTGGCTGGTCAGGCGGCCGGTCAACGCGGTCAGCTCCTCGCTCACCATCGGCGGGATGCCGCGCGAAGGGCCGCGAGATCCTCGGCCTGCCGTGGAACGACGCTCGCGAACGCCGCTACCAGCGGTTCGCCTCCGCCAGCCGCGCCCTCAACGGTCTCTACGGGCGGCTGCCCGGTCGCTACCGGATGCACCCGATCCCGCTGCGCGCGTTCAAGCGCGAGGGTCGCCGGGCCTGAATCGCGCGTCGCCGGCTCCGTCTTGACGGGCGGCGTCGCGAACCGGGAATATGAAGTCATGACTTCCGAAGGCCAAACTTCAGAACGCGCCGTGCTTTCGGCCGAGGTGCTGACTGCGCTGGCCGTGCCGGCGCGGTTCGCGATCATGTCCCACCTGCTCGCGGCCGGACCACGGACTGCGACCCAGTGCTCCAAGGTGGTCGGCGCCAGCCCGTCGAACTGCTCCTGGCACCTGCGCGAGCTGGCCAAGGTCGGACTCGTCGTGAAGGCCGCCCCGGAGGGCCGCGACGGACGAACCACTGTGTGGCAGGCGGCGGTGGCGGGGTTCGAGGCGACTGACGACCAGGATCCCGCATCGGTCACGGCTCGAGGGGCCGTCGACGCCATCGCCGCCGAGCACGTGGACCGGTTGTTCGCCCGCTTCCTGACCGGCCGCCCCGGACTGCCGTCGGAATGGGTGCAGGCCTCCACCACGTCGGACTACGCACTGCGCCTGTCGGCGGACGAGCTGGGCAGCGTGCTGGCGCGGATCGACGAGATCGTCGCGCCCTATCGAGCTGCGGTGCGCAGGGACGCACCCGTCAGCAGCGAGGTGGTCCACCTGACCCTGCGCGCCTTCCTGGAATCCTGACGTGCACCACCACCCGTGACGTGGCGACGACTCCTCTGCCGCCCCGGGGTGGCTCGTCTGGCGAGCGGGGCGGCGGTGGCCGAGGTCGGCGACTGGATGTTCATGGTTGCCCTGCCGCTGGCGGTACTGGACCTGACCGGGTCGAGCCTGGTCGCATCGACCGTCTTCGCGCTGCAGACGCTCCCGGCCCTGGTGGCCGGGCCGGTGGCGGGCGTCCTCGTCGACCGGGTGGACGTCTGGCGCCTGATGCCCGCCGTGGCGGCCCTGCAGGCAGTGGTCCTGATGCCGCTCCTGCTGGCGACGCGCCCGGGTCTCACCTGGGTCCTCTACGCCGTCGTGCTCGTCCAGAGCGTCCTCGGCGTCATCATCGAGCCGTGCCGCGTCGCCACCGTGGGGACTCTTGTCGATGCCGCCGACCTACCTGCCACCAACCAGCTCCTCGGTGTCGGGTCGAACCTGGCGCGTCTCATCGGCGGACCGCTGGGAGGGCTCGTCCTGGGCGTGGGGGGACTGCCGGTCGTCATCGAGGTCGTGGCCGTGCTCTACGTGGCGGCTGCGATGTTGCTGTTCCGCAGGGGCGCCGCTCTCGCACCGGGCCGCCGCCACCGGACACGCTTCGCCCCGGGGGCATGGCGGGATCTCAGCTCCGGCTGGGCTCTGATCGCAGCGACACCGGCCTTGCGCCGACTCATGATCGTGGCGTCTCTGATGGCCCTCGCCCAGGGTGCGTTCGTGATCATGTTCATGCTCTTCGTCCTGCGTGACCTGCACGGAACGGAGGCAGACGTCGGCCTGCTGCGAGGTGTCCAGGCCGTCGGCGCCCTGGCCGGCGCCGGGCTGCTGACCTCGGTCGTGGCTCGGGTGCGGGCACCCCAGCTCGCCGGCGCGTCCCTGGTGGCCATCGGTCTGCTGTCACTGGCCACCTGGAACCTGCCGGCCCTGACGACGGCGCTGGGCGCCTACGTCGCGCTGTTCGTCCTGGTCGGCCTGCCGGGACTCACTGCGTGGACGGCACTGCTCACCCTCGCGCAGCGGCACTCACCCGCGGGCTACCGGGGACGCGTGGCCGGCGTGCTCTTCGCCGTGCTCACCGGAGGCCAGGCGGTCGGCATGCTGGCCAGCGGCCTGGCCGGAACGGGGCGGGGCCTGACCCTCGGGCTGCAGGGGCAAGGGTGCCTCTACCTGCTCGCCGGGCTGGCAGCCTGGCGGCTCGGGCGGCGGGATCGACGCCAGCCCGGCTGACCCCGTCCGCCCTGGACGTGCCGCTCAGAGGTTCTCGATCTCGACGTGCTCGGGGTCGTCCGCGGGGGTGTAGCCCCAGACCTGGCCCAGGAAGCTCGTCTCGAGCTCGGTGGCCCGGATGATCGCGGCGGGCTCGCGGAAGCCGTGGCCCTCGCCGGGGAACATCACCAGCGCGACCGGTCGGCCGGCTGCCTGGAGCGCGTCGAACATCACCCGCGCCTGCGACGGGGGTACGACGCGGTCCTCCTCGCCCTGCAGGAGCAGCAGGGGTCGGTCGATCCCGTCGATGTGATGGATCGGCGAGCGGGCGTCGTACGTCGCCCGCGCCGCGGGCCAGGGACCGATCAGGCCGTCGAGGTAGCGCGACTCGAACTTGTGCGTCTCCTCCGCGAGCAGCGACACGTCGGCCACTCCGAAGAGGCTGACGCCGGCGCTGAAGGTGTCGTGGAAGGCGAGGCCCGCGAGGACGACGTAGCCGCCGGCCGATCCGCCGCGCACGCCGAGCCGCGAGCCGTCGACGACGCCGGTGTCGGCGAGGTGCCGGGCGCCGGCGACGCAGTCCTCGATGTCCGCGACACCCCAGGTGCCGCGCAGCCGCTCCCGGTAGGCACGGCCGTAGCCCGTCGATCCCGCGTAGTTCACGTCGAGGACCGCGAGCCCGCGCGAGGTGAAGAAGCTGACCGAGTGCCGCGGCACCGCGACGGCTGCCGAGGTCGGCCCGCCGTGCGCGGTGACGATCAGCGGAGGGAGCTCGCCCGCCGGCGCGCTGACGTCGGGGTGGGTGGGCCGGTAGAGGAAGCCGTGGGCGGTCTCGCCGTCGTGGCCGGGCCAGCTGACCGGCTCGGGTGTGGGGGTGTACGCCGGGTCGGGTGCTGCACCCCTGGCCTGGACGACCGTGAGCTCCCCGCCGGGCAGGCCGACCGTCACCGTCGCGTAGCCGAGCTCGGTGTGCCCCGCCTCGCAGAGGATGCCCTCGCCGCAGGGCGACAGGCTGCTCGCGGAGACCATCGGGAGGGCCAGGTCGGTCCTCTCGCCCGGCCGGTCGGGGTCGAGGACGGTCAGTCGTGCAAGCCCGTCGACGTGGCGTACGGCGACGAGCCGGCCGTCCGGCGTACGGGTCATGGCCCGGACGCGCGGCACCCAGGCCGGGTTGCCGTACTCGCTGCCCGGGTCGGCCAGGGCCACGACGTTCGCGTCGCCGGTGACGTCGACCAGATGTGGGACCGACCACCCCTCGGGGTCGGTCAGGAACGCGAGGCGGCGGTCGTCGACCCACACCGGCTCGACCGCCGTGCAGCCGTCACCGCCGCCGACGCGTCGCACGTCGGACAGGTCGCCCGACTCGTCGAGCTCGCCGACGTGGACGGAGGCCTCGTCCCAGGGCATCGACGGGTGCGACCACTGCACCCAGGCGAGCCGGCCGCCGTCGGGGGAGAGCACCGGGTCCATCACGAAGTCCGGCAGCGCGGGGTCTCCGGAGTCGTCGGCCGCAGGGCGGGGCGTGCTGCGCCGGCGTCCGGCGACGACCACGGTGCCGAGGCCCGGCTCGGGGGCGTCGAGGGGCAGCCGGACCAGCTCGTTCACCGGCTCGAGGCCCTCCTCGCGGTGGTCCTCGCGCACGGCGAAGCAGACCCCGCGCGACGCGTCGATCTCCATCGCCGACCACCGCACGCCCGCGTCGTCGACGGCGGGCGTCAGCGCACGCGGCTCGCCGTCGAGACGCCACAGCTGCTGGGTGGTGAAGTCGACGGCCAGCACGATCCCGTCGCGCACGGCCCACGCGCCGCCGCCGTACTCCTGCACGCGCGAGCGCACCGACATCGACTCCGGCGAGACGTCGACGACCGTGCCGTCGGGATCCCGTCGACTCAGGATCACCCGGCCGCCGCTCTCGGGACGCGTCTGCAGGAAGTAGACGGTGTCGCCGTCCGCGCGTGGGTCCGCGGACACTCCGCCGGAGGCGACCAGGTCGGCCGGGGAGATGGGGGAGGGCCAGGAGCCGTACGGGAGTACGTCGGACGCCATCTGCCCATCCTCGCCGATCGCTCCGGCGCCACTGCGGTGCTCCGGATCCGGCGTCTATCTTGGCCGTATGGCCGACCGCTCGCCCCTGGGACTGCTCGACACCGACTCGCTCGTCAACGAGGAGGACCGCGCGATGCAGCAGACGGTCCGCAAGTGGGTCGACGACCGGATCAGGCCCAACATCGCCGAGTGGTACGAGACCGGCAGCACGCCGGTGCGCGACATCGCACGCGAGCTCGGCGAGCTCGGGGCGCTCGGGATGCACCTGCAGGGCTACGGCTGTGCAGGCACGAGTACGACGGCCTACGGGCTGGCCTGCCTCGAGGTGGAGGCCGGCGACTCGGGCGTCCGCTCCCTGATGTCCGTGCAGGGCAGCCTCGCCATGTTCGCGATCCACGCCTTCGGGTCCGACGAGCAGAAGGACGAGTGGCTGCCGCAGATGGCCGCCGGCGAGAAGGTCGGCTGCTTCGGCCTGACCGAGTCGGACTTCGGCTCCAACCCCGCCGGCATGCGCACCCGAGCCAAGCAGGACGGGACCGACTGGATTCTCGACGGGTCGAAGATGTGGATCACCAACGGGTCGATCGCCGACGTGGCGGTCGTGTGGGCCCAGACCGACGACGGCATCCGCGGGTTCGTCGTACCCACCGCGACCGAGGGCTTCTCGGCCCCCGAGATCAAGCAGAAGATGTCGATGCGCGCGTCGGTGACCAGTGAGCTCGTCCTCGACGGGGTGCGGCTTCCCGCCGACGCGATGCTGCCCGAGGTGAAGGGACTGCGAGGTCCGCTGAGCTGCCTGACCGAGGCGCGGTTCGGCATCATCTTCGGCTCGGTCGGCGCCGCGCGCGACTGCCTGGAGGCGACACTGCGCTACGCCTCGGAGCGGGAGATCTTCGACAAGCCGCTGGGTGGCTTCCAGATCACCCAGGCCAAGCTGGCGGACATGACCGTGGAGCTCGGCAAGTCGATGCTGCTGGCCCTGCACCTGGGGCGGCTCAAGGACGACGGCCGGATCACCGCCGAGCAGGTCAGCTTCGGCAAGCTCAACAACATCCGGGAGGCCCTCGCGATCGCCCGCGAGTGCCGCACGATCATGGGCGCGGCCGGCATCACCCTGGAGTGGCCGATGATGCGTCACGCCAACAACCTGGAGTCCGTGCTCACCTACGAGGGCACCTCCGAGGTGCACCAGCTGGTGCTCGGCAAGGCGCTCACCGGGCAGGACGCTTTTCGCTGACCGAGCGGGCATGGCGCAGGTGTACAACTGGGCAAATCGGGCATTGTTTCCCGTAGGCCGAGCAGCGTGCCGCTCTCGTTCGAGACGTGACTCGTCGAGACCCGCGGTCGCGCTGCGCCCAGACGGAGAGAGTGGGGTGACGCATGTACCTCGAGCAGATCGCCCTCGTCATCGTCGTCGTGGCCGTGCTCTCGTCGGCGTACGCCTGGCACCGCTACCTCCGACTCCGGTCGGAGACCGGTGAGCTCCAGACGATCCGCCGCGACCTCGCGGTCGCCGACGAGCGCTACCGCTCACTGTTCGACTACAACCCCAGCGCCGTCTTCTCCGTCGACCTCGACGCGCGGATCAGCGCGGCGAACCGGGCCGGTGAACAGCTGACGGGGCGCGGTCGCTCGGAGCTGCTCGGGATGAGCATCACCGACATCGTGGCCCCGACCAACGTGGACAACGCCCTGGCCTCGTTCGCGGCGGCGCTGGACCGCGAGCCGCAGCACATCCACACCCGCATCGTCGGTGGTCAGGGCGAGCTGGTGGAGATCGAGGTGACGGGGTTGCCGATCGTGGTCGACGACACGGTCGTCGGTGTCTACGTCATCGCCTCTGACGTCGGCGGCCGCAAGCGCCTCGAGGCGGACCTGATGCGGGCCCAGGTCGAGGCCGAGAAGGCCAGCGGCGCCAAGGACCTGCTCCTCGCGAACGTCAGCCACGAGGTCCGCACGCCCCTCACGGGCCTGCTGGGCAACCTCGAGCTGCTGCACGACACCGAGCTCGATCCGGTGCAGGCGCGGTTCGTGGCGACCATGGTGCGCTCGGGGGACCGGCTGCTGAGCCTCGTCAACGAGATCCTGGACTACACGCGGCTCGAGGCGGGCAAGGTCGTGCTGGCCACCGTGCCGTTCGACCTGTCCCTCGTCGTCAGCGACGTCGTCGCGCTGGTGGGGCAGTCGGCCGAGAACAAGGGGTTGTACTTCAAGCGCCGGATCGACCCGATCGCTGCCCGACGAGCTGGTGGGCGATCCCGCTCGGCTGGCGCAGGTGCTGACGATCCTGCTCGACAACGCGGTGAAGTTCACCGACGACGGGTGGGTCCGCCTCGGCGTCTCCGTCGTACGACGGGAGCGCGGGCGGGCCACCCTCCGGTTCGAGGTGAGCGACTCCGGGATCGGGATGCCCACCCGGCACCGTGACCAGCTGTTCGAGGCCTTCAGCCAGGCCGACCCCTCGATGACTCGACGGCACGGCGGCACGGGCCTCGGCCTGACCCGCTGCCACCAGCTGGTCACCATGATGGGCGGCTCGATCACCGCCGACAGCACGCCGGGTTTCGGGAGTGCGTTCACCTTCGAGATCACCCTCGAGGAGCCCGAGGACGCGACCACGGCGAGTCGCAGGGAGTCACAGGTCACAGGGCCGAACACAGCGTGAATGCGGGCGATTCGGGGTCGATGCCCTACTCTTGAGTCACAAGGATCGTCCAGTCTTACCTCGATCCTGATACGTGTCGCAGCACCTCTAGCAACAGTGCTCCACGTTGTCCGATCTTTTCGACGACCAGTTCGTCACGGCTGTTGGTGAGACATTCACACAGTTAGCGATTCCCCTCTTCATGTCTTCCTTCCTCGAGCTCGGCGTGCCCGCCGACCTTTCCGACGTCCTTGCCTCGCAAGGCATCACCGACCCCACTCCCATCCAGGCAGCGACGCTGCCCGACTCCCTCCGCGGACGCGACGTCCTCGGCCGTGGCCGCACCGGCTCCGGCAAGACGCTGGCGTTCCTGCTGCCGCTGGTCGCCCGTCTCGACGCGTCCCGCTCGCGTCGTACGCCGAAGCGCCCTCGGGCGCTGATCCTCGCCCCCACCCGTGAGCTGGTCGCCCAGATCGACGCCGCACTGGCGCCGCTCGCGGCCGTCCACGGCCTGCGCACCCGCACCGTCTTCGGCGGCGTCGGCCAGCACCCGCAGGTGCAGGCGCTCCGTCAGGGCGTCGACATCGTGCTCGCCTGCCCCGGCCGCCTCGAGGACCTGATCGACCAGGGCCACGTCGACCTCGGCCAGGTCGAGGTGACGATCCTCGACGAGGCCGACCACATGGCCGACCTCGGCTTCCTCCCGGCCGTGCGCCGCATCCTCGAGCAGACCCCGCGCGGCGGACAGCGGATGCTGTTCTCCGCCACGCTCGACTCGGGCGTCAACGTGCTCGTCAAGCGCTTCCTCGACCAGCCGGCCACCCACGAGGCCGACTCGGCGCAGTCGCCGATCTCGACCATGGACCACCACGTGCTGCACGTGCACCGCGACCACCGCGTGGCCGTGCTGGCCGACCTGGCCAGCGCCCCGGGCCGCACGGTCGTGTTCACCCGCACCAAGCACGGCGCCAAGAACCTGGCCCGCCAGCTCAACTCGCGCGGCGTACCCACCGTCGAGCTGCACGGCAACCTCGCCCAGAACGCGCGCACCCGCAACATGGAGGCCTTCCACTCCGGTCGCGCCACCACCCTGGTCGCCACCGACATCGCGGCGCGCGGCATCCACGTCGACGACGTGGCCCTGGTCGTGCACGCCGACCCGCCGGCCGAGCACAAGGCCTACCTGCACCGCTCCGGCCGCACGGCGCGCGCCGGTGCCGCGGGCACGGTCATCACGTTGATGACCGACCAGCAGGTCAAGGACGTCCGCGACCTGACCCGCGCGGCCAAGATCTCCCCGACGACCACGAAGATCTCCGGTCCCACCCACCCGATGCTGGCCCAGCTCGCCCCGGGTGAGCGGGTGCTCGTCGCTGGGGGCCTGAAGGACGACCGCCCCGAGCGGCCCCAGAACGGTGGCGGCAACGGCGGTGGCGGCGGTCGTCGTCGCAGCGGTGGCCGTGGCCGTGGACCTCCGGCGGCGCCGGTGGTTCCGGTCGCTCGCAGGGGCAGTCGCGTTCCGGCCAGGGTCGCTCGCGCGGCCGCGGCAACGGTTCGGCTGCACCGAAGAGCGGCGGGCACAGTGCCGCGTCGTTCAGCAGCAACCGCCGCGGACGCTGAGTCCTCCGGACTCGGGGCACGCGCCCCGGGTCACCAGGAGGAGCGGGACGTCCTGAGCTCGGCGGCCTTGCGAGCGGCGTCGTTCAGCCGCGCGTAGCCGAGTGACATCACGTGCAGGGCGTCGCTCGCGTCGCGCACGACGACCGGGCGGGAACCCGTTGATGCGCAGGGCTTCGCGCCCCGCGAAGTAGCACAGCACCGCGGCGCCGAGGCCGAGGATCGAGAGTACGGCGATGAGGGTCATGGCACTCACCATCCTCCCTGCCGGCGAGGTTGACGAGTGGCAGTAATGACCACTGTCGCAAAGATCATGCCAACCTCGGATCCCGGTGCTCGAAGCCGTGGCACGCTGGTGGCATGGAGGTCCTGACTCCCCGTGACGTGCCGCTCGGCGGGCTCCGCGCGATGACCGTGCGTCGTACCCTCCCGCAGCGGCAGCGGTCCCTGATCGGGGCCTGGTGCTTCCTCGACCACTACGGCCCCGACGAGGTGCTTCGACGTCGACGGCGGGATGGTCGTGCCGCCGCACCCGCACACCGGCCTGCAGACGGTGAGCTGGCTGTTCACCGGCGAGATCGAGCACCGCGACTCAGCCGGGCACCACGCCTACGTACGTCCCGGGCGAGCTCAACCTGATGACCGCCGGTCGCGGGATCAGCCACAGCGAGTACTCCACGCCCGGCACGACGACGCTCCACGGCGCCCAGCTCTGGCTGGCGCTGCCCGACGGCGACCGGCAGGTCGAGCCGACCTTCGAGCACTTCGCGCCCGAGCCCGTCGCGGGCGAGGGGTGGGAGGCCCGGGTCTTCATCGGCTCGCTGCTGGGCTCGACCTCCCCGGTGACGACCTACAGTCCCGCTGCTCGGGGCCGAGATCACCCTGGCGGCCGGTACGACGCTGACCGTGCCGGTGGACCCGTCGTACGAGCTGGGCGTCCTCGTCGACACCGGCAGCCTCCGCGTCGACGGCAAGCCGCTCGCGGCGCACGAGCTGGGCTTCGTCCAGCCGGGGGCCGACGCGGTCGAGCTGACCGCCGACGAGGACGCCCGCCTGCTCGTGCTGGGCGGTCCGCCGTTCGGCGAGCAGATCGTCATGTGGTGGAACTTCATCGGCCGCGAGCACGACGAGGTGGTCGGCTACCGGGCGCAGTGGGAGGCCCTGCTCGCCGAGGACGACCACGCCCGCTTCGCGCTCCCCGCCGACGACCCGCTCGAGGCCCTGCACGCCCCGCCGCTCCCGAACGCCCGGATGGTCAAGCGCGGACCGTGAGCTGGCTGCCAGTTTCACAACCGGTGTTGTGAAACTGGCGCGATGCGAACGAAGTTTTCGCGCAGACTGCCTGTTTCGCAACCGGCGTTGTGAAACTTGTGGCTCGTCCCCCACCACCCACCCGTACCGGTTGTCACCAGCCGACCTAGGCTCCTGGGTGACCGAAGAACAGACCCGCCCCCGCACCCTCGTCGAGCTGGCCAGCGCCGGCTCCGTCCTGGTCGACGGCGGCATGGGCACCCTCCTGCAGGACAGCGGACTCGACGACGGCGGCTCCGGGGAGCTGTGGAACGTCGAGCGGCCCGACGTCATCCGCGACGCGCACCGGGCGTACGCCGAGGCCGGCGCCCGCATCCTCACCACCAACACCTTCGGCGGCAGCCGGCCGCGCCTCGACATGCACGGCCTGGGCGACCGGGTGCACGAGCTCAACCAGGCCGCTGCCCGCCTCGCGCGCGAGGTGGCCGACGAGCACGGCGCGCTCGTGGCCGGCGACCTCGGTCCCACCGGTGAGCTGATGGCTCCCCTCGGCACCATGGACGCCGCGGCGGCCACCGCGATCTTCGCCGAGCAGCTCGCCGGGCTGCGCGACGGCGGCATCGACCTGGTGCTGATCGAGACGATGAGCGACCTCGCCGAGGTCGAGGCGGCGGTGGCCGCGGCTCGCGAGGTCGTCCCCGACCTGCCGATCGTGGCGACGCTGAGCTTCGACACCAACCTGCGCTCGATGATGGGCGTGCGTCCCGGCGACGCGGTCACCGCGCTGGCAGCCCTCGGGGTCGACGCCGTCGGGGCCAACTGCGGACGCGGGCCGGGCGAGATGGAGCAGATCGCCGCCCAGCTGGTCGCGGCCCGTCCCGAGGGCCTGCTGCTGGTCGCCCAGTCCAACGCCGGGCTGCCGCAGGTCGTCGGTGACCACTTCGAGTACGACGCGACGCCGGCCGACATGGCCGCGCACGCCACCCGGCTGCGCGACCTCGGGATCGACCTGATCGGTGCCTGCTGCGGCTCGACCCCGGAGCACATCCAGGCCATCGGCCGCGCCCTGGCATGACGGCCCCGACGATCGACGGCGCCGTCGTCGGCGAGGACGGCGTCGCCCGCTGCCCGTGGGCAGGTCGGCCCGGCACCATGCGCGACTACCACGACACCGAGTGGGGTGTGCCGGTCCGCGGGGAGCAGGGGCTCTTCGAGCGGATGTGCCTCGAGGGCTTCCAGGCGGGTCTGTCCTGGTCGACGATCCTGAACAAGCGTGACCGGTTCCGCGAGGTCTTCCACGGGTTCGACGTCGACCGGGTGGCCGCGATGACCGACGCCGACGTCGAGCGGCTGCTCACCGACACCGGCATCGTCCGCAACCGCGCCAAGATCGAGGCGACCCGCAAGAACGCCGTGGCGACGATCGCCCTGCGCGACGACGGCGGGCTCGAAGCGTTCGTGGAGTCGTTCCGTCCCGAGCGGGACCCCGAGCCCCGTGTCCCCGCCGAGGTGCCGACCACGTCACCCGAGTCGGTGGCGCTGTCCAAGGCGCTGCGCAAGCGCGGCTTCGGCTTCGTCGGGCCGACCACGATCCATGCCCTGATGGAGGCGACCGGGCTCGTCGACACCCACCTCGTCGGCTGCCACCGACGCGGGATCGCTCGCCTAGCGCGGGTCCGGCACCTCTTCGGCCGAGCGTCGGGCCGGCGTGCTTGCCCTCGTTGCCGATCTCGGCCGGGCTCGCCGACGACGGCCTCGACCGGTGCCCGGTGAGCCCCTTCGTCCGGGGCCGCTGAGCTGGCCGCGGCCTGGGCCGCGTTGTCCTCGGCCCGCGCGGCCGCGCTGGCGGACGTCGTACGCAGCTCGACCGGCGGCATCAGCAGGAGGATCAGGAACGCGACCAGCATGATCGCTCCGCCGCAGAGCAGGACCAGGCTCATCGAGTCGGAGAAGCCCACCTGGAACGGGTGCGCGAGCACCTTGTCCATCCGGCCGATGATCGACGAGTCGTCCTGCACCGAGGTGAAGACCCCGCCCTGGCCGGGGTTCTGCAGTCCGGCGAGCACCTGGTCGTTGACCGTGGAGTGCGGGATCTGGCCGTTGTCCGCGGCCTGCTTGATCCCGGGCACCGCGGCCTTGAACGCGGTCTTGATGTTGTCGCCCAGCGTGCTGAACAGCAGGGACAGGAACACCGCGACGCCGATGGTGCCGCCGAGCTGGCGGAAGAAGGTCGCCGAGCTGGTGGCGACGCCGATCTCGCGGGGAGGTACGGCGTTCTGGACGATGATCGTGAGCGGCTGCATGCACTGGCCGATGCCGAGTCCGAGGATCAGCATCCCGCCCATCACCACGAGCAGGCTGGTGTCGGCGCTCACGAAGGAGAGCCCGATCATCGCGCAGCCTGCGATGAACGACCCGAAGATGGGGAACATCCGGATCTTGCCGGTGCGCGACGTGAACTGACCGACGCCGATGCCGGCGCTCATCATGCCGACCACCATCGGCAGCATCATCAGGCCCGCCTTCGTCGGCGAGGCACCGTGCACGATCTGCATGTACTGCGGCAGCACCGTGATCGCGCCGAACATCGCGGCACCGACGATCACGCTGGCGCCGATGACGACGGCGACCGTGCGCATCCGGAAGATGCGCAGGGGGATCAGGGCATCGTCACGCATCCGGCGCTCGGCGAGCAGGAAGCCGACCACGCCGAGGGCGCCGACGGTGTAGCAGGCCAGCGAGCGCGGGGAGTCCCAGCCCCACGACCGACCCTGCTCCGCGACGGTCAGCAGCGGCACCAGGGCGACGACGAGCGCCGCGGCGCCCCACCAGTCGATCCGTGCCTCGCGCCGGACGTGGTGGAGGTGGAGGTTCCGGTTGACGACGAAGAGCGCGGCGATGCCGATCGGCACGTTGACGAGGAAGACCCAGCGCCAGCCGGTGATCCCGAGGATCTCGTCCTGGCCGGCGAACAGGCCGCCCGCGACCGGGCCCAGGACGCTCGAGGTCGCGAAGACCGACATGAAGTAGCCGGTGTACTTGGCGCGCTCGCGCGGCGACACGATGTCGCCGATGATCGCGAGCACCAGGGTGAACAGACCGCCCGCGCCGAGTCCCTGCAGGGCCCGCAGGGCGGCGAGCTGGTACATCGACTGGGCGAACGAGCAGGCCGCGGACCCGATGATGAAGACCGTGATCGCGAACAGGAACAGCTTCTTGCGTCCGTAGAGGTCGCCGAGCTTCCCGTAGATCGGCGTGGTGATCGTCGAGGTGATCAGGTACGCCGTCGTGGCCCACGCCTGGATCGAGAGCCCGTTGAGGTCGTCGGCGATCGTGCGGATCGCCGTACCCACGATCGACTGGTCGAGCGCCGCGAGGAACATGCCCAGCAGCAAGCCCGACAGGATGGTCAGGATCTGGGCGTGGGTGTACTCGCCGGTGTCGTTCGTCGTGTCGGGTGCAGTGGACGTGGCCAAGAAGGGCTGCCTCGGGTCTGGTCGGGTGGTCGGCCCTTTTCGGCCGACCTGTTCACGTTAGTTGACTATCTCAAGCAATGGCACATCGTTTGACGCGGATCACGTATTCCCGAGGCCCGGGCGCGGATAGGTTGTCCGCCATGACGACGGCCCGTACGCGAGTCCACGCCTTCGGAGACGACGCACTCGGCGACCACGACGCCGTCGGGCTGGTGGCCGAGATCGCGGCGGGCCGGGTGTCGCGACGAGAGGCCGTGGAGGCCGCGGTCGCCCGCACCCGCGTGGTCGACGAGGTGCTCGACGGACTGGCCGCCGACCGGTTCTCGGCCGCGGTCGCCGAAGCGGGTGAGCCGAGCGATGCCTTCTTCGCGGGCCTGCCGACCTTCGTGAAGGACAACAGCGACGTCGCGGGGCTGCCCACCCAGCAGGGCACGCAGGCGTACGTCGCCGAGCCCGCCGTGGCGGACGGCGACTTCGCCCGGATGTTCGGCCTCATCGGCCTGACCGTGCTGGGCAAGACCCGCCTCTCGGAGTACGGCTTCAGCCCCAGTGCGGAGTACAAGGACGACGTCCCGGTCCGCAACCCCTGGAACACCGGTCACACGTCGGGCGCCTCGTCGGCGGGTTCCGCCGCCTTCGTCGCTGCCGGCGCCGTGCCGTTGTCGCACGCCAACGACGGGGGCGGCTCGATCCGCATCCCGGCGGCCTGCAACGGACTGGTGGGCCTGAAGGCGACCCGGGGCCGGATCCCGGGTGACAAGCTGAACCGCGAGATGCCCGTGCAGATCGTGCACGACGGCGTCGTCACCCGGTCGGTGCGCGACACCGCAGCATTCGTCCGCGAGTCCGAGCGGGCCTACCGCAACCTGAAGCTCCCGCCGGTCGGCGACGTGACCCGTGCGGGCAAGGCGCGGCTGCGGATCGCGTTGGTCACCAACTCGATCGGGGACCGCCAGACCGACGACGAGACCACGCAGACCGTCGAGAAGACGGCCGCGCTGCTCGCCGAGCTCGGGCACACCATCGAGCCGGTGGAGGCACCGGTGCCGGACTCGTTCGAGGACGACTTCCTCCTCTACTGGAGCGCGCTCGCCCTCGCACTCAGCGCCGGCGGCAAGCACACCTTCAACAGCACCTACGACCGCAGCAAGAACGACAACCTGACCAAGGGCCTCGCTCGGCACGCCGCGAAGAACGCCTGGCGGCTGCCGGTGGCGATCACGCGGCTGCGGAGGTCGCACCGGACCAGCAAGGCGTTCTTCGGCCGGCACGACATGGTGCTCACCCCGACCCTGTCGCTGACCACGCCCGAGCTCGGCTGGCTGGACCCCTCGCAGTCCTACGAGACCGTGATGGGCCGCATCCTCGAGTGGGTGTCGTTCACGCCGCTGCAGAACGCGACCGGTGATCCGGCGATCTCGCTGCCCATGGGGATGAGCTCGAAGGGTCTGCCGATCGGCGTACAGCTCGCGGCGGCGCAGGGCTACGACCGGCGCCTGATCGAGGTCGCCTACGAGCTCGAGGAAGCGCAGCCGTTCGAACGGATCCAGGACTGAGCCGGTGAGCCGGGCTCGTCCCTCGCGACGGGCACTGCTCGTCGGCGGCCTCGGGGTCGGAGCCGTGGGCCTCGCCGGGGTGGCCGTCGGTGTCGAGGAAGACGTGCTGCCCGGCCGCGCCTGGGCCCATGACCGGCTCGGGCTGAACGGTGAGCCTGGCCGGTTGCCGGACGTGGCACCCGGGCGGGTGGTCCACGGGTCGTTCCTGTCCCGGGCACGCGGCGGGGCCCGGACGGGCTGGTCGATCGCCTACCCGCCCGGAGCGTCGTCCGCCCTGCCCGTGCTGGTCGTGCTGCACGGTCTCGGCAACGACAACCGCAGCGCGATGAGCCCGCACCTCGGACTCGACCGGTTTCTCTCCGCCGGCGTGAAGTCCGGCCTGCCTCGGTTCGCGGTCGCCGCGGTCGACGGCGGTCGCACGTACTGGCACCGCAGACCGGACGGCGAGGACGCCGGCGCGATGGTGCTCGACGAGTTCGTGCCGCTGCTGCGCGACCGCGGCCTGCGCACCGAGCGGATCGGCCTGCTCGGCTGGTCGATGGGTGGGTACGCCGCCCTGCGCCTCGGCGCCCAGCTCGGCCCCTCGCGGTGTGCCGCCGTGGTCGCCGAGAGCCCGGCCATCTGGACCGACGGCGAGGACGCTTCGGCCTCAGGTTTCCGCGACGCCGAGGAGTACGCCGAGTTCACCGTGCTCGGCCGCCAGCAGCAGCTGGCCGGGATCCCGGTGCGCGTCGACTGCGGCACCGGCGACCCGTTCCACGACGCGACCCGGGCGTACGTCGACGGCTTCCCGCGCGGCGACCGGCCGGTCGTCCACTTCGAGCGCGGTGGCCACGACATGGCCTACTGGCGCCGAATGGCCCCCGCGCAGCTCCGCTTCGTCGCCCGCCACCTGGTCACCTGAGCTTGCGTCATACGAAATTGAGGCCTTGAGGCCACAATTCGTATGACGTCCCACGGGCAGCCGGGCCACGTCATCAGCCGCGCGGCGTGACGAGCAACGCCTGGGCGGACCGGGCGACCAGGCCGCGCTCGTCGTACACCTCGGACGCGGCGACGCCGACCGCCCCGCCGCCGAGCGTCGTGCGGGCCTCCAGGCAGACCCACTCACCCTCGGGCGGTCGTACGACGTGCACGGTCAGCTCGGTGTTCATGAAGTTCCACTCGGTCGGGTCGAGGGCGGCCGAGGCACCGGACGCCGAGTCGACGCAGGTGAGCAGCCGCTGGAGCGGAGTCATCTCCTCGCCGGGGACGAGCGGCACGAGCGGCCGCATCCAGACCACCGCCGGACCCGGGCGGGTGACCGCACCCTCGATCCAGTTCCACTCGACGGAGTCGAGGTAGCCGCGGTGCCACGACGGCGGCGGGTCCTCGTGGTGGCCGTCGGCCGGCCCGTGCTCCAGAGGTACGACGGACGAGGCCGGTCCCTCGGCCGACGGGAAGGCCCACCCCTGCGCCCGGGCGACCACCCGGCCCGACTCGTCGCTGAGCTCGGCCTGGCGCAGCGACACGGTCCGGCCCGGTCGCGAGCACCGACGACGAGACCACCAGCGGGGCCACCGGCACCGGGCCGAGCAGGTCCATCGTGAACCGGCCGATCACCCGCGGAGCGCCCTCGTCGATGCCCTCGAGCGCCCGGCCGAGCAGCGCCGCCGGCGGCCCGCCGTGCTGGGCCTGCGAGCTCCAGGGACCGGCGGTCGCGGGCGTCGAGGCGAAACGATCGTCTCCGAGGGGCTCGTAGAAGGAGGTCACCACCCGATCATGTCCGGCCTGTGACAAAGCGGGGCAACCACCCCCACCAACCGATTTCAGGTATCGGTCCGGCCCTGTGTATTCTGCTCGCTGGCCCACGGAGCAGGATCTGGGCCGCGCCCCTTTAGCTCAGTCGGCAGAGCGTCTCCATGGTAAGGAGAAGGTCTACGGTTCGATTCCGTAAAGGGGCTCTGGAAACTCTCCCGATCGCCAGCCGGAATGCAACGGTGGTGGGGTGCGTTCCAAGGCGGGGTAGCTCAGGTGGTTAGAGCACACGGCTCATAATCGTGGTGTCGCGGGTTCGAGTCCCGCCCCCGCTACTCAGCACCAGTCGCACCAGGCAACACCCTCGAAGCTAGGAAGAGGCACGATCGTGGCCAGCAAGAGCTCAGATGTCCGCCCCAAGATCACCTTGGCGTGCGTGGACTGCAAGGAACGCAACTACATCACCAAGAAGAACCGCCGCAACGACCCGGACCGCATGGAGCTGAAGAAGTTCTGCCCGCGTTGCCGCAAGCACACCGAGCACCGCGAGACCCGCTGACGCGGTCCCTCAGCGACGAAGCGGCTCCCGGCACTGCCGGGGGCCGTTTCTGCTGTCTCCGCTAGTTTCGTGCCGTGCCGAAGACCACCCTCGCCGAGCTGACCACGCTGCGCCTCGGCGGGCCGGCTGCGGAGCTGGTCGAGGCCCACGACGAGGCCGCGCTGGTCGAGGCGGTCGGCTCCGCCGACGAGCAGGGCACACCGGTGCTGATCGTCGGGGGCGGCAGCAACCTGGTGGTCGCCGACGAGGGGTACGACGGCCGCGTGGTCGTCGTACGCAACACCGGCCTCACGAACGAGTCCGACCTCTGCGGCGGCGCGTTCGTCGAGATCGGTGCGGGGGAGAGCTGGGACGACGTCGTCGCGACCGCGGTCGAGCGCGGCTGGATCGGCATCGAGGCCCTCTCGGGCATCCCCGGCACGGTCGGCGCCACCCCGATCCAGAACGTCGGCGCCTACGGCCAGGAGATCAGCCAGACCCTGGCCCGGGTGCGCACCTGGGACCGCAAGCTGCGCGGCTTCCGCACCTTCGCCGCCTCCGAGTGCAGCTTCGGCTACCGCACCAGCCGGTTCAAGCAGGACCCCGGCCGCCAGGTCGTGGTCAGCGTGACCTTCCAGTTCCCGCTCGGCGACCTCGGCGCTCCGGTCCGGTACGCCGAGCTGGCCGACGCCCTCGGCGTCCAGATCGGTGAGCGTGCCCCGGCTCGTGAGGTGCGCGAGGCCGTGCTCGACCTGCGCCGCCGCAAGGCGATGGTCCTCGACGCCGAGGACCACGACACCTGGAGCACGGGCTCCTTCTTCACCAACCCGGTCGTGCCCGCCGCGGCAGGTGCCCGAGGGTGCCCCGGCGTGGCCGCAGGACGACGGTCTGGTCAAGACGAGCGCCGCCTGGCTGATCGAGCGGGCCGGCTTCACCAAGGGCTACGGCAACGACCGGGTGCGGCTGTCCTCCCGGCACACCCTGGCGATCACCAACCGGGGGGCCGCCACGACGACCGAGCTGCTCGCCCTGGCCCGCGAGATCCGCGACGGGGTCGAGCAGCGGTTCGGCATCACGCTGGTCAACGAGCCGGTGCTGGTGAACTGCTCGCTCTAGCTAGACGCTGGTGCCGCTCGACGCCGCACCGATGACGACCAGCACGGCGAAGCCGATCAGCAGCAGCACCCCGATGGCCAGGAAGACCGTGCCGATGATGCCGGTGATCATGCCGGCCTTGGCCGGTCCCTCGCCGCCCAGCCGCCCCTGGGAGGCCTGGATCTCCTTGACCGCGTTGCGGCCCAGACCCCAGGCGAACGGCGAGAGCACGAAGCCGAGCCCGCACAGGAAGCCGGTGACCAGGCCGACGATCCCGAGGATCAACGCCAGGTTCGACTGCGGGTGGTCGGGGCGCGGCGGCGCGAAGGCGGCGTACGGCGGGTAGCCCGGAGCAGGCGGCATCCCCGACTGGCCACCGGGCGGCGGGTAGCCGTACGCCGGCCCGGGCGCGGGCGCGCCGTACGACGGCTGCCCGTACGACGGCTGGCCGTAGGGAGCCTGCCCGTAAGGGCTCTGCTCGTACGGGCGGGTGGGGTTCTGCTCCCCGGGCTGTGACCATCCCGACGACGGCTGGGCACTGGTCGGGTTGAACACCGCACCGCTGGGGGAGGCGAAGGGATCGCCCTGCTGGACCTGCGCCCGCGCCTGCTCGGCCGCCTGGCGCTCCCAGTAGCCGACCGGCTGGGTCGGCTCGGTGCCGGGCTCGGGCCGGTCCTCGGGCTGGTCCTCGGGCTGGTCCTCGGGGCCTGGTCCTGGGGCCGGTCCTCGGGCTTCTCGGGGTCCTCGCCCGGATACGTCGTCATGCGCTCATTGTCCCCAACCAGGCGTCGATCTCCTTCATCCACCGCTCCTTGTCCGCGTCGGGGGCCCGCGAGGCCCGGAACGACGAGCGGGCCAGGTCGGCCAGCTGCTCGTCGGTGAGCTCGTGAGCGGCCCGCATGGTGGCGTACTGGCCGGCCAGCTGCGAGCCGAACAGCAACGGGTCGTCGGCGCCGAGCGCGATCGTGGCGCCGGCCGCCATCAGGTCGGGCAGCGGCACCGAGCTGAGGTCGGAGTAGACGCCGAGGGCCACGTTGGAGACCGGGCAGACCTCCAGGGCGATCCCGCGCGAGACGATCAGGTCGAGCAGGTCCGGGTCCTCGGCGGCCCGGATGCCGTGGCCGAGCCGGCCGGCGTGCAGCTCCTCGACGCAGACCCGCACCGACTCGGGTCCGAGCAGCTCACCGCCGTGCGGGTCCAGCAGCAGCCCGGCCCGCTCGGCGATCCGGAAGGCGGGCGCGAAGTCGCGGGTGGAGCCGCGTCGCTCGTCGTTGGACAGGCCGAACCCGACCACGCCGCGGTCGGCGTACTGCGCCGCCAGCCGGGCCAGCGTCCGGGCGTCGAGCGGGTGCCGGGTCCGGTTGGCGGCGATCACGACCGCCATGCCGATGCCGACGTCGCGGGAGGCCTCGCGCACGGCGTCGAGCACCAGGTCGGTGAACTCGGTGATCCCGCCGAACTTGGCGGCGTACCCGCTCGGGTCGACCTGGATCTCCAGCCACCGGCCCCCGTCGCGCTTGTCGTCCTCGGCGGCCTCCCGCACCAGACGTCGTACGTCGTCCTCGGTGCGCAGCACCGACCGGGCCACGTCGTAGAGCCGCTGGAACCGGAACCAGCCCTTCTCGTCGGCCGCCGACAGCACCGGCGGCCAGTCCTCGACCAGCGCCTCGGGCAGGTGGTGCCCGTCGCGCTCGGCGAGCTCGAGCAGGGTCGAGTGCCGCATCGAGCCGGTGAAGTGGAGGTGGAGGTGCGCTTTGGGAAGCGTGGCTACCGGGCGCGGCATGCGAGGCAGTGTGCCAGTCGGCCGACGGTCAGCCGTGGACCTTCTCCGCGGCGGCCAGCAGCACGCAGGTCGCGACCGCCTCCATCGCCGCGCTGACCTCCTCGAGGACCGGGAACGTCGGGGCCAGCCGGATGTTGCGGTTGCGCGGGTCGTTGCCCAGCGGGAACGACGAGCCGGCGGGCGTCAGCGCGACGCCGGCCTCCTTGGCCAGCTCGATCACCCGGGAGGCGGTGCCGTCGAGCACGTCGAGGCTGACGAAGTAGCCGCCGGTCGGCTGGGTCCACGTCGCGACCTCGAGCCCGCCGAGGCGCTCCTGCAGGATCCGCTCGACCTCCTGGAACTTCGGCGCGATGATCTCGCGGTGCTTGGCCATGTGGTCACGCACGCCCTGGGGCGAGCCGAAGAACTGGGCGTGACGCAGCTGGTTGAGCTTGTCGGGACCGATCGCGCCCTTGCCGAGGTTCTCGATGTACCACTTCACGGTCTCGACCGAACCGCCGAGGAAGGCGACGCCGGCACCGGCGAAGGTGATCTTGGAGGTGGAGGCGAACATGATCGGCCGGTGCGGGTGGCCGGCCGCCGCGGCGAGGGAGAGGATGTCGGCGCTCTTGGCCTCGTCCTCGGTCAGGTGGTGGAACGCGTAGGCGTTGTCCCAGAAGATCTTGAAGTCCGGCGCCGCGGTCTCCATCGAGGCCAGGCGCTCGGCCACCTCCTGGGTGGCGACCGCTCCGCTCGGGTTGGCGTACGTCGGGACCACCCAGATGCCCTTGATGCTCGGGTCGTGCGCCGCCAGCTGGGCCACGGCGTCGGCGTCCGGGCCGTCCTCGTGCATCGGCACGGTCACCATCTCGATGCCGAACCAGTTCAGCAGCGTGTGGTGGCGGTCGTAGCCGGGGACCGGGCAGATGAACTTGACGTTCTCCTCCGCACCCCACGGGCGGGGGCTGTCGACGCCGCCCTTGAGCCAGAGGTCGACGAGCACCTCGCGCATCATCACCAGGCTGGAGTTGCCGCCGGCGACGACCTGCTCGGGCTCGACCCAGAGCAGGTCGGCGAACATCTCGCGCAGCTCGCGGATCCCCTCGAGGCCGCCGTAGTTGCGGGTGTCGACCCCCGCGGAGTCCTTGACGCCCTTCGGCAGGCCGAGCAGGCCCTCGGACAGGTCGAGCTGGGCCGACGAGGGCTTGCCGCGGGTGAGGTCGAGCTTGAGGCCGCGGCCGCGGAGGTCGTCGTACGCTGCTCGCTGGGTCTCGAGGAAGGTCTCGATCTCCTCGGGGCTGCGGTCGGCGAGGGGACGGGTCTGCTGGCTCTGCTCGGTCACGCACTCCATGTTCGCAGAGGCGTGGGTGTCGGGGGCAGCCGCCTCCGGGCCGAGGCTCGCCGCCGGTTCGACTTTGCGTGGACGCGCCCCGTAGACTCCCGGTTTGGTGATTCCGGCCAATGTTTCTGCATGCCCGGAATGCGCCGTAGGGCACTAGCTCAACTGGCAGAGCATCGGTCTCCAAAACCGAAGGTTGGGGGTTCAAGTCCCTCGTGCCCTGCGAGAGTCGCCAGGTACGTAACCACGCACCGTCAGCAGGCAACGGGAAGTAGGTAGGAACGTGTCGGAGAGGTCACCGGTCCGCTCGGAGAAGAAGCGCGAGCGCACGAGCCCGGTCACGTTCTACCGCCAGGTCGTTGCCGAGCTGCGCAAGGTGGTGTGGCCGACGCAGCAGCAGCTGGTCACCTACCTGATCGTGGTGATCGTGTTCGTGATCGTGATGATCGCGTACGTGTCCCTGCTGGACGTCGCGTTCGGCAAGGCCGTGTTCGCGCTCTTCGGCGGCAAGTAGTGCCGGACGGGCCGTCCGCAACGGACTGGCCCACTGGCTTTGAGCAAGACGAGATGACGGAGTAACAGTGTCTGAGCAGTACGACGAGCAGCCGGTCGACGAGACGGCTGACCAGTCGACCCCAGAGTCCGGTCCGGAGCCCGGAGCGGAGTCGTCGGAGGAGTCGAACGAAGAGGTCCTCACCGACCCCGAGACCGGTGAGACCGTCGCGTCCCCGCTCGCCGAGGAGTCCGTGGAGCTCGCGACCGACATCGACGACCTGAGCGACCCCAACGAGAGCGACGAGGCGCCGGCCGACGCCGAGGTCGACCCTGGACGAGCCCGTCGAGGAGCCCGCCGCCGACGATGAGCCGGCCGACGAGGCGCCCGTGACCGACGAGGCCGACGAGCCCGTGGACGAGGCGACCGAGGAGCCGCCGCCGAGGCGCCGGCCGGGGACCCGATGGAGGAGTTCCGGACCGCGCTGCGCGAGAAGGAGGGTGACTGGTTCGTCATCCACACCTACTCCGGCATGGAGAACCGGGTGAAGGCCAACCTGGAGAACCGGATCACCTCGCTGAACATGGAGCACTTCATCCACGAGGTGATCGTGCCGACCGAAGAGGTCGCCGAGATCAAGAACGGCCAGCGCAAGCTGGTCAAGCGCACCGTCCTCCCCGGCTACGTGCTGGTGCGGATGGACCTGACCGACGAGTCCTGGTCCGCCGTACGCCACACGCCGTCGGTGACCGGCTTCGTCGGCCACAGCCACCAGCCGGTGCCGCTGAGCCTCGACGAGGTCGAGAACATGCTCGCCCCGGCGATCCAGGCGCAGGCCGAGGCGGCCGCGACGCCGGAACCCCTGGTGGCGCACCGGCGCCGTCCGCGTCCCGCCAGCAGGTCGCCGTCGCCGACTTCGACGTCTCCGACTCGGTGATGGTGGTCGACGGTCCGTTCGCCACGCTGCACGCGACGATCACCGAGATCAACGCCGAGGCACAGAGGGTCAAGGCCCTCGTCGAGATCTTCGGCCGGGAGACCCCGGTCGAGCTGAGCTTCACCCAGATCCAGAAGGTTTGAGGCCGCACAGGCCGAAAAGGTTGAGGAGCGTCAAGCAACTCGAGGTGAAGCGAGAGGTGCGGAGCGTCTCGAAACCCAGTGAGGCGGGAAACAACGCCGAGCCGGGAGTAGTTGTAAGAAGAACATGTGGCAGGGGCAAACCCCGTCATGACCACGAAGAGAAGCACACAGAAATGCCTCCCAAGAAGAAGATCGCTGCGCTGGTCAAGGTGCAGCTCCAGGCCGGTGCCGCGACGCCGGCGCCGCCCGTCGGTACCGCTCTCGGTCCCCACGGCGTCAACATCATGGACTTCTGCAAGGCGTACAACGCCCAGACCGAAGCCATGCGCGGCAACGTCATCCCCGTCGAGATCACCATCTACGAGGACCGGTCGTTCACGTTCATCACGAAGACCCCTCCGGCCGCCGAGCTGATCAAGAAGGCCGCCGGCGTCGCCAAGGGCTCGGGCGTCCCGCAGAAGGACAAGGTCGGCAAGCTGACCAAGGACCAGGTGCGCGAGATCGCGACCACCAAGCTGCCGGACCTGAACGCCAACGACATCGACGCCGCGATGAAGATCGTCGAGGGCACTGCCCGCTCCATGGGCATCACCACCGACTGATCACCAGACCGAGAACAGCACCTGTGGCAGAGCCGCGCTGGCTCACGTAGACCACAACTTTTCGAAGGAACAGAGGAAAAGACATGCAGCGCAGCAAGACCTACCGCGCGACCGCGGAGACGTTCGACCAGGACGAGCTCCACGCTCCGCTCGCCGCCATCAAGATCGCCAAGGGCGGCGCCAAGAAGAAGTTCGACGAGACCCTCGACGTCGCCATGCGCCTGGGTGTCGACCCGCGCAAGGCCGACCAGATGGTCCGCGGCACCGTCAACCTCCCGCACGGCACCGGCAAGACCGCCAAGGTCCTGGTGTTCGCCAACGGCGACAAGGCCGACGCGGCCCGTGAGGCCGGCGCCGACATCGTCGGTGGCGACGAGCTGATCGAGAAGGTCAACGGCGGCTGGATCGACTTCGACGCCGTCGTCGCGACCCCGGACATGATGGGCAAGGTCGGTCGTCTCGGCCGCGTCCTCGGTCCCCGTGGCCTGATGCCCAACCCGAAGACCGGCACCGTGACGCCCGACGTCGCCAAGGCCGTCTCGGACATCAAGGGCGGCAAGATCGAGTTCCGCGTCGACCGCCACGCCAACCTGCACTTCATCATCGGCAAGGCGTCCTTCTCCGAGGCCCAGCTCGCGGAGAACTACGCTGCCGCCCTCGAGGAGGTGCTGCGGCTCAAGCCGGCCAGCTCCAAGGGTCGCTACATCAAGAAGATCACCGTCTCCACGACCATGGGCCCCGGCGTCCAGGTCGACCCCAACCGCACGCGCAACGTCGCGTCCGAGGACGACGCCTGATCCCACGATCGGCATGATCAGCCAGCACGGCCCGGTTCCCACCTGGAACCGGGCCGTTCTGCGTCCCGGGGTTTCCCCTCCCCTGGAACCGGGGAAGACGCAGGCGTGAACTACCCAGCAGACGGCGGAGGCGGCGGCGGCGGGAGTGTGACGCTCTCGCGAGCCGGCCTGACCAGTGCCCAGTCCAAGCTCGCTGACCTGGCCAGCGCCTTCGAGAGCGGAGCGCGTCGCGTGGTGAGCGGCACCCCGGCGCCGGTCCCGTCGCTCTCGGGCGGGCGGGTCGAGGCCGTCGTCCAGTGGATGCGAGACCAGGACCCCAATCTCCAGCTCCTCGTCGACCTCGTCGACCTGCTCGACACCGAGGGCGGCGGGATCGTGAGCTTCAGTGGCACGGGTTCGTTCCCGGAGCTCAAGGCGATGCTCGGCACCGAGATCGCCAAGCGGGGTCAGGGCTACCTCGACTCCGAGGGTGAGGTCGAGGACGCCGCTGCGTACGCCGACCTGCTCGAGCGTTACGCCGACGACCGGATCGTCAGCACCGCGTTCCTGAACACGATGGGCCCCGAGGGTGTGCTCGACCTCAACGGCCGCGTGCTCACCATGAGCGACGACGCCGCGGTGCTCCAGCGCCTGCAGCAGAACCTGGGCCGCACGCTGGCCACCGGCACCGAGAACCTGACGGGGCCGGGCGATCCGGGCTCCACCACCCGTGTGTCCACGGAGTGGCTCGACCAGCTGGTCGCCGCTGGGCGGGAGCGGCGCGACATCCCCGGGATGGTCTCCGAGGACGGCGAGAACCAGGGCTCCGCCTACGGCTACCAGCTGTTGGGTCCGTTGCTCGGCGAGGGCACGTACTCCTCGTACGTGCTGAACCGGCTCGGTCACGACATGGTCGACTTCGAGAAGGACTACGCCAAGGACCACGACGGTGACCTGCCGTGGAACCAGATCATGAAGCCGATGAACAAGGTGGGCATCAGCAGCCACGGCGCTGTCTACCCCAATGCGCCGATCCGGCTCGACTGGACGAGCGGAGGTGGCGACAAGATCGCGCTCGGCAGCGACCCCCTCGGTGGGCTGATGGAGGGCTTCGGCAACGTGCCCGAGGCCGGCCGCGAGTTCTTCACGTCGGGCGGTGACGTCGATGGGAACCCGCCGAACCTGCCGATGGTCAAGTACCTCCTGCACGACCGCGACTGGCCCCAGGAGACCTTCGTGACGGGCGGCAACGTCACCGACCCCCAGAAGTGGCCGAGCGGCATCTCCCACCTCGGGGACGCCCTCGAGGCGGCCACCACGGTGAGGCCGAACCAGGAGTCCGTCAGCATCGTCGAGTCGATCGTGCACGAGTCCCATGCGGGCTACGACACCGACGACCCGTTCTCCGAGACCGATGTCGTCGATCCCGACGTCCGGGAAGACCTCGGCAACATCCTGGCCAAGTACATGCCGTCGGTGCACCGGGCCATGGGGCCCGACGCGGAGCTGGAGCCCGACACGCCGGACTTCCTCTTCGACGACGCGCAGCTCAACCTCGGGGGCGAGGACGGCAAGCTGCCCACCCAGCTCCTGCTCGCCGACCTCGCCAAGGACGACGACGCCCGCGACGTGCTCAAGACCAGCTCCAACGCCTGGATGGTCGACCGTCTCAACCACGACCTGCACGGCGTCACCGACCCGAGCGACATCGAGGCGCGTACGACGGCGACGGCCGGCGTGAACTCCTCGGTGCTCGGCGCCATCGACTTCGGGTCCAGCCGCGACGAGCGACACACCCAGGTCACCTCCGACGAGAAGCACAACGACATGGTGGACGCCTACACCGACCTGGCCAGCTCGCTGCTCGGCGACATCCCCAAGTCCGGCAACGTGCCGCTGCTCGGCTGGTTCACCGACCAGGCCACCGAAGGGATCAAGGACAGCCTGCACGTCGACCACACCGGCGACACCAACAACACCGTGGGCCACCTCCTCGGCGCCACGAAGGACGACCAGAGCGCGCTGATCCAGACGACCATCTGGCACAACATCCCCGACAGTCAGCTCCCGGACGGACTGAGCCACCACACCGACCTCGATGACATGACGCCCGAGCAGGAGCGGTCCTACAGTCGGTGGTTGAACGACCGCGACAACGACTGGGCACAACAGCTGAGGTCGCGCATGCAGGAGTCCACCAGCACCTACGACGCGGCCTACAGCGGCGCCACCAGCGCCCTCGAGGAGTTCACGAAGAAATGACCACCCTGACCACGGTGGCGCGAACCCTCTGCGGAGCACTCGTGGCCGGGGCGCTGCTCGTCGGCTGCAGCGACGACCCGGAGCCCCCGCGCCCGCTCTCGGCCGGGCAGGTCGACGGCGAGGCGACGTCCGGCGACGATGTGCTCGGCACCTCGGCGCTGGGGTGCGACGCCGAGAAGGAGACGGTGCTCCAGGGATCCTCACCCGACGACTTCAAGACCTACGAGCGAACGGTCGGATCCACCACCGAGACCGTGGTGGTCGGCGTCTGGGAGATGTCGAAGTCGGATGCCGCCTCTGCCACGCACGAGCTCGAGAAGGCGATCGCGACGCCGGAGTGCTCCGGGGACACGTTCCTCGTGCAGCCCCAGGGTGTCTCCGGCGAGTACATGGTGGGCTTCCAGGCCAACGAGCTCGACTCGCCCGACAACTCGGTGACGCGGTCCCGCGCCTACTCGTGGAAGGACGGCTGGATGACCGCGGTCTGGCTGGAGCGCGACGACGGGTCCAACCCCGCCAGGGACGACCTCGTGCGCCTGAGCAACGAGCAGCGCGACCAGATCACCGGCTGACCGCACACCCGATCGGGTTTCGCGGAGCCCCGGTACGGGCATCTGCCTCCCATGTCGACGGTGCGGCTGGACTCGCAACGGCTCGCCGCGGCGCGGCAAGCCGTGAGCGAGCTCGCCGGAGCAGATCGAGGCCCAGCGCCACCGGGTGACCAGGGGCACGCCCGTGTCGCTGGCCGACCTGCAGGACGGCGGCGCTGCCGCGCAGGTCAGCGGCCTGGCTCGCCGAGCAGGTCGCGGGGCTCCAGTCGCTCGAGGACCTCGCTCGTCTGCTGGAGACCCAGGGCTCCTCCGCGTCGTACGACGGGAGCGGGTCGTTCGAGGACGCCGCCCGCCGCATCGGCCCGGAGATCGGGCACGTCCTCGCCTCGCTCGACCCGGACGACCCCGACGACCTGACGTCGCTGACCGGGCTGGCCGGCCTGCTGCAGCGCTACTCCGGCGACCCGGTCGTGGAGAACGCGCTCATCGACGAGGTCGGCGGCTCGGGTCTGCTCGACGCGTTCGCCACCCTGGTGCCGGTCGGTCCGGAGCCCGGGGCGACGTCCGAGGACGTGCACCAGTGGTGGCTGGCGCTGAGCCCGGCCCAGCAGCTCGCGGCGACGCTGGTGCAGAGCCGCACCTACGGCAACCTCGACGGGATCCCGGCCTCCGCTCGCGACCTCGCCAACCGCAAGAACATCCCGGACTACCGCCGCGAGCTCTACGCCATGCTCGAGCACCCGGAGACCTTCGACCTCGACGACGAGCCGGGCACCTTCGAGGACCTGTTCTTCAACTACGGCGACTACGAGGTGGGGGAGAAGCTGCGCGCCCTCGACGCCCTCGAGACCGTGCTGGGTCGCGGCGACCGGCAGCTGCTCCTGCTCGACCCGTTCGACGGCCACCAGCTGCACGCCGCCGTGGCGGTGGGCGACGTCGACACCGCCGACCACGTCTCCGTCTTCACCCCGGGGTTCACGAGCACCGTCCAGGACAGCTTGTCCCGCTACGACGGCCAGATGGACGACCTGCGCCGCGTCGCCCAGCGCCAGTCCACCCGGTTCGGTGACAGCGGGACCGTCGCCGCGGTCACCTGGCTGGGGTACGACGCTCCGCAGCTCGCCGAGGTCACCGACTGGCCCAGGTCGGTGACCATGCCCAACCTGGCCCGCGCCGGTGGCGAGGACCTGGCCGCGTTCTACGAGGGCATCAACTCCTCGCGCGGCCCCGATCCTCACCTGACCGCGCTGGGGCACTCCTACGGCTCGCTCACCACCGGCTACGCGCTCCAGCACGACGGCACCGGCGTGGACGACGCCGTCCTGTTCGGCTCACCCGGCGCCGGCACCTGGGAGCGCGACGACCTGCACGTGCCTGAGCACCACCTCTTCGTGGCCGAGGCCGACGACGACCCCGTGGCAGACTTCGGCGGCACGGCCCCGTTCGGCGCCGACCCGAGCCACATGGGTGGCGTGGAGTTCCTCTCGACGCACGACCGGGACCTGCCCGACGGGAGCCACGGGGAGGGCTCGACGGGACACTCCGAGTACCTGAAGGACACCAGCACGTCGCAGTACAACCTCGCCGTCACGGTGGCCGGTCTCGACGAGGAACGCCTGGCCACCGAGGGGGCGCCGCCCCTGTTCCGGGACGGGAGACCGACCGGGGACTTCTACAGCTCGGTCCCCGACCTGGCCCACGACGGCTACGAGGCCGGGAAGGGAGTCATCGAGGCTGGTGCCGGAGCCGTGGAGGACGGACTGGAGGAGGCATGGGACAGGGCGAAGGACATCCGCCTGCCCGACCCGGTGATCCGGGTGCCGTGGTGAGCCGCACCGTGACCGTGCTGCTCCTGCTCGCCCTGGCGCTCGCCATGGCCGCGTGCGGGAGCACCTCCACCGACGAACCGAAGAAGGGACCTGCCATGGACGAACGACCGTCGATGGAGACGATCGTGAGCCGCTACCAGGCGATGCAGGACGACCTGTTCGCCACGCTCGACCAGAAGGTCGGCAAGAAGCCGTGGGCGGAGGCCCCGAACAGCTCGGGCTTCGGCCGGGCCGGCTGCCCGGACGACGACGAGGCCGAGATCGCCTTCCTGCCGGACATGTCGTTCACCGGCACCTACGACGCCGGCGACTGGGACGAGGTCAAGACGCTGGTCGAGCAGGTCGGCCGCGAGCACGGCTTCGACGACACGGCGGTCGTCGTCGACGAGCCGGGCAACCTCGACCTGGTCGGCGAGGACAGTTCGGTGGCCGCTACGAGTTCGGGATGGCGAAGAACACCGTCTTCGGGCTGAAGACCGGCTGCCACCGCTGGGAGCAGAAGCCGTCCCCGTCTCCCTTGATGCCCTCCTTGATGCCATGACCGACCCAGACCCGACCGCCGGCGCCCGCCAGGTGGCCCAGGAGCTCGCCCGGATGGTGGCCCGCGCCTCGACGCGCGGAGACCTCCCGCCCGGGTTCGTGCAGCAGCTCCTCGAGGCCCCTGACCACGACGGTGCCCTGGCGATCCTGCTCGAGGTCGGCGACGGCAACGACGGGACCTTCGCGCCGGACATCCTCGAGGAGCTGGCCGAGGGACTGATCACCTCCGCCGACCGGGTACGACGCTCGCGCGCGGTGGTCCCGCTGCTCGAGGCGCTGCGCCGGCACCCCGAGCTCGCGGCTCGGCTGCTGGCTCGCGACGACGTCCTCGGCGCGGTCGTCGGGGGCCCGCGTCGGCCGATGCTCGACCGGGCGATGGTCCGGGTGCTCGAGGCGGTGGCGCCGCTGCGCTCCTCGGCCACGGTCGCGGCCGTCGTACGCCGCCTCGGCGAGGAGGACGCCGACCTCGACCGCCTCGCCCGAGGGGTGACGGCACTTCTCCTCGAGTCGTTCGACGACCTGGCCGGGCTCGCCCTCGGGTGTCGAGGACTGGATGCCGCTGCGGCTCGACGACCTCCGTCGGCTCGTCGGCCGGCTGCGCGAGGACCCGATCGAGCTCAGCCGCCTGTCCACCCGCTGCGCCGAGCACGGCCGCGCCCGGATGCTGGTGGCGATGGTCACCGAGGCCGATCCCGTGACCGGGCTCGAGCAGGCGCTCGGACGCTCGATCGCCCTCTTCGAGCTGCTGGCACCCGGGCCCGGCCGAGCCGCACGAGCGGGCGGCGTACCTGCGCGTGGTCACCGACCTGATGCGGCTCACCGCGCTCCAGCTGCTGGCGGGGGAGCGTTCGGATCTGGCGTCGGCCGACGTGACGGACGCCTGGTCCTGCGACGACGAGGGCACCAGGCTGCCGCTCGGCCAGCTCGACCGCGCGCGCATCGCCGAGGTCGTGACGTCGATGGACCGTCACGGGCTGCTGCTCGTCGGCGCCTGAACCGATTTGGTGGCGGCCGGGCGCACCCCGTATCGTGACGGGCTGAAGCCAAAGACCGCCGGTCGATCATCCGTGATCCGAAGGTCCGCACGAGCGGGCGACCTGCGCAGGTGACACCGAGTGAGACGTAGTCGACGTCATCCGCCCTGTGCACCTGCACGGGGCGTTTTGCTTGTGGGTCCGAGGCTCGGGCGACACACATCCGTGTGCCGTCCCACCAGGTTGGAAGGAGACCCATGGCGCGGCCAGACAAGGCAGCAGCCGTCGCGGAGATCGTCGACTCGTTCAACGAATCCACGGGCGCTGTGCTGACCGAGTACCGCGGTCTCACCGTGAAGCAGCTGCAGGAACTGCGGCGAGCCCTCGGCGAGAACGCCAACTACGCCGTGGTCAAGAACACGCTGACCAAGATCGCCGCCAAGGAGGCGGGCGTCGACGGGTTCGACGACCTGCTCACCGGTCCGACCGCCATCGCCTTCATCAACGGCGACCTGGTCGAGGCGGCGAAGGGCCTGCGTGACTTTGCCAAGGCGAACCCCGCCCTTGTCATCAAGGGTGGCTTTGTCGACGGTGCCCCGATGGACGCCAAGGAGATCGCCAAGCTGGCCGATCTCGAGTCCCGCGAGGTTCTCCTGGGCAAGCTGGCGGGCGCGATGCTCGCTTCGCTGAGCCAGGCCGTCTACCTGCTCAACGCCCCGATCGCCCAGGCTGCCCGGCTCGCCGGCGCGCTGCAGGCGAAGGCGGAGCAGGACCCCACGATCCTCAAGGGCGGTGCCGGCGAGCCGGCTGCCGAGGCGACGGAGGCCCCCGAGGCCGCCGCTGCCGAGGAGGCCCCGGCCGAGGACGAGGCCGAGCGGACGAGGCGCCTGTCGCCGAGCCCGCTGCCGACGACGCGCCTGCGTCGGAGGAGTCACCGAGGCGGGTGACGGAGCCTCCGAGGCCGCCGACTCGTCAGCCACCACCGAGGCCACCGAAAGCACCGAGGCCTGACATCCGTCGCGTCCCGCGCGGGACGAGGCACCAACTGAAAGGAACGCCACCATGGCGAAGCTCAGCACCGACGAGCTGCTCGACGCTTTCAAGGAGATGACCCTCCTGGAGCTCAGCGAGTTCGTGAAGCAGTTCGAGGAGACCTTCGGCGTGACCGCGGCCGCTCCGGTCGCCGTTGCCGCAGCCCCGGCCGCCGGCGGCGCCGGCGGCGCTGCCGAAGAGGCAGCCGAGCAGGACGAGTTCGACGTCGTCCTCGAGGCAGCCGGCGAGAAGAAGATCAACGTCATCAAGGAGGTCCGCGCCCTGACGAGCCTCGGCCTGAAGGAGGCCAAGGACCTCGTCGAGTCGGCCCCCAAGGCTGTCCTCGAGAAGGTCAACAAGGAGACCGCGGAGAAGGCCAAGGAGTCCCTCGAGGGCGCCGGCGCCTCCGTCACCCTGAAGTGACCCACTCGCTCTAGCAGCGGCCGACGGCCGTCCCGATCCCACCGGATCGGGGCGGCCGTTCTGCTGTTTCGGGACCGGTTCCGACGCTTTGGGGCCGATTTTGTGAGACGTAAGACACCAAGGGTGACGAGCAGGACAATGTGTGCGTAACTTAGCCGTCGGCTACTCGTTGGTACGCGTGGGTGGGGAGATCCATGCGTACGTCGCTTGTCCTGGCCCGAGACCGACGGAATTACGTGAGAGGGAGGCCCTGATGGGTGTCGAGATCGAGATCAACGACTTGACCAAGAGCTTCGGGAAGCAGCTCATCTGGGGTGACGTGACCCTCACCGTTCCTGCCGGTGAGATCTGCGTGATGCTCGGTCCTTCCGGAACCGGCAAGTCCGTTCTTCTCAAGACGATCATCGGCCTGCTCAAGCCCGACAAGGGCGAGGTGATCATCGAGGGCGTCGACATCGCCTCGTGCCCCGAGAAGGAGCTCTACGAGATCCGCAAGCTGTTCGGCGTGCTGTTCCAGGACGGCGCCATGTTCGGCTCGATGAACCTCTACGACAACATCGCCTTCCCCCTGCGTGAGCACACCAAGAAGACCGAGTCGCGAGATCCGCGAGATCGTGATGGAGAAGCTCGACCTCACCGGTCTGCTCGGCACCGAGGACAAGCTGCCCGGCGAGATCTCCGGCGGTATGCGCAAGCGCGCCGGCCTCGCCCGCGCCCTGGTGCTCGACCCCGAGATCGTGCTCTTCGACGAGCCCGACTCCGGCCTCGACCCGGTGCGCACCTCGTTCCTCAACCAGCTGATCGTCGACCTCAACGCGCAGATCGACGCGACGTTCCTGATCGTGACCCACGACATCAACACGGCCCGCACGGTGCCGGACAACATCGGCCTGCTCTACCACAAGCACCTCGCCATGTTCGGTCCCGCGAGAGATGCTGCTCTCCTCCGAGGAGCCGGTCGTGCGCCAGTTCCTCAACGCCCAGGTCGTCGGGCCCGATCGGCATGTCCGAGGAGAAGGACGCCGACGACCTCGAGGCCGAGAAGGACATGGAACTGCCTCCGCTGCCTCCGATCCCGATGCAGCTGGACCCCTCGAACGGCCAGCCCCGCCGCAGTCAGCGCGAGCCGGGTGCCTGGTGCAAGGAGAACGGCATCACGCCGCCTCCGGGCTCGTTCGAGGAGAACATGTCCATGACGACCGGGGCGTGACTCGCTGATGGCCTCAGCCGTGGCCAACCGCGTTCTTGCTCCAGTCGGCACCGCGGGGAAGCTCTTTGCCTTCGGGCTGGACGTCGGACGCAACCTCTTCAAGCGTCCCTTCCAGACCCGTGAGTTCATCCAGCAGGCGTGGTTCATCGCGTCTGTGACGATCGTCCCGACCGCTCTGGTCGCCATCCCCTTCGGCGCGGTCATCGCGCTCCAGGTCGGTGGCCTGATCAAGCAGTTCGGCGCCCAGTCCTTCACCGGGTCGGCCGCCGTGCTCGCCGTCGTCCGTGAGGCAGGACCGATCGCCACGTCGCTGCTGATCGCCGGCGCGGGCGGATCCGCCATCGCGGCGGACCTCGGTGCGCGCAAGATCCGCGAAGAGCTCGACGCGATGATGGTGCTCGGCATCGACCCGATCCAGCGGCTCGTCGTACCCCGGGTGCTGGCGTGCATGCTCGTCGCCGTCTTCCTCAACGGACTGGTCAGCGTCGTCGGCGTCGATGGGTGGCTACTTCTTCAACGTCGTCCTCCAGGACGGCACGCCAGGCGCCTACCTCGCGAGCTTCACCGCCCTCGCCCAGCTGCCAGACCTGTGGCAAGGCATGGCCAAGGCACTCGTGTTCGGTCTCATCGCCGCGATCGTGGCTGCCTACAAGGGCATGTCCGCCGGTGGTGGCCCGAAGGGTGTCGGTGACGCCGTGAACGAGTCCGTCGTCATCACCTTCATGCTTCTGTTCGTCGTCAACTTCGTGATGAGCGCGATCTACTTCCAGCTCGTCCCACCGAAGACAGGTTGACGCCATGGCCAACCTGAAGCAGGTCTACGAGAAGCCCCTGTCCTCCCTGGACAAGATGGGCGAAGAGCTGGCGTTCTACATCAACGCCATCCGGGCGACGCCGCGTTCGATCCGGCGCTACCCGAAGGAGATCATGCGGCTGCTGGCCGAGGTCACCCTCGGTTCCGGCGCCCTCGCCGTCATCGGCGGCACGGTCGGCGTCATCACCGCGATGGCGTTCTTCACCGGCACCGAGGTCGGGCTCCAGGGGTACGCCGCGCTGAACCAGATCGGTACGGCAGCGTTCTCCGGGTTCGTCTCCGCCTACTTCAACACCCGTGAGATCTCGCCGCTGATCGCCGGCATCGCGCTGGCCGCGACCGTCGGCTGCGGCTTCACCGCCCAGCTCGGCGCCATGCGGATCTCCGAGGAGGTCGACGCCCTCGAGGTGATGGCGATCCCCTCGATGCCGTTCCTGGTGACCACCCGCATCGTGGCCGGCCTGATCGCGATCATCCCGCTCTACGTGGTGGGCCTGCTGTCGTCGTACTTCGCGACCCGGCTGACGGTGACCCAGTTCTTCGGCCAGAGTGCGGGCACCTACGACCACTACTTCAACCAGTTCCTGCCACCGGGTGACGTGCTCTGGTCGTTCGGCAAGGTGCTGGTCTTCGCCGTCGTGGTGATCCTGATCCACTGCTACCACGGCTACACCGCCAGCGGCGGTCCCGCCGGCGTGGGCGTGGCCGTGGGCCGGGCCGTCCGCACCTCGATCGTGGCGATCAACGTGATCGACCTGTTCCTGTCCATGGCCATCTGGGGCTCCTCGACCACCGTCAGGTTGGCGGGCTGACGCATGATGAACAAGCTCCTCACCCACCACCGGTTCCTCGGTGTGGTCTTCATCGGCCTGCTGGTCGCCGGCATCTGGCTGGTGAACGCCGTCTTCACCCAGAAGTTCATCTCCTTCGACCGCGTGAACCTCACCACGGGCACGATCGGCCTGCAGCTGCCGTCCAAGGCCGACGTCAAGGTGCGCGGCGTGATCGTCGGCCAGGTGATGAAGGCCGAGTCCGAGGGCGACGGCGCCACCCTGGAGCTGGGCATCAAGCCCGAGCTGATCAAGACGATCCCCGAAGAACGTGACCGCCGCGATCCTGCCCAAGACGCTGTTCGGCGAGAAGTACATCGAGCTGAACATCCCGGCCGACCCCTCCTCCGAGGCCCTGCGGCCGGCGACAAGATCGACCAGACCAAGATGCCGATCGAGGTCGAGCGGGTGCTCAACGACCTCTACCCGCTGCTGCGCACCGTGCAGCCCGCCGAGCTGAACTACACGCTGAACGCCCTCGCCGACGCCCTCGAGGGCCGCGGCGACAAGATCGGCGAGAGCCTCGAGACGCTCGACGGCTACCTGAAGAAGATGAACCCGCAGCTGCCCGGCGCTGATCGACGACATCAAGCTCCTCGCGACGGTCACCGACACCTACGCCGACGTGTTCCCGCAGCTGGCGGCGACCCTGCGCAACACCGTGAAGACCGGCAACACGCTGGTCTCCAAGGAGCAGCGCCTCAACGCGTTCCTCAAGGACACGACCGCGTTCTCCGAACACCACCAAGGAGTTCCTGGACGCCAACGGCGAGAACATCATCCGGCTCGGCCAGCTCAGCGAGCCGATCCTGGCGCTGCTCCAGCGCTACTCGAGCACGTTCCCCTGCATGCTCGAGGGCATCGTCAAGCAGGCTCCGATGCTGGCCGACACGTTCCGCGGGTTCGTCTTCCACATCAACCTGAAGACGATCCCGTACCAGCCGCGTGGCTACACCGCGGCCGACCGCACGGTCCTGGGCGCCGACAACGCGCCCAACTGCGCCGGCCTGCCCAACCCGCCCATCCCGTACTACCCCAAGGGCGGGGTCTTCCCGAACCTGAACGACGGCGCCGACAACCTCGGCAAGGGTGACAACCAGCGCGCGGCGACCGGGTTCGGCCAGCGCCGTCAGAGCACCGGCCTCGGCGCCGGCGCGGCCGGCACCCCGTCCCAGAAGGCACTGATCAACTCGCTGATGGCTCCCACGCTCGGCATCCCCGTCGACCAGATGTCCGACCTCGCGACGATGCTGTACGTCCCCGACGATGTCCGGGTCGGAGGTGAGCGTGGGATGAGCATCCTCGACCGCAGGACCAGGGGCGACCTGGTCAAGCTCCTCGTCTTCATCCTGGTGACGACCCTGTCCACGGGCGTGCTCGTCATCCTGATCGGCAACATCAGCTTCCAGTCCACCCGTGACTACAAGGCGGTCTTCTCCGACGCCACCGGCGTGGTCAAGGGCGACGACATCCGGATCGCCGGCGTGAAGGTCGGCAGCGTCAAGAAGGTCGAGATCGTCGACCGCACCCGCGCGCTGGTCTCCTTCAACGTCGCCAACACCTCGATCGTCACCAAGAGCTCGACGGCCACGATCCGCTACCGCAACCTGGTCGGCCAGCGCTACATCTCGCTGACCCAGGGCGTGGGTGACCTCGACCGGATGCCCGCCGACGCCACCATCCCGATGGACCGCACCACGCCGGCCCTCGACCTGTCGGTGCTGTTCAACGGCTTCAAGCCGCTGTTCGCAGGCGCTGTCGCCCTCCGACATCAACCGGCTCTCGGCCGAGGTGATCTCCGTGTTCCAGGGCGAGGGCGGCAACCTCAACGCGCTGCTGCAGAACACCGCCTCGCTGACCAACACCCTGGCCGACCGCGACAAGGTCATCGGCGACACGATCGACAACCTCAACGTGGTCCTCGGCACGCTGGCCAAGCGCGACAAGCAGCTCAGCGAGCTGATCGTGGAGTTCAAGAACTTCATGGCGGGCCTCGTCCAGGACAAGGACGCCATCCTCGGCTCGCTCGAGTCGGTCTCCAACCTCGCCGACGAGACCTCCGACCTCGCGGTCGGGATCCGGCCGTCCTTCGTGCGCGACGTCAAGGGCCTGCGCGGCGTGGCCACGAACCTCAACAAGGGACGCGACGAGCTCGACCGCGCCCTGCAGATCCTGCCCATCAAGCTGACCAAGATCGGACGCACCGCCATCTACGGCTCGTTCTTCAACTTCTACCTCTGCGAGTTCCAGGGCAACGTCGTCCTGCCCACCGGCGGCAAGGTCCCGGTCAAGTACGACATCGGCAAGCCCGGGGACGAGGTGCAACCTCGGATGAGCGAGCGAAGCGAGCAAATTCAGCAGAGCCACGCCGGGGTGCCATGCGCGCCCGACGCGAAGCGAGGGCGGGCATGAGCACCCCGTTCCGTGAGAGCAACCCCGTCAAGATCGGGGCCATCAGCATCGCCGTGATCATCGCGATGATGGTCGTGGCCTTCAAGGCCGGTGACCTGCCCCTGATCGGCGGCGGCGACACCTACCACGCCTCGTTCAGCCGAGGCGGGCGGCCTCAAGCCCAACGACGAGGTCCGCATCGCCGGTGTCCGCGTCGGCAAGGTGACCGCGGTCGACCTCGACGGCGACAAGGTCGACGTGACCTTCAAGGTCGACACCCCGTCGAAGTTCGGCAGCGAGACCCAGGCCGAGATCAAGGTGAAGACCCTGCTCGGCGCGATGTACCTCGTCCCTCGAGCCGGAGGGGTCCGGCCAGCTGAAGAAGGACTCGACCATCCCGCTGTCGCGCACCAAGTCGGCGTACGACGTGGTGCAGGCCTTCTCGGGCCTCGCCAACCGTGCGGAGCGGATCGACACCGACAAGCTGGCCGACTCGATCGACACGCTCGCCGACCTGACCAAGGACACCCCGGCCGCCTTCCAGGGCACCCTGCGCGGCCTGTCGCGGCTCTCGCAGACGGTGGCCAGCCGCAACGACCAGATCAACGAGCTCCTGGGCAACCTCGACAAGGTCTCGGGCACCCTCGCCGACCGCGACCAGGACATCGTCACCCTGATGAAGGACAGCGACGTCCTGCTGCGTGCCCTGGTCGCCCGTCGCGACTCGGTGCACCGGCTGCTGGTCTCCACCAGCCGTTTCTCCACCGAGCTGACGCTGCTCGTGAAGCAGTCCCGCGCCGACCTGAAGCCGGCGCTCAGCAACCTCCAGGGCGTGGTGAACCTGCTGTTGAAGAACCAGAACAACCTCGACGAGAGCCTGCGGCTGATGGCGCCCTTCTACCGGGTCTTCGCCAACACTCTCGGTGACGGTCCGTGGTTCGACACCTGGATCTCCAACCTGCCCCCGATCCCCCCGGTGGGTGGCTGATGAAGATCTTCAGCAAGGTCAACCCGCTGATCGCGGTCGTCGCGGTCGTGGCGATCGTCGCTGCCCTCCTGGTCACCTTCTGGCCGGGGAGCGACAAGAAGTACGTCGTCGCCGACTTCCCGCGCACCGTCTCCCTCTACGAGGGCTCGGACGTGAAGATCCTCGGCGTCGCGGTCGGCAAGGTCGACACGGTCACCCCTGCCGGCACCAAGGTGCGGGTCAAGCTGCACTACGACGCCAAGTACGACGTGCCGGCCGACGCCAAGGCCGCGGTCATCTCGCCCTCGATCGTGGGGGACCGGTTCGTGCAGCTGACCCCGGCGTACTCCGGCGGCGCGAAGATGGCGGACAACGCCCGGCTCGGGATCGACAAGACGGCGACGCCCGCTCGAGCTCGACGAGATCTTCAGCAGCCTCAACGACCTCAACATCGCGCTCGGCCCCGACGGGGCCAACAAGGCCGACGCCGGCGGCGTGGGTCCGCTGACCCGGCTGCTCGACTCCACCGCCCGCAACTTCGGTGGCCAGGGCGTGGAGTTCAACAAGACCCTGAAGAACTTCGGCGCCTTCACCAAGACGCTGGCCGACAACAAGGACGAGCTGTTCGGCACCCTGGCCCAGGTCGAGAAGTTCACCAGCACGCTCGCCAAGAACGACCAGACCGTGCGCGCAGTTCAACGACTCGCTGGCCGGAGGCGCCGACCTGCTGGCCGACGAGCGCCAGGACCTGGCGGCCGTGCTGAAGAACCTGAGCATCGCGATGACCCAGGTGCGCGGCTTCGTCAAGGAGAACCGCGCCTCGCTGACCCGCAACATCTCGGGCCTGAACCGGATCTCCAAGACCCTGGTGAAGCAGCGCGACGCGCTCGACAAGACGCTCACCTACGCGCCCGCGGCCCTGAACAACCTCTACCTGGCCGGCAACGTCAAGCAAGGCACCCTCGACACCCGCGACAACATCGGCGAGCTGCTCGGCCAGCTCCAGGACGACCCGGCCGCCACGCTGTGCACGCTGATCGGCCAGGCCAACCCGCCGGGCGGGGTCTGCAGCCAGCTGTCCGCGATCAGGGGCGCCTCTCCGCGCGCCCCCGCGCTCAGCGGGTCCCGCCGCCCAGACGCCCGCGCGCGTGGTCGAGCCCATCGACCCGTCCATGGGCGGACTCGTGGAGGTGACAGCGATGAAGCGCCGTCGACAGCGCGCGCACCGCCTCGCTCGCTCGCCGCCCTGCTGGCCGGCGCGCTGGTGCTCTCCGGGTGCTCGGTCTACGACGTCCCGCTCCCGGGTGGCGCCGACACGGGCAAGAACCCGATGAAGGTCACCCTGATGTTCCGCGACGTCCTCGACCTGGTGCCGCAGTCGACGGTCAAGGTCGACGACGTCACCGTGGGCAAGGTCAAGTCGATCAAGCTCAAGGGGTACGTCGCCGAGGTCGACGTCGAGGTCCCGGGCGACCTCAAGCTGCCCGAGAACACCACCGCCCAGATCCGCCAGACCAGCCTCCTCGGCGAGAAGTTCATCCAGCTCGACCGGCCGCGAGAACCCCGGCAGCGGCCGGCTCTCCAACAACGACGTGATCGGGCTCGACCGCACCGGTCGCAACCCCGAGGTCGAAGAGGTCTTCGGCGCGCTCGCCCTGCTGCTCAACGGCGGTGGCGTCGGCCAGCTCAAGACCATCGTCTCCGAGCTGAACAACGCCTTCACCGGGCGCGAGGACGAGGTGCGCTCGGTCCTGACCCAGATCCGCACCTTCATGGGCCAGCTCGACGAGAACAAGGAGTCCATCGTCGCGGCGCTGGAGAACACCAACCGCCTGGCCGTGGAGATCCGCAAGCAGGACGGCACCATCAAGAGCGCGCTGGACGACATCCCCGACGCCCTGCGCTCGGTCGAACCGTCAGCGCGCCGACCTGGTCAAGCTGCTCAAGGCCCTGACCCGGCTCAGCGGCGTCGGCGTCCAGGTGATCCGGGCGTCCAAGGAGTCCACGATCAACAGCCTGCGCGACCTCGCGCCGGTGCTCGAGGGCTTCGCCAAGGCCGGCGAGAACTTCCCGAAGTCCTTCCAGGTGTTCCTGACCTACCCGTTCGTGGACGCGGCCGTCGGTCGCGACCCGCAGGTGGCTCGCAACCTGCACATGGGTGACTTCACCAACCTGTCGATCAACCTCGACGTCGACGTGGCCGACCTGACCCTGCCCGACATCCCGCCGATCCACGATTCCCGAGGCAGCTCTGCAACGCGGTGAAGCAGGCTCGCGGCTACGCCCACCGCGCCATCTACTCGATCCCGGGGCTGACCAAGGCGCAGCGCGAAGCCATCGAGAAGGTGGTGCAGGCCAAGATCGAGGACGACGACTGCAACATCACCCTGAACACGGTGCGCACGTACATCGCCGGCGGCCCTCACCTCGCTGGGCAAGGTGGTCACCGCGGCCCTGTGCCCGCAGGCCGGCAAGGCGCTGTGCAACCTGCTGGCCAACCCGACGGCGCTGCCCACGATCGCCGGTGCCCTCCGTGCCGGCTCTGGGCACCGGCGGCGGCGGCCTCGGCGGCCTGCTGCCGCGGGCCCAGCTCGGCGAGGGCTACCAGACGCCCGACGTCCGTGGACCCGTTCCACCTGGCCGCTCGCGGGCTCGACCCGGGTCTCGGCACGATGCTCTTCCAGGGGGTGGCTGAAGTCCGATGATCACCTCACGCACCAAGAAGCAGCTGTTCGTCTTCGTCATCATCACCCTGCTCGGCGTCACGTTCGTCGGCGGCCGCTACGCCCGCCTCGACCGGCTGTTCTACGACTCGACGTACACCGTCAACGCCCACTTCGCCCAGTCCGGTGGCATCTTCACCGGCGCCGAGGTCACCTACCGCGGTGTCGGCGTCGGCCAGGTCTCGAAGATGAAGCTCACCGACAAGGGCGTCGACGTCCTGCTGTCGATCGACAAGGGCGAGGACAAGATCCCGAAGGACACCGTGGCCCTGGTCGGCAACAAGTCGGCCGTGGGTGAGCAGTACGTCGAGCTGCAGCCGCAAGACCGACGACGGTCCCTACCTCAAGGACGGGTCGGAGATCGACACGCCCGACACCCAGATCCCGGTCTCGACGACGGAGATCCTGACCAACCTCGACAACCTGGTGCAGTCGGTCCCGCAGGCCGACCTGCGCACCGTCGTGGCCGAGTCGGGCGCCGCCTTCAAGGACGCCGGCCCGAGCCTGGGCCAGATCATCGACACCTCGAGCTCGTTCATCGACGCGGCCGAGGCCAACTTCGACACCACGACCGCGCTGATCCGCGACTCCCGCGTCGTCCTGCAGACCCAGGTCGACAAGGGCTCGGCCATCCGCAGCTTCGCGCAGAACCTGGCGCTGTTCTCCGGCACGGTCGCGGACAACGACAAGTACCTCCGCTCGCTGATCGACAACGGCTCGGCCACGGCCAACGAGCTGCGCACGTTCCTCGAGCAGAACAAGGTCAACCTCGGGCAGCTGCTCAACAACCTGGTCACCACCAACGAGGTCGTCGTCAAGCACCTCAAGGGGATCCGCCAGATCCTGGTGATCTACCCCTACGTGGTCGCCGGCGGCTTCACCGTCGCCGAGAAGAAGGCGGCGACGGCCACTACTACGCCCGCTTCGGCCTGGTCCTCACCCAGGGCGCCGACGTCTGCAAGAAGGGCTACGAGGGCTCCGACCGGCGCTCGGCCCAGGACACGGCCGACCGCCCGATGAAGACCAACGTCGGCTGCGCCGACCCGGGCAAGAACTTCCGTGGCGCCGAGAAGGCCCCGCGGGGTCGCACCGGGGCCGCCTACCGCTCTCCGGTCGCCACGTACGATCAGAGCACCGGCAAGGTGACGTGGGGCGACCAGTCCACCGCCGGTGACAACATCGCCTACGACGGCGGTGCCGCCCAGCTCTTCGGCGAGCGACTCCTGGAAATGGATGTTGCTCCAGCCGTCGCTGGCCGACAACCAGGAGTAGTACTTGAGCACCGACACCATCGCCGGGATCGAAGATCCCGGGGGACACGAACGCCCTGCCCGACGGCGCCCGGGCGCGCGCACCGTGCGCATCCTGACCATCGTCCTCGCGGTGGTCCTGGTGCCTCGCCCTGGCGAGCGCCGTCTGGATGTGGAGCAAGCAGCACGCCGCCGACGAGGAGCAGCTCGGACCGCGCCGACGCCACGAACGTGGCCCAGCAGTTCGCGCTGCGGGTGGACACCTTCGACGGCAAGGACATCGACGAGTACTCCAAGAGCGTCGAGGGGCTGCTGACCACCAAGTACAAGGCCGAGTTCAACAAGCAGTTCGAGCCGTTCAAGCAGGTCTTCACCCAGGCCCAGGCGACCGGGACCGGCAAGGTCCTGGTGAGCGGGGTGGGCTCCTACGACGCCGACTCGGCCACGGTCCTGGTCGCCCACGACGCGCTCGGTGAAGTCCAAGCTGGGCGACCAGGTGCGCCACCACCGCTGGACCGTCGACCTGGTGAAGGTCAAGGGCAAGTGGCTCGTCGACGACTTCAACCCGGTCAACTGAGAGGGGCGCGCGAGATGACCACCACCCCGAACCCCACCTGGTACGACGTGCTCGGCGTCTCCCGCGACGCCAGCCCGGCCGAGATCAAGGCCGCCTGGCGCACCGCCACCGACAAGTTCGAGCCCGGCACCGGCGCCGGCCAGTTCCGGATGTTCAACGAGGCGGCCGACGTGCTGCTCGACCCGGAGCGCCGCGCGGCGTACGACGCCTCGCTGGACGCCGGCCGACCCGAGCCACCGGCCGCGGAGCCGACGACCGACGCCGCCGCCGCCCCCGACCCCCGTCGACGAGCAGCCGGCGGAGCCCGCGAAGGTCACGAAGCCGAAGAAGGCCAAGCGTCGCCAAGGCGCGCACGCCCCGACCGCGCGAGCGAGCCGGCCTCGGGCCGGGCGATCGTCGCCGCCGCCGTCCTGGCGGTGCTGACCGTCGTCGCGATCGTGCTCGCCGTCGTCTTCGGCCTCCAGGTGCGCAAGGACGCCCAGGTCGCCGACGCCCGCGACGAGGCCCCGGCGGCCGCCGAGCGGGCGGTCAAGGCGGTGTTCGCCTACGACTACCGCGACCCTGCCGGCCGACCGGAAGCGCGCCGAGGCGTTCCTCACCGGCGAGTACAGCAAGGAGTACGAGCGAACTTCGACCGCCCTGGAGAAGCAGAAGGACGGGTCCCCGGGCCTGGCCGTGCAGACCAAGGCCGTGGTGACCTCCGACGCCGCTCGGCTCGGCGGTCGTCGCCGCGGAGGGCGACGCGGCCCGGGTGCTCGTCTACGTCAACCTGACCTCGCAAGAAGGCGACCGGCGACCCGCAGATCTTCCAGAACCGGGTGATGCTGAACATGGGCAAGGACGGCGACCGCTGGCTGGTCAGCAAGGTCACGACCTACTGAGCCAGCGCAATCGCCGACAGGTCGGCGATTTCTATTCCTACGGCCCTCACGGGGTAGCGTGTCCGGCCAGAGGAGCCCTGAACGACCCGGCAGCAGGCCGGGGTTGTCCAGGGCTTGGGCCATGTTGTAGTCTGACTCTTTGCGCCCTCCCTCAAATGCTTCCTGCCTGCCCGGTGGCTGGATTTGTGGTGGGACTGGGCGCCGCCACACATGTGAGCCTCGGAAGGACCACTCTTGGCCGCCTCGCGCAGCAAGAACAGCACCAACAACAGTCCCCGCCGCATTTCCTTCGCCAAGATCTCCGAGCCGCTCGAGGTTCCGCAGCTTCTTGCCCTCCAGACCGACAGCTTCGACTGGCTGATCGGGAACGAGAAGTGGGAGAACAAGGTCGCGGAGCGCCGTAGCGCCGGCGAGGAGCTCTCCCAGAAGTCGGGACTCCACGAGATCTTCGAGGAGATCTCCCCGATCGAGGACTTCTCCGAGACGATGTCGCTCTCGTTCGAGAACCCCGTCTTCCTCGACCCGAAGTACACCGAGGAGGAGTGCAAGGAGAAGGACTTCACCTACTCCCGCCCCCTCTACGTCTCCGCCGAGTTCACCAACGGCGAGACCGGTGAGATCAAGGGTCAGACCGTCTTCATGGGCGACTTCCCGATGATGACCCGCAAGGGCACCTTCATCATCAACGGCACCGAGCGTGTCGTCGTCTCCCAGCTGGTCCGCTCGCCCGGCGTCTACTTCGAGCGTTCGGCCGACAAGACCTCCGACAAGGACATCTTCACCGCCAAGGTGATCCCGTCGCGGGGTGCCTGGCTGGAGTTCGAGATCGACAAGCGCGACATGGTCGGCGTACGCCTCGACCGCAAGCGCAAGCAGAACGTCACGGTGCTGCTCAAGGCCCTCGGCTGGACCAACGAGCAGATCCGCGAGGAGTTCGGCGAGTACGAGTCGATGATGCTGACCCTCGAGAAGGACCACACCGAGGGCCAGGACGACGCGCTGCTCGACATCTACCGCAAGCTGCGCCCGGGTGAGCCCCCGACGCGTGAGGCTGCGCAGACGCTGCTGCAGAACTACTACTTCAACCCCAAGCGCTACGACCTCGCCAAGGTCGGTCGCTACAAGATCAACAAGAAGCTCGGCACCCACGAGGCGTTCGACCAGCAGACGCTGACCATCGACGACATCGTGGCGACGATCCGCTACATCGTGCAGCTGCACGCCGAGAAGCCGAACCTGGTCGACGCCAAGGGCAAGGACATCAAGAACGCCCACGGCGAGGCGATCGAGGTCCGCGCGGACGACATCGACCACTTCGGCAACCGGCGCATGCGCACGGTCGGCGAGCTGATCCAGAACCAGCTCCGCACCGGCCTGGCCCGGATGGAGCGGGTGGTCCGCGAGCGGATGACGACCCAGGACGTCGAGGCCATCACGCCTCAGTCCCTGATCAACATCCGTCCCGTGGTCGCGGCGCTGAAGGAGTTCTTCGGCACCTCGCAGCTCTCGCAGTTCATGGACCAGACCAACCCGATCGCCGGTCTGACGCACAAGCGTCGTCTCTCCGCGCTCGGCCCGGGCGGTATCTCCCGTGACCGCGCGCAGATGGACGTCCGTGACGTGCACCCGTCGCACTACGGCCGCATGTGCCCGATCGAGACCCCTGAGGGTCCCAACATCGGTCTGATCGGCTCGCTGGCGTCGTACGGCCGGATCAACCCGTTCGGCTTCGTCGAGACCCCCTACCGGGTGGTCAAGAACGGCAGGGTCACCAACGAGATCCACCACCTGACCGCCGACGAGGAGGACTCGCAGGTCATCGCGCAGGCCAACGCCATGCTCGACGACAAGGACCGGTTCGTCGACGACCGCGTGCTGGTCCGCACGCGTGGCGGTGAGACCGTCGACATCCCGCGCGACGAGGTCGAGTACATGGACGTCTCGCCGCGCCAGATGGTGTCGGTCGCGACCGCGCTGATCCCGTTCCTCGAGCACGACGACGCCAACCGCGCGCTCATGGGTGCCAACATGCAGCGCCAGGCGGTGCCGCTCATCAAGAGCGACGCCCCCCTGGTCGGCACCGGCATGGAGTACCGCGCCGCGGTCGACGCCGGCGACGTGGTGACCTCCGACGTGGCCGGTGTGGTCACGTCGGTCTCCGCCGACGAGGTCGTGATCATGACCGACGAGGGCGGCGACAAGTCCTACCGCCTGCTGAAGTTCACGCGCTCCAACCAGGGCACCTGCATCAACCAGCGTCCGCTGGTCACCGAGGGTGACCGGGTCGAGGTCGGTTCGCCGATCGCCGACGGGCCGTGCACCGACGAGGGCGAGATGGCGCTGGGCACCAACCTGCTCGTCGCCTTCATGCCCTGGCAGGGACACAACTACGAGGACGCGATCATCCTGAGCCAGCGACTGGTGCAGGAGGACGTGCTCACCTCGATCCACATCGAGGAGCACGAGGTCGACGCCCGCGACACCAAGCTGGGTCCCGAGGAGATCACCCGCGACATCCCCAACGTCAGCGACGACCTGCTCGCCGACCTCGACGAGCGGGGCATCATCCGCGTCGGCGCGGAGGTCACCACCGGTGACATCCTCGTCGGCAAGGTGACCCCCAAGGGTGAGACCGAGCTGACCCCCGAGGAGCGGCTGCTCCGCGCGATCTTCGGTGAGAAGGCGCGCGAGGTCCGCGACACCTCGATGAAGGTGCCGCACGGTGAGTCCGGCACGGTCATCGGCGTCCGCGAGTTCAACCGCGAGGACGGCGACGAGCTGCCCCCGGGCGTGAACCAGCTGGTGCGGGTGTACGTCGCCCAGAAGCGCAAGATCTCCGTGGGTGACAAGCTCGCCGGCCGTCACGGCAACAAGGGCGTCATCGCGAAGATCCTGCCGATCGAGGACATGCCGTTCACCGAGGACGGCACCCCGGTCGACGTGATCCTCAACCCGCTGGGTGTCCCGCGACGGATGAACATCGGCCAGATCCTCGAGCTCCACCTGGGCTGGCTGGCCAAGCAGGGCTGGGACGTCGACCTGCACGCCGACAAGGGCACGCCGACTGGAAGCAGCGCCTGATCAAGATCCACGCCGAGAAGTCCGAGCCGGACACCAACGTCGCCACTCCGGTGTTCGACGGTGCCCGCGAGGACGAGATCGTGGGTCTGCTCGGGCTCGAGCCTGCCCAACCGTGACGGTGTCCGCATCGTCGGGGAGAACGGCAAGGCCAACCTGTTCGACGGTCGCTCCGGCGAGCCGTTCCCGGAGCCGGTGGCCATGGGCTACATGTACATCCTCAAGCTCCACCACCTGGTCGACGACAAGATCCACGCTCGTTCGACCGGTCCCTACTCCATGATCACCCAGCAGCCGCTCGGCGGTAAGGCCCAGTTCGGTGGCCAGCGCTTCGGTGAGATGGAGGTCTGGGCGATGGAGGCCTACGGCGCCGCCTACGCCCTGCAGGAGCTGCTCACCATCAAGTCCGACGACGTGCCTGGTCGCGTCAAGGTCTACGAGGCCATCGTGAAGGGCGAGAACATCCCCGACTCCGGCATCCCCGAGTCGTTCAAGGTTCTCGTCAAGGAGATGCAGTCGCTCTGCCTCAACGTCGAGGTGCTGTCCCAGGACGGCACCGCGATCGAGATGCGCGACGCGGAGGAAGACGTCTTCCGCGCCGCCGAGGAGCTCGGCATCGACCTGTCCCGCCGCGAGCCCAGCTCGGTTGAAGAGGTCTGACGCGCGAGGCGGTACGCCGGAGACGGCGTACCGCCCCGCCCCAGCCCCCACCCACAGCCACAACATTTCTTACGAGGGAAAGCAGCCACCGTGCTCGATGTGAATTTCTTCGACCAGCTGAAGATCGGCCTGGCCACCGCGGACGAGATCCGCGCCTGGAGCCACGGCGAGGTCAAGAAGCCGGAGACCATCAACTACCGCACGCTCAAGCCCGAGCGTGACGGACTCTTCTGCGAGAAGATCTTCGGTCCCACCCGGGACTGGGAGTGCTACTGCGGCAAGTACAAGCGCGTGCGCTTCAAGGGCATCATCTGCGAGCGCTGCGGCGTCGAGGTGACCCGCTCCAAGGTCCGTCGTGAGCGCATGGGCCACATCGAGCTCGCCGCGCCCGTGACGCACATCTGGTACTTCAAGGGTGTGCCGAGCCGTCTGGGCTACCTGCTCGACCTGGCGCCGAAGGACCTCGAGAAGGTCATCTACTTCGCTGCCTACATGATCACCAGCGTCGACGAGGACGCCCGCCACAAGGACCTCTCGGACCTCGAGGGCAAGATCGGCCTGCAGCGCAAGAGCCTGGAGAACCGTCGCGACGTCCAGATCGAGGAGCGGGCCCAGAAGCTCGAGACCGACCTGGCCGCCCTCGAGGAGGAGGGCGCGAAGGCCGACGCCAAGCGCAAGGTCAAGGACGGCGCCGAGCGCGAGATGGCCGGCGTGCGCAAGCGCTCCGACGCCGAGCTCGCTCGTCTCGAGGAGGTGTGGAACACCTTCAAGAACCTCAAGGTCCAGGACCTGATGGGTGACGAGCTGCTCTACCGCGAGATGAAGAACTGGTTCGGCAAGTACTTCGAGGGCCACATGGGCGCCACGGCGATCCAGAAGCGCCTCGAGACCTTCGACATCGCCGAGGAGGTCGCGTCGCTGCGCGACACGATCGCCAACGGCAAGGGTCAGAAGAAGGTCCGCGCGCTGAAGCGGCTCAAGGTCGTCGACGCGTTCCGCAAGACCGGCAACAGCCCGATGGGCATGGTGCTCGACGCCGTCCCCGTCATCCCGCCGGACCTGCGTCCGATGGTGCAGCTCGACGGTGGCCGCTTCGCGACCTCCGACCTCAACGACCTGTACCGCCGCGTGATCAACCGGAACAACCGCCTCAAGCGGCTGCTCGACCTCGGCGCGCCCGAGATCATCGTCAACAACGAGAAGCGGATGCTCCAGGAGGCCGTCGACTCGCTGTTCGACAACGGTCGTCGTGGTCGTCCGGTCACCGGCCCGGGCAACCGGCCGCTGAAGTCGCTGTCCGACATGCTCAAGGGCAAGCAGGGTCGTTTCCGTCAGAACCTGCTCGGCAAGCGCGTGGACTACTCGGGCCGTTCGGTCATCGTGTCCGGTCCGCAGCTCAAGCTGCACCAGTGCGGTCTGCCGAAGTACATGGCGATCGAGCTGTTCAAGCCGTTCGTGATGAAGCGTCTGGTCGACCTCTCGCACGCGCAGAACATCAAGTCCGCCAAGCGGATGGTCGAGCGCGCCGTACGCCCCGAGGTCTGGGACGTGCTCGAAGAGGTCATCGCCGAGCACCCGGTGCTGCTGAACCGCGCACCGACGCTGCACCGCCTCGGCATCCAGGCCTTCGAGCCGCAGCTGATCGAGGGCAAGGCCATCCAGATCCACCCGCTCGTCTGCTCGGCGTTCAACGCCGACTTCGACGGTGACCAGATGGCCGTGCACCTGCCGCTCTCCGCGGAGGCGCAGGCCGAGGCCCGCATCCTGATGCTGTCGACGAACAACATCCTGAAGCCGTCGGACGGTCGCCCCGTGACCATGCCGACCCAGGACATGATCATCGGCATCTTCTTCCTGACCCGCGCCGACGAGGGTGCGATCGGCGAGGGCCGGGCGTTCTCCTCCATCGGTGAGGCGATCATGGCGCTCGACAAGGGTGAGATCACCCTGCAGTCGAAGGTCCGGATCCGCCTCGAGGGCGTCGTACCGCCCGCGGACAAGGAGCTGCCCGAGGGCTGGGAGCAGGGTGACCCCGTCACCCTCGACACCACCCTGGGCCGCGCGCTGTTCAACGAGACGCTGCCGTGGAACTACGAGTACGTCGAGTTCGGCGTCGGCAAGCGCGAGCTGGGCCGGATCGTCAACAACCTCGCCGAGCGCTACACCAAGGTCGAGGTGGCCCACAGCCTCGACGCCCTCAAGGACGCCGGTTTCGCCTGGGCCACCCGCTCGGGTGTGACGGTCTCCATCGAGGACGTCGTGACCCCGGCCAACAAGCCGGAGATCCTCGCGAAGTACGACGAGAAGGCCGCCAAGGTCCAGCAGCAGGCTGAGCTGGGTCTGATCACCGACGACGAGCGTCGCCAGGAGCTCATCGAGATCTGGACGCAGGCGTCCAACGAGGTCGCCAAGGCCATGGAGGCCAACTTCGACAAGAAGAACCCGATCTACATGATGGTGGACTCGGGTGCCTCCGGAAACATGATGCAGATGCGTCAGGTGGCGGCCATGCGTGGTCTGGTGGCCAACCCGAAGGGCGACATCATCCCGCGTCCGATCAAGGCGAACTTCCGTGAGGGCCTCTCGGTCCTGGAGTACTTCATCTCCACCCACGGTGCCCGCAAGGGTCTCGCCGACACCGCGCTGCGTACCGCCGACTCGGGTTACCTGACCCGGCGCCTGGTGGACGTGTCGCAGGACGTGATCATCCGCGAGGACGACTGTGGCACCGAGCGCGGCATGCCGAAGGTCATCGGTGTGCGTGGCGAGGACGGCGTGGTCCGCAAGGACGAGAACGCCGAGACCTCGGCGTACGCCCGGGCCGCGGCGGTCGACATCGTGCACCCGGACTCCGGTGAGGTGCTCGCCGGTGCCGGTGAGGACCTCGGCGACATCAAGATCGAGGAGCTCGTCGCTGCCGGCATCGAGGAGGTCAAGGTCCGCTCCGTGCTGACCTGTGACGCCAAGACCGGCACCTGCGCCAAGTGCTACGGCCGCTCGCTGGCCACCGGCAAGCTGGTCGACATCGGTGAGGCGGTCGGCATCATCGCCGCGCAGTCCATCGGTGAGCCCGGCACGCAGCTGACGATGCGTACCTTCCACACCGGTGGTGTGGCCTCGGCGGACGACATCACGCAGGGTCTGCCCCGCGTGGTCGAGCTCTTCGAGGCGCGCCAGCCCAAGGGTCGTGCTCCGATCTCGGAGTCGGCCGGCCGGATCGAGATCGAGGACACCGACAAGGCCCGCAAGGTCCTGGTCACCCCCGACGACGGCTCGGAGGTCCAGGAGTACCCCGTCAGCAAGCGCTCGCGCCTGCTGGTGGCTGACGGCGACCACATCGAGGTCGGCCAGCAGCTCACCCAGGGAACTCCCGACCCGCAGGAGGTGCTGCGCATCCTCGGTGTCCGCAAGGCCCAGGAGCACCTGGTGGCCGAGGTCCAGCAGGTCTACCGCAGCCAGGGTGTGTCGATCCACGACAAGCACATCGAGATCATCGTGCGGCAGATGCTGCGCCGCGTCACGGTGATCGAGTCCGGCGACACCAAGCTGCTCCCGTCCGACCTGGTCGACCGGGTGCGCTACGAGGAGGAGAACCGCCGCGCGGTCTCCGAGGGCTCCAAGCCCGCCTCGGGTCGTCCGGTGCTGATGGGCATCACCAAGGCCTCGCTCGCGACCGAGTCGTGGCTCTCGGCGGCCTCCTTCCAGGAGACCACCCGGGTGCTCACCGACGCTGCCATCAACGGCAAGTCGGACTCGCTGCTGGGTCTGAAGGAGAACGTGATCATCGGCAAGCTGATCCCGGCGGGTACCGGCCTCGAGCGGTACCGCAACATCCGGGTGGAGCCGACCGAGGAGGCGCGCGCCGCGGCGTACGCCGTCACCGGCTACGACAGCTACGGAGACGACTACTTCGGCTCCGGCACCGGTCAGACGGTGGCGCTGGACGACTTCGACTTCGGGTCCTACCAGCAGCGCTGATCCACAGCACGCCAAGCGAACGGCCCCCGGCACTCGCCGGGGGCCGTTCTGCGTCCCGTCAGAGGCGTCCGCTCGATGCTGGCCTGCACCTGGTCGAAGTACGCCGTCTTGGCGCGGGTGTAGTCGTCGTAGTCGGGGTCGTCGGCGTGCTCCGCGGCCAGGGCGCGCTTGGTGCGCTCGTAGCGGGCGGCCTCCTCCGGGTGGGCGCGCAACCAGTCGCGGAAGGCCACCGTGTAGCTGGCCCCAGGGGGAGTCGCTGCGACGCACGTGCAGGACCGTGGCCGGGTCCTCGGCGGTGAACAGGCGCTTCTCCCACACCTCGTCGGGCACCTGCGTGCTGCCGCGTGGGGAGTCCCGGTGCACGCCGGGGGAGTCGGCGCGCGAACCCGCGTGGGGGTGGAACCCGACGGTCACGAGCGCCGCGTCGAGGGCGACCGGGTCCGGGAGGCGCGGCATCCGGACCTGGAGGTCGAGGAACGGCTTGGCCGCCAGACCGGGCACCGAGGTGGAGCCGATGTGGTCGAAGAG
>CAVSMJ010000014.1:0-62500 GCA_963729015.1 uncultured Actinomycetota bacterium
TGCTCGAGGACGGACGGGTGTTCCGGGGCGAGTCCTACGGTGCGCTGGGGGAGACGTTCGGCGAGGCGGTGTTCTCGACGGGCATGACCGGCTACCAGGAGACGCTCACCGACCCGTCGTACCACCGGCAGGTCGTGGTGATGACCAGCCCGCACGTCGGCAACACCGGCATCAACGACGAGGACCCGGAGTCGCGACGCATCTGGGTGAGCGGGTACGTCGTCCGCGACCCCTCGCGCGTCCCCTCCAACTGGCGGTCGGTCCGCTCGCTCGACGACGAGCTGCGCGACCAGGGCGTCGTGGGCATCAGCGGCATCGACACCCGCGCCCTGACCCGGCACCTGCGCGAGCGCGGGGCGATGCGGGTCGGGATCTCCTCCGACAGCGCCGACGCCGACGGGCTGCTGGCCCGGGTCAAGGAGTCCGCCGAGATGACCGGCGCCGAGCTCGCGGGCGAGGTGTCCACCGCGGAGACCTACGTCGTGCCCGCCGTCGGCCAGAAGCGGTTCACCGTCGCCGCGGTCGACCTCGGCATCAAGGCCAACACGCCCCGGATGATGAGCGAGCGCGGCATCGAGGTGCACGTGCTGCCCTCCACGGCCTCCCTCGACGACGTGCTCGCGACCGGCGCGGACGGGTTGTTCTTCAGCAACGGCCCGGGCGACCCGGCGGCGACGACCTCCCAGATCGAGCTGCTGCGCGGCGCCCTGGAGCGGGGGCTGCCCTACTTCGGGATCTGCTTCGGCAACCAGCTCTTCGGCCGGGCGCTCGGGTTCGGCACCTACAAGCTCAAGTACGGCCACCGCGGGATCAACCAGCCGGTGATGGACCGGACGACCAGCAAGGTCGAGGTGACCGCCCACAACCACGGGTTCGCGGTCGACGCACCGATCGACGCACCCACCGAGACGCCGTACGGCACGGTCACGGTCAGCCACGTCTGCCTCAACGACGACGTCGTCGAGGGCCTCGAGCTGCGCGACGCCGAAGGCCGGCTGAAGAGCTTCTCGGTCCAGTACCACCCCGAGGCCGCGGCCGGGCCACACGATGCGGCGTACCTGTTCGACCGATTCATGCCGAGCCTGATGATCGCGAAGGACGAGCGTGAGGCGAGGAGGTTGAGGAGTGTCGGGGCGGAGCGCGAGCCTGCGAGTGGACCGCCCGACACGTCTCGAAACCCGGTGAGCCGAGAAGCAGGCTCAACCAAGGGATCAGGTGGTTTCGAGACGGTCGCTGACGCTCCCTCCTCAACCACCGAGAACGGAGAGAATCCCTGATGCCGAAGCGCGACGACATCCAGAGCGTCCTGGTGATCGGCAGCGGGCCGATCATCATCGGGCAGGCCTGCGAGTTCGACTACTCCGGCACCCAGGCCTGCCGCGTGCTCAAGGCCGAGGGGCTGCGGGTCATCCTGGTCAACTCCAACCCGGCGACGATCATGACCGACCCGGAGTTCGCCGACGCGACGTACGTCGAGCCGATCAACGCCGAGTTCGTCGAGAAGGTGATCGAGAAGGAGCGCCCCGACGCGCTGCTCGCGACGCTGGGCGGCCAGACCGCGCTGAACACCGCGATGGACCTCGACCGGCTCGGCGTCCTGGAGAAGTACGGCGTGGAGCTGATCGGCGCCAGCATCGAGGCGATCAACCGCGGCGAGAACCGCGAGTCGTTCAAGAAGATCGTCGAGGAGCTCGGCGGCGAGGTCGCCCGCTCGGCGGTGTGCCACACGCTCGAGGACTGCTTCGAGGCGTCGCACGACCTCGGCTGGCCGATGGTGGTCCGCCCCAGCTTCACCATGGGCGGCACCGGCTCCGGGATGGCGTACGACGAGGAGGACCTGCGCCGGATCGCCGGAGCGGGACTGGCCGCCAGCCCGACCACCGAGGTGCTCCTCGAGGAGTCGATCATCGGCTGGAAGGAGTACGAGCTCGAGGTCATGCGCGACACCAAGGACAACGTGGTGATCGTGTGCTCGATCGAGAACCTCGACCCGATGGGCGTGCACACCGGCGACTCGATCACGGTCGCGCCGGCGATGACGCTGACCGACCGCGAGTACCAGCACCTGCGCGACCTCTCCATCGGCATCATCCGCTCGGTGGGCGTGGACACCGGTGGCTGCAACATCCAGTTCGCGGTGAACCCCGACGACGGCCGCGTGGTGGTCATCGAGATGAACCCGCGGGTCTCCCGCTCGAGTGCCCTGGCCTCCAAGGCGACCGGCTTCCCGATCGCGAAGATCGCGGCCAAGGTGGCGATCGGCTACACCCTCGACGAGATCCCCAACGACATCACTCGCGAGACCCCGGCCAGCTTCGAGCCGACGCTCGACTACATCGTGGTCAAGGTGCCGCGGTTCGCGTTCGAGAAGTTCCCGGCGGCCGACCCGACGCTGACCACCCACATGAAGTCGGTGGGCGAGGCGATGGCGATCGGCCGCAACTTCACCGAGGCGCTGCAGAAGGCGCTGCGGTCGCTGGAGAGCAAGAACGCCGCCTTCGACTGGAGCCACCGGCACGTCGAGCTCGACAAGGACGCGCTGCTCGAGGAGATCAGCACGCCGCACGACGGTCGGCTGCGCAAGGTGATGGACGCGCTGCGCGCCGAGGCGACCCCGGAGGAGATCCACGACGTCACCGGCATCGACCCGTGGTTCGTCGACCAGCTCGCCCTGATCAACGAGATCGCCCAGGAGGTCATCAACGCCGACGAGCTGACCCCGCCGCTGCTGCGCCGGGCCAAGCGGCACGGCTTCTCCGACGCGCAGATCGGCCGGATCCGCGACATGAAGGAGGACGTCGTCCGCGGCGTCCGGCACGCCCTGGGAGTCCGGCCGGTCTACAAGACGGTCGACACCTGCGCGGCCGAGTTCGCCGCGCGCACGCCGTACCACTACTCCTCCTACGACGAGGAGACCGAGGTCGCGCCGCGCGAGCGCGAGGCGGTGATCATCCTCGGCTCCGGGCCCAACCGGATCGGCCAGGGCATCGAGTTCGACTACTCGTGCGTGCACGCGAGCCTGGCGCTCCACGAGGCGGGCTACGAGACCGTGATGGTCAACTGCAACCCCGAGACGGTCTCGACCGACTACGACACCTCCGACCGGCTCTACTTCGAGCCGCTCACGCTCGAGGACGTGCTCGAGATCGTGCACGCCGAGAGCCAGGCCGGACCGATCGCGGGCGTCATCTGCCAGCTCGGCGGCCAGACCCCGCTCGGCCTCGCGCAGGGGCTCGAGGACGCCGGCGTGACGATCGTCGGCACCCCGCCGGGAGCGATCCACCTCGCCGAGGAGCGCGGCGCATTCGGTCGGGTGCTCGCGGAGGCCGGGCTGACCGCTCCCAAGCACGGCATGGCGACCTCGTTCACCGAGGCCCAGGAGATCGCGGCCCGGATCGGCTACCCGGTGCTGGTGCGGCCGTCGTACGTCCTGGGTGGGCGCGGCATGGAGATCGTGTACGGCGACGACTCGCTGCGCGGCTACATCGAGCGCGCCACCGAGATCAGTCCCGAGCACCCCGTGCTGGTCGACCGGTTCATCGACGACGCGGTCGAGATCGACGTCGACGCGCTGTACGACGGCACCGAGCTCTACCTCGGCGGCGTGATGGAGCACATCGAGGAGGCCGGCATCCACTCCGGCGACTCGTCGTGCGCGCTGCCGCCGATCACGCTCGGCAAGGAGGAGATCGACCGGATCCGCGAGGCCACCGAGGCGATCGCCCGCGGTGTCGGTGTGCTCGGGCTGCTGAACATCCAGTTCGCGCTGGGCTCCGACGTGCTCTACGTGCTCGAGGCCAACCCGCGGGCCAGCCGCACGGTGCCGTTCGTCTCCAAGGCCACCGCCACCCCGCTCGCCAAGGCCGCGGCCCGGGTGATGCTCGGGGAGACGATCGCCAACCTGCGTGCGGAGGGTGTGCTGGCCGCCGAGGGCGACGGGGGAGACCTGCCCGGCAACGCGCCGATCGCGGTCAAGGAGGCCGTGATGCCGTTCAACCGGTTCAAGACCATCGACGGCAAGACCGTCGACGCGATCCTCGGCCCGGAGATGCGGTCCACCGGTGAGGTGATGGGCTTCGACGCCGACTTCGGCAAGGCCTTCGCGAAGGCCCAGACGGCGGCGTACGGCTCGCTGCCGCTGAGCGGCCGGGTCTTCGTCTCGATGGCCAACCGCGACAAGCGCACGATGGTGTTCCCGGTGAAGCGGCTGGCCGACCTCGGCTACGAGATCCTCGCGACCAAGGGCACCGCCGAGGTGCTGCGGCGCAACGGGGTCTCGGCGACCGTCGTACGCAAGCACAGCGAGGGTGACGGGCCCGACGGCCGGCGCACCATCGTCGGGATGATCCTCGACGGGCAGATCGACCTGGTCGTGAACACCCCGCACGGCACCACGAGCGGCGGGTCGCCGCGGCTCGACGGCTACGAGATCCGCACCGCCGCGATCCTGACCAACATCCCGTGCATCACCACGGTGCAGGGCCTCGGCGCTGCCGTGCAGGGGATCGAGGCGATGCGGGCGGCCGACATCGGGGTGCGCTCGCTGCAGGACTGGGCGCGGCTCCAGGGACAGGACGACGGCTCGCTGGACGAGGTCTTCTGAGTGCAGCCCTACCAGCTGCTCTTCGACAAGGTCCTGAGCCGTACCGACCCCGAGAAGGCGCACCACGCCGCCTTCCGCGCCATCCGGGCCGCGCAGCCCGTCACGCGGCTGGTCGGCGGGCGCCGCAGCCGCGTCAGCCGGTCCGGTGGGCTGGGCGGCCGGCGCCTGATGGGGCTGCGACTTCCCGGGACTCCTCGGGCTGGCGGCCGGGTTCGACAAGAACGGCGTCGGCATCGACGCGCTGGCCAACATGGGCTTCGGCTTCGTCGAGATCGGCACCGTCACCGGCGAGCCGCAGCCCGGCAACCCGAAGCCGCGCCTGGCCCGCCTGCCGGCCGACCGCGCGGTGGTCAACCGGATGGGCTTCAACAACGACGGCGCCGAGGCGGTGGCGCGCCGGCTCGCCGCGCGCCGGCTGGACCGCACCGGCCGTCGGCTCGGCGTACCGCTCGGCATCAACATCGGCAAGACCAAGGTGGTGCCCGAGGAGTACGCCGTCCGCGACTACGAGAAGAGCACCACCCTGCTCACGCCGTACGCCGACTACCTCGTCGTCAACGTCTCCTCGCCGAACACCCCCGGCCTGCGCGACCTCCAGGCCGTCGACCGGCTCGAGCCGCTGCTGCGGGCCGTCCGCGCCCGGGCCGACGACGTCTCCGACCGGCACGTCCCGCTGCTGGTGAAGATCGCGCCCGACCTCGACGACAAGGACGTGCTCGCCGTCGCCGACCTGGCCACCGGGCTCGACCTCGACGGCATCGTCGCCACCAACACCACGATCGGCCGCGACGGGCTGGCCAGCACGCCCGCGCAGGTCGAGGCGGCCGGCGCGGGTGGTCTCTCCGGTCGGCCGCTCCGGGCCCGCGCCACCGAGGTGCTCCGGCTGCTGCGCGACCGGGTCGGTGACGACATGGTGCTGATCGGCGTGGGGGGCATCACCACCCCGGAGGACGCGGTCGAGCGGATCGTGGCCGGGGCCGACCTGCTGCAGGCCTACACCGCGTTCATCTACGAGGGGCCGTGGTGGCCGACCCGGATCAACGCCGCGCTCGCGACCCACCCCGCCCTGCGTCAGGAGACCCGATGACCGACCAGCAGCCCTTCGGCGCCCGGCTGCGCGCGGCGATGGACGGCCGCGGCCCGCTGTGCGCCGGCATCGACCCGCACGCCGGCCTGCTCGACGCCTGGGGCCTGACCGACTCGGTCAACGGGCTGGAGAAGTTCGCGCTCGCGGCGACCGAGGCGCTGGCCCCCGAGGTGGCGGCGGTGAAGCCGCAGTCGGCGTTCTTCGAGCGGTTCGGCTCCCGGGGCATCGAGGTGCTCGAGCGGGTCATCGCGACCGCGCGCGAGGCCGGTGCCCTCGTGGTCCTCGACGTGAAGCGGGGCGACATCGGCTCGACCGCGCAGGCCTACGCCGACGCCTACCTCGACCCGCGCTCGCCGATCGCCGCCGACGCGATCACCGCCGCGCCGTACCTCGGCTTCGGCAGCCTCGCCCCGATGATCGCCACCGCCCGCGAGCACGGCACCGGCGTCTTCGTGCTCGCCCTGACCTCCAACCCGGAGGCGCCGCCCTTCCAGCACGCCCGCACCGATGGAGGGCGCAGCGTCGCCGGCACCGTCCTGGCCGAGCTCGCCGGCCTCAACCGCGACGTCGCGCCGATGGGGTCCTTCGGTGCCGTCGTCGGCGCCACCATCGAGGACACCGACGAGGACCTCGCCATCAACGGCCCGCTGCTCGTGCCCGGGCATCGGCGCGCAGGGCGGCACGGCCGACGACGTACGACGCATCTTCGGCAGCGTGCTCGACCAGGTGCTGCCCTCCAGCTCGCGCGAGATCCTGGGCGCCGGACCCGACGCCGGGGCCCTGCACGACGCGGTCGGCCGTTCGATCGACGCGTTCACCGCGCTGAGGACGGGCTGATGCGCCGCCACCGGCTGGCCGGTGTCGCGCTCGTCCTGGCGGCTCCTCGCACCGGTCGCGGGGTGCGGTGGGGACAGCATCGACGACTACTGCGGCGACCTCCGGTCCCACCGCAAGGAGATGGCCGAGATGATCGAGTCCACCTCTCCCGATGCCCTGCTGAGCCACCTGCCGATGCTGCGCGACCTGTCCGAGAAGGCGCCCGAGGACCTCACCGACGAGTGGCAGGTCTTCCTCGGGGCGCTCGACGGACTCGACCAGGCGCATCAAGGACGCCGGGGTGAAGCCCTCGGACTTCGAGGACGGCAAGCCGCCCGCCGGCCTGAGCGCGGCGGACAAGAAGGCGATCGCCGACGCGGCCAGCCAGATCCAGACCGAACAGGTCGTCGAGGCGTCCTCCGGGATCGAGCAGCAGGGACGCGACGTCTGCAAGGTCAACCTCGGGCTCTGAGGCTGTCCGGGCGTAGTTCTGGTCCGCCACGGTGAACCCGCGCCGTGACGTTGGTCTCGGCCTGACCAACTGGGCCCCTCCCGCGTTGCAGCGGGCCGAGCCGCGTGACTAGATTGCCGGTGTCCGGCCACGTACGGCGAGCCGGCGACGATCTTTCCCCAACCCGCTCCAGAAACGAGCAGGAAGTCGAGGAGTCCTCCGTGGCCCTGCCGCCCCTCACGCCCGAACAGCGCCAGGCCGCGCTCGACAAGGCGGCCGCCTCCCGTCGGGAACGTGCGGAGGTGAAGAACCGGCTCAAGCACTCCGGTGCCTCGCTCGCCGACGTGGTCGCCGAGGGCCGGGTCAACGAGGTGATCGGCAAGATGCGGGTCAGCGAGCTGCTCCAGTCGATGCCGGGCATCGGCAAGGTGCGCGCGCGGCAGGTGATGGAGAAGCTGAAGATCTCCGAGACCCGCCGCGTCCGCGGGCTGGGTGCCAAGCAGGTCGCCGCCCTCGTCGACGAGTTCGCCGCCGAGTAGCTGGTGGTCCAGGAGTCGGCACCGGGTTCCTCTCGGCTCACGGTGCTCGCCGGGCCCACGGCCGTCGGCAAGGGCACCGTCACCGCCTGGGTGCGTGCCCACCACCCCGAGATCTGGATCTCCGTCTCCGCGACCACGCGGCGGCGGCGGCCGGGGGAGACCGACGGGGTGCACTACCACTTCGTCTCCGACGAGGAGTTCGACCGGCTGGTCGCCGACGACGAGCTGCTCGAGTGGGCCGTCGTACACAAGGGGGCGCGCTACGGCACTCCCCGCCGGCCCGTCCTCGACGCGCTCGCCGAGGGACGCCCGGCGCTGCTGGAGATCGACCTCCAGGGCGCGCGTCAGGTGCGCGAGCGGATGCCCGAGGCCCGGTTCGTGTTCCTGGCACCGCCCTCGTGGGACGAGCTGGTGGACCGCCTGGTCGGCCGCGGCACCGAGGACGAGGCCGAGCGCGAGCGCCGGCTGGAGACCGCGCGCGAGGAGCTGGCCGCCGAGCCGGAGTTCGACGTGACCATCGTCAACCGTCGGATTCACGATGCGGGCGAGGAATTGGTAGAGTTGATGCGGCCCGGGGCCCGTTGATCGCCCCGATCAGTCGCACCACCCCAAATCCTTGTTAGTGAGGCTCAATGAGCGCGTCCGGCAACCTCCCCGTCGCCGAGGGGATCACCAACCCCCCGATCGACGACCTGCTGACCAAGACCGACTCCAAGTACAAGCTGGTGCTCTACAGCGCCAAGCGTGCGCGTCAGATCAACGCGTACTACTCGCAGCTCGGCGAGGGCCTGCTGGAGTACGTCGGTCCGCTGGTGGACACCCACGTCCAGGAGAAGCCGCTCTCGATCGCGCTGCGCGAGATCAACGACGACCTGCTGACCTGCGAGGACATCGACCCCGAGGAGGCCGCCGCCGAGGCGCTGGCCGCCTCGGTCGCCCAGCAGCCCGCGACCCCCGCCGCCGAGCCCTCGGTCGAGTGATCCTGCAGGGCCGGTGATGGTCACCCACGAGTCCCGCCCTCGCGTCGTCCTCGGCGTGAGCGGCGGGATTGCTGCGTACAAGGCCTGTGAGCTGCTGCGCCGCTTCACCGAGTCCGGCCACGACGTCACCGTCGTCCCGACCGCTGCCGCCCTCGAGTTCGTGGGCGCTCCCACCTGGGCCGCCCTGTCGGGCAAGCCGGTCAGCACCGAGGTGTGGGCCGACGTCCACGAGGTGCCGCACGTGCGGATCGGCCAGCAGGCCGAGCTCGTCGTGGTGGCGCCGGCGACGGCCGACCTGCTCGCCAAGGCGGCCCACGGCCTGGCCGACGACCTGCTCACCAACACGCTGCTCACCGCCCGCTGTCCGGTCGTGTTCGCGCCCGCGATGCACACCGAGATGTGGGAGCACCCGGCCACCCAGGCCAACGTGGCCACGCTGCGGTCCCGCGGTGCCGTCGTGATCGAGCCCGCCGAGGGGCGCCTGACCGGCGCCGACACCGGCAAGGGCCGGCTGCCCGACCCGGCCGAGATCTTCGCCCTGGCCGCCGACATCCTCGCCCGCCGCGGCGAGCACGGCGGCGCCACCACCCAGGACCTCGCCGGTCTCCACGTGGTGGTCTCCGCCGGCGGCACCCGCGAGTACCTCGACCCGGTGCGCTTCATCGGCAACCGCTCCTCGGGCCTCCAGGGCTACGCGCTGGCCCGCACCGCCGCGGCCCGCGGGGCCGAGGTCACCCTCGTCGCCGCCAACGTGACCCTGCCCGACCCGGCCGGGGTCAAGGTGGTCAAGGTCGAGACCACGGCCCAGCTCCAGGAGCGCGTGCTCGAGGCGTGCGCCTCCGCCGACGCCGTCGTGATGGCGGCCGCCCCCGCCGACTTCCGGCCCGAGAACCTGGCCGTCGTCCAAGATCAAGAAGTCCGACGACGGCAGCAGCCCGGACATCCGGCTCGCCCAGAACCCCGACATCCTCGCCGGCCTCGCGCACGAGCGGCCCAACGACCACATCGTCGTCGTCGGGTTCGCCGCCGAGACCGGCGACGACACCGGCTCGGTGATGGACCACGCGCGGGCCAAGCTCGCCCGCAAGGGCTGCGACCTGCTCGTGGTCAACGACGTCGGCGGCGGGGCCGTGTTCGGCTCGGAGGACAACGAGGCCGTCGTACTCGCCGCGGACGGGAGCTCGGTCAACGTGCCGCTCGGCTCCAAGGCCGCGCTCGCGCACGTGATCTGGGACCGGGTCCTGGACGTGCGCGGGACGGACACACCGTGAGACGTGCCGAGCCCGCTCGGGCCCCTCGGTTAGGCTGCTGGCGGCCGGGATCCGGCCCGCACCACCCACGTTTTCAACCCGCCCCCACCCACTGCGCAGGAGATACACGAAGTGACCGGACGCCTGTTCACCTCCGAGTCCGTGACCGAGGGTCACCCCGACAAGATCGCCGACGCGATCAGCGACACGGTGCTCGACTACCTGCTCGAGCACGACCCCAAGAAGCAGGAGCTCCGCGTCGCCGTGGAGACGCTGCTGACCACGGGCCTCGTCGTGGTCGCGGGCGAGGTCCGCACCAACGCCTACGCGCCGGTCGCCGAGCTGGTCCGCGAGAAGATCCTGGAGATCGGCTACGACTCCTCGCTCAAGGGCTTCGACGGCAAGTCCTGCGGCGTCCAGGTCGCGATCGGTGGCCAGTCCGCCGACATCGCGCAGGGCGTCGACGACGGCCACGAGGCCCGGGTGGGTTCCTCCGAGGACGCGCTCGACAAGCAGGGCGCGGGCGACCAGGGCCTGATGTTCGGCTACGCCTCGGACGACACCCCCGAGCTGATGCCGCTGCCGATCACCATCGCCCACCGGCTCTCCGAGCGGCTCACCGACGTCCGCAAGGACGGCACGCTCGACTACCTGCGTCCGGACGGCAAGACCCAGGTCACCATCGAGTACGACGACGCAGGACCGTCCCGTCCGCGTCGACACGGTCGTGCTCTCCACCCAGCACGCCGAGGAAGTCACCCTCGACCAGCTCGAGGCCGACATCAAGCAGCACGTCATCGACCCGGTGCTCGCGAGCTTCGACATCCCGTCCGAGGACTACCGCCTGCTGGTCAACCCGACCGGCAAGTTCGTCGTCGGCGGCCCGATGGGCGACGCCGGCCTGACCGGACGCAAGATCATCGTCGACACCTACGGCGGCATGGCCCGCCACGGTGGCGGCGCGTTCTCCGGCAAGGACCCGTCCAAGGTCGACCGCTCCGCGGCGTACGCCATGCGCTGGGTGGCCAAGACGATCGTCGCCGCCGGCCTCGCCCGGCGCGCCGAGGTCCAGGTCGCCTACGCGATCGGCAAGGCCCAGCCCGTCGGTGTCTTCGTGCAGACCTTCGGCACCGGCAAGGTCGCCGACGAGGTGATCCAGAAGGCCGTGCTCGAGGTCTTCGACCTGCGCCCGGCCGCGATCATCCGCGACCTCGACCTGCTGCGCCCGATCTACGCGCAGACCTCCGCCTACGGCCACTTCGGCCGCGAGCTCCCCGACTTCACCTGGGAGAAGACCGACCGCGCCGACGCGCTGCGGGCTGCTGCGGGGCTCTGAGGGGACCTGTCAGGTTTCCCCGGGCGCCCGGGGAAACTGTGGGCTGGCGGGCAATACTTCGCCTGCCAGCCACCAGAATCGCCTGCCAGCCCGGTCCGGTTCGTCCCCCTGTCTCCTCGCGGTGACAGCATGACCCCGTGACGGAGACCGACGGGGAGGACCAGCTCGCGCTGCTGCCCGCCCCGGCGCGGGTCCGGGCCGAGGCACGCAAGGCGCCGCGGCCGAAGGCGAAGAAGCCGGTCCCGCGGGCCGAGGTCGACCCGGTCGCGCGCGTGCTGGTCGACGTACCCCTCGCGCACCTCGACCGGCCCTTCGACTACGCCGTGCCGGCGACGATGGCCGACGACGCGCAGCCCGGCGTGCGCGTGAAGGTGCGCTTCGCCGGCCAGGACGTCGACGGGTTCGTCATCGAGCGCGCCGCCACCACCGAGCACACCGGCACGGCTCCAGCCGCTCCGCCGGGTGGTCAGCGCCGAGCAGGTGCTCACCCCCGACGTCGCGGCGCTCACCGGGGCCGTCGCCGCGCGGTACGCCGGCACCCGGTCCGACGTCCTCCGGCTCGCCGTCCCGCCGCGCCACGCCACGGTCGAGAAGCAGGCCAGCGAGCCGGCGCCGCCGATCGACGCCAAGCTCGACCCGGAGCTGGTCCGGCCCTACCCGGGCGGTCCGGAGCTCCTCGAGGGGCTGCGCCGGGGCGAGTCGCCGCGCGCCGTGTGGACCGTCCTGCCCGGCGACGACTGGGCCGACGCTCCTCGCCGAGGCCGTCGTCGCGACCGCGCTCGCCGGACGAGGCGCGCTGGTCTGCGTGCCCGACCACCGCGACCTCGACCGGCTCGACGCGGCGCTGACGACGCGGCTGGGGGAGGGCCGCCACGTCGTGCTCACCGCCGAGACCGGGCCCGGCGAAGCGCTACCGCGCGTTCCTCGCCATCGCCCGCGGTGCGGTCCGGGTCGTCATCGGCACCCGCGCCGCCGCGTTCGCGCCGGTGCAGGACCTCGGGCTGGTGGCGATCTGGGACGACGGCGACGACCTCCACGACGAGCCGCGGGCGCCGTACCCCCACGCCCGCGAGGTCCTCCTCATGCGCGCCCACGAGACCGGCTGCGCGGCGGTGCTGGCCGCGCACGCGCGCAGCGTCGAGGCGGAGTACCTCGTGCGCACCGGCTGGGCGACCGAGGTCGCCGCCACCCGCGAGGTGGTCCGCGAACGCATCTCGGTCGGCCTCACCGGCGACTCCGAGCGCGACCTGCAGCGCGACGCCGCCGCCCGCTCCGCGCGGCTGCCCAGCGAGGCCCACGTCCTGCTCCGCGACGCCGTCCAGCAGCGGCCCGGTGCTCGTGCAGGCGCCCCGCGTGGGCTACGCGACGCGGCTGGCCTGCGACTCCTGCCGTACGCCGGCCACGTGCTCGGTCTGCCACGGGCCGCTGCGGCTCCGCGGGCCCGTCGCGTCCGCCCGAGTGCGCCTGGTGCGCCACCGTGGCCCCGGGCTGGGCCTGCCCCGAGTGCGGCGGACGCGGCCTGCGCGCGCCCGTGCTCGGTGACGCGCGCACGGCCGAGGAGATCGGGCGGGCGCTCCCCGGGGTCACCGTGCGCCAGTCGTCGTCGGGCGAGCGCGTGATCGCCGAGGTCGACGACAAGCCCGCGATCGTCGTCGCCACGCCGGGCGCCGAGCCGGTGGCCCGGGGCGGCTACGCCGCCGTGCTCCTGCTCGACACCTGGCTGCTGCTCGGGCGCGCCGACCTGCGCGCCACCGAGGAGGCGATGCGCCGCTGGGCCAACGCCGCCGCCCTGGTGCGCCCGCCCGCCGACGGTGGGCGGGTGCTGGCGGTGGGGGAGTCCGGCCCACCCGGGCCTGCAGGCGCTGATCCGCTGGGACCCCGCCGGGCTGGCCCGCCGCGAGATCGACGAGCGCCGGTCTCGGCCCACCTGCCGCCCGCCTCGCGGGTCGCGACCGTCACCGGCGAGCCCGACGACCTCGAGGCCGCGCTGCCGACCCTCGCAGCTGCCGACCGGCGCCGAGGTGCTCGGTCCGGTGCCCGTCGAGACCCGCGACGCGCGCGACGAGGAGCAGGTGCGCTACGTCGTCCGCGTCCCGCGCGCCTCCGGCCCCGCCCTGTCCGCCGCCCTCCAGCAGCTGCAGGCCCAGCGCTCGGCCCGCAAGCTGCCGCACCTGCGCGTCGAGGTGGACCCGGCCCGAGCTCGGCTGACCTCAGTCGAGCGGCGTACGTCGTCAGCACGATCCCCGACGCGGAACGACCTGCGAGCCGAGCAGCCGAAGCCGATCGAGCTGGAACCCGTCCGGGAACAGCCGCCGGCCGCGGCCCTGCACGACCGGGTAGGTGAACAGCCGGACCTCGTCGACCAGGCCGGCCGTCGAGCAGGGCGTGGCCGAGCGTGATGCTGCCGGTGAGCACGATGTCGCGACCGTGCGGCTGCCTTGAGCGCGCGCGACCTCCTCGACCGGGTCGCCGGTGAGGATCGGTGCGTGTTCTCCCAACCCGGCTCGGTGAGGGTGGAGGAGACGACGTACTTGGCGACCGCGTCGAGGTAGGCACTGGTCCCGGTGGTGTCGTCCTCACGGTGCGGCCAGTAGGACCGCAGGTCCTCGAAGGTCTGCCGCCCGGTCAGGAAGGCGTCGGAGGCGGCGCTCTGCCGCTGCACCTCCTCCTGCAGGTCGCTCATGTCGCCGAGGCCGCGGGCCTGCGGGTCGAACCAGTCGTCGAGGAACTCGATCGAGCCGTCGAGGGTGATGTTCTGGGTGATCGCGAGCGTGCGCATGCGGTCCTCTCCCGAGAGGGGCCGTCACCAGTGTCGACCGTCGCGGCGCGCGAACTCATCGCTCCTAGACTGGCCGGTTCGACAGGCTCAGACCGCAGCGAAGGAGGAGCCACGTGTCCACCAGGCCCATCCGGCTCTTCGGTGACCCGGTGCTGCGCACGCCCGCCGACGCCGGTCGTCGACTTCGACAAGGAGCTGCGCACGCTCGTGCAGGACCTCACCGACACGATGCTCGAGGCGCCCGGCTCCGGCCTGGCCGCGCCGCAGATCGGCGTCGGGCTGCGCGTGTTCACCTGGCACGTCGACGGCGAGCTCGGCCACCTGGTCAACCCGCAGCTGACCCTGTCCGAGGAGATCCAGGACGGCCCGGAGGGCTGCCTCTCGATCCCCGGCTTCAGCATCGACTGCAAGCGCGCGCTGTCGGTGGTCGCCCACGGTTTCGACATGTACGGCGAGCCGGTGCTCGTCGAGGGCTCCGAGATGCTGGCCCGCGCCATCCAGCACGAGACCGACCACCTCGACGGGATCATCTTCGTCGACCGGCTCGACCGCGAGGCGCGCAAGGAGGCGATGAAGTACATCCGCGAGGCCGAGTGGTTCGGCGACCCGCAAGCCGCAGGTGAAGCTCTCCCCGCACGCCACCAACGGCCTCGGGATCTGACGGATCCGTGCGCGTCGTCTTCGCCGGCACCCCCGAGGTCGCCCTGCCCGCCCTCGAGGCCGTCGCGGCCAGCCGCCACGAGCTGGTCGGCGTGGTCACCCGGCCCGACGCCCCGGCCGGGCCGGGGACGCAAGCTGGTCGCGTCGCCGGTGGCCGCAGCGCGCCGAGGAGCTCGGCGTACCCGTGCTCAAGCCCGACCACCCCCGCGACCCCGACTTCCAGGAGGCGCTGCGCGCGCTCGCGCCCGACTGCTGCCCGGTCGTGGCCTACGGCGCGCTGCTGCCGCAGTCGGCGCTCGACATCCCGGAGCACGGCTGGGTCAACCTGCACTTCTCGGTGCTGCCGGCCTGGCGCGGCGCCGCCCCCGTGCAGCACGCGATCTGGGCCGGCGACGAGGTGACCGGCGCGACCACGTTCCGCATCGTCAAGGAGCTCGACGCCGGGCCGACGTTCGGCTGATGACGCAGACGATCCGGCCCGACGACACCGCCGGCGACCTGCTGCGAGCGGCTGGCCGAGGGCGGCGCCGGCCTGCTGGTGCAGACCCTCGACGGGATCGAGGACGGCACCCTGGAGGCGCGCGAGCAGCCGCCCGAGGGGCGTCAGCCTCGCGCCCGAAGATCACCGTCGAGGACGCCCGGGTCGACTGGACCGAGCCCGCCGATCGCGGTCGACCGCCGGATCCGCGCGTGCACGCCCGCGCCCGGTGCCTGGTCGACCTGGGCGGCGAGCGGGTCAAGCTCGGTCCCGTGCGGCCGGTCGGCCGCGAGCGGCTCGAGCCGGGTGTCCTCGAGGTGACCAAGAACGACGTGTTCGTCGGCACCGCCACCGGCCCGGTCCGGCTCGGCCGGGTGAAGGCGTTCGGGAAGAAGGAGATGGACGCCGCCGACTGGGCCCGTGGCGTGCACGTTCCCCGACGGGGCCATGCTGGGGTCGTGAGCCGAGGCCCGCCCGTCGCCCGAGGACGTCGACGAGATCTGCGGCGGCCTGCCCGAGACCTGGTTCGGCACCTCGTGGGGCGACGTACCGACCTGGCTGGTGCCCGCTCGCGGGTCAAGGGCGACAAGGGCCGCGGGTTCGTGCTCTACCGCAAGCCGCACAAGACGCGCCGTCGACCCCGAGACCGGGGAGCTGTACGACGACCTGCTGGTGATCCGCACCGCCAACGCCGACGACAAGCAGGCGCTCGTCGACGGCGACGGACCGTTCTTCACCATCGACCACTTCAAGGGCTTCAACGCGGTGCTCGTGCAGCAGTCGCGGCTCGGCGAGATCAGCCGCGACGAGCTCGCCGAGGTGATCACCGACGCGTGGCTGGCGACGGCTCCCGCGAAGCTGGTCAAAGAGTTCCTGGCGTGAGCCGCATCGACGCCGCCCGGCTGGCGGCGTACGACGTGCTGGTCGCCGTGCGCGAGGACGACGCCTACGCCAACCTGGTGCTGCCCGCGCTGCTGCGCGAGCGCGGATCGAGGGCCGCGACGCCGCCTTCGCCACCGAGCTGGTCGGCGGGACGCTGCGCGGCCAGCGGACGTACGACGCCATCATCGACCACCTCGCCGGTCGCGCCACCCGACCCGGCCGTCCGCGACGCGCTGCGGCTCGGCGCCCACCAGGTGCTCGCCATGCGGGTGCCCGACCACGCCGCCGTCGCGAGCACGGTCGAGCTGGTGCGCGAGCGGGTCGGCCACAAGCCGGCCGGGTTCACCAACGCGCTGATGCGCCGGATCGCCGCGCGCGACCTCGACGGCGTGGATGGACGCCCTCGACGCCTCGCGGTCGGTGCGCACCTCGCACCCGGAGTGGGTCGTCGAGGAGCTCGGCCGCGCGCTCGGCCGGCCCGAGCGAGCTCGAGGCGCTGCTCGCCGCCGACAACGAGCGGCCGCGGGTGACGCTGGTGGCGCGGCCGGGGCTGTCGACGGTGGCGGAGCTCGTCGTCGGCCGGGGCTCGACCGGCTCCACCGACCATCTCGCCGCTGGGCGTCGTGCTCGAGTCCGGCGACCCGGGTGCGATCCCGGCGGTGCGCGAGGGGCGCGCCGGGGTGCAGGACGCCGGGTCGCAGCTGGTCGCGCTGGCGCTGGCCCGGGCCGCCGTCGAGGGACGCGACGAGCGCTGGCTCGACCTGTGCGCCGGCCCCGGCGGCAAGGCGGCCCTGCTCGCGGCCCTCGCCACCGCAGCAGGGAGCGCGGCTGCTGGCCAACGAGCGCCAGCCGCACCGCGCGCGGCTGGTCGCCCAGGCGCTGCGGGCGACGGTGGGCGACGTGGTCGCCGGCGACGGGACGCGGCCCGCCTGGCCCGACGGCACCTTCGACCGGGTGCTGGTCGACGCGCCCTGCTCCGGGCTCGGGTGCCCTGCGCCGTCGGCCGGAGAGCCGGTGGCGGCGGCGAGCCGCGGACCTCGAGGACCTGGTGCCGCTGCAGCGCGCCCTGCTGGACAGCTGCGGTCGACTCGGTGCGGCCGGGCGGCGTGGTCGTCTACGCGACCTGCTCGCCCGTGGTCGCGGAGACGGCGGGCGTGGTCGAGGCGGTGCTGGCCGGGCGGAGCGACGTACGCCTCGAGGACGCTGGCGCCGCTCTGCCCGAGGCGGTCGACGCGGAGTCGGCCCAGCTCGCCGGTGCGGTCCAGCTGTGGCCGCACCGGCACGGCACCGACGCCATGTTCCTGGCCTGTTGCTGCGCCGGGTGCAGCCCCTAGGATCGACCCACCATGGCGACAGAGAAGAGCACCGTCCAGATCACGCCGAGCATCCTCAACGCCGACCTCTCCCGGCTGGCCGACGAGGTGGCGCGGATCCCCAGCGCCGACTGGGTGCACGTGGACGTGATGGACAACCACTTCGTGCCCAACCTGACGATCGGCCTGCCGGTCTTCGAGAGCCTGGCCAGGGCGACCGACCTGCCGCTCGACGCGCACCTGATGATCGAGGACCCGGACCGGTGGGCTCCGGCGTACGCCGAGGCCGGCGCGGGGTCGGTCACCTTCCACGCCGAGGCGGCGGCCGCGCCCGTACGCCTCGCGCGCGAGCTGCGCGCCAAGGGCGCGCGGGCGTCGATGGCGCTCAAGCCGGCGACCCCGATCGAGCCGTACGCCGACATGCTCGGTGAGCTCGACATGCTCCTCGTGATGACCGTCGAGCCGGGGTTCGGCGGCCAGAAGTTCCTCGACCTCTGCCTGCCCAAGATCCGGCGGGCCCGCGAGCTGATCTCCCGGGCCGGCCTCGAGGTGTGGCTCCAGGTCGACGGCGGTGTCTCGCAGGAGACGATCGAGCGCTGCGCCGAGGCGGGGGCCGACGTCTTCGTCGCCGGCTCGCGCCGTCTACTCCGCCGACGACCCCGACGCGGTGGTCAAGGAGCTGCGCGAGCTGGCGCAGGCCGAGCCGCGTGTAGGGGTTTCGACAGGCTCGACCCGCGGGGGTTGGGGCGTCGCACGTGACTTGCGCACGAATGGGTCGTTTGTGGGTGCAGAGCCGCCCAGTGGGGGTGGCCAGCGCAAGGAGAGCCACCAGTGCGTGCACGCATCCTCACCTCACTGACCGCCGCCGCGGCCGTCGTCGTCTCGCTCGGCCTGGCCGCGCCCAACCCGGCGAGCGCCGCGCCCGAGCTGGCCAAGGTCTCGCCGTACCTCGCCAAGCAGCTGACCTCGCTCTCCGGCAAGACCACCGTCCTGGTCCACGGCGCCACGCTGGCCGACGCGACCAAGGCCGTCTCCGCGACCGGCATGACCAAGGTCGTCACCTTCAAGAAGATCGGCGTCGTCGGCGCCCGCGGCACCAAGGCGCAGATCCAGTCGGTGCGCGGCCAGGCCGGCGTGCACGTACGTCGAGGCCGGCGCCCAGCCGATCCGCTTCTTCGCGGAGACCTCCAACAAGGCGACCCGCGGTCTCGAGGCCACCCAGACCGTGACGGGCGCCGACGGCAGCCCGCTGACCGGCAAGGGTGTCTCCGTCGGGGTCATCGACTCCGGTGTCGACCCGACCCACCCCTACCTCACCGAGGCCGACGGCAGCAGCGCCGTCGTCGCCAACTACAAGACCCTCTGCGACCTGACCGAGACGCTGTGCTCGGTGCAGAAGGTGCCGAACAGCATCGACACCGACACCCTGTCGCTCGGCGGCCACGGCACCCACGTGAACGGCATCGTGGCCGGTCGCCCGACCGAGGTCGGCGGCGCGGTCCAGCAGGGTGCCGCTCCGGGCGCCAAGCTCGTCTCGCTCTCGACCGGCGCCGGCCTCGTCATCATCGGTGCCGACGCGGCGCTCAACTGGGTGCTGGAGAACCACAACGCCCCCTGTGGCGCGGGTGTCTCCGCGGCCACCTGCCCGCCGATCAAGGTGACCAACAACTCCTACGGTCCGACCGGCGGCGGCGCGTTCGACCCCAACTCCGCGACGGTGAAGATCCAGCGGGCGCTCGCGGCCGAGGGCGTCGTGACGGTGTGGGCCAACGGCAACGACGGCGGCGACGGCTCGGCCGACCTGTCCAACCCGCCCGGCAAGGACCCGACCGGTGGCGTGATCTCGGTGGCGTCGTACTTCGACCAGGACAACGGCACCCGCGACGGCACCGTCTCGGACTTCTCCTCGCGCGGCAAGGCCGGGGACCAGTCGACGTACCCCGACATCTCGGCGCCCGGTGAGAACATCACCTCGTCCTGCCGCCTCTACCTGCCGATCTGCTCCACCGGCCTCGACCCGCAGAACGGCCCCGGCCCGACGGACATCGGCGCGTTCAACACCATCAGCGGCACCTCGATGGCGGCCCCGCACATCGCCGGCATCGTCGCGCAGCTGTTCCAGGCCAACCCGTCGGCCACGGCCGCGCAGGTCGAGAACGCGCTGAAGACGACGGCCTACAAGTTCACGCAACGGCGCTCCCTACGAGGCCGGCGCACTCGGCACCACCAGCTTCGACAAGGGCTACGGCCTGGTCGACGTGGTGGCCGCGGCCGCGGCGGTGCGCTGACCCGGTAGGACCCCTGAACCCGCGGAGGGACCGCGAAAGAACCGGAGGCTCGGTGTCGTCAGCTCAGACGGCGCCGAGCTTCTCGGGGTTCCGGATGCCGTGCAAGGCGGTGATCCGGTCGTCCTCGACGGTCACGAAGATGACGCCGTCGATGCCGTCGGGGTTGGTGGCCACGATCGCGAGCTCGCCGTTGACCGGCCGCAGCTCGAACGTCGATCGTCTCGCTCTCCGGCTTGTCGAAGACGCCGGCGAGCCAACGCAGCACCCTGTCGGCCCCGTGGATCGGTCGCAGCGCCGCCTGCTTGATGCCACCGCCGTCGGTGACCAGGACGACCTCCGGGGAGAGCACCTCCATCAGCGAGGTGATGTCGCCGCCGGAAGCTGCCGCGATGAACCGCTCGGTGATCTCGCGGTGCCGGTCCTCGTCGACGACATGTCGCGGCTGCCGCGCCTCGACGTGCGACCGGGCGCGGTGCACCAGCTGGCGTACGGCGGCCGGGCTCCGGTCGAGCGCCTCCGCCACCTCCGGTGCCGACATCCCGAACACCTCGGTCAGCACGAACGCCGCGCGCTCGAGCGGGCTCAGCGACTCGAGCACGATCAGCATCGCCATCGACACCTCGTCGGCCAGCTGGGCCGCGGCCTCGCCGTCGCCGCGCGGGTCGGTGGCCACCGGTTCGGGCAACCACGGGCCGACGTAGGTCTCCTTGCGGGTCGCCAGCTGCCGCAGCCGGTTGAGCGCGAGGCGCGTCGTGACGGTGAGCAGGAACGCGCGCGGCTGGTCGATGGTGTCGTGCTCGACCCCCGACCAGCGGATCCACGCCTCCTGCACGACGTCCTCGGCGTCGGAGCGGCTGCCGAGGATCCGGTACGCCGCCCCGATCAGCGTCGAGCGGTGCTCCTCGAAGGTCTCGGCCGCGTCCTGGTCTGTCATGGTCATCGATGATCCCTCCCCGCCAGATGTCGCAGCCATCATGCCCGCGGCGGCAGGTCGCACTGGTTCTTGAAGCCCTGGCTGGTCAGACCGAGCGCGGAGTTGGTCCGCGAGAAGAGGTTCTCCGCCGCGATGGTGGCCGTCAGCTCGACCAGCTGCGCGTCGTCGAGGTCCTCCCGCAGGCCCGCGACCATCTCGTCGGTGACCGTCGGGGGAGTGGCGGTCATCGCCTCGGCGTACTCCAGGACCTTGCACTCCAGCGGCGTGTAGAGCGTGCTCTCGCGCCAGCGGGTCACCTGCTCCAGCTTCTCGATCGACATCCCGTTGGTCCGCAGCTCGTAGTAGCCGTAGTCCATGCACCAGCTGCACCCGATCGTGCTGGCGACGGACAGGCTGGCCAGCCCCTTGAGCGCGGTGTCGAGCGTGGACCACTTCTGCGAGCTCATGCCGAAGCGCGTGATCGCCATCAGCACCTTGCGCTGGTGCATCAGCGCCAGCATCGGCTCGGCCTCGAGCCCGCCGAACTTCCAGCGCGAGAAGGCCTTCATCGTCGTGGCCAGCAGGCCCGACTGGTCCATCGGGACCCGGGCCCCGCTCGTGTTGGTGCTCGCGCTGGTGGCTGTCTCGTCGTTGATCGTGCTCATGCCGTCCTCCTCGATGGTGGTGGTGAGGGGGAGACACTCGTGGTCGGCCAGGTGTGACATCGGGCGGCCAGGATCTGGCGCGCCTCGTCGAGACGCATCGGCTCTCGTGGGCTGCAGATCGCGACCAGCAACCCGTCGACGAGGGCCGCGACGGCCTGGAGCTGGCTCCGCACCAGCTGGTAGTCGAACACGCTCGCCAGCAGACCCAGCTCAGCCTGGCGCGCAACGGAGAGGGTGCGCTCGAGACCGCTCTCGGACCGCCACAGCTCCTGCCAGGCCAGCCACGCGCGAGCGTCGAGGACCTCGTCCCCGTTGCGGGGCACGAACGCCAGGGCACCGTCGAGCGTGCTCTCCACCCGCAGATGGGCCAGCCGTCGCTCCGCTGTCCTGTGCGCGGCCACCCGGAGCAGGTGCTCGCGGTTGCCCAGGTGGTGCAGCATCGACGACGTGCTGACCCCGCTGTACTCGGCGATGCGCCGCAGGGAGAGGCCGCTCGGTCCCTTGTCGATGAGGATGTCGTTGATGGCGCGCACGAGCGTGTCGGTGCGGGAGTCGGTGTCGATGAGCAACGGCATGGATCGAGCCCATCATCGTGATCTGACAACAACACGTCGAACTGGCGTGCTGTCCACAGGGGCCGCCGAGGAGAGCGGGTCCGGACCTCGCGCGTTGTTGGAACGTGTGATCAAACGCGCGGTTGATCACACGTTCCAACAACGCGCAGAGTGACACCCCCAGTCTCAGGAGAACGGGAGTCACGGGATGCGGGTGTTGATGTCCACCTATGGTTCGCGCGGGGACGTCGAACCGATGGTCGCGTGCGCGGTGCAGCTGCAGGCACAGGGCGCAGAGGTGCGAGTGTGCGCGCCACCGGACGAGGAGTTCGCCGGGCTGCTGGCGGGTGTCGGCGTGCCGATGGTGCCGTTCGACCGACCCTGGCGCTCGTGGGAACGGCCGTCGACGCCGGAGGAGCGCACCCGGCGCGTGGCGGAGTTCATCGAGGCGCAGTACGACACGGTGGCCGCGGCCGCCGAGGGCTGTGACGTGCTCCTGGCGACCGCCATGTCGCACTTCGTCGCGAGGTCGGTGGCCGAGAAGGTGGCATCCCGCACCGCTACGTGATCTTCGCTCCCAACGTGCTCACGGACCTGGACGCCCAGAACTGGAGCACGCTGTTCGGTCCGCCGATCAACCGGCACCGGGAGTCGATCGGGCTGTCGCCCGTGGTGGACGTCCGCGGCTTCATGTTCACGGAGCGGCCGTGGCTGGCGGCGGATCCGACCCTGGGCCCGTGGCAGGAGACGGCGGGCCTCGACGTCGTGCAGACCGGCGCGTGGATCCTGCCGGACGACCGTCCGCTGCCGTCCGACCTGGTGGACTTCCTGGACTCCGGCACACCACCGGTGTACGTCGGATTCGGCAGCATGCGGGGTCTCGCGGAGGACATCGCCGCAGTGGCCATCGACGCGATCCGCGCGCAGGGCCGACGCATCCTCGTCGGCCACGGATGGGCCGGCCTTGGCCTGGTCGACGCCCGGGACGACTGCTTCGTCGTCGGCGAGGACAAACCAGCAGTCACTGTTCGGCAAGGTGGCGGCGGTCGTGCACCACGGAGGCGCGGGGACGACGACCACGGCCGCCCGGGCCGGGGCTCCACAGGTGGTGGTGCCGCAGGCGGGCGGGGACCAGCCGTACTGGGCGCGGTCGAGTGGCCGAGCTGGGGATCGGCGCGGCCCACGACGGTCCTGCTCCGAGCCTCGAGTCCTTGTCGGTCGCGCTCGAGACGGCCCTGGCCCCCGAGACCGTGCGCACGGGCGGCGTCCCTGGCCGGAGCGATCCGCACCGACGGGGCCGCTGTGGCCGCGACGATGCTGCTCGACGGCGCCGACCGCGTGAGGCGCTTCACATCACCCGACGTGAACGGATGTGGCAGGCTTGGGGAAGACGAGCAGAGATGCTCGCGTGCTCTGGGGGCGGTGAAACTCCGCACCGGCGGTGACTGAGGCTGGCGAGTGGCCTGGCTCAGAAGTCCGCGACCCGGCCGCACTCCACGCCAGGTGGGGGCGTCCGGTTGACCAGGTGAGATTCCTGGACCGACGGTCAAAGTCCGGATGAGAAGAAGCACGCACGAGTCGCGCGACCGGCGTCCCGGTCGACGCGTCCTCGCCCCGGAGTCCGTGAGCGGACGACCCGGGAGAGGCGAGATGGAGTTCAGCGCAGCGGAGCAGCGCGCGATGCGTCGCGCGCTCGAGCTGGCGCGCACTCCCGGCGTGCCGCTCGGTCCCAACCCGCGCGTCGGCTGCGTGCTGCTGGACCCGAGCGGCGCGGAGATCGCGGAGGGGTACCACCGCGGGGCCGGGACGCCGCACGCCGAGGCCGCCGCGCTGGCCGAGGCCGGCGCCGACGCCCGCGGGGCGACTGCGGTCGTGACGCTCGAGCCGTGCAACCACACCGGTCGCACCGGGCCCGTGCGCCGAGGCGCTGGTCGCGGCCGGCGTCGCCCGGGTCGTCTTCGCGCAGCCCGACCCGAACCCCGTGGCCGCCGGCGGTGAGGCCACGCTGCGCGAGGCCGGGGTCGAGGTGGCGTTCGGGCTGATGGAGCGCGAGGCGCGGGCGCTCAACCGGGCCTGGACGTTCGGGATGGAGCACCACCGGCCCGTTCGTCACCTGGAAGTTCGCCGCGACCCTGGACGGGCGCAGCGCCGCCGCCGACGGCAGCAGCCGCTGGGTCACCTCGAAGGCCGCGCGGCGTCGACTCCCACCGGCTGCGGGCCCAGTGCGACGTGATGCTGGTCGGCACCGGCACGGTCGAGGTCGACGACCCGGAGCTCACCGTGCGCGACGAGTACGACGAACCGCTGGCCCACCAGCCGCTGCGGGCCGTGATGGGGCTGCGCGACCTCGACCCGGGCCGGCGGGTCTTCAACGACCGCGCGGAGACGATCCGGCTCGAGACCCACGACCCGCGCGAGGCGCTCGACCGGCTGCACGCGCTCGACCGGCAGCACGTCTTCCTCGAGGGCGGGCCGGCCCTGGCGGCCGCGTTCGTGCGGGCCGGGCTGGTCGACGAGGTGGTCGCCTACGTCGCGCCCGGCGCTGCTCGGCGCCGGGACCAGTGCCGTGGGCGACCTCGGAATCACCACCATCGACGACGCGTTGCGGCTGCGGATCGCCGACGTGACCACGGTCGGCACCGGCGCGGAGGCCAACGTGCGCCTGACCATGAACCCGACCGAAGGAGAACCACTGATGTTCACGGGCATCGTCGAGGAGCTCGGCACCGTCGAGTCCCTGGAGGACCAGGGCGACGCCATCCGGCTGACCGTGCGCGGTCCGCTGGTCACCAGCGACGCGGCGCTGGGCGACTCCATCTCGGTCAACGGCTGCTGCCTGACCGTGGCGACGCAGCGAGGGCGAGACCTTCACCGCCGACGTGATGCACGAGACCCTCGCCAAGACCTCGCTCGGCGCGCTCGAGCCCGGCACCCGGGTGAACCTCGAGCGCGCGGTCACCCCGACGACCCGGCTCGGCGGCCACATCGTGCAGGGCCACGTCGACGGCACCGGCACCGTGGTGCGCCGTACGCCGAGCGAGCACTGGGAGCTCGTCGAGGTCGCGCTGCCCGACCGAGCTGGAGCGCTACCTGGTCGCGAAGGGCTCGATCACCGTCGACGGCATCTCGCTGACCGTGGTGGACGTGGGGCCCGAGTCGTTCACGGTCAGCCTGATCCCCGAGACCCTGGCCCGCACCACGCTGGGCTTCAAGCAACCCGGCGACGTCGTCAACCTCGAGGTGGACGTGATCGCGAAGTACGTCGAGAAGATGGTGAAGAACGATGAGCGAACCCAGCGACAGCCAGGGCACGATCCGGCTCGACCGCGTCGAGGAGGCGATCGCCGACATCGCCGCGGGCAAGGCCGTCGTGGTCGTCGACGACGAGGACCGCGAGAACGAGGGCGACATCATCTTCGCCGCCAGCAAGGCGACGCCGGAGCTGATGGCGTTCACGATCCGCCACTCCAGCGGGGTGATCTGCGTGCCGATGCCGGCCGACATGCTCGACCGGCTCGAGATCCCGCTGATGACGCCGCACAACAAGGACCGGCTGCGGACGGCGTACACGATCTCCGTCGACGCCCGCGACGGCGTCACCACCGGCATCTCCGCCGCCGACCGCGCCCACACCGCGCGCGTGCTGGCCGACTCGGCCAGCGAGCCGTGGGACGTCACCCGGCCGGGGCACGTGTTCCCGCTGCGCTACCGCGAGGGCGGCGTGCTGGTCCGCCGCGGCCACACCGAGGCCGCGGTCGACCTCGCCACGGATGGCGGGCCTGACCCCGGCGGGCGTGCTCGTCGAGGTGGTCAACGACGACGGCACCATGAAGCGCGGCCCGGAGCTGCGCGAGTTCGCCGACGAGCACGGCCTGAAGATGATCTCGATCGAGCAGATGGTGCACTACCGCCGCCGCACCGAGACCCACGTCGTAGCGGGTCGCCGAGACCGTGCTGCCGACGAGCCACGGCGACTTCACCGCGTTCGGCTACCGGATCACCGTCGACGGCAGCGAGCACGTCGCCCTGGTGTACGGCGACCCGAGCACGCATCGCCGACGGCGAGCCCGTGCTGACCCGCGTGCACAGCGAGTGCCTGACCGGTGACGTGTTCGGCTCCGAGCGGTGCGACTGCGGCCCCCAGCTCAACGAGGCGATGGACCTGATCGTCAAGGAGGGCAGGGGAGTGGTGATCTACCTGCGCGGCCACGAGGGCCGCGGCATCGGGCTGCTCGCCAAGCTGCAGGCCTACCAGCTCCAGGACGGCGGCCGCGACACCGTCGACGCCAACCTCGACCTCGGCCTGCCCGCGGACGCCCGCCACTACGGCGCCGCCACGCAGATCCTGCGCGACCTCGGCGTCGCCTCGGTGCGGCTGCTCACCAACAACCCCGACAAGACCTCCAGCCTGGAGTCGTACGGCGTCCCGGTCGCCGAGCGGGTCCCCTCACCCCGCGGCCCAACGACCACAACCTCGCGTACCTGCTGACCAAGCGCGACCGGATGGGCCACCAGCTCGACGGCCTCGACGCCGCGACGTTCGAGCGAAGGCCTCGAGCACCGAAGGAGCGCAGCCGTGAGCGGCGACGGCAGCCCCACCGACGAGCCCGTGGACTGCAGCGACCTGCGCGTCGCCGTCGTCGCCGCGCAGCTGGCACGAGCAGGTGATGGACGGCCTGGTCGCCGGCGCGCAGGAGGCGCTGCGCGGCGTACCAGGTCGGCGACTCCGACGTCGTCCGCGTCCCCGGCTCCTTCGAGCTGCCCGGTCGTCGCGCAGGCCTGCGCCCGCAGGGGTACGACGCCGTCGTCGCGCTCGGCGTCGTCATCCGCGGCGGCACGCCGCACTTCGACTACGTCTGCACGGCCGCCACCGACGGGCTCAACCGGGTCGCCCTCGACACCGGCGTCCCGATCGGCTTCGGCCTGCTCACCTGCGACACCGAGGAGCAGGCGCTCGACCGGGCCGGGCTGGAGGGCAGCAGCGAGAGCAAGGGCTACGAGGCCACGGCCGCCGCGCTGCTCACCGCACAGGCCCTGCGCGCAGGTCGTCGCGCTCCGACGATCTGGGCTGAGCGGTGGCCGCGCGCCGTGCCGTCACTCCCGGGACTCGCTCGGCGCCTGGCTGCTCAAGGCGAGCCCAGCGGGCGGCGCTGTCGATCGACTCGTGCCGCGACTGGCTTCGCAGGACGTGACCACCCGCTGCGTGCGCGCCGTCGTACCGCACCGCTCTGGTCCGAGCGGGCCAGCCGGTGCTGCTGTGGGTCAGCGGCGACGACTCGACGCCTCCCGGCGGGATCTCACGCCGCCGGCCACACCACCGGTCCGGTGACCGAGGAGCCGGACGGACCGGTGATGCACGTACGGCTGCGCGCGGCTCGAGCCGGTCGTGCCGCGCGAGGCGCTGCTGAGCCGACCCGGTGCTCGCGCGGACCTCGAGGTGATCCGGATGCCGGCCGGGAGCAACCCGTCGTACCTCGGCACCGACGCAGTACGCCGCGCTCCTGGCGGCCTTCCCGCGGGTCGACCACGGTGCGGCCGGCCGAGCACGGCCTAGGCTGATGCCCGTGAAGACGTTCGAGGAGCTCTGGGCCGAGCTGAGCGAGAAGGCCGAGACGCGCCCGGAGGGTTCCGGGACGGTGCGAGGCGCTCGACGCCGGCGTGCACGAGATCGGCAAGAAGCTGGTCGAGGAGGCCGCCGAGTCCTGGATGGCCGCCGAGCACGAGGGCCATGCGCGGGCGGCCGAGGAGATCAGCCAGCTGCTCTACCACGCGCAGGTGCTGATGCTCGCCGCCGGAGTCTCGCTCGACGACGTCTACGCACACCTCTAGGACACCCGTTCATGACCCACCGATCAGCCTGCTCCGGATCGCGATCCCCAACAAGGGCTCGCTGTCCGCCTCCGCCTCCGAGATCCTGCGCGAGGCCGGCTACCGGCAGCGCAGCGACTCCAAGGAGCTCACCCTGCTCGACGCCGACCAACGGCGTGGAGTTCTTCTACCTGCGCCCGCGCGACATCGCGCTGTACGTCGGCGAGGGCACCCTCGACGTCGGCATCACCGGCCGCGACCTGCTGCTCGACTCCGGCGCCAAGGCCGAGGAGTCGCTCCAGCTCGGCTTCGGCCGCTCGCGGTTCCGGTTCGCCGCCCGGCCCGGCACGCTGACCTCGCTCGACGACCTGGCCGGCAAGCGCATCGCCACGTCGTACGTCGGGGTGGTGCGCCGTCATCTCGAGGAGCGCGGCATCGAGGCCGAGGTGATCCGCCTCGACGGCGCCGTCGAGAGCAGCATCCAGCTCGGCGTGGCCGACGTGATCGCCGACGTCGTCGAGACCGGCAGCACCCTGAAGGCGGCCGGCCTCGAGCTCGTCGGCGAGGTGATCCTCGAGTCCGAGGCGGTGCTGATCACCCGCGCCGGCGCCGGCCGACCCCGAGGGCTTCGAGGTGTTCAAGCGCCGCCTCGACGGCGTCCTCGTCGCGCGCACCTACGTGATGATGGACTACGACATGCCCGAGGAGCGGCGTCGAGGAGGCCGTCGCGCTGACTCCCGGTCTCGAGGGCCCGACGATGTCGCCGCTGCATCGCGAGGGCTGGGTCGCCGTACGCGCCATGGTCCCGCGGGACGGCGCCCAGAAGCTGATGGACGACCTCTACGAGATCGGCGCGCGGGCCATCCTGCTCACCGACATCCATGCCTGCCGACTCTGACGCCGGGTCGGGGACCTGGCCGCGTGCCGGCACCGTCGCTGCCGCACACCTGGCGTCCCTTCGGCGTGCGCATCGCGGTCGTGGTCGCTCGGCGGCGATGCTGATCGCGATCGTGCGTCGTCGTCTGGATCGCGGCTCGACGACGACATCCGCGCGCAGTTCACCCCGTTCCAGCGCGGCACGCTGGTGCTTCATCGGGCTGCTGCTGTTCGCGGCGTACTACGCGCTGATGCGCTCCCAGGTGATCGCCACGGCCGACGGGCTGACGGTGGTCAACGGCTACCGCACGGCGCACCTACGAGTGGTCGCAGCTGATCGGGGTGTCGCTGCGCCGCGGGGCGCCCTGGGGGACCCTCGACCTCTCGGACGGTACGACGGTCTCGGTGATCGGCATCCAGGGCTCCGACGGTGCCCGTGCTCGCCGGGCGGTCCGCGAGATCCGGGCGGCGATCGCCGCGAACACGCCCGACTGAGGAAAACCCGGTGCCGGGCGGCAGCGGGCGCACCTACGATCCGGCGTGAGCGACTTCCGCACCCGACCCGTGACCCGCGAGGATGCCGCCGCCATCAACGAGCTCCTGGCCGCCGCCGAGGCGGTCGACCGCACCGGGGAGCACTACATCGTCGAGGACGTCGTCGAGGAGCTCGACAACCCGATGATCGAGCTCGCCCGCGACTGGCTGGTCATCGAGCGGGACGGGCAGATCGTGGTCAGTGCCGGCTGATGCCCGGGCCCCGGACGGCGATCGGGTCAGCGTTGCGGTCGACGGCACCGTGCATCCCGACCACCGGCGCCAGGGGATCGGGTCGCAGGTCATCCCCGTCATGGTGGCGCGCGCCCACGAGTACGCGCGCGAGCGCGGCCTCGCTCCGGTGATCACCGGCAGCGCGCCGTCGGCCAACACCGACCTCGGGCGATCTTCGCCGGGCAGGGACTGGTGCCCGAGCGCTGGTCCTTCCTGATGGAGGCCGACCTGGACGACGACGAGGTCGGCATCGACGATCCGCCGTCCCGGACGGCTACAAGCTCGGCACCTGGGAGGGCGTCGACCACGACGAGATGCGAGCCGCGCACAACGTGGCGTTCGTCGGTCACTCCGGCTTCACGCCGTGGAGCCCGGAGATGTGGGCGCAGTGGGTCTCCGAGACCCGCAACTTCCGGCCCGAGCTGAGCCTGGTCCTCCGTGACGAGGCGGGTGCCGTCGCGGCGTACGTGCAGACCGCGGAGTTCGACGCCACCCTGGAGGCGACGGGCCTGCGAGACGCCTTCGTCGCGAAGGTCGGCACGCCCCGCAGCACCGCCGCCGGGACTGGCCAGCCTGCTGCTGCGGATCGCGCTGCACCGCTACCGGGAGGCGGGCTTCGACGCGTCGTCCCTCGACGTGGACTCGGAGAACCCGACGGGTGCGCTGGGCATCTACGAGGGGGCGGGGTTCGGACGACGACGCGGTGGACGAACTACCGGCTCGTGCCCTGACCAGCGGCAGGCGGTGCCTGCACCCGGCCGCCCTCGGGCGTAGGCCCCGCGCGCAGTCGTGCCGCCCAGCTCCTCGGCGCGCTCCCGCATCGAGCTCAGCCCGACGCCTCGCGACCACTCCGGCGTCTGAGCACCGTCGTCGCGCACGTCGACATGGAGCGCCCCGTCGAGGACCTCCAGTCGCACCGTGACGGCTCCGGCCGACGAGTGCCGGGCCGTGTCTGTCGCACCGCCTCGACCGCGATCCGGAACGCCGCCACTTCGACGGCGGCCGGCAGCTCGAGCGGGCCCTGCGCCGTGGAGGTCACCCGCAACTGGGTCCCCTCGGTGTTCTGCAGACCGGTCGTGGCCTGGCGCACCGCGGGCAGCAGGCCGAGCTCGTCAAGAGCCGGGGGACGCATCGCATAGACGATGCGTCGCACGTCGTCCAGCGCCGCGCCGGTCTGGCGTCGCAGCTCGTCCAGCAGCTCTTCGGCCCGGGCAGGTTCGGTGCGGAGGAGGTTGCGGGCCGCGTCGCTGGTGAACGCGATGCCGGACAGGGTGGGGCCGAGGCCGTCGTGCAGGTCTCGGCGGAGGCGCAGGCGCTGCGTCCTCGACGGCTGCCACCGTACTGCTCGCGAGAGTCCTGCAGCTCGGTCGCCAGCGTGCGCAGCCGCAGGGTCTGCGCGAGCAGGGGATCGACGAGGGCCAGGACGCGCTGCTCGCTGGTCGTGAGGGTGACCTCGTCGCCGCGCAGACCGACCTCCAGGTCACCCGCCTCCTCGCCGGCGGGAGCCGGGCCACGGCCTGGGGGCGGTACCGCGGACGCGAGGCGGTTGGTCCCCGTCCAGCACCGCCGCCCAGGGAAGCGCCAGAGCCTGCCCGGACGGCGCGGAGAGCCTCCTCGGGGTCGTCGCCGCTGTGCAACAGGTCCCGCCCGACGGCCTGCAGCGGATCAGGACGGTGACCGAAGAGGAGCTCCTCCACGACGCCGCGGAGCAGCTGCTCCGTCAGGTAGTACGCCGGGGCGAGCACCGCAGCGAGGAGTCCGAGCACGGGCACGGTCGCCGCGTCGGGCGCGCCGTCGACCAGCAGCGCGGCGACACCCCACCGAAGCCCGCCACGAAGGTGATCGCCATCGTGAGGTGGCTCGCGACCGGCACGACCAGGGTACTTGCGTCGGTCAGGTGTGACCGGGTCACGCCGACGAACAGCGCCGGACCGACGACGACGAAGGGGAGCAGGGACCAGGCCGTCTCCTGGCTCGGCGGACCTAGTCCGACCCCGGCGACCAGAGTGGCGGACCCGGCGGAGAGCGCCATCCAGGTCAGCGCACGCCTGGTACCGCCCCGCGCGTGCTCAAGCCGCCGCCCAGGAGGTGTCCAGGCACGACGAGCAGGACCGCGAGTGCCATCGCAGTGGTGGTGGCGGGCGCCGCGACCGCCAGGACACCTGCCGCGAGCACGGTGACGATCGTCGAGTATCGACCGAATCATCCAGCAGGCCAGTGGGTAGAGCACGAGGCAGAGCGGTCCGAGGAGGAGCCCGACGAGCACGCCCGCGGTTCTCGCGCCCTGGTCAGCCCCGGCCACCTCAAGCACGCCCGCGGCGAACAGGACCCGCGCGGTCGAGGATCATCGGGTAACGCGGCGGCCCGGGCCCGTCGGGCGGCGCAGAAGCGCGATCGCCGGGACGGCGAAGGACAGGGCCGACCAGGACTGTGGTCGTCAGCACGGCCGCGGAGTCTGACATCAGACCCCCGAGTCCCGGACCGACCCAGTCCGCTCTCGCGGGCCCGGATGATGGCCGCCGCGCGGTCGGCCACCTCGAGCTTGGTGAAGATGTTCGTCAGGTGGTTGCTCACCGTCTTGGGGGAGAGGAACAGCGTCTCGGCGATGGCCGCCGTCGCCGGCCCGAGGCGAGCAGGTCGAGGATGTCGCGCTCCCGGTCGGTCAGGGTCGGGAACGGCACGTCGGGCTCCGGCGCTCGTTCCGGGTCCGCCTCGCCGAAGAAGCCCAGCATCCGCGACGCGATCGCCGCCGAAGATCGCCTGCCCCGCAGCCACCGCGCGGACGGCACTGACGATCTCGTCCTGACCGGCACCCTTAAGGAGGTAGCCACGGGCACCGGCACGCATCGCGGTGAACACGGTCGCGTCGTCGTCGTACATCGTCATCATCAGCACCGCGACCTCGGGCGCGGACTCGCGGATCCGCCGGGTCGCCTCGACGCCGTCGAGCCCGTCCATCCGCACGTCCATCAGGACCACGTCGGGCCGCTGCTTCTCCGTCAGCCGCACGGCCTCCGCACCGTCGGTCGCCTCGCCGATGACCTCAAGGTCATCGATGGTGCCGAGCAGTGCCCGCAGGCCGGTGCGCACAAAAAGGGTGGTCGTCGGCGGACAGGATGCGAACGGTCACGCCCCCGTCATCGGTGCCGGGAGGCCCCGTTGGCCCGGGAACTGCTTCCCGAACCTCGCCCGTGGAAGGGAAGATGATCGGGAAGGACGCACCTGTCGGTGGGAAGGTGCCGGACCCGACGCTGGGTCCGTCGGCAGCGGCCGACCCTGACACCGGAGGAAACCATGAGCACCACATCCGCCCCGACGCAGGCGGCGTCGCGCCCTACCACCAAGCAGCGTTGGGGGCTTGGCATCGCCGCGCTGCTCAGCCTCACGAACGTCCCCAGCGCCTTCGTCCCCACGCCCGACGGGGAGGTCGGTCCGCCGTACGTCGTGCTGCTGGTGGGCACGCTTCTCGGGGTGGTCGGCATCGTCGGCGTGTTCATCGCCTGGCGTACCGGCAGCCGCGCCGCCACTCGTGTGGTTGCGGCCTGCCTCGTGGTGATGGTCCTGACCTCGCTGCCCGCGCTGTTCGTCGACGTGCCGGCGCAACCTGAAGGCTGCCGTCGCACTGAGCCTCGTGGTGACCCTGGCGGCGGGCGCTGGTCCTGATGTTCTCCAGGCGACCGGCGCCGCGCGTCGGACCTGGCCTGAGGAGCAGACCATGATCGCCGTCGTCACCATCCTGCTGGCGTTTCCCGCTCGGCTACCGGTTCCGCTCCCGACTGGCGGCCAACGCCACCTATGCCGTGGCCTACCTCTGGGCGTTCACCTTCCAGACGCTGTACCTGATGCTCGACGCGATGCAGCCCGGTGCGAAGGCGCCTGCGTTCGAGGCGAGCGAGTTCCCTGTGTCCTACGGCCTGGTCACGCTCGCGATCTTCGCCGTCGGCTTCGCGCTCGTCGAGGGCCGCCCTGGGTCGCCGCGCACCGCACCATGCGCAGGAACTTCAGCGCCAGGCCTGAGCCGCGACCGGTGGACTCAGCTCCAGGGCGGGTGCCGTAGCCGTCCAGATCCGCCCGGCCCCGCGTGCGTTCGCGCGCGAAGACTCGTCCTCCGTCGGTGGCCCACTGCTCCCAGTGCGGCGCGAAGGTGTCGCCGTCGCGCTCGACGCCACGACGCATGCGGAGGTCGTACGGCGCCTCAACCCAGGCGAGCACCGTCCGGAGGGGACCAAACGTGATGCCCGCTGCCCACGCCCTCGAGCACGAGCAGCACGGCCGGCACCACGGTCTCGGTCTCGGCGAACTCGCCGGCCAACCAGTCGTAGCGCCGGTAGCTGCCCGGTCGCCCTTCTCCCAGTGGGGTCAACAGGCCTTCGAGCTGCTCGTCGACGCCGGGAGAGCCCCACCAGCGGGACCATGTCGTCCATGTGAAGGACCCGGGAGCCGTCGAGCCCCGGGACACCGCCTCGGCCAGCGTCGTCTTGCCGGAGCCGGCAGGACCGTCGACGCAGACAGCCGACCCTCACCGAGCGTGGCCGGACGTTCCTCCAACATCCCCAGCACGGTGGCCAGTCCAGTGGTCAGTGCGCGTCACCAGGCCAGTCCGAGGCCGCGGTAGGACGGCACCGTCTCGACGATGTCGTCGCCGGAGAGCAAGTGCACCCGGTTGGTGTGCTCGGCGAGCTCGCCGGACTTGGCGTGGCGGAACCAGACCCAGTCGCCGATCTGGAGCAGGTGGGACCCGGAACCGGTCAGCGGAGTCTGCACCTCGCCGGCTCCCTCGAGCCCGGTGAGGATCAGGTCGCGCGGGGCCCAGGGAGCGGAGCCCGGTCCTTGCCGGTCGGCCCGCTGGCAACGAACCCACCGCCGGCCACAGTGACCACACCGTCGCCGGGGCGGCGTACGACCGGGACGCCGAAGAACACCGCCAGCCGCGGCTCGAAGCTGAGGTAGTGGTCGAAGAGTCCGGGCACCAACAGTCCCGAGCCCGCGGCCACCTCGGTCACGACCGGGTCGCCGACGGTCGACTCGACGCTGCCGGAACCCCCGGCGTTCCAGAACCCAGGTCGACCACGTCCCTCAGCTCCTCGGCGATCTGGGCACGGCGCTCCTCGAGCTGGGCGATCGAGGCCGACTTGAGCTTGGGGACGACGAGCGACTTCGCCCGCTGGTGGGGTACGTCGTCCGGTACGCCGGCGACCTGGCCCTCGTAGGTCATCACCCCGACCGGTGAGAAGCCGCGGTCGATCGCCTCGCGGGCGAGGTCGACGACCTGGCTGGCGTCGTACAACGGGGAACGCTTGGGTCCGACGTGCGAGCGACCCAGCTTGAGGCCCGCGTCGATGTCGATGGCCACCCGGGGGCGTACGCCGTCGGCCCGGCCGACTCGATCAGGGACAGGTGGGCGGGGTCGTCGACCATCAGGGTGACCGGCTGCGGGCCTCCTCGTCGGGGAGCAGGTCGGCCAGGGCGACCCGATCGACGAGGGGTAACCCATCACCGCGTCGTTGGTGATGCCCTCGCGCACCAGCCACAGCGCCTCGCGCAGGGAGTAGCTGAGCACCCCGGCGAACCCGGGGGTCGCCAGTGCCCGCTCGACGAGCGCAGGGATGCGCAGCGACTTCGAGGCGACCCGTACCGGCTTGCCGGCCGCACGACGGGTGAGGTCGGCGGCGTTGGCGTCGAAGGCGTCCAGGTCGACGACCGTCATCGGGGTGGCGGGGTCGTCGATCGCGGAGACGGCGAGGTTCAGCCGGCGCGCGAGCTGGTGGCGGGCGGCGTCGCTCTCGGCGCACCTTCCTCGGTGGTCACGCTCAGATGCCGTGCTTCTTCAAGATGGCCTCGATGTCGGCCATGTCGTCGAGGTCGTCGTCGTGCTTCTTCCGGCGCGACGTCACCGGCTTGGCCGGCCTTCGGCTCCGCGAGCTCGTCCTTCCGGGCGGCAGGCTTTCCTCGTACGCCGACCCCGCGGCGCCGCATCACTCCGGAGACCACGAACAGCCCGGCCGACGCCCCGGCCACGATGACGCCCAGCCAGACCGTCGGCGAGAAGACCAGCCGGGTCGCCCAGTCTGACCACGTCGTCGACGATGTTCACCGCGAGCTTCAGGGTGCCGGTCAGCCAGGCGGCGACGGGGACCAGCGTCCAGGCCAGCCCGCGGACCCCGGCAGCCAGGCCGCGTCGTCGCCACGCGACCCAGGTGAGGGCTAGCACCGATGATCGTCAGCGTCAGGGCGAGCGCCGCCCAGGTGGTGCTGTCGATCGTCACCTGCAGGGGCATGGGGCCAGCCTACGTACCCCTCGAGCAGACCGGTCTGGAAGGATCGGCGGATGCGCACCATCCCCGACCCCGGCTTCGCCGGCGACACCGGCGAGGTCGACCCGGGGCTCGCCGCGGCGCTCCAGGCGTACGACGGACGCCGGGCGACGAGGACGCGCGCCGGGCGGTCCTCGACCGGCTGCAGGACGTCCGTCTGCTGGTGCCCGTGGTCGCGCTCCTCGGTGAGGTGGAGGTCGACGACCAGGGCCTGGCCCACGACAAGACCAGCGACATGGCCGCCGTACTGATGACGGGCCGGGACGGTCGCAAGGCCCTGCTCGCGTTCACCGGGAAGGCCGCGCTCCAGGCGTGGGACCCCCGGCGCGCCCGGTTCCCGGTGACCACGAGCACGCCGCCCAGGCCGCACTCCAGGACCAGGCGTCCGCGCTCCTCATCGACGTCGCCGGCCCGGTGATGTTCGTGGTCGAGGGGGCGGACCTCCGCGCCCTCGCCGCACCCGATGTGCGCTGAACCGCCATCCCTTGTACCCTTGTGCGTGACCGATCGGTCATGCCCTCGCGGGCAGGATCGATCCGACAAGCGGAGGCCTCCTCCCACCCGCATCGACCGCAAGCCACATCAGGTCGTCGGGTCAAGGTCACGGGATGCGCGACAGGTGTCGCCGTACGCCCGTCACTGAGGCTTCCGTGCGTCGCACGGAGGCCTTCCTTCATGTCAGGGCAGAAATGCGCTGATCTGGTTGTTCTCCCAGGGTTGACCAAGAGACCTACACAGGAGGACCCATCAGCACTGAGCTGCGTATCAACGACCGGATCCGGGTGCCGGAAGTCCGGCTCGTTGGCCCCAATGGCGAGACCGTCGGCATCGTGCCGACGGACCAGGCCCTGAAGCTGGCCCAGGAGGCCGACCTCGACCTCGTCGAGATCGCACCCCAGGGCCGGCCGCCGGTCTGCAAGCTCATGGACTACGGCAAGTTCAAGTACGAGAACGCGCAGAAGGCCCGTGAAGCCCGCCGCAACCAGACCAACACCGTGATCAAGGAGATGAAGCTCCGACCGAAGATCGACCAGCACGACTACGAGACCAAGAAGGGTCACGTCGTGCGGTTCCTGAGGCAGGGCGACAAGGTCAAGATCACGATCATGTTCCGTGGTCGCGAACAGCACCGCCCCGAGCTCGGGTTCCGGCTGCTGCAGCGGCTGGCCGAGGACGTCACGGAGCTGGGCTTCGTGGAGTCGTCGCCGAAGCAGGACGGCCGCAACATGATCATGGTCCTGGGGCCGCACAAGAAGAAGTCCGAGGCCAAGGCCGAGGTGAAGGCGGAGAAGGAGGAGCGCGCTGCTGCTCGCGAGGCCGAACGGGCCGAGGAGCACGCCGAGCGTCGCGCCGCCCACGCCGCACCAGGGCCGAAGAAGGAGCGCAAGCGTTCCGAGAACCTCGACCCCGAGATCGAAGCGTAACGAGAAGAAGGAATCCCACACGATGCCCAAGAACAAGACGCACAGCGGTGCCTCCAAGCGCTTCCGCGTGACCGGATCCGGCAAGATCCGCCGCCAGAAGACCGGTCTGCGCCACAACCTGGAGAAGAAGCCGTCGAAGATGACCCGTCGCATGTCGGGCACGACCGAGGTAGCGAAGGCCGACGTCAAGCGCGCCAAGAAGCTGCTCGGACTCTGATCCGAGACTCACACCGGCCCGAGTCATCACTGCGACGGGCTTCCACGAACTAGCACCAAGGAGCAACACACATGGCACGCGTCAAGCGGGCAGTCAACGCCCAGAAGAAGCGTCGGGTCGTCCTCGAGCGGGCCTCCGGTTACCGGGGCCAGCGCTCGCGCCTCTACCGCAAGGCGAAGGAGCAGGTCACCCACTCGCTGGTCTACAGCTACAACGACCGGCGCAAGAAGAAGGGCGACTTCCGCAAGCTCTGGATCCAGCGCATCAACGCCGGCGCCCGGGCCAACGGCCTGACCTACAACCGCTTCATCCAGGGCCTCAAGGCCGCGGGTGTCGAGGTCGACCGCAAGATCCTGGCCGACCTGGCCGTCAACGACGCCCCCGCCTTCGCCGCGCTCGTCGAGACCGCCAAGGCCAACCTGCCCGAGGACGTCAACGCGCCGGCTTCGGCCTGACGCCTCGCACACCGACGGTGGCGAGCCTCCCTGTCGACCGTCCCCTCTCCGCGAAGAGTGGACGCGTCAAGACGGCACGGAGGCTCGCCCGTCGCAATTCCCGGGCCGAGCACCGGCTCTTCCTCGCCGAGGGCGCGAAGGCGCTGACCGAGGCGCTGCACTCCGGTGGAGTGGTCGAGGTCTTCGCCACCGAGCAGGCGAGCGAGGAGTACGCCGCTCTCCGCAAGGCGGTCGACGACACGGGAGTCCCCTGGATCGCGGTCGATGACGACGCGATCGACTCGCTCAGCGGAACCGTCTCTCCCCAGGGCATCGTGGCGGTCTGCCGGTTCCTCGACGTGGACCTCGATGCCCTGCTTTCTCCGGTGGTTGAGGAGCGAGCGTCAGCGAGCGTCTCGAAACCACACACCCTCGTGGTCTGCGCCGACGTCCGCGACCCCGGCAACGCCGGCACGGTGATCCGCACCGCGGACGCGTCCGGCGCCGACGGGGTGGTGCTGGCAGGCCACAGCGTGGACCCCTACAACGACAAGACCGTCCGCGCGACGGTCGGCAGCCTCTGGCACCTGCCGGTCGCGCTGCACGACGATCCGGCCGAGGTCGTCCGTCGCGCTCAGGCCGCCGGGTTCGTCGTACTCGCTGCGGACGGGGCCGGCGACACCGACCTCTTCGAGGCGGAAGCCTCGGGGGTCCTCGACGGGCGGATCGCCTGGCTGTTCGGCAACGAGGCGTGGGGGCTCCCCGACGAGCTCGCGGCGTTGGCCGACCACCGCGTGTCGATCCCGATCTACGGTCGGGCCGAGAGCCTCAACCTGTCGACCGCAGCGGCGGTCTGCCTCTACGCGAGCGCCCGTCGGCGCCCCCACTGACCGACTGCGTCAGTCGAACAGCTCCGCCAGCCAGTGCTCCTTGCGCTTCGGCTTGCGGTAGCCCTGCTGGTAGCCGCGCTGCTCCTCGTAGCCCCGCTGCAGGTGCGTGGGTTGCTGCGACGAGACCGGTGCCGGCGCCGGGGCTGCGGCCGTCTCGGACATCGCCCGGTCGAGGATCTTGTCGAGCTCGCCGCGGTCCAGCCACACCCCGCGGCACTCAGGGCAGTAGTCGATCTCGACACCGCTGCGCTCGCTCATCGTCAGGACGGCACCGTCGTTGGGGCACTTCATCTGGAATCTGACCTCCTGGGTTACCCGGTCGAACGCGCGAGCGCTCGTGAGGGTTCCAACCCGCTCAGTGCTCGGCGAGCCAGGCCTGCCCTCGACGGTTCGATGCCCGCGAGAGCCACGCGTCCTGGACCAGCTCGGTGAGCTCGTCCACGTCGATCTCGCCGATCCGGCTGCCACGCACCAGCACGGACGGGTGGCCGTCGAAGTGCGGCGTGGTGAAGTACGGCGAGTCCGGGTCCAGCACCAGCGCCTGCTTGTCGACCTCGCCGGCGACCCAGATGACGATCACGTCGTCGTACCGCTCGCCGGTCTCGGGGTCGAACGCGTCCGGCCGCGGGTTGCGGAAGAACACGAACGACTTGCCGCCGACCTGGTAGACCGCGTTGTCCTTGGTGCCGTCCCAGACCGTCACGTGCGGCATGCCGGACGCGATCCGGTGCACGTCGTCCACCCGCGCCCTGCGTCCCATCTCCGGAGCGTACGACGCCTCAGGGGTGCAGCCGGGAGCCCTTCAGGATCTTGTCGACCGCGTTCTTCGGGCCGTGCACCGCCAGCCCGACCAGATCGAGATCGGCGCCGGGCACCGCAGTGACCGTGGCCCGGTTGGCCGCGTCGTGGCCGGTGCGGAACATGTCGGAGGTGTACACCGCCACCGGCAGCTCACGACGCAGTGCGCGCTCCCGGGCGGCGACGAGGTGCTCCTTGCCGCCCTCGAAGACCAGCACCGGGATGCCGAGCAGCGGGAGGTACTCCTGACCGTCCGCGTCGGCGTACGCCTCGCCCACCAGCTGCGGATGGGCCGCCGCGATCCCGCTGGCGAGGAAGGCGGTCACGTTGAGCCGCTGCCAGGTCTCGAGGTCGTCGCGGACGAGGACCGCGACCTTGGTGTCGAACGGGGGAGTGAGGGCGTCGTTCACCCACCCATGATCGGCCGGTGGGCGGATGCGGGTCTTGTACGTTCCTGACATGGAGCCGCAGCCGACCGTCCGGGCCTGGAGCCCCGCGGTCTCCGGCGTGGCCGAGGTCCTGCACGCGCACTTCCCGAGCCACGCCTACCCGCTGCACACGCACGACACCTGGACGCTCCTCGTCGTCGACACCGGTGCGGTCCGGTTCGACCTCGAGCGCCACGAGCACGCTGCGCTGCGGTCGCGCGTCACCTTGTTGCCGCCGTACGTGCCCCACGACGGGCGGTCGGTCACCGTCGACGGCTTCCGCAAGCGCGTCGTCTACCTGGACGCCGACACGCTGGACGTACGCCGGATCGGCCGGGCCGTCGACCACCCCGGCTGGGACGACTCCGCCCTGCGGGCGGAGCTCCACCACCTGCACGAGGCACTGCGTCATCCGGGCGACGAGTTCGAGGCGGAGGGACGGCTCGCGCTCGTCACGACCCGGCTGGGGGCGCACCTCGACCGGATGCCCGAGGCTCCCGCGCGCCGTGACACTGGCCTCGCGACCCGGCTCCAGGACCTCCTCGACGCCCACGTCGTCGACGGGATCTCCCTGGCCCGTGCAGCCGAGACCCTCGACACCGATCCGACGCACCTGGTGCGCTCGTTCCGTCGAGAGGTCGGGATCCCGCCGCACCGCTACCTGACCGGCCGGCGCCTCGACCGAGCACGACGGATGCTGCTCGCCGGGCGTCGACCGGCGGAGGTGGCCGTGGAGGTGGGCTTCCACGACCAGGCGCACCTGACCCGCCACTTCAAGCGGATGCTCGGCGTCGCGCCCGGCGCCTACGCGGCGTCGGCCTGACCTCCGACGACCTGCACACAACCTTCACGTTTCACGCACCCCTCACGACCGTGGGCGTCCCTAGGCTCCTCACATGACCCCAGCGACGCGTACGACGATCCTCGTCGTCGAGGACGAGCCGCTGATCAACCAGGCGGTCGGTGACCGGCTGCGCGCCGAGGGACACCACGTCGTCCCGGCGTACGACGGCCCGGGCGCGGTCGCGGCCTTCGAGGAGCACCAGCCCGACCTCGTCGTGCTCGACGTGATGCTGCCCGGCTTCGACGGCCTCGAGGTGTGCCGCCGCATCCAGCAGCTGCGACCGGTGCCGGTGCTGATGTTGACGGCCCGCGACGACGAGTCGGACGTGCTGGTGGGGCTGGGGGTCGGCGCTGACGACTACCTGACCAAGCCGTTCCGGATGCGCGAGATGGTGGCCCGGGTGGCCGCGCTGCTGCGCCGGGTCGAGCGGGCCGAGCAGCTGGTGCGCCAGACGCCGCCGACCCCGGTGACGGTGGGCTCCGTGCGCCTCGACCCGGGCTCGCGGAGGGTCTGGATCGACGGCGACGAGGTGCACCTCACGCCGACGGAGTTCGACCTGCTGCACATGTTTGCGGCCGCTCCGGGGCAGGTGCTCACCCGCGAACGGCTGCTGGCCGAGGTCTGGGGGTGGGACGGCGGGGCCGGGGCGACCCGCACCGTCGACAGCCACGTCAAGGCGTTGCGGACCAAGATCGGCTCGGAGCGGGTGCGCACCGTGCACGGGGTCGGGTACGCGCTGGAGGAGCGGTGAGCCCCGAGTCGCGAGATCCTCTGGGCCCGGTCACGTCGATCAAGGTCAAGCTCGGCCTGCTCGTCGCCGCGAGTGTGCTGGTCGCGGCCGTGCTCGCCACCCTGGGCGCCGGCGCGGTCCCGGCCTGGCTGAGCATCCCCGTCACGGTGCTGCTGGCGCTGGGTGTCACCCAGCTGCTCGCGATCGGGATGACGTCGCCGCTGCGCCAGATGACCGAGGCCGCGCGCCGGATGGCGGCCGGCGACTACGACGTACGCGTCCAGACCGGCTCCACCGACGAGGTCGGTCAGCTGGCCCGGGCGTTCAACACGATGTCCGCCGACCTGGCGACCGTGGACCGGCAGCGCCGCGACCTCGTGGCCAGCGTGTCCCACGAGCTGCGTACGCCGCTGGCCGCCCTGGTGGCGGTGCTGGAGAACCTCGACGACGGCGTGATCGCACCCGACCCGGAGACCGTGCACGTCGCGCGAGCGCAGGCCGAGCGGCTGGGCGACCTGGTCGACGACCTGCTCGACCTCTCCCGACTCGACGCCGGCGTGGTGCCGCTCGACCGCCAGCGGCAGCCGGCCGGTCCGCTCCTCGAGTCCGTGGTGGCCGAGGCGAGGTCGGGTCCCGGAGCGAGCCAGCGCGGGGTCAGCTTCGAGGTGCGCCTCGAGCCGCCCGACCTGAGCCTGTACGCCGACCGCGCCCGGCTCCACCAGCTGCTCGCCAACCTGCTCGACAACGCGGCCCGGCACAGCCCGTCCGGCGGCGTGGTCTACGTCTGGGCCGGGCTCGTGGACGGGTACACCCGCATCGAGGTCGCCGACCAGGGCCTCGGCATCGCGGCGCACGACCGCGAGCGGGTCTTCGAACGGTTCGGCACCCTGCCGGACTCCTCGGGCGGCGGCACCGGTCTCGGGCTCGCGATCGCGCGCTGGGTCACCGACCTGCACGGCGGCCGGATCGCGGTCGTCGATCCCGTTCGGGGTGAGACCGGTGCCCGCTTCCGGGTCGAGCTGCCCACCGACTCCACCACGCCCGCCCCTGAGAGGACACCTCCGATGAGCACACCGACGACACCGCCCACCGCCGCGCCCGTCGTCCCACCGGTTCCCGTCCGCACGGCCGGGTCCGGATCGCTGGTCGACGACGTCTTCGGATCGGTCTGGGTCGACCGGGGCGTCCCGGCCGGCCGCTGGGTGCTGCTGGCCTGCCTCGCCATCGGGCTGTTCGCGGCCTTCACGATCCCCGATGCCAACCTCGGCCTCGCGGTCACGACTGGTGCTGGTGGCCTCAGGGGCGCTCGTGCTCGTCCTGACCCGCCACCGTCGTAGCCCGTTCACCTGGGCGTGCGCGGTGCTCGCCTTCGGCTTCGCGCTGGTGCCGGTGCTGCGCGACGCGGAGTGGATCGCGGTGCTCGGCCTGATGACGTCGGTGGTCCTCGTGACGGCCGCGCTCACGGCCGGCACGACCGTGCTCGGCATGGTGCTCGGCGCACTCGCGTGGCCGCTCGCCGGGCTGCGCGGGATGCCCTGGCTGGGCCGGACGCTGCGCGCCTTCACCCGCGGCACGAACACCGCTGCGGTCACCCGCACGATCGTGCTGTCCATCCTCGGGGTGCTCGTCTTCGGGCTGCTGTTCGCCAGCGGCGACGCGATCTTCGGGCACTGGGTCGACGCGGCGCTGCCCGACGTCCAGGACATGTTCGTGCTGCGGCTGTTCCTCACGGTCGCCGTCGGGGGCACGGTGCTCGCGGCGGCGTACCTCGCCCTCAACCCGCCGGACGTCGAGCGGCCCGGCGTACGACGCCCAGCGCAGCACCGCTTCGAGTGGCTGGCCCCGGTGCTGCTCGTCGACGCGGTGTTCGTGCTCTTCCTCGCGGCGCAGGCCGCGGCGTTCTTCGGCGGCCACGAGTACATCGAGCGCACCACCGGGCTGACCTACGCCGACTACGTGCACCAGGGCTTCGGCCAGCTCACCGTCGCCACCGCGCTGACCCTGATCGTCGTGTGGGCCGCGGCGCGCAAGGCGAGGCTCGACAGCGCGGCCGACCGCTGGTGGCTGCGCGGGTCGCTCGGCGCCCTGCTGCTGCTCACCCTGGTGGTGGTCGCCTCGGCGCTGCACCGGATGGACCTCTACCAGGACGCCTACGGGTTCACCCGGCTGCGGCTGGTGGTCGACCTCTTCGAGGGCTGGCTCGGACTCGTCGTGATCGCGGTCGCCGTCGCCGGCATCGGCCTGCGCGGCCGGTGGCTGCCCCGGTTCGCGCTGCTGTCGGGGGCCGCGCTGCTGCTCGGGCTGGCGATCGCCAACCCGGACGCCTGGATCGCCGAGCACAACCTCGACCGCTACGAGGCCACCGGCAAGCTCGACACGGTCCTACCTGGCCGGGCTGAGCGCCGACGCGACGCCGGTCATCCTGGACCACCCGCTGCCGCCGGCGTTCCGGTGCCCGATGGGTGACCTCGACTTCGACGTGCAGGACCCCGACAGCTGGGCCGGCTGGAACCTGTCGCGGGAGCGCGCCCGCGACGCGCTGGCGGCCTCCGACGTCGAACCTCGCGTCGAGTGCAGGCGCAGACGTGCCGCCGTAGCCTGTGACGGCGTGGAGGCCTACCAGCTCGTCGACGCACTGCCCGACGGGGTGGTCATCGCCGACGCCGACGGCATCGTGACCACCGTCAACGAGCAGGCGCGCCGGCTGCTCGGCGAGACCGTCGAGGTCGGCCGGCCGCTCTCGGAGGTGATGGCGCTCCAGGACCAGGAGAGCTGCGACTGGTACGCCAGCAACAGGCCCTACGAGGGCCTGCCCAGCCGGGTCGGCCTGACCGAGCAGACCTGGCTGACCACCAGCGGCACCGAGGTCCTGGTCACCGGCCGGATCAACCGCGTGCGGCGGTGCGGGTCCCGTCGAGAGCGTGGCGCTGGTGATCCGCTCGGGCCGCGGACGGGCCCGGCTCGACCGCGACCGCTCCGACCTGGTCGCGACCGTGGCGCACGAGCTGCGGTCGCCGCTGACCGGGGTGAAGGGCTTCGTCGGCACCCTGCTGAGCAAGTGGGAGCGGCTCAACGACGAGCAGAAGAAGCTGATGCTGACCACGGTCCACTCCGACTCCGAGCGGCTCTCGCGGCTGATCACCGAGCTGCTCGACGTGGCCCGGATCGACACCGGCCGGCTGCCGCTGTACCCCCGCGACGTGGACACCCAGACGCTGGTCGAGCGCTGCGTCGAGTCGGTCCGGGCGGGGACCACGCGCACGATCGAGTCGTCGTACGACGAACCGGTGCCGCAGATCTTCGCCGACCCCGACAAGCTCTCCCAGGTCGTCACCAACGTCGTCGACAACGCGATCCGGCACGGCGACGGCCTCGTCAGCGTGAGCGTCGGGGGCGATCACCGAGCCGTTCGCCGGCGTGCTGATCCGCGTCGACGACGAGGGCGAGGGCATCGCCGAGTCGATCCGCACCCGGGTGTTCACCAAGTTCTGGAAGCACGGCGTCCGCGGCGGCACCGGCCTGGGCATGTACATCGTCAACGGCCTCGTCCGCGTCCACGGCGGCGAGGTCCGCATCGCCGACTCCGACTCCGGCGGCGCCCGCCTCGAGATCCGCTGGCCCTCCGACGACCGGCGCTGATCCACGAGACCGGATAGTCCAGAACGAAATGCCGCTCGCGGAGCGACCGAGCGGCGACACGGTCCGAATCGACTCGGGACTATCCGGCTCGCAGCAATCCCGTTGGCCGCCGGACGACCCACTTCCTAGACTGGCCCGCGCACGCATCCGTGCGCCTCACGCGAAAGGCAGTACATGTCGGGCCCCAACTCCGAGTACGACCCGGTCCAGGTGACCCCGCTCGACGAGGAGCACGTCAACGCGATGCGCGAGGAGGCGCTGGCCGCGATCGCCGCGGCGACCGACCTCGAGGCCCTCAAGCACGTGCGCACCGAGCACGCCGGTGACCGTTCGCCGCTCGCGCTGGCCAACCGCGAGATCGGCGCGCTGCCGCCGCAGGCCCGCAAGGACGCCGGCCAGCGCGTCGGCCAGGCGCGCGGCGCGGTCAACCAGGCGCTGGCGAAGCGCCAGGCCGAGCTCGAGGTCGAGGCCGAGGCGCGGATGCTCGTCGAGGAGACCGTCGACGTCACCCTCCCGTGGGACCGCGCGCACCAAGGGCGCCCGCCACCCGATCACGATGATGCACGAGCGCATCGCCGACGTGTTCGTGGCGATGGGCTGGGAGGTCGCCGAGGGACCGCTCGTCGAGGCCGAGTGGCTGAACTTCGACGCCCTCAACCTCGGCCCGGACCACCCGGCCCGCACCATGCAGGACACCTTCTGGACCGAGCCGGCCGAGCACCACCTCGTGCTGCGCACCCAGACCAGCCCGGTGCAGGCGCGCGCGATGCTGACCCGCACGCCGCCGATCTACGTCGTCTCGCCCGGTCGCGTCTTCCGCACCGACGAGTACGACGCCACGCACAGCCCGATGTTCCACCAGGTCGAGGGACTCGTCATCGACGAGGGCATCACCATGGCCCACCTCAAGGGCACCCTCGACCACTTCGCCGCGTCGATGTTCGGCGAGGGGATCAGCACGCGGTTCCGCCCGTCGTACTTCCCCTTCACCGAGCCCTCCGCCGAGGTCGACCTGCGCTGCTTCGTCTGCCGCGGCCAGCGCCCGGCCGTCGACGACTGCCGCACCTGCAAGGGCGAGGGCTGGATCGAGTGGGGTGGCTGCGGCGTGGTCAACCCGCGGGTGCTCACCGCCTGCGGCGTCGACAACGACCGCTACACCGGCTTCGCGTTCGGCATGGGCATCGACCGCACCCTGATGTTCCGCCACGGCGTCGCCGACATGCGCGACATGTTCGAGGGCGACGTCCGCTTCTCCACCGCGTTCGGAGTGACTGTGACCCCACGAGCCACTCCTTCGCTCGCGCCTCGCGGGGACCCCGATGAAGGCCCCCGTCTCCTGGATCCGCGAGTACGCCGACCTCCCCGCCGACGCCACCACCGAGGACCTCGCCCACCGGCTGACCGCGCTCGGCCTCAAGCTCGAGTCGCTCGAGCGGCCCGGCCACGACATCACCGGCCCGCTGGTGATCGGCCGCGTGCTGACGATGGAGGCCGAGCCGCAGAAGAACGGCAAGACGATCAACTGGTGCACCGTCGACGTCGGCGACGCCAACGGGACCGGTGAGCCCCAGGGGATCGTCTGCGGCGCGCACAACTTCGAGCCCGGCGACCTCGTGGTCGTCGTACTCCCCGGCGGCGTGCTGCCCGGTGGCTTCGAGATCTCCGCGCGCAAGACCTACGGCCACGTCTCCGCCGGCATGATCTGCTCGGCCAAGGAGCTCGGCCTCGGCGAGGACCACGCCGGCATCATCGTGCTCCCCGCCGACGCCGGCGAGCCGGGCGACGACGTCTTCGACCTGCTGCACCTGCGCGACGAGGTCATCGAGTTCGAGATCAACCCCGACCGCGCCTACGCGCTCTCGCTGCGCGGCGTCTCCCGCGAGGCGGCCCTGGCGTACGGCGCCGCCGTTCCGCGACCCCGCCGACCGCGACGCGCCGGCCGACAACGGCGAGGGCTACCCGGTCGTCGTCGACGACCCCGAGGGCTGCCCGGTCTTCGTGGCCCGCACCGTCTCCGGCTTCGACCCGACCGCGCCCACCCCGACCTGGATGGCGCGCCGGCTGATGCTCGTCGGGCAGCGCCCGATCTCGCTGGCGGTCGACGTCACCAACTACGTGATGTTCGAGCTCGGCCGCCCGATCCACGGGTACGACGCCGACAAGCTCACCGGCCCGATCCGCGTCCGCCGCGCGCAGCAGGGCGAGCACCTCACCACCCTCGACGGCAACGACCGCACGCTCTCGCCCGAGGACCTCGTGGTCACCGACGACTCCGGCATCATCGGCCTCGGCGGCGTCATGGGTGGCGAGACCACCGAGATGTCCGAGACCACCACCCGCGTGCTGATCGAGGCCGCGCACTGGGACGCCGTCTCGATGTTCCGCACCGGCCGGCGCCACAAGCTCACCTCCGAGGCCGGCAAGCGCAACGAGCGCGGCGTCGACCCGACCATCTGCGAGGCGGCGGCCGACCGGGTGGCCGAGCTGCTGGCCGAGTACGGCGGCGGCACGATCGAGCCCGGCGTGACCGTCGTCGGCACGCCGCCGGAGCAGCCCACCGTCACGATCCCGATCGACCTGCCCGCGCGCGTCACCGGGCATGAACATCGCCTCGACACACGACCATCGCCAACCTCGAGGCCGTCGGCTGCGAGGTCGAGGCCGGAGCCGACGAGCTCACCGCCACCGTGCCGCCCTGGCGACCCGACCTCTCCGACCCGTTCGACCTGGTCGAGGAGGTCGCGCGCATCGTCGGCTACGAGGACGTGCCGAGCGTGCTGCCCACCGGCGCCGTCGGGCCGCGGCCTCACCCAGGCCCAGTCGATGCGCCGCCGGGTCGGCCGCACGCTGGCCGGCGAGGGGTACGTCGAGGTGCTCAACTTCCCGTTCATCGGGGAGGCCGACCTCGACCGGCTCGGCCTCGACGCCGCCGACTCCCGTCGTACGACGCTCCGGCTGGCCAACCCGCTGAGCAGCGAAGAGCCGCTGATGACCACCACGCTGCTGCCCGGCCTGCTCCGCACGGTCGCCCGCAACGTCAGCCGCGGCACCAGCGACCTCGCCCTGTTCGAGACCGCTCCGGTCACGCTGCCCGCACTCGGGCGTCGGCGCGCCGATCCTGCCGGTCGACCGCCGGCCGACCGAGGGGGAGTGGGACGACCTCAACAAGGCGCTGCCCGACCAGCCGCTGCACCTCGCCTTCGCCGTCGTGCGGCGACCGCGACCGCGCCGGCTGGTGGGGCGAGGGTCGACCGGCGAGCTGGAGCGACGTCATCGAGACCGCACGCGTCGTCGCCGGACGCGCTCGGCCTCGAGCTGACCGTGCGCCAGACGAGCCTCGCGCCCTGGCACCCGGGCCGCTGCGCCGAGCTGATGCTCGGCGAGACCACCGTCGGCCACGCCGGCGAGCTGCACCCCACGGTGTGCCGCAGCGTTCGGCGTGCCGCCCCGCACCTCGGTCGCCGAGCTCGACCTCGACGCCCTCCTCGCCCGCGCCGTCGACCGTGCCGCCCGCGCCGGAGTTCTCCGCCTACCCGGTCGCCAAGGAGGACGTCGCGCTCGATCGTCGCCGCCGACCTGCCGGCCGCGGAGCTCGCGGCCACGCTGCGCGAGGGCGCCGGACCGCTGTGCGAGTCGGTGCGGCTCTTCGACGTCTACACCGGCCAGCAGGTCGGCGAGGGCCGCAAGTCGCTCGCCTTCGCGCTGCGCTTCCGCGCGCCCGACCGCACGCTCACCGAGAAGGACACCGCCGCGGCCCGCGACGCCGCGGTCGAGCTCGCCGTGCAGCGACACGGCGCGGAGCAGCGCGCGTAGCTCAGGCGACCCGTCCGGACACGCCCACGCCCGGGCCTGGCAGCCGGATCTGGCCGTCGGCGTCGGCGTGCACCATCCGCTCGCAGCCCGTCGCGCAGCCGCTCGCGGCGGCCGTCGTCCAGCGTGGCGACGTACGCCGGCGCCGTACCCGTCCCGCCGAGGAACGGCTGCCACAGGTCGTCGAAGTCGCGGAACTCCATGGTGATCTCCAGGCCCCCCGCTGCGCACCTCGGAGAACCCCGCGCGCGCCCACAGCGCCGGCAGCGCACCGGGCTCGCACACGTCGAACCGGTGGGACTCGTCCCGGTCGATGGCCGAGGCGTCGAGCGAGCAGGCCACGTCCCAGAACATCCGCAGCATCTCCATCCGGCCGCCGTAGTCCCAGACGTACGCCGCCACACTGTCCCGCCGGGCGCGGCGCGCGCCATCGTGGTCACGCGCCCGCAGCGGGTCGCGGGTGAAGTTGAGCACCAGCCCGGAGACGACGATGTCGGCCGACTCCGGCCGGGAGGTCCTCGGCGCCCATCACCTCGAAGCGTCACCCGGTCGTCGTCGACGAGCGCGGCGCGCCTCCTCGACGAAGCCCCGCGCTCGGGTCGACGGCCAGCACCGAGGCGGGGGAGGCGAGGCGAGGATCGGCCGAGGTGAGCGCGCCGCTGCCGCAGCCCGGCGTCGATCCAGCGCAGTCCGGCCGGGGCGTGCAGCCAGCTCACGAACCGCGGCGCCACGAGTCGGCTCCAGCGGCCCATGAAGTGCTCGTAGGCGTTGCCGTGTGCCCAGATGTTCGCCACGATCGAGTCTCCTGAGTTCCCTACCGCCATGGTCCACCCGCGAGCGTCCACTGGCGAGACCCCCGGTTAGACCGGCCATACAGACCTCTGTATAGTCATGCACATGTCACCGACCAGAGTCGCCGTCGCCGGAGCCAGCGGATACGCCGGGGGAGAGGTCCTGCGCCTGCTGCTCGCCCACCCCGACGTCGAGATCGGCACCCTGACCGCCGGCTCCAACGCGGGCGAGCGCCTCGGTGCGCTGCAGCCCCACCTCGTCCCGCTGGCCGACCGGGTGCTGGAGGAGACCAGCCACCGAGACCCTCGCCGGGCACGACGTCGTCTTCCTCGCGCTGCCGCACGGCCAGTCCGGTCCGGTCGCCGAGCAGCTCGGTGACGACACGGTGGTGATCGACTGCGGTGCCGACTTCCGGCTGACCGACGCCGAGGACTGGGAGAAGTTCTACGGCTCGACGCACGCCGGCTCCTGGCCCTACGGGCTGCCCGAGCTCCCCGGCCAGCGCGCCCAGCTCGAGGGTGCGCGCCGGATCGCGGTCCCCGGCTGCTACCCGACCGTCTCGACCCTGTCGCTCGCCCCGGCCGTCGCCGCCGGGCTCGTGCACGCCGACGACCTCGTGGTGGTCGCGGCCTCCGGCACCAGCGGCGCGGGCAAGGCGCCCAAGCCCAACCTGCTCGGCAGCGAGGTGATGGGCTCGGCCTCGGCGTACGGCGTCGGCGGCACCCACCGCCACACCCCCGAGATCGTGCAGAACCTCTCCGGCCTGACCGACGCCACCGTGCGGGTCAGCTTCACGCCCGTGCTCGTCCCGATGCCGCGCGGCATCCTGGCCACCGCCAGCGCCTCGATCCAGGACGGCGTCACCGCCGACGACCTGCGTGCGGCCTACGAGAAGGCGTACGCCGACGAGCCGTTCGTGTTCCTCCTCCCCGAGGGGCAGTGGCCCGCCACCAAGTCGGTCACCGGCTCCAACTCCGTGCACCTGCAGGTCGCGCTCGACGAGGCCGCCGGCCGGATGGTCGCCGTCGGCGCGGTCGACAACCTGGCCAAGGGCACCGGCGGTGCCGCCGTGCAGTGCATGAACCTCGCCCTCGGGATCCCCGAGCAGACCGGCCTCTCGACCGTGGGGCTGGCGCCATGAGCGAGCCGCGGCGAGCAGCGTTGAAGCTCGAGCAGTTCCCCGAGACGCTCGCCGTCGTCCGGCTCCCACCGGGAGCGGAGATCCCGTCCTGGGCCGAGTCGTCGTCGCTGTTCTCGATCACCGCGACGGCGCGCGAGACCAGCCTGGTCTGCGCCCGGCGCAGCGTGCCGAAGAAGGTCCAGCAGGCCGGGCCGTTCACCGCGTTCGCCGTGGAGGGTCCGCTCGACTTCTCGCTGACCGGCATCCTCGCCGAGCTGCTCCAGCCGCTGGCCGACGCGGAGATCAGCGTGTTCACGATCTCCACCTTCGACACCGACTGGGTCCTGGTCCCGGTCAACGACGCCGACCGGGCTGCCGAGGAGTGGCGACGACGAGGGCACGACGTCGCCCCCGCCGTTCCCGTCGACCCCAAGGAGACATCAGAAGTGAGCGTCACCCACCCCGCCGGCTTCACCGCAGCCGGCGTCGAAGCAGGCCTGAAGACCAGCGGCGGCAAGGACGTCGCGCTGGTCGTCAACACCGGACCCGAACCACGACTCCGCGTCGGTCTTCACCGCCAACCGCTGCAAGGCCAACCCGATCCTGTGGAGCGAGGAGGTCGTCAAGGACGGCATCGTCCGCGCGGTCGTGCTGAACTCCGGCGGCGCCAACTGCTACACCGGCGCCGAGGGCTTCCAGACCACGCACGCCGTGGCCGAGCAGGTCGCCGACGGCCTCGGCATCGGCGCCGGCGACGTCGTCGTCTGCTCGACCGGCCTGATCGGCCTGAGCAACCCCCGCGAGAACCTCCTCAAGGGCGTCGACGACTGCCTCGCCGCGCTGAGCGACGACGGCGGCACCCACGCCGCCGAGGCGATCATGACCACCGACTCGGTGAGCAAGCAGGTCGTCGTCGAGGGCAACGGCTGGTCGATCGGCGGGATGGCCAAGGGCGCCGGGATGCTGGCTCCGCAGCTGGCGACCATGCTCGTCGTACTCACCACCGACGCCGTCGTCCCCGCCGCCGACCTCGACACCGCGCTGCGCGCCGCCACCGGCGCGAGCTTCGACCGGCTCGACTCCGACGGCTGCATGTCGACCAACGACACGGTCACGCTGATGGCGAGCGGCGCGAGCGGCGTGACGCCGAGCCTCGCCGACTTCGCCGAGGCGCTCAGCCAGGCCTGCACCGACCTCGCCATGCAGCTGCTCAAGGACGCCGAGGGCGCCGACCACGAGATCGCGATCACCGTGCTGCACGCCGCCACCGAGGCCGAGGCCGTCGAGGTCGGGCGCAGCGTCGCCCGCAGCAACCTGTTCAAGGCCGCCGTCTTCGGCAAGGACCCCAACTGGGGCCGCGTGCTGGCGAGCATCGGTACGACGAAGGCCGCCTTCGACCCCGCCGACCTCGACGTCGCCATGAACGGTGTCTGGGTCTGCAAGGCCTCCACCCCGGCCGAGGACCCCGCCAAGGTCGACCTGTCCAAGAGCGAGGTCACCGTGACCATCGACCTCAAGGCCGGGTCCGAGCGGGCGACCGTCTGGACCAACGACCTGACCCACGCCTACGTCCACGAGAACAGCGCGTACTCCTCATGAGCGACCCGAACGAGAACCAGAACGAGAAGCCCTACTCCATCCACCCCGCCGAGACCCTCGCCGGCGCCCTGCCCTGGCTGATGAAGTACCACGGCCAGGTCGTCGTGGTGAAGTACGGCGGCAACGCGATGATCGACGACGACCTGAAGAAGGCCTTCGCCGAGGACATCGCGTTCCTCCGCTACGCCGGCTTCAAGCCCGTCGTCGTGCACGGCGGTGGGCCGCAGATCAGCAAGATGCTCAAGCAGGCTCGGCATCGAGTCGGAGTTCAAGGGCGGCCTGCGGGTGACCACGCCCGAGGCGATGGACGTCGTCCGCATGGTGCTCGTCGGCCAGGTGCAGCGCGAGCTGGTCGGCCTGATCAACCAGCACGGTCACATCGCCGTCGGGCTCTCCGGTGAGGACGCCGGCCTGTTCACCGCCAAGGCCACCAACACCGTCGTCGACGGCGAGGAGGTCGACCTCGGCCTGGTCGGCGAGGTCGCGCACGTGCGGCCCGAGGCGGTCGAGGACCTCGTCGAGTCCGGCCGGATCCCGGTGATCTCGAGCGTCGCCCCCGACACGGCCGGCCTGGTGCACAACGTCAACGCCGACACCGCGGCCGCGGCGCTCGCCGTCGCTCTCGGTGCCGAGAAGCTGATGGTGCTCACCGACGTCGAGGGCCTCTACCGCGACTGGCCCGACAGCGACGACGTGATCCAGGAGATCAGCCCCGAGCGGCTCGCCGAGCTGATGCCCAGCCTCGACAGCGGCATGGTCCCGAAGATGCAGGCCTGCTACGACGCGGTCACCGGGGGAGTGCCCCGCGCGACGGTGGTCGACGGCCGCGAGCCGCACGCCGTGCTCCTCGAGCTGTTCACCAAGGAGGGCGTCGGCACCCAGGTGCTGCCCGGTGTGGAGACCAAGCTGCGCAAGGCCTACGCCAGCGGCGAGCGGAAGGAGTCCGACATGAACGACGTCCAGGAGCGCTACGCCGACTCGATGATGAACACCTTCGGGCCGCCCAAGCTGGTGCTCACCCGAGGCGAAGGTCCCTACGTGTGGGACGACGCCGGCAAGCAGTACCTCGACCTGCTCGGCGGCATCGCGGTCAACTCGCTCGGCCACGCCCACCCGGCGCTGGTCGGCGCGGTCACCGACCAGCTCCAGACCCTGGGGCACGTCTCGAACTTCTTCGCGACCGACCCGCAGGTGACGCTCGCCGAGCGCCTTCTCGAGAAGCTCGGCAGCCACCGGCAAGGTGTTCTTCGCCAACTCCGGCACCGAGGCCAACGAGGCCGCCCTCAAGCTGACCCGGCGCACCGGCCGCACCCACGTGGTGGCCACCGAGGGCGCCTTCCACGGCCGCACCATGGGCGCGCTCGCCCTGACCGCCAAGGAGGCCTACCGCGAGCCGTTCGAGCCGCTGCCCGGCGGCGTCACGTTCGTGCCGTACGGCGACGCCGACGCGCTCGCCGCGGCCGTCACCGACGAGACCGCCGCCGTCGATCCTCGAGCCGCTCCAGGGCGAGGCCGGCGTGGTCGCGCCGCCGCTCGACTACCTCGCCCGGGCGCGTGAGATCACCCGCGAGCACGGCACCCTGCTGTGGCTCGACGAGATCCAGACCGGCGTGGGCCGCACCGGCGCCTGGTACGCCCACCAGAACCCCGCCGTCGCCGACCCCATCGACGGTGTCGCCGACATCGTCACCGTGGCCAAGGGCCTGGCCGGCGGCTTCCCGATCGGTGCCTGCATCGCCACCGGCGAGGCGGCCGACCTGCTCCAGCCCGGCAACCACGGCACCACCTTCGGCGGCAACCCGGTCGCCGCTGCCGCTGCCCTCGCCGTGCTCGACACGATCGAGAAGGACGGCCTCCTCGAGAACGCCACCGAGGTCGGCGCAGCGGCTGCGCGACGGGCTCGTCCAGGACGACCGGGTCACCGAGGTCCGCGGCTCCGGCCTGCTGATCGGGCTCGACCTCACCGAGGCCGCGTCGGCCGAGGTGTTCGCCGTCGCCCTCGAGGCCGGCTTCATCGTGAACAACCCGACCCCCGAGCGGGTCCGGCTGGCGCCGCCGCTGGTCCTCACCGCCGAGCAGGCCGACTCGTTCCTGGCCGCGTGGCCCGGCATCCTCGACTCGGCGTACGAGAGACACCAGCCATGACGCGCCACTTCCTCCGCGACGACGACCTGTCGCCCGAGCAGCAGGCGGCGGTGCTCGAGCTCGCGCTGAAGCTCAAGGCCAGCCCGTACGACGAGCGCCCGCTCGCCGGTCCCCGCACCGTCGCGGTCCTCTTCGACAAGCCGACCCTGCGCACGCAGGCGTCGTTCGCCTCGGGCATCGCCGAGCTCGGCGGCTTCCCGATGATCATCGACGGGTCGCTGGCCCAGATCGGCGTGCGCGAGTCCGTCGCCGACACCGCTCGGGTGCTCGGCCGGCAGGCCTCGGCCATCGTCTGGCGCACCCACGAGCAGGCCCGGCTCGAGGACATGGCCAGCGCACGCCGGCGTACCCGTCATCAACGCGCTGACCGACCAGTTCCACCCCTGCCAGGCGCTCGCCGACCTGCTCACCGTCCGCGAGCACCGCGGCACGCTCGCCGGACAGACGCTCGCCTTCGTCGGCGACGCCGGCTGCAACATGGGGCACAGCCTGCTGCTCGCCGGTGCGACCGCCGGGATGCACGTGCGGGTCAGCGGCCCCGACGACTACGCACCCGACGCCGACGGTCCTCGCCACGGGCCCAGGAGATCGCGCAGGGCACCGGCGGCTCCGCCGACCGTTCGTCGCCGACCCGGTCGAGGCCGCGCTCGGCTGCCGACGTCGTCGCCACCGACACCTGGGTCTCGATGGGCCGCGAGGCCGAGGCGGCGGCGCGCGCCGAGGCCTTCGCGCCCTGGCAGCTCAACGACGCCCTGCTCGCGCACGCCGCCGACGACGCGATCGCGCTGCACTGCCTGCCCGCCTACCGCGGCAAGGAGATCACCGCGGAGGTGCTCGAGGGTCCGCGCAGCGTGGTCTGGGACGAGGCCGAGAACAGGCGGCACGTCCAGAAGGCCGTCCTCGTCTGGTTGCTGTCCGGAGGTCCCTCATGACGCAGCACGCCGCACATCCCGCCGACCAAGAACGCCCGCCAGCAGCTCGAGATCGACCTGCTCAACCACCGCGAGGTCCGGTCGCAGAGCGAGCTCGGCGAGCTGCTCGCCCACAACGGCGTCGTCGTCACCCAGGCCACGCTCAGCCGCGACCTCGTCGAGCTCGACGCGGTCAAGGTCCGCTCCGCCTCCGGCACGCTGGTGTACGCCGTGCCCGCCGAGGGTGGTGACCGGTCGCCGGTCGCCCCGCGCGAGACCGCCGCCAGCGAGAGCCGGCTGGCCCGGCTGTGCGAGGAGCTGCTCGTCTCCGCCGAGGCGAGCGCCAACCTCGTCGTGCTGCGCACCCCGCCCGGCGCGGCGAACTTCCTGGCCTCGGCGCTCGACAAGGCCGAGCTCGGCAACGTGCTCGGCACCATCGCCGGCGACGACACCGTGGTGGTGATCTCGCGCGACCCGGCCGGCGGCGAGGACGTCGTACGACGACTCGTGGGCCTGGCCGGTCGAGCCCTCGACCACCCAGGTCCGCCCGAACCTGACCAGCCCAGCCTCTTCCCGAAACGACGTAAGGAACCCAACGTGAGCAAGGTCCTCACCTCGCTGCCCAGCGGAGAACGTGTCGGCATCGCCTTCTCCGGAGGCCTCGACACCTCGGTGGCGGTGGCCTGGATGCGCGACAAGGGCGCCATCCCGTGCACCTACACCGCCGACATCGGCCAGTACGACGAGCCCGACATCGACGGCGTCCCCGACCGGGCCGTGCTGTACGGCGCCGAGATCGCCCGCGCGGTCGACTGCCGCACCCAGCTCGTCGAGGAGGGCCTGGCCGCGATGGCCTGCGGCGCCTTCCACATCCGCTCCGGCGGCCGCGCCTACTTCAACACCACCCCGCTCGGCCGCGCCGTGACCGGCACCATGCTGGTCCGCGCCATGCACGAGGACGGCGTCGACATCTGGGGCGACGGCTCGACCTTCAAGGGCAACGACATCGAGCGGTTCTACCGCTACGGCCTGCTCGCCAACCCCGACCTGCGCATCTACAAGCCGTGGCTGGACGCCGACTTCGTCACCGAGCTCGGCGGCCGCGCCGAGATGAGCCAGTGGCTCACCGAGCACGACCTGCCCTACCGCGACAGCAAGGAGAAGGCGTACTCCACCGACGCCAACATCTGGGGCGCCACCCACGAGGCCAAGACCCTCGAGCACCTCGACGTGTCGCTCGAGACCGTCGAGCCGATCATGGGCGTGAAGTTCTGGGACCCCGACGTCGTGCATCGACCCCGAGGACGTCACCATCCGCTTCGAGTTCGGTCGCCCGGTCGCGGTCAACGGCAAGACGTACGGCGACCCCGTCGAGCTGGTCCACGCGGTCAACGAGATCGGTGGCCGCCACGGCATCGGCATGTCCGACCAGATCGAGAACCGCATCATCGAGGCCAAGTCGCGCGGCATCTACGAGGCACCCGGCATGGCGCTGCTCTGGACGGCCTACGAGCGGCTGCTCAACGCGGTCCACAACGAGGACACCGTCGCGAACTACCACAACCAGGGTCGCCAGCTCGGCCGGATGCTCTACGAGGGCCGGTGGCTCGACCCGCAGGCGCTGATGCTGCGCGAGTCCATCCAGCGCTGGATCGCCTCGCTGGTGACGGGCGAGGTGACCCTGCGGCTGCGGCGCGGCGAGGACTACACGATCCTGCGCACCGAGGGCGAGAACTTCTCCTACCACCCCGACAAGCTGTCGATGGAGCGCACCGAGCACGCCGCCTTCGGCCCGACCGACCGGATCGGCCAGCTGACCATGCGCAACCTCGACATCGCCGACTCCCGCTCCAAGCTCGAGCTGTACGCCGCCCAGCCGCTCGACCAGGGCCAGGTGCTCGTCGAGAACGGCACCCTCTACGGCGAGCTCGAGGCCGGCGGCGCCGACCGGATCACCAGCAACCCCGCCGCCGAGGGCGACGAGAGCGACCGCGTGCTCGACGACGTGGCCATGGAGGTCGGACCGACTGAGCGAGCCCGCTGAACGCGGAGTTATGGTCGCCCGGCGACCGTTCAGCGTCAGAACAGCGTCAGCGCTGCGCGTCAGCCCACCACCGTACGAAAGGCACCATGACGAGCAGCGGTACACCGGCGCCGGCAAGCTCTGGGGCGGCCGGTTCGCCGGGGGACCGAGCCCGGAGCTCGAGGCGCTGTCGAAGAGCACCCACTTCGACTGGCGGCTGGCGGGCTACGACCTCGACGGCTCCCGCGCGCACGCCCGCGTGCTGCACGGCGCCGGGCTGCTCACCGACGACGAGCGCGACGGCCTGCTGGAGGGGCTCGACGAGCTCGACCGGCGGGTGCAGAGCGGCGAGCTGCTGCCGCAGGACTCCGACGAGGACGTCCACGGCGCGCTCGAGGGTGCCCTGGTCGAGCTGGTCGGTGCCGACCTCGGCGGCAAGCTCCGCGCCGGGCGCAGCCGCAACGACCAGATCGCCACGCTGTTCAAGGTGTTCCTGCGCGACCACGCCCGCACGATCGGGTCGAGAGTCCTCGACCTCGCCGACGCCATCGCCGACCAGGCCGAGCGCCACCACGGCGCGATCATGCCGGGTCGCACACACCTCCAGCACGCGCAGCCGGTGCTGCTCAGCCACCACCTGATGGCGCACGCCTGGCCGCTTGGTCCGCGACGTGTCGCGGCTGCGCGACTGGGACGCCAGGGTCGCGGCCGACTCGCCGTACGGCTCGGGTGCGCTCGCCGGTTCCAGCCTCGGCCTCGACCCCGAGGCGGTGGCCCGCGACCTCGGCTTCACCGGCAGCACCGCCAACTCGATCGACGGTACGGCGAGCCGCGACTTCGTCGCCGAGTTCGCCTTCGTCGCCGCGATGATCGGCGTCGACGTCAGCCGCCAGGCCGAGGAGATCATCCTCTGGGCGACCCGCGAGTTCGGCTTCGTGAAGCTCGACGACGCCTTCTCGACGGGGTCGAGCATCATGCCGCAGAAGAAGAACCCCGACATCGCCGAGCTCGCCCGCGGCAAGGCCGGCCGGCTGATCGGCGACCTCGCCGGACTGCTCGCCACCCTCAAGGCGCTGCCGCTCGCCTACAACCGCGACCTCCAGGAGGACAAGGAGCCGGTCTTCGACGCCGTCGACACCCTCGAGGTGCTGCTGCCCGCCTTCACCGGCCAGGTCGCCACGCTCACCTTCGACACCGACCGGATGGCCGAGCTCGCGCCGCAGGGCTTCTCGCTCGCCACCGACATCGCCGAGTGGCTGGTCCGCGAGGGCGTGCCGTTCCGCGTCGCCCACGAGCTCGCCGGTGCCTGCGTACGCCGCTGCGAGGAGCTCGGGCATCGAGCTCGACGAGCTGACCGACGAGCAGTTCGCCGAGATCGACCCGCGGCTCACCCCGGCCGTCCGCGACGTGCTCACCGCCGAGGGCTCCGTCGCCTCCCGCAACGGCCGCGGCGGCACCGCCCCCGACCGGGTGGCCGAGCAGCTCGCCGAGCTCCGCGCCGCCGTCGCCGAGCACCGCGCATGGCTGACCTGACCGAGATCCTCGACCGCCCGGTCCTCGAGGTGGCACCGCTCCTGCTCGGCGCCACGTTCACGCACGGCGGCGTCACCGTCCGGCTCACCGAGGTCGAGGCGTACGACGGCCCGAACGACCCCGGCTCCCACGCCCACAACGGCCGCACCGAGCGCAACGCGGTGATGTTCGGCCCGCCGGGGCACCTCTACGTCTACTTCACCTACGGGATGCACCACTGCTGCAACGTCTCCTGCGGCCCCGAGGGCAACCCCAGCGCGATCCTGCTGCGCGCCGGCGAGATCGTCGACGGCCTCGAGACCGCCCGCGAGCGGCGACCGCGCTCGTCCGACCGCGACCTCGCCCGCGGCCCGGGCCGGCTCTGCCAGGCGCTCGGCATCGACCTGCGGCGACAACGGCCTCGACCTGCGCGACGTGCTCGTCCCCGGGCCGGCGGTCGGCGACATCAGCACCGGTCCACGCGTGGGGCTGCGCAAGGCGGCCGACCGGCCCTGGCGCTTCTGGGTCACCGGCGACCCGACCGTGAGCCGCTACGTCGCCGCGAAGCAGCGCTAGCGGTAGTAGTTCTTCGCCTGGCGCGGGATGTCCGTGACGAGCGCGTTGACGCGCAGCGAGCGGGCCTTGGCCAGACCGGCCTGGTCGAGCGCCGTGAACGTCCAGACCTTCAGCCCGTTGCGGCGGTAGAGCGCTACCCGGGGGGCTGTCAGGTTCGCCATGTCGACCGCGACCTGCGCCGAGCCGGTGCCCCTGATCGCCGGCACCGACGGCGGCGTCCACGAGACGAGCACGGTCTTCAGGGCCGGTCGCACGTCGTGCACCCGCGCCAGGACAGCCGGCTCGAACGACTGCACGTAGGTCCGGTCGACGAGGTGGTACTGGTCGAGCAGGTCGACCACCTTCGCGATGTCGGCCTCGCTGAAGTCCTGGTTCTTCAGCTCCGGAGCGATCGGCTCCGGCACCGTCGCGGCGTACGCCGCCACCTCGGCGAACGTCGGGATCGGCTGACCGTCGACTCGACACTGGGCGCGCAGGTCCTCCAGCGTTCCAGGACGTCAGATTGCCCGTGCAGTTGGTGGTCCGGTTCAGCGTCGCGTCGTGCATCAGCACGATCTCGTGGTCGGCGGTGCGCCGCAGGTCGAACTCCAGCACGTCGGCCCAGCCGTGGGCGTAGCGCAACGACGCCAGGGTGTTCTCCGCCAGTCCCGGGCGGACCGCCCCGCGGTGACCGATGATGCTCGGTGCCGGACCCCGCGCGGCCTTGATCCGTCGGTTCACCTCGCGGGCGATCATGTTCCAGACGCTCGTGTTGACGCGCCCGGTCACCCGCACGTGGTTCAGGCGCTGGAAGCGCTTCACCGAGTTGACCGTGGCCGCCCGGTAGCGACCGTCGACCGCGGACGCGGGCAGCAGCTCCAACCGGTGCAGCCGGCTCTCCAGCAGGCGGACCGCCTTGCCGTGGCTGCCGCGGTGCAGGTTGCGGCCCGCAGCGTCGGCAGGCGCCGCCAGCACGGTCAGGGCCAGCAGGGGAGCCAGGCAGACGAGCACGACCGCGAGCACGGCGGTACGTCGCTGGCGGAGCAGGTGCCAGTGGGGGGACATGTCTCACCTTCAGGACAGACTGGCCGAGAGTGTAGGTACGTCGTGGCCGTCATGGGCGCAATCCGGTCAGTCCGCGCGCGGCGTGTCCGCCGGGCCGACGTCGCGTCCCGGGCGCGGACGCCGCATGGCAGGCTGGCCTGCGTGAGTCCTGACCCAACCCTGCTCGACGACCTGGAGTGGCGCGGGCTGATCGCGCACTCGACCGACCGCGACGCCCTCCGCGAGGCGCTCGCCGAGGACAGCGTCCGGTTCTACGTGGGCTTCGACCCCACCGCTCCGAGCCTGCACATGGGCAACCTCGTGCAGCTCCTCACCGCCAAGCGGCTCCAGCTCGCGGGCCACACGCCGTACGCCCTGGTCGGCGGCGCCACCGGCATGATCGGCGACCCACGCGACTCGGGGGAGCGGACCCTGAACTCGCTCGACACCGTCAAGGAGTGGGTCGAGAAGGTGCACCGGCAGATCGAGCCCTACCTCGACTTCGACGGGCCGACCGGGGCGACGATGGTCAACAACTACGACTGGACCATGAGCCTGTCCACGATCGACTTCCTGCGCGACATCGGCAAGCACTTCCCGGTCAACCGGATGCTCGCGCGCGACGTGGTGCGCACCCGCCTCGAGGACGGCATCAGCTACACCGAGTTCAGCTACATCCTGCTGCAGTCGATGGACTTCCTGAACCTGTTCCGCGACCACGGCGTGACGCTGCAGTTCGGCGGCTCCGACCAGTGGGGCAACCTCACCGGCGGCGTGGAGCTGATCCGGCGCTCCGACGGCGGCAAGGCCCACGCGTTCGCGACGCCGCTGGTCACCAAGACCGACGGCACCAAGTACGGCAAGACCGAGGGCGGCGCCCTGTGGCTCGACCCGCAGATGATGTCGCCGTACGCCTTCCACCAGTTCTGGCTCAACGTGGAGGACGAGAAGGTCGGCGAGCTGCTGCGCATCTTCACGTTCCTGTCGCCACGAGGAGATCGAGGCACTCGAGCAGCAGACCGCCGAGAAGCCGTTCCTCCGCGCCGGCCAGAAGGCGCTCGCCGACGCCGTCACCACCGAGGTCCACGGGGCCGAGGAGACCGAGCACGCCAAGGCCGCGGCCGCGGCGCTGTTCGGGGGCGGTGACCTGCACGAGCTCCGGCCCGAGACCCTCGCCGCCGCCCTGCGCGAGGCCGGCGCCACCCGGGCCGCCAAGGGCACCGGCGTCGTCGACCTGCTCGTCGAGACCGGGCTGGTGAAGAGCAAGGGCGACGCGCGCCGGACGATCACCGAGGGCGGCGCCTACCTCAACAACGAGCGCATCACCGACGTCGACCACGTCCCCGGCGACGGCGACCTGCTCGGCAGGCAGCTGGCTGGTCCTGCGGCGGGGCAAGAAGAACCTCGCGGGCGTGGAGCTCGGCTGACCATGGCCGAGCCGCCGGTGACCGCCTCGCGCTGGCTCGACCAGGTGGAGTCCCTCGCCCGGGAGGCGCTGCCGGGGCCGGTCTTCCGCTACGTCCAGGAGGGCGCGCGCGACGAGGTGACGGTGCGGGAGGCCGCGGAGGCGTGGCGGTCCTTCCGCATCGCGCCCCACGTGCTCCGCGACGTGCGTGAGGTCGACACCTCCTGCTCCCTCCTCGGACGCCCCTTCCGGCTCCCGATCGGCATCGCGCCGATGACGCTGCAACGGGCCGCCGACCCCGAGGGCGAGGTGGCCATGGCCCGCGCCGCCGCCGCGTCCGGCGTACCCCTGGTCGTCTCCAGCAACGCCGGCAGCACCTTCGCCGACATCGCAGCGACCGGGGTGACCTGGTGGCTGCAGGTGTACGTCGCCGCGGACCGCGCGGACACCGAGCCGCTGCTGCGCCGTGCCGTGGCGGACGGCGCGAGCGGCATCGTGCTCACCGCCGACACCCCGGTGCTCGGCACCCGCTACGCGGTGCCGGACGAGCCGCGCGTCTGGGAGGTCGCCGAGACGGGCTGGGTCGGCGCCAACGCGCCGACCACGATCGGGCTCGACCCGGCCGACCGGGAGAAGGCGATGGACCTCGGCCCCGCCGACATCGCCTGGCTGGCCGAATCGACCGGGCTGCCCGTCGCGGTCAAGGGCGTGCTCCGGCCCGACGACGCGGACCTGTGCGTCCAGGCCGGCGCGGCCGCGGTGTGGATCTCCAACCACGGCGGTCGCCAGCTCGACCGCGTCGTCGCGACCGCCCGCTGCG
>CAVSMJ010000014.1:65000-70550 GCA_963729015.1 uncultured Actinomycetota bacterium
AGGGCCGGCTGCGTGGAACCTCGAGCACTGAGCGTGGGAGCTCTCCAGGCACACTGTTGGGTCCTGAGGGATCGAGTGATCGATTCTTCTGGGCCTCCACCCCCTCGAACTTCCTGGCACGCCGTCATCGACGGCCGCCAGGCAAGCGAGGATCTGGTTGAGGAGCCGCCCGTAATTTGAGAACTACACAGTGGACGCGAGCATCTTTGTAGCAAGACAAGCTACTAAGGGCACATGGTGGATGCCTTGGCACCAAGAGCCGATGAAGGACGTAGGAGCCTGCGATAAGCCCCGGGAAGTTGGCAACCAAGCTGTGATCCGGGGATTTCCGAATGGGGAAACCCAGCTGGAGTCATGTCCAGTTACCTCTGCCTGAACACATAGGGCAGTTGGAGGGAACGTGGGGAAGTGAAACATCTCAGTACCCACAGGAAGAGAAAACAAAAGTGATTCCGAGAGTAGTGGCGAGCGAAATCGGAACAGGCCAAACTCAACTAGTGTGATAGCCGGCAGGCGTTGCTGGTTTGAGGGTTGTGGGGCCGCTTGGTTGGTTCTGCCGAACCAGCACAGAGTAAGAAACCATCGTTGAAGTCGAAGTGGACTGGAAAGTCCCGGCATAGAGGGTGATACCCCCGTATACGTAAGACGATGGCTCTGAAGCGTCACCCCAAGTAACACGGAACCCCTGAAATTCCGTGTGAATCTGGCGGGACCACCCGTTAAGCCTAAATACTCCTTGGTGACCGATAGCGGACAAGTACCGTGAGGGAAAGGTGAAAAGTACCCCTGGCGGGGAGTGAAATAGTACCTGAAACCATGTGCCTACAATCCGTTGGAGCGAAGACTTCGGTCTTTGTGACAGCGTGCCTTTTGAAGAATGAGCCTGCGAGTTTGCGTTGTGTCGCAAGGTTAACCCGTGTGGGGAAGCCGTAGCGAAAGCGAGTCCTAATAGGGCGACTTAGTGGCACGACCAAGACCCGAAGCGAAGTGATCTATCCATGGGCAGGTTGAAGCGCGGGTAAGACCGCGTGGAGGACCGAACCCACTTAGGTTGAAAACTGAGGGGATGACCTGTGGATAGGGGTGAAAGGCCAATCAAACTTCGTGATAGCTGGTTCTCCCCGAAATGCATTTAGGTGCAGCGTCGCGTGTTTCTTGCTGGAGGTAGAGCACTGGATAGTCTAGGGGGCCTACAAGCTTACCGAAATTAACCAAACTCCGAATGCCAGTAAGTGAGAGCGCGGCAGTGAGACAGTGGGGGATAAGCTCCATTGTCGAAAGGGAAACAGCCCAGACCATCAGCTAAGGTCCCAAAGCGATAACTAAGTGGAAAAGGATGTGAAGTCGCAGAGACAACCAGGAGGTTGGCTTAGAAGCAGCCACCCTTGAAAGAGTGCGTAATAGCTCACTGGTCAAGTGATTTCGCGCCGACAATGTAGCGGGGCTCAAGTTATCCACCGAAGCTATGGCATTCATGCGTTAAGCCAGGCCCTTCGTGGTCCAGGTGCGTGGATGGGTAGGGGAGCGTCGTGTGGCGAGTGAAGCGGCGGTGTGAACCAGCCGTGGACGCCACACGAGTGAGAATGCAGGCATGAGTAGCGAATGAAGAGTGAGAAACTCTTCCGCCGAATGATCAAGGGTTCCAGGGTCAAGCTAATCTGCCCTGGGTAAGTCGGGACCTAAGGCGAGGCCGACAGGCGTAGTCGATGGACAACGGGTTGATATTCCCGTACCGGCAAAACAGCGACCCTGACGAACCCGGTGATGCTAAGTGCCCAAAACCTCCGGGATCCTTCGGGACGATGGAGGCGGAGCGCACGACCCGAACCGGTAGTAGTCAAGCGATGGGGTGACGCAGGAAGGTAGTCCAACCGCGGCGATGGTAGACCGCGGGTAAGGGTGTAGGGCGCAACGTAGGCAAATCCGCGTTGCACGTGCCTGAGACCTGACGCCGAGTCCGTATGGACGAAGTGGATGATCCTATGCTGTCGAGAAAAACCTCTAGCGAGCTGTGCGCCGCCCGTACCCCAAACCGACTCAGGTGATCAGGTAGAGAATACTAAGGCGATCGAGTGAACCATGGTTAAGGAACTCGGCAAAATGCCCCCGTAACTTCGGGAGAAGGGGGGCCGGATTTGTCAATGCACTTGCTGCAAGAAGCAATGATGGCCGCAGAGACCAGGCCCAAGCGACTGTTTACTAAAAACACAGGTCCGTGCGAAGTTGTAAGACGATGTATACGGACTGACTCCTGCCCGGTGCTGGAAGGTTAAGGGGACGTGTTAGTTCTTCGGAGCGAAGCGCAGAACTTAAGCCCCAGTAAACGGCGGTGGTAACTATAACCATCCTAAGGTAGCGAAATTCCTTGTCGGGTAAGTTCCGACCTGCACGAATGGAGTAACGACTTGGGCGCTGTCTCAACCATGGACTCGGCGAAATTGCACTACGAGTAAAGATGCTCGTTACGCGCGGCAGGACGGAAAGACCCCGGGACCTTTACTATAGTTTGGTATTGGTGTTTGGTTCGACTTGTGTAGGATAGGTGGGAGACTGTGAAACTTGGACGCCAGTTCAGGTGGAGTCAACGTTGAAATACCACTCTGGTCGTATTAGATATCTAACCTAGGTCCATTATCTGGATCAGGGACAGTGCCTGATGGGTAGTTTAACTGGGGCGGTTGCCTCCTAAAATGTAACGGAGGCGCTCAAAGGTTCCCTCAGCCTGGTTGGCAATCAGGTTTTGAGTGTAAGTGCACAAGGGAGCTTGACTGTGAGAGTGACATCTCGAGCAGGGACGAAAGTCGGAACTAGTGATCCGGCGCTGGCATGTGGAAGCGGCGTCGCTCAACGGATAAAAGGTACCCCGGGGATAACAGGCTGATCTTCCCCAAGAGTCCATATCGACGGGATGGTTTGGCACCTCGATGTCGGCTCGTCGCATCCTGGGGCTGGAGTAGGTCCCAAGGGTTGGGCTGTTCGCCCATTAAAGCGGCACGCGAGCTGGGTTTAGAACGTCGTGAGACAGTTCGGTCCCTATCCGCCGCGCGCGCAGGAAACTTGAGAAAGGCTGTCCCTAGTACGAGAGGACCGGGATGGACGAACCTCTGGTGTGCCAGTTGTTCCGCCAGGAGCACGGCTGGTTAGCTACGTTCGGAAGTGATAACCGCTGAAAGCATCTAAGCGGGAAGCACGTTTCAAGATGAGGTTTCCCACCGGGTTAACCGGGTAAGGCCCCCAGTAGACGACTGGGTTGATAGGCCGGAGGTGTACAGCAGAAATGCCTAGCCGACCGGTACTAATAGGCCGAGGGCTTGTCCCTCAAAGATGTTGCGCGTCCACTGTGTGGCTCCCGAGTTACGGTCGGGAGCCGTGAAGATCTCCAGAGAGATCCATGGCTTTTGCATAACTCCATAGAGTTTCGGCGGCCATAGCGAAAGGGAAATACCCGGCTCCATTCCGAACCCGGAAGTCAAGCCTTTCAGCGCCGATGGTACTGCGACCGGGAGGTCGTGGGAGAGTAGGACGTCGCCGGACATAACGTTGCTAAGGGCCGCCCCCTCGTGGGGCGGCCCTTAGTCTTTTCTGCAGCACTCGTGACGATCCAGCTGTAGAAAGAGCCCGTCGTGCCCGAAGACCGCCAGCCCCGCAAGCCCCGCGGAAGCGGGACCGGCCGGCCGCCCCAGAGCGGCGGCCGCCCGAGCGGCGCGGCGCTCGGGCGGCGGCCGGCCGCGGCGGCGGTCGCGCGTGCCGGTGGGCACGACGGCGGCAAGCGTGACGGCCGGCGCGAGTTCAGCCGTCCCCGCCGCGACGAGCGCACCGAGGACCGCACCGAGAGCCAGGCCCGCTACGACGGGCCGCCGATCCCCGAGGACATCACCGGCAAGGAGCTCGACCGCTCCGTGCAGGCGCAGCTGAAGTCGCTGCCCGACAAGCTGGCGCCAGCGGGTCGCCCGCCACCTCGTGGCCGCCGGCCTGCTGATCGACTCCGAGCCGAGGACCGCCTACGAGCACACCCTGGCCGCCCGCGCCCGGGCCAGCCGGCTGGCGGTCGTGCGCGAGGCCGTGGGCGAGGCGGCGTACGCCGCTGGTGAGTACGCCGAGGCGCTCGCCGAGCTCCGTGCCGCGAAGCGGATGAACGGCGTCCAGGACTACGTCGCGATCATGGCCGACTGCGAGCGCGCGCTGGGCCGCCCCGACCGGGCGCTGGCGCTGGTGCAGCAACGCGCCCAAGGACAAGCTGGCGCCGGCCCTGCTGGCCGAGCTCACCATCGTCGAGGCCGGTGCCCGCCGCGACCGCGGCGAGATCGACGCCGCGCTGCGCACGCTGGAGAACTCGCACCTGCTCTCCAAGTCGCGCGAGCCGTGGGTCGCCCGGCTGCGCTACGCCTACGCCGACACCCTGGTCGAGGCCGGCCGCGAACAACGACGCGCTCACCTGGTTCCACCGCACCGAGGCCGTCGACGCCGAGCGCATCACCGATGCGGTCGACCGGGCGGCGGAGCTGGAGAAGTCGCTCGAGCGCGGCAGCTGACCGGTGCTGGGAGCGAGTGACGGGCCGCTGACCGCGGCGTACGACGTGGCGGTGCTCGACCTCGACGGCGTCGTGTACGTCGGGCCGCGACGCCGTCCCCGGCGCCCCGGAGGCGCTGAACGCCGCGCAGGCCGGCGGCATGCACCTCGCCTTCGTCACCAACAACGCGGCCCGTCCTCCCGCGGAGGTCGGTGCCCACCTGCGCGAGCTCGGCGTGGACGCCCACGACGAGGACGTCGTCACCAGCTCCCAGGCGGCCGCCCGGCTGCTGAGCACCCAGCTCGACGCCGGGCAGCAAGGTCTTCGTGATCGGCGGCCCCGGGCTGGAGGAGGCGCTGCGCGAGCGTGGCCTCGAGCCGGTCTTCGAGCCGTCGGACGACGTGGCGGCCGTGGCGCACGGGCTACGGCCCGGAGATGCCGTGGAAGCGGGTCGTGCAGGGCGCGATCCTGGTGCGCGGCCGGGCTGCCGTGGGTGGCGAGCAACACCGACATGTCGATCCCGACGGCGAACGGCGTCGGTCCGGGCAACGGCACGCTGGTGCGCCTGGTCGCGGAGTTCACCGGGCGCGAGCCCGCAGGTGGCCGGCAAGCCGATGAAGCCGCTGTTCGAGGAGACCATCGCGCGGGTCGGCGGCGACCATCCGCTGATGGTCGGCGACCGGCTCGACACCGACATCGAGGGTGCCGTGACGATGGGCTGGGACAGCCTGCTCGTGCTCACCGGCGTGACCGGCCTCGAGGAGCTGGTGCGCGCAGGCAGGAGGAGCGGCCGACGTACATCGGGCTGGACCTCGCGCGCTGGCCGAGGCGCAGCCGGCGCCCGAGGTGCAGCGACGGCGAGGTCACGCTCGGTGGCTGGACGCGCCATCGGTCGAGGACGGCCGGCTCGTGGTCGAGGGCGACGGGATCGGCCGAGGACTGGTGGCGGGTCGTCGCCGTCGCTGCGTGGCGACATCTGGACGACACGGGCAGCCTGTCGAGACCGATGGCGCGCGGCCTCCCGAGTAGCGTGTCGGCC
>CAVSMJ010000015.1:0-53669 GCA_963729015.1 uncultured Actinomycetota bacterium
CGAGATGCCCGAGATGGTCGAGCAGACCGAGCAGACCGAGTTCGAGACCACCGGTGACGCGGGCGTCGACGCCGTCGTCGCGTCCCTCCGTGGGCTCGACGACCTCCCGGTCTCCGAGCACGTGGCCGTCTTCGAGCGGGCGCACGAGTCGCTGCGCCAGGTGCTCAGCGGCGCCGGTGAGCCCGTTCAGGCCAGCCAGGGCTGATCCGTGCCGCCTCGGCGCCTGAGGCTCGACGCCGAGCTGGTACGCCGTGGTCTCGCGCGCTCGCGCGATCACGCCAGCGAGCTGATCGCTGCGGGGCGGGTGAGCGTCAACAAGGCGGTGGCCACCAAGCCGGCCACGGGCGTGACCACCGACGCCGACCTGGTCGTCCGCGACGACCCGGACAGCCCCGACTACGCGAGTCGTGGGGCGCACAAGCTGCTGGGTGCCCTGGCGGCCTTCGTCCCGCTGGGACTCGCGGTCGAGGGACGTCGCTGCCTGGATGCCGGTGCCTCGACGGGCGGGTTCACCGACGTGCTGCTGCGCTCGGGGGCGGCGGAGGTGGTGGCCGTCGACGTGGGCTACGGACAGCTGGTCTGGGCGCTGCGCAACGACCCGCGCGTGCGCGTGCACGACCGCACCAACGTCCGCGAGATCGACGCCGAGCTGATCGGTGGAGCCGTGGACCTCGTGGTGGGCGACCTGTCGTTCATCTCCCTCGAGCTGGTGCTCGACGCGCTGATCGGCGTGACGCGGCCCGACGGTGACCTCGTGCTGATGGTCAAGCCGCAGTTCGAGGTGGGCAAGGAGCGGCTCGGCAAGGGTGGCGTGGTCCGCGACCTCGGCCACCGGGCGGACGCGGTGGCCTCGGTCGCGGCGGCGGCGGCGCAGCGGGGCTGGGGTGCCCGGGCGGTGACCGTGAGCCCCTTGCCGGGGCCGTCGGGCAACGTGGAGTTCTTCGTCTGGCTGCGTGCGGGCGAGCCGGAGGTCGACCGGGACGCGATCGAGGCCGAGGTGGCCCGATCCGCGACCTTGGGGGTGCCGGGTGAGAAGGTGAACCCGTGACCGACACCGACCCTGCCGGCGAGCGCCGCATCCTGCTCCTGGCGCACACCGGGCGCGAGGAGGCGCGCGATGTCGCAGGCGCGGTCGTCGCGTCCCTGCTCGACCACGGCCTGGTCGTCCGTCTCCTGGAGGACGAGGCCAAGGAGCTCGACCTGCCGGACCACGAGGGCGTCGAGTCGGTGGCGCTCGAGGACGTCGAGCCCACCGAGTGCGAGCTGGCGCTGGTCATCGGCGGCGACGGCACCATCCTGCGTGCGGCCGAGATCACCCACGGCACCGCGACCCCGCTGCTCGGCGTCAACCTGGGCCACGTCGGCTTCCTCGCGGAGGCCGAGAGCGAGGACGTCGAGAAGATGATCGAGCTGATCGTCGATCGCCAGTACACGAGCGAGGAGCGGCTCACCCTCGACGTCGACGTCTACCGCGACAAGGAGATCGTCGAGAGCACCTGGGCGCTCAACGAGGCGAGCGTCGAGAAGGCCGCCCGCCAGCGGATGCTCGAGGTGGTCGTCGAGGTCGACGGCCGGCCGCTGAGCCGGTTCGGCTGCGACGGCGTCGTGTGTGCCACACCGACGGGGTCGACGGCGTACAACTTCAGTGCGGGTGGGCCCGTCGTCTGGCCCGGCGTCGAGGCGCTGCTGATGGTGCCGATCAGCGCCCACGCGCTGTTCGCGCGACCGATGGTGGTGGCGCCCGACTCGGTGCTGGCCGTCGAGGTGCTGGCCCAGACCGACGGAGCCGGCGTGCTCTGGTGCGACGGGCGGCGCACGGTCGACCTGCCGCCGGGCGCGCGCATCGAGGTGCGCCGCGGGCGTACGCCGATCCGGCTGGTGCGCCTGCACCAGGCGCCCTTCACCGACCGGCTCGTGGCCAAGTTCGGCCTTCCCGTCGACGGCTGGCGAGGCTCGGTGGAGCGACGGCGGCGCACCGGGGAACGGTGACGGGCGCGCCATGATCGAGGAGATCCGGATCAGCTCGCTCGGAGTCATCGACGAGTCGGTGCTCGAGCTCGGCGACGGGCTGACCGTGATCACCGGCGAGACCGGCGCCGGCAAGACCATGCTCGTGACCGCGCTCGGCCTCCTGCTGGGCGGTCGGGCCGACACCGGCGCGGTGCGCACCGGAGCCCGGGCCGCCCGCGTCGAAGGGGTCGTCCGCGCCGGCGAGGAGCTCGCCGCCATCGCCGACGAGCACGGCGGCGAGGTCGAGGCCGGCCAGCTGCTGCTCGGACGCCAGGTGTCCGCGGAGGGTCGCTCCCGGGCCTTCCTCGGCGGGGCCTCGGTGCCCGCGTCCGCGCTCTCGCGCGTCGGTGAGGTGCTCGTCGCGGTCCACGGCCAGTCCGACCAGCACCGTCTCCTGCGACCCGAGGCACAGCGCGACGCCCTCGACGGTTTCGCCGGCGCCGAGCTGGCCACGGTGCTCGGCCGCTACCAGGACGGCTTCGCGCGGCTGCGCGCGGTCGAGGCCGAGCTGCGCGAGGTGCTCGGCTCCGCCCGCGAACGCGCTCGCGAGGCCGACGTGCTGCGGCTCGGGCTCGAGGAGATCGAGGCGGTCGACCCGCAGAGCGGCGAGGAGCAGTCGCTGGCGACCGAGGAGTCGCGGCTCGGTTTCGCCGACACCCTGCGCACGGCCGCCGAGACCGCCCGCGAGGCGCTGTCCTCGGACCAGGACGTCACCCGACGCGCTGGGCGCCGTGGCCGCTGCCCGGCGGGCCCTGGAGAGCGTGCGCGAGCACGACCCGGAGGTCGCGGCGCTGGCCGACCGGGTCGCGGAGGTCGAGCTACCTGCTCGCCGACGTGGCGGCCGACGTGGCGTCCTACTCCACGGGCGTGGAGACCGACCCGGCCCGGCTGGCGGCGGTCTCCGAGCGGCGGGCCGCGCTGACCACGCTGACCCGCAAGTACGGCGAGACGGTCGACGAGGTCCTCGAGTGGTCGCGCGCCGCCTCCGAGCGGTTGATGGGCCTGGACGGCTCCGACGAGCGGATCGCGGAGCTGCGCGCCGAGCGGGAGCAGCTGCGCCGGACCCTCGCGAGCGACGCCGCCGAGCTGACCAGGCTCCGCCGAGAAGGCGGGAGCGCGGCTGTCGACGACGGTGACCGAGGAGCTGCACTCGCTGTCGATGCCGCACGCCCGGTTCGAGGTGCGGCTCGCACGGTCGAGCCGACGAGAAGGGCCTCGAGATCGGCACGGCCCGGCTGCGCTTCACCTCGACCGGGGTCGACGAGGTCGAGCTGGTGCTGGCCGCCAACACCGGCTCGGAGCCGCGTCCGCTGACCAAGGGAGCCTCGGGCGGCGAGCTGTCCCGGGTGATGCTGGCGATCGAGGTCGCCCTGGCCGACACCCGACCGGTGCCGACGTTCGTCTTCGACGAGGTCGACGCCGGCGTGGGCGGCAAGGCGGCCGTCGAGATCGGCCGACGGCTGGCGGCGCTGGCGCGGTCGGCCCAGGTGCTCGTCGTGACGCACCTGCCGCAGGTGGCCGCGTTCGCCGACCGCCATGTCGTCGTACGCAAGAGCAGCGACGGCTCGGTGACCACCTCCGGCCTCGACGCGCTCGACGACGCCGGCCGGGTGCAGGAGCTCTCGCGGATGCTCGCCGGCCTCGAGGAGTCCGACACCGCGATGGCGCACGCGCAGGAGCTGCTCGAGGTCGCCCGGGCGCGGCGGTGTCGTGTCGTGGCACGACGGTCCGCGAAAGTCTTGATAGGGTTGAACCCCGTGGAGATGCGCACATTTTGCGAGACAGCCACGGGGAGCCCTCTTGGTAGCACCGCAGCCGACCAAGCACGTCTTCGTCACCGGAGGCGTCGCCTCATCCCTCGGCAAGGGGCTCACCGCCTCGAGCCTGGGCCGGCTCCTCCGCTCACGCGGGCTGCGGGTCACCATGCAGAAGCTCGACCCCTACCTCAACGTCGACCCCGGCACGATGAACCCGTTCCAGCACGGCGAGGTGTTCGTCACCAACGACGGCGCCGAGACCGACCTCGACATCGGCCACTACGAGCGGTTCCTCGACACCGACCTCGGCCAGATCGCCAACGTGACGACCGGGCAGGTCTACTCGAGCGTGATCGCCAAGGAGCGGCGCGGCGACTACCTCGGCGACACCGTCCAGGTCATCCCGCACATCACCAACGAGATCAAGGACCGCGTCCTCGCCATGGGCGGCGAGGACATCGACGTGGTCATCACCGAGGTCGGCGGCACCGTCGGCGACATCGAGTCGCTGCCGTTCCTCGAGGCCGCCCGTCAGGTGCGCCACGACGTCGGCCGCGACAACGTCTTCTTCCTGCACGTCTCGCTGGTCCCGTGGATCGGTCCGTCGCAGGAGCTCAAGACCAAGCCCACCCAGCACTCCGTGGCCGCGCTGCGCTCGATCGGTATCCAGCCCGACGCGATCGTCTGCCGCTCCGACCGCGAGCTCCCGGCCTCGGTGAAGAAGAAGATCTCGCTGATGTGCGACGTCGACGAGGAGGCCGTGGTCACCGCCGCCGACGCCCCGTCGATCTACGACATCCCCAAGGTGCTGCACCGCGAGGGCCTCGACGCCTACCTCGTACGCCGCCTCAACCTGCCGTTCCGCGACGTCGACTGGACCCTCTGGGACGACCTGCTCCAGCGGGTGCACCACCCCAACGAGGAGGTCACGGTCGGTCTGGTCGGCAAGTACATCGACCTGCCCGACGCCTACCTCTCGGTCGCCGAGGCGCTGCGTGCGGGCGGCTTCGCCCACGAGGCGCGGGTCAACCTCGAGTGGATCCCCTCCGACGAGTGCGACACCCCCGAGGGCGCCGCGCGTCGGCTCGCCGACCTCGACGCGATCTGCGTGCCGGGCGGGTTCGGCATCCGCGGCATCGAGGGCAAGCTCGGCGCGCTGACCTTCGCGCGGACCCACAAGATCCCGACGCTCGGGCTGTGTCTCGGCCTGCAGTGCATGGTCATCGAGTTCGCGCGCTCGCAGGCCGGCCTCGACAAGGCCGCCTCGACCGAGTTCGACCCCGACTGCCTCGAGCCGGTGATCGCGACGATGGCCGAGCAGCACGCCTTCGTCGAGGGCGCCGGCGACCTCGGCGGGACCATGCGGCTGGGTCTCTACCCGGCCGACCTCAAGGAGGGCACGGTCGTGCGCGCGGCGTACGGCGAGGCCAGGGTGGAGGAGCGCCACCGCCACCGCTACGAGGTCAACAACGCCTACCGCGAGCAGCTCGAGGCCGCCGGCATGGTGTTCTCCGGCACCTCGCCGGACAACAACCTGGTCGAGTTCGTGGAGCTCCCGGCCGACGTGCACCCCTACTACGTCGCCACCCAGGCCCACCCCGAGCTGCGGTCGCGGCCGACGCGTCCGCACCCGCTGTTCGCCGGGCTGATCGGCGCGGCCATCCAGCGACAGCGCGAGCTGCTCATCCCGATCGACGAGAGCGCGCTGCGGCGTCGCTGGGTCGCCGACGACGACGTCGACGCATGGACGAGCCCGAGGCCGCGGAGGCGAGCGAGAAGACCGGCGATCCGGCGCTCGACCGTGCCTGACGCCGGCCTCCGGGTTGCGCGACGAGCGCCTCAGCTGGCCGGTCCTCGGCTCGCGCGAGCTGCACCGCGAGTGGGTGCTGGCGCTGCGCGAGGACGAGGTGCAGCGTCCCGGGCACCCCGAGGAGACCTTCCGCCGGCTCGTGCTCGAGCACCCGGGTGCGGCGCTGGTGCTCGCGGTCGACGACGAGCAGCGGGTCTGCTGCATCCGGCAGTACCGCCACGCCGCGGGCGGGGTGTTCGTCGAGCTCCCGGCCGGGATCTGCGACCAGGACGGCGAGGACCCGCAGCTGACCGCCGAGCGCGAGCTGCGCGAGGAGGTCGAGCTGCAGGCCGAGCACTGGCGCCACCTGGTCACCCTCTACGCCAGCGCCGGCATCACCGACGAGCTGCACCACGTCTACCTCGCGACCGGGCTCTCGCCGGCCGACCGGGGCGACTTCGAGCTGCACGCCGAGGAGGCGGAGATCGAGCAGGTGTGGGTGCCGGTCGAGGAGCTGGTCGAGGCGGTGCTCGACGGCCGGGTCCAGGAGGGCCCGATCGCGTCCGCCGTACTCACCTACGACGCGCTGAGGCGACGAGGACGACTGTGACTTCGACTGGGACCGCCGAGCGGATCGACGCGCTGCTGCGCGAGCACGGCGTGATCGACGGCCACAACGACCTGCTCTGGGTCGCGCGCGAGAAGGTGGGCTACGACTTCGACCGGCTCGAGCTGACCGACACCGCGATGTGCCGGGCCGTCGGTGCCCACACCGACCTGCCGCGGCTGCGGGCCGGGGGAGTCGGCGCCCAGTTCTGGTCGGTGTTCGTGCCCGCCACGCTGGCCGGTGACGCGGCGGTGACCGCGACGCTGGAGCAGGTCGACGGGGCGCACACCATGATCCGGCGGTACGCCGACCAGCTGGCCCTGGCGACCACCGTCGAGGACGTCGAGCGGGCCTGGCAGCAGGGCAAGGTGGCCAGCCTGATGGGCGCCGAGGGCGGCCACCAGATCAACGAGTCGCTCGGCACGCTGCGGATGCTGCACCGGCTCGGGCGTGCGCTACCTGACCCTGACCCACAACGACAACGTCCCGTGGGCCGACTCGGCCACCGACGAGCCGGTGCTCGGCGGACTGTCCGACTTCGGCCGCGAGGTCGTCGCGGAGATGAACCGGATCGGCATGCTGGTCGACCTCAGCCACGTGAGCGCCGACGTGATGCGCCAGGCGCTCGACGTGACCACCGTGCCGGTCGTGTTCTCGCACTCCTCGGCCCGCGCCGTCTGCGACCACCCGCGCAACGTGCCCGACGACGTGCTCGCGCGGCTGGCCGGCAACGGCGGGGTGTGCATGGTGACCTTCGTGCCGCAGTTCGTGAACCAGGCGGTCCGCGACTGGGACGCCGCCGGCCGACGAAGGGCGACCGCGCCGCCCGCCACGCTCGAGGACGTCGTGGCTCACGTCGAGCACGTCCGCGAGGTCGCGGGGGTCGACCACGTCGGCCTCGGCGGCGACTACGACGGCACCGACTGGCTGCCCTCGGGCTCGAGGACGTCACCGGCTACCCCCGCCTGCTGGCGGCGCTCGCCGAGCGCGGCTGGTCCGACGACGGACCTGGCCCGGCTGACCTGCCGCAACGTGCTCCGCGCGATGCGGGACGCCGGGCTGACCGACGGTCCGCGAGGCATAGAGTGACGAAGGTCGCCCCGACGACGTGGCGGCACCCGCCGGCAGTGGCGGTGAACAGAGGAGGGCAACGTTGCGGATCGGCGTACCGAAGGAAGTCAAGAACCACGAGTACCGGGTGGCGATCACGCCCATCGGGGTGCACGAGCTGGTGGCCCACGGCCACGAGGTGCAGGTCGAGAAGAACGCGGGGGTCGGCTCTCAGATCGACGACGCCGAGTTCGTCGCGGCCGGAGCCACGATCATCGACTCGGCCGACGACGTGTGGGGACAGGCCGAGATGGTGCTCAAGGTCAAGGAGCCCGTCGCCGAGGAGTACCACCGGATGCGCGAGGGGCTGGTGCTGTTCACCTACCTCCACCTCGCCGCCGACCGGCCGCTGACCGAGGAGCTGGTCAAGCGCAAGGTCACCGGCATCGCCTACGAGACGGTGCAGCTGCCGTCGGGGTCGTTGCCGCTGCTCTACCCGATGTCGGAGGTGGCCGGCTGCCTCGCGCCGCAGGTCGGCGCGCTACTCGCTGATGAAGGCCCAGGGCGGCCGCGGCGTGCTGCTCGGCGGCGTCGGCGGTGTGGCCAACGCGAAGGTCGTCGTGATCGGCGCCGGCGTCTCCGGCCAGAACGCCGCCAACATCGCGCTGGGCATGGGCGCCGACGTGACCCTGCTGGACACCGACCTCGACAAGCTGCGGATGTCGTTCTGGCGCTACAACAACCGGGTGCACGGGCTGGCCTCGTCCAAGCTGGCCATCGAGCAGCAGGTGCGCGAGGCCGACCTGGTGATCGGGGCGGTGCTGATCCCGGGAGCCAAGGCGCCCAAGCTGGTCAGCAACGACCTGGTCTCGCAGATGAAGCCCGGCTCGGTGCTGGTCGACATCGCGGTCGACCAGGGCGGTTGCTTCGAGGACACCCACGCCACGACGCACGCCGACCCGACGTACGAGGTGCACAACTCGGTCTTCTACTGCGTGGCCAACATGCCGGGCGCCGTGCCGAACACCTCGACGTACGCCCTGACCAACGCGACGCTGCCCTACACCGTGGCGCTGGCGAACAAGGGCTGGGCGCAGGCGTGCCGCGACGACCACTCGCTGGCGCTCGGGCCTGAACACGCACGCGGGCAACCTCACCAACGCGCCCGTCGCCGAGGCCCACGACCTGGAGTCGGTCTCGCTCGACGCCGCGCTCGCCTGACCGGTGAGTGAGGTCGCGGCCGGACCGAGTCCGCTCGTCCGCGCCGTGCGCACCTACCTCGACCACCTCGTCGTCGAGCGCGGGCTGGCCGAGAACTCGGTGAAGTCCTACCGCCGCGACCTGCGCCGCTACCTCGGCTACCTCGACACGCGTCGGGCGTGACCGACCTCGACCAGGTCACCGAGCAGACCGTGAGCGGGTTCCTGATGGCGCTGCGCGAGGGCGACCGCGACCACCAGCCGCTGAGCGCGACCTCGGCCGGGCGCAGCGTGGTGGCGGTGCGGGGCTTCCACAAGTTCGCGGTCAAGGACGGGCTGGCCAAGGTCGACCCGTCGGCGGGCGTGCGGCCGCCGACCCCGGCCAAGCGGCTGCCCAAGGCGATCTCGCTCGGCGACGTCGAGAAGCTGCTCGAGGCGGCCGGAGCGGCCGGGACCGCGCTGGCCCTGCGCGACCGGGCGCTGCTGGAGATCCTCTACGGCACCGGCGCCCGCATCTCCGAGGCCGTCGGGCTCGACCTCGACGACCTCGAGCTCGAGGACCCGGCCGGCAGCAGCGTGCTGCTGCGCGGCAAGGGCTCCAAGGAGCGGATCGTGCCGGTCGGCCGCTTCGCCCGCGAGGCGGTGCAGGCGTACGTCGTCCGCGGCCGGCAGGCGCTGCTCGAGGCCGGGCCGAGCGGCTCCACCGTGCAGGGGGCGATGTTCCTCAACGCCCGGGGCGGCCGGCTCTCGCGGCAGAGCGCGTGGGCGGTGATCGTGAAGGCGGCCGAGCGCGCCGGGATCACCGCCGAGGTCTCGCCGCACACCCTGCGGCACTCCTTCGCCACCCACCTGCTCGAGGGCGGCGCCGACGTGCGGGTGGTGCAGGAGCTGCTCGGCCACGCCTCGGTGACCACCACGCAGGTCTACACGCTGGTGACGGTCGACAGCCTGCGCGAGGTGTACGCCGCGGCGCATCCGCGGGCGTTGGGGTAGGGGCCGTCGGTTTCCCCGGGCGCCCGGGGAAACTGCGGGCGGGCGGGCAATGCGTTGCCCGCCGCCACCAGGACTGCCCGCCAGCCCCATCCGGTATGTCATGGGTGCTCGGGTACGGCGAGTGCCTAGGCTGGCCCCGTGAGTCCAGCCCTGCGCCTCCTCGACGACGTGAGCTGGCGGGGCTCCCCGCTCCCGGGGGACCGACCGGCCGCCTTGCTCGCCGCGCTCGCCCTGTCCCGGCGGGGTCTCGGACAACGCGCTGATCGACGTGGTCTGGGGCGACGACCGCCCGGCCAACCCGTCCAAGGCGCTCCAGGTGCTCGTCTCGCGGGTGCGCTCGCAGTGCGGGGCCGACGTGGTCGTGCGGCACGGCAACGGCTACCGGCTCGGGGTCGGGCACGACGAGGTCGACGCGCTGCTGATCGGGCGGCTGCTCGAGCGCGGGGCGCGCCCGGCTCGCGGCGGGGGATCCCGGGCGCGGCGGCCACGCTCGCCGGCGAGGCGCTCGATCTCGCGGCGGCCGACGACGACGAGCTGGCCGAGGGGCCGCTGGCGGAGATCCGGGCACGGGCGCGGCGTACGGCCCACGACGCGCGGCGACTGCTCGGGCTCTCCCTGGCGCGCAGCGGACGGGAGCGGGAGGCGCTGGAGCCCCTGCGCGCGGTCAGCCAGAACGGCTACGAGGACACCGAGATCCTCGAGGCGCTGCTGCGTGCGGAGGCGCTGGTCTCGGGGGTGCCGGTGGCGCTGGAGCACTACGAGGCCTACCGGTCACGCCTGCGCGACCGGCTCGGCGTGGACCCGGCCGACTCGCTGCAGCGGCTGCACCGCGAGCTGCTCGCCGCCGACGACCCGGTGCGCACGGGAGTGCGGTACGACGCCGAGGAGCTGCTCGGCCGCGAGGACGGACCTCGCGCGGCTGCGCGCCGCTGTCCGCACGGGCCGGCTGACCTCGATCATCGGGCCCGGCGGGATCGGCAAGACCCGGATCGCCCACGTGCTGGCCCGGGAGGCGACCCAGGCGCGGGTGCACTTCGTCGAGCTGGTCGGCATCACCTCGCCGGACGACGTCGTCGCGGAGGTCGGTGCGGCTCTCGGGGTGCGCGACTCGGTCACGTCGCGTCGTACGCACACCCCCGCGCAGCGCGCTGACATCCGCGGCCGGATCGCGCAGGAGCTCGACACCGGTCCAACGCTGCTCGTCCTCGACAACTGCGAGCACGTCGTGGAGGCGGTCGCCTCGCTGGTGGCGTTCCTGCTGGTGACCTCACGCGACCTGAAGGTGGTCACGACCAGCCGGGCGCCGCTGAACATCGCCGCCGAGCACGTCGTGATGCTCGACCAGCTCGCCGCGGCCGACGGTGCGGCCCTGTTCGTACGACGGGCGCGCGCAGCCCGACCGAGCGTGGAGCTCGACCCGGCTCTCGTCGACGAGGTGGTGGCCCGGCTCGACGGGCTCCCGCTGGCCATCGAGCTGGCCGCCGCCCGGATCCGCACCATGACGCTGGACGAGCTCCGGCAACGTCTCGTGGACCGGTTCGTGGTCCTGCGCGGGCGCGACCGGGCCGCCCCGGCGCGGCACCAGACGCTCACCGCCGTGATCGCGTGGTCCTGGGACCTGCTCGGCCCCGACGGAGCAGCGGGCGCTGGCGTGGCTCTCGGTGTTCCACGACGGGCTGGGCATCGGCTCGGCCGAGGCCGTCCTCGGCGCGGACGCGCTGGACCTGGTGGAGGCGCTGGTCGACCAGTCGCTGCTGTCGGTCACCGAGGTCGACGGGAGCGTGCGCTACCGGATGCTCGAGACCGTGCGCGAGTTCGGCACCCTGCGCCTGGCCGAGTCCGGGCAGCGGGAGCAGGCGCTGGCCGCCCAGTCCGCCTGGGCGAAGGCGCTGGCGGACCGGACCCGCGACGCGCTGTTCGGCGACGACCAGGTGAACGCCGTCGACGAGGTCAGCCGGGAGGAGAACAACCTGGCCGACGTGCTCCGGCGGGCGATGGCCGAGGACGACGCGCCGCTGGCCGTCAGCCTGATCGCCACGCTGGGCATCTTCTGGGCGATCACCGGGAACAACCCGCGCGTCTTCGCCATGGTGGACGCCGCCGAGCGGCTGCTCGAGACGTGGGAGCCGCCACCGGAGATGGTGCCGGCCACGCAGGACGCCCTGTCGATCCTGATCAGCCACATGGGGTTCTTCGCGGATCGCGACCTCGAGCCGATGGTGGTCGCGATGGAGCGCCTGGGCCAGCCGAGGCAGCCGTGGGCGCGCGCGATCTACGCGATGTTCGTGGAGGCCGAGAGCGAGGGGCTCCGTCTGGAGACGGTGCTCAAGGTGGCCGACAGCGACGAGCCCGCGACGGCGATGATGGCGTTGCAGTGGGCGGCCAACCTGGCCGAGAACGAGGGCGACATCGACGCCGCCGTTTCCTACACGGAGCGAGCCCTGGCCGCCGCCGACGAGCACACGACGCCGTGGCAACGCGGCATGCTGCACACGCAGATGGCTCTGCTCGCCATGCAGGTCGGTGACCCTCGCACGGCCCGGGCGCACGCCGAGGTGGCCTGGCCGCTGCTCGATCGCCTGCACGCCCACGACGACTCGGTGCAGCTGCGGGCCGGCATGGCCATGGGCGCGCTGATCCTGGGCGACGTGGGGGAGTGCGAGCGGATCCTCGACGAGATCGCCGGGGTGGAGCAGGGCCAGGTGCTGGGCGGACACACCGCCGAGTCCGGCACCCGCGCCGAGCTCGCCCTGGCCAAGGGCGACGTGGAGCGGGGACTGGACGAGTTCCTCGCGACCGTCGACGAGATGTCCGGCATCCACTTCCCGGGCATGGAGTCCTCCGGGCTCGAACCGTGGACCATGGTCGCGGAGGCAGCGGCGCTGATGGCGCACGTGCGCTACGCGGAGACGCCGGAGCAGGTCGAGCGGCGCGATCGGCTGGCCCGCGAGCTCGTCGACAAGGGTCGCCGGCTGCTCGAGCTGCCGGACTCGTTCCTCGACTTCCCGGTCACCGGGATGATGCTCGCGGCGACGGGAGCCTGGCTGCTCGAGACCGGGGGAGACCCCGATGTCGGCGTACGCCTGCTCGCGCTCGCGTACGCCTTCTCCTACAACCGGACCTTCCCGGTGATGGCCTGGGCGCCGTTGGCCCAGGCCGCGGACAGCGTCAGGCCCGGCCTGCTCGCCGCGCTCCTGGAGGAGTACGACGGCCGACCGGGCCGTGAGCTGACCGGGGAGGTGGCGGACCTCCTCGTCGGGATCGACGCGGCACTAGATCTTCCGGGAGAAGCTGCGCACCGCGAGCGGGGCGAAGATCGCGATCACGATCCCGCAGCCCAGCAGCGCCCAGCCGACCTCGCTCGTGAACTGTCCCTCGTTGGCCAGCGACCGGACCGCGGAGACCACGTGGGAGACCGGGTTGAGCTTGACGAAGGTCTGCAGCCAGTCCGGCAGCGTGGAGGCCGGGACGAAGGCGTTGGACAGGAAGGTCAGCGGGAACATCACCATCAGGGAGTAGCCCTGCACGACCTGGGCGCTCTTGCCCACGGTGCCGAACCAGGTGAACACCCAGGCCAGCGACCAGCCGGTGATGATGGCGAGCACGATGGCGGCGAACACGCCGGGGAAGCCGCCGCCGGGCCGGTAGCCCATGGCGATGCCGGTCGCGAAGGTGAGGGTCGCCGCGATCGCGTAGCGGAGCATGTCGGCCACCATCGGGCCGGCCAGCGGCGCGATCCGGGCGATCGGCAGCACCCGGAAGCGGTCGAAGACCCCCTTGTCCATGTCCTCGCGGAGCTGGACGCCGGTGGCGACGCAGGCGGTGAGGACGGTCTGGGCGATCAGCCCGGGGATCAGGATCGGCAGGTAGGAGTCCACGTCACCGGAGACCGCGCCACCGAAGATGTAGGCGAACATCGCGGTGAACAGCAGCGGCTGGATGGTGACGTCGAAGAACTGCTCGAAGTTGCGGCGCATCTTCAGGGTCGCGCGCCACGCCATCGTCATGGTCTGGCTGACCGTGTCGGCCAGGCTGACGTGGTTGGACAGCGTGCGCGTCTCGACGCGGAATTCGGGGGTGCGGGTCATGGTGCTCATCGCACGGCCTCCAGGTCCTGGGAGTGGTCGGTGTCCGGCTGCTCGCCGGAGGCGGAGTCGGTGGTGGCGGTCGGCCTCGCTCGTGTCGTGGCCGGTGAGGGCGAGGAAGACCTCGTCCAGGGACGGCTTCTGCACGGTCATCGACTCGATGGCGATGTGCTGCTCGCGCAGGCCGATGAGTACGTCGATGGCCTGGTCGCTGCGCTGGAGGGCGATGTTCATCCGCCGCGCCTCCGGGGTCAGCACCGGCTCCTCGCCGAGCACGTGACTCGACCACGCGGGCGGCCGCGGGGATGTTCTCGCCGGAGACCAGCTGCAGCTGCAGCGTGGAGCGGCCCACCGACGTCTTGAGCTCGTCGGAGGTGCCCTCGGCGACCTTGACGCCGCGGTCGATGACCGCGATCCGGTCGGCGAGCTGGTCGGCCTCGTCGAGGTACTGCGTGGTCAGCAGGACCGTGCAGCCGTCGCGCACGAGCTCGCGGATGGTGGTCCACATCTGGCCGCGGGTGCGCGGGTCGAGGCCCGTGGTGGGCTCGTCGAGGAAGATCAGCGGCGGGCGCGTGATCAGGCTGGCGGCCAGGTCGAGCCGGCGGCGCATGCCGCCGGAGAACTGCGAGATCGGCTTGTCGGCCGCCTCCTGGAGCCCGAACTGCTCGAGCAGGTCGAGCCCGGTCGCGCGCGCCTTCTGGCGGTGGAGGCCCTGGAGCCGGCCGAAGAGCATCAGGTTCTCGGTGGCGGTGAGGTTCTCGTCGACCGAGGCGTACTGGCCGGTGACGCCGAGCAGCTGCCGGACGATGTGGGGGTTGGTGCGCACGTCGGTGCCGAAGATGGCGGCGTCGCCCTCGTCGATCGGCAGCAGGGTGGCGAGCATCTTGAGCATGGTGGTCTTGCCGGCACCGTTGGGTCCGAGGACGCCGAAGACCTCGCCGCGGTGGACGGTCAGGTCGACGCCGTCGACGGCGCGCTGGCTGCCGAACTGCTTGACCAGGCCGTGGGCCTCGACGGCGGGTGTGCCGTGGGAGAACTGGTGTGTCGTCATGTCCAGAAGCCTGGGGCCGCCCGGTTTCACGGCAGTTTCACGCATCCCTCACCGGCCTCACGGGGCATCGGCTCGGTGCACAGGTTTCTGCACAGGGCTAACAGAAGTTGTGCATCTACGGCGAGGCGCTACCCACATCGCATCCCCAGATTTGGATGATGGTCGTGATGCGTTTGCCTACGGCTTGTGAGCGTTGATGCGGGTGCATAGAGTCGCGCCCGCGGCTTGGCGGTAAGTCGACAAACGTCCGTCCTGGTTCGGGGAAGAACTCAGGCGGGCACGGCGGAGAGGACTGCACCATGACCGGTGCCAGCGGGTTCGGGAGATTCTTCGGCAGTCAGCCAGACAGCACGGCCCCAGAGATCCCCCCGCTGCTCCGACCTCCGGCGCCGCCGCCGGAGGCTGAGTCGGGCACCTCCGAGCCGCTCCGGTTCCCCGGCGCGACGTACACCGTCACCGCCCCGACCACCGAGCCCGAGGTCGAGGCGACTCCCGAGCCGGAGGCGGCCGCCGAGCCCGAGACGGTCGGTCGCCGCGAGGTCGAGGAGGTCGTGCTCGGCCCCACCGGACGCCCGCTGCCGGACCTGCCCGACCCGCGGCCGGTCACCACCCACGGCCACGCCCGCGTGATCTCGATGTGCAACCAGAAGGGTGGGGTCGGCAAGACCACCACCACGATCAACCTGGGCGCCTCCCTGGCCGAGTTCGGCCGCAAGGTCCTGCTCGTCGACTTCGACCCCCAGGGATCGCTGTCGGTGGGCCTCGGCCTGAACCCGCACCAGATGGACCTGACCATCTACAACCTGCTGATGCAGCGCGACGTGACCCTCGACGAGGTCGTCGTGCCCAGCGGGATCCCCGGCATGGACCTGCTGCCCTCCAACATCGACCTGTCGGCCGCCGAGGTGCAGCTCGTCCACGAGGTCGCCCGCGAGCAGACCCTCCAGCGGGTGCTGGCCCCGGCGATCGAGCAGTACGACGTGATCCTGATCGACTGCCAGCCCTCGCTCGGCCTGCTCACCGTCAACGCCCTGACCGCGTCCGACGGCGTGATCGTGCCCCTGGAGTGCGAGTACTTCGCGCTGCGCGGCGTCGCCCTGCTCAAGACCACCATCGACAAGGTCCAGGAGCGGCTGAACCCGCGGCTGACCGTCGACGGGGTGCTCGGCACCATGTTCGACGGCCGCACCCTGCACAGCCGCGAGGTCATGCAGCGCCTGGTCGAGGCGTGGGGCGACAAGGTCTTCCACACCGTCATCCGGCGCACCATCAAGTTCTCCGACTCCACGGTGGCGGGCGAGCCGATCACCAGCTACGCGTCCACATCGGGTGGGGCCGAGTCCTACCGCGACCTGGCCAGGGAGGTGGCGGTCCGGTGTCTCGACGTGTGAGCCTGCCCACGGCCGACGACCTCTTCCGCGGCAACCGCCCGATGACGGCGGTGCCCGACGAGCCCGAGGCGGCGGCGGTCCCGGACCGCCACCGCCAAGCGCACGCCCAGCGGCCGGGTCCGCCACGACGAGAAGATGACGGTCTACGTGACCGCCGACGAGCTGCTCGACATCGAGCACGCCCGCCTCGCCCTGCGGCGCCACCAGGGTGTGGCGGTCGACCGGGGACGGCTGGTCCGCGAGGCCATCGCGATGGCGCTGGCCGACCTCGAGGCCAACGGCGACGACAGCGTGCTGGTGCAGCGGCTGAACGCTCGATGACCGATCTCGCGGTCGCCCCCGAGGCGGCTCAGGACGTCGTCGGGCCCGAGGAAGGTGCGCCGAGCCCGGCGTTCGGCGTACACCTCGACAACTTCGAGGGCCCCTTCGACCTGCTGCTGAGCCTGATCAGCAAGCACAAGCTCGACGTCACCGAGGTGGCGCTCTCCCGGGTCACCGACGAGTTCATCGCGCACATCAAGGCCGCCGGCGAGGTCTGGGACCTCGAGCAGACGACGTCGTTCCTGCTCGTCGCCTCCACCCTGCTCGACCTCAAGGCGGCGCGGCTGCTGCCGCAGGGCGACGTCGAGGACGAGGAGGACCTCGCGCTGCTCGAGGCGCGCGACCTGCTGTTCGCGCGGCTGCTGCAGTACAAGGCGTTCAAGCAGGTCGCCGACATCCTCGACCGCCGGATGGCGGGGGAGGCGCGCCGCCACCCGCGCTCGGTCGGTCTCGAGGAGCGGTTCGCGAACCTGCTGCCCGAGGTGCTGATCGGCCTCGGGCTCGAGGAGTTCGCCGGGCTCGCGGCGCGGGCGCTGGAGCCGAAGCCGGAGCCGGAGGGCATCGGGCTGGCCCACATCCACGCGCCGGCCGTGAGCGTGCGCGAGCAGGCCACGGTGGTCGTCGGTCGGCTCAAGGGCAGCGGCACGCTGACCTTCCGGGCCCTGGCGGCCGACGCGCCGGACATGATGACGCGCGTGGCGCGGTTCCTGGCGCTGCTGGAGCTGTTCCGCGAGGGCGTCGTCTCCTTCGACCAGATGACCCCGCTCGGGGAGCTGAGCATCCGGTGGACCGGCACCGAGGACACCGAGGTCGAGATCAACGACGAGTTCGACGGGGCACCGCCGGAGGAGCCGGCGCCCGCCGAGAGAGCCAGTGGTTTCGAGACGGTTGCTGCGCAACCCCTCAACCACCGAGTGACGAGGAGCCAGAGTGACCACCGAGATCCTGGAGGACCAGCAGGCGGCGACCGAGGAGGAGACCCTCGAGGTGCCCCTGGCCGAGCTCCGGCCCGCGCTGGAAGCAGTGCTGATGGTCGCCGACCAGCCGCTCGACGACGCCACCCTCGCCACGGCCGTCGGCTACCCGGTGCCCGAGGTGGTCGAGGCGCTGACCGCCCTGGCCGAGGAGTACGACGAGTCGGAGCGCGGCTTCGAGCTGCGCAACGTCGCGGGCGGCTGGCGCTACTACACCCGCGAGGCGTTCGCGCCGGTGGTGGAGCGGTTCGTGCTCGACGGGCAGCAGGCACGGCTGACCCAGGCCGCGCTCGAGACGCTGGCCGTGGTCGCCTACAAGCAGCCGGTCAGCCGCAGCCGGGTCTCGGCGATCCGCGGGGTCAACGTCGACGGCGTGATGCGCACCCTGCTGACCCGTGGGCTGGTCGAGGAGGCCGGCACCGACCACGAGACCGGCGCGCACCTCTACCGGACCTCGAGCTACTTCCTCGAGCGCATCGGCGTCTCCTCGCTCGACGACCTGCCCGAGCTCGCGCCGCTCCTCCCGGGGATGGACGACTTCGACGACGAGCAGGAGGTCGTGTCCGCGGCCGACCCCCGAGGCGTCGGCCGGAGCCCGCGTCCGACAGCATGGAGGAATGAGGCAGGTCGAGACCGACGACGAGGGCCTGATCCGCCTGCAGAAGCTCCTGGCCCAGTCGGGGGTGGCCAGCCGGCGCAAGTGCGAGGAGCTGATGCTCGCGGGGCTGGTCGAGGTCGACGGCGAGGTGGTCACCCGGCTCGGCACCAAGGTCGACCCGCGCACCGCGCTGATCCGGGTCGAGGGACGTCGGCTGCCGCCGGTCAGCGCGCACGTCTACCTGGTCCTGAACAAGCCGCGCGGTGTGGTCTCGACGATGTCGGACCCGCAGGGGCGGCCGACGCTCACCGACTACGTCGCCGACCGGCCCGAGCGGCTCTTCCACGTCGGCCGGCTCGACACCGACACCGACGGGCTGATCCTGCTGACCAACGACGGCGAGTTCGCGAACCGGATGGCGCACCCGTCGTACGAGGTGGACAAGACGTACGTCGCCGAGGTCGACGGCGTGGTCGCGAAGGCCACGCATCCGGCAGCTCCGGGACGGCGTCACGCTCGACGACGGACCCGTCCAGGTCAGCGCGGCGAAGGTGCGTTCCTCGCACGGCGACCGCTCCATCGTCGAGCTGGTCATCCACGAGGGACGCAACCGGATCGTGCGCCGGCTGATGGACCACGTCGGCCATCCCGTACGCCGCCTCACCCGCACCCAGATCGGCCCGGTCCGGCTGGCCGGCCTCAAGCAGGGCAACCTGCGCGAGCTCGACGAGCGGGAGCTGGGCACCCTGCTGGACGCCGCGGGTCTCTGACCCGGCCGTACCCCTAGTCTGGGGACGACAGCTCAAGCATCGAGCCAGCCAGAGGAGCCAGCGTGTCCGTCCGCGCCGTGCGGGGAGCCACCCAGCTGGAGAGCGACACCCGTGACCACATGCTCGACCGCGTGGCCGAGATGGTGCGAGGGGTGCTGGAGGCCAACGAGCTCGGGGTCGACGACTTCATCAGCATCATCTTCACCGCGACCTGCGACCTGCACTCCGAGTTCCCGGCGTACGCCGCCCGCCAGCTCGGCTTCGACGACGTGCCCCTGATCTGCGCGCGCGAGCTCGAGATCGACTCCTCGATGCCCCGGGTGGTGCGGATGATGGCCCACGTCGAGACCGACCTGGCCCGCAAGGACATCACCCACGTCTACCTCCACGGCGCGGCGGCGCTCCGGCGCGATCTCGCCAAGGTGCGGGCGGTGCCCGATGAATGAGTCGCTGAAGGGGCCCGATCCACGTCGTCGGTGCCGGTCTGCTCGGCACCTCGGTCGGCCTCGCCGCACAGCGCGCCGGGCTCGAGGTGTGGCTCAGCGACGTCAACCACGAGCACGTCCGCACCGCCAGCGGCCTCGGTGCCGGCAAGCCCGCCCCCGAGCTGGGAGCCGCCCAGCTCACCGTGGTCGCGGTGCCGCCCGACCACATCGCCGAGGCGGTCGTGGAGGCCCTGGAGCGCGGGGGAGTCGTCACCGACGTCGGCAGCGTGAAGAGCCTGCCGCTGGCGCAGGTCACCGACCATGCCGACGAGGACCTGCTGGCCCGCTACGTGGGCAGCCACCCGATGGCGGGCAGCGAGCGATCCGGCCCCTTGGCGGCCTCCGCCGCGCTGTTCGACGGTCGTCCCTGGGCGATCACCCCGCACACCCACTCCTCGAAGAGGCGGTCGACCTCGTGGTGGCGCTGGCCCGGCTGTGCGGCGCCGAGCCCGGTGCGGCTCTCGCCGGTGGAGCACGACCGGGCGGTGGCCCGCACCTCGCACCTGCCCCACCTGCTCGCCGTCCTCACCGCCGGTCAGCTCACCGAGGCCCTGCCCGACCACCTCTCGCTGTCCGGCCAGGGGGTGCGCGACGTGACCCGCATCGCCGGCGGGGACCCCGACATGTGGGGCCAGATCATCCGCGCCAACCAGTCGGCGGTGAGCGAGATCCTGCGCGACGTGCGCAGCGACCTCGAACGGCTGATGGAGGTGCTCGCCAGCGAGGACGAGGAGGCCCTCGACGAGATCCTGACCCGCGGCGTCAGCGGCACCCGCGCCATCCCGGGCAAGCACGGTGGGCCGGCGATCGAGACCGCCTCGGTGTTCGTCTCGGTGCCCGACCACCCCGGCGAGCTGGCCCGGCTGTTCGCCGACGTCGGCGAGATCGGGGTCAACATCGAGGACCTGCACATCGACCACGACCCGGGTCGCCCGGTCGGGCTCGTCGAGCTGGTGGTGGAGGACACAGCCGCTGAGGCGCTGCGGGTCGATCTCGAGACCAGGGAATGGGTCACTCACCGGTAGGGTTGGCCCCTGCTGGAAGCAGTCGAGGCAGCAGGAGAATTCGTTGAGCACCCCGTCAGTCAGCAGGGTCGTCGTCGCCATGGACGGACCCTCCGGATCGGGCAAGTCGAGCACGTCGCGCGGAGTCGCGGCGCGGCTGGGCCTGCGCTACCTCGACACCGGTGCCCAGTTCCGCGCGTTCACCGCCTGGATGATCGACCACGAGGTCGACTTCTCGGACCCGTCGGCCATCGCTGCTCGCGCCGGCGAGCCCGAGATCGTGTCCGGCACCGACCCGGAGAACCCCACGATCACCGTCGACGGGCGCGACGTCGCGGCGGAGATCCGCACGCAGTCGATCACCGACCACGTCAGCGCGGTGGCCTCCGTCCCGGAGGTGCGCCAGCGGCTGCTCGACCTCCAGCGCGAGATCATCGGCGAGGGCGGCATCGTCGTGGAGGGACGCGACATCGGTTCGGTGGTCGCGCCCGACGCGGAGGTGAAGGTCTACCTCACGGCAGACCCGGGGGCCCGCGCGGCTCGTCGTACGGCGGAGAACGGTGCCGGGTCGGTCGAGGCGACCCAGGCCGACCTGCTGCGCCGCGACGCGATCGACTCGGGACGGGCAGTCGCGCCGGCGATGATGCCGGACGGAGCGGTGCACATCGACACCACGCCGTACACCCTCGACGAGGTCGTGGACCAGGTCGTCAAGCTCGTGCGCGAGGCGGCGGGGAGCCACCCATGAGCGAGGCTCTCCGCATCGACGGTGGAGAGCTGCCCTCGACCGCCGGAGTGCGTGCTCCGCACACCCGGCTGATCACGGCCGGCCGCTTCGTGCCGGCGGCCATCATCCGGACGTGGTGGAACCTCGAGATCCACGGAGCCGAGAACGTGCCGACGACCGGGCCGGTGGTGATGGCAGCGAACCACGTCGGCTGGCTCGACGGGCCGATGCTCGCGATCTGCGCGCCGCGGCCGGTGCACGCGCTGACCAAGATGGAGATGTTCTCCCACGGGATGGGTGCCTTCCTGGTGGCCGTCGGGCAGATCCCGCTCGACCGCTTCCACGTCGACGTGTCCGCGATCCGCGTCGCCGTCAAGTCGCTCGAGGAGGGGCTGGCCGTCGGGGTGTTCCCCGAGGGCACCCGGGGCGCCGGCGACATGGCCTCCCCACGCGCCGGGGCGGCCTACCTCGCCCTGGTCACCGGTGCGCCGGTCGTGCCGGTGGCGTTCCTCGGGACCCGCGTGCCCGGCACCGACAGCACCCTGCCCCCGCGAGGGACCCGCCTCGCGATGACCTTCGGCGAGCCCGTCGACCTCGGCAGCCGCCCGTGGCCGCGCACCCAACAGGACATGGCCGACGCGGCCGCGCGCGTCACCGACGCCATCCTGCAGACCATCCGCACGGCCGAGGCGGTGACCGGCATGACCCTGCCCGGCCCGCTCGGCCCCAAGCCATCGAAGAAGAGAGCATGAGCATCCCTACCGAGGCCCCCGACACCCGGGCGCCCATCCTGGCCGTCGTCGGCCGCCCCAACGTGGGCAAGTCGACGCTGGTCAACCGGATCATCGGCCGTCGCGAGGCGGTGGTCGAGGACGTCCCCGGCGTCACCCGCGACCGCGTCTCCTACGACGCCACCTGGAACGGCCGCGCCTTCACCGTCGTCGACACCGGCGGCTGGGACCCCGACGCCCGCGGGCTCGCCGAGAGCATCCGCGCGCAGGCCGAGATCGCCGTCAACATCGCCGACGCGGTGCTGTTCGTGGTCGACGCCGGGGTCGGGATCACCGACAACGACGAGGCCGTGGTCCGGATCCTGCGCAAGTCCGGCAAGCCCGTCGTACTCGCCGCGAACAAGGTGGACGACCAGCGCGCCGAGGCCGAGGCCTACGGGCTGTGGAACCTCGGGCTGGGCGAGCCGATGCCGGTCTCCGCGCTGCACGGGCGTGGCTCGGGCGACCTGCTCGACGCCGTACTCGCTGCGCTGCCGGAGATCACCGCCCGAGTCCTTCGACGAGATCGGCGGCCCGCGCCGGATCGCGATCATCGGCCGGCCCAACGTCGGCAAGTCCTCGCTGCTGAACAAGCTCGTCGGCGAGAACCGCGTGGTGGTCGACGACGCGTCGGGTACGACGGTCGACCCGGTCGACGAGCTGGTCGAGCTCGGCGGCAAGACCTGGCGGTTCATCGACACCGCCGGCATCCGCAAGCGGGTGAAGACCGCCTCGGGCCACGAGTACTACGCCTCCCTGCGCACCGAGACCGCGATCGAGCGCGCCGAGGTGGCCGTGCTCGTCATCGACGGCTCGCAGTCGGTCTCCGAGCAGGACATGCGGATCATCCAGACCGTCCGCGACTCCGGCCGGGCGCTGGTGATCGCCTTCAACAAGTGGGACCTGGTCGACGAGGAGCGCCGCTACTACCTCGACCGCGAGATCGAGCGCGACCTCGTGCAGGTGCAGTGGGCGCCGCGGATCAACGTGACCGCGCGCACCGGCTGGCACGTCGACCGGATCGTGCCCGCGCTGGAGAAGGCGCTCGAGGGCTGGGAGACCCGGATCAGCACCGGCCAGCTGAACGCCTTCCTCGGCCGCCTCGTCGCCGAGCACCCGCACCCGGTGCGCAGCGGCAAGCAGCCGAAGGTGCTCTTCGGCACCCAGGCGACCACCTCGCCGCCGACCTTCGTGCTGTTCACCAGCGGCAAGCTGGACGCGGGCTACGAGCGGTTCATCGAGCGCCGGCTGCGCGAGGAGTTCGGCTTCGTCGGCACCCCGATCTCGCTGCAGGTGCGGCCGCGGGAGAAGCGCAAGCGCTGATCACTCGACCGGGCCGGTGCCCAGCGTCACGGTGGCGGTGTGGCCGCTCCCGCTGCTGTCGGTCCAGGTGACGCTCACCTCGTCGCCGGGTTCGTGGGCCGGCGATCGCGGCGCGCAGCTGCTCCGAGCTGCTGACGGCGGTCCCGTCGATCCGGGTGATGGTGTCGCCGGCCGCGATCCCGGCGTCGGCGGCCGGGGTGCCGTCGTACACGCCCTGGACGACGGTGCCGGTCTCGCCGAGCCCGATGCCGAGGAAGGCGGGGGAGCCGTAGGCGTACGCCGCGTCGGTCGCCCCGGACTCGAGGTCGTCGGCGATGGCGAGGACCGTGGAGATCGGGATGGCGTACCCGACCGGGTCGGGGGTGCCGCTCGAGGCGGCGGTCGTCATGCCGACCACCTCGCCGTCGGCGTCGTACGTCGCACCGCCGCTGTAGCCGCCGACCACGTCGGAGCTGATCTCGATCAGGCCCGTCAGGCTCTCGCCCGCGGCGCGATCCCTCGCTCTGCGTGGTGATCTGCTGGTCGGTCGCGATCACCGAGCCGGTCGCGGCGCTCAGGTAGTCGACCGTCCCGTTGCCGTCGCCGACCGCGGTCACCGCCTCGCCCTGGGTCACGCCGTCGTCGTCGGTGCTGACGGTCTCGCAGGCCGCTGGCGTCCTCGAGCTGGAGCACGGCGACGTCGGCGGAGGCGTCGGTGCCGACGACCTTGGCGGTGTACGTCGTGCCGGTGGTCATCACCTTCACCTTGACGCTGGTCGCGCCCTCGACGACGTGGTGGTTGGTGACCACCTCGCCGTCGGAGGTGAGCACCATGCCGGTCCCGGCCGCGGTGGCTCCGTCGTACTTCATGGTGGAGACGATCCGCACCAGGCCGGTCAGCTGGGAGTCCGAGGCCTGGCTGGTGGTGTCGCTCGAGGTGTCGCCGCTGCTGCCGTTGCCGTAGTCGTCCTGGTAGCCCTCGTCGTAGCGGTAGCCGGGCGGGAGCACCAGGCGCGAGGAGGATCCCTGCGGCGCGGTGACGGTGCTCGCCGCCGGTGTGGGGTCTGGGTCGCGTCACGGCGTAGCCGATGCCGGTGCCGGCGGTGGCCAGCACGAGGGCCGCGGCCGCCGCGGGTAGGACGAGCTTGCGGCGGCCGCGGGGCGTGGGGGAGGGCGCGGGAGCAGGAGCGGAGGTGGGGGAGGAGGTGTCGTGTTCGGGCATGGGTCCGAGAGTGGTCCGCGAACCGATGCGTTTCCTGTGAGCCGCCGGAGCCGTCCCTGTGGGTGGCGAAGAAGGCCCTGAGAGCGCTCAGGTGGCCTAATGTCGGGGTATGCCACGTTTGCGACTGCTGCTGGCCGGCGTCCTGCTCGCGGCTCTCCTGCCGGCCGCGTCCGCGCTGCCTGGGACGGCACTCGCGGCGAGCCCGGTGACGCCGCGCATCGCCGGGTGCCCGGTCTTCCCGGCCAGCAACTGGTGGCACCGCGACATCTCGCGGATGCCGGTGCACGCGCGCAGCGCCCAGTGGCTCTCGCACATGTCGACGTCGCGGAGGCTGCACCCCGACTTCGGCCCGTCGTACGGCGATGGCCCGAACTACGGCATCCCGATCACGATCGTGAAGGCCGGTCACCAGAAGGTGCCGGTGAGCTTCGACTACGCCTCGGAGAGCAACCGGGTCCGGTACCCGTTCGGCGCCGACACCCGCATCGAGGGCGGCCGCAACTCCGGTGGCGACATGCACGCGATCGTCGTGGACTCGAGGACCTGCCGGCTCTACGAGACCTGGAACACCCGCATCCGCAGCGGCCGCTGGGTCGCCGGCTCGGGCGCCACCTGGTCGCTGAAGTCGAACGCGCTGCGACCGAACACGCTGGACCTCCGCCGACGCGGCCGGCCTGCCGATCCTGCCCGGCCTGCTGCGCTGGAGCGAGGTGAAGGCGGGCCGGGTCAACCACGCGATCCGGTTCACCACCGACGTGACCAGCTCCCACCACCTGTGGCCGGCCAAGCACGACGCCGGTTCGCAGAGCAGCCTCGCCTATCCGCCGATGGGGGCCCGGTTCCGGCTGAAGGCGTCGTACCCGCTGAACGGCTACGGCAAGCTCGCCCGCCGCGTGGTGATGGCGATGAAGCGCTACGGCCTGGTCCTCGCCGACAACGGGTCGCCGTGGTTCTTCCAGGGCGAGCAGAACGCCGGCTGGCCTCCCGCGATGGTCGAGCAGCTCAAGCGCATCCCCGCCTCGGCCTTCCAGGCCGTCGACACCTCGCGCCTGATGATCAAGAGCACGTCGGCCGCCAGCTCGCTGAGGTTCGGCGTCCCTGTCGTATTCGGGCCGGGCCGTTCGTGGTGGAGGTAGCAACGGCATTCCGCCGACGCCCGACCCGACAGGAGCCAGCGATGTCCTCGACCGTGCTGTACATGTCCATGTCCCTCGACGGATTCATCGCGGGACCCAACGTCAGCCCGGACAACGGGCTCGGCGACGGGGGAGAGCGCCTGCACGCCTGGCCGTTGCCGGGTGAGGAGGGCGGCGTGAACCGCGTGATCTACGACGAGTTCATGGCGACCGGCGCGATCGTCGCCGGCACCGGGACCTTCGAACCCGCCGGCGGCTGGGGCGGCGACCACCACGACGGCGTGCCGATCTACATCTTCAGCCGACGCCCGGTGCCTGCCTGGGTCGCGGGGTGGCCCGGCGTGCGCTACCTCGACGACCTCGGCGCCGCCTTCCGCGAGGCCCGGGCCGCGGCCGGCGAGACGGAACGTGCTCGTCCACGGGGCGGGTACGGCGCAGCACGCGCTCCGGGCCGGGCTCCTCGACGAGCTCGAGATCCACCTGATCCCCGTGCTGCTGGGCGAGGGTCGCCCGCTGTTCGAGCACCTCGGCGTCCAGCAGCGCGAGCTCGACCGGATCCGGGTCCTGGAGGGGGAGGGCGGCGTCACCCACCTGCGTTTCGCCGTACGCCGCTGAGGGCGATTCGGGCCTGATCGGAGCCCTGCGGTAGGGTTCCATTCGCCTCGCCGGTCGAGCAGATCGCGGGGCTTCGGGCTGTGGCGCAGCTTGGTAGCGCACTTGACTGGGGGTCAAGGGGTCGCAGGTTCAAATCCTGTCAGCCCGACCGGCCGACCAGCGGGAAACCGCAGGTCAGACGAGCGAAGAGCCCTCGCGGACTATGACCCGCGAGGGCTCTTCGCCTGCCAGCTCTCACACATCTCTCTCACGAGATGCCGCACGGCGGCACTCGCTAGCGGCTATGACTCCGCGGACGGTGTGACGGCGCTGCTCGGAGCCGACTCACTGAACGCCAAGATGGGCAAGCTGACTCTCCTGGCCAGCCGGGAGACGCGCGTCAACGGCGAGTTGATCGAGGGTGCTGTCAACCGCCTGGTGCCCGAGGACATGGCAGAGATGCTGGGTGGCCTGGCGGCCTGCTGCAACAGAGCGCGCGTAGCGCGCAACCGTGCCGTGCACTCGGTATGGTCCCTCAACCAAGCGGGGGAGGTGGTCCGCACCAGCGAGACTCTGCACGGAAGCGAAAGATGGAACACGTCGTGGTGCCGCTCGCAGACCTCGCCGCCGTTGCGCAAGAACTGGCCGAGGCCGTGAGGCGGTGCACAACGCGACGTACGACCAGCTGAGCGGCGTCTGCTCGACGACTGGGATATCCCGCCGCGAGGCTGAACAAGCACGCAATGATGCGCGGTCGGGGCGCCTTCCCTAGACGGCTGGCGTTTCCATAACGCGACGTGTCAGCTCCTACGGCGCATAGCGCCCGGCCTCCCGGAGAGGTGGCAGCTGGTAGTCCGCCCCGTGTATCACGGAGAGATAGACGATGCGCTCCTGGCGACCCCATCGCCCGTCCGCCATGAGAGCCGCGTTCTCGGTTTGTCAGCGCCCATGTCAGGTAGATTCCCCGGATATATGTCTCACCCGCGTGCAGCCGTGGAATGGGCAGCTCTTGGCCAGCTGCGTGTTCCGTCCGCCTGATGACGCCCGCAGGGGCCGCACCACGGCGGTTCTCAAGCTCGCTGTCAACGTCGTCCGCTCGTGCGGGCCGTAATTGCGGATGACTAGGTAAGTCGCCATCTCATCGCCGCCAGAGCGGACGACGACATGGCGTTCAAGCGATGCCCCCAGCGAGGCTGCGCGCTTGGCCCCCCACTGAGTGCCTAGGACAAACAAGCTGGCGAGGAGGGACGCCACGGACATCCACTCGGCGTCCCGATTGGTGATTGCGGTGGCGTGGGTAATCTGAGGACCGTCTCATCAAACGGTGAAGGAATGGTTACGTGCGCCGGGGCTTCGGAGTTGGTGCGCGACTGCGCCTCGGCGCGGCGCTGCTGCTGCTGCTGTGCGTGCCCGGGTGTGGTGGGCAAGCGCAACAGACCAGTGAGGCCGAACCTACGTCCCCCACTGCCCCCACTGGCCCGCAACACGCAAAGGCTGAGCCGATCCGCGTGCCGCAGGATCTGGTCTTTCTCCAGCGCAATCACATCAAGGTGCTTGACATCACCGGTTGGGAGCGCGCCGTCGTCTCCAGCAGGGAGGCGCTCGGTGCGCCGGCCTGGTCAAACGATGGCGCCAGTCTCGTGTACGACACGGGCGAGCGGCTCTGGGTCAAGGGGGTGTACGACAAATGGAAACCAATGCCCATCCATCGTTGCCAGCCGCCGTGCTCGTCGGTGCGTGACGCTGCATGGTCCCCGGACGGGAAGATGATCGCGTTCGCTGTCTCGGAGTCCGAGGACAACGTGCACACCTCTGAGACCTCCCTCAAGGTCTTCGACATGAAGAAGGCAATCGTCAAGAAGATCCACGTCGACTCCTCACCCAAGCACCGCACCCTCCGGCCGCGGTGGTCCCCAGACGGCTCGGAGCTGGTCTTCGAGCAGGACACGGTCGACAGCAGCCGGCTGGACGCTAGGAATGTGATTTCCTCACGGCTCGTTGTTGCCCCGGTCAAGCGGAAGGGCAAGCCGCAAGTCGTCGTCGCGGCTGGGCAGACCGGTGGGCCGCGAGCCCCAGACTGGGGTGAGCGCGGCATCGTCTTCACGCGCGCCGGAAATCTCTACTCGGTGGTCCCCAACGCGGTACCAGCTCACCAGCTCACCCAGTTCGACGGGACCACTGAGCAGGCCGTTGAGCCGACGTGGTCGCCCGCTGGAGGACGCATCGTGTTTACCTACGTCGCCAAGGAGCCGGGCGGAGTCGTCCACCGGATGGCGGGCCTGGTCACGGCCAAGGGCCGCGGGTTCCACCCTCTCCTGAGAACCGAGGGCGCGAGTCGGCCGAGTCTCGGGCCCTGATCCACAGGGGGTTGCCACGCGACGAGGACCGTCCCACGGCTTCTCACACCATCTCTCACAGACGGCCGATCACGGCCGAGCACCAGCGAGCACGCCGGGGCTGGTCGGAGGCCGCCAATGCACCTGACACAGCACACGTGAGCACTGCACTGCACGTCTCTGTCGGCCTGGGGGTCAAGGGGTCGCAGGTTCAAATCCTGTCAGCCCGACCGAAGACCGCAGGTCAGAGCCGTTGTTGGCTCTGACCTGCGTTCGCTTTCCGTGACGTGTCACGCTTCTGTCACAAGCGGGCCACCAGGGAGGCGGCCAGGGGGTGCGTTCCGGGAACGCCCCCAGCGCTTGTGCTACGGCTACTGCCGGGTGCCCTTGCTCGTCCTGGTGGGTGCGGGTCACCCCACGTCCGGTTGCGGTGGCCGGGCAGGTCGTCATCCGGCCGATGCTGACGCTGACGGCGACGTTCGACCACCGTCACGCCGACGGCTTCCAGGCCGCCGAGTTCGCCCAGGCCGTGCAGGAGTACTGCGCCGACCCAGCAGCCTTCGAGCCGCCCACGCACTGACTGCTCAGCGGGCTGGGTCAGCGCTGAGCACGGCGCGTGCGGCTTCCAGCCTGGCCACGGGGATGCGGAACGGTGAACACGAGACGTAGTCGAGTCCGGCGGCCTCGAAGAAGTGGATCGAGTCCGGGTCACCTCCGTGCTCGCCGCAGACACCGAGGGTGAGGTCGGGTCGCGCCTGTCGTCCCTTGGCCACCGCGGTGGTGATCAGTGAGCCGACACCCTCGGTGTCGAGCGACTCGAAGGGCGAGACCGCAAGGATCCCCTGCGCTGAGGTACGCCGGGAAGAAGGCGGCCTCCACGTCGTCGCGGGAGAAGCCCCAGGTCATCTGGGTCAGGTCGTTGGTCCCGAAGGAGAAGAAGTCCGCCTCGTCGCGATCTGGTCGGCGGTGAGGGCAGCGCGCGGCACTTCGATCATCGTGCCGACGCGGTGGGGTACGGCGAAACCGCGCTCGGACTCGACCTGTTCGGCCACGCCGGTCAGCACCTGCGCGCAGTCGAGCCGAGCTCGCCCACCGTGGAGACGAGAGGCACCATGATCTCCGGGCGCGGATCGCCACCGGCCTCGATCCGGTCGGCGGCGGCCTCGAGGATCGCTCGCGCCTGCATGGCGACCAGACCGGGAACGACCAGCCCGAGCCGCACACCGCGAAGGCCCAGCATCGGGTTCTGCTCGTGGGCCGCCCGCACGGCCGCCAGCAGCCGGTGTCTGGCGGGGTCGCTCCGGCCACGCTCGTCCTCCAGGGCCACGTCGACCGAGAGCTTCGTCAGGTCGGGCAGGAACTCGTGCAGGGGTGGGTCGATGAGCCGGATCGTGACCGGCAGCCCGTCCATCTCGGCGAGGATCCGGGTGAAGTCGTCGCGTTGCAGCGGCAACATGGCGGCCAGCGCCGCGTCCCGCTCCACGTCGTCGGTGGCCAGCACCAGGTTCTCGACCAGGACACGGCGGGCGCCGAGGAACATGTGCTCGGTGCGGCACAGCCCGATGCCCTGGGCTCCGAACCGGCGGGCCCGCGCGGCGTCCTCGGGGGTGTCGGCGTTCGCGTGCACGTCCATGCGGCGTACGCCGTCGGCGTGGCTCAGGAGCGCGGCCACGGCGTCCACCACGGGGTCGTCGACCTCCTTGCCGTCGAAGTAGCTGACGACGGCCGAGTCGACGACGGGAACGGCTCCGGCGAAGACCTCACCGGTCGTCCCGTCGAGGGAGATGACGTCGCCCTCGTGGATGACTCGGACCGCCACGGACCTGGACCTGTCGGCCCACGAGATCGACGATCAGGTCTCGGCTCCGCACACGCACGGTCGGCCCATGCCACGTGCCACGACGGCGGCGTGCGAGGTCTTGCCGCCGCGGCTGGTCAGGGTGCCGCGAGCAGCGACCATGCCTTGGAGGTCGTCGGGGTTGGTCTCCTCACGCACGAGGATGACGTCTTCGCCGCGTTCGCTCCACTCCACGGCCGTCTCGGCGTCGAGCACGACCCGGCCCACGGCGGCGCCGGGAGAGGCGCTGATCCCGATGGTGAGGCGTTCCGGTCGGCGAGGTCGTCGAAGCGAGGGAACATCAGGCGCACGAGCTGCGCGCCGGTCACGCGTGCGAAGAGCCTCGTCGAGGTCGACGAGTCCTTCATCCACCATGGCGTGCGCGATCCGGAACGCCGCCTCGGGCGTGCGTTTTCCCACGCGGGTCTGGAGCATCCAGAGCTTGCCGCCCTCGATGGTGAACTCGATGTCGCACATGTCGCGGTAGTGGTGCTCCAGGGTGGCCATGTTCTCGAGGAGCTCGTCGTAGGAGGCTTGTCGAGCTCGGCGAGGTCAATCAGGGGAACCGTGTTGCGGATGCCGGAGACGACGTCCTCGCCCTGCGCGTGCTGCAAGTAGTCGCCGTACACGCCGCTGGCGCCCGTGGCCGGGTCGCGCGTGAACGCCACTCCGGAGCCCGAGGACGAACCCCGGTTGCCGAAGACCATCGCCTGTACGTTCACAGCCGTGCCGAGGTCCTCGGAGATGTGCTCGCGCTGCCGATAGAAGGCGGCCCGGGGCGTGTGCCAGGAGTCGAAGACCGCCCGTACGGCGAGGTCGAGCTGCTCGCGGGGGTCCTGGGGGAAGCCGCGCCCGGCGTACTGCAGCACGAGCGCCTGGTAGGTGCTCACCAGCTCGCGCAGGTCGTCGACGTCGAGGCCGGCATCGTCCACGCGTGAGCGACTGTCTTTGAGCTCGGCGAGTGCGGTGGCGAACACCTTGGGCTCGATCCCGAGCACGGTGCTGCCGAACATCTGGATGAGGCGACGGTAGGAGTCGAGGGCGAAGCGCTCGCCACCGTGCGGGCCAGGCCGTGCACGGACTCGTCGTTCAGACCGACGTCAAGGACGGTCTCCATCATGCCCGGCATCGAGAACTTCGAGCCCGAACGGACCGAGACCAGCAGGGGGTCCGAACGGTCACCCAGCCGGCGGTCCATGTGTCGTTCGAGACGGGCGAGGTGCTCGCCCACTTCGCTGTCGAGACCGTCCGGGAGCGGCACCGTCGTGCAGGTAGGCGCGACAGGCCTCGGTGGTGATGGTGAAGCCGGGAGGCACGGGGAGCCCGAGCCGGCACATCTCCGCAAGGTTCGCGCCCTTGCCGCCCAGCAGATCCGACTGGGACCGGTCGCCTTCGGCGAAGTCGCGTACGTAGGTCGTCATGCGAGGTCAGCGCTCGATGACTTCATCGACCGGTCGCCGTGGCGTGCGGTCGAGGCGCGTGCGGGTAGCTTTCCGACCAGCCGATCCGGACCAGGATCTGCGGGCGGGCCATAGCGTCGAAGACGTCCTGGTGCAGTGCCTGACGGGTCTCGTCGACCTCGATGACCTGGCTCAGTGGCACGATCGAGAGACCGTCCTGGGTGGCCCGCAGCCACAGGGCGCTGAGTGCCTCACCGGCCTCCAGCCACGACAGCTGGTCGTCGGCCGCGGAGCAGATGGCCATCAGGCCGTCGGAGCTCTCGACCACTCCGGGCGGCATCGGCAGCCTCGGTGGCCTCGCGCATCGCTCGCGGACGCGAACCGGTTGGGACGGGTAGGCGGACGACCGTGCGCGGGCGGGGCGGCGTTCGCCACGGGCATCCCATCCGCCCGGCTGTGGACGGTCCACTTGCGCTGCTCCTCGGCGAACCGCGGATCCGAGGCCTGGACGGCCATGGCGCGCTTGAGCAGCTGCTCTGCGCGGAAGCGGGCGGTCACATCGGTGATCGGCATGGCATGGGCTCCCCATCCCGAGGCTGCCTTGGCCAGATGCGCCAGTCGGGAGTCGGGAATCGGCCAGGACGTGAAGCGACGGCGATCGGTGCTCCGCTCCTCGAGAGCCTTCAGCGACTCTTGGGCTTCTACGGTTCGGGTGCCGGCCGAGAGGCTGATCCGCGCGAGGAGGTTCTCGTCATCTCGCAGCGGCATCAGCTCGATTGCAGCCGCGAGGCCGAGCGCCTGCGCGGCCACGAAGCCGTGGTGGATGGCGGCGCCGCAGCTCAGTGCCAAGTTGCGCCCGGAGGGGTCGCTGACCTGCAGCTGGCGGCGGCGGTCGGCGTACAGCTCGATCGTGGCGTCATCGACCACGCGCCAGCGCCAGGGTTGGCTGTTGTGCACGCTCGGGGCACGACAGGCCAGCTCGATCACGCGTAGAGCGAGGGCCCTGGTGGGTGTGCTCATGGGGGCCTCCTCGGTTGATTCCGAGCCTCGCCCAGCAGCAACGTGGACGGCAGGGGCGTAGGTCCCGAGAGGACGGGCCCTGGAGCAGGAATCACGGACATCGACTCCGAGACCCGCCGTTGGTTGTCGCGGCTGCAGGAGCTCGACCGTGCCAAGGACTCCTTCATCTCGACGGTCTCCCACGAGCTGCTTACGCCGCTGGCGAGCATCGTCGGCTATCTCGAGGTGATGGCCGACGGCGCGATGGGCCCATTGCCGACCGGCGTCTCTGGCGGCCTGTCGGTGATCGAGCGCAACGCGGTCCGGGTGCGTGACTGGCCGCGGTTGGAGTCCCCAAGCAGTTGGTTGCGATCCGTGGCACAACGGGTGAGATGTGCAGACCGTCCCTGGGGTGCACGGATCGCGGCAGATCAGGGCGGTCGCGTGCCCTCAGCGTCACGCCGTACCCGGGCAGTCCGGGGTCCGCGTGCGGTCAGTGTCTGACGCGAAGCCGGGTTGCCAACGACGCTGCTGCCGGGTCGTCGACGTCGGCCACGGCGAGCAGCAGCGTCTGTCGCTCGTCGGCCTCGATCACCATCAACCCTTCTACCTTGATGGCGCTGCCCTCAAATGAGGGCAGGGCAACGACCTCTTCGACGTCTTCACCCTCGAGTCGTGCCAGGGCAGACGCGACAACCGGCCCGTCGTCGCGTGGGTTGGGGTTGTCCTCAGCCGCAGCACTGGCGAGGAGAGTTCCACCGGGCAATGCGACGACGTCGGTGACAGCCAGCCCTACGCCGCCCACGACGCCCAGGTCGTAGTGTCGAGCGTTGGTCACCGCAACGGCGCCCGAGTCGAGCTGACCGAGCGCGGCAGCCAGCGCGGTGGTGAGGTCGATGTCGATGCTTCCGGAGTGCAGGCCGGCCGAGGGAAGCCCGCGGTGGAACCACCGCAGCGCACCACTCGACGGTGCAGGCACCCTCCATGTTGAGGAGGTCGGCGTCGATGGACATGGCGGCGGCGACAGCGGAGTACACCTGCGTCATGTCCGCCACCACGACCCGGGGTTCACCGTGTTCGAGGCGGAGGAGCGACCACCGCATCCGGGCCGGGGACGATCCCGACCCCATGATCAACGCCGCTGGCGCGCCATCGACGGTGACCTGGCAAGCCGCCTCAAAGTCGGGCTTCAGGTGCTTGGTCCCGGACACCTCGTCGAACACCTCGTGCCCCGCGACCGGCGGGAGAAGCCGCACGGCGGTCACGGTCTCCTCGCGGAACCAGGCAGCATGTGTGGCGTCGTCCGGCACGACCAGGAAGCCGCCTCCGAAAGAGACAACCGCGGATGCCGACCGAACGGGTGCTCCGTCGCTGAAGCGGAGCCGATCGACACTGAGAACCTCGATGTCCACCTCTCCAACCTCCCAGAGTTCCTCCAGGACCGCTCACCTGCTGGGCGCTGCCGGTCGGGACCTGCACCACCAAGGCCGACTTCCAGAAGCGCGGGTGCTGACGTGGTAGGCCGCCGACACGAAGCGCTGCGCCGTGACAACCGGTCTCGGCGCAGGGCTTTCGCTCACTGATACGTCGACCCTGACCGGTTCGATGCCTCAGGCGCTGCAGGCGTCCTGGATCCCGGCAACCAGAGGTCGGTGCTGGGTCATCACCCGCCTGACGGCGAAGACGCACGAGCCACAGTCGCGACCGGCGTTCGTGGCGTGGCACACCTGCGCGAGGGTGCGTGCGCCTGACGCTACGGCGACAGTCACCGACCGGTCACTCACGACCGCGCACTGGCAGATGATCACAACACTCTCCTGAGGTGTCGGGCCAGGGTGGCCGTGGGTGATGTCCTGACTGGACGTCGCCTGAACCCTAGGTGGGCTCACCTCCGAGCGCTGTGCCGATCAGGACAGTTCTCTTGACTCTTGGGGACAGATGATCGTGCTTCGCGTCCGCTCACGCACCCAGCAGCTGCCTGGCCATGACCACGCGCTGGATCTGGTTGGTGCCCTCGTAGATCTGGGTGATCTTGGCGTCGCGCATCATTCGTTCGACCGGGAAGTCCTCGGTGAAGCCGTAGCCGCCGAGCAGCTGGACCGCATCGGTCGTGACCTGCATCGCGACGTCGGAGGCGAAGCACTTCGCGGCAGCACTGAAGAACGCGAGGTCGGCGTCGTCGCGCTCGGACTTGGCGGCCGCGACGTAGACCATCTGGCGCGCTGCTTCCAGCGTCATCGCCATGTCGGCGAGCATGAACTGGATGCCCTGGAAGTCGGCGATCCGCTTCCCGAACTGCCGGCGCTCCTGGACGTAGCCCAGGGCGAAGTCCAGCGCGCCCTGGGCGATGCCCACCGCCTGCGCGCCGACGGTGATGCGGGTGTGGTCAAGCGTGCGCAGGGCGATCTTCAGACCCTCTCCGGGCAGGCCGATCATGCGGTCGGCAGGCAGGTGGACCTGGTCGAAGTAGATCTCACGGGTGGGGGAGCCCTTGATCCCGAGCTTCTTCTCCTTCTCCCCCAGGGAGAAGCCGACGTCTGATTGCTCGACCACGAACGCGCTGATGTTCGACCCACGCTTGCCAGTCGGGTCCGTCACCGCGAGGACGGTGTAGTAGTCGGAGATGCCGGCGTTGGTGATCCAGGACTTCTGGCCGTCGAGCACCCAGCCGTCGTCCACGGCCGTGGCGCGGGTGCGCATGGAGGCGGTGTCACTGCCGGCCTCGCGCTCCGACAACGCGTACGAGAACGTCGTGGCGCCCTCGGCGAGTGGCCGCAGGTACTTCTGCTTCAGGTCCTCGGACCCGGCGAGGATCAGCGGCGTGCTGCCCAGCTTGTTGGCCCCGGGAATCAGGGCGGAGGAGGCGCAGACACGAGCCACCTCTTCGACGACGATGGCGCTGGCCACGGCATCCGCGCCGACCCCGCCGTACTCCTCGGGCACGTGCGGAGCATGGAAGTCGGAGGCCACGAGAGCGTCGTACGCCGCCTGGGGGAACGACGCGGTCCTGTCCGCCTCGGCGGCGTACGGCGCGATCTTGTTCTCGGCGACCGCGCGCACGGCCTCCCGCAGGTCCTCGTGGTCGTCCGGGACCTGGAACAGGTCGAAGTCGGTGTTGCTCATGTCGTGCCCTTTCGTGGCGTTCGGTGGACGAGCTGGTCGGCTCGTCCCGGGTGGTCTCCGAGATGTGGGTTAGTGGCCGGCAGCCCGTCCATGACGCAGGTGGTGTCGGTGCTCACGCTTCCATCACGTACTGACCCGGGGCCGCCTCGATCGGCCGGTGCTGCTGGCTGCCGAGCGTTGTCGGTGCCGGACGTTCTTCGCCGGACCTGGCCGTCGCCCACTCGGCCCAGTGCGACCACCAGGTGCCCTGCTGCCTCGAGGCACCGGCGAGCCAGGCCTCCGGGTCGGGGCCCGCGACCGGCCCGGTCCGGTAGTGGGCCTTGGGGTTGCCCGGTGGGTTGACCAGGTGCTGGATGTGACCGCCGCCGGAGAGCACGAACGTGGAGTCGCCTCCGAAGAGCTGCGTCGTCCGGTAGGCGCCGTGCCAGGGGACCAGGTGATCGGTCTCTGCCCCGACGACGTAGGTGTCCGTCTCGACGATCCCGAGGTCCACGGGGGTGCCCAGGAGGGTCAGCCCTCCTGGTGTCGCGAGCCGGTTGTTCACGGCAATGTCGAGGAGGTCCCGCTGCACCGCGCCGGATACCCGCGTGGTGTCGTTGTTCCAGGCGAGGATGTCGTACTGCGGTGGCTCCTTGCCCATCAGGTAGTTGTTGACCCACTGGTTCCAGACCAGCTCGGTAGGGCGCAGCCAGGAGAACACCGCGGCGATGGCTCGCCCGTCGACGACGCCCATGGTCTCGGTGGCCCCGCGTGCCGCTTGGTGGAGCGCGGGGTGGAGAGCCAGACCTGCGACGTTCGGCACCGACATGTCGAGCTGGCTGACGCCGAAGCCGGCGTAGGCGACACGGTCGTCCCCCTGGCTGGTCAGGTGCGCCATGGTGGCGGCGAGCAGCTGACCACCCGCGCACAGGCCCACGGTGCCGACCTGCTCGCTGCCAGTGATCTCGCGGATCGCGTCGGTGGCGTCCAGCAGGGCCTGCGCGTAGGTGTCCAGGTTCCAGTCGGCGTGTTCCTGGCTCGGGTTGCGCCAGCTCGTGACGAACACCTGCAGTCCCTGGTTCACGGCGTACTCGATGAAGCTGCGGTCCTGCGCCAGGTCGAGCACGTAGTAGCGGTTGATGACCGACCACACGACGAGCAGCGGGATGCTTCGCACGGTTGGCGTGCTCGGCGCGTACTGGATGATCTCCAGGACCTCGTTGCGGAACACGACCTCGCCGGGTGTCCGGCCGACGTTCCCGCCGACCCGGAAGGGACTGGCGTCCACCTGGCGAGGCATGCCCCGGTTGTGCCGGAGGTCGGCCAGCAGGTTGCGACCGCCTCGCAGGAGGCTCGTGCCGCCGGTGTCGAAGGCGTGCTTGAGGGCGGTGGGGTTGCCGGCGAGCGTGTTGGTGGGGGCCAGGGCACTGGCCAGGATGCCCGCGGCGAAGCGGGCCCGCTCGCGGGTGGGCCAGTCGACGTCGGCGTCCTCGACCGTTTCGTGGATCGCCTGCTCGATCGCCAGGTAGCTCTGTCCGAGCCTGCGGTACAGCGGATTCTCGGTCCAGGCCGGGTCGCAGAACCGTTTGTCTCCCTTCGCGGGGTCGAGTGTCGACCGGCCGGCCAGGGCCGACAGCACGGTGCTCGCGAGCGAGCCGCCTCGGCCGATCAGGTCTGGCGTGCGGGCCACCGTCCTTGCGAAGGCTCCCACGGCGTTGCCCGGTGCCTCCTGCTGCGCTGCGCTGTCTACGAGGTACATCTGGTTCCGATCACGAGGGGGTGCCGTTCTTCTGAGGTGGTGGGTGGTGAGGCGAGCGTCGGCTCCGTAGCGGCGCGCACCTCGGTCTCGGTCACGCCGGGGGCGAGCTCGACGAGCCTCAACCCGCTGGGGGTGACGTCGATGACGGCAAGGTCCGTGATGATCCGTTGTACGACGGCCCGGCCGGTGTAGGGCAGCGAGCACTGCTCGACGATCTTGTAGGACCCGTCGCGGGCGAGGTGCTCCATGAGGACGATCACCCGTCGGGCGCCGTGGACCAGGTCCATGGCGCCGCCCATGCCCTTGACCATCTTGCCGGGGATCATCCAGTTGGCGATGTCGCCGGTCGCGGAGACCTGCATCGCGCCGAGGATCGCGGTGTCGATCTTGCCGCCGCGGATCATCCCGAAGCTGGTCGCGGAGTCGAAGAACGAGGCGCCGTTGCGCACGGTGACGGTCTCCTTGCCGGCGTTGATCAAGTCGGCCTCGACCTCGTCCTCGGTCGGGTAGGCGCCGAACCCGAGGATGCCGTTCTCGGACTGCAGCACGATCTCGACGTCCTCGGCGACGTAGGTGGGCACCAGGGTGGGAAGGCCGATCCCGAGGTTCACGTACTGACCGTCGCTGAGCTCTGCGGCGGCGCGGGCGGCCATCTGCTCTCGGGTCCAGCTCATGAGCGCACCGTCCTCTTCTCGATCCGCTTCTCGCTGGCCTGCTCGGGGGTGAGAGGAAGCACGCGGTGGACGAACACGCCGGGCGTGTGTATCTCGTCGGGGTCCAGCTCTCCGGGCTCGACCAGCTCCTCCACCTCGGCGATGGTGACCCGGCCGGCCATGGCCGCGAGCGGGTTGAAGTTGCGGGCGGACTTGTGGAACACCAGGTTTCCGTGGCGGTCACCCTTCCGGGCCCGGACCAGCGCGACGTCGCACACGATGGCCTGCTCCAACACGAACTCGGCATCGCCGAACCGGCGTACTTCCTTGGCGGGCGAGGCGATCTCGACAGTCGCCGTCGACGTCGTACTTCCAGGGCAGGCCACCGTCCGCGATCTGGGTGCCGACCCCCGTGGGGGTGTAGAAGGCGGGGATCCCTGAGCCGCCCGCGCGCAGCCGTTCGGCGAGCGTGCCCTGAGGGGTCAGCTCGACCTCGAGCTCGCCGCCGAGGTACTGGCGGGCGAACTCCTTGTTCTCCCCGACGTACGACGCCACCATCCGGCGGATGCGTCCGGCGGAGAGGAGGCGACCGAGGCCCCAGTCGTCGACGCCACAGTTGTTCGACACGACCTCGAGGCCGTCGACGCCGGCTTCGAGCAATGCCTCGATCAGCGCGGCCGGAATCCCGCACACGCCGAACCCGCCGACTGCGAGCGAGGCTCCGTTCTCGATGTCAGCCACCGCTTCGGTGGCAGACCACACAACCTTGTCCATGAGTGCTTGCCTTTCGAGTCTAGCGGCCGGTCACGAGGAGGATTCCGGCGAGCGTGGTCACGCCGATGAACAGAGTCCCGACGGCCGAGACGACCATCACGGCGCCGCTCTTCCTGAACAGGGACGCGACTCTTGACGCTGCAACCCATGCCGAACAGGGCGGCGCCGAGAGCCGCCACCTGGAGATGCGTGATCCAGCCGAGCGCGGCCTCGGGCATCACGCCGGTGCTGCGCAGCGCCGACGCACGCCAGGAAGCCCGAGCACGAAGAGGGGCACCATCGGTGTCCGGCGCCCGTCAGCAGGCGCGGTCGGTGAGCGTCATCCGCTGGATGACGCTGACCGTCGCCACGACCGGGGCGAGCATCACGACGCGCGTGAGCTTCACGACCACGGCCACGGCGACCACTGCGGCCCCGGCGGGGCTGGCAGCGGCCACCACCTGGCCCACCTCGTGGACACTTGCCCCCGCCCACATCCCCAGCTGCAGGTCCGTGAGTCCGAGGGGCCCCTGCAGGAGGGGAAGCAGCACGAGGGCCACGGTCCCGAAGAGTGTCACCATCGCGATCGAGACGGTCACGTCCTCCTCGTCGGCTCCGGCGGTCTCCTCCATGCCGGCGATCGCCGAGGCGCCGCAGATCGAGAATCCGGTGCCGATCAGCAAGGCCCTGGGAGCGCTGAGACCCATCCGGCGCCCGAGCCAGGTCGTGAACAGCAGGGTGCTGACGAGGCTCCCGGCGACGACAGCGATCAACGGGAGCCCGAGCGCGGCAATGGCCGCGAAGGAGACCGAGAAGCCGAGCAGGACGATGCCGACCCGGAGCAGCTTCTTGGTCACGAGCCCGAGGTGCTTGCTCGCTGATGGGGGAACCACCCCGAGGTTGGCGGCGGCGACGCCCAGGCCGATCGCCCAGGTCAGGATTCCCACCTGCGGGACCAGCAGGTGGCCGAGCACGGCAGCGCCCAGGCCCAGTGCGGCCACGGCGATCCCGATCCCGGCGCCGAGCCAGTCGGAACCGGGTGACGAGGTGTCGCTGCGCTCCGTGCTCTGCACCAGCTCTTCGAACTCGTCCGCGCGAGCCTCGATGACGCTCATCGCGGGCCGTCGTCACGAGTCAGGCGATCCAACGCAGCCCGGTCCATGCCGAGCCAGGTGGCGATCAGGACGCGGTTGCTCTGAAAGAAGCTGTCGAGCAGTCGGGTAGCCATCGGGTCACCGCACCGCGAGCTCGCGCTTGAGGATCTTGCCGGTCGACGTCATCGGCAGGGCGTCGACGAGCTCGATGATGCGCGGGTACTTGTACGCCGCCATCTGTTCGCGGCCCCACGCGAGAAGCTCCTGCTCGGTCGTCGCAGCGCCGGCGTCGAGGATGACGAACGCCATCACTTCCTCGCCGTGCGAGTCGTGCGGGATGCCGACGACCGCGGCGAGCGAGACGTCGGGGTGCGACATCAGCACTTCCTCGATCTCGCGGGGGTACACGTTGAAGCCGCCCCGGATGATCATGTCCTTGGCACGGTCGACGATGTAGTAGTAGCCGTCCTCGTCGCGCCGGGCGAGGTCGCCGGTGCGGAACCAGCCGTCCCGCATGACCTCCGCGGTGGCCTCGGGGCGGTTGTAGTAGCCCTTCATGACGTTGTGGCCGCGGATCGCGATCTCGCCGATGCTCGTCCGTGCCCTCGAGGACGTTCCAGTCCTTGTCGATGAGCTGGCACTCCACCCCCCAGATCGGGGACCCCGATCGATCCGGGCCGAGGGTCGCGATCGGGGTCGGCGAACGTCGCCAGCGGTGAGGTCTCCGAGAGGCCGTAGCCCTCGAGGATCTGCACGTGGAAGCGGTCCTTGAACTGCTTGATGATCTCCACGGGGAGGCTGGCTCCACCGGAGACCGCGACCCGCAGGTTCGCCGCGATCTTCTCGACGTCGACGTCCTCGGTCAGGGCGCCGAGCAGTCCCCAGTACATGGTCGGCACGCCGGCGAAGAAGGTGACGTTCTCCTGGTGGAGCAGGTCGCACGGCCGTGGCGGCATCGAAGCGTGGCAGCAGCACCAGCGTCGCGCCCACGGCGATGCCGGCGTTCATCTGCACGGTCGAGCCGAAGGAGTGGAACAGCGGCAGGGTGATCAGGTGCACCTCGTGGTCGGCGGCCCCGAACTGCCGGTTGCAGGTGAGCGCGTTCAGCAACAGGTTGGCGTGCGAGAGCTCGGCACCCTTGGGCTGGCCGGTCGTGCCGCTGGTGTAGAGGATCACCGCCGTGTCGGTCGGCTCGGTGACGACGGTCTCGAACGATCGTCGGCCGGCCGCGCCACCGCCGAGTGCAGGGTCTCGGCGCCGGCGATGGGCGAGGCCGCCCCGGGCGTGGCGGTGATCAGGAAGAACATCTCGCAGCGCCTTGGCCTGGTTGAACCCGGCCCAGCCCTCGGCTCGGCCATCGGGAGCTCGGGAGTGCCCTCGAAGCACACGTACGCCTTCGCGTCCGAGTCATCGAGGTGGTAGGCGACCTCGCGGCCCTTGAGGAGCACGTTGAGCGGCACGACCACGGCGCCCGTCTTCAGGATCGCGTTGTACACGGCTGGGAACTGGGGCAGGTTCGGGCACGAGAGCGCCACCTTGTCGCCGGGCTTGATGCCGCGGCTGACCAGCAGGTTGGCGACCTGGTTGGCCTTGGCGTTCAGGGTCCGATAGTCGACGCGTGTGTCGCCGAGAACGACCGCGTCGCGGTCCGGGTGCCGGCGGGCAGTGTCCTCGAGCAGGACGGAGAGATTGAGCATGGTGGAGTCCTTGGGTGTGTGCGGGGGTGTTGCGCGGTGTGTGCGGGGAGTGGAGGTCAGGCGACGCGTGGCGGTGTGTCCGCATGGAGCATCGCGCCGAGTACGTCGAGCAGGGCCTCGGCGCCGGGCCACTCGCCGTAGCCGGACGCGGGGTTGAGGTGGCCGACAGGTCCGATGTCGATGAACCGGCTGCCCCAGGCGCCGGCCAGCTCCCGCACCCCGTCGAAGTCGCCGAGCGCGTCGTTCGTGCTGGCAGCCAGGATGCTCGGGAACCGCAGCGGTTGCAGTGGCATGGGGAGCCAGCCATGGGCCTCCAGCACCTGCAGCGACGGGTATTCCGCGGGCAGCGGCCTGGCGAGGTCGGGCGGGGTGGCCAGGAGGGCGCCCCGGACCGGCAGGTGGTGCTCCCGTGCCCAGTGGACGGTGGTGAGCACACCGGCGCTGTGGGCCACGATGGTCACCGGCGCTCTCGGCGTCCGAGACGACCTGGTGGAGGTCGGCCACCCGACCCGCGAGGTCGTGCTTGTCCCTGTCGAAGGAGGGAACGACGACGGCGTGGGGCAGCTTGGCGGCGAGCCGGGTCTGCCAGTGGTCGTCGACGTGTCCGCGGAGGCCCGGCACGATCACGGTGGTGGACGGTTCCCGAAGCATCATGCCGGGCTCCTTTCGTGGTGAGGGTCGTTCAGGCCGAGGCGAGAGCGCGGGCGCGGTGGATGCTGCTCGGGTAGGCCCTGCGTCCGATGAGCAGCGCTGTGATCGCCAGGACCGAGACCAGGGGGACGATCTTCATCGCGTCGATCAGCCCGAGGTGGTCTGCGAGGAGACCGACCACGAAGGGACCGGCGGCGAGGCCGAGCAGGTTGTTGGCGAGCGTCAACGTCCCGAACGCGGTGGCCCGGATCGAGGACGGGGTCAGGTTCGCCACCATGGCGCCAGCCGGACCCGTGGTCCCTGCGGCGAAGAAGGCGCCCGACGGCGATGAGGACCAGCTGCAGCGCGCCCGGGGCGAGGGCGAAGCCCAGCGGGAGCAGCACCAGCGACAGCGACGCGTAGACCAGCGCCGTGGTCCACTTGCGGATCGGCCGAGCCAGGGTGAGCCGGTCGGTGATCATGCCGCACACGATCATGCCGACGCCCATCAGCAGGATGAAGCCGGCCGCCGCGATCCCGGCCTTGTCCGGCGCCAGCCCGTAGGCACGGTTCAGGTAGCTGGGCATCCAGGCGAAGAGGGCCCCGACCACGAACAGCTGCAGGCCGCTGCCGACGTACGCGCAGACCACCGACGGGGTGGAGACGAGGGTGCGGAGCTTGGCGCGCTGGACCTTCCCGCTGGCGGCCGTGGTCGGTGTGGCGGGGATGTTGCCGGGGTGCTGGTGCCGGGCGAGCTTCGCGTCGCTGACCAGGAAGAGGTACAGCACGACGAGGACGAGGCCGACGAGGGCCATGACGCCGAACGACCAGCGCCAGCCGAGCTGGACGGCGAGGATCCCGCCGAGGAACACGCCGAGCACGGACCCGAACGACCCCCCGGCCATGAACGCACCGGTCAGCGACGCGCGTCGCGAGGGAGCGAAGACCATCAGCACGACCGCGAGGCCCACGCTTCCGTAGGCGGCCTCGCCGAGCCCGATGAAGAAGCGGGCGAGCATCATCTGGTCGTAGTTGGCAGCGACCGCCGAGCCCAGGGTCGCGAGGCTCCACAGGGCGCCCATCGAGACGATGGCCTTGGAGCGACCCCAGCGGTCACCCAGCAGGGACAAGGGGACCGCGAGCAGGCCGACGGTCAGGGCCACGATGCTGGTCAGCCCGCCGAGCTGGGTGTCGGTGAGGCTCCACTCGACCTTGAGGAACGGGAAGACGGCCGAGAGCACCTGCCGCGACATGTAGTCCGACAGCAGCAACCCGAAGGTCAGCACGAAGACGAGCAGGGGGAAGACCCGGGACCGGGTGGTGACCGGCGGTGTGGTCGTGGGGACGGGCGCTCCATCAAGAGCTGGGTGGTGGCGTGGGGTGGCATCTCTTGCTCCAAGGTCGGACGGGGTGAGGCAGGGGGGTACGCGGACGTCAGCGGCCGCGAGGAGGAGGGACGTGGGGCACGGGCCCGAGATCCGTGCCCCACCTCTGTCGTGGGCCCAGTGGGCGTGTTGCTCAGTGGGCGTGTTGCTCAGTGGGCGTGGTGCTCAGGCGTGGAAGGTGAACCCGAGCTCGCCCGGCTTGCGGTTGGGCGCGTAGCCCAGGCGCGCGAGCGTCTCGTCGACGCTGTCGTAGGTCTGCCCGATGCGGTAGATGTCGTGGGCTTCCTTGCCGTCGGCCACCTCGCGGCCCAGCTCGTTCGCGATGCGCACGACCTGCTCGACCTGCTGGACCGAGGTCATCTTCTCGCCCTTGCGGCCCCAGATGGTGTCCTCGTTGCCCACGCGGGTGTGCAGGCCCATGGCGGTGGCCATGGTGTTGACGGGGAGCACGCTGCGCATCAGCGTCTCCAGGGTGAGGCAGGCGCCGTCGGGGACCCGGTCGATGAAGTTCATCATGTTGTACGGGTTGGGCCCGTCGAAGCCGCCACCGATGGCGACCCAGGTCACGTTGAGCGGGCCCATGTAGTGGCCACGGCGGACCAGCCGCTCGACGGTCTCCAGCTGCGGGATGCTGGCCAGCTGGAAGTGCGGCTGGATGCCGTTGGCGGTCAGACGCTTGAGGTGCTCCACGACCCACTCGGGGCCGGCCGGGACGAACATCTCGCGGTAGGCCTTGTAGACCTCGGGCCGCTCGATGGAGGTGCCGGCGATGTCCTCGTCGGTCATCAGGTCGACGATGTTCATCTGGTTGGTGTTGATGGCGATGGTGACCTGGTCGGGCTTGGGGTCGAGGTCGGCCAGCATGTGCCGCGCCTCGTCACCGAGCCACTTGGCGTCGTCGCCGTCACCCTCGGGGGCGAAGGAGATCGAGCCGCCGACCTGCAGGATCATGTCGGGCACGGCCTCGCGCAGGCGGCCGAGCAGCTCGTTGAACTTCGAGAGCCGCTTGGAGCCCTTGCCGTCCAGCTCACGGACGTGGATGTGCAGGACCGTGGCGCCGGCGTTCCAGCAGTCGACCGCCTGCTGGACGTGCTCGTCCATCGTCAGCGGCAGGTCCTCGCGGAAGTCGGCCGGCTCCCATTCCGGGCCGTACGGCGCGGCAGTGATGACCAGCTTCTCCTGGACTTCGGGGAAGAGGGCGTCGTCGTGGAAGTGCATGGTGGTTCTCCGTTCGGTTGAGGGGTTGTGAGGTGGTGGTGGATGGTCAGAAGGTCGGTTCGCCGACGATCCCGGCGCGCTCCATCCGGCGTACGTCGGGCCAGTAGTCCTGGACGGCGTAGTGCTGGGTGCAGCGGTTGTCCCAGATCGCGAAGCTGTTGTTCGTCCAGCGCCAGCGGACCTGGTACTCCGGGACGGCCGCCTGGCGGATCAGGTAGTTCAGGAGCTCGCTGCCACCGGGGGTGTAGTCGAAGCCGTACGCGCACGTTCTCCGGCGTTGTGGAAGTTGGTGAAGTGGGTCGTGAACGCGTTGACGAACAGGACCTTCTCGCCGGTCTCCGGGTGCGTGCGGACGACCGGGTGCTCCGCGTCGGGGAACCGCTCCCGGAGCGCGAGTCGCTGCTCGATGCGGCATGCGAGGCACCGAAGGTCGACTCGATGCTGTGGCGGGCGCGCAGGTCGGCGATCCGGGTCTTGATGTGCTCGGGCAGACGGTTGTAGGCCTCGACCATGTCGACCCAGATGGTGTCGCCGCCGACGGCCGGACCTTCGACGCAGCGCAGCACCGAGCCCATCGGCGGGGCCTCGCGCCAGGTGGCGTCGCAGTGGTAGGCGTTCTCGTACTGCTCGGCCGGGCTGTCGAGGTCCTTGTAGATCCGGACCAGGCCGGGGTGCTCCGGGTCGCTGCCGAGCGACGGGGTGGTCCTCCAGCGGACCGAAGCGCTCCGCGAGCTTGACGTGGTCGGCGCGGCTGATGTCCTGGTCACGGAAGAACAGGACCTTGTGTCGCAGGAGGAGCTCGTCGATCTCGGCGAAGACCGCGGGGTCGTTCGCCGCGTCGGCCAGGCTGACGTTGCGCAGCTCAGCGCCGATGAAGGACGTGAGTCGGTGGACCTCGATGTGCTCGGGCCGCGACGCGCCTCGCTCGGGTGCTCCTGGGCTCGGGACTGGGTGATGGTCATGTGGGGAACTCCTGGTGGTGGTTGATGACGGACGAGAGGACGGTGGCGGCGGGTGCCGGACCTAGATGCCTGACTCGAGCTCGAAGACGGACGAGCCGATGCTGCGCCCGGACTCGAGGTCACGGTGGGCCTCGACGGCGTCCTCGAGGGAGTAGCGCTGGTTGATCTCCACGGCGATGCGGCCGGAGCCGACGTGGTCGAAGAGCTCGCCAGCCAGGGCGGCGCGCTCGTCGCGGTCCGCGATGTAGTCGGCCAGTGCGGGTCGGGTCACGTACAGCGATCCCTTCACCGCCAGCTCCATGGCGTTGATCGGAGGCACTTGACCGGACGCGGTGCCGAAGCACACGAGCAGGCCACGGCGAGCGAGCGAGTCGATCGACTGCTGGTACGTCGACGCGCCGATGCTGTCGAAGACGACCGGGACGCCCACGCCGTCGGTGAGGTCGCGAACCCGGGTCGCGACGTCCTCCCGGGTGTAGACGATGGTGTGCTCGCAGCCATGGGCCTGGGCCACGGCTGCTTTCGCGTCGGTGGAGACGGTGCCGATGACCTTGACACCCAGCAGGCTCGCCCACTGGGTGAAGATCAGGCCGACGCCACCCGCAGCGGCGTGGAGCAGGACGGTGTCGCCTTCGCTGAGGGCGGCGATGCGGCGCAGCAGGTACGCCGAGGTGAGTCCTCGCATGGTCATGGCTGCCGCGGTGTCGAAGGGGATGGCGTCGGGGAGCTTGATCAGGTGGTCCGCGGACATGACGCGCTCGGTGCTGTAGGCGCCCAGAGGGCTGCCGGTGTAGGTGACGCGGTCGCCCTCGGCGAAGTCGGTGACGCCGGTCCCGACGGCCTCGACGATCCCGGCACCCTCGACACCCATGCCCGCGGGCAGAGCGGCGGGGTAGAGGCCGCTGCGGAAGTAGGTGTCGGCGAAGTTCAGTCCGACGGCCGCGTGCCGCACCCGGACTTCGCCCGGGCCGGGCGTGCCGACCTCCAGCGACTCCCACTGCATGACCTCGGGGCCACCTGTCTCGTGGAAGCGAATGCCCTTGGCCATGTGGTTCTCCTGTGTTCGTCGTGATGTGGTCGTCGTGCTCGGTGAACCGAACGCTAGGTGGGCTGGCACCTGGGTGCTTTACCGATCAGGACAGGCTTCTTATCCTTTGGGGACAGCCACGAATGGTGATCGACGATGCGTGCACTTGTCCGTTCTGCGACCCTCAACGGGTACGTCGGACTCGCGCGCGCCGTACGATCTGGACGCGCCCCAGCTGATGCGAGAGGTGGGGTTGGACCCGGCCGACCTCGCGGTGCCCGACAAGTGGATCTCGGCGGCTGCGGTCGCCCGGCTTCTCGAGGCCTCGGCCTCCCAGTCGGACCATGCGGACTTCGCGATCAGGCTCGCCGAGCTGCGCCGGCTCTCCACCCTCGGTCCGCTGAGCCTGGTGCTGCGCGAGGAGCCTGACCTGCGCAGCGCGTTGGCGCTCTTGCTTCGCTTCGAGCACAGCTACAACGAAGCGCTCCGCATGCGCCTCGAGGAGTCCGCGGAGATCGCGACGCTTCGGCTCTGGTTCGAGTTCGGTGAGCCCACCCCGGCGGATCAGGCGCTGGACCTGGGAGTCGCAGCGCTGCACGGCATCATCCGTGAGTGCGTCGGGCGGAGTGGCGACCTCTCGCGGTCTGCTTCCAGCACCGCGCCCCCGCGGACCTCAGCACCCTGCATCGGGTCCTCGGCCCGGGACTCCAGTTCGAGCACGACTTCACGGGTCTCGTGATGTACGCCAGCGATCTCGGGGCCGCCAACCAGCTCTCCGACCCACTCATGCGGCCGTACGCGCAGCAGTTCCTCAACACCCTGGTCTCCCCGCGGGCGAAGAGCGCGTCGGAGCGGGTGAGGGACCTCGTCGAGCTCTTCCTCCCTCTCGGGAAGTGCTCCATGGACCACATCGCTCGAACCCTCGACATGGATCGCCGGACACTCCATCGTCACCTGGCTGAGGAGGGCGAGACTTTCAGCGGCATCCTGTGCTCCACCCGCGCAGCGCTGGCGGAGCGTCAGCTTGCGAACGACCGGTACTCCATCACCGACGTGGCGTTCCAGCTCGGGTTCACAGCGCCCAGCGCCTTCTCCCGATGGTTCCACCAGCAGTTCAGCGTCAGCTCCACGCGAGTGGCGAGAGGCGACGCGCGCGGCCGATGCCTGATCGCTGCGGTCCCACATTCTGCGCGGCGCCGGCCACGCCACGTCCGTGTTGCTGGCGCGGCGATCGACACCAGCACCACGCTGATCACCGGAGCCAGCAGCTCCTGCCCGGATTCTTCTTCCTGCTCACTGCCGGGGGACTGGGACACTGACGACATGCCGAGCGTCTACAGGAGCCAACGAGCTCAGGACGCCGTGCGGCAGTGGTGTGTGCAGGCCTTGGCGCGAGCAGACTTCCCACTCACCACCACGACGGTGAACACCAGCGTCGGCGAGGTCGCCCTCACCTCTGCTGGACACAGGCCCCACGAGGTGGTGCTGGTGCCCGGCACGGGCTTCAACGCGGCCGTCGCACTGCCTTGGCTGCGTGCGCTGTCGGATCGCTGGCCCACCACGGTCGTCGACCTGCCGGGGCAGCCCGGACTCAGCGACGCGCGTCGGCCGCACCGGTCCCGGCTCTCCTGGTACGGCCGGGTGCTGGACGAGGTGCTGGACACCATGCACGCCGATGGTGTCGTCCTGGTTGGCAACTCACTGGGGGGCGCCGTGGCCCTGGCCGCCGGCTCGTCGCGGATAGCTGCACGGGTGCTGGTCTCACCCGCCGGGGTCATCCGACTGAGCGTGGACCCGAAGCTGGTGCTGGCGTCGTCCCTCTGGCTGCTTCGCCCCTCGTCAGAGCACACGCGCAGCATGCTCCGACTCTTCGTCGCCCCCGGCGTGGAGCCACCCGAGACCGAGGTGCAGTGGATGACCCTGATGGCCGGCAGCTGCCGCACGACCCTGGCTCCACCTGCGCTGCCGCCCGAGACGTTGACTCGTCGCGCCGGGCTGCCGTGCATCGTCACCGTCGGTGAGCATGACCGCTTCCTTCCGCCACGCCGACTGGCACCAGCACTTCGTCGGACCATGAACCTCGACCTCCGGGTCCTCCCGGACATGGGCCACTTGACCACGGGCGCTCACCTTCCCGAGATCGTTTCCCTGGTGGCCGAGGCCGCTGCCACACCTGCCGGCTGAGCCTCTGGGGCCCTACCAAACTCGGGGATCCGTGAGCACGTGTACACCGTGACGGAGGTGGGTTCTGCCCCTGAAATGAGATCGCTGTTGGCCGAGACGGCCGGATGTTCGCGGCGGCGTTAATTCTTGGAGCCCCAAGTGCCTCAGGGCGAACTTCTACGCTTCCGATTACCGTCCGCGAACATGACGCATCTGGACGGTATCTATCGACACATGGGCACCGCCATGGTCTGGGAGCATCGTCGGGGTGTCCCTGGCACGTCCGCGTGTTCGGAGCGTGACCCGACGCGTCCTGGAGCCAGGTCATCGGCGCGCGCCGCACATGCAGGAGCCCCGGGCACGTTCAGGTCATCATCCGCGGCCACGTCCCGCCCGCCGACCCTCGACGTGATCCGTTCAGCATCGCGGTGGCCAGCGAGGACGACGCCAACCGGATCGTCACCGGCATCGAGTGGAACGCCTCAGCCGGCACAACCGGGGTGGCTGTGACTCCCCCGGCTGGCTAGCCCGCCTCCAGACGGCGACTCGTGGTCGCCTCCTGTTCACGTTCCGTCCCTACGGTTCGGCGCATGTTGCATGACGTCAGGCAGTACATCGACCGGCTCCAGATCGAGGGGTTCGGGGATCGGCGAGGACCACGACGACGACCCGGTCCTGATCGGCCCCGATGGCCGCGCGGTCGACACCTGGCGCGAGAACTATCCGTACGCCGAGCGGATGCCGCGAGGCGGAGCAGACGAGGCGAAGTACCAGCTGCAGGTCGAGCTCCCGAAGTTCCAGAACTGGGCCGCGGCGACTCGCACCAAGCACGTGCTGCTCTTCGAGGGTCGCGACGCGGCCAGGAAGGGCGGCACGATCAAACGCTTCATGGAGCTCCTCAACCCCGGTACGCGCGGGTGGTGGCGTTGACGAAGCCAGCGATCGTGAGCAGAACGCAGTGGTACTTCCAGCGCTATGTCCAGCACCTGCCAGCGGCGGGCGAGATGGTGCTCTTCGACCGTTCTTGGTACAACCGCGCCGGCGTGGGGCGGTGATGGGCTTCGCCTCAGCGCCCGACTACGAGCAGTTCATGGGCCAGGCACCCCAGTTCGAGCGGATGCTCGTCGACAATGGGGTGTCACTGACGAAGTTCTGGTTCTCGGTGACCAGCTCCGAGCAACGCACCCGCTTCATCATCCGACAGGTCGATCCTGTGCGGCAGTCGGAGAGTCTCGCCGATCGATCTGGAGTCTCTCGACAAGTGGGATGACTACACAGCGGCGAAGTCCAGCGCGTCCGCCAGCGCGGACGCGCCGCCCTGCGGGTTCGGCCATCCGACCGCGTGGCCCATCATGTTCAGGTGCGCCGCCGCGATCGCGCTGCCCGCCCCGTGCGGCGGGACGTCCCCATCATCGCCGACCCGTACAGCCAGGCCCGCGACCCGCCGCCGCGAACAGCTGCGCGGCGAGCGCCTCCGCGGGAATCAGCAGGAGCCGCGCCCACTCGAGCGCTCCTTGAGCTTCAGGCCCGCGAACAGCCTGACCGGACCGGCGACGGGCGGGAACCCCGCGACCATCGTGTCGCGCCACGCGCCGAAGTGCTCCAGGTACGGCGCGGCGAACGCGCGCCACGCCTGCCCGTCGCCCGGCGAGAGCGCGTCGAGCGTCGCGGCGGTCTCGGCGAGGTCGCGCGAGAGCGCCGCAGCGCGGCCGTCCGGGAGCGGGTCGCGTAGCAGCAGCGCGGGTGGACCCAGCGAGCCCGTGGCGCTCCAGCGGCCAGCGGGCGAACACCGGCGACGCCGCAGCCGCCGGGTAGACGGCGGAGAACGTGTCGTGGCGGAAGCCGGGCAGCGTCAGCTCCTCGGTCGCGACCGCGCGCCGGCCCGGTCGCTCGCCTCGAGCACGGTCACGCGCCGGCCCGCCTCCGCCAGGTGATCGCCGCCGCGAGGCCGTTCGGGCCGCTGCCGACGACGAGCGCCTCGTCGCGCCGGCTCACCGCTCGGCCGAGCCCGGTTCGGCCATCCTGCGATGCAGCTCGGCCTTGACGCGGTCGGGCAGGGCGGCTCGCTGACCGCCTCGAGTCGCGTCCGCGCCGAGCTGGCGGTGGCCCGTTCGCGCCCGGCCATCAGCGCGGCGAACCCGGCGGCGGCCACATCGCGGGGATCGTCCTTCGGACCCGCCCCGACCCGCGTGTCGCCCATCCCCGCCTTCTCGAAGAGCCCGGTCGCGCTCGGCCCGGGCATCAGCACGGTCACGCTGACCCCCGTGCCGCGGAGCTCGTTGCGCAGGGCGAGCGCGAAGGACTTGCACGAAGGACTTCGACCCGTTGTAGACGGCGTGGAACGCCCCCGGCATGTTGGCCGCGATCGACGACGTGAACAGCATCCGGCCCTCTCCCCGGGCGACCATGTCGCCGGCCACCAGCTTGGCGAGGTGCACCGTGCCGCGCACGTTGAGATCGATCAGGGCGAGCTCGTCCTCGAGGTCCGTGCCGCCGGCGAACGCCCCGCCCGCGGCGATGCCCGCGTTGATCGCCGCGGCCGCGAGCGGCCGGCCGCCCGCGCCGATGCGCGCGTGCAGTTCCTCCACGCCCGCCTGGGTCGCGAGATCGACGCGGACCGCCTCCACGTCACGACCCGCGCGCGCCGGAGCTCCGCCGCGGCGTCCATCAGGTCCTCGTGTCGCGCGGCGACGACGAGGTCGAACCCGTGCGTGGCGAACTGCCGGGCGAGCTCGAGCCCGATCCCGCTCGACGCTCCGGTGACCAGGGCGCGGCCGGCCGGCGCGGTCCTTGGCCATGACGTGCTCCCTTTCCGACTCGGCGTACACCGGGCTCCTACCCGGCGCGGGTGCGGATGCAGTCCCGGTTTTCGCCCCGACCGGCCGGGTACCCAGCGCGGCGTGCCCGAGCCCGCCGCTTCCGCCGCGCTGACCGTCACCCGCGGGACGGCCGCCGACGCGGCCGCGCTGCTGGAGCTGTTCGACGACGCCGTCGCCTGGCTGGTCGGCGCGGGGCCAGACCGGGCAGTGGGGCAGCGAGCCGTTCTCGGCGCGGCCGGCGCGGGTCGCGAAGGTGCGCGGGTGGGCCGGCGGGGGCGGGCTGTGGTTCGGGTCGTGCGGGCGGCAATGGGCCCGCGGGTGCGGTTTGTGGCGCGCCCCGCGGCGCGGACGGCGGCGAGGAGGTGGCGGGAGCGATCGTCCTCGGCGGGCCCACGACTACGTCCCGCCGGCGACCGGCCGGAGCTCTACGTCCAGGTCCTGCTCACCGCGGCGCGTGGCGCGGCCGGGGCGTCGGCGCGCGCTCGTCGGTCACGCCGAGGAGGTCGCGCGGGAGCCGGGGCCGAGCAGCTGCGCGTCGACTGCTGGGCCGGCGTCCCCGAGCTGCCGCGCGTACGAGCGCCTCGGCTTCACGCGCGCGGCTCGTTCGAGGTCGACGGATGGCCGGGAGCGGTGCTGACGCGCCGGCTCTGACCGGACTAGTGGGCCAGCTCCTCGAAGATCCGGGTCACGACGATCGGCTCGACCGGCTCCACGAGCGCGCCGCCGACCGAGCGCGCGTCGGGCCAGCCGGCCTCGAGCATGCGCGCGCCCGCCCGCGGGGCGTCGTATGCGGTGTGGCGCAGCTCGGGCACGCCGTCGGCACCCACAGCCAGCGCGCGGCGCCGTCGCCCTCGTAGGGCAGCCCGACGCTGCCGGCGTTGACGAAGCGGACGCCGCCGACGACGCGATCGTCCTGCTGGTGCGTGTGCCCGGCCACGACGAGCGCGTGCGCGACGCCGGCGAGCGCCTCCGCCCAGCGCTCGGGCGTCGAGAGCCGCGTCAGCATCTCGTCGTCGCGGCGCGGGCTGGCGTGGCAGAAGAGCACGCCGTCGAGCTCCACGGTGAGCGGCAGCGCGCCGAGCGCGCGCGCCCGCTCGTCACCGAGCTCGGCCGCGCGTGATCGCGGCGGTGACTGGGCGAGGTCGTCCGGTCCGCCGGCGGCGGCGCGCCGACGGCCTCCGCCACCTCGCGCTCGCCGTTGCCGCGGATCCAGCGCACGGGACGCTCAGCGCGTCCAGCCGGGCGAGCGTCGCGCGCGCGAACGGCCCCGGCACCGCGTCGCCGCCGACGAGCACGACGTCGGGGTGCTCGGCGCGCGGATCGGCGAGCACCGCGTCGAGCGCGTCGACGTTGCCATGGATGTCGTACAGCGCGAGGATGCGCACCTGCGCCAGCCTAACGCAACCGTTCGGTTGCATGAGGCCGGGCGGTCCGGTCGCCTATCGTCACCGCCACGCCATGCCCGTCGAGATCCGACCCGCCGCGCAGGCCGACCTCCCGGCCCTCGCCGACCTGTGCGTCGCCGCCTACGCCCCGTTCATCGCCGACGACCACCACTACGTCGAGGCACTGCGCGACGTGGAGCAGCGCGCCGCCGTCGCGGAGTTGATCGTCGCCACCGGTCCGGCGGACGGGCGCGTGCTCGGGACGCTGACCTTCGTGCCCGACGGCGGGCCGCTCGGTGAAATCGCGGCCCGCGCGAATCCGAGTTCCGCATGCTCGCCGTCGACCCCGCCGGGCAGGGGCGTGGCGTGGGCACGGCGCTCACGCGCCACGTGCTCGACGAGAGCCGCCGCCGCGGCAAGGACGCCGTGGTCTGCTCGAGCCTGCCCGCGATGCGCGCCGCGCACCGGATCTACGAGCGCCTCGGGTTCCGGCGCGTGCCGGAGCGCGACTGGTCGCTGCCCGGGGTCGACCTCGTCGCGTTCGCGATCGTGCTCTGAACGGGGGCCCGGTCCGTCAGCAGCCGCGTCACCGCGTCGGGCGCGAGCGGCCGCGCG
>CAVSMJ010000016.1:0-532493 GCA_963729015.1 uncultured Actinomycetota bacterium
TCTGGAGTTCCGGCTCGTCGGCGGAACGTGGCGTCTATCGACTGGGTGAGAGGCCCTCGCGCAGCACGGCGCCGACGTCGGGGTCGCGGTGCACGAAGCCGCTCTCCATCAGCCGCTTCGGCACGCAGTTGACCGAGCCGAGCAGCTCGTTGGCCATCGGTCCCGCGGCCGGCCGGAGCACGAACGACGGGCACGCGGAAGAACGCCGGCCGGTGCACCTGGTGGCCCAGCTCGCGGGTGAACTCGGCGTTGGTCGGTGCCCGCTCGGTGCACAGGTTGAACGGGCCCGCCAGGTCCGACTCGGCGAGGTGGATGACCGCGTCGACCCAGTCGCGGGCCGAGATCATCGGCACGTACTGGCTGCCGTCGCCGAGCGGTCCGCCCAGTCCCGCCTTGAACAGCAGCCGCAGGGCACGCGAGCGGCTGGCTGCGGCGGTCGTAGACCGGAGAGGTGCGCAGCACGACCACCCGGGCGCCGGCCGCGCTCGGCGGGTTCGGCCGCGGCCTGCCAGGCGCGCGAGACCCGGGTGAGCAGTGCGTCACCCGCGCGAGTCGGTGTCCTCGGTGACGCGTTCGTCGCCGTGGTCGCCGTAGACGCCGATGCCGTTGCCGGCGAGGAAGGCCGGCTTGGTCTCGCTCTGCGGCGATCGCGTCGGCGAGCACGCGCGTCGTGGTCACGCGGCTGGTCATGAGGTTGTCGGCCCACTTCTTCGAGTGCGGGTTGCCCGCCGTGGGGGAGCCGGCCAGGTTCACCACGACGTCGTGGTTGTCGACGACCTCGTGGCCCAGCCGCCCGGTAGCGGGTCCCACCGGACCTCGCCATGCTCGCGGCGGGCCGTCGTACGAGAGGAGTGACGTCGTGGCCGAGAGCCGTCAGTCGCTCCCTCAGCCGGGTACCGAGGAAGCCCGAGGAGCCGGCGATCAGGAAGCGCATGGCTCCACCGTTGCACGTCGCCGGTGGCGCTCCCTCCCGTTGCGGAGGCCCCGGCCGGAAGGAATAGGCTCGCACCGTGAGTGATTTCGATGTCGTCGTCCTCGGTGCGGGCCCAGGTGGGTACGTCGCCGCCATCCGCGCCGCACAGCTGGGCCTCAAGGTGGGGGTGATCGAGAAGCAGTACTGGGGAGGCGTCTGCCTCAACGTCGGCTGCATCCCCTCCAAGGCACTGCTGCGCAACGCCGAGCTGGCGCACATCCTCCAGCACGAGAAGGACAAGTTCGGGATCACCGGCGACGCCTCGATGGACTTCAAGCCGACCCACGCGCGCAGCCGCGAGGTCTCGGACTCCATCGTCAAGGGCGTCCACTTCCTGATGAAGAAGAACAAGATCGAGGAGATCGACGGCTGGGGCACCTTCACCGATGCGAAGACCATCGAGGTGAAGCTGAACGACGGGGAGACCCGCACCGTCACCGGCGACCACATCATCATCTCCACCGGCGCCACGACCCGGCTCGTGCCGGGCACCGAGCTCTCCGAGAACGTCGTGACCTACGAGGAGCAGATCCTCAGCGACCAGCTGCCCGGCTCGATCGTGATCGCCGGCTCGGGCGCGATCGGCGTGGAGTTCGCCTACGTGATGGCCAACTTCGGCGTCGACGTGACGATCGTGGAGTTCCTCGACCGGATGGTGCCGACCGAGGACGCCGAGGTGTCCAAGGAGCTGGCCAAGCACTACAAGAACCTCGGCGTGAAGGTCCTGCTCAAGACCAAGGTCGAGAAGATCGAGGACACCGGCGACAAGGTGAAGGTCACCGTCAGCAAGGACGGCAAGGAAGAGGTCATCGAGACCGACAAGGTGCTCCAGGCGATCGGCTTCGCGCCCGCGTCTCGAGGGCTACGGCCTCGACAAGACCGGCGTGAAGACGACCGAGCGCGGCGCGATCGCGGTCGACGAGCGCGGCCGCACCAACGTCGACGGCGTCTGGGCGATCGGTGACGTCACCGGCAAGCTGATGCTCGCCCACACCGCCGAGGCGATGGGCATCGTCACCGCCGAGACCATCGCCGACCACGAGACGATCGAGATCGACTTCGACATGATCCCGCGGGCGACGTACTGCCAGCCCCAGATCGCCTCCTTCGGCTACTCCGAGGCGCAGGCCAAGGAGAAGGGGTACGACGTCAAGGTCGCGAAGTTCCCGTTCTCGGCCAACGGCAAGGCCAAGGGTCTCGGGGACACGGCCGGCTTCGTGAAGATCGTCGCCGACGCCGAGTACAACGAGATCATCGGCGCCCACCTGATCGGCCCCGACGTCACCGAGCTGCTCCCGGCGCTGACCCTCGCGCAGAAGTGGGACCTCACCGCCGACGAGGTCGCCCGCAACGTGTTCGCCCACCCGACGCTGTCCGAGGCCGTCAAGGAGGCCATCGAGGGCATCGCGGGGCACATGATCCACATGTGACCTGTCAGGGTTCGTCCAGTCGGGCTCAGAAGGTGAAGCGCCCGGCGTTCGTCGTGACGAACCAGAACGCCGCCGAGGCCGCCAGCACCAGGAGGACGTGCCACCAGACTGCGCTCGGCGGCTCCTTCACGACCGCGCGCCAGGTGCGGCCGACGGCCACGAGCAACACGATGGCGAAGACGAGCCAGAGCAGCGACGAGTACTCGTGCCAGACCTCGGCCAGACCGGTGAAGGGACGGCCGAGCTCGTCGTACTGCCGTCCCCGGATGCCGTTCGGCGGCGCGAGGACGTCGTTGTAGGCGATCAGCCCGGCGGCGTACGCCGTGGGCAGGGCGCAGATCGTCGCGATCGTGCCGGCGACCACCTGCGTCACCGAGGCCCGGCGGGCCGGGGCGTGACGCTGCGCGAGAAGGGACATAGCGCCCATTCTGCACTCCTGCCGGGTCGGCGGAGCACAGAACCGTGGACCGAGCGCTACGTAGATGGGAGACGTGTCCCCTCTACATAGCGGTTCGACCTCGGCCTCTACGCGCAGCGCCGGAGGGCGACCCGACTGCTCACACGTCGAAGTTGCCGGCCTCCAGGCGTGCCTTGACGTCGGAGAGGAACCGGCCGGCGTCGGCGCCGTCGACGAGCTGGTGGTCGTAGGTCAGCGCGAGGTAGACCATGTGGCGTACGGCGATGGTCTCGCCGAGGTTCGGGTCGTCGATCACGACCGCGCGCTTGACCACCGTGCCCGGGCCGAGGATGGCCACCTGGGGCTTGTTGATGATCGGGGTGTCCCACAGGGCACCCACGCTGCCCAGGTTGGTGATCGTGAAGGTGCCGCCCGACAGGTCGTCGGGGCCGATCTTGTTGGTGCGGGTGCGCTCGGCGACGTCGGCGATCTTCTTGGCGAGTCCGGCGATCGAGAGGTCCCCGGCCTCCTTGACCACCGGGGTCAGCAGGCCCTTCTCGGTGTCGACGGCGAAGGCGATGTTCTCGCTGTCGTGGTAGGTCACCTCGCCCGCCTCGAGGTCCAGGGTCGCGTTCAGCGCCGGGTGGCTCTTGAGGGCGTCGACCGTGGCCTTGGCGAAGAAGGGCAGGTAGGAGAGCTTGACGCCCTCGCGGGCCAGGAACTCGGCCTTCACGCTGTCGCGCAGGCGCGCGATCTTGGTGACGTCGACCTCGACCACCTGGGTCAGCTGCGCCGAGTTCTGCAGCGACTCGACCATCCGCTTGGCGATCACCTTGCGCAGCCGGCTCATCGGCTCGGTCTTGCCGCGCAGCGGGCTCGGGGCCGCGGAGGCTGGGGCCGCGGACTTCTCGGCTGCCGGAGCGGCGGGTGCCTCCTCGGACTTCGAGGACTCGGCTGCCGCGAGCACGTCCTGCTTGCGGATCCGGCCCCCGACTCCGGTGCCCTTGATGCTGGCGAGGTCGACGCCGCGCTCGGCGGCCATCTTGCGCACCAGCGGGGTCACGTAGCTGCCGCCGTCACCGGAGGAGGACCCCGAGGACTCGGTGGACTCGGCCTTGGCCGGCTCCTCCTTGGGCTCTTCCTTCGGCTTCTCCTCGGCCTTCGGCTCGGGCTCCTTCTCGGGCTCCTCTTCCGGGCCTCCGGCTCGGGCTCCTCTTCCTCGGCCTTCGGCTCTTCTTCCTTGGCCTTCGGCTCGGGCTCCTTCTCGGGCTCCGGCTCCTCCTCGGCCTCTTCGTCCTTGGCCTCGGGCTCGTCGCCGCCGTCGTCATCGGAGGAGGCGGAGCCGTCACCGATGATCGCCAGCTCGGCGCCCACCTCGACGGTCTCGTCCTCCTCGACCTTGATCTCCTGCAGCGTGCCGGCGACCGGCGAGGGGATCTCGGTGTCGACCTTGTCGGTGGAGACCTCGAGCAGCGGCTCGTCGACCTCGACCTCGTCGCCGACCGACTTCAGCCAGCGGGTGATGGTGCCCTCGGTGACCGACTCGCCCAGGGCGGGCAGGGTGACCGGCGTACCGCCGCCGCCCGCCGCTCTTCTTGGGCTCGGCCGGCTTCTGCTCCTCCTCCTCGTCGGCCATGGACTCGTCGTCGTCCGAGCTGTCCTCGGACTCCTCTGCCTCGTCGGACTCCTCGTCCTCGGAAGACTCCGATGACTCGGACTCCTCGGCGTCGTCGGAAGACTCCTCCTCGGCCTCGTCGGAGGACGAGTCAGACGAGGAGTCAGAGCCGCCGCCCTCGCCCTCGTCACCGATGATCGCCAGCTCGGCGCCCACCTCGACGGTCTCGTCCTCGTCGGCCTTGATCTCGAGCAGGGTGCCGGCGACAGGGGAGGGGATCTCGGTGTCGACCTTGTCGGTGGACACCTCGAGCAACGGCTCGTCGACCTCGACGGTGTCTCCCACCTGCTTGAGCCATCGGGTGATGGTGCCTTCGGTGACGGACTCGCCCAGTGCGGGGAGGTTCACGGGTGTCGACATCGGCTTCCTTCGCTCTTCGATCTGTAGGTCCGGTTCGAGGCTAGTTGAGAGTCCAGCAGGTCATGAATGCGCGTGCAACGGTTTGCCCGCGAGGGCCAGGTGGGCCTCGCCGAGCGCCTCGTTCTGGGTCGGGTGCGCGTGCACCAGGGACGCGACGTCCTCGGGAAAGGCGTCCCAGTTGTAGATCAGCTGGGCCTCGCCGATCAGCTCGCCGACGCGCGCGCCGACCATGTGTACGCCGACCACGGGACCCTCTGTAACCCGCACGAGCTTCACGAAACCCTGGGTCGCCAGGATCTGGCTCTTGCCGTTGCCGCCGAGGTCGTAGGTCAGGGTCTCGACCGCGTCGCCGTGCTGCTCGCGCGCCTGGGCCTCGGTCAGCCCGACCGACGCCACCTCCGGCTCGGAGTAGGTGACCCGCGGGATCCCGGACTCGTCGATGGGCGCGGGGGAGAGGCCGGCGATCTCCTCGGCCACGAAGACGCCCTGCCCGAAGCCGCGGTGGGCGAGCTGCAGGCCGGGCACGATGTCGCCGACGGCGTAGACGCCCTCGACGTTCGTGCGACAGCGCTCGTCGGCGAGCACGAAGCCCCGCTCCATCGCGATGCCCTGCTCCTCGTAGCCGAGGCCCTCGGTCACCGGTCCGCGTCCGACCGCGACGAGCAGCAGCTCGGCCTCGAAGGTCTTGCCGCCGTCGACCGTGACCGTGACGCCGCTGTCGCTCGTCTTCACCGACTCGAAGCGGGTGCCGGTGGCGAAGGTGATCTTGCGCTTGCGGAAGGCCCGCTCCAGCGCCTTCGAGGACTGCTCGTCCTCCGACGGCACCAGGTGGGGCAGCGCCTCGATGATGGTGACCTCGGCGCCGAAGGAGCGCCACACGCTGGCGAACTCGCAGCCGATGACACCGCCGCCGAGGACGATCACCGAGCTCGGCACGGACTCGAGGCGCAACGCGTGCTCCGAGGTGAGCACCCGGTCGCCGTCGATGTCGAGGCCCGGGAGCGAGCGCGCGTAGGAGCCGGACGCGAGCACGACCGCCTTGCCGACGTACGACGTGCCGTCGACCTCCACCGTCTTGGGGCCGGTCAACCTGCCGGTCCCCTCGATGACGGTGATGCCGCGGCCCTTGATCAGGCCGGAGAGGCCCTTGAACAGCCGCGAGACGACGCCGTCCTTGTAGCTGTTCACGCCCGGCATGTCGATGCCCTCGAGGCTCGCCAGCACCCCGAACTTCTCCGACTCGCGCGCAGCGTCGGCGACCTCGGCCGCGTGCAGCAGCGCCTTGGTGGGGATGCAGCCGACGTGCAGGCAGGTGCCGCCGAGCTTGCCCTTCTCGACCAGCGCGACGCTGAGTCCGAGCTGGGCCGCGCGCAGTGCGCAGGCGTAGCCGCCGGACCCCGCTCCCAGGATCAGTACGTCGAACTCGTTGCCGCCCGTGGCACCCTCAGGCACGTCTGCCTCCACTCGTCGGTCTCCCTCGAACTGCTCGGCCTTCATCCAATCACTTCACCCGTCTTGTCCCGACATCACGTCGCGTTCGCGTGTGACGTGACCCCGGATGCTTCACACTTGGGCGCATGGGTCTGCTCGATCGCTTCCGCCGGCGCGGCCAGGGCGTCGCGTCCACGGGCGCCATCGTGCGCGGGTCCGACAACGAGGACCAGGGCCACCTGCTGCAGTTCATCAAGACGCGCAAGGGCGTGGAGGGGTTCGTCGAGCCACGCACGACGGTCACCGACGTGACGCTGCTGCTCGTCGCGCACGACGGCGAGTGGACCCGCCGCCGGGTGCCGTCCGTGGAGTGGGCGCACAAGTTCGCCAACCGCAACGGCGTCCCGTCGTACGACGCCGGGCTGGTCGGCATCCCGGACCGCATGCGGGCCTACAACCGCGCCCAGAAGGAACGCCTCAAGCAGCAGCTCGACCGCGACCTGGACGGACCGGCCACCGAGTCCTAGTCGGCCTCGACCTCGGCCTCGTCGGCACCCTCGGGTTCGCGCTGCTCGGCCAGCGCCGCGACGTACTCCACCAGCGTGGAGATGCCGTAGCCCGTCGCCCCCGGCGTGACGTGTCCCCACGCTCCGCCGGTGTTCCACGCCGGTCCCGCGATGTCGAGGTGCGCCCACGGCCGGTCGTCGACGAACTCCTCGAGGAAGGCCGCCGCGAACAGGGCCGACCCCCACCGCACCCAGTTGTGCTGGAGCACGTCGGCGATCTTGCTCTCGGTGCGCACGGCCTCGCGGGTCTCGTCGGGGATGGGCAGCCGCCAGAGCAGCTCGCCGCTGGCCGCGGCGGCGGCGGACACGGCCGCGGTGGTCGCGTCGTCGCCGAAGACGCCGGCGACCTTCTCGCCCAGGGCCACGATGCAGGGACCGGTGAGCGTCGCGACGTCGATGATCGCGTCGGGCTCGTCCTCGGCCGCCATCGCCAGGGCGTCGGCGAGGATCAGCCGGCCCTCGGCGTCGGTGTTGGTGACCTCGACGGTCTTGCCGTTGAACATGGTGAGCACGTCGCCCGGGCGCATCGCGGTGCCGGAGACCATGTTCTCGGCCATCGGGGCGTACGTCGTGACGGCGACCGGGCAGCTCGAGCGCGGCCACGGCGAAGGTCGCGGCGATCACGGCGGCGGCACCGCCCATGTCGTACTTCATGGTGGCCATCGAGCTGCCGGGCTTGATGGTCAGGCCGCCGGAGTCGTAGGTGATGCCCTTGCCGACGAACGCGACCTTGGCCCGCGCGTCCTCCGGGGCCCAGGTCAGCTTCACCAGGCGGGGCGGGTTGGCCGAGCCGAGGCCGACGCCGAGGATGCCTCCGCAGCCGAGCTCCGCGAGCTCGTCGGGCCCGAGGACCTCGATGCCGACCTTGGGCTTCGAGCGGCCCGACCGCTCCTTGCCCAGCGCCACGACGCGGTCGGCGAACAGCTCCGGCGTGAGGTCGTTGGGCGGCGTGTTCACCCAGTCGCGGGCACGGCGGACCAGCCCGGCCACGGTCTGCGCGGTCTCGAGGGCCGCGATCGCGTCCTGGCGCCGCGCGGCGTCGCTGAGCACCGAGACCTCGGCGGCGCCGGAGGAGTCCGAGCGCGACTTGTACTCCTTGAAGGAGTAGCCACCGAGCAGGAACCCGTCGGCCACGGCGCGGACGTGCTCGGCGTCGTGGGCGGGGAGTGCCAGGGAGACCGAGGCGGCGTTGCCGACGTTGCGGGCGGCCACACCGGCGGCGCGGCGTACCCGCTCCAGCGACAGCGAGTCGCGATCGCCGAGCCCGACCACGAGCAGCTGTCCGGCCTTGATGGTCCCGCCGGTCGGGATCCGCAGCACCTCGCCGTTGTCGCCCTTGAAGCCCATCGAGCTGAGCATCGGCTTGAACTTGCGGCCGTACTCCGAGGCGACGTCCTCGGCCCCGGGGCACGCGACCACGTCGCCCTTGCCGGTCTTGGCCACGCCGATCACCACCAGGTCGGTGCGGGTCTTGGCGGGACTGCCCTTGCGGAGCGTGTACGTCGTCACGAGGCGCCATGTTAGGACCTTCCTCCCCAGACGAACGTCAGGTGTCGCTGCGGTAACTTGCCGTGCATGTCTCTGAAGCACTCCGCACTCCATGACCGGCACGTCGCCCTGGGGGCGAAGTTCGCCGAGTTCGGGGGCTGGGAGATGCCCCTGGAGTACGCGACCGGCGTGCTCAAGGAACACGCCGCCGTCCGGACGACGGTCGGGATCTTCGACGTCAGCCACCTGGGCAAGCTGGTCGTCAGCGGACCCGGCGCGGCGGCGTACCTCAACCGCTGCCTGAGCAACGACCTCGACCGCATCGGGCCCGGCCAGGCGCAGTACACCCTCGCCTGCGACGCCGCGACCGGCGGCGTGGTCGACGACCTGATCGCCTATCTCCGCGCCGACGACGACGTCCTGCTCGTCCCCAACGCCGCCAACACCGCCGAGGTGAGGCGGCGGCTCGAGGCCGACGCCCCCGACGGGGTCACCATCACCGACCAGCACGAGTCCCACGCCGTGCTGGCCGTCCAGGGCACGAAGTCCGACGAGGTGCTCTCGGCCCTGGGACTGCCGACCGGACACTCCTACATGTCCTTCGAGCAGGCACCCGTTCGAGGGCCACGACGTGGTGGTGTGTCGCACCGGCTACACGGGGGAGCGCGGCTACGAGCTGATCGCCCCCAACGAGGTGGCTCCCGCGCTGTGGGACGCGCTGCTCGCGGCGGGGGCGGAGCTCGACATGCTGGCCTGCGGTCTCGGAGCGAGGGACACGCTGCGCACGGAGATGGGCTACCCGCTCCACGGGCAGGACATCAGCCTCGACGTCACCCCCAACCAGGCGCGGATGGGCTGGGCGGTCGGCTGGTCGAAGCCCGAGTTCTGGGGCAAGCAGGCGCTCACCGAGGAGAAGGAGGCCGGGGTGCGCGTCGTCCTGCGCGGCCTCGTCGCCCAGGGGCGCGGCATCGCGCGGCCCCAGATGAGCGTCAAGGTCACGCAGGACCTGCCCGTCGGACACATCACCTCCGGCACGTTCTCCCCGACCCTGCGCAAGGGCATCGCCCTCGCGCTGATCAACAAGCAGATCCAGGTGGGGGCCGAGGTGCTGGTCGACGTACGCGGTCGCGCCGAGGTCTTCGTGGTGACCACGCCACCGTTCGTCCAGACCGACGTACGCGAGTCCTGAACGGCTACGAGCAAGAGAGAGGCACCGACGTGACCAACAGTCCCGAGCCGGCCTTCGGATCATCCACCCGGAGGCCCGACCAGATCCCCTGGTGGTGGCAGCTGCTCGACGCGGACGGCCGCGTGATCAGCGGCGAGCGCACCGAGTTCCCGACCCGCAGCGACGCCGAGACGTGGCTGGGTGAGGCCTACCCGGACCTGGCCGAGGACGGCGTCGCGTCGGTCACCCTGTTCGAGGGCGACCGCGAGGTCTACGGCCCGATGTCGCTCGAGGCCGGCTGACCAGCTACTTCGGCGCGCCGCCGACCTTGACCTGCGGCTTGGGCATCCGCAGCCAGCGCAGCTGGATCACGCGCATGATCGTGTAGAAGGTCGTGCCCCGCATGCTCTCGTCGGGGAACTTCTGGCGCAGCTGCCGCTTGAGGCGGAACAGCAGCCAGGACGTGTCGACCAGGACGACCAGCAGCGTGGTGCTCATCAGCCCGCTGGCCAGGGCCAGGGCTCCGGAGTACTGCATCACCATCGTCACGACCAGCAGGGGCAGCAGGAGCTCCGCGATCGACAGGCGCGCGTCGACGTAGTTGCGGATGAACTTCTTCACCGGCCCCTTGTCGCGGGCCGGGAGGTAACGCTCGTCGCCCGTCCGCATCCCTTCGCGCATCTTGGCGTTGGAGTCGGCACGTCGCTCGCGGAGCACCTTCTGCGCGGCCTTCTTGTCCATCGGGGCACGAGCCCGCTCGCGGCGGGCCAGCTCGGCCTCCTTGCGCGACGGGGTCGGGCGTCCCTTGGCGCCGGGTCCCTTCTCGGTGACGTCGGTCTGCGGGCTCTCGGTCTTGCTGGTACGGCCGAACACGGGTCCTTCTCGAGGCGAGGTGAGTGGTGCGAGGGATCGTCAGCGTACCTGCCGGAGATGACCGGAGCACCGCCCGTCGCCTGGCCCATCGGCGCGCTCAACGGCTGGCCTCGACCCCTCGTTGGACTGGGCGCGGTTCGGTAGGTTGTGGCCATGAGCTTGATGAAGAGGATGAGCCTGATCTTCCGCGCGAAGGCCAACAAGGCGCTGGATGCCGCCGAGGACCCCCGGGAGACGCTGGACTACAGCTATCAGCGCCAGGTCGAGATGCTGACCAAGGTCAAGCGCGGCGTGGCCGACGTGGCGACCAGCCGCAAGCGCGTCGAGCTCCAGATGAACCAGCTCAAGACCCAGTCCGCCAAGCTCACCGACCAGGCGCAGAAGGCGCTGTCGATGGGGCGCGAGGACCTGGCGCGCGAGGCCCTGACCCGCAAGTCGGGGATCACCGGCCAGCTCTCCGACCTCGAGGCCCAGCACGCGCAGCTCCAGGGCGAGGAGGAGAAGCTCACCCTCGCCTCGCAGCGGCTCCAGGCCAAGGTCGACGCGTTCCGCACCCGCAAGGAGACGATCAAGGCGACCTACACGGCCGCCGAGGCGCAGACCCGGATCAACGAGGCGTTCTCCGGCATCTCCGAGGAGATGGGCGACGTCGGTCTCGCCGTACAACGGGCCGAGGACAAGACGGCCCAGATGCAGGCCCGTGCCGGCGCCATCGACGAGCTGATCGCCTCCGGCGCGCTCGACGACGCCAGCTCGATCAGCCGCGGCGACGACATCAGCCGCGAGCTGGACTCGATGAGCTCCCAGGCCGACGTCGAGGCCGAGCTCGCGGCCCTGAAGGGCAACGCACCCGCAGGCCATCGACGCTCCCGAGACCCCCGTGGACACCCCGGCGCTGGAGTCCCAGCCCGAGCAGTCGGCCGAGAAGGGACAGCAGGCATGATCGTCCGCATTCTCGGCGAGGGTCAGCTCGAGGTGGCCGACGACCAGCTCGACACGCTCAACCAGCTCGACGCAGCGGTGGAGGCGGCGGTCGAGTCCGGTGACGACGACGCGTTCGGCACGGCGCTCGCTGCGCTCCTCGACGGCGTACGACGGGCCGGCCAGCCGCTCGCGGAGGACTCCCTCGAGGACTCCGACCTGATCCTGCCGCCGGCAGACGCCACCATCGACGAGGTGCGCGACCTGCTGAGTGACGACGGACTCATCCCCGGCTGAAACTCCGGAGCGCCGCCGAGCGTTCTCCAGACATGGCACGTACTCGATTCGTCCCCGACACAGGGCTCACCGTCCGGATGACCACGGTGATGTTCCTGCTCGGCGCGGCCTTCGTCGCCGTCGTCGTTGGCCTGATGTACGTCGCCCCGCCCGGCTGGGCCGTGATCATCGGCCTCGTCGGCATCGGCATCGCGTTCTACCAGTGGTGGAACTCCGACCGGGCGGCGCTGCGCGCGATGCGCGCCCGTGAGGTCACCCCGGAGGAGGCACCCGAGCTGCACGGCATGATCGACCGCCTCTGCGCGATGGCCGACATGCCCAAGCCCCGCGTCGCGATCGCGGACTCGCCGATCCCCAACGCCTTCGCCACCGGTCGCTCACCCAGCCACTCGGCGGTCTGCGTCACGACCGGCATCCTGCAGACGCTCACCGCCGAGGAGCTCGAGGGCGTCCTGGCCCACGAGCTCTCCCACGTGGCCCACCGCGACGTGCTGGTGATGACCCTGGCCGCCTCGGCCGGCATCGTCGCCGGCATGGTCACCCGTGGCGCCCAGTTCGGCATGCTCGGGATGGGCCGGTCGCGCAACAACGACAACGGTGGCGCCATCGGTGCCATCGCCGTACTCGTCATCAGCCTGGTGGTCTACGCGATCAGCTTCCTGCTGCTGCGGGTGCTGTCCCGCTACCGCGAGCTCGCCGCCGACCGCGCCGGCGCCTACCTGACGCAGAAGCCCGCCGCGCTCGCCAACGCGCTCACCAAGGTCAGCGGCCAGATGAACGCGGTGCCCGAGCGCGACCTGCGCGCTGCCCAGTCGATGAACGCCCTGTTCATCGCGCCGGCCATCCGCGGCCTGACGCTCGGCACCCTCACCGCGACCCACCCGCCGCTCGAGCAGCGCCTCGACCAGCTGGCCAAGATCGCCGCCAACCTCGGTCAGACGCGCTGACGCCGTGGGCTTCTGGGACGTGCTGCGCGGCCACTCGGCACCGCGCCCGGCCAAGCTGGACGCCCTGTTCGCCCTCCCCGGTGCGGCGCTGACCCTCGACGCCTCGCTCGGCCTGCACGCCACCGGAGTCGGCGCCGTCTGCTTCCGCGCCGCCGAGGGGATGGCCGCCGTGGCCACGCAGCGGGAGGCGGCGGACCTCGTCGCCGTCGACGGGGGACCGGCGACGGAGAGCCGCGTCGACGAGTACGGCTACACCTGGCTCACCGTGCGCACCGACCCGCCGGACGTCGGCGCGCTGGTCACCGACCTGCACGCCGTGAACTCCTCGCTCGAGGTCGAGGGCTTCGGACCCGGACTGCTGTGCTCCACCGTCGGCTTCCGCGCGGACGACGGGCGGACGGCGTACGTCGTCTATCTCTACAAGCAGGGCACCTTCTACCCGTTCTGCCCCACCGGCCCGAGCAGCCGGGACAGCCTGATGGAGCGCCAGGTCCGCGACGCGGTCGGGGACGACCTGCCGATCGAGGAGGACACCTCGCGGTGGATGCCGATCTGGGGGATCACGGCCTGATCGCCGTCTGGAATACGGACAGAATCGGCATTAATCGTCCGAATTGCCTCTAGCATCAATGGTCGTGGACGCCGAGAACGCGATGCGTGATGCCGAGATCCGTGCACTGCAGCTGATCGGCCGGCCGATGCCGGACGTGCTCCAGCACCTCGTGCGCGTGGCCACCCAGGTCAGCGGCGCGGCCGTGGCCGAGATCCACGTGATCACCTCCACGGCCCAGCACACGCTGGCCAGCACCGGTGAGATGCCCGATCCGTGGCCGGCCTCGGACTCCTACTGCGCCCGGATCGTGCGCGAGCGGGAGCGCAACCACGTGATCCCCGACGTACGCCGGGACGAGCGGTTCAAGGACAGCACCTTCACGACCTCGGGAGCCGTGCGCACCTACGCCGCCAGTCAGCTGGTCACCGGCAGCGGGGTGCCGATCGGGACCCTGTGCATCTTCGACTCCGACGAGCGGGCGGTGGAGCCGGAGACCATGGAGGTCATCGCCGAGCTGGCCAGGGCCGCGGGCGACGTGCTGGAGGCGCGGCGACAGCACGAGGAGGTCCAGGGCTCGCTCGCCGACATGACCGACCGGCAACGTGAGCTGCGACGTTCCAACGAGCACCTCGCGGCGTTCGCCGGACAGGTCAGCCATGACATCCAGGGGCCGCTCGCGACCGTGGTGATGGCCCTCCAGCTGCTCGACGAGGACCTGCAGGAGGAGGCCGTCGCCGTGCCCGAGCACCGCCGGATGTTCCTGCAGAACGCCCTGTCCGGGGCGCAGCGGATGCGCAGCACCGTCACGGGCCTGATGGACTTCGCGGTCGTGGGCGGCCGCCTGACGCGGGTGCGGCTGCAGATGAACGGGGTCGTGCAGGACGTCCTCCACGACCTGAGCGCGCGGATGGGCCGCACGAGCGTCCAGGTCGACGAGCTGCCGGCGGTCTGGGGCGACGACGTCCAGATCAGGGCCGTCACCCAGAACCTGATCGCCAACGCCGTGAAGTACGCCGGCCACGTCGAGGAGCCCGTGATCCGGATCAGCGGTCACGATGCCGGGGACCGAGCCCGGATCTGCGTCGAGCGACAACGGGCCCGGCGTCGCTCCGCGGACCAGCGGGAGTCGATCTTCGCCCTGTTGGTCCGCGGCGAGGGGGCAGCCCAGTCCGGCGTCGAGGGACTCGGCATCGGCCTGGCCACCTGCCGAAGGATCCTCCAGTCGCACGGCGGGCAGATCGGCGTGTGCGAGTCGGAGAGCGGCGGAGCAGAGTTCTGGTTCGAGCTGCCCGGTCTGCGAACCCGACGTGAACTAGTCGCGGTGTGACTTGCCGGGCAGGTCGAGCATCCGCTGGAGCGCGACCTTGGCCCAGTGCTCGGTGTCCTCGTCGACCTCGATCACGTTGACCAGCTGTCCCTCGGCGAGCGACTCCAGCGCCCAGACGAGGTGCGGTAGGTCGATCCGGTTCATCGTCGAGCAGTAGCAGACGGTCCGGTCCAGGAACACGATGTTCTTGTCGGGGTGGGCGTCGGCGAGCCGCTTGACCAGGTTGAGCTCGGTGCCCACGGCCCACGACGACCCTGCCGGAGCCGCGTCGATGGTCTTGATGATGAACTCCGTCGAGCCCACCAGGTCGGCCTTGGTGACGACCTCGTGGCGGCACTCCGGGTGCACCAGGATCTGTACGCCGGGGATGGTGGCCCGCAGCTCGTCGACCACCTTCTCGGAGAAGCGGCCGTGCACCGAGCAGTGCCCCTTCCAGAGGATCACCCGGGCGTCCTGCAGCTGCTGTGCGCTCAACCCACCGCCAGGGAGCAGCGGGTTCCACACCACGCAGTCGTCGAGGGAGAAGCCCAGCTCCAGCACCGCGGTGTTGCGGCCGAGGTGCTGGTCGGGCAGGAACAGCACCTTGGTGTCGGGCCCCTTCTGCTCGAAGGCCCACTCGAGCGAGGCCTGTGCGTTCGAGGACGTGCACACCGCGCCGTCGTGACGGCCGCAGAACGCCTTGATGTCGGCCGAGGAGTTCATGTAGGTCACCGGGACGACGACGTCCGCGACCCCTGCGTCGGTGAGCGCGTCCCACGCGTCCTCGACCTGGGCGAGGCGCGCCATGTCGGCCATCGAGCAGCCCGCGGCGAGGTCGGGCAGCACGACCTTCTGCTCCGGCGCGGTGAGGATGTCGGCGGACTCCGCCATGAAGTGCACGCCGCAGAAGACGATGTACTCCGCCTGCGGTCGTGCGGCCGCGTCGCGGGCCAGCTTGAACGAGTCGCCGGTGACGTCGGCGAACGCGATCACCTCGTCGCGCTGGTAGTGGTGACCCAGCACGAACACCCGCTCGCCGAGCTTGTCCTTCGCCGCGCGGGCCCGCGCCACGAGGTCGGGGTCGGAGGCGGCGGGAAGGTCGCCGGGACACTCGACACCACGCTCCGAGGACCGGTCGGTGCCCAGTCCCAACGGCAGGAGGGGAAGGTCCACTGTCGTCATGCCGTGAGTCTTTCACGCACCCTGGAGCGTGCTCACAGCAGCGAGGCGTGCGGCAGGTACGGCGCCGGCGGGCGCATGCCGCGCAGGGCCAGGTAGCCGCGGGTCGACACCGACAGCCGGGCCTCCAGGCCGACGTCGACGGCCCACTCGTTGGCCGGCGTGACGTGCGCGATCTCGATCGGCCCGTCGGTCGGGGCCGACGCGATCGCCTCCCAGAGCAGGCGGGCCGCCGTACGCCGGTTCGAGGCCGCGAGCAGTGCTGGTGCCCCGGACTGGTGCAGGTAGACGTAGCCGGAGCCCGTGCGCTGGTCGGTCACCAGCAGCCGGTGCATCGACGCGAGCAGCGGATGGTCGGGCCCATGGGCCGCGTCGCGGCGCTGGCGGTCGAGCGAGTCCATCAGGTCGAAGTCGCCGGGCGTGCCTTCGCGGACGTGCTCGACGACGGGCAGGACGCTGCGGTCCGGCACGCCGGCGAGATGGAGCTCGGGGTGGAGCGTGAACCCGGCGCGACGGTAGACGCGGTAGGCCTTCGGGTCCGAGCTCGACGCGAACATGCCGCGCAGGCAGCCGCGCGAGTACGACAGCGCGGCCTCGAGGAGGGGCCGTCCGATGCCCTGTCCCTGGAGACCCGAGCGGACGGCGTACGACGCCAGCACCCACAGCAGGTCGCGCCGGAACGACACCGCGAAGCCGACCACCTGACCGTCCTTCTCGGAGACCCAGCAGCCGCCGGGGTCGGTGGCCAGCAGGTGGCTGGTGCGGGCGATCCACTGCCCGGCACGGGCCGGCGAGTGCCTCGGCGAGGACGGCACCAGGCTGGACGGCTCGAACCTCTCGGCGTCGGTGTAGGCGGCGAGGGACAGCTCCTCGGCGACGGGCACGTCATCGGGACGCATCGGCCGGATCACCACGTCGGACACGCCCCGAAGGTACTGGTTGGCGATCGTGCAGGATTGGCGGATGCGCGTCGTCTTCGCCCCCGACAAGTTCGCCGGCACGCTCAGCGCGGTCGAGGCGGCTGCTGCCATGGCCCGCGGCTGGGCCCGGCGGGCGCCGGCCGACGACCTGGTGCAGGTGCCGATGTCCGACGGCGGGCCCGGGTTCGTCGACGTGCTGCACACGGCGCTGGGTGGCGACCTGCTCGCCGTCACGGTCCCCGGTCCGTACGGCGACCCGACCCCGGCTGCGGTGCTGGTGGTGGGCCGGACGGCGTACGTCGAGAGCGCGCAGGCCGTGGGCCTGCACCTCACCCCCGAGGAGGAGCGCGCTCCCGAGGACGGGAGCACCCGCGGACTCGGGCTGCTGCTCCGCAAGGCGCTGGAGACCGACGTCGACCGGATCATCGTCGGACTCGGGGGCTCGGCGACCAACGACGGCGGTGCGGGCCTGCTCGCAGCGCTCGGCGCGACCGCCGAGGGAGGCGACCTGGACGCCGGCCCGGCCGGACTCGCGGACCTCACCGCGGTCGATCTCGGCGCGGTGGCCGAGCAGTTCGTCGAGGTGGATCTGGTGATGGCCACCGACGTGGACAACCCGCTGCTGGGCATCAACGGCGCCACGAAGATCTACGGCCCGCAGAAGGGCCTGCCCGAGGAGCGACTGGTCACGGTCGACGGATGGCTCCAGCACTTCGCCGAGCTGACCGACCGCAAGCTGGCCTCGCAGAAGGGGGCGGGCGCCGCCGGTGGGCTGGGCTTCGCGCTGATGCTCCTCGGCGCCACCCGTACGCCGGGCGTGACCCTCGTGTCCGACGCCGTCGGGCTGGCCGACCACCTGGCGAAGGCCGACCTCGCCGTCACGGGGGAGGGAGCCTTCGACTTCTCCTCCCGCTCGGGCAAGGTGCCCTACGGAGTGGCCGAGGTCGCCACCGAGAAGCTGGTGCCCTGCATCGCGCTGGCCGGGCAGGTGCTGATCGGGTCCCGTGAGATGCGTGCGCTCGGCGTCGAGTCGGCGTACTCCATGGTCGATCTCGTGGGGGAGGAGCGTGCTCTGGGTGCCCCCGCGGAGTCGCTGGAGGCGCTCGCCGAGCGGACCGCGCGCACCTGGTCGCGCTGAGCGTGACTTCGGTCGCTGATGCCGGGGAATAACCCCCGATGTGCGACCATTGGACCTGTAGGACCCGCACACCGACCAGCACTGGAGAGCCCATGACCGAGCAGGTCGACACCGCTCAGGACATTCGCACCGACAGCATCAACGTGACCGACAACGCCTCCTCGAAGGTCAAGAGCCTGTTGGAGCAGGAAGGTCGCGACGACCTCCAGCTGCGCATCGCCGTGCAGCCCGGTGGTTGCTCCGGACTCCGCTACCAGCTCTTCTTCGACGAGCGGACCCTCGACGGAGACGTCGTCACCGACTTCGACGGCGTGGCCGTGGTCGTCGACCGGATGAGCGTCCCCTACCTCAACGGCGCGACCATCGACTTCGTGGACTCGATCGAGAAGCAGGGCTTCACGATCGACAACCCGAACGCCACTGGTTCGTGCGCGTGCGGAGACTCGTTCCACTGATCGCGACCGCGCCAGCGGGCGCGATCGACGGTGGTTGAGCAGCGACCGCGGCTGAGGAACGAAGTCGCGACGGAGCGTGTCGAAACCCAGTGAGACGAGCGCCCACCGCGACGTAAGACTTCTGAACACCACGAGAGGCGGTGCCCCGCAATGGGGCGCCGCCTCTCGTCGTGTGTCGGGTCGGTGCTCAGTCCAGATGCAGGTGCAGGCGTGACGCGAGGTGCGCCGCCGCCTCGCTGACCTCGATCTGCGGCTTGCCGACCTCGCGGGGGTACTCGTCGTACTGCAGGGACGGAGCGGGCTCGGTGAGAGCCAGCGTCGTCGATCCGCTGGAGGGGCAGGGCGATGTGGGTGCCGCAGGCTTCGGCGTCGTCGTGCATCTGGCCGGCGGTGTCCGCGTCGTCGTAGGCGAGGCGCTCGTAGCTCATGTCCACGACGCTAGGGGCTACCAGCGGGTACTCCTACGCGTACGCGCTCGGTAGGCTGCAGAACTCACGAAGATCTCACGTGGCCGAAACATTCCAGACATTCAAGGACATACATGTCGCTGCTCATCGCCGGCTCCATCGCCACCGACCACCTGATGAGCTTCGGAGGGCAAGTTCGCCGACTCGCTCGTCGTCGAGCAGCTGGACAAGCTGTCGGTCTCCTTCCTCGTCGAGGACCTCGAGATCCGTCGTGGTGGCTGCGCCGGCAACATCTGCTTCGGCCTCGCCCAGCTCGGCCTGCGGCCGGTGCTGGTCGGCGCCGCCGGCGAGGACTTCGGCGACTACGAGTCATGGCTCGAGCGCCACGGCGTCGACTGCGACTCGGTGCGGATCTCCGAGGACCTGCACACCGCGCGCTTCGTCTGCACGACCGACGCGACGATGGCGCAGTTCGCCAGCTTCTACCCCGGCGCGATGAGCGAGGCCCGGCTGATCGAGCTCGGCCCCATCGCCGCGCGCGTGGGGGAGCCGACCTTCGTGCTCGTCGGTCCGGACGACCCGCAGGGGATGGTGCGCCACACCCAGGAGTGCCGCCAGCGCGGCTACGCGTTCATCGCCGACCCGAGCCAGCAGCTGGCCTTCGGCGAGGGCGAGATGATCCGCGAGCTGGTCGACGGCGCGGCGTACCTGTTCTCCAACGAGTACGAGTCCCACCTGATCGAGTCCAAGACCGGCTGGACCGCCGACGAGATCCTCGAGCGCGTCGGCACCCAGGTGATCACCCTCGGCCCCGACGGCGTGCGCATCGTCGGCCGCGACCAGGAGAAGGTCGAGGTGCCGGCGGTCCCCGGTGTCGCGGCGGTCGAGCCGACCGGTGTCGGCGACGCGTTCCGGTCCGGATTCCTCGCGGCGCTCGAGTGGCAGCTGCCCCACGAGCGGGCGGCGCAGGTCGGCTGCGTGCTCGCGGCGTACGTCGTGGAGCAGGTCGGGACGCAGGAGTACACCTTCACCCCCGAGCAGTTCGTGGCCCGGCTCGCCGGCGCCTACGGCGACGAGGCCGCGGCCGAGGTGCGGCCGCACGTCGTCGGCTAGGCCGTACGCCGCACCACGTAGGTCGGCACGCCGTCGGGGGCGGCCTCCTCGCCGACGTACTCCTGCCCGCGCATGCGGCACCAGGCCTGGACGTCGACCCGCGCCGCCGGGTCGTCGGCGGTCACCGCGACCGTGTCGCCCACGGCGGCATCGGCGACGGCCTTCGCCAGCTCGATGATCGGCCGCGGGCAGGCCACGCCACGGCAGTCGAGCTCGACCCGGGTCACGTCGGCACCCCCGCCTCGGTGCGCAGCCGCGCGACGACGCCGGGGAGCTCCCGGGCCAGGCGGTGGACGTCGGCCGGGTCGGTCTCCGGACCGAGCGAGACCCGCACGTTGCCGTGGGTGAGGGCTCCCATCGCGGCCAGCACGTGGCTCGGCTCGAGGGTGCTGGCGGTGCAGGCCGAGCCGCTCGCGACGGCGAAGCCCAGGCCGGTCCAGCTCGGTCACCAGCGCCTCGCCGTCGACGTAGAGGCAGGAGAAGGCCACGAGGTGCGGGAGCCGCTCACCCGGGGCGAGGAACACCTCGGTGTCGGGGATCGCCCGCGCTGCGTCCGCCAGCATCGCGGTCAGCGCGGTGTGCTGCTCGGCCAGCCGTGACTGCTCGTCGAGCGTGGCGCGCAGCGCGGCGGCGGCGGCCAGTGCCGCCGGGACGTTCTCGAACCCGGTCGCCCGCTCGTCGACGCGCTCGTCGCCCGGGAACGGGTTGCGCCAGCGCGCCGACCTGCGCACCAGCAGGACACCGACGCCGGCCGGTCCACCCCACTTGTGCGCCGAGGCGGCCGCGGCCGCCCAGCCGGCGGGGAGCGGCAGGCGACCCGCCGACGCGCAGGCGTCGACGAACAGCGGCGCCGCGGTCGAGGCGGCGACCTCCGCCACGGGCTGGCACACGCCGACCTCGGGGTTGGCGGACTGGAGCGCGACCACGGCCGGCTCCCCGTGGTCGCTGACCGCGGCGGACACGGTGTCGGGGTCGACCCGCCCGTGCCGGTCGACCGCGAGCGTCTCGAAGGCGCCGCCTCTGCGCCGCGTGCCAGGCGCCGGCGTGGAGCACTGCCGAGTGCTCGACGGCGGAGGTGAGCAGCAGGTCTCCCTGGCGGGCTCGTCCGGCCAGCAGGCCGAGCACGCCGAGGTGGCAGGCGTGCGTCCCGCTCGGCGCGAAGGTCACCTCGTCGGGTCGCGCGCCGAGGCACTCGGCCACGACGGCGCGCGCGTTGTCCAGCATCAGCCGGGACTCGCGGGCCGGGCGGTGCAGTCGACGCGGGTCGGCGTACCCGCGAGCGAGGGCCTGGGACAGCACTTCGCGTGCCGCGGGGTGCAGCGGCGCGCCCGACGCGTGATCGAGGTACGCCGGAACAGGGGTGCCGGAATCGTCTCCGCGGGGGTCCGAAGCGCCGTCGCTCACAGGGCAAAACCTACCGGCGCCCTGCCCGGCGATCGGGGGTCCGTCAGTAGTAGGGTTTCGGTGACCCGTAGAAGGCTCAGCTGTCCGCGAAGACGACGTCTGCTTACGAAAGGGCTCATCTGTGAGTCTGGAGCTCCCCCAGCGCTTCCGCCGCGCGGCGCTCGGAGGCCTTGTGGCCTCGGCAGCGCTGTTCCTCAGCGGTTGCTCCCCGGAAGAAGAAGGCTCGATCAAGCGCCTCGCCATGCCGGTGGCCTCCACCAAGGAAGCCCCGCTCATCCACGACCTGTGGATGTGGTCCTGGCTGGCCGCGATGGTCACGGGCGTCGTGGTGTGGGGCCTGATCCTCTACGCCGCCGTTCGCTACCGCCGCCGCAGCGAGACCGAGATCCCGGTGCAGACGCGCTACAACCTGCCGATCGAGATCTTCTACACGATCGCGCCGGTCATGATGGTGATCGTCTTCTTCTACTTCACCGTCGACACCCAGAACAAGGTGCTGCACGTCGACGACAACCCCGACCAGAACGTCACGGTCGTGGGCCAGCAGTGGTCGTGGACGTTCAACTACAACCTGAAGTGCGACAAGGACAAGGACGCCTACGAGGACGACGGCGACGGCGAGGTCGTCTACGAGGGCGGCACCACCGCCGACCGGCCGACGCTCTGGCTGGTCAAGGACGAGAGCGTGACGATCACCCTCGACTCGCCCGACGTGATCCACTCGTTCTGGGTCCCCGGGTTCCTCTTCAAGATGGACGTCGTCCCCGGTCGCCACAACACCTTCACGATCACGCCCACGCGATCGGGCAAGTTCGAGGGTCGCTGCGCCGAGCTGTGCGGCGTCTACCACTCGCGGATGCTGTTCAACGTCAACGTCGTCGACCAGGCGGAGTACGACGAGCACCTCGACGATCTCGCCGAGCAGGGCAACACCGGCCCGGCGCTGGGAGCCAAGCAGAACGTCCAGACCCCCGGCCTGGACTACTCCGATGAAAGCGCAGGAGGAGAAGAGTGACTGCCGTCTCCGACGCCCCGTCGGGCACACGTGTCGACGCCGCCGCACCCCAAGCTCGGCACGCAGCTCGTCCGCATCGTCACCACGACCGACCACAAGCTGATCGGCAAGCTCTACCTGGTCACCTCGTTCGCCTGGTTCCTCGTCGGCGGCGTGATGGCGCTGATCATGCGCTCCGAGCTCGCCTTCCCGGGCCAGCAGGTCGTCAACGACGAGCTCTACAACCAGCTGTTCACGATGCACGGCACGATCATGCTGCTGCTGTTCGCGACGCCGCTGTTCTTCGGCTTCGCCAACGTGGTGATGCCGCTGCAGATCGGGTCTCCCGACGTGGCGTTCCCGCGGCTGAACATGCTCAGCTACTGGTTCTTCCTGTTCGGCGGGCTGATCGCCGCCTCGGGGTTCTTCACCCCTGAGGGGGCCGCGGACTTCGGCTGGACGGCGTACACCCCGCTCTCCAACGCCGTCCGCTCGCCCGGCATCGGCGGTGACCTGTGGGTGATGGGCCTGTGGCTGGCCGGTCTCGGCACCATCCTCGGTGCGGTCAACTTCGTGACCACGATCATCTGCATGCGCGCCCCCGGCATGACCATGTTCCGGATGCCGATCTTCACCTGGAACGCGCTGGTCACCAGCCTCCTGGTGCTGATCGCGTTCCCGATCCTCGCCGCTTCGCTGCTGGCGCTGGAGGCCGACCGGAAGTTCGGGGCGCACGTCTTCGACGCGGGCCATGGGGGAGCGATCCTGTGGCAACACCTGTTCTGGTTCTTCGGACATCCAGAGGTCTACATCATCGCGTTGCCGTTCTTCGGCATCATCACCGAGATCCTGCCGGTCTTCAGCCGCAAGCCGATCTTCGGCTACATCGGCCTGGTGGGCGCGACCCTCGGCATCGCGATCCTGTCGGTCGCCGTGTGGGCGCACCACATGTTCGTCACCGGCGCGGTCGACCTGGCCTTCTTCTCGGGCATGACGTTCCTGATCGCGGTGCCAACCGGTGTGAAGTTCTTCAACTGGATAGGCACTATGTGGGGCGGGTCGATCAGCTTCGACACGCCCATGCTCTGGTCGGTCGGCTTCCTGGTCACCTTCCTCTTCGGTGGCCTCACCGGCGTCATCCTGGCCTCGCCGCCGCTGGACTTCCACGTCTCCGACTCCTACTTCGTGGTCGCTCACTTCCACTACGTCGTGTTCGGCACCGTGGTGTTCGCGATGTTCGCGGGCTTCTACTTCTGGTGGCCGAAGATGACCGGCAAGATGCTCGACGAGCGTCTGGGCAAGATCCACTTCTGGCTGCTGTTCATCGGCTTCCACACCACGTTCCTGGTGCAGCACTGGGTGGGCGTCGAGGGGATGCCGCGTCGCTACGCCGACTACTCACCCTCCGACGGCTTCACCACGCTCAACCAGGTCTCCACCGTGGGCGCGTTCCTGCTGGCGTTCTCGACGTTGCCGTTCCTCTACAACGTCTACCGGACCAGTCGGACGCCCACGGTCAAGGTCGACGACCCGTGGGGCTGGGGACGGTCGCTGGAGTGGGCGACGAGCTGTCCTCCGCCGCGCCACAACTTCGTGACGATCCCGCGGATCCGCTCGGAGTCGCCGGCGTTCGACCTGCACCACCCGGAGATCGCCGCGCTCGAGTACGAGGACAACGACAACCTGGCGGACGGCGACGGCTTCGCCGACGCCCCGGACACCGAAGGTCGCGGCGAGGTCATCGGCGGCCAGGAGGGTGAGCGCCGATGAAGATCGAGGCCTGGATCTTCGCGATCTGCAGCATCTTCGTGCTGGTCGTGACCCCGGTCTACTGGCTGATGTCGGAGGACTGGACGGGCACCAGCGCGCTCACGATGACCTTCCTGCTGACCACGCTGATCACGGTCTACCTCGGCTTCCACGCCAACCGGATGGAGCCGCGCCCGGAGGACCGCAAGGACGGCGAGATCGCGGACGGCGCGGGGGAGCTGGGCTTCTTCCCGCCGTACAGCTGGTGGCCGATGTGGTGCGCCATGTGCCTGGCCAGCATGACGCTGGGCGTGGCCGTCGGCTGGTGGCTGTTCATCATCGGTGGCGTCCTCGGGGCCGTGGCGCTCTCCGGACTGGTCTTCGAGTACTACCGCGGGCGAGCACGCGCACTGAGCGAGTCGAGCCGTGCGCCCCATGGGGTGGCTCTGACCTCGTCCGCCCCTCGTGTCGTTGCAAATGCGTGATCAGGGACACGCGCGAGGTCGGCGTTTCGTAATTGGGCCGTTGTTACGCTGAAGAGGTCTGTGCCCCTTGCCTCTTTTCTGCGGAGTAACCATGTCCCCCCGGACCCTGTCCACGCGTCTCTCCCTCCTCGGGGGTGCCGTCGCGCTCGTCCTCGTGAGCGCCTGCTCCGGCTCCGTCACCGGGGGTGACGAGGGCGGCGCCGACTCGCCCCAGGGCGACGCCTCGCAGGCGGCCCACGAGTCGCAGGCCAAGGTGAGCAGCAGCATCCGTCCTGGTGCCCGCAAGGTCGACATCGACCGCAAGCTGAAGCTGACGGTCGCCTCAGGGACCTTCCAGGAGGTCCAGGTCAGCGGCCCCAAGGGCGGCATCGTCGAGGGCCGGCTCTCGCCCGACAAGACGCGCTGGGTCTCGAAGACCCCTCTGCAGGCCGACTCGCGCTACCGGGTCACCAGCACCGCAGTCGACGCCGAAGGCCTGAAGAAGGGCTACGAGTCCGGCTTCAAGACCCGCGCGCTCACCCTCGACGAGCAGACCTACGCGAGCTTCGTGCCGCTGAACGGCCAGACCGTGGGTGTCGGGATGCCGGTCATCATCCGGTTCGACGTCCCGGTGACCGACAAGGCGGCGATCGAGAAGCACCTCAAGGTGACCAGCGCGCCCGCCCAGGCGGGAGCCTTCCACTGGATCAGCGACAACGAGGTCCACTGGCGTCCCCGTGCGTACTGGCGTCCGGGCACCGACGTGACCGTCGACGCCGACATCGCCGGCGTCGCAGCGGGCAACGGGATCTACGGCCAGAGCGACCGCAGCATGAAGTTCCACGTCGGCGACGCGATGGTCAGCAAGGTCGACATGAACTCCGACCAGATGCGGGTCTTCCGCAACGGCAAGCTGGTCCGGACGATCCCGATCACGACCGGTGCGCAGCCGAAGTTCACCACCCGGTCGGGGATCAAGGTCATCGTCGAGAAGTTCCGCCACAAGCGGATGAACTCGGAGACGATCGGCATCAACCCGGACAGCGCCGACGGCTACGACCTCGACGACGTCGAGTACGCCATGCGCGTCACCTACTCCGGTGAGTTCGTGCACGCCGCGCCGTGGTCCGTCGGGAGCCAGGGCCGCGAGAACGTCAGCCACGGCTGCACCGGCATGAGCACCGCCAACGCCGGCTGGCTCTACAACAACTCCAAGGTCGGCGACGTCGTCGAGTACACCGGCACCAACAAGGGCATGGACCTGACCAACGGCTTCGGCGACTGGAACGCGTCCTTCGCCGACTACAAGGCAGGCTCGGCGCTCAGCTGATCCGCGGCCCAAGGACGAGCTGGGGTACGGCGAGGTCCGCCGGCCCCGGTCTGGATGTCGGACAGCACTATGCCGCGCGACAAATGAGTCGTCGGGCGACGCTACGTAGATGGGACACGCGACCCGTCTACGTAGCCCTCACCAGAGGGTCCGGGCGGTCGCAGGCGCGGGCACACACCAGAGGGGAGCTTCTTCGACCCGGTGCCGATGAGTCGGCCGCCGTCAGGCAGTCTCACCTGCATGACGCCAGCTGAGGAGTTTCGTGAGATCGGTGGTCGCTTCGGCGAGATCGTGGACGCGGTTCACCCCGATCAGTGGGATGACCCCACGCCAGTACCTGGGTGGAGGGCGCGCGACATCGTCGGCCACCTGATCGAGTGGTTCCCGGCCCTCGTGCACGACCTGGATGTGGCGCTCCCGGTCGGCCCCTCGTCCGAGTCTGACCCCGCTTCGGCGTGGCGCGTCTTCGCGGGAGGTGTGATCTCGCTGCTCGAGGACCCCACTGCCGCCACGCTCGTACCCACCAACCCGAACTTCGGCGGGGTGCCGCTCGACCAGGCGGTCTCACGGTTCTTCACGTCCGACGTGTTTCACCACACCTGGGACCTGGCCACCGCTACCGGCCAGGTGCCGGCCCTCGACCCGGACCGATGCGAGTCGGTGCTCGCCGGGATGGAGCCCATCGATCAGCTGCTGAGGGACAGCGGGCAGTACGGACCTCGCGTCGAGGTGCCGGAGGACGCCGACGCCGAGACCCGGCTGGTCGCGTTCCTGGGTCGGGACCCCTCCTGGGCCCCGCCGCCCCGGACCTAGCCGCCAGGATTCTCAACCCGTCCTGACCGCGAGGATCGCGTCAGCTCCCGGATGGTCCGAGTCAGCCAGCGGCGGAGCCTTTGACGCGGCTGTCCTCGAGCGAGTGCAGGGCGCGCACGGTTTCCGAGGTCTTGACCTCGCCGCTGTCGGGGTAGGTGCCGAAGAGGCGGTCGGCCGTGCCCGAGGTGGTCACGGTGAACCAGTAGTGCTCGTTCTTGTAGTGGTGCAGCCGGTGGTTGCGCCAGACGGCCCGGAACGCCTTGCTGCGCGGCCGGTAGTCGCTGTGCACCAGGTAGTGGACCCACTCGTAGTTGAACATCAGGGCGCCCACGGCCACGAGGAACGTCGCCCCTGCTGCCGGCCCGGGGAACACGAACAGGGCGATCACGACGTACGACGGCAGCAGCCAGAGCTCGACCTGCCACGGGATGAAGACCAGCGGCAGCACTCGCGGATCGGCGTGGTGGGCGCGGTGCTTGCGGGAGAGCAGCGAGTCGACCGGGAGGCCCCCCAGCCGTCGCGGCTTCCAGTGCAGGATCACGACGTGGATCACCCACTCGATCACGGGGAAGAACACGACCAGCGCCACCGGGACGATCAGCTCGGTCCAGGCGAACGTGGTCAGGGTCGCCCGGTAGACGCAGGAGCCGACGAGGAACGCGCCGATCAGCCAGGGGGAGGGGTGCCGCCAGAAGGCGGCCCAGGCCGCTCCGAGCGACTGCGACGTACGCCGCGAGCCCGTGATCCGCGCCGAAGGCTCCCGGCTCTCCTGGGCGATCCGTTGCTCGTCGGCGGCCAGGCGCTCGCGGGCCTTCGCCTCGATCTCGGGACTGGGCTTGCTCATGGTGGTCCTTCCGTGCGGTGTGCGGTGATGCGGCGGTGAGAGTGCGGGTCAGAGGTCGAGGAGCTCGAGCAGCTTTCCGAGGGCCTCGGTGGTCGGGCGCAGCAGCGCGTCGGCGGCCCCGTGGGCGGCCTCCGCGTCGCCCGAGGCGATCGCCTCGGCGAGGGTGCGGTAGCCGGCCGCGTTGTCGACCTCGCCCTCCATCACCGGCCCGAGTGCGGCGATGGCGGGCTCGTAGGCCAGCCGCAGGCTGTTGAACAGCAGCCGGAAGACGATCGAGTCGGCCGCGTCGACGACGGCGTCCCAGAAGGCCAGGGCGGCGTGCTGGCGAGCCTCGGAGCCCTCGGCGGTGTCGAGGGTCGCGACAGCGGCGTGCAGCGCCTCTGCGGACCGCTGCACCCGATGCCTCCGCGGCCAGCGCGGCGACCGACGGGTGCGATGGCCTGGCGCGCCTGCAGGATGCTCCGGCCGACGCCCGGGTCGAGGTTGCCGTCGCGGACCAGCAGCCGGGGGAGCAGGTCGAGCCCGGCGGAGGTGCGGAAGTCGCGCACCGTCGTGCTGCCCCCGTGGCGCACGTCGACGAGGCCGGCCTGGGTCAGCCGCTGGAGGGCCTCGCGTACGGCGGGACGGGACACGCCGAGCACCTCGGCCAGCCGACGTTCGCTGGGCAGCGGATCGCCCGCCGCGAGCTCGCCGTCGACGACCTCGCCGAGGAGCTGGTCGAAGACGTCCTCGGGGACGAGGCGGCGGGCGACGGGTTTCAGGGCCATGCGATGCACGATGACCGGCCACAGATCAGGTGGTCAAGTGGTCAGACCAGTATCTGGAACACGAAGGAGGGGCCCGGGAAGCTCCCCGGGCCCCTCCTTCGTGTGTGCGTCAGTGCTCCGTGTGCCGGCTCATGGTTTCCTCGTCGACCCCGTGGCGGCCGTCGAACTGGTGACCGTCGGCGGGGTGGGCCAGCGGCGCGTCGTGGGCCGCCTCGAGCTCGGCGTGGTGGTGCGCCTCCTCGAGCTCGGCCACGGTCGGCTTCTGGATGTTGTCGCCGTACCAGAGGCGCGAGAGACGCGCGCGCAGCTTGTCCTTGCGGGCCGTCGGGGAGGCGACGCCGTTCTCGTCGGCCTCGGAGGCCGGCGTGAACACCTCGTCGCGCTGCCGGGCGGTCAGCGTGTAGGCGCGGTCGAGCGGCAGCGGCACGTGCTTCTCGGTGTAGCCGCCCAGGGAGTCGCGCATGATCACGCCACTCTCCAGGCCGTGCAGCAGCTTGTCGTTGTCCGCCCGTTGCAGCGAGATGCACCATCGTCTGGTGATGATGAACGCGATCACCGGGCCTATGAAGACCGCCACCCGGTTGAAGTAGGTGATCTGGTTGATGCTCAGCCGCATCTTGATCGCGATGATGTCGTTGCCGCCGGCCATCCAGAGGATGCCGTAGAAGGTCATCAGCGCGACCATCAGGGCCGTCCGCGTCGGCGCGTTGCGGGGACGCTGCAGCAGGTGGTGCTCGCGCTTGTCACCGGTGATGAACGACTCCAGGAACGGCAGCATCATCAAGATGGTGAACATCAGCCCGGGCAGCACGATGATCGGCAGGAAGACGTTCCAGGACAGCGTCCAGTTGCCCCAGAGATGTGTCTCCCAGCCGGGCATGATGCGTAGCGCCCCGTCGGGCCAACCCATGTACCAGTCGGGCTGGGAGCCCGCCGTGACTTCTGCCGGGTTGTACGGCCCGAATCGCCAGACCGGGTTGATGGTCATCAGCGCCCCCATCAGGGCGAGCACGCCGAAGACCACGAAGAAGAAGCCGCCGGCCTTGGCCATGTAGACCGGGAGCATCGGGTAGCCGACCACGTTCTGCTCGGTGCGGCCGGGCCCGGGCCACTGCGTGTGCTTGTGGTAGACGAGCAGCAGCATGTGGGCAGCGATCAGGGCCAGCAGGATGCCCGGGATCAGCAGCACGTGGACGGTGTAGAGCCGCGGGATGATCGAGTCACCCGGGAACTCCCCGCCGAAGAGGAAGAACGACATGTAGGTGCCGACCACGGGCATCGACTTCATGAAGCCGTCCGCGGCACGGATGCCGGTGCCGGAGAGCAGGTCGTCGGGCAGCGAGTAGCCGGTGAAGCCCTCGAGGGTGCCGAGGAGCAGCAGCAGGCTGCCGATCACCCAGTTGAGCTCGCGGGGCTTGCGGAAGGCGCCGGTGAAGAACACGCGCAGCAGGTGGACCATCATCGCCGCGACGAACACCATCGCCGCCCAGTGGTGCATCTGCCGCATCAGCAGGCCACCGCGGACGTCGAAGGAGATGTTCAGGCTGGAGGCGTAGGCCTCGGACATGTGGATGCCGCGCAGCTGGTCGTAGGAGCCGTCGTAGACGACCTCGACCATGCTCGGGCGGAACCACAGGGTCAGGAACACGCCGGTGAGCAGGAGGACGACGAAGCTCCACAGCGCGATCTCGCCGAGCATGAACGACCAGTGGTCGGGGAAGACCTTGCGGAGGTTCTTCTTGGCCAGCCCGGCCAGGCCGAGGCGGTCGTCGGCCCACTCGGCGGCGGCACCCACCTTCGAGGGCTTGGAGGCCTTGCTCGCCTTGGTGCCGTTCGTGCGAGCGACTGTCTCAGCGCGACTCATGTCTGTCACTCTCCAGTCTCAATGGTGTCCCGCTCCCAGAAGCTGGGGCCGACGGCTTCGGTGAAGTCGCTGGTGGCGATCAGGTAGCCCTCGTCGTCCACGGCCAGGGGAAGCTGCGGCAGGTGCCGGGCCGCCGGGCCGAAGATGACCTTGCCGTTGTCGGCGAGGTCGAAGGTGGACTGGTGGCAGGGGCAGAGCAGGTGGTGCGTCTGCTGCTCCCACAGCGAGATCGGGCAGCCGACGTGCGTGCAGATCTTGGAGTAGCACAAGATGCCGTCGACGCCCCAGTTCTCGCGGCCCGGCCACGGGGTGATGTCGTCGGGCTGCATCCGGACGATGACGACCGCGGCCTTGGCCTTCTGGACCTGCAGGTGGACGCCCTCGTACTTCGGCTCGCCCTCCCCGTCGGTCTCGAAGAAGACGCCGGGCTCGCCGTTGACCAGCTGGCCGATCTCCATGTCGGCGGGCTTGATCGGGCTGCCGTCGACGTCCTGCACGACGCGCATGCCCTTCGTCCACACCGTGTGGTTGAGCTTGTCGCCCGGGAGCGGACCGAGGTCGCGCAGCGGGATGATCGCGACCAGCCCGAGCGCACCCATGGCGCCGAGCAGCGAGTTGCGGATCAGCGGCCGGCGGGCGATGCCCGACTCCTCGGTGCCCTGCTTCAGGATCGCCACGGTCTCCTCGCGGTCCTCGTCGGAGGACGAGCCCGGGTGGCGGTACTCGACGATCTCGTGGTCGCCCATCAGCTTGCGGGCCCACTGGATGGTGCCGACGCCGATGCAGAGCAGGGCCAGGCCCAGGCATGAGCCCGAGCGCCATGTTGGAGGCGCCGAAGCCGAGGATCTCGGTGGGGTCGTCGCCGATCTTGAAGACGAAGTACGAGACGACGAACAGCAGCGTGAACACCGTCGAGAGACCGAACAGCGTGGCGACCTGACGCTCGGCGCGCTTCTCGAGGAAGCTCGTCGACGTCGGTCGGGCGCGGCTGGTGCTCCGGCAGGCCCGGGTCGGGGATCGGCTCGTTGTCGATCGTCCTGGCGAGTTCTTGCTTTTCGGTCATGAGTCGCGCCTCTTCCTCGTCGAGCGGGCGGGGTTGGCCGCGATCCAGATGGCGAAGCCGACCAGCGCGCCGATGCCGACGATCCACGTGAACAGGCCCTCGGAGACCGGCCCGAGGGACCCGATCGTGAAGCCGCCGTACGCCGGGGTCTCCTCGTTCTTCTTCAGGTAGGCGATGATCTGCCGCTTGTCCTCAGGGCTGAGCACCTCGTCGGAGAAGACCGGCATCTGCTGGGGGCCGGTGAGCATGGCCTCGAAGATGTGCTTCTCGGAGACTCCGGTGAGCTTGGGGGCGAAGCGGCCGCGCGGCAGGGCGCCGCCGCTGCCGGCGAAGTTGTGGCAGGCCGTGCAGTTGGTGCGGAAGAACTCGCCACCGCGGACGACGTCCTCGTTGGTGGCGTCGGAGACGTCGTACTCGGACTCCTCGGGGACGTCCGGGCCGGGGCCGAGCGAGGCGACGTACGCCGCCAGCGCCTCGATCTCGTCGTCGTCGTAGACGGGGGGCTTGCGCAGCGCCTGGCCGCCGGGCTGGGCCATCGGCATCCGGCCGGTGCCGACCTGGAAGTCGACCGCAGCGGCGCCGACGCCGACCAGCGAGGGGCCGTACTGGTTGCCGCGTGTCGGTCTGGATGCCCTCGCCGTTCTTGCCGTGGCACGACGCGCAGCCGACCAGGAACAGCGCCTTGCCCTTGGCCACCATGTCCTCGTCGGCCGTCTGGGCCTGCGCCGTGGACGGGACGAGGGCGTCGTACATCCCGCCGGTGACCAGCAGCCCGAGCAGCAGCACGAGCGGCGCTGCCATGCGGCTGCGGCGGCCGGCCGAGACGACGGCCGACGGTCCGGCGAATGAGGCTCGTGATGAGTCGCACCAGTGCGTCCTTACGGGGTCAGTGCTACTTGATCAGGTAGACGGTCGCGAACAGGCCGATCCAGACCACGTCGACGAAGTGCCAGTAGTACGACACGACGATCGCTGTCACGGCTTGTTCGTGGGTGAATCTTCGAGCCACGAAGGTGCGGCCCAGGACGAAGAGGAAGGCGACCAGGCCGCCGGTCACGTGCAGCCCGTGGAACCCGGTGGCGAGGTAGAACACGGTGCCGTAGCCGGAGGAGGGGATGGTGACACCCTCGTGGACCAGCTCGGCGTACTCGAAGGCCTGACCGGCGATGAAGATCGCGCCCATCAGGTAGGTCAGCACGAACCACTCGCGCAGGCCCCAGAGCTTGAACTGCCAGAGCTTGCCGGTGCGGCCGACGATGCCTTCCTCAGCCTGGAAGACACCGAGCTGGCAGGTCACCGAGGACAGCACCAGGACGGTGGTGTTCACGGCCGAGAACGGCACGTTGAGCTTGGCGGTCTCCTGGGCCCAGAGATCCGGGCTGACGGCCCGGATCGTGAAGTAGGCGGCGAACAGGGCCGCGAAGAACATCAGCTCGCTGGACAGCCAGACGATCGTGCCCACGCTGACCATGCTCGGACGGTCGTCGTGCCCGTGAAGCCGGGATGCCGGGATAACCGCTTCAGTCGTCGCCACGCCGCCATTATTGCCTCACTCTTCCGGGACGGCATCCCTACCCCCGGTGTTTCGCAGACTTCCCGGTTCTAACCTTGGTGCGTGCCGCCTTTCACTCCCTCGGCGGTCTTCACCCAGTGGGGACTCTCGCCGGTTCTCTTCGTGCTGCTGGTGTGGGCCGCGGGCTCTACCTGTACGCCGTGTGGCGGCTGCACGACCGCGGCGACCACTGGCCGATCGGGCGCACGCTGTCCTTCGTCGTGGGCGGGATGGGGTCCTTCTTCTTCGCCACCAGCTCCGGTCTGGCGACGTACGACACGACGCTGCTGAGCGTGCACATGGTGCAGCACATGATCCTGTCGATGGCCGTCCCGCTGTTCTGCGCGCTCGGGGCGCCGATCACCCTGGCGCTGCGCACCCTGCCGCGCCGCCCGCGCGCCTGGTTGCTGGGCGTGCTGCACTCGAGGGCGGCCAAGGTGCTGACGTTCGCACCGCTCGTGTTCCTGCTCTACGTGATCAGCCCGTGGGCGCTCTACTTCTCCGGCTGGTACGACGCGACGCTGCACTCGAGCTTCCTGCACGAGCTGATGCACGCGCACCTCGTGGTCGTGGGCGCGCTGTTCTTCACCCCGATCCTGGGCATCGACCCGGTGCCCGGCCGGGTGAGCCACCCGTTCCGCCTGCTGCTGCTGATGCTGACGCTGCCGTTCCACGCCTTCCTCGGGGTCACGATCATGGGCCAGAGCCAGCTGATCGGGCACGACTGGTACCCCTCGCTGCACGACACGATGCCGTGGCTGCCCGATCCCCACGACGACCAGCACCTCGCCGGCGGCATCCTGTGGGGCGCCGGTGACCTGATCGGCCTGGTGCTGTTCGGGGTGTTGTTCGTGCAGTGGGCGCGCGCGTCGATGGCCGAGGCCCGCCGCGAGGACCGACGCCTGGACCGACTCGAACGAGCCGCGGCGGGCTCGACGGGCGCGCCGGACAACGCGCCGACCACGGGCGGCGACACCCCGGCCAACCGGTAGCATCGGCCGCGTGACCAGCCAGACCGAATCCCTCAAGGTGCTCGTCTACAGCGACGACGTCGACACCCGCGAGCAGGTGATCCTGGCGCTCGGACGCCGGCCGCACCCGGACCTGCCTGAGCTCGAGTACGTCGAGGTGGCCACCGAGCCCGTCGTGATCCAGCAGATGGACGCCGGAGGCATCGCCCTGGCGATCCTCGACGGCGAGGCCGTGCCCGCCGGAGGCATGGGCATCGCCCGTCAGCTCAAGGACGAGATCTACCGCTGCCCGCCGCTCCTGGTGCTCACCGGGACGCGTCCAGGACAACTGGCTGGCGACGTGGTCGCGCGCCGAGGCCGCCGTGCCGCACCCGCTCGACCCGATCGAGCTCGCGGAGGCCGTCATCCGGCTGCTGCGCTCGCGGGTCCCCGCCCAGGCCTAGGACCGCCGTGTCCGGGACCACCTGGCCCGAGGTGCTCGGGTCCCTGATCAGTCGCGCCGACCTGAGCTCGGAGCAGACCGCGTGGGCGATGGGGCAGATCCTCGCCGGCGAGGCGAGTCCCGCCCAGATCGCCGGGTTCGCCGTCGCGCTGCGCGCCAAGGGCGAGACCATCGACGAGATGGAGGGGCTCGTCGCGGCGATGTACGCCGCTGCGACCCCGCTCACCGTCGAGGGCCGCACGCTCGACGTGGTCGGCACCGGCGGCGACCGGTCGTTCTCGGTGAACATCTCGACGATGGCCGCGATCGTGGCGGCCGGAGCCGGCGTCACGGTGGTCAAGCACGGCAACCGCTCGGCCTCCTCGAAGGCCGGCAGCGCCGACGTGCTCGAGCAGCTCGGCATCCGGCTCGACCTGCCCGGCCGCGGACGTCGGCCGGGTGGCCGCCGAGGCCGGCATCACCTTCTGCTTCGCCGCCGCCTTCCACCCCGCGCTGCGGCACGCCGCGAGCGCGCGCAGCGACCTCGGCGTCGGGACCAGCTTCAACTTCCTCGGGCCCGATCGCGAACCCCGCGCGGCCCGCCGCCCAGGCGATCGGCTGCGCCGACCGCCGGATGGCCCCGGTGATGGCCGGCGTGTTCGCCCGCCGCGGGGTGGACGCGTGGGTGTTCCGGGGTGACGACGGCCTCGACGAGCTGACCACCACGACCACCTCGAGCGTGTGGCTGGTCCAGCGACGGCGAGGTGGTCGAGCACACCGTCGATCCCGCGGCCCTCGGCATCCCGCCGGGCACGGCCGAGGGGCTGCGCGGCCAGGACGCGGCGTACAACGCCGAGGTCGTGCGCCGGACCCTCGCGGGCGAGACCGGGCGCGGTGCGCGACGCCGTGCTGCTGAACGCCGGTGCGGCCCTCGCGGTGCACGCAGCGGCCGAGGGGTCGCTCGAGGAGCGGCTCGCCGACGGCATCACCCGGGCGACCGAGGCGGTCGACTCGGGAGCCGCCCAGGCGCGCGCTCGACCGCTGGGTGGCGGCGACCCGCTAGAGGTCGAGGGACCAGGAGCCGGACGCGTCGTCGCGGCGTGAACCCGAGCCGCCCGTAGTAGGCGCCGACCATGTCGCGCCGGCGTCACGACGCGGGCGAAGCCGTGGTCGCGGAGCACGGTGCTGCGCCGCCAGACGAACTCGCCGGGGGAGAAGTCGCGGTAGCGCGGCGTCACGTAGTCCAGCAGCACCTGCGCCACGCCGTCGCCGTCGTCGCGGACCAGTACGACCCCGACGGTCTCGTCGCCGCGCTGGACCAGGAACGCGAGCCGCCCCGGCGCGGCGCCGTCCCAGACGAAGTCGGGCTGGAACTTCAGGATGTCGGACCCGTGCACCCGCAGGACGTGGCGGAGGTACTCGTCCTCGGGACCCACCTCGAGCACGTCGTACGTCGCCTCGTCGTGCCGCGTGCCGACCAGCTTGCGGATGTGCCACAGGTTGATCAGGCAGAGCACGATGTTCATCGCCACCATCGGCCAGATCGCGAGGGCCGCGTTGAACCCCGTCAGGACCACGCAGGCGACCAGGTTCAGGACGCGGAAGCGCAGCACCCGCGCCTGCATCAGCGAGACGACGAGGAGGGCGGAGCCGCACCAGCCGATCAGGTCGAGCCAGGACATCCCCGCAGGCTACGCGTGCGAGAGGGTCAGCCGAGGGTCTGGGTCGCGCCCGTGTCGGCGGCTCGCAGCATCGCCTCGGCGACCTCGACGGTGTGGGTCGCGTCCTCGATGGTGACGATGCGCTTGTGCTCGCCCAGCACGGCGTCGCGGAACGCCTCGAGCTCGACGAGCAGGGGCTCGCGCTTCGGGATCGCGAAGCGGGTGACGTCGCCCTGGACCACCCCGCGGAAGGACGCCATCGTGTCCCACGAGACCGGGGCCAGCCCGTTGGAGAAGAACGTCAGGTCGGCGGTGATCGTGTCGGCGACGAGGGTGCCGCGCTCGCCGGTCACCACCGTGACCCGCTCCTTGAGCGGCGAGAGCCAGTTCACGAGGTGGTTGACGACCGTGCCGTCCGTCAGGGTGCCGAGGGCCGCGACGAGGTCCTCGTGCTGGAGGCCCGATCGGTGGGCAGTACGGGCGGACAGCGTGGCGTAGGAGCGCTTGGCCACCCAGGCAGTCAGGTCCACGTCGTGGGTCGCGAGGTCGAGCACCACCCCGACGTCGTTGATGCGCTCGGGGAAGGGTCCCTGGCGCCGGGTGGCGATCTGGTAGAGCGCCCCCAGCTCTCCGTTGGCGAGCCGGCGGCGCATCTCCTGCAGGGCCGGGTTGTAGCGCTCGATGTGGCCCGACGCACGAGACCAGGCCACGGGAGTTGAACGCCTCGGCGATGCGGCGGGCCGAGGCGGCGTCGGGGGCCACCGGCTTCTCGATCAGCACGTGCACGCCGGCCTCGGCGAGCTGGACCGCGACCTCCTCGTGCAGCGTCGTCGGGACGCACACGACGGCGATGTCGAGACCGCGGGAGACGAGCTTGTCGACCGACGGCACGAAGGTGAGGTGCTGGGTGGACCGGTCGAGACGCGGCTCCGGGTCGGCGATGCCGACCAGCTCGACACCGGCGAGGGAGTTGAGGACGCGGGCGTGGTGGCGGCCCATCTGCCCGAAGCCGACGAGCCCGGCGCGAAGGTCAGCCACGGTCGGACATCCCGTTCACGGCCGCCACGACGCGGGCGACCTCCTCGTCGGTGAGCCCCGGACGCATCGGCAGTGACAGCACCTCGCGGGCGGCACGCTCGGTCTCGGGCAGGTCCAGGTCCAGGTCGTACGCCGGCAGCCGGTGGGTCGGCACGGGGTAGTAGACGGCACTGTCGATGCCGCGCGAGTCGAGCCGGGCGGCGAGCTCGTCGCGGTCGGTCGCGCGAACGGTGTACTGGTGCCAGACCGGCTCGGCCTTCGGGGCCACCGTCGGGGTGACCACGCCGGTCAGCTGCTCGTCGTACGTCGCTGCGACGGCTCGGCGCTCCTCGTTCCAGCCGGCGAGGCGACCGAGCTGCACCCGGCCCATCGCGGCCGCGAGGTCGGTCATCCGGTTGTTGAGGCCGGCCACCTCGTTGCGGTAGCGCTGCTCCATCCCCTGGTTGCGCAGCAGGCGGACGCGTCGGGCGGTGTCCTCGTCGCGGCACACCACCATGCCGCCCTCACCGGTGGTCATGTTCTTGGTGGCATAGAAGCTGAACGCGGCGACGTCGCCCAGCGCACCGACCGGGATCGCGTCGTACGACGCACCGTGGGCCTGCGCGGCGTCCTCGAGGAGCAGCAGCCCGTGTCGTTCCGCCAGCCCGGACAGCCCCTCCCAGCGGGCCGGGTGGCCGTAGAGGTGCACGGGGATGACCGCGGCGGTGCGGGGGGTGACGGCGGCGGAGACCGCATCGGGGTCGAGGCAGAAGGTGTCCGGCTCGATGTCGGCGAACACCGGCGTCGCGCCGGACATGACCACGGCGTTGGCCGTCGCCGCGAACGTGAACGAGGGGACGACGACCTCGTCGCCGGGCCCGATGCCGGCGGCGAGCAGGCCGAGGTGCAGGGCGCTGGTGCCGGAGTTGACGGCGACGCAGGAGCGCCCGCGCGACGAGGCTCGGCGAACTCCTGCTCGAAGGCGGCGACCTCCTGCCCCTGGACGAGCCGGCCACTGCGCAGCACCTGGAGCACGGCGGCGGTCTCCTCGTCGCCCACGTGCACGCGCACGGCGCTCACCCGGGGGGTCGAGGGCTCAGTCATGGTCCCCAGCCTCGCGCAGTCGACCCTCGGACTCGACGAACAACGCGCCGGTGACCGGACAGCGCCACCGGTCGCGTCCCTCGTCGACCAGCGGGCGGCCGGCCGGGCCCACCCACCCGATCCGCCGAGCCGGCGTGCCGGCCACCAGGGCGTGGTCGGGAACGTCGTGCACCACGACAGCACCGGCGGCGACCATCGCCCATCGGCCGACCTCGACCGGGGCGACACAGACAGCGCGCGCGCCGACGGAGCAGCCGTGCCTGAGGGTGACGCCGACAGGTTGCCAGTGGCCGGCGTCGACCCGGGACCCGTCGGGACGGACCGCGCGCGGGTACTCGTCGTTGGTCAGCACGGCCGCGGGGCCGATGAAGACGCCGTCCTCGACCATGGCCGGCTCGTAGACCTGGGCGAGGTTCTGCACCTTCACCCGGGCGCCGAGCCGCACCCCGGCGCCGACGTACGCGCCTCGACCGATGACGCACTCCGCGCCGAGGACGGCGCCCTCGCGCACCTGGGCGAGACCCCAGACGACGGTCGCCGTCGCCGATCTCGGCGTCGGCGGACACCTCGGCGGTGGGGTCAATCCGCGGCACGAACGGGCTCCCCGCTCGGACGGTCATGGACGGCGGACGCACCCCACCACATCACGGCCGCGCAGGCCGCTGCCGCGAGGACGACGAACAGCGAGCGAGGGCTGGACCCACGAGCCGGAGTCGACCTGGGGGCTGTTTGCGACCTCACGCAGGAGGGTGTGAGCCGGGGCGAACGTCTGCGCGGCCACGAAGAGGAGGAAGAGCACCATCTGGGTCGGGCCGCGAAGGTCGCGCTCCGCACGGTCGAGCGCCGCAGGCGGCCAGGAGCACCATGCCGATCGCCACGGGCAGTCCGTAGCGGCCCTGCCAAGCAGCGCCGTAGGCGTCGAACGACTTCACGGTCATCGCGTAGGGGAGCAGGAGCATCGTCGCCGCGACGAGCGCAATGGCGATGCGCGATCGCGCAGTGCCGTACCGGAGCCCGAGCGAGACCACGACGAGGAACAGGGCGAGGTAGCAGACGTAGACGGCGGTGTGCGTCGCCTGGTCGCGCAGCGGGAACGCGGCGATCGCCTGGAGCACCCACGCCGGCAGCTGGGTGGCCGAGATGCCGAGCCGATGGCCGAGGGAGGTGGGCTCACCCGTCACGCCGCCGACCTTCAGGGCGTCGACGGCGAGGACCCACAGGGTGCTCTGGATGGCGCTGACCGCGACCAGCGCCGCACCCGCCCAGCACCGCGGGCCGTCGCAGGAGCGACCGGATCCGTCCGGGCTCGGCGCGCACCGCCACGAGCACGGCCGCGAGCACCATCAGGCACCACAGCGGGCCGAGCGGTCGCAGGGTGGCCAGGGTGGCGCCCGAGATCGCGGCGTACGCGCGAGGCGGCGGATCTCCTGCGGAGGGGCCAGCAGCAGGCCGATCAGGGACATCCACAACGCCAGCGCCGCCATCATCTCGACGCCGTTGGGGGCGGCGATCGACGAGCTGTAGACCACCACCGGTGTGCACGCGACGACGATGCCGAGATAGGGCCAGCGCGTTCGGGCCCAGGTCGACGCCGCGCGGATCGCGAGCCACACGAACGCGGCGGCCAGCAGGGCGGTGGCGGCCCGCATCACGTACAGCGCGGTGTCGCCGTGGAAGGGCAGCGCGGGCGTGCCGATCACGGCGTAGAACAGCGGGTGGTAGCGCCCGGCGCCGCTCGCGACCACGGTCTGGCCGTCACCGGCGGGCTTGCCGATGCAGTCGTGGTCCTCGGTGTAGCCCAGGTTCTCGCACTCGGGCCGCGCTGCCTCGACGATGTCGGTCGGGGACCGTGACGAACGCCCCCGTGCCGCGGGTGGCCGCCACGGGGTCGATGGCCCACTGGCCACGTGCGGCCGCCGCTGCGCGGTAGGCGTGGTCGAACTCGTCGCTGCCCGCGAAGGGCGGCATCACCAGCACCCAGACCGCGAAGAGCCCGCACAGGCCGAGCAGCAGCGAGCGGCGTGGTTGCGTCGTCGTCGACCGGGTCTCGGCGACGGGGGAGGGATGCAGGTCGGTCTCGACCTGTTGGGTCATCGATTCCCCTCCTGGATGTCGAGCTGCATGGCCGAGACCAGGAAGTGGAGTCCGCTGAGCAGGGGAGCGACCGCGAGCAGCACGGTGCCGGGGCTGGCCACGGGCGGGCCGAGGGTGTTCACCACGGTGAAGACGCTGAACGCGAGACCGACCGCGACGAGGAACAGGCCGGTGAAGAACATCAGGGCGACGGCCGAGAACGACTGCAGGACGTACTTCCACCACATGCGGTGCCAGAAGCCGCGCCACAGCCTGACCACCAGGCGTGGTGCGACGCGGCCGACGCTGAGTCCGGAGACCTCGGTGCCGTAGACCGCGGGGATCGGCACGTCGCGCGCCGGGACGCGCAGGACGTTGAGCTTGATCAGGAGGTCGTTCTCGAAGTCGTAGCGCTTGGCGAGACGGTCGAGCTGCAGCCGCTCCAGCGCGCTGCGGTGGATCGCGGTGTAGCCGTTCTGCGGGTCGAACAGCCCCCAGTACCCGGACGCGGCCTTGGTCAGGAACGACAGACCGATGTTGCCGACCACGCGGTGGCGCGGCATGCCCTCGAACGAGCCCTCACCGTAGAACCGGTTGGCCTTGGTGAAGCCGGCCTCGCCGTCGGCGATCGGGTCGAGCAGCTTCGGGAGGTACGCCGGGTCCATCTGGGCGTCGCCCGCCATCACCACGCACACGTCGGCGCCGAGCTCGAGGGCGCGCTTGTGGCCGTGCACGATCGCTCCGCCGACGCCCTGGTTCTCGGGGAGGCGGTGCACCTCGCAGCGGGGATCGTCGACCGCCTTGGCGGCCTCGGAGGTGCCGTCGCCGCTCGCATCGTCGACGACGATGACGTGGTCGACGAGCTCCGGCGCCGTCGTGACGACCGTGCCCACGAGGAGCTCCTCGTTGTGGGCCGGCACCACGACGGCGACGCGCAGGTCCCTGTACACGCGAAAGCCTCCTCCTGTCCGTATGAGGATAGGGAACGAAATGGGCGTTTGGGTCCGAATTGCGAGGTCAGCGGTTCTGATCACGACTAGCCTCGGCGGCATGACGTCGGGATCCCCGGAGGACCGTCGCTGGCGGACCGGGAGCGGGGGTCCCTGGCCGTGGGTGGCCGCTGCCGCCCTGCTGGCCACCGCAGTCTGGGTCGTCGCCGCGCTGATGATGGCGAACCGCGGGTTCGACCTCACCGATGAGGGCTTCTACGCGCTCTCCTACCGGTGGTGGGACTCCACACCCCGCGTCTTCACCGGCGTGCAGTATCTCTACGGGCCCGTCTTCGAGCTCCTCGGCTGGAGCATCCCGGGCCTGCGGGTGGTCCGGTTGGTGAGTGTCGTGCTGGTGCACCTCGCGTTCGGCTGGGCGTTCATGGCGTGGTTACGGACGCGACGACCCCAGGCGCCCTCGTCGCGGGTGTGGGAGGTGGCGGGGACCCTCACCATCCTCGCCTCCGCGGGCGTCACCTACGGCTGGCTCCCGCTCACCCCTGGGTACGACGACGTCGTCCTGCTGACCTCGCTGCTCCTGGTGGCGCTGCTGCTCTGGTCCATGAGGACCGTCTCGGGCGGTCGGCGGCTTCCCCTCCTCGCGGCGGCACTCTCGGGGCCACCCGTGGTCGCGCTCCTGCTGGCGAAGTGGTCCTCGGCCGGCGTGATCCTGCTGTTCCTCGTCGTCGTGGGCGTCGTCGCCCTGCGTTCGCTCGGCGCCCGGGGCTGGCTCCGCTACGTCTGCGCGATGGTGGCCAGCGTGCTCGTGTGCCTGGCGCTGGTGAACGCCTTCGTCCAGCCCCTGCGCCCACTCGCCGCCGAGATGATCGAGGTCAACCGGCTGGTGGTGGAGAGCACGCACTCGCCGGTGGAGCTGCTCGGCATGTACGTCCGGACCACGCTGTCGATGGGCCTCGGCGCTCTGCTGGTCGCGGCGGTCGCGTTGCTGGTCGCGGGGGGCGGACTGGCACTGCGTCGTACGCGCTTTGCCGCCGCTGGCCTGCCGCTGGTCGTCCTCGGCCCGGTGGTGGCGCTGGTGGCCATCAACCCCGGGTCCGGGGGAGTCCCCGGTGGAGGCAGCGCTGCGATCCGCTCCTACGTCGTGGCGCTGATCGGCCTGGCGCTCGTGGTGGTCGTCGCGCGGTGGGGCGGGAGCCGTGCCGTCGCGCAGGACCACCACGGCCGTGGTGGACGCGCGGTCGACCTCGTGGTGGTGGTCATGCTGCTACTGCTCCCGGCGGTGCAGGCGTTCGGCACCGGGAATCCCCTGGCCTACCTCGCGGTCAACGGCTTCGCGTGCTGGACGGCGCTGATGGTGGCGGCGTGCACGATGCCCGGCACGGTCCCGGTCGCCAGGGCCCTCGCGGTGTCCGCGACCGCCTGCGCCGTCGTCGTGGCGGCCACGACGGGCGCCAGCGGTTTGTTGCGCCACCCCTACCGAACCGTGGCGTGGTCCGAGGCGACCACCCGGATCGGGGGGCCGGGACCACTCGCGGACCTGCGCGTCGACGCCACCACGGCGTCGCGCCTTCGGGGGGTCATGGCGGCGGCGGGAGATCGCCAGCCCGGTGACCCTGTGATGGCGTTCGACGAGATGGCGGGGGTTGTCCTGCTTCTGGACGGTCGAACCGTCGGGGAGGTGTGGTACGGCAGCACCGACCCTGAACGAACCGCGGCCGGAATCCGCAGCGTCTGTACGCGGCCGCTGCCGTGGGGCGACGCGCTCCCGGTCGTGCTCTACGACCGTCCGCCGGGGCCGGTCGACCAAGACGCACTGCGCGCCTGCGGGCTGTCGCTCACGAGCGACTACCGGCTGGTGCCGGTCGACAGGGGCGGACGGCTCCTCAGGGTCTACCTACCGAACGACGCCGAGGAGAAGGCCGGTCGATGACCGCCGGTCGTGGCGAGTCCGTCGCTGTGACGCTCAGTCGAGACCGAGGGAGAAGGCCGACTCGAGGTCGTGCTGGGAGTAGGTGCGGAAGGCGATGTGGGTCTCGGTCTCCATCACTCCGGAGACCTTGTTGATCGAGTCGGCCACGACCCGCGCCACGTCGTCGTGGTTGCTGACGCGCACCAGCGCGATCAGGTCGATCTGGCCGGTCACGCTGTAGACCTCGCTGACGCCCTGCGAGCGCGGCGATCGCCTCGGCCACCTCGGGGATCCGGGCGACGTCGGCCTTCACGAACACGATGGCGGTGATCATGTGGTCAAGGTATCGCTCGCGACCTCGGGTCAGGGCTGGTGGACGGTGGCCAGCGCGCGGCGCTCGTCGAAGGGCACCAGGGTGGTGCGCGACTGCTCCACGGCGTCGTGGACGGCGAGGTGCCGGGTGGCACCGCGGATCGGGCAGGCCCACTCGCCCTCGACGTGCACGAGGCGGACTCCGGGCTGCTCCAGCCAGCGCAGGATCTGCTCGGACTCCTCGGCGCTGGCGGCCGGGGTGGGCCCGGGGCCGGGGGCGACCGTCTCGGCCGACTCGCGCAGCTGGGTCACCCAGACGCCCGGCGTGGGCGTCGTGCGGGATCACGCCGGACGCCGCCAGCCGTCCGTGGCGTACGACGTGCACCGCCCAGCGGCGGTCGTCCTCGCGGCGGGCGGCGACCAGCTCGGGGCACGAGGAGAGCGAGCCGAGACGCTGGGTCCGAGACGCGGCCCGCACGAAGGCCGAGAGCCGGTCGCGATGGACGCTCGCCTCCTCGAACCGCTCGTCGTCGGCGAGCCGGTCCATCCGGGCGGTGAGCGCCTCGACCACGTCGTCGGCCTGGCGCAGCAGGGTGTCGCGGACCTCGGCGACCAGCGCGGCGTAGTCGGTCGACCGACGACGCTGCCGTCGCACGGCGAGAGGCAGCGGCCCATCTCGGCGAGCACGCACGGTGACTTCGTCGGCGTGATCGGCAGCCGGTCGCTGCACTGGCGGATCGGGAAGGTCTCGTGGAGGGCGGCCAGGCACTTCTCGGCCGTGCGGCGGGAGGCGAACGGGCCGAGGTAGTCGGCTCCGTCCTCGGCCACCTTGCGGACCAGTGAGAGTCGCGGCCACGGCTCGACGGTCAGCTTGAGCCAGTGCATCTTCTCCGGGTGGCGGCTGCGCCGGTTGTAGCGCGGCTTGTGGGCCGCGATCAGGCGCAGCTCGCGCACGCGCGCCTCGAGCGGGGTGGCGCACTCGATGCCGGTGACCGTGGCGGCGAGGTTGACCATCTCGCCCATCCGCGAGCGGGTCTCGGACGCGGTGAAGTAGGAGCGCACGCGGGTGCGCAGGTCGCGGCTGGTGCCGACGTAGAGCACCCGCTGCTGCTCGTCGCGGAACAGGTAGACGCCGGGGGAGTGGGGGAGGTGCTCGGCGAGGTGCCGCTTGCGGCGTACGGCGGGGCTGACGCGCGAGCTGAACGTCTGCAGCTCCTCGAGCGTGTGCACGCCGAGACCGCCGAGCCGCTCCATCAGGCCGTGCAGCACGTCGACCGTGGCGCGCGCGTCGGACAGCGCCCGGTGGTTGGGCGTGGTGCGTGGAGCCGAACGCGATGGCGAGCGAGCTGAGCTTGCAGTTGGGCGCGTCGTCGCGGGTCACCACCCGGCGGGCGAGCCGGGCGGTGTCGAGCACCTCGAACCCGGGCCAGGGTCGTCCCTGCAGCTGCGGCGAAGTGCTTGAGGAAGCCGACGTCGAACGGCGCGTTGTGCGCGACCAGGACGCAGCCCTGGGCGAACTCGAGGAACGCCGGCAGGGCCGACTCGATCGGCGGCGAGCGAGGCGACCATCGAGTTGGTGATGCCGGTGAGCACGGCGATGAACGGCGGGATCGAGGTGTGCGGGTTGACCAGTGTCTGGAACTCGCCGAGCACCTCGCCGCCGCGCACCTTGACCGCGCCGATCTCGGTGATCATCGACCCCGCCGCGGCCGAGCCGCCGGTCGTCTCGAGGTCGACCACGCAGAAGGTGATGTCGCGCAGGGGGCGCCCGAGCTCGTCGAAGCTCATCTGCGCGGACCACCTGCTCATGCCAATGACGCTAGGGAGCCGGACCGACAAATCCGTGCAGGCGCGGCCGACGCGCCGGTGTGTCGGAGTCCGCGACCGAAACTGTCGGTGGTGGCTGGTGGAGTGCGAGCACTAGCTTCCCCAGGCATTGATGAGGAGAACGGCGATGAGCGTGCGCATCGACTGCGACAGCTGCCTGGTTCGCGGGCTCGCCTGCCACGACTGCGTGGTGACGGTCCTGCTCGGCCCGCCACCCGAGCTCAGCTTCGACCACGAGGAGCAGCAGGCTCTCGAGGTGCTCGCCGACTCGGGCCTGGTGCCGCCGCTGCGGATGGTCACCCCGGTCGCCGGCCCGGAGGTCGAGTCGGCCTGACCGGACCGTCCCGTCGGGACCTCACTCATGGGGTGCGGGGCCGGTGTGACCGGAGTGCCCGGGTGGGGCTGATGCGTCCCGAAGTGGGCCAAAACACACCCGGGGGACACGCCACGGGCTTGGTGTCGCGGCCAATCTTTCCTAGGGTGACGAACCTAGTGCCCCTGCACCAGCTCGCCGACCGGGTGAGCTCAGGGGCAGCGCCGAGTCTGGAACAGGTGCCCTCGGGGGAGACATCTGCACCGGAGCCGGGGACCCACGTTTTCTTGGGGTGAATCCGGCGAGGCTCGTCACCGACCGTGGCGGATCTTGCTGGTAGGGCGTTCTTTGGGCCCGAATCCGTCAGCTGACCTGGTAGGCGTCGAGACAAAGAGGAGACCGACCGCTCGTGTTCGACGGCCGGAAACGCCACCATGCCCGCGCGGTTGCAGGAGTCACCGCTGTGCTCGCCACGATGAGTCTCGGACTCGCCGAGCCCCGCCTCTGCAGCCCCCGACGACCAGAAGCATCGACTCCGTACAGGCGCGCGTCGACAAGCTCAGCCAGAAGGCCGAGACCGCCGACCAGCGTCACGACAAGGCCGCCGCGAAGCTCAAGAAGGCCCGCACCCAGCTGCACACCACGTCGAGCGACATCCGCCGCCACGTGCGTCTGATCAGCGCCCTGCGCGCCCAGGTGGCCGACTCCGTCGAGGACGCGTACGACGGCACGACGCCCGGCGCGGGCGCCCCGACCACCATGTCGGTGCTCGACGCCAAGACCCAGCGCGACTCGACGGCCATGCTCGCCAACGTCGTGCTCGTCAGCGAGGACGCCGGTGCCGCGGGCGATGCCCTGGCCCGGTCCAACGCTGCAGCTCGCGCAGCTGACCGCCACGCAAGTCGACCCTGCAGCGCAAGATCGACCTGCTCGCGCGCGGCGAGGAGGCCACTCGCAGCTTCGAGCGGACCGTCGACTCCCGCGCACGCGAAGGCCGCCGCCGACCTGGCAGCCCTCGAGGCCAAGCGGATCGCCGAGATGGGCGGGCCCGCCGTCGCGTACGCGAAGTCGAAGGTCGGCAACGCCTACGTCTACGGCGCCGCCGGCCCGAGCGTCGTTCGACTGCTCCGGCCTGACGATGGCCGCCTGGAGCCAGGCCGGCGTCAGCCTGCCGCACAGCTCCTCGGCGCAGTACAGTTCAGGTCCTCACATCTCCGAGAGCGAGCTTCAGCCCGGTGACCTGGTCTTCTACTACAGCCCGATCAGCCACGTCGGCATGTACATCGGCGACGGGCAGATCGTGAATGCGCTCAACCCCGGCGCAGGAGTCCAGATCTCCGGCCTGCACGACATGCCGTACGTCGGTGCCGTCCGGCCCGGCGGCTGACCGTCAGCGCAGCAGAGCCGCTCGTCCCTCCGGGGCGGGCGGCTTCGCGCTTGTCCTGACCCTGCTCGCCTGTCTGCTCGGGCTGACCGCGTGCAACGACGACGTCGACATCGCGCCCCCGAAGGCGGCGACAGGACTCCTCGGGACAGCACGCGGAGGAGGCGCAGGCGTCGCTGGACGCCCTGGTCCGCGGGATCAAGAGCGGCTCGCGCGACGACGTCGTCGCCCTCGCGGCGGACGGACTCCAAGGACCTGCTGGGCTGGGTCTACGACAACGCCGCCGCCCTGCGGGTCGGCGACCTGTCCCTGCGGTACGTCGACGAGGGAGCGCCGCTCGCCGAGCAACAGCAGATCGAGCTCGGCCCGGACGCCTGGAGCGGCACCGTCGAGCTGACCTACCGCTACGACGGGTTCGACGAGTCGCCGGCCCGGATGGAGACCAGCGTCGCCTTCGTGCCGACGGACGACGACGTGAGGATCGCCTCCTTCGGCGGCTCGGGCGAGCGCACCCCGCTGTGGCTGGCCGACCGCCTCACCGTCGTACGCACGCCGCGGTCGCTGCTCGCCGTGGCCGCGGTGGAGCCGGGCCGCTACCCGCGCCTGGTCACCCGGGCCGTGCAACAGGTCTCCCGCGTGCTGCCGGACTGGAAGGGGTCGGTCGTCGTCGAGGTGCCCGACACGCGCGCCGAGCTGGATGCCGCGCTCGACGCGCAGCCGGGGGAGTACGACAACATCGCGGCCGTGACGACGAGCGCGGACGGGTCCCTGGCGCCGGGTGCGCCGGTGCGGGTGTTCGTGAACCCGGACGTCTTCGGCCAGCTCAAGGAGCGCGGCGCGCAGGTGGTGATGAGCCACGAGACCACCCACGTGGCCACGGACGCCACCTTCGCCTCGATGCCGACCTGGCTGCTCGAGGGCTTCGCCGACTTCGTCGCCCTCGACGGCGCGGGTGTCCCGGTCGACCTCGCGGCGCGCCAGATCCTGGACCGCATCCGCAAGGACGGGCTGCCCTCGGGCCTGCCGTCGACCGGCGACCTCGACCCGCAGGCCAACGGGCTCGGCGCGACCTACGAGGAGGCGTGGCTGGCCTGCCGCTTCCTCGCCCAGGAGTACGGCGCCCGGGCGCTGGTGCGGTTCTACCGCGCGGTCGACGACGGCGCCTCGACCCAGGCGGCCTTCCGGAGCGTGCTCGGTACCTCGCAGCAGGAGTTCGTGGCGCGCTGGCGCGACGACCTGGCCCGCCTTGCCGGGGTGGCAGGCTGAACGCTGTGACGTCGGAGCCCGTTCGTGCGCCCGTTCCCGCGCCCGGGCCCAGCAAGGCGCTGTGCCTGTGGATGATCGGCCTGTCGGCCCTGGTGTTCGCGCTGCTCTGCGCGTTCCTGGTCCCGTGGTCGTGGGTGCCGGGCGGCCACGTCGTCGACGTGCGGGGGAGCGAGGTGTTCACCGACGCGCAGCTACGGCGCGCCCACACCTACTCCTCGATGCAGCGCCACCTCGGCTGGGCGTCCCTGGCGGTCTCGCTCGCCGTTGCGCTGGTGCTCGGGCTGACCAGGCTCGGGTGCCCGACTGGTGCGGCTGGTCCCGGGCCCGTGGTGGGTCAAGGCGCTCCTCGGCACGCTGGCGATCCTGCTCGTCGGTGACCTGGCCACGCTCCCGTTCGACCTGGTGAGGCGCAGCAACGCCCTGGAGTACGGGCTGACGAACCAGTCCCTGGGCGGCTGGGCTGCGCGACTGGGTGACCTCGCTGCTGGTCTCCTGGGTGTTCGCCGGGATCACCGTGCTCGTCGTGCTGGTCTCGGCCCGTCGCTCACCCCGGCGGTGGCCGCTCTGGGCCGGACTTGCGGGAGCGCTGCTGGCGGCGCTCGGCTCGTGGGTCTACCCCGTCGTGGTCGAGCCGCTCTTCAACCACTTCACCTCCCTGCCGCAGGGGGACCTGCGCACGAAGATCCTGGCGCTGGCCGAGAAGGAGAAGGTGCCGGTCTCCGACGTGCTCGTGGCCGACGCGTCGCGGCGTACGACGACCCTGAACGCCTACGTCTCCGGCTTCGGCAGCACCAGGCGGGTCGTGCTCTACGACAACCTGGTCGACGACGTGCCCGAGAACGAGACGCTCACGGTCGTCGCCCACGAGCTCGGCCATGCCCGCCACCACGACGTGGCGACGGGCACCCTGCTGGGCGCCGTCGGCGTGCTGTTCGGCAGCGGGCTGCTCGGGCTGGTGCTCTCCCGGAGGCGGCTGCTCGACCGGGCGGGTGCAGCCGACGCCGGTCAGCCGGAGGTGGTGGCGTTGCTGCTCGCCCTGGCCGCGGTGGGGAGCCTGCTGGCGAGCCCGGTCCAGAACACGATCAGCCGGGCGGTGGAGGCGCGCGCCGACCGGGCCTCGCTCGAGGCGACCGGCGACTACCGCGGGTTCGAGCGGATGCAGGTGCAGCTCGCCGACGCGCTCGCTCAGCGACGACGACCCGCCCTGGCTGAGCCAGTTCTGGTTCGGGTCGCACCCGACGACGTTGCAGCGCATCGGGATGGCACGAGCGCTGGAGCAGGAGGCGCGCTGAGTGCCTGGCCCTGGAAGGAGTGAGCGCCCGGCCCGGCCTCGCGGCGGGACCGGGCGCTACCCGTGTCGACGACTCACCACCCCCCGGCAGTGCAGGCGCGCTGCTCATCGCGCGCCCGCTCAGGAGCCGTCGTACACACCTGCACTCCGTGGTAGCGCAGGCAGATCAGGGTGCCGACTTGCACGTGGCCGCGTTGGACGCTGCGCTGGCGGCGGTGTTGATGGAGTCACAGGTCTGCTTGAACAGGCCCAGCACCGAGCTTCCGAACAGGAAGACGGTGGCAGCGACAACGCCCGCGATGCCTGCGGCCAGCAGTCCGTACTCGACGGCGGAACCGCCGTCTTCCTGGGCCCGTGACGGTCGGCGCGAGAGGTAGAACATCGGTGGTCCTCCTGCGGTACTGCGCCGGATCAACTCATGAGAGCGGAACCCGGAGGGGCCCCATGGGGATCCCTCCGGGTCACGAAGCGCTCGGTCAGGAGCAGGTGCCGGTGGTGGCGCCGTTGTTCTTGACCGCCTTGCAGGTGCTGTCGAAGGCACCCTTGATGACGCCGCCGAAGGCGAAGACGATGACGACGATCAGCGCGGCGATGCCGGCGACCAGCAGGCCGTACTCAACGGCGGAGGCGCCGTCTTCGTCGCGACGACCGGTGGTGATGGAACGGATGAACTCGAGCATGATGGGGTTCCTTCCCTCTGGAACTCAGTGTTTCGGATTGAGGGCTGAGCACCTCAACCCGTTGGTAGAAGTATGACAAAAAGGGACGGATTAGGGCATTAGACGTCCGGATTGAACCAACTGGTCTATTCGGGTGATTTCGGACATAGTCCGTTCGGACTACCCGGCCCCGGGGGATCACCCGTGCGCGCGCCGTTCAGGCGGGTGGTGTCGCGGAGGAGATCAGGCCCAGCCGCATCGCGGTGACCAGCGCCTGGGCCCGGTTGGCGGCCCCGAGCTTCTCGTAGATCCGGCCGATGTGGCTCTTCGCGGTGGACTCGCTGAGGTAGAGCCGGCCGGCGATGGCGCTGACGCCCAGACCCTCCGCCAGCAGCTCGAGGACCTGCCGCTCCCGGTCGGAGAGACGTGGCGCGCTGGAGCTCATCCGGCGGACCATCGCCTCGGCGAGGCCCAGGCAGGTGAACGTCAGCGGTGCGACGGCCGCCTGGCGGGCGGCGCTGATCACGCTGGAGGTCGGCGCGTCCTTGCCGACGAAGCCCGAGGCCCCGGCGTCCATGGCGGCGAACAGCTGCTCGTCGCCGGCGTACATGGTCAGGACGACGAGGCCGACGGTGCGGCTGGACTTGCGCAGGGCGCGAACGACGTCGAGGCCGCTGCCGTCGGGCAGCCGGACGTCGGTGACGACCACGTCGGGTGCGAGCTCCTCGGCGAGGGCGAGCCCGTCGGCCACCGAGGACGGCCTGCCCGGCGACGTCGAAGCCGTCGGCCTGGGCGAAGGCTCCGGCGAGGCCCTGACGGATCAGCTCGTGGTCGTCGATGAGCAGCACGGTGGTCATGGGTACCCGGGTGTCGTCGCCCGCCTCCTCCGGCAGGCTAGCCGGTCACCTGACGCTCCGGGGAGCCGACGCGCACGCTGACCCGGGTGCCGGGGCTGCCGGGTGCGGGCTCCTGGACGCTCAGCTCGGCACCGATGCTCAGCGAGCGCTCCCGCATGATCTGCAGCCCCTGGGAGTCGCTGCGAGGCGTGTGGCGGTTGATGCCGTCGTCGCGCACCTCGATCTCGGCGTACGGCGAGCGCACGGTGCAGCGCAGCCACAGGTTCGCCGCGCCCGGAGTGCTTGCGGGCGTTGGCCATCGCCTCCTGGGCGATCCTGAGCAGCTCGTACTCGACGTCGGCCGGCAACCGGGGGCCCTTCTCGTCGAGGGTGACGTGCACGGCCATGGGCGAGGTGGCGCTGACCTGGTTGGCGTACGCCGAGAGGCTCTCGCCCAGGCCGGACGCGGCGGCCAGCTCGTGCCTCAGGTCGAAGATCGAGTGGCGCAGCTCGGTGACGACGCGGGTCACCTCCTGGCGGAGCAGGCCGATCTGCTCGCGCTGGGCAGGGTCGGTGGCGGTGGCCGCGAGGTTGTCCACCAGGTAGCCGAGCGAGGCGACGTCCTGGGCGACGCCGTCGTGGACCTCGCGGGCGATCCGCTGGCGCTCCTCGCTCGTGGCCGCGTCCCGCACCCGGCCGAAGAGCAGGGCCGCCTGGAGCTGCACCGCCTGGCGGGCGAGCCGGCTGCGCAGCTCCAGCGCGGCCGTGGGCTCGACACCGCGCAGGGCGTCGAGCACGAGCACGGCGATCATCTCGTCGTTGGCCACCAGCGGGATGGCCACGTGCTGCTCGCGCAGCATCATCGCCTCGAACTCCCAGCACTTGGCGGAGAGCTGCTCGGCCCACGCCATCGCACCCGGCAGCGTGCCGGCGGAGTAGCGCAGCGGAGCCATCGAACCGTTGGCGGACCGCACGAAGACACCCGCAGCTGCGCGCGGGGATCAGCTCGTCGGCCTCGTCCATCACCTGCTCGGCGATGCCGACGGCGTCGAGGCCGCCGCTCAGCTTGCCGGAGAGCGCCTCGAGCCGCCGGATCAGTCCGACGGCGCTGCGGTACGGCGCGTCGCCCTCTCCCGCGGCGGCCGCCTGTCGCAGGGCGAGGCCCATGAAGCCGATGCCCAGCGCCGCGGCGAGCCAGGTGAACGAGCTGGCGGCGAACTCCCGGTCCCAGTGCTGCTCGACCAGCACCCAGGTGAGGAGCAGCAAGCCGGACTCGGTGGCGATCACCCGCAGCAGGCCGGCGCGCCCGCGGTCGGCGGCACCGATGAGCGCCGGGATCACGAGGTACGGCGTGACCGTCGCCTGGTCGGGGAAGGTGAGCACCACCAGGACGGCCACCGCCCCGCCCTCGACGATGGCCACGGTCGACTCGCGGAACCGGTGGGTCATCGAGACGGCCTGGGCGATCCCGGCGCACAGCACCACGAACAGCGCGCCGTCGAGGTACCGCTGGCCCGCCACCGCGGCAAGCGAGGTCAGGGCGGCAACGGTGAACACTCGGGCCGCCAGGGCGACCCGACCAACGTCGGTCACGCTCAGAGTGTGCCCGAGAAGCTGTCCATGATCGAGATACCCGCGGGACCGAGCACCGCGATGAACAGGCACGGCAGGATGCAGAAGATCAGCGGCACCAGGATCTTCACCGGCACCTTCTGGGCCGCCTCCTCCGCCCACTGGCGGCGCTTGGTGCGGATCTCGGAGGACTGCACCCGGAGCACCTGGCCCACCGGGATGCCGAAGGCGTCGGCCTGCACCATCGCGCTCACGAACGAGCGGAGGTCGGGCAGGTTGGTCCGGTCGGCCAGGGAGCGCAGGGCCTCGGACGCGGCCACGGCCGATCTGCATCTCCTGGAGCATCCGGGCGAACTCGTCGGCGAGCGGTCCGTCGGTGTTGCGCGCGACCTGCGCGCAGGCGGCGTCGAAGCCGAGCCCCGACTCCACCGAGATGGTGAGCAGGTCGATGGCGTCCGGCAGCGCGCGCTGCAGCTTCTCGGCCCGGTCGTAGGCCTGCTGGTAGAGGTACATGTTGGGAGCCATGTAGCCGGCCAGCGAGCCGAGCACGACCACTCCGAGGGTGGGCAGGAACCCGAGGCCCAGCACGAGGGAGACGACGAGGGCGACGAGCAGGGCGGCGCCGAAGCCCACGACCTTGCCGGCCATCACGCGCTCCACGGTCCAGCCGCGCGGGTTGCCCGCCAGCTCCAGCTTCTCGCGGATGCGCTCGCTGGCGTCCTCGGGCGTCAGCTCGGCGACCCATCCGCTGGCTGCGGGCCAGCAGGGGGAGCAGCACGCGGTCGGTGAAGGAGTTGTCGAGGTCGCCCTTCATCTCGTCCGGCGCAGAGGTCATCGCCTCGAGGACGGCGATCGACCGGTTGACGCCGGGCCGCTCCTTGAAGATGCCGCCGACGGCGCCGAACACCAGCACCAGGGCCAGGAAGATGAGGCCGAAGCCGACCAGGATGAGCGGGCTCATCACACCTCCACCTTGGCGACCTTGGACATCCAGAACACGCCCACACCCAGCAGCACCGCGATGACGATCAGGAGGATCCAGCCGATCGGCGTGGAGTACATCGGGTGGACGTAGTCGGGCTTGGACAGCGTGAGGTAGAGCAGGAACCCGGGCGGCAGGCCACCCAGGATGTACGCCGAGAGCCGGCCCTCCGCCGAGAGCGCGCGGACGTGACGGCGCAGGTACTCACGCTCGCGGAGGGTGGCGGCCACGGTGAGCAGGAGCTCGGCCAGGTTGCCGCCGACCTCGCGCTGGATCCGGATGGCCATCACGACCCACTGGAAGTCGCGGCTCTGCATCCGCTCGGCGACGCCCTCCATGGAGTCCTCGAGGGAGACGCCGAGCCGGCGTCTCGATCACGACGCGCCGGAACTCACCGGAGATCGGCTGCGAGCCCTCGCGGACGATGGTGTCGATGGACTGCGCGAGTGACAGGCCGGCGGACAGGCTGCCGGACATCAGCTGGAGGGTGTCGGCGAGCCCGGAGCTGAACGCCTTCAACCGCTTGGCGCGCTTGACCCGGAGGTAGATCGGCGGCGCGATCGCCGCGATCACCACGATGAGGATCCCGAGGACCAGGTTGCCGGTCCCGATGAGCAGCCCGACGAGAGCGCCACCGACCAGGATGCCCGCGCGCATCAGCAGCCACTCGGCCGGCCGCAGGTCCAGGCCCGCTGCTTCGAGCGAGGTGGCGAGCCGGGCCTCGAGGTCCTTGTTGTTGGACAGCGCCTTCTCGGCTGCCTGACGGGCCTGGTCGGCGAGGGCGGCCGGACCGGCGTCGTCGCGACGCGGGCCCGGCCTGGCCCGGTACGGCCATCACGCCGTACGCCTTGATCTGCTCGGACAGGGTGAGGTTCGTGGCCGGTCGGTTGGCGCCGGCGGCGACGACGGCGATCACGCCGAGGAGACCGATGCCGATGGCGCCGACGCCGCCGAGGACGATGTTCCTGGAGACCGCGAACTGGCCGGCCTGCACCCGCTGGGGTGCCGCCGCAGCCTTCTTCTCGGCCGCGATGTCGGCGGCGCTACGCACGGGCAGGTACGCCGAGCTGGTGAACGTCTGCCCGGCCGTGGGAACCACGACCTCGACGTTCGAGCTGGTGCTGCTGAACCCGGCGGGCACGGCGGCGGTCACGACCACCTGGTGGGCAAGCGCGTTGGCCTCGCTTGGCGAACGCCGCGGTCAGGGCGGCGGGGTCAGCCGTGGTGAGCACCGTCCCCTTCCCGGCGCTGGGCAATGGCGTTCAGGGGCTGGTTGGCCTCGTCGCCCTGCTGGAGGGAGACGACGTCGACGGTGGCACCGGACCGCTTGACCGCGTCGAGGACGTCGCTGAGCTGGGTGTCGGTGGTGTCCTTGCCGTCGGACAGGACCAGGATCTTGCGCTGGCCCGCGGTCGTCGCCTCCGGGGCCGGCGGCGCGAAGGGCGCCGAGCACGCCGTCGTACAGCGCGGTCTTCAGGGTCAGCGTGAGGCCGTTGATGGCGGTGGTCGCGGCACCCCGGGTCAGCGACGGGGGCACGAGCGTCTTCACGGTGTTGTCGAAGGTGACGACACCGACCTTGACGTTGGCCGGCACGGTGGAGAGGTAGGCGAGGGCGGCCTTCTTGGCCTCCGCGATGCGCTGGCCCTTCATGCTGTTGCTGGTGTCGATCGCGAGGATCGAGGTGCGCTGGACCTCGGAGCTCTCGGACGCGGGGGCGGCCTTCGAGGTGACCCCGGCGTCGCCGATCTTCACCGCGATCTTGTCGTAGTCGACGTCGTCGGTGCCCGGGACGGACACGAGCAGGCGGACCGCGCCCTTGACCGGCTGCGCGTGCTCGATCACCGCGTCGTCCGCGGCCTGCGCGGGCGCGGCCAGGAAGAGGCCGAGCGTGAGGATGCCCAGGAGCAGTCCGGCGAGGGACCGGGCGAGCTCGGCGTACGGAAAGGGTCATCGGAAGTCCATCGTGGCGAAGATCCGCGGGTCGACGAGGACGTTGTTGTGCTGCATCTTCTCCAGGAACTTGGGGCGCAGTCCGGTGGCCTTGAGGCTGCCCAGCGAGCGGCCCTCGGAGTCGAAACCGGCAGAGTTGTCGAACAGGAAGATGTCCTGGAGCGTGATGACGTCGCCCTCCATCCGTTCCACCTCGGTGACGTGCGTGATCCGGCGGGTGCCGTCCTTGAGCCGCGCCTGGTGCACGATCAGGTCGACGGCCGAGGCGACCTGCTCGCGGATGGCGCGCACGGGCAGGTCCATGCCGGCCATCAGCACCAGCGTCTCGAGGCGGGAGCAGGTGTCCCGCGGGCCGTTGGAGTGGACGGTGCAGATGGAGCCGTCGTGGCCGGTGTTCATCGCCTGCAGCATGTCCAGCGCCGAGGCGTCGCGGACCTCACCGACGACGATGCGGTCGGGACGCATGCGCAGCGAGTTGCGGACCAGGTCGCGGATGGTCACCGCGCCCTTGCCCTCGATGTTCGCCGGCCGGGACTCCAGCCGGACCACGTGGTCCTGCTTGAGCTGGAGCTCGGCGGCGTCCTCGATGGTGACGATGCGCTCGTCGGAGGGGATGAACGACGAGAGCACGTTGAGGGTGGTGGTCTTGCCGGCGCCGGTACCGCCGGAGACGACCACGTTGAGCCGTCCCCGGACACACGCGTCGAGGAAGTCGGCGGTGCGGTCGCTGAGCGAGCCGAACTTGATCAGGTCGTTGACCGTGAGCGGGTCGGCGGCGAACTTGCGGATGGTCAGGGTGCTGCCGTCGATCGCCAGCGGCGGTACGACGGCGTTCACGCGGCTGCCGTCGGGGAGCCGGGCGTCGACCATGGGGGAGGCCTCGTCCACGCGGCGCCCGATGCGCGAGACGATCTTGTCGATCGTCCGGCGCAGGTGTGCCTCGTCCTTGAACTTGCCGTCGACCTTGGTGAGCTTGCCCTTGCGCTCGAGGTAGATGTCGAAGGGGCCGTTGACCATCACCTCGGCGACGTCGTTGTCGCGCAGGTAGGGCTCGAGGGGTCCGTAGCCGAGGATGTCGTCGGCGATGTCCTGGGTGATGCGCTCGCGGTCGACCCGGGTCAGCGGGCGGTTGGTGGCGGCGAGCACCTCGGCGAGCACCCCGCGCACCCTGGTGGCCAGCTCGTTGGCGTCGATGTCGGCGTCGTACAGCTGGGGGCCGAGCTGCTGCAGGAGCTCGGTGTGCACGTTCTCCTTCAGGTCCTCGAACCGGCCCTTGGCAGCGTCCGAACGACCGGCCGTGGTGGCTGCCGCCCGGGCCTGGTTGGCGGTGGACGCACCCACGGCCTTGCCGAGGACGGAGGGGCCGGAGGTCGTGCCGTGCGAGGCGGATCCGTTGGCCGGAGGCGCGGCGTGGCTGCCGTGCGTGCCCTGGACCGCTGTGTGCGTGCGGGCCGGCGTCGAGGAGTCCTCGCTGGGACTGCACGTCGGTCGGCACGTCGGCGCTGTCGCTTCGGGGCCGGGGACTGCTCGTCCGCGGCCTTCTCGGGACTCTCGGTCGGCAGGGGTGGTGCGGTTCAGGTTCGCGAGGCGCTCGCTGAGGCTGCTCATGGCATATCTCCTTGCGCTACTTCTTGCGACCGAACAGGCCACGCTTGGCCGGCTCCGCCGACTTCGCGGACAGCGGGTTCGCCGGCGATCTTGCGGGCGAGCTCGACGATGGCCTTCGAGACCGGCGTGGTCCGGCTTGGACAGGACGATGGGGTTCCCGTGGTTGGTGGCACTGGCCACGGCGGGGGAGCTCGGCAGTGCGACGGACGATCTTCATGTTCAAGATGTCCTCCACGTTGTCCTTCGACAGGCCCACCTCCTCGTCGGCACGGTTGAGCACGAGGTGCCGGTTGGCGGGGACGAGGTTGAGGAGGTCGAGGGTCTCGATGGCGACCTTGGTGTTCTTGATGGTCGGGACGTCGAGCGTGGCCACGATGATGCACTCGTCGGTCTCGTCGAAGGCGCCGAGCACCTGGTCGTCGAAGCCGGGCGGGGTGTCGATCACGACGTAGTCGAACTGGCGGCGCAGGGTCTGGATGACCCGGCGGGCGAGTGAGGCCGTGATCAGGTCGCGGCCCTCGGGGTGCGTCGGCGCGGCCAGGATGGTGAGGCCGCTCTGGTGTCGGGTGAGCAGCTTCTGGAGGAGCGAGAAGTCGAGGTCCTCCTCCGACGCCGCGGCGTCGGTGATGGTGTGCTCCGGGATCAGCTGCATGGTGATCGCGACGTCGCCGAAGGCCAGGTCGAGGTCGACCACGACCACGTCCATGCCCGAGTTCGCCAGGGCGACGCTCAGGTTCACGGCCATGGTGGTCTTGCCGACCCCGCCCTTGGGCGAGAACACGGTGAAGACCTGGCCGTCACGCTCACCCTCAGCCGTCGCGGGGCCGTGGATGGCCTCCCACGTGCTGCGCGCTCGCGCAACGGCGGTGTTCGAGTGCGGTGTGGTCGTCGGCAGCCACCACGGCGCCGATGCCGGCCTGCATCGCCTGGGCGTACACCTGGGGCTCGAGCGCGAGCCGGGTCAGCACGACGGTGATCGCGGGATGAGCGCTGCGCACCTTCTCGGCCAGCGTGGTCGCGACCCCCAGGTCCAGCGTGGGGCCGATCACCAGCGCGTACTCGCCGCGGCCGTTCAGCCAGCCCGTCGACCTCGTCGGGGCGAGCGACGACCTGGGCTCCACCGGGCAGTGCCGAGGTGAGCACGCCTGCGGTGGTGGAGTCTGGTTCGACGAGGATCGGCATGCGGGGTCCTTCCGGGGTTCCGCGGGATCAGCGGAAGAGGTTGAGGGAGTCCACGCCCTGTGACGGCGCGACCTGGGAGTCGTCGTTGAGCAGGCCGAAGGCGAGCTCGCCGTGCGTGCTGGCGTACAGGATCTTCTCGGCCTCTGCCTGTGAGACCGAGAGGGTGAGCAGGGTCTTGGGCAGCTGCTCGGTGCTCTGGGCCCCGTTGGCGTTGGTCGTCGTGGTGGAGACCACGGTGGTCGTGCCCGCGCCGATCACCTCGATGCTGGGGAGCAGCAGCCGGGTGAAGGACTTGCTGACCTTGGTCGCGCCGTCGCCGCCCTCCAGGGTGCCGCTCAGGAAGATCGCCACCTTGGCGCCCGGGTTCACGAAGCCCGCGACCCGCGAGGGGTCGGAGAGGTTGATCGAGATCGCGATCTTGCCCTTGGGGATCGTCAGACCGCTGCTCGCGCCCGTGGCGCCGAACTTGGAGGCCACCAGCTGCTCGCCGGCGTAGATGTTCGAGGTGGCGATCTGGCCGGCGACGGTCTCGGTGCCGGTCAGCGCGTCGGGGAGGAGGTCCTTCTTGGAGACCGAGCTCGACTCGATCTTGCCGGCCGCCTGGGCGGCCTCGATCGTCTCGCCGGCGGTGATCGGCTTGACCACCTTCAGGACCTGGACAGCGTCGTAACGCTGGTCAGCGCGGGTGTCGGCCCCCCGGACGTACAGGAACACCAAGAGCGTGCCGATGGCGGCGATGAGGACGGCGACGAGAAGCAGAACTTTTCTGCGATCCATGAACGGTGACCTTTGCTAGTCCGTGGTGCGGAGCGCGAGGGTTCGTCACCTCACGACTCCGGTATGGCACCGCGAGACGACATGCGTTCCACGGCATGAGACAGATTGCCCCACTGGAGTCCGTTTTGTACGCGAATTTCGAGACTGGTCCACAAATTGGGCAATTCGGGACTCACCGGACGTAAAGCGCGTCCACGTCATCTCGGTGCTCGCGCATCACCACGCCGCGCTTGAGCTTGAGGCTGGGGGTCAGCTGACCGCCCTCCTCGGTCCACGCTGCCGGCACGATCGCGAAGCGTCGGATGGACTCGGCCTTCGAGACGGCCTTGTTGGCCTCCTCCACCGCGGCCTCGATCTCGGCGCGGAGGTCGGGGTCGTCGACGAGGGCGGCGACGTCGGTGGACTTGCCGTGCTGCTCGGCCCAGGCGGGCAGCGTCTCGGTGTCGATCGTGACCAGCGCCGCGATGAACGGCTGGCCGTCGCCGACGACGATGCACTGGTCCACCAGGGCGTGCGCCCGCAGGCGGTCCTCGAGGGCGGCGGGGGCGACGTTCTTGCCGCCGGCGGTGACGAGGATCTCCTTCTTGCGACCGGTGATCCGGACGAAGCCCTCGTCGTCGATCTCGCCGACGTCACCGGTGTGGAACCAGCCCTGGGCGTCCTTGGTCTCGGCGGTGGCCTCGTCGTTGTGCCAGTAGCCGGCGAAGACCTGGCCGCCGCGGAACAGCAGCTCGCCGTCGTCGGCCACGCGCACGCTGGTGCCCTGGAGCGGGCGGCCCACGGTCCCGACCTTCTGGGCGTCGGGCAGGTTGGCCGTCAGCGCGGCCGTGGTCTCGGTGAGCCCGTAGCCCTCGAGCACGTTGACGCCGATGCCGCGGTAGAAGTGGCCGAGTCGCTCACCGAGGGGCGCGCCGCCCGAGATGGCGTACTCGCAGCGGCCGCCGAGCGCCGCCCGCAGCTTGCCGTAGACCAGCCGGTCGAAGACCCGGTGCTGCGCGCGCACGGCGAGGCTGGGCCGACCGTTCTCCAGACCTCGCGACCAGGCGATCGCCACGTCGGCGGCCCGGTCGAAGATCTTGCCGCGGCCGTCGGCCACGGCGCGCTGGGAGGCGGTGTTGAAGACCTTCTCGAAGACCCGGGGCACGGCCAGGATGAACGTCGGCCGGAACCCGGCGAAGTCGTCGAGCAGGTTCTTGATGTCGGCGGAGTGGCCCATCTTCACGCGGGCCTTCACGCAGCCGACCTGGATGATCCGGGCGAACACGTGGGCCAGGGGCAGGAACAGCAGGGTCGAGGCTCCCTCGCCCTGCTCGTCGGACGGGGTGAACAGGGCGTCGAGCTCGTCGATGGCGACGGTGAGCTCGAACATGAAGTTGCCGTGGGTGAGCATGCAGCCCTTGGGGCGACCGGTGGTGCCGGAGGTGTAGATCAGGGTGGCGAGGCTGTCCGGCTCCGTCGCCGTACGACGCTCCTCGAGCTGCTCGTCGGTGACGTCGTGGCCCAGCGTCATCAGTACGCCGATCCCGTTGCCGTCCATCGACCACACGTGGTGCAGCTCCGGCAGGTTGTCCCGGCCCTCCTTGACCCGCGAGCCGTGCTCGGCGGTCTCGACGAAGACGGCCCGGGCCCCGGAGTCGGTGAGGATCCACTCGACCTGGGCCGCGCTCGAGGTCTCGTAGATCGGCACCGTCGCCGCCCCGGCGAACCAGATGGCGTAGTCGAGCAGGGTCCACTCGTAGCGGGTGCGCGAGAGCAGGCCGACCCGGTCGCCGGCCTCGATCCCGGCGGCCATCAGGCCCTTGGCCACGGCCCGGACCTCCTCGAGGAACTCGCCCGCGGTCACGTCGGCCCATCCGCCGGTCCTGCGACGCGAGAACACGACCGCGTCGGCGTGCTCGGTGCCGTTGCTGACGACGTCGTCGGTCAGGTTGCCCGTGGTCGGGACGCTGACCTGCTGAGCGGTGGAGTACTCGCGCAACGCTGCACCTCTCGTGCGGGGTCTGAACTGCATGTGCACGTTACTCGCCGGCGTCGGCTCACGGTGCCCGGCACGGTGATCTGGACGCACGCGCCCGTGGGCTAGCCTTGGACGGCCGGAGACCCGGGGTCACGCCGCCGGGCCCCCGCTCACCCCGCAGCCTTCGACGACAGGACCGACACATGGCCGAGCAGACCACGTCCAGCATCGTCATCGACGCCCCCGCCGGCCGAGGTGATGGCCGTGATCGCCGACTTCCCCGCCTACCCCGAGTGGGCGCAGGGGATGAAGAAGGCCGAGGTCGTCGAGGAAGGCGCCGGCGGCCGGGCCGACCAGGTGCACTTCGAGCTCGAGGCCACGCCGATCAAGGACTCCTACACGTTGTCCTACGACTGGAAGGGCGACTCCTCGGTCACCTGGCAGCTGGTCGAGGGCAAGATGCTCAAGGCCATGGAGGGCGCCTACCTGCTGCGTCCCTCCGGCGCCGGCACCGAGGTCACCTACCGGCTCTCCGTCGACCTGAGCATCCCGATGATCGGGATGCTGCGCCGCAAGGCCGAGAAGGTCATCATCGACACTGCGCTGAAGGGGCTGAAGAAGCGCGTCGAGTCGCTGCGCTGAGGCGCGGCTGGAGCTGGCCTCGTGAGCGTGCGGATCATCCTGTTCACCGGCAAGGGCGGTGTCGGCAAGACCACCAGTGCCGCGGGCACGGCCGCGCTCGCTGCCCGCGCCGGGCACCGCACGCTGGTGCTGTCGACGGACGCGGCGCACTCCCTCGGTGACGCCTTCGGGCTGGCCATCGGTCGGGAGCCCACCGAGGTGGCCACCAACCTGTGGGTGCACCAGGTCGACGCCCAGACGGCGGTTCGAACGCTCCTGGGGCGAGATCCAGGGCTACCTGATGTCGGTCCTCGACGCCGCCGGGGTCGACCCGATCACCGCCGAGGAGCTCACCGTCATCCCCGGCGCCGAGGAGGTCCTCGCGCTGCTCGAGCTGCGCAACCACGTGGTCAGCGACCGCTGGGACGTGGTCATCGTCGACTGCGCACCGACGGCCGAGACCCTGCGGCTGCTGGCCCTGCCCGAGGCCCTGGGCTGGTACATGACCCGCGTCTTCGGGGTGCAGCGCCGCGTCGTGCGCGCGCTCCGCCCGGTGCTGAGCCGGGCGGCCGGGGTGCCGATGCCGGAGGACTCGGTCTTCGAGGCCGTCGAGCGGCTGCACGCCGACCTCGAGCAGGTGCAGCAGATCCTCACCGAGAAGGACGCCACCGTGCGCCTCGTGCTGACCCCCGAGGCGGTCGTGGTGGCGGAGGCCCGCCGCTCGCTGACGACGCTGTCGCTCTACGGCTACCGGGTCGACGGCGTGATCGCCAACCGGGTGTTCCCCGAGGGCGGCGGCGACGCGTGGCGCGCAGGGCTGGGTGGCGGCCCAGGAGGGGGTGCTGGCCGAGGTGCGCCAGTCGTTCGCCGACCTGCCGATCTGGCGGTCGGCGTACCGCCCGGACGAGCCGATGGGGGTCGAGGCGCTCGCCAGCTTCGCCGAGGCGGCGTACGACGGGCACGACCCGCTCGCGGTCCCCGAGAGCGGAGAGGGACCCCTGACGATCACCCGGACCGGCACCGGAGCCGTCCTGCGGATCGCGCTGCCGTTCGCCCAGCGTCAGGACGTCGACCTCGCCCGCCACGGCGACGACCTCGTCGTGACCGTGGGCTCCTACCGTCGGCTGCTCTCGCTCCCGGCGGCCCTGAGCCGCCACACGGTGACTGCCGCTCGCGTCGAGGAGGGAGCGCTGCAGGTACGGTTCCGGTTCGAGCAGGAGGAACAGCCGTGAGCGACGCACAGGGCCCCCCGAAGGGCACGTCCGGCCCGGGCGCCGGGGACGAACCCACCGACCCCACCGGGCCAGAGGGCAACCCCTCCGGCTCCGGCGAGCCGGTCGGCAGCGTCGGCGAGGAGGCCGCCAAGCTGCTCGGCGCCCTCTCGGACTGGGCCCGGGACCAGGGCACCGACTACGCCGGCACGCGCCGCGGGAGCGGCGAGCTCGTTCGCCCACGCGGTCCACGACGTCAACGAGCACATCGCCACCGGCAGTGCGGACTGCCGCTACTGCCCGGTGTGCCAGGTGATCCACGTCGTGCGCGACACGAGTCCGGAGGTGCGCGCCCACCTCTCGACGGCGGCGAGCTCGTTGATGCAGGCCGCCGCCGGGTCTGCTGGCCACCCACACCGACGGACCGACCGGCCGCTCCTCGGTCGAGAAGATCGACCTCGACGACGGGTCCGGCTGGGACGAGGACCAGTGAGCTACACCGTCGGGGTCGACGTCGGCGGCACCAAGATCGCCGCGGGCCTCGTCGACGAGCACGGGCAGGTCGTGGCCACGCGAGCGCAAGAAGTCGCCGGCCACCGACCCCGCCGAGATCGTGCGCACCATCGGCGAGCTCGTCCGCACGCTCGCCGGTTCCGAGAGCGTCGAGGCGGTCGGCGTCTCCGCCGCGGGATTCGTGGACAAGGCGCGCGCCGTACTCGTCTTCGCGCCCAACCTGGCGTGGCGTGACGAGCCGCTGAAGAAGTTCCTCGAGGAGGAGCTCGACCTCCCGGTCGTCGTGGAGAACGACGCCAACGCCGCGGCCTGGGGCGAGTTCACCTTCGGCGCGGGCGAGGACGTCGAGAACCTGCTGATGCTGACCATCGGCACCGGCGTCGGCGGCGGCGTGGTGCTCGACGGCGAGCTGGTGCGCGGCGGCTTCGGCATGGCCGCCGAGGTCGGCCACATCACGATGGTCCCCGGTGGCGTGACGTGCGGCTGCGGCAACCTCGGCTGCCTCGAGTCCTACGGCTCCGGCAGCGCGCTCGTGCGGGTCTCGCGAGAGCTCGCCGGGGCCGACCCCGACGCGGCCAAGGCACTGGTCGCGCGGGCCGGGGGAGACCCCATGAAGATCACCGGGCCCCTCGTCACCGAGGCGGCCCAGCAGGGAGATCCGTTCGCCATCGCCCGGCTCGCCGAGCTCGGCGACTGGCTGGGCCAGGGCGTGGCCACCCTGACCGCGGTGCTCGACCCCAACGTGGTGGTCATCGGCGGTGGCGTCAGCGAGGCCGGTGACCTGCTGCTCGACCCGATCAGGGAGAGCTTCGAGCGCCACGTCAGCCCCCGTGGCCACCGGCCGATGCTCGAGGTCCGGCAGGCGCTGCTCGGCAACGCCGGCGGCATGATCGGCGTCGCCGACCTGGCGAGGCGCCGGTGACCGACGAGACTCCGGCGCCACGCGGCCGCCATGCTCGAGCGTCGGGCCGGGTGGGACTGGTGGTCCCGTCCATCGGCGTCGACATCGGCGGCACCAAGGTGCTCGCGGCGGTGGTCGACGCGACCGGCCGGGTGCTCGACACCGAGGCCACCGCGACCCCCGGCCAGGGGCTCGGACCGAGGGGCCACGGCCGCCGAGGTGGAGGACGCCCTGGTCGACGTCGTCGGCCGGCTGCTGGCGGTCTACGGCCGCTGCCCGGTCGGCGTCGCCGCTGCGGGCTTCGTCGACCGGGACGCGCAACGGGTGCGCTTCGCCCCGCACCTGCCCTGGCGCGACGAGCCGCTCTCGAAGCGGCTCAACGCCCGCCTGGCCGGCCGGATCCAGGGCGACGTGCTGATCGACAACGACGCCACGGCCGCGCTCTGGGCCGAGGGCCGGTTCGGCGCGGCCCGTCACGTGCGCGACGCCGTGATGATCACGCTGGGCACCGGGATCGGCGGCGGGCTGATGGTGCACGGCGCGCTCCACCGCGGCGCCAACGGGATGGCCGGCGAGTTCGGGCACATGCAGGTGGTCCCGGACGGCCGTCCGTGCCAGTGCGGTCGGAGGGGCTGCTGGGAGCAGTACTGCTCCGGCCGCGCGCTGGCCCGAGCCGCCGCGGAGGAGGGGTCCGACCTGTCCGGCCCGGCGCTCACCACGGCGGCGTACGAGGGCGACCTCGTGGCCACCCAGGCCTACGACCAGGTCGCCTACTGGCTCGGGGTCGGTACGGCGAACCTGGTGGCCGCCTTCGACCCGCAGCTCGTGGTCGTCGGCGGCGGGGTCTCCGCCGCCGGCGACCTGCTCCTCGAACCCGCCGCGGGCCGCGATGGCCGACAGCCTCGTCGGCGCCGGGCTTCCGCGACCTGCCGGAGCTGGTCGGTGCCGAGCTCGGCCCGCTCGCCGGAGTGGTCGGGCGTCGCCGACCTCGCCCGGACGGCGGGCCGGATCAGGCGCGTCGGTAGGTGGGGGCGAGCTCCATCGCGAGTTGCTCGAGGAAGAGCCCGACGTCGGTGACGATGCCGCGGGCCTGTGAGGACCCGCGGTCGGCCAGCTTGGTGACGGTGGCCGGGTTGATGTCGACGCAGACGAGCGGCACCGACGCCGGCAGGATGTTGCCGGTCGCGACCGAGTGCAGCATCGTCGCCACCATCAGGCAGAAGCCGGCGTCCACGAGCTTGGCCCGCATGGCGCGCTGACCGTCGATCACGTCGGTGTAGACGTCGGGCAGCGGTCCGTCGTCGCGCACCGAGCCGACCAGCACGAACTCCTTGTCGTGGGTGACCAGCGCGTGCATGATCCCGCTGGTCAGCACGCCCTGCTCGACGGCGGCCCGGATCGAGCCGGCCTTGCGGATGGTGTTGATCGCGCGGATGTGGTGCTCGTGGCCGTGCTCGACCCCCTGGCCCCGCGCGAGGTCGATGCCGAGCGAGGTGCCGTAGAGCGCCGACTCGATGTCGTGGGTGGCCAGGGCGTTGCCGGCGAACAGCACGTCGACGTACCCCGCCTCGACCAGCGCGACCATCGCCGGCGCGGCGCCGGTGTGGACGACGCCCGGGCCCGCCGACCCAGAGCACCTTCTTGCCGGCCTCCTTGGCCTCGCGCATGCCGTCGGCGACCTGCCGCACGAGCACGGCCTGCGGCTTCTCGCTGGAGACGTCGGACTCCATGAAGCCGAACGAGCCCTCGGCCTTCTCCGCGACCGGCACGGTCACCTTGATGCCGGAGGCGCCGCAGACGACCTTCATGCCGGCCTGGACGTCGGCCATCGGCAGGGTGCGGACGCCGAGGTCGGCGCCCTCGCCGTCGACGATCAGGCCGCAGTCCATCTCCGGGTTCTGCACCTCCACCCAGTGCCCGTCGAGGCGCACCTGGGTCACGAGGTTGGTGCTGGAGTAGAAGCCGTCGGGGAAGACGCCGTCGCTGCTCGGCGACGCGACCTCGGCCTCGCCGGGGTCGACCTGGTTGACGCCGTGGATCTGCAGCCGCATCAGGATCCGCTGCAGGGTCTCCTCGACGTCGGCGGACACGTTGATGCGGGCGTACGACGGGTCGTCCGAGCCGTGCCCGATGTCGAACTGCTCGACCTTGTAGTCGCCGCCGTACTCGGCGATGTCGTTGAGCACCTTCGACAGGGACGCCGTGTCGATCAGGTGCCCCCGGATCTCGACGATCTCGCTGTACGCCACCTGCTGCCCTTCCGTTGCTCGTGCGGCAGCGCCGGCTACAGCACCGCCCCGTCGTCGTAGTCGTCGCCGGTCGCCGGGCCGCATCGAGGCCACCAGGTAGACGAACCCGCCGACGAACCAGACCATGAGTATCAGACCCAGCCACGACGGCAGGTTGAGCCCCGTCACCACGCAGCACCAGCACGAAGCGTCGGCACGCCGAACAGCCCGATCCAGGCGAGCAGCCGCGGCGGTGCCGGCCGGGGGAGCGGCGGCGGTGGCGGCGGCACGAAGTGGTCCTCCGGCTCGCGCGGTGGCTGCGGCTCCGGGCGGCTCGTCCGGGTAGCTCCCGCCGCGGCGGAGGCGGTGGCCCGGCCGCGGGGGCCTCCTCGTCCTCACCGAGGTCGAGCCGGTCGCCGTAGTTCTCGACGATCGCGCGCCAGGCGGCATCGTCGTCCGACACCCCGCCGGACAGGTCGTCGTGGGCGCCGCCGGTCGCGTCGTCGTCGGGGTCGGAGGGCGTGGTCATGGGGTCAGCTCTCCGCCGTGACGCCGGCGACGCGCTCGATGAAGGCGACCGAGCCCTCGAAGATCTGCGGGGCGTCGTTGTCGAGCGTGGCCACGTGGTAGCTGTTCTCGAGCATCTCCTCGCGCACGTCGCCGGAGCCCACCGCGGCCCGGATGGCACGGGCGCTGGAGGGGTCGACGACGTGGTCCTCGACCGAGCGGAACACCAGGATCGGGCAGACGACCTGGCCGAGGTCGGCGCGCAGCACCTTGTAGGCCTGGAACATCGAGTCGGCCGCGCGCAGCGGCGTCTTCTTGTAGCCGTGCTCCGCGACGCCGGGCTTCTTGATGTCGTTGGCGATGCCGGGCATCGAGGGGATGACGTGCTTGAGGACCGGCAGCAGCTTGACGTCCTTGCGCTCGGTGTCGACCGCCGGGTTGACGAGCACGAGCCCGGCCACGCGGTCGGGGTGGTCGGCGGCGAGGCGCAGCGCCAGGGCGCCACCCATCGAGAGCCCGCAGACCACGACGGTGTCGACCTGGTTGGCCAGGGCCACGAAGGCGCGCTCGACCTCGCCGTACCAGTCGGCCCAGGTGGTCTTGTTCATCTCCTGCCAGGTGGTGCCGTGCCCGGGAAGGCGCGGGACCGACACGGCGTACCCCTGGGCGGCGACGTGCTCGGCCCACGGCTTCATCGACGCGGGCGAGCCGGTGAACCCGTGGCTGAGCAGCACGCCGACGCGTCCGTGAGGGGACTCCGGGTCCCCGTCTGCGACGAACGGTTCGGCCAGCGGATCGACGGACAAGGGGCACGCTCCTGGCTGTGTCGCAGGGGGTCGAGAGGGGGCGCGGCAATCGTGTCACGCGTTCCCATGGCGGGCTAGGGCACGTTGCGTGTCACGTGCAGTCACGACGGGCTAGGGTTCGCCTGTGAGAGGGAGGTGGAATCGTTGTTCTACTGGTTCTTGAAGTGGATCGCCATCGGTCCGCTCCTGCGGGTGGTCTTCCGCCCCAGGGTCTCGGGTGCGGAGAACGTGCCGGACGAGGGTCCGGCCATCCTCGCCAGCAACCACCTCTCCTACGCCGACTGGCTGTTCATGCCGCTGACCCTCGTGCGGAGGGTCACCTTCGTCGCCAAGGCGGAGTACTTCAACACCCCCGGGCATCAAGGGCTGGTTCCAGAAGCGCTTCTTCTCCGGCGCGGGCCAGGTGCCGATCGACCGCTCGGGCGCCTCTGCCGCGGAGGGTGCGCTGACGGCCGCCAAGCGGGTCCTCGACGACGGCGAGCTGTTCGGCATCTACCCCGAGGGCACCCGCTCGCACGACGGCAAGCTCTACCGCGGCAAGACCGGGGTCGCCCGCCTGGCCCTGGAGACCGGCGTGCCGGTGATCCCGGTGGCCGTCGTCGGCACCGACGTCGTGGCCCCGCCCGGCAAGAAGTTCGGCAGCTTCACCCGGCCCGATGGTGCGCTTCGGCAAGCCGCTCGACTTCTCCCGCTACGAGGGCCTCGAGAACGACCGCTACATCCTGCGCTCGATCACCGACGAGATCATGTACGAGATCATGCGGCTCTCCGGCCAGGAGTACGTCGACATGTACGCCTCCGTGGCCAAGGAGGAGGCCGAAGAAGGCCGACCAGAAGAAGGCGGAGAAGGCCACCGGGACCGGGACCGGCGAGGCGACGACCGGCCCCGACGCGAAGGCCTCCTGACCCGATGACCCCGGGCGTCGGCGTGGAGCCGCACGGGCCCGTGCAGGACACGATGTTCCGGGCGCTCGGGATCCTGCGCTTCGTGGTGCTGCTGAACGCGGTCGGCATCTACCTGCTGCGCTACGAGAACTACGACCACCCGATGGTCGGCTGGCTGGTGATGGTCGGCCTGGTCGCGTGGACCGCGCTTCGCCGTCTGGGCGTACGCCGCGCCGGAGCGCCGGACGCCGACCCTGCTCGTCGCCGACCTGGTCGTGGCGGTGGTCGCGATCGGGCTCTCGCCGTACGTCAAGGGGGAGGGGCTGAACGCGACCCTCCCCGGCTTCTGGGTGATGGGCGTCGTGCTCGCCTGGGCGATCCTGTGGCGCTGGGCCGGCGGCCTGATCGCGGCGCTGGTCGTGTCGATCGCGGACATCAGCATCCGCGAGGAGTTCACCCAGAAGGCCTACGGCAACATCTTCCTGCTCATCCTCGGCGGCGCGATCGTCGGCTTCCTGTCGGGCCTGCTGCAGCAGATGGCCGGCCAGCGCGACCGTGCCGAGCGCGCCGCCGCGGCCGCCGCGGAGCGGCAGCGACTGGCCCGCGTGGTCCACGACGGCGTGCTCCAGGTGCTGGCGCTGGTGCAGCGCCGCGGTCCCGAGCTCGGGCCCGACGGCGCCGAGCTCGGCCGGCTGGCGGGGGAGCAGGAGGTGCGGCTGCGCGGCCTCGTGCAGCAGGACTCGCGCGACCTGGTGGCCCCGCTGGGCGACCAGGACCTGGCCCAGCACCTGTCGGGTCTGCAGAGCGCGCAGGTGCACGTCGCCGTGCCCGGGCAGCCCCGTCGATGCTCCCGGCCGAGCGGGCCAGCGAGGTGGTCGCGGCGGTCGAGTCGTGCCTGAGCAACGTGCGCCACCACGTCGGCCGCGACGCCGAGGCGTGGGTGCTGCTGGAGGAGCTCGACGACCGGTGGGTCGTCTCCGTGCGCGACGACGGTCCCGGCATCCCCCAGGGTCGGCTGGAGGAGTCGGCGGCCGAGGGGCGGCTGGGCGTGCAGCAGTCGATCGTCGGGCGGCTGCGCGACCTCGGCGGCAGCGCGACGGTGCACTCGCTCGCCGGGGCAGGGCACCGAGTGGGAGCTCGAGGTGCCCCGGTGACGATCCACTCCGAGCACCCGTTCCTGGATCCCGTCGGCCGATCCCGTACGCCGCCTGCGCGGCCGCCTCGGCGGGACGGTCACCCTCTGGACGAGCGGCGCCGACCCGCCGCGCCGGGCTCACCGTCTCCTCGGTGATGGTGGCCGGCGGCGAGCCCGGCCGGGTGCTGGCCCTGGTCGACCCCGACTCCGACCTGCGCGAGGTGCTGGAGCGAGACCGGGCGGGCCGTCGTACACCTGCTGGCGTGGGAGCACCGCGACCTCGCCGAGGCCTTCGCCGGCCAGCTGCCCTCGCCCGGCGGGCCGTTCCGGATGGGCGAGTGGGAGCAGACCGACCACGGCCCGCGACTGGTCTCGGCGACGTCGTGGGCGACGGTCGAGCTGGAGTCCGTCGAGACCGTCGGCTGGTCCGACCTGGTCGTCACCCGGGTCGTCGACGTGGTCCTCGGCGAGGACGAGGAGCCGCTCGAGCACCGGCGGGGTCGGTATCGGCGTCCGGGGGTGAGGGGTCGCGGCGGTCATCGGTTTCCCCGGGCGCCCGGGGAAACTGCGGGCGGACGGGCAGTGCTTTGCCCTCTCGGGTTCAGAATGGGCACACCGGCCTGTCCGACTTGTCCTCAGGCGTGTACCGTCGTGGCCGATACGCCCGTCGTGAGCAGTGAGGCGGTTAGGGTTCGCGACGTGGGTGACGAGACTCTCCGGGTGATGGTCGTCGACGACCACCCCATGTGGCGCGAGGGCGTCGCGCGCGACCTGACCGAGGCCGGGATGCGCGTGGTCGCGACGGCCTCCAACGGGACCGAGGCGATCACCCGGTTCCCGGCCGCGCGACCCGACGTACTCGTCCTCGACCTGCAGATCCCCGAGCCCAACGGCGTCGCGGTGACCGCCGAGGTGGTCAAGCAGGACCCCGCCGTGCGGGTGCTGATCCTGTCCGCGAGCGGGGAGCAGCAGGACGTGCTCGAGGCGGTGAAGGCGGGCGCGACCGGCTACCTGGTGAAGTCGGCGTCGCGCGACGAGCTGCTCGACGCCGTACGACGCGTCGCGCAGGGCGACACCGTGTTCACCCCGGGCCTGGCCGGACTGGTGCTGGGGGAGTACCGCCGGCTCTCCGACGCCCCGCCGACGACCAAGGACGACACGCCGCGGCTCACCGAGCGGGAGACCGAGGTGCTGCGGCTGGTCGCCAAGGGGATGTCCTACAAGCAGATCGCCGAGCGGCTGGTGCTCTCGCACCGCACCGTGCAGAACCACGTGCAGAACACGCTGCGCAAGCTGCAGCTGCACAACCGGGTGCAGCTGGTGCGCTACGCGATCGAGCAGGGGCTCGACGACGACTGAGGTCCTGCGGGCACGCGGGGCGCGCCGCGGGGTGGGCACCGGCACGGGAAGAACCAGGCGTTGGGTAGCGTTGACCCGCACAGACCGGAGAAGGAGCACCACATGGGTCAGGGAACCTTGTTGTTCCGCGCATCGCTCGGTGACGTGCTGCGTGCCGAGCGGATGCGCCAGGGGATGACGCTGCGCGAGCTGTCGTCCTCCGCCCGTGTCAGCCTCGGCTACATCTCCGAGATCGAGCGCGGCCAGAAGGAAGCCTCCTCCGAGCTGCTCGCCGCGCTCTGCGAGGCCCTCGACGTGCCGCTGTCCGGCGTACTCCGCGAGGTCAGCGACCAGGTCGCCTGAGGAGCTCGAGGAGCTCGCCGCCTCGAGGCCGCCACCGCGCCGGCGGGGTCGTCGCGTGGCTGCGTACGGCTCGTCGGCTCCGACCGGTTGACCGGTGAACCTGACTGTCTCGAGCGTTGCAGCACTCACGAGCTACATGGATCACCGGGTGACCGGTGACTCGATGCGCCTCTGACGCTGACGCCCCCGCCGCCTTCTCCAGCGCGCCCAGCTCGTCGTCGAGGTGGGTGAGCAGGCGCTGGAGGTGGGGGACGCTGCGGCGGCAGCCGGTGAGGCCGAAGTCCATGTCGTCGACGTAGCTGTTGCAGGTGATGTTCAGCGCCATGCCGTTGATCGGGATCGACAGCGGGTAGGTGCCGACCATCTTGGCGCCGTTGAGGTACTGCACCGACTTCGGGCCGGGCACGTTGCTGATGATCAGGTTGAACGGCGGCCGGATGATGCCGTGCAGGCGCAGCATCGGCGTCACGATCGACGGGGCCATGCCGAGGGCGCTCATCGCCATGATCTGCAGCTGGCGTCATCGAGCCCAGCGCCTCCTTGCCGGTCTTCATCGAGGCGTGGATCGAGGCGAGCCGGTCGGCCGGGTCGTCCAGGTCGGTGCCGAGCTTGACCATCACCGCGCCGACGGCGTTGCCGCCCTCGCCGGAGGCCGACTGCGACTGCTTGGCGTTCAGGCCCACGGGCACCATCGAGACCAGGCCGGAGTCCGGCAGCGCGTCGTGCTCGATCAGGTAGGCGCGGATCGCGCCGGAGCACATCGCCAGCACCACGTCGTTCAGGGTGGTGCCGCTGGCCTTGCCGATCGCCCGCAGCCGCTCGATCGGCCAGCCCTGCGCGGCGAAGCGGCGCGAGCCGGTGATCGTGGTGTTGAACATCGTGCGCGGCGCGTAGAGCGAGAGCGCCGAGGTCTCGTTCTTCAGGCCGCTGCTTCAGCGTCTTGACCAGGGCGGCCGGCAGCCCGGCGGCGTCGGCGGTGATGCCGAGCGCCGTACGCATCGCGTCCAGGGGTACGGCGGCCAGGCTGCGCTCGGCCTCCGTCTGGGCCTTCTCGGTCTTCGCGCTCGGCCGGGCCGCCCACATCGGCGGGCATGTCGCGCTTGTCGGGGTCGGTGGTCATCACGCTCTGCAGCAGCCGCATCGCCGAGATGCCGTCGACCAGGGAGTGGTGCATCTTCGTGTACAGCGCCACCCGGCCGTCGCGCAGCCCCTCGATCAGGTGGGCCTCCCACAGCGGCCGCTCGCGGGCCAGCCGGGTGCTGTGCAGCCGCGAGCACAGCTCGAGCAGCTCGCGGACGCGGCCGGGCTTGGGCAGGGCGCTGTGCCGGAAGTGGTACTCGAGGTCGAAGTTGTCGTCCTGGGTCCAGACCCACTGGCCGGCGGTGGTGATGCCGCGGGTCGGGCGCTTGAGGAACAGCGGCGCGATCTCGTCGACCTCGACATCTGCTCGTAGATCTGGCGGACGTAGTCGCGCGGCGCGCCCTCCGGCTTCTCGAACAGCTGCAGGCCGCCGACGTGCATCGGCATCTGGCGGTTCTCGGCGAACAGGAACGCAGCCGAGGTGGGGTCGATCGGAACAGGCACGTAGATGCCCTCTCTCACAGGTGTCCCGATCCTCGCGCGTTTGGACAGGAAAGAACACCCGGCCTCCACGCCTGCGGGCCGGGTATAGGTTCGGCACGAGCCCGCAACGGGCGTACATCGACAGCGGCGTCGAGCACACGGAGGTCCCATGACGCAGACAGGCACGGGCCCGGCAGGGCACGACTACGTCATCGTCGGGGCAGGCAGCGCCGGCGCCGTGCTCGCCGCCCGGCTGAGCGAGGACCCGAGCGTGCGGGTGCTGCTGCTCGAGGCCGGACCCGAGGCCGAGGCCGACGAGATCTCGATCCCGGTGGCCTTCTCGGCGCTGTTCAAGACGCGCTGGGACTGGAACTACACCACCACCGAGCAGAAGCAGCTGCACAACCGACGGGCCTACTGGCCGCGGATGAAGGCGCTCGGCGGCTGCTCGTCGATGAACGCGATGATCTACATCCGCGGGAACAGGGCCGACTACGACTCCTGGCGCGACGAGTACGGCGCCACGGGCTGGGGCTACGACGACGTGCTGCCGTACTTCGTCCGCGCCGAGGGCAACACCCGGCTCGGCGCGCCGTACCACGGTCACGACGGGCCGCTCCACGTCGAGGACCGCCGCTACACCCACGACCTGACCCACCTGTGGGTCGAGAGCGCGGTCAGCGCCGGGATGAAGCCGACCGACGACTTCAACGGCGCCGAGCAGGAGGGGGCCGGGCTCTACCAGGTGACCTGCAACAAGGGCCGCCGCTGGTCGGTGAACGACGCCTACCTCACGCCCGCCCGCAAGCGCGACAACCTCGACGTCGAGACCGGTGCCTTCGCCACCCGGATCGAGGTCGAGGGCGACCGCGCCGTGGGGGTCACCTACCGCGCCGCACGGCCGCGAGATCACCGTGCGGGCGTCCCGCGAGGTGCTGCTCTGCGGCGGCGCGGTGAACAGCCCGCACCTGCTGATGCTCTCGGGCATCGGGCCGGGTGCCCACCTGCGCGAGCACGGCATCGACGTGGTCGCCGACCTCGCGGGCGTCGGCCAGCGGCTGCAGGACCACCCGGCGATCCCGATGCTCTGGTACACCCGCGGCATCTCCGACCTGGCCGAGTTCAGCAACATGCGCAACCTGCTGCGCTGGAAGGCGCGCGGGACCGGTCCGCTGGCCTCCAACGTCGGCGAGGGCGGCGGCTTCCTGAAGACGCGCGAGGACCTCGACGCGCCGGACATGCAGTACCACGTGGCTCCGGCCGGCTTCTACGACAACGGCCTGCACGAGCCGACGCAGCGGATGTTCACGGCGGCGCCGACCCTGGTGTCGGTGCGCAGCCGCGGCTCGCTGCGGCTGCGCTCGGCCGACCCGGCCTGGCACCCCGAGATCGACGCGGCCTACTACGACGACGGCGCCGACCTCGACGCGATGGTGGCCGGCATGAAGCGGGTCTGGGACATCTGCTCCCAGGGGCCGCTGGCCCGCCACCTCGACCGGCCGTGGCAGCTGCCGGACGAACCCGACCGACGAGGACTTCGTCGAGCACGCCGCGCAACGAGACCCAGACGCTCTACCACCCGGTCTCGACCTGCGCGATGGGCACCGGCGAGGACGCCGTGGTCGACCCGGAGCTGCGGGTCAACGGGGTCGACGGGCTGCGGGTCGTCGACGCGTCCGTGATGCCCGTCGTACCCCGCGGCAACACCAACGCCCCCACCATCATGGTCGCCGAGAAGGCGGCCGACCTGATCAGGAGCAGCCGATGACCACTGACGTCTCACCCCAGACCCACGACGCCGCGGCGAGTGCCCGGGAGACCTTCGACTCGCTCAGCCCGCTGCACGGGCGACGTCGTCGGCACCTACCCGGTGCACACCGCCGAGGAGGTCAAGGCGGCGGTCGACCGGGCGCGCGAGGCCGCGGCCTGGTGGTCGTCCCTGTCGTACGACGAGCGGGCCGACGTGCTCACCACCTGGAAGGGCGTGATCACCCGCCGCATCGCCCAGCTGGCCGACGTGGTGCACCAGGAGACCGGCAAGCCGCACAGCGACGCGACCCTCGAGGCCGCCCTCGCCCTCGACCACCTCGACTGGGCCGCCAAGCACGCCAAGAAGGTGCTCGGCCGCCAGAAGGTGTCCTCCGGGTCTGGTGATGGCCAACCAGGCGGCGACCGTGGAGTACCAGCCCGCTCGGCGTCGATCGGCGTGATCGGCCCGTGGAACTACCCGGTCTTCACGCCGATGGGCTCGATCGCCTACGCGCTGGCCGCCGGCAACGCCGTGGTGTTCAAGCCGAGCGAGCTGACGCCGGGGGTCGGCCAGTGGCTGGCGGCCTCCTTCGCCGAGGTCGTGCCCGACCACCCGGTCTTCCAGGTCGTCACCGGTCTCGGCGAGACCGGGCGCCGCGCTGTGCCGGGCCGGGGTGGACAAGCTCGCGTTCACCGGCTCGACGGCGACCGGCAAGAAGGTGATGGCCGCCTGTGCCGAGACGCTGACGCCCGTCGTGATCGAGGCCGGCGGCAAGGACGCCGTACTCGTCGACGAGGACGCCGACCTCGACGCCGCCGCCGACGCGGCCCTCTGGGGCGCCTGCTCCAACGCCGGCCAGACCTGCACCGGCGTCGAGCGGATCTACGTCCACGAGCGGGTCTACGACGAGTTCCTGTCCCGGCTCGTCGACAAGGCGCGGGACCTGCGCGCCGACGACAGCCCCGACAGCAAGATCGGGCCGATCACGATGCCCAGCCAGCTCGGCATCATCAGCTCGCACATCGACGACGCCATCGACCGCGGCGGCCGGGCGGTGCTCGGCGGGCCGAGCGCCGTCGGGGAGCGCTTCGTGCAGCCGACGATCCTGGTCGACGTGCCCGAGGACTCCTCGGCCGTGCAGGAGGAGACCTTCGGCCCGACCGTGACGGTCACCCGGGTCAGGGACATGGACGAGGCCGTGGCCAAGGCCAACGGCACCCGCTACGGGCTGGGCTCGACGGTGTTCGCGAAGGCGCGGGGCATGGAGCTCGCCGAGCGGATCCGCTCGGGGATGACCGCGGTCAACGGGATGATCACGTTCGCCGCGATCCCGTCGCTGCCGTTCGGCGGCGTCGGCGACTCCGGCTTCGGCCGGATCCACGGCCCCGACGGGCTCAAGGAGTTCACCTACGCCAAGGCCATCGCCCGACAACGGTTCAAGCCGGTGCTGGCGCTGACCACGTTCACCCGCACCGCGAAGGCCGACAACCAGCTCACGCAGATCATCACGATGCTCCACGGCCGTGGATCCACACTCGAGAAGTAGTCCCCGCGAGCACCTGACGCGCTACGGCGCTGCGGCGGCGCCGCACCTCGAGCTGGCGATGACGCGCAGCCGCACGTCGCTGCGCCAGCGGCGCGCGCGGCTGCGCACGAAGGCGTGGCAGGTGGCCCAGTGCGCGATCGCGGCCGGTGTCGCGTGGACGGTGGCGACCGACGTCTTCGGGCACTCGCAGGCGATCTTCGCGCCGATCGCCGCGGTGGTGAGCCTCGGCACCTCCTACGGGCAGCGGCTGCGTCGCGTCGCCGAGGTGTCGGTGGGCGTGGCCATCGGCGTCTTCGTCGGCGACCTGATCACGTCCTGGGTCGGCTCGGGTGGCTGGCAGATCGCGCTGATCGTCGGCCTGGCGATGTCGACCGCGCTGCTGCTCGACCAGGGCGTCCTGTTCGTCAACCAGGCCGCGATCCAGGCCATCTTCGTGAGCGCGCTGCTGCCGACCCCGGGGGCCGGGTTCACGCGCTGGACCGACGCGCTGATCGGCGGCGGGGTCGCGCTCGTCGCCGCGGCGGTCGTCCCGCGGGCGCCGTTGCGGCGACCACGGGAGCAGGCCGGGGTCGTCGTACGGAAGATCTCGGCGCTGCTGCGTGCGGCCGCCGAGAGCATCCTCGACGGTGACGTCGAGCGGGCGATGGCGGTGCTGCGCGACGCGCGTTCCACCGACGAGCTGGTCAGCGAGCTCCGGGCCGCGGCCGACGAGGGGCTCTCGGTCGTACGCTCCTCGCCGTTCCGGCGCCGCCACCGCGGCCGCGTGCGCGCGATGGCCGAGCTGGTCGAGCCGCTGGACTTCGCGCTGCGCAACACCCGCGTGCTGGTGCGCCGGGTGGCGGTGGCCGCCTACCGGCGCGCAGCCGATCCCGCCGTCGTACGCCGCCCTGCTCGACGACCTCGCCAACGCACCGACGCGATCGCCGAGGAGCTCGGGGCCGGCCGGGCCGCCACCGCCGTGCGCGACGAGCTGGTCGCCCTGGGCGGGCGACCAGCCACGTCGAGCGCTCCAGCGAGCTCTCCGCCGAGGTCGTGCTCGCCCAGGTGCGGTCGCTGATCGCCGACCTGCTGGCCGTCAGCGGCATGGACCCGCTGGCCGCCACCGACCAGATCCCGCTGGTCGACGACTGACGCTAGAGCTCCCGGACCACCGAGTCGACCACCGCGACGAGGTCGCCGTCGGTGCGCTCGGCCACCGCCCGCTGGCGCTGGTACGACGCACCACGACGCGGGATCTCCTCCACGAGCGCGAGCTCGTCGGTGCAGCCGAGCCGCTCGGCCACCGGGGCCAGGTGCTCGAGCAGCTCGTGGAGGTCGTCGCGCAGCAGGCGCTCGTTGGAGTGCTCGTCGAGGATGATCCAGGCGTCGAGCCCGTAGCGCGCGGCCCGCCACTTGTTCTCCTGCACGTGCCACGGCGGCATCGTCGGCAGCTGCTCGCCACGGTCGAGGCGCTCGGACGAGGTCGACCACGAGGCAGTGGGTCAGCGCCACCAGGGCGCGCATCTCGGCGAGGGTCGAGACGCCGTCGCAGACCCGGACCTCGACGGTGCCGAGCTGCGGTGCCGGGCGGACGTCCCAGCGGATCTCGTCGATCTCCTCGATCACGCCGGTGACGAGCAGGTCCTGGGCGTAGGCCTCGAAGTCGGCCCAGTTCTCGAACTGGAACGGCAGCCCGGCCGTCGGCAGCTGCTGGAACATCATCGCCCGGTTGCTGGCGTAGCCGGTGTCGGTGCCGCGCCCAGATGGGGGAGGAGGCGGAGAGCGCCTGGAGGTGGGGGTACCACTTGAGCAGGCTCGAGACGATCGGCATCGCGTGGTCACGGCGTACGCCGACGTGCACGTGCACGCCCCAGATCAGCATCTGGCGGCCCCACCACTGGGTGCGCGCGATCAGCTCCTCGTAGCGGTGGCCGGGCGTCAGCAGCTGGTGGGACCACTCGGCGAACGGGTGCGTGCCGGCGGAGTAGAGGTCGACGCCCAGCTCGTCGGCGCAGGGACGCACCAGCTCGATCAGGCCGGCCAGCTCGTCCATCGCCTCGTCCGTCGTACGGCAGATGCCGGTGGTCAGCTCGACGGTGTTGCGGAGCAGCTCCTTGTGGATGCGCGGCTGCGCGCCGTGCCGCGACGAGACCAGGTCGAACAGCTCGGAGGCGGCGTTGACCAGGTCGCGGGACTGCTTGTCGACGAGCGCGAACTCCCACTCCACGCCGAGCGTCGGCTCGGGGGAGTCGGCGAAGTCGATGGCCACCCGCTCATCGTTCCACGCCCCGGCTTCCCGCATTGCCGGAGGTCGAGCTCGTCGGCAGGTCAGGGAGCCGGTGTGGGAGCGGCGCTCGCCGCCAGGGCCCGGGCGAAGGACCCGTCGGCGTTGCGGAAGCCGTGGCCACCGATGACGTAGACGACGAGGTCGCCGCCCTTCCGCTCGACCTGGAGGTTCACGTGCTGGCCGACCAGCCCGGCGAACTCCTGGCCGTTGGTCTCCATCGCGCCGTCGCCGTCGAAGTCGGCGTCGGCCGCGTTGCCCCAGCTGTTCTGCGGGCCGAGGTCGAGCTGGTGCCGCCGAGGCAGTACGCCGCCGTCGCAGGCGGTCCAGGTCCCGCCGACTGCGACAGCCTCGGCCCGCTCGGTGAGGGGCTGGGGCTCGGCTTGGGGGTGGGCGCGGGCTTGGGCGTGGGCTTGGCCCGGCTTCGGCGCGGGCTTGGGAGCCGGCGCGGGCTTCGGGCTCGTGGCGGTGTGCGTCGTGCGTCGTCGGGTGCTTCGTGGTGGCCGTCTTGGGCGTGCTCTTCGTCGGCCTTCTTGACCTTCTCGGCCGGCGGGGGCGGCGGGGACGGCACCGCGAACACGCCGGTCTGGTAGCCGGCCTGGAAGGACAGCACCAGCTGGACGTAGTAGTCGGAGTGGTTGTAGCGGAAGGCCGCCCGGGCCATCCCGGCCGGGTCGGCGAGGCTGCCGCCGGCGCCGCACAGGTAGACCGCCGAGCCGAGGGCGCTGTCGTCGATGTCGTCGGGGTTCATCTTCCCGTCGCCGTCACCGTCGCGGGCCACCGACTGCCAGGTCTGGGCAGGAACTGCATCTGGCCCACGGCCCGGTCCCAGACCTTGTCGCGGTCCAGGACGCCGTTGTCGCTGTCCGCGATCGCGGCGAAGGCACCGGCGCCGTCGAGCCGCGGGCCGCGGATCTCCGGACGGGAGACGCCGTCGGAGCCGAGCTGCGGCACCGCCGAAGCGGCCGTGGTTGGACTCCACCCGGCCGATGGCCGCGAGCAGGGTCCAGGAGATCTGGCAGCCGGGGTCGGCGGTCGCCATCACCTTCTCGGCGTGGTGGTAGGCGCGCAGCGCGGCGTCGGGCACGTCGTTGCCGCCGGTGCTGCTGATCTTGAAGAACTCGCTGGTCGCTGCGGGTGCCCTTCGAGCCCTCGTGAGCGCCGCGGGCACGGAGCATCAGGCCGGGCAGCACCGTCTGCGGCGCGGTCAGCTGCCAGCGGAAGGCGAGAGGTGCCGTCGCCCGAGGAGCTCGGGGCGGACTCCGAGGCCACCGGCAGGAGGTCGGGTACGACGCCCCGGGGAAGCGCGGCGAGGCCGGCGAGGACCAGGACCAGGGGGCTGACGAGCACCCAGACGTACTTCATTCGGGGGGCCTTCGATGGGGAGCGGGCGAGCCCCTCAAGCGTAGGTAGCGATTCGGACTCGTCAGACCAGAAACCCCTAAAACGCCCAAATGAGGGCTAGATAGGGCTAACTGGGCTAGACAAGTGGCGGGCTCTGGATCACCCGCGCCGCAGCCGGGCGAGCCAGTCGCGGTGCGACCCGTCGAAGGGAGCCGTCCGCTCGGTGACGTCGTGCGAGGACGTCCTGGCAGCTGCTGACCGCCTGCTCGACGACCTCGTCGGGGTAGCCGAGGGCGACCCGGTGGGCCGCGAACTCGTCCTCGTCGTCGACCCAGATGCGGCCGGTCGTCCCCTGGATCACGTCGAGGTCGAGGTCGACGGCGCGGACGAGGTCGTCCGCGTGCCAGACCGCCGGGGTGGCGATGTCGACGTAGGTGTCGAAGGGCCGCTTCACGTCGTCGCCGTAGAAGGTGCCGAGCCACCAGGCGTCGTGCGGCACCAGCGTGACGTGGTCGGCGGCGGCGTGGAAGGCGCGCACCGGGCTGGCCAGCAGGGTGCCCTCGGTGATGCCGATCCAGGTGCCGTGGCCGTCGACGCCGAGCTTCACGCCGTCGAACTCCCAGTGCGGGGCGTCCGGCCACTTGCGGCACTCGACGCGCACGGGGCGCGGGGAGTGGCTGGGCATGCGCCGAGGATACGTTGGGCGACGTGGCCGACCCGACCCTCCCGACGTACGACGACATCCGGGCCGCGGTGGCCCTGGTGGCTCCGTGGGTACGCCGTACGCCGGTCCTCGAGGTCGAGGTGGACGGCCGGCCGGTCACGCTCAAGCTCGAGCTGCTCCAGCACTCGGGGTCGTTCAAGGTCCGCGGCGCCTTCCACAACGTGCTGTCGGCCCCCGAGCCGCCGCGAGACGCTGGTCGCCGCGTCCGGAGGCAACCACGGGCTGGCCGTCGCCCACGTCGGGCACCGCCTCGGCATCGCCACGCGCATCTTCGTGCCGGAGAGCGCGCCGGCGGTCAAGGTCGACGCGATCGCCGCGCTGGGCGCCGAGGTCAACCGCGTCGGGTCCACGTACGCCGAGGCGCTGGTCGCCAGCCGCGAGGCAGCCGGTCAGCCCGGCGCGCTGGCGCTGCACGCCTACGACTCGTTCGGCACCGTCGCCGGCCAGGCGACGCTCGGCGTCGAGCTGGGACTGCAGGTGCCGGACGTCGACACCGTGCTCGTCGCGGTGGGCGGCGGTGGCCTGGTCTCGGGTGTCATCCGTGGGCTCGCCGGGGGCCGTCCCGCCGCGCGCGTGGTGGCGGTCGAGCCCGAGGCCTGTCCGACGCTGCACCGCGCGCTGGCGGCCGGTGAGCCCGTGGACGTGCAGGTCGGGGGAGTCGCCGCCGACGCGCTCGGCGCCTCGCGGCTCGGGCGAGATCGCGCTCGCCACCGCTCTCGAGCACGACACGAGGTCGCTGCTGGTCGGCGACGACGAGATCAGCGCCGCCCGGCACTGGCTGTGGCGAGCGGCCCGCGTGGCGGCCGAGCCGGCCGGGGCCACGGCTCTGGCGGCGCTGCTGTCGGGTGCCTACGTGCCGGCCGACGGTGAGCGCGTCTGCGTGGTCGTGTGCGGCGGCAACGCCGACCCGTCAGGCCTCTGAGGCCGGGGCGTCGTCGGGCGCAGCTCGAGCACGACCGACGGCGGGTCGTCCGGTCCGTCCTCGGGATCACGCTTCTCGCCGACCTCGACGAGGCCGGCCGCCGTCGCCGTGGCCATCGAGGCCCGGTTGTGGCGCTTGATCGATGCCCGGACGGTGTGGTCGGGCAGCTCCTCGCGGACCCCGGCCACGATGGCCAGACGCCATCTCCCGGCCGTAGCCGCGGCCCAGGGCGTCGTGGGCGAGCCGGTAGTAGAGGTTCAGCGTGCGGGGCTCCATGGTCAGCCGGACCCCGCCCCAGCCGACCAGCCGCCCGGTGGCGATCTCCTCGACGGCGAGGTAGCCGAACCCGAACTGCTCCCAGTCCAGGAGGTACGACGCCAGCCGCTCGCGGCACTGCGCCGGCGTCGGCATGCTCGCGGGCGCGTGCTCGTAGGTCCGTGGGTCGGTGTGCAGGGCGACGAAGCCGGCCAGGTCCTCAGCCGTCGGCCGCCGCAGCCGCAGGCGCTCGGTCTCCCGCTCGAACGGCATGGGCCCATCGTGCCAAGGCTCGGCACGGAGACGCAGGAGGGGTCAGCGCTTGCGGGCCGGCATCGTCTTCGGCGCGAGCCGGGCGACGATGTCCTGGTAGCGCGAGCCGGTCACCTTGGCGAAGTGGTGCATCGCGTGCGCGTCGATCCCGACCAGCACCCGCGCCTTGCCCGCCAGCGCGCCCTTGATGATGATCTGGGCGGCCTTCTCCGCGGTCATCCGCGCGAGCTTCTGGTCGAAGAACGAGTCGATCTGCTCGGCGTCCTGGCTCGCGGTCTTGCGGCCGTTGCGGGCGATGCCGGTCTTGATGCCGCCGGGGTGGACGCAGGTGACGGTCACGTCGTGGCCGTTGATCAGCATCTCCTCGCGGAGGGCCTCGGTGAAGCCGCGGACGGCGTACTTGGTGGCGTTGTACGCCGTCTGGCCCGGCATGCTGATCAGCCCGAAGAGGCTGGAGATGTTGACGAGCGCGCCGTCGCCGGAGGCGATCAGGTGGGGCAGGAACTCCTTGGTGCCGTTGACGACGCCCATGAAGTTGACGCCGACGATCCAGTCGAAGTCCTCGTAGGACATCTCCTCGAAGTCGCCGGTCACGGTGACGCCGGCGTTGTTGACGACCATGTTGACGCGGCCGAACTGCTCGACGACGGCCTCGGCCAGCTGCGGCCACGGCGGCGCGGTCGGCGACGTCGACGACGTCGCTGCGCAGCTCGCGCGCACCGGCACCCTTGAGCAGGTCGACGGTCTCGGCGAGGCCCTGCTCGTTCCAGTCGGAGACGGCGAGCAGCGCGCCCTGGCGGGCCGCGATCAGGGCCATCTCGCGGCCCATGCCGGAGCCGGCGCCGGTGATCACGACGACCTTGTTGTCGAGGTTCTTCATGCTGCGTGCTCCTTGCGTGGTGGCGTCGTCGCGGGTGGTCACGACGTACTGGTCGGGGTCGAAGCTGCGCAGCAGCTCGCGGAACTTGAAGGTGGTGCGCGGCCACAGCGTGGTGTTGCGGCCGTGGGAGTCGAGGTACCAGCTCGCGCAGCCGCCGGTGCTCCACACGGTGCGCTTCATCCGGCGCTGCACGTCGGCGTTCCAGGCGTCCTGCGCGTCCTGGCGCACCTCGACGGCGCCGATGCCGCGCTCGCCCATCTGCTGGAGGGCGGAGCGGATGTAGGCGATCTGGCTCTCGATGATGAACACCATGGACGAGTGTCCGAGCCCGGTGTTGGGGCCGACGATCTGGAACAGGTTGGGGAAGCCGGCGATCGTGGTGCCCTTGTACGCCGCCATGCCGGTCTCGCGCCACGAGTCGGCGAGCGTGCGCCCGTCGCGACCCTTGATGTGCTCGGAGATCGGCTGCTCGGTCGTGTAGAAGCCGGTGGCCACGATGATCGCGTCGACCGGGTGCTCGGTGCCGTCGGCGGTGACGATGCCGGCGGGCGTGATCTCGCGGATGCCGTCGGTGACGAGGTCGACGTGGTCGGAGTCGAGGGCGGGGTAGTAGTCGTTGGAGATCAGGATGCGCTTGCAGCCGATCTGGAAGTGCGGCGTGACCGCCTTGCGCAGCTCGGGGTCGGAGATGCCGCGCTCGATGTTCTGCAGGGCCAGCTTCTTCGCCGGCGCCGCCAGCTTGGGGTTGACCGTGAAGCCGGGCACGAAGCACTCGCGACCCCAGTAGATGCCGGTGCGGTAGGCCTTCTGCACGAACGGCAGGTGGCGGAACGCGAACCGCTCGATCGCCTTGTAGGGGCGGTCGCCGCGCGGCATCACCCAGGGAGCGGTGCGCTGGTAGACGTCGAGGTGCGCGGCCTGCTTGGCGACCTCCGGCACGATCTGGATCGCGGAGGCGCCGGTGCCGATCACGGCCACGCGCTTGCCGGTCAGGTCGTAGTCGTGGTTCCAGCGGGCCGAGTGGAAGATCTCGCCGGCGAACGAGTCGATGCCCGTCGATCTCCGGCAGCTTGGGCTCGGAGAGGCCGCCCGAACCGGTGACGACGACGTCGGCGACGACCTCGCCGTGGTCGGTGCCGACGCGCCAGACCTGCTCGTCCTCGTCCCAGGCGGCGTCCTCGACGGTGACGCCGAAGCGGAACCGGTCGAGCACGCCGGACTCGCGGGCGACCCGCTCGAGGTAGGCCTGGATCTCCGGCTGCGGGGAGAAGGAGCGCGACCAGTCGGGGTTGGGCGCGAAGCTGAAGGAGTAGAGCTGGCTGGGCACGTCGCAGGCGGCGCCGGGGTAGGTGTTGTCGCGCCAGGTGCCGCCGACGGTCTGGCCCTTGTCGACGACGAGGAAGTCGCCGAAGCCGTGCTCGTCGAGCTTGATCGCGGTGCCGAGGCCGGCGAAGCCCGGCGCCGACGACGAGCACGCGGACGCGCTCGGGCAGCTCGGGCGGGGCGCGCGGTGGAGGGGGTCGTGGAGGTCATGCGCCAACCCTGCCAACGTACTGAACGACCGTCAATAGCATTGTTGACGCGAGTTCAGTAACATCGGACACATGTCCTCCTCCACCCCGGCCCGCGTCCGGATGAGTCCCGACAGCCGCCGCGAGCAGCTGATCGAGCTCGGCGTGCGGCTGCTCGCGACCCGGTCGCTGGAGGACCTCTCCATCGAGACGCTGGCCGAGGAGGCCGGCATCTCGCGCGGCCTGCTCTACCACTACTTCGGCGGCAAGCAGGAGTTCCACACCGCCGTCGTGCGGCGGGCGGCCGACGACCTGTTCGCGCGTGACCGCGCCCGACGGCGAGGGCAGCGCGCTGGAGCAGCTCGAGGGCTCGCTGGCCCGCTACGTCGACTACGTGGTGGAGAACTACGAGGGCTACGTCTCGCTGGTCCGCGGCGCGGCCGGGGGCCACGAGGGCCTGCGCGAGATCTACGAGGAGTCGCGCGAGGCGCTCACCGGCCGGCTCTTCGAGGGACCGGTCGCCGAGGAGGCGCGCCACCTCGGGCTGGTCGACACCCCGGCGGTGCGCCTGGTGGTGCGCGGCTGGGCGGCCTTCGACCGAGGAGGTCGTCGTCGACTGGGTCCGCGACCACCGCGGCATCAGTCGCGACGAGCTGCTGCTGATCCTGTCGGCGTCGCTGCCGGCGATCCTGGCTCCGCTGTCGCGCGGCTGACCGGTCCTCGGTCCGTCGTACGAACACCCAGAGCTTCATCGCGACGAACCGCAGCACGGTGACGGCCGAGGTTGGCGGCCGTCAGCACGGCGACCTCCAGCGCCGCGGCTCGGCGACGTGAGGGCGTGCAGCAGCCACAGCGATCCGGTGGTGGCGGCGAGCCCGGCCGCGAAGATGGCCAGCCCCTGCAGCTGGTGACGTACGACGTCCCGCGGACCGCGCACGCCGAAGGTGAACCGGCGGTTGGCCGCCGTGTTGGCGATGGCCGTCAGCAGCAGCGCGGTGAAGTTGGCCCACCACGGGGTCATGCGTGCCGCGCAGGCCGAGGTAGAGCAGGGCGTAGGCCAGCGTCGAGCAGACCCCGATCACCAGGAAGATGCCGACCTGCATGCCCAGTCGACCGCGGCCGGCCTCGGAGCTGGTGCGGCCCAGCCGCTCGCCGATCTCGCGCAGCGGCAGGGTGCCGCGGACGAGCGCGCGCCCGAGCCGGACCATGCCCTCGAGGTCGTCGATCGCGGTCCGCACGACGTCGACGCTGCTGTCCGGGTCGTCGACCCAGTCGACGGGCACCTCGTGGATGCGCAGCCCGGCCCGCTCGGCGACCACGAGGAGCTCGGTGTCGAAGAACCAGGCGTTGTCCTCGACGAGCGGCAGCAGCTCGCGCGCGGCGTCGCGACGGATCGCCTTGAAGCCGCACTGCGCGTCGCTGAACCGGGCCCGCAGGGTCTGGCGCAGCAGCAGGTTGTAGCTGCGCGAGATGAACTCGCGCTTGGCCCCGCGCTCGACCCGCGAGTGCCGGGACGAGCCGCGACCCGATCGCGAGGTCGGAGTGCCCGCTGACCAGCGGGGCGACCAGGGGGAGCAGCGCCGCGAGGTCGGTGGAGAGGTCGACGTCCATGTAGACGAGCACGTCGCTCTCCGAGGCGCTCCACACCCGCTTGAGCGCCCGGCCGCGCCCCTTCTCGGCCAGGTGCACCACCGAGCACCTCGGGGTTGGCGTGGCTGAGCCGGCGGGCGATCAGCGCGGTCTGGTCGGTGCTGGCGTTGTCGGCGATCGTGACGCGGAAGCGACCACGGCATCGTGCGCAGGTGCTCGAGCACCCGCTCCACCGACGCGGCGAGCTGGGCCTCCTCGTTGTAGACCGGGATCACCACGTCGAGCACCGTCGTCGTCGGCCGCGCGGCACCGTTCGCCGCCCGGCGAGGCGGGCTGGAGCAGGGCGCTCACTGGATCCCGCCGGAGAGGTCGTAGAGCGTCACGCCGTCGACGGTGGTCGCGGTGAAGTTGGCCTCGACCCACTGGGCGATCTCGCTGCTCGCCGTTGCCTCCGGGTCCGCCGCCCGTCCGCCACCGCTGGCGATGAAGTAGTGGATCTGGCCGTCGGCGACGTACTGCTGGAACTGCGCGAGCGTCGGGCTCGGGTCGCTGCCGTTGAAGCCACCGATGGCCATCACCGGCTGCTCGCTGGCCAGCTGGTAGCCGGACGCGTTGTTGGCGCCGACCGCCGCCGCGGCCCAGGTGTAGGAGTCGGCGTCGGTCTGGAGCAGCGCCGTCACCGCCGCCGTCGAGCGTGCTGCCGTTGAGCAGGCCGCCCAGCGCCGCCCGCCTGCCGGTCTGGCGTCTGGGTCTGGCCCTGTGTCGTCTGGGCCCTGGGCCTGCGTCTGGCCGGGTCGGCGGTGCCCAGCTGCCGCATGCCGCCGCCGGGGCCGCCGCCGCCGCCGCCCGGACCGCCGCGTCCGCCGGCCGTGGCCGGCCCGGCGCTCGGGATGGAGCCGGTGTGCGGCGTGCGACGCGGTGCTCACGGCGTACGCCGCCGGGCCCGGCCAGCGTGGCCACCAGGGCGGCGCCGGCCGCGACCAGGGCGAGCCTGCGGGGCAGGTGCCGCGAGCCCGGCGAGGCCGAGCGCCGCGACCAGGCCGACGACCACGACGACCCACTTCAGCCACGGGCACGAAGCCGTCGGCCCGGTCGAGGAGGTACCACGCGAACACCGAGGTGAGCGCCGACGGTGAAGGCGAGCACCGCGGCGGCGACGAGCGAGGACGCGGTGCTGCCAGAGCACCCAGGCGCCGATGCCGACGAGCGCGGCGACCGCGGGCGCGAGCGCGACGGTGTAGTAGGCGTGGAAGATGCCGGCCATGAAGCTGAAGGTCAGCGCCGGTGACGAGCAGCCAGGTCAGCCACAGGGTGAGCCCGGCGCGCAGCCGGTTCGTCGCCGGCCGGCGCGAACCAGAGCGCGGCCACCGCCGAGGACGAGCGCCGCCGGGAGCAGCCAGGCGATCTGGCCGCCGATCTCGCTGTCGAAGAGCCGGAACAGCCCGGTCGCGCCCCAGATGCCGCCGCCGTGCCGCCGCCACCGCCGCCGACCGAGCCGGTCTCGTTGCCGGTGAGCCGGCCGAAGCCCGTTGTAGCCGAGGGTGAGCTCGAGGATCGAGTTGTCCTGCGAGCCGCCGATGTAGGGCCGGCTCGAGGCCGGCCACAGCTCGACGATCGCGATCCACCAGCCGCCGGCGAGCAGCATCGAGCCGAACGCGACGAGCAGGTGGCCGATGCGCTTGCCCCACGAGGTGCTTGCGCGAAGAGCAGGTAGGCCAGCGCGAGGGCCGGCAGCACCAGGAACGCCTGCAGCATCTTGGTCAGGAAGGCCAGGCCGACGAGGGCGCCGCCGAGGGCCAGCCAGCGGACGGGTGGCCGCTTCGGCGTCGACTCGCTGGCGCTCGATGCGCGCGCAGGGTGCGCCGCGGCCGCGCCGACCATCAGCAGGGTCAGCAGCGCGTCGGGGTTGTTGAACCGGAACATCAGCACGGCGACCGGGGTCAGCGCCATCACGGCGCCGGCGATCAGGCCCGGCGCCGCCGATCCCGTCGTACGACGGACGACGCGGTGCAGCAGCCCGACGGTGGCGACGCCCATCAGCGCCTGGGGCACCAGGATGCTCCAGCTGGAGAGCCCGAAGAGCCGCACCGACAGGGCCATCGGCCACAGCGCGAGCGGCGTCTTGTCGACGGTGATCGAGTTCGGCGGCGTCGCTGGAGCCGAAGAAGAACGCCTTCCACGACTCCGAGCCGGCCTGCACGGCCGCGGAGTAGAAGGAGTTGGCCCAGCCGCTGGCGCCGAGGCCCCAGAGGTAGAGGACGCCGGTGGCGAGGAGCAGGCCGATCAGGGCCGGCCGCGCCCAGGCGGGTCGTCGGCGCGGCCGCGCCACAGGCGGGCGGCCGGCGGGGCTCGGCGGGTGCGGTCGGTCGGAGGGCGGGCGCGCGACGGCCTCGCGGGCGCTGCGGCCGCCGGCGGCGGGGCAGGGTGCTCGTGGTGTCCATGCCGCACACGATCGCGGTGCCGCGCTGCGACGGCCGTGTGGTCGACTCTGTGGGCCTGCTGTGAGCGGCTCGTCGCTGGTCAGACCGCGCGACGAGCCGGGTCAGCGCGGGCAGCGAGACCGTGAAGGTGGTGTCGCCGGGCTCGGAGTGAGACCGACGCCGTGCCGCCGTGGGCCTGGACGATCGCGGCGACCAGCGAGAGCCCGAGGCCGGCGCCGCCGCTGGCACCGGGTGCGCGAGCTGTCGCCGCGGGTGAACCGCTCGAAGACGTGGTCCGCGAGATCGGCGGGCAGCCCGGGGCCGTCGTCGTGCACGTCGATGGCGGCGCCGGTGGCGGTCGACTCGGCCGAGACCGTCACGGTGGTGCCGGGCGGGCGTGTGGTGGCGGGCGTTGCCGAGCAGGTTGGTGACCACCTGGTGCAGCCGCTGCTCGTCGCCGGTCACGACGACCGGCTCGTCCGGCAGCCGGAGCTGCCACCGGTGCTCGGGCGCCGACCACGCGGGCGTCGTCGACGGCTCCGAGCAGCAGCCCGGTCAGGTCGACCTCGTCCGCTCGCCAGCGGCCGGCCGGAGTCGAGCCGGGCGAGCAGCAGCAGGTCCTCGACCAGGGCCGACATCCGGTCGGCCTCCGTCCGACCTTGTCCAGGTCGGAGGCGGGGAGCTCGTCCGGCGTGCGGCGGCGACAGCTCGGCGTACCCGTGGATGGTGGCCAGCGGCGTGCGCAGCTCGTGGGAGGCGTCGGCCACGAACTGGCGGACCTGCTGCTCGCTGCGGTGGCGGGCGTCGAGCGCGCCCTCGACGTGTCTCGAGCAGGGTGTTCAGCGCGGCGCCGACCTGGCCGACCTCGGTGCGTTCGTCGGTGAGCTTCTCGGGCACGCGCACGGTCTGGCCGATCCGAACCGGTGTTCAGCTCGAGCTTGCGTGACCTCGTGGGCGACGTCGGCGACCTCGCGCAGGGGACGCAGCTGGCGGCGCACCAGCAGCAGGCCGCCCGCCGAAGCGCGAGCAGGACGCCGACCAGGCTGAGCGAGGAGCTCCCACCAGGACGAGGTCGGACAGCGTGTTGTCGAGGTCGTCGGTGGTCAGCCCGGTGACGGCGGTGAGGGTCGTGTCGTTGGCGCGCACCTCGTGGGTGCGGACCCGGAAGGATCCGACGCCGTCCAGGTCGAGGTCGTGAATCTCGCCGTCGTCGGGCACCGCCTTCCGGCTGCCATCTGCTTCTTGGTCAGGCGCTCGGCGTCCTGGTCGGCGAGCGACGGGCACGTTGACGCCCTGGCTGACGTCGCCGTCCTCGTCGTACACCGCGACGAGGCCGACGCCGGAGCGGGGTCCGGGCTGGCCGCCCGCCGACCGATGACGGGACAGCTGGCGTGGCGCGAGGGCTTCGACGTCGCGTCGAGCCGGTCGGTCAGGGCGGACTTCATCGCCACCGCGGTGGTCACGCTGACGAGCAGGCGAGACGAGGGCCACCAGCCCGACGGCGGTGAGGACGAGGCGCGAGGTGAGGGAGGCGGGGCGCAGCCTCATTCGGTCGGGCTTCAGGACGTAGCCGGCTCCGCGCATGGTGTGGATCATCGGCTCGCGACCGGCGTCGATCTTCTTGCGCAGGTAGGAGATGTAGAGCTCGACGACGTTGGCCTGGCCGCCGAAGTCGTAGTTCCAGACCCGGTCGAGGATCTGGGCCTTGCTGAGCACCCGGCGCGGGTTGCGCATCAGGAAGCGCAGCAGCTCGAACTCGGTCGCGGTCAGGCTGATCTCCTCGCCGCCCCGGTTGACCTCGTGGCTGTCCTCGTCGAGGACGAGGTCGCCGACGTGCAGCGTCGACTCGCTCTGGGCCTGGCGCGCACCTGCACGGCGCATCAGGGCGCGCAGCCGGGCCACGACCTCCTCGAGCGAGAACGGCTTGGTGACGTAGTCGTCGCCGCCGGCGGTGAGTCCGGCGACGCGGTCCTCGACGGAGTCGCGGGCGGTCAGGAAGAGCACGGGTACGTCGGTCTGGTCGCCGCGCAGCCTGCGGAGCACCTCCATGCCGTCGAAGTCGGGCAGCATCATGTCGAGCACGACCGCGTCGGGCCGCTGGCGCTTCGCCGTGGACACGGCCTTGGTGCCGTTGAGCGCGACCTCGACCTCCCAGCCCTCGTAGCGCAGCGCCATCCGGAGCAGCTCGGCGATGTTCTCCTCGTCGTCGACGACCAGCACCCGCAGGGGAGTGCCGTCGGGCCGGGTGAGGTCGGGTTCCGCGCTCTTCATGACCCTCACTCTGTCCGGTTGGTCCGGGAAGAGTCCATGAGGTGGCTGTGTGTTTCCTGTGAGCGCCGCCGTCGGGTTCGTGGCCCGGTCACAGGACAAACACAGGATCGCGGCGCACCATGGGTGCGTGAGCGAGGAACCTCCCGAGTCGCGTCCGGTGCCGCCGCCGGACCCCGACCCGGCACCAGATCCTGGCACACCCGGGTGATCCCGCCCGAGCGCGAGCCGGCCGGGCCGAAGCCGCGGTTCGTGGACCGGCTGTGGTCCCTGCGCGCGGTGATCGCCGTCGCGCTGGCCTCGGTGATCCTCGGCGGTCTGGCCGGCGCGGCGCTGGCGAACGCGGGCGACGACCACGACGGTCGACTTCCGGATGCGTCCCGGGATGGGCCCCGGCGGCGGCCCGCGCGGGCTCCAGCCAGGTCAGCCGCAGCGCCCGCCCGGCGCGGGCCAGTGGTACTGGCGCGACGGTCCCCGCGCTGGTCGGAGCGACGTGGCATCGGTCAGCGGCAGTGGGACCAGGACGGGCCACAGAACCCGTTCCCCAGCGGCGTACCCACCCCGACGGCGAAGCCCACCCCGTCGGACTGAGGACGAACCGGGCGGGGCTGACGGGTGATCCTGCGGCCGGAAGGGTGATGCTCTGCCCGCCCGGCCGCAGTTTCCCCGGGCGCCCGGGGAAACCGACGCCCCGCAAACCCCCTTTCCCCCTCCACCCACCGCCGGGGAGAATGGCGACGCTGTGCGTATCCACTTCCCTCCCGACCTGCCGGTCTCGGCCCGTCGTGACGACATCGCGAAGGCCATCGCCGACCACCAGGTCGTGATCGTCGCCGGGGAGACCGGGTCGGGGAAGACGACGCAGCTGCCGAAGATCTGCCTCGCGCTCGGGCCGGGGCGAGTCGAAGATGATCGGGCACACCCAGCCACGCCGGATCGCCGCGCGCAGCGTCGCGGAGCGGATCGCGGAGGAGCTCGGCACCGAGCTGGGCGACACGGTCGGCTACCAGGTGCGGTTCACGGACCGTACGTCGAAGCAGAGCCGGGTCAAGGTGATGACCGACGGCATCCTGCTCGCCGAGCTCCAGCACGACCGCGACCTCGAGCGCTACGACACGGTGATCATCGACGAGGCCCACGAGCGCAGCCTCAACGTCGACTTCCTGCTCGGCTACCTCAAGCGGCTGCTGCCCCGGCGGCCCGACCTCAAGGTCGTGATCACCTCCGCGACGATCGACCCCGAGCGCTTCGCCGAGCACTTCGCCGACGCCCAGGGCCGACCCGCCCCGATCATCGAGGTCTCGGGACGCACCTACCCCGTCGAGGTGCGCTACCGCCCACTGCTCGAGGAGTCGTACGACGACGAGGAGGGCGAGCCCGTCCAGCGCGACCAGACCGAGGCGATCGAGGACGCCGTCGTCGAGCTGCTGGCCGACACGGCCGGCGACATCCTGGTCTTCCTCCCGGGGGAGCGCGAGATCCGCGACACCGCCGACGTGCTCCAGCGCCGGTCGGAGGGCCCGCGCGGCTTCGACATCGTGCCCCTCTTCTCGCGCCTCTCCGCGGCCGAGCAGCACCGCGTCTTCGAGCGGCACACCCGTCGCCGCGTGGTGCTCGCCACCAACGTCGCCGAGACGAGCCTGACCGTCCCCGGCATCACCGCGGTGATCGACACCGGCCTGGCCCGGATCAGCCGCTGGTCGGTGCGCACCAAGGTGCAGCGGCTCCCGATCGAGCCGGTCAGCCAGGCCTCGGCGCAGCAGCGTTCGGGCCGGTGCGGGCGGGTGGAGGCCGGCATCGCGATCCGGCTCTACAGCCAGGAGGACTTCCAGGGCCGGCCCGAGTTCACCGAGCCGGAGATCCTGCGCACCTCGCTGGCCAGCGTGATCCTCCAGATGACCTCGCTCGGGCTGGGCCAGGTCGAGCGGTTCCCCTTCGTCGACCCGCCGGACCAGAGGGCGGTCCGGGCCGGCGTACAGCTGCTGGAGGAGCTCGGCGCCCTGAAGCCCGGCGGTCGAGGCGACCGCCCGCGCCTCACCGGCGTCGGGCGCAAGCTCGCCCGGCTGCCCATCGACCCGCGGATGGCGCGGATGATCCTCGAGGCCGACCGGCTCGGCTGCCTGCGCGAGGTCCTCGTGATCACCGCCGGGCTCTCGATCCAGGACCCGCGCGAGCGGCCGGTCGAGCAGCGCACCCGCGCCGACCAGCTGCACGCCCGCTTCCGCGACCCGCGGTCGGACTTCATGGCGTGGCTCAACCTCTGGCGCCACCTGCGCACCCAGCAGAAGGAGATGGGCTCCAGCGCCTTCCGGCGGATGTGCCGCCAGGAGCACCTGAACTACCTGCGCGTGCGCGAGTGGCAGGACTTCGAGTCCCAGCTGCGCCAGGTGGCCAAGCAGGTCGGGCTGAAGCCCGGGCGTGCCCGCCGACGTCCCCGACGACGACGGCATCCACCAGGCCCTGCTGTCCGGGCTGCTCTCCCACATCGGGCTGCGCGACCCGGACCGGCGCGACTACCTCGGCGCGCGCGGGAGCCGGTTCGCGATCTTCCCGGGCTCGGGGCTGTTCAAGTCCCAGCCCGACCTCGTGATGGCGGCCGAGCTGGTCGAGACCTCGCGGCTGTGGGGCCGGCAGAACGCCGCGATCGACCCGCTCTGGGCCGAGCGGCTGGGCGGCGACCTGGTCAAGCGCACGTGGTCCGAGCCGCACTGGTCGAAGAAGCGCGAGTCCGCACTCGCCCACGAGCGCGTCACCCTGTACGGCGTCCCGCTGGTCGCCGACCGCGTCGTACCCATCGGCCGGCACCAGCCCGACGTCGCCCGCGAGCTGTTCGTCCGGCACGCGCTCGTGCAGGGGGAGTGGCGCGCCCGGCACCGGTTCTTCGAGACCAACCGACGCCTGCTCGAGGAGGCGGCCGAGCTCGAGCACCGGGCGCGGCGACACGACATCGTGGTCGACGAGGAGACGCTGTTCGACTTCTACGACGCCCGGGTGCCGGCCGAGGTCGTCTCGGGGGCGCACTTCGACACCTGGTGGAAGCAGGAGCGCCGTGACCGGCCCGACCTGCTCACCTTCGACCCCTCGATGCTGGTGCACGAGGGGGCCGAGCTCGACGAGGGCGACTTCCCGGACGCCTGGCACGAAGGACCGCTGACGCTGCCGCTGAGCTACCACTTCGAGCCGGGTCACGAGGCCGACGGCGTCACCATCGACGTGCCGCTCGCGACGCTGAACACGGTCGGGTCGGCGCCGTTCACCTGGAACGTGCCCGGGCTGCGGCACGAGCTGGTGACCTCCCTGATCCGTTCGCTGCCCAAGCAGCTGCGGGTGAACTTCGTGCCCGCCCCCGACGTGGCCCGCCGGTTCCTCGAGGCCGTGCCGCCGGGGGAGGAACCGCTGCTCGAGGCGCTGTCCCGCTACCTCCGTTCGCTGACCGGCGTGCACGTGCCGCACGAGGCCTGGGACGCGGAGAAGGTGCCGGCCCACCTGCGGCCGACGTTCCGGGTCGTCGACGACCAGGGGGCCGAGGTCGGGGCGGGCAAGGACCTCGAGTCGCTCAAGCTGCCGCTGCGTCCCTCCTTCGACCGGGCGATGCGTCAGGCGGCCGAGGAGTCGGGCCTGAGCGCGACCGGGCAGACCTCGTGGACCTTCGGGACGATCGAGCCGTCGTTCACCCGGACGCGCGCGGGCCACGAGGTGCACGGCTACCCGGCGCTGGTCGACGAGGGCAGCACGGTCGGGCTGCGGGTGGCGGCCTCGGCCGAGGAGCAGGAGGCCCACCACCGGCTCGGCGTACGACGGCTGCTGCTGCTCGCGACGAGCTCTCCGGTCGCCTCGCTGGTCGACGGGCTCGACAACACCGCGAAGCTCGGGCTCGCCGCCTCGCCGTACCCCAACGTCCGCGCGCTCATCGAGGACTGTGTCGTCGCGGCCGCGGGGGAGATCGTCGACCAGGCACCGACGGTCCGTGACCAGGCCGCCTTCGAGGAGCTGGCCGGCGCGAGCCCGGACCGAGCTGCCGGAGCGCTCCGCCGCCGTGCTCCACCAGGTGCTGCGGGTGCTCGCCGAGTGGCGCCCGGTCGACAAGGCCCTGCACGGGCGCGTCGACCTGGCGCAGCTCCCCGCGATGACGGATCTGCGCGGACAGCTGGCCAGGCTCGTGCACGACGGGTTCGTCAGCGAGGCGGGGACGACCGCGCTGCGCGAGTACCCCCGCTACCTCAAGGCGATGACCGCGCGGATCGAGCGCCTCGGCGAGCTGCACCGCGACCGGGAGCTGATGGACCAGGTCGCAGGAGCTCCAGCAGGCGTGGCAGCACCGGGTCGACGCGCTGCCGCCGGGGCGGCCACCGAGCGCCCGGCTGCGCCAGGTCCGCTGGATGCTGGAGGACTACCGCGTCAGCCTCTGGGCCCAGCAGCTCGGCACCGCCCAGCCGGTGTCCGACACCCGGATCCGCAAGGCTCTCGGCTAGAGCGGCTAGAGGTACGGCCTCGCCGCCTCGATCACGGCGTCGAAGGTCTCGCGGGGCAGTGCCGCGCCCTCGCGACGTACGCCGGCCGGGTCGATGCGCAGCAGCCGGTTCAGCCGCACCTCGCTCGGGCGGCGCTGCGCGTCCCAGGCGCCGGTGCCGACGTCCATCCACTCGCGTCCGCTGCGGTGCTCCTGTCCGGCGTCGACGTCGTGGTCGCGCGAGGTGAGCTGGAGCGCCAGCAGCTGGTCGCCCTCCTCGCCGATCACCAGCACCGGCCGGTCCTTGCCCTGCGCCGGGTCGTCCTCGTAGGGGACCCACGTCCACACGACCTCGCCGGGATCCGGCCGGCCGTCGGCCCGCGGGGCGTAGCGCAGGCGAGGCGTGCGAGGGGTCAGCGGGTTGCGGAGCCGGAAGCGCGGGAGCCGGAGGGCCATCGGGTCACCTCTCCTGCCGAGAAAGTTGGGCGTCGGGCCGGGAGCGCCTCACGGCGCGTGGCCGCTCGAAGCGGCTTATTTTGGGACCCGGGGCTGCCACGGCCCGACGCGCGACCAACTGTACAAGTGAAGGCCCCAGCATCAACCCAACTCGGGGTGGTGAGTGTCACTCAGCCCAGGGAGGCGTTCAGCTCGAGGTGCGCGGCACGCTCGAGCTGGTCGGCCAGGGTGATCAGGCGCGAGGCCGACACGTCGGTGGCGTACGACGACGCCCTCGGCCGTCTCGGCGGGCTCGTCGTGCACCCGCCCGGCCGCTGCGACGCGGGCGAACGCCGCCGCCCGGAACAGGGTGTCCGCGAAGTCGCCGACCACCACTCCGCTGAGAACCTCGTCGACGAGGGCGCGGACCTCGTCGGGTCCGGGAGGCTCCACCACGCCGGAGATCACCTCGGCGACGGGGACGTGCGTCCGGCCACGGTCGAACTCGGCGGCCGCGGCCAGCGGGTCGGCGTACACCCAGCTGCGGAGCAGGTAGAGCCGCCACAGCGCGCCCGCCAGCGAGTCGGCCGGGGCGCCGGCCCACAGCTCCGCCAGGGTCTCCAGGCCCTCGGAGTCGGCGAGGTGCACCACCCGCGCGACCAGCGCCTCGTCGGCCTGCCCGCGGGCACCGCGGACCAGGGCGTGCGCGGCGCGGTCGGCCGCCTCGCTGAGCGTCGCGGGATCGACGTCGCCCTCGATCGCCTCGAAGTGCTTGGCACCCGGCATCGAGGGGCGGTGGTGGTGCCGCTCGGCGCTCATCGGTGCGTCTCCATCAGCCCATCTTGGCCGATGCCGCCTTGACGGCCAGCTCCATGGGGTCCTGCCCGGGCTCGTAGTTGTGGTCCTGGCCCTCGTGGTCGATCTTCAGCAGCGTCATCCGGTTGCCGTCGTAGACGACCCCGAACTCGTGGAAGTAGCCCCGTACCGCCGCGCGTGTAGCTGACCAGGTAGTACCAGCCCTTGCCGTTGGGGACCGCGACGTCGGTGATCGGCCGCACCTTCACGTTCCGGTACTTGCTCCGGGAGTCTCACGCAGCGTCTTGCGGCACTCGTCGTGCCAGGCCTCGAGGACCTTGTTGCCACGGACGGTGTTCTGCGCGTCCGGGAACTCGGCGACCTGCTGGCCGGCGGTGTCCTGGCCCGAGGTGCCGGTCTTGAAGGAGCGCTCCACCGCGCTCATGGCGCCGATCGAGAGGGTGTCGAACTGCTGGCACAGCCCGAAGTTGTCCGGGCCCGGCACCGTCGTCTCGACCTCGGTCCACGCGGAGGTCTCGTTGAGCTGCGGGAAGTCGGCGGCGCCGATGCAGCGCGGCCTCCGGGGTCCCGGGCTTGGCGGTGCTGGAGGCCTCGGGCGTCGGTGTGGGCGTCTCGGAGGCCGTCTCGGTCGGTGCCTCGCTCGGTTCCTCGCTCTCCGTCGGCGTCGGTTCCGCCGCCGAGGAGGTGTCGCGCTTGTCCGGGTCGTCGTCCTTGCTGAGGGAGCAGCCCGAGAGGGAGCCGCTGAGGAGGAGTCCGAGCGTCGCGGTGGCGACGCCGGCCCTGCGCTTCCTGGTCGTTGGCATGGCGTCAGCGTAGAGGTCACGACCTCGCGGAGACCGTGCGTCACGACGGTGTGGCGTGTCCCGATATCGTGGCGGCGCCGGATGAGCCAGTGGGCCCCGGCTGGGCCTCGGGACGGTGGAAAGGTGCGTTGCGCGATGGTGGTGAGGTCGTCGGTCCGACGAGGCGTGGCGGCCGCTGCTGGTCCTCGCCGCGGTCGCCGCCGGCTGCTCGTCCAACGACACGCCGCCGCCCAAGGCCAAGCCGTCACCGACCGCGCCGGCCCCGACCGAGATCACCTTCGCGGTCTACGGCCCCGAGCCCGTGATCGACGCCTACAAGCAGATCGCGGCCGCCTACACGGTCCAGCACCCCGGCACCAAGGTGGTCATCGACGCCTACGCCACCCACGAGCTGGCGATGGCCGCGTTCCGGTCGGCCACGGCCAAGGGCGACCCGCCCGACCTCTTCCTGATGGACCACGACGACCTCACGTCGCTGGAGCAGGACAAGGCCATCCGCCGGGTCGACGACCTGCTCGCCGAGCGCCAGGTCGACTTCGGCGGCGGCTACGTCCGCACCGGCCTGGAGGCGTTCAGCGCCGACGCCGCGTTGCAGTGCATGCCGCTCGACATCTCGCCGATGGTCGTCTACTACAACCCCAAGCTGATCGAGCTCGACCGCATCGCCGAGCCGGGTCGCAACCCGGTCTCGCAGGAGGACGGCTGGTCGCTCGACGAGTTCCGGCGCGGAGCGCTCCAGCCGCGCCGGCCCGGCGTACGCGGCCTGTACGTCGAACCCGGACCTCGAGCAGGTCGTCGCCGTTCATCTGGTCCGGCGGTGGCGAGGTCGTCGACGACACCGACGAGCCGACCACGCTGACCCTGTCCGACGGGGCGTCGCAGAGCGCGCTGGAGAAGCTGCTCGAGATCGTGCGCGACCCCGCAGTGACCTTCAACGAGACCGCCCTGCAGAGGCGCTCGGCCATCGACCGGTTCAAGGCCGGCAAGCTGGGGATGATCCTCGGCTACCGCGACCTGGTCCCCGAGCTGCGCGCCCAGCAGAACCTGACCTTCGACGTGATGCCGTTGCCCAGGATCTCCAGCCCGGCCTCCATCGCCTCGATGTCCGGCCTGTGCATCTCCTCGGCGTCGGAGCACACCGACATGGCGGCCGACGTGCTCACCGACGTGATCTCCGACCAGGGCGCGACCCTCCTGGCGAAGACCGGCTACGTGATGCCCGCCAACGTCGCCGTGGTCGGCGGCGAGGACTTCCTGCAGACGGGCCAGCGCCCGCTGCACTCGGGGGTCTTCACCCGCGAGGTGCGCTTCACCAGGCTGCTGCCCAGCGACCCGCAGTGGCCCACGGTCCGGCGGGCCACCGCGCGTGACCTGACGCAGCTGTTCTACGACCCGGTGATCCTGCCGCTGAAGGACCGGCTCGAGGCGATCGACGAGGCGTCGATCGCGATGTTCGACCCGTCGAAGGCTCCCTCGCCGTCGGCGACCCCGTCACCGACGCCCTGAGCGATCCGGTCACTCGTCCTTGGGCGGCTGCTTCGGGTGCAGGATCGCCTCGGCGATCATCGGCGCGGTGATGGCGATCTGCCAGCGTCGCGCGCCCAGACGGGTGAGCTCCTCGGCGACCGCGTCCTCCATGTCGGCCTCGACGGCTGCGGGAGGCTTCCACAGCACCCGGCGCAGGTAGTCGGGCGTCAGCATGTTCTCGACCGGGAGGCTGCGCTCCTCGGCGAACCCGTTCACCAGGGCGCGGGCCGTGGAGAGGCGGGCCGCCGCTGCCGGGTCGCGCTCGGCCCACACGCGTGGGGCCGGGGGGCCGTCGGAGCGGATCGTCAGCGGGGGCAGCTCGTTGTCGCGCAGCTCGCGGGCCCGGACCAGGGCGGCCAGCCACTGGTCGGAGTAGCGGCGTGCCCCACGGCCGTGGAAGCCCGGGGTGTCGAGCAGGGCGGCCGTGTTGGTGGGCATGGTGTTGGCCGCCGCGATCAGCGATGAGTCGGGGACCAGCCGTCCGGGAGTGGTGTCGCGCTGCGCGGCGATCTCGTCGCGCGCGGTCCACAGCTCGCGTACGGCGGCCAGCGCTCGCCGGCCCTTCGCCTTGTGGATCCCGGACGTACGTCGCCACGGGTCCTGCCGCGGCGGAGGGACGTGGTGGATCAGGTGCTGGAACTCCTCCTGGGCCCAGCCGTCCTTGCCGGACTCGACCAGCTCCGCGGCGATCACGTCGCGCAGCTCGATGAGCACCTCGACGTCGAGGGCGGCGTACTCCAGCCACGGCTGCGGCAGCGGCCGGCGTGACCAGTCGACCGCGGAGTGCTCCTTGCGCATCGATCGGCCCAGGATCACCTCGACGAGCGTGGCCAGGCCGACCCGGGGGTAGCCGAGCAGCCGGGCGGCGAGCTCGGTGTCGAACAGCGCGACCGGGCACGAGACCGACCTCGCGCAGGCAGGGCAGGTCCTGGCTGGCGGCGTGCAGGATCCACTCGGCCCCGCCGATCGCCTCGTTGAGCGAGGAGAGGTCGTCGTAGGCGGTCGGGTCGACCAGGGCGGTGCCGGAGCCCTCGCGGCGCAGCTGGATCAGGTAGGCGCGGGGGGAGTAGCGGTAGCCAGACGCCCGCTCGGCGTCGAGCGCGATCGGCCCGCTGCCGGCAGCGACCCGGGAGACGACGTCGGCCAGGCCCTCGTCGGTCTCGGTGATGGCGGGCAGCCCGTCGCGCAGGCGCAGCAGGGGGGCCGGTGGAGGAGCCGGCTCCTCGGGGGTCTCAAGCGGTGTCGGGGCTCTGGTCAGTGGGCTCGGGCTGCTCGGACTTCGACCCCGACATCAGCCGCCACGTTGCCCGCGTCGGGAGGGCATCGTGGCCACGCCCTCGGGCACCGGCGGCAGGCCGACCGCCGTGCAGAGCAGCTCGCCCCACGCCTCGACGTGTGGGGTGAGGTCACCGGTCGGGGACCACGAGGCGCGGATCTCGAGCTGGGCGGTCGCCGGCTCGTCGGCCATGCCGCCGAAGCTCTCGGAGCTGACGCAGGTGACGCTGCCCGACGGCACGGCGTACGCCGCACCGTGGGCGTCCAGCGCCTCGGTCAGCCAGCTCCAGCCGACGCCGGCCAGCAGCGGGTCGCTGACCAGCTCGGGGTCGATCTCGGCGCGCGCGTAGGCCACACATCGGAAGGTGCCCTGCCAGGCGTCGTTGCCCGCCGGGTCGTGGAGCACGACGACCCGGCCCGAGCCGACGTCCTCTCCGTCCACGGTCACGTCCGCCGACAGGGCGGAGGCGAAGGGCGCGATCCGTTGCGGCGCCGGCATCTCCTCGACGAAGAGCTCGGCGCGGAACTTCGCGGCCCTCATCTGGGCCACGGCGCGACGGAACTCCGGTGGAGACGTCGGCGGCTCGATGCGGGGTTGCTCGGGTGCCGCCATGTCGACAGGTTAGGCCGACGGGGTGGTCCCGGGGACCCGACTCGCCGCCTGACCTGCGAAGATCGGCGCATGCCCGCTGCCTCCGAGACGGATCCGGCGCTGCGTGACTCGGCCTTCCTGCGGGCCGCGCGGTGCGAGCCGACGCCGCACACGCCGGTGTGGTTCATGCGTCAGGCGGGGCGCTCGCTGCCGGAGTACCTCAAGGTCCGCGAGGGCGTCAGCATGCTCGAGTCGTGCATGCGGCCGGAGCTCGTCGTGGAGATCACGATGCAGCCCGTACGCCGCTACGGGGTCGACGCCGCGATCTTCTTCTCCGACATCGTGCTGCCGCTCAAGGCGGTCGGCGTCGACCTCGACATCAAGCCCGGAGTGGGGCCGGTCGTCGCCCAGCCGGTGCGGACGATGGCCGACGTCGAGGCGATCCCCGACCTCACTCCCGAGCACGTCCCCTACATCACCGAGGCGGTGCAGGGGCTGGTCGGCGAGCTGGGCGCGACGCCGCTGATCGGGTTCGCCGGCGCGCCGTTCACCGTGGCGTCGTACCTCGTCGAGGGCGGGCCCTCCAAGGAGCACGCCCGCACCAAGGCCCTGATGTTCGGGGCGCCGGAGGTGTGGAGCGCGCTGATGCGCAAGATCTCCGGCATCGCGGCGGCCTACCTCGAGGTGCAGGTCGCGGCCGGCGCCTCGGCGGTGCAGCTGTTCGACTCCTGGGCCGGCGCGGTGACGCGCGAGGACTACCGCACCCACGTCCAGCCGTGGTCGGCCCACGTCCTGGAACGCATCGGCGCCACGGGTGTGCCGCGGATCCACTTCGGGGTGGGCACCGGCGAGATCCTCGACCTGATGGGGGAGGCCGGGGCCGACGTCGTCGGTGTGGACTGGCGGGTCCCGCTGTCCGCGGGGATCGAGCGTGCCGGTGGCCGGGCGGTCCAGGGCAACCTCGACCCGACGCTCGTCTTCGCCCCGACCGAGGTGATGCTCGAACGCGCTGCCCAGGTCCTCGACGCGGGGGCAGCTGCGCCGGGCCACATCTTCAACCTCGGGCACGGCGTGATCCCCACGACCGACCCCGACCAGCTGGCCCGGCTCACGGCCTTCGTGCAGGAGCGGTCCGCGCGCTGACCCCGCGGCGCCTCAGGCCTGCGCGGTCGGCGGCAGGACCCGGCGGCGGCGTACGACCAGCCAGACGGGTACGCCGAGCACGAGCACCAGCACCGCGAACGGGAGCACCGCACCGAGCACGGTGAGCAGCACGACCGTCGTGGCTCCCAGCGCGTGCCAGCCGTTCTGCAGCCCGCCCAGGAAGCCCTTCGCCTCGTGGGTCGTGACGTGGTGCGGCCGGGCGGCTCAGGTAGAGGTTGATCGTGCTCAGCGAGGTCTGGTCGCTCAGCCACGCCTGCTGGGACTTCAGGGAGTCCAGGTCGGCCTGACGGCGCGCGAGGTCGGACTCGATCGCGATGATGTCGCCCAGCTTCTCCGCACGGGAGAGCAGGTTCTCGATCTGCCGGATGCTGCGCTCCGCGGCCCGGATGCGGGCGTCGTTGTCGATCACCTGGGTGGTCACGTCCTCGGACTTCCGGCTCTGCTGCTCGACCTCGCCGAGGGTGCCGAAGGCCGTCATCGCCTCGTCGAACCGGTTGGACGGGACCCGCAGCGTCATCGTGCTGCTCGCCATCCGGCCGTGGTCGTCGCTGGTGGACTGCTCGTCGGCGACGGCGCCACCCCAGGAGCCGACGAGCCGGATCACCTCGGCGCGTGCCTTGGCCATCTCCTTGGTGTGCAGCGTGACCTGACCGGTCGAGATCACCGCACGGGAGAGAGGGGCGGCCGCCGTGGCCTGGCGGAGGCCCGACTTGAGGTCGCCGGACGACTGGTCCGTCGCCGGCTCGGCCGCGCTGTCAGCGGCAGACCCGGCCGACCCGGCAGTGTCGCTGGTCGTGGCGGCACCGAGCTGGTCGGCGGTGCCGAGATCGGATCGCGCGATCAGGGCGACCGTCACGACGGCCACCAGGACCAGGAGAGGGATGGCCACCAGGGCCCGCTTCTTCGTCATGGTGCTGTGACGCGGGCGACACCGGATCGGTTCCCGGGTTCCGGTCCTCCAGCGCTGTGCCACGCTGTCGACGTGCCCGGACCCGCGCCCAGACCGCTCGTCGCCGTCGTCGGCGCCGGGGTGTCGGGCCTGGCCGCCGCACACCGGCTCCGCCACGACCTGCCCGGACGCCGACGTGGTCGTGCTCGAGGCCTCACCGCGGGTCGGCGGGAGCCTGCGCCGCGCGGAGGTCGGGGGAGTCGTGGTCGACGTCGGCGCCGAGGCGATGCTCAACCGGCGGCCCGAGGCGGTCGATCTCGCCCGCGAGGTCGGGCTGGGCGACGACCTGGTGCACCCGGCCACGATCTCGGCGAACCTGTGGAACCGCGGCCGCCTCGTGCCGATGCCGCGCACCCTGATGGGGGTGCCGCTCGACCTGCGCGCGCTCGACGGCGTGATCTCGGCCAAGGGTGTGGCGCGGGCGGCGATGGACACCGTGCTGCCGCCCACCGAGCTCGGCGATCGCGACATCAGCGTCGGCGACCTGGTCGAGGAGCGCCTCGGCAAGGAGGTGGTCGACCGGCTGGTGGAGCCCCTGCTCGGCGGGGTGTACGCCGGCCACGCCCGCGAGATCTCCGCCCGGGCCGCCGTACCCCAGCTGGTGGCGCTGCTCGAGCACGACCGTTCCCTCACCCGGGCTGCGGCAGCCGCCACGCCGCCCCCGTCCGACGGACGCGCCCCGGTCTTCGCCGGCATCCGTGGGGGGGTGGGCCGGCTCGCCGCGGCCCTCGCCGACTCGAGCCGCGGTGCGCACCGACGCGACTGTCCGCGACCTCGCCCACCGTCCCGGGGGAGGCTGGAACCTCGTGGTCGGCCCGACGCGCGACCCCGAGGTGGTGCAGGCCGACGCGGTCGTGCTGGCCACGCCGGCGCGCGCGACCGCCCGCCTGCTCAGCGACGTCGCGCCGGCGGCGGCGCTCGACCTGGCCCGCATCGAGTACGCGTCGATGGCCATCGTCACGCTGGCCTTCGCGGCGCGCGCGTTCCCCGAGGTGGCCGGCTCCGGCTTCCTGGTGCCGCCCGTCGACGGCCGTGCCGTGAAGGCCTCGACCTTCTCCTTCGCCAAGTGGGACTGGGTGCGCGCGGCCGGGGCGGACGAGGAGGTCGTGGTGCTGCGCTGCTCGCTGGGCCGCCACCGCGAGGAGCAGACTCTGCAGCGCAGCGACGAGGAGCTCGTCGAGCTGGCGCTGGCCGACCTCACCGACGCCGTCGGGCTGTCGGTCCGTCCGGTCGACACGCACGTGCAGCGGTGGGGCGGGGCGCTGCCGCAGTACGCCGTCGGGTCACCTCGACCGGGTGGCCGCGCGTCCGGCGCGAGCTGGACGCACTTCCCGGGCTCGCGGTCTGCGGCTCGGCGTACGACGGCGTGGGCATCCCGGCCTGCATCGCCTCCGCGGAGGCGGCCGCTGCCAAGGTCGTCGCGGACCTTGCGACAATGGAGCCATGACCCAGGAACGACCTCGGACCGGCGCCGGGAAGGCACGCGAGCTCAACGACACGATCCGCTACACGATGTGGTCGGTCTTCCGGCTGCGCGACGTCCTCGGGGAGGACGCCTTCCGCCACGAGGAGGCCCGCGAGGTCGAGGAGCTGGTCGCCAAGCTCGAGGCCGACGACGTCGTCGTCCGCGGCGTTCTACGACCTCAGCGGACTGCGTGCGGACGCCGACGTGATGGTCTGGTGGCACGCCGAGGAGGTCGAGCAGCTCCAGGACGCCTACCAGCAGCTGCGCCGCACGCGCCTTCGGCCGGCGGCTGGAGCCGGTCTGGTCACAGGTCGCGCTGCACCGGCCCGCGGAGTTCAACAAGAGCCACATCCCGGCGTTCCTGGCCGGGCGAGGAGGCCCGCGACTACGTCTGCGTCTACCCGTTCGTGCGCTCCTACGAGTGGTACCTCCTCGAGGACTCCGAGCGCCGCCGGATGCTCGCCGAGCACGGCAAGATGGCGCGCGAGTACGCCGACGTCCGGGCCAACACCGTGGCCAGCTTCGCCCTGGGCGACTACGAGTGGATCCTGGCCTTCGAGGCCGACGAGCTGCACCGCATCGTCGACCTGATGCGCCACCTGCGCGCCTCCGACGCCCGCCGTCACGTGCGCGAGGAGGTCCCCTTCTACACCGGCCGCCGTCGTACGCCGACCGAGCTGGTCAGCGCGCTGCCGTGAGGCCCTCACCCGTCGGTTTCACAACGCCGACTGTGAAACTGGCGGAGTGCGACCGAAACTTCTTCGCATCGTGCCAGTTTCGCAATCGCGGTTGTGAAACTGGCAGCGCCCTCAGGCGTCCTCCGGCCCCGACTCGGGCTCGAGCTTCATGCTGATCGAGTTGATGCAGTAGCGCTGGTCGGTGGGGGTGCCGTAGCCCTCGCCCTCGAAGACGTGGCCGAGGTGGGAGCCGCAGTTGGCGCAGCGGACCTCGGTGCGGACGCGGCCGAAGGACTTGTCCTCGATGTACTCGACGCGGTCCTCGGCGAGCGGCGCGTAGAACGACGGCCACCCGCAGTGGGAGTCGAACTTGGTGTCCGAGCGGAACAGCTCGGCCTTGCAGGCGCGGCAGCGGTAGACGCCGACGGTCTTGGTGTCGGTGTACTCACCGACGAACGGCGCCTCGGTGCCGGCCTGGCGCAGCACCTTGAACTCCTCGGGGGAGAGCTCCTCGCGCCACTCGGCGTCGCTCTTCTTCACCTGGTAGCTCATGCCCCCACGGTAGTCACCGCCTCAAGAGCCGGACACCCGGACTTGACGAGTTCGGTGTACAACTGTTCACTGGCCAGACAGGGCGGACAAACAGGAGGACAGTCAACGCATGGTCGCTGAGAGGGTCTCGTGGTCCGAGCGTCCGCAAGGTCGGAGCCCGCCTGACCACACCGCTCCACCCGGACGACTACCTGTCCCTGATCAACCCGCTCTGGACCGCGCGCGAGCTGCGCGGCCGGGTCGAGAAGGTGATCCCCGAGACCGAGGACGCCGCGACCATCGTGATCCGTCCCGGCTGGGGCTGGCGCTACGACCACAAGCCCGGCCAGTACGTCGGCATCGGGATCCAGGTCAAGGGCAAGTTCCACTGGCGCTCCTACTCGGTGTCCTCGCCGCCGAAGCGCGACGGCCGCACCATCGCCATCACCGTGCGGGCGATGCCCGAGGGCTTCTTGTCCTCCCACCTCGTCAAGGGGCTCGAGCCCGGCACGATCATCCGGCTCGCCGAGCCCAACGGCGACTTCGTGCTGCCCGAGCCGCCGCCCGAGAAGATCCTGTTCCTGGTCGCCGGCAGCGGCATCACTCCGGTGATGGCGATGCTGCGCACCCTCGACCGTCGCGGCACGATGCCCGACGTCGTGGTCGCCTACAGCTCGCCGACCAAGGAGCGGATGATCTTCCGCGACGAGATCGTCGAGCTCAGCGAGAAGCACGAGGGGCTGACGCTGCACGAGCAGCACACCGACTCCGACGGCATGCTCGAGATGAAGGACCTCGACCGCGTCTGCCCGGACTGGAAGGAACGGAAGACCTGGGCCTGCGGTCCGGCTCCGATGCTCGACGCCGCCGAGGAGACACTGGCAGGAGGCGGGCCTCGAGGACGAGCTCCACCTCGAGCGGTTCAGCCTCGAGCTCGGGCGGCGACGGTGGCGAGGGCGGCACGATCACCTTCCGCAACTCCAACAAGACCACCGAGGCCGACGGCGCCACGACCGTGATGGAGGCGGGCGAGGAAGCCGGCATCGGCATGCCCTACGGCTGCCGGATGGGCATCTGCCACACCTGCACGATCACGCTCGTCGAGGGGACCGTGCGCGACCTGCGCAGCGGCGACGAGACCTCGGGCCCCAACGAACCGATCCAGACCTGCATCACCGCAGCAGCCGGTGACTGCACGCTCGACATCTGACCTGTACGACGACCAACGACACCCAGGAGGACCGGCATGGCTATTGCCGACGTCAAGGAGTACACCCACCTCAGCGAGGAGGAGGTGGAGGAGCTCGGACGTGAGCTCGACGCGATCCGCACGGACATCGAGGAGTCGCGCGGCGACGACGATGCGGCGTACATCAACCGGATGATCACGATCCAGCGCCGCCTCGCCACCGCCGGCCGGATCACCCTGTTCGCCAGCAAGCTGGAAGCCGGCCTTCTGGGCCGGCGCCGCCATGCTCGGCGCGGCCAAGATCCTCGAGAACATGGAGATCGGCCACAACGTCATGCACGGCCAGTGGGACTGGATGAACGACCCGGAGATCCACTCCAGCACCTGGGAGTGGGACACCGCCCAGCCGGCCGAGCAGTGGAAGCACTCGCACAACTACGTGCACCACCAGTTCACCAACGTGCTCGGGCACGACAACGACATCGGCTACGGCATCCTCCGGATGGCGCGCGAGCAGAAGTGGAGCCCGTTCAACCTCGGCCAGCCGGTCTACAACGCGTTGCTGGCCTCGCTCTTCCAGTGGGGCGTCGCGCTGCACGACCTCGACATCGAGGCGATCCGCAAGCGCGAGAAGGACCCGAAGGTGATGAAGAAGCAGCTCGCGCAGATCGGCCGCAAGGTGCGCCGGCAGATCGGCAAGGACTACATCTTCTTCCCGGCCCTGACCGGTCCGGCGTTCCTGCACACCGCGGCCGCCAACGGGCTGGCCAACCTCGCGCGCAACCTGTGGTCCTACATGATCATCTTCTGCGGGCACTTCCCCGACGGTGCGCTGCACTTCACCGAGGAGGAGCTCGAGGACGAGACCCGCGCGGAGTGGTACCTCCGCCAGATGCTCGGCTCGGCCAACTTCACCGGCAGCCCGTTCCTGCACATCATGTCGGGCAACCTCGGCTTCCAGATCGAGCACCACCTGTTCCCCGACCTGCCGAGCAACCGCTACGCGGAGATCAGCGACAAGGTCCGCCCGCTGGCCGAGAAGTACGGCATCCCCTACACCACGGGTCCGCTGTACAAGCAGTACGGCCAGGCGCTGCGCACGATCACGAAGCTGTCGCTGCCCAACCGGTTCACCAAGCCCGCCCGGCACGACTACCCGGAGACCCCGAGGTCCCGCGCGGTCGTCGCAGTGACGACGAGCGCCCGATCCGCGCGCACCGAGACCGGCGGCTGGACCTCCAAGGTGACGCGCGTGATCGACCAACCGGCCGGTGGACTGGACATCCGCGGCGGGGACATCCCGTTCGCCAGCATGGGTGACCTCGGGCTCGACAAGCGCAAGGTGACGCAGTGCGCGCTGAGCCGGATCTGCGGCGTGTGCGGCGAGAGCCTCGCGCGACCGGTGGCGTTCCTCGGGCACTCCGGATGGAGGCGGACCGCAACGAGTTCCACTTCCCGCCGTCCCACGTCGCGTGCGCCGAGGCGGCGCTCGAGGTGTGGGGGCGCGACCTCGAGCGCTGCGCTCGGCCACCCGTCCGCGCCGGACGTCGTGGGTGCTGGTGACCACCTCGGGCTTCGAGTTCGTCCGGCCGACCCCCGAGTGGGAGGACCGGCGGCCGGTGTTCGCGCCGAACTCGCTGATCGACCACCGTCTGCGTCGGGCTGGACTCAGCCGGGACCCAGCAGGACCGGAAGCTCGCGTAGCCCGAAGACCGCGGCGTGCCGGTGGAAGCGCGAGCCGGCTCGACCGGCGTCGCCAGCCGCATGGCGGGGAAGCGCCGGACGAGCGCCGGTAGCGCCGTCTCGAGCTCCATCCGGGCGAGCTCGGCACCGAGACAACGGTGCAGGCCGTGCCCGAAGGCGAGGTGCCCGCGCCGTCGAAACGCGGGCGTCGTGGTTGGCGGCGCTGAGCGAGCAGATCACCACGTCGTCGCGCACGACCGTGGTGTCGCCGACGGGCGTGTCGGCGCGAGCGAAGCGGGGGAAGGCCACCTGTACGACGCTGAGCCGGCGGAGCAGCTCGTCGACCTGCGGACGGGGAGCGTGAAGCGGGTCGCGCAAGCGCGTCGGCGACCGCGGGCTCCTCGCATCAGCACGACGGCACTCGGGGCCGAGCATGCTGGCCGTGGTCTCCAGCCCGCCCGTGACCAGGCCGTCCACCATGCCGGCGAGCTGGGCGTCGTCGAGCTCGTCACCCGCGGCGTGACGACGAGCCGGGCGATGAGTCCCGGCTGCGGGTCGGTCCGGGCCCGGGCGACGAGGTCCCGCAGGTGCTCGTTCCAGCCGCCGACGGAGGCAAGGGGACCGACCACGCCGCTGTCGAGGTCGAACCGGCCGGCGGCTGAGGTCGTCGAGCAGCGCGCGATCCGTCCTCGCGGATCCCCAGCAGGTCGCAGATCACCTGCCACGGCACGGGCCTGGCGAAGTGGGCGACCAGGTCGACGCTGCCCGTCGCCGTCGGCCTCGCGGTCGAGCTCGTCGAGCTGTTCGTCGACGACGGCCTGCACCGCGTCGGGAGCCGCGAGGCCAGGCGGCGCGGGGTGAACTCCGGGGCGAGCAGCCGCCTCAGCTCGGTGTGGTACGGCGGGTCGCTGAGCCCGAGACCACCGGGGTCGAGCTCCCGTCCGATGCCGGGACGGCCGACCATGTGGCCGAAGTCGTTGCTGAACGTCTCGGCGTCGGCCAGCACGGACCGCGCCTCGTCGTACCCGGTGACCATCCAGCCGCGCACGCCGCAGCGGGAGCCGGACCCGGCGTACGCGCGGACCTGCCAGCAGCTGCCGGCGCCGGATCGAGACCGTCGCGGTGCAGCGCGGCGCGCACCTCCGGCGACAGGGAGTCGAGCAGCCCGGCTCCGGAGGGCCGCAACCGGGCCGGCACCCGAGGCAGGACCCGGACCACCACGCCCGACAGACATCCTGAGCAGCCGCGCACGCACGACGGCCCGGGCACGAGACCCTGGGCTCGGTCTGATGGCTGGCTCGGTGCTGATGCTCGCTCCCGTGGCAATGACGGGCGGTGACTCCCGGAGGCTATCGTTCCCCTGAGGCTCGGGTGAGGGGAGGAACCCGTGTCATCCGTGCCCGCAGACCTGAGCGTCGCAGTCGCTGAACGTCTCCTTCCGCGACCAGGACCAGGTGGTCCAGCCCCTGCAGGATCTCTCCTTCTCCGCGAGCGACGGACAGGTCGTGGTGGCGATGGGGCCCAGCGGTTGCGGCAAGACCACGCTGCTCTCGGTCCTCGCCGGTCTGCTCACCCCGGACAGCGGCACCGTCACCTTCGCCGGGCGCGAGGTCACCGGGATGTCGCCGAGGGCGCTGCTCGAGCACCGGCGGCGCACGGTCGGCATCGTCTTCCAGGCGTTCAACCTGGTGCCCAGCCTGACCGCAGTCGAGAACGTGATGGCGCCGCTGCTGCTCACCGGTGTGCGCACCCGAGCGGCGCGGCGGGAGGCGATGGAGCTCCTCGAGGAGGTGGGGCTGGCCGACGAGGCGCGCCGGCGGCCCGGTCGGCTCTCCGGCGGTCAGCAGCAGCGCGTCGCGTTCGCCCGCGCGCTGACCGGTCGGCCGGCCCTGCTGCTGGCCGACGAGCCCACCGCGCACCTCGACCCCGACCAGGTCGACAACGTCCTGCGCCTGATCGCCGACCTGCGCTCCGAGGGCCGGCTCGTCGTGGTCTCGACGCACGACGTCCGGTTCGCCGAGATCGCCGACGCCTACGTGCGGCTCGGCCCTCAGCACACCGCGCCGACGACACCATTCCTGGTCCGCCAACGAGGAGCGGCGGAGCAAGGCGCGCCTCCGCGGGTCACGCGAGCGGCTGCCCGGCCAGGAGGTCGGTCCTTGATCCTGATCACGCTGCGCGACATGCAGTGGCGGGCCAGGCGGGTCCTGCTCGGCCTGGCCGCCACGGCGCTGGTCCTCGCCATGACCTCGCTGCTCGGCGCGCTGCACGACGGCTTCCTGCGCGAGACCGACCGCACCATCGAATTCTTCGGCGCCGACCGGTGGCTGGTGGCGTCGCCAGGTCGCGGGCCCGTTCACGTCGAACACCCCGGTCCGCACCTCGCTGGTCGGGCAGGTCGAGCACGATCCCGGTGTCACGAGCCGTGACCCCGGTCGCGATCTTCCGGCACGTGGTGCGCGGGTGTCGACGACGGCTTCACCGACGTCAACGTGATCGGCTACCAGCCCGGCGGCGTCGTCGTCCCGCACCCGGTCGATGGGCGCGTACGCCGCAGCGCGTGGGCGAGGCGATGGTCGACCAGCGGATCGACGTGCCGTCGGCACGCCGCTGCGGCTGGCCGGTCGCACTCTCACGGTGGTGGGCAAGGTCTCGGGGCTGACCTACAACGGCGGGACGCCGACGGTCGTGGTCACGCTGCGCGAGGCGCAGGCGGTGGCGTTCGACGGTCGCCCGCTGGCCAGCGCTCTCGTGGTGACCGGGGTGCTCCGCGACGGCGTCCCGGGACTGCAACGCGATGACCTCGGTGCAGGTCCGCGACGACCTGCGCCGGCCGTTGTCGGTGGCGACCAGCGCGCTCGGACTCGTCGCGGCGCTGCTGTGGGTGGTGGCGGCCGGGATCGTGGCGATGATGGCCTACCTGTCGGGGCTCGACCGCTACCGCGACTTCGCCGTGTTCAAGGCGCTCGGGGCCACGACGCGGCGGTTGCTCCTCGGGCGTGCGTCCTCCAGGGTGCCGTCGTGGGGCTGCTCGCATCGTCGGTCGCGGTCTCGCTGGCCTTCGCGCCTGGCGCCGCTGTTCCCCGTCGACATCGACCTCACCGGCGCCGATGCGCTGGCCCTGGTGGCCGTGGCGCTGGTCGTCGGAGTGGTGGCGGCCGTGGTGAGCCTGCGCGGTCCGGTCCGCGTCGACCCGCCGAGGCGTTCGCCAACGCTGAGTCGGCGCTGAGCACTAGATTGTGGCCATGGCCTGCGAAGCAGCCGAGGTCGTCGCGGACGGCGAGCCGGTCCGGGTCTCCAGCCCCGACCGGGTGATCTACCCCGCGACCGAGACCACGCCCGAGATCACCAAGCTCCAGGTCGCGGAGTACTACGTCGCCGTCGGCGAGGGCATCATGCGCGCCCTCGGCGACCGGCCCACGGCGCTCGAGCGGTGGACGACCGGGGTGCATCCCGGCATCACGCTCGCGACCGGTCGCGGCGACAAGAGCGACGCGTTCTACAGCAAGCGAGTCCCCAAGGGCGCTCCGTCGTACGTCGAGACGACGCGGGTGACCTTCCCGAGCGGACGCACGGCCGACGAGGTCTGCGTGGCCAACCTCGCCACGGTCGCCTGGTGCGCGCAGATGGGCACGATCACCTTCCACCCGTGGCCGACCCGCAGCGGCGACAACGACCATCCCGACGAGCTGCGCATCGACCTCGACCCGCAGCCCGGCACCACCTTCACCGACGCCGTCCGCGTGGCGGGGGTGGCCCGCGAGCTGCTCGAGGAGCTCGGCATCACCGGCTACCCGAAGACCAGCGGCAACCGCGGCGTGCACGTCTACGTGCGCATCGAGCCGCGCTGGGAGTTCACCGACCTGCGCCACGCCGCGATCGGCTTCGGTCGCGAGCTGGAGCGGCGCGACGCCGGCGTCACCACGGCCTGGTGGAAGGAGGAGCGCGGCGAGCGCATCTTCGTCGACTTCAACCAGAACAACCGCGACCGCACCATCGCCTCGGCGTACTCCCTGCGCCCGCAGCCCGGCGCCCCGGCCTCCACGCCGATGACCTGGGACGAGCTGGCCGGCGCTCACCGACCCGCGGGCGTTCAACCTGTTCACCGTGCCCGAGCGGCTGCCAGGACGGCGACCCGTGGGCCGGCATCGACGACACGGCGCACTCCCTGGAGCCGCTGCTGCAGCTCTGGGAGGAGCTGCCCGGAGGCGAGCTGAACTTCCCGCCCGACTACCCGAAGATGCCCGGCGAGCCGCCGCGCGTGCAGCCCTCGAAGAAGGTCGCGGCGCACTGGAACGAGCAGGGCGAGCGGATCGAGGACTGAGCACGCGATGTGGACCTACTGCTCGTGCGGCGAGCGGCACTGGGGACGGTACGGCGCGGCCGGGCTGCTGCTGACCGACCCCGGCCGCACGGGCGTGGTGCTGCAGAAGCGGTCGCGGATGGTCCACCACGGCGGCACCTGGAGCGTGCCCGGAGGCGCCATCGAGGGCCTCGAAGGACCGGTCCGCGCCGCCCTCCGCGAGGCCAACGAGGAGGCGGGCGTCGAGGAGGACACCGTCAGCGTCGTCGGACGATCGCTCGGCACCGACCACGGTGACTGGTCCTACACCTACGTGCTCGCCGAGGCCGAGCGGCCCGACGACCCGCGCCTCGGCACCTCGTGGGAGGCCGACCGCACCCGGTGGGTCGACCTCGACACGGTCGCCACCCGCAGGCTCCACCCCGGTCTGAGGGTCGACTGGCCCGGGCTGCTGGCCACGCTGGAGGGCCGGGACGGGAGGACCGCATGAGCGAGCGAGCCGCACTGGACGCTGGGCAGCGACCCCGGCGCGCTGTTCGCCGGCTACCTGGACTTCTACCGGGAGAAGGCGATCGAGAAGGTGCTGTCGCTGTCGCCCGAGGAGCAGGACACCAGTCGGGTGCCGTCGGTGTGGACCCCGCTGCAGCTGCTCCACCACCTCGCCCACATGGAGCAGCGCTGGTTCGTCTGGGGGTTCCTGGCCGAACCGGTGGCCGAGCCGTTCGGCGACCAGGCGGACGGCGTCTGGGTGGTGCCGCCGGAGCGCTCGGTGGACGAGATCGTGGCGATGCTCCGGGCCACGGGCCGACGGACCCGCGAGGTGCTCGCGTCGTACCCGCTCGACGCGGTGGCCGCCACCGGCGGCCGGTTCAGCGAGGACCCGCCGACGCTGTCGTGGATCTGCTTCCACGTGCTGCAGGAGTACGCCCGGCACGTCGGCCACCTCGACGTCGCGGTCGAGCTCGCCGGCGGGCCGACGGGGGAGTAGCCCTCATTGCCGCAGGTGGGCGACGGCCTGCCAGCCGGGGTCGAGCATGTCGTGGACGGTGACCTTGCCGTGCTCCCACGACCGGGCGACCTCCTTGACCGTGGGCAGGACGTCGGCGGTCGAGTCGACGTACAGGTGCAGCGTGCGGACACCGCCCGTGCTCAGGTGCGCCACCACCTGGCCCTCGTTGCCGAGCCGGGCGCCGAGGCGGTGCTCGAAGGCGCGCAGCGAGCTCGAGCGCGTCGCTGCCCGGGAGCCCGTCGGACTGGGCGGGGTAGGGGACCGCCACCGAGACGTAGGTGTCCAGGTGCGGGGCCATCACCGGGTGGAGCGGCGAGCGCACCATGGCCTGGAGCGGCCCCTGGCTGGTCTCGCCGCTGAGCAGCAGCCACTGCGGCTGGCCGTCGGCGTCGAGACGCTGCCGCTTCAGGTCCTGTACGACGGAGCGCAGCGCGGTCAGCCCGAACCCGTCCAGCGGCGGGAACTCGACGGGCTGGACCTCGCCCAGCCAGAGCTCGGTGTCGTTCTCGCCCAGCGCGGCGTCGAGCGCGAGGAACGTGACCTCGGCTCGCGCCTGCTCGGACATGTCGGCGAACGCCGGGTGGTGGACCTGTACGTCGAACCGGCCGTTGTTCATCCGCGCGCTCACCCGGACCGCGGACAGGTCGATGGGACCCAGGGCGATCGACTCGAGGTCGGGCAGCGGAGGCCGGGCGTCGACGTAGGACCAGGTCTCGTCGGCCTCCGGCGCGGCCAGCACCACCCGTCGGGCCAGCGCGCGCCGGGCCGGGTCGCCCTCGGGACTGATCACGAGCACGTGCTCGGAGGCGTCACCGGCGGCGAGCTGCCACGCGAGCTCGCCGAGCGACTGCACCCGCTCGCTCATCGTCGCCGCGAAGACGTCGGCGTCCAGCCGCCCGTCGATGCTCTGCTCGGCGAGCGCCCGGCCCTCGGAGACCCACCAGTCCCAGAAGGGCGTGATGGAGTCCTCGGGAGCCCCCGAGCGTCGCTTGAACAGGCTCAACTAGATGCCCTCCTCCAGGGAGTCGCGCATCAGAACCCGGAGATGCCTTCGCCCTCGCCGGCCTGCTCGTCGAAGTTCTCGTGCTCGAGCAGGTGCAGCACGGGCACCCCGAGCTTGCGGCGGGCCCGGGAGGTCCAGTCGACGTGGAAGAACTCGCTGACCACGTGGGGCCGGGTCAGGATGATCACCTCGCGGGCGTCCACCTCGGACACCTTGGCGACCAGGGCGCGGATCGGGTCGTTGGTCACCGGCTCGCCGAACGCCTTGCCGCCGGCCTTCTCGATCTGCGCGGTGGTGGCGTTCACGCTCTCGCGGCAGGTGTCGAGCAGCTCCTTGCGCAGCCCCTCGATGTCGGCGTCGCCCACGGCCACCGCGGGGGTCGAGAGCACCTCGCCGGTGGCCAGCGATCCCATCGCCGACTCCACCCGCGACGACGCGTCCTCGACCGGCAGGAGCACGTGGTAGACGACCTGGTCCTCGATGTCCTCGTGGAGGCCACGGAGGTTGGCGGCGTCCTTGGCCGTGAAGGCCTGCTCGACCAGCAGGACGACGTTGTACTCGCTCATGACCCACCTCCGGGAGCGTCCATACCGAGAACTGTAGTCAGGTCGTAGCTGACCGGCTGCTCGAGCTGCTCGTAGCCACAGGACTCCGGGTCACGGTCCGGCCGCCACCGCTTGAAGTGGGCGGTGTGGCGGAATCTGCGGCCCTCCATGGCGTCGTACTTCACCTCCAGCACGCGCTCGGGACGCAGGGGCGTGAACGACAGGTCCTTGCCCTGGCTCCACCGGCTCTGCGTGCCCGGCACCCGGTCGGGGTTGGCGATCGCCCACTCCGCCCACTCGCCCCAGGGGTGGTCCTCGATCCCGACCTCCAGCGGCTTGAGCTCCTCGAGCAGCTCGGCGCGCCGGGCCTCGGTGAACGAGGCCGAGACCCCGATGTGCTGCAGCTTGCCGTCGGCGTACAGGCCCAGCAGCATCGAGCCCAGCAGCGGCCGCTCGGGGGTCGAGGTCTTGTGCAGGCGGTAGCCGGCCAGCACCACGTCGGCGGTGCGTTCGTGCTTGATCTTGAGCATGGTGCGCGCGTTCGGCTGGTACGGCGCCCCCATCGGCTTGGCCACCACCCCGTCGAGGCCGGCGCCCTCGAACTGCTCGAACCAGCCCTGCGCCTCCTCGGCGTCGGTCGTCGTGCGGGTGAGGTACGTCGGACCGGTGAGCCCGCCGAGCTCCTGCTCCATCCGCGCCCGCCGCACCGAGAAGGGCTGGTCGACCAGCGACTCGTCACCGATCGCCAGCAGGTCGAAGGCCACGAACGACGCCGGCGTCTTCTCGGACGAGCATGGTGATGCGCGACTCCGCCGGGTGGATCCGCTCCTGGAGCACCTCGAACTCGAGCCGCGGCCCGATCGCCACGAACAGCTCGCCGTCGAGGACGCACCGCTCGGGCAGCTGCTCGCGGATCGCGGTGACCACCTCGGGGAAGTAGCGCGTCAGCGGCTTGGTGTTGCGCGAGGTCAGCTCCACCTCGTCGCCGTCCTTGAACACCAGGCAGCGGAACCCGTCCCACTTGGGCTCGAAGGAGAGCCCGTCGTCGAACTTCGCCGGGTCGGGGATCCCCTTCACCGACTTGGCGAGCATCGGCTGGACAGGCGGCATGACGGGCAGGTCCATGCCCCGACCGTAGTCCGTCACTTCACGTCGGTGGTCGAGGAGCGAGCGTCAGCGAGCGTCTCGAAACCGCTGGTCGACGTGGCGGCCCTACGACCGGGGGCTTGCGACATACTCGGGCCCATGGCGTACACAGTCACCGACCTGCTCCGGCTGCCCCAGGGTCCGGTCTCGCTCGACGACCTCGACTCGAGTGCCAAGCCCGGGCTCGACGGGGCCAAGCGGGAGGCGCAGAAGGCAGCTGCGGAGCATCGGGCCCGACCTCGCCGAGCTGCAGGAGCAGATGTACGCCGAGGCCTACACCGGTGGGAAGCGACGGATCCTCGTCGTGCTCCAGGGGATGGACACCGCCGGCAAGGGCGGGGTCATCGACAACGCGCTGGGCCTGTTCAGCCCCAACGGCTTCCGGCTCAAGTCGTTCAAGAAGCCGACCGAGGAGGAGCTCGCCCACGACTTCCTCTGGCGCATCGACCAGGCGCTGCCCGACGCCGGCATGGTCGGCGTCTTCGACCGCTCGCACTACGAGGACGTGCTCATCGGCCGCGTGCGCCAGCTCGCCGACGAGCAGGAGATCGAGCGCCGCTACACGGCCATCAACGAGTGGGAGAAGAAGCTCGTCGACGACGGCACGGTCGTCATCAAGTGCATGCTGCACGTCTCGGCGGAGGTGCAGCGGGAGCGACTGCTCGCGCGCCTCGACGACCCGGACAAGCGCTGGAAGTTCCACCCCTCCGACGTCGACGAGCGCGAGCTCTGGGACGACTACACCAAGGCCTACGAGATCGCGCTGGAGCGCTGCAACACCGACGCCGCGCCCTGGTACGTCGTACCCAGCGACCGCAAGTGGTACCGCAACTGGGCCGTCGGCCACCTGCTCCTCGAGGCGCTCCAGGGGATGCGGCTGGAGTGGCCCGAGCCCGCCTACGACGTGGACGAGCAGCGCGCGCGGCTCGAGGACGCGGCCGAGGACACGCGGCGTCTTGAAGCAGGTCCGTGCGACCCGCTACGTGACGCCCCTGCGGGAGGGCGGCTCGCTGCCCGGCATCGTCGAGGCCGACGACCTCGGCATCTACGTGTGCAAGTTCCGCGGCGCGGGCCAGGGGCTGCCGGTGCTGGTCGCCGAGGTGGTCGTCAGCGAGCTCGCGCGACGGCTCGAGCTGCTCACCCCACGGCTGGTGGCCCTCGAGCTGGGGCAGGCGATCGCGCGCTACGAGGCCGACGAGGAGGTGCAGGACCTGCTCAACGCCAGCCTGGGGCTCAACCTGGGCGTGGACTTCCTGCCCGGCTCCTTCGGCTTCGACCCGACCCATCGCGTCGACCCCGACGTCGGGGCGCGCACGCTCTGGCTGGACGCGTTCGTCGCCAACGTCGACCGCAGCTGGCGCAACCCCAACCTGCTCGTCTGGCACGGCGACCTCTGGCTGATCGACCACGGGGCGTCGCTCTACTTCCACCACGGGTGGGGCGGCGGCATCGGCGACCCCGCGCGCTTCGCGGCCCAGCCGTACGACGTGACCGACCACGTCTTCGGCGCCCACGCGGCCCGTGCCGCGGCGCTGGACGCCGAGCTGGCCGACCAGATCGACGACGACGCTGCTCGCGTGACGTGCTCGACCAGGTGCCCGACGAGTGGCTCGAGCCGCGGCCGGGCGCCGAGTCACCCGACGACGTCCGGGCGGCGTACCGCACCTTCCTGCGCGCCCGCCTCGACGGCGCCCGCGCGTGGGTGCCGGGGAGGGCCGCGGCATGAAGCCCTACCAGTACGTCGTGCTGCGCTGCGTGCCCCGCGTCGAGCGCGAGGAGTTCGTCAACGTCGGCGTGGTGCTCTACTGCCAGGAGCGGGACTTCCTCGACGTGGGCTGGCACGTCGACCGAGACCGGCTGAGCGCGCTGGCCCCGGGCGTGGACATCGACTCGGTCTGCGACGCGATGGACTTCATCGACGCCGTCTGCCGCGCGCGACGAGGCCGCCGGCTCGGTGGCGACCAAGGACCGCGGCACCCGCTTCGGCTTCCTCAAGGCGCCCGCGGAGCACCGTCGTACAGCCAGGACCCGTGCACGGCGGCCTGACCGACGACCCGGCCGCCGAGCTCGAGAGGTTGCTGGACGCGCTCGTGCGCTAGGGGAGGAGACTGCAGCCATGCCTGACCGCAGCTTCGACGACGGGACCGACGCAGTCCCACCGCACTCCCCGGCGAGACGGAGCGGGTGATCGTCGTCGGGGCGGGCATCGCCGGTCTCACGGTGGCGAACGCGCTCACCACATCCGGAGTCGACTGCGTCGTCGTCGAGGCGCGGGACCGGATCGGAGGACGGCTGCACACCGTCGAGGTCGACGGACACGTGGCGGACCTCGGAGGCGCGTGGATCCACCACCCCGACGGCAACGTCCTCACCGACTGGGTCGAGTTCGCGTCGGTGCCCTGGATCGTCGACCCGACCGGCACACGGTTCACCGGTGCCGACCTCGGTGAGCGTCGACGGCTGACGTCCGAGGAGCTGTCGGACGTCGGGTACGCCGTCTTCGAGCCGGTCACCCAGCGAGTCCTGGCCGACGAGGCAGCGGGCCGGCCGGACCGGTCGGTCGCCGAAGCGGTCGACGAGTACCTCGCCGACGCCGTACCCTCCAGCGCCGAGCGTGACCGGCTGCGTCAGCTGATGGCGGCGATGGTCGAGCAGGACGGCTCCGGGCCGTTCGACGCCATCTCCGCCCGGTGGGCGCTGACCGAGGACATGTTCGTCGGTGACGTCGTCGACAACGTCCCCGTCGGTGGCTTCCGCTCGATCCTGTCGCCCCTCGCCGCCGACAGCGCGATCCGACTGGGGCTCCCGGTGCGTCGCATCGAGCAGCACGAAGCCGGCGTGACCGTGTCCGGTGACGGCTGGCAGGAGTCCGGCAGCCACGTGGTCATCACCGTGCCGCTGGGCGTGCTCAAGAGCGGGGCTATCGAGTTCGTGCCGCCGCTGCCGCCGAGCGTCAGGCCGTCATCGACCGCACCGGCTTCGGCAACATGGAGAAGGTCGTCCTCTCCTTCGCCGAGCCGTTCTGGCGCGACAAGGACCCCGGCTTGCAGCACTCGATCATCTATCCCGCCGACCGCCGCGAGGCGGCGACCTGGACGTGGGACTTCGGACTGTCCCCGACGCTGATGTTCCTCGTCGCGCACAGTGCCGCTGCGACGATGCAGCGCGACCCGCAGGCATGGGCTCTCGAGCAGCTCGAGGCGGTGTACGGCGAGCCGCTCCCGGCCACGCCGACAGGCTGCGCGACCACCGACTGGCTGCACGACGAGTACGCCCACGGCGCCTACGCGCACATCCGGTACGGCGAGCGCGCCTCGGACTTCGCTGCCCTCGGCGAGCCCGTGGGCCGGATCTGCTTCGCCGGTGAGCACACCACCATCGAGCGCGCCGGCTACGCCGACGGCGCGATGACCAGTGGGCTACGGGAGGCCAAGCGTCTGGTGCAGCAGTCGTCGGTGCAGCTCGCGGCGCCGTAGCGCCGTACCGCGGTGATCAGCCGACCCGCTCGGAGAGCGAGACGATGATGCCCTCCGGCCCGCGGACGTAGGCCATCCGCCAGGTGTGCTCGTACTCGCCGACGCCGCCGACCAGTCCGTACCCGTCGGCGGCCAGCTCGTCGACCGTCGCGTGCAGGTCGTCGACCTCGAAGCTGACGTTGCGCAGCCCCAGCTCGTTCGCCATCGCGTCGGGCGATCCGGGCTCGTGGTCGGGCCTGACGAAGCTCGCGAGCTCCAGCCAGGTGCCTCCGCCGGGCGGCTGCAGCCCGAGGATCTCCGTACGTGAGTCGGGGATGCCGCAGACGGTGTCCAGGAACTCGCCCTCCAGGAACTGCCTCCCGCTCACCTCCAGCCCCAGCTTGACGAAGAACGCCGCCACCAGGTCGAGGTCCTCGACGGTGATGCCGATGTGGTCGAAGCGCTTCACGTGTGCCATGGCTGCCATCCTTCACTGTCCGTTCGATCTGCCTCTCGACCCTGGGACGGAGCCGCCGGGGCATTCTCGACATGCTTGCCCAGCCCGGGCGCAGACGCTTGGGTGAAGACATGACCGTCCCGCTCTACTGGCGCGACCAGTCGCTGATGAACTGGAGCGCCACCGTGCTCGCCTCGTCGCCGGAGGCCATCGTCCTCGACGAGTCCGCGTTCTTCCCGGGCGGCGGCGGCCAGCCGGCGGACGTCGGACAGCTCGAGTGGGCGGGGGTGTTCACCCGCATCGAGGGCGTGTCCGCCGCGGGTCTGGTGCCCGCCGAGGGTGACCCGCTGCCCGCGGTCGGGACGGCCGTCGAGGCCCGCCTGGACGACGTACGGCGACGCCAGCTGATGCGTACCCACTCGGGACTGCACGTGGTGTGCGGGGTGGTGTACCGGGACTTCGGCGCGCTCGTGACCGGCTCCAACATGGAGCCGTTGAGCGGGCGGATGGACTTCAACTTCCCGGACGTGCCGCCCGGCTTCAAGGAGGACCTCGAGCGGGTCGTCAACGAGGAGATCGCCCGCGACCGCTCCATCCTGGACCGCGTCGTGACCCGTCAGGAGGCGATGGCCGACCCCGACATCATGCGCACCGCGCAGAACCTGATCCCGCCCGAGGTCGAGGAGATCCGGGTCATCGACGTCGACGGCCTCGACAAGCAGGCCGACGGTGGCACCCACGTCGCCTCCACGCGGCAGATCGGCGAGGTACGGATCGTGAAGGTCGAGAACAAGGGCAAGGGCTTTCGACGGGTGCGGATGAGCCTGCCGGGCTGACGTCGTCGTCGGCGGCCTATACCGATCTGAACGGTTTTGCCATTCTCGTCACCGGCGCCACGTTGATGGCGCAAGGTTGCCGCGCTCGACCAAGTCCGGTGGAGCATCTGAACATCTTGGGGAACCGATGCGCCGTCGTACCAACCTGCTGATCCCGCTCGCCATATCGTCCGTGCTCCTGTTCGCGGGCTGTGCTGTCGAGGCCGAGGACGGCCCCGCTGCCAAGAAGGACCAGCTCACCTACAAGACGGTGCGGGTCAAGAAGGCCATCCCGTACTCCACGGACACCGTGAAGACGTCGACGCTGGACAAGGGCGAGTCCGTGGTGGACCAAGAGGGTGAGCCCGGCGTGCGAATCCGAGTCGTGCGCGTCGCGCTCGAGGACGGCGTCGAGGTCGGACGTGACCTGATCAAGACCTACGTCAAGCGGAAGCCGGTCGAGCAGGTCAAGCTGGTCGGAACCCACGTGGAGGCCGAGGTGGAGCCCGAGGCGGAGACGACGTCATCCGGCTGCGACTCGAACTACGACCCCTGTGTCCCCATCGCGAGTGACGTGGACTGTGCCGGAGGGAGCGGCGACGGTCCGGAGTACGTCGATGGTCCCGTGACGGTCGTCGGGGATGACGTCTACGACCTGAACCGCGACGACGACAACATCGCCTGCGACTCCTAGACAGGAACGACCCGGGGGCGAGCCCCAGTGCCACCGTCCAGGTCGGGGATGTCGGTCCGGGCGGATCGCCGTGGATCCAGGCGCCGACGCCGATAGCCGATCATTCCGGCCAGGGATGCGTTGAGCAGAGTGAAGTAGACGGGGTAGGCCAGCAGTGGCAGCGACATCGTTGCGACCGCGCCCACCGCCATGACGCCCCCGAGTGAGGCGATCGCGTACGTCGACAGGGTTTCCGAGTGCGGGTCGCGCCACGCCTTGGGCAGCATCATGAGTGCCGCGACGAGATCGGCCGCGATGACGCAGGTCGTGGCGATCGTCGGGTCGTCGGCCACCACCCAGCCCACGACGCCCACCCCGGCGAGGGAGATCAGTCCCAGATCCACCCGGCTCAGGCCACCGCTGCCGAGCCGCACCGAGAGCGCGAAGACCAGGCACGTACCCAGGGCCTGAGTCGCCAGTGGCACCAGGCTCCAGCGGGCGCCATCAGCCCGTTGGGACTCCACCGCGATCACTTCGAGCAGGCTCCAGATCAGCCACGAACCGCGATGCGGAGAGGTCACGCGCCGAAGGGTGTCGCGCAGGTACGGCAACGACTGGACCGCCCCCAGGGCTCCACCCACCAGGGCGAACACCGCCGCGATCTCGACCGTCACTCCAGTGAAGAGCCCGGTTGCGCAGGTCCTGATACGACATGCGAACTGGCGGAGCCAAAATGCCGGACCGCTCCTTCGGTGTCCGTCGGGTGGACAAAACCGCAGGTCAGAGGCCCTTTTCTGTCGGTGCTGACTGGTTGAATTCAGCCATGAGCAGCCGCCCGGTGGAGCACCAGCACCCGGTGGTCGACTTCGCTCAGCGGCTGCACTCCCGGCTCGACTCGTTGGCCGACGTACCGCTCACGTCGATGGCACAGCTCGAGAAGCGGGAGGTGCTTCTCGAGCTGACGCAGAGTGCAGCGCAGCTGGAGATGCTGAGGCTGCGGCTGCTCGTCGAGACCGAGCAGTCCGAGGCGACGGTGGACTCCGGCGCCCGGAGTGCGGCTGACTGGCTGGCCATCGAGAGCCGCCACCTCGCGGGCCCCTCAGTGTTCGCTGCTGAAGAACCGTAGCAACAGCGGGCCGACGATCTGTGGGTCGACGACGTGATCCGGCCCCTCGAGGGTCTCCCGTTGAGCGTGGGGTAGGAGGTCTGCAAGCTCGTCGGCTGCGCGGTCGAAGAAGTCCGAGGGCAGGCCTGCCATGTAGGGGACCGTGATCGGTCCTCCGGTGGTGACCAGGACCGGTTGGGTGACCGTTGCCAGTCGATCGGCCGGCAACTGGTAGTGGTTGAGGAAGAGGCTGTCGTGGACCAGCGTGGGCGCGAGGGCGACCGAATCCGCCCAATGCGCCGTCTGCTTGCCTGCCGCTTTCCTGGCCGCGATGTTGTCGTCGGAGGCGCCGGTCATGCGCATGAACAGTTCGAGAACCTCCTCGTCTCGCCCGGCGTCGAAGGCGCGTCGGGTGTCCGCGACGTACTCCTCGAATCGCGGGCGTATGTCGTCCCCGACCGCGTAGGGCACCTCCCACACGGCGATCGTGTCGATGGCTGACCCGGCCGCGGCGGCTTCCAGCGCCAGAGCGCCACCAGAGGACGCCCCGAACAGGTGTGCCGAGCCGCCCGCCTCCGCGATCAACGCATCCAGGTCCTCGATCTCCCTTTCCACGGCGTAGGGCTCGGTGAAGCCGCTCGCGCCGCGTCCCCGACGGGCATAGTTGTAAACCGTGAAGTGCTCGGCGAGAGCAGGTATCAAGGGAGCGTTCTCGGCTCCGTCGTCCTGTGCGCCGCCTACCAGGACGACAGCCGGGCCGCTTCCCTTCCGGTCGTAGGCGATGGTGGTGCCATCGTTTGATGTCACGCGAAAGGCCATCTCGTTCATCTCACATCTCCGTTCGAGAGGTTTGTCTCAGCGCCTGAGCAGCGTGCCGACGACGGCCTCGGTGCGCGACCACCGCACCCTTGCGATCACGGCCGCCACGACGAGAAGGGCGAGCGGCAGCCAAGGGCTCTGCTCGAGCACGAACTGATCGGTGATGACAGCACCGGTCAGCAATGCCGCCAACCCGAGACTGGCCAGGCCCGCCAGAGCCGGGATCAGAAGTCCAACCCCTCCCGCGACCTCCAGCGCTCCGACCAGGTACCGGAGCCACTGGCCAGCCCCGATGTCGGCGAACATGTCCACCATGACCGGGTCGCCGGCGAGCTTCGAGATTCCGCCGCCGGCGATGATCGCCGCTAGCACGCCTTGCAGAATCCAGACCCCGATGCTGCTCGCCCGCCCGGGCGTGTGCGCAACGGTTTCCGAGCTGTTCTTGAGGATGGTGCTCATTCGGCTCTCCTTGCCGCGTCCGGGCCTGAGCGGCTAGTCAAGTTTGGTTACTCGGCCAAAGTAAACGAGGAGGAGCGTCTAGTCAAGGTTGATTAGGGGACCGTTCGCCACGAACCCGGATCATCGGCCATGGTGTAGGCGCCCTCAGCCAGTCGTTTGCTCAGGCTCTTCGCCCACTCCAGTTCGGTGCGTGCATGTCCCGCCCACAGTTCGGCCTGATCGCGGACGTGTTCGGGAATGTCGGGGTTCGGGTGCTCCCGCCACTTGGCCTGCTCTACGAGCTCCGCTTCCAGGCGCGCGACCCGCTCGTTGACGTGCGCGATGGCATCTGTCCTGGTCAGCATGGGCAACATGGCGATCGACGCGTTGAGCATGGTGGGGTCATGGGTGCGCCGCAGACCGTCGCGGACCAGTTCGACTATCTCGTCACGTCCCCGAGCTGTCACGCGGTACAGAACGCGCTCCGGCCCGGAGTTGCCCGGCTCGGCGTGTTCGGTGAGGAGGCCATCAGCCGCCGCCTTCTTCAGCGCGTGATAAATCGAGCCGGGCTTGATCTTGGCCCACATCTCCGCACGCCAGCTCTGCAGCTCGGACCGCACCTGGTAGCCATGCGCGCCGCCGGAGAGGTGCACGCTACCGAGTACCAGGAGCTTCGTCGCCGACATGCGCCCACCTCCGCTCAATCTGCTCGGACTCGCTCCGCTTGCGCGCCCGCCAGGGTGGTGTCAACTCCCACCCACACTAGGGTGCCCTCCTGGTCCGGGTGGTGTCAGCACTGACCTACAAACGGTGCTGGTGGAGACCTCCAAAGCCAGACGCGGGGCCTCGAACGCGCGGATCGCGGCATGAGCGGACCGCATCAGATCAGAAGTTGATCCGCCTGACGAATCGGACTCGAGTTGGTGCTGGCGCCTGAGTGACTCGATCACGGTCCTGAGCCGACGCGCGACGACGTACATGGACGTCGATCACGTCCGGGGTTTCGGGGTCCCAACCCCAAGCCTTCACCGCGGGATCGCTCACAAGTCGACTCTCGAGTTCGAGTCACTCGTCGGGCGCACCACAGTCGGCCTCGGACGCTGCGCACGGCTTAGGGCGATGAGGCGCCTCAGGCGGATGGGTGAGCCGAGATCTAAAGGTTTGTCCGACGCGCGTCACCGCGCCTTAGAGGCAGGCTCAAGCTCGTCAGCGCCACCCGCCGGTCATCCCAGGAGGACCCCATGCACAGCAACATCGGCCCTATTGGCAACTTCCTCGTCGCGTTCGCCAAGCAGTACCGCGACAACGAGGTGCGAGCCACCAAGCAGCCCCAACGGGCACGGGCGAAGCGGTCCAGAGACGGTCGCCTCGATTGATCGCTAGCCTCCGTCGCGTTGCGGGCGTTGAACCTCGGCTTCCAGACAGAGTCGACGAATCTTGCTGGGTAGGTTGCCCGTGCAGGTCCCATACGTCGCCCAGGAATGCGCCCTATGGCGGAAGGTGGCGCGGCGACCGCTCATCGGCATGACCGAGCGGATCGCGGCATGTGCGGACGGGTCGGTCGCTCGAGCACGTTGTCACAGGAGGGCTGGCCGAGCCTCCCGATCGAAGCGCTGATGTGACAACCAAGTCCATTCGCGACTGCTCATGAGACGGAGCACGGCGTGTGGCCGCGCTTGCTCACCAGGCCCGGACGTCATACGAACGGTGCCCTTGAGGCCACAATTCGTATGACGTCCCGCGCCCATCCGCCGACCGGCGCGAACGCACATCGGCATATCCGGTCGCCTCGACGCGTCCGGTAGGCGGCGGGATGACGCGAGCCTGCACGCATGGTTGTCTGGTGCTTTCGCTGCCTACCGGCTCCGACGAGCAACATCTCGACGTCACCCCAGGGCGGGAACAGTCAGCTGATGAGGGGACTCCATGGAACCAGCAAGGGCGGCAATCGAGGAGCATTGGCGAGCATCTGAGGCCGGCGACATCGTGGCTGAGCATGCGATGTATGCCGCGGACGCGATCCTCGACTATCCGCAATCAGGCGAACGGTTTCGCGGCCGCAAGCGCATCGCCGCTCAGCGCGGTGGACATCCAGCGGACCGGCACTTCACTGTTGCCCGGATCACCGGCGGCACGAACCTCTGGGTCAGCGAGTGCATCATCACCTACGACGGTGCGCCCAGCTACTCCGTCTCGATCATGGAGTTCATCGACGGGCTCGTCGCTCATGAGACCCAGTACTTCTCGGACCCCTTCCGAGCGCCCGAGTCTCGACGAGCGCTGTCTGAGCAGATAGGACCGTGACCGGAGCTCGGCACTGATGACGACTTCACTCGGTCATCGGCTGCTGGGTGTGACCGCGACGCGGCGGAAGGACGCGCCTGGACCGTTGCCGGGGCTTGGCGCATAGCGTGCCGTTTCAGCTGCCGGCCGCTGACTCGAAGACTGCTGCCTGACAGGCTGTACCGGTGCGCGCCGTCGTCCTGGATGCTGTTCGAGCCGAGCCGGAGGTTCGAGAGGTGGCCGCGCCGACGGCCCCGGTGGGCGGGGTTGTGGTGCGGGTGATGGCGACGGGAGTGTGTCGCAGCGATTGGCACGCGTGGGCGGGCCACGAGGAGATCGTTTTCCCGCACGTGCCGGGTCACGAACTTGCCGGGGTCGTGGTCGAGGTCGGTGAGCAGGTCATGCGATGGCGGGTCGGGGATCGGGTGACGGTCCCGTTCGTCTGCGGCTGCGGTCGCTGCGAATGGTGTCGGGCCGGCGACGCTCAGGTCTGTCCGGCTCAACACCAGCCAGGCTTCACGCACTGGGGATCGTTCGCCGAGTACGTCGCCCTGCACGCAGCGGACACGAACTTGGTGGGTCTCCCGGAGCAGGTCGAGTTCGCCGCTGCGGCCAGTCTGGGATGTCGGTTCGCCACGGCGTACCGCGCCCTGGTCGGACGTGCACGGGTCACCGCGGGAGAGTGGGTGACCGTGGTCGGTGCCGGCGGCGTGGGGTTGAGCGTGGTCATGATCGCCCGTGCCCTGGGTGCCCGGGTGGTCGCGGTGGATCGGAACCTCGAGGCGCTCGCCGTTGCCTCCGAGCTAGGCGCAGAGCACACGGTGCCTGTCGACGGCAGAGACATCCCGGGGGCTGTCGTCGATGTCACGCACGGCGGCAGTCACGTCACCGTCGATGCGGTAGGCGGCGAGCACGCCTGCGCTGATGCGATCCTGAGCCTTCGCCGTCGGGGTCGCCATGTCCAGATCGGACTGCTGCCGGCAGTCGACGGTCACCCCCGGCTACCGATGGCCAGGGTGATCGGCTAGGAACTCGATGTGCTGGGAAGTCACGGAATGGCAGCGGCCGACTACCCGGCCATGCTCACGCTCATCGAGCAAGGCATCCTCCAGCCGCAACGCTTGATCGAACGCACCATCGGACTCGAGGAGGCGGCCGCGCTACTGCCCCGCTTCGATCGCGCGACAGTCGCCGGCATGACCATGGTCGACCCCGCGCGCTGACCGGTCCTCAGCAGGCACGTTCGAGGGAAGGTCCAGGGCCGATTCCTCATGGAGGTGCCGGTGAACCCCCTCCGAAACGTCTCGCGACCTCTGGTCGTCGCTGGACCGACCGTCCCAGGGGTGCCCCATTGACGGCTGGACGCGGTTGTTCTCGCGGAGCTCGGTGCACCGGTAGGTTCGTCGCGGAGGGGCCTGGCGAGGCAGCCGCGACGGGAGGGGACATGGACGGCGTGGCGGACAACACTCCCTCGCGAGTGCTTGGTCGGGAGGTCGTCCGGGTCGTTGGCATCTTCGCCCATCCTGATGACGAGTCCGTCTGCGCCGGCGGGACGCTGGCTCGGTACTCCACCGGTGGGGCCGACGTGCGCGTGGTGTCGTTGACCCGGGGCGGCGCGGGCCAGATCCGTGACGCCGCCGTGGCGACGAGGGGGACGCTGCCTACGGTCCGTGAGTGCGAGCTTCGCCGCGCAGGTGATGAGCTCGGGCTGGCCGAGACGAGGTGTCTCGACCTCGAGGACGGCACCCTCGATCGAATCGATCTGGAGGAGCTCGAGGTGATCGCGACCTCGCTGCTCGAGGAGCTGCAACCGGACGTGGTCATCACCTTCGGACCCGACGGGTTCTCCGGACATCCCGACCACACGGCCGTCGGTGCCGCCGTGACGGCTGCTTGTTTCGCCCGCCAACCCGACCATCCGGTGCGGCTCTTCCACTGTCATCGGCCGTACAACCGGATGCTGCTTCGCGAGCGCCTCGCGGAGTGGGTCGTGGAGATGGCCACGCGTTTCGAGGGGACCAAGGACTTCGTGCACGCCCTGTCGGTGTTCTCGCGCGAAGCCACCTCACTCGGGTTCGCAGCCGATCTGGTCGACGTCGAGTGGTTCCCGGCCGGCACCTACCTGGTCGAGCAGGGGGAAGAGGCAACGGCGATGTACCTCTTGCTCTCGGGGCGTGTCGAAATCCGGCGCGAGGACGGCGAAGGCGTGCTGCGCGTGGTGGACGAGTCGCGTGCGGGCCAGTTCGTCGGCGAGGAAGGGGTTGCGTCGGGTCGCCCACGCAACGCCCATGTGGTGGCTGTCGAGGACGTCACCACGCTGACCTTCTCCGCGCCGGGGCCGTCCAGCGAAGTGAGGGGCCTGGAAGAAACCGGTCCCAACCGCTTGCGTACCTTGCCGTCAGGGGACCGCATCGATGCCCGGGTCGACACGTGCCTGGACGTCTCGGCCTTCGTCGACCAGAAGATGCGCGCAGTGGCGGCGCACCGCTCGCAGTACCCGATCGATCCTGACGCGTTCCCGCCGCGGATCCTGCGCGAGATGTTCGGCGTGGAGTACTTCCTCCAGGTGTTGCCCGAGCAGGAGCTGCGCACCTCGTTGCTCATGGACTCCTAGAGTTCCGCGGCCACGTCGTCGAACAGCGCAGTGGAGAAGTAGCGCTCCATGCGGTCGGGAAGGATCGTTGCTACGTGGTGACCAGCGCCGAGGCGCTCGCCCAGGCGCCGGGCTGCGGCGATGTTGAGCCCGCTCGAGGGTCCGACGGCCAGCCCACGTGCAGCGAACTCGCGTGCGGCAGAGAGCGCCTCAACGTCCGGGACCCGCACCGGCTCCGCGAGCCCGACGGCTTCGGGGTCGAGCAGCCGGCTCATGCCCTCCACCACGCCCGGGACGCCGCCGACGACTTCCGGTCGCCCGTCCGGAGTGAACGTCGCTACCGGCAGGGCCTGGGCAAGGATCGTGTCGTGGCCCGCCGCGCGCAGCGCGCGGGCTACGCCCATCAGCGTGCCGCCGGTGCCGACTCCCGCGACGAAGCCGTCGATCGGGACGCCGACCTGGCGGATCAGCTGCGGTCCGGTCGACATCGCATGCGCGTCGGCGTTGTGGACGTTCTCGAACTGCCGGACGGCGTACACGTGTGGGTTGGCAGCAGCGTCGTCGGCGAGTGCATCCACCGCGCCGCTCATGCCGCTCTCGGCGGGGGTCAGGACGACTTCGCCCCCGAGGCGACGGATCATGAGCACCCGCTCGCCGCTGACGGTCTTGGGCATGTACGCGCGGAACCGTACGCCGAGCGTCGCGCAGACCATCGCCAAGGCGATGGACGTCGAGCCACTGGAGGCCTCGACGACGACCGTCGACGGCTTGACGTGTCCGCTCGCGATTGCTCGGCTGACGATGTAGGTCGCCATCCGATCCTTCGTGCAGCCGCTAGGGAGCAGGTACTCCAGCTTCAGCCACAGCGTGCACCCGGTGCGCTCATCGTCGACAGGGATGGTGGGGGTCTCCAGCGGCATCCGAAGCAACCACGACGCCCGTTCGAGAGGGCCGGGCGGCTTCTCCGGGACAGCAGGTCCCACCATTCATCCCACCTCGTCCGCCGGGATCTCACCGCGGTGTCCGGTCCTCGGCCGGCCCATCCGCGCGCGCCCACTCTGCCACGGGTGCGTGCCGCGGGGCGGGTCTTGGGGTCGGACCTCGGGCTTGGCCGGGGGCCGTCCACCTGTCAGGGTGGGTCGGGAGCGGCCTGTGGGGCAGCCGCAGCACGAACAGGTGGGAATCGTGCCGGGAAAGGCGGAGGTGCCGGTGACGCAGCCGTGGGTGGAGCTCCGCGACTACTGTCCCTTCCGGTTGGTGTCCGACGAGGACCTCTCGGCGCTGGTCGACGAGACGGTCCTGCACGAGGTTGAGGCCGGTACGGTCCTGTTCGAGGACGGCGATCCCGGTGATGGCGTCTCCGTCGTCGTCGAGGGCTCGGTGGAGATACTCAAGGGCGGCCGTGTGCTGGGCACGCTCGGCCCGGGAGCGACGCTCGGCGAGGTCTCGCTCTTCGTCGAGGGGGCGGTGCGGACCGCCACCGCCCGGGCGGCCACGCGGGTCCGGCTGGTGACCTGGCGTGCCGAGAACGTCGCGGGACGGTTGGCCGGTCACGAGCGCCTCGCGACGGCGATCGTCGCCGACCTGGCACCTGTGCTCGCCGCGCGGCTGGACCGTCGTACTCAGGACGTCGTGGCTCTGCTCGACGCCGCAGGGACGCGGCTGCCCGTGTACGAGCTCGAGAGGCTGCGCAGGAGGATGGTTCAGTAAACAGCCGCAGCCGGCCGGCGGGCCGAACTGCACTGGCAGGCAGCTCGGCGCCGTGGCCAGCTTTGCGGCGGTCCTGCCCATGACCTGGCCGGACCGGATTCTTGCGGGTCGCGACAAGATGATCGACATGACGAGCGCGCGGGATCGACTCGCGACGGAGCACGCGCAGGCGCTCCAGCGGCTGGCGGACCTGACACACGACTTCGACGCGGTGGTGGCAGCATCGCGGGACACCAACGCGGATGATGAGCACGACCCCGAGGGGGCAACGATCGCCTTCGAGCGGTCACAGATCGAAGCCCTGGCCCGGCAAGCAGAGCATCATCTCGAGGAGATCGATGCCGCCTTGACGAGGTTGGATGCTGGCACGTACGGGACCTGCGAGGCCTGCGGGACCCCGATCGGCGAGGAACGGCTGGAAGCCAGGCCCGCGGCACGAGTCTGCATCCGGTGCGCCGCGTCGAGACCACGGTGAGGACGCAAGGGTTCGAACGCGGGTCGTCCGGCCGCAGGTAGCGTGCCTTGGGTGATGGATGTGCGTGACCTCGCTCTTCCTGTCATCGGCGCACCCATGGCAGGTGGTCCCTCCACGGCTGCGCTCGCCGCGGCTGTTTCCGATGCCGGTGGGCTTGGATTCCTGGCCGCGGGCTACAAGGACACGGACGCGGTGGCCACCGAGGTGGCCACGGTGCGGGCGACCTCGAGCGCGCCGTTCGGTGTGAACTTGTTCGTGGTCGAGCCCTACCAGCCCGACATGGCGAGGTTGGGCGCGTACCGCCGCACGCTGGAACCGGAGGCAGCCCACTTCGACATCGAGTTGGGTGAGGCTCGCTGGGACGACGACTACTGGCAGGCGAAGGTCGACCTGGTGCTCGACCTGCGGCCGGACGTGGTCTCGTTCACCTTCGGTTGCCCGAGCGCTGAGGTGCTGCGTCAGGTGGCCAGTACCGGGGTGCTGTCGATGGTCACGGTCACCTCCGTGGCCGAGGCCCGGGTGGCAGTCGACCGCGGCGCCGCTTCGCTGTCGGTCCAGGGTCCGAACGCGGGCGGCCACCAGGGAACATGGGACCTGGACGCGCCTCCGAACACGACACCATTGCTCGATCTCGTGTCCGCCGTGCTAGCGGCGGTCGACGTGCCCGTGGTCGCCGGGGGCGGCGTTCACGACGCAGCAGGGCTGCAATCGCTGAGGGACGCGGGCGCGGCCGCAGCCCAGATCGGCACCGCGTACCTGCTCGCGGAGGAGGCAGGGACGAACCCGACCCACCGAGCCGCACTGGACGACTCGGCATTCACCAAGACCGCCGTCACGCGGGCGTACACCGGCCGATGGGCACGCGGCCTCGCCAACCGGTTCATCGCTGCACACACGGACGCCCCCGCCGGCTATCCCCACCTCCACCACCTGACGTCCCCACTTCGGCGAGCGGCTGCTGCCGCCGGCGATACGGACGTCGCCCACATGTGGGCCGGGACCGGTCACGTCCACACCCGGGCGTCCACAGCTGCGGAAATCACCCGTTCGCTCGCTCTGTAGGCAACCCGGCCGCCCGCCGTCACAAGGTGCGCGGATGCCGACAGGCGGCGGGAAGGTCATGCGCTCGACCATGACCAGGTGTGGTTCAGCGCGTGAGGCGCCTGATCCGCAGCTCGTCGCGCAGCGCGTAGGGGATCGGCCGCCCGTGGTTCGTGAGGCTGAGGGCGTACGCCTCCAGGGCAGCGAGAAGATCGGCCCGAGCGAGCGATGAGTAACGGCCGACCGGCGAACTCCTCTGCGAAGCGACCACGACGCGTGCCTTCACGACCTCGTTCCACAAGAACGCAGGGTCACTGAATCGCTGTGGTGCCGCGGGTTCTGTGCGCGACGTCGGCATCGCGACAACCTCTCCCTGGGGTGTGCGGGACATCTCCAGTGTCAGGATCAGCCCTACCCAAGGCCCCCAATCTACGCCGGAGCACACTCGGGCGCGGGACTGCGAGGATCAGGACGGAGATCGTACGTCGAGGATCTCGCGGATCTGGCTGAGCAGCTCTTGGACACTGCCGCCCTTTCGGATGTAGCCGTGGGCCCTGAGCTCGGCGGCGGTCAAGGCTGCAGCTTTCTCCGAGAAACCAGTCAGCATGATGACGATGGTGCCCGGCGATTCCTGCCGGATCAGCTGCAAGACCTGGAGCCCGTCCATCACCGGCAAGGCGATGTCGAGCAGGACCACGTCCGGGTCGTGGGCGAGCACTGCGGCGACGCCGGCTTCACCGTCAGACGCCTCGGCCACGACGGTGAAGTCGTGCTCGCGGTTCAGCGCCAGGCGGAGCACCTCGAGAATCTCCTCGGAGTCGTCGATGAGCACGACGCTCAACGGAGTTCCAGTCTGTGCTTCAGCCACGGCTACCACCTCGTGTTCGCAGATCCCCGCGCGACCGTGTGGGGGCCAGGCAGGTGTGGTCTGGACACTGTGCCCCCTCAGTGGCGGGCGTATTCGCCGCGGCGCCTCGTTCGAGGGTCATGCGCTCACAGGCCCTCGGCCCGACCCGTTGCCACCAGCTCCTCGGCGATGTCGATCACCTTGCGGTTGCGTTGCGAGGACACGCGGCGCAGGACGCCGAAGGCAGCGTCAGGCATCGAGCTTGAACCGCTCCATGACGATGCCCGTGGCTTGGCCGATGACGGTTCGTCTCTCCAGCGCCACCAGCAGGTGCTGGATGCGCTCCTCGTCCGGCTGGCGGCCCACCTCGTCCACGGATGCAACGTTAGGCGCCCGGAGTCAGGATTGCTCCACCCCTGGGGAGGTCATCCGAGCTCCTCGCGGAACCGCAGGCAGCGAGCCCTCAGACCGGAACCAGCTCCACGGCCCCGACGGCGTACCGCGCCAGGATCGTGCGCGCGAGCTCCGGGTCGGCGCCGAGTGGTTCGGAGACCGCGACCGCACCCGCCTCGAGCGCGAGCTCGGCCGCACGGTCGGGCAGGAAGCCGGGCGCGAGGAACATCGAGGCGACCGCCACGTGGCGTCGGCCCTCCGAACGGAACGCGCGCACGGCCTCCCCGGTGGCCGGGGGAGCGGTCGAGGCGAACGCCGCGGTGACCGGCAGCTTGTGGCGGGCACCCCAGACGCGGGCGAGCCGACTGACGGCCTGGTTGGCGAGCGGGTCGGACGAGCCGGCCGCGGCCAGCACGAGCGCGTCGAGCTCGCGCACCCTCGCGTGGCTGAGCGCGTCGCGCAGCCGGTGGTCGAGCACGTCGAGGAAGGTCGGCTCGAGGCCCAGGATGTTCGTCATCCGGATCTGCAGGCCCGGGTGGCGGTCCGTGGCCTCGGCGATCTGGCTCGGCACGTCGATCTTGGCGTGGTAGGCCTCGCTGAGCAGGAGGGGCACGACGACGATCTCGTCGAAGCCGGCCCGGACCAGCTTGTCCACGACCTTGCCGAAGGCGGGCCTCGACAGCTCGAGGAACGCCGGCTCGATGCGCAGGTCGGGACGCATCGTGCGCGTCTCCGCGACGAGCGCCTTGATGGTGGCGGCCGATCGAGGGTCACGGCTGCCGTGGGCGAGGGTGATGAGGGCTGGAGCGGTCATGTCGATCCGTCTCCCTTCGAGCTCGTGCTCCGGACTCCGGCGCCGTTGGCGGCGTCCTCGGCAGTGGGGATGGTGGCCAGCACGTTCTTTGAGGTGGTCATTGGTGGATGCCGCACTCGGTCTTGTTGCTGCCGACCCAGCGGCCGCTGCGCGGGTCCTCGCCGTCGGCGACGCGCTGGGTGCACGGCCAGCAGCCGATGGAGGGGTAGCCGTCGTACTGCAGCGGGTTGACGAGGATGCCGTTCTCCGCGATGTACTTCTCGACGTCGTCGTCGGACCAGCGCGCCAGCGGCGAGACCTTGACCTTCTGCTTCTTCTCGTCCCAGCCGACGACCGGGGCGATCACCCGGTTGTGCGTCTCGGCGCGGCGCAGGCCCGTCGCCCATGCGTCGTACGACGCCAGGCCCTCGGCCAGCGGCTGCACCTTGCGGAGCTTGCAGCACAGGTCGGGGTCGCGCTTGAACAGGTCCTTGCCGTACGTCGCATCCTGCTCGGAGACCGACTGGACGGGCGTGATGTTGATCAGGTTGACCGGCATCGTCGCCTCGACGGCGTCGCGGGTGCCGATCGTCTCGGCGAAGTGGTAGCCGGTGTCGAGGAACACCACGTCGATCCCGGGGTGCACCTTCGAGGCGATGTGGGACAGCACGGCGTCGCTCATCGACGAGGTGACGCAGAACCGGTCGCCGAAGGTGGCCACGGCCCACTCGATGATGTCCTCGGCCGGCGCGAGCTCGAGCTCGGCGCCGACGTGGGAGACGATCTCGCGGAGCTCGTCGGTGCTGCGGCCCTCGGTCTCGGAGCCGCGTCGGGCGCGGGCGGCGAGCGTGTTGGGAGAGGTCATCGGACGTCCCCCTTGTCGGATCGAGCGTGGGCAGAAGCCGGGGTACGCAGCTGACCGATCATGGTCACCTTGAACGCCCGCAGGCACGACCGGCATTCCCACTGGCCGTGCCCGGAGCTCGACTCAGCGCCCTCGTCGGGCTCGTGCGGCCAGAGGTTCTCGTCCCCGCAGTACGGGCAGTGGAAGGGAACCGCGCGGGCGCTCATCAGAGTGCCTTCTCGCCACGGAGCAGGATCTCGTCGGCGCGGACGGCCCAGGAGGCGAAGGACTCGCCGTCCTCGCGGTCGTGCAGGTAGTTGCCCACGACGGTGGTGACGTAGTCGTCGAGCCCGGCGCTGGTGATCTTGTGCGCCCGCAGCTTCTTGCCGAACTCCGAGGTCAGCCCGAGGCTTCCGCCGAGGTGGACCTGGAAGCCCTCGACCTGGTCGCCGTCGTCGTCGAGCACGAGCATGCCCTTGAGCCCGATGTCGGCGACCTGGGTGCGGGCGCAGGCGTTCGGGCAGCCGTTGACGTTGACGCTGATCGGGGTGTCGAGGTCGGGGAAGCGCTTCTCCAGCTCGGCGACCAGGTCGATCGCACGCTGCTTGGTCTCGACGATGGCGAGCTTGCAGAACTCGATGCCGGTGCAGGCCATCGTCGAGCGACGCCAGTTGGAGGGACGGGCCTCGAGGTTGGTCTCGGCCAGGTCGGCGACGAGCGGCTCGACGTCGGCCTCGTCGACGCCGAGCACGACGATCTTCTGCTGCGCGGTCAGTCGCGCGCCGGCAGCGCCGTACTTCTCGACGATGTCGCCGAGGTTGGTCAGCGTCTGCCCGTTGATGCGGCCGACGATGGGGGCCGCGCCGATGTAGAACTTGCCGTCCTTCTGCTCGTGCACGCCGATGTGGTCGCCGGTCGGGCCGGTGGCCACGGGGGAGGGGCAGTCGACGAGCTTGCGCTCGAGGTACTCGGTCTCGAGGACCTCGCGGAACTTCTCCACGCCCCAGTCGGCGACCAGGAACTTCAGCCGGGCCCGCGAGCGCAGCCGGCGGTAGCCGTAGTCGCGGAAGACCGAGGTGACCGCCTCCCAGGCGTCGGGCACCTCGTCGAGCGGGATCCAGACGCCGAGCTTCTGGGCGAGCATCGGGTTGGTCGAGAGTCCGCCGCCGACCCAGAGGTCGAAGCCGGGGCCGTGCTCGGGGTGCACCGTGCCGACGAACGAGACGTCGTTGACCGACGGCACGCAGTCGAGGCTGGGGTGGCCGCTGGCGGAGGTCTTGAACTTGCGCGGCAGGTTCGAGTACTCGGGGTTGCCGATGTAGCGACGCTTGATCTCCTCGAGCGCCGGGGTGGCGTCGATGATCTCGTCGGCCGCGACGCCGGCGACGGGGGAGCCGAGGAACGGGCGAGGGGAGTCGCCGCAGGCCTCGAGGCTGGTCATGCCGACGTCGTCGAGGCGCTCCCAGATCTCGGGGACGTTCTCGATCTCGATCCAGTGGTACTGGATGTTCTGCGCGGTCGGTGACGTCGGCGGTGCCGCGGGCGAAGTCGGTGCCGATGCTGCCCAGCGCGCGCAGCTTGGCGGCGTCGAGCAGCTCGCCGTCGCTGCGGACGCGCAGCATGAAGAACTCGTCGTCGAGCTCCTCCTCCTCGAGCATCGCGGTCTTGCCGCCGTCGAAGCCCGGGGCGCGCTGGGTGTAGAGGCCCATCCAGCGGAACCGGCCGCGGAGGTCGGCCGGGTCGATCGAGGCGAAGCCGCGCTTGGAGTAGATGTTCAGGATGCGCGCGCGGACGTTGAGCGGGTTGTCGTCCTTCTTGGACTGCTCGTTCTTGTTCAGCGGCTCGGTGTAGCCGAGAGCCCACTGTCCTTCGCCGCGCTTCTGACGGGCTCGACCGGAACGGCCGACGCGCCCCTCGGTGGGTGCCGTGCTGGTGCGTGGTCATCAGGCAGTGTCCTGGTGTTCGGGGAGCCGGCGGGCGTCGTACGGACTGCGCTGTCTTCGACGCTGCGGCGGCCAGGGCGGTGTGATCCGGAGGTTCAGAACCGGCGATGACACATCATGCTGCGGGTACGACCGAGGTCCACGTGGCGGCGGGCCACGAGCCAGGTAGTCGTATGCAGCAGGGATCATGGGACGAGTCTCACGTTCCGGACGCCCGTTCCACAAACGCGAATCTCATGCCGTGAGACGCCTGTCCAATATCTGGATACGCGAATCGGGGCTGGACGGGGCGCCGAGGCGGTCCCCTAGTCTGTGGCCATGACGGACGCTGACGAGCCCAGGATCGGCAGTTTCAGGCGTGGCAGGCGACCCGGAGCGCTCGCCAAGACCGCCTCGTCGGCGTACGACGCCGCCCTCGAGGTGATCGCCTCGGTGGAGCCCCGTGTGGCGGAGGCCACACGCAAGGAGCTGGCCGACCAGCGGTCCTCGCTCAAGCTGATCGCCTCGGAGAACTACGCCTCCCCGGCGGTGCTGCTGACCATGGGCACCTGGTTCAGCGACAAGTACGCCGAGGGCACCGTCGGCCACCGCTTCTACGCCGCCTGCCAGAACGTCGACACCGTCGAGGCGCTCGCCGCCGAGCATGCCCGCGAGCTGTTCGGCGCGCCGTACGCCTATGCCCAGCCGCACTCCGGCATCGACGCCAACCTGGTGGCGTTCTGGTCGATCCTCGCCAACCGGATCGAGACTCCCGCCCTGCAGCGGCTGGGCGCGAAGAACGTCAACGAGCTCTCCGAGACCGACTGGGAGGAGCTGCGCCACGAGTTCGGCAACCAGCGGCTGCTCGGCATGGCGCTGGACGCCGGCGGCCACCTCACCCACGGGTTCCGGCCCAACATCAGCGGCAAGATGTTCCACCAGCAGCAGTACGGCACCGACCCCGAGACCGGGCTGCTCGACTACGACGTCGTCGCGCGCGAAGGCCCGGGAGTTCAAGCCGCTCGTGCTCGTGGCCGGCTACTCCGCCTACCCGCGCCGCGTGAACTTCGCCAAGATGCGCGAGATCGCCGACGAGGTCGGCGCGATGCTGATGGTCGACATGGCGCACTTCGCCGGTCTGGTGGCCGGCAAGGTGTTCACCGGCGACGAGGACCCGGTGCCGCACGCCCACATCACCACCACGACGACGCACAAGTCGCTGCGTGGACCGCGCGGCGGGCTGGTGCTCGCGCAGGAGGAGTTCGCCGGCGACGTCGACCGCGGCTGCCCGATGGTGCTCGGCGGTCCGCTCTCGCACGTGATGGCGGCCAAGGCCGTCGCGCTCGCCGAGGCGCGCCAGCCGTCGTTCCAGACCTACGCCCAGAACATCGCCGACAACGCGAAGTCGCTGGCCGAGGGCTTCAACTCGCGAGGCGCGAAGCTGGTCACCGGTGGCACCGACAACCACATCGTGCTGCTCGACGTCTCGTCGTACGGCCTCACCGGCCGGCAGGCCGAGTCCGCGCTGCTCGACTCGGGCGTCGTGACCAACCGCAACTCGGTGCCGCAGGACCCCAACGGCGCCTGGTACACCTCCGGCATCCGCTTCGGTACGCCGGCGCTGACCACCCGTGGCTTCGGGCACGACGAGTTCGACACGGTGGCCGACCTGGTCCACGAGGTGCTCTCGAACACCACGCCCGGCACCAACAAGGCGGGCGCCCCGTCGAAGGCGACCTACAACCTCGCCGACGGGGTCGCCGACCGCGTGCACGCCCGTGCCCAGGAGATGCTCGACAAGAACCCGCTCTACCCGGGGCTCGAGCTGACCTGATCAACCCTCGGACGCTGACCGTGACCGACACGTTGACAGCGTCGTTGTGACAGTACTGCTGTCAACGTCACGGGAGATCACGGCATGTCTGACGCGCACCCCTCGCCCTCGCCCGCTGACCCGGCGCTCGCTGCTCCAGTCCTCGGCCTTGGTGGGCTCGGCTGGCCTGATGGGCCAGCTGCGCGCCCCACCGGCGTTCGCGCGCACGTGCCGGCCGCAGCGTGGCCGTCCTCGGCGGCGGCATGGCCGGCCTGGCCACGGCCCACGAGCTGGTCGAGCGCGGCTACGAAGTGACCGTCTTCGAGCCGACGGCCTGGGGCGGCAAGGCCAGGAGCATCCCGGTCCCCGGCTCCGCGGCCGGCGGCCGGGGCGAGCTGCCGGGCGAGCACGGCTTCCGGTTCTTCCCCGGCTTCTACCACCACGTGCCGGACTCGATGCGTCGTACGCCGTTCGCCGGCAACGCCAACGGCGTCTGGGACAACCTCGTCGATGCCACGGAGGGGAAGTTCGTCCGCGACGGTGACCACGCCGACGCCTTCGTCTTCGGCATCGGCCCGGACCCGCAGTCGCTGCTCGGTGTCGAGGGGCTGCGTCGGTACCTGACCCAGGAGCTGTCCGGCCGGGACGTGCCGCCGCAGGAGCTCGCCTACTTCGTGGAGCGGCTGCTGGTGTTCCTCACCAGCTGCGACGAGCGCCGGTTCGGGCAGTGGGAGCACCGCAGCTGGTGGGACTTCGTCGGTGCGGAGAGCCGCTCGGAGGAGTACCAGAAGGTCCTCGCCGCCGGGCTGACCCGCAACCTGGTCGCCGCCAAGGAGACGGTGGCCAGCACCCGGACGATCGGCAACATGGGCGAGGCGTTCGTCTTCACGATGGCCCAGCAGGGCAACGACGGGCAGATCGACCGGGTGCTCGACCTGCCGACCAACGAGGCGTGGATCGACCCGTGGGTCGCGTACCTGCGCGGCCAGGGCGTGCGCTTCGTCAGCGGGCAGGGGCTGGCCGCCTACGAGACCGGTGGCGGCCGCATCCGTTCGGTGCAGCTGGTCGACGACGCGGGGCGGCGTACCCGCTTCACGGCGGACTGGTTCGTCAGCGCGATGCCGGCCGAACGGGCCCGGCAGTTCTGGAGCCCGGCGGTGCGCGCGGCTCGACCCGCACCTGGCCGCGATGGACGACCTCTTCACCGACTGGATGGTCGGCATCCAGTACTACCTGCGCAAGCCGGTCGAGATCACCCAGGGCCACATCACCTTCTGCGACTCCCCGTGGGCGCTGACGGCGCTGACCCAGGGGCAGTTCTGGAGCGACCGCGACTTCCAGCGCGACTACGGCAACGGCGAGGTGGTCGACTGCCTCTCCGTCGACGTCTCCAACTGGGACGCGCCCGGCGTCCTGTTCGGCAAGCCCGCCAAGCAGTGCACCCGCCCCGAGATCGCGCAGGAGGTGCTCGCGCAGATCAGGCTGCACCCGACGGCGGCCGCGGAGCTGCCCGACGAGGCCGTGCACTCCTGGTTCCTCGACCCGGGCGTGCAGTGGGACGCGGCCGCCGGGCGCAACACGAACGCGACGCCGCTGCTCGTCAACACCGTCGGCACGTGGGACAAGCGTCCGACCTCGCGGACGAAGATCCCCAACCTGTTCCTGGCCGGCGACTACGTGCAGACGAACATCGACCTCGCCACCATGGAGGGCGCCAACGAGTCGGCGCGTACGGCGGTGAACGCGCTCCTGGACGCCTCCGGATCGTCGGCCGAGCGCGCGGCGACCTACCAGCTCTACCGGTCGCCGGCGCTCGAGGCGGTCAAGCGCAGCGACGCCCTGCTCTACCGCGCCGGCCTGCCGAACGCCCTGGACCATCCGGTGGCGTGAGCGGACCCGGTCACGGGCTCCAGGCGTAGGCGACCTCGGGCGACCGGACCCGCCGTACCGCGGCGTGCGCGTCGCCAGCCCCTCGTCGGCCAGGTGCTCGAGGTAGCGACGCGCGGTCACCCGCGAGGCACCGATGGCGTCGGCGACCTCACTGGCCGAGAGCGGTCCTGGGGCCTCGCGGACGACGGCGGTGACCTGACGGAGCGAGTCCGCACTCATGCCCTTCGGGAGGTCGGTCCTCCCGGAGCGGGTGCGCAAGGTCCCGAAGAGCTGGTCGACCTCGTCCTGCACGACGTCGCTGTCCGTCTCCGCCAGCCGGTCGCGGTAGGCGGCGTACTGCTCGAGCTTGGTGCGGAAGGCGGCGAACGAGAACGGCTTGAGCAGGTAGAGCACCACGCCCTGCGAGACCGCGCGGCGGACGACCTCGCTGTCCCTGGCCGACGTCACGGCGATGACGTCGCACCGGTGACCGGTGGCCCGGATGCCGTTGCAGCAGGCCGAGCCCGTGCCCGTCGGGAAGGTGCATGTCGAGGAGCACCAGGTCGACGTCGGCATCGGCGGCGAGGAACCTCAGCGCCTCGCCGGCGGAGCGCACCACTCCGGCCACCTCGAACCCCGGCACGCGACCTGTGTACGTCGCGTGCGCCTCGGCGGCCAGCTCCTCGTCCTCCACGACCAGCACCCGGACGGTCACGAGGTCACCTCGCGGGTCGCCTCGAGACGCACGTGGAACCTGGCGCCGCCGAGAGCGGAGGAGCCGACATCGATGCTGCCGGCATGCCGTCGGGCCACCTGGCCGACCAGGGCGAGCCCGAGCCCACGGCCGTCGGAGGCCTTGGTCGACCAGCCGCGTTCGAGGACCCGGTCCTCGTCCTGGGGCCGTACGCCGGGGCCGCTGTCCTCCACCACCACGTCGAGACCATCGGCGTCCGCGACGACGCGCACGCTGACCCGGCGTAATCGTGCAGGACCGTCGCCCTGCTCTTCCTGGACGGCGTCCATGGCGTTGTCCACGAGGTTGCCGACCACGGTGACCAGGTCGCGCGCGGGCATGGCCAGCTCGTCGATCTCGCCGTCGCCGGCGATGACCAGCTCGATGCCGCGCTCGGCGGCCTCGGCGCTCTTGCCGAGGAGCAGGGCCGCGAGGGCAGGCTCGTGCACCGCTCCCACGACCTGGTCGGCGAGGGACTGGGCGACCTGGAGCTCCTCGGTGGCGAAGTCGACCGCCTCCTCGCTACGGCCCATCTCGATCAGCGACACCACCGTGTGCAGCCGGTTGGCGGCCTCGTGGTTCTGCGAGCGCAGCGACTCGGTGAGCGCCCTGACCTGGTCGAGCTGGCCGGTGACCTCCTGCAGCTGAGTCCGGTCGCGCAGCGTGATCACGGCGCCGACACCGCGGCCGCTCCAGAGGGCGGGGGCCGAGCTGATCAGCAGCACGTGCTCGTCCAGCACGTAGAGCTGGTCGCTCTCGGCCGTGGCACCGGCGGCCGCCTGGACCAGCCCCGGCGGCAGGCCCAGCTCGTCCAGGGACCTCCCGGCCACCTCGTCGCGCAGCGACAGCAGTCGACGCGCCTCGTCGTTGACCAGCTGCACGACGCCGTGCTCGTCGACGAGGAGCATCCCCTCGCGCACGGCGTGCAGGACGGCTCGGTAGTACTCGTACATCCGCGTGATCTCGCGGGCACCCATCCCGTGCGTCTGCCGCCGCAGTCTGCGGCTGATCAGCCACGCGCCGAGCGCTCCGACGGCGAGCGCCCCGAGGGCCGCCAGCAGGATCGGCGGGAGGTCGTCGCGCAGCTGCTGGTCGATCCGCTCGAGCGTGATGCCCACCGACACGAGCGCGACCACCCGGCCGTCGCTGATGACCGGGGTCACCGCGCGGATGGATCGACCGAGCGTCCCGGTGTACTCCTGGGTGAAGACCCGTCCCTCGGGGGCTGACCCGAGGTCGCCGATGAACGGCTTGCCGATCTGCGTGGGGTCCGGATGGGTGAACCGGGTGCGGTCCGGAGCCATCACGACGACGAAGTCCACGTCGGTGTCGGCGCGCACCTGCTCGGCGTACGGCTGGAGCGTGGTGCTGGGCGACGACGTCTCCAGCGCCTGCTGCACGACGGGGGAGTCGGCCACGGACTCGGCCACCGCCACGGCCGTGGACCGCGCCTGCGTGCGGGTGTCGCTCCTTGCGTCCAGGGTCGCCAGCACGAGCGCCGCGAGCACCAGGACGAGCACGACCAGGAGCTGCAGCACCATGATCTGCCGCGCGATGGACTGCTCGCGGAGTCGTGCGGACCAGGGCATGGATTGCATTGTGCAGGACTGAAACCGGGTCGATCGGGGCATGAACTCTGTGAACACAACCGTGACGGGGGTCACAACGCCGCCCACGATGGGCTCACCCGCCCACTCCGCGACCTGGAGGACACATGAGCACGACCCAGACATCCGACACTGCGACTCCCAAGCGGGATCGCACGCACTGGCTCTACATCGCCGTGGTCATTGCCGTCTTCCTGGGGGCCGCGGTCGGCCTCCTCTTCCCCGAGTTCGCGAGCGGTCTGAAGTGGATCGGCGACGCCTTCGTCGCGCTGATCAAGATGATGATCCAGCCGGTGATCTTCTGCACCCTCGTCCTGGGCGTGGGGTCGGTGCGTAGTGCCGCGAGCGTCGGCAAGGTGGGCGGCCTCGCGCTCGCCTACTTCCTCACCATGTCGACCGTCGCCCTCGCGATCGGTCTCGTGGTCGGCAACATCATCCACCCCGGCAACGGGCTCAACCTCTCCGACGCGCTGGCCAAGGAAGGGAACGCCCAGGCGGAGGGCGCCGGGTCGACGACCGAGTTCATCGTGCACATCGTCCCTGACTCGCTGTTCTCCTCGCTGACCTCCGGCGAGGTGCTGCAGACTCTGCTCGTGGCCCTGCTGGTCGGGTTCGCGCTGCAGTCGATGGGACGCGCCGGCCAGCCGGTGCTGGTCGTCATCGGTCACCTGCAGCGAGTGGTCTTCCGGGTGCTGGCGATGATCATGTGGGCCGCGCCGGTGGGTGCCTTCGGCGCGATCGCCGCCGTCGTCGGCGAGACCGGCTGGGACGCGCTGAAGAGCCTCGCGGTGCTGATGGTCGCCTTCTACATCACCTGCTTCCTCTTCGTCTTCGGTGTCCTCGGCACGATCCTGAAGCTGGCGACCGGGCTGAACATCTTCAGCCTGTTCAAGTACCTCGCCCGCGAGTTCCTGCTGATCCTCTCGACGTCGTCCTCCGAGTCGGCCCTGCCGCGACTGATCGCGAAGATGGACCACCTCGGGGTCGACCGCACCACCGTCGGCGTCGTGGTGCCGACCGGCTACTCGTTCAACCTCGACGGCACCGCGATCTACCTGACGATGGCGTCGATCTTCATCGCCGACGCGCTCGGCGACCCGCTGAGCATCGGTGAGCAGATCTCGCTGCTGCTGTTCATGATCATCGCCTCCAAGGGCGCGGCCGGCGTGACCGGCGCCGGGCTGGCGACGCTGGCCGGTGGGCTGTCCTCGCACCGTCCCGAGCTGCTCGACGGGGTCGGCTTCATCGTCGGCATCGACCGCTTCATGTCCGAGGCCCGCGCGCTGACCAACTTCGCGGGCAACTCCGTCGCCACGGTGCTCGTCGGCCAGTGGACCGAGCACGATCAACCGGGAGCAGGTCGACCGGGTGCTGGCGGGCAGCGACCCGTTCGACGAGCGCACCATGCTCGACGAGGACCACTCGGAGGGAGACCGTTCCACGGCGATCCCGGGTGTCGACAACCCGGCCGAAGAGGCGGCCAAGCGCTAGCTGGTCGAGTCGAGCAGGTCGAGGCTGAACCGTGCGATGTCGGCCCGCTGCCTCGCGACCTGCTGGAGCTCGGGCGTCGGCTCGGCCTCGAGCAGGTCGAACGGCACGCTGGAGAGACCGGTGAAGATCATCAGCTGCAGCGCGTGGGCCCGTCGTACGACGGACTCGGGGATGTCGCACCCCTCGGCCCTCAGACCGTCGAGATAGCTGCCGAAGATGGTGTCCTCCACCTCGGCGAGGTCGTCGCTGCCACGACTTCCGACCTGGACGTCCCCGACCAGGAGCTGGGCGAGGTCGAAGCCGACCGGACCCGGCCCCCAGAACCCGTAGTCGATCAGCACGAGGTCGTCGGTCCCTTCACGGGACAGCAGGTTGTTGGGGCAGGCGTCGCCGTGGGAGGCGAGGACGGGCATCGCGTCGAGCTCGTCGGCGTACTCCGAGGAGCGGCCCGCCGCCGACCGCAGCCGGTCGCGGAGCACGTCGTCGAAGACGTCGGCGACCAGGGGTGGTGCCAGATGCGCTCGTCGTCGAGCACGGGCAGCACCTGCATCGAGAGCCGTCCGTAGTGGTAGTCGCGGACCGTGTTGGTGTGGCCCACCGAAGGCACCAGCTCTCGCACCCGTGAGCTGGCCGCGTGGCGGCCGACCAGCACGCCGGCGCGGGCGAAGCGATCGAGGCCCCACTCACGGTCGACGACGGGCACCTCCTCCAGCCAGATCGCGTTGGACTCCTCGTCGAGGTCGAAGACGCCGAGGGCCCGTGGCATGGACAGCCCCTCGGGGAGCCGCTCCGTCAGGTCGGAGCGGTAGACGAGCCCCTCGGTGCGCCACGGCACTCCCGCGGCTGCCTGCTCCTGGTACTCCGTCGGCACGAACTCGAAGAAGGGGTGGCGGGCCCACGACTGCACGTGCTTGACGAACATCCGGAACGGCTGCTGCTCGCCATCGACCTCGGCGGTGCCGCTGACCCAGTAGCGACCCGCGGTGGTGATGGCCGGCAACGCGTAGGGGAACTCCTCGGCCGACGACGCGAGGATGGTCGTGCTCCCGGGATCAGCGCCGAACAGGTCGGCGACCATGCCGGCGAGCTGCTCGTCGCTGACGTCGGCGGGCCCCAGCGCGCTCCGGTCGTGCATGGCTACCGCGAGGCCGCGGCGATCGAACGGTAGATCTGCAGGGTCTGCTCTGCGATCGCCGGCCAGCTGAACGCCTCCTGGGCGCGCCTGCGGCCCGCGAGGCCACGCGTCGCGCGCCCGGTCCGGGTCGCTGACCGCGTCGACGAGTGCGGCCGCCAGGTCGGCGACGTACCGCTCGGGATCCAGGGGAGTGCCGGTGCCGTCCGTGGCCTGCTCGATCGGGACCAGCCAGCCCGTCTCACCGTCGACGACCACCTCCGGGATGCCGCCGGTCGCGGTCGCGACCACAGCCGTCTCGCACGACATCGCCTCGAGGTTGACGATGCCGAGCGGCTCGTAGATCGACGGGCAGGCGAACACGGTGGCCGCGGTGAGCAGTGCGACCACGTCGGCGCGCGGCAGCATCTCCGCGATCCACACCACGCCGTCGCGCTCGGTGGCCAGCCCGTCCACCAGTCCGCGGACCTCGGCCTCGATCTCCTTGGTGTCGGGAGCGCCCGGCGCACAGGATCAGCTGCACGTCGGGCGGGAGCTGCGCCGCGGCGCGCAGGAACAGCGGCAGCCCCTTCTGGCGGGTGATCCGGCCGACGAAGATGACGCTCGGGCGGTCGGGGTCGAGACCGAGCTCGCGCACCCGGTCGGGGTTCTCGACGGGCTGCCAGTCCTCGGTGTCGATGCCGTTGTGGACGACGTGGGTCCGGGCCGGGTCGATGTCGGGGTAGCTCCGGAGGATGTCGTCGCGCATCGCGGCGCTCACCCCGATGACCGCGTCGGCACCCTCGTACGCCGTCTTCTCCGCCCAGCTCGACACGGCGTAGCCGCCACCGAGCTGCTCGGCCTTCCACGGCCGCATCGGCTCGAGGCTGTGCGCCGTCACGACATGGGGGGCGCCGTGCAGCAGCTTGGCGAGGTGGCCGGCCATGTTGGCGTACCAGGTGTGCGAGTGCACGACGTCGGTCCCCTCGCAGCCGCCGACCATCTCGAGGTCGACCCCGAGCGTGCGGATCGCCGCGTTGGCCGAGGCCAGCTCGGCCGGGTCGGCGTACCCGGTGGTCCCGGCCTCGTCGCGCTCACGGCCGAAGGCGTGCACCCGCGCGTCCACGCCGTCGACGGCGCGCAACGCACGGACCAGCTCGGCCACGTGGACGCCGGCGCCCCCGTAGATCTCGGGCGGGTACTCCTTCGACAGCACGTCAATCCGCATGGACGACCAACCTAGTAGTGCTGGCGCTCGCCATGTGGCGCCGGTCACCACTACGTTCGGAGCATGAGTGTTCTACCGAGCAGGAAGAACGTCCTGGCGATCGTGCTCGCTGGCGGTGAGGGCAAGCGGCTGATGCCACTCACCGCCGACCGGGCCAAGCCGGCGGTGCCGTTCGGCGGCATCTACCGGCTGATCGACTTCGCCTTGTCCAACGTCGTGAACTCGGGCTTCCTGAAGGTCGTCGTGCTCACGCAGTACAAGTCGCACAGCCTCGACCGGCACGTCACCACGACGTGGCGGATGTCGACGCTGCTCGGCAACTACGTCACGCCGGTGCCGGCGCAGCAGCGCGTCGGCAAGCGCTGGTACCTCGGCAGCGCCGACGCGATCTACCAGTCGCTGAACCTGCTCACCGACGAGCGGCCCGACATCGTCGTCGTCGTGGGCGCCGACCACGTCTACCGGATGGACTTCGCGCACATGGTCGACCAGCACGTCGAGTCGGGCGCGGGCTGCACCGTGGCGGCGATCCGGCAGCCGATCGACCTCGCCGACCAGTTCGGGGTGATCGACATCGACCCGAAGTCGCCGGACCGGATCCGGGCGTTCCTGGAGAAGCCGAAGGACCCCGAGGGGCTGCCCGACGCTCCCGACGAGGTGCTGGCCTCGATGGGCAACTACGTCTTCGACGCCGACGCCCTGACCGAGGCGGTCACCCGCGACGCCGAGCGCGAGCGCTCCAAGCACGACATGGGCGGCGACATCGTGCCGTGGTTCGTCGACCGCACCGAGTCGGCCGTCTACGACTACAAGGACAACGAGGTGCCGGGCTCCAACGACCGCGACCGCGGCTACTGGCGCGACGTCGGGACGATGCGTTCCTACTACGCCGCGCACATGGACCTGGTCGCGCCGCTGCCGGTGTTCAACCTCTACAACAGCAAGTGGCCGATCTACACGAGCTACGGCCCGCAGCCGCCGGCGAAGCTGGTCGAGGGCCACGCGGGCGAGCCGCTCACGACGTTCAACTCGATCCTGTCGCCGGGCGTGGTGGTGACCGGTGGGACGGTGAACACGTCGGTGCTGTCGCCGGCCTGCTACGTCGACGAGGGCGCCGAGGTCTCCGGCTCGGTGCTGCTGCCCGGCGTCACCGTCGGCGCCGGGCGCGGTCGTCCGCAACGCGATCATCGACAAGAACGTGGTGGTCCCGCCCGGCGCCGCAGATCGGCGTCTCCGAGGAGGACGACCGCGAGCGCGGCTTCGTGGTCGACGACGGACTCACCGTCCTGGCGAAGGGTCAGGAGGTCCCGAAGCCGTGAACGACTCTCGGGCCGGCCAGCCGGCGGAGCCGTCCGACCTCGTCGACGTGCCCCACCTGGTGACCGCCTACTACACCGGCGTCCCCGACCCCGACAACGTCGACCAGCAGGTCGCGTTCGGCACGAGCGGGCACCGCGGTACGTCGCTGAAGACCTCGTTCAACGAGACCCACATCCTGGCGACGACGCAGGCGATCTGCGACTACCGCCGCGACCAGGGGTACGACGGACCGCTGTTCATCGGCCGCGACACCCACGGGCTCTCCGAGCCGGCGTGGGCCACGGCCCTCGAGGTGCTCGTCGCCAACGACGTGACCGTGCTGGTCGACGACCGCGACGGCTACACCCCGACCCCGGCGGTCTCGCACGCGATCATCCGGGCCAACCGCGGCAAGGACCCGGTCTCGGGCTCGGGGCTGGCCGACGGCATCGTCGTGACGCCGTCGCACAACCCGCCGACCGACGGCGGCTTCAAGTACAACCCGCCCCACGGCGGCCCGGCCGACTCCGACGCGACGAGCGTGATCGCCAAGCGGGCCAACGAGCTGATCACCGGCGGGCTCTCCGAGGTGAAGCGGATCCCGTTCGCGCGGGCCCGGGCCGCCGCGTCGTCGTACGACTTCCTCGGGACGTACGTCGACGACCTGCCCGTCCGTGCTCGACATCGACAGGATCCGCGCGGCGGGCGTGCGCATCGGCGCCGACCCGCTGGGTGGGGCCAGCGTCGCCTACTGGGGCGAGATCGCCGACCGGCTCGGCCTCGACCTCACCGTGGTGAACCCGCTCGTCGACCCGACCTGGCGGTTCATGACCCTCGACTGGGACGGCAAGATCCGGATGGACTGCTCCTCGCCGTCGGCGATGGCCTCGCTGATCAGCCGCAAGGACGACTACGACATCGCCACCGGCAACGACGCCGACTCCGACCGGCACGGCATCGTCACGCCCGACGCCGGGCTGATGAACCCCAACCACTTCCTCGCCGTCGCCATCGGCTACCTGTTCGGCGGCGCGCGGCCCGACTGGCCCGCCTCCGCGCAGATCGGCAAGACGCTGGTGTCCTCGTCGATGATCGACCGGGTGGCGGCGTCCCTGGACAAGCCGATGGTCGAGGTGCCGGTCGGGTTCAAGTGGTTCGTGCCCGGCCTGATCGACGGGTCGTTCGGCTTCGGCGGCGAGGAGTCGGCCGGCGCGTCGTTCCTGCGTCGCGACGGCTCGACGTGGACGACCGACAAGGACGGCATCATCCTCGCGCTGCTCGCCTCGGAGATCCTGGCCGCGACCGGACAAGACGCCGAGCGAGCACTACGCCGACCTGGTGGCGCGGCACGGCGACCCGGCGTACGCCCGCATCGACGCCGCCGCCGACCGCGAGCAGAAGGCCAAGCTCGCCGCCCTCTCACCCGACGACGTGACCGCCACCGAGCTCGCCGGCGAGCCGATCACCGCCAAGCTGACCAAGGCCCCCGGCAACGGCGCCGCCATCGGCGGCCTCAAGGTCACCACCGAGTCGGCCTGGTTCGCCGCCCGCCCCTCGCGGCACCGAGGACGTCTACAAGATCTACGCCGAGTCCTTCAAGGGCGCCGACCACCTCCACCTGGTGCAGGACGAGGCCCGGGAGGTCGTGTCGCGCGGCGCTGGGGGGTTGACGGTTTCCCCGGGCGCCCGGGGAAACTGTGCGCTGGCAGGCAATACTTCGTCCGCCAGCCGCCAGAATTGCCCGCCAGCCCGGTCCGGTGCGTGCGAGTCAGACGACCGGCGTGGTCCGGTCGACGATCGAGCGCAGGTCGGTCCCGACCGGCAGGGTCCCGAGGGTGCCGTTGTAGTCGCCGCCGAGCCGGGTCGCGCAGAAGGCGTCGGCGATCGCCGGGGGAGCGAACCGCACCAGCAGCGAGGCCTGCAGGCAGGCGGCCATCTGGCCGGCGAGGCGTCGGGCGGAGACCTCCAGCGTCGTCGGTGTCGGCGAGCATCGAGAGCACGCCCTCGATGGCGCGGTCGAGGCGCGGGTCCTCGCCCTGGGCGAGCCCGACCTCGGTGAGCCAGGCCTCGAGCACCTCCGGCTCGCGGCCGAGCGCGCGCAGCACGTCGAGGGCGTTGACGTTGCCGGAGCCCTCCCAGATGGAGTTCAGCGGCGACTCGCGGAAGAGCAGCGGCATGCCGGACTCCTCGACGTAGCCGTTGCCGCCCAGGCACTCCAGCGCCTCGGCCACCATCATCGGCGTGCGCTTGCAGACCCAGAACTTCGCGAGCGGCAGCGCGATCCGCCGCAGCGCCGCCTCGTGCGGGTCGGTGCGGTTGTCGACGGCCGCGGCGAGCCGGATCGCCAGCGCGGTCGCCGCCTCGGACTCGACGGCGAGGTCGGCGATCACGTTCTGCATCAGCGGCTTGTCGGCCAGCAGGCCGCCGAACGCCGAGCGGTGGGCGACGTGCCACGACGCCTCGGCCAGCGCCGCTGCGCATCAGCGACGACGAGCCGAGCACGCAGTCGAGCCGGGTCGCCGCGACCATCTCGATGATCGTGCGCACGCCGCGGCCCTCGTCGCCCAGCCGCTGCGCCCAGGTGCCGTGGAACTCCAGCTCGGAGGAGGCGTTGGAGCGGTTGCCCAGCTTGTCCTTCAGCCGTACGACGTCCAGCCGGTTGCGCTCGCCGGAGGGAAGCACCCGCGGCACCAGGAAGCACGAGACACCCGCCGGGCGCCTGCGCCAGCACGAGGAACACGTCGTTCATCGGCGCGGAGGTGAACCACTTGTGGCCGTGCAGGGTGTACTCGCCCTCGACCGACGTCGGCCGCGCCTCGGTCTCGTTGGCGCGGACGTCCGAGCCGCCCTGCTTCTCGGTCATGCCCATGCCGGCCAGCGCACCGGACTTCTCCGCGAGCGGCCGCAGGCCCGGGTCGTAGGAGCGGGCGGCCAGCTTGGGAGTCCACTCCTTCGCGATCGCGTCGTCGACCCGCAGGGCCGGGACCGCGGCGTACGTCATCGAGATCGGGCAGCCGTGACCCGGCTCGGTCTGCCAGGCGAAGAAGCCGGCGGCGCGGCGTACGTGTGCGTGCGGGTCGTCGGACTCCCAGGGCGCCGCCTGCAGCCCGTGACCGACCGCGCGCTCCATCAGCCAGTGCCACGACGGGTGGAAGCGCACCTCGTCGATCCGGTTGCCGTAGCGGTCGAACGGCACCAGCTCGGGGTGGAACTCGTTGGCGAGCATGCCCTGCTCGCGGGCCTCCGCCGAGCCGGCCTCGTCGCCCAGCGCGAGCAGCGAGGACAGGGTGTCGCGTCGACGCGTGCCGCTCGATGGCCTCGACCAGCGCAGCGTCGGAGGTGACGGTGTTGTGACCCACCAGCGGGGGAGCCTGGTTGCGGGCTACCCGGTTGTCCGATCGTCATGGCCTTACCGTAGTTGCCATGGCAGCCGAAAGCAGTTCGCGGCCACCGGGCGCGGACGCTTTCCTGGGAGACCGTCCGGAGCGCTGTGTGGCGGCTCATCGTGTCCACGGTCGGCACCTGCATGCGCAACCGGGTCACCGGTCTCGCGGCGGAGGCGGCCTTCTTCGCGGTGCTCTCGCTGCCGCCGCTGATCTTCGCGCTCGCCGGCTCGATCGGCTACATCTTCGCCCGGTTCAGCGACAGCCAGATCGACGAGGTCCGCGAGACCGTGCTCGACATCGCCGGCCAGGCGCTGACCCCGCAGACGGTCAACAGCATCATCAAGCCGACGCTCAACGAGGTGCTCAACGGCGGCGGGCGCTACGACGTCATCTCGATCGGCTTCGTCCTCGCCCTGTGGTCGGGCTCGCGAGCGCTCAACGTCTTCGTCGACACCATCACGATCATGTACGGCCTCGGCGGCCACCGCGGCATCGTGCCGCACCCGCGCGCTGTCCTTCCTGCTCTACGTCCTCGGCATGATCACCGGCGTCGTCACCATCCCGCTGGTGGTGGCCGGCCCGACCCTGATCGCGAAGTGGCTGCCCGAGCGGTTCGACTTCCTCAACCAGCTGTACTGGCCGACCGTCCTCGTGCTCGGCATCCTCTTCCTGGCGACGCTCTACCACGTGTCGGTGCCGGTGCGGACGCGCCTGGCGCTACAACCTCCCGGGCGCCGTCTTCACGATGTTCTGCTGGGTGTTCGGCTCCGCGCTGCTGCGGCTCATCCTGGTCGGTACGGCGAAGGGCTCGACCTCGATCTACGGACCGCTCGCCGCGCCGATCGCCGTGCTGCTCTGGCTCTACCTGCTCTCCATCGCCGTGCTCATCGGCGCCGCCCTCAACGCCTCGTTCGACCAGATCTGGCCGCAGAAGGAGCTCACCACCGCGCGTCTCGAGCGGCTCCGGCGGCTCAAGCTCGAGAACGTGCTGCCCGTGGCGCTCCTCGCTCGAGCGCGCGGCGTCGGCCGCCGACGAGGAGGACCGGTCCGCCGAGGCCAACGACCCTGGCGAGGGCCAGCGTGGACGAGCCACCCGCCGGACCGGCGACGGGCAAGCAGCCGGGCGCCTGACCAGCGGATAATCCGGTGCGGCCCAGCCGGGCGCGACGTAGATTGCCGTCATGGAGGCCGTTCCTTGACCGCAGTACGCGTTCCTCGTCACGAGGAGAAGGTCGGCTGCGTGCTCGCCCGCGAGATCGGGGTCCTCGTCGTCCTCACGGACGTCGGGCCGGTGCGCGCGTCGTACGGCGCCCGCATGCTCGGCCAGATCGCCCGTGACCGCTCCCGCGTCCCCGAGCCGGGGGAGTGGGTCGCCCTCCGTCGCTGGTACGACGGCCCGGTGACCGTCGAGCGCACCCTCTCGCGCCACCGTGCGCCGAGACCCTCGCGACGGTCGTACCGCTGCCGCCCCCGCCACCTGAGGGTCGCTCCCGCGGCGCGCTCGGCCCGCGTGCCATGCTTCACCCGTGGGAAACGTGACCCTGCCGACCCCCGTCTTCCTGGCCGGCGGCGCGCTGTGCCTGGTCGCCGGATACCTCGTCGGCTCGGTCGTCGGACCCGACACCCCGGATCGCACCACCGCCACGCGTGGTCAGCTTCGACGCCGCACGACGCCAAGCTCTGCCTGGAGGGTGACGCCATCAAGGACCAGGACGGGCGTCGACTCCGACCGGGCACCTGTGCGGCACCCTGCGCGCGCGCCCCAGTTCCCAGGTCCCCGCCAAGGGCGACGACTTCCGCTTCGTCTCCGTGCGCTCCGCCGAGGACACCGACGGGCGACTCCAAGCGACAGGTCGTCATCTACGGCGACGTGGTCGACTGAGGCGGCCCGTGTGCCGACGACCAGGACGACGCGCGGGGCTACATCAGCCTGCTGAAGCTGCCCGGTCCCGACCCGGTCGCCGTGGTGGGAGCTGGGCAAGCGGCTGCTGCTCGCGATCGGCATCCTGGTGTTCACGGTCGCGCTGGTGTACTTCGACCGCGACGGCTACATCGACCAGACCGACCCGACCGAGCGAGGTCAGCCTGGTCGACTCGATCTACTACACGACCGTCACGCTGAGCACGACCGGCTACGGCGACATCGCGCCCGTCGATCGACCACGCGCGGCTGATCAACGCGTTCGTGATCACGCCGCTGCGCATCGCGTTCCTGGTGCTGTTGATCGGTACGACGCTCGAAGTGCTCGCCTCGCAGGGGCGAGAGATGTTCCGGGTCGCCCGGTGGAGGAAGAACATGGACAAGCACGTCGTCGTGATCGGCTACGGCACCAAGGGCCGCAGCGCCGTCGACACCCTGGTGAACAACGGGACGCCACGCGACTCGCGTCGTGGTCGTCGACCCCGGGTCGGTCGCCCAGGGGGAGGCGCACGCCGACGGGCTGGCCGTGGTCACCGGTGACGCCACCCGCCGCGAGGTGCTGCGCCGCGCCGGCGTCGACCGGGCCCAGCAGGTGATCATCACCACCGCCCGCGACGACACGACCGTGCTCGCGACCCTGACGGTGCGCCAGCTCAACCCCGACGCCTACATCGTCGCGGCGGTCCGCGAGCAGGACAACGTGCCGCTGGTGCGCCAGAGCGGCGCCGACTCGGTGATCACCTCCTCCGACGCGGTCGGCCGGCTGCTCGGACTCGCGTCCTTCTCGCCCGAACCTCGGCTCGGTGATGGAGGACCTGCTCACCTACGGCGAGGGGCTCGAGGTCGCCCAGCGCGACCTGCTGGTCGGCGAGGTGGGCAAGGCGCCGCAGTCGCTGCCCGACCAGGTGATCGCGGTGGTCCGCGACGAGAAGGTCTACCGCTACTTCGACCCGACGGTGACGTTGCTGGCGCGAGGCGACGAGCTGATCGTCGTACGTCCCGCCAAGGAGCTGCCCTGGGCTCCGCGGCCCGGCACCCACAACGAGGCGCTCAGCGACGACGACGCCTGAGCGACGGCGTGACCCGCTTCACGCGCACTCGTAGGCTGTCGTCGTGAAGCGCGCCGCCAAGAAGTTCGCCGTCGTCACAGTGGGCTGGGTCCTGCTGCTGGTCGGCATCGCCGCGATGCCGCTGCCCGGCCCCGGGCTGCTGATCACCTTCGGCGCGGTGGCGATCCTGGCCACGCAGTACGAATGGGCCGAGCGACGCCTCGAGCCGGTGAAGAAGGCCGCGCTGCGCGGGGCCGCCGACAGCGTGAAGAGCTGGCCGCGGATCTGTCTCTCCGTCTTCGGGGTCATCTGGCTGGTGGGCTTCGGCATCCTCTGGTTCGTCGCACCCGCCGGCCCCGTCCTGGTGGCCGATCGACGACAAGTGGTGGCTGTTCGGCGGCTGGGGGACCGGAGCGACGCTGATCTTCTCCGGGGTCGTCGCCGGCGCGCTGCTCGTGTACAGCTACCGCAACTTCCGCGAGATCCGCGAGGAGCAGGCGGAGGCCGAGCACGCTCGCGTCGAGTGAGGACACGCTCCAACGGGCGCTCCGCGGGCGACTGGTTACGTCTCGTGCCGTCTTGGTCTAGTTCACCCCTGGCGCGTAGAGCCCGATACTTTGCCCGAACTGCGCCGCGTGCCCCACGATGGCCCGACCAGAGTCTCGGCAGCCAGGAGAAGGGGAGCTCGCATGCGCACGATGTACGTCGCAGTGGTCGAGGTCGCTACCCGCCAGGAAGTTGATCGCGACGAGGCGATGAGGCAGCTGGCCGACTACCGGCCCTCCATCGGCACCTCGCCGCGCGGATGGGCCGAGGTCCAGCTGAGCTTCATGGCGACCGGTCTCGCGCACGCGTGCACCAAGGCGGCCGCGGTCGCACGCGCCGCCACCGGAGCGGAGTCGATCGCCTGCCAGGTGATGACCGAGCACGAGTACGTCGCCCGGCGCGACCTCGAGACCACCGCCGACACCGGTGGCGGTCGCCATGCGGCGTACGGCGAGCGGCAGTGGGCGCTGCCGCGTCAGCCGACCGCCTCCGAGGCGACCTGAACCGAGGCCGTCGTCAGCCGCAGGCGCGGCTCTCGTCGTGCTCGTTCTTGCTCGGCCTCTTCCTTCAGTCGCCCGGAGCTCTTCGCCCACCGTCTTGCTCCAGTGCTCGCCGGACCAGTAGCGGTGCCGGTTGGGCCGCACCGGGTCTCGGTACCAGCCCGCGGGCTGTTCTCGCATGTCTCGCATTCTGTCCCCCAACGACGTGTTCGTCGACACCTACGAAACGACGTCCGACGCGCGTTGTCACGGACCTTTGATGTGACATGCGCGGTTCGTCCTATTTCATCCGCTTATTTGGTTCACCATTCGGACAAAACCGGCTCCGACAGGTGGGACGACCGGCGGGGCCGGTCCGAGAGCACCGAGCCCCGGCCACCTCGAGGGTGACCGGGGCTCGCGATGCGCGGGTGCGATCCTCGAGGTCAGCCGGTGACGACCCAGGGAGTGCGTGCGGCGTACACCTGGTTCATGGTGCCGCCGTCACGGGCCGGGTTGTCGTAGAGGATCTTGGTCAGCGTCTCGTTGAAGTGGAGCTGGTAGCTGATCTGGGTCAGGCGGACGTACTTCGCCTTCTTCAGGCAGCCGCGGGCGATCCGCACCGAGACCCAGTCGGCGCCGTAGTTGATGTGGTGCGACATGGCGCACCGACGCGAGCCGGAGCCCATCGCGAAGGCATTGCCCTGCGGCTTGCTCTTGCGCGTGTCCAGGCTGACGAACGCCATCTGGTGGTTGTTGCCCTCGAGGACGTACTGGTACATGGCGTACTGGCGCGGGACGGTGATCTGCCGGTAGCGCAGGAACATCACGACCTGGGTCGCGGTGTGCTGGATCCGGGCGGAGACGATGTCGCCCTCGGCGCCACCCTCCCGGTTGTACTTCACGACGTCGAAGTTGTCGTTCATGGTCGCGGTCATCACGTCGCCGGCCGGGTCAGTGAGGACCAGCGTGTCCGCGTGGGCCGCCGGGGCCATCAGCACGACGAGTCCCGCCACCAGGGCAGAAATCAGGGTCTTGCGCACGTTTTCTTTCTCCATCCCAAGACACCGGATGGCACGGTGCGACCCGGGTTCGGGCACACCTCATCACGCCGGGGAAGCGGTGTCTGGAAATGCCTGAAAAGGGCGGAAATGGCCCGATACTGGTCTACGCGGCAGTGGCCGGGGGCGGCTCCCGGCGCCATCCTGAACGCCGGGAGCCTCGGCCGGAGTCCCCGCGGAGAGCCCCCAGGCCGTGCTGTACCCCTACCCCCAATGAGTCCCGCTCACCCATCTGGTCCCCATTCGCGGCCGGTGACCGGGGACCGCTGGCGCCCCGCGGGGGGTAGGCGAAGGCGCCAGCGGCGTACGTGACCAAGCCTTCGGTGAGCGCTGGGCAGGACCCCGGTCGACAACCCGGTGAAGGGGTGCCGTGGTGAGCATGGAAAGCCGCCCGCACGACCCCAGAGGGTCGGGCGGGCGGCCACGCTCCGAAAGGCGTCTCGGGTCGCCTCCGAAGCTGGGGCAAATCATGCGGTACGCCGGGCTCCCGAGCGAACCGGCGAGCTGCCCGGTCTAGTCGTGACGGCGTGTCGTCGTCGGCCCCTCCAGGAACGGGAAAACCGCCCACTGGCCTGGGCACAGTCAATGGGCGGTTCCCGCTCCCCAAAGGCGTCTCGGGTCACCTGCAGGAGCGCTACGAATCATGCATGAAAGCGACGAACCGCGCGAACAGTCGGATTCTCTGGTCTAGGGCACATAAGCCGCGTATCGCAATCGCCTGACAGTCGTTGAACCCCATGAGTCCTGGTCGCGTCCTTGGGAGGCGACCAGGACATCTCGGTGTCAGGGCGTCTGTCCGCGACCCACGAGACCCCGTGTCCTCATCTGGTTCGGGTCGTTGAACCCTCGAGTCCTGGTCGTCACACAGCTCGGGGGGGCGCCGAACAGGACTCCTCGGCCCCAGGGTCGAGTGGGTCGTGCCGACGATCTGCGTGCGGCACGGTGGTCCCGGATCGCCTTCGCGCAAGGCGGTCAGAGGATTGGCGTTCGAGGCCGTGACCCCGCCCGATCGCCCCCAAACCCAACGGCTCCTCATGCGGTGCTCCACCGTCCACCGACCTGCTGGGCTGGCACGGACATGGCACGAGGCCGACCTCCATCTCTGGAAACCGGCCTCTACCTGGGTGGTGCTGGTGGGCGATACTGGGTTTGAACCAGTGACCTCTTCCGTGTCAAGGAAGCGCGCTACCGCTGCGCCAATCGCCCCAGGGTGATGCTTATGTAGTTCGAGGTGGGTACGGGATTCGAACCCGTGTTGACGGATTTGCAGTCCGTTGCCTCGCCTCTCGGCCAACCCACCGCGGAGGCTTCGGCTTCTCTCCGAGCGGACGACGAGGCTCGAACTCGCGACCTCAACCTTGGCAAGGTTGCGCTCTACCAACTGAGCTACGTCCGCTTGCGACCGCCGGTCTCCCTGCGGTGCGAAGGAAACCATAGCCGAAGTGCGGACCGGCACAAACTTGGGTCATCCCGTGCGCGCCGGACACCACGGCCGTGCCGTCCGGCAGGGCTAATCTCGATCGCATGCACGCCTGGGTCAACGGCCAGATGCTCACCGATCCGAACGCTCCGGCCATCGTCGTGAGCGACCACGGACTCACCGTCGGCGACGGGGTGTTCGAGGCGCTCAAGGTCGTCGACGGCAGACCGTTCGCGCTGACGCGCCACCTCGAGCGACTCGAGCGGTCGGCGGCGTCGCTGGGGCTGCCGGCGCCGGACCTCGAGGAGATCCGCGGCTGCCCTGGACGCCGTGCTGGCGCCAGGAGTCGCTTCCGCTGGGCCGCGTCCGGATCACCTACACCGGTGGGCCGGCGCCGCTCGGCTCGGGCAGGGGAGACGCCGCGCCGACGACCATCGTGGTGGCGGCCGCGCATGCAGCCGACGCCCGAGGACGACCGCGGCGGTCTCCGTGCCGTGGCCGCGCAACGAGCGGGGCGCTCTGGCCGGCGTGAAGTCGACGTCGTACGCCGAGAACGTGGTCGCGCTCGCCGAGGCCGCCAGGCGCGGCGCGAGCGAGGCGGTCTTCGCCAACCTGGCCGGTCATCTCTGCGAGGGCACCGGCACCAACGTCGGCTACGTCGTCGGGGGAGAGGTGCGCACGCCGACGCTCGAGGCGGGCTGCCTGGCGGGAGTCACCAGGGCCCTGCTCCTGGAGTGGTGCGACGTGACCGAGGTCGACGAGCCGATCGAGGTGCTCGACTCAGGCCGAGGAGATCTTCTTGATGTCCACCACGCGTGACGTGCAAGGGGTGCATCGCTGGAACGATCGTGAGCTCGAGGCGCCGGGCCCGGTCACCAGCAAGCTGATGGACCTGTGGGCGGCCCGAGGAGTCCGAGGACGTGGACCCCTGAGGTCAGCTCGTCGAGCAGCTGGGCGAGCTCGTCGTCGAAGTCGACGAAGGCGCTCTCCTGGCCGTCGGGCACCGAGTCCATCATCGAGCTGACGAAGGTGGTGACGCTGCGCGAGCTGGCCTGGACGAGCAGCTCGCCGTCGGGGGAGCACAGCTCGATGATCACGACGGCGCTGCCGTTGGAGCTCAGGCAGGGCCACACGTGCACGTCGCCGTCGCCGGTGGGCTCGTAGAGCCCTTCGACGAGCAGCTCCCGGCCGAATGTCCAGAGGACTTCCTGCACGCCGGTGCGGAACACCATGGTCACGGCGTACGGGTCGGCCGGGTCGAAGACCAGGTCGGCGTCGATCGAAGTCGCCTCGCCCTGCGGGTCGACGAACTCCAGTTCGACGTTCTCGGTGACGACCTGTGCGGTCTTCGTCTGCTTCATCGTTACTCCCCTAGTTCCCGGTCCGGGACTCCCTCCAGAGATCCCTACGCGCCCTCCACGCGATGAGGAAGATGATGCTCACGGTTTTCGAGCAGCGACAGTCGAACTTCCGATATGTCCGTTTAATCCCGTGAGTGGTCTACCTTTCTCACGCCACTGGTCTATTTCGACTTCTCATTGGTCTAGTCAGGTTGGACCGGTCGATGATGTGACTTGCCGATCCGGGTGCGATGGATATGGCGCGGACGCCGGACGTCGCGGCGACGCTGCCGGATTCGGAGCGGCCCGGCTCGCTGCGCTATGGTTTCGCCGCACCGCCCAGGTCGGCGACACCCGGGGCGATTGGCGCAGTGGTAGCGCGCTTCGTTCACACCGAAGAGGTCACTGGTTCGAACCCAGTATCGCCCACCCGAGGCTCCCTCCGGGTAGCGCGGCTCTGCCGTTGGCACCGAAGAGGTCACTGGTTCGAACCCAGTATCGCCCACCACTGGCCGCCTGCGTAGCGCGGCTCTGCCGTCGCCCGAAGAGGTCACTGGTTCGAACCCAGTATCGCCCACCGCCGCGGCCGCGAGGCCACCGATCGGTCGGCCCGCGAACAGTCCGCTGGTCGGCGCACCGCCGTCGCTACGATCGAGCGATCCCAGTCCCCCAGCCCAGGAGCCTTCGTGTCCGAGATCAACGTCGTCCTCGTCGCACGCCGACGCGCGTGAGGACCAGACGGTGACGACGGGCACCAAGGCGTGGGAGCTGTTCCGGAGACCCCGAGGTCATCGCGGCGCGGGTCGGCGGCGACGCTGCGCGACCTGGCCCACGAGCTCGCCGACGGCGACGAGGTCGAGGCCGGTGGCCATCGACAGCCCCGACGGCCGCGACATCCTGCGCCACTCGACCGCGCACGTGATGGCCCAGGCCGTGCAGGACCTGTTCCCCGACGCCAAGCTCGGGCATCGGCCCGCCGATCGAGAACGGCTTCTACTACGACTTCGACGTCGAGACCCCGTTCGTGCCCGAGGACCTCGAGAAGATCGAGACCCGGATGCGCAAGATCATCAAGGAGAACCAGCGCTTCTCGCGCCGGCCGGTCTCCGACGACGACGCCCGCGAGGAGCTGGCCGAGGAGCCCTACAAGCTCGAGCTGATCGGGCTCAAGGGGTCGGCGCGGCCGATGCCGCCGAGGGTGCCAGCGCCGAGGTCGGCGCCGGCGAGCTCACCATCTACGACAACATCAACCGCAAGGGCGAGGTCGCCTGGAAGGACCTCTGCCGCGGTCCGCACCTGCCGACCACGAAGCGGATCCCGGCGTTCAAGCTGATGCGCGTCGGCCGCGGCGTACTGGCGGGGCAACGAGAAGAACAAGCAGCTGCAGCGCATCTACGGCACCGCCTGGGAGAGCAAGGAGGCGCTCGAGGAGCACCTCCACCGCATCGAGGAGGCCGAGCGGCGCGACCACCGCAAGCTCGGCCGCGACCTCGACCTGTTCAGCTTCCCCGACGAGATCGGCTCCGGGCTGCCCGGTCTTCCACCCCAAGGGCGGGGTGATCAAGCGGGTGATGGAGGACTACGTCCGCCAGCGCCACATCGAGGAGGGCTTCGAGTACGTCGGCACGCCGCACATCTCCAAGGAGGGGACTCTTCCACCTCTCCGGCCACCTGCCGTACTACGCCGACGGCATGTTCCCGCCGATGGAGTTCGAGGGCGCCAACTACTACCTCAAGGCGATGAACTGCCCGATGCACAACCTGATCTTCAGGTCGCGCGGGCGGTCCTACCGCGAGCTGCCGCTGCGGCTCTTCGAGTTCGGGCACGTCTACCGCTACGAGAAGTCCGGGCGTCATCCACGGGCTGACCCGCGTGCGCGGCTTCGCCCAGGACGACTCCCACTCCTACGTCACCGCGGAGCAGGCGCCCGACGAGATCCAGCACCTGCTGGAGTTCGTGCCTCGGCCTGCTGCGCGACTTCGGCCTCGACGACTTCTACCTCGAGCTGTCGACCCGCGACGACGCCAAGCAGGACAAGTTCGTCGGCTGCGACGAGGACTGGGCGGTCGCGACCGCAGGTGCTCGAGGAGGTCGGCGACCGAGTCCGGGCTCGAGCTGGTGCCCGACCCGGGCGGCGCGGCGTACTACGGCCCGAAGATCTCGGTGCAGGCGCGCGACGCCATCGGCCGCACCTGGCAGATGTCGACGATCCAGTACGACTTCAACCAGCCCAAGGGCTTCGACCTCGAGTACCAGGCCGCCGACGGCACGCCGGCAGCAGCCGGTGATGATCCACTCGGCCAAGTTCGGCTCGATCGAGCGGTTCATCGGCGTGCTCGTCGAGCACTACGCCGGCGCGTTCCCGCCCTGGCTCGCGCCGGTGCAGGTGCAGGGCGATCCCGATCGCCGAGCGGCACAACGACTACCTCGCCGACGTCGCCGCGCGGATGAAGGCGCAGGGGCTGCGCGTCGAGGTCGACGACTCCGACGACCGGATGCAGAAGAAGATCCGCAACGCCCAGCTGCAGAAGGTGCCGTTCATGGTGATCGCCGGCGACAACGACGTCGAGGCCGGCGCGGTGAGCTTCCGCTACCGCGACGGGCGCCAGGACAACGGCGTGCCCGATCGACGAGGCGATCGCCCGGGTCGTCGAGGCCGTCGACCACGCGGGTGCAGGTGTGACACGACCCGGGCGACGCCGACCGACCGGATGGGGTTCGAGGGCTTCGACCGGCTCTGGACCCCGCACCGGCTGGCGTACGTCGCGCCGAGCGACCCGGTCGACCAGGGCTGCCCGTTCTGCGCGATGGAGGACATGCCACCCGAGGAGAGCCTGGTCGTCGCCACGGGCGAGCACTGCTTCGCGGTGCTCAACCTGCACCCCTACAACCCGGGGCACCTGATGGTGCTGCCGCTAGCGCCACGTGGCCGAGCTCGAGGAGCTCGACCGGCGACGAGGCGGCCGAGCTGATGGAGATGACCCAGCACGCGATCCGGGTGCTCAAGCAGGTCAGCGGCCCGCACGCGTTCAACGTGGGGCTGAACCTCGGCGGGAGTCGCCGGCGGCTCGCTGGCCGACCACCTGCACCAGCACGTCGTACCCCGCTGGTCGGGCGACGCCAACTTCATCACCGTCGTCGGCGGCACCAAGACCCTGCCGCAGCTGCTCGCCGACACCCGCGAGCTGCTGGCCGAGGCCTGGTAGGGGCCGGTCAGCCGACCAGGTGCGGGTGCTGCGCCGCCCGCCCCTGGAACGCGCAGGATCGCGGGGTTCGACGACCCTGCCCTCGCGGATCTCGATCGCCCGCGCTGATCGTCTCGTCGGCGTCCCACGCCTCCGGGCCGGCCATCACCGACGGGCAGGAACGGCAGCAGGGCCTCGCTGTTCTCCCAGGTCGCGGAGTTCCAGAGGTACGACGGGCTGTGGTCCACCGCGTAGTAGTCGACGTTGTCCCCGACGGTGAACATCGGCTCGTCGAACGTCGTGGGCCGGGCCCACTCGAAGCCCATGCCCTCGTCGCAGGAGACGTCGACGATCAGGCTGCCGCGCCGGAACGCGGCGAGGTCGGCCACGTCGAGGTAGATCAGCGGGGCGGCGGTGTCCTGCAGCGTGCAGTTGACGACGATGTCGTTCTCGGCGAGGTAGCGCCGCGCAGCGGGCACCCGGCCGCGGTCGGTGATCACGTGGCTGCGGTGCGGCGGCTCGGGGTCGTGGTCGAACTGCCGGATCCGCACCGAGTGGATCGGGGAGCCGACCGCGGCGACGCCCCGGTTGGTGAGCACGGCGACGTCGTGGACGCCGTGCGCGTTCAGCGCGGTCACCGCGCCTCGGGCGGTCGCGCCGAACCCGATCACCACCGCGCTCAGCCGGCGGCCGTAGTCCCCGGTGATGCCGGTCAGCTGCAGGGCCTGCAGGACCGAGCAGTAGCCGGCGAGCTCGTTGTTCTTGTGGAAGACGTGCAGCCCGACGGCGCCGTCGACGGTCCAGTGGTTCATCGCCTCGAAGGCGATCAGCGTCAGCTCGCGGTCGATCGCGAGCTGGGTCATCACCGGGTCCTGCACGCAGTGCGGCCAGCCCCAGAGGACCTGCCCGGGCGCATCGCCGCGACGTCCTCGTGCTGCGGCTTGGGCAGCAGCACCACGTCGGACCGGCGCGAGGATCTCCTCGCGGCTGGCGAAGCCGGCGACGTGCGGCGGCGAGCTCGGCGTCGGCGTACCCGAACCGCGTCGCCGTACCCGTGCTCGAGGGTGATCCGCCGCCGGAGCTCGGGCCGGGATCCGGCGCGAGGTGCTCGGGGTGGAGCGGGAGCCGGTGCTCGTTCTCCTTGGCGGAGGAGCCGATGACGCCCAGGCGCAGCAGGCGTCGCCGGTCACTTCTTCTTGGCCGGGTCGTGGCTGCCCGGTCGTGGGTCGTCCTGGGCCCTCGGCGCGCTTTCGGCGCGCTTCTCCTTGATGGACTTGCCGGACTTCTTGGTCATGCTCTGCGCGGCGACTTGTCGCTCATGGGGGCTCCTCGGTCGGAAGCCTGAATGGCTCCGTGCCTGTGACGGTACGCCCTCCGAGCCGTCCGCGCTCGCTGCCACGACCTCGCGGGCCGGTGTCAGGCCACGCCGCCGACCCGGTAGCCTGCTCGCGTCATGTTGGACCGGTTCAGAGCTTCTGGCAGGGCGTCATGCTGGCGCCGTTCGTCAACCTCTTCATCAGGCTGGGCATCAGCCCCGACGCGGTCACCCTGGTCGGCACCGTCGGGGTGTCCGCCGGCGCGCTGGTCTTCTTCCCGCAGGGCGAGCTGCTTCGTCGGCGTGCTGTTCATCACCGTCGTTCGTCTTCAGCGACCTGATCGACGGCGCCATGGCGCGCAAGACCGGGCCGCACCTCGATCTTCGGGGCGTTCTTCGACTCCACGCTGGACCGCATCGGCGACGCCGCGATCTTCGGCGGGCTGGTGCTCTACTTCGCCGGCCCCGGCGACAACTACCTCTACCTGTGCCTGAGCCTCTACTGCCTGGTCGATGGGGGCGGTCACCTCCTACGCGCGGGCCAGGGCCGAGTCGCTGGGGCTCAAGGCCGAGGGCGGCATCGCCGAGCGCGCCGACCGGACCGTGGCCATCCTGATCGCGACCGGGGTGAGTCGACTGGTGGACCTGCCGATCCTGCTGGAGCTGACGCTCTGGGCGCTCGCGGTGGCCATCACGATCACGGTGCTCCAGCGGATGTGGATGGTCCGCAAGCAGACCCTCTCGCCGGTCCCCGACGCCTGACCGCGCGGCCGTCGGACCGGGCGGTCCCGGGTGCGGATCGCCGGTCGCGCCGGACGTAGCATTCGAGGTATGGCAGAGATCCCCTCCTCGATCCCGCAGAGCTCTCCCGAGACCGGCACCTCGCGCGTCAAGCGCGGCATGGCCGAGATGCTCAAGGGCGGCGTGATCATGGACGTCGTCACGCCGGAGCAGGCGAAGATCGCCGAGGACGCCGGCGCCGTCGCGGTGATGGCCCTCGAGCGCGTCCCCGCCGACATCCGCGCCCAGGGCGGCGTCTCCCGGATGAGCGACCCCGACATGATCGACGGCATCATCGAGACCGTCTCGATCCCGGTGATGGCCAAGGCGCGCATCGGCCACTTCGCCGAGGCGCAGGTGCTGCAGAGCCTCGGCGTCGACTACATCGACGAGTCCGAGGTGCTCACCCCGGCCGACTACGCCAACCACATCGACAAGTGGGCGTTCACGGTCCCCTTCGTGTGCGGGGCGACCAACCTCGGCGAGGCGCTGCGCCGGATCACCGAGGGCGCGGCGATGATCCGCTCCAAGGGCGAGGCCGGCACCGGTGACGTGTCCAACGCGGTCACCCACATGCGCACGATCCGCCAGGAGATCCGCCGGCTGGGCACGTTGTCGAGCGACGAGCTGTACGTCGCCGCGAAGGACCTGCAGGCGCCGTACGACCTGGTCGCCGAGGTGGCCGAGAGCGGCAAGCTGCCCGTCGTACTCTTCACCGCCGGAGGCATCGCGACCCCGGCCGACGCCGCGATGATGATGCAGCTCGGCGCCGAGGGCGTCTTCGTCGGCTCGGGCATCTTCAAGTCCGGCAACCCGGCCCAGCGGGCCGAGGCGATCGTCAAGGCGACCACCTTCTACGACGACCCGGACGTGGTCGCGAAGGTGTCGCGCGGGCTCGGTGAGGCCATGGTCGGGATCAACGTCGAGGAGCTCCCGGCGCCCCACCGGCTCGCCGAACGCGGCTGGTAGATACCAACCGGTATAGCCCATTACGAGCAGATTGTCGGTTACAACCACATCTGTCCGTTTTTTCGTTCACGATTGCCTCACATCGCGCAAGCGATCAACCCACCGGACCCGGTGGGGTGCCGCCGCGGGGGAGGCACCCCATCGGGTCCTTGGCGTGTCCCGGTGACCTCGGTCAGCCCTGGCTCCAGTCCGGGAGCTCCTGCACCGTCCAGCTGTTGCCGTCGGGGTCGGCGAACGACACGAACCGGCCCCAGGGCTGGTCGTCGACGCCCTGCGCGTCGACGCCCCGTGCCTGGAGGTCGGCGAGCGCCTCGTCGGCCGACGCGACCACCACCTGGATGGCCCGCAGTGACCCGGCTCCATCTCGCTGAGGCCCTTGCCGAAGGCGATCGAGCAGGCCGAGCCCGGCGGGGTGACCTGGACGAAGCGGATGTTCTCGTCGACGGTCTGGTCGTGGTCCACCGGCCAGCCGAGCGTGTCGCCGTAGAAGGCGCGGGAGCGGTCGACGTCGCCGACCGGCAGGATGATGAGTTCGACGCGGTAGTCCACCATGGGAGTTCTCCTTCTCGAGGTGCTGTCTGGCCGTCACGCTAGGACGCCATCAGGAAGGGATCGTTCCTGATGAACGAGCGAGTTCCCGGCGCTCCTAGACTCGTGTCGTGCCCACTCCCATCATCGGCGTGCTCGCGCTCCAGGGCGACGTCCGCGAGCACCTGGCTGCCCTCGACCGCCTCGGGTTCCCGCGTCTCGCCGTACGCCGGCCCGCGGAGCTCGAAGCCTGCGACGGACTCGTGATCCCCGGCGGGGAGTCGACCACGATGGCCAAGCTGGCCCGGATCTTCGAGCTCTTCGAGCCGCTGCAGAAGCGGATCGGGTCGGGCATGCCGGTGCTCGGCACCTGCGCCGGGATGATCATGCTCGCCGACCGGGTCGAGGACGGCACGGCCGACCAGGAGACCCTGGGCGGGCTGGACATCACCGTGCGGCGCAACGCCTTCGGCCGCCAGGTCGACTCCTTCGAGGGTGACCTCGACTTCGCGGGGCTGGACGACCCGGTGCACGCCGTGTTCATCCGGGCGCCGTGGGTCGAGGCGGTGGGTCCGGACGTGGAGGTGCTCGCCCGCGTCGAGAGCGGCGAGGCCGTGGGTAGGATCGTCGCGGTCCGGCAGGGGCCGCTGATGGCCACGTCGTTCCATCCCGAGGTCGGGGAGGACGCCCGCATCCACCGGCTCTTCTGTGACCTCGTCGAAGCCAGCAGCAGGGAAGGGAGGCGCTGATGTCAGGCCACTCCAAGTGGGCGACCACCAAGCACAAGAAGGCAGTCATCGACGCCCGTCGCGGCAAGATGTTCGCCAAGCTGATCAAGAACATCGAGGTCGCGGCCCGGATGGGCGGCGGTGACCTGTCGGGCAACCCGACGCTCTACGACGCCATCCAGAAGGCCAAGAAGTCCTCGGTCCCCAACGACAACATCGACCGCGCGGTCAAGCGCGGCTCCGGTGCCGAGGCGGGCGGCGCCGACTACAGCACGATCATGTACGAGGGCTACGGCCCCAACGGCGTCGCGTTCCTGATCGAGTGCCTCACCGACAACCGGAACCGCGCGGCCATGGAGGTGCGCACGGCGATGACCCGCAACGGCGGCTCGCTGGCCGACCCCGGCTCGGTCTCCTACATGTTCAACCGCAAGGGCGTCGTGATCGTCCCGGCCGACCAGGAGGGCAAGAGCGTCACCGAGGACGACGTGCTCGAGGCGACCCTCGAGGCGGGCGCCGAGGAGGTCAACGACCTCGACGGCTCCTTCGAGGTGGTCACCGAGGCGACCGACCTGGTCGCGGCGCGCACCGCCCTGCAGGCCGCCGGCATCGACTACGACTCGGCCGAGGCATCCTTCGTGCCGAGCATGCAGGTCGAGCTCGACCAGGACGGGGCCGGCAAGGTCTTCCGCCTGATGGAGGCCCTCGAGGACCTCGACGACGTGCAGAACGTCTTCGCCAACTTCGACGTCTCCGACGACGTGATGGCGGCGCTCGACGCCTGAGCTGCCGGCGCTGCCTCGGCCGCCCGGCGCGTCGCTACCGCTCGCCCGGACCGCCACGCCGTTAGCGTGGTGCGAACAGGTGTTCGGACGGTCCAACAGGCGCGAGGAGCCAGCATGCGGGTGCTCGGCATCGACCCCGGCCTCACCCGGTGCGGGGTGGGCGTCGTCGAGGGCTCCGTCGGCAAGCCGCTGACGCTGGTCGACGTGGGCGTCGTACGCACCGGCGCGGACCAGCCGATCGAGCAGCGCCTGTGCCTGATCGAGGCCGGCCTCGAGCAGTGGCTCGACGCCACCCGGCCCGACGCCGTCGCGGTCGAGCGGGTCTTCAGCCAGCACAACGTCAAGACGGTGATGGGCACCGCCCAGGCCAGCGGGATCGCGCTGCTCGTGGCCGCCCGCCGGGGGCTCCCGGTCGCGCTGCACACGCCGAGCGAGGTCAAGGCCGCCGTCACCGGCAGCGGCCGGGCCGACAAGGCCCAGGTCGGCGCGATGGTCACCCGGCTGCTGCGGCTGACCGAGACGCCGAAACCGGCCGACGCCGCCGACTCGCTCGCCCTGGCCATCTGCCACATCTGGCGCGGGGGAGCCGCGAGCAGGATCGAGGCCGCGCTGGCGGCCCAGGCCAGCGGAAGGGGAGTACGTCGATGATCGCGTTCGTGCGTGGCCGGGTGGCCGCCCTGGGACTCACCTCCGCGGTGCTCGAGGTGGGCGGCGTCGGCCTGGAGCTCCAGTGCACGCCGGACACCCTCGCCGGGCTGCGCACCGGTGCCGAGGCGACCCTGCCGACGAGCATGGTGGTCCGCGAGGACTCGCTGACCCTGTTCGGCTTCGCCGACGACGACGAGAAGCAGATGTTCGAGCTGGTGCAGACGGCCAGCGGGGTGGGTCCCAAGCTGGCCCAGGCGATGCTCGCCGTACACCGGCCCGAGGCGCTGCGCCGCGCCGTCGCGCAGCGACGACGTCAAGACGCTCACCACCGTCCCCGGCATCGGCCAGAAGGGCGCCCAGCGGATCATCCTCGAGCTGCGCGACCGGATCGGCCCTCCCGGCTCCGCCTCCAGCGCCACCACCCCGCAGCCCGTCGCCGGCACGCACGGCTGGCAGGGACAGGTGCAGGCCGGCCTGGTCGGGCTCGGCTGGTCGACCAAGGAGGCCGACCGCGCCATCGGCGAGGTCGCACCCGAGGCCGAGCAGATGGACCAGCCCGACGTGGCCAGGCTGCTGCGCGCGGCCCTGCGCACGCTGAGCAAGGCCTGAGGTCGAGACGCGTGAACGAGTCCGAGCTCGAGGAGGCCGAGCTGGCCTACATGACCAGCCGGCCGCTGACCGACGGCGACGCCGACGGCGACGAGCGGGTGGTCGAGGCGGCGCTGCGCCCGCGCACCCTCGACGAGGTCGTCGGCCAGGACCGCGTGCGCGAGCAGCTCTCGCTGCTGCTCGAGGCGGCGCGGGCGCGCCAGGCGCCCCCGACCACGTGCTGCTCAGCGGGCCGCCCGGGCTGGGCAAGACGACGCTGGCGATGATCGTCGCCGCCGAGATGAGCGCTCCGCTCCGGCTCACCAGCGGTCCTGCGATCACCCACGCCGGCGACCTCGCGGCGATCCTGTCCGGGCTCAACGAGGGCGACGTGCTCTTCGTCGACGAGATCCACCGGATGTCGCGGCCCGCCGAAGAGATGCTCTACATGGCGATGGAGGACTTCCGGGTCGACGTCGTCATCGGCAAGGGCCCCGGCGCCACCGCCATCCCGCTGGAGATCCCGCCGTTCACGCATGGTCGGGGCCACCACCCGCGCGGGGCTGCTGCCCGGGCCGCTGCGTGACCGGTTCGGCTTCACCGCCCATCTGGAGTTCTACGAGCCCGCGGACCTCGAGCGCATCGTCAACCGCTCCGCCGGCCTGCTCGAGGTCGAGCTGCGCCCCGACGGCGCGGCCGAGATCTCCGGGCGCTCCCGCGGGACACCGCGGATCGCCAACCGGCTGCTGCGCCGGGTCCGCGACTACGCCCAGGTGCGCGCCGACGGCATCGTCACCCGTGACCTCGCGCGGGCGGCGCTCACCCTCTTCGAGGTCGACGAGTCCGGGCTCGACCGACTCGACCGGGCGGTGCTCGACGCCCTCTGCCGGCGCTTCGGCGGCGGCCCGGTCGGCGTGAGCACGCTGGCCGTCGCCGTGGGGGAGGAGCGCGAGACCGTCGAGGAGGTCGCCGAGCCGTTCCTGGTCCGGCTCGGGCTGCTGGCCCGCACCCAGCGCGGCCGCGTGGCCACCTCGTCGGCGTGGGAGCACCTCGGGCTGCCGGCCCCTGAGACAGCCTGGAACTCCGACCCCACCCTGTTCGGGCCGGAGTCAGACTGACGCGGTGACGGCGGTTACACTTCACCCTTGGTGCCTGACCGGGCTTCGCAGGGCTGATCCCGCAGGAGTCGGCGCACCCAAGGACCCTGTTCCCTCGCATTGGAGACGTGTGACATGCCTGCCTCCGCGCAGCTGCTCATCATCCTGCTGGCGATGGTCGCTTTCTGGGCGATCGTCATGCGGCCGGCCCGCAACCAGCAGCGAAAGGTCCAGCGGCTCCAGCAGGAGCTCGAGGTGGGCCAGGAAGTCGTCCTGTCCGCGGGGATCTTCGGGACGATTCGCTCGTTGACTGACACGCGGGCCGAGATCGAGGTGGCCCCGGGCACGATCATCACGGTGGCGCGCCAGGTCGTCGTACGACGTGCCGAGGACCTCGAGACACCGGACCGGACGCATCCCGAGGACGCGGACGAGCCGGACGAGCCGACAGACACGACCGGTCCGACGCGGACCGAGGACTGAGGAGAACCCACACCGTGGCGAAGAAGACCCCACGTCCGGGACGCACGCTGCTGATCTTCGGCTTGGCGATCGTCGTCCTCTACGGGCTGGCGGCCCTCGGCGGGACCTGGAAGCCGCGTCTCGGGCTCGACCTCGAGGGCGGCACCCGGATCACGCTGTCCGCGATCGAGCAGGGTGGGCAGAACGTCACGCAGACCAAGCTCAAGCAGGCGGCCGAGCATCGTCGACTCGCGCGTGAACGGCAGCGGGGTCTCGGAGGCGGAGGTCTCCACCCAGGGCAACCGCAACATCATCGTCGAGATCCCCGGCAAGAACGCCTCGAACCTCGTCGACTCCGTCAAGCGCACCGCCCAGCTGCGCTTCCGCATCGTGGCGGGCCAGCCGCAGCCCGGCCGGGCGGCCGACCAGCCGAGCACCTCGCCGAGCCCGAGTCCGTCGGGCAAGGCCAACCCCTCCGGGAAGGCGAAGCCGACGCCGACCGCCAAGCCCGGCAAGGCCACTCCCGAAACCACGGCCCGCACCGTTCGCGGCCCCCAAGCCCTCGGAGACACCGAGCCCGACCGCCCCGGCAGCCGAGCACGCCCGCCGGCCCCGCAGACCACGGCCAAGGGCGCCCCCGTCGACCAGCCGCTGGCCTGGTCGCAGAACCCGGGCGACGAGTGGCTGCAGAAGTACGCCGCCTTCCAGTGCCCACGCCAAGGGCGAGACGGCTCCGCCCGTGGCGGACGACGCCGACGAGCCGCTGATCGCCTGCAACGACGAGGGCCTGAAGTTCCTGCTGTCGTCGGCCGTGATCGAGGGCACCGAGCTGAAGTCGGCGTCCTACGGCATCCCGCAGAACGGCACCACCTACGCGGTCAACCTCGGCTTCAAGAGCGGCGCCCGCGAGACCTTCGCGCGACACCTCGACCGCCCTGAACCAGAACGGCGGCACCTTCGCGATCGTGCTCGACGGCGAGGTGATCTCCTACGCCGGAGTCAACGAGCCGATCCTCGACGGCAACGCGCAGATCACCGGTGACTTCTCCGAGGCCGAGGCCCGCTCGCTCTCCAACTCCCTGAAGTACGGCGCGCTCCCGCTGAAGTTCTCGACCACGATCGAGACCGTCGGTCCCTCGCTGGCCGGCAACCAGCTCGCAGGCGGGCATCCTCGCCGGCGCGATCGGCCTGCTCATCGTGATGCTCTACTGCCTGCTCTACTACCGCGGCCTCGGACTCGTCGTGATCGCGTCGCTGCATCATGGCGGGCGTGATCACCTACGGGGTCGTGCTCGTGCTCGCCAAGTCGGCCGGCTTCACCCTCACCCTGCCCGGCATCGCCGGTCTGATCGTCGCCGTCGGCATCACGGCCGACTCGTTCATCGTCTACTTCGAACGAATACGAGACGAGATGCGCGAGGGCAGGTCGATGCGGGTGGCCGTGGAGACCGGCTGGGCGCGCGCCCGGAACACCTGTCTGGCCGCCGACGCGGTCTCGATCCTGGCCGCGGTCGTGCTCTACATCTTCGCCATCGGCGTCGTGCGCGGCTTCGCGTTCGCGCTGGGTGTCAGCACCATCATCGACATCGCGGTGTTCTTCTGGTTCACCAAGCCGATGATGACCCTGCTGGCGCGGGTGCCGTTCTTCGCGAGCGGTCGCCGGATGTCCGGGCTCTCCCCGGAGACGCTCGGCATCGACGAGGGACCGCACATGCACCTCGCTGGAGGGAGGGCCTGATGGGCAAGCTCAGCCGACTCGGCAACGACCTCTACGACGGCGACGTCTCGATCGACTTCGTCGGTCGCAAGTGGCTCTGGTACACCATCTCCGGGATCATCGTGGTGCTCGCGGTCGCGCGGCCTCTACTTCAAGGGCCTCAACTTCGGCATCGAGTTCGAGGGCGGCGTCGAGTACAACGTCAGCATGCCGGCCGGCGAGGCCACCCAGGACAACGTCGACAAGATCCGCACGGCCGTCGCCGACACGGGCATCGACGCCGCCTCGTCGCCGATCGTGAACACCTCGGGCGAGTCCATCCGGGTGCAGACCGAGGTGATGAACAACGACGAGGCCGACGAGGTCTCGAACGCCATCGCCGAGGCGGTCGGCGTCGATGCGCAGGACGACATCTCCACCCAGGACATCGGCGCCAGCTGGGGTGAGCAGGTCGCCAAACGCGCCCTGACCGGTCTCGTGGTCTTCCTCGTCCTGGTGGTGCTGTTCATCTGGGCCTACTTCCGAGAATGGAAGATGTCGGTGGCCGCCATCGTGGCCCTCATCCACGACATCGTGATCACCATCGGCGTCTACGCGCTGTCCGGGTTCGAGGTCACCCCGGCGACCGTCACCGGCCTGCTGACCATCCTCGGGTTCTCGCTCTACGACACCGTGGTGGTCTTCGACAAGGTCCGCGAGAACACCAAGAACCTGCGGCAGAGCCACCGGACGTACGCCGAGCTGGCCAACCTCGCGGTGAACCAGACCCTGGTCCGCTCGATCAACACCTCGATCGTCGCGCTGCTGCCGGTCGGCGCGATCCTCTACGTCAGCGTCGTCACGCTCGGTTCGGGCGCGCTCAAGGACCTCTCCCTGGCGCTGTTCGTCGGCATGGCCGCCGGTGCCTACTCGTCGATCTTCATCGCCACGCCGCTCGCGGTGCAGCTGAAGTCCAACGAGAAGGAGATCACCCAGCAGGACGCCCGCGCCAAGGCGCGGGCCCGGCGCGAGCGTCGACCGCTACGCCGACGTCCCGGTGTTCACCGACGACATGCCGGTGACGCGACGCGGACGACGACGCACGACCCGGCCTCGGACGCACGACGCCGGCAGCCGCCCCGGTGGGGCGCCGAGCCGACGCCGGAGGCCTCGGGCTCCGGGCCGGGTCGTCCCCGGCACCAAGAAGCCGCTCGAGCGACGGCGGCTCCTCGGGTCGGACCCAGCCGACGCCGGCAGCCGCGCTCCAAGCGCAACAAGTGAGCCCGGGAAGCGGCGGGGAGCAGCCGTGACGGTGAGCGAGGCCGAGAGCCTGAGCGCGCTGATCGAGGCGCGGGTGCGGGACATCCCCGACTTCCCGAAGGCGGGCGTCACGTTCAAGGACATCACCCCGCTGCTCGACGACCACGTGGCCTTCACGCTCGTCGTCGACGCGCTGGCCGCGGCCGGCCGCGACGCCGACGGCAGCGTGGTGGTCGACAAGGTCATCGGCATGGAGGCACGCGGGTTCATCCTGGCCGCGCCGGTGGCGCTCTCCCTCGGCGTCGGCTTCGTGCCGGTGCGCAAGCCCGGCAAGCTGCCGTGGAAGACGCGGGCGGTCAGCTATGACCTCGAGTACGGCAGCGAGACCCTGGAGATGCACCTCGACGCCCTCGAGCCGGGCGACCGGGTGCTGGTCGTCGACGACGTGCTCGCCACGGGTGGCACCGCCCGCGCCACCGCCCAGCTGGTCGAGCAGGCCGGCGCCTCGGTCCACGGGCTGGCGATGCTGCTGGAGCTGAGCTTCCTGCCCGGCCGCGAGGCCATCGGCGACCTCCCGCTCACCGTGCTGCACGTGGTCTGACCTCGACCGGTCGGCCCGGCCTGACGCGACGCCTAGACTTGTGGTGAACGTGGAACGTAGCCGAGGGGAGGGACGCATGGCCGAAGACCGGGTGGTGGCTGAACCCAAGGCAGACGGGGCCGCCGAGCACCGGAGTCGCCGCCGGAGCGCTCGTCCTCGCTGACCGGCCGCGGCGTACGCGCGCGTCTCGCCCGCATCGGCACCAGCAAGCAGGTCGGCAACCCGGTCCTGGAGCCGCTGTTCCGGACCGTCCGGGCCAACCACCCGAAGGCCGACCTCGCCCTGCTCGAGCGCGCCTACGACATCGCCGAGAAGCACCACCGCGGCCAGACCCGCAAGAGCGGCGACCCCTACATCACCCATCCGCTGGCGGTCACCACGATCCTGGCCGACATCGGCATGACCGAGCCGACCCTCGTGGCCGCGCTCCTGCACGACACGGTCGAGGACACGCCGTACACCCTCGACCAGCTGCGCACCGACTTCGGCGACGAGGTCGCGCTGCTCGTCGACGGCGTCACCAAGCTCGACAAGGTCAAGTACGGCGACTCGGCGCAGGCCGAGACCATCCGCAAGATGATCGTCGCGATGAGCAAGGACATCCGGGTCCTGGTCATCAAGCTCGCCGACCGGCTCCACAACATGCGCACGCTGCGCTACGTCAAGCAGGAGACCCAGGACCGCAAGTCCCGCGAGACCCTCGAGATCTACGCGCCGCTGGCCCACCGACTCGGCATGAACACGCTGAAGTGGGAGCTCGAGGACCTCGCCTTCGCGACCATGCACCCGAAGATCTACGACGAGATCGTCCGCCTCGTCGCCGAGCGCGCCCCGTCGCGCGACCAGTTCCTGGCCGAGGTGATCACCCAGGTCGAGAAGGACCTGCGCGGCTCCAAGATCAACGCCCGCGTCACCGGGCGACCGAAGCACTACTACTCGATCTACCAGAAGATGATCCACGGCGGCCGCGAGTTCTCCGACATCTACGACCTGGTCGGCATCCGCATCCTGGTCGACTCCGACCCCGACTGCTACGGCGTCCTCGGCGTGCTGCACAACCGCTGGAACCCGCTTCCCGGCCGGTTCAAGGACTACGTCGCGATGCCGAAGTTCAACATGTACCAGTCGCTGCACACGACCGTGATCGGTCCGTCCGGCAAGCCCGTGGAGATGCAGATCCGCACGATCGGCATGCACCGCCGGGCCGAGTACGGCGTCGCCGCCCACTGGAAGTACAAGGAGGACTCGCGCTCCGGCGCCGAGGGCAGGGCCACCGAGGCCAGCGACTCCGACATGCAGTGGCTGCGACAGCTGCTGGACTGGCAGAACGAGGTCGAGGACCCGGGGGAGTTCCTCGACTCGCTGCGCTTCGAGATCAACAGCGCCGAGGTCTTCGTGTTCACGCCGCGCGGCGACGTGATCGGGCTGCCGATCGGCTCGACCCCGGTCGACTTCGCCTACTCGATCCACACCGAGGTCGGTCACCACACCATCGGGGCCAGGGTCAACGGCCGCCTGGTGCCGCTCGAGTCCGAGCTCGAGCACGGCGACGTCGTCGAGGTGTTCACCTCCAAGTCGCCGAACGCCGGTCCGTCCCGCGACTGGCTGCAGTTCGTGAAGTCGCCCCGGGCGCGCAGCAAGATCCGCCACTGGTTCACCAAGGAGCGCCGCGAGGAGGCGATCGAGCACGGCAAGGAGCAGATCGGCCGCCTGCTGCGCAAGGAGGGGCTGCCCCTCAAGCGGGTGATGACCCACGAGTCGCTCACCCAGGTGGCCAACGAGCTCAAGGTGGCCGACGTCTCCGCGCTGTACGCCGCCGTGGGGGAGGGCAACCTCGGGGCCCAGACCGTCGTCCGCAAGGTCGTCGAGGTCTCCGGCGGCGACGAGGGGGCGGCGGAGGACCTGGCCGAGGCGGTCACGATCACCCGGCCCCGGCGTCGCAGCTCCACCGGTCTCGACTCCGGCGTCGTGGTGAAGGGCGCGTCCGACGTACTCGTGAAGCTGGCGCGATGTTGCACCCCCGTGCCGGGCGACGAGATCCTCGGCTTCGTCACCCGCGGCGACGGGATCTCGGTCCACCGTCGCGACTGCACCAACGCCACGTCACTGCTGAGCCAGCCCGAGCGCCTCGCCGAGGTCGAGTGGGCGCCGAGCTCGCAGTCGACGTTCCTGGTGCAGATCATGGTCGAGGCCCTCGACCGCGCCCGGCTGCTCTCCGACATCACGATGGTGCTCTCCGACCAGCACGTGAACATCCTCTCGGCCAGCCTGACCACCAACCGCGACCGCGTCGCGAAGAGCCGCTTCGCCTTCGAGATGGGCGACCCCAAGCACCTCGGCGTCATCCTCAAAGCCGTCCGCAGCGTCGACGGCGTCTTCGACGCCTACCGCGTCACGCACTAGGGCAAGAGAAGCGGCCCAGCGGCGAGCGTAGCGAGGGCGAGCGCAGCGAGCATCGGGCCGAAGGCCGATTGCCGACCGGGCAGTTTTGGTTGCCTCGGTCGCGTCGAGCCGACCAGCATCGCCCGGTCGGTGCGCTGGAAGCAACCAAAAGTGCCCTGTCGGCTAACTACAAGGGACTGCGAGCCGAAAGGGGGTCACAGGATCAGCGGGAGAGGACCTGCACCCAGAAGCTCAGGAGAACTCCGAGGCGGCCCTCCGGGCCATCTCGAGGAACTGCTGTCGGGAGGCGAGGTTCTCCTCGAGCTCGCGGACCTTCTTCTCGTCCCCGGACGTGCGGGCCTTGTCGAGGTTGGCCTCGATGTCGGCGATGGCGCGCTCGAGCTGGCCGAGCATGTCGTCGGCCCGGGCGGACTTCTCGGGGTCGCTCTTGCGCCAGCGGTCGTCCTCGACCGAGCGGATCGCCTGCTCGACCTTGCGGATCCGGGCCTCGAGCGACTTCATCTGGTCGCGCGGGACCTTGCCGGCGGCGTCCCAGCGGTCGGCGATGTCGCGGAAGGCGCGCTTGGCGGTCTCGAGGTCGGTGACCGGGAGCAGCGCCTCGGCCTCGACCAGGATCTCCTTCTTCTTCTCGGCGTTGGCCGCGAACTCGCGGTCCTGCTCGGCGTTGGCGGCCTCGCGGGCGCCGAAGAAGGTGTCCTGGGCGGCGCGGAACTGCTGCCAGAGGTCCTCCTCGACCTCGCGCGGCGCGGCCCCGGCGGCCTTCCAGTCCTGCATCAGCGTGCGGTAGCGGCTCGACGTCGGCCCCCAGTCGGTCGAGGAGCTCAGCTCCAGCGCCTCCTTGAGCAGCCGCTCCTTGATCACCCGGGCGCCCTCGCGCTTCTCCCCGAGCTCGGCGAAGTGCGTCTTGCGGCGGCGCGTGTACGACGTGCGCGCGCTCGAGAACCGGTGCCACAGCTCGTCGTCGCGCTTGCGCTCCAGACGCGGCAGCGCCTTCCACTCGTCGAGGAGGTCGCGCAGCCGGTTGACGCCGTTGCGCCAGTCCTTGCCCTGCGAGATCTTCTCGGCCTCGGCGACGATCTCCTCCTTGCGGGTGTTCGCCTCCTCGAGCTTCTTGGCCCGGTCGGCCCGGCGCTGACCGCGCTGGAGACCGATCAGGGGGCCGAGCGCGTCGAGACGCGCGGTCAGGGAGACGAGGTCGCCGACCGCGTTGGGCTCGACGAGCTGGGCGGAGACCTGCTTGATCGACTCGGTCGCCTCGTCGGGGCTCAGGGCGCCGGCGCGGACCCGCTGCTCGAGGAGCTGGACCTCGAAGGCGAGCGCGTCGAAGCGCCGGGTGAAGAACGCGAGTGCCTCTTCGGGAGTTCCCTCGGGGTACTGGCCCACGGCGCGTTCGCCGTCCGTCGTACGCACGTAGACGGTGCCGTCGGCGTCGACCCGGCCCCACTGGCTCGCCAGCTCGCCGGCCTGTCCGCTCTCGCTGACGGACTGGGTCTGGCCGTTCCCGTCGGGGGAGTTGCCCTGCGCGGTCACGTTGCTACACCTGCTTCTGCGTCGTCGGGTGCTGAGGTTGGGCCGCCCTCATCGTAGCCATGACCGCACGTCGTTTCCGGGACAGTAGGCTGGGGCCTTCCCCAACCCCCGACGCAGGAGACGAGACGGTGCTGATCGCAGGCTTCCCGGCCGGACCGTGGGGCACCAACTGCTACGTCGCGGCCACCGGTCCCGGCAGCGAGTGCGTGGTGATCGATCCGGGCAAGGACGCCGCCGAGGGCGTGGCGCAGGTCGTCCGGGAGCACAAGCTCAAGCCGGTGAGCGTCCTGGTCACCCACGGACACGTCGACCACATGTGGTGCGTGGCGCCGGTGGCCGGCACGTACGACGCCACGGCGTGGATCCACCCCGACGACCGGCACCTGCTGGCCAACCCGATGGCGGGCATGTCCGCAGAGACGACCGCGATGCTGCTGGGCGGCAAGTACGAGTTCGCCGAGCCCGACCGCGTCGAGGAGCTCGCCGACGCCCAGACCCTCGAGCTCGCCGGCCTGAGCTTCGTCGTCGACCACACGCCCGGCCACACCGAAGGTTCGGTCACCTTCCGCACGCCCTACGCCGAGCAGGACGTCTCCGAGGTGATGTTCTCCGGCGACCTGCTCTTCGCCGGCTCCATCGGCCGCACCGACCTGCCCGGCGGCGACCACCCGACGATGCTGCGCAGCCTGCGCGACAAGGTCCTCACCCTGCCCGACGACATCGTGGTGCTGCCCGGTCACGGCGAGCAGACCAGCATCGCGCGCGAGCGGGCCACCAACCCGTTCCTGCTCGACCTGATGGACGACGCGCAGCAGCAGAGCCCCGTCACCCGAGGGCTCTGAGCGAGTGGCCCGTCCCACGCCCGCTCAGCGGGTTCCCCGAGCTGCTGCCCGCGCAGCGCCACGTCGAGCAGACAGGTGCTCGCGCGCCTGGCCGAGACCTTCGAGCTGCACGGGTTCGCCGGCGTCGAGACCCGCGCGGTCGAGCCGCTCGAGCAGCTGCTCACCAAGGGCGAGACCTCCAAGGAGGTCTACGTGCTGCGCCGTCTCCAGGCCGAGGGCGGCGACAGCGGCATCGGGCTGCACTTCGACCTGACCGTGCCGTTCGCGCGCTACGTGCTCGAGCACGCCGGCAAGCTGGACTTCCCGTTCCGTCGCTACCAGATCCAGAAGGTGTGGCGCGGCGAGCGGCCCCAGGAGGGCCGGTTCCGCGAGTTCACCCAGGCCGACATCGACGTGATCGGGCGCGACACCCTCGCGTTCCACCACGACGTCGAGGTCGCCCGGGTGATGCTCGACGCGCTGCGCGGCCTCGACTTCCTGCCCAAGTTCACGCTCCAGGTCAACAACCGCAAGCTGATCCAGGGCTTCTACTCCGGGCTGGGCGCCGCGGACCCGGCTGCGGTCATGCGTGCCGTCGACAAGCTGGACAAGCTCCCCGAGGAGCAGGTGCACACCCAGCTGGTCGAGGAGGCCGGCCTCACCGCCGCAGCAGGCCGACAGCTGCCTGGCGCTGGCGCGGATCAGCACGCCGGACACGTCCTTCGTCGAGCAGGTGCGTGCGCTCGGCGTACACCACGAGCTGCTGGACGAAGGGCTCGACGAGCTCGCCGCGGTCGTGGAGGGCTGCGCTCGCGCTCGTCACCGACAAGGTGGAGATCGTGGCCGACCTGAAGATCGCGCGCGGGCTCGACTACTACACCGGCACGGTGTTCGAGACCCGGCTGGCGGGCTACGAGAGCCTCGGCTCGATCTGCTCCGGCGGACGCTACGACGCCCTCGCCACCGACGGGCGTACGACGTACCCGGGGGTCGGCATCTCGCTGGGGGTCAGCAGGGTGCTCGTCCCGCTGCTGGGCCAGGGCGTGGTCACCTCCGACCGGTCGGTCCCGAGCGCGGTGCTGGTCGCCGTGGTCGACGAGGAGAGCCGATCGGCCAGTGATCTCCTGGCCGAGCAGCTGCGCGGCAACGGCGTGCCCTGCGAGGTCGCCCCGGCCGCCCAGAAGTTCGGCAAGCAGATCCGTTACGCCGAGCGCCGCGGCATCCCGTACGTTCTCTTCCCGGGGGCCGACGGAGGCCCCGCGGAGATCAAGGACATCCGCAGCGGCGACCAGGGCCCGGTCGACGTCAGCACGTGGACGCCTCCCGTCGAGGACCTGCGTCCCCGCATCATCACCCTCCACGTTCCCGAGGAGCAACAGCAGTGATCCGCACTCACGACGCAGGCAGCCTGCGATCCACCGACGTCGACAGCGAGGTCACCCTCGCCGGCTGGGTGGCGCGCCGTCGCGACCACGGGGGTGTGGCCTTCATCGACCTGCGCGAGGCCAGCGGGGTCGTCCAGGTGGTCATCCGCGACGAGGCGGTCGCGCACAACCTGCGCAACGAGTACTGCCTCAAGGTCACCGGCACCGTCTCGGCCCGCCCGGAGGGCAACCAGAACGCCAACCTGCCCACCGGTGAGATCGAGGTGATCGCCACCGACGTGGAGGTGCTCAGCGAGGCCGCGCCGCTCCCGTTCCCCATCGACGAACACGTCGAGGTGGGCGAGGAGGCCCGCCTCAAGCACCGCTACCTCGACCTGCGCCGCAGCGGCCCCAACGCCGCCCTGCGCCTGCGCAGCCAGGTCAACCGCGCCGCGCGCGAGGTGCTCGACCGGCACGACTTCGTCGAGGTCGAGACGCCGACGCTGACCCGTTCCACGCCCGAGGGCGCCCGCGACTTCCTGGTGCCGGCGCGGCTGCGGCCCGGCTCCTGGTACGCCCTGCCGCAGAGCCCCCAGCTGTTCAAGCAGCTGCTGATGGTCGCCGGCATGGAGCGCTACTACCAGATCGCCCGCTGCTACCGCGACGAGGACTTCCGCGCCGACCGGCAGCCGGAGTTCACCCAGCTCGACGTCGAGATGAGCTTCGTCGAGCAGGACGACGTGATCGCGCTGACCGAGGAGATCCTCAGCGCCCTCTGGGCCCTGATCGGGTACGACGTGCCGACACCGCTGCCGCGGCTGACGTACGCCGAGGCGATGGCCCGGTTCGGCACCGACAAGCCCGACCTGCGGATGGGCCTCGAGCTGGTCGAGTGCACCGAGTTCTTCCGGGACACCCCGTTCCGGGTCTTCCAGGCGCCGTACGTCGGAGCCGTGGTGATGCCCGGGGGAGCGAGCCAGCCCCGCAAGCAGCTCGACGCCTGGCAGGAGTGGGCCAAGCAGCGCGGAGCCCGCGGGCTGGCCTACCTGCTGGTCAAGGAGGACGGCGAGCTCACCGGTCCGGTCGCCAAGAACATCAGCGAGGAGGAGCGGGCCGGCATCGCCGCCCACGTCGGCGCCCAGCCGGGGGACTGCATCTTCTTCGGCGCCGGTGCCCCGAAGAGCAGCCGGGCCCTGCTCGGTGCCGCGCGGCTCGAGATCGGCCGCCGAGGCGGCCTGATCGACGAGGACGCCTGGAGCTTCCTCTGGGTCGTCGACGCGCCGCTGTTCGAGGCCACCGAGGAGGCGACCGCTGCCGGCGACGTCGCGGTCGGCACCGGTCAGTGGACGGCGGTGCACCACGCCTTCACCAGTCCCAAGGACCTCGACAACTTCGACCAGGACCCCGGCAACGCCCTGGCCTGGGCCTACGACATCGTCTGCAACGGCAACGAGATCGGTGGCGGCTCCATCCGTATCCACCGGAGCGACGTCCAGAAGCGGGTCTTCGCCCTGATGGGCCTCGACGAGGAGGCCGCGCAGGAGAAGTTCGGGTTCCTGCTCGACGCCTTCGCCTACGGCGCTCCGCCCCACGGCGGCATCGCCTTCGGCTGGGACCGCATCTGCGCCCTGCTGAGCGGCGCGGACTCGATCCGCGAGGTGATCGCCTTCCCCAAGAGCGGCGGTGGGTTCGACCCGCTGACCCAGGCCCCGGCGCCCATCTCGCCCGAGCAGCGCAAGGAGGCCGGCGTGGACGCCCGCCCGACCCCGCCGACATCGCCCGCGGAGGGCGAATAGTCGCGCTCTGGTAACAATCGCGCTTCCTTCAGGTGTCAGCCCTTATCCGGAACCACCCGTTGTGTCTAGGGTCACCTAGTTCAGTCGGGTCCCTGACTGGCTGTTTCGCCGGTCCCGCGAACAGGAGCGGGCCGCACCGAGGAGGAAATACGTGAGAAGCAAGCGAATCTTCGCCATGGGGGCGGTGGTCGCCACCCTGGCCCTGGTGGGCACGGCTTGCGCAGCACCCGAGTCAGACGACGAGGGCAGCGGCGACCAGAAGACGTCGATCACCCTGGGCTGGAACCAGCCGTTCTACTCGTACAACGAGAACACCTCGAACGGCAACAACGTCACCAACAGCAACACCAAGTACCTCACGACCGGCCAGTTCTGGTACGTCGACGCCGATGGCGAGACGAAGGCCGACACCTCCTTCGGCACCTACGAGAAGGTCAGCGACGACCCGCTGACGATCAAGTACACCGTGGCCGACGACGCGAAGTGGTCGGACGGCACGCCCGTCGACGCCGCGGACGTCCTGCTCGACTGGGCCGCGCGCAGCAGCAACCTGAACACCATCCCGGCCGACAAGGTCAAGACCGACGAGGCCACCGGCCTGCCCAAGAACACCAAGGGCAAGGTCTACTTCGACAGCTCCTCGTACGGCCTCGGCCTGATCAAGGACACCCCGGAGATCGGTGATGACGGCAAGTCCCTGACCCTGAAGTACACCCAGCCGTTCGCGGACTGGGTCTACGACATCAGCGTGAACCTGCCCGCCCACGTCGTGGCCGAGAAGGCCCTGGGCATCACCGACCCGCAGGAGGCCAAGGACGCGCTCGTCAAGGCGATCCAGGACAAGGACACCGCTGCGCTCGTCAAGATCTCGGAGTTCTGGAACACCGGGTTCGACATGACGAGCATGCCGAAGGACAAGGACCTCGTCCTCTCCAGCGGTCCCTACGTCATCACGGACCTCAAGGAAAACGAGTACATGACGTTCAAGAAGAACGCCGAGTACAAGGGTGACCACCCGGGCGTCTTCGACACGCTGACCGTCCGCTGGAACGAGGACCCGATGGCGCAGGTCCAGGCCATCAAGAACGGTGAGATCGACATGATCTCGCCGCAGGTGACGGCCGACGTCGTCAAGGCCGCCGGTGAGATCGACAACGTCGACATCAAGACCGGTGAAGAGGCCAGCTTCGAGCACATGGACCTCACCATGAACAACAAGGGTCCGTTCGACCCGGCCAGCTACGGCGGCGACGCTGCCAAGGCGACGCTCGTCCGCAAGGCGTTCCTGCACGGCCTGCCGCGCCAGGAGATCGTCGACAAGCTGATCAAGCCGATCAACCCGGACGCTGGGGTTCGTAACTCCTGGGTCAAGACGGGTGGCACCCCCGGCTACGACGAGATCATCGCGCAGAACGGCTCCGCGGACTACTCGGAGGTCGACCCCGCCCAGTCGAAGGCGCTGCTCAAGCAGGCCGGCGTCACGGGCCCGGTGGACGTGCGCGTGATGTACGCCAAGGACAACGTCCGACGTGTCAACGAGTTCCAGCTGATGAAGCCGGCGCTCGCCAAGGCCGGGTTCAACCTGGTCGACGCCGGCTCCAACACCTGGAGCGAGAAGCTGGGCGACGGCACCTACGACGCGGCGTACTTCGCCTGGTCGTCGCCGACTCCCGCGGTGAGCGCCGACCGTGAGAACTACGCCACTGGCACGATCAACAACTTCAGCGGCTACAGCAACAAGGCCGTTGACGCTCTGTTCGAGAAGCTGGTCGTGACGCCTGACGTCGCCGAGCAGCTGAAGATCCAGACGGAGATCGAGCAGCTGATGATGAAGGACGCCTTCGGGCTCCCGATCTTCCAGTTCCCGTCTGCCAACATCTCGAACAAGGACCGGATCAGCAACGTCAACCCCGGCATCTACCTGCCGGTGATGTTCTACGGGTTCTGGGACTGGAAGGTTCCGTCTGCCCAGTGATGGGTAGCGAATGACCCTGCAGATGTAGCACCCTCGTGGTGGGTGCCGTCCGTGTGGACGGCACCCACCACGACACGCCACACGTCACCGACCAGACAGGTCTGCCCTTCATGCTCGTGTTCTTCGTCAAGCGGCTGCTCATGTCGCTGGTCGTAGTCCTGATCTCCACCGTGATCATGTACGTGCTCGTCGATCTGGCGATCGACCCGCTCCAGGACCTCCGCACCAGCACCGCCCCGAACAAGGCCGACCAGATCGCGCGACGGATCGCCGAGCTCCACCTCAATGATCCGGTGCTCAGCCGCTACTTCTACTGGCTCAAGGGCGCGAGTGGCTGCCTCTACGCCAACTGCGACCTGGGCGAGAACTGGCGCACGAACCAGCAGGTCACCTCCCTGCTCGCCGGAGCAGTGGGCACCACCATCCAGCTGGTCGGTGTCGCCACCCTGCTGGCCATCGTGCTCGGTGTGATGGTCGGACTGCTGAGCGCCCTGCGCCAGTACACCGGTTTCGACTACTCGATCACCTTCCTGAGCTTCCTGCTCTACTCGCTGCCCGTCTTCTGGGTGGCCGTCCTGGCGAAGGTCTTCCTCGCCATCGACATCAACGACTTCCTCGGGGCCCCGGATCCAACGATCTCCATCGGAGCGATGGTGATATCCGGGCTGTTCGTCGGTCTGGTCGTCTCGTCCGCCGTGGCCGGGAAGATGACCACCCGGCTCCGCAACTTCGGCATCGCGGCCGGCGCCGTCATCCTGCTGATCGCCTACCTGAACCTCTCCAACTTCTTCAAGGAGCCCGAGCTCGGCATCGTCCTGGTGGCCCTGCTCTCGGCCGGCTGGGCCATCCTGATCACGATCCTCAGCACGGGACTGCGCAACCGGAAGGCGCTCTACTCAGCGCTGTCGGTCGCCGCGGTCGGTGCGATCCTCTGGCTCCCGCTGCTCTACTTCTGGGTGTGGGCCGAGGACGCCGGCATCCTCGGCTGGCCCCTCATCATCGGCATGTTCCTGGTCGCGCTCGCCGTCAGCGCGGGCATCGGCTACGCCTGGGGCGGCCCCGACCCCAGCCGCTCCGCCCGTACGGCGGCCCTCACCGCGATCCCCGTCTCGGCGATCCTGTTCATCGACCGGCTGATGCAGAGCTGGGACAACTACAACGCCAACCAGCTGATCAAGGGACGGCCCATCGCCACGCTCGGCCGCTCGACGCCGAACCTCGAGGGCGACTTCTGGATCCAGACCCTCGACACCGTGACCCACCTGGTCCTGCCGACGGCCACCCTGATCCTGATCTCGTTCGCGTCGTACACCCGCTACACGCGGGCCTCGATGCTCGAGGTGATGAACCAGGACTACATCCGCACCGCGCGGTCCAAGGGCCTCACCGAGCGGACCGTGATCATGCGGCACGCCTTCCGCAACGCGCTGCTGCCGCTCGCGTCCATCGTCCCGATCGACATCATCACGCTGCTCGGCGGCGCGATCATCACCGAGACCGTGTTCGGCTGGTTCGGCATGGGACGGCTGTTCGTGACCTCGCTCGCCGACAACCAGATCGAACCCGTGATGGCCTACATCGTCATCGTGGGCATCCTGGCCGTGATCGCGAACTTCGTCGCCGACCTGATATACGCGGTCCTCGACCCACGGATCCGGGTGGCGGCATGACAACCTTCACCACGGCACCCGTTCCGTACGCCAGCGAGATCGTGGGGGAGGCCGCATGAGCACACCACTGGAGCCCACCGGCGGCATCGACGTCGTCGAGAACGCGATCGAGCTCAGGGACGTCGAAGGTCTCTCCCAGGGGCAGATCGTCCGACGCCGCTTCTTCCGTCACCGCGGGGCCATCATCGGCCTGGTCACCATCGTGCTGGTCGTGCTGCTCGCCTACACCTCGATCGGTGCCTTCGGCATCCCGGGATGGTGGAAGTACGGCCCGGTCATCCCCGGCCGCGTGGAGAACGGCGGCGCACCGACCCTGAGCCTGCCGACGTGGCTCGGCGGCAGCGGCTTCGCGATCGGCGACCACCCGTTCGGCCAGGACGAGATCGGCCGCGACATCTTCGCGCGCGTCATGAAGGGCACCCAGACCTCGATCAACGTCATGGTCGTCATCAGCGTGATCGCGGCGATCGTGGGCATGGCCGTCGGCGCGGTCGCCGGCTACTTCCGCGGCGGCATCGACCAGGGCCTGATGCGCTTCACCGACCTGTTCATCACCTTCCCGGTGATCGTGATCGGTGCGGTCCTCGGCAAGCTCGCCGGCTCGGCGGGCGCCTTCTGGCTGGCCGTGGCCCTGGGCCTGATCAGCTGGACCACGCTGGCACGCCTCGTCCGTGGTGAGTTCCTGACGCTTGCGCGAGAGGGAGTTCGTCGATGCGGCGAAGGTCGCGGGAGCCAGCAGCTTCCGGATCATCCGCAAGCACATGATCCCGAACGCGATGGGCGTGATCATCGTGAACACGACCCTGCTGGCCTCGCAGGCGGTGCTGCTGGAGACCGCGCTGTCCTACCTCGGGTTCGGCATCAAGTCACCCGACGTGTCGCTCGGCACGATGATCTCGGAGTACCAGTCGGCCTTCTCCACGAGGCCCTGGCTGTTCTGGTGGCCGGGTCTGTTCATCATCCTGATCGCCCTGTCGGTGAACTTCATCGGCGACGGCCTGCGGGACGCCTTCGACCCGCGTCAGAAGCGGATCCCGTCGGAGCGCAAGATGAACAGGGCCGCTCGCGCCCAGGCGGCTGCCGCAGAGGCGGACCAGTGACGACGCGTGCAGCCCGTTCGGCTCAGGCCAGCAGCGGGAGCACCAGCGTGGCGATCAGCGAGGGCGCCGAGGCCCGCGAGGAGCTCGCGGTGCCAGCTGGTCTCCAGCGCCGGCTTCTCGAGCCGCGGGTTGTCCAGGTGACCGGCGGCCTTCAGCGACGCGAGGTGATCACGCACGGCCTGCGCGGCCTCACTGTCCTCGCCGCGTGCCCGTGCCCGTCCGCTCGGCGCCCCCGCCGCCCAGGCGGTCACGTTGCCGTACGCCGTACGCAGCCGCAGCCCGTAACGTCCCTCGACGCCCTCGATCGCCGGCCAGGGCACCTTGACGGTTCGCAGCGTGTTCACCACCGTGACGCCGCCGTCCGACACCTCGACGTAGGGCTGCCAGAACCCCGCCCAGCCCAGCACGCCGAGGGCGGCCACCGGCGCGCCGTACATCAGCAGCACGTCGAGACCGTCGATCACTGCCGACCCGAGCGCGACCGCGGCCACGCCCATGGTCACCGCGCCGATGGCCCTGCTGCTACGCGAGCGCAGCACGGTCGTACCCATGTCGACACCCTGACAGATGCCTGGCCCGCCACCTCGCCCGGATGGAAAGGCACCCCGTGAGCACCTCCCTGCCCGGTTCCCCGCAGGACCCGCGACAGCCGGTCGTCCCCGAGGACGTCGGCCCGATCCTGGAGGTCGAGGACCTCAGCGTCTCCTTCTTCGTCGACGGTGAGTGGTTCCCTGCCGCCATCGACGTGAACTACCACGTCGACGCCGGCGAGGTGCTCGCGATCGTCGGTGAGTCGGGCTCCGGCAAGACCCAGTCGTCGATGTCCCTGCTGGGGCTGCTCCCGGTGAACGGGCGGGCCAGCGGCAGCGCGAGGCTCAAGGGCAAGGAGCTCGTCGGCCTGTCGGGCGCGGCGCTCCGGCAGGTGCGGGGCCGGGAGATCGCGGTGATCTTCCAGGAGCCGATGACCGCGCTCAACCCCGTGTACACGATCGGCTTCCAGATCGTGGAGACGATCCGCTCCCACTTCGACATGGGTCCCAAGGAAGCCAAGGCGCGGGCGATCGAGCTGCTCACGCTGGTGGAGATCCCCGAGCCCGAGCGGCGCTTCGACGCGTTCCCGCACCAGCTCTCCGGCGGGCAGCGACAGCGCGCGATGATCGCGCAGGCGCTGGCCTGCGAGCCGCAGCTCCTGGTGGCCGACGAGCCGACGACCGCGCTCGACGTCACCGTGCAGGGGGAGATCCTCAAGCTGATGCGGGACCTGCGCGAGCGCGTCAACGCCGGCGTCGTCCTGATCACCCACGACATGGGCGTGGTGGCGGACATGGCCGACCGGATCGTGGTGATGCAACAGGGCCGCATCGTCGAGGCCGGCACCGCCGACGAGATCTTCAACCACGCGCAGCACCCCTACACCCAGCAGCTGCTGGCCTCCGTCCCGCACTTCGGCACGGTGAACGCCGAGGAGGCGGCCGAGCGCACGGCCCGCGACAAGGCGGCGCTGGCGGCCGAGACCCGCGAACCCGATCTTGGTCGCCGAGAACCTCGTGCTGGAGTACCCCAAGCGCGGCAACCAGCCGGTCTTCCGGGCCGTCGACGACGTGTCCCTGACCATCGGTCGGGGCGAGGTGGTCGGCCTGGTCGGAGAGTCGGGATCGGGCAAGACGACGATCGGCCGCGCCGCGATGGGGCTGCTCCCGGTGGCCGGCGGCAAGCTCAACGTCGCCGGGGTGCACATGCACGGAGCGAGCGCGAAGGACCTCAAGCCCCTGCGCGACCGCGTCGGCATCGTGTTCCAGGACCCCGGCTCCTCGCTGAACCCGCGCCTGCCGGTCGGTGAGTCCATCGGCGAGCCGCTGTTCCTGCACCGCAAGATGCGCGGGAAGCAGCTCAGCTCGGAGATCGAGAACCTGCTCGACAGCGTGCACCTGCAGCGCGGGTTCCGGAACCGCTACCCGCACGAGCTCTCGGGTGGTCAGCGTCAGCGGGTCGGCATCGCGCGGGCGCTCGCGCTCCAGCCCGACCTGCTCGTGGCCGACGAGCCCACCTCGGCGCTGGACGTGTCGGTCCAGGCCAGGGTGCTCGACCTGTTCCAGGAGCTCCAGCGGGAGCAGGGCTTCGCCTGCCTGTTCATCAGCCACGACCTCGGCGTGGTGGAGATCCTCGCCTCGCGGATCGCGGTGATGTACATGGGCAAGATCGTGGAGCTCGGCGACACCGAGAGCATCGTCCACCGCCCGCAGCACGAGTACACCCAGCGACTCGTCTCGGCGGTCCCGGTGCCCGACCCGGCCGAGCAGCGTCGTCGTCGCGAGGCCCGCGACGCGATCATCGCCGAGGCGGGCGTCTCCTAGACCAACCTGTTCCGGGCGTACGCCGAGTCCGTCGGCGTCCCCGGATAGGGTCGAGGGCGATGGACGGCCTCTTCGCCTATGACGGCCCCGAACCGACCCGCGATGCCCCCTCCGGTGGCACGCTCGCCGGCAACACCCACGACTCCGCGCCGCTGGCGGTGCGGATGCGACCGCGCGACCTCGACGAGCTCGTCGGGCAGCAGCACCTGCTCGCGCCCGGGGCGCCGCTGCGCCGCCTCGTCGAGGGCGACCAGCCGATGTCACTGCTGCTCTGGGGACCTCCCGGCACCGGCAAGACCACCATCGCCTCGATCGTCTCGGGGCAGACCAACCGCCACTTCGTGGAGGTCTCGGCGGTCGCCGCAGGCGTCAAGGAGGTCCGCGAGGCGATCAACTCCGCGCGCAACCGGCTCGCGTCCCGCGGGAGCGAGACCGTGCTCTTCGTCGACGAGGTGCACCGCTTCACCAAGGCCCAGCAGGACGCCCTGCTGCCCGGGTGTGGAGAACCGCTGGGTGACCCTGGTCGCCGCGACGACCGAGAACCCGTTCTTCTCGGTGATCTCGCCGCTGCTGTCCCGCTCGCTCCTGCTCACCCTCGAACCGCTCACCGACGACGACGTCCGCGGTGTCGTCGAGCGCGCGGTGACCGACCCGCGCGGGCTCGACGGCCAGGTCACGCTCGAGCCCGACGCCGTCGACCACCTGGTCCGGCTGGCCGGGGGCGACGCCCGACGGTCGCTGACCTATCTCGAGGCGGCCGCAGGCGCCGCGCTGGCCCAGGGGCTGACCAAGGTCGACGTCGAGACCACCGAGCGGGCGGTCGACCGGGCCGCCGTCCGCTACGACCGGCAGGGTGACCAGCACTACGACGTCACCAGCGCGTTCATCAAGTCAATCCGTGGCTCCGACGCCGACGCGGCGCTGCACTACCTGGCGCGGATGGTGGAGGCGGGGGAGGACCCGCGGTTCATCGCGCGGAGGCTGGTCATCCTCGCCAGCGAGGACATCGGCCTGGCCGACCCCACGGCGCTCACCACCGCGGTCGCCGCCGCCCAGGCCGTGCAGATGATCGGCATGCCCGAGGCACGGCTCAATCTGGCCCAGGCCGTGATCGCCCTGGCGCTGGCGCCCAAGTCCAACGCGGTGATCAAGGCGATCGACGCCGCCAGCGCGGACGTGCGCTCCGGCAAGATCGGCGCCGTCCCGGCTCATCTGCGCGACGCCCACTACGGCGGCTCGAAGAAGCTCGGCCACGGCCAGGGCTACCAGTACTCCCACGACGCGCCCTACGGCATCGCCGAGCAGCAGTACGCCCCGGACGTGGTCCTCGACGCGGAGTACTACCAGCCCACCAGCCTCGGCGCGGAGGGCGCGCCTGAAGGAGCGCTGGGAGCGGATCCGCCGGATGATCCGGGGCAGGTAGGGTCGGGCCCCATGGGAACGCCTGGCCTCGTCGGTGCTGCCGCAGCCGTCCTGCTGGTCCTCGTGGGACTGCTGGTCGTCGTGCTGCGCGGCCGCGCCGAGTCGCGGCGCCAGCTGGCCTCGGCCCTCGCCGAGACGGCCGAGCTGCGCCGGCGACTCGACGAGCTCGAGCAGTCCGCGGCCCTCGAGCGCGCCCGGACCGCCGAGGCGGCGTACGTGATCACCGACGCGGGGGAGCCCCGGCCCGAGCCCAACGTGCCCGACCGCGTGGTGCTGAGCGCCACCGTGGGCGAACCGCTGGTCAAGGCGGTCTCCTTCGGTCACGGCCTCCGCCGGGCGTTGTCGCCGGAGTCGCGCAACCGGATCTGGTTCGAGATGCGGCGCGAGGTACGCCGCGCCCGCAAGCAGCGCCGCCGCGAGATGAAGGAAGCCTGGCGCCGGATGCAGGCCGAGGAGCGAGCGGCCGCATGATTCACCCCACGAGATCGCGCGTGGGGCTCGCTCCGCTCGCGAAGAACACGATCCCGCGGGGACCCCGATGAATCGCACCGTCTGGTTCGTGGCCGGAGCGGGTGTCGGGGTCTACGCGATGGTCAAGGCACGCCGCGCCGCGGAGACGTTCACCCCCGAGGGCCTGCGCGACCGCCTCTCCGGCCTGTCGGTCGGCGCCCACCTCTTCGCCGACGAGGTCCGCGCCGGCATGACCGAGAAGGAAACCGAGTTGCGTGACCGGCTCGGCCTGACGCTTGATGGACCACCCGAGCTGGAGCGCGTGGCCAGCGGACGCGGGTGGTTTCGAGACGCTCGCTGGACGCTCACTCCTCAACCACCGAAGGGACGGACCAGGACTGATGGACACCGCCGAGATCCGCCGCCGCTTCGTCGCGCACTTCGAGGCAGCCGGTCACCAGGCTGTGCCCTCGGCGTCGCTGCTGGTGCCGGACCCGACCCTGCTGTTCGTCAACGCGGGCATGGTGCCGTTCAAGCCCTACTTCCTGGGCCAGGAGACGCCGCCGTGGCCCCGGGCGACCAGCGTGCAGAAGTGCGTGCGCACGCCCGACATCGAGGACGTCGGCAAGACCACGCGCCACGGCACCTTCTTCGAGATGTGCGGCAACTTCAGCTTCGGTGACTACTTCAAGGAAGGCGCCATCGAGTACGCCTGGGACCTGGTCACCAAGCCGATCGCCGACGGCGGCTGGGGACTGGAGGAGAGTCGGCTGTGGCCCTCGGTCCTCCACGGTGACGACGAGGCGCTCGCGCTGTGGACCAAGGTGACCGGCCTGCCGGAGCACCGGATCGTCAAGCTGGGCCGCAAGGAGAACTACTGGTCGATGGGCGTGCCCGGCCCCGGCGGCCCGTGCTCGGAGATCCTCTACGACCGGGGGCCGGAGTACGGGCCCGAGGCCGACTGGGAGTCGATGGGCACCGAGATGGCCACGGAGCTCGAGGACCGCTACCTCGAGATCTGGAACCTGGTCTTCATGCAGGACGAGCTCAGCGCGGTCCGGTCCAAGGAGGACTTCGACATCGCGGGCTCGCTGCCCAAGCGCAACATCGACACCGGCATGGGCCTCGAGCGGGTCGCGTTCCTGCTGCAGGGCGTCGAGAACATGTACGAGATCGACGTGATGTTCCCCGTCATCGAGAAGGCCGAGGAGCTCACCGGCCGGCGCTACCGCGCCGGTGGTCAGCAGGGCCACGCCGACGACGTCCGCTTCCGCGTCGTGGCCGACCACATCCGCTCGTCGATGATGCTGATCTCCGACGGGGTGACTCCCGGTAACGAGGGCCGTGGCTACGTGCTGCGCCGGCTGCTGCGGCGCGCCGTACGCTCGATGCGGCTGCTCGGCTACGAGGACCGTGCGCTGCCGGAGCTGTTCCCGGTGAGCCGCGACAAGATGGCCGAGACCTACTCCGACCTGCACCGCGACTGGGAGCGCATCTCCACCGTCGCCTTCGCGGAGGAGGACGCGTTCCGGCAGACGCTGCGCACCGGCACCACGATCTTCGACACCGCCGCCTCCGAGGTCACCTCGAGCGGCAGCACGATGCTCTCCGGCGACAAGGCGTTCGCGCTGCACGACACCTACGGCTTCCCGATCGACCTGACCCTCGAGATGGCGGCCGAGAAGGGGCTCTCCGTCGACGAGGAGGGCTTCCGCCGGCTGATGGGCGAGCAGCGCGAGCGCGCCCGCGCCGACGCGCGGGCCAAGAAGGGCCAGCAGGGGGCGGGCGGTGCCTACCGCGACATCGCCGACACCATCGGTCAGCCGGTCGACTTCACCGGTTACTCCGAGGTGGTCAGCGAGGGGGCCGTCCGCGGCATCGTCAGCGACGGCGCCGCGGTCGAGTCGGCGGGCCAGGGGTCCGAGATCGAGCTGGTGCTCGACCGCACGCCGTTCTACGCCGAGGGCGGTGGCCAGCTCGCGGACCAGGGGATCATCGAGCTGGACAACGGTGCGCGCCTGGAGGTCTACGACGTGCAGTCGCCGATCACCGGGCTGATCGTGCACAAGGCCCGCGTCCTCGACGGTGAGGTGTCCCTGGGCGGCCACGCGCAGTCGCTGGTGGACGTGGAGCGTCGCGCCTCGATCAGCCGGTCGCACACCGCGACGCACATGGTGCACAAGGCGTTCCGCGAGGCGCTCGGGGAGACGGCGACCCAGGCCGGGTCGGAGAACTCGCCCGGACGGTTCCGCTTCGACTTCTCGGCCTCCGGTGCCGTGCCCCAGTCGGCCATGGCCGACGTCGAGGCCCGCGTCAACGACCTCGTGATCGCCGACCTCGGCGTGCACGCCGAGCTGATGACCCAGGAGGAGGCCGTCCGCTCGGGTGCGATGGCGCTGTTCGGGGAGAAGTACGGCGACCAGGTGCGCGTCATCTCCGTCGGCGACTGGGCCCGCGAGCTCTGCGGTGGCACGCACGCCGCGCGATCGGGACAGCTCGGGGTGGTCAAGCTGCTCGGCGAGAGCTCGATCGGGTCCGGCGTACGCCGGGTCGAGGCGCTGGTGGGCGGGGACGCCTACCGCTTCCTCGCCCGCGAGCACCTGCTCGTCGCCCAGCTCAGCGAGGCGCTCAAGGTGCGCCCGAACAGCTGCCCGAGCGGGTCAACGACATCGTCGACCGCCTGCGCACGGCCGAGAAGGAGATCGAGAAGGTTCGTCTCCAGCAGCTGCTGTCGTCCGCGGGGGAGCTGGTCACGCAGGCCGAGGACATCGGCGGCGTCTCCTACGTCGGTCACCAGGCGGAAGGGCGCCAACGGCGGCGACGTGCGCACGCTCGCTCTCGACGTCCGCGGCAAGATGCCCGCGGACCGACCGGGCGTGGCGGCGATCGTCGGCTCCTCCAACGGCAAGCCCTCGGTCGTCGTGGCCCTCAACGACGCGGCACGCAGCGCCGGTCTCTCGGCGAACACGCTCGTGCGCGCCGCCTCGGAGGTGCTCGGCGGCAAGGGCGGCGGCAAGGACGACGTCGCCCAGGGCGGTGGCGCCGACGCGAGCAAGGCGGGGGAGGCGCTGGCCGCCGTACGGCGGAGTCTCGTCGAGGGTCGGCCCTAGTCCGCATGGGGGCCGAGCTGGCCGGCGTACGCCTCGGGGTGGATCCCGGCGACGCCCGCATCGGGGTCGCGAGCAGCGATCCCTCGGGAATCCTCGCCACGCCCGTGGAGACGGTGGCGCGCGGAGCGGGCGACTTGGACCGACTCGCCACACTGGTGGACGAGCTCGGCGCGGTCCGTGTGTACGTCGGACTTCCGCGCTCGTTGTCCGGGGGTGAAGGCCCGTCGGCCGGTAAGGTTCGAGCGTTCGCGCGTGAGCTGGCGGCTCGAGTGGGGCCGGTCCCGGTCAGGTTGTGTGACGAGCGACTGAGCACCGTGACGGCCGAGAGCCAGCTGCGGAGCCAGGGCCGCAAGGGCAAGAAGCGACGCGCAGTGGTCGACCAGGCTGCGGCCGTCGTGATCTTGCAGGGAGCCCTCGAACGGGAACGGCAGACAGGCACCTTCGCCGGTGAGTCGGTCCCGGCCGGGGACAAGAGCGAGTAGGACGGATCACGCGTGCGCGAGGACGAGTACTACGACGACGAGCACGAGGAGTACCACGAGTACTCCGAGGAGCCCGACGTGTACGACGACCCTCCCCACGCCCGTCGCCGCTTCGGCCGGGGCTGCCTCCCCGTCCTGCTCGTGCTGGTCGTGCTCGGCGCAGGTGTGTTCTTCGGCGGCCGCTACGTGTACGACGAGATCAGCTCACGCCTCGGGCCCGCACCCGACTACCCCGGGCCGGGCACGGGCAGCGTGCTGTACCAGGTCAAGGAGGGTGCCACCTCCGCCGACATCGGCCGCGAGCTGAAGACGAAGGGCGTCGTGAAGAGCGTCGACGCGTTCAGCGAGGCCGCGAACAAGGACGACAAGTCCCGCAACATCCAGGTCGGCTACTACCAGCTCAAGAAGGAGATGAAGGCCAGCGAGGCGCTCGGCGTCCTGGTGGAGCCCGACAACCTGATCCAGAGCCTCGTGGTGGTGCCGGAGGGCGCCCGGGTGCGCAACATCGTCAAGACGATCGTCGCCAAGACCGACATCAGCAAGAAGGCCGTGGACGGCGGCGCTCGCCAACCCGAAGGCGATCGGGCTGCCCGCCGAGGCGAAGGGCAACCCCGAGGGGTACCTGTTCCCGGCCACGTACTCCGTGCCGCCGAAGCAGACAGCGGTCGGGCTGCTCCGGCAGATGGTGGCCAAGAGCGTGTCGGTCAACGAGTCGCTCGACCTCGCGGCGAAGGCCGAGGCGGTGAACCTCACTCCCGAGCAGGTGCTGACGGTCGCCAGCATCCTCGAGTACGAAGCGAACCGGAGCGAGGACTACCCGAAGGTCGCCCGCGTGCTCTACAACCGGCTCAACAAGGGGATGCCGCTCCAGCTCGACTCGACGGTGTCCTACATCAGCCAGCGCGAGGGCGACGTCTACACGACCGCGGCCGAGCGGGCCAACCCGTCGGCGTACAACACCTACAAGCACCCCGGCCTCCCGCCAGGCCCCATCGGGTCTCCCGGCGAGGAGACGATCAAGGCGGCGCTGTCGCCGGCGAAGGGGGACTGGCTCTACTTCGTGCCGGACTACGAGGACGACACCACGCACTTCTCGGAGACCTTCGAGGAGCACCAGAAGTGGGCCGACAAGCTGGCTGCGTACTGCCGCAAGAGCGAGGAATGCTGAGCCATGCTCACCGCACGTCGCTGCGCGGTCGTCGGTTCGCCGATCGCGCACTCGCTCTCACCCGCGCTGCACCGGGCGGCGTACGACGAGCTCGGGCTCGACTGGACCTATGACGCGGTCCTGCTCGACTCCGCCGGCCTCGAGGAGCTGATCGACGGGCTCGACGAGAGCTGGCGGGGGCTGTCCCTGACGATGCCGCTCAAGCGCACCGTCGTGCCCCTCCTCGACACCAGTGACGACTGGGTCCGGCTCTCCGGCGTGGCCAACACGCTGGTGCTCGACCCCGGCAGCCGCCACGGCTTCAACACCGACATCCCCGGGGCGATCGCGGCCATGCAGGAGCGGCTACCACGCCCGGCCCGGTCGGCCGTGGTGCTCGGTGGCGGCGCGACGGCGACGTCGGTGCTGCTGGCCCTCGCCGAGCTGGGGTGCACGACGGCGACGGTGCTGGTGCGTGACCCCGCTCGCGCCGAGGAGACGATCGCCGTGGTCAGCACGCACCCCCACGCGCCGGAGCTGTCGGTCGGCACCCTCGCGGAGGCGTCACTGATCGACGCCGACCTGCTGGTCACCACGATCCCCGCGGAGGCCCAGACGCTCGACCTGCTGGCCCTGTGCTCCCAGGTGCCGGCGGTGTTCGAGGTGGTCTACGACCCGTGGCCGACACCGCTGGCCCGGGCCGTGCAGCATGACGGTCGGCACCTGGTCGCCGGGCTCGACCTGCTCGCCCACCAGGCCGTCGGACAGGTGCAGCGGATGACCGGGGAGACGGTGTCGGTGGACCTGCTGCGCGAGGCCGGCACCCGCGAGCTCGCGCGCCGGGCTGTGCAGATCGAGACCGGCAGCCCCCGAGTCCCCTAGCCTTCGCCCCATGGACTGGCTCGATCCGGCGCAGTGGCAGGCGGGTGCGGCGTGCCTGCTGGCGTGTGCGGCGCTGGGCTGGTTCGTGCCGACGCTTGATCGGCCGGCTCCCCGAGCCGGTGCCCGAGCCGGTGCTCACCCCCGAGGCAGCCGACGAGGCGGACGTCGAGCCCGGTCCCCGAGCGCCGGCTCTTCGAGCAGGTCGCTCCCGGCGGCGCCGGAGAAGCCGCTCTACACCGACATCGCCGCGTCGCCCGGGCTGGCGGTGTGGACGGCCGCGTGGTCGGGGCTGTTCGGGGCGGCCTTCGGGGCGACGCTCGGGTGGACCGGAGCGCTGGTCTACCTGGTGCCGCTCGTGCCGATCGGCGTGGCGCTGATGATCGTCGACTGGCGTACGACGCTGCTGCCCAACCGGATCATCCATCCGACGTACGCCCTGCTCGCCGTGCTGATCCCGCTCGCTGCGCTGATCGACCAGGACCTCGACTCGCTCTACCGGGCCGGGTGGGGATGGCTGGTCATCGGCGCCTGGTTCTGGATCTTCTGGTGGCTGTTCAACGCGTGGGGGTTCGGTGACGTGCGGCTGGCGCGCGTGCTGGGCCCGGCGTCTGGGCTACCTCGGCTGGGAGCAGATGCTGATGGGTCTCGCGCTGATCGTGATGGTCGGCGGGATCGGTGGGCTGGTGATCGGGCTGGTGACCCGAGACCTGCGCCGCCGGGTGCCCTACGGGCCGTTCATGCTGATCGGCTCGGCGCTGGGCGTGGTGGCCGGCCCGTGGCTCACCCAGGCGCTCGGCTACTGAGCCGGTCTCGGCTGCCGACGGCCGCTCCGGGCGCCCCAACCCCGCGTGAAACACTGGCCCCATGCTGCGCTGGCTCACGGCGGGGGAGTCCCACGGGCCGTCCCTCACCGCCATCATCGAAGGACTCCCTGCCCATGTGCAGGTGACCTCCGCGGACATCGCCGACGCGCTCGCCCGGCGCCGGCTCGGCTACGGCCGTGGCGCCCGGATGAAGTTCGAGCAGGACGAGGTCAGGATCACCGGCGGCATCCGGCACGGGAGGACTCTCGGCGGACCGATCTCGATCGAGGTCGGCAACACCGAGTGGCCGAAGTGGGAGCAGGTGATGGCGGCTGACCCGGTCGACCCCGTCGTGCTCGAGGCCCTGGCCCGCAACGCCGCGCTGACCCGGCCACGACCCGGCCACGCCGACCTCGTGGGGATGCAGAAGTACGACTTCGACGAGGCCCGCCCGATCCTGGAGCGTGCCTCCGCGCGCGAGACCGCTGCGCGCGTGGCGCTCGGACGGGTGGCCTCGGCCTTCATCGAGCAGGCCACCGACGCCCGGATGGTCTCGCACGTCGTGGAGCTCGGCGGCGTCCGCGCCCCGGCAGGGTCGGTGCCGTCGGCCGACGACCTCGCGCGGCTCGACGACGACCCGGTGCGCTGCCTCGACCCCGACGCGTCGAAGCTGATGGTCGAGCGGATCGACCAGGCCCACAAGGACGGCGACACCCTCGGCGGGGTCGTCGAGGTCGTGGTGCACGGTCTCCCGCCCGGGCTCGGTTCGCACGTCCACTGGGACCGACGGCTGGACTCCCGGCTGGCCGGTGCACTGATGGGCATCCAGGCGATCAAGGGCGTCGAGGTCGGCGACGGGTTCGAGCTGGCGGCCACACCGGGTTCGCAGGCCCATGACGAGATCGTCAACGAGGACGGCGCCATTCGTCGTACGTCGGGACGGTCGGGTGGCACCGAGGGCGGCATGTCCACGGGCGAGGTCCTGCGGGTCCGCGCAGCCATGAAGCCCATCGCGACCGTGCCCCGCGCGCTGCGCACCGTCGACGTCGCCACCGGCGAGGCGGCCGTCGCCCACCACCAGCGCTCCGACGTCTGCGCCGTCCCCGCCGCGGGAATCGTCGCCGAGGCGATGGTGGCGCTGGTGATCGCCGACGCCGTGCTCGAGAAGTTCGGCGGCGACTCGGTCACCGAGACGCGGCGCAACGTGCACAGCTACCTCGACACCCTGCGCTTCCAGATGACCGCAGCACCCAAGGTCGTCCTCGTCGGCACGATGGGGGCGGGCAAGACCACGGTGGGCCGACTCCTGGCCCAGGCGTGGGGCGTCGGCTTCCGCGACTCCGACCAGGACGTCGAGGCGCTCGAGGGGCGGTCGGTCTCCGACATCTTCGTGGACTCCGGAGAGGCCGCGTTCCGCGCGCTCGAGCGGTCCGCGGTCGCGACCGCGCTGGCCGAGCACGACGGCGTCCTGGCACTGGGCGGCGGCGCCGTCCTCGACGATTCGACGCGTGCGCTGCTCGCCGGTCATCGCGTGGTCTTCCTCCGGGTCGGGCTGAGCGACGCTGCCCAGCGGGTCGGGCTCGGCGTCTCCCGGCCACTGCTGCTCGGCAACGTGCGCGGCCGCATCAAGCAGCTGATCGACGAGCGCACGCCGGTCTACGAGTCGGTCGCCACCGACGTCGTCGACACGGACGGCCTGTCGGTGCGCGAGGTGGTTGAGCAAGTGCGGACCGCCGTCGAGGATGAGAGCCCATGCCTGAGGACCGCACGCGGATGCACGTCGGAGGTGCCTCCCCCTACGACGTGGTGGTCGGGCACGCCGTCCTCGACGAGCTGCCCGCCCTGCGTCGGCCCGGAGGCCACCCGCGTCGCCGTGCTGTACGACGGCGACCTCACCGGGCTCTCGGCCCACGTGCGCGTCCCGTTGCTGAACGCCGGCTACGAGGTCACGGGCGTCCCGCTCGTGCCGCCCGGCGAGGCATCCAAGTCCTACGCGATGGCGGAGTCCTGCTGGGAGGTGCTCGGCGAGGCCGGCTTCACCCGCTCGGACGTGGTCGTGACCTTCGGCGGAGGCGCGACCACGGACGTCGGCGGCTTCGTCGCCGCGACCTGGCTGCGCGGCGTGCGCGTCGTGCACGTGCCGACGACCTTGCTCGGCATGGTCGACGCCGCGGTCGGCGGCAAGACCGGCATCAACACCGGAGCCGGCAAGAACCTGGTCGGCTCCTTCCACGAGCCGGCCGGAGTCCTCTGCGACCTCGACCTGCTGGCGTCGCTGCCGCCCGCGGAGCTCGTCTCGGGGCTCGGTGAGGTCGTGAAGTGCGGGTTCATCGCCGATCCGGAGATCCTCCGCATCGTCGAAGCCGACCCGGCTGCCGGTCCTGGACCCCGCCTCACCGCAGCTGCGTGAGGTGATCGAGCGCGCGATCCGGGTGAAGATCGACGTCGTCGTCGGCGACCTCAAGGAGACCGGCGGCGCCACGGGGCACCCGGGTCGCGAGGTGCTCAACTACGGCCACACGATGGCGCACGCGGTCGAGAAGGGCACCGGCTACCGGGTGCGGCATGGCGAGGCGGTGGCGCTCGGCATGGTGTACGTCGCGGAGCTGGCCCGGCTCGCCGGCCACCTCGACGACGCCACGGCGCGACGGCACGCTGAGGCCCTGGCGGCCGTGGGGCTGCCCACCCGGTTCGACGAGCTGCCTTTCGAGGACGTCCTCGCGACCATGCGCGTCGACAAGAAGTCCCGCGGCGCACATCTGCGGTTCGTGGTGCTCGACGGCCTGGCCGCGCCGGCGATCCTGTCCGACCCGGAGGAAGAGGTGCTGCGGGCGGCGTACGAACACCTGGGAGGGGCCTCGACGTGAACGTCCTCGTGCTCAACGGACCGAACCTCGGTCGGCTCGGTCGCCGGCAGCCGGAGATCTACGGCACCACCACCCACGCCGACCTCGCCGACCTCTGCGTCGGGTGGGGGCGCGACCTCGGGCTGGAGGTCGAGGTGCGCCAGACCAACCACGAGGGCCAGATGCTCGACTGGCTGAACCAGGCCGCCGACGACGAGACCCCGGTGGTGCTCAACGCGGCCGCGTGGACCCACTACTCGTTCGCCCTGCTCGACGCCTGCGCCCAGCTGGTCGCGCCTCTGGTCGAGCTGCACATCAGCGACCCGAAGGCCCGCCCCGAGGAGTTCCGGCACCACTCCGTCGATCACGGCGTACGCCGCCAGGGAGATCGTCGGCCAGGGGATCGACGGCTACCGGCAGGCGCTGGAGTTCCTCGCCCAGGGCTCCTAGCTCGTGGGCGCGTCGGCGTAGAACTCCGTGAGGTACTCCATGATCCGCGCGTCGATCTCCTCGCGCGGGATGTCGCGTTCCTTGAGCTCGGCCATCCAGGTGTTCATGATCTCGCGCGACGCGGAGATCTCCAGCGGGATGTCGTCCGGGTCGCGGAAGTTCAGGTGGAACGAGAACTCCATGTCGCGGATCGGGGTGTAGGTCACGCCGAGGCGCTCGAGCTTCTGCTCCCACTCGACCAGCTCATCGCGGCTTCCTGCGCTGAAGCCGATGTGGTCGAGGCCGGTGTTGAGCTCGCTGAACGGCGTGCCCGACGCGCCCTCGTGCGCGATGACCGTGAACAGGAAGCCGGTCTGCCGGTGCGCGAGGATGCGCGCGTAGCCGACGTCCATCAACCTGACGAGGTCGAACACGTCGGTGTAGAAGCGTTCACTGCGGTCGAGGTCCCTCACCGTGAAGCTCACGTGGTCCACGCCCTGGAATTCCATCCGTCGCTCCCGTCACCAGCCCGAGGCGCCTGCCACTCATCCTCGGAGAAGGCCGGCGCACGGTCAACGCCTTGCGGTTGGTCAGGCCTTGGTGGCCTTCTTCACCAGCGAGACGACCTTCTTCTCCACGGCCGGGCTCCACTGGTGGAGGGCGTAGGCCACCGGCCAGAGGTCGCCGTCGTCGAGGTTCGCCGAGTCCTGGAAGCCGAGGGTCGCGTAGCGGTAGGAGAACTTGCCGGCGTCCTGGAAGAAGACGACGATCTTGCCGTCCGCGTTGGTGTAGGCGGGCATGCCGTACCAGGTCTTCGGCAGCAGGTCGGGGGCGGCGGCGGTCACCGTCACGTGCACCCGCTCGGCGAGCGCACGGTCCTCCGGCGCCATCTCGGCGATCTTGTCGAGGACGGCCTGCAGCCCGTCGGCCTGCTTGGCGCCCTTCTTGCCCTCGGCCCGCAGCTCGGTGGCGCGCTCCTTCATGGCCGCACGCTCTTCGGCGCTGAAGCCTCCGGGATCCTTCGCGGCGTTCTTCGCGGCCATGTGAGGCCTCCTTCGAGTCATCGACGGGCGACGTGGTGCCGACCCTGTGCTGACAGGCTAGGCCGCGGCGGTCGTGGCGGTGCTTCTCGATTCCTGACGCGTTGGAGCGCCCTCGACCGGTGGGGCGTCGGGGTGATGACAGCGGCCCACGCAATCGACCTAACGCAGCACGCGGAGCACCGAGGAGTAGTCGTCGGTCCAGGCGACCGAGCGCGGAGGCAAGGGCGTCCACCCCGGCCGACTGTCGAGTTCTCGGAGGTCCTGCGCCGTGGGAGCGAGCACGACCCACTCGCTCGGCGTCGCCCCCGGGTCACTTCCTTCGCCCCTGCCCACCACGCCCGCCCACCCGAGTGCGTCCGCGTCTGCCCGGAGGACCGGGCGGAGGTCGAAGGTCTTGTTGCTGATGTGGATGGCGAGCAGACCGCCGGGGCGCAACCGTGCGGCATACATCCGCACGGCCTCCTGCGTCAGCAGGTGGACCGGGATCGAGTCGGAGCTGAAGGCGTCCAGGACGATCAGGTCCTCACTTGCGCCGGGCACCGACTGCAGGCCCAGGCGCCCGTCTCCGGTCACCACCGAGACGTCCGCGGGCGAGTCGGTGAGGTAGGTGAACAGGTGCGGATCGCGCGCGACGCTCTCCACGGCCGGGTTGATCTCGAAGAAGGTCATCGCCTGACCGGGCTCGCCGTACGCCGCCACGGTGCCGGCTCCGAGTCCCACGACCGCGACGTCACGAAAGTTCCGCGACCTGAACACGTCGCCCAAGGGGCCGGATCGGGCGTAGTAGGACGTCGGATCACTGGACCGCGAGTTCAGGAACTGCGTTCCGTGCAGGGTGGTCCCGTCATAGAGGAGATGTTGGTCCTCGGTCGCCTGCACCGACAGGCTCCCGTAGAACGTGCGCTGCCGGTCGATCACGCCGACGTCGGAGCTGGCGAGGAGGACCACCTGCGCTGACACGAGGACAGCGCAGAGCAGGCGTGGGGAACGCATCAGCGACCAGACCAGCGTCGAGCAGCCGGCCAACGCGAGAATCAGCGACGCGGTCGGCGCCCTGTGCATGGCCGCGGCCAACCCCGCTGCGGGGACCAGGAGCAGCACGGCCACCGTGAGCAGCCGAACTCGTTGGCGGCGCCGCTCTTCCCGGCCGAGCCGGCCATTGAGCCCGAGCATGAGGAGCGGGACCGTCACGATGAGGAGGGCGTACTCGAGCACTCGGTCGAACAACAGCGGTGCGACCACGCCGTTGAGCAAGCCGCCCAGCGCGCCCCCCACGGCTATGACCAGGTAGAACGTGGTCAGCCGGCCCGGCCCGGGACGATCCGCCGCCAGTCGCGAGTGCGCGGAGAAGGCGACGAGGGCCAGCATCACCATCTGGATGGCGATCGCGAACCACACCGGCTGATGTTCCGCGTTCACCAGCGCCGAGAACGAGGCGATCGCGGCCAGCAGCACGGCGATCCGCGTCACGAGCACCGGCGGTCGACGCGAGGCGCGAGCGAAGGCACCGATGAACGTCGCGAGGTAGATCGCCAGAGGGACCACCCACAACAGCGGGATGGCGGCGATGTCGGTGGAGATGTGCGAGGTCACCGCAAGCATCAGGGCCGACGGCAGGAAGGCCCACGCGGTCCAGCGGAGGATCCGGGCCAGCGGCAGGCGCTCGGAGTCAGCTTCCTCGGACTCGCGACCGGTTGCCCCCGCCGCCGCACCGATCGCCACGGTCTCCGGAGCGCGGCTGCCGCCGGGAAGCAGGAGACAACATCCGGTGAGAGCGATGAACACGACAAAGCCGATCGACCACAGTCGTTCCTGTTGCTCGAGACTGAAGAAGGGTTCGATCAGCAACGGGTACATGAGGAGACCCACGAAGCTTCCGAGATTGCTGGCCGCGAACAGGAAGTAGGGATCGGAGGAGCGGGCCAGCCCGAGCCAGGAGTAGCGCTTCTGCAGCAGCGGACCGGTCGTGGCCAGCACGAGGAACGGCACACCGACGACCAGCGCCAGAGTGCGCAGCAGCGACAGCACCGGCGACACGTCCGATCCCGGCGCCGCGGACGGCAGGGCCAGCGGCAGCACCAGCAGCGGCAGAAGCAGGACGACGCCATGCACCAGGCGCTGGCGTCGGGGCCCCAGGCGCGTCGCCCTGTCCGTGTACACGTAGCCCAGCAGCAGCACCACCTGGAAGAAGAGACTGCTCGTGCTCCACACGGTCGCCGACCCGCCGTACGAGGGAAGCAGCAGTCGGGCGATCATCGGTTGGACCAGGAACAGCATCCCGGCCCCGAAGAACGCCGTCCCTGCGAACATCAAGGTCGCCAGGCGTGGCGGGCGCGCGCCGCAATGTCGCCGCGCGACCAGGCGTGCGCGTGGGCATCGTCGAGGTCGCCGGCATGGGCGTCACTCTAGGTAACTCAGGCCCCATACGGGTACAAAATGGATCTATCGGTCGACCGGGTCGTCGGGGGCACTCATCTCCCAGCCCAGCTCGGCTGTTCCTCCGACCCTGGTGTCAGGCAGGCCGCCGTCGCGCTACATAGATGGGGCACGTGGCCCATCTACATAGCGTCCGCGCGGCCCCGCAGCACCGAGACCGCGGTGGCCCAACTCCTGGCGGTGATCCTCCTAGCCGGCGGGCATGGCAGGCTGCGTGCGTGAAGGCCTTCCGTTGTCGCGTCTGCGACAAACCACTCCACTTCGAGAACTCCCGCTGCGTGTCCTGCGACAGCCGGCTCGGGTTCTCCCGGACCGAGCGCGCGATCGTGCCGGTCGACGAGAAGGGGCGGTACGTCGACGCGGACGGTGCGGAGTGGTTCCTGTGCCGCAACCTGACCCTCTCGGGCTGCACCTGGCTCAACAAGACCGACGGCGGGCAGTGCTTCAGCTGCGAGCTGACCCGCACCCGTCCGCACGACGACGACGCGGTCGGGCTCGCCAACTACCCGGCGGCGGAGCGGGCCAAGCGACACCTCGTCGTCGAGCTCGACGGCCTCGGCTTCGACGTGGTCAGCAAGGTCGCCGACCCGGAGAACGGCCTGGCCTTCGACCTGCTCAGCAGCGTCGAGGAGAACGTCGTGATCGGCCACGCCAACGGGGTGATCACGATCGACCTCGCCGAGAGCCGCGCCGCCCACCGCGAGAAGGTGCGCGAGAAGCTGGGGGAGCCGTACCGCACGATGCTCGGCCACTTCCGGCACGAGGTCGGCCACTACTACGAGTGGCAGCTGGTGCGCGGGGGCGATCTCCTCGAACGCTGTCGTGAGCTGTTCGGGGACGAGACGGTCGACTACCAGGGCGAGATCGACCGCCACTACGCCGAAGGGCCACCGGAGGGCTGGGAGTCGTCGTACATCTCCAGCTACGCGACCATGCACCCGTTCGAGGACTTCGCCGAGACCTGGGCGCACTACCTGCACATCTGCGACAGCATCGAGACGGCGTCGGAGTACGGCCTCACCACGGTCGGCACGGTCACGCAGTTCACGAACTTCCACGACGTCGTCGTCGGGATCTGGATGCCGTTGAGCGTGGCGCTGAACATGATCAACCGGAGCATGGGGCACGAGGACCTCTACCCCTTCGTGATCCCGGCCGCGGTGCTCGACAAGCTCGACTTCGTGGCCTCGCTGGCCGGCCACGACTGACGAGTCCCGGCGTACTGTCGGACTCGTGCCCACGGGGATCAGCGATCGACGCGTGTGGGTGCCCATCGCGGCCGTCGCCGCCACGGCCCTGGTGATCGGTCTCGTCCTCGGCGTCCTCGTCGGTGACCGCTCGGACCTGCTCACGTCGAGATCGTCCAGGACGGCGGCCGAGCCGGCCTCGGTGAGCGTGGGAGCGATCCAGCAGTTCCAGCTGCGCGCCAGCACGGGGTGGGACTTCGAGCTGCCCGTCTACAACGCGACGGACGCGCCGATCGACGCCGATCTGGTCGCCCTCGAGGGTCTGGTCACCCCCTTCACGAGCGACCGGGCCCAGCAGGTCGGAGCGGGATCCTGGGGCGTGATCCGCTTCTCCGCGACGCCGAACTGCGAGGCCCCCCCGCCGACGTCTGTCTCGTCGGTCAGGCTCCGGCTCGACGGCCCGGACGGCAGGTCCGAGGTCACGCGGCCGCTGCCAGAGGGGGGCAAGGCGCTGGTGGAGCACGACCAGGCACTGTGCGGCCTGGGTACCCCGGTCGACCCTGAGCGACTGGCCGGGGTCTGGCTCGTCGAGCGGGCCTACGGCCCCGACATGTACCTGGCGGGGACCTACCTGATGCGCTTCACCCGTGGTGGGTCGTACGCCGCGGACCCCGAGGGTCGCCTCCTCTCCGGTGCCCCGGCCATCCGTGGGACCTACCGCGTCCGGGGCGAGATCCTCGAGATCACGACGCTGAACGCCTCCGGGTGCGGCGCCGGCACCAAGGCCACGTGGCGGGCCACGTTCGACGCCGCCGGGCGGTTGACGATGGTCTACCTCAACGGGGACTGCCCCGAGGGCGACCAGGGCGACGTGTGGGTCGCGCGGCGGGCGCTGCGCGACGAGGGACTGCCTCGAGGCGACTGAGTCGGGCGGGACAGACCTAGACCGCGCCAGCGTCGAGGACCTCAGGAGGTCGCCGAGCCGGGCACCGGTCGTACGCTGACCGGGTGCCCACGTGGCCTGCCAGGACCGAGCCCGACGAGGTCGTGACCGGAGGGTCGCCTGCCCCGCGGCGTCCCTGGCCGCTCCGGGTGTGGGCGTTCGTGGCGATTGCTGCCGTCGCGGGAGTCGTGGTGGGCGCCCTGGTGGAGAACCGAAGTGATCTGCTGGCGTCGACCCATTCGGTCGAGGCGGCGCAACGAGCGACGGTTGCGGCCGGCGCGATCAAGGCGGGGCTGCAGGAACCTCCAGATGAGTGGGACTTCGGACTGCCTGTTCACAACGCGTCCGACGCGCCCGTGGATGCCGACCTGATCTCCCTGGACGGGGTCTCGGGTCCCCTGACGAGCCGCGCGGCCAGGAACATCGCTCCGAGGAGCTGGGGAACCGTTGAGTTCTCCGTGGCGACGAACTGCGACGCAGCCCTGGTCGAGTCGATCGCCTCGGTGCGGCTCCGGATCGGCGCCCCGGGCGGCAGCGCCGACCGCACCGTTGCACTTCCCGGGGCAGGCAACGTGTTCGTGGACTACCACCGGGACCTGTGTCGCCCGGGCAAACCGGTCAAGCCGGCTGAGCTCCACGGTGTCTGGATGGTCGACGAGGTCTACGGCGAGGACACCGGTCTCGTCGGCATCATGCTGTGGCGCTTCGGTCGAGACGGGTCCTTCACCGCCGACCCGCAAGGCGGCCTGTTCAGCCCCAACATCGCGTTGCGTGGCACCTACCGTCTCCGGGATCAGCTGCTGACCATCAACGTGGAAGGCGGCTACGGCTGCGGGGCGAGTGGCCCGATCACCTGGCGGGTGGCACTGGACGGCTACAACCGCATGACGATGGCCTGGATACGCGGCACCTGCCCGAGCGGGGAGCCGGGCCACCTGTGGGTGATGCAACGCGTGCTCCGCGACGTGGGACTGCCTCGAGTCGACTGAGGTCGTTCCGGTCCGGCCGACCTCAGGCCGGGGTGAGCACGCAGTCCGACAGCACGGGAGCCCCGTCGCGGTCGCCCTCACCGGCGATGGTCGCCTCGACGACGACGCCCTCGTCGGCGTGCCAGGCGCGCACCCGGATGGTCTCGCCGGGGAAGACCACGCCGGCGAAGCGGGCGTTGAAGCCACGGACCTTGCCGGCGTCGCCGCCGAAGAGCTGGTCGGTCACCGTGCGCAGCACGATGCCGTAGGAGCACAGGCCGTGCAGGATGGGCGCCGGGAACCCGGCCGCCTTCGCGAACTCCGGGTCGGCGTGCAGCGGGTTGCGGTCGCCGCAGAGCCGGTAGAGGAGGGCCTGCTGCGGCGTCACGTCGTACGACGCGTCGCAGTCGGGCGCCCGGTCGGGAACCTCGACCTTCGTCGGAGGAGCCCCGGTCGCCGCCGAAGCCTCCCTCTCCTCGCACGAAGATCGAGGACCGCACCGTCCACAGTGCGTCTCCCTCGGCCGACAGCGCCTGGCCCTCCTGCCAGATGACCGCGGCCTTGCCCTTGTCCCACACATCGCTGATCCGGGTGCGCAGCACGGCCGAGCCGAACGTGGGCAGCGGGCCGCCCACCTGGATCTCCTGGCTCCCGTGCACGACCTGGGACAGGCTGATGTCGCAGCCGGGCAGGTCCAGCGGTGGCGGGTCGGTCTCGTGGAACGTCGGGGCCACGATGCCGAAGCTCGGCAATACCTGCAGGTCGTCGTTGTCGACGGTGTAGCGCAGCGAGGACGGGTCCACGTTGTCGCCCGGGCTCGAGCCGGCACCGATGCCGAGGTGGTAGAGCAGCACGTCGGAGCTCTCCCACGAGAAGGTGCGGTCGGGCAGCTGCGCGCCGATGGCGACCTCGGGGTCGATGGGCATCAGGAGGCCTCCGGCGTTGCGTCGGACGAGCTCGTCGAGACCCGGGGGGCCACCGTCGAGCTGGTGGCGATGTCCTCGGCGGCCAGGTAGCCGAACACCATGGCCGGACCGATCGTGGCTCCTGGCCCGGCGTAGGTGTGGCCCATGACGGCCGCGGAGACGTTGCCTGCGGCGTAGAGCCCCTCGATGACGGTGCCGTCGGGACGCAGCACCCGGGCCCGCTCGTCGGTCACCAGCCCGCCCTTGGTGCCGAGGTCGCCGGGCACGATCTTCACGGCGTAGAACGGCCCCTGGTCGATGCTGTGCAGTGACGGGTTCGGCTTCACCGTCGGGTCGGAGTAGTACTTGTCGTAGGCACTCTCACCGCGGTGGAAGTCCTCGTCGATGCCTGACGTGGCGAAGCCGTTGAACCGGTCGACGGTGGCCCGGAGCGCGTCGGCCGGCACCTCGATCTCGGCGGCCAGCGCGTCGAGGGTGTCGGCCTTCTTGATGGTGCCGTGCTTGTACCAGTGACCGGGGAACGGCTGCCGCGGCGACAGTCCCGCGAACAGGTAGCGGTTGCGGTAGCGCTGGTCGATGACCATCCAGGCGGGCACGTGGGAGACGCCGGTCTCCTCGCCCTTGTAGATCTCGTGCACGGCCTCGACGTACGGCAACGCCTCGTTCATGAACCGCTTGCCCGCCGCGTTGACGATGATCGATCCCGGCAGGTTGCGCTCGGCGAGGCAGAACCACGGCCCGCGGGGGAGCGGGATGGTCGGGCCCCACCAGGCGTCGTCCATCAGGGCGACGTCGGCGCCGGCGTTCATCCCGGCGAGGTGCCCGCCGCCGGTGTTGGATTCCGCGCCGGTCGTCCAGTCGATGCTGGTCGGCTTGGGCTGGTAGCGCTCGCGCAGCTCGAGGTTCTTCTCGAAGCCGCCACTGCCGAGGATCACGCCCCGGTGCGCGTGGATGGTGCGCTCGACGCCGTCGCAACGCACGGTCACCCCGGTCACGCGACCGTCCTCGACGACGAGGTCTCGCAGCTCGGTGCCGTACTCGACAGGCACGCCCGCGTCGGCGAGGCCCTTGCGCAGGCCGATGCTCAGGGCGTTGCCCATCGCATACATCTTCCGGCCGCGCAGGCTGTTCACGAGCCGGCTGAGCAGGATCTTGACCATGGTGACGGGACCACGCAGCGTGCGGAGGCCGAGGCTGATCTTGCGGAAGTCGGCCTGGGTGACGATCAGGTTGGCGGGCGCCTTGGTGTACGGCGGGTGCAGATGCGCCAGCTCCTCGCCGAGGAAGCGGCAGTCCAGCGGCACCGGCTCGACGCTGCGACCACGTGCCCGGCCGCCCGGCGACTCGGGCAGGTAGTCGGCGTACTCCGGGACCCAGGCGAACCGCACCGGGGTCTGGTCACGCACGAAGTCCATGACTTCCGGGCCCGCGGTCGATGAAGGTGTCCCGTCGCACCTTGGGCACCGTGTCGCCGACGATCGACTCGAGGTAGCGCTTGGACTCCTCCGGGTCGTCGGCCTGGCCCGCGTCCCGGAGGGCGTAGTTGCCGGGGATCCAGACGCCACCGCCCGAGCGCGCGGTCGAGCCACCGAAGTAGTTGCTCTTCTCGATCAGCACCGTGTCGAGGCCCTGTCGGGCAGCGGCGAGGGCGGCGGTCATGCCGGCGCCGCCGGCCCCGACGACGACCACGTCGTAGACGTCCTTCATGGCGCAAAACTGTAACAGGTTCTATTGTTGGCGCCATGCTCTCCGACGACGTACGACGCGCAGTCGCCGATGCTCTCCGGGACGCCGAGGTCGAGCGGGCGCCGATCCCGCCGTTGCGCGAGACCTGGCCCGACATCGACGTCGTCGACTCCTACGAGATCCAGCTGCTCAACATCCGGCGCCGTCTCGAGGCCGGCGCCCGCGTCAACGGGCCACAAGGTCGGGCTCTCCTCGAAGGCGATGCAGGAGATGATGGGCGTCGGCGAGCCGGACTACGGTCACCTGCTCTCGGACATGGAGGTCTTCTCCGACCAGCCGGTGCCGGCTGACCGCTACTGCTACCCCCGCGTCGAGGTCGAGGTCGCGTTCGTCCTGGGCGAGACCCTGCCGGGGGAGGGCTGCACCGAGGACGACGTCATCCGGGCCACCGAGTACGTCGCGCCGGCGATCGAGCTGATCGACAGCCGGATCCTCGACTGGAACATCCGGATCGCCGACACCATCGCCGACAACGCCTCCTCTGCGGGCTACATCCTGGGTCCGCAGCGGGTCAGCCCCGAGGACGTCGACCTGCGGGCCATCGAGGCCGTGCTGGTCCGCAACGGCGAGAAGGTCGCCGAGGGGCGGTCCGACGCCGTGCTCGGCAACCCGGTCACCGCCGTGTCGTGGCTGGCGAACAAGGTCGCGTCCTTCGGGGTCACCCTGGAGGCCGGCCACGTGATCCTGCCCGGCTCGGTGCACCGCGCGATCGACGTACGACCCGGTGACGAGTTCGTCGCCGACTTCCACGACTTCGGCTCGGTCCACCTGAGCTTCACCTGACCCCCACGAGGAGTGAGATGACCAAGAAGACCGCCGCGATCGTCGGCCCGGGCAACATCGGCACCGACCTGATGTACAAGCTGCTCGCGGTCCGACGTGATCGAGCCGCGCTGGATGATCGGCGTCGACCCGGACAGCCCCGGGCTCGGTCGGGCCCGCGACAAGGGGCTCGAGGCGAGCCACGAGGGCGTCGACTGGCTGCTCAAGCAGGACGAGCTGCCCGACCTGATCTTCGAGGCGACCAGCGCCTACATCCACCGCGAGTACGCGCCCGCGCTACGCCGAGGCCGGCATCCGGGCGGTCGACCTGACCCCCGCGGCCGTGGGGCCGGCCGTGATCCCCGCGGTCAACGGCGACGAGCACGCGGGCGCCGACAACGTCAACATGATCACCTGCGGCGGCCAGGCGACCATCCCGATGGTGGCCGCGGTCTCGCGCGCGACCCCGTGTCGTACGCCGAGATCGTCGCGTCCGTGGCCTCGCTCTCCGCCGGTCCGGGCACCCGCCAGAACATCGACGAGTTCACCCGCACCACCTCGAAGGGCGTGGAGACGATCGGCGGTGCCGAGAGCGGCAAGGCGATCATCATCCTGAACCCCGCCGAGCCACCGATGATCATGCGCGACACGATCTTCTGCGCGGTGGGCCCCGAGGTCTACGAGGAGGGCCAGGACGCCGTCGCCGAGTCGGTGCACCGGATGGTCGAGGCGGTGCAGGAGTACGTGCCCGGCTACCGGCTGCTCCAGGACCCGCAGTTCGACCCACCGACGCCGTACACCCGCGGCCAGACCAAGGTGAGCGTCTTCCTCGAGGTGGAGGGAGCGGGCGACTTCCTGCCGCCGTACTCCGGCAACCTCGACATCATGACCGCCGCCGCGACGCGCGCCGGAGAAGGGATGGCCAGGAAGGTGATCAGCGCATGACTGTCTTCGGAGACCCCGCAGCTCAACGAGCTCGACCGGGTGTGGAGCGATGACCTCGACATCCGCCTGACCGACACCTGCCTGCGCGACGGGTCGCACCACAAGCGGCACCAGTTCACCGGCGAGGAGGTGCGCTCGGTGATCGCCGCGCTCGACGAGGCCGGTGTGCCGGTGCTCGAGGTGACCCACGGCGACGGACTCGGTGGGTCGAGCTTCAACTACGGCTTCTCGCACACCCCCGAGCAGGAGCTCATCAAGATCGCCGCGGAGACGGCGAAGAAGGCGAAGATCGCCTTCCTGATGCTGCCCGGCGTCGGCACCAAGGACGACATCCGCGCCGCCCAGGACAACGGCGGCGTGATCTGCCGGATCGCCACGCACTGCACCGAGGCCGACGTCTCCGAGCAGCACTTCCGGCTCGCGCGCGAGCTCGGCCTGGAGACGGTCGGCTTCCTGATGATGAGCCACACCCAGCCGCCCGAGGTGCTGGCGAAGCAGGCCCGGATCATGGTCGACGCCGGCTGCCAGTGCGTCTACGTCGTCGACTCGGCCGGCGCGCTGATCATGGAGGGCGTCGTCCGACCGGGTCTCCGCGCTCGTCGCCGAGATCGGCTCGGAGGCCACGGTCGGCTTCCACGGCCACGAGAACCTCGACCTCGGCTGCGCCAACACGGTGATGGCCGTCCGTGCCGGTGCGACCCAGATCGACGGGTCCGTACGCCGCTTCGGCGCCGGGGCGGGCAACACGCCGCTCGACGCGTTCGTGGGCGTCTGCGACAAGCTCGGCTGGAGGACCGGCGTCGACTTCATGAAGATCATCGACGCCTCCGAGGACGTCGTACGCCCGGCCATGCCGGAGGAGTGCCAGCTCGACCGGATGACGATGATGATGGGGTACGCCGGCGTCTACTCGTCGTTCCTCAAGCACGCCGGCAACGCGGCCGAGCGCTACGGCGTCTCGGGCGCGCACATCCTCCAGATCGCGGGGGAGCGCAAGCTCATCGGCGGCCAGGAGGACCAGCTCATCGACATCGCGCTGGAGCTGAAGGCCAAGCAGGACGCCGACGCCTGACTCAGGCCTGGCGGAGCAGGAACTCGGTCAGCACGCCGATCTTCGCGGTCGTGATCTCGTGGCCGGTGTCCGGCACGACGGCGAGCTCGCCGCGTGGCAGGGACCGATAGGTCTGGCAGCCCTCCTCGACCGAGCAGAAGTCGTCGCGGTCGCCGACCAGGACGAGCGTGGGCACCTCGATCCTGGCGAGGTCCGCGAAGCCGTAGCCGGGCCACGTCGTCCATCGGTCGAAGGTGGTCGCCAGGTAGGTCCGCCAGTGACCCGGCCCCTGTCCGCTGTCCTGGTCGGCCTTCATCAGCTCGAAGACCGCTCGCATCGCCGGGTCGGCGCCGAAGTTCGCCTCGGCCGCCTCGGGGTCTGCCTGCGTCGCCTCGGGGCTGCCGCCCAGCAGGGCCCGTCCCATCGTGAAGATGCTGCGCCTCCGGGTTGAGGGAGTCGTAGCCCGGCGTCGGCCACGACGGCCCGCGTCGAGCCGGGGTGCCGGATCGCCAGGATCGTCGCGGTCAGGGCGCCCTCGCTGAAGCCGCAGACGAGCGGGCGGTCGAGCCCGAGGGCCTGACTCAAGCGCCGCCACGTCGTCGGCGACGAGGCTCATCGTGATCTGGCCTCCCGAGTGGACGGTGCGGCCCGAGCCGCGCTGGTCGGGAGCGATCACCCGGAAGTGCCGGGCGAGGTCCGCGAGGTGGGCCTGGTAGGCGACCGGTGTGGGTTCCCAGAGCGGGTTGGTGGAGACCAGACCGCCGTGCAGGAGGACGAGCGGCGGACCGGAGCCGACCTCGACGTAGTGGATGTCGATGCCGTTCGCGCGCACCGTGGCGGTGCGCTGGTCGGTCGCTGGTCGTGGTCATGGTGACCTCCTGTGGTTGGCTGACCCGGCCAACCTAGGAGCGTGCGAGCGGTGCGTTTCATCGGGCGTATCGCCCTAACCTCCGTGGTCGCTCATCAGCCCGTGCTGCATCGCGAACAGCCCGGCTGTCGCGCGGTTGTTCGCCCCGGTCTTGGCGTAGATGTGCTCGATGTGGCTGCCGGCGGTCTTGTGCGAGATCGTGAGCCGCTCGGCGATCGCCCGGTTCGACAGACCCAGGGTCGAGCAACCGGAGCACCTCGACCTCCGCGACTGGTCAGCCCGGCCGGGAGGTCGCGCCGTGCCCGCACCCGGTGGCCGTCGGCGTGGAGGACCGCTTCGACCGCCTCGCCGTCGAGCCTGCCCGCGCGGGCCGAGTCGCGCAGGGCGGCTGCTGCGGCCTTGCGGTCGAGCCGCCGGGCGGTGGGGGCGCTGCTCGAGCATGGTCGAGTAGCAGTCGGCCGCGGCGAGCACCCTGCCCTGCAGCGAGATCGCGTTTCCCGAGAGCCGCGCGGGTATCCCGAGCCGTCCAGCCGCTCGTGGTGCTGCACGGCGATGGCGCCCAGCTCGGCCAGCCGCGGGGTGAAGGCGAGCATCCGCTCGGTCAGGTAGGGATGGAATCGCACCCGCTCCATCTCGCTCGCGTTCAACGGTCCGGCCTTGTCCCAGATGCTGTTGGAGACACCGAGTCGTCCGAAGTCGTGCACGAGCCCGGCGCGGCGTACGCACGTGGCCTCGGTCGGCGTTGAGCCCCACTGCTCGGCGGCAGCCCCGGCGAGGTCGGCAACCGTGCGCGAGTGCCCGATGAAGTACGGCGACTTGAGGTCGGTGAAGTCGCCGATGGCCGCGAGGACGTCGTCGAGCCGCTGTTCGTCGACGGTCTCCTCGAGGCCGGGTTCGGAGTCGAGCACCATCGACCAGTGGCTCTGCGCATCGAGCCCGTCGAGCAGGTCCCGCGCGTGCGCGCAGAACAGCTCGCTGAGCTCCGGGTCGAACGCGGTGCCGCTTCGCTCTCGTGCGACCGCTGACCGCCTGGTCGCGCCCCCCGTGGCGCTCGAACGCTGCCACCACGTCGGCCAGGTAGACCACTCGGGAGGTCAGCCGGATCTGCTCGCCGACCAGTCCGCCTGCGCCCTTGCCGTCCCAGCGCTCGTAGCTCTCCCGCAGGCTCTGCCGAACGTCATCGCCCAGCCCCAGCCGTTCGGCGAGCAGGTCCGTCGTCCTGCCAGTGGCTCTCCAGGACGTGGGCGAACCACCTCGCCCCCGACAGCGGGAAAGGCCAGCCCGGTGCGCACCCGCTCGGCGGGCGGACGGCCGGAACCGAGTCGCGTCACGAAGAGCCGCGCGAGGGCCGGCAGGTTCTCGCCCGCGACCATGGCCTCGCGCTTGAAGTCGATGTCGTCGCCGAACCACTTGGCCTGCTCGTAGGCATCGGTGTGGCAGCCGACCCAGGCCAGCAGGCCGGAGTAGTAGAGGACGGTGCGCTCCTCCTGGTCAGGCCGAGAAGGTCGCCCATCCGCAGCGCGATCACCGTCTGGCGGATGACGTGCTCCATCGGACTGGCCCAGCCCGAGATCCGTGCCCAGCGAGATGGTGGCCACCAGTTCCGCGAGACGAACCCTGGACGGCTCCGCGGACGTCACCTTGCCGAGTCTAGGACCGGCGAGCCGAACGCGGCCCGGTCAGTCCGTCTTGGCCCAGTGCTGGCGGAACACCGCGACGCCGTCCCCGCTGAGGTCTTCGAGCGCGGCCTTGCGACCGGTGGCGGCCATCAGCAGCGACATCGCGGGTCCCTCGACGAGCGGTCCGGTGCCGTGCGCCCAGTCGGTGTCGGTCGCCTGGAGCGACAACCCCGCGATCCGGCTCTTCGCGCGGATCAGCGTGTCGGAGTTCTTGTAGAAGTCGAGCACCTGCGTGACGGCGTCGAGCGGGTAGTCGTGGGCGATGCCCAGCGGGTCGCCGGATGTCCTCGGAGTGGATCAGCGTCTCGCCGAGCCAGGTGACCTTCGGTCCGGGAGGGGACTTCTTCGAGCCGCTGCTGTGACGCCAGCGCTCGAGGGTCTCGGCAGGAGTGGCGCCGAGATGGGTCTGGATGCCGTCCTCGGCGAACTTCGGGAAGTTGAAGCCGCTCACCATGAAGCCCGCGAAGAACTTGGGCGGGGTCATCTGCGGCGGTGGAGGTCATGTGGGCCAGCACCTGCTCGACGTTCCACGCCTCGCACAGCGAGGGCGTGGCCCACTGGTCGTCCCTGAGGCCGGAGAGGTCGTCGGCGAGGGCACCGCGTTCGGCGGCGATGGTCGTCCACATGTCCACCATGTGGGCAGCGTAGTCGTGCCGTTCCCCGCCTGAGGAGCCACCCCGGGGCGGGTCGCGAGCCGACGACTTCCGAGACGCGAGGGTTCGTCCGGGTCTCGACGCGCGCTTGTCACGTCGTGGACGGATGACTAGAACGTGTTCTAGTATTGAGCGCAGGGAGAACAACCACTGCGTGAGGAGTACCCATGAGCCAGGCGGTTCTGGACGGCGTCCGTGACCTGCTGCCGACCCTGCGGGAGAGGGCCGACGAGGCGGAGCGTCTGCGCGTGGTGCCCGAGGCGTCGATCAAGGAGCTCGAGGAGACCGGCTTCTTCCGGCTGCTGCAGCCCAAGCGGTTCGACGGCCTCGAGTCCGACCCGATCGACTTCTACACCGCGGTCCGTGACATCGCGAGCGCCTGCGGCTCGACCGGCTGGGTCTCCAGCGTGGTCGGCGTGCACCCGTGGCAGGTCGCGCTGTTCGCCGACGAGGCGCAGCAGGCCGTGTGGGGCAACGACACAGCACGCGGCTGAGCTCGTCGTACGCCCCCACCGGCAAGGCCGTGCAGACCGACGGCGGCTTCACGCTCTCGGGCAAGTGGAGCTTCTCCTCCGGCTGCGACCACTGCACCTGGGTGCTGCTCGGTGGGCTGGTGTTCAACACCGAGGGCCAGGTCGTCGACTTCCGCACGTTCATGGTCCCGCGGGAGAACTACGAGATCATCGACGTCTGGGACATGGTCGGCCTGCGCGGCACCGGCTCCAACGACATCGTCGTCAACGACGTGTTCATCCCGGAGGCGTTCACGCTCTCGATGGGCGACACCGGCCGCTGCTTCGGCCCGGGCCAGGAGCAGAACCCCTCCGACCTCTACAAGCTGCCGTTCCACTCGATCTTCACCGGCACCATCACCACGCCGATCATCGGGATGGCGCAGGGCGCCTACGACGAGCACGTCGAGATGCAGCAGAAGCGCACGCGCGCGGCGTACCTCGGCGAGAAGGCGTCGCTCGACCCCTTCGCCGCCGTACGCATCGCGCGCGCCTCCAGCGAGATCGACGCCGCCTGGGCGCTGCTGGTCAACAACATCCGCGAGGAGCAGGCCTACGTCGCCAAGGGCGAGAAGATCCCGCTCAAGACGCGCCTGAAGGTACGCCGCGACCAGGTGCTCGGCAGCCAGCGCGCGATCGACGCGATCGACTCGCTGTTCGAGGCCTCCGGCGGTCGCGCGCTGGCCAACGGCACCTACCTCCAGCGCGCCTGGCGCGACGCCCACGCCGGCCGGGTGCACGCGGCCAACGACCCCGAGCGCGCGCTGCAGATGTACGGCGCCCACGAGTTCGGCCACAAGATCGACCCCGGGATGTACTGAGTGGACTTCAGCAAGGAGGCCGACGTCCGTCGGTCCGCCAAGGCCGGCGAGATCACCCTCAACTACTACGAGGCCGGGGAGCCGACGCGACGTCGGTGGCGGGCTGCCGCTGGTGATGCTGCACGGCGGTGGTCCCGGTGCCTCCGCGTGGAGCAACTTCGGCGCCGCGCTGCCCGGCTTCGCGGAGAGCTTCCGCACCCTGCTGGTCGACCAGCCCGGCTTCGGCGGCTCCGACAAGCCCGACGGTCGTCGGCAACTACTACCGCCACGCCGCCGACCACGTGGTGCGCGCTGCTCGACGAGCTCGGCATCGACCGGATCCACCTGCTCGGCAACAGCCTCGGCGGCGGTACGGCGATGCGGCTGGCGCTGAGCTACCCCGACCGGGTCGGCCGGCTCGTGCTGATGGGGCCCGGCGGGCTCTCGCTCAACCTGTTCCACGCCGACCCGACCGAGGGCGTGCAGCGGCTGATGGACTTCGCCGGCAACCCGACCCGCGAGGCGCTGCGCGCGTTCATCTCGACCATGGTGGTCAACCAGAAGCTGGTCACCGACGAGCTCGTCGAGGAGCGGTTCGCCGACGCGACCGCGCCCGGCGCCCAGGAGGCGATGGCCTCGATGGGGATGTCGTTCTGGAACCCCGAGACCGCCGAGGACGGCATGCTCTGGCGCGAGGCCCACCGGCTGCGCCAGCACACGCTGCTCACCTGGGGCCGCGAGGACCGGGTCAACCCGCTCGACGGCGCCATGGTCGCGCTCAAGCTGATCCCGAAGGCCTCGCTGCACGTCTTCCCCAACTGTGGGCACTGGGCGCAGATCGAGGCGGCCGACGAGTTCCGCGAGGTCGCCACGGCGTTCCTGGCCCGCCACGTCGAGAGACGAAGGAGCTCGATGACCATCGACATCCGCAGCATGGGCTACGCCCGCGTCGCCAGCACCGACCTCGAGGCCTGGAAGCTCTTCGCCGGCAAGGTGCTCGGCCTCGCCGAGGGGCGCGGACCCGACCCGGACAACCTCTACTACCGGATCGACGAGGTCTCCGCCCGGCTCGTCGTCTTCCCCTCCGACAAGGACGAGCTGTCCTGCGTCGGCTGGGAGCTGGCCGACCACCCGGCGCTGCAGGAGGCGCGCGAGCACCTGCAGAAGGCCGGTGTCGACTTCGAGGAGGGCACCGCCGAGGAGCTCGCCGAGCGGCGGGTGCAGGAGCTGATCCGGTTCCGCGACCCGTTCGACAACGTCTTCGAGCTCTTCCACGGCATCACCTACGAGTCGCGACCCGTCGTCACGCCGTACGCCGCGACCTTCGTGACCGGCGACCAGGGCATGGGCCACGTCGTGATCCCGGTGAGCGACGACGTCGAGGCGCTGCGCTTCTACACGCGACGTGCTCGGCTTCCGGCTGCGCGACTCGATGAGCATGCCGGGGGAGTTCGTCGGCAAGGAGCCGGGCTCGAAGGTGTGGCTGCGGTTCCTCGGCGTGAACCCGCGCCACCACAGCCTGGCGTTCCTGCCGATGCCCAACCCGAGCAAGTGCGTGCACATCATGCTCGAGGTCGACAAGCTCGACGACGTGGGCCGCGCGCTGGAGCGGGTGCGCAAGCACAAGGCGCCGCTGTCGGCGACGCTCGGCCGGCACATGAACGACCAGATGGTCTCGTTCTACGTGAAGTCCCCGGGCGGGTTCGACGTCGAGTTCGGCACCGAGGGCCTGCAGGTCGACGACGCGCGCTGGGTCGCGCGCGAGAGCACCGCGGTCTCGTACTGGGGCCACGTCTTCGGCGGCCAGTGACATCGTCACGGCGACGTCATGGGTAAGACTGCCACCATGTCCGTCCGAGCCGTCCCAGGAGATCCCCGAGGGGATGCGCCCCGACGCGCGCGAGACCTGGCCCAGCCGCGAGCTGATCGACTCCTTCCTCGGCACCGGCTCTCGACTTCGAGCTCCGCCTCGGCGAGCACACCCCGATCCCGATCGACGATCCCGAGGCCGCCGAGCGGGCCCGCCAGTTCCGCGACGTGCTCGGCATCTTCGCCACGGGCGTCACGGTGGTCACCTCGATGTCGGGCGACCAGCCCGTCGGGATGACCTGCCAGTCGTTCTCGAGCGTCTCCCTCGACCCGCCGCTGGTGATGTTCTGCCCGGCGAAGACCTCGCGCGCCTGGCCGTTGATGCGCAAGGCCGGGTTCTTCTGCGTCAACTTCCTCGCCGCCGGGCAGCAGCACATCTCCAACGGGATGGCCACCAAGGGCGACGAGAAGTTCGACGGCGTCGGCTGGAAGCCGGCCTCCACCGGGGCGCCGCTGATCGACGGTGTCCTGGGGTACGTCGACTGCACCATCGACCGGGTCCACGAGGCCGGTGACCACTACATCGTGGTCGGCCGCGTGGAGGAGCTGGCCTTCGGCGACGGGCACGGCGACGCCTCGGAGTCGGACGTTCCGTTGCTGTTCCACCGCGGCGCCTACACGCAACCGGAGTAGTTCTTTGGCAGGCTGACGTGCCATGCCTTCCCCCGAGGCCGCGCCGGACTTCACCGAGCGCGTGCTCCGACGCTTCCTGCTGCTGTGCGAGAACCCGCGCACCCGGCGTCGCGCGCTCGCCCTGGTCAGGGGGAGTGTGAGCAACGCCCGGGCCGGACGGCGGTTCTACGCCCTCGTCAACCGGGTCGTGCTCAATCCCGTCGCCCGGGCGATGGGGATGGAGACCTCCGCCGTACGCGTCGAGCTGGTGGGCGCCCAGCTGATCGGGCTCGCGATGCTGCGCTACGTGCTCGAGGTGGAGCCGATCGCGTCGCTGTCCGTCGACGAGCTGGTGCCGCTGATGGCGCCGCCGCTGCGGGCGGCGCTGGGCTCTCTCGGCTCGTCGCGCACCTGTCCTGCGTCGTGCCACCAGGAGCTCGTCGCCGTCCCCTGGTGAGCCTGTGGATTGTCGTTCGACGGTCTGCGCTCGTCCGGAGCCAGCCTGTGCGCCATGGACTCCGCGCCTGCCGCTCCACCCGCTGCACTCACTGCTGCCGCTCGACCGGCCGTTCACGCCCGCGATGGCCCGCGCGGTCGGCCTCCAGCGGCCGGCGCTCGCAGCGGATGCTGGCGCGACGGCCACGTGCGGCGGTTGCTCCGTGGTGTGTACGCCGCCTCGACCGCGGTCGACTCCGTCGAGCTCCGTGCCGCAGCGGTGGGGCTGCTCCTCCGGCCGCGGGACGTCGTCGGTCGACCGGACAGCGGCGTGGGTGCACGGCGTCGTGGCTCGCGCGACCCGGTGCCGCTCGACGTGCTCGCCCCGGGCCGTTCGCAGCGCGGTTCGCTGGGTGGGCGTCGGCGACTGGCCGGGCATGACCTGGTCACCATCGCCTCGGCGCGGCTGACCTCGCCGCTGCGCACGGCCCTGGACCTCGGCCGGCTGCTGCCGCCCGCCGCGGCCCTCGGCGTCGATGGACGCGCTGCTGCGCGGCGGCACCTTCACGCACACGGCGCTGCTGGCCGAGCTGCCTCGCCTCGCCGGCCATCGAGGCATCGACCAGCTGCGGTCGCTGGCCGCGCAGGTCGACGCGCGCGCGTCTGGGCCTGGCCGAGTCGACCCTGCGCCTGCACTGGAACGCCGCCCGCCTGCCGACCCCCGTCCCGGGCATGCTCGTCGCCGCGGGTCATCGGCTGGTCCGCCTCTCCCTGGGGGTCGAGCGCCGCCAGTTCGGCGCCGTACTCGCCCACCAGGTCTCGGCCACCGACCTCCTCGCCCTCGAGGGAGCCGGCTGGTCGGTCGTCGTACTCGCCGAACAACGCCTGCTCTCCACCGACCCCTCCATCTGGGTCCGCCACCTCGAGCGCGAGTTCCACCAGCACCTGCTCGCCCAGACGAAGGCGGAGGAGGCGGGGTGAGGGGATCGGAACCCGGAACCGGATAGTCCGGTACGCGATGCCGGTCCCGAGAGCCCTCGATGCGGCCAAATGATCTGGACTATCCGGCTTCCCGGCCGGGCTACCTCAACGATGCCTGCTGCGAGCTGCCCACGGGTCTGGTGGTCCCGAAGCCTGTGGACCCGACGGGCAGGAACGGGCCGACCCGGCACCAAGCGGCGGGCCCGAGGTTCCGGCAGACCTCTCCTGGCCTGTACGTGCCTGCCGACGTGGATGCGACGGTGGTGGAGCAGCGAATTCTCGAGCAGGGGATGCGGATTCAAGAGCCACGGAGCCGTGACTGGTTGGGCTGCTCTCCGGTGGCGCGGAGCCGGGTACTTCGATGGCACTGCGGGAGGGCGTACGCCGCTACCGGTGCCGCTCGTGGTCGGGCGCGGAAAGCTCCGGAAGGACGACCGAGTCGAGATCAGTCAGGCCCAGATCGCGCCCACGGAGTACACGCGGACAGATGGGATCCGCGTCGCCTCCGTCCAGCGGGCGCTGTTCGACGAGATGCGCTTCGCCTCGGGGGTGCGTGTGGCCGTCGTGGCGATGGAGAAGGCCGCAGCCGCCCGCATGATCTCGGTCTGCCTCATGTCGCAATATGTCCTGCAGCGCCAGGCATGGACCGGCGTCGAACAGGTGCGGGATGCCCTCGCTCTCGCCAGGAACGACAGTTGCTCGCCCCAGGAGACCGAACATGCGCCTCGGTCTGGGAGATCGACGCGGGCCTCCCGCCGCCGCTGTGCAACGTCCCGGTGTTCGACCTGAGCGGACGACTGCTCGGCATCCCCGATCTGCTCGACCCCGTCGCCGGGGTGGTGGGCGAGTACAACGGTGCCGATCACAAGCGGCTCGATCGACGCCGATCCGACAACGCACGTGAGGAGCGGTTCCGCGCCGTCGGGCTGGAGTACTTCGACCTGGTCGAGGGCGACCTGCTCGATCGGAGGGACGTCGTACGCCGGATGCATCAGACGCGCGCACCGTGCACTGTTCGAGGAGCCCGCGGATCGACGTTGGACGTTGACCCCGCCGCCATGGTGGGTGCCGCGAAGAGACGCTCGATCACTACCTGTTGAGGGTGGGGCTGGCCGGGATGCTCGTCCGGACGTGACCCCGGGAAGGCGGGTAGTCCAGAACGAATTGCCGGGGTGGCGAGTTCGATGACCGGCAATTCGTACTGGACTATCCGGTCTTGCGAATCACCCCCACCACCGCGCCAGGAGAGCAGGGCCGCGGCCGGGCCTAGAGTGGTCGACGTGGACCAACCGAGCGTGGACGAGAAGAGCTGGCCGACCACCTGCCCTGAGTGCGGGACGCGGCTGGAGCACGGCACGCTGGACTTCGACCAGACCAACCGGCCCGACCCGGAGTTCCAGGCGGGCGAGATGGCGATGGTCGACTTCTGCCCCAACCCGGACTGTCCGACCAACCAGGAGGACTGAGCCTCAGCCGCGCGCCGAGATCGCCTCGTGCATCGTCAGGGTGCGCTGGGCGGACTCGACGTGGAGGTTCTCGATCATCCGGCCGTTGTAGGTGACCACGCCGGAGCCGGCGCCGTCCTCCCAGGCCTGCAGGATGCCGCGGGCGTCCTCGACGGCCTGCTCCGACGGGGCGAAGGCCTCGTTGGCGCCCTCGACCTGGCCGGGGTGGATCAGGGTCTTGCCGTCGAAGCCCATCTCGCGCCCCTGCTGACACTCCGCGAGGAAGCCGTCGGTGTTCTTCACGTCGTTGTAGACGCCGTCGAGGATCGCCTTCCCCGTCGCGCGGGCGGCGAGCAGCGACAGGCCGAGGCCGGCGAGCAGGGGCTGGCGGCCGGGCACGTGCTCGGCGTACAGCTCCTTGGCGAGGTCGTTCGTCCCCATCACCAGCACGGTCAGCCGGTCGGAGGCCGAGGCGATCTCCTCGGCGTGCAGCATGGCGTACGGCGTCTCGAGCATCGCCCAGAGCTTCGTGTGCTCGGGAGCGTCGTGAGCGGCCATCGCCTCGACGAGCTCGAGCACCGCCTCGGCGGAGTTGACCTTCGGCACCACGATCGCGTCCGGACCGGCCTGGCAGGCGGCCTCGAGGTCAGCGGCGTGCCACTCGGTGTCGGCGCCGTTGATCCGGATGGTGACCTCCCGCTGGCCGTAGTCACCCGACGCAGCGGCCGCGCAGGCGGACGACCGAGCGTCGACCTTCGCGTCGGGGGCGACGGCGTCCTCGAGGTCGAGGATCAGGCCGTCGCAGGCGATCGACTTCGCCTTCTCCAGGGCGCGCTCGTTGGACGAGGGCATGTAGAGCACCGAACGGCGCGGGCGGAAGGAGTCGGTCATGAGGCATCCGAGAGAGCGTCGTACTGCTTCTTCAGCTCCGGGTCGATCTCCGCCAGCTGCTCGGCGAGCTCGACCATCACCAGGCACTGCTTGAGGGAGGCGTCGTCCTCCATCTTCCCGTCGAGCATCACCGCGCCGGTGCCGTCACCCATCGCCTCGACGACCCGCCGCGCATGCGCGACGTCCTCGGGCGAGGGGCTGAACACCTTGTTGGCGATCGCGATCTGCTTGGGGTGCAGCGACCAGGTGCCGACGCAGCCGAGCAGGAAGGCGTTGCGGAACTGGTCCTCGCACGCGACCACGTCGGCGATGTCGCCGAACGGCCCGTAGTAGGGGTAGATCCCGTGCATCGCGCACGCGTCGACCATGCGGGCGATGGTGTAGTGCCACAGGTCCTGCTGGTACGTCGGCCGGTCGCCCTCGATGTCGCCGTCGAGAGCGGGATCCTGGCGCACCAGGTAGCCGGGGTGTCCGCCACCCACGCGCGTCGTCTTCATCCGACGGTCCGCAGCGAGGTCGGCGGGGCCGAGCGAGAGCCCCTGCATCCGCGGCGACGCGCCACAGATCTCCTCGATGTTCACCATCCCGCGGGCGGTCTCGAGGATCGCGTGCACCAGGATCGGGCGCTCGAGGCCCGGCCTTGGCCTCGAGCTGCGCGAGCAGCCGGTCGACGTAGTGGATGTCCTCGGCGCCCTGCACCTTCGGCACCATCACCACGTCGAGCTTGTCGCCGATCTCGGTAACAAGGGTCGTCAGATCGTCGAGACCCCACGGCGAGTCGAGGGCGTTGATCCGCGTCCACAGCTGCGTCGGCCCGAAGTCGGTCGACTGGGCGATCTTCACCAGGCCCTCGCGCGCGGCCAGCTTGTTGTCGGCCTTGATGGCGTCCTCGAGGTTGCCCAGGAGTACGTCGACCTTGCCGACCATGTCGGGGATCTTCGACGCCATCTTCTCGTTGCTCGGGTCGAAGAAGTGGATCGCCCGGCTCGGGCGGGCGGGGATCTCGCGGAGGGGAGTGGGGGCTCCCACGGCGAGCGGGGCGAAGAAGTCCTTGGCGCTGCGCATGAGCCGGACGCTAGCAGCGCGTTCGGGCGCAGAGGTATGACGCATCACACGCTCCATGTCACCGTGGTCGCGTGCACAGGTCAGCCCGGGCTCTCGTCCTCGTCGAGGGGGACAGCGACAGGGTCGCGCTGCTCACCCTCGCCGCCCGCCTGGGGCGTGACCTCGACGAGGAGATGGTCGAGGTCGTGAACCTGGCCGGAGCGACCAACGTGGGTCGCTTCCTCGAGGAGCTGCACGCGACAGGCCGGCAACCACGCCTCGCCGGGCTGTACGACGCTCCGGAGGAGCGCTACTTCCGCCGGGGGCTCGAGCGAGGTGGTCGCGGCCCGGTCCCGGACCGGGCGCGCCTCGAGGAGCTGGGGTTCTTCGCCTGCGAGAGCGACCTCGAGGACGAGCTGATCCGCGCGCTCGGCGCCCCTGCCGTGGAAGCGGTGATCGAGCAGCAGGGCGAGCTGATGTCCTGGCGCATCCTGCAGCGGCAACCGGCCCAGCGCGACCGTACGACGGAGCAGCAGCTGCACCGCTTCCTCGGGCACCCGGTCAGGCCGCAAGAGCGTCTACGCGAGAGTGCTCGTCGAGGCGCTCGACCTCGGCCGTGTCCCGGCTCCGCTCGCGGCGGTGCTGCAGCAGGTGTGAGCGCAGGTCAGGTCAGCAGTCGTGCCCGCGCCACGTGGGCCGGCTCCCACAGCCGGCTCAGCGCGTGCGCTCGCTTGAACACCAGCTGCGAGTCGTGCTCCCACGTGATCGCGATGCCGCCGTGCAGCTGCACGGTCTCCGACGCCACCTGGTCGAGCGCGTCGGAGCAGTAGGAGCGCGCCACCGCGGCCCGTCGCGCCAGGATCTCGGCGCGCTGCTCCGTCGGCTCCTGGACGTACGCCGCTGCCGCCGCGGTCGCTCCCCAGGACGCCGACCGGGAGGCCTCGACGAGCACCAGCATGTCGGCCATCCGGTGCTTGAGGGCCTGGAACGAGCCGATCGGGCGACCGAACTGCTCACGCTCCTTGCTGTAGGCCACCGTCATGTCGAGACCGCGCTGCGCCGCGCCGACCTGGAGGGCGGAGGTCAGGGCGAGGGCGACGTCCCGGAGCGGTTCGTCGAGCACGAGCGCCCCGCCTCCGGTGACCCGCCCGAGGGCGATCGTCTGGTCCAGCGAGCCGACCGGCTCGATGTCGATGTCGTCGAGCACCCCGACGTTGCCGTCGCGGAGCCCGAGCACCACCTCGGCGGTGGCGCCGTCGAGGACGAGGTCCGACGTGACCAGCGTGGCGACCTCGCCGGTGACGATCCGCGGGAGCAGTGACGCCTTCGTCTGCTCGTCCCCGTGGAGCAGCAGGGCCGCCGTGGCGATCGCGACGGCGAGCAGGGGAGTGGGCGCCAGGTTGTAGCCCAGCTCCTCGAGCACCACGGCCGTCTCGACGAGCGAGGCGCCGAAGCCGTCGTACTCCTCCGGGACGGGCAGCGCCGCGACCCCGACCTGCTCGCAGAGCGCCTGCCACAGCGCGGGGTCGTACCCCGTGTCCGACTCCATCGCGACGCGGACGGCCGCGCTGTCGCTGCGCTTGTCGAGGAGCGAGGCGACGATCTCGGCGAGCTCGTCCTGCTCCTCCGTGCGGGCGAAGTGCATCAGTCGAGTCCTTCCGCGATCCGGGCCCGGTGGTACGACGCATCGCCCCACGCGCCGACCAGCGCACGCACCCGGTTGATCCAGAGGCCGAGGTCGAACTCGGCGGTGTAGCCGATCGCGCCGTGCACCTGCAGGGCCACCCGCGAGGCGAGGTACGCCGCGTCGCCGGCCGCCACCTTCGCCGCCGAGACGGCGCGCGGCTCCAGGGACAGCGCCGCTCCGTGGACCAGCGGGCGGGCGAAGTCGAGGGCGATCCGCACGTCGGCCAGCTGGTGCTTGATGGCCTGGTAGGAGCCGATGGTCCGGCCGTACTGCTTGCGCTGCTGACGTACTCCACCGAGTCGGCCAGCAGGCGTTCACCGCAGCCGAGCAGCTCGGCAGCGCAGGCGAGCATGGCTCGGTCGAGTGCCTGTCGTCGAGGGACGAACGCGTGCGTGTCCACGGTGAAGAGTCGCCGGGTGGTGTCGACCGACGGACCTGCTCGCCGACCGCGCCGTGCAGCAGCGTGGCCACGTCCGCATCGAGCGGCGTACGGCGCGAGCGGAGCGACGGCGACCGTGACCATTCGCCCTCGGCCTGCGGGACGAGGGCGGCGGACTCGATCCACGGGCCGACCGCGAGCTGGTGGCCGAGCACCTCGAAGGCCACCACCAGGTCGACCGGCGTGCCGCCGAGCCCACCGTCGTCCTCGGGCGCCACCAGAGCGGTGACGCCCTGCTCGGCCAGCCGCTTCCAGAGGGTGAGGCCGGGCTCGTGGTCGCCGGACGCCCAGGCGCGGGCGGCCGCGACCGAGTCGGCCTTGGTCATCAGCTCGGTCAGCGACTGCGCGAAGCCGGTCTGCTCGGGGGTGAGGCGGAAGTCCATCAGGCACGCGCCTCTCTCGGGCAGTCCGAGGATGCGCTCGGCGATCACGTTGCGCTGCACCTCGTTGGTGCCGGCGTAGATCGGTCCGGACAGCGAGAACAGGTAGCCGTCGGCCCACGGGCCACGCAGCTCGCCCTCGGGGCCGAGCAGGTCGAGCGCGGTCTCGTGCATGGCCACGTCGAGGTCGGACCAGAAGACCTTGTTGACCGACCCGGCGTACCCGATCTGGCCGCCGTCCACGAGCCGCGAGACGGTGCCCCAGGTGTAGAGCCGGTAGGCCTCGGCGCCCGTCCAGGCGTCGACGACGCGGTCGCGGAACTCGGGCGGCGAGCCCGACCGAGCGCCACAGCGCGACCAGCCGCTCCGCCGTCGCGCAGAAGCGGCCGGGGGAGCGCAGCGACAGCCCGCGCTCGTTGCCGGCCGTGCTCATCGCCACCGACCAGCCCGCGCCGGGCTCCCCGAGGACGTCGCTGTCAGGCACGAACACGTCGTCGAAGAACAGCTCCGCGAAGCCCGGCTCGCCGTCGAGCTGCGCGATCGGCCGCACGGTGACGCCGTCGGCGTCGAGCGGGAAGCAGAAGTAGGTCAGCCCGTGGTGGCGCTGCGACTCCGGGTCGCTGCGGAACAGGCCGAAGCCCCAGTGCGCGTACGCCGCCCGCGAGGACCAGGTCTTCTGGCCGTTGAGCACCCAGCCGCCACGGGCCTCGTCGCGTTCCGCGCGCGACCGCAGCGAGGCGAGGTCCGACCCGGCCTCGGGCTCCGACCAGGCCTGCGCCCAGATCTGCTCGCCGGTCGCCATCGACGGCAGCCAGCGGTCCTGCTGCTCCTGGGTGCCGTTCTCGAAGATCGTGGGGGAGAGCAGGAAGATGCCGTTCTGGCTGACCCGGCCGGGTGCGCCCGCGCGGTAGTACTCCTCCTCGAAGATCACCCACTCGACCAGCGAGGCGCCGCGCCCGTGGTACTCCTCGGGCCAGCTGACCACCGCCCAGCGCGCCTCGGCGAGCCTGCGCCTCCCACTCCTGGTGCGCGACGAAGCCCTCGGGGGTGTCCATCGACGGCAGCGGCTCGCTCGGCACGTTCGCCGCCAGCCACGCGCGAGCCTCGGCCTGGAAGGCCAGCTCGGACTCGGACAGGTCGAGGTTCATCGCGCGGTTCCTTCTCGAAGGGCTGTCTTCAGGACCTTGCCGCCGAGGTTGCGGGGGAGCACGTCGATGAACTCGACCTGCGCGCGGCACCTTGAAGTTGGCGAGCCGCTCCTTGGCGAAGGCGACGACGTCGTCCGGCGAGAGCGAGTCGTTGCCGCGTACGACGTACGCCTTGCCCGACCTCACCCATCCGCTCGTCGGGTACGCCGACCACGGCCACGTCGTTGACTCCCTCCAGGCGCATCAGCGCCTGCTCGACCTCGGCCGGGTAGACGTTGAAGCCGCCGGAGATGTACATGTCCTTGAGCCGGTCGGTGATGGTCAGGTTGCCCTGCTCGTCGAGGGTCCCGACGTCCCCGGTGTGCAGCCAGCCGTCCTCGTCGATCGCCTCGCGGGTGGCCTCCGGGTCGTCGAGGTAGCCGAGCATCACGTACTCGCCCCGCAGCAACAGCTCGCCACTGCTCTCCGGGTCGTCCTCCGGGCGAGCGATGCGTGCCTCCATACCGGGAATCGCGCGACCACAGGTGTTGGCCACCGTGTCGGCGGAGTCGCCGTCGCGGCACATCGTCGCGACCACGGCCTCGGTCATCCCGAACGCCGTCACCACGTTGTCGATCGCCAGGCCTTCGGGCTCGGCGGCCCGCATCCGCTCGATCAGCACGACGGGCACCACGGCCGCGCCGGTGACGGCCAGCCGGAGCGAGGACAGGTCGAACTCCGCGCGCCGGGGAGCCGTGAGCAGCGACTGGTAGAGCGTCGGCGCACCCGGGAAGACGGTGATGCCGGCGTCCTGGATCAGCCGCATCGTCTCGTCGACGTCGAAGGCCGCGACCGGGTAGAGGGTGGCGCCGGTGAGCAGTCCGACGACGATGCCGATCTTGTAGCCGAAGGAGTGGAAGAAGGGGTTCACCACGAGGTAGCGGTCCTCGGCGGTGACCCCGCCCAGGCTGGCCCACGCGTCGGCGACGCCGATCGTCTGCCGGTGTGCGCTCATCGCGCCCTTCGGACGCCCGGTCGTGCCGGACGTGAACAGGATGTCGGCCACGTCGTCGGGGGACACCGCTGCGGCGACGTCGTCGATGTCAGCCGGGTCGGCGGACACCTGCGCGAGGTCGGCGACGTCGATCACCTGGAGCACCGAGGGCAGGTCGGAGGCCGCGCGCAGGTCGTCGATCTGGGTGCGGCCCAGGAACCCGTCGGCCGCGCACGACCAGTCGCGCGCCGGTGCGGTCGACGATGTCCGCCACCTCGTGGCCGGTGTAGCGGCTGTTGGCGGGCACCAGCACCCCGCCGGCGTAGGAGACGGCCAGCGCAGCGACGGCCCACTCGATGCTGTTGGGCGCCCACACGACGACCCGGTCACCGGTGGCGAGCCCGAGCTGGCGGTAGCCGGACGGCGGTCTCGCGGACGCGGTGCAGCAGGTCGCGGTAGGTCACGGTGCGCTCTGCCTCGACGTACGCCGGGCTGGTCGCCGTACGTCTCCGCGGCGGCGCGCAGCACCGACGGAATGGTGCGCGGTGAGGGCGGCATCACGACTCCAGAGTCAGACCAAGCAAGTGCTTGGTAGGGTACCCTACGGGCATGGATCTCACCTACAGCCCGGAGGACGAGGCGTTCCGCGCCGAGGTCCGGTCGTGGCTGGAGGAGGCCCTCTCCGGCGACTTCGCGGAGCTCCGCGGCCAGGGCGGACCGGGCCGCGAGCACGAGGCGTACGACGAGCGCGTCGCCTGGGACCGCCACCTCGCCGAGCACGGCTGGACCTGCATCGGCTGGCCCGTGGAGTACGGCGGCCGCGGGCTGCCGCTGTTCCAGCAGGTGATCTTCCACGAGGAGTACGCCCGCGCCAACGCACCGGCCCGCGTGAACCACCTCGGCGAGGAGCTGCTCGGCCCGACGCTGATCGCGTTCGGCAGCGAGGAGCAGAAGCAGCGCTTCCTGCCGAAGATCGTGGCCGTCGAGGAGCTCTGGTGCCAGGGCTACTCCGAGCCGGGTGCCGGCTCCGACCTGGCCAACGTCTCGACCAAGGCACGGCTCGACGGGGACCGCTACGTCATCGACGGCCAGAAGGTGTGGACCTCGCTCGCGCACCTCGCCGACTGGTGCTTCGTCGTGGCCCGCACCGAGCCCGGCTCGAAGCGCCACCGCGGCCTGTCCTACCTGCTCGTCCCGATGGACCAGGAGGGCGTCGAGGTCCGCGCCGATCAACCAGCTCACCAACACCTCGGAGTTCAACGAGGTGTTCTTCACCGGCGCCACCACCGACGCCGCCAACCTCGTGGGCGAGGAGGGCGACGGCTGGAAGGTCGCGATGGGCACGCTCGGCTTCGAGCGCGGCATCTCCACGATCGGCCAGCAGGTCGGCTTCCAGCGCGAGCTCGACGCGCTGCTCGAGGTCGCGCGCGCCAACGGGGCCTACGACGACCCGGTGATCCACGACCGCCTCGCCAGGGCGCAGGTCGACCTCGAGGTGATCCGCCTCAACGCCCTGCGCACCCTCAGCGAGGACCAGGCGCCGCAGCAGGCCAGCATCTCCAAGCTCCTCTGGGCCGGCTGGCACCGCACCCTCGGCGAGCTCGCCATGCTGGTGCGCGGCACCGAGTCGCTGACCACCGGCCCCGACTACGACCTCGACGAGTGGCAACGGCTGTTCCTGTTCACCCGCGCCGACACGATCTACGGCGGTTCCGACGAGATCCAGCGCAACGTCCTGGCCGAGCGCGTGCTCGGCCTTCCCCGAGAGCAACGCAGCGAGGCGAGATGACCGACAGTCCGTCCTGAACAGCCGACGCCCGGAGTACGTGCCGCGCGCACGGGCTGCTGCGCGACAAGGTGGTCGTCGTGACCGCTGCCGCCGGTGCCGGCATCGGTGCGGCGGTGGCCCGCCGGGTGCTCGAGGAGGGCGCCAGGGCCGTCGTACTCGGAGACACCCACGAGCGTCGCCTCGCGCGAGGCCGAGCAGTCCCTGGGCGAGGAGTTCGGCGCCGAGCGGGTGCGCTCACTGGTCTGCGACGTCACCGACGAGGCGCAGGTGCAGGCGCTGATCGACGCGGCCGACGAGTTCGGCGGGCTCGAGGTGATGATCAACAACGCGGGCCTCGGCGGCACCGCGGCCATCACCGAGATGACCGACGACCAGTGGGGCAAGGTCATCGACATCACGCTGACGGGCACCTTCCGCTGCATCCGCGCCGCCGAGCAACAAGATGATCGCGGCCGGCACCCGGGGCGTGATCGTCAACAACGCCTCGGTGATCGGCTGGCGCGCGCAGGAGGGGCAGGCCCACTACGCCGCGGCGAAGGCCGGCGTGATGGCGCTGACCCGCTGTGCGGCGCTCGACGTCGCTCCTCACGGGATCCGCGTCAACGCAGTCTCGCCGAGCCTCGCGATGCACCCGTTCCTCGCCAAGGTGACCTCCGACGAGCTGCTCGCCGAGCTCAAGCAGCGCGAGGCGTTCGGCCGGGCCGCCGAGCCGTGGGAGGTGGCCAACGTGATGGTCTTCCTGGCCAGCGGCTACTCGTCGTACCTCACCGGTGAGGTCATCTCCGTGAGCAGCCAACATGCCTGAGGTCTCGACCGGCGCGACCACCGTGGGGCGACGCCGACTCGTCGCGCCGAGCTGCTCGACATCGCCGCGAAGCTGTTCGCCGAGCGTGGCTTCAAGAACACCACGGTGCGCGACATCGCCGACGCCGCCGGGCATCCTGTCCGGCAGCCTCTACCACCACTTCGACTCCAAGGAGGCGATGGTCGACGAGCTGCTCGACTCCTTCCAGACCGCCCTCTGGGAGCAGTACGACGCCATCGAGGCCTCCGACCGCACCCCGAAGCAGAAGCTCGAGGCCGTCGTCCGCGTCTCCTTCGACGCGATCGACCAGCACCACAGCGAGGTGGCGATCTTCCAGACCGACGCGGCCTACCTGGCCACGTTCGACCGGTTCGCCTACCTCCACGAGCGCAACGTGCGCTTCCGCGACCTGTGGACCGGCCTGCTGCGCGACGGCGTCGCCTCGGGTGAGCTGCGTGCCGACCTCGACGTCGAGCTCGTCTACCGGTTCCTGCGCGACACCGTCTGGGTCGCGGTCCGCTGGTACCGCCCCGGTGGCGAGCTCACGCCGAGCCAGGTCGCCGACCAGTACCTGCACATCCTGCTCGAAGGGATCGACAGCATGGGAGAGAAGCGTGCCTGAGGCCTACATCGTCGACGCCGTCCGCACCCCGGTCGGCAAGCGCGGCGGGTCGCTCGCCGGGATGCACTCGGCCGACCTCGGCGCGCACGTCCTGAACGCCCTCGTCGAGCGCACCGGCGATCGACCCGGGTGCCGTCGACGACGTGGTGATGGGCTGCTGCGACACCATCGGCTCCCAGGCCGGCGACGTGGCCCGCACCGCCTGGCTGGTCGCCGGGCTGCCCGACCACGTGCCCGGCGTGACCATCGACCGGCAGTGCGGCTCCTCCCAGCAGGCCGTGCACTTCGCGGCGCAGGGCGTCATGTCCGGCACCCAGGACCTCGTCGTCGCCGGCGGCCTGCAGAACATGTCGGCGATCCCGATCTCGGCGGCGATGCTGGTCGCGCAGCAGTACGGCTTCACCACGCCGTTCGCCGAGTCGCCCGGCTGGGTGGGGCGGTACGGCGACCAGGAGGTCTCCCAGTTCCGCTCGGCCGAGATGATCGCCGAGAAGTGGGACATCAGCCGCGAGGAGATGGAGGAGTTCGCGCTCGCCTCGCACACCCGAGCGCGGACCGCCATCGACGAGGGCCGGTTCAAGAACGAGATCGCGCCGGTCGGCGGCTTCGACACCGACGAGTGCCCCCGCGACACCTCGCTGGAGAAGATGGCCGGCCTCCAGCCGCTGGCCGAGGGTGGCCGGATCACCGCCGCCGTCGCCTCCCAGATCTGCGACGCCTCCTCGGCCATGCTGATCGCCTCGGAGCGGGCGGTCGAGGAGCACGGGCTGACTCCGCGCGCGCGGATCCACCACCTCTCGGTGCGCGGGGACGACCCGGTCTGGATGCTCACCGGCCCGATCCGGGCGACCCGGCACGCGCTCGAGAAGACGGGCCTCTCCGTCGACGACATCGACCTGTTCGAGTGCAACGAGGCGTTCGCCTCCGTCGTGCTCGCCTGGTCGCGGGAGCTCGACGTCCCGCTGGACAAGGTCAACGTCAACGGCGGCGGCATCGCGCTGGGCCACCCGATCGGCGCGACCGGCACCCGCATCATGACCACGCTGCTCAACGAGCTCGAACGCACCGGCGGCCGCTACGGCCTGCAGACCATGTGCGAGGGCGGCGGCCAGGCCAACGTGACCATCATCGAGCGCCTGGGCTGAGGCTGGGCATGGCGTCCGCGTGCGACGTGGGTCTGGGACCGGCCGGCCCCCGAGGAGCTGCTGTCCTGGGTCCGCGCCGAGCAGGTCGAGCACGTCTTCCTGGGCGTGGGCAAGGACCTCAGGGACTCCGCCGAGGAGATGTGGGCCCGCGTGGTGGTCGAGCTCATGCACCGGCACGGCGTGCGGGTCTCTGCGCTCGGAGGCGATCTCGGCTGGGTCGGCGACGCCTCGGCCGCGCTCGCCTGGCAGCGCGCCGTCACCGGCGATGCGGCTCTTCGACGGCGTCCACCTCGACGTGGAGGTGTGGACGCATCCCGACTGGTCCAGCCGACCCCGGCCGCTCGGTGCGGCGTACCTGTTCATGCTGCAACGCCTGGTCGCCGAGGGCCCGCTGCCGATCGAGGCCGACATCGCCTTCCACCTGCACGAGGTGCCCGGGGACTCCGGGGAGTCCCTCGAGACCGAGGTGATGAGCGTCGTCGACGCCGTGACCGTGCTGAGCTATCGCAACACGGTGAGCGGTCCGGACAGCATCACCGAGGTGGCCAGGCTCGGCGCTCGCCTCGGCGGCGCAGGCAGGGATTCCGTGCCGCCTCGCCGTCGAGACCCGGGACCTCGGCCCTGACCCGGTGTCGCGCAAGCAGACCTTCCACGGGCTCGGCAGGGCGGCCCTCGACGACGCCCTGTCCGAGGTCGACCGCGCGCTCGAGGACCAGGAGGCGTACGCCGGGATGGCCGTGCACGACTTCGCCCACTGGCGAGTCGGCTCTAGAACGCCGTCGCCAGCACGTCGCTGAAGAGCGCGTGCTCGTCGGCGATCGCCGGGTCGAGGCCCTTGCTCCGGAACCACGCACAGACGTTCGCGCAGTCACGCAGCAGGAAGTCCATGCCCTGCGGGTTGCCGATGAGGTCGAGCACCTGCGGCAGGTCGATGACCACGAGGCGTTCGCCGGCGGCCAGCAGGTTGTACGCCGACAGGTCGCCGTGCACGATGCCGTGCTGGGCCATCAGCGCCAGCATCTCGCGCAGCTGCTCGAAGTAGCGACAGCAGCAGATCCGGATCCGGACGGGTCTGCGCCAGCCGCGGCGCCGTCTCGCCGTCGTGGGTGATCCACTCCATCAACAGCTCGGTGCCGTCGATCTGCACCGGGTAGGGGACCGGAAGGCCCGCCAGCCAGCAACGCTTGAGCGACTCCCACTCCGCGTTGGCCCACTGGCCCGCCGCGACGGCTCGGCCGAACGCCGAGTTCCTCGCCACGGCGCGTGCCTCACGGCTGTCGCGGCCGCGGCGTCCCTCGGTGTAGACGGCGTTGCGGTGGAAGTTGCGGTGCTCGGCGTCGCGGTAGCGCTTGGCGGCCATCACGACCGACGGCCCGTCGTCGACCGCTCGTTCGAGCAGGAAGACGTCGGCCTCCTTGCCGGTCTTGAGGATGCCGAGCTCGGTGTCGACGGCGGCCCGGTCGGTGATCACCCAGTCGGGTCGTGGCTCGGGGCCACGGCAGAGCGGTTCGACGTCGTACCAGGTGGACCAGCGTTGGTTCTCGGCGTCGGGCTCGTCGTACGCGCGGAAGTCGAAGACGAAGCTGGGTTCAGGGGCGTGCGAGGTGGCAGTGAAGTCCTGCGAGGAGTGCATCGGTGCTCCGGGTGTGAGAGAGGTGGTCTGCGGACAGGCCAAGGACAGTCGTGGACATGTCGGCTCCTCCTCTCGATCACGTGCCGGAGCACTCGTGTGGGATCAGGGTGCCGCCTCGCCGCGGGAGTCCGCAACGGGTTTTCCGTACGACGCGCGGACTACTCGAGCCCGACGAGCACGGCGACGGCTGTCGCGAGGCCGGTCACCTCGGCCTTGTTGACCACCTGGACGTCGAGACGCGTGGCCTCGGCCCGGTCGATCGTGCCGCCCCAACCGGTCCACAGGATGATGGGGATGGTGTCGCCCGCCTCCCTGCGTGCCGCCGCGGCCTCGAGACCGCTGCCGGGCGGCATGTTCTGGTCGAGCACCGCGACGTCGTACTGCCCGGTGGCCAGGGCCTCGATCGCCTCGAGCCCGTTCGTGACCGTGGCGACCTCCCAGCCGCGACGGGCGAAGAGGTGCGAGGTCAGCTCACGGATGTCCTCGTCGTCGTCGGCGAGCAGGACCTTCACGGCGCGTCCCGCGGCACGCTCAGGGTGAAGACGCAGCCCTCGGGGCCCGACGACTCCAGCACGAGGTCGCCGCCCTGCGCGCGGGCGGCTTCCCGCGACACGTGCAGCCCCAGGCCGTTGCCCAGCCTTCCGGCCGTCGGGCCGAAGGCCTCGAAGAGCCGGGGCAGGATGTCGGGGCTGATGCCGGGCCCGTCGTCGACCACGCGGGCGACGAGGAAGTCGCTGCCGGCGTCGAGCCGGATCTCCACCGACGAGAGGGCCGACCTCGTCGCGTTGTCCACGAGGTTGTGCATGATCTGCTCGGTGCGCTGGCGGTCGCACAGGGCGGGGAGGGGATGGGGATCGCCGGTGACGAGCACCTGGTCGTACTCCGAGGCGACGTGCTCGGCGAGGTCGCGCAGGTCGTGGCTGGTGACGCGCACCGGCAGCGGCTGGTCCATGCTCAGTCGCGACCAGTCGAGGAACTGGGTGACCAGCTGCGTGAGCTGCGAGCGTGCGGGCCCGGGCGCGGGACGCGAGGTGCTGGGAGGCGTCGACCGACATGTCCCCCTCGCTCAGCAGCTCGAGGGTGGAGCTGATCACGGCCAACGGCGTCTGCATGTCGTGGCTGACTCCGGCCAGGAGCGCGCTGCGCACGCGGCTGGCGGCCTCCGTCGCGCGGTACTCGGCCAGCTCGAGGCTGGTCCGACAGCGCGCCAGCAGCTCGCCGGTCGTGAACGGCTTCACCACGTAGTCGTCGGCGCCGGCCTCGATGGCACCGGCTGCCGCCTCGGGGCCTGCCCGGGCCGAGAGCAGCACGACCGGCGTGCGTGCGGAGCAGCGGCGTCGGCGCGGATCTCCTTGAGCAGGCCCAGCCCGTCCAGCTCGGGCATCATCACGTCGGTGACCACCAGGTCGAAGCGGCGCTCCCGCAGCAGGTCCAGCGCGGCCCGCCCGTCGGGAACGGTCACGGTCTCGCCGAGCTCGTCGAGCACCCGGGCGAGCCGGGACCTCATCGCCGTGTTGTCCTCGGCCACCAGGATCGACGGCGACCGTGCCCGGGGGGCCGGACGGACTCGCTGCCGTGGCCGAGGACCCGCTGCCTCCCCCGAACCCACGTCGCGGGCCAGGGCCTCACCGGCCGCGGCGTTCGGGACCCACCGGGTCTCCGGGACGCCGGTCCCGGCCACGAAGGGCAGCACGACCTCGAACGTGGACCCGGCGCCGGGCTCCGAGGTGGCGGACACGGTGCCACCCAGGGCGCGCGCCGCCTCGGCCACGATCGACAGGCCGATCCCGGTGCCCTCGATGCTGCGGCCGCCGCTGTTGTGCACCCGGTGGAACCGGTCGAAGACCAGCCCGACCTCGGACTCGGGGATGCCGACGCCGGTGTCGGTGACACGCAGCAGGATCTGGTCGTCCCTCCGCTCGAGGGTCGACGCCGATCGACCCGTCGCGGGTGAACTTGATCGCGTTGGCGACCAGGTTCAGCACGATCTTCTCCCACAGCTCCGGGTCGACCTGCACCATGCCGAGCGCCGGGTCGAGGTGCGTCTCGAGGGTCACCTGGGCCCGCTCCGCCGCAGAAGCGAACGGCTGGAGCAGGTCGCGGGTGAGCTCCGCCAGGTCGGTGGCCTCCAGGGTGGCCTGCAGTCCGTCGGTCTCGATCCGGGCGACGTCCAGCAGCCCGTTCACCATGCGCAGGAGCCGGTGGGCGCTGCTGTGCATCTCCTCGAGGTCGGCCCGGCCCAGGGTGGCGGTGCGACCGGTCAGGACGTCCTCCAACGGGCCCAGCAGCAGGGTCAGCGGCGTACGGAACTCGTGGCTGACGCTGGACAGGAAGGCTGTCTTCGCCGCGTCCAGGGCGGCCAGCGCCTCGAGCCGGGACTGCTCCCGGGCCCGGTCCGTGGCGACGGTGAGGATCTGTCCCACCTGGTCGGCGACCAACCCGACGAAGCCCTCGTGGTCGGCGTCGAACGGCCGCAGTGCCTGCGGGCACAGGACCAGCACCATCCCGGTCTCCTCGTGCACCCGCACGGGCATCGACGCGTTCACCCCGAGCGCCGCCTCGTCGATGACGGGTCGGCCCGTCGACCTCGCTCGGGCCACGGGATGCCCAGCTGAGGCGACGATCTCGGGCAGCTCGTCGTCCGGCCCCGGCCCGAACACTCCGGCCCGCACGAGGACGGGGGACTCGGACGTGTCGCCGTCGACCGGGCGGTAGAGCGCGCCGGCCCTGAGCTCCTCGCTCGCGTCGCCGAGTGCGCTCATCACGAGCGCCACCGCGGTGTCGGGATCGGTGGCCTGGTTGGCCGCATTGGCGAGCTCGTTGAGCACCGCGAGGCGTCGAGCCGCGACGACGTTGGCGGTCGTCATCCCCAGCACCGCGAGCACACCGCCCGTTCCGGCATCGTCGGGCACGTGGCTGTAGGAGAAGGTGAAGTAGGCCTGCTCGGGACCGGCGCCTCGCTCGATCACCAGCGGCAGGTTCTCCGCCCAGACCGCCGGCCCACCGGCCAGCACGGAGCGCTGCATCGGGCCGACCTCGTCCCAGACCTCGGCGAACTCGTCGCTGAGCAGGCCGCCGATCGCGCGGGGGTGCTTGGCGCCGAGTGTGGGGATGAAGGCGTCGTTGTAGAGCATCACCAGCTGCTCGCCCCAGGTGAGGATCATCGGGTAGCGGCTGCGGAGCATGATCGCGACCGAGGTGCGCAGGCTCTGGGGCCACTGCTCGCTCGGACCGAGGGGAGTGGCGGCCCAGTCCTTGTCCGACATCAGACGGGCCATCTCGCCCTCGCACGCGAAGAGCGGATCCTGGCCTCCCATGCGGTCAACATAGACGGTCGGGGTCGCCCTGACTCAGGAAAATCGCTCGACACCCTCGGGGCCGCGGCCCACCCTGAGGTCATGCCGGTCCAGCACGCGCTCCGCATCGAGGAGTACGACGCCGACGACACCGCGGCTGTCGACGGCGGACGGGTCGTCCTCAACGCGGCCAACGCGCTCGACGCACCGTTCCTGCCGCCGCAGACGTTGCACCGCCGCACCATGGACGTGCGGCACGGCTGGGACCAGAGCCCCGAACGCCACCTGCTCGCCTGCGTCGATGGCGAGCCGGTGGCGATGGCCGACGTCGAGCTCGGCGAGTGGGACAACCTCGACGTCTCCTGGTTCTACCTGGTGGTCCATCCGGACCACCGCCTGCAGGGCCACGGCGGCGCCTTGCTCGAGCACGTGCTCGACCTGTCGCGTGCCGCCGGACGCACCAAGTTCGGTGCCAGCTGGTGGGAGTCGGCGTCCACGGAGGCCTTCGCGGCCAGGCACGGGTTCGCCCGCGCCTCCCAGGACATCCATCGCGTCGTGCGGCCCCGTGAGCTGCCCGCGGGCTTCGTCGAGCAGGCCGTCGCCGAGGCGGCGCCGCATGCCGGCGACTACGAGCTGGTCCGCGTTCCGGGCCGCGCTCCCGAGAGCCTGCTGCCCGCGGTCTCCGAGATCACGGCGGCGATCAACGACGCGCCCCTCGACGACCTCGACATCGAGGACGAGCTGTTCCCGGTCGAGCGGATCCGCGGCTACCAGAACGCTTCGATCGAGTCCGGGTACCGGCTCTACCGGATCCTGGCGCGCCACCGGCGGACCGGTGCGCCCGCCGGGCACACGGTGGTGGTCGTCGACGCCGAGACCCCGGCCCTCGCGCACCAGCACGACACCGCCGTGATGGGCGAGCACCGTGGTCACCGGCTGGGTCTCCTGCTCAAGGCGGAGATGATGCGCTGGCTGGCCGAGGTCGAGCCTCAGGTGGAGTCGATCGACACCTGGAACGCCGAGAGCAACGACCACATGATCGCCGTCAACGAGCGCCTGCGCTATCGGGCGCTGGGGCGCGAGCTCGCCTTCCAGACGCGCGCGTGAACGGCTAGGCCACGGGAGCGCCGTACGGCGTCGGCTGCAGTGGTGCGACTGCGACGCTGAGCGATCATCAGCACCAGCAGCACGATCCAGGCGACCACCGCCGTGAGCGCGGAGATCCCGGCCATCGTCCAGCTGATCGACAACGTGACGTCGTTGCGCCCCACCACCTGCGTGAACGCCGACAGGTCGCTGTCCTCCATGTCGCCGAAGTCGACGAGGAAGAACCCGAACCCGAGCATGGCCGCCCCACAGGACGAGGTGCACCACACCCTGGGAGCGGGTCAGCGCCCGCGGTGAGCCGGACCGCGCGAACCCGAGCACGGTCGTGATCACCAGCGCCACCAGCACGAACGGCAGCACGTAGAGCAGGATCAGCAGGAACCAGCCACCCGCCCCGAAGAAGATCCGGCCGAACCAGACCCACGCGAGCAGGAACAGGTTCAGCGGGATCATCAACAGCAGGACGACGCGCCCGAGGGAGCTCATGCGCAGAACCTAGAGGACCGAGCGCCACCAGGAGACGGTTTCCTTCGCGGCGACGTCGAACGGAGTGGGTGCGAGCCCGAGCAGCTCCTCGCTGCGGCTGGAGTCCAGCACGAACGGCCGCGGTGAACTGGTACGACGTCTCGGCCAGCTCGCGCGCGTCCCGGAAGAACACACCCGAGGCCTTGAGCACCCAGGCCGGCAGCGCCCACATCCGCGGCGCCTGCACACCGGCCGCCGAGGCCAGCGCCTCGACCAGCTGCCGCTGCGTGACGGCGGGGGAGGTCGGGGCGTGCAGGAAGGTGTTCCACAGCTCGGGCCTCCGCGGCGGCGGTGATCATCGCGCGGGCCAGGTCGGGGACGTAGGTGAAGGAGTGCGGCTGCTCGAGGCTGCCGACGAGGTTCACCGTCTTGCCCTCGAGGACCTTGGGAACGAGGCGCTCACCCGCGTGGGCCATCCGCACCGCGGGACCGAAGAAGTCGGACGCGGCCACGCTCACCGTCGGGGTGGGCGACGCCTCGCGGGCACGGAGCAGCTCGGCGCGGATGCCGAGCTTGCCCCGAGTCGCCTCTCGGGGGAGGTCCTCGGTCATGGGGGTGTCGATCTCGCCGTAGGAGTAGAGGCTCTCGGGGAAGACGACGACCGCTCCGGCTCGCCCTGCCGCGGCCAGGACGACGGCCTCGGTGGCCGGCAGCTCGGCCCGCCACACCTTCGCGTCGTACGCCGAGCCGTGCGCGCAGTGGTGGACGGCCAGCGCACCGGCGAAGTGCTCGTCGAGACCCTCGGCCCGCGACACGTCGACGCTGCGACGGTCGATCATCGGGTGCTCGGGTCCGCTGCCGGACCGGGTGAGCAGTCGTACCTGATGGCCCTGCGTCGGCCAGCTGGAGGGCGACGGTCGACCCGACGGGGCCGGCGCCGACGACGACGTGGAGCTCGGGCTGGGGGCGGGAGGTGGTGGACATGGGGTGGACCTTTCCTTGGAGGTAAACCGAGAGCGGTGCTCTCTGTTCCGAGGATGCGCCCCCTCGGACCACTTGTCAAGAGCGGTGCTCTCTTTTGTGTTCGACGCTCGCGGTCATGGCACGATGGGGGCATGGCCACCCCCACTCCGCGCCAGCGGGCCCACGCGCAGACGCTCGAGGACATCACCCGGATCGGCCGTCGCCACCTCGCCACCGAGGGAGCGGCCGCGCTGTCGGTCCGCGCGGTGGCGCGTGACCTGGGCGTCGTGTCGTCGGCGATCTACCGCTACGTGAAGAGCCGCGACGACCTGCTCACCCTGCTCGTCGTCGACGGCTACGACGAGCTCGGGGACGAGGTCGACGAGGCGGAGGGTGCCGTCGCGCGTGACGACTTCCGCGGGCGCTTCCTCGCCGTCGGGCGCGCGGTGCGTTCGTGGGCGCGACGCGAGCCCGCGACCTACGCGCTCCTGTTCGGCAGTCCCGTCCCCGGTTACCAGGCACCGGCCGAGCGCACGACCGGTCCCGGCACGCGCGTCATCAGTGCCCTGGTGCGGCTCTGGGAGGAGGCCCACGTCGCAGGCGTCGTGCGAGAGGCCGACCCGGCGCCGAAGGTCTCCCGCGCGCTGAAGGCCGACGTGAAGCGGATCCGGGACGAGTTCGGCCTCACCATCCCCGACGACCTGGCCCTGCGCGGCGTGCTCAGCTGGGCGGCGTTGTTCGGGTGCGTCAGCTTCGAGGTGTTCGGGCAGTACGGCGCGGACACGTTCGGCGCGACCGACGAGCTCTTCGAGCACCAGCTGCGTGTGCTCGCCGACACGACCGGGCTGCCCGCGGCGTAGTCAGGCCAGCAGGGTCGACGTACGACGGAGACACTCGGCCGCCTCGGTGACCACCCGGTCGAGCAGCTCCTCGCAGGAGGGCAGGTCGTCGATCACGCCGACCACCTGACCGCTGGCGAGGACGCCCGCGGAGGTGTCGCCCTCGACCAGCCCCGCCTTGAGCATCATCGGCGTGTTGGCCGCGAGGGTCATCTGCGCCAGGGTCCGGCCCTGCTCCTTGCGCATGGCGCGGCCGTCGGCGGCGAGCTGGCGCCAGGACATGCCGCTCATCTTCTTGAACTCCAGGGTGCGTCGCAGCGTCGGAGCCAGGCGCTTGACCGCGCTCGTCTCCTCGACCTCTTCCACGAGGTCGGTGCGGAGCATCCGGTGCGGCATGCCATCGACCTTCCTGGTGACCACGGTGCCGTTGAGGTCGGCCTCCAGGTAGCGCTGCTTCACGGCCTCGGGGACCGTCGAGTCGCGGGTGAGCAGGAAGCGGGTGCCCATGCCGATGCCGGCTGCTCCGTAGCCCAGCGCCGCGGCCAGACCGCGTCCGTCGAAGAAGCCGCCTGCCGCGACCACCGGGATGTCGACCGCGTCCAGCACCGTCGGCAGCAGCAGCGTGGTCGGCACGCTGCCGGTGTGCCCGCCGCCCTCACCGCCCTGGATCATCACGGCGTCGGCGCCCCACGACGCGACCTTCTCGGCGTGCCGGGCCAGGCCGACGCTCGGCATCACCACGATGCCGTGGTCCTTGAGCTTCGCGATCAGCTCCTGCTTGGGGGCCAGCGCGAACGACGCCACCTTCACGCCGTGCCTGATCAGCAGGTCGACCCGCTCGGGCGCGTCGCCGGCGTCGGCGCGCAGGTTGACCCCGAACGGCTGGTCGGTGCGGCTCTTCACCTCGAGGATCGCGTGCTCGAGCTCGTCGTACGTCATCGTCGCGCTGGCCAGGATGCCCAACCCGCCGGCGTTGGCGGTGCCGACGACGAGACGCGGTCCGGCGACCCAGCCCATGCCGGTCTGCACGACCGGGTGGCGTACGCCGGTCAGCTCGGTCAGCGGCGTACGGAGCAGCTGGTCGATCATGCGGACGGAACTTCGCGCTCGCGCAGCGTCCTGGGGTCGAGCATCTCCCGGACCAGCATCAGCTCGCCGGGGGAGGGCTCGCGGGTCGTGGGCACCTCGCCGTCTGCATGGATCTCGAAGCCGGACGCTGCCTGCACGTCGTCGACAGTGACCCCGGGGTGCACCGACACGAACCGCATGGTGTGGCCCGGGCCCTCGAAGTCGAAGACGCCGAGGTCGCTGACCACGCGGTGCACCTGGTGGAACCGGGTCGCCGCCGGCCCGGCCGCCTCGGCGCGCGTGCGCCCGACGCCGGAGACGATGTCGACCTGCTCGACGAAGACGCGCGACGGAGTGCTTCGGCACCCAGTAGGAGGTCTTGTTGTTGACGGTGTTGCCCGGAGCGCCGCGGACCCCGAGCAGCTGGCGCTTCGGCTGCGCCCAGTCGCCGATCGCGGAGATGTTCTGGTTGCCCTCGCGGTCGATCTGGGTGGCGCCCATCATCACGTGGCGCTTGCCGTAGGGCACGACCGACTCGAGCACGAGCCGGAACGGCATCCAGCCCTCGACGACGTCCTGGGTGACGCCCAGCGGGGGAGCGCCCTGCAGGATGCGTGACTCGCCGTCGGTGATCATCAGCAGCGGGTTGGAGGTGAGCTTGGCCAGCCGGGCGCCGAGGCTGGGCAGCAGGCCCATCGGGCTGCCCATGATCTCGCCGTCGTCGGCGAAGCAGTCGGCGATGGCGACGGCGCAGTACTCCGCGCGGGTCACGTCGCGTCATGACGCCTCCTTCGGCAAACGCGGCGACGGCGTCCTGGTAGTCCTGCTCGCTCCCGGACGAGGAAGCGTTCCTCGAACGCCGCCCAGTCCTCGGGTGTCTTCGCCGCCGTGGCGTAGGCCTTCTGGAACTTCTCGTCGCGCTCGTAGGTGGGCGTGCAGGTGGTGAAGTGCGCACCGTTGGGTGTCTCCACGACGCCGGCGACCATGGTGCGGTTGATCAGCATCGTCTGGATCGCGGCGTCGACCGTCAGGCCCGGCGGTGTCGACGACCTGCTCGGTGGAGACGTAGGCCTCCTTCGCGGCCATGCAGAACAGGTCGTCGAAGTAGGGGTCGGGTCCGAGGTACTGCGCGTTGCCGAACTGGTCGGCGCGGTTCATGTGCACCAGGGCGACGTCGAGCTCGAGGGCGGGTACGGCGACCAGCTCCTGCGCGTCTTCGTAGGGACTCACGACCGTCCGCAACGTCGGGTCGTTCTCGAGCACGGCGGACCCGAGCCCCGCTCGCATCGGCAGGAACGGCACCCGTTGCGCCGCGGCGCGGAGCCCGGTCTGGAACATGCCCTCGTCCCACTCGCGGAACGACGCGGTCGCCTCCTGCCGGGCCCGCGAGAACAGCGGCTCGAGCGGGATCGAGTCGAGCGTCGCGAACGCGAACACGACCTTGCTCGCCTTGCCCGCCTGGAGGAGCAGGCCGACGTCCGGGCCGGCGTACGACACGATCGTGAGGTCCTTCAGGTCGCTGCGCAGGATCTCGCGCACCAACGCCATCGGCTTGCGCCGTGAGCCCCAGCCGCCGATGCCGACGGTCATGCCGCTCCTCGATGCGACCGACCACCTCGGCGGCGGTCATCACCTTGCTGGGCATGCTCAACGCTGCTTCCCCTTCTCCGTGCCCGCGCCCTGCTCATTCACGAAGGCGTCGCGGTGCTCGTCGGCCACTCCGGCGAGGTTGAGCTCCATCGTGAAGCCCTGCTCGAACCGGTAGCTCTTGTTGACGTCGATCGGGTCGATCCCGTTGATGGCCTCCTTGGCCATCCGGATCACGCGGGTGTCCTTGCGCGCGATCTCGCGGGCCACGACCAGCGCGGCCTCGTCGAGCTGGTCGCGCGGCACGACCTCGAGCACCGAACCGTGCGGACGAGGTCGGCGGCCTTGATGTTGCGGCCGGTGAAGTAGAGGGTGCGCATCAGGTGCGGCGGCACCATCCGGGCCAGGTGCGTCGCGGCACCCAGTGCGCCGCGGTCGACCTCGGGGATGCCGAAGTAGGCGTCGTCGCTGGCCACGATGCAGTCGGCGTTGCCGACCAGGCCCACGCCGCCTCCGACGCAGAAGCCCTGGACCGCGGCGATCACCGGGACGCTGCACTCGTAGACCGCGCGGAAGGCCGCGAAGCAGCCCCGGTTGGCCCCGATCAGGGCGTCGAAGCCCTCGGTGTTCTGCATCTCCTTGATGTCGACCCCGGCGTTGAAGCCCTTGCCCTCGGCGCGGAGCACGACCACGTGGGTGGCCAGGTCCTTGCTCGCCTCGTCGAGCGCGTCGGCGACGTCGTACCACCCCTGGACGGGGAGCGCGTTCACCGGCGGGAAGTCCATCGTGACGACGCGGACCCCGTCGTCGTGCGAGCACGGACGTCACACCCATGAGACCTCCTCGAGTCACACAACCAAGCATTTGCTTGGTACTCTACACGGGTGTCGATCTCACTGGACCTCTCCGGCCGTGTCGCCCTCGTCACGGGCGGCAGCCAGGGCATCGGCGCGGGCATCGCCGCCGTCCTCGTCAAGGCCGGCGCGACGGTGGTCACCTGTGCCCGCTCGGCGGTCGACGATCCGCGCCCAGGGACGACCCACGTGCAGTGCGACGTGCGCGACCCCGAGGCGGTCGCAGGCGCTGGTCGACGGCGTCGTCGCCGAGCACGGCCGCCTGGACGTGCTGGTCAACAACGCGGGCGGTTCGCCGTACTCACCGGCGGCGGACGCCTCGCCCCGGTTCTTCGACAAGGTCCTCGGCCTCAACCTGGCCGCGCCCCTGTTGGTCTCGCAGGCGGCCAACGCCGTCATGCAGCGCCAGGGCGGCGGCGTCATCGTGAACATCTCCTCGGTCTCGGCCCTCCGGCCGTCCCCCGGCACGGCGGCGTACGGCGCTGCCAAGGCCGGCGTGGACAGCCTGACCAGGTCGCTGGCCGTCGAGTGGGGTCCCGCCGTCCGGGTCAACACCGTCGACGTGGGCCTGTGCCGCACCGAGCAGACCGCCGACCACTACGGCGGCGACGACACCGTCCGAGGCGATCGAGGAGACCATCCCGCTCGGCCGGATGGCCGAACCCGAGGAGGTCGGCAACGTCGTGGCCTTCCTGGCCTCCGACCTCGCCAGCTACGTCTCCGGCGCCTCCGTGGAGTGCCACGGCGGCGGCGAGCCGCCCCTCTTCCTGCACGTCGTCCAGAAGGAGCAGCAGTGACCGGACTACTCGAAGGTCGCATCGCGATCGTCACCGGCGCGGGACGCGGCATCGGCCGCGCCCACGCCCTCGAGCTCGCTCGCCAGGGCGCCCAGGTCGTGGTCAACGACCTCGGCACGTCGGGGTCGGGCGAGGGTGCGGCGTCGGAGGTCGCCCACGAGGTCGTCGCGGAGATCGAGGGACTGGGCGGCAAGGCGGTCGCCAACGGTGCGGACGTCGCGGACTTCGAGCAGGCCGCCGCGATGGTGCAGCAGGCGATCGACACGCTTCGGCGGGCTCGACATCCTGGTCAACAACGCGGGCTTCGTCCGCGACCGGATGCTGGTGAACACCTCCGAGGAGGAGTGGGACGCCGTCATCCGGGTGCACCTCAAGGGTCACTTCGCCCCGCTGCGGCACGCCGGCGCCTGGTGGCGCAGCCGAGGCCAAGGAAGGACGCCAGCGGGCGGCGCGGGTCGGTCAACACCTCGTCCGGGGCCGGGCATGCAGGGCTCGATCGGCCAGACGACGTACTCCGCGGCCAAGGCCGGCATCGCCGGGATGACCCTGGTCGCGGCGGCCGAGCTCGGTCGCTACGGCGTCAACGTCAACGCGATCGCACCGGTGGCCCGGACCCGGATGACCGAGGGCGCGTTCCCCGAGATGATGGCGGAGAGCGAGGACGCGTTCGACGCGATGGATCCGGCCAACAACTCACCGATCGTGGCGTGGCTGGCCTCGGAGGACTGCGACGTCAGCGGTCGCGTGCTCGAGATCGAGGGCGGGCAGATCTGCGTCGAGGAGGGCTGGCGGCACGGACCGAAGCGGGACCTCGGTCGTCGGTGGGAGGCCGGCGAGGTCGGGGCCGCCGTGCGCGAGCTGATCGGGCAGGCCGTCGTGCCTGACCCTGTCTACGGGACCTGAGCCTCAGCCCATCCAGGACTGGCCGAACGCCGTTGGGGCCCTGCGTGCGCGAGCGGAGGTCGGCGTCGGCGGTGGCCGTCGTGGCGGAGCCGGTCGAAGTCGTCGGGACCCTGCGCCTGCTGCGCACCACGCGGACGTGAAGAAGGCGACGGTCGCCGATGGCGACGACCCAGATGAGGATCCAGACGACCGTCGGCATGGCGACCTCCCCGTACCGATGTGATGGTGAGCACAGTACGTCCAGCGCTGCTGGGCCGTGATGTGGGTACCCGACCCGCTAGGTTGGAGCAACGGCGGCCACCTGGACGCCCGCCACGGGCGACGACGAGGAGACCCATGACCCGCTTCACCGCGAGCAACCAGTCCTCAGCGACGCTCAAGTCGTCCCGCAAGGACGTGTGGGGCGCGCTGACCGACCCGGGGCTGCTGCCGAAGCTGACGCCCTACCTGCAGCGCATCGACGTCGAGGGCGACCGCTGGACCTGGAACGTCACCAAGGTGCCGATCCTCGGGCAAGTCCATCGGCACCACCTTCACCGAGGTGATGACCTTCGAGGAGCCGCACCGGATCGCGCTTCACCCACGACCGAGCGCGCACCGACGAGAACAGCGGCGTCGAGGGGGAGTACCTCCTCGAGGAGGCCGGCTCCGGCTGCCGCGTGTCCATCGACCTCGGGGTGACCGTCGACCTGCCGTTCCCGCGGGCCACGCGGCGCGCGGTCGAGGGCACCATGAAGGGCGTGATGGCCGCGATGGGCCGCCGCTTCGCGCACAACCTGCTCAAGCACCTGGGGGAGTGACCATGCGGATCCTCGTCCTCGGCGCGACGGGCTACGTCGGCTCGCGCGTCGTACCCGCCCTGCTCGAGGCCGGCCACGACGTCGTCGCCGCCTCGTCCTCGGCCCCGAACCCGGCCCGCTTCACGTGGGGCGACGACGTGGAGTGGGCGCGCTGCGACGTCACCGACGAGCAGGCGGTGCGTGAGGCGGTGAGCGGTGTCGACGGCGTCTGCTACCTGGTGCACTCGCTGAACGTGCGCGGGTTCGCCGACCGCGACCGCGCCGGCGCGGACGTGGTGCGCGACGCCGTACCGGGACAGCGACGTACGCCGCGTCGTCTACCTCTCGGGCCTGGTCCCCGACGCTCCCGTCGAGGAGCTCTCGCGGCACATCTCCTCCCGCCTCGAGGTCGAGGAGGTGCTCGCCGAGGCGAGCCAGCGAGCGCTGCTCGGTGCTCTCGCTGCGCGCGGGCGTCGTGATCGGCGCCGGCTCCACGTCCTTCGAGGTGATCCGTCAGCTCGCGACGCTGCTGCTGGTGCAGCCGGTGCCGAGCTGGCTGGAGAACCGGGTCCAGCCGATCGCCGTCAGCGACGTGCTCCGGGCGATGGTCGAGTCGTTCGAGGACGACCACCTCACCGGCGCCCTCGACATCGGCGGACCGAACGTGCTGCCGTACTCGCGCCTGCTCGCCGAGTGCGCCCGCGCGGCCGGCCTGCTGCGGGTGCGCGTGCCGACGCTGCCGGTCCCGGCGCCTCTGGTCAGCCTCGGCACGGCCGCCATGGTCGCCGCGCCCTTCTGGACGGTCAACGCCCTGATCGAGAGCCTGCGCCACGAGATGGTCTGCCGGCCGGGCGAGACCTGGGTGCCCAAGGACGGGCTCCCGCTCCTGGCATCCGCGAGGCGATGGCCCGCTCCTTCGGCGAGCCCGGCAGCGGCCCCGAGGCCCCGCTCGCCAGCGACCCCGACTGGACCCGGATGCGCGCCCCGATCCTCGACGAGCTGCACGCCCCCGCGACGGTGCGGGCCGGCGCGAGCCTGGCCCTGCGGCGGGTGCGGGCGTTGAGGGGGCTGCTGTAGGGCTGCAGTTTCACAATCCGGATTGTGAAACTGTCACCGTGCGACCAAGACTTCGGTCGCAGCGGTGACAGTTTTGGTCGCGCCGCGTCATGCAGCTAGCAGACGGCTCCCGCGCCGGAGGGTGTCCTTGATCCGCGCACCCGTTTCCGAGGCTCGGAAGAGGTCGGCCCAGATGATCCGAATCATCAGCCAGCCGGTGAGTTCACGCAGGAGATCCTCGCGCTTCTTCTCGCGGATGACGGCTTCCTCGACAGTCTCGCCGGGACGCTGAGACCTGAGGTACTTGAGGAGGCCGTCGAACTCGCCGAGTACGCCGAACTGGGGCCAGGCGAAATCGGTGCGCCCGACGAGCACACCGTGTCTGTCGTAGACCTTGAACTGCAGTTGCGGCTCGGGGATGTGCTGTCCCCAACACAGATGACGCCCGAGCGACTCACCGGCCGACTCGGCTCCCTCCCTCACCAGGCGCACCGTGACCTGCAACTTGCGAGAGCCGGCGCCGATGAATCTCTCGAACGCAGCATGGAGTTCCTCCATCGACACCAGCTTCTGATCGATGACTCCGTCGAGGAGGACGAGCCCCGACGCGACGCTCGACATCGAGGCGGTGTCGAGGGCAGTACGAAGCACGTTGATCAGCTGCACATCGTGCTCGCCCTCGACAACGGCCCCGTTGACCGTGGGCAGGCGGTGGTAGACCACGTCATGCGTGGTTCTGGCGATCGGCTTGTCGAGGCACGTGACATGCACCTTGGACAGATCCGGTTGGTGGAGGCGTAGTCCGAACTCGACCGCGGCGCTCGTGTGACTCAGTGCCAGCGCGACTCTTGTGCGAGCGCAGAACGGCATGCGAGCGGAGCTGGTGGCGGCCCAGGTCGTCAGCGTCCTGCCACGTCTTCGCCGGTGCGTAGGCGCCGTGCCGAACACGAGCGAGGACGCCGTCCATGAGGGCGTCGCGCAAGGTCTCGGTCGTCATAGCCGAAGTCGAGAGCTTCTCGACGGAGAAACACCTGGTCGAGCGTGAAGCAGCGAAGAGTTCATCCATGCCGGCCACCGTGATGTCTTGACTGGGACGCACGCGACTGACAGCTAGCGCGTCTGTGGACGACTGCAGGGTGCTGGATAGCCCTGTGAGCGACGAACTGGCTCGACCTTGTGCAGACAGAACTGGCGACGTTGCGATCGAAGCTTTCGTCGCGTCGTGCCAGTTTCACAATCGGCGTTGTGAAACCGACAGCCCCTACCGCCGCAGCAAGCCCTTGGCCACGTGGGTCACCTGCACCTCGTTGGAGCCGGCGTAGATCATCAGGCTCTTGGCGTCGCGGGCGAGCTGCTCGACGCGGTACTCCGCCATGTAGCCGTTGCCGCCGAACAGCTGGACCGCCTCCATGGCGACGTCGGTGGCCGCCTTCGAGGAGTAGAGCTTCATCGCCGACGCCTCCGCCAGGTCCAGCTCGACCTCGCCCCGGCGGGCGGCGATGCCCTTGAAGACCATGTTCTGCACGTTGATCCGGGCGACCTCCATCTCGGCGAGCTTGAGCTGGATCAGCTGGAGGTCGCCGATCGGCTTGCCCCACAGGGTGCGCTCCTTGGCGTAGTCGACGCACAGCCGCAGGCACTCCTCGATGACCCCGAGGGACGAGCGTGGCGATGCCGACCCGCTCGACCATGAAGTTGGAGCGGGCCGACTCGCGACCGTCAGAACCCGCGCGTCCCTTCGAGCAGCCGGTCGCGGCCGAGGCGGACGTGGTCGAAGAACAGCTGGCCGGTGGGCGAGGAGTTCATGCCCATCTTCTTGAACGGCTTCGACTGCTCGAGCCCGTCCATGCCGCTGTCGAGCACGAAGGTGAGCACCGGCTGGTCGCGGCGATCGAGTCCCGACCCGTCGTCGAGCTTGGCGTAGACGACGATCGTGTCGGCGTACGGACCGTTGGTGATGAACGTCTTCTGGCCGTTGAGCACGAACTCGTCACCGTCGGGCTTGACCGTCGTACGCATGCCGCCGAAGGCGTCGGAGCCGGCGTCGGGCTCGGTGATCGCCCAGGCGCCGACCTTCTCGAAGGTCATCAGGTCACGCGCCCACCGCTTGCGCTGCTCGACCGTCCCGTTGGCGTTGATGGTGCCGGCCGCGAGGCCGATGGAGACGCCGATCGCGGCGGGGATGCCCATGGAGACCTTCACCAGCTCGATCTGGGGGAGTACGGCGAGCGCGGGGTCCATGCCCTCCCCGGACGAGCGAGGACGAGCCGTCGCCGAGATCGACCGGTCGAAGCTCTCCGCCGCCATCGCGTCGAGGCCGAAGGTGGCGAAGAACTTCCGGATCAGGTCGTACGGCGGGAGGTCGCCGTGCTCGAGCTCGTCCTGGTGCGGGCGGATCTCCTTGTCGACGAACGACCGGACGGCGTCGCGGATGGCCAGCTGGTCCTTGGTCCACGTGAACATGCGGCGAGACTAGACCCGCTCGAGCACCGTCCCGGTCGCCATCGCGCCGCCGGCGCACATCGAGATGAGCGCGCGCGTCGCGTCGGTGCGCTCCAGCTCGTGCAGCGCGGTCGGTGATCAGCCGGGTGCCGGTGGAGCCGACGGGGTGGCCGAGCGCGATGGCGCCGCCGTTGACGTTGGTGCGCTCGAGGGGGGCGCCGGTCTGCTGCGCCCAGGAGAGTACGACGGACGCGAACGCCTCGTTGACCTCGAACAGGTCGAAGTCGTCGAGCGTGAAGCCGGTGCGCTCGAGCAGTCGGCGGGTCGCGTCGATGGGGCCGTCGAGGTGGTAGTAGGGATCCGACCCGACCAGGGCGTGGTCGACGATCCGCGCCCGCGGGGTCAGCCCGAGCGACTCGGCCAGCGACAGGTCCATGATCAGCACCGCGGAGGCGCCGTCACTGATCTGCGACGACGTGCCGGCCGTGTGCAGCCCCTCGGGGAGCACCGTCCGGAGCCCGGCCAGCCCCTCGATCGTGGTGTCGCGCAGACCCTCGTCAGCGGAGACCACCCGGGTCTCGCCGGTCGGCTCGCCGCTCTCCTTGTCGATCACCGGAGCCTCGAGCGGCGCGATCTCGCGCTCGAAGCGGCCCTCGTCGACGGCGATCCTGGCCTTGCGCTGCGACTCGAACCCCCACGCCTCGAGGTCCTCGCGGGTGAGTCCGCGGTTGCGCGCGATCCGGTCGGCGGCCTCGAACTGGTTGGGCATGTCGATCGTCCACGACTCCGGCCGCGGGTCGCCCGCACCGGGCGGCACGTTGGCGCCGAGCGGGATCCGGCTCATCGACTCCACACCGCAGGCGATGCCGACCTTGATCGTGCCGGCCTTGATCATGTCGTTGACCAGGTGGGCGGCCTGCTGCCCCGAACCGCACTGCGCGTCCACGGTCGTCGCGCCGGTGGGCTGGGGGAGCCCGGCGTGCAGCCAGGCGCGGCGGACCATGTCGTTGGACTGCTCGCCGGCCTGGGTGACGACGCCGCCGACGACCTGCTCGACGAGCTCGGGGTCGACGCCGGAGCGCTTGAGCACCTCGCGCTGGACGAACCCGAGCAGCTCGCCCGGGTGCACGCCGGCGAGGCCTCCGCGGCGCTTGCCGAGCGGGGTGCGGACAGCGTCGATGATCACGGGGTTTCCCATGGGACAAAACTAGAACACGTTCTGATTTTCGGCAACGCCACGCCGATTTTCTGAGTGCCCACTCTTCCAAAACAAACCGAGAGTATGTAACGATCACCACTAGAACGTGTTCCAGATTCGTGGAGGTTTGCGCTGTGACCGCTTCACCCGCCGTACCCACCGGGTTCGACCCGACCGACCCGCTCCTGTGTGAGGGGGCCATCCCGCTGGAACAGTTCATGGAGCTGCGCCAGACGGCTCCGGTCTGGTGGGTGGAGCAGGAACCGGCGGGCTACGCGGGCTTCCTGGACACGGGCTACTGGGCGGTCAGCAAGCACGCCGACGTCGCCGCGGTCTCCAAGAACAGCAAGGACTTCTCCAGCCAGGAGAACGGCGCGATCATCCGGTTCGGCGCCCGACATGACGCGCGACCAGGTCGAGATGCAGCAGATCATGCTGATCAACCAGGACCCGCCGATCCACACCAAGACCCGCCAGCTGATCAGCCGCGGGTTCACGCCGCGCTCGATCGGCGCGCTCCACGACGTCCTGATCGAGCGGGCCGACAAGATCGTCGACGACGCCCTGGCCAAGGGTGAGGGCGACTTCGTCGAGGACGTGGCGGCCGAGCTGCCGCTGCAGGCGATCGCCGACCTGCTCGGCGTACCGTTCGAGGACCGCCGCAAGCTCTTCGACTGGTCCAACCAGATGCTCGCCGGCGACGACCCCGAGTACGGCGGCCAGCCCGACGTCGCGGCCGCCGAGATCCTCGGCTACGCCATGGAGATGGCCGCCGACCGCAAGCTCAACCCGCGCGACGACCTGATCACCAAGCTGGTCCAGGGCGACGTCGACGGGCAGCCGCTGGCCGAGGACGAGTTCGGCTACTTCGTGATCATGCTGGCGGTCGCCGGCAACGAGACCACCCGCAACGCCATCACCCACGGCATGAAGGCCTTCTTCGACCACCCCGACCAGTGGGAGCTGTACAAGAAGGACCGCCCGAAGACCGCGACCGACGAGATCATCCGCTGGGCCACGCCGGTCACCGTCTTCCAGCGCACCGCCCTCAACGACGTGATGGTGGGCGAGCAGCTGGTCAAGAAGGGCCAGCGCGTCGGGATCTTCTACGCCAGCGGCAACAACGACGAGGACGTCTTCGAGGACCCGCGCTCGTTCAACGTCCTGCGCGACCCCAACCCGCACCTCTCCTTCGGCGGCCACGGCGCGCACTACTGCATCGGCGCCAACCTGGCCCGCCTCGAGGTCGAGGTCATGTTCAACGCCATCGCCGACCGGATGCCGGACATCAAGCGCACGGGCGACGCCGTCCGCCTGCGCCACGGCTGGATCAACGGCATCAAGCACCTGCCGGTCAAGTACGCCGACTGAGCGAGGGGGAGTCGAGCTTGCTCGTACTCATCCCGAGCGAGGGAGGCGTTGAGCCGCGGAGCGGCGATCACGCCGACGCCGGTCCGAGCGCGTTCGCGCACCGTCGACCCGCAGCACGAGGGCCACGCCGACGGCGCTGACGGCCAGGCCGGCCACGGCGACGAGGGTCAGCGGCATGCCGAACATCAGGTAGGCCCACAGCATCGTCGTGGGCGGCGTCAGGTAGAGCAGCGTGCTGACCACCGTGGCGCCCTGCGTGCGGGCGACGTGCACGTACATCACGTAGCCGCCGAGGCTGGCCAGCACGATCAGCCAGAGCACCGCCCACCAGAAGTCCGCACGACGTCGGGACGGTCGCCCTGCCGAAGGCCACCGCCAGCACCACGAGCAGCGACGGCGGTGATGACCGACTGCATCATGATCGTCTGGAGCACCCCCTCGGACGGTCCGAGGCGCCGGTCGAGCACGGTGCCGGTCGTCAGGCACAGCATGCCGGCCGTCGGCAGCAGGTAGGCCCACAGCGGCGCTCCCGACGACGGCCAGGTCGCCGGAGACCACGATGGCGACGCCGACCAGTCCGAGGACCATGCCGACCCACATCAGCCGCGTGGTCGGCTCGCCGAGCAGCCGGCCGGCCACCGTGGCGACCAGCAGCGGCTGGAGGGCGGCGATCAGCGCCGCCGTACCGCCCGGCACGCCGTGGGCCACGCCCTCGAAGACCAGCAGCAGGTACGCCGGCTGGCAGAGCACCCCGACCACCGACTGCCGACGCCAGCTCGACCGCGACGGCCACGGGTTGCCCAGCGCCCGGTAGACCCCGACCAGCAGCACCGCCAGGAGCAGGAACCGCCAGGCGAGCAGCGTGATCGGGTCGGCGCCGGCCCGGCTGGACAGCTCGGCGCCGATGAACCCCGAGCTCCACGTCACCACCAGGGCCAGGTCGGCGACGAGAGGGGAGCGGAGGGATCCGGAGAGCTGCATGCTGGCAGGTAAACACACCGGTCGGTATACTCGCAATATACTTTCGGAGGTGACCATGAGCACGACGACCGACGAGCCCGACCCTGACCCCCGCCGCCCGTCGCATCCTCGACGCGGCGAGCGAGCTCTTCTACAGCCGCGGCATCACCAGCGTCGGGGTGGACCTGGTGGCCGAGCAGGCGGGCACCACCAAGAAGACGATCTACGACCGGTTCGGGTCCAAGGGGGGCCTGGTGGTCGCCTACCTCGAGGCGCGCGCCCGACGCTGGCAGGCGCACGTGACCGACCATCTCGCCGGCGTCGACGGAGACGCAGCGGACCGGGCCGTGGCGGTGCTCGACGCGCTGGAGTCGTGGCTCGAGGCGGCCGAGCGGGGGTGCGGCTTCGTCAACGCCTACGCCGAGCTGTCCACGTCGTCGGAGACCGCGACGGCCCTGGTGCGGGCCGAGAAGCAGTGGATGCGCGACCTCTTCGGCCGCCTGCTGGCCGACGGCGGCGTCGAGGACGACGGGTCGCTGGCGCGTCAGCTCGCGCTGGTGCACGAGGGAGCCATCATCGAGTCGACCGCCGGCGGGTCGCCGTACGCCCTGGACGACGCGCGCGCGGCGATGCGGGCCCTGCGTCGGCCGCGGCTCGACTCAGGCGGCGGGCGGACCCTCGTCGCGCAGCTTCTGCACGCTGGTCATCGCCTCGCGCAGCTGCGCCAGCCAGTCCTCGGTGTGCTCGCCGACCAGGCGCACGCACCAGGCGAGCGCGTCGGCGCGGCTGCGGGCGACGCCGGCCTCGACCAGGGTGTCGAGCACGACGCGCTCGGGCTGGCGCAGCCGCGTCATCACGGGTACGGCGAGATGGGTGAAGACCACCGTCGCCGGACCGCACTCCGCGCCCCAGGCCACCTTCTTGCCGAACCGGTGCTCGGCCTCGCGGGCGATCGAGATCCGCTCGTCGCGGGTCTCCTCGCGGAACCGGGAGATCCGGCCCCGGGCCGCCTCGGTGGCCTCCGGCCCGTCGGGCTCGCCCTCGACGCCCTCGGGCGCCGCCAGCGTGCCGATCACCAGGATCTCCTCGCGGTCGACGGTCACCTCGGCCGGTCCCGTGAACCATGCCTCGGGCAGCCGCCCCTGCAGCCAGCCGGCCACCTGTCCCTGATCTGCACTCATGTCGACGCTCCTCTGCAACGTTGTAATGAAGTAATCATGCGCCGCGGACGCAGGACGCACAAGGTCCTCTGCTGACGGCAGAACCGCCCCCGGCAGAACCGCTGGAACGCCGGGTCGCCGCGCCGGAGTCTGGGAGCACCCACCACAGGAGGTGTCCCGATGCCCGAACCGCCTACTCGACCGGCTCGCTCGACGACCAGCTGACCGCCCGGCTGCTGCACCAGCGCATCATCGTGCTCGGCCAGGAGGTCGACGACGCGATCGCCAACCGGCTCTGCGCCGAGCTGCTGCTGCTCTCCGCCGAGGACCCGCACAGCGACATCAGCCTCTACATCAACTCACCCGGCGGCTCGGTCTCGGCCGGGCTGGCCATCTACGACACGATGCGGCTGATCCCCAACGACGTCAGCACCCTGGCGATGGGACTGGCCGCCAGCATGGGCCAGTTCCTGCTCTCGGCCGGCACGCCGGGCAAGCGCTACGCCCTGCCGCACTCCCGGGTGCTGATGCACCAGGGCTCCGCCGGCATCGGCGGCACGGCCGTCGACATCGAGATCCAGGCCGAGAACCTCGAGCACACCAAGAACGTGATGATGCGGCTGATCGCCGAGCACACCGGCCAGTCGGTGGAGAAGGTCGAGCAGGACGCCGACTCGCGACCGCTGGTTCACCGCCGAGGAGGCGCGCGAGTACGGCTTCGTCGACCAGATCATCAGCGACGTCGCCGCGGTCACGCCCGCCCGGCAGGCGCGCACCGTCGGTCTGGGGGTACGGCGATGAGCAGCTACACGATCCCCAGCGTCGATCGAGAAGACCCTGCACGGCGAGCGGGCCGTGGACATCTACAGCCGGCTGCTCACCGACCGGATCATCTACATCGGCACCGAGATCGACGACGGCGTCGCCAACGTCGTCATCGCGCAGCTGCTGCACCTGGAGTCGGAGCGTCCCGAGAGCGCCGATCAACCTCTACCTGAACTCGCCCGGCGGCTCGGTGACCGCGACCCTGGCCATCTACGACACCATGCAGTTCGTCAGCTCGCCGGTCAGCACCACCTGCGTCGGCCAGGCGGCGAGCAGTGCCGCGCTGCTCCTCGCCGGGGGTACGCCGGGCAGCCGGATGGTCCTGCCGCACGCCCGGGTGGTGCTCCACCAGCCGTCGACCGGAGGTCAGGGCGCCCTGCCCGACCTGGCGCTCCAGGCGAAGGAGATCGTGCGACTGCGCGCCGAGATGGAGTCGATCCTCGCCCGGCACACCGGGCAGAGCGTCGCGAGGCTGCGCGAGGACACCGACCGCGACCTGGTGCTGGACGCGGCCGGAGGCCGTCGCCTACGGCCTGGTCGACGGGATCCTGGACAGCCGGAAGGCATCCGTGCGTGCCTGAGGCGCGCGGAATGCACATCGGCCGCCGCGGCGCGAGGTTGCCGACGGCATGAGCGAACTTCTCGACGCGTCCATCGCCGCCCTGCGCGCCAACCACGACCGGCTCGCGCAGGAGGTGGGCCGGCTGACGCCGGAGCAGCTCAGCGACACCAGTGGTGCCGAGGAGTGGACCGTGGCGCAGGTGCTGTCGCACCTGGGCAGCGGCGCCGAGATCTGGATCTGCCCATGCTGGAGGCGGCGATCGCCGGAACTGCCACTCCCGAGGGCAGAACCAGGCCATCTGGGACCGGTGGAACGCCCTGGAGCCGGCCGACCAGGCAGCCGGTTTCCTCGAGCACGACGAGCGGCTCGTCTCGACGCTGGAGGGGCTGACCCGGAGCAGCGCGCTCGCTGACGGTCGACCTCGGCTTCCTGCCCGAGCCGGCGCCGCTCGGGACGTTCGTCGGCGATGCGGCTCAACGAGACCACGCTGCACGGCTGGGACGTGCTCGTCGCGCCATCGACCCGCAGGCGTCACTCGACGCCGGCACCGCCGACCTGCTGCTCGACCACTTCGCCACCAGCTTCGGCTTCATGCTCGGCTTCATCGGCAAGGCCGACGTCCTGTCGGAGCCGGCCACGGTGGCCGTGGGCGGCACGGTGATCCTGATCGGCGACGCCGTCAGCATCGCCAACGCCTCGGACCACGAGCCCACCGCCACGTTCAACGGTCCGGCCGAGGCCGTCGTCCGGCTGGTCGCCGGCCGGCTCAAGCCGAAGCACACGCCCGAAGGCGTCGAGGTCACCGGCAACGTGTCGCTCGACGACCTCCGGAAGGTCTTCCCGGGCTACTAGGCGTACTCAGGCCGCCAGCGCCAGCGGCCCGCGCGGGCTGGCGGCGATCGTCCGGGTGATCCGGGCGGTCAGGTCGACGAGACGCAGGCCCAGGGCGCCGGAGACGGCACCGAGGATCTCCGAGCTGGGCTCCTTGCGGCCGCGCTCGATCTCCGAGAGGTACTGGGTCGAGACGCCGGACTCCTCGGCCACGTCGGCGAGGGTGCGCTCCTGGCGATGGCGTTCCTCCCGGAGCTCGTGGCCGACGGCCTCACGCCACAGCGGCTCGACCGGCTCGTGCTGCGGCTGCTCCTGCGGCGGGAACGCGATCACTTCTCCCATGCATCCGAGACTAGGCCGGTCCGGCGCGATCAGCGGCGGTCGTTCGCCGTGGGCGAACGCCCGCGCCATGATGAGGCCATGAGCACCAGCGATGTCGTCGTACGCCCCATCGAGCCTGCCGACCACGACGCCTGGCAGGGGCTGTTCCACGCCTACCGCACCTTCTACGAGTACGACGTGGACCAGGAGGTCGTGGACCGCATCTGGGGCTGGATCAACGACGAGACCAACGAGGTGAACGCCCTGGTCGCGGAGCTCGACGGCCAGATCGTCGGGTTCGCCCACCACCGCGAGTTCTCACGGCCCTCGTCGGGCAAGCGCGGGCTCTACCTCGACGACCTGTTCACCGCACCGGAGGTCCGCGGCAAGGGCGTGGGACGGGCGCTGATCAACCGGCTGGGCGAGATGGCCAGGGAACGCGGGATGAACAAGGTCCGCTGGATCACAGCGGCGGACAACACGACTGCTCAGCAGCTGTACGACGACATGGCGGAGCGCACCACCTGGGTGACCTACGACTTCCGCGTCTGACCTCAGACGTCGGCCAGGCCGACCGACTCGTCGCGGAGCGCGGCCACATCGACGGGTCCGCCCACGAGGCGGCGGACCTGGTCGATGGCGTCCCAGTCGTTGGCCTGCATCCCCGCGACGACGAGGTCGCCGCGCAGCCACCAGGCCGTGAACACGCGTCCGTCGCGGTCCCCGCGGATGACGACGTCGTCGTAGCCGTCGGGGCCGGGGTTGCCGACGTACTCCATGCCGAAGTCGTACTGGTCGGTGAAGAAGTAGGGCAGCGCCTCGGCCTCCACCTGGCCCCCGAGCAGGTTGGCCGCGGCGACCTTGCCGTGCTGGATCGCGGTGTCCCAGTGCTCGACCCGGATCGGGTGGCCCAGGACCGGGTGGTCGACGTTGGCGACGTCGCCGGCGGCGAGCACGTGCGGGTCGGAGGTGCGCAGGTGCGCATCGGTGCGGATGCCGTTGTCGACGGTGAGGCCGGCGGCCTCGGCCAGCTCGACGTTGGGGGAGACCCCGACGCCGACGACGAGGTGGTCGCACTCGACGGTCGAGCCGTCACCCAGGGTGAGACGCGCGCCGTCGCCGGCGGCGTCGATGGCGCGCACCTCGACCTCGGTGCGCAGGTCGACCCCGTGCTCGCGGTGCAGGGCGGCGAAGATCGCGGCGACCTCGGGGCCGAGCACGCGCACGAGCGGCTGCTCGAGCGCCTCGAGCACGACGACCTCGGCGCCGGCCTCGCGGGCGGCCGAGGCGACCTCGAGGCCGATCCAGCCGCCACCGATGATCGCGATCCGGCTGCCCGGCTGGAGCTTCTCGCGCAGCCGGGTCGAGTCGTCGAGGGTGCGCAGGTAGGTGGTCGGTACGCCGCTGGCGTCGGCCAGGTCGAGGTGGCGCGGACGGGCACCGGTGGCCAGGAGCAGCTGGTCGTAGCCGAGGTCGTCCTCCCGGATCCGCACGGTGCGGTTGGCGAGGTCGATCGACTCCACGCGGCTGCCGAGGCGCAGGTCGACGTCGTGCTCGGCGTACCAGTCGAGCGGGTGGACCGCCGCCTTCTCGGCCGGGTCCTTGCCCATCAGGTAGGCCTTCGACAGCGGCGGGCGCTCGTAGGGGACGTGCTCCTCCTCGGCGACGAGGACGAGCGGGCCGTCGTACCCCGCGGAGCGGAGCTCGGTGACGGCCGTGCCGGCGGCCAGGCCACCGCCCACGACCACGATCGGTTCGGTCATCGGACTGCCTTCCGTGTCGCGGGTGAGGGAGAGGAACTCGGCGCGCGCCGACGGGTCGTCGCGCAGCCGGCCGCGCAGCATCGAGGTCACCGTCACGGCGCCGTCGGCACGGGCGCCGCGCATGCTCATGCAGGTGTGCTCGGCCTCGATGACCACACCGACGCCGTGGGGCTGGAGCCGCTCGGTCAGGTGGTCCGCGATCTGCGTGGTCAGCCGCTCCTGGGTCTGGGCGCGACGGGCGAAGAACTCCACCGTGCGGGCGAACTTGGAGAGACCGAGGATCCGGTCGTCGGGCAGGTAGCCGACATGGGCGACGCCGGTGAACGGCAGCAGGTGGTGCTCGCACAGCGACCGCACCGGGATGTCCGCGACGAGGACGAGCTCGTCGTAGCCGGCCGCGTTGCTGAAGGTGGTGAGGTCGAACTCGGGGACGGTGAGCATCTCGGCGTAGGCGTGCACCAGCCGACGCGGCGTCTCGAACATGTCCTCGGTGTCGATCGGCAGCCCCAGGGCCGCGAGCATCTCGGTGGCCGCGCGCTCGGCGGCCGCGAGGTCGACCTCCGCGGCCTGGTGGGTGATCCGGGGTCGCCACCGGGGCTCGACCACGGGTGCTGCCGCCTGCGACATGAGACCTCCTGCTGGACCCGATTTCTAAAAGTCACTATCGTGAACGTTAGAAGCGTACGCCGCGGTCCGTCAAGCAGGGAGGTGCCCGTGATCGACGAGTTCTCCGCCATCGCGGCCCTGGCCGACCCGGTGCGCCGCCGGCTCTACGAGTACGTCGCCGCGCAGCCCGACTGCGTGGGGCGGGAGGAGGCGGCGAACGGCGCCGGGGTTCCGTTGCACTCGGCCCGCTTCCACCTCGACAAGCTGGTCGACGAGGGTCTGCTCGAGGTCGAGCACCGGCGGCTGTCGGGCCGCTCCGGTCCCGGCGCGGGTCGCCCGGCCAAGGTCTACCGGCGTACGTCGTCGGAGATCGCGGTCTCGGTCCCCGAGCGCAGCTACGACCTGGTCGGGTCGGTGCTGGCGGCGGCCGTCGAGAGGTCGCTCGAGGGGGCTCCGCTCGACCGGACCCTCAGCGAGGAGGCGCGCAGCCGCGGCCACGCCATCGGGTGTGCGTACGACGGCCCGGGCGACGAGCTCGACCGGGCGACGGGAGCCCTCGACGCCGAGGGGTTCGAACCCACCCGCGAAGGCGCCGAGGTGAGCCTGCGCAACTGCCCGTTCGACAAGCTGGCGCGGGCCCACACCGCGCTGGTCTGCGGGGTCAACCTCGACTTCGTCGGCGGCGTGCTCGACGGGCTCGGCTGCGAGTCGGCCGCCGCCAGGCTCGAGCCGGCGCCCGACCGGTGCTGCGTCCGGGTGGCTCAGACGAGCTGCTCGGAGCCCACCACCCACATCGCGAAGAACTGAGACCCGCCGCCGTAGGCGTGGCCGAGGGCCCGCCTCGCGCCGTCGACCTGGTGCTCACCGGCGGCCCCGCGGACCTGCAGGGCGGCCTCGGCGAACCGGAGCATGCCGCTCGCGCCGATCGGGTTGGACGAGAGCACGCCGCCGCTCATGTTGACCGGCATCCTCCCGTCCAGCGCGGTCGCGCCCGACTCGGTGAGCTTCCAGCCCTCGCCCTCCGCCGCGAAGCCGAGGCTCTCCAGCCACATCGGCTCGAACCACGAGAACGGCACGTAGATCTCCGCCGCATCGATCTCCTCGATCGGGTTGGTGATGCCCGCCTGCTTCCAGATCGACGCGGCCGCGTCGCGGGAGGCCTGCGGGTTGACCTGGTCGCGCTCGGCGGCCGTGGTGGCCTCCGAGCGCATCACGGTGCCGTGGATCCAGGCCGGGTTGGGCGAGGACTTCGCGGTGTCCTCGTCGACGATGACGAGGGCACAGGCGCCGTCGGACGAAGGGCACGTCTCGTCGTAGCGGATCGGGTCCCAGAGCATCTGCGACGCCAGCACCGACTCGACGGTCGTGTCCTTGTTCTTCAGGTGGGCGTAGGGGTTCTTCAGCGCGTTCTGCCGGTCCTTGGCCGCGACGATCGCGCCGATGTGGGTCGGCGCCTCGGACCGGCGGATGTAGGAGCGCACGTGCGGGGCGAAGTAGCCGCCCGCGCCGGCGTGCACCGGCATGTTGAACGGCACCGGCACCGACAGCGCCCACATGGCGTTGGACTCCGACTGCTTCTCGAAGGCCACCGTGAGGACCCGCTTGTGCACGCCGGACTGCACGAGCGAGGAGGCGACGATCGCGGTCGAGCCGCCGACCGATCCGGCCGTGTGCACGCGGATCAGCGGCTTGCCGGCCGCACCGAGCGACTCGGCCAGGAACAGCTCGGGCATCATCACGCCCTCGAACAGGTCGGGCGCCTTGCCGACCACGATCGCGTCGATGTCGTCGAAGCCCAGGTTGGCGTCCTCGAGCGCCCGGTCGATCGCCTCGCGGCAGAGTCCCGCGATCGAGACGTCCTCCCGCTTGGCCCGGTGGTGGGTCTGGCCCACGCCGATGACGGCGGCCGGCTGCTTTCCCATCACTTCCCGCCTTCCATCACGCACACGAGGTTCTGCTGGAGCGCCGGCCCGCTGGTCGCGTGGCCGAGCACCTTGCCGGCGTCGCCCGACCAGACCTTCTTCGCGGCCTCGCCGAAGCGGATCAGCCCGCTGGTGAACATCGGGTTGCCGGCGAGCGGACCCCCGGACGGGTTGATCGCCACGTCGTCGGCGAGGCCGAGCTCGGTGCGCAGGATCAGCTCCTGGTGCGAGAAGGGCGCGTGCAGCTCGGCCACCTCCACGCCCTCGAGGTCGGAGTCGCGGGCGGCGAGCCCGGCCGAGGGGGAGCGGGTCAGGTCGCGGGTGCCCATGCTGATCGGGTCGACGTACGTCGCGAGGCTGGTGATCCAGGCCGGACGTTCGGAGACCTCGCGGGCCCTGTCGTCGGCGGCCAGCACGATCGCGGCAGCGCCGTCGGTGACCGGCGCGCAGTCGTGCTTGCGCAGCGGGTCGGCGTACATCGGCCGGGCGAGCAGCTCCTCGACCGACGAGCCACCCTTGCGGATGGCGTACTCGTTCTTCTCGGCGTCGGTGAGCGAGCGGTTGACCACCTCGGCCATCGCCTTCTCGTCCCACAGCCCGGCGTCGATGCCCGCGCGGGCCTGGAGCCCGGCGAGCGACACGGTGTCGGGCCAGAGCGGGGTCATCGTGTACGGGTCGAGCTGGAGCGCCAGCGTGCGGCGCAGCACGCCCGCCGAGCTCTTGCCGAAGCCGTAGACCAGCGCGGTGTCGACCTCGCCGGTCTGGATCTTCACCCAGGCCTCGTAGAGCGCCCAGGCGGCGTCCATCTCGACGTGCGACTCGTTGACCGGCGGGATCACGCCGATCGCGTCGACGGCCTGCACGAAGGAGAAGGACCGGCCGGCCAGGTAGTCCGAGGACCCCGAGCACCAGAAGCCGATGTCCCGCCGGGTCCAGCCGGTCTGCTCGTAGCACTCCCCGAACAGGGGCACGAGCATCTCCACGCACGTGGGCGACCCGTCGAACTCCTCCATCTGTCGCTGGGCAAAGCCAACGACGGCAACGTCTCTCATCGTGTCGTCCCCTCAGAGGTGCTGCTTGTAGGTCTCGTAGTCCGCGTCGGGCTCACCCGTCGGACGGAAGTGGCTGATGTTCTCGATCGTGGTGCTCCACTCCTCGCGGGGCTTCCAGACCGCCTCGACCCGCATGCCCATCCGGACCTCCTCGGCCGGGATGTCCAGGATCAGGTGCAGGAAGGCGATGTCCGCGCCGTCGAGCAGGACGTACGCCGAGACGTACGGCGGTGTGATCTTCTGCCCCATGAACGGCACGTTCACGATGCAGAACGTGGTGACCGTGCCCTTGTCGGGCAGCTCGATCTCCTCGGCGGTCGGCGTGCCGTCGGCCGGGCAGGCCGAGCGCGGTGGCACGTAGACCTTCTGGCAGGCCGGGCAGCGCTGGCCGAGGATCTTGCCCTGCTCGAGGCCGCGGTAGAACGCCGACTCCTCGGGCGAGGCGGCGTAGAGGTAGTCGAGCTCGACCGGCGTGATGACGCCCGTGACCGGCTCGCTCGTCTCGGTGGTTGAGGAGGCAGCGTCAGCGACCGTCTCGAAACACCCTCGCGTCGGCCGGCTCGAAGCACGCGATGTCCGTGATCGCGCCGACCCGCTCCTCGGCCCAGCGCACCCGGACCCGCATGCCGGTGCTGACGTCGTCGGGGGAGGCGACGTCGAGCGCGTGCAGCATCGGCACGTCGGCGCCGTCGAGGGTCACCAGCGCGAAGGCGAAGGGCCGGTCGAGGGGCTGGCCCTTCACCGGCTCGGAGACCCAGGTCCACGAGGTGACGGTGCCTTCGGCGCCGACCTCGACGAAGTCGGTGACCGCGTCATGGGTGACCGGGTCGAACTCGGGCGGCGGGATCACCACGCGGCCCTCCGACGTACGGGCTGCGACGAGGGTGCCGTCGCGGAGGCCGGTGAGGAATCGGCCGATGACCGGTCCGGTCGAGCGCGTGTAGTCGAACGCTACGGTGACCGGTGCTGACAGAGTTCGTGTCATGGTCCGAAAGTAGAACACGTTCTACTATTCGGCAAGCACCCCACCCCGGCGAAGGAGACGCGCGATGAAACTTGGACTGCAGCTCGGCTACTGGGGAGCGCAGCCGCCGGAGGGTGTCGGCGAGCTCGTCGCGGCCGCCGAGGACGCCGGCTTCGACGCGATCTTCACCGCCGAGGCGTGGGGCTCCGACGCGTTCACCCCGCTCGCGTGGTGGGGCCGCGAGACGAGCCGGGTGCGGCTCGGCACCTCGATCGTGCAGATGTCCGGGCGCACGCCGACCTCGATCGCGATGCATGCCCTCACGCTCGACCACCTCACCGGCGGCCGGGTCGTGCTCGGCATGGGCGTGAGCGGACCCCAGGTGGTGGAGGGCTGGTACGGCCAGCCGTTCTCCAAGCCGCTGGCGCGCACCCGCGAGGTGGTCGACATCGTCCGCCAGGTGCTCGCCCGGCAGGGACCGGTGACCAACGACGGCCCGCACTACCCGCTGCCGTTCAACGGCGAGGGCTCGGTCGGCCTGGGCAAGCCGCTGAAGCCGATCGTGCACCCGCTGCGTGCGGACATCCCGATCTGGCTCGGGGCGGAGGGGCCGAAGAACGTCGCGCAGACGGCCGAGATCGCCGACGGCTGGATCCCGATCTTCTACACGCCGAAGACGGCGGGGATGTACCAGCCCTGGCTCGACGAGGGCTTCGCGCGACCGGGCGCCCGTCGTACGCGTGCGGACTTCGAGATCGCCGCGACCTGCCACCTGCAGATCACCTCGAGCGACGAGGAGCGTCAGGGCGTCATCGACGCGCTCAAGCCGACGATCGCGCTGTACATGGGCGGCATGGGCGCCAAGGACCAGAACTTCCACAAGAACGTCTTCGAGCGGATGGGCTACGCCGAGATCACCGACGAGGTGCAGGAGCTGTTCCTCGCCGGGAAGCGCGAGGAGGCGACGGCACTGATCCCCGACGACCTGGTCGAGGACATGCACATCGTCGGCGACGCCGGGTTCGTCAGGGAACGGGTCGCGGCCTGGGAGGAGACCGGGGTGACCACGCTCCTGCTCAGCCTCCGCTCGGCCGACGAGGTGCGGCTCGTCGCGGAGACGGTGGCGTGAGCGACGAGCGCAACGTCCTGGGGGAGGAGCTCCAGGAGTGCGGCACCGAGCCGATGACCGGGTTCTACCGCGACGGCTGCTGCAGCACCGGCCCGGAGGACCTCGGCAGCCACACCATCTGCGCCGTGGTCACGGCCGAGTTCCTGGAGCACCAGCGCAGCATCGGCAACGACCTCTCGACGCCCAACCCCGGCTACGGCTTCCCGGGACTCAGCCCCGGCGACCGGTGGTGCGTCACGGCGGCCAACTGGGCTCGCGCTCACAGCGCCGGTGCGGCCGCGCCGGTGGTGCTCGCGTCGACGAACGCGGCCACCCTCGAGCTGGTCCCGCTCGACGTGCTGCGCCAGTACGCCGTCGACGTACCCGACGACCTCGGCGGCCTCCAGACCTGAGGGGCTGGGTTCGTCCGGTACGGGTGAGGCCACCTGCTGTGAGGCGTGCCTAGCGTGAACGTCATGACGAATCTCAGCCAGGCAGACGCAGAAGCGCTCTTCGGCAACCGGTTCCTGACCGATCCGGCACCATCCACCGTCTTCCCGCAGACCGGGATGCGACCGGTCGACGCGATGCGGCTGCTGGGCGAGGACCTCACCATGGAGGGCGATCCGCAGCGCAACCTGGCGACCTTCGTGACGACGTGGATGGAGCCGGAGGCACAGCGGATCATCGCGGAGAACCTCCACCGCAACTTCATCGACCATGCGGAGTACCCGATCTCCGCGGAGATCGAGCAGCGGTGCGTCCGGATGCTCGCCGACCTGTTCAACGCGCCGGGTGAGACGACCGGCTGCCGGACGCAGGGGTCATCGGAGGCGATCATGCTCGGCGCGCTCTCGCTGAAGTGGAAGTGGAAGGAGCGCCGCGAGGCCGAGAAGCTCTCGACCGACCGGCCCAACCTCGTCTTCGGCGGTGACGTCCACGTGGTCTGGGAGAAGTTCTGTCGCTACTTCGACGTCGAGCCCCGGATCGTCCCGCTCGCGGAGAACAAGTACACGATCGGGCCCGAGGACGTGGAGCCGCACCTCGACGAGAACACGATCGGTGTGGCCGCCGTGCTCGGCACCACGTTCACCGGCCACATGGACGACATCGTCGGGATCAACAAGCTCCTCCTGGACGTCAAGGAACGGCGCGGCCTCGACATCCCGCTCCACGTGGACGGCGCCAGCGGCGGCTTCGTGTGGCCGTTCCTCTATCCCGACTCCGAGTGGGACTTCCGCCTCGAGCAGGTCCGTTCGATCAACGTGTCGGGCCACAAGTACGGCCTCGTCTACCCGGGCATCGGCTGGCTGATCTTCCGCGAGAAGTCCGACCTCGCCGAGGACCTCGTCTTCTACGAGAACTACCTCGGCAAGACCGACGCGACGTTCACCTTGAACTTCTCGACGGGCGCGGCGATGGTGCTCGCGCAGTACTACAACTTCGTCCGCCTCGGCCGCGACGGCTACACCTACGTGATGAAGCAGATGCAGCAGAACGCCGCAGCGCTGGCCGAGAACCTGCGCAAGACGGGCCGGTTCGAGGTGATCGGCGACGACAAGGAGCAGCTGCCGCTGGTGGCCTTCCGGCTGACGGGCGAGCACACGTCCTTCGACGAGTCGGACATCGCGTGGCAGCTGTCGGCCGAACGCGGCTGGATGGTGCCGGCGTACACGCTGCCCCCCGACGCCCAGGACGTGAAGATCATGCGCGCGCTGGTCAAGGAGACGATGAGCCGCGAGCAGGTCGAGCGGCTGAGCCGGGACATCGAGGACGCCTGCACCACCCTCGACAAGAAGGGCAGCGCGCATCCGTCTGAGCGTGAGCAGGTCAAGCGGGGCACGGGCTACTGAGGACCGCCAGCTGCGTTCATCCGACGCCGACGGTGAACAAGCGCACCACCGCCCAGGTGGCCACCCCGGCGAGTCCTCCGACCAGCGTGACGAGCGCGACCAGGGCGGCCAGGCCGGCGAGGACGGTCCCTGGTCTGAGGTCCCCGGCGACACGTGGTTCGTGGTGGCGGTGCGGCCACAGGTGATGCACGGTGGACATGGCATACCTCCCGAAACGAGGCGCGGCCGACCGGTCGCACCTCCATGCTGGCCGCGTCACGGTCCGCCGCCATCACCCGGAGATGGTGAGACCGGGTACTGGGTCGCTGATTGCCCATTTCTGTAACACGTTCTAGTCTCGCGGCATGACCGACTCATCCCCGGACCTCCTGCCGGACACCCTCCGACTCGGCACGCACAACGGGCACACGATGGTGGCCGCGTTGAAGCGCCACCACGACAAGCCCGTGATGTTCCTCGGCGACACGACGCTGACCGGCGGCGAGGTGGCCATGAGGATGAGCCAGTACATCCAGGCCTTCGAGGCGCTCGACGCCGGCCGGGGGACACCCGGTGCGCTGCTCGCGCTGAACCGGCCCGAGGTGCTCTACATCCTGGGGGCGGGCCAGACCCAGGGCTACCGGCGTACGTCGCTGCACCCGCTCGGCTCGCTCGACGACCACGCCTACGTGCTCAACGACGCCGAGATCACCACCCTGATCATCGACCCGGTGCCGATGTTCGTGGAGCGCGCGCTGGGCCTGCTCGAGAAGGTGCCCGGACTGACCCAGGTGCTCACCATCGGTCCGGTGCCCGAGGAGCTCGCCCACGTCGGCAAGGACCTGGCCGCCACCGCCGAGACCTTCGCCCCGCAGCCGCTCGAGGCGGTGCTGCTGCCGCCCGACCACATCGTCTCGATCACCTACACCGGCGGCACCACCGGCAAGCCCAAGGGCGTGATCGGCACCGCGCAGGCGATGTCGACGATGACCCAGGTGCAGCTCTCCGAGTGGGAGTGGCCGGAGTCCCCCCGCTTCCTGATGTGTACGCCGCTGTCGCACGCCGGTGCGGCCTTCTTCGCGCCCACCGTCATCAAGGGCGGGTCGCTCTACGTGCTGCCGCGCTTCGACCCGGCCGAGGTGCTCCGGACGATCGAGGAGCAGAAGATCACCGCGACCATGCTGGTGCCGTCGATGCTCTACGCGCTGATGGACCACCCCGACTCGAAGACGCGCGACCTGTCCTCGCTCGAGACCGTCTACTACGGCGCGTCGGCGATCAACCCGGTGCGGCTGGCCGAGGCGATCGAGCGCTTCGGGCCGATCTTCGCCCAGTACTACGGGCAGTCCGAGGCCCCGATGGTGATCAGCTACCTCGCCAAGGGCGACCACGACGAGAAGCGGCTGTCCTCGTGCGGCCGGCCGTCGGCGTTCCTGCGTACCGCCCTGCTCGACGAGGACGGCAAGCCGGTGCCGGTGGGGGAGCCGGGCGAGATCTGCGTCGCCGGTCCGCTGCTCGCCGGTGGCTACTGGAAGCTGCCCGACGAGACCGCCGAGACCTTCCGCGACGGCTGGATGCACACCGGCGACGTCGCGCGCGAGGACGAGGACGGCTTCTGGTTCATCGTCGACCGCACCAAGGACATGATCGTCACCGGCGGGTTCAACGTGTTCCCGCGCGAGGTCGAGGACGTCGTGGCCGAGCACCCGGCGATCGCGCAGGTCGGCGTGATCGGCGTGCCCGACGAGCGCTGGGGCGAGGCGGTCACCGCCATCGTCGTACTCCGTGACGGAGCGGAGCTCACCGACGACGTCGTGGCCGAGATCAAGGAGTCGGTCAAGCAGCGCAAGGGCGGCGTGCAGTCGCCGAAGCAGGTGATCGCCACCGACGCACTGCCGCTGACGCCCTCGGGCAAGCCCGACAAGAAGGCGCTGCGGGCGCAGTACTGGGGCGACCGCGAGCGCAGCGTCGGCTGATCCTCCGGGGTGCACGAGCATCACACGGGGCGTCACACGGGTGCGCCAGATGGTGGAGCCACCCACTACGGAGGCACCCGATGACCACCACCCTGCACCCGCTCGAGACGAGCGCGACCACGACGACTGCACCAGCACTCCAGGAGCTGCGCGCGGCTCTGCACGAGGCGGTTCTGGCCTGCGCGCAGGAGGATCCCGACCTCTTCCACTCGGCACGGCGGCGGGGCGTGCGGTGCTCGCACTGGCGTCCAACGCACGATCCGCGGTCGGTGCGCTGGGCGACGATCCCGGCACGCACCTCACGAGCGGGTCCTGGAGTCGTCGTCGTGCGTGACCTGGTCGGCGGCCGTGCAGCTCTTCGACCGGGCGACGGCCGGGCTCACGTCTCCCGGTCGTCGAAGCTGACGTGCACCCGCTCGAAGCCCTTGTGCCGCTGGGCCTGCGCGTACTCGCGGTAGACCCGCTCGTCGGCCTCGGTGAGCTGGACGGCGTCGGTGAACGGGGTCAGCAGAGCCCGCGGATAGAGGTGCTTGGCGAGCACGACGTTGATCTCGAGGCCGATGATCGCGATCACCGTGGCGACGTAGAGCAGCGCGACGAGTCCGAGCACGACCGCGAACACGGCGTTCATCTGGCTGGCCTTGCCGATGACGTGCTCGACGTAGAAGCCACCGAGCACCTGGAGCAGCTGCCAGAGCACGGCGATCGTCGCGGCGCCGGGCAGCACCTCGCGCAGGCTCTCCTTCTGCGGCGTGGAGAGCCGCATCATGGCGGACAGCACGGCCGTGTTGAGCAGGACGGTGGCGATCACGACCAGCCAGCGCACGCTCGCGTCCAGCTCGGCGCCGAAGACGTCGAGGTGGCTGCCCAGGCTGGTGAGCACGGCGACCAGGACCAGGGCGAGCCCGGCCAGCACGAGCCAGACCACGCTGCGCAGCCGGCTGACCACCGGGTTCAGGCGGCTGTTGCGGGGGATCGCCCAGGAGACGTTGACCGCGTTCTGGGCCGCCTGCGCGAGCCCGATCACGCCGTACAGGGCAGCGAGGGACCCGACCACGACGGCGGAGGTGCTGCCTTGCAGTCCTTCGGGACGCCCCAGCTGGTCACCGACGATCGGGAACTGCGAGAGCGTGGAGGTGAGGATCTCCTGCTGGAGGTCGGAGTGTCCCTGCAGGATGAATCCGAGCACCGAGGAGACGATCAGCAGGATCGGGAAGATGGCCACGAAGGCGTAGTACGTGAGCACCGCGGCGAGGTAGCCACCCTGGTCGTCGAAGAACTTGTAGACGACCCCGAGCGGGAATCCGACGAACCGGTGACGGCGCTGGAACTCATCGACGCGATCCAACGGCCCGGGCACATGGCCACGCTACGTTGCGCGCACCCGTGGGCTAGGCACGCTCGACCTTGCGCAGCCCGTGTGTCGGAGTCCACCACTCGACGACGAGCATCGTGGCCGCCTCGTCGAGGTGGGTGTGCACGACCTCGGCGATGTCGGCGCGGAAGCGATCTCCGTCAGGTCCTTCGGTGACCGGCCCGGCAGGGATGGCCCGCCCCGACACCTTCACCTCGCCCGGCCAGGTCGCCTCCGCGCCCTCGACCGGGTCGACGGTGGCGCCGTGCAGGGCGAACCGCGGATCCCGCAGCAGGTCCGCGCCCTTGCGCGCGTCGGGCATCGAGCCGAAGGTGAGCTCGCCGTCCTCGAAGGCGGCCTCGATGCCGGAGATGCGCGGTGACCCGTCGACCCGCAGGGTGGCGATCGTCTTGTGCCGGTGGGCGTCGAGGAGCCCTCTCACGCGCTGGGCGAACTCGGGCTCCGCGCGTTCGACGTCGTGCCAGGCCGTCATGGCCAGAACTATCGCACCGGCCACCGACAGAAGTGGGCGTATCTCCGGGCACCCCGCGCGCTCCTCTTGAGTACGACGGTTCTCGGACAAATCGTCGGAACTTCGAAACGGGGAATCCGGGTCGGCGACGGCTCCGAATCCCTCGTGCAGAGGAACTCGTCCACCGACAAGGAGGTGCGTGATGGCAAGTACAGCGACAGCTAGGTCATCTGGGCCCCGCGTGTGACGAGGAGGGCTGTCGTGGCCGTCGAGCCCACGTGTGCGTGCGGTCAGGCCCTGGAGTGGTCCCACCAGGCCCACTGCCCACGCTGCGGCATCACCCTCCACGCCTGACCATCATCCGAGCCACCTCGGCGATTTCGCCCCCACGTCGCTCTCGCCCACGGATAGCGTGATCGCGTTTCTCGTTGACAAGCCTTTGAGGAGGGGCAGGGGTGACGTCGAAGGTGGCGAGTCCGATCCGCGTCGTGCTGATCGACGACTCGGATGATCTCCGGTTGCTGGTGCGGCTCGCGCTCGAACGGGAGCCGGACTTCACCATCGTGGCCGAGGCCCCCGACGGGGACTCCGGTGTGGCGGCCGTTGCCGCGCACAAGCCCCACCTGGTGCTGCTCGACATCGCGATGCCGGTCATGGACGGGCTCCAGGCGCTCACCCTGATCCGCGAGGAGAGCCCCGGGTCGATCGTGGTGATGCTGTCGGCCTTCACCGGCTCCAGCGGCGCGGTCGAGCGGGCGCAGTCACTCGGGGCGCACGGCTACATCGAGAAGGGCGGCGGGGTCCCGGAGATGATCGCCGACCTGCGCCGTGTGCTGGCGAGGGAGTTCGCGGTTCCGGGCCGGGTGGAGGACCGGCACGGGGAGCCGTTGACCGGCACCTAGGCAGCGCCGAAGCGGGCCACCCGGCCCGAAGGCATGCTCGGCGAACCGCTCGCCGATGCGGCGATGAGTGGCGGCGTCCGGGTGGAGCTGGTCGGGCAGCGGAAGGTCGGCGAAGTCGGCCTCGCCGTAGAGCTCGCGGCCGTCGAGGAGGTGCAGGTGGGGATCCGCGGCCGCTCGGGCGCCGACGATGCGCGCGAGCTCGGCGCGGATGATGGTGAGTGTCAGCCGCGTGGGGTCCGAGGAGTCGCCCGTGGCCATGAAGCTCAGCCTGCCTTCGCTGAGGTTGGCGAAGTCCGGGGCGAGCGGCCCGGGGGTGTCCTCCTGGATCGGGCACAGGATCGGCGAGACCACCAGCAGCGGTGTCTCGGGATGTCCCTCGCGGATCGTGTCGAGGAACCCGTGCACCGCCGGTGCGAAGGCACGCAGCCGCATCAGGTCGGTGTTCACCAGGTTGATGCCGATCTTGACGCTGATCAGGTCGGCGGGCGCGTCCCGCATCGCCCGCGCCGTGAACGGGTCGAGCAGGGCACTCCCGCCGAACCCGAGGTTGACCAGGTCCACGCCCGCCACGTGCGGCGGCCATGCGCCGGCCACGTCGTGGTGGGACTCTCGGCGTCCGAGCCGTGGCTGATCGAGCTGCCGTGGTGCAGCCACACCGTGCGTCCCGCGTCCGGCACCGTCTCGACCGCGGCATCCGTGCGCAGGGCCACCAGCTCGGTGATCTCGTTGTGCGGCAGCCAGATCTCGACGTCCTTCAGCTCCGGCGCGAGGCCGGTGAAGCGGAGCGTGTCGAGCGGGCCGGGCCGGGTGACGGAGGTCCCCGCCATCATGTCGATGGTGCGCACGTTGCCGCCGGTGGCGCTCGCCCGGGCCGGTGAGTCGGCCGTCGACGAGGAGGTCGTAGACGCCGTCGGGTCGGGGTGGCGCGCCCTGGTAGGCGATCTTGGTGGGCAGCACGTCCAGCTCGACGGCGGTGGCCGTCGTACGCAGCACCAGGCGTACGCCGGAGGGCTGCGCCTCGGCCATCGCCAGCTGGTCGTCGGGGATCTGCTCGCGCGCCCAGGCCGGCAGCCGGTGGGGGAGCACCCCCTGCGCGGTGGTCTCCAGGTCGAGGGCCCCGCGGACCACGTCTGACGTGAAGGGGGTGCTGATCCAGTCGCCCACGGAGGTCAGGCTCGGGCGACGATCAGCATCGCGCCGAGCAGGCCGGCCTTGGTCGCCGCCACGTTGTTGCCGATCCGCTCGACGAAGGGCTGGCCGAAGACCACCGCGTTGGTGACCGGTCCCGACGGTGGCGGCCCCATCGTGGAGGCCGTGCGGTCCTCGACGTCCTCGACGCGTGAAGCCGGCCGCCTCGAGGTGCCGGGTGTAGTCGTCGACCGACTCCACGAACGACGAGCGCTCGTCGTCGGCCCAGGGGAGCGGGTAGGGCAGGTCGCCGTCGGCCGTGCGCATCTGCTCGTAGACCGCGAAGCGACCGCCGTCGGCCAGCACGCGGTGCACCTCGGCGAAGACCGCCTGCTTGTCGGGGATGTTCATGCCCACGTGGACCATCACGGCGGCGTCGAACGACGCGTCCTCGAGGGGCAGCGACTCACCCGGCGTGGTCGAGGAAGCGTGGCCCGGTCGCCCAGGCCGACCCGCTCGGTCAGGGCGGTCGCGGTGTCGACGAAGGTCGGGCTCAGGTCGATGCCGGTGACCTCGGCCCCGGCCATCGCGGCCATCCGCGAGGTGCCGCCGATGCCGCACCCCACGTCGAGCAGGCGTACGCCGGGACCGACCTCGAGCCGGTCGAGCGCGTGCTTGGTCGCCGGCGGGCCGCCCGCGTGCAGCTGGTCGCAGCGGCGAACAGGTCGGCCGGGCCGATGGTCTCGGTCGGTGTCCGAGCGTGCCGGCGACTCATGCCGCCAGCAGCGCTGATGGAAGTCGATGGCGCTGCGCGCTCAGGTCGTGCCGGGCAGCCGTAGTGAGCCGTGGCTGACCAGGTCTGACGACACCGTCCAGCGCGTGGAGCGGCGCAGCTGCTCCCCCTCAGACTTGCGCATCAGAGGCGAGAGGCACCTTCCCAGCCAGTGCTCGGGCGCCTTGATCCCGAAGTACGTCGCCAGGGTCGGTGTCACGTCCATCGTGTGCGCCTTGGCCGAGCGGGCGATCGCCCTTCTTCACCGAAGGGGATCCACCGGCGATGAAGAACGGGATCGGCTCGGTGGCCGGGTGCCCGTGGTTGCCCGGGATCGGGTTGCTCTGCGGGACCCGGGTCGCTGAACCGCCAGCCGGCCTTGCACCAGACGAGCAGGTCGCCGGCCTTCGGCGCCGAGCCGCAGCGAGGGCGTCTGGTCGATGACGTGGGCCTGGAACACGCCGGCCGTCGCCGAGCGCCAGCGCCTTCATCTTCGTCAGGGCCGCCGAGCGACCGGACGCGGGACCGGTCCAGTAGACGAGGTCGGCGCCGCCGTTCTGCGCGATCTGGAAGTTGCCGGCCAGCGAGGCGTCCGCGTCGAAGGCCGAGGTGAGGCTGATCGTCTGCTCGGGCAGCGACCAGTCCATCGAGTGGTCGGCGAGCACGAGCACGAGCGAGGACGCCCACTTGCCGCTGCTCTTGAGCATGTCGACGAAGCGGCCGACCTGGAGGTTGGTCGAGGCGAGCGCTGCCGTGCGGGCGGCCTTGAGGGTGGTGCCGGTCAGGTCGGAGTGGCCGACCCGGTCGACGTCGCCGAGGTTGACGAACATCATCGCCGGGTCGAACTCGTCGACCATGGCGAGCGCGGCGTCCATGGTGGCGGCGTCGGGGGCGTGGCCGGAGACGGGGATGACCGGGAACGGCTCCCAGCGATGGGTGGCCCGGTCGCCGAAGACCGAGTAGAGGTACTCCTTCGACAGCACCGTGCCCGTCGTACGCCCCGAGGCGTTGAGCTGCTCGATGATCGTCGTCACCGTGATGTCGGTCGGCGCGACTGCAGTCGCGCACGGCGCCCTCGGCGCGGTCGTAGATGCTGTTGGCCGGTACGCCGTTCCGGGCGGGCCGGCAGCCGGTCATCATCATCACGTGGTTGGGGATGGTCTCCATCACCGGCAGCGAACGCGCGGCGGGGTACCAGGTGCCGCCGTCGCGCAGCGCCTTCAGGTTGGCCATCTCGTCGATCTCGCCGGGACGACACCCGTCGACCACGATCACGTAGGCGCGCTTGGTCGTGGTCGCGGCGTGCGGCCGCACCGGGGGCGCTCGAGAACGCCAGCGCGGCGCCGGAGACGCCGGCGACCTTGAGCAGCGTGCGCCGGTCGGTGCTCATCGGGCCGTCGGTCGTGGTGGTCATCAGGACACCGGCCCGTCGACGGAGTGGATGGTCTGGCTGCCGGCCGTGGTCGCCCACGACTGCGTCCAGGTGAGGCCGGTCGCCTTGTCGGCGCGGTCGCCGATCACGAACCAGTCCATCTGGGCTCGCTTCGCGGTGATGTCGAGGACCGAGAAGCCGTGGTCGTCGAAGTTCGAGGTACTTGATGTGCGGGTTGTTGGCCTTCAGGGTCGTCTCGACCGCGATGCTCGTCGTACGACGAGGCGTGCCGGTGATGTCCTTGAGGTTGTTCGAGGTCACCGAGGTGGCCACGAACTCGACCCCGACCGAGTTGCGGGTGCCGGCGTACGTCGCCTTGTCGGCCGGCAGGTCGCAGGCCCAGCCGGAGTGGATGTCGCCGGTGATGAACAGCGCGTCGGTCACGCCGTTGTCGCGCAGGTGCTCGAAGACCTCGCGCCGGTCGTCGGTGTAGCCGTCCCACTGGTCGACGTTGTAGGGCACACCCTCGGGAGGCAGCAGGCCGGCGGTGTCGTTGACCGGCTTGATCAGGTCGCGGGGGATCCCGGCGAAGGTGACCGGCGCGATCATCACCGGGTTGCCGACCAGCTTCCACTGGGTGGCCTGGCGGGTCAGCGAGTCCTTGAGCCAGTCGAGCTGCGGGCGGCCGGTGATGGTGCGGTCCGGGTCGGCGGTCGCCGGGTCGGCCTGGACGGCGAGCTGCTGGTCGCGGTAGGTGCGCAGGTCGAGCATGCTGAGCTCGACGAGGTCGCCGTACTGCAGCCGCCGGTAGATCTGGGTGCCGTCGCCGAGCGCGGTGGTGCCGCTGAGCCGCACCGGCATCCACTCGTCGTACGCCTTCCAGCGGCCGCGCGCCGCGCCGCCCAGCTGCCCTCGCCCGTCGTTCTGGTTGACGGCGCCGGCCTTCGACGCGTCGTCGGCCGACTCGTGGTCGTCCCAGGTGGCGATGATCGGGTACTTCGCGTGCAGCCGCTGCAGGTCCGGGTCCTGCTTGTACTGCGCGTGCCGCTGCCGGTAGTCGGCGAGGTCGAGGATCTCGTGGGCCGGGCTGTGCTTGCGGATGTCGACGTCGCCCTGGCCGTAGCCGTACTCGCCGGGGCCGTACTCGTAGATGTAGTCGCCGAGGTGCAGGATCGCGTGCAGGTCGTTGCGGTTGGCCGAGGTGCCGGTAGGCGCTGAACCAGCCGGCCTGGAAGTTCGCGCACGAGACGACCCCGAACCGCACGTTGGCCGGCGAGGACGCCGGTGGCGGGCGCCGTGCGGGTGCGGCCGACGGCGCTGCGGACCTTCCCGAGGACGAACCGGAAGTAGTAGTAGCGGTCCGGCTGCAGCCCGGTGACGTCCACCTTGATGGTGTGGTCACGGGCCGGGCCGGTGCGGACGTCGCCCGAGCGCACGATGCTGGTGAAGGTGCTGGTGGTGGACACCTGCCAGCGGACGGTGACGTCGGGACCGGCACCCGAGCCGGGCGTGCTGGCCGAGGTCGGGGTGACCCGGGTCCAGATGACCACGGAGCTCTGGCGCGGGTCGCCGGAGGCGACACCGTGAGCGAAGGGGGCGTTGGGCATGCCTCATCCAACGACGGCCGGGCCGCGGCGTCATGGCTTCGGTGGGCGAGGTGAGCGTCACAGGGATGAATTCACCCCTGGTTCACTCGAGCTCCTTGCGCTCCTTCGCCTGCTCGTCCCTCTTCCGGGCCTCGAGGCGCTTGCGCTCCTTCTTCTCCAGGTCGCGCTCGATGGAGCGGGTGGTGTCCTCCTTGGTCAGGGCCACCTGGAGGAACTTGGCGCCGCTGGCCGACCGTCACGATCGACCGGCCACGGGAACCCGCCGTACATCGTGGCGAACCAGATCACCCAGCAGATCAGCGTGGGCGTGATGAAGCCGACCAGCGCGTTCTGGCGCTGCTGCCGGTAGCGGTGCTCGGCCTCCGCGCGGAGGTTGCTGCGAGGGGTGAGCGCCGTCGTCGGCGCGACGAGGTCGTCGATGATCGGCGGCAGGTCGCCCAGGGTCCTGGACTGCGCCACCTGGTCGCTGCGCTCGTCGAGCTCCGTCGGGGGTCAGCCGGCCCTCGGCGTACGCCGTGCCGAGGACGTCGTTGACCACGTCGCGATCGGCATCGGACGCGCGCAGGCGGGCGTTCTCGGCCTGGCGGGGATCGAGGCTGAACCGATCCCAGACGATTTCCACGGACATGGCCGCCAGCCTATGACGCGGGGAGTTCCCCGGGCAGGATCGACCAGCTCTCCATGTCGCCGCGGCGGTCGCCGACCTGGTGCACCGAGCGCAGGACTCCCTCGAGCGTGTAGCCCGCCTTCTGGGCCACCCTGGACGACGCCGGGTTGTCCACGGAGATGACGGCCGTCACCCGCTTCATCCCCGCGTCGAAGGCCCACCGGGTCAGCTGGAGCAGGGTCTCGGTGGCGACTCCGCGACCACGGCCCCCGGGTGAGATGGCGTAGCCGAGCTCCACCTCCAGGCCCTCGTGGTCGATCGGCCCGGTCACGGCGTAGCCCACGAACTCCTCGCCGTCCACGATCGCCCAGGCTGCCCGGTGGTGCGCCGTCGAACTGGGCGAGCCAGGTGTCGATCCAGCCGTCCGGCATCGGGTCGGGGGTGCGGGTGAACCGGAGGACCTCGGGGTCGGCCATGGTCCGGAGCAGGGCCGGCACGTGTTCGGGGCCCAGCAGCACGAGCCGGATGGTGGTCACCGCATGACGCTAGAGCAGGTGGGAACCCTTGGCCTGTGACGGCACGCAACGGGGAGCACGGATACGGGTGGGTGACCCGGACGCTGCACTGGCTCACGGTCGCCCTCGTGCTCGCCCAGTTCGTGGTCGGCTACGTGATGTCCGGCGACGACAGCGGTCACGGGCGTGGCCGTGGGCGCGGTGGCGACGGGTCGGGCACGGTCGAGGACGGGGCCGCGGGGGAGACGACGACCTCTCCTCGCTCACGCTGCTGCCGGTGCACGTCACCTTGGGGATCGCGCATCCTCGTGGTCGCGATCCTCCGCGTCTTCTGGCGGGTGAGCACGCCGCTGCCCCCGTGGGCAGAGTCGCTCTCCAATGCCGAGCGCCGGATCGCCACGCTCACGGAGCGTCTGCTGCTGACGATGCTGTTCGTCATCCCCGCGACCGGGCTGGTGCTCGTGCTGGGCGAGGACGACGACCTGCTCGGCGTACACATCGCGGCGCACGTGGTCTTCTTCACCGCGCTCGCCGCGCACCTGGGGCTCGTGCTCGGTCGCGGGCTGCGAGGCCGGCCGGTGCTGCTGCGCCGGATGCTCTGAGCCATCGGCTCAGGTGACCCCGGTCAGCACGAGCTACTTCACCTTGCGGGAGGTGCCGAAGCGGTTTTGGCTCTGACGGAACGTTCCGTCAAGCGTGGACGAGGAGGGACAGGTTGCGCCGCGGATCGCAGCCACTGGTGGCTGCAAAGCGCGGCGCTGTCGAGGTGCAACGACGAAGCCGCGTCAACTGAGCTTGGAGGTAGCTTCCGACGACCTCGTCGAATCCTTCGGTAGCGACGAGGTCCACCGGCGTGGTCAGGTCGTCGAGCTCGTAGGCGATCGCACTCTCGACGGTGCCGCCCTTCTTGATGTTCTCCGACTGACTCTCGAGAACCTGTCATCGTAGGCACACTAGCGAGGCTCAGAGGTCTCGGATCCCGGTTCGCTGAGTAGTCCGCTGACCAAGACAGTGCGACCCCCGAGAGACGGTCAGCTGGCCCGTTGACGGAACGTTCCATCAAACGTGGATGAGTGCGTGTGGCCCCATCCACGTTTGCACCGACGTTGGCTCGGGCGGAATCACCGCACGCACCTCCTGTCACGCCAGAGCTCAGCCGAGCTTCGTGATGCGGTTCAGCGGCCCGGGCGACCGGCGCCGGTCACCAGGTAGCGGTGAGGGCGTCGACGTCGAAGCCCGGCGCGGTGACCCGGCCCGTGCCTCGGGTCAGGTTCGTGAAGCCGTCGCCGCCGTTGGCCAGGAAGTCGTTCGTCGTGACCTGGTACGACGCGGCCGGGTCGATCGGCACGCCGTTCAGCGCGATGTTGCTGACCTTCGGTCCCCGGCCGGCGGCCGAGGTGCTGTAGGAGTACGTGAAGCCGGCCGACACCTGCAGGATCCGCTGCGTCGTCTGCCCGCCGAAGCCCGACGAACTGCTGCTCCAGCACGTCCTTGATCTGCGCGCCGGTGAACGTCTGCGTGACGACCAGGTTGTTGAACGGCTGGACGGTGAACGCCTCGCCGTAGGTGACCTGCGCCGGGCGCCTCGCCGCCGGGGGAGTTGGCGAAGGTCAGCGACGGCCCGGATGCCGCCCGGGTTCATGAGCGCGATCTGCGCGCCGGCCGCTGGCCGTGTACGCGAGCATGCGCGTCCGCGATCACGTCACCGAGCGCGCTCTCGCCGGCTGGCGTCAGCGCGACGTTGGTGATGTCGGCGGTGATCGTTGCCGACGACCCGGTTGGCGATGCGGGGCGACGGCCGTGCGGTACTTGTCGGCGATCTCCTTGAGCTGCGGGTCGACCAGCGCCGGGTTGCGGACGAAGTTGCCGGCCGCGTCCTTCTGCCCAGGTGCCGTCCGGGTTCTGCACGCCGTTCTCGACGATCACGTTCTTGCGCGTGGCCGCGACGAACTTGCCGGTCTTGCTGGTCGAGCGTCGACGGTGATGTCGGTGACCAGCGTGCCGTGGCGTGCCGGCGCTGGTGACGACCGAGTTCGCGCCGGAGGAGTTCGGCAGCGCGCAGGTGTAGAAGCGGTGCGTGTGGCCGGAGACCACGACGCCGTACCCGGGTCGCAGGTCCGCCACGATGTCGTGATCGCGCCGGCGAAGTTGGCGCAGCCGCACGGGTCACGGCGCCGGCGGGGGCTCTGCGCGCCGCCCTCGTGGATCAGCAGCACCAGCGCCTTGACGCCGAGCTGGCCTTGAGCACGTCGGCGTAGTGGTTGGCGGTGTCGACCTCGTCGAGGAACGTCGACCTTGGTGATGCCGGCCGGGTTGACGATGCCCGGGCGTGCCCTTGAGCGTCATGCCGACGAAGCCGACCGGCACGCCGCCGACGTAGCTGGATCGTGAACGGCGGCAGGATCGGCAGGCCGTTGCTTCTTGTCGACCACGTTGGCCGCGAGGTACTGGAACTTCGCGCCGCGCGAAGCCGTCGCCGTCCTGGCAGCCGTCGACCGGGTGGCAGCCGCCGTTCTGGAGGCGCTGCAGCTCGTCGACGCCCTCGTCGAACTCGTGGTTGCCGACCGAGGTGATGTCCAGCCCGAGCGCGTTCAGCGCCTCGATCGCCGGCTCGTCGTGGAAGGCGGCGCTGACCAGCGGCGTGCGCGCCGACGAGGTCGCCGGCGGCGACGGTGTAGCGTACGGCGCGCCGTGCGGCCTGCGGCCGCCGCGCAGCTTCTTGACCGTGGTGGCGAGGTACTCGGCGCCGCCGGCCGGGGTGCCGTTGACGAGGCCGCCGCTGCCGGTCGGCGGGTCGATGTTGCCGTGGAAGTCGTTGAACGCCAGCAGGTGGCCGGTCAGCGGCGGCTTGGGCGCGGCGACGGCTTAGGCGTCAGCGGGTGCGGTGAGAGGCAGCGGCGCTCGTGAGGGATGAGTGCGATGGCGGTGAAGCCGGAGACAGATGCGTGTGTGACGGCGAAGAGGCGACCATCAGGAGTGACCGAGCAACTGTGTGGTCGAGCATGATCGCGGGAAGTCTGTGAAGACCGGTCAGGTGCCGGTGAAGTTCGGGGTGCGCTTCTCGGCGAAGGCCCGCGGGCCCTCCTTGGCGTCGTTGGAGGCGAACACCGCGGCGCCGACCTTGGCGTCGTCCTTCCAGCACTCGTCCTCGTGCTTGCCCTCGGAGTCGCGGATCGTCTTCAGCACCGCCTGCACCGCGAGCGGGCCGTTGGCGGCGATCAGGGCCGCGATCTCGTGGGCCTTCGCCAGCGCCTCCCCGTCGGGTACGACGTGCCCGATCAGGCCGATCTCCTTGGCCTCGGGCGCCTTGATGTGCCGGCCGGTCAGCAGCAGGTCGGCCGCCACCGTGTAGGGCAGCTGCCGGACGAGGCGTACGGCGGAGCCACCCAGCGGGTAGAGCCCCCACTTCGGCTCGGAGACGCCGAAGCGGGCCGACTCGCCGGCGACCCGGATGTCGGTGGCCTGGAGGATCTCGGTGCCGCCGGCGATCGCGGGACCCTCGACGGCCGCGATCAGCGGCATCTTCAGCCGGTAGCCCTTGAGCAGCGACCGGATCACCGACGGGTCGAACTCGCCGGACTCGAACCGGTCGGAGGGGGAGCTCTTCGACATCGCCTTCAGGTCGGCGCCGGCGCAGAAGTAGCCGCCCGGCACCGGTCAGGATGACGACCCGCACCTCGGGGTCCTCGTTGGCCCGCACCCAGGCCTGCTCCATGATCGCGAGCATCTCCCCGGAGAGCGCGTTGCGTGCCTCGGGGCGGTTCATCGTGACCACGAGGACGTGGTCCTTCAGCTCGACGAGGGCGTGCGGCGGGTGCTCGTCAGGGGCGGTTTCCGTCATGGGGGCCATGCTAGTCAGAAACAAGAACGTGTTCTAGTCTTGCGCTCATGGCCCTGAACATTGCAGACCTGTTCGAGCATGCCGTGGACGTGGTCCCGGACAACCCTGCGCTCAAGGTGTTGGACCGTGTCGTGACCTACGCGGAGCTCGAGCGGGAGTCCAACAAGCTCGCCCACTACCTGGCCTCGCAGGGCGTCGAGCCCGGCGACCACGTCGGCATCTACGCGAAGAACAGCGTCGAGCACGTCATCGCCGTCCTGGCCGTCGTGAAGATCCGCGCGGTCAACATCAACGTGAACTACCGCTACGTCGAGGGCGAGCTCAACTACCTGTTCGACAACGCCGACGTGAAGGCGCTGATCTTCGAGCGGCCCTACGCGCCGATCGTGGCCAACTGCGCGCCCAAGCACGCGCAGCTGACCACGTTCGTCGCCATCCCCGACGTCACCGACCCCGACAACGACGCCGACATCTCCTCCTTCGGCGGCGTCACGCTGGAGGAGGCGACTCGCGACCAGAGCGCCGAGCGCGACTTCCCCGAGCGCAGCAACGACGACCTGCACATCATCTACACCGGCGGCACCACCGGCTTCCCCAAGGGCGTGATGTGGCGCCACGAGGACTTCTGGCGGGTGCTCGGCGGCGGCATCGACTTCTACACCGGCGAGCCGCTCGAGGAGTTCGACCAGTCCAAGCAGGCGACCGACCCGCGGATGGTCACCTTCCCGCTCAGCCCGCTGATGCACGGCGGCGCCCAGGCCGGGCTGCTGATGCACCTGTTCGCCGGTCACCTGACGATCCTCGAGCCGAAGTTCGACGCGCAGCGCACCTGGGAGATCATCGACGCCAACGGCGTGCAGCTGATCTTCATGACCGGCGACGCGATGGCCCGCCCGCTCATCGAGGAGTTCGAGCGCAAGGCCGCGACCGGATCGCCGTACGACGGCACCAGCCTGTTCGCGATCTCCAGCAGCGCCGCGATCTTCAGCCCGCCGGTGAAGAAGCGCTGGATGGAGGCCTTCCCGAACGCCGTGTTCACCGACTCGGTCGGCGCCTCGGAGACCGGCTTCCAGGGGATGGGTCTCCAGGACAAGGACCACATCAGCACCGACGGACCGGTCGTCGGGCTCGGCCCGAACAGCGTGGTCATCGACGACGACAACCGCGTCCTCGACGTCGCCAAGGACATCGGCCAGATCGGCCGGCTCGGCCGCGGCGGCTCGGTGCCGGTCGGCTACTACAAGGACCCCGAGAAGTCGGCCGCGACCTTCCTCGAGATCGACGGCGAGCGCTACTCGGTGCCCGGCGACTTCGCCCGCATCGAGGAGGACGGCAAGGTCACGCTGCTCGGCCGCGGCTCCAACTGCATCAACACCGGCGGCGAGAAGGTCTACCCCGAAGAGGTGGAGATGGCGATCAAGGGCCACCCCGGCGTGTACGACGTGCTCGTGGTCGGTGTGCCCGACGAGAAGTACGGCCAGTCGGTGACCGCCGTGATCCAGCCGCGCGAGGAGTCGACGGTCGAGCTCGAGGACCTGCGCAGCTACCTGCGCGCGCACCTCAGCGGCTACAAGCTGCCCCGCGCGATCACGCTGGTCGAGGAGATCCCGCGCAACGCCACCGGCAAGGCGCAGTACCCCAAGGCCAAGGAGCTGGCGATGGCCTCGTTCGCCGCCAAGGTCGCCACCTCACCGACGGGAGCCTGACCCCATGCGCACCGAACTCTGCGACCGGTTCGGGATCGAGTACCCGATCTTCGCCTTCACGCCCGTCCGAGCACGTGGCCGCTGCGGTCTCGCGCGCCGGTGGGCTCGGCGTCCTCGGGGCGGTCCGCTTCAACGACGCCGAGGAGCTCGACGCCGACGCTGACCTGGCTCGACGAGAACACCGACGGCAAGCCGTACGGCGTCGACGTCGTGATGCCGATGAAGATCCCCACCGAGGGCAAGTCGGTCGACCTGAAGGCGATGATCCCCGAGGAGCACATCAGCTTCGTGGAGAAGACGCTGCAGCAGCTCGGCGTACCCCCGCTCCCGGAGGGTGAGGGCCGCGAGGGCGTGCTCGGCTGGCTGCACTCCACGGCCCGCTCCCACGTCGACGTGGCGCTGAAGCACCGACCGGTGCTGATCGCCAACGCGCTCGGCTCGCCGCCGGTCGACGTCATCGAGAAGGCGCACGAGCACGGCGTCCAGGTGGCGGCGCTGGCCGGTGCGGCCAAGCACGCGCTCTCGCACGTGAAGAACGGCGTGGACATCATCATCGCGCAGGGCTACGAGGCGGGCGGGCACACCGGCGAGATCGCCAGCATGGTGCTCACCCCCGAGGTCGTCGACGCGGTCGGTCCCGACGTACCCGTCCTCGGCGCCGGCGGCATCGGCTCCGGCCGCCAGGTCGCCGCGTCGCTCGCGCTCGGCGCGCAGGGCGTGTGGACCGGCTCGGTGTGGCTGACCACCGAGGAGTACTCCAACCTGAACACCAACAAGGGCATGACCGAGGCGTTCCTGCGGGCGAGCAGCGCCGACACGGTGCGCACCCGCGTCTACACCGGCAAGCCGGCCCGGCTGCTGAAGACCAAGTGGACCGAGGCCTGGGCCGAGGAGGACGCTCCCGAGCCGCTGCCGATGCCGCTGCAGAACCTGCTGGTCTCCGACGCGCACAACCGGATGAACGAGCACGGCGACCCCGACGTCATCTCGATGCCGGTGGGCCAGATCGTGGGCCGGATGAACGAGGTGCGCCCGGTCGCCGACGTGATGGCCGAGCTGGTGCGCGGCTACGAGGAAGCAGTCGCCCACCTGGAGAAGATCAGGGGCTGACCAGCGGCAGGTAGGGGTTGTCGAGCTCCGCCGCCGCGACGAGCCGGTCCAGCAGCAGGCGGAGCGGGGACCAGTTCTCGCGACCCAGCCGGGTGACGGCGTACGTCGTCAGCACCACGCCGGGGTCGGCCAGCGCGCAGCACCCGGACGCCGGGCGGCGTGGGCCGTCCCACGGGCAGCAGCCCGACCCCGTGACCGGCGAGGATCAGGTCGTCGACCAGCTCGAGGCTGTCGATGTGGTGGCGGATCCGGGGCGTGAAGCCGGCGAGGGACGCCAGCGTGCGCACGGCCGCCTCGTCCGCGGTGTTGCGCGAGTTCACGATCCAGGGTCGGTCCGCCCAGGGGCTCAGGTCGGCGACGCTGCCCCGGGGCGCCTCGTCCGCCGGGACCCCGAGACCCCACGGCGTGCTCCACAGCGGCCGGGCCCGGTGCAGCGGGCCGGGGGAGGAGGGCGCCAGGTTGTAGTCGTAGGTGAGCGCGAGGTCGAGGTCGTCGTCGGCGAGGAGTGCGAGCGCCTCCCCGGGCTCGTACTCGTGGATGAACACCTCCAGCTGCGGGTGCTCGGCCTCCAGCGCGGTGACGATGGGCAGCAGCGAGGCGCGGATGGCGGTGGCGAACCCACCGATGCGCAGCCGCCCGGCCGGCTCGGCATCGGGATCGAGGTCGAGCTGGGCGGCGTCGACCGCCGCCAGGATGGTGACGGCGTGGTCGGCGAGCCGGTGACCGGCCGGCGTCAGTCGGACCCGACGGCCCTCGGGCTCGACCAGGGGTGTCCGCACCTCCCTGGCCAGCGCGGCGATCTGCTGCGAGACCGTCGAGGTGGTCAGCCCGTGGGTCTCGGCCACGGCGCGCATCGACCCGAGGCGGGACAGCTCGAGCAGCAGGTGCAGCCGGCGGACGTCCATGGACCCATTGTCCATGATTCCTGAACGGTACGTCCATGAATCTGACGTGGACGCGAACGGTTCTGTGGACTTCACTGGAGGTCATGACCACGCTTCCCGTCTCGCCCACGGCCGCTCGCACGGGCGTGCTGATGGCGATCGACCGCCATGCTCAGCGTCCAGATCGGCCTCGCCGTCTCGGTCGGGCTGATCGACCGGCTCGGCGCCGAGGGCGCGGCCTGGCTGCGGCTGTTCCTGGGCCGGCGTGCTGATGCTGCTGCTCGTGCGGCCGCGACGGCTCGGACTTCACCCGGCGGTCGCTGGTGGCCAGCGTGCTGCTCGGCGTGGTCACGGCCGGCGTCACGCTGCTGTTCATGGCGGCGCTGGCCCGGCTCCCGCTCGGCGTGGCCAGCGCCCTGGAGTTCCTCGGGCCGCTCGCGGTGGCGGTCGCCCGGGGCACGGACGCCGGGCGCGGATCGCTGTGGCCGCTGTTCGCGGCGGCCGGCGTGCTGCTGCTGACCCAGCCCTGGAACGGCAGCGCCGACCCGGTCGGGCGTGCTGTTCGCGCTGGCCGCGGCCTGCTGCTGGGCGGCGTACATCCTGCTCACCCAGAAGGTGGGCGACGAGGTCGCCGGGATCACGGGCCTGGCCGTCTCGATGCCGGTGGCCGCGCTGGTCGCGACCGCGTGGCCGGCCCGGCGACGTTCGGCCGGATGGACGCCGAGCTCTGGCTGGTCGGCCTCGGCATGGCGCTGCTGCTGCCCGTCGTCCCGTTCACCCTCGAGCTGCTCGCGCTGCGTCGCCTGACCACCGCGTCGTTCGGCACCCTGATGAGCCTGGAGCCCGCGATCGCGCTCGGCGTCGGCTGTCCTCGTGCTGGCGCAGGTCCCCGGCCCGCTCGCACTGGTCGGGGTGGCCTTCGTGGTGGCAGCGGGGATCGGTGCGGAGCGCTCCGGGGCGCGGACCGAGGCGCTCCAGCCGAACGAGCCCGTGCCCGTGGTCGCTTGACTCAGCCCTGGTACGGCGTGAGCCGCGGCCACCAGCCCGGCACCGCGTCGCGGTACTCCGCGTAGGAGTCCCCGAACTGCTGGGCGAGCGTCGGCTCCTCGTACGCGCGCACGAAGCTCCACACCGACAACATGAACAGCGGCCAGCCAGACGAGCACGCCGTTGCTGTGGAAGATCAGCGCCTGGCCGCCGATCATCGAGGCGACGGCGATGTACATCGGGTTGCGGACGTAGCGGTACAGCCCGCCGACCACCAGCGACTCGGTCGGCTCCACCGGGGCAGGGGTTCCGGACCCTTCCCGCACGAAGCGAACGAAGCACGCGACCACGGCGACCAGCCCGCAGGCGACCAGCGCCGCCCCCAGCAGGTCGAGCGCACCGAGCTCGCCCTCGGGCCGCTGCCAGCCGGTGATCACCCACGGCACCACGAAGCCCATCGTCCCGGGCGCCAGGAAGAAGAAGAGCACGGTGTGCACGGCCGCGCGGCTCATGGCGACAGAATAACTCAACGCGCGATGAATTCTACAGGCCCAGCGAGTAACGCCGCCGCGCCGGGCTCGTTGGGTCCTCCGTGAGCCGAACCACGCAACGCGCTGCCCGCACGTCCGGAGTCATCCGCCTGCTCGTCGTCGTGGTGGCGGCCGCGGTGGGGGCCGCGCGTGCTCGGCGCCTGGCCGTCAGTCGTCGTCGACCTTCCCCGGTGCGCTGGCGGCACCGACGCTGCGGTCCCGGCGCCCTGAAGGAGACGTCCATCGACGGCCGGGTGCCGTCCTCGGACTACAGCTCGGGCCGTTACAAGCAGGGCTACCGCTGCAACACCACGCCAGGTCTCGCACCAGGGCAGGACCGGTGGCTTCAAGGTGGAGCGGTACGTCGACCCGGCCGGCCACGTCTGCGCGTTCTACGACTCGACGCTGCTCTTCCCGAAGGACACCCTGATGCAGGCGGTCACCGGGCTCGGAGTCGTGGTGCTCGACATGAAGAACCCGGCCGCCCCCGTGAAGACCGCCCAGCTCACCTCGCCGGCGATGCTCAGCCCGCACGAGTCACTGCTGCTGAACGCCGAAGCGCGGGATCCTCGGCGCCGAGCTCGGCAACCCGGCGACCAACGTCTCCGTGCTCGACCTGTACGACGTACGCACCGACTGCCGCCACCCGAAGCTGCTCTCGAGCACGCCGACCGGCGGGCTCGGCCACGAGAGCGGGTTCGCGCCCGACGGCAGGACCTTCTACATCACCGGCACGGCCGGCAACACGCTCCAGGCCGTCGACGTCAGCGACCCGGCGAAGCCGAAGGTGCTGTTCACCCAGTACGGCGTGAACTACCACGGGGTCCGGGTCAGCGACGACGGCAACCGGCTCTACGTCGCCAACATCGGCAACTCGACCAGCGGCAGCTTCGCCAGCGGGGGACTGCGGATCCTCGACGTCAGCCAGATCCAGGCCCGCAAGGCCGACCCGCCGGTCCCGGTGCTCTCCGCGCTGAGCTGGCCGGAAGGCTCGATCCCGCAGGCCGCCGAGCCGTTCACGCGCGGCGGTCACCAGTACCTCCTCGAGTTCGACGAGTTCGCCAACTTCTCCGCCGAGGGCGGCGTCACCCAGGCCAGCTCACCGGTCGGCGCCGCGCGGATCATCCAGGTCGACGACCCGCGCCACCCGAAGGTGGTCTCCAACATCCGGCTCGCCGTGCACCAGCCCGCGGCGCGGGAGGGGGAGCAGGCGAACGACCCCGGCGCGAACAGCCCGGTCCAGGGGTACGCCGCCCACTACTGCTCGGTGCCGACGCGCACCAACCCCAACCTGGTGGCCTGCTCGATGATCCTGTCGGGCCTGCGCATCTTCGACATCCGCGACGTCGCCCACCCCAAGGAGGTCGGCTACTTCAACCAGCCGGTCGCCCAGGGGGACAACCCGCTGGTGCTCTCCTCCCAGGGCGCCTTCGCGATGTCCCAGCCCGCGTGGGACCCCTCGCACGACTCGGTCTGGTACTCCGACGGCAACTCCGGCTTCTACGACGTGCGGCTGACCAACGGGCTGGAGAAGCTCTTCTAGTCGCTGAGCAGGGCGATGCCCGGCCCGGTGCCGTTGGGCGAGGTCGCGGTAGGTCTGCGGGTTGGCGGCGACCCAGAACTCCGCCGCCGTGCCCGCGATCGGTCCCTTCACCTTCGCCGGGGCACCCGTGACCAGCACCTCGTCGGGGATCTCGGTGCCGCCGAGCACCAGTGAGCCGGCGGCGACCAGGCTGCGGGCGCCGATGCGCGCGCCGTCGAGCACGGTGGCGTGGTTGCCGATCAGGGCCTCCTCGCCGACGGTCGCGCCGTGGACCACGCACAGGTGCGCGACGGTGGCGCCGGGTCCGATCTCGCAGGGGACATCCGGTGGCGTGTGCAGCACGGCACCGTCCTGCACGTTCGCGCCGGCGCGGATGATGATCGGCGCGAAGTCGGCACGCAGCACAGCGCCGTACCAGACCGACGCGCCCGCCTCGACGGTCACGTCGCCCACCAGCGTGGCGGTGGGGGCGATGAACGCGTCGTCGGCGACGGTCGGGCTGGACACCTTCGAAGGAGTAGAGCGGCATGGGGGCAGCCTAGGGCTGTCTTCCGGACAGGTCAGTTAGTGTGATGGACCAAGAAATCTCGGCGACCGGGGGCGAATCAGGTGGGAATCCCTCAGCGTCTCCGACGCCGCCTGTCCTCCCGCCACGAGCGGGTGCCGGTCCCGGAGATCCTGGACGAGGTGCGCCGGCTGGAGGCCGTCGGCAAGCCCGCCGCCGCGCTGGCGCTCTGCTCGACGCATCCCTCACGGACCGTCCTCGCAACCTGCCGCTGCGGATCGAGCGGGCCATGGTGCTCAGCCGCATGGGCCACTGGCCCACGTCCGCCGAGGCCTGGACCCAGCTGGTCGCGGACCGCGCTCCGGACCTGCGGCCGAAGCACTGGTCCCATGCGGTCATCGCGCAACGCAAGAACTCCGACCCGATCGCCGCCGAGGCCGTGCTCGATGCCGCACTGGAGCACTGTCCGCGAACATCCGACCATGCGGCGACTGTCGGCCGAGCTCGCCATGGCCCGGGAGGACTGGGAGAGCGCGACGGACCGCTGGGCGGCCTACCACGAGCTACGCCGCACCACCGTCCCCCGTGAGCCGGTGGTCTTCCCCCGAAGCGTCCGCCGAGCAGCGACTGGTACGAAGCGGCGTGGCAGGAGGTGGCTCGCGTCCTGCACCAACGGGGGATCCCGCGTCAGGACCCGTTCACCGCCGGCGTTCTACCTGGCGATGGCTCGCGTCCTCCTGTCCAGCGGGCTCGACGCCGACTCCGCCGACCTCCTGACCGCGTGGCTCGACGCCCCCGAGGAGGTGGTCGGTGCCGGCGCGGTCGACGACGTCCGCAGCATCGAGCACGTCCTGGCCGGCATCCGGCTGACCGCCAGCGACCACTTCCCCGACCAGCTCTCGACCGAGGACGCCGCTCTCCTCTCGACGCTGCCCGACGCACCCGCTGCCGGTCGACGGACTCGGGCCGTTGCGACTGCTCCGCGTGCCTGCCGGCTCCACGATCGAGATGGCACTGCGCTCGGCGCGCTTCGTCAGCGAGGTGAACCTGGACCGGCACGTCCGGCGGGTGATGCGTGCCGACGGCTGGCCGGACGCCGTCACCGACCACGACCCACTGGTTCGTCGCGCCCGTCGGTGGTCTCTCACGTACGGCGAGAAGTACGCCGTCGAACCCCACCTGCCGGCGTCCACCCTGGCGGACGCGATGTACCTCACCATCTACCACGAAGCCAGCCAGCTGGCCCCGATGCTGCGGCTCGCCGACGACATCGCCGACGCCGACACGGACGCGCCCGTGGTCGTCGAGATCCCGGAACTGGCCTTCCGGTACCTCAGCGGATCGGGCGACACGTTCAGCCTCGTCTACCTGTACTTCGCACTGCTCGAACGCGGCGTGAACGCCTTCCTCTGCTACCTCGAGCACGGCCCTGTGCCCGAGGAGCCCGCGGAGCTCTCCTTCCGACCGCTGTGGCGCCTGTCGCGGAGGGGAACGGTGCTGGAGCCGACCGGGCAGCGCCGAGCTCGCGGGCCCAACGCCCGGGTGGCCCTCGTGCCGGCGGGGATCCGGGCGTTCCCCGCCCTGGCCGAGCTCTTCCCCGGGGCGACCGTCTACGAGTCCGGGTCCGTCGTCGGGGAGTACGCCTACGACCGCCACCATCCGCGGACCCAGGAGGTCACGGCCACCGCGCCCCTCCACCCCAGCGACCCTGAGCTCCCGACCTTCGACTACCCGTTGAGCAGGACGGCCCGGCTCGACGGTCGGGGGATCGCCACGACCGACGACCAGCCGCTGGACGCTGTCCTCGAGGAGAGCCCGCCGGTCGGCGGCACCTGGGCAGAGTGGCTCCATCGGACGACGTCCGAGTTCGTCGACCACCTCGCCCGACAGGCGACCCGCGACGTGGCGAAGCGACGGATCGAGGAGGCCCACGTGGCCGACTACCTGCTGCCCGAGGGGGTGCTGGTCGGTGACGCCGTACGTCGGGCGGGTGGGCGGGTCGTCCTGCACCCGCACTCGAGCAACCCCGCGCACATCGAGGTGCGCACCCCGGACACGTTCGACGAGGTGGAGGCCGTGACGCATGCCGGGGCCTGCATGTGGCGCGAACGGTTCCCGGACAAGGTGGTCAGGCACGCGCCGGCAGCCGTGGTGACGTCGACCCACCCACGCGCCTTCTCACCCGGCCAACCGCTCTCCGTGGTGGTCTTCGGCGGAGTGGCCGTGATGGGCCGGACGCCCTGGATCGACCTCGACCGACATGCCGAGAGCTACGCGCACCTGTTCGACGGGCTCGCGGACCTCCAGCGGCACCACGCCGTCGACGTCTACTTCAAGCCGCGGGGGGCGACCGGCGACACCGAGGAGTGGCTCTTCCACACCGTCGGCCGTCGTGCGCAGTGGCATCCGACGTACACCAATCCCCGGCGGCTCGACCTGCCCAACCAGGTGTTCATCTCGGTGTCGGTGGGCACCACCGCGTTGCTCGAGGGACTCGTCGCCGGCTCGCCCGGGATGATCGTCCGCGACTTCCCGGTCCGCGACTACACCACCCTCGCCGGCCCGGACTTCCCGGTCCTCCACCACCACGAGGCGCTGGCCCTGCTGGAGAAGATGACGAGCCCGGGTGGCTACGCCACCGTCGTCGCCGACGAGATGGCGTATGCCCGCCAGGAGCTCGGGCTGGACCCCCAGGGCTAGACAAGCCTCGTCGCCTTCGCCCGCAAATGAGCCGGGATGGCCGGGTGTCACGACCTCCGAGCCTTGACGCCAGGCCCCGGTAGCGACGTAGTGGAAGCAGCCTTGGCGGTTCGGCCGACCCGAGAGGCGGATCCGGGGGTGACGGCGTGCTCGAGGACGAGACGGTCACGGTGGACGACGGGCGGGTCACCGTCTCGCACGGCCCGGCGCTGACCCTCCGCGTCCGGGAGCTGTACCGGACCCTGCCCGGACGCCGGGGGAGGGTCGAGGTGCTGTGCGCCCTGGAGGTCTCCGCCCCGACCGCGGGCGGACGGCTGACCATCACCACGCGCGACACGACCCGACGTCGACGTACAGCGCTCGTCGGCGCCGGGGGCAGGTACCGGGTGCTGTCCCGGAGCCGGGGTGACGGTCCGGAGCAGACCTTCTCCCTCACCCTGCGTCGTGGCCAGCTGCGCCGGCTCATCGTCGTGGAGCATCCCGCCGGCCTCGCGCCGGCCGACGTCATCGGACTGCTGCCGGCGCCCGACGTGTTCTGGCAGCCGGCTCGCGCCCGTGGACCACGCCGGATGAAACCACCGTCGGCCCGGGCGCTGCCGCCACCCGAAGCGGCCATGCGGGAGATGGCGTTGGAGGCCCTGCCCGAGGCCGAGCCCGTCCCCCCGCCGCCGGCTGCCGCGATGGCAGAGGCCCCACCGCCCGCAGAACCCGTCTTCGCACAGGTCGGGGCGAGCATGCCGCGCCACCGTCCACCTCGACGATGCGGTCCCGGTGGAGGTTCGCCTCAGTCGCGGAGAGGTGCACATCGTCGCGGGCCGGTCCCACGACGAGCAGGTGATCGTGATGGACCCCGGGCAACCGCTCGACGTCACCCTCCTGCGAAGAGGGTTCGACGCTCGACCCACCCGGAGACCGGGCAGCGCAGCCTGAGGCTGCCCGCCGCGGGTGCGAACGAGGTCAAGGTCGTCTTCTGGCTGCGCGCTGCGCAGGAGGGGGACGGCGAGGTCCAGGTCATCGTCCGACAGCGACAGGCACAACCCCTGGCCACCCTCCGCCTCACCGCCACCGTGCTGGCGCGCTCGGCGGTGCCCGCCGACCGCGCGACCGCGGAGGCAGCCGCGGCGGCGGGCAGCACGGAACAGCAAGCCACGGTCGCGCCCGGCGTGACCCCCTTCCTCGCTCCCAAGACACTGACCATCGACGAGAACCTCGTCGGGAGCAGGTCGGAGCTGTCAGCTTCGAGCTCGTCCTCCACGGCGTACGCCGCACCTTCCCCTCGCTGGTCGTCGACAAGAACCCGCTGCTGGCCGCGGTCTTCAGCGCCCTCGACGCCGCCTGGAGCACGAACAAGCACATCGCCGACCCCCAGGAGAAGCACGCTGCCTTCCACGAGAGCCTCAGGTCGCTCGGCGCGATGCTGGCCAGGGAGGCGTTGCCGCGGGACCTGCTCCTCTTCCTGCGCGACCACCTGACCGACGTCGGCGAGCTGACGATCATCACGAGCGGGGAGACCGACATCCCGTGGGAGCTCGTCCACGTCTGGGACGCAGGACTCCGGCCCCGACCCCGACGGGAGCGGCTTCCTGGGCCGCGCCGGCCTGGTCCGCTGGGTGTACAACACCCCGCACCCCCGCCGGCTCCGGGTCCGGCGCACGGCCGCGCACCATCTCGTCCCGACCTACCGCGACTCGTCCCTGCTCCTCTCGCAGACGTCGCGCGAGATCGACGTACCTGCGCCCGTTCGGGGCCACGGCGATGCGACCGGCCGACGGGGACGGGTTCGCCCGGTTGCTCCACGAGGACGACATCGACCTGCTGCACTTCGCCGGCCACGGGCGCTCGGACGACTCGTCCACTCCACCGGTGCGGGAGATGCTGCTGGCCGGCGCTCGGCGGGTCGAGAGCAGATCCGGACGCCGCGCAGCGCGGTCGAAGGTGGCCTTCGGGCTGGACGACCTCCAGCGCGCCCTCGCGGACCGTCCGCAGCGACCCGAGGGAGTCCCCGGGCCGCTGGTCGTCCTGAACGCCTGCCGGCTCGGCCAGGCTCCGTCGACCCGTTCGGAGGTGGGCGGGTTCGCCGAGACCTTCCTGCGTGGTGGGGCCGGCGCCTTCGTGGGGTGCCTGTGGTCGGTCGGTGACGAGCCGGCCCGCGCGTTCGTCGAGGCGTTCTACGCCGAGCTCGACGCGGCCAGAGCATCGCCCAGGCCACGTCGCGGCCGGCGAGGCGGCGCGAGCCGCGGTGACCTGTCCTGGCTCGCCTACACCGTCTACGCCCACCCCGACGCCACCTTGATCCCCGACCGACCGCAGCACGCCCAGAAAGGAACCGTCATGACCACCACCGCGACGAGCCGCCCGCAAGGTCCGGCGCTGAGCCGAGCCCAGCTCGTGGCTCTGCACCCCTACGTCATCGACATGCCGGACGGGAAGCTGGCCGACGGGCGCTCCACGGCTGCCGACCAGCGTCAAGGACTTCAAGACGACGAAGGCCGACGTCGACGACCTCTTCGACACCTACCTGCCCTCGTTCATCGCGGGCCGCGACGTGCCGGTGCCGATGGTCGTGTGGGCGCACGGTGGGCTGGTCGGCAAGGACGCCGGGCTCGCGGTCGCCAACCCCAGGTGGACTGGTGGAAGGCCAACGGTGTCTTCCCCGTCCACTTCGTCTGGGAGACCGGGCTCGCCGAGTCGCTGTGGGACGCCGTCAAGGACAGCCTTCCCGGGTCGGTCACGTGGCCTGGCTCGACGACGCCAAGGACAAGGCGGTCGAGGTCGGCGGTACGTGCCGTGCCCGCGGCAATCGCCACGTGGGGCGCCATGAAGACGACCGCCAGGCTGGCGAGCGAGAAGGACAACGGCGGGGCGTGGTACTTCGCCCAGCAGCTCGCCGAGTTCATCGAAGGACAACCCCGGGAGCGTCACGGTGCACACCGCCGGCCACAGCGCCGGGTCGATCTTCCACTCCTACCTGATCCCGGAGATCCTCGCCGCCGGAGTGCCGTCGGTCGCCTCGCTCGACCTGCTGGCGCCCGCCATCCGGGTCGACGGAGTTCAAGGAGCGGCTGATGAAGAAGTCCGTCTTCGACAAGATCGAGCGGCTCGCGATGTTCACGATGTCGGAGTCCCAGGAGAAGAAGGACACCTGCATCGGGATCTACGGCAAGTCCCTGCTCTACCTGATCCGTGCGTCCCTCGAGAAGGAGCCGCGCGCGGAGATCCTCGGGCTCCAGGAGTGCGTACGCCGCGACGACGACCTCACGGCCCTGTTCGGTGCACCCGGATCCGGCAGCAAGGGCGAGGTGATGTGGTCGAAGACCGCCGGTGGCGGGCCGTTCTCGAGCACCACGTCCACGACCCACGGAGGGCTTCGACAACAACGCCGCGACCATGGACAGCCTCGCCCGCCGCGTCCTCGGCCGGGCCGACCTCCCGTCCGAGTTCCCCGGCAGCGGCCAACGGGCCATCGGCGACGACGTCGGGCTCTGGCCCACGCAGGAGGAGGCCTACGCCTACATCGAGTCCCGGCAGGCGATCCCGTCACCCGCGGCCGACGAGGGACGACGGCGGGCCCTCTGCATCGGCATCGACGCCTACCCGGCGCAATACCGGCTCTCGGGCTGCGTGGCGGACGCCGAGGCCTGGAAGGCCGCCTTCGAGCAGGCCGGCTTCTCCGTGGACCTGCTCACCAACAAGCAGGCGACGCGCGAGCGCATGGTCGAGATGATCAAGGACCTCGTCGTGTCCAGCCGCGCCGGCGACGTGCTGGCCCTGCAGTACTCCGGGCACGGCACCACCGTCGAGGACTTCGACCGCGACGAGGCCGAGGAGTTCGGTGGCGACACCGCCCTGGTCGACGAGGCCATCTGCCCGGTGGACTTCCCGGGCGGCAACCTGCTCATCGACGACGACCTCGGCGAGATCTGGGACCAGCTGCCCGACGGCGTGAGCCTGACCATCTTCTTCGACTCGTGCCACTCCGGTGGCAGCCAGCGCGACCTCACGCTGGACGTGCCCACCGCCCCCGACGCGAAGGCGCGGATCGTGGTGCTCTCGGCCCGAGCCGTCGCCGCCTACCGCCAGAAGCGCGGCAAGCAGCGCACCGCGCGAGCGGCAGGCGACAACAACGAGCGCGGCGTGTTCTTCGCGGCGTGCCGACCGGACGAGGTGGCCTGGGAGAGCAACGGCCAGGGCGACTTCACCCGGATCGCCGTACCCCTGCTCCGGCAGGCACTGGTCAGCTCGACCAACGAGGAGCTACTTCGAGAAGGTGACCCGGGCCTTCGGCGCCAAGGCGAGGCAGACACCGGTGCTGCGACCCGAACACCTCGCGACGCGCCGACTGCTCGCTCCTGCCGTCGCAGAGCAGAAGGCGGGCTCGCCCACCGACGCCCTGCCCGACCCGACTCCTTTCCCGACGATCCCGCCGGGCCCGGTCACCGCCCGGGACCGGGCCATCGCCCAGCTGCTGCGCAGCGTCGCCAACCTGATCGAGACCTAGTGCCCCGAGTCGGAAATCCACCACCGGACTTCCGACACGCGACACTAGGCGGGGGAGTACGCCGTCCCGCGCTCCTCGCGGAGCCAGTGCGCACCAGCATCCAGCTGCTGCTGCTTCAGGACGCGCTTGAGCACCTTGTTGGTCGCCGTCCGGGGGAGCTCGTCGAGGATGCGGACGTGCCGCGGCCACTGCTTCGGGCCGAGGTCCTGCTGCTCGGCCAGGAACTCCTCGAGGCCGTCGGGGTCGAGCGACCCGACGAGCACGAGCGCGGCGACGAGCTGGTCGCCGGCGGAAGGATCGGGCACGGCGTACACCGCTGCCTCGGCGATCGACGGGTGCCGCACGAGGATCCGCTCGATCGGCGATGCGGCCAGGTTCTCCCCGTCCACCCGCAGCCAGTCGGAGGTGCGTCCGGCGTAGTAGACGAAACCCGCCTCGTCGCGGTAGGCGAGGTCGCCGCTCCAGTACATGCCGCCGCGCATCCGCTCCGCCGTCGCGGCCTCGTCGTTGTAGTAGCCCGCGAACTGGCCCGTCCCGGCGGTGTTCACCAGCTCGCCGGTCGCCTCGTCGAGGTTGACCACCCGGCCCGTGTCGTCGAACCGGGCCCGAGGGCACTCCTGCTGCGTCTCGGGGTCGAGCACGGCCACCCCTTCGAGCGGCTGGCCGAGCGAGCCCGGCGGCGTGCCCGGGATCCGGGAGATGACGACGGCGTTCTCGGTCGACCCGAAGCCGTCGACCACCTGGCAGCCGAACCGCTCGGCGAACGCGTTGATGTCGCGGTCGCCGGCCTCGTTGCCGAACGCGAGCCGCAGCGGGTTGTCCGCGTCGTCGGGCCGGGCCGGCGTGGCCAGCACGTAGGAGAGCGGCTTGCCCACGTAGTTCAGGTACGTCGCGCCGTAGCGGCGTACGTCGGACAGGAAGCCGCTCGCCGAGAACTTCTCCGCGAGCGCGACCGTCGCGCCGCACGTGAGCGCCGGCCCCCAGCCGGCCATCACCGCGTTGGAGTGGAACAGCGGCATCGACACGTAGAACACGTCGTCGCGCGCCGAGGCCGAGACGCTCGACCAGGTAGGCACCGGGGTGGGTCACCTTCTCGTGGGTGATCCGCACCGCCTTCGGCTCGCCGCTCGTGCCGGAGGTGAAGATCAGCATGAACAGCGAGCCGGGCTCCGGGGCGGCGTCCGGGGGCGTCGTCGGCGCCGCCTCCACCCGCGCCAGCCACGCGGGGTCGTCGCTCCGCTCCAGGCGTACGCCGGCCAGGTCGATGCCCTCGAGGAGAGGCAGCAGGCGAGGGTCCGCCACCACGACCTGGCAGTCGGCCTTCCGGATGTCCGCGAGCAGCGCCTCGCCCCGTCGGGTCGTGTTCAGCCCGACGGCCACGTGGCCACCCAGCCCGGCGGCGCCCAGCTGGAAGGCCATCTCGGGCGTGTTGTCCATCAGCAGTCCGACGTGGGGAGGCCGGTCGTCGTCGAGCAGGTCGGCGACCACGTGGGCGCGACGGGCGCACTGCTCGACGTACTCCCGCCAGGTCCAGCGCGCGATCGCCCGCCAGCAGGCCCGCGGCGGTCGTCCTCCGAGCGCGCGAGCAGCGCGTCCCGGACGGTCGTCATCGCCGGCGGTCTCAGGCCGGGTCGCCGGCGAGCAGCCCGCCGATGATCCGTGACTGCTCGGTGGTGCCGCCGAGCGCGAACTCGAGCCGCTTGGCGGCGGTGAAGTAGCGGTGCGCCTCGCCGTCGAGGTCGATGCCGACGCCACCGTGCACGTGCACCGTGGTGTGCGCGATCCGGTGTCCGGCGTCGGCGGCCCAGAGCTTGGCGACCGCGATCTCCTGCGTGGCGGGCAGGGCCTCGCTGAGCAGCCACGCCGCCTGCCACATCGTCAGCCGGGCGCCGAGCACGTCGATGTAGCCGTCGGCCAGCCGCTGCGACACGGCCTGGAAGGTGCCGATCGGGCGGCCGAACTGCTCGCGGGTCTTGGCGTACTCAGAGGTGAGCGACAGCGCTCCCTCGAGCACGCCGAGCTGCTCGGCGCAGATCGCCACGGTGAGCCGCTCGTCGAGCCACTCCACGATCTCGGCCCCCTCGCCGATGGTGCCGAGCACCCGGTCGAGGGGTACGGCGGCCCGGTCGAGCTCGAGCCGCGCCGTGACCTCCTGACCGCTCAGCTGCTGGGGGGTGACCGTGACCCCCGGGTCGTCGCAGTGCACCAGGAACACGGTCAGGCCGGACGCCGTCTCCGCCGGCACGACGAACAGGTCGGCGAGCGGACCCGCCGGCACGACGACCTTGCTGCCGGTGAGCAGCCAGTTGGACCCGTCGTTGTCGGCGCGGGTCACGGGGTGCTCCGGTGCGTTCAGCCGGTCCTCGGAGAGCGCGGTCGTCAGGATGAACTCGCCGAGCCCGGCGACGGGCACCCAGCGGGCCTGCTGGGTCGGGCTGCCGAAGGCTGCCAGCGCCATCGTCGTCACGGCGTGCACGCCGAGCGGCAGCGGAGCCACCTTGCGGCCCACCTCGACGAGCACGCTGGCCAGCTCGAGCATGCCGAGCCCGCTGCCGTTGTGCTCCTCGGGGATCGTCAGCGCGACCAGTCCCGAGTCGGCGAACCGGCGCCACAGCTCGTGGTCGAAGCGCGCCGGCTCGGCCTCGATCTCCCTGAGCCGCTCGGGGGTGCAGTGCTTCTCCAGGATGATGGCGGCCAGCTCGGCTGCCTCGGCGCCCTCGGGGGTCTGCTCGAAGTCCATGTCGCTCGTCCCTATCGCTTCGCGGGCGGCAGGCCGAGGCCGACGTACCCGATGATGTCGCGCTGGATCTCGTTGGTGCCGCCGCCGAAGGTCATCACCAGCGAGGACCGGTAGAAGCGCTCGAGCCGGCCGCGCAGCACGGTGCCGGCGGAGCCCGCGTTGACCAGGGCCTTCGGCCCGACGACCTCCATCAGCGACCGGTAGACCTCGGTGGCCATCTCGGAGCCGTAGACCTTGGTCGCGGACGCGTCGGCGGGGGAGAGGTCCTTGGTGGCCGAGGCCAGCTGCCAGTTGAGCAGCTTGAGCATGTCGGCCCGGGCGTGGGCCCGGCCGAGCAGCACCTGCACCCACTCGGAGTCGATCACGCGGCTGCCGTCGGGGTTGCGGGTCTGCTGCGCCCAGTCGGTGACCAGGCGGATCGAGTGGGTGACGGGCGCGGCCGAGGTCAGCGCGACGCGCTCGTGGTTGAGCTGGTTGGTCATCAGCGCCCAGCCGCCGTTGAGCTCGCCGACCAGGTTGTCCTTGGGCACCCGCACGTCCTCGTAGTACGTCGCGCTGGTGCCGACGCCGGCGATCGTGTGCACGGGCGTGAAGGAGAAGCCCTCGCTGTCGGCCGGCACCAGGATCATCGACAGGCCCTTGTGGCGCGGCAGGTCGGGGTCGGTGCGGCAGGCGAGCCAGATGTAGTCGGCGTACTGGATCAGCGAGGTCCACATCTTCTGGCCGTTGATCACCCACTCGTCGCCCTCGAGCCGCGCCTTGGTCTGGAGGCTGGCGAGGTCGGTGCCCGACCCGGGCTCGGAGTAGCCGATGGAGAAGTGCATCTCGCCCTTGAGGATCTTGGGCAGCATCTCCTGCTTCTGGGCGTCGGTGCCGAAGCGCATGATCGTCGGGCCGACGGTGTTCAGCGTCAGGTAGGGGATCGGCACGCCGGCGATGGCCGCCTCGTCGGTGAAGATCAGCTGGTCCATCATCGAGCGGTCCTGGCCGCCGTACTCCTCGGGCCAGCCGATGCCCGAGCCAGCCGTCGTGGCCGATCTCGCGGATGACGTCCTTGTAGACGTCGGCGGCGCCGAACTCGCCGCCCCCACCCTCGGCGGAGTCTTCACCGAACGCGTTCGTGGACGCCGCCAGCCCGGCCCGCCGCTCGGGCGTCACCAGGGCCTCGAAGTACTCCCGGAGCTCGGCGCGGAGCTTCTCCTGCTCGGGGGTCAGCGCGATGTGCATGAAGCTCCTGACGAAGGTGCGATCAAGGCCCAAACTGGGTGGTGGACTGTCATTCTCCCGCGTAAAACTATAACCTGTTCTTGTTTCCGGCCACCATGACGGAGGAACCGATGAGCACCAGCACCACCGCTGCGTCCACCCAAGCACGTTCTCTCGACCGCGGCACGGCACCACAGCGGTTCGCCCGCGGCTGGCACTGCCTGGGGCCCGTCGAGATGTTCGACGACGGGGAACCGCACGCGGTCCAGGGCTTCGGCGGGAAGCTCGTCGTGTGGAAGGGCGCCAACGGCGACCTCAACGTGCTCGACGGCTACTGCCGGCACATGGGCGGCGACCTGACCCAGGGGACGGTCAAGGGTGACGAGATCGCCTGCCCGTTCCACGACTGGCGCTGGGGCGGCGACGGCAAGTGCAAGGCGATCCCCTACGCCCGCCGGATCCCGCTGCGGGCGCGCACCCAGAAGTACGAGACCGAGATCCGCAACGGCCTGCTGATGGTCTGGCACGACGTCGAGGGCAGCCCGGCCGACCGCGAGATCCTGCCGCCCGAGCTCGACGACATCATGGACTCCGACAAGTACACCGACTGGAGCTGGAACGTCCTCGACGTCCCGTCGGCGCACTGCCGCGAGATCGTCGACAACGTCGTGGACATGGCGCACTTCTTCTACATCCACTTCGCGTTCCCGACGAGCTTCCGCAACGTCTTCGAGGGCCACATGGCCACCCAGTTCATGGAGTCCACCGGCCGCCCCGACATGGCGGGCGAGGGGTACGGCGACGAGGACCTCGTGCTCAAGTCGGAGGCGACCTACTACGGGCCGTCGTTCATGATCAACTGGATCAAGAACGACTACAAGGGCTTCGTCACCGACGTCGTGCTGGTCAACTGCCACATCCCGACGAGCGACAACTCCTTCGTCCTGCAGTACGGCCTGAAGGTGCTCAAGCCCGAGGGCGTCGACGAGAAGACGACCAAGTACATCGGCGAGCGCTACACCCAGATGTTCGGCGACGGCTTCCTGCAGGACGTGCACATCTGGCTCAACAAGGCGCCGGTGCAGAACCCGCTGCTGTGCGAGGAGGACGGCCCGGTCTACCAGCTGCGCCGCTGGTACGAGCAGTTCTACGTCGACCAGGCCGACGTCGCCCCCGAGATGACCGAGCGCTTCGAGTTCGAGGTCGACACCACCAAGGCCAACGAGTACTGGCACGCCGAGGTCGCCGAGAACCTCGCCAAGAAGGCAGCCGAGGACCAGGAGTCGGAGACCGTCGGCGAGCCGACCGCGGCCGGCGGGGTCTGATGGTCTCCTTCGCCCCGACGAGCCAGGAGACGCTGGAGGACCAGCGTCTCTACACCCAGGCGCGCCTCACCCAGGTCGCCTGCCTGGACTGCCTGGCCAAGGTCGGCGTGAAGAAGAACAGCGAGCACCACACCTCGATCCAGTGGAACGCCGAGGCGCTCGAGCACTGCGCGGAGTTCCGCAAGATGGCGTCCGCACCCGGGGGGCGGCACGTCTACGAGACCTGCCCCCGGCTACGGTCCTCGATCGAACGGGCCGTCGCCGACGGCGAGATCGAGATCGGAGCCCTGGATGGCTACTGAGTCCTTCGTCCTGAAGGTGCTCGATGTCGTCGAGGAGACCGCCGACGCCCACTCGATCGTCTTCGAGGTGCCCGACGAGCTGCAGGAGCAGTTCTCCTACACGCCGGGACAGTTCCTCACCGTCGCCGTGCCCAGCGACCAGACCGGGCTCGCCGCGCGGTGCTACTCGCTGTCGTCGGCGCCGCACTCGGGCCGGCACCAGATCACGGTGAAGCGCACCGCCGACGGGTACGCCTCCAACTGGATCTGCGACAACCTGCGCGAGGGCGACACCCTGCGCGTGCTGCCGCCGAGCGGGATCTTCACCCCGCGTGACCTCGAGGCCGACCTGCTGCTGTTCGCGGGCGGCTCCGGCATCACCCCGGTCATGTCGATCACCCGCACGGCCCTGGAGAAGGGCCACGGGAAGGTCGTGCTCTTCTACGCCAACCGCGACGAGAGCTCGGTGATCTTCGGCCAGGAGCTGGCCGAGCTGTCGGGGGAGTACGCCGACCGGCTGGTCGTCGTGCACTGGCTCGAGTCGGTGCAGGGGCTCCCGACGCAGGAGCAGCTGCAGTCGTTCGCGTCGTACTTCTCCAGTCACACGGCGTTCGTCTGCGGACCGGCGCCGTACATGAAGGCCGTCATCGACTCGCTCAAGGAGCTCGGCTTCCCGCGCGACCGCCGCCACCAGGAGAAGTTCGTCTCCCTGGGCGGCAACCCGTTCGGCGACGTCGAGGAGATGCAGGCCGCGGCCAGGACCCTCGCGGACGCCGACGACCACGAGGACGACGACGAGACGCCGATCAGCGGCCCGATCGCGGTCGAGGTCGAGCTCGACGGCGAGCAGTACTCCTTCGACGACTGGCAGGGCGACAAGGTGCTGCTGGAGTTCCTCGAGGAGAAGGGCGTCAACGCCCCGTTCTCCTGCCGCGAGGGCAAGTGCAGCGCCTGCGCCTGCGTGGTGCTCGAGGGCGAGGTCAAGCTGAAGCACAACGAGGTCCTCGACGCCGACGACCTCGCCGACGGCATCCGCCTGGTCTGCCAGTCGCTCCCGGCCAGCGACAAGCTGAAGATCACGTACAACGGCTGAACGCAGTGAAGCCGTTTGAGCCGACCGGGAACCGTCAGACGCAAATCAGCCCCAGCAGCGGATCACCGTGAGATCCTCCGCCTGTGAGTGAGCACACGACTCGGCGCGTCTCGCGTAGGAGGCGACACGACCTCGTCGGCCGGCTGTCGCGAGCGTGCTGCGATGAGACAGCGCGCCCGCGACCGCGAGCTCCCGGCCTACGGCACCAGGGCGCGGACCGCTTTCCGGGTGTGCTTCGGCCTGTGGGTGCTGGTCTGGGCGGCGTCCTTCCTCGTCGACCGCAGTCATGCCATGACCCTCGCGAGCAACCTGCTGATGCTCCTCGGCCTGGTCAGCGGGGCCGTCTGGCTGGTGGCCGAGACGCGCTCCGGGCGCGGCGAGGAGCGACGCGGCCGCTGAGGCCGTCACCAGCCCCGGTCGCGCCACTCCTGGAGGTGCGGCCGCTCGTTGCCGAGGACGGAGTCGTTGCCGTGGCCGGGGTAGAACCAGGTCTCGTCGGGCAGCCGGTCGAACACCTTGGTGCTGACCTCGTCGATCAGCGTGGCGAAGGCGTCCTTGTCGCCGAAGGTGTTGCCGACGCCGCCGGGGAAGAGGCTGTCGCCGGTGAACAGGTGAGGGGTGCCCTCGGGGTCGTCGTACAGCAGCGCGATGGAGCCGGGCGTGTGGCCGACGAGGTGGATCACCTCGAGGCGGATTCGGCCGAACTCGACGGTGTCGCCGTGCTGCGACGGAGTCGTCGACGTCCACGCCGGTCTGCTCGGTGATCGCGGCGGCGTCGGGTGCCCCCGCGACGGTCACGGCCCCGGTGGCGGCGACCACGTCGGCCAGTGCGCGGTGGTGGTCCCAGTGCTGGTGCGTGGTGATCACCTTGGTGAGGCCGGACGGGCCGACCAGCTGGCGCAGCTGGTCGGGCTCGGCGGCCGCGTCGATGAGCACCTGCTCGTCGGTGGCGCGGCAGCGCAGCAGGTAGCAGTTGTTCGACATCTCCTTGTCCACCGCCAGCTTCGTGACGATCAGCCCCGCCAGCTCGCGGGTGTCGGGGGGACCGCCGGGGGAGACCTCGCCGGAGTAGGGACCGCTGTCACCGATGCTCGCTGCCATGGGCCCCAGCCTAGGGTCGAGGAGTGAAGAGATCTCATCCTGTTCAGCCCGAACGCTCCGGGCCCCGGACAGGAGTCCGTCTGGGACTACCCGCGTCCACCACGGCTCGAGCGGACCACGGCGAGGCTCGAGGTCGTGCTCGACGGCCGCGTCGTCGCTCGTACGACGCAGGGCTGGCGGGTCCTCGAGACCAGCCACCCGCCGACGTACTACCTCCCGCACGACGCGTTCGAGTCGGGCGTGCTCCGTCCGACGCGAGGGCGCGAGCTGGTGTGAGTGGAAGGGCGCGGCGTCGTACTTCGACCTGGTCGCCGGCGACGTCGTCGCCGCCCGGGCGGCATGGACCTACCCGACGCCCACGCCGGGCTTCGAGGAGATCGCCGGGGCCGTCGCGGTGATGCCCGGCCGGGTGGAGCGCTGCCTGGTCGACGGCGAGGTGGTGCGCCCGCAGCCGGGGGAGTTCTACGGCGGCTGGGTCACGAGCAGCGTCGTCGGCCCGTTCAAGGGAGAGCCGGGAACCGCGGGCTGGTAGTCCTCAGGACGGCGTGGTGCCCGATGCCCGCCGCCACGGTCCGAGCGCTGGCAGTGCACCGCTGTCGCTGGTGAGCCCGTCGCCGTCGCCGCGGCCGGTCAGCCACCAGCCGAGGTCCGCGCCGCGTGCCCGTCACCACCGGGCCACCCTCGCCGCCCACCACCCAGTCGCGGCCGAGGTCGGTCGCCCGGATCCGGAACGGACCCGCGCCGGCCTGGTCGACGGAGACCACGTCGAGCAGCTCGTCGACGAAGTCGTCGGGCCAGTCCTGCTGGGAGTACGCCGCCCCCAGGTCGACGTGGTGGATCTCCAGCTCACGACGCCGGGTCGCCACGATGGTCGCGGCCGGCCACGGCTCGCCGCCCGGCGTACGCGAGAAGCCACCGTCCCAGCGATCGTCGGCCACCTCCTCGACGGCGTCGCCGAACGCGGTCGTCGCGGCGAGCAGCCGGTCGCGGAGCTCGGCGCCGTCGGCCTCGGCGAGCTCGACGATGTCGGCGTCACGCTGCTCGTCGGACTCGTACATGGCCACGGGCTCGCCCCGCGCGACACCGTCGGCCACGCCGGCCATGGCCTCGCCGTTCAGCGCGAGATGGGCGACGACGTGGGCGCGCGTCCATCCCGGGCAGCAGCGAGGGCGCGGCCAGCTCGTCCGCGGACAGCGCGTCGACCGTGCGGTTGAGGGCGGCCGCGGAGGCGGTCACTCCGGTCAGGTCTCCCGACTCCCGAGCGTCGTTCATGGTCCTATCAGTACCGCAGATGGCCCACCCAGACCACTCAGTCCTCGTCGCCGATGATCGGCAGGAACACCGACTGCATCCGGCGGCGGGGCGGCGCGACCGCCTGCGGCGCCGAACACCTTCGCGCGGACCGGCGCGGTGAGCACGCCCAGGGGCGCGGTCAGCAGGTAGGCGCACGCGACCACCAGCCCGGTCGCGGCCGGCTCCAGCGCGAGCCCGACGACGAGCGCGATCCCGAGCACGGCCGTCACGGCGCGTGCCTGGTTGGTCTGCGGCGAGAGCAGGCCGCGGAAGGAGCGGAAGCGCACGGTGGTCACCATCAGCAGCGCCGGGACGATGCTGACGCCGACCGGGACGAACATCCCGGGGCCGTGCTCCGGGGTCCGCAGCGCCAGGATGGTCGCGATCACGACCAGCGTCGCGCCGGGGCTGGGCAGCCCGACGAAGTACTTCTTGTCCGCGAGCGGGTCCACCGTGACGTTGAACCGCGCGAGCCGGAAGGCCGCGCAGGCCAGCCAGAAGAACGCCGAGAGCCACGCGACGATCGGGTTCTCGGGCAGCGCCCAGGTGTGCACGAGCACCGCGGGGGCGAGGCCGAAGGAGACCAGGTCGGCCAGCGAGTCCAGCTGTACGCCGAACGGCGAGGTCGCCCCGACGAGCCGGGCCACGGCGCCGTCCGCGATGTCGAGCACGATCGACCCGCCCAGCAGGGCCGCGGCCCACACGAACTCGTCGGCGAAGGCCAGCAGGATCGCCGAGAACCCGCAGGCCATGTTGCCGGTGGTGAACATGCTCGGGGCGGTCACGCGGAGCCGCTCGCGCGTGTTCAGCTGGCGCAGCGAGACGACGGCCGCGCCCGAGGGCGACTTCAGCCGCCAGCGGTCGAGCAGTCGCCGGCCGGACTTCTCGGTGGCGGGGCTCAGGAGGGCCACCGGCCGATCACGCGTCTCGCCGGCCACGGTGCGGTCACCGACGGTGGTGGTCAGCTCGACGTGGAGCGGGACGAACACGTCCATCCGGGAGCCGAACTTCATCAGGCCGATCCGCTGGCCCGCCCGCAGGACGTCGCCGGCCCTGACCCGGGTGACCACGCGGCGGGCGACGAGCCCGACGATCTGGCGGAACACGACCCGGCGGTCCTCGCCGTCGACCGTGTCGGTGAGCGTGATCTCGCTGCGCTCGTTCTCGGTCGCGCTCTCGAAGCGGTAGGCCGCGTGCCACTTGCCGGGCCGGTGGGTGACCGACTCGACGGTGCCGCCGTAGGGGGTCCGGTTGATGTGCACGTCGAAGAGGGACAGGAAGATGCTCACCTGCTGCCACTCGCCGGGCGGGGTGACCCCGTCCTGGGCCGGTCCGGCGTACATCACCTTGCCGTCGGCGGGCGCCAGGACGAGATCGGGATCAACTTGTCGGTGGTCCGGCGTACGGTCTGGGTCGCGGAAGAACGCCGCCACCCCGGCGGGCAGGGCGAGCAGTGACAGGGCGGAGCGACGGTGCCCGGTGAGAGCTGCCAGGACTGCGGGGACGGCACTCGCCGCGACGAACGGGCCGGCCGCCCGGTCGACGTATGGAAGGCATGGCAGCACAGCCTAGAGGCAGGCCCAGAGGTTGGCAGGGTCGCCCGCGTGGCGGCTTGCCGGATCCGATAGGATGGCGAACACTTGTTCGAACGCAATCACACACCGGTCAGGGGTCTCATTCGTGGCTGATCAGCTCGTCATCCGGGGCGCGCGCGAGCACAACCTCAAGGACGTCTCCCTCGACCTGCCCCGCGACTCCCTGATCGTGTTCACCGGGCTCTCCGGCTCGGGCAAGTCCAGCCTGGCCTTCGACACGATCTTCGCCGAGGGCCAGCGCCGCTACGTCGAGTCGCTCTCGGCCTACGCGCGCCAGTTCCTGGGCCAGATGGACAAGCCCGACGTCGACTTCATCGAGGGCCTCAGCCCCGCGGTCTCGATCGACCAGAAGTCGACCTCGAAGAACCCGCGGTCGACGGTCGGCACCATCACCGAGGTCTACGACTACCTCCGCCTGCTCTACGCCCGCGCCGGCCGTCCCCACTGCCCCGTGTGCGGGTCGCCGATCGAGCGACAGACGCCGCAGCAGATCGTCGACCGGGTGCTCCAGCTCGAGGAGGGCACCCGTTTCCAGGTCCTGGCGCCGGTGATCCGCGGCCGCAAGGGGGAGTACGTCGAGCTGTTCCGCAGCCTGCAGTCCCAGGGGTTCAGCCGCGCCCGCGTCAACGGCGAGACGATCCAGCTCGCCGAGCCGCCCAAGCTGGAGAAGCAGAAGAAGCACACCATCGAGGTGGTCGTCGACCGGCTCTCCGCCAAGGCGTCCTCCAAGCGCCGGCTGACCGACTCCGTCGAGACCGCGCTCAACCTCGCCTCCGGGCTGGTCGTCTTCGACCTGGTCGACGCCGACGCCAAGGACCCCCACAAGGAGATGAAGTTCTCCGAGCGGATGTCCTGCCCCAACGACCACGACATCGAGACCGACGACCTCGAGCCGCGGTCGTTCTCGTTCAACTCGCCGTTCGGCGCCTGCCCCGAGTGCCACGGCCTCGGCACCCGCATGGAGGTCGACCCCGAGCTGGTCGTCTCCGACCCGCAGGGCACCCTCGGCGAGGGCGTGATCGGGCCGTGGTCCGGCGCCCACGTCAGCGACTACTTCACCCGGCTGCTCGGCGCGCTGGGCGACGAGCTCGGCTTCGACCTGAACACGCCCTGGGAGGACCTGCCCGCCAAGGGCCGCAAGGCGATCCTCGACGGCCACCCGACCAAGGTGCACGTGCGGCACACCAACCGCTACGGCCGCGAGCGCTCCTACTGGACCAACTTCGAGGGCGTCCGCCCCTACATCGAGCGGCGCCACCGCGAGGCCGAGAGCGACACCAGCCGGGAGCGGTTCGAGGGCTTCATGCGCGAGGTGCCGTGCCCGGCCTGCGAGGGCAGCCGGCTGCAAGCCGGTCTCGATGGCGGTCACGCTCGGCGACAAGGACAAGGGCGGCAAGAACATCGCCCAGGTCTGTGCGCTGCCCGATCAACGAGGCGGCCGACTACCTCAACGACCTCGAGCTGTCCGACGCGCGAGCGCCAGATCGCCGAGCGGGTGCTCAAGGAGATCCAGGAGCGGCTGCGCTTCCTGCTCGACGTCGGGCTCGACTACCTCTCCCTCGACCGCCCCTCGGGCACCCTCTCCGGCGGTGAGGCCCAGCGCATCCGGCTGGCGACCCAGATCGGCGCCGGGCTCGTGGGTGTCCTCTACGTGCTCGACGAGCCGAGCATCGGGCTGCACCAGCGCGACAACAAGCGGCTGATCGAGACGCTGGTGCGCCTCAAGGAGCTCGGCAACACGCTGATCGTGGTCGAGCACGACGAGGAGACGATCATGACGGCCGACTGGGTCGTCGACATCGGGCCGGGCGCCGGCGAGCACGGCGGCCAGGTGGTCCACTCGGGCACGGTCAAGCAGCTGCTCAAGCACCGCGACTCCGAGACCGGCCTCTATCTCTCCGGCCGCAAGTCGATCCCGGTTCCCGCCGTACGCCGCCCGCCGACGCCCGGTCGCGAGCTCACCGTCCACGGCGCCCGCGAGAACAACCTCAAGGACGTCGACGTCACCTTCCCGCTCGGCTGCTTCGTGGCGGTCACCGGTGTGTCCGGCTCGGGGAAGTCGACGCTGGTCAACGACATCCTCTACACCTCGCTGGCCAAGCAGATCTACAACGCCCGCACGGTGCCCGGGCGCCACCGCAAGATCAGCGGTGTCGAACACGTCGACAAGGTGATCCACGTCGACCAGTCGCCGATCGGGCGGACGCCGCGCTCCAACCCGGCGACGTACACCGGCGTCTTCGACCACGTCCGCAAGCTGTTCGCCTCGACGCCCGAGGCCAAGATGCGCGGCTACCTCCAGGGACGGTTCTCCTTCAACGTCAAGGGCGGTCGCTGCGAGGCGTGCTCCGGCGACGGCACCATCAAGATCGAGATGAACTTCCTGCCCGACGTCTACGTGCCGTGCGAGGTCTGCCACGGCGCCCGCTACAACCGCGAGACGCTCGAGGTGCACTACAAGGGCAAGACCATCGCCGACATCCTCGACATGCCGATCGAGGAGGCCGTCGACTTCTTCGCCGCGATCCCGGCCATCTCGCGCCACCTGACCACGCTGGTCGAGGTCGGTCTCGGCTACGTGCGGCTCGGCCAGCCGGCGACGACGCTGTCCGGCGGCGAGGCCCAGCGGGTCAAGCTGGCCAGCGAGCTGCAGAAGCGCTCGACCGGACGCACCGTCTACGTGCTCGACGAGCCGACCACCGGGCTGCACTTCGAGGACATCCGCAAGCTCCTCGGGGTGCTCTCCAGCCTGGTCGACAAGGGCAACACCGTGCTCGTCATCGAGCACAACCTCGACGTGATCAAGACCGCCGACTGGATCGTCGACATGGGACCGGCCGGCGGCAACCGCGGCGGCACGGTCGTGGCGACCGGCACTCCCGAGGAGGTCGCGGCCCACGAGGAGAGCTTCACCGGCGAGTTCCTGCGCCCGCTGCTCGAGGGAGTTGCCCGCACTCCGGAACGATCCAGCACCCGTGGTCGTAAGACCAATGGACAGCAGAGGAGCCGCACACGCGCCCGTTAGCGTGAAGCGACGCGATTCCCCGCAGACTTCGGAGGCACAGGTGTCGGACAACGCAACATCTCGGGCAGGTGACCCCTCACGCCGCGCGGTCTTCGGCGGCATCGTGGGTCTGGGCGTCGGCGTTCCGCTGATCGCCGCGTGCGGCTCCGGCGACGACGGCGGGCGGCGACATCCGGCGGGACCACCTCGGGCAAGGTCGGCAAGACCTCCGAGGTCCCGGTCGGCGGCGGCAAGATCTTCGCGGCCGACAAGGTGGTGGTCACCCAGCCGACCGAGGGTGACTTCAAGGCGTTCAGCGCCATGTGCACCCACCAGGGCTGCGTCGTCGTCCAAGATCGAGGGCAAGGACATCGACTGCACCTGCCACGGCAGCAAGTTCTCGATCACCGACGGCTCGGTCGTCAACGGCCCGGCGAACAAGCCCCTGGAGTCGCTCCAGGTCACCGTCACGGGCGACGACCTGACGGTCGCCTGACCCGCGAGCCCGTCCCTACCGCAGGCGCCTGCTCGTCCTCGGGCACCGTCATCGCGCCGGTCATGATCGCCACGGCGTCCTGCATCGAGTGGGTCTCGGGGCTGATCACCGCCGCCCGTCCGCCGAGGCGCTGGACGTGGATGCGGTCGGCGGTCTCGAACACGTTGGGCATGTTGTGGCTGATCAGGATCACGCCGAGGCCCTGGTCGCGCAGGTCGCGGACCAGCCGCAGCACCTGCGCCGTCTCGCGTACGCCGAGCGCGGCGGTCGGCTCGTCGAGGATCGCGACCTTGCTCCCGAAGGCGCCGGTGCGGGCCACGGCCACGATCTGGCGCTGCCCACCCGAGAGCGTCTCGACCGACTGGTTGATGTTCTGCAGCGTGGAGATGCCGAGGCTCTTGATGTGCTCCGACGCGTGCTCGCGCATGGCCTTGGTGTCGAGCATCCGCAGCACCGAGCCCGGCGAAGCCCGGCCGGCGGATCTCGCGGGCGAGGTAGAGGTTGCTGGCGATGTCGAGGGCCGGTGCGACCGCCAGGGTCTGGTAGACGGTCTCGATCCCGGCGACCCGCGCCTCGGCGGTCGACTTGAAGCTGACCGGCTGCCCGGCGACCTTCAGGCTGCCGCGGTCGGGGATCATCGCGCCGGACAGGCACTTGATCAGCGTCGACTTGCCGGCGCCGTTGTCGCCGATCACGGCCAGCACCTCGCCCGGGAACAGCCGGAGGTCGACCCCGCGCAGGCCGACGACCCGGCCGAACAGCTTGACCATGCCCTCGGCCTCGAGGATGGGCTGCTGGCTGTAGTCAGGAGCCCTGCGTTCGCTGGTGGTGGTCTCGGTGTCGCTCATGCCTTGACCCTCCTGATCCACTGGTCGACGGAGACGGCGAGGATCACCAGGATGCCCGTGGCGAGCACCTGGTAGTTCGGATCGACACCGGCGAGCGCGAGCCCGCTGTTGAAGACCTGCACGATCAGGGCGCCGATCAGGCTGCCGATCACGAGGCCACGACCGCCGAAGAGGCTGGTGCCGCCGATGACGACCGCGGTGATGCTCTGCAGGTTGTAGTTGAGGCCGGCGTTCGGGTCGGCGCCGCCGACGCGGCCGCAGACGATCCACGCGGCGATCCCGACCGTGGCGCCGGCGACGACGTAGGCGCTGAGCAGCACGCGGTCGGTGTTGATGCCGGCGAGCTGGGAGGCCTCCCGGTCGTCGCCGGTGGCATACAGATGTCGGCCCCAGGCCGTGTTGCGCAAGGCGAAGCCGACCACCGCGTAGAGCAGCAGCATCAGGATGACGCCCCAGGTGATGCTGACGTCGCCGATGCTGATCGTCTTGCCGGTCCACACGAGCAGCGCGTCGGGGTCGAGCGCGATCGTCTGCCCGCCGGCGTACAGCAGCGAGACGGCGGTGAAGATCGAGAACGTGCCCAGCGTGACGATGAAGGGCGGCAGGTTGAGCCGGGTCACGAGGACACCGTTGAGCAGGCCGGTGAGCAGGCCCACGCCGATGCCGATCAGCAGCGCGATCAGCCCCGGGACGCCCTGGTCGTAGTTGAGCTTCACCATCACCAGCGACGCCAGCACCATCGCCATCCCGATGGACAGGTCGATGCCGGCCGTCAGGATGATCACGGTCTGACCGACGGCCAGCGCGCCGACCACCGCCATCTGCTGGACGAGCAGGGACAGGGCCTGCGGCCGGAGGAAGTTGTCGGCGAACAGGCCGAACACGATGATCGCCACGATCAGCACGATCAGCGGGCTCAGCGCCGGGTTGCCGTGCAGGATGTGCTGGATCCGTTGGGCAGGGGTGTGCCGCGTCGGGACGAGCTCCTCCGCCGAGGCGGGGGACTCGCTGGTCGGTGCTGCGTCTTGGCTCACGGCTCGCTCCTCATGTCATCAGTCACCGGCTGTGCCCCAGCACGTCTTGCGTCCTTCGTCGACCGTCTGGCTCTTGATGCCGGCCATCGGCTTGGCCGTGACGAGCTGGGTCCCGGTGTCGAGGTAGTCCTCGCCCTCCGGCAGCTCCGGCGGCTGCTCGCCCTCGCCGATCTTCGCGACCGCGTTGACGCCGAGCTGCGCCATCTTCCCGGGGTACTGCGTCGCGTCGGCGGCGAAGATGCCGTTCTCGACGTCCTCCATGCCCTGGCAGCTGCCGTCGATGGAGACGATGAACGTCTTGTCCTCGCGGTTGTCGGCCTTCAGGGCGGCGTAGCGCACCCTCGCCGGCGGGCTCGTTGATCGTGTAGACGACGTTGATGTCGGGGTTGCGCGAGAGGCACTGCTCCATCGCCTTGCGACCGCCGTCGACAGCGCCCTGGGTGGCCTGGTGGCAGGCGATCTCGTAGCTGCCACCCTTGCCGCCCTTGTAGGTCCCGCTGCGCTCCTCCTTGGCGTTCAGCGTCTTGCTGCCGGGGTCGATGCCCATGCCGGTGAGGAAGCCGTGGTCGCGGTCGATGTCGACCGAGACGACCTGGTCGTCGTAGAGGTCGAGCATCGCGATGACCGCCTTCTTCCCGGCCAGCCGGGCAGCGGCGTACTCGCCGATCAGCTTGCCGGCCTGGAAGTTGTCGGTCGCGTAGGTGATGTCGGCCGTCTTCACCGGGTCGAGCGGGGTGTCCAGGGCGACCACGAAGAGCCCGTAGTCCTTCGCCTGGCGCAGCGCCGCGTTCACGGCCGGTCCGTTGGAGGTGATCAGGATGCCCTTGTCGCCGCGCGCGATCGCGGTGTCGATCGCGTTGATCTGCGACTGGGTGTCACCGTCGGCGTTGCCGGCGGCGACCGAGAGGTGCGTCCCGGTCTTCTTCGCCTCGACCTGGGCGGCCTGCTTCATCGACACGAAGTAGGGGTTGGTCTGCGTCTTGATGATCAGCGAGACACCGGTCTTGTCGCCGTTGCCGCCGCAGCTCGACAGGAGGGCCAGCAGGAGGCAGCCGACCACGGCCGAGACGAGACGCCAGCCGGACGACGTCTTGCTGCGGTGGTGCTGGGCCATCCGAACCTCCCCGAGCGTCGGTTCAGGTCTAGACCCACGGGACCACGGTCCGCAACCCCCGCGCGTCACCAGCGTGTCGCTCTGCCTACCCCGGCGCAAGGGCAGCGGCACGCTGGTGACGGCGATCAGGGACCCGCTGACGGGTTGGCGAGTCGCGCGCGGTGGGCGGACGTGCGACTGGCCGAGCGTGGCCTCGAGGACCTCGCCGACCCGGTCGATCGCAGTCTCGGTGAGGCGCGGGTAGAGAGGCAGCGAGATCAGCTGGTCGGTGAACCGGTCGGCGCCGGGGTGTCCGGTGTCCGGGAGCTCGCTCACCCCACGGCAGTAGGCGAGCTGGTGCAGGGGAGGGGTGAGGTAGGTGGTGCCGATGCCAGCCGCCGCCAGCGCCCGCACGACACCGTCCCGTTCGAAAGCGGGACGCTCGATCCGCACGGAGTAGCTCTGCCACGAGTGCTCCCCGACGCCCGCCATCGGACGGTGCGGCAGGCCCAGACCCGGGATGCCGGCGAGGCGAACGTCGTACCCGGTGGCCAGCTCGTGCCGTCGGCGCTGCCACTGGGCGAGCCGCCTGAGCTGCACGGCGCCCAGTGGCGGCGCTCTGCTCGGTCAGGCTGGACTGGAGGCCGCCCTCGCGCAGCACGTGCGGCCCGACGTGGCCCTGCCGCACGTGGCGGCGCGCGGCGGGCGAGGTGCCGTGCTCGCGGGAGAAGGCCAGCCGCTCCGCCCGGTCCGGGTCCTCCGTGGTGATCATGCCTCCCTCGCCGATCGGCAGGTTGGCGGTCGAGTAGAAGCTGAAGCAGGCCGACCCGGACGCACCCACGGCGCGCTCGTCGAGGCTGGCGCCCAGGGCCTGGCCAGCGTCCTCGATCACCGCCGAGGCCGGCAGTCCTGAGGCCTCCACGAGCTCGGCCACGTCGGCAGGGTCGCCACCCCAGTGCACGACCACCATGGCGCGCGGCGGCCCTTCCTGGGAACGTGCGGCGGCGCGGAGGTCCTGGACGTGGGCATGCCGGTCAGGACGGAGACGTCCAGCAGGACGGGTCGCAGTGAGGCACGCACGATGCCTGCACGACCCCGGTCGGGGCCAGCGTCGACACCAGGACCCGCGAGCCGTGCGGCAGGTGCAGGCCGCGCAGGCACAGCTCGATGCCGGCACTGCGCGAGGAGACCGCCACCGCGCAGCGTGCGTCGACGTGCTGCGGCGAACTCGGTCTCGAAGGCCGCGACCTCGGGTCCGTTGGTCCTCCAGCCCGAGGCGAGGATCGGGCCGGACGCGCTCCGTTGCACGGGCCAGGCGTAGTCGGCGGAGGCCGAGATGCGCGGCGGGTCCGTGGTCTGCGGCGCGGCCGGGTGCCACGGGACGGAATCGGGAAACCTGATCATGAAGCACCCCCTGCCATGCATCGTTCGATGAACATGCAGCAGGGTCTGGGCTGCTCCGAGAACGCCGGCCAAGGGCCGACCGTGACCTCTGGCTCGATTAGATCACCCGGATGCCGTTGTCACCAGAGTCGAGCTCGGTACGCGCGTCCCCGCCCTGTTCCTGACACCGTCCCCTCGTAGGGTTGGAGACGTGGCCGACCCGTCGACGTACCGTCCGAGGACCGGGTCGATCCCTACCCAGCCGGGGGTCTACCGGTTCCGCGACAAGGACGGCCGGGTCGTCTACGTCGGCAAGGCCGATGAACCTGCGGTCCCGGCTGTCGTCGTACTTCCAGGACGTGGCCAACCTGCACGTCCGCACGGCAACGATGGTCACCACGGCGGCCTCCGTCGAGTGGACCGTGGTCGCGACCGAGGTCGAGGCCCTGCAGCTGGAGTACTCCTGGATCAAGGAGTTCGACCCGCGGTTCAACGTGAAGTACCGCGACGACAAGTCCTACCCGTGGCTCGCGATCACCATGAACGAGGAGTTCCCGCGCGTGATGGTCGGTCGCGGCGCGAAGAAGAAGGGCGTGAAGTACTACGGCCCCTACAGCCACGCGTGGGCCATCAGGGACACCGTCGACACCCTGCTGCGCGTCTTCCCGATGCGTTCGTGCAGCAACGGGGTGTTCAAGCGGTCCGGGCAGATCGGCCGCCCCTGCCTCCTCGGCTACATCGACAAGTGCTCCGCCCCCTGCGTGGGCCGGGTGGACGCCGAGGAGCACCGCGGGATCGCCGAGGACTTCGCCGACTTCATGGGCGGACGGACCGACGCGTTCGTCAAGCGCATCCAGAAGCAGATGTACGCCGCCTCCGAGGCCCAGGACTACGAGCGGGCAGCGCGCCTGCGCGACGACCTGGGCGCACTCCACAAGGCGCTGGAGAAGCAGGCGGTCGTCTTCGGCGACGGCACCGACGCCGACGTGATCGCGCTCGCCGAGGACCCGCTCGAGGTCGCGGTGCAGATCTTCCACGTGCGGGCCGGCCGCATCCGGGGCCAACGGGGCTGGGTCGCCGACCGGGTCGAGGACCTCGACACCGGTGGTCTGGTCAGCGAGTTCCTGCTCCAGCTCTACGCCGGCGAGGACGGCGACGCGATCCCGCGCGAGATCCTGGTGCCGGCGATGCCCGAGGACGCCGAGACCTTCGAGCAGCTGCTGTCGGAGAGCCGGGGGAGCAGGGTCTCCATCCGGGTCCCCCAGCGGGGCGACAAGCGCGCGCTCCAGGAGACGGTCGCCCAGAACGCGTCCCAGTCACTGGCCCTCCACAAGACCAAGCGGGCCAGCGACCTGACCGTTCGCAGCCAGGCGCTCGAGGAGATCCAGGAGGCGCTCGACCTGCCGTCGGCGCCGCTGCGGGTCGAGTGCTACGACATCTCCAACCTCCAGGGCACCGAGGTGGTCGCCTCGATGGTGGTCTTCGAGGACGGGTTGCCGCGCAAGAGCGAGTACCGCCGGTTCGTGATCCGCGGGCGTCGACGGACAGAACGACGTCGCGTCGATGCACGAGGTGATCACCCGGCGGTTCCGGCGGCTGCTCGACGAGCGGCTGGACAGCCCCGACCTCAGCGGCGGCGAGGTCGACCCCGAGGACCGTGGCCCGATGCTCGTCGACCCGGACACCGGGCGGCCCCGCAAGTTCGCCTACACACCCGGCCTCGTCGTGGTCGACGGCGGCCCGCCCCAGGTGGCCGCGGCCCAGCGGGCGCTCGACGAGCTCGGCATCGACGACGTCCCGCTCTGCGGGCTGGCCAAGCGGCTCGAGGAGGTGTGGGTGCCCGGCGAGGCCGACCCGGTGATCCTGCCGCGGTCGAGCGAGGGCCTCTACCTGCTCCAGCGCATCCGCGACGAGGCCCACCGGTTCGCGATCACCCACCACCGGTCCCGCCGCTCCAAGACGATGGTCGAGAGCCTCCTCGACGACGTGCCCGGGCTCGGCGAGGTCCGGCGCAAGACCCTGATCAAGCACTTCGGGTCGCTGAAGAAGCTGCGGGCTGCCACCATCGACGAGATCGCCCAGGTCCCGGGGATCGGCACGCGGACCGCCACGGCGATCTCGGAGGCAGTCGCGTCCTCGCCGCGGGCGACCTCCGTGAACACCGCGACCGGCGAGATCGAGGAGCACTGATGGTGGACCAGGGCGAGCTCGTCGTCGTCACCGGCATGACCGGCGCGGGGCGCAGCACCGCCGCGAAGGAGCTCGAGGACCTCGGCTACTTCGTCGTCGACAACCTGCCGCCCGAGCTGGTCGGTGACGTGGTCCGGCTCGTCGACGAGAAGCAGGGCATCGGCCAGCCGGTCGCGGCCGTGGTCGACGTCCGGGCCGGGCGTCTTCTTCGACTCGCTGCGGGCCCAGCTCGCCGCGAAGTTCCCGACCCGGCGGACCACGCTGCTCTACCTCGAGGCCGACGACGACATCCTGGTGCGGCGCCAGGAGGCCGCCCGGCGGCCCCACCCGCTGCAGGGCTCCGGCCGGCTGCTCGAGGGCATCGCCCAGGAACGAGCGGTGATCGCCAGCCTGCGCGGCGACGCCGACCTCGTCATCGACACCACCTCCCTCAACGTCCACCAGCTCAAGGAGAAGGTCGCCGAGTCCTTCGGCACGCCCGAGACGGTGAAGCTGCGGATCACCGTGGTCAGCTTCGGGTTCAAGTACGGCGTGCCGGTCGACGCCGACCTGATGGCGGACATGAGGTTCCTGCCGAACCCCCACTGGGTGCCCGAGCTGCGTCACCGCACCGGCAAGGACGTCGACGTCGCGGCGTACGTCACCGACCGGCCGGACGCCCAGGAGTTCCTCGAGCGCTACCTGCCGGTGATCGAGACCGTCGGCGCCGGCTACCTGCGGGAGGGCAAGCGGTTCATGACCGTGGCGATCGGCTGCACCGGCGGCAAGCACCGGAGCGTGGCGATGACCGAGGAGATCGTCGCCCGCCTGCTGGCCGCCGGGCTCGACGCCAAGGCGACGCACCGCGACCTGGGCCGGGAGTAGGCCGGGTGCGCTGGTCGACGGAGCCATCGGTCGTCGCCCTCGGGGGCGGCCACGGGCTCGCCGTCTCACTGACCGCGCTGCGAGGCGTGACCACCGACCTCACGGCGATCGTCACGGTCGCCGACAACGGTGGTTCCTCCGGGCGGCTGCGCGACGAGTTCGGCGTACTCCCTCCCGGCGACCTGCGGATGGCCCTGGCCGCGCTGTGCGGCGACGACCGCTGGGGCCAGACCTGGGCCCGGGTGCTGCAGCACCGCTTCGCGTCCGAGGGGGAGATGCACGGCCACTCGATGGGCAACCTGCTGATCGTCACGCTCTGGGAGCTGCTGCACGACCACGTCGACGGTCTCGACTGGGTCGCCGGGCTGCTCGGGGCGCGGGGCCGGGTGCTGCCGATGGCCCTGACCCCGCTGGACATCACCGCCGAGGTCCGCGGGGCGGGCGACGACCCGGACGAGGTGTCCACCGTCCGCGGCCAGGTCGAGGTGGCGACCACGGCCGGCGAGGTGCTCTCCGTCGCCCTCGATCCCGCGGACGCCGAGGCGTGCCCCGAGGCGATCGCCGCCCTCGGCGAGGCCGACTGGGTCGTCCTCGGCCCCGGGTCCTGGTACTCCAGCGTCATCCCGCACCTGCTCGTGCCCGACCTCCGCGACGCCCTGTGCCGTACGCCGGGCAAGGTCGTCGTCTCGATGAACCTCGAGCCGCACACCGACGAGACGAAGGGCTACGACCTCGCCGACCACCTCGACGTACTCCTCCGGCACGCCCCCGACCTCAAGGTCCACACCGTCCTGGTCGACCCCTCGGCGGTCCACGACGGCGACCGGCTCCGGGCGACGGTCGAGGCCGCCGGCGCCGTTCTGGAGACCACGGACCTCGCCGCGGTACAGCCCGGTGTCCATGATCCGCAAAAACTTGGCTCCGCTTATGCGCGGCTGTTCGATGCGAACTAAGGTGACGACATGGCGATGACGGCACAGGTAAAGGCAGAACTGGCCAGCACAAATGTCACGAAGACCTGTTGCCGCAAGGCCGAGGTTTCCTCGATGCTCCGGTTCGCCGACGCCCTCCACCTGGTCAACGGCGGCATCGTGGTCGAGGCCGAGCTGGACACCGGCGCCGCCGCCCGACGGATGCGCAAGGACATCGCCGAGGTGTTCGGCCACCAGCCCGAGGTGGTGCTGCTCAAGGGCAGCGGCATCCGCCGCGGCTCCCGCTACATCGTCCGCGTCACCCGCGAAGGCGAGTCCCTGGCCCGCCAGACCGGCCTCATCGACCAGCGCAACCGTCCGGTCCGCGGCCTGCCGCCCGTCGTCGTGAACGGCTCGGGCTGCGACGCCGTCGCCGCCTGGCGCGGAGCCTTCCTCGCCCACGGTTCGCTGACCGAGCCCGGCCGCTCCAGCTCGCTGGAGGTCACCTGCCCCGGCCCCGAGGCAGCGCTCGCGCTCGTCGGCTCCGCCCGCCGCCTCGGCATCTCCGCCAAGGCCCGCGAGGTCCGCGGCGTCGACCGCGTCGTGATCCGCGACGGCGACGCGATCGGTCAGCTGCTCACCCGTCTCGGCGCCCACGAGTCACTGCTGGCCTGGGAGGAGCGCCGGATGCGGCGCGAGGTCCGGGCCACGGCCAACCGGCTGGCCAACTTCGACGACGCCAACCTGCGCCGCTCGGCCCGCGCCGCAGTCGCCGCCGGCGCCCGCGTCGAGCGGGCCCTCGAGATCCTCGGCCCGGAGATCCCCGACCACCTCGGCCAGGCCGGCCGGCTCCGCCTCGAGCACAAGCAGGCCTCCCTCGAGGAGCTCGGCCAGCTCAGCGAACCGGTGCTGACCAAGGACGCGATCGCCGGCCGGATCCGCCGGCTGCTGGCCATGGCCGACAAGCGCGCCGAGGAGCTCGGCGTACCCGACACCGAGTCGTCACTGACGCCGGAGATGCTGGCCGAGGAAGCCTGACGCCGGCTGACTTCGGGGTTACTCGCACGTACCCCGGACGCCGCGAAGGCGGCTCGACCACCGCGATAGGGTCGTCGCAACGAGCCCCCAACTCTGACCAGCCTCTTTCCAGGAGTACTGCTGTGACTGTCCGCGTAGGTATCAACGGCTTCGGCCGCATCGGGCGCAACTTCTTCCGCGCCGTGCGCGCCTCTGGCGCCGACATCGAGATCGTCGGTGTCAACGACCTCACCGACAACAAGTCCCTCGCCCTACTGCTCAAGTTCGACTCCATCCTCGGCCGCCTCGACGCCGACGTGACCTCCACCGACACCTCGATCAAGGTCGGCGACCAGGAGATCACCGCGTTCGCCGAGCGCGACCCGTCCGCCCTGAAGTGGGGCGACCTCGGTGTCGACGTCGTCGTGGAGTCCACCGGCTTCTTCACCGACGCCACCAAGGCCAGGGCCCACGTGGATGCCGGAGCCAAGAAGGTGATCATCTCCGCGCCCGCGTCCAACGAGGACTTCACCGTCGTGATGGGCGTGAACCACGACGACTACGACCCGGAGAAGCACACGGTCATCTCCAACGCCTCGTGCACCACCAACTGCCTCGCCCCGATGGCCAAGGCGCTCAACGACGAGTTCGGCATCGTCAAGGGCCTGATGACCACGATCCACGCCTACACGGCCGACCAGAACCTCCAGGACAACATCCACAAGGACCCGCGTCGCGCCCGCGCCGCTGCGATCAACCTGGTGCCCACCTCGACCGGTGCCGCCAAGGCGATCGGCCTGGTGCTGCCCGAGCTGAAGGGCAAGCTCGACGGCTTCGCCGTGCGCGTCCCGGTCCCGACCGGTTCCGCCACCGACCTCACCTTCGAGGCCGGCCGCGAGACCTCGGTCGAGGAGGTCAACGCTGCTGTCGAGAAGGCGGCCGACGGTCGCTACCTGCGCTACTCCACCGACCCGCTGGTGTCCTCCGACATCGTCACCGACCCGGCGTCGTGCATCTTCGACGCGCCGCTGACCAAGGTCATCGGCAACCAGGTCAAGGTCATCGGCTGGTACGACAACGAGTGGGGCTACTCCAACCGACTGGCCGACCTGATCACGCACATCGGCGCGACTCTCTGAGATGGGTCGATTCGGCGCACTGGGTGAGGTCGCCGGCAAGCGGGTGCTGGTCCGCTCGGACCTGAACGTGCCGCTCGACGGCGCCCGGATCACCGACGACGGTCGCATCAGGGCGAGCGTCCCGACCCTCCAGGAGCTGGCGGACGCCGGTGCCCGGGTGGTCGTGATGGCGCACCTGGGCCGGCCCAAGGGCGAGCCCGAGGCCAGGCCTACTCGCTGCGAGCCCGTGGCCGACCCGCCTCGGCGAGCTGCTCGGCACGGACGTCCACTTCGCGACCGACACGGTGGGGGAGTCGGCGCGGTCGACGGTCGACTCGCTGGCCGACGGCGAGGTCGCCCTGCTGGAGAACGTGCGGTTCAACGCCGGCGAGACCAGCAAGGACGAGGCCGAGCGGGGCGCGTTCGCCGACGAGCTGGCGGCGCTCGGCGATGCGTTCGTCAGCGACGGGTTCGGCGTCGTACACCGCAAGCAGGCGAGTGTGTACGACGTCGCGCAGCGCCTCCCGCACACGATGGGTGGGCTGGTGCGCGCCGAGATCGAGGTGCTGCGCAAGCTCACCGAGGAGCCGGAGCGCCCCTACGTGGTCGTCCTCGGCGGCTCGAAGGTGAGCGACAAGCTCGCCGTCATCGACAACCTGCTCGGCAAGGCCGACCGGCTGCTGATCGGCGGCGGGATGGTGTTCACCTTCCTGGCCGCCAACGGTCACGAGGTCGGCCAGAGCCTGCTCGAGGAGGACCAGGTCGAGACCTGTCGCGACTACCTGCGGCGCTCGCAGGAGTCCGGTGTCGAGATCGTGCTGCCGACCGACGTCGTGGTGGCGCCGGAGTTCAAGGCCGACGCGACGCCGACGGTCGTGGCGGCCGACGCGATGCCCGAGCGACCAGATCGGGCTCGACATCGGCCCGGAGTCCGGCGCCGCGTTCGCCGAGGCGATCAAGGGTGCCCGCACCGTGTTCTGGAACGGCCCGATGGGCGTCTTCGAGTTCGAGGCGTTCGCCGAGGGCACCCGGGCGGTCGCCCAGGCCCTCACCGAGGTCGACGGGCTGTCCGTCGTCGGCGGCGGCGACTCCGCGGCCGCCGTACGCCAGCTCGGCTTCGACGAGAACGCGTTCGGTCACATCTCCACCGGCGGTGGCGCCAGCCTGGAGTACCTCGAGGGCAAGACCCTCCCCGGCATCACCGTCCTGGAGGACTGAATGAGCAGCAAGCGCACCCCGCTGATGGCGGGGAACTGGAAGATGAACAAGAACCACCAGGAGGCAGTCGTCCTGGTGCAGAAGCTCGCGTGGACGCTGTCGGACAAGAAGCACGACTACGGCAAGGTCGAGGTGGTCGTGGTGCCGCCGTACACCGACATCCGCAGCGTGCAGACGATGGTCGACGGCGACCGCCTGCAGATCAGGTACGGCGCCCAGGACGTCTCGGTCCACGACGACGGCGCCTACACCGGCGAGATCTCCGTCGTCGATGCTGGCCAAGCTCGGCTGCTCCTACGTGGTGGTCGGGCACTCCGAGCGCCGCGAGCACCACGCCGAGGACGACGCGCTGGTCAACGCGCAAGGCGCACAAGTCGCTGGCAGCCGGGATGACCCCGATCGTGTGCGTCGGCGAGGGGCTCGACGTACGCAAGGAGGGGCGCCAGGTCGAGTACACCCTCGAGCAGATCGACGGCTCGCTCGCCGGGTTCAGCCCCGAGCAGCTCGCGGGCCTCGTGGTCGCCTACGAGCCGGTCTGGGCGATCGGCACCGGCGAGGTCGCGACCCCCGACGACGCCCAGGAGGTCTGTGGCGCGATCCGCGCGCGCATCGCGGAGACCGCGGGCGACGACGCGGCCGCCGGCATCCGGATCCTGTACGGCGGATCGGTGAAGGCCGCCAACGTGGGCGGCATCATGCAGAAGCCCGACGTCGACGGATGCCTCGTCGGCGGCGCCAGCCTGGAGCCGGACGAGTTCGGCGGCATCTGCCGTTTCTACGACATGCCCGTTCTTTGATGACCAGTCTCTGATCCGCGCGTCTCACTTGTTAGGCTCCCCCCCGTGGTTATCGTCTTCGAGGTCTTGCTCGTCATCACGAGCTTGCTGATGATCCTGCTGGTGCTCCTCCACAAGGGGCGCGGCGGCGGGCTCTCCGACATGTTCGGAGGAGGCGTCTCGAGCGGCCTCGGCGGATCGTCCGTCGCCGAACGCAACCTGGACCGCATCACCGTCGGCATCGGGTTGGTGTGGTTCGCGTGCGTCATCGGACTAGGGCTCCTGCTCAAGACCGGCAACTGATCCTCAACGATCTCGAAGGAGACCAACCGTGGCAGGCGGAGGAAACGCCATCCGGGGCAGCCGTGTCGGCGCAGGCCCCATGGGTGAGGCCGAGCGCGGCGAAGCAGCCCCGCGTCAGAACGTCACCTACTTCTGTTCCCACGAGCACCGCACGATCATCGCGTTCGCGGTCGAGGCAACGGTCCCGGAGACCTGGGACTGCCCCCGCTGCGGGCTGCCGGCCAGCATGGACTCGGACAACCCGCCCCCGGCCCCCAAGATCGAGCCGTACAAGACCCACCTCGCCTACGTGAAGGAGCGCCGCTCCGACGCCGAGGCCAAGGACATCCTCAACGAGGCCATCGCCACCCTCCGCGCCCGCCGCAAGTCCGGCGACGTCGTCTTCTAGTCCCCCGACCGGGCACTAGATGCACGCTTGAGTACGCCGAGCGGGCACTCGATGTACGTCGGAGCTCGCTGACCGGGCACTCGATGTACGCCGCGGCGACTGCCTGTGGATTGTCGAAGCAGGCCATGGCTGTCGTCGTACATCCTCCCGGCCATGGACAAGACGTGGCTCAACGACCGGCGGATCCCTGCTCTGCGACCGCTGCCCGCTCCCGCTCGACGAGCCGTTCACCGCGGCCCAGGCGCGGGAGCTCGGTGTGTCCCGGCAGGACCTTCGACGCGATGGTGCGGGAACGGGCTTGTACGCCGGGTCCTGCGCGAGGTGTACGCCGTCGCGCAGGCACCGGACGACACTCGGATGCGGGCGGGGGCTCTCGGCCCTGGTGATCCCACCCGAGGCCGTCGTCGCGGACCGGACGGCTGCGTGGCTGCACGGCGTCGACATCCTGCCGCGGTCGGCGCTCACGACCGCTCCGCCCCTCAACGTGGTGCACATGACCGACACCCGGATGCGTCGCCCCGGCAGACGGACGGGCGTCGACGTGGGCTGCTCCCCACCGACGTCACGGTCGTGCTCGGCGTGCCGGTCACCACCCAGCTACGCACCGCGCTCGATCTCGGGCGGCTCCTGTGGCGCTTCGACGCCCTCGCTGCGATCGACGGATTCCTGCGAAGCGGCGTGCCACATGACCTTCTCATCGCCGGGATCGCCCGGTTCCGTGGCTATCGCGGCGTACGCCAGCTCCGAGCGTTGGCGCCTCTGGGTGATGGTCGGTCCGAGTCGGCCGGCGAGTCGGCGCTCCGCCTGCACTGGCACGACGCCGGTCTGCCGTGGCCCCAGCTCCAGGTCTGGATCTACGCCGACGACGGGACGCCGCTGTTCCGCCTCGACATCGCCGATGCCGGATGCTCGCTACGCGGCGGAGTACGACGGCGAGGAGTTCCACTCCGACGACGAGGACCAGGAGCACGACCTCTCACGTCGCACCTGGATCGCCGACAACCGGTTCTGGACGATCGACCCGTTCACCAAGGACGACGTCTATCGTCCGGGCGCGTATCCCGTCGGTCAGCTCAGTCCGGCCACCGCGAGGCACGTCGCAAGACGGCCCTGTGGACGCCGCGTCGCACCGAGCGATGACATCGAACGCCCGCTCGGCGTCGTACGACGTGCATCCAGTGCCCGCTCGGCGTCCTGAGGCGTACATCCAGTGCCCGGTCGGCGGGACCTAGAGGGAGCCGGCGGCCGCCTGGTCGAGCCACCAGGTGCGGTTCGGGGCGGTGATGCCGCGGGCGGGGGTCTCGTGGACGGAGCCCTCGGGGGCGAGCGCGCGGGCGACGGCGTCGGCCTTGCCCTCGCCGGAGACGAGGAACCAGACCTCGCCGGCCTGGTTGAGGGCGGTGAAGGTCAGGGAGATCCGGTCGGGCGGCGGCTTGGGGGAGTCGGTGACGGCGACGGCGATCCGGTCGTCGACGTCGAGCTGCGGGAAGCCGGGGAACAGCGACGCGACGTGCCCGTCCGGTCCGACACCCAGCAGCACCAGGTCGAAGTCACCGGGCTCGCGGGTGCGCACGAGGTGGTCGTACTCCGCCGCAGCCGCCTCCAGGTCGGGGTGGGCCTCGTCGGCCGCCGGCATCGCGTGCACCCGCGCCGGGTCGACCAGCACGACGTCGAGCAGGTCCAGCCCCGCGGACCGGTCGTTGCGGTCCGAGGAGTCGGCCGGCACGTACCTCTCGTCGCCCCACCAGAAGTCCACCCGCATCCAGTCGACCGACGGACCTCGGTCCGGCCTCGATCGCCGCGACGGCCTGGTAGATCGCGTCGGCGATCGTCCCGCCGGTGAGCGCGACCGACGGGACGCGGCCCTCGGCCTGCACGGCGACCAGCTTCGCGACCAGCTCGGCCGCGACCCGCTCGGCCAGCGCGGTCGCGTCGGGCAGCACCTCGACCCGGGCGGTCATGCCGAGGCCAGCTTCACGAGTCGCTTGGCGGCCGCGGCGTACGTGTCGTCCTCGTCGAGCCGCCGCAGCTCCTCGGCGAGCAGCTCGGGGACGTCGCGCCGCTTCAGCGCCACCGGCCGGTCGGGCTGCCCGGGGGAGGTGAACCGCGCCAGCTTGCCGTCGCCCCGGCTGATGTTGATGTCGCCCGACTTCGTCCGCATGCACCACCTCGGTGATGCCCGGCCCCTCGGAGCTGTGCCGCTCGACGTCCACGCGCAGCCGGTCGCTCAGCCACGCCACGAGCAGGTCGGCGCTCGGGCTGATCCGCTCCGCGGTCACCGACGCCGACGAGACCTTCTCCGGGTGCTGGTCGAGCGCGGCGGCGAGCAGCGCGCGCCACGGCGTGATCCGCGTCCAGGCCAGGTCCGTGTTGCCCGTGGCGTACGACGCAGCACTGCCGGTGGATCGCCCGGGTCTTGCCGCGCGTGACCGCGGCAGAGTCGGTGATCCGCCGCTGGGCCAGGGCGCCGAGCGGGTCGGCCGCGGGATTCTCCGGGGCGTCGGTGGGCCACCAGAGGGCCACGGGGGAGTCCGGCAGCAGCAGGGGCAGCACGACCGACTCGGCGTGCTTGACCACCTCGCCCTTGAGCCGGATCAGCGCGGTCTCGCCGCCCCAGCCGGAGCCGGTGCCGACCTGGGCGTTGACCACGCTCTTGCCGCGCGCGTCGCCGAGGATCACGCCGAGCACTCGCGCGGGGTGCTCCTTCGAGGCGGCCCGCGCCGCGTCCATCGCGTCGTCGGCGGCGTCCTCGTCGACCACGATGATCAGCGTCATCACCATGCCCGTCGCGGGCGAGCCGGCCGTCTTGCGTGCCCGCACCAGGGCGGCCGCGATGCCGGCGGCGTTGGTCTCGGTGAGCTCTATCAAGGTCGCCTCCAGACGCGGCCGTCGCGAGCCAGCATGGCGTGCGCCGACTCGGGGCCCCAGTTGCCGGACTCGTACTGCTCGGGCTTCGACTTCCCGGCCGCGTCCTGCTTCGCCCAGTGCTCGAGGATCGGGTCGAGGATCTTCCAGGACAGCTCCACCTCGTCCTGCTGCGGGAACAGCGGCGGGTCGCCGAGGAGCACGTCGAGGATGAGCCGCTCGTAGGCCTCCGGGCTGGCCTCGGTGAACGAGCCGCCGTAGGCGAAGTCCATGTTCACGTCGCGGATCTCCATCGCGCTGCCGGGCACCTTGGAGCCGAACCGGATCGTGGCGCCCTCGTCGGGCTGGATCCGGAACACCACGGCGTTGTGCGTCAGGTCCTCGGTCGCGGTCGCGGTGAACGGCAGGTGCGGTGCGCGCTTGAAGACCACGGCCACCTCGGTGACCCGCCGTCCGAGTCGCTTGCCGGTGCGCAGGTAGAACGGCACCCCGGCCCAGCGACGGGTCTCGACGTCGAGGCGGATGGCGGCGAAGGTCTCGGTCGTCGAGGTCCGCTTGATGTCCTCCTCGTCGAGGTAGCCGTTGACCTTCTCGCCCCCGGCCCAGCCGGCGGCGTACTGGCCGCGGGCGGTGTTCAGGTCCAGCCGCCGGGGGAGTACGACGGACGACAGCACCTTCTGCTTCTCGATCCGCAGGCTCGCCGCGTCGAACGAGGTCGGCTCCTCCATCGCGACCAGCGCCATCAGCTGGAGCAGGTGGTTCTGGATGACGTCACGGGCGGCGCCGATGCCGTCGTAGTAGCCGGCCCGGCCGCCGATGCCGATGTCCTCGGCCATGGTGATCTGCACGTGGTCGACGTAGTTGGCGTTCCAGATCGGCTCGAAGAGGTTGTTGGCGAAGCGCATCGCGAGGATGTTCTGCACCGTCTCCTTGCCGAGGTAGTGGTCGATCCGGAACACCGACTCCGGCGCGAAGACCCGGTGGATGGTCGCGTTGAGCTCCCGCGCGGACTCGAGGTCGTGGCCGAACGGCTTCTCCACCACGACCCGCCGCCAGGACGTGCCGCCGTCGGCGAGCTTGTGCTCCTGCAGCTGGTCGATCACCGGCCCGAAGAACTTCGGCGGGATCGACAGGTAGAACGCGTGGTTGCCGGCCGTGCCGCGGACCTCGTCGAGCTCCTCGATGGTGCGCCGCAGCTTGTCGAAGTCGGCGTCGTCGCCGAAGTCGCCCGGCACGAACCGGAACCCCTCGGCGAGCTGGCGCCACACCTCCTCGCGGAACTCGGTGCGGGCGTACTGCTTCACCGAGTCGTGCACGATCTGCGCGAAGTCCTGGTGCGCCCAGTCGCGACGGGCGTAGCCGACCAGGCTGAACCCCGGCGGCAGCAGGCCGCGGTTGGCCAGGTCGTAGATCGCCGGCATCACCTTCTTGCGGGCCAGGTCACCGGTGACGCCGAACAGGACCATGCCGCAGGGGCCGGCGATGCGCGGGAGCCGACGGTCGTCGGGGTCCCGCAGCGGGTTGGTCCATGCGTCGCGCTGGTTGCCCGTCGTCGTCACCTGAGGGTCTCCCGGAGCACGCCCAGGCCGGCCTTCTGGTCGGTGAGGTGCAGCCGGAGCACGGGACGCCCGTGGTCGGCGAGGACGGAGGCGTCGCCGATCGGCCTGCGCGGCGATGAAGCCGCCGAAGGTGAACGGTCGACCGGGGATCTCGAGGTCCTCGTGCGGCTCGCCGGTCACCTGGAGGTAGACCCCGGTCGGCGGTCCGCCCTTGTGGTACTGCCCGGTCGAGTGCAGGAACCGTGGTCCCCAGCCGAAGGTCGTCGGCCGACCGGTGCGCTCGGCGAGGTGCTCGCGCACGTGGGCGAGGTGAGCCTCGCGCTCGCGGTCGAGGTAGGCCATCACGGCCAGGTAGCCGTGCTCACCGTCGACCTGGCCGAGCAGGGTGGCGACGGCGTCGGCCACGGTGCTCTCGTCGCTGAGCAGCCCCTCGGTCGCGTAGACCTCGACGGGACCGTCGGTGAACGCCGGAGTGGGGGAGTCGCCCGCACCCTCGAGCATGTCGCGGGCCGCCTGCTTGGCGCTCTCGACGTCGGGCTGGTCGAACGGGTTGATGCCGATGATCCGGCCGGCCACGGCGGTGGCGTACTCCCACAGCAGCATCTGCGCGCCGAGCGGGGCGTCCACCGCGACGCCCCAGCCCGAGGCCGGCAGAGCGTCCATGTGGACGCCGGCGCCGATCGTGGCGAGGACCTCGTCGGGCGTGCTCGGGTCGAAGTTGGGCGCGTCCAGGGAGGGTACGACGACCGGCAGGATGCCCTTGCCGTCCTTGCCCGTCGACTCGGCGATCAGCTGCTCGGCCCAGTCGCCGAAGCCGGGGATGCCCGAGTCCTTGTCGCCCAGGACCAGCTTGTCGACGCCGGTCCGGTTGGCCACGCCCAGCAGGGCGCCGAGCCGCAGGGCCGGGTTGTCGGGGTCGTCGGCCTCGAGGCGCGGCTGGATCGCGGCCGCCTCGTCGAGCAGGCGGCCGATGTCGGCGCCGGCCAGCCCGCTGGGCACCAGCCCGAAGGCGGTGAGCGCGGAGTAGCGACCGCCGACGTCGGGGTCGGCGTGGAAGACGCGGTAGCCCGCCTCGGTCGCCGACTCGTCGAGCGGCGAGCCGGGGTCGGTCACCACGATGATGTGTGCGGCCGGCTCGAGGTCGGCGTCCTTGAACGCCTGCTCGAAGGCCCGCTTCTGGCTGTCGGTCTCGACGGTGCCGCCGGACTTGCTCGAGACCACGACGACCGTCTTCTCGAGCTGGTCGGTGACCGCGCTGCGCACGTAGTCGGGGTCGGAGGAGTCCAGCACCGTCAGCGCCACGCCGTGCGCGGCGCAGATGACCTCGGGCGCGAGCGAGGACCCGCCCATCCCGCACAGCACGATGCGGGTGCAGCCCCGGTCGGCGAGCACGTCGCGCAGGCCGACGATCTCGTCGACCAGCGAGCGTGACTCCTCGGCCAGACCCACCCAGGCGAGCCGCTTGCCCGCCTCGGACTCGGCGTCGGGACCCCACAGGGCCGCGTTGCGCTTGGCGATGCCGGAGGCGACGCCGTCGGTCACCAGGGTCTCGACCGCGGAGGAGAACGCCGCCTCGTCGCGGTAGCCGAAGAACAGCTCGAACCCGTCGCCAGAGGTGGTGCTCCAGTCGGTCACTTCGCGGCCTCGAGGTTCTTCTCGACGGTCTGCAGGAGCTCCTCCCACGACTTCACGAACTTGTCGACGCCCTCCTGCTCGAGGGTGGCGATGACGTCGTCGTAGTCGATGCCGGCGTCGGCCAGGGACTTCATCACCGCCCGGGCGTCGTCGTAGTTGGGCCGCACCTGGTCGCCGATGATCTCGCTGTGGTCCTTGACGGCCTGCAGCGTCTTCTCCGGCATGGTGTTGACGGTGTTCTCGACGACCAGGTCGTCGACGTACATCGTGTCCTTGTAGTCGGGGTTCTTCACGCCCGTCGAGGCCCACAGCGGACGCTGGCGGTTGGCGCCGGCCGCGGCGAGCTTGTCCCAGCGGTCGCCGGAGAAGAACTTCTCGTAGGCCTCGTAGGCGAGCCGGGCGTTGGCCACGCCGGCCTTGCCGAGCAGGTCGTCGGAGGCGCCGGTCTTGTTCAGCCGGTTGTCGATCTCGGTGTCGACGCGGGAGACGAAGAACGACGCGACCGAGTGGATCTTGGAGAGGTCGAGCCCGGCCTCGTGCGCCTTCTCCAGGCCGGTGAGGTAGGCGTCCATCACGCCCTCGTAGCGGTCGAGGCCGAAGATCAGGGTGACGTTGACGCTGATGCCCTCGCGCCAGGGTGTCGGTGATCGCCGGGGCGCCCTCGGTGGTCGCGGGGATCTTGATGAACAGGTTCTCCCGGTCGACCTCCTTCCACAGCTCCTTCGCCGAGGCCAGCGTCGCGTCGGTGTCGAAGGCGAGGTCGGGAGCGACCTCGATCGAGACCCGGCCGTCGACGCCGTTGGTGGCGTCGAAGACGGGCTTGAGGACGTCGCAGGCGTTGCGTACGTCGGTCGTGGTCAGCGCGAAGACCGTCTGGTCGACGTCGGCGCCCTCGGCGGCGAGCTTGCGCACCTGCTCGTCGTACCGCTCGCCCTCGGCGAGGGCGGCCGCGAAGATCGACGGGTTGGTGGTGACGCCCACGACGTGGTCGTCGCTGCACGAGGTCGGCGAGGTTGCCGGTCTCGATGCGCTCGCGGGAGAGGTCGTCGAGCCAGATGGAGACCCCGGCCTCCGACAGCTCCTTCAGGTGGTCAGTCATGTTTCCTCCTGCTTGGTCGAGTCTGTTGTCGGTGGCCCGGTCAGTCTCAGCCGGTGGCCACCCTGATGCTGTCCTCCGCGGCCGCGGCGACGGCCTCGGCGGTGATGCCGAACTCCCGGTAGATCCGCTCGAAGTCGGCGGACGCTCCGTAGTGCTCGAGCGACACGATGCGGCCGTGGTCGCCCACGACCTCGCGCCAACCCTGCGCGATGCCCGGCCTCCACGGAGACCCGCGCCTTCACGGTCGGCGGGATGACGGTCTCCCTGTAGGAAGTCTCCTGCTCGTCGAACCATTCCCGGCACGGCATCGACACGACCCGCGCGCGGACACCCTTCTGGGCGAGGATCTCGCGGGCCTGGACGGCCAGCTGCACCTCGGAGCCGGTGCCGACGAGCACGACGTCCGGCAGGCCGCCCTCGGCGTCGACGAGCACGTAGCCGCCGCGGTGGACGTTGCTGGTGTCGGAGAAGCCCTCCTCGTCACGCGGGAAGACCGGCACGTTCTGGCGGGTCAGGATGATGCCCGCGGGCCGGTCGGTGTGGCTGAGCACCGCCTGCCAGCAGGCCGCGGTCTCGTTGGCGTCACCGGGGCGTACGACGTCGAGCCCGGGGATCGCCCTCAGCGCAGCCAGGTGCTCGATGGGCTGGTGGGTCGGCCCGTCCTCGCCGAGCCCGATCGAGTCGTGCGTCCACACGTAGGTCACCGGCAGCCCCATCAGGGCGGCCAGCCGCACCGAGGGGCGCATGTAGTCGGAGAAGGTGAGGAAGGTCGCCCCGAACACGCGGGTGCCGCCGTGGACGGCGATGCCGTTGAGGATCGAGCCCATGCCGTGCTCGCGGATGCCGAAGTGGAGCACGCGGCCGGCGTACGGGTCGGCCTTCCACATCGCGGAGGAACGGGCCTTCGGGATGAACGACGCAGCGCCCTCGATGGTGGAGTTGTTGGACTCCGCGAGGTCGGCCGAACCGCCCCACAGCTCCGGCACCTTCGGCGCGATCGCGTTGATCACCGCGCCGGACGCCTTGCGGGTGGCCACGCCCTTGTCGTCGGCCGGCCAGCTCGGCAGGTCGCTGTCCCAGCCCTCGGGCAGGGTGCGGGTCTGCATCCGCTCGAAGAGGGCGACGTCGGCGGACGGCTTGCGGGTCCAGGCGGCGTACCGCTCGTCCCAGGCGGCCTGCTCCGCCTTGCCGCGGTCGACGGCCTTGCGGGTGTGCTCGATGACCTCCTCGGGGACCTCGAAGGTCTTGTCGGGGTCGAACCCGAGCACCTCCTTGGTGGCGGCGACCTCGGCGTCGCCGAGGGCCGAGCCGTGGGCCTTGCCGGTGTTCTGCGCGTCGGGGGCCGGCCAGGCGATGATCGTCTTCAGCACGATCAGGCTGGGCTGGTCGGTCACCTTCTCGGCGTCGCGGATGGCCTTGTGGAGGGCCGGCACGTCCTCCTTGTACGACGAGCCGCCCCGCCAGTCGACGGTCTGGACGTGCCAGCCGTAGGCCTCGTAGCGCTTGGCGACGTCCTCGCTCAGGGCGATGTTGGTGTCGTCCTCGATGGAGATCTGGTTGTCGTCGTAGATCAGGGTCAGGTTGCCCAGCTGCTGGGTGCCGGCGATCGAGGACGCCTCGGAGCTGACGCCCTCCTCGATGTCGCCGTCGCTGGCCATCGCGTAGATGTGGTGGTCGAAGACCGACTCGCCCGGGGCGGCGTTGGGGTCGAGCAGGCCGTGCTCGCGGCGGGCGGCCATCGCCATGCCGACCGCGTTGCCGATGCCCTGGCCCAGGGGACCGGTGGTGGTCTCGACGCCGGCGGTGTGGCCGTACTCCGGGTGGCCCGGGGTCTTGCTGCCCCAGGTGCGCAGCGACTTGAGGTCCTCGAGCTCGAGGCCCCAGCCGCCGAGGTAGAGCTGGATGTAGAGGGTCAGGCTCGAGTGGCCGCAGGAGAGCACGAACCGGTCGCGTCCGGGCCAGTGCGGGTCGGCCGGGTTGTGGCGCATCACCTTCTGGAAGAGCAGGTACGCCGCGGGCGCCAGGCTCATCGCCGTGCCGGGGTGACCGTTGCCCACCTTCTGCACGGCATCCATGGCCAGCACACGCACGGTGTCGACTGCGCGATCGTCGAGCTCGGTCCAGTCGAGTCGGGCTTCAGTGGGCACGTCGGTGGGGTCCTCTCATCAGCGTCACGCTTCGGCTTCGAGCCTAGTCCGGAGAGGCCACGCAGGTCACGTCGGTCAGTTCGTGGGCGGCGCGGCCCCGGCGATAGACTCACGAGGCCTGTACCCCAAACTCCGAAGGCGAGGCACGCAGTGACCGCGCTCGACTCCGAGGTGTCCCTCCGGGCACAACCCTCGGGTCGGCCGACCGTCCGTGACGTCGTCGGCGCCTACGTCGGTCTCACCAAGCCCCGCGTCATCGAGCTGCTGCTGCTCACCACCGTGCCGGTGATGTTCTTCGCCCAGCGCGGCGTGCCGCCCCTGTGGCTGGTCGTCGCGACGGTCGTCGGGGGCACCCTCTCGGCCGGCAGCGCCAACGCGCTGAACTGCGTCTACGACCGCGACATCGACGAGCAGATGCGCCGCACCCGTCGCCGGGCCCTGCCGCGCCACATCGTCACGCCGCGGGCCGCCCTGGTCTTCGGGCTGACGCTGGTCGTGGTCTCGACGCTGGTGCTCGGGTTCTGGGTCAACTGGCTGTCCTCGGGGCTGGCCCTCGCGGCGAGCGCGTTCTACCTGTTCGGCTACACGATGGTGCTCAAGCGGCGTACGACCCAGAACATCGTGTGGGGCGGCCTCGCCGGCTGCTTCCCGACCCTGATCGGGTGGACCGCGGTCACCAACGAGCTCGCGTGGCCGCCGGTCGTGCTGTTCCTGGTCGTCTTCTTCTGGACGCCGCCGCACACCTGGGCGCTGGCGATGCGCTACCGCGAGGACTACGCCCGCGTCGACGTGCCGATGCTGCCGGTGGTCAAGGACGCCGAGGGCGTCGCCCGGCAGATCGTCGCCTACTCGTGGGTGATGGTCGCGGTGTCGCTGGCGCTCTGGCCGATCGCCGACACCCACCTGCTCTACCCGGTCGTCGCCGTCGTGCTCGGGGCCGGCTTCCTGGTCGAGGCGCACCTGATGTGGCAGCGCGCCCGGCGCAGCAACGAGCTCACCGACGTGCGCCCGATGCGGCTGTTCCACTGGTCCAACATGTACCTCTCGCTGCTGTTCGTCGCCGTCGCGCTCGACCCGCTGATCAAGCGCTGATCAGGCGGCTGACGGCGCGCGCGGTTGGTGCGGCGTACGTAGTCGGCGAGGCTGCGCTGCCAGGGCCAGACCGATGAGCAGCACGCTGGTGCCGGCGTCGAGCCCGAGCAGCGCGATCACCCAGAGCGCGGCGACCACGCACGACCGGGCCGGGACGCGGTCGCGAACCCAGTCGGTCGGCCAGGCGTGCAGCCCGGAGAGCACCAGCAGGTAGACGCTCGGCGGCGCCGACCAGCAGGAGCACCGCCGGTCCGGGTCGCCAGGTGCGGCCTCGTCCTCGACGAGGTCGACCAGCATCGCGAGGCAGGCTCCGACCGCCGCGACGGACTGGCGAAGACGAAGCCGTGCACGTAGCCGAACACGAACGACGTCTCCGCGTCGCAGCGAGTCGACCATCGGCCGCTTGAAGTAGATCCACCACATCGAGAACACCATCAGCAGCGCGCCCGAGGATGAGCAGGACGCAGCTGGGCGTCAGCCCGTGGTCGTCCAGGGTGCTCGAGATCGCCTGGGTCGTGGCGAGGATGACCTCGCCGAGCACGATGATCGTGAACAGCTCGTAGCGCTCGGCGATGTGGTGGCGGTGCCAGGGCGTGCCCGTGCCGGCGTGCTCCGCCCAGTACGGCGCCGCCATCTCCACGAGCGCGAGGACGACGAACGAGGCGAGCCGATCTCGCCGTGCCGCGAGCCAGGAAGCGTGCGCAGGATCCAGAGCACCTGGATGACCGCGATCGCTCCGGCGTACCGCAGCGCCGTACGACGGAGCCTCGGGATGCTCGCGCGCCACGCGCAGCCACAGCGGGATCATCGCCGACGCGCATGATCACGTAGCCGGCGACCACGAGCCAGAAGTCGTGCTCGTCGCCGGCGGCGCGCGGCACCCCGGCGGCCAGCACGAGGACGCCCGCTCATCACCACGAAGGTGAGCAGCCGGAAGGTGATGTCGTCGGAGTCGTAGGCGCTGGCGAACCACGAGTAGTTCAGCCACGCCCACCAGATCGCGAAGAAGACCATCAGCGTAGCCGGCGATGCCGGAGAGGTGGTCGTGGGCGAGGTCGTGGTGCAGGGTGGCGGCGGCCGCCGCCACCGCGACCACGAAGCACAGGTCGAAGAACAGCTCCAGCGGGGTCGACGCGCGGTGCTCCTCGTCGGGGTCCCGGCCCGACATCGGTCGGTGCCACGGGATGGCCGGGACGCTGCTCATCCGCCCGGCGAGGTACTCCGGCCATCGACGACAGGACGCCCTCGAGCATCTGCTGGCCTCGCGCGAGTCGCCGGGGTGCGACCCGGCGGGCTGCTCGCTCAGGCGCACGGTGACGACCTCGCGGCCGGAGGCGGCCGCCATGGTGGCCGAGTCGGCGCCGTCCGACGGTGCCGCGTGCGGCGCAGGCCTGGTCGGCGCCCTCGGGCGGAGAAGCCGGTCTGCTCCTTGTACTCGGTGCGGTCGATGGAGCGGCACTGGCTGTCGAGCACCTGCTCCGCCGTCACGTCGTCGTTGACCTGCGGCCACGTGACCACGGCGCGCACCTGGCTCTTGGCCGTCGGGGGCGGAGCGCAGCGAGCAGGCGGCGGTCGGGTCGCCCGTCGTGTCGGTGTTGGAGTTGGCGACCAGGCCGGTCTTGGCGGCGTCCGGCACCGTGGCGCACAGGTCGGCAGGCACCTCGGGCTCCATCGCCTTGAGCGGCTCGGGCTCCGCGTCGCCCCCGCAGCCGGAGACGACCAGCAGAGGTCGACAGCACGACACCCAGACAGGCGCGGCGGGCTGCCGTGCGGAGCATCAGGCCTCCTCGTGCTTGCTGCTGCGACGCGCCACATTCCACCACAGGGGCGGGGTACGCGTCCGCGGACTCGCGGTCGCTTGGACAGCGGGAAATGTCCCTGCTGCCTACGAAACGCGGCTCTCGGCCGCGGATGCCCCGTGGCGTGCTGCCTCGCCCACGTGCCGTCGAACCGGGCCGGCCATCAGAGGGAGAGCCTGGCCGAGGTAGAGCACCGCCAGGACGCTGGCGCTGGCATGTTGGAACGCCGCAAGCGCGGTACACGGAGCCGCGCCCACAACCGACGTCACGACGATCAACCACCGAGCAACGCGGCTGTGCTTGCGGTAGACGAGCCAGAGCAGGACAGCGCCCAGGACGAGCCATCCGATCGCAGTTGCCAATGTCGATGCCCGCTCCGTAGTCGGTTCCAGCAACTTGCAACACCAGGCAGGCGCCGGAGAGCAGCACGAGCTGCCTCACGAGGCGGGCCGGCACAGCGGTCGAATCTCGAGTCGCGACGTACGAACTCTGAATCACGTCGCGGAGTGTACGACGGCTCAGTTCTTGTCAGTGGTCGGTGATTGGGTTGACTCATGACGGTGCAGCTGGCGGGCCTCTCGGGAGTGACCTCCTCGACCGCGCCGATGTGCTGCACCAGCGGCAGCTCGAGACCGAGGTGGAGCTGCTCCGGCTGGTCGCCGAGTTCGCCCGGCAGCACGGCGAGGGCACCGTCGATCCGGTGAGATCACGGTTGCCGGGTCGGGAGCGCGCCGTACGGCTGGGTGGGGAGGGCACTCCGCTGGTGGCCGAGTTCGCGCCGTCGATGCTGGCGGCCCGGCTGCAGCTCTCGGCGTACGCCGGAGGGCGACTGGTCGCGGACGTGCTCGACCTGGAGTACCGACTCCCGCAGCACTGGGCCGGGCTCAACGATCTGGAGATCCGGCCGGGCCATGCCCGCTACGTCGCCCGCAAGACTCGCGACCTCAGCAAGGAAGAGGCGGCCTACGTGGACGCCCGGGTGGCCAGGTTCGCCGACGGTCGGCTGTCGTGGAGCCGGTTCGTGTCGCTGGTCGACGCAGCCATCGCAGCCGCCGACCCTGCGTCAGCAGAAGCGCGCGAGAAGGTTGCGGCACGTGACTCGTTCGCGAAGCCGACCCACTCGACGGAGCACGGCATGCGTGGCTTCTACGTCCGGGCCGACTTCGCGACCAACGCACGGATCGACGCCACGGTCGCCTACCTCGCGCAGGCACTCCTGGCTCTGGGGGACACCTCCTCCCTGGACCAGCGCCGGGTCAAGGCGGTGCTGATCATGGCCAACCCCACGCAAGCGGTCCGGATCCTGCAGGCCTTCGGTGCCCTGCGAGATCGCATCTTGAGTGAGGACGAGCAGGACACCGTCGAGGCGGAGCCGTTCGACCCTGCGGTGGCCACGGCGCGAGAACCCGTAGTTGAGAGCCACGTTGCTGCCGATGGTCCAGCTCTACGTGCACCTCTCCGGAGACGGCGGACCGGTGGCGCGAGCCGAGGGAGCCGACCCCGTCACCGCCGAGTGGGTCCGGGAGCACCTCGGGCGAGAAGTGCCGGTTCCGCATCACCCCGGTCCTCGATCCGATCGACCAGACGCCGGTCGACGCCTGGGAGATCCCGGCCCGACATAGGCAGGCCGTGCATCTCCTGACGCCGGCCGACACCTTCCCGTTCGCGAGCAACACCTCGCGAGACCAACAGATCGACCACACCCGCCCCTACGTTCACAGCGGGCCAGCGGGTCAGTCACGGGTTGGCAACTACGGGCCGATGACCGGGTTCCACCACCGCATCAAGACGCACGGCGACTGGAGCGTGCGGCAACCGTTCCCGGGCCTCTACGTCTGGCGCGACCCACATGGAGCCACCTACGTCGTCGACCACTCCGGGACCCGCCGTGTCCCGCGAGCGAGGGTGACCAACGGCTCCCGACTCGAGGCGCGGTTCGTCGACCTCGTCCTGGCCAGCTGACCGGCGACAATGCACGGATGGACATCCGACAGGTCGTCATCACCCGCGCAGGCGCCCCGGAGCGGCTGAGGCTTCAGACGTCTCGGCTGGACCCACCCGCCCCTGGTGAGGCGCAGGTCGAGGTGGTCGCCGCCGGGATCAACTTCGCCGACATCCTCGCCCGTCAGGGCCTCTACCCCGACGCGCCGCCGCTGCCGCTGGTGGTCGGCTACGAGGTCTCGGGCACGGTGCGTGCCGTGGGAACGGGGGTCGAGGAGTCACTGGTCGGGCAGGACGTCCTCGCGCTGACCCGTTTCGGCGGCTACAGCAGCGCGCTGAACGTCCCGGCGGCCCAGGTCTTCGCCAAGCCGGGGGTGCTGAGCCACGCGGAGGCGGCGTCGATCCCGGTCGCCTACCTCACCGCCTGGCAGCTCCTCGTGGTGCAGGGCGGCCTCCGCGAGGGCGACACCGTGCTCATCCAGAACGCTGGGTCCGGGGTCGGCCTCGCTGCTCTCGACATCGCCCGCCACGTGGGGGCGCGCACCATCGGCACGGCCAGCGCGGGCAAGCACGACTTCCTCACGGCTCGGGGCCTGGACCACGCCGTCGACTACCGCACCGGTGACTGGACCCGCGAGGTCCGCGCCCTCACCGACGACCGGGGCGTAGAGCTGGTGATCGACCCGCTCGGCGGAGAGAGCTTCCGCCGGTCCCGCAGCGTGCTGCGCCCCACCGGCCGGCTCGGGATGTACGGCGTCTCCGCCGCCTCCAGCAACCAGGGACTGCGCGGCAAGCTGCAGCTGGCCAGGACCGCGGCGCTGATGCCTCTGTTCCACCCGGTGCCGCTCATGAACGCCAACCAGGGCGCCTTCGGGGTCAACCTCGGGCACATGTGGGACGAGGTCGACAGGCTGCGCGGCTGGATGGGGCAGGTGCTCGAGGGCGTCGGGTCCGGTTGGGTGCGTCCGCACGTCGACTCGTCGTACCCCCTGGCCGACGCGGGCCGGGCCCACGAGCACATCGAGGCTCGCCGCAGCACCGGCAAGGTCGTGCTGGAGCCCTGAGGTGCCCGTCGCGCTGATGCGTTACTCGCTCTGCTCGCGCACCTCGAGCAGGGTCCTAGTCCGATGCAAACCGACCCACCTGGCGGCTCGAACGGGGTCCGAGCGCATCGGACTATCCGGATCTCTCGCCATACGTGCGCACAGGTCCTATCCAGACCGTCAAGCTCGTCGACCCGCACGCCCTCCCGGACGTGCAGCAGGGTGAAGGTGGCGGTCGCCGCGATCAGGGCGGCGCCGAGCAGGTGGAACTCGACCAGCACGATCGGCAGGTCGGTGAAGTACTGCACGAAGCCGATCAGCCCCTGGGCCAGCTCCACGACCACGAGCAGGAAGGCGGCGCGCACCACCGCCGCCGGAGCCCCGGACGCCCGCAGGGCCACGAGCAGACCGAGCGAGAGCCCGACGAAGAGGAACACCGCATCGGCGTGGGCCTGCGAGATCTGCAGCGGGTCGAGCCCGTTGCGCGGCGCCTCGGCGTCGCCGGCGTGCGGGCCGGAGCCGGTCACCACGGTGCCGAGGGCGAGCACCACCCAGGCCGCGGCGTACGTCGCCCAGGCCAGCACCGTGAGCCGCGGCGGCCGGGAGCCGAGAGGGCACTGGGTGGTCGATCCGCCACACGTAGAGCACCGCGAGGCTGATGATCCCCATCGAGAACAGCAGGTGGAACGCGACCACCCACGGGTTCAGGTCGGTGAGCACCGTGATCCCGCCGAGCACCGCCTGCGCCGGGACGCTGAGCCCGAGCCAGCAGCGCGAGTCGACGCAGGTCGGCGCGCTGGGACTGCCACGCACTCACGAAGGTCGCCACCGCGATCGCGGTCAGCAGGAAGGTCAGCGTGCGGTTGCCGAACTCGATCGCCGAGTGCACGTCGAGCGCGCCGTGCGGCGTGAACGAGCTGCCGTGGCAGCGCGGCCAGGTCGGGCAGCCGAGCCCGGAGCCGGTCAGTCGCACGGCACCGCCGGTCAGGACGATGCCGATGTTGGCGAGCAGGGTGGCCCAGCCGAGGCGGCGCAGCCAGGTGCGCTCGCCGAACGCGCTCACTCCCACGTGAACGTCCTCGCCGTCAGGAACGCCCCGACGCCGGCCCACACGAGCAGCACCAGCAGGGAGGCCCAGTCGAAGGTGCCCGACCAGAACGCCTGCCGCAGCGACTCGCCGAGCGCGCCGGAGGGGAGCAGCCGCGCGACGTCGCCGAAGCCGCCGTACGCCGACGCGGGGAGTACGACGGCCCCGCCGGCCAGCAGCAGCAGGTAGACGAGGTTCGCCGCCGCGAGCGTGGCCTCCGCGCGCAGCACGCCGGCCACGAACAGGCCGAGCGACGCGAACGCCGCCGTGCCGAGCACGACCGCCAGCGCCACCGCGGCGAGCGACGCGTGCGGCTCCCAGCCCATGGCCAGGGCGACGACCGAGATGACGGTGATCTGCAGCGCCTCGACGAGCAGCAGCGCGCCGACCTTGCCGAGCAGCAGCCCCGACCGCGGCAGCGGCGAGGACCCGAGCCGCTTGATCACGCCGTACCGCCGCTCGAAGCCGGTCGCGATCGCCAGCGAGGTGAACGCCGTCGACATCACCGCCAGCGCCAGCACCCCGGGCGCGAACTCGTCGATCGGGCGCTGCGAGAGCCCGAGGTCGAGGTGCTTCGCCGCGGTCACGCCGCCGATCAGCACGATCACGGGGATCACCACGGCGAGCAGCAGCTGCTCGCCGTTGCGCAGCATCAGCCGCGACTCCATCGACGCCTGGGCGAGCACCTGCCGGGCCAGGGGAGCGGCGCCGGGGTTCGGGGTGAACGTGCTCATGCGTCAGCTCCCGTCCGGTCAGCTCGAGGAAGGTGTCCTCGAGGGTGCGCTGGCCGAGGTTGAGCGACTCCGGGCAGCACGCCTTGCTGCTCGCACCACGCGGAGACGGTCGCCAGCGTGGTGCTGTCGGCGGGTCCGGTGATCAGCAGGCTGACGTCGCTGATGGTGGTCACCTCGAGGCGGTGCCCGAGAGCCCGGCTGCAGCGACTCGGGCGCTCCGTCGGGGAACGGCTTGGTGACGACCAGCCGGATCGTCGAGGTGCCGCCGCGGGTCAGCTCCAGCGGCGTGCCGGAGGCGATCATCCGGCCGCGGTCGATGATGTGGATCTGGTCGGCGAGGCGCTCGGCCTCGTCCATGTGGTGCGTGGTGAGTACGACGGTCACGCCGTCGGTGCGCAGCTGCTCGCAGCAGCTCCCACGTCGTACGACGGCCCGCGGGGTCCATCCCCGCCGTCGGCTCGTCGACGAACACCAGCTCCGGCCGGCCGACGATCGCCATCGCCAGCTTGAGCCGCTGCTGCTGGCCTCCGGAGAGCCGTCGGTAGGGGGTGCGACCGCAGTCACCGAGCCCCAGCCGCTCGCCGAGCACGTCCACGTCGAGCGGGTCCGCGTGCAGCTTCGCGATGTGGGCGAGCATCTCCATGGCGCGCACGCCCGACCAGGCGCCGCCGTCCTGGAGCATCACCCCGATCCGGGGGAGCAGCTCGCGACGCTGCCGCTGCGGGTCGAGCCCGAGCACCGAGACCGAGCCCTGTTGCGGCTTGCGGTAGCCCTCGCAGGTCTCGAGCGTCGTGGTCTTGCCGGCGCCGTTGGGTCCGAGCACCGCGGTGATCGTGTGCCGGTCGACGGTGAGGTCGAGCGCGTCGACGGCCACCTTCTCGCCGTACCTCATCACCAGCCCCTCGACCGCCACCGCGGGCGAGGTGGGCGAGGCGTGGGCACGCGCGGTCTAGATTCTACGAACCGCGGGCGGGCAGGCCCTTGACGTAGGCCGCCTGGCCGAGGTGCTGCAGGCAGTCGCCGACCAGGCTGACGATCCGCACGCCGGCCGTCACGGGCGGGTCCCAGTTGCGGTCGATGACGCGGTCGAGCTCGTCGGCGTCGGCCCGGTCGAGGTACGCGAGCGTGAGCTGGTGCACCGCCTCGTGGTAGTCCACGAGGAGCCTGCAGGTCGTCGACGCGCACGGCGTCGACGTCGTCGGAGGAGTGGCCGTAGCCGATGTCGCCGTGGTCGAAGGGGCAGTCGAACCGCTCGGCCCAGCCGTCGTGCCACGCCTGCTGTCCGCCGCTGAGTCCGGCGACGTGGTCGTCCTGGACCCGGGCGGTGTGCCAGAGCAGCCAGACGATCGGGTTGCCGGTGCCGCCGGGGCGGCGATGGGCCGTCTCCAGGTCGAGGTCGTCGGGCAGATCGGCGAAGAGCTCGCGGATCCGGCCGAAGTGGTCCACCAACAGGTCTCGTGCGTCCATGCCCCCGACCGTAGTGGGCCGACTGTAGGGGTTAGGGCAGCCTTATTTGAAAGCGCCGTGACCAATAAGGGCACACTGATGTTGTGGAAATCCCGACAGCTGCCCTCGGGCACGACCAGCCCACGCGTGAGCGCGTGGTGCGGTCGGTCATGTCAACGGACCCTCGACGGCCGCGGCGCTGGCCGAGCGGCTCGAGCTCACGCCGGCCGCCGTACGCCGCCACCTCGACCAGCTGATCGAGGAGGGCACCCTCGAGGCCCGCGAGCCGCGCGTCACGGCCACCGCGGGCGGGGCCGTCCGGCCAAGGTGTTCGTGCTGACCGAGGCCGGCCGCGACAGCCTCGACCAGGCCTACGACGACCTCGCCGTCCAGGCGATCCGCTTCCTCGCCGAGACCGGCGGCAAGGAAGCCGTCCGCCAGTTCGCCGACCGTCGCGCCGAGAAGATCGAGCAGCGCTTCGAGGACGTCGTCGAGCAGCACCCCGAGCTGAGCCGGACCGAGGCGGTGGCCCAGGTCTTCACCGACGAGGGGTACGCCGCGGCGATCCGCGACATCCCCGTGGGCGAGCAGCTGTGCCAGCAGCACTGCCCCGTCTCCCACGTCGCCCACGAGTTCCCCGAGCTGTGCGAGGCCGAGACGGCCGCGATCAGCCGGATGCTCGGCCGCCACGTCCAGCGTCTGGCCACCATCGCCCACGGCGACGGTGTCTGCACCACCTGCATCCCTGACCTCAAGACCCACGCCGACAAGGAGAAGGTCACCAGATGACTTCCATCGAAGAGCTCAACCCGACGATCAAGGGCATCGGTCGCTACGAGTTCGGCTGGGCCGACGAGACCGACGCGGGCGCCAACGCGACGCGTGGCCTCAACGAGGACGTCGTCCGCAACATCTCCTCGAAGAAGAGCGAGCCCCAGTGGATGCTCGACCTGCGCCTGAAGGGCCTCAAGCTCTTCGGCCGCAAGCCCATGCCCACGTGGGGCTCGGACCTCGGCGGCATCGACTTCGACAACATCAAGTACTTCGTGCGGTCCACCGAGAAGCAGGCCCAGACCTGGGACGACCTGCCCGCCGACATCAAGAACACCTACGACAAGCTCGGCATCCCCGAGGCCGAGAAGGCCCGCCTCGTGTCGGGTGTCGCGGCCCAGTACGAGTCCGAGGTCGTCTACCACAAGATCAACGAGGAGCTCGAGGCCCAGGGCGTCCTGTTCCTCGACACCGACACCGCGCTCAAGGAGCACCCGGAGATCTTCCAGGAGTACTTCGGCACGGTGATCCCGGTCGGCGACAACAAGTTCGCCGCGCTGAACTCCGCCGTGTGGTCGGGTGGCTCGTTCATCTACGTGCCGCCGGGCGTCCACGTCGAGATCCCGCTGCAGGCCTACTTCCGGATCAACACCGAGAACATGGGCCAGTTCGAGCGCACGCTGATCATCGTCGACGAGGGTGCCTACGTGCACTACGTCGAGGGCTGCACCGCGCCGATCTACAGCTCCGACTCGCTGCACTCCGCGGTGGTCGAGATCATCGTGAAGAAGGGTGGTCGCTGCCGCTACACGACCATCCAGAACTGGTCGAACAACGTCTACAACCTCGTCACCAAGCGCGCGACCTGCGAGGCCGGCGCGACGATGGAGTGGGTCGACGGCAACATCGGCTCCAAGGTGACGATGAAGTACCCCGCCGTCTACCTGATGGGCGAGCACGCCAAGGGCGAGACGCTGTCGATCGCCTTCGCGGGCGAGGGCCAGCACCAGGACGCCGGCGCCAAGATGGTGCACGCGGCCCCGAACACCTCGAGCTCGATCCTGTCCAAGTCGGTGGCCCGCGGCGGTGGCCGTACGTCGTACCGCGGGCTGATCCAGATCAACGAGGGCGCTCACGGCTCGAAGAGCAACGTGCTCTGCGACGCGCTGCTGGTCGACCAGATCAGCCGCTCCGACACCTATCCCTACGTCGACATCCGCGAGGACGACGTGTCGATGGGCCACGAGGCGAGCGTCTCCAAGGTCTGCGACGACCAGCTGTTCTACCTGATGTCGCGCGGCATGCAGGAGGACGAGGCGATGGCGATGATCGTGCGCGGCTTCGTCGAGCCCATCGCGAAGGAGCTGCCGATGGAGTACGCCCTCGAGCTCAACCGCCTCATCGAGCTGCAGATGGAAGGAGCGGTGGGCTGACGCTCACTCGCCTCCGTCCACGTTCCCGAGAACCAGAAAGCACTGAATCTGTGACTGTTGCAACCGACAGCGTGCGAGACGCGCTCGAACAACCCGAGAAGGTGCTCTCGCACCTGCACCCCGAGGGGTCGTTCGACGTCGCGGACCACGTCGTGCCCACCGGGCGCGAGGAGGTCTGGCGGTTCACGCCGCTCAAGCGCCTGCGCGGCATCCACCAGGACGCGCCGCTCGACGGGCACTCCTTCGAGGTCGAGGTGCACGCCGCGGACGGCGTCACGGCCGAGGCCGTGGGCATCGACCACGAGTCCCGCGGCACCTCCGGCATCGTCCCGCCCGACCGCGTCAGCGCGCGCGCCTGGGCGGCCGCCGACTCGGTGTTCCTGGTCGACGTGCCCAAGGAGCACATCGGCGAGCAGGCCACCACGGTCACCCTCACCGGCACCGGCAACGAGGTCGCCTCCGCCGGTCACCTGGTGATCCGCGCCGGCGCGTTCTCGAAGGCCACCGTCGTGCTGCGCTTCCAGGGCACCGCGACGCTGGCCGAGAACGTCGAGATCGTCGTCGGTGACGGCGCCGAGCTCACCGTCGTCACCCTCCAGGACTGGGACGACGACGCCGTGCACCACTCCACCCAGCACGCCATGGTCGGCCGCGACGCGACGCTGCGCCACGTGGCGGTCTCCTTCGGCGGCGACGTCGTGCGCCACGACGCCACCACCGAGTACGCCGGCCCGGGCGGCTCGGTCGAGATGCTCGGCATGTACTTCGCCGACGAGGGCCAGCACATCGAGCACCGGCTCTTCGTCGACCACAACGCGCCGCACACCCGCAGCAACGTCAACTACAAGGGCGCGCTGCAGGGCCAGGGTGCCCACGCCGTGTGGATCGGCAACGTGCTGATCCGCAAGGAGGCCGAGGGCATCGAGACCTACGAGGAGAACCGCAACCTCGTCCTCACCGACGGCTGCCAGGCCGACTCGGTGCCCAACCTGGAGATCGAGACCGGCGAGATCGAGGGGGCCGGACACGCCTCGGCGACCGGCCGCTTCGACGACAACCAGCTGTTCTACCTGCGCTCGCGCGGGATCGAGGAGTCCGAGGCCCGCCGCCTGGTCGTGCACGGGTTCTTCAACGACCTGATCCGCAAGATCGGCGTGCCCGAGCTCGAGGAGCAGCTGGTCAGCACCGTGGAGGCGGAGCTGGAGAAGAACGTCCACAGGATCACTGGATGACCTTCACAGCGCGCCTGCTCCCTCAGCGAGCTCGTCGACAGCACCCCGCTGCGGGTCGAGGTCGACGGCCTCGACGTCGCCGTGGTCAAGCACGACGACGAGGTCTTCGCGATCGAGGACGAGTGCAGCCACGCGGCGGTCGCGCTGTCCGAGGGCGACGTGGACGACTGCACCATCGAGTGCTGGATGCACGGCTCGCGCTTCGACCTCCGGACCGGCAAGCCCACCGGTCCTCCGGCCACCGAGCCGGTCCCGATCTACCCCGTGCAGATCGACGGGGACGACGTACTGATCGACCTAGGAGACAACTGACATGGCAACGCTGGAGATCAAGGACCTGCACGTCTCGGTGAACACCGAGGACGGGCCCAAGGAGATCCTCAAGGGCGTCGACCTGACCATCAAGGACGGCGAGACCCACGCGATCATGGGCCCCAACGGGTCCGGCAAGTCGACGCTCGCCTACTCCATCGCCGGGCACCCGAAGTACACCGTCACCCAGGGCTCGGTGACGCTCGACGGCGTCGACGTGCTCGCGATGAGCGTGGACGAGCGGGCGCGCGCCGGGCTGTTCCTGGCGATGCAGTACCCCGTCGAGGTGCCCGGCGTCTCGGTGGCCAACTTCCTGCGTACGGCGAAGACCGCCATCGACGGCGAGGCCCCCAAGCTGCGCACCTGGGTCAAGGACGTCAACACCGCCATGGAGCAGGTGAAGATGGACCCCGCCATGTCGCAGCGCTCGGTCAACGAGGGCTTCTCCGGTGGTGAGAAGAAGCGTCACGAGATCGTGCAGCTCGAGCTGCTCGACCCCAAGGTCGCGGTGCTCGACGAGACCGACTCCGGCCTCGACATCGACGCGCTGAAGATCGTCTCCGACGGCGTGAACCGCTTCAAGGAGGACGGCGACAAGGGCGTCCTGCTGATCACGCACTACACGCGGATCCTGCGCTACATCACCCCCGACTTCGTGCACGTCTTCGTCGACGGTCGCGTCGCCGAGGAGGGTGGCCCCGAGCTCGCCGACCTGCTCGAGGCCGAGGGCTACGACAAGTACACGGTCAAGGCCTGAGTGGTTTCGATGGCAAGGTCTGCTCCCGCAGCTCGACGTCATCCGCAAGGACTTCCCGATCCTGGAGCGTCGGCTCAGTGGTGACCTGCCGCTGGTCTACCTCGACAGCGCCAACACCTCGCAGAAGCCGCAGGTGGTCATCGACACGATGGTCGACCACCTCGAGCGCCACAACGCCAACGTGGCCCGCGCGATGCACCAGCTCGGCGCGGAGTCGTCGGCGGCCTTCGAGGAGGCGCGCGACAAGGTCGCCCGCTTCCTGAACGCGCCGTCGCGCGACGAGGTGATCTTCACCAAGAACGCCTCCGAGGCGCTCAACCTGGTCGCCAACACGATGGCCTGGGCCGGTCCGCTCGAGGTCGCGGCGGGTGACCGCGTGGTGATCACCGAGATGGAGCACCACTCCAACATCGTGCCGTGGCAGCTGCTCACCGAGCGCAAGGGCGCCGAGCTGCGCTGGTTCGGGCTGACCGACGACGGCCACCTCGACCTGTCGAACATCGACGAGGTCATCACCCCGAACACCAAGGTCGTCTCGCTGACCTGGGTCTCCAACATGCTCGGCACGATCAACCCGGTCGCCGAGATCGCCCGGCGCGCGCACGAGGTCGGTGCCGTCGTCGTCCTCGACGCGTCCCAGGCCGCCCCGCAGCTGCCGGTCGACGTGCAGGCCTCCGGAGCCGACTTCCTCGCCTTCACCGGCCACAAGGTGACCGGTCCGACCGGCATCGGCGTGCTCTGGGGACGCAGCGAGCTGCTCGGCCAGCTGCCGCCCTTCCTCGGCGGCGGCGAGATGATCGAGACCGTCACGATGGAGAGGTCGACGTACGCCGGCATCCCGCACAAGTTCGAGGCCGGCACCCCGCCGATCGTCGAGGCGGTCGGGCTCGGCGCTGCCGTCGACTACCTGACCGAGATCGGGCTGGACAACATCCACCGCCACGAGCAGACCGTCACCGGCTACCTGCTCGACGGACTGGCCACGATCGACGGCGTGAGCGTGCTCGGCCCGCTGGACCCGACCCAGCGCGGGGGAGCGGTGTCCTTCGAGGTCGACGGCGTCCACCCGCACGACGTGGCCCAGACCCTCGACGCCCGCGGGATCGCCGTACGCGCCGGCCACCACTGCGCCAAGCCGGCCCACAAGCGCTTCGGCGTGCAGAGCTCGACCCGCGCCTCGTCGTACCTCTACACGACGCCGGCCGAGATCGATGCCCTGGTCGAGGGAATCAACTACACCCAGAACTACTTCAAGGTGAAGTGATGGACCTCGACAGCCTGTACCAGGAGATCATCCTCGACCACTACCGCAGCCCGCACCACGCGGGCCTGCGGGAGCCGTTCGAGGCCCAGGTGCACCACGTCAACCCGACCTGCGGTGACGAGATCACCCTGCGCGTGCACCTGGACGGCGACCGGAAAACGACCGTCACCGATGTCTCGTACGACGCCGAGGGCTGCTCGATCAGCCAGGCAGCGGCCTCGGTGATGACCGACCTGGTCATCGGCCAGCCGGTCGACAAGGCCTTCGCCGCGCACGAGGCGTTCCTCGCGCTGATGCAGGGGCGCGGCCAGGTCGAGCCCGACGAAGAGGTGCTCGAGGACGGCATCGCGTTCGCGGGCGTCGCCAAGTTCCCGGCACGCATCAAGTGTGCTCTGCTTTCATGGATGGCGTTCAAGGACGCCACCGCTCAGGCCTCCAAGGAGGAGTCATGACGACCGACCACACCGATCTGCCCGACGTACCCGCCGCTTCCGGCGCTGCGACGGCGACCGCGAACAAGGATGACGTCGTGGAGGCGATGAAGGACGTCGTCGACCCCGAGCTCGGCATCAACGTGGTCGACCTCGGCCTGGTCTACGACGTGCACATCGACGAGCACTCCAACGCGGTGCTCGACATGACGCTGACGTCCGCGGCCTGCCCGCTGACCGACGTCATCGAGGACCAGACCAACTCCGCGCTCGAGGGTCTCGTCGGCGACGTCACCATCAACTGGGTCTGGATGCCGCCGTGGGGCCCGGACAAGATCACCGACGACGGCCGCGAGCAGCTGCGCGCGCTGGGCTTCAACGTCTGAGCCTCCCCGCTGCGCCCAGCCGGGTCTGAGAGGATCCGGGGGTGACGGATCACAGCGAGCAACCCCCACGACGTCGTGGCCTCTTCGGAGCCTTTCGTGAGCACGTGGCCGAGGACGAGGAGATGTCGGTCGACTTCTCGGTCGACTTCTCGGAGTACCTCGAGGCGTTGCGTGAGTCCCTCGACTCCTTCGTCGCGAACGCCCGCGAGGCCGGGCTCGACGCACCGGTCCCGACTGCGCCCGAGTGGGACGTACGACACCTGATCGCGCACCAGGGCATGGTGCACCGCTGGGCCACCGACTGCGTCCAGGGCAAGCGGGTGGACCCGAGCACCTACGAGACCGAGGGACTCGAGTCGGACGACCCCGTCCTCTGGCTGCGCGAGGGAGGCCATCGCCTGATCGCGGCCCTCAAGGACGCGCCCGTCGACCTCGAGGCGTTCGTCTTCCTCAACGACGCCCCCGCGCCTCGGCTGTTCTGGGCCCGGCGCCAGTGCCACGAGACCACGATCCACTCGGTCGACGCGCTCGCGGCCAGGCTCGGTCGGGTCCCCACGGCCGACGAGACGTGGGTGACCCAGCAGGTGGCCCTCGACGGCATCGACGAGCTGCTCACCGGCTTCCTGACCCGGCCCAAGTCGACGCTGCGCAGCGACCAGCCGCTGAGCCTCTCCGTCCGGCCCAACGACGTGGACCGCTCGTGGCTGGTGCGCCTGAGCGACGAGCCGCCCTGTCATCGAGCGCGGCGCCGGCCGACCACGTCGCTTCCGTCGCGACGAGGCCGACCTGGTGCTCGAGGGGACGGCCGAGCAGCTCTACCTCGCGGTGTGGAACCGATCCGACGAGGTGACCGGCGAGGGCTACGACCTGTGGCGGCGTACCGCCCAGGTCACCTGGGCCTGAGATGACCGAGGTGCTCGTCCCGCCGCCACGGCTGGCGCGCTGGGTCGAGAACTTCGGCGCCCGGCACGACGGCGCCTCCCTGTCGACGCGCGACGGTCGACTCAACGGGCTCGCCGGGGACGGCTCCACCTTCGCGGCCATCCTGCCCTTCGACCGGCCGTACGCCGGACCCGCCGACGTCGACGCGTTCCTGCTCGAGTGCGCGCCTCCCGGGTCCTGGGGAGTGCTGCTCGTCCGCAAGGGCGGCTTCGCAGTCGCCCGGCTGGCCGGCGACTCGATCGTCGAGTCCAAGGTCGGGCAGCGCCACGTGCAGGGGCGGACCAAGGCGGGCGGACAGAGCCAGCAGCGGTTCGCGCGCCGACGTGACAACCAGGCCCGGGTCGCCTACGAGGCGGCGGCCGAGCATGCGGCGCGGATCCTGGCCGGCGTCCCGTTGGTCGTGACCGGCGGTGATCACGCTGCGGCCGAGGCGGTCCTCTCCGACCGGCGGCTCGCCGCGCTCACCGTCGTACCACCCTTCCTGGCGGTGCCCGACCCTCGCCGCGGGGTGCTCGAGCAGGCGATCGTGGACGCCCGCTCCGTGCGGGTCGACGTCACGAACGCCTGAGCGCAGTCAAGGCTGGTCCACTCCGGTGCCGCCCGACCGCTTTCCGGCCTGACCACATCGTGGGACGGTGAAACGGATCCGATCCCGGCGCCCCCTGGTTGCCGGCTTCATCCGGGAGTGAACATGTCCGTGTTCCGGTTCAAGACGTCTCGAACCCTGGCGTGGGCTCTGGCCCTCGCCACGGCACTGGCCCTGCTGGTCGCGCTGCCACCCGCCACAGCGGGTCCGGCGCAGACGCAGTCGCCCGCGGTGCCCAGGCTCGACTGGCAACCGTGCGACGAGGACTTCGAGTGCGCGACTGCGAGGGTGCCGCTCGACTACGACCACCCCCACGGCGCGCAGATCTCGCTCGGCCTGATCCGGATCCCGGCCTCGGATCCCTCCCGGAGGCTCGGCTCGGTGTTCATCAATCCGGGAGGCCCCGGAGGGCCCGGAGTCCAGTTCGTTCGCGAGGTCGGCCATGACATCTTCTCGGACGAGGTACGAGCCCGCTTCGACGTCGTGGGATTCGACCCGCGCGGGGTGATCAGCAGCAGCCCGTTGCAGTGCTTCGACACGCTCGACGAGGCCTTCGAGGCGTTCAGCACTCCGTTCGCCTTCCCCGTCACGAAGCAGGAGGAGCAGATCTGGGCCGCGACAGATCGCAAGGTCGCCGGGGCCTGCGCCAAGCGCCGGAGTCCGATCCTGGACCACATGTCGACGGCGGACGCGGCACGGGACATGGACCTGCTGCGGCAGGCAGTGCACGACAAGCGGCTGACGTACGCCGGCTACTCGTACGGCAGCTACCTCGGTGCGACGTACGCGAACCTGTTCCCCGGCAAGGTCCGCGCCCTGGTCGTCGACGGGATCCTCGACCCGGTGGCATGGGCGACGGGTCGGCACGGAGAAGCACGGACAACGCCGTTCAGCACTCGCCTCCGCAGCGATGCCGGAGCGATGGCCACGCTGCACCAGCTGCTGAAGCTGTGCGACCGGGCTGGTGACAACTGCGCCTTCTCGCAGGGCGACCCCGAGAAGCGGTACAAGCGCCTCGCGAAGCGTCTGCTCCACGAACCCGCCGAGATCCCAGACGGGGAGGGCGGGACCTTCACCTATCTGTACTCGGACCTGATCGCGGAGACCCTGGGCGCGCTCTACGACCCGGCGTCGTGGCCGGACCTCGCTGCGTGGCTCAACGACCTGGACCAGCTGACCAGCGCGCCGTCGAAGGCGCGCGCCTCGAGGGCCGCAGCCAGCCTGCAGGCACTGCGATCGTCAGCTCGGTCTGGACGAGGAGCCGTACCTCAACTTCGTCGAGGGCTTCCCCGGCGTCGCCTGCTCGGACACGGACAACCCGTCACGGCTGTCGGCCTGGTCGAAGGCCGCCGCGGAGAGTGACCGTAGGTTCGGCTACTTCGGTCGAACGTGGACGTGGGCCTCCAGCATCTGCCTGCCCTGGCCCGGCAAGGCCGCCGATCGCTACGTGGGCCCGTTCACGCACCACACCTCGAACTCCGTGCTCGTCGTCGGCAACCGTTTCGACCCGGCGACCAGGTACCAGGGCGCCGTCACGCTGTCGAAGCTGTTGCCCGACTCGCGACTGCTCACGCTCGACGGTTGGGGTCACACCTCGCTGTTCGCCTCGTCATGCATCGACGAACACGTCAACCACTACCTGCTGACTGGACGGGTCCCGCCCAGGGGCACGGTCTGCGCCGCCGACGTGGTGCCGTTCGCCGACCCTGTCGCGGCGCTCAAGAGCCAGGCAACCGGACCCACCCGCTCGATCCTCATCCCCGCCGCCCTGCGGCGGATGATCGACCGCTGACCCGACCTCAGGTGGCGACGGGTGCGTGCACGACGACGTGCTGCACGGGCACGTCGTACCGCTCCCGCGCGTCGGCCACCACGCCGTGGCGCAACCACGTCGATCGCTCCTCCGGCTGCGTGGAGATGACGACGTGGTCGGGGCCGAACTCGCGGACCGCCTTGTCGAGCGCGACCAGGGGCCGGTAGTCGCCGATCTCTCCCTCGACCGTCAGACCACGGCCACGCAGCTCCTCGAGGGTCTGGTCGAGCCGCTCCTGTGCGGCGGCCGCGGTGGCCTCCCAGACGAACGCCGCACCTTCGCGGTCGGCCTGGCCGGTGTCGACGGGGTTGGCCGGGACGACGACGAGGTACGACGCCTGGTCGCTGCCCTCGATCCGTTCGAGCGCGTCGTGGAGCTCGTCGTGGGCCATCGTCTGGTTGGCGAGCACGACGATCTTCTGCGCCGCGGTGCCGCCCTTCTCGTCGAGCTCCTCGGCGCTGACCGACCCACCGCGCCAGCGGGTGACCGCGTAGAGCACCACCACCACGCCCCAGGAGAGCAGGCTCAGCAGCAGCTGCGAGCGGGTCGCGTCGGTGAAGCCCATCTGCAGCAGCACGGCCACGATGCCGACGGCGGCGAGGATGGTCAGCGTCGGGAAGAACCACATCTTCACGGTCAGCTCCGCGTCCGGCGTCCGGCGACGCAGCACGAACTGGGAGAGCGCGATCATCAGGTAGACGAACAGGATCACCGCGCCCGAGGAGTTGAGCAGGAACAGGAACACGGTGTCGGGGGAGACGTACGCCGCGATCACGCTGAGGAAGCCGACGACCGTCGACGAGAGGATCGCCCAGACCGGGACGCCTCGGCCGTTGACCGTGATCAGCTGCATCGGTGCCTCCCGGCGAGCGGCGAGCACGAACAGCATCCGCGAGGCGGTGTAGAGACCCGAGTTCAGGCAGGAGAGCACGGCGGTGAGGACGACCGCGTTCATGATGTGGTCGGCGTACGGGATGCCCATCTCCTTGAAGGCGGCGACGTACGGCGAGGCACCGAGCTCGTTGTCGTTCCAGGGGACGATGATCACCAGCAGGATCATCGAGCCGACGAAGAACGTGGCGACACGGAAGATCACGGACTGGGTCGCCTTGGCGATCGCCTTCTCCGGGTCGTGGGACTCGGCCGCGGCGACGGTGGCGATCTCGGCGCCGACCATCGAGAACACGACCACCACGATGCTGGAGAAGATCGCGCTGACCCCGTTGGGCAGGAAGCCGCCGTGGCTGGTCAGGTTGCTGACGTCGAAGTCCTGGTCGGGCCACAGCCCGAGGACGAACAGCGTCCCGAGGACGAGGAAGGCGATGATCGCGAAGACCTTGATGCCGGCGAACCAGTACTCGAACTCGCCGTACGACCCCACCGAGACCAGGTTGGTCGCGGTCATCAGCACCATCAGGACGAGCGAGAGGATCCACAGCGGCGCGTCGATCCAGAAGGTGAGGATCTTCGCCCCTGCGACTGCCTCGAAGCCGACGACGATGACCCAGAAGTACCAGTAGAGCCAGGCCACCGAGAAGCCCGCCCACCCGCCGAGTGCGCGCCGCGAGTAGTCGGCGAAGGAGCCGGTCGACGGGTTGGCCGTCGCCATCTCACCGAGCATCCGCATCACCAGGATGATCAGGACACCGGTGATCAGGTAGCTCAGGAAGGCCGCCGGTCCCGTCTCGTTGATCACGACGCCAGATCCGACGAACAGCCCGGCGCCGATCACGCCGCCGATCGCGATCATGGTGAGGTGCCGTTGCTTCAGGCCACGCTTCAGCTCGGTCGACTCGGTCATGCTCGTCCTCACGGGGGTTGGGCTCGCCTGCTCGGCCTTTCCGGTTCACCCGTACCCCACCGCGACGCCCGCCAACCCTGTGGCCGCACCAGCGCCCGTCGACGACCTGTGGAACGCACCTGCGGCGAAAGGTGCGAGCGCCTCGCGACCGACCTAGAGTCGCCGCTCCACGACTTCTACGAAGGGCCCCCACATGAAGCTCTCCACCCGCAACCAGCTCCCCGGAACCGTCACCTCCGTGACCTCGGGCGAGGCCATGGCGGTCGTCAAGATCAAGCTCGACGGCGGCCCGGAGCTCACCTCCTCGATCACCCGTGAGGCCGCCGAGGACCTCGGGCTCGCCGAGGGCAGCAAGGTCATCGCACTGGTGAAGTCGACCGAGGTCGCACTCGCCGTCGAGTGAGCTCACGGATCGGCGACCCTCCTCTGTCAGGATGAGCCTGACCGAGTGAGGGGAGCGGGCCATGTGGGAGCCGGACCCCGCGTGGCGTCGGCTTCCCGGTGCCGGCGGACCGTCGACCGCCGGGCTGTGGCTCGCCGAGGACGACGGCCGCTCCTGGGTCGTCAAGCGGCTCGAGAAGCCCGACCGGTCCAACCCCGCGCTGCTGGATCCCGCCCATGCCGGCTACTGGCGGCGGGAGGCGGAGGTCGCCCGTCACCCCGGGGTCGTCGACGGTCCCGGGCTGGTGCCCGCGGAGTTCGGCGCGGTCGAGGAGGACGACGACGGGCTCACCGTCTGGACGGCCGAGGCGACCGGTGACCCGCCGCCGGGGCTGTTCGTCGCCCGGGCGCTCGGACGCTTCGCGGCCGCGGCGTACGACGTGCCGCCGTGGGCCTCGCGACGGATCCTGGCCGACCGGCTCGAGATGGCCGAGCAGCGCGGCGGCTGGCCGACCCTGGCCCGGACGACCCTCGCCGACGTGACCGACCGGCTCTGGCAACGGCGCGGGCACTGGCTGGCGCGCTGCGACGAGGGTCCGCAGGGTCGGCTGCACGGTGACGCCGTACCCACCAACTTCGTCGCGTCCGACGACGACGACGTCGTGACCGTCGACTGGCAGTGCTTCGGGGTGGGACCGGTCGGCGCCGACCTCGGCTACTACGCACTGTCGAGCCGCGAGGAGTTCGACGTCCTGCTCGACACCTTCCTCGCCGGCGCCGGACCAGGTGCGGATGCGGACGCCGTCGCCCTGGCGGCCCGGGTGACCGCGGTCTACAGCGTGGTCAGCCGCGCGGAGTGGGCGCTGGCCCAGGTGGCCAAGGGGGAGGGCGCTCTCGCGGGCAAGTACCGCCACCCTGCCGTCGCCCCGCACCTGCGCGCCCTCCAGCGGCAGTTCCCGCAGATCGAGGCGCTGCTCGGCTGACAGCGCCGGTCAGGCCGTTCGCAGTCATCGTGTACTCCTGCATCCGTGGGTCGTGAGTGGGGTCGGCGTACCTGGCTGGGCAGCCCTGGTCGATGGCGTCGGGGCCGCAGCTCGAAGTGCCAGGGCTCGTTGTCGTAGATCCGGCACAGCCCGTACGTCGGAGCCGCGCTCGGACAGCCACGTCGCGGCGTCGGAGGGCCCGATGTCGACCGCGTCCCCGGACACGTGCGGAGAGGTGCTCGGGAGTGGCGACCCATCGCGCGGCCTCTGCTCGTGAGCCGTACTTCGAGACCGCCTCGTCGAGCAGGTGTTCCTGGTACGCCGGCTGTGCGCCAGCCACTGTTGACGTGGAGCTCGACCCCGTCGTCGACGGCGTCCGACGCAGCCTGGCGGAGGGCACGGAGGAGATCCGGATCGAGGCGGGAGACGGCCGGGACGTCGTCATCGAAGGCCGTCGTCCCGGCCGACGATGGCGGGGCCGCCAGCGACCAGCACATGACGACCCCCAGGAGCGCCGCGATGACGACTGCGAAGGCAATGACGATCGCTGGTCGTGCACGCCGGCTCACCGCCACTGGTGGTTTGCTCTGGACATCCGCCCAGTCAAGGCAGCGCGGCGTTGTCGGCCCGTATCCGGTTCTCGATACGCCGGCGATATGCGCCTGCTCTCTAGCATCGGAGCGTGCGTGTGCTGATCGTCGAGGACGAGCCCTTGCTGGCCGAGGCCATCCGCGACGGCCTGCGCCTGGAGGCGATCGCGGCCGACATCGCGGGTGACGGTGACTACCGCGCTGGAGCTGCTGAGCGTCAACGCCTACGACATCGCCGTCCTGGACCGCGACATCCCCGGGCCCTCCGGTGACGAGATCGCCGAACGCATCGTCTCCTCCGGCACGGGCATGCCGATCCTGATGCTCACCGCTGCCGACCGGATCGACGAGAAGGCTTCCGGGTTCGAGCTCGGCGCCGACGACTACCTCACCAAGCCCTTCGACCTCCGAGAGCTCGTGCTCCGGCTCAGGGCACTCGACCGCAGGCGCGCGCACAACCGGCCACCCGTGCGCGAGATCGCCGGCCTGCGTGTGGATGCGTTCCGCCGCGAGGTCTACCGCGACGGCCACTACGTCGCGCTCACCAGGAAGCAGTTCGCCGTCCTCGAGGTCCTCGTGGCTGCCGAGGGCGGTGTCGTCAGTGCCGAGGGCCTGCTGGAGCGGGCGTGGGACGAGAACGCCGACCCGTTCACCAACGCCGTACGCATCACCGTCTCGACCCTGCGCAAGCGTCTCGGCGAACCCTCGATCATCGCCACCGTGCCCGGCGTCGGCTACCGCATCGAAGGAGCCGACGGTGGATAGGCCGCCGGGGTTGAGCGTTCGCCTCAAGCTGACCCTGAGCTACGCAGGGTTCCTGATGCTCGCCGGCACCTTGCTGCTCGCCGCGGTCTGGGTGTTCCTGCTGCGGGGGAGGCCGAACAGCATCTTCGTACCCGACCTCTCCGACTTCCTGCGCTCCCTCGACCCGCACAACTTCGGCCCGCGCGCCTTCCTCCCCGCAGCCTTGGCCCTGCTGGTGCTCCTGCTGGTGTTCGGGCTGCTGGGTGGCTGGATCCTCGCCGGGCGCATGCTCGCGCCCCTGGCCCGCATCACCGACGCCACCCGCACGGCCGCGACCGGATCGCTCTCGGACCGCATCGAGCTGGAAGGCCCCCACGACGAGTTCCGCGAGCTGGCCGACGCCTTCGACGCCATGCTCGACCGGCTCGAGGCGCACGTCGCCGAGCAGCGGAGGTTCGCGGCCAACGCCTCCCACGAGCTGCGCACCCCACTGGCGATCACGCAGACGCTCCTCGACGTGGCCCGCAAGGACCCGAACCGCGACACCGGCGAGCTCGTCGAGCGCCTCGACGCCGTCAACACCCGAGCGATCGACCTCACCGAGGCCCTGCTCGTGCTCAGCCGCAGCGACCAGACGATCCTTCACCCGCGAGCGTGTCGACCTGTCCCTGGCAGCGGAGGAGGCCACCGAGACACTCCTGCCCCTCGCTCAGAAGCGTGGAGTCGCCATCGAGACCTCCGGCGACATCGCCAGCACCATCGGGTCACACGCGCTGCTGCAGCAGCTGACCACGAACCTCGTGCACAACGCGATCGTCCACAACCTGCCCGACCACGGCGCCGTGTGGGTCACCACCAGCCGTCGCCCCGGGACCGTGGTGCTCGACGGTCGAGAACACCGGCGAGCAGCTCACGCCTCAGCTGGTCTCGACCCTCTCCGAACCGTTCCAGCGCGGTACCGAACGCATCCGCACTGACCCGGCCGGTGTCGGCCTCGGGCCTGGCCATCGTCAACAGCATCGCCCGGGCGCACGACGGGACCCTCACCCTCAGCGCACGCCCCGGTGGCGGGCTCCGCGTCAGGGTGCGACTTCCCGCCGCACCGCCGCCGGGCAGGGGTGAAGATGGTGCGATGGCTGAGGTGATCGTGTCCGGGGCCGGCCCCACCGGCCTGATGCTGGCGGGTGAGCTGGCGCTGGCCGGCGTCGACGTGCAGGTCGTGGAGCGGCGGTCCACCTCCGAGCTGGTGGGCATGCGCGCGCGTGGCTTCCACTCACGCACCATCGAGATCCTCGACCAGCGAGGCATCGCCGACCGCTTCCTCGCGGAGGGGCAGACCTTCTCGTCGGCGTCCTTCGCCAACACGGCGGTGGACACCAGCGACCTCCCGACCCGGCATCCGTACACGCTGGCCCTGAACCAGAGCGAGGTCGAGAGGATCCTGACGCCGTGGATCGTGGAGCTGGGGGTGCCGATCCACCGCGGGCAGGAGGTGATCGGGTTCGCCCAGGACGCGGACGGGGTCGACCTGCAGGTGGCCGACGGTGGCCCGATGCACACGCGGTACCTGGTGGCGGCCGACGGCGGACGCAGCACCCTCCGCAAGGCGGCCGGCATCGAGTTCCCCGGCTGGGAGGCGACCAGGAGCACCCTGATCGCCGAGGTGGAGGTCACCGAGGAGACACCCAAGGGCGTCCGCGTCGACGAGACCGGCATCCATGGGCTGAACCCCATCGGCGACGGTCCGACCATGCAGGTGCTGGTCACCGAGCAGCAGGTGGGTCCCGCGACCGAACCGAGTCTCGCCGACCTCAGCAGCGCGTTGATCGCGGTGTACGACACCGACTTCGGCGTGCGCAACCCGAGAACGCTCTCGAGGTTCAGCGACGCGACGCGGCAGGCGGCGGCGTACCGCGCCGGGCGGGTGCTGGTGGCGGGCGATGCCGCCCACGTCCACGGTCCGACAGCCGGGCAGGGGATCGGTCTGGGCGTCGCGGACGCGGTGAACCTGGGATGGAAGCTCGCCCAGGTGGTCAAGGACGACGCACCGGACAGCCTGCTCGACACCTACCAGGAAGAACGCCACCCGGCCACGGCCCGCGTGCTGAAGTACACGATGGCGATGTCGGCGACGCAGGTGGCGAACGCCCGCGTCGGCGCCCTGGCCGACGTCGTGGGCGACCTGCTGTCCATCGACGCGGCCCGGGTCCGGCTGGCCTGCCTGCATCACGGCCTCGACGTCCGCTACCAGGCCGAGGAGGGCAGCCACCCGCTGCTGGGGCGCCGGATGCCTGATCTCGACCTGACGAGCGCGGACGGTCCGTTGCGCGTGTTCACGCTCCTCCGCGATGCCCGTGCGGTCCTGCTCAACCTGGGTCGAGCCAGGGAGTCTCACGCTCGGGAGCGTGGGCCGATCGCGTGCAGCTGGTCGAGGCGTCGTACGACGGTGCGTGGGAGCTGCCGGTCATCGGTGCCGTCGAGGCTCCCGCGGCAGTGTTGATCCGGCCTGACGGGCACGTGGCGTGGGTGGGGGACGGGACACCGGCCGGGCTGGAGGAGGCACTGACCCGCTGGTTCGGGTGACTCAGCCCTGACCGGCCGATGATCTCGGCCCGTCGCTTCTCCCACTTCTCCGCCAGCCCGGCCATCTCCTCGTCGACGAAGGTCGAGGAACTCGCGGGTCAGCAGCAGCCGTTGGTGGGCGGGGGAGTCGTCGCCGAGGGAGCGCAGGCCGGCGGTGAGGGCCGCGATCATCGGAGCGTAGAGCTGGTCGCGGCGCATCAGGGTGCCGTGCCAGGCGTCGTCGTCGACGACGTACAGGTCGCGCCGGGAGCCGCGCTCGCGCTCGCGCCGGAGCATGCCGAGCTGGGCGAGGTAGTTGACCGCGCCCGGAGATCGAGGCGGGGCTGAGCTCGAGGGTCTCGGCGAGCTCGGCGGCGGTCATCCGACCGTCGTCGTCGACGAGCAGTGCGGAGAACACCAGGGACGGGACGCGGGGGAGACCGGCCTGGGTGAGGGCGCCACCCATCCGCTCGGTGAAGGCGTGGGCGGCGCGGGTCCATACAGAGATGTTACAAGATTCAGAACTTTGTGAAAGTAGGAGTAGGGTCGAAGCATGGATTCGGCTCCTGTCATCTCGGTCAGCGGCCTGGTCAAGAAGTTCGGCCAGTTCCGCGCACTCGACGGCCTCGACCTCACCGTTTCCCCGGGTGAGGTCCACGGCTTCCTCGGCCCCAACGGCGCCGGGAAGTCCACCACCATCCGCTCCCTGCTCGGCCTGCTCCGCACCGACGGCGGTACGGCGAGCGTGTTCGGCCTCGACCCGTGGCGCGACGCGGTCGACATCCATCGCCGGCTGGCCTACGTGCCCGGCGACGTGGCGCTGTGGCCGAACCTCTCGGGCGGGGAGACCATCGACATGCTGCTGCGGATGCGCGACGCCGACCCGGCCACCTCGCGCCGCGCGGAGCTGCTCGACCGCTTCCAGCTCGACCCGACCAAGAAGGGCCGCGCCTACTCCAAGGGCAACCGGCAGAAGGTCGCCCTGGTCGCGGCGTTCGCGGCCGACGCCGAGCTGCTGATCCTCGACGAGCCGACCTCCGGGCTCGACCCGCTGATGGAGGAGGTCTTCAACCAGTGCGTCGCGGAGCGTACGGCGGCCGGGGCGACCGTGCTCCTCTCCAGCCACATCCTCAGCGAGGTCGAGCGGCTGGCCGACCGGGTGACGATCATCCGCGAGGGCCGGACCGTCGAGACCGGCACGCTGGAGGACCTGCGCCACCTGCGCCGCAGCCATGTGCGTGCCGAGGTCTCCGGGACCGTCCCCGACCTGACCGGCGTGCCGGGCGTGCACGACGTCTCCGTCGACGGCAGCACGGTCAGCTGCACCGTCGACCCCGAGGGACTCCCGGCCGTGCTCGAGGCGCTCACCCGGGCCGGCGTACGTGCCCTGACCAGCGTGCCTCCGACGCTGGAGGAGCTGTTCCTGGACGCCTACCGCGGGACGGGCGAGCCGGTCGGCGGAGTCCCACGATGACCGGCACCTGGACCGGTGGGGCGCGGCTGGTCCGGTACGCCGCGCGACGCGACCGCGTCCTGGTGAGCATCTGGACCCTCGTGCTGGTCGCGGTCTGCTACGCCTCGGCGGCGGCCACCGGAGTCGCTGTACCCGACCGTCGCCGACCGCGTCTCCGCCGCGACCTCCATCAACGCGAGCCCGTCGGTGGTCGCGCTCTACGGGCCGATCCTCGACGTGCGCAGCGAGGGCGAGCTGGCGATGACCAAGATGACCGTCCTCTACGCCGTCTTCGTCGCGCTGATGCTGCTCGTCGTCGTACGCCGCCACACGCGCAGCGAGGAGGAGACCGGCCAGGCCGAGCTGCTCGGGGGTACGGCGATCGGCCGCGACGCCGCCCTGGCCGCCGCCGTCTCGTTCGGCGCGATCATCTCGGTGGTCGTCGGGCTGCTCGCTGCGCTGGCCGAACATGGCGGGCGGGCTGCCGGTCGGCGGATCCCTGCTGTTCGGCGCCTCGTGGGCCGGGATCGGCCTCGTCGCCACCGGTGCTCACCGCGGTCGCGTGCCAGCTCTCGGCGAGCGCGCGCACCTGCGCGGCCATCGCCGGCGGCGGGCATCGGCGTGCTGTTCCTGCTGCGTGCCGTGGGGGACACCTCGGTGTCCTGGCTGAGCTGGCTGTCGCCGTTCGGCTGGTCCACCCAGCTGCGCGCGTGGTCGGAGCCGCGCTGGTGGGTGCTCCTGCTGTACGTCGCGACGTTCGTCGGCCTGGTCACCGCGGCCCAGGCACTCCGGGGCGCGCGTGACCTCGGGCTCGGGCATGGTCGCGGCCCGACCCGGACCGGCGACCGGCTCACCGCGGCTCTCCGACGCGATCGCGCTCAGCCTGCGCCTGCACACCCCGATGCTGGTCGACCTGGACGATCGCCGTGGGCGCGATGGGCGTGGTGCTCGGGTCGATCGCTCCCAACATCGGCGACCTGCTCGACTCGCCCAGCGCCCGGGAGATCATCGAGCGCATCGGCGGGCGGGGCGCCGTCGAGGACACGATGATCGCCGCCGAGCTGTCGATCGCCGCGGTGATCATCACCTGCTTCGCGATCGCCGTCGTCGGGCACGGTGGCGCCGACGAGCACGACGGCCGCACCGAGCAGGTGCTCGCGACTGCCACCTCCCGCTCGCAGTCGTTCGCGCGCGACGCTGATCGTCGCGCTGGTCGGGGCGACCTGGCTGCTGCTGGTCACCGGGCTGGCGGTGGCGCTCGGCTACGGGAGCGCGGGCGGTTCGTTGTCGGTCGGCCGGTTCGTCGGCGCCGCGGTGGCCCAGGCCCCGGCGGTGTGGCTGGTGGCCGCGCTCGCCGTCGCGGCGTACACCCTCCGGAGCAGCTGGGCGGTGCTCGGCTGGGCGTTCCTCGTGCTGTTCCTGACGCTCGGCCAGCTCGGCGAGCTGCTGTCGCTGCCGCAGTGGGTGATCGACCTCTCGCCGTACGTGCACGTGCCGCGGATGCCGGTCGAGGCCTTCACCGCCGGGCCCTCGTCGGTGCTCACGCCTGCTCGCGGTCGTGCTGCTGGTCGGTTCGTGGCTGCGCTTCCGCACCCGCGACATCGGTTAGACGGTCCGGCACCCAGTCCAGAGCACCGCGCCGGAACGCGCGGACCGGCAGCGCCGCCGCACCTTCCGGGACCCTGCCCGAGGAGCGGCACACCGGTGACGCGCGGCAGGTCGAGGAGGTTCTGCTGCTCGGCCAGGTCCGGGTGCTCGGGCCAGGAGCCGATCACCACGCCCGCGACGTCCCGACCCCGGTCGTGCAGGGCCGCGACGGTCAGCTCGGTGTGGTTGAGCGTGCCGAGACCGGCCCGGGCCACCACCACCCAGCGGGCGTCGTACGGCGCCAGCACGTCGGCCAGCGTGTAGCCCTCACCCAGCCGCACCAGCAGCCCGCCGGCGCCCTCGACGAGGGTGACGTCGTGCTCCTGGGCGACCGAGCCGACCAGCGCCTGCTGCTCCTCGAGGCGCGGGCAGCGCCAGACCTGCCACCCGACCCGCCGCGTCCGGGGCCAGCGGGTCGGGGAGGCGCACGCCCTCGTGCAGGGAGACCTCGCCCGCGAGCCGGCGTACCTCCGCCAGGTCGCCGTCCTCACCCGGCGCCGCCCCGGTCTGCGCGGGCTTCACCACGGCGACGGTCCGGCCGAGCGAGAGCTGTACGGCCGCCAGCGCCGCGGTGACCACGGTCTTGCCGACGCCGGTGTCGGTGCCGGTGACGCGATGACCTCATGGGACCTTCACAGCAGGCCGTCCAGCACCCCGACCGCGCGTTCGAGCTCGTCGTCGTCGAGCTGGGCGTGGGCGGTCAGCCGCAGCCGCGAGATGCCGTCGGGGGTGGAGGGGGGCCGGAAGCAGCCGATGCGGACGCCGTTCCCGGCGGCCTTCTCGACCGCGGCGACCGCCTCGTGCGGGCCCGGCATCGGCACCGCCAGCACCGCGCCGGCCGGGTGCTCGACCCCGCAGGCGCCGCGCGAGGACCCCGGAGATCTCGTTGACCCGGTCCACGCGCTCCGGCTCGTCCTCGACCACCCGGAGCGCGGCCAGCGCACCGCCCGCGGCGGCCGGAGCGAGCCCGGTGTCGTAGATGAAGGGGCGCGCCCGGTTGACCAGGTGCTCGCGCACGGCCGAGGTGGCCAGCACGGCTCCGCCCTGGGCGCCGAGGGACTTGCTCAGCGTCAGCGTCCCGACGACGTCGCTGCGGCCGCCCAGCCCGGCCTGCGTGCAGCAGGCCGCGGCCACCGGGCCCGGCGACGCCCAGCGCGTGGGCCTCGTCGGCGACGAGCACGGCTCCCCGCGCGGCGCAGACCTCGGCCAGCTCGGCGACCGGCGCGGCGTCGCCGAGGACGGAGTAGATCGTCTCGACCAGCACCACCGCGCGCGGGTGGGTGCGCGCGGCCAGCACCTCGTCCACGGCGGCGACGTCGTTGTGGGGGACCACCTGCACCGTGGCCCGGCTGAGCCGGCAGGCGTCGATCATCGAGGCGTGCACGTGGGCGTCGGAGACGACCAGGGTGTCGGCGTCGGTCAGGGCGGCGACGGCCGAGAGGTTGGCGTGGTAGCCGGTCGAGAACACCAGCGCGGTCGGGAACCCGGTGAACGCGGCCAGCGACTGCTCGAGCTCCTCGTGGAGGCGCAGCGTGCCGGTGACCAGGCGCGAGGCGCCCGCGCCGGCGCCGTACTCCTGGGCCGCCGCGACCGCGCCCTCGACCACCCGCGGGTGCCGGGCCAGGCCGAGGTAGTCGTTGCCGGCCAGGTCGATCACCGGCTCCGACGGGTGCCGGGCGACCAGGCGGCGGGTCAGCCCGGCGTCCTCGCGCTGCTGGGCCTGCTCCGACAGCCAGTCCTCGAAGGCGTTCACGCGACCACCTCGCAGATCGCCGCGGTGATCGTGGCGAGGTCGTCGTCGGAGGTGACGTACGGCGGCATCGTGTAGACGAGGTTGCGGAACGGCCGCAGCCAGACACCGCGGTCGAGCGCCCGCTCGGTGACCTTCTGCACGTCCACCGGCGCGTCCAGCTCGACGACGCCGACGGCGCCGAGGGTGCGTACGTCGACCACACCCGGCGCGTCTCCCGCAGGAGCCAGCCCGCGTCGCAGGCCGCCCTCGATGCGTCGGATGTTCGCGTCGTTGTCGTAGCTCGCCAGCAGGTCGAGGCTGGCGTTGGCGACCGCACAGGCCAGCGGGTTGCCCATGAACGTCGGGCCGTGCATCATCGCGCCGGCCGGGGAGGCGCTGACCCGCTGCGCCACCTCGGCGCGTGCACAGCGTGGCCGCGAGGGTGAGGTAGCCGCCGGTGAGCGCCTTGCCGACGCAGACGATGTCGGCGCGCTCCTCCAGCGGTCCTGGGCCAGCGCGGTGCCGGTGCGCCAGAAGCCGGTGGCGATCTCGTCGTGGATCGACCAGCGCGCCGTGCTCCCGGGCCAGCCGGCTCAGGTGGTCGACGCAGCGGGCGGGCCACGGCCGCATCCCGCCGGCGCCCTGCAGCAGCGGCTCGACGATGACGGCGGCGATCTCCGCGGCGTGCTGCTCGAAGAGGTCCGTCACCTGGTCGGCCCAGGTCTCGAACCCCGCGTCCGTCGCGTGGAGGCACGGGGGCGAAGACGTGCTCGGGCACGATGCCGGCGTACATGCTGTGCATCCCGCCCTCGGGGTCGCACACGCTCATCGGCGAGAACGTGTCGCCGTGGTAGCCGCCGCGGACCGTGAAGAACCGGGTGCGGCCGGTGCCGGCCTGGGCCTGCCACGCCATCTTCATCGCGACCTCGACCGAGACCGAGCCGGAGTCGGCGAGGAAGACGTGGGGGAGTCCGCTCAGCTCGACGAGACGCCGGCCGAGCTCGACCGCCGGCTCGTGGGTGAGGCCGCCGAACATCACGTGGCTCATCCGGCCGAGCTGGTCGCGGACGGCGGCGTCGAGCTCGGGTACGGCGTACCCGTGGATCGCGCACCACCACGACGACATCGCGTCGACGACCTCGCGTCGTCGACCCGTCGCGGCGCAGCCTCAGCCGGACGCCGCTCGCGGACTCCACCTCGTGCACGGGGGACGGTGAGGTCGCCGAGGAGTACGGGTGCCAGAGGTGGTCGCGGTCCCAGTCGAGCAGCTGGTCAGGCGTCAGCCACTGGTCAGCGTCCCGTGCTCGACGCAGGTCGCGGTCCAGCGTGCGCGGGGTCACCTGCACGACCATCCGGCGGCGGCAGTGGGTGCAGTAGCGCGGCGGCTCCAGCCCAGCTTGCGCTCGCACACCTCGTGGCCGCCCTCCGCGAGGGCGCGGCCGCAGTGGCCGCAGTACCCCGCTTCGGTCATGGCCTCAGATCTGCTCACTCAGGGCCTTGATCGGCATCTTGAGGTCGTCGAGCAGGGCGAGGTCCTCCTCGGGGTCGCGCCCGAGGGTGGTCAGGTAGTTGCCCACGATGACGGCGTTGATGCCGCCGAGCAGGCCGTCGCGGGTGCCGAGGTCGCCGAGGGTGAGCTCGCGGCCGCCGGCGTAGCGCAGGATCGTGCGCGGCATCGCGAGCCGGAACGCCGCGATGGTGCGCAGCGCGTCCTTGCTGTCCATCAGCGGCAGGTCGCCGAAGGGCGTGCCGGGGCGGGGGTTGAGGAAGTTCAGCGGCACCTCGTCGGGCTGCAGCTCGGCCAGCTGGGCGGCGAGCTCGGCGCGCTGCTCGATGGTCTCGCCCATGCCGACCAGGCAGCCGCAGCACAGCTCCATGCCGGAGTTGCGGACCATCTCGCAGGTGTCCCACCGCTCCTCCCAGGAGTGGGTGGTCACCACGTTGGGGAAGTAGGAGCGCGCGGCCTCGAGGTTGTGGTTGTAGCGGTGCACGCCCATGGAGACCAGGTCGTCGACCTGCTCCTGGGTCAGCATGCCGAGCGAGGCGGCGACCTCGATGTCGACGGCCTCCTTGATCGCCTTCACGCCCTCGCGCATCTGGCTCATCAGCCGCTCGTCGGGTCCGCGCACGGCGGCGACGATGCAGAACTCGCTGGCGCCGGTGGCCGCGGTCTGCTCGGCGGCCTTGACCAGCTCGGGGATGTTCAGCCACACCGAGCGCACCGGCGAGGTGAACTGCCCGCTCTGGGAGCAGAAGTGGCAGTCCTCGGGGCAGCCGCCGGTCTTCAGCGACACGATGCCCTCGACCTCGACCTCGGGACCGCACCACTTCATCCGTACGGCGTGCGCGAGCTCGAGCAGGTCGGGGAGCAGCTCGTCGGGCGAGGTCGAGCACCGACAGGATCTGCTCCTCGCTGAGCCCCTCACCTCGCTCGAGCACCTGCTCGCGCAGGTCGGCCAGCTGGCTGGAGTCGTGAAGGGACGGCTCGGTGTGCACTGACATGGCAGTCATTCTTGCCCACGTCGCGGGCCGTCGCCGCGACACGGGTGAGTACTGGACGGTCACAAGCGGGTCCCGTTCCCGGTCAGCCCCTCCGGAACGCCCGCTCGTGCAGCTCCCGCATCTCCGCCTCGAGCTCCGGGTCCGGGCCGAGGACCGCAGGCCGGGAACGACCTCGTTGACGCCAGCGTCACCACCGGTGAGGGATCCGCGCCCCACTCCCGGCGCCACTCGTCGAGCTGGCCCGACGAGACGGCGTACACGATCGGCCCGAGCCCCACCCATCCGTGCGCGGCCGAGCACATCGCGCAGTGCTCGCCGGAGGTGTAGACGGTCGAGCCCGCGCGTTCCGCCGGCGAGAGATGCCGGCCCGCCCACAGCGCCAGGTCGATCTCGGGGTGCGCGAGGGGCTGGTCGGTGCGCTCCCGGTTGCGCCGCTCGGCCAGCACCTCGCCGTCCGCCCCCACCAGGACCGACCCGAAGGGGTCGTCCCCGGCCTCGAGGGCCTCCCGCGCCAGCTCGACGCAGCGGCGGAGATGACGTCGATGGGTGTCGTCGAGCTCCATGGCCCCTCTCAGAGGTTGTCGGTGCTGAAGGTGTCGCAGCCCTCGATGGTGCCCTGCTGCAGCCCCTGGTTGAACCAGCGCACCCGCTGCTTGGCCGTCCCGTGGGTGAACGAGTCGGTGTCGACCCGGCCCTGCGCCCGCTTCTGGATCCGGTCGTCGCCCGACCGCCTGGGCCGCGTCGATCGCCCGCGCGATGTCGTCCTGGTTCAGCTCGCTGATGATCTGCTCACCCTGGGCGTCGGTGGTCTCCTGGGCTCCCTTGGCCCAGACGCCGGCGAGGCAGTCGGCCATCAGCTCGACCCGCACGGCGTCGCTCTTGGGCCCGCGCTGGGTGCGGATCTGGCCGAGGATGCCGAGCTGGTCCTCGATGTGGTGGCCGTACTCGTGGGCGATCACGTAGCCGATCGCGAACGGCCCGCCCTTGGCGCCCAGCTGGCCGCTGAGCATGTCGTCGAAGAAGGTCGTGTCGAGGTACACCTGCTGGTCGTTCGGGCAGTAGAACGGCCCCATCTCGGCGCTGGCCGGGCCGCACCCGGAGTCGGTCGAGCCCTGGAAGCGGACGGTCTTGACCACGTCGTACGGCTTGCCGGTCTGGTCGGGGTAGGCCTGCGACCAGAAGCCCTGCACCGAGTTGGTGAACAGGTCGACCGCGCACTCCTGGCGGTTGTTCGCGTCCTCACCGCTCTGGCAGGTGTTGGCGCTCGGCGCGTCGCTGCTGGTCGAGCCGTCGCCGAGGATGCCGGTGCACTGGGTGAGCACGACGAACAGGATGACCACCACGACCGTGCCGAGGCCGATCCGCCCACCGCCACCGCCGGGCATGGGCAGGCGCATGCCGCCACCGCCCGCCCGCCGCCGCTCCGGGTCTCGATCTGGCTCTGGTCGATCCTGGCCTTCGGGTTGAACCGCATCTGTGTCCTTTCGCCCCTCTGCGCTCTCGTAGAGTAGGGGTGCGTGGTCCTCGTACCCCGCCACGACGCCCCTCGTCAGGTGGCGTCACCCCAACCGCGAAAGTTCGTGTCGTGATCACTGTGTCCCAGCTCGAGGTGCGTGCGGGCGCGCGCCTGCTGATGGGCGACGTGTCCTTCCGGATCGCGGCCGGCGACCGCATCGGCCTGGTCGGGCGCAACGGCGCCGGCAAGACCACGCTCACCCGGATCCTCGCCGGCGAGAGCCTCCGGCGAGCGGGACGGTGACGTCGTCGGGCACGGTCGGCTACCTCCCGCAGGACCCGCGCACCGGCGACCTCGAGGTGCTCTCGCGCGACCGGATCCTCTCGGCGCGCGGGCTCGATGCCGTCGTACGCCGCCTGCGGGACGCCGAGACCGAGATGGGCAGCGACGACCACGTTCGTGCGCGACCGGGCGATGCGCCGCTACGAGAACGCCGACGCCGAGCTGCACGCCGCCGGGTGGCTACGCGGCCGAGGCCGAGGCGGCCCAGATCGCCGCGTCGCTCGGGATCGAGGAGCGCCTGCTCCGCCAGCCGCTGCGCACCCTCTCCGGTGGTCAGCGCCGCCGGGTCGAGCTCGCGCGGATCCTGTTCTCCGGCGCCGAGACGCTGCTGCTCGACGAGCCCACCAACCACCTCGACGCCGACTCGATCGGCTGGCTGCGCGAGTTCCTCCGCAACCACAAGGGCGGTCTCGTGGTGATCTCCCACGACGTCGGGCTGCTCGACGCCTGCGTCAACCGGGTGCTGCACCTCGACGCCAACCGGGCGGTCATCGACATCTACAACATCGGCTGGAAGCCCTACCTGGCCCAGCGCGAGACCGACGAGAAGCGCCGCAAGCGCGAGCTGATGAACGCCCAGAACAAGGCGAAGACGCTGACCGACCAGGCCAACAAGATGCGCGCCAAGGCCACCAAGGCCCAGGCCGCGCAGTCGATGCTCAAGCGGGCCGAGAAGCTGCTCGAGGGCGTCGAGGGGGAGCGGAAGGCCGACCGCGTGGCGCGGATCAAGTTCCCCCAGCCGGCGCCGTGCGGCAAGACCCCGCTCACCGCGAGCGAGCTGTCGAAGACCTACGGCTCGCTGGAGGTGTTCACCGACGTCGACCTCGCCGTCGACAAGGGCAGCCGCGTGGTGATCCTCGGGCTGAACGGGGCCGGGAAGACCACCCTGCTGCGCATCCTGGCCGGCGTCGACCGGCCGGACACCGGCGAGGTCGAGCCGGGCCACGGGCTCAAGATCGGCTACTACGCCCAGGAGCACGAGACGCTCGACACCGCGCAGACCGTGCTCCAGAACCTGCACTCGGCGGCACCCCAGCTCACCGACACCGAGGCGCGCTCGGTGCTGGGGTCGTTCCTGTTCTCCGGCGACGACGCCAACAAGCCGGCGTCGGTGCTCTCCGGCGGGGAGAAGACCCGGCTCGCGCTGGCGATCCTGGTGGTCTCGAGCGCCAACGTGCTGCTGCTCGACGAGCCGACCAACAACCTCGACCCGGCCTCCCGCGAGGAGGTGCTGGCCGCGATCAGGACGTACGCCGGCGCGATCGTGCTGGTGACCCACGACGAGGGCGCCGTACACGCCCTGGAGCCGGACCGCGTGCTGATCCTGCCGGACGGCGTCGAGGACCTCTGGACTCCGGACTACGCCGACCTGGTGGCACTGGCCTGATCCACCGTCCTCGGGCCCTCCCCGACGTCGCCGCCCTCGGCTAGCGTGCACGGTCGGGGGACTCACCGAGGGAGCGTGGACATTGCTGTCCGACATCGAGATCGCCAACGCCGCCGTGCTGCGCCCGATCAGGGAGGTGGCCGCCGAGACGCTGGGGATCGAGGAGCAGCACCTGGTGCCGTACGGCCACTACAAGGCGAAGGTCGACCTGAACTACCTGGCCTCGCTGGCCGACCGGCCGCTGGGCCGGCTCGTCCTGATGACGGCGCTCTCGCCGACGCCGCCGGGCGAGGGCAAGACCACGACCACCGTCGGGCTCACCGACGCGCTGCACGGGCTGGGCCGCAAGACGGTCGCCTGCCTGCGGGAGCCGTCGATGGGACCGGTGTTCGGCATGAAGGGCGGCGCGGCCGGCGGCGGCTACAGCCAGGTCGTGCCGATGACCGACATCAACCTGCACTTCACCGGCGACTTCGCCGCGATCGCCGCCGCCAACAACCTGCTGGCGGCGCTGATCGACAACCACGTGCACCACGGCAACGAGCTCGACATCGACGTCCGCAGCGTCACCTGGAAGCGCGTGCTCGACATGAACGACCGCGCGCTGCGGCAGGTCACCGTCGCCCTCGGCGGCCACGCCAACGGCTTCCCCCGCGAGGACGGCTTCGACATCGTGGTCGCCTCGGAGCTGATGGCGATCTTCTGCCTCACCGAGTCGTGGGCCGACCTGAAGCGCCGGATCGGCGACATCGTCATCGGCTACACCCGTGGCACGCAGCCGGTGACGGCGCGGGACCTCGGGGCCGACGGCGCGATGGCAGCCCTGCTGCGCGACGCGCTCGCGCCCAACCTGGTGCAGACCCTCGAGGGTGCGCCCGCCTTCGTCCACGGCGGCCCGTTCGCCAACATCGCCCACGGCTGCAGCTCGGTGATGGCCACCCGCGCCGGCCTGCGGCTGGCCGACATCGTGGTCACCGAGGCGGGGTTCGGCGCGGACCTCGGCGCGGAGAAGTTCGTCGACATCAAGTGCCGCAAGTCCGGCCTGCGTCCCGACGTCGCGGTGGTCGTCGCCACGGTGCGCGCCCTGAAGTACCACGGCGGCGTGGCGCTGACCGACCTCGGCACGGAGGACCTCGAGGCGGTCGATGCCGGGATGGTCAACCTGCGCCGGCACCTGCACAACATCCGCGAGGTCTACGGCATCCAGTGCGTCGTCGCGGTCAACCGGTTCCCGACCGACACCGAGGCGGAGATCGCGAAGGTCGTCGACCTGGTGGCCGCCGAGGGCGTGCGGGCGTTCCCGGCGACCCACTTCGCCGACGGCGGGGTGGGCGCCGAGGACGCTCGCCAAGGGTGTCCTGGAGGCGCTCGACCAGCCCTCGCCGTACGCCTTCTCGTTCACCTACCCGGACGAGATGTCGCTCACCGAGAAGGTCGAGGCGATCGCCACCCGCCTGTACGGCGCCGGGCTGGTGACCTGGGACGCGAGGGCCAGACGACGGCTGCTGCGCATCGAGAGGGACGGCTACAGCACGCTGCCGGTGTGCGTGGCGAAGACGCAGTACTCCTTCTCGACGGTGCCCACCTCGCTCGGAGCGCCCTCGGGGCACGAGCTGCACGTCCGCGAGGTGCGGCTGTCCGCGGGCGCCGGCTTCGTCGTGGTGGTCTGCGGCGACATGATGACCATGCCCGGACTGCCGAGCGACCCGTCGGCCTCCCGCATCGACCTCGCCGACGACGGGACCATCCTCGGGCTGTCCTGACCGCACTACGCTCCGCGCATGACCCTTCCCGAACCTGACGCCCTGGCGGCCGCGGGCCTGCGAGTCGATCTCGACGGCGCCGTCCTGACCGTCACGCTGGACAAGCCCGACCGGCGCAACAGCCAGACCCCGCGGATGTGGCACACGCTCGACGCGATCGGGCAGGCGCTGCCCGACGACGTGCGCGTCGTCGTGCTGAAGGGCAACGGCGACTGCTTCTCCGCCGGCATCGACATCCGCCTGCTCAGCGGTGAGGGCGTCGAGGGGGAGGAGTCCGTCGCGGACCTGATGCAGGCCGGCGACGAGGAGATCGTCGACACGATCGACGGCTACCAGCGCGGCTTCACCTGGCTGGCCGACCCACGGATCGTGTCGGTCGCGGCGGTGCACGGCTACGCCATCGGCGCGGGCTTCCAGCTGGCGCTCGCGTGCGACCTGCGGGTCGTGGCGGACGACGTGAAGTTCTGCATGAAGGAGCCGGCGCTGGGGCTGGTGCCCGACCTGGCGGGAACAAAACCGCTCGTCGAGCTTGTTGGGACTTCGCGGGCGCTGGAGATCTGCGCCACCGCGAGGTACGTCGAGGCAGACGAGGCCCGCCAGCTGGGCATCGCCACCGCCGTCGTACGCCGTGACGAGCTGGACGCGACCACCGCGGACCTGGTCGAGGCCCTCCTCGCCAGCAACGCCGGGGCCGTCCGGGAGACCAAGGCGCTGCTCCAGCAGGCAGCGCAACCGGGACCTCGAGGCGCAACGGCTGGCCGAGCGGGAGGCACAGGTCCGCCGGTTCCGCGATCTTGTCGGAGGCGGCTGAGAGAATCGACTCGAGAGTCGGGAAGGGGGCGCCATGAGTGGGATGAGTCCCTGGGCCATGCTCGGCTCGGCGCGTCGCGACCGCTCCGTGGTCGAGCAGAAGATCTCGCGCGACACCGTGCAAGCGAGTCGTCGGCTTCGCGCTGCCCCACCGCGCGCTGATCGCGAGCTTCCTGTTCTTCGTGGTCATCGACGCCGCCCTCGTCGTCGTCAACCCGTTGCTGATCAAGCACCTGCTCGACGACGGCATCCTCGGCAAGGACACCACCCTGGTCATCTGGCTGGCGCTCGCCATGGCGCTGGTCTCGATCCTCGACGCCGCGCTCGGCGTGGCCAGCGGCTACCTGTCCTCGCGCATCGGCGAGAGCCTGATCTTCGACCTGCGCACGAAGGTGTTCGCCCACGTGCAGCGGATGTCGCTGGCGTTCTTCACCCGCACCCAGACCGGCGCGCTCGTCTCGCGGCTCAACAACGACGTCATCGGCGCGCAGCGCGCGTTCACCTCGACCCTGTCGGGCACCGTGTCCAACTCGATCAGCGTGGTCGTCGTCGGCATCACCATGTTCGCGCTGAGCTGGCAGGTCACCCTGGCCTGCCTCGCGCTGTTCCCGCTGCTGCTGCTCGCCTCGCGCTGGGTGGGTCGCCAGATCAGCGGGCTGACCCGTCGCCAGATGGACGGCAACGCCGACCTCGGCAACCTGATGACCGAGCGCTTCAACGTCGGCGGCGCGCTGCTGCTCAAGCTGTTCGGCCGCCGCGACGAGGAGGACGCGAAGTACGCCGAGAAGGCCGGCCTCGTCCGCGACCTCGGCATCCGCATCTCCCTGATCACCCGGGTGTTCATGGCGATCGATGATGCTGATCCCGGCGCTGGCGACCGCGCTCGTCTACGGCATCGGCGGCACCCTCGCGATCAACGGCGCGCTGACCATCGGCACGCTGACCGCGCTCGCCACCCTGCTGCTGCGGCTGCTCGGCCCGCTCCAGGGGCTCTCCAACGTCCGCGTCGACGTGATGACCGCGCTGGTCAGCTTCGACCGCGTCTTCGAGGTGCTCGACCTGCCCTCGACCGTGGTCGAGAAGCCCGATGCCGCGACCGTGCCGGCGACGGCCACCAGCGTCGAGTTCGACGGGGTCGACTTCACCTACCCGCGCGCCGACGAGGTCTCGCTGGCCAGCCTCGAGACGGTGGCGCGCGTCGGAGAGCCGCGACCACGGCCCGGTGCTCCACGGCGTGACGCTTCAGTGCGCCGAGCCGGGCCAGATGATCGCCCTCGTCGGGCCCTCCGGTGCCGGCAAGACCACGATCACCCACCTGGTCGCCCGGCTCTACGACGTCAACGGGGGAGCGGTGCGCGTCGGCGGCCACGACGTCCGCGACGTGACGCTGCAGTCGCTCGAGGACGCCGTCGGCTACGTGACGCAGGACGCCCACATGTTCCACGACACGATCCGCGAGAACCTCCGCTACGCCGAGCCCGACGGCCACCGACGAGCGAGATCTGGTCCGCGCTCGAGTCGGCCCGCATCGCGACCCTCGTCCGGGGCATGCCCGACGGGCTCGACACGGTCGTCGGTGACCGCGGCTACCGGCTCTCGGGTGGCGAGCGCCAGCGGCTGGCGATCGCCCGGCTGCTGCTCAAGGCTCCCGGGATCGTCGTACTCGACGAGGCGACCGCCCACCTCGACTCCGAGTCCGAGTACGCCGTGCAGCGTGCGCTCGACCAGGCCCTCGAGGGCCGCACCTCGCTGGTCATCGCCCACCGGCTCTCCACCGTGCGCAACGCCGACCAGATCCTGGTCGTCGACGACGGCCGCATCGTGCAGCGCGGCACGCACAGCGAGCTGCTCGGCGCGGGCGGGCTCTACGCCGACCTCTACCGCACCCAGTTCATCGAGGACGCCGTCCAGCCCGACCCGGTCGCCTAGCCGTTTAAGGTCGGGGCATGGACCTCGGACTCAAGGATCGCGTCTACATCGTCACCGGCGGCGGCCGCGGCCTGGGCCGCGCCACCGTCGACCTGCTCGTCGCCGAGGGCGCTCGGGTGCTGCGTCTCCGGGCGCAGCCAGGAGACCCTCGAGGCCGCCGTGGCCGAGCTCGGCGAGGGCGTGATCGCCCAGGTCGCGCGACAACGCCGACCCGGAGAGCGCCGACCGGCTGGTGCGCGCCGCCCTCGACACGTGGGGCCGCCTCGACGGCGCGCTGATCTCCGTCGGCGGCCCGCCGACCGGCACCATCATGGACACGCCCGACGAGGCGTGGACCACCAGCTTCGAGTCGGTGTTCGTGGGTGGCCTGCGCGTCGCCCGCGCGGTCGCCAACGCGATCGAGGGCCCGGGATCGATCGCCTTCGTGCTGTCGAGCTCGGTGCAAGGCGCCGCTGCCCAACCTGGCCGTCTCCAACGGGCTGCGGCCCGGGCTGGCGATGGCCGCCAAGACGCTCGCCGACGAGCTCGGCCCGCGTGACATCCGGGTCAACGGGCTGCTGCCGGGCCGGGTCGGCACCGAGCGGGTCGACGAGCTCGACGCCTCCACCGGTGACGCCGAGGCGTCGAAGGCGAAGGCGATCGCCGGCATCCCGCTCGGGCGCTACGGCGAGCCCGAGGAGTTCGCCGCGGCAGCCGTGTTCCTGCTCAGCCCGGCGTCATCCTTCGTCAGCGGGACGATGCTGCCCGTGGACGGCGGCATGCTCCGGACGCTCTGACCGCCCTCCAGCAGCGCGCTTGGTGCGTCGCTGGCGCAGCTCGTCCCAGGCGAGGTAGCAGAAGCCGAAGACCGCCAGCACCCCGAAGAACCACCACTGGAGCCCGTAGAAGAAGTGCGGCCCGTTGCTCGTGTCGTCCGGCAGCTCCGCCGCCCCCAGGGTCGTCGCGGGGGCCGGGCTCTCGGCGGCGAGCTCGAGGAAGCCGCGGTAGAGCGGGTACGGCATCTCCTCGGCGAGCCGCTGCGACGAGATCGCCCGCGTGGACAGCTCGCTGACGTTGGTGGCGCTGCCGGTCGCGTCGCGTCGTACCCACCCCGTGACGGTGACCTGCCCGTCGGTCACCGCCGGCAGCTTCGGGACGGGAGCCGCCGGAGTTCTCGGTGGCCATCCAGCCCCGGTCGACCAGGACCGCCGGGCCGTCCTTGGTGACCAGCGGCGTGACCACGTCGACGCCGGCGGCGGAGTCGCGGGTCTGGTACTTCAGTACGACGCTGTGCTGGTCGTCCCACGTCCCGTGCACGGTCACCCGCCGCCACTCGTCCTGGGTCGACGGGGCGCGCTCGGGGGAGAGCACGTCGTTGATCGGGGCCGGTGGGGCGTTCAGGTTGGTCGCGACGATCTTGTTGGAGTCCTTGCGGTCGTCGAGCCGGTGGAACTGCCACTGGCCCAGCGCCCAGGCCGCCCACGCGGCGAGCGCCACCGCGACGGCGAACAGCACCCAGCGGCGGCTCAGCAGGAAACCCACGCCGCAAAGGTAGTTCGTGGTCCCTCCTCCTAGACTGGCCGGGTGAGCACCTCCCACACCGGTCTCGGGACTGGCCGACAGCTACGGACGCGTGGCGACCGACCTGCGCGTCTCGCTGACCGACCGCTGCAACCTGCGGTGCAACTACTGCATGCCCGCCGAGGGGCTCGACTGGCTGCCCACCGAGGACACGCTCACCGACGACGAGGTCGTCCGGCTGGTGCGCATCGGCGTGGAGCAGCTCGGCATCCGCGAGGTCCGGTTCACCGGCGGCGAGCCGCTGCTGCGACGCGGGCTGGCCGACATCGTGACGCGGACCAAGGCGCTGCACCCCACCCCCGAGGTCTCGCTGACCACCAACGCCCTCGGGCTCTCCCGGACGGCGGAGACCCTGGCCGCCGCCGGCCTCGACCGCGTCAACGTCAGCCTCGACACCGTGCGGCCGCGACGGAGTTCGAGCAGATCACGCGCCGCGACCGGCTCCAGGACGTCCTCGACGGGCTCGCGGCCGCCAAGCGCGCGGGCCTCACCCCGATCAAGGTCAACGCGGTGCTGATGCGGGGCGTCAACGACACCCACGCGGCCGAGCTGCTGGCGCTGGTGCCTCGAGCACGACTACCAGCTGCGGATCATCGAGCAGATGCCGCTCGACGCCCAGCACGGCTGGTCGCGTGACGGGATGATCACCGCCGAGGAGATCTTCGCGCTGCTCGAGAAGGACTTCGTGCTCACCCCCGACCCCGAGCACCGGGGGAGCGCCCCCGCCGAGACGTTCCTGGTCGACGGCGGACCGGCCAAGGTCGGCGTGATCGCCTCGGTCACCCGCCCGTTCTGCGGCGACTGCGACCGGGTCCGCCTCACGGCCGACGGCCAGGTGCGCAACTGCCTGTTCGCCCGCCAGGAGTCCGACCTCCGCGCCGCCCTCCGCGGCACCGCCACCGACGAGGAGATCGCCGACCAGTGGCGCCTCGCGATGATGACCAAGCGCCCCGGCCACGGCATCGACGACGAGCTCTTCCTCCAGCCCACCCGACCCATGTCCGCGATCGGCGGCTAGTCAGTTCGCCGACCGGCCACTCGATGCACGTTCAAACGCGTCGAGCGGGCGCTCGATGCACACACGTGCGTACATCTACTGCCCGCTCGGCAACGTGGGGCGTACGTCGACTGCCCGCTCGGCAACGTGAGGCGTGCATCTACCGCCCGGTCGGCGGGCTAGTGCGGCGCGATCTCCTTGAGGAACTGCCGGGCCGAGAGGAAGTCGGCGAGGCTCTGGCGGTGCTCGTCGCAGGCCAGCCACACCTTGCGGCGGTCGGGGGTGTGCAGCTTGGGGTTGTTCCAGCGCAGCTCGTGGACGGCGACGGCGGTGCATCCGCGCGCCGAGCAGCGGTCGGGACCCTCAGGTCCCTCGGGGAGGTCGGTCACCGGCCGAGCTCCCGGCGACCGTGGTCGGGCGGGACCAGGTCGGTGCCCTCGATGCGGGGGCTGGCCACGTTGGCCATCACCACGGCGATGTAGGGCAGCACGAACGCCAGCACGACCAGGACCCAGCGCACCCAGCCGTCGGTGACCACGGCGCCGATGAAGCAGGCGGTGCGGATCGCCATCGAGATGGCATAGCGGCGCCGGCGACGAGCGATGTCGTCGTGATGACTGGTCGGCGCGGTGGTGATTCTGACCGGTGCGGTCTCTCGTCGCGCCCGATGCGGGGCGGCCACACCAGCCAGCCTACGTCGGCCGTACGACGCCCCCACCCCGGCCCGTCCCGCTCATGGCATTCTGGTCCAGTCCCCATCCCGCGAGCTCAGGAGTACCCCGATGTCCAACCGCACCTACCGCGTGACCGAGATCGTCGGAACCTCCCCGGACGGGATCGACCAGGCGATCCGCAACGCGGTCGAGCGGGCAGCACTCACGCTGCGCCACGTCGACTGGTTCGAGATGACCCAGGTCCGCGGACAGGTCAAGGACGGCACCGTCGAGCACTTCCAGGTCGGACTCAAGGTCGGGTTCCGCCTCGAGGACGACTGACGTCATGGCCGACCCGGACCCCGCCCTGGTCGAGCTGAGGGTCCTCGAGGGACCCAACCTCTACTTCCCCCGCGCCGCGATCAAGCTGACCCTCGACGTGACCGCGCTGGCCGAGGCCCCCGAGCCCGACGTACGCCGCCTCGCGGAGCGCCTCGGCATCAGCTCCCTGCGCGCCGACGCCCCGATGAGCGGCTTCCGCCAGCGCTCGTTGACCCGCCTGGTGACCCGACTCGTACGACGGGTGGCCGCCGAGTCGGGCACCACCCGGCTCGGCGTACGCGTGCGTCCGACCTCCCAGGCGACGCGCCTCGTGGTCGCCTACCCCTGGCGTGACCGCAACCGCGCTCGTGCGCTGGGCGAGGCGGTCGCCTCGGTCATCGACGGCCTGGGCCGCACCGACGTCGCCACGCTCGTCGAGGACGCGGCCCGTCACGTGGTCACCACCGAGCGCGGCCCCGGGCCGACCACGATCCGGCCGAAGGTCCCCGTCGTGGCGGTCACCGGCACCAACGGCAAGACCACGACCTCGCGGATGATCGCGCACATCGCCCGCGAGGCCGGCCACCTCGTGGGCTGGTCCAACACCGACGGCATCTACGTCGACGGGGTCCAGGTCGAGGAGGGCGACTACTCCGGTCCGTCCGGCGCCGGTCGCGTCCTCGCGCACCGCGAGGTCGACTTCGCCGTGACCGAGACCGCGCGCGGCGGCATCCTGCTCAAGGGCATCGGCCTGGTCAGCAACGACGTGTCCGTGGTGACCAACGTGACCGCCGACCACCTCGGCCTCCAGGGCATCGACACGGTCGACCAGCTCGCCGAGGTCAAGGGCGTGGTCCCGCGGATCACCAAGAAGAGCGGCTGGGCCGTGCTCAACGCCGACGACCCGCGCGTGTTCGCGATGCGGCTGACCACGCCGGCCCGCCCGTGGGTGTTCTCCCGCGACTCCGACTCCCCGGCGCTGCGCGAGGTGCTCAACGGCCACGGACGCGCCACCACGATCATCGACGGCTGGATCACCGTCCTGGAGGACAGCCGGGCCGACGCGCTGGTCGAGGTCGTCGACGTGCCGATGACGCTGAGCGGCCTGTCCCGGTTCAACGTCGAGAACGCGCTCGCGGCCGCCTCGGCCGCGCTGGCCGCCGGCATCAAGCGGGAGCACGTCGTCGCCGGGCTGCAGTCGTTCCGCCCCGACGCGGAGCACAACCCCGGGCGGATGAACTTCTTCACCCTCGGCGAGGTCTCGGTGGTGATGGACCTCGCCCACAACGAGGCCGGCCTCGAGGCGATGATCGAGATCATGCGCGGCGTCCGGGCACCGGGTCGCCGGCTGCTGCTCGGCCTGGGTGCCGTGGGGGACCGGCAGGACGACCTGCTGGAGATGCTCGGCGAGATCGCGGCCCGCGACGCGGACGTGGTGGCGATCGGCCACAAGGAGAAGTACCTCCGGGGCCGCACCCTCGACGAGCTCGAGGGCCTGCTGCGCACCGGCGCGGAGCGCGTCGGCGTCACCGACATCGAGGCCTACCCGACCGAGCTCGACTCGCTGCAGGCACTGCTCAAGATCGCCGAGCCCGGCGACGTGGTCGGGCTGATGTGCCACGCCGAACGCCAGCAGGTCTACGACTGGCTCGAGTCCCAGGGCGCCACCGCCGACAGCCCCGAGCAGCTGCGCGAGAAGGTCACGCGTGCCTCCGGCAGGCAGTGACCTGAGCCCACCCGACGAGGCGGACGACCGCCTCCTCGCCCGCCGCTCCGCCCTCGGCCGCCTCACCCTGTTCACGGTCACCCTCGGCTCCGGCATCGCCATGCTCGACGGCACCGTCGTCAACATCGCCCTGCGCACCATCGGCACCGACCTCGGCGCCTCCCTGGCCGAGCTCCAGTGGATCTCCAACGGCTACCTGGTGAGCCTCGCCTCCCTGATCCTCGTCGGCGGAGCCCTCGGGGACCGGATCGGCCGGCGCCGCACCTACCTGATGGGCGTCGCCGGCTTCGCCGTCGGCAGCGCGCTGTGCGCGTTCGCGCAGTCACCGCTCCAGCTGGTCGTCTTCCGGGTGCTCCAGGGCGCCGCCGCGGCCCTGCTCGCGCCGGGCGCCCTCGCGATCATCCAGGCGTCGTTCCGGAAGGCCGACCGTCCCTCCGCGATCGGCACCTGGGCGGGTTTCGCCGGCATCGCGGTGGCGATCGGCCCGTTCCTGGGCGGGTTCCTCGTCGAGCACGCCGGCTGGCGGTGGGTGTTCGCGATCAACCTGCCCCTGTGCGCGATCGTCCTGGTGCTCGGCATGAAGATGCCCGAGTCGCTCGACCGGGAGGCCCCGCGCCACTTCGACTACAAGGGCGCGCTCGCGGGCGTGGTGGCCCTCGGGGTGACGACGTACCTCCTCACCTCCTGGCGCGACCTGCCGGTCCTCGTGGTCGTGGCCGGGCTCGTGGTCAGCGTCCTGGCCGGCTGGGCGTTCCTCGTGCTCGAGAAGCGGCCGGGCGCGATGGCCCCCCTGTCGATGTTCCGCTCGCGGGTGTTCAGCGCCGCGAACCTGATGACCCTCCTGGTGTACGGCGCCCTCGGTGCCGTGCTCTTCTTCCTCGTCCTCCAGCTCCAGGTCACCGCTGGGTACGACGCGATCGCCGCCGGTGCGGCCACCCTGCCGCTGCCGGTCGTGATGCTGCTGCTCTCGTCGCGGGCCTCGGTGATCGCCGCCCGCACCGGCCCGCGACTGCCGATGACGATCGGCCCGATCGTCTGCGCCACCGGGACGGTGATGATGAGCGGGGTCGACTCCGACACGTCGTACTGGACCGGCGTCTTCCCGGGGCTCACCGTCTTCTCGCTCGGCCTCGCGGCGCTGGTCTCACCGCTCACCGTGGCCGTCCTGGCCGCCGTCCCGGGCAACCACGCAGGCGTCGCGAGCGGCGTCAACAACGCGGTCGCGCGGGCCGGGAGCCTGCTCTCGGTCGCCGCCCTGCCGTCGATCGTGGGACTGATGGGCGAGGACTACCGCGACCCCGTCGTGCTCACCGCCGGGTACCACCAGGCCCTGATCATCTCGGCCTCGATGCTCGCCATCGGCGGCGTCGTGTCATGGTTCGGACTGCACGAGGTAGGCCGTCTCCAGGAGACCGGCCGTCCACTCATCGAGGAGACACATCACTGATGCCCGACGACAACAGCCGGCTCGCCGTCCTGATCGACGCCGACAACACCTCCCCGAAGCTGATCAAGGAGATGTTCGAGGAGCTCGCGGGCTACGGCACCATCACGGTCAAGCGAGCGTACGGCGACTGGACCAACCAGCACCTCACCGGCTGGAAGGAGCACCTGCTCGCCAACGCGATCTCCCCGCAGCAGCAGTTCGCCTACACGACGGGCAAGAACGCCACTGACTCCGCGCTGATCATCGACGCCATGGACCTGCTCTACTCCGGCAACGTCGAGGGGTTCGCGATCGTCTCCAGCGACAGCGACTTCACGCCGCTCGCGACCCGGCTGCGCGAGTCGGGCAAGCGGGTGATCGGAGTCGGCCAGCGCAAGACCCCCAAGGCGTTCGTCGAGGCGTGCGAGAGGTTCGTCTTCCTCGAGGTCCTCGGTCGCGGCGACACGACACCCACCGAGACGACGCCGGCCGAGACGACGCGAGACGACCAGCCGCGCCCCATCCAGAGCGTGCTGACCAAGGCGATGAACAAGGTCGACTCCGACGACGACGACTGGGTCTCCCTCAGTGCGCTGGGCAACCACATCAACCGCACCGACCCGTCCTTCGACGCGCGCAGCTACGACTTCGCCAAGCTCGGCGACCTGGTCAAGGCCCAGCCCTTCATCGAGACGAAGACCGTGACCGGGTCCAGCGGGCGCGGACAGCTCTGGGTCAGGCTCAAGCGTCGGCGCCCCGCCTCGGAGGCCCCGGCAAAGAAGACCGCCGTGAAGAAGACGACGACCAAGCGGGCCGCGAAGAAGGACTAGCTCAGCGACAACCCGCGGCCAGCTGCTGGATCCGCGCCTTGACCGCTGGGTCCGTGCCGGCCTTCGGGTCGGTGAGCACGGAGATGGGGAACGCCTGGGTCATCCGTCCGGCCAGGCAGTGTGCCCGGTTCAAGGGCACGCCGCCCCGGAGGAACGCGACGCCGAGGCTGGCCCGGACCGTGAGGAGGTCGACGGCGTCCTGCGACGCGTCCTTCCCGACCTTGGCGGCCTTCCCGGGGTCGCACGACTCGAAGCGCACGAGCTTTCCGGCCCGGCTCGCCCTGGCGTCCGAGCCGGGCGCCGCGGCGATCCACTGCCGGAGGTCGGCGTACATCCGGTTGGTGTCCGCGGACGTCTCGCCGCGGTACGCCGCCCGCACGCAGGAGGTGCCGTCGCGGGTGAAGCCGACGTAGCCGTCCCCGCCCCAGCCGTCGGCCGCCTCCAGCGACTCGAGCAGCGGCAGCCGCTCCGCGAGCATGAAGTACCAGGTCAGCACGCCCAGCTCGCCGGAGTCGAACTTCTTCTCGCCCTTCTCGAGCGCGGGCACGTCGACGTGCTTCGCGTGCAGGCTGCCGTCCAGCTGCCCGAGGGGATCGAGCAGGGAGGACTCGTGGGTCGGCACCTTGCGGAACAGCTGGTCGACCGTGCTGTTGCCGCCGTCGGCGTCCGCGGCCTGCACCAGGCCCTGGCCCAGGGTGTAGGGCGACGCGATCATCGTGAGCAGCACCTTCGGGACCCGCTTGAGCCGCTTGTCGGCCCCGGCGTTCTCCCCCTGGCGCGCGGCGTCGAGCACCTTGCGCTGCCTGGCCGTGAGTCCCTGGCGGTAGAGCTCCTCGATGCGGTTGGCGTCTCCCTCGCCGAGGGCCTGCAGGACCGACGCCTCGGAGCTGCTCGGGCCCTTCTCGGACTCCTTGCCGAGCTTCTCCATCCGGTCGCCGAGGTCGAAGTGCTGGTCCTGGAGCACGTGGGTCAGCTCGTGCACCAGCGTCGCCCGCACCGCGGGCGTGACCTTGTTGCCGCGGATCGTGATCCGCTCGTCCTCGAACGAGTAGTACGCCAGCGTGCCGGCGCCGTGAGCCTCGTTGAGGGAGCTGAACAGGTCCACGTCGCCGCGGAGCAGGCCGAACGCACGCAGCAGGCCGGTGGTCTGCTCGAGCTCCTCGCGATCGTCGTCGTCGAGGTCCTTCTCGTCGGTCGTGACCGTCTTCTCGAACGCGGCCGGCGGCAGGAAGCGCACGTTGACCGGGTGCCGGAAGTAGAGGCCGCGCTCCTTCTCCGCGACCTTGGCGTACGGCGCGACGCGGCTGTCCCAGGCCTTCGGGTACGACGGCCCCTTGTCCGGGTGCGGCATCAGCATCCACACGGCCAGCCCGGCCAGCGCCAGCAGCACCACCACGGCGACGAGGACCACCCAGATCGGGATGTGTGAGGACGGCCGGCCCGGCGGTTGCGGGCGCACCGGAGCCTGCTGCTCCCCGAGATAGCTCATGGCGCGAACGCTAGTGCCAGCACCTGCCCATTTCCGGCGAAATGCGCAAATGTTCAGCCGAGACTCAGGCTCCGGGCGGGGTGTAGTCCGGGTCGGCCACCGGGGTGTCGTCGCCACCGGCGGTCGCGCCCGGCTGCGCCATCGGCGACCAGTTCTCCAGCTCCGACATCACCAGCGGGTGCTGGTCGACGCAGACCACGAGCAGGTCACCCCGGTTGGCGCGGCTCATCGCGTGGTGCACGGCCTCGATCTCGTCGACGATCACCTCGAGCTGCTTGCACCGGACGCCCTTGTCCATGGCGCGGCGTACGCCCTCGGCGACCAGGGACGAGGTCTCGCCCCGGGCCCGCTTCCGGAGGGCCACGTCCTCGCGCACGATCACCACGTCGAAGTGCTCCGCGGCGACCTCGCCGAGCTCGCGCATGTCCTCGTCGCGGCGGTCACCGGCGGTGGCGATCACACCGATCCGTGAGGGCTTGCCGAGCTCGTGGCCGGAGTCGAGGCCCTCGCCGACCCGGTCCACGAAGTCGCCGAGCATCCTCATGCCGGGTGCGTTGTGGCAGTAGTCGACGATCACGTTGACCCCGTTGACCTCGATCTCGTTGAGGCGTCCGGGGGAGAGGTAGTAGCTCGTCGAGAACGTGCGCAGTCCCTGCCGGATGTCGTGCAACGGCGCGCCGACCGCGAATGCAGCGGCTGCGGCAGCGAGGGAGTTCTGCACGTTCATCCGCGCGCGACCGGCGAAGGTCGCGGGCAGCAGGTGGGTGAACGCGAGCTGCATGTCGCGCGCACCATGGCGTACGACGATCATCTCGCCGCGCTCGGTCGGCTGGAGCACCAGCGCCTTGCCGCCACGCCGGCAGTGCGCGTCGATCATGTCGCGCTCCTCGGAGCCCGGCTCGGCCATCGAGAACCACACCACCTGGCCCGAGCAGCGACGCCGCATCTCGCGCACCAGCGGGTCGTCGGCGTTGAGCACCGCGTGGCCGTCGCGGGGGACCGCCTCGACCAGGACGGCCTTGACGTCGGCGAGCTGCTCGACGGTGTCGATGCCCCGCAGGCCGAGGTGGTCGGGCTGCACGTTGAGCACGACGGCGACGTCGTTGCGCTCGTAGCCGAGGCCCTCGCGCAGGATGCCGCCGCGGGCGACCTCGAAGACGGCGAAGTCGACGCGGGGGTTCTGCAGCACCATCCGGGCGCTGCGCGGGCCGGAGGCGTCGGCGCGGATCAGCAGCCGCTCGTCGATGACGACGCCGTCGGTGGAGGTCATGCCGACCTTGCGGCCCATGCCCTTGAAGATGTGGCTGATCATCCGGCTGGTCGTCGTCTTGCCGTTGGTGCCGGTCACGGCCACGATCGGGATCCGGCTCGGCGCACCGGGCGGGAACAGCATGTCCACGACCGGCTTGGAGATGAACTGCGGCTCACCGATCGTCGGGTGGGTGTGCATCCGGAAGCCGGGCGCGGCGTTGACCTCGCAGATCGCGCCACCGGTCTCGCGGACCGGCTGGGTGATGTCGGGGCAGATGAAGTCGATGCCGGCGATGTCCAGCCCGACCATCCGGGCCGCCTCCTCGGCGATCTCGGCGTTCTCGGGGTGGGCCTCGAAGGTGCGGTCGATGGAGATGCCGCCGGTGGACATGTTGCCGGTCAGCGCGAGCTTGACCATCTCGCCCTCCGCGGGCACCGACTGGAGCGTGTGGCCCTGGTCGGCCAGCACCTCCTCGGCAGCGGCGTCGACCTTGATGCGGGTCAGGATCTTCTCGTGGCCCACGCCGCGGCGCGGGTCGGCGTTGGTGAGGTCGACCAGCGACTGCACCGTGCTGGTGCCGTCACCGATCACGTGCGCGGGGACCCGCTCGGCGATGGCGGCCATCTTCCCGTCGATGATCAGGCACCGGTAGTCCTTGCCGGTGACGAACGACTCGACGATCACCCAGCCACGACGGGTCTGGTCCTTGGCGATCGGGAACGCCTCGCGGACGTCGTCGTCGCTCTGCAGGTCGAGGCAGACCCCGCGGCCGTGGTTGCCGTCGAGCGGCTTCACGACGACCGGGAAGCCGATGCGCCTGGCCACGGTCACGGCCTGGTCCGCCGTACGCACGGACTCCTGCTTGGGCACCGGCAGGCCGGCCGCGCCGAGGAGCCGCGTGGTGAGGTCCTTGTCGGAGGCGATGTCGACCGCGATCGAGCTGGTCTCCGACGTCATGGTCGCGCGGATCCGCTTGGCGTGGACGCCCTGGCCGAGCTGGACGAGCGAGTGCTTGTTGAGCCGGATCCACGGGATGTCGCGCGAGACGGCCTCGTCGAGGATCGCCTGCGTCGAGGGACCGAACGCGGTGCGCTGCGCCCGCAGGATGAACGCGTCGAGCTCCTGCTCGAAGTCGAAGTCGGGGTCGGCCTCGACGAGGTGGTTGACCAGGCGTACGGCGAGACGGCCGGCCTCGAGACCGACCTGCTCGTCGACGTAGCCGTAGATGATGTTGTAGCGGCCCTTCTGCGCCCTTCACCTGGCGGGTCTTGCCGCGCCGGATGTCGTGGCCGACGACCTGCTGCAGCGCCAGGGCGACGTGCTCGGCGACGTGACCGAGCCAGGTGCCCTCGTTGAGCCGCTCCACGAAGCCGCCGCGACGGCCGCGGGAGCAGGAGTGCTCGCGCAGGCCGGGGAGCGCGTCGAGCAGGTGCTCGGTGAAGCCCGGGATCGTGTTGGTGGGGTACTCCTCGAGCGCGCCGAGGTCGACCACGAGGTGGATCGCCTTGTCGTAGGACCAGACGTTGGCACCGCGGTAGACCCTCGTCTCGATGATCGCGAGGTCGGCGCTCGGCCGGCCTCCCGCGCTCACCGAGGTCGCACGGGGGTCCCCGCTGTCGTTCCTGCTGTCGGTCACTCCGCTGCTCCTCTGCTTCGTCGTGCGATCCGGCGGCGCAACACCGAGGGCGAGACGTCCCCGGCGGCGATGTCTCGAGCCATCTTGCGCAGATCACGGTTGGCGATGGCCAATTCGTCGGCCGCGTCGGGGTCCAGCACGCGCTCGGGCGGGACGAGCGTGCGCGTGGTCAGGTCGAACTCCGAACCCGCCGGCAGCACGTGCAGCACCACGCCCGAGGCGAGGATCGGCTTGCGCTCCTTGGCCTCGTGGGCGTTGGTCACCATCTGGCTCCCGTCGAACAGGGTGACCGAGCCGCGGCCGACGACCCGCAGCATCTCGGAGTCCTCGGTGCGGGTGATCACCGCGCCGGTGTCCTCGTCGACGCCCATGCCGAGCAGCTGCGGGCTCTGCGACACGATCATCAGCAGCCGGCCGTAGCGGTTGCGCTGCGCGAAGTGCTGGTCGATCACGCAGTTCTCGACCAGGCCCAGCCCGGCCGCGACCTGGGTCATCCGCTGCTTCGGGGTCGAACCTCCCGGGCCGAAGGCGACCATGTGGGAGGACTGGATGCTGGCGCCGGCCGACGTGCCGCCGATGGTCACGCCGCGACCACGCGCGGCGACGATCGCGTCGGCGAACGGCGTGCCGGCGATCACGGTCGAGAGCTTGAGCTGGTTGCCACCGGTCATGAAGATCCCGGTGGCCCGGTCGAGCTCCTGCAGCAGCTCCGGCGACGATGCCTGGGCACGGTCCTCGGGGCGTACGCCGTACACCTCCGCGGCGCCGAGCTTGTGGAACAGCGCGGCGTACACCTCCACGATCTCCGGCCCCAGCGAAGAGGCGGTCGGGATCACCGCGATGCGGGCGCTCTCGCCGCCGGCGCGCTCCACGAACTCGCGCAGGACGGTGCGCCTTCCGAGCTTGTCCTCGGCTCCGCCGATGACGAGCAGGTCGCCCTCGCCGCTCTGGGCTGGACCGTGGGCTCCCAATGGCATGACAGGAAGCCTAAGGGGTGGGAGATTGACACTCGTGAGCCCACCTTCGCCCGATTCGTCCTCGGGTCGACGCCTGCTCGTGGTGATGCGCCACGGCAAGGCCGAACAGTTCGCCGCCGAGGACCACCTGCGTCGGCTGACCGAGCGCGGGGCCCGCGAGGTGCACGGCTGCCGGCCAGTGGCTGGCGGAGCAGGGCCTGGTCCCCACGCACGCGTTCGTCTCGTCCGCGGTGCGCACCCAGGACACCTGGGAGAGCCTCGTCGCCGCGACCGGCACCGAGATCGAGCCGGTCGTCGACGACGCGATCTACACGGCCGGTCCGGACAGCGCGATCGACATCCTGCGTTCGACGCCGCCGGACGCCGAGGTGGTGCTGTACGTCGGCCACAACCCGACCGCGGCCTCAGTGGCGCACCTGCTCGACGACGGCGACGCCGACCCCGACGCCTTCCGCGCGATGAGCGCCGGCTTCCCGCCCGCGGCGCTGGCCGTCCTCGAGGTGCTCTCGCCCTGGGCCGAGCTCGAGGCCGCCAGCGCGCGGCTGGTCGCGTTCTACCCCGGCAACGGATGAGCCTGACCTACCCCGAGGTCGGCGCCACCCGCGATCCCGACCTGATGCCGTCTTCCGCGCACCGGCTCGCGGTCCGCGAACGCGTCGGTCCCGCCGCCTGCTTCGACGCGGCCGCCGAGCTCGTGCTGACCTACGGCATGCAGCGCGGGGCCGGGTTCGCGGTCACTGCCACCTCGGACCGAGCGGTCGAAGGGGCGGAGGTCACGATGCGGGCTCGGATCGGGCCCCTGCGGCTGACGGCGCCCACACGAGTGGTCTACGTGGTCGACGAGCCCGACCGCCGGGGGTTCGCCTACGGCACCCTGCCGGGTCACCCGGAGAGCGGCGAGGAGCTGTTCCTCGTCGAGCGGGTGGGTCACGACACATGGGTCGAGGTCAGGGCGTTCTCCCGGCCCGGCCGCTGGTACGTCGGGATGGGCGGTCCCGTCGTACGCCGGATGCAACACCGGGCGGCGCGGCAGTACATCGATGCGGTTCGGCGGACCGTTGGCTAGCCCCGCAACCGTCCACCTCGTGGCCGGCCTGAACGGTTCCGGCAAGACGAGGCTGGCTCGGAAGCTGGAGAGTGATGTCCCTGCCGTCAGCTTCAGCTTGGACGAGTGGATGCTGCGACTGCATCAGCTGCCGTACGACGACGAGAGCTACCCGGAGCTGTCGGAACGGTGCATGAGCCTGATCTGGGACACGGCGAGACAGGTGCTCAGCGCTGGGGTCGACGTGGTGCTCGACTGGAACCAGTGGAGCCGCGCCCGGCGGAAGCTGTGGCGAGCGCGCGTCGATGCGGCTGGGTACCGACTGGTGCTGCACCACGTCGACGTACCGGTCGAGACGGCCGTACGGCGAGCCGAGGAACGAGCACGCCTCGATGTCCCCGGCTCACACCTCCTCGACGCCGCTGCCGTCCGGCACCTCGCCTCGATCTTCGAGCCGCCGAGAGCCGACGAGGGCATCGAGATCCGACTCGTCGCGGACTGACGGACCTCGTCGGTCGGCACGCTCGGGCTCGCGCGACTGGGGCCGGGGTTGTCACACCAGCGCGCTCCACGGGGTCTTTCGACAACTCTGGTGTGACACGGAGGAGGTTTCCCCGGGCGCCCGGGGAAACCAACGGCACCGGGCGACCAGCACCTCAGACCGACGGCTCGGGGGTGGTGATGCCTTCCTCGGCGTCGGCGGCGACGACCTCCTCGCGGCTGATCCCGAGCAGGTAGAGGATCGCGTCCATGTAGGGCACGTTCACCGACGTGTGCGCGGCCTCCTGGACCACCGGCTTGGCGTTGAAGGCGATGCCGAGCCCGGCGGCGTTGAGCATGTCGAGGTCGTTGGCGCCGTCGCCGATGGCGATGGTGGCGTGCACGCCGCACGCCGCTCTGCTCGGCGAAGGTCCGCAGGGCGGCCGCCTTGCCCGCCCGGTCGACGACGTGGCCGACCACCCGCCCGGTGAGCTTGCCGTCGACGATCTCGAGCTCGTTGGCCACCGAGAAGTCGATGCCGAGCTCGTCGGCGAGCCGGTCGGTGAGCTGGGAGAACCCGCCGCTGACCATGGCGAACCGGTAGCCGAGCCGCTTGAGCACGCGCACGGTCGTGCGGGCGCCGGGGGCGAGCACCAGGTCGTCGTACACCTTGTCCAGCGCGGAGGCGTCGAGTCCCTCGAGCAGGGCGACCCGGTCACGCAGGCTCTGGCCGAAGTCGATCTCGCCGCGCATCGCCTGCTCGGTGACCCGGGCGACCTCGGCCTCGCAGCCGGCGTGCGCGGCGAGCATCTCGATGACCTCGCCCTGGATCAGGGTGGAGTCGACGTCCATCACGATCAGGCGCATGCCCCGGCGCAGCAGGTTGGCCGCCTGCACGGCGATGTCGACGCCCTGGATGGCCGCCTCGCGGGCGAGGATGTCGCGCAGCTTCTCGGGGTCGACGCCGGAGACGTGCAGGTCGATCGCGGTGATCGGGTAGCGCGCCATCCGCTCGATGCGGTCGATGTTGGCGCCGGTGTCGGCGATCCGGCCGGCGATGGCGGCCACGGCGGGGGAGCGCAGAGCGGCGTGCCGAGCACGGTGACGTGGCTGCGGCCCTCGGGGCGGGGCCGGTTGTCGCCGGAGCCCCGGTCGAGGTCGAGCGACATGCCGAGGTCGGCGGCGACCTGCTGCCATGGCCTCGCGCAGGGGCTTCCAGTCGCGCGGCGAGCTCACCAGGAGACCGAGGATCAGCCGACGGCGCAGCACGATCTGCTCGATGTCGATGACCTCGACGCCGAACTTCGCGAGGGTGTCGAAGACCATCGAGGTCACGCCGGGCCGGTCCTTGCCGGTCAGGGTGATCAACAGGGTGCGCGGCTGCTCGCGGTCGTCGTCCAGCACGCCACGAGGTTAACGGGCGGCGCGGGGTCAGCCCGAGCGGCCCGAGCAGGCGCCGACGAGCGCGCGCCGGGCGGCCCGGTCGCAGGTCGCCCGAGGGCGGCGCGCCGCTGGTCCATCTCGTACGACGACACGGCGCCGCCGTCGCCCGCACGGGCCAGCTCCACGATGTCGAGGCAGAGCACGGCTCGTTCGACGGTCTCGACCCGGCGGGCGTCGTACCCGGGCGGGAGGGGCAGCCGGGGTCGCTTGCGCAGGTTCATCAGCAGGTCGGGGATCTCGGGCTGCCACGAGGCGACGTCGAGGTCGACGAGCCGCAGGGTCACCTCGGTCAGCGCCGTGCGCAGCTCGATCGCGGTCTCGCGCTCGTCGACCCACGGCACCGGGTCGGCCGGGTGGGCGCGCCACACGATGGTGCGCGCGTCCTCGACCGGCACCAGACCGACCCCGCCGACGACGACCGCCTCGCCCGCGTCCAGCGCGGCGAGGTTGAGCTCGGGCGGACCGCCGAGCCCGACCGGGTCGCCCGGCGCCGGGAGCGCGAGCGAGATCGGTCCGTCGAGCCGTGACGGCAGCTCGTCGAGCTCCAGCGCGCACCGCTCGTCCAGCCCGCTGACCAGGTGGCGGGGGTCGTCGCCGCGCACCACGGCGGCGAGGTCGTCGGGTCCGGCGTCGCCCCGGCGGCAGGCGTCCAGCCAGGTGGCCAGCAGGGCGGAGACGGGCAGCGAGCTCACAGCGGCAGCCTAGGCACGCCCTGCGCAAACGCGCCCAAAGGGCCGGGTAGGTTGACGACGACACCACCTGATCCCGAACGCGCCACTGAGGTCCCATTCGTGAATGCCGTGCTCGAGCTCGCCGACGTCACCGTCAAGCGAGGTGGCAACACCCTGCTCGACGGCGTCGACTGGTCGGTCGAGGAGGACGAGCGCTGGGTGATCCTCGGCCCCAACGGCGCCGGCAAGACCACGCTGATGCAGCTGTGCTCGGCGCAGATCCACCCGACCTCGGGCGTCGTCGGGATCCTCGGCGAGGTGGTCGGCACCGTCGACGTCTTCGAGCTGCGTCCCCGCATCGGCTGGACCAGCGCCGCCGTGGCCGAGCGGATCCCGCGGCACGAGATCGTCCGCGACGTGGTGGTCTCGGCGTCGTACGGCGTGGTCGGGCGCTGGCGTGAGCGGTACGACGAGCTCGACCACGACCGGGCCACCGCGCTGCTCCGCGAGGTCGGCGCCGGGGCCCTGCTCGACCGCACCTTCGGCACCCTGAGCGAGGGGGAGCGCAAGCGCGTGCAGATCGCCCGCGCGCTGATGACCGACCCCGAGCTGCTCCTCCTCGACGAGCCCGCCGCCGGTCTCGACCTCGGCGGGCGCGAGGACCTCGTGGCCACGCTGTCGGTGCTCGCCATGGACGAGTACTCACCCGCCACGATCCTGGTCTCCCACCACGTCGAGGAGATCCCGCCGGGCTTCACCCACGCCCTGATGCTGCGCGAGGGACGGGTGGTCGCGGCGGGTCCGCTGCCCCACGTGATGAACGACGAGCAGCTCTCCGAGACCTTCGGGATGCGGCTCGCTCCTGCGCGAGGAGGACGGCCGGTACACGCGCCCGCCGGATGGCGCGTCGACACGCCTGAGCGATTGCGCGCCTATGGATAGGCTCGCGCCATGGACTGGCTGAGCGACAACCTGTGGGCCGGCTGGCTCACGCTCGCCGTCGCGCTCGGTGCTCTCGAGCTGGTCAGCCTCGACCTCTTCCTGATCATGCTGGCCGGAGGAGCCCTGGTCGGCGCGGTCACGGCGCTGCTCGGCGGTCCGGTCGGCGCTGCAGATCGTGATGGCGCTGATCTCGTCGGTCGCGCTGCTCTGGCTCATCCGTCCCAACGTCGTCCACCGCCTCCACCAGGGCCCGACGCTCAAGACCGGCGCGGAGGCGCTGATCGGCAAGCGGGCCACGGTGCTGCGCGAGCTCGCGCACAACACCCCGGCCGGGTGAAGATCGGCGGCGAGGAGTGGACCGCCGAGCCGTACGACGAGGACGACCGGATCGAGGCCGGCGAAGTGGTCGACGTGGTCCAGATCAAGGGTGCGACGGCGTACGTGCTGCGCATCCACCGGCTCGAGCCCTGAGGCTCGGGCTTCACCGCAGAGAGAAAAGAGGGGGTCGCGATGGGTGTAGCAGTACTCGTCCTGTTCGCGCTGTTCCTGATCTTCGTCGTGCTCGTGCTGGCGAAGACGATCCGGATCATCCCGCAGGCACGCGCCGGCATCGTGGAGCGGTTCGGCAAGTACAAGACGACCCTCCAGCCAGGACTCAACGTCGTCACGCCGTTCGTCGACCGGGTCCGCTACGTGATCGACATGCGCGAGCAGGTCGTCTCCTTCCCGCCGCAGCCGGTGATCACCGAGGACAACCTGGTGGTCTCGATCGACACGGTCATCTACTTCCAGGTGACCGACCCGGTGGCCGCGACCTACGAGATCGCCAACTACATCTCGGCCATCGAGCAGCTCACCATGACCACGCTGCGCAACATCGTCGGTGGCATGGACCTCGAGCAGACCCTGACCTCCCGCGAGGACATCAACCGCGGCCTCTCCGGCGTGCTCGACGAGGCGACCGGCCGCTGGGGCGTGCGCGTCGGACGGGTCGAGATCAAGGGCATCGACCCGCCGCCGTCGATCAAGGACTCGATGGAGAAGCAGATGCGCGCCGACCGTGACAAGCGCGCGGTGATCCTCACCGCCGAGGGCCAGCGCCAGTCCTCCATCCTCACCGCCGAGGGCAACAAGCAGGCCGCGATCCTCTCCGCCGAGGGTGACCGCGAGGCGCTGATCCTGCGCGCGCAGGCCAACCGCGAGGCCGCGATCCTCAAGGCGCAGGGTGAGGGACAGGCGATCCAGACCGTCTTCCAGGCGATCCACGACGGGCAGCCCGACCAGGCGCTGCTGGCCTACCAGTACCTCCAGATGATGCCGAAGATCGCCGAGGGCTCGGCCAACAAGGTCTGGGTGGTGCCCTCCGAGATCACCAAGGCGCTCGAGGGCCTGGGCTCCGCCGTCCACGAGGTCGCCGGGATCCCCAAGGTCTCCGGCGGTCCGCGGGTGCGGGTCGACACCGACCCGGAGTCGGCACGCAGCGACGAGGCAGCCTCGATGCTCGCGGACACCCATGCCGAGGTGCAGAAGGCGATCGCTGCCGCCGAGGGCGCGGCCCGTACGACGGGATCGGCCCCCAGCAGCGCCACACCGCCCCCACCCCCGCCGCCGCCGGCGGACCCGGGTGACTCCACCGGAGAGGCGCCGCCCAGCCAGTGAGTCCCTGGGAGGTCGTCGCCATCCTGCTCGCGGGCATGGCGGCCGGAACCATCAACACCGTGGTGGGGTCGGGAACGCTGATCACGTTCCCGACCCTCCTCGCGTTCGGCATCCCACCGGTGACCGCCAACGTGTCCAACACGATCGGCCTGGCGCCGGGGTCGCTGTCGGGGGCGATCGGCTACCGGCGTGAGCTCGAGGGCCAGAAGACCCGGCTGTGGCGGCTCGGCAGCGCCTCACTCGTCGGCGGCATCGCGGGAGCCCTGCTCCTGCTGCTCCTGCCGTCGTCGGCGTTCGACGCGATCGTGCCGGTGCTGATCGTGCTCGGCTGCGTCCTGGTCGTGCTCGGTCCCCGGATCCAGAAGCGCGTCGCCGCCCGGGCCGAGGAGCGCGGCGGCGTCGCCGAGCACGGCGTCTGGTGGGTCTGGCCCGCGGTGCTGGTGGCCGGCGTGTACGGCGGCTACTTCGGCGCCGCCCAGGGCGTGCTGCTGATGGCGATCCTCGGCATCGGGGTGTTCGACACGATGCAGCGCCACAACGCCACCAAGAACGTGCTCGCCCTGATCGTCAACGGCGTCGCGGCGATCGCGTTCATCGTGCTCAACTACATCGACGTCCCCGGCCTCGGCGGCGGCCACATCGACTGGCTCGTCGTACTCCTCATCGCCGTGGGCTCCACCATCGGCGGCCAGCTCGGCGCCACGGTCGGCCGCCGCCTCCCACCCAACGTGCTCCGCGCGGTGATCGTGGTCGTCGGCGTCGTCGCCGTGGTCACGTTCGTCGTGTAGCTGCCCCGGACGTCATACGAATTGGCGCCTCTAGGCCACGATTCGTATGACGTTGCGCGGCGTCAGGACTCCTGCAGCTCCATCACACCGGTCGCGACGGCGGCCGCGGCGACCGCGGTGAGCAGGAACCCCGTCTTCTTGGGTACGGCGCCCGAGGCCGCGGTCACGATGCCGGTGTAGGCGTCGGCGCCGTCGACGGCGACGCCGAGCTGCACCAGCTTCTTGCGGGCCTCGCCCGTGGAGGCGAGCGTGATCAGGCCGAGGGCGACCTCGCGCGAGCCGAACATCCGCCCCATGTAGGACAGCTGCGGGTTCGCCGTCGGGTTGAGCAGGAAGAGCCGCGCGGTGAGCGAGGGGGAGAGCAGGGACAGCGCGCCGATGGCGATGCGCCCGTAGGCGAGGCCGGTGATGGGTTCCATGGGGGCGAATCTAGCGGCCGGCCCGGGCGGACGGTGCGGCGATCTCAGTCGACGTACGCCGAGAGCCAGCGACCCAGCTCGTCGTACACCTTCGTCCGCACGGGCTCGGGGGAGAGCACCACGTCGTGCATGGCGCCATGGGCCTGGACGACCGTCACGTGGTGGGAGAGCTGGGCCGCGCGTCGCCGCAGCCGCTCGACGTCCAGCACCGTGTCGGTGCACATCAGGTCGGGATCCTCCACCGACGTCGGGTGGGAGGAGCGGTCGGAGGTGACCACCAGGACGGGGGAGTCGACCTCGAGGCCCCGGGAGATCCGGGCCTGGCCGGTGCGGATCGCGCGGATCCAGCCGGCGTACACCGGCCACGACGCCAGCGGCTTCCACGCCAGGTCGAAGTCCCACTCGCCGAGGTAGTCCCGGTGCAGGCTGCGGGCGTAGACACCCGTGACCTCGCGCGGGATCTCGCGCCGCGGGTAGAGCGCGCCGATGCGGTGGATGACCGGCAGCGCCATCAACCGGGTGAACGTGTCGCCGTGCATGTCGATCCACGGCGCGTTCAGGAAGACGCCGGCGGCGGGCAGGCCGCGGTCGTGCAGCCACAGCGGGACGGTCAGGCCGCCCGTCGAGTGCGCGGAGAGCACGAAGTGGTCGTGGTCCTCGGCGATGCGGCGGTGGGCGAGGTCGAGCTCCTCGTAGTACGGTGCCGAGGTCGGTCACGTAGTTCGCGGTCTGGTGCGGGCGCAGCGAGCGGCCGTACTTGCGCAGGTCCAGCGCGTAGAAGTCATAGCCCCGGCCGACCCAGAAGTCGGCCAGCCCGGTCTGGAAGAAGTAGTCGGCGAAGCCGTGGACGTGCAGCACCGCCTTGTTCGTACGACGGGCCGCGGGCCGGTGGACCAGCGTCGCGACGACCTCACCCTCGTCGTCGGGCCTCAGGTGCAGCGTCTCGGCGGTGTAGGGATCACCGAGGACGTCGACAGACACCTCGGGCTCGGCCATGGCGTGATCCTGCCATGACCTGGTTTCGAGACGGCTGGGTCGGACCCTCACCTGTTCGGGCCCGACCCCAGCCTCCTCAACCTCCCGGCCGGTCAGCGGCTTCGCAAGCTCAGCCGCTGGGCCGTGAAGCTCACTTCTTGGCGTTCGTCTTCGGCTCGACGATCGGGTCGCTCGCGTCGGACTGGGCCTCGCCCGGCTGCGCGCCCGGCGCACCGAGGTCGGCGCCCTCGCGGACGAGCTCCTCGATCTTCTTGCCGCAGTCGGCGTCGACGTGGTGCCAGTACTGGAAGGCGCGCTCGAGGACGTCGCCCTCGACACCGCCGAGCAGGTGACCGGCGACCGTCTTCACGAACGCCTCGCGCTGCTCGTCGTTCCAGACCTCGCGCACCAGCGTGCCGGCCTGCGAGAAGTCGTCGTCGTCCTGACGCAGCGTGTAGGCCTGCCGCACCATGGCGCCGTCGGTCTCCCAGCCCGGGTCGACCTCGCCGACGTTGTCGGCGTACCCGCGCCCGAAGGAGTTCGGCGCGTAGACCGGGTCGTCGCCGCGGTGCTCGTAGGCCATCGGCCCGTCCTGGGTGTAGGTGTTCACCTCGACGTGCGGGCGGTTGACCGGGAGCTGGAGGTAGTTCGGCCCGATGCGGTGGCGGTGCGTGTCGGAGTAGGAGAACGCGCGACCGAGCAGCATCTTGTCGGGGCTGAAGCCGATGCCCGGCACCAGCGCGCTGGGCTCGAAGGCGGCCTGCTCGATCTGGGCGAAGAAGTTCTCCGGGTTGCGGTTCAGCGTCATCGTGCCGACCTTGATCAGCGGGTAGTCGCTGTGCGGCCAGATCTTGGTGAGGTCGAACGGGTTGATCCGGTAGGTCTTCGCGTCGTCGTACGGCATCACCTGGATCGACAGCGTCCAGCTCGGGAAGTCGCCGGCGGCGATGGAGTCGTAGAGGTCGCGGCGGTGGAAGTCGGCGTCCTCGCCCGCGATCTGGGTGGCGTCCTCGTCCTTGAGGCCCTCGACGCCCTGGTTGCTGTGGAAGTGGTACTTGACCCAGTGCTTCTCGCCGGCCTCGTTGACCCAGAGGTAGGTGTGCGAGCCGTAGCCGTTCATGTGGCGGTAGCTCTTCGGGATGCCGCGGTCGCCCATCAGGTAGGTGACCTGGTGGGCCGACTCGGGGTTGAGGCTCCAGAAGTCCCACTGCATGTTGTTGTCGCGCAGGCCGTTGCCGCCGCGGCGCTTCTGCGAGCGGATGAAGTGGGGGAACTTCATCGTGTCGCGGACGAAGAAGACCGGGGTGTTGTTGCCGACGAGGTCGTAGTTGCCCTCGTCGGTGTAGAACTTCAGCGCGAAGCCGCGGGGGTCGCGCCAGGTGTCGGGCGAGCCCTGCTCGCCGGCCACGGTCGAGAAGCGCGCCAGCATCTCGGTCTTCACGCCGGGCTGGAACAGCCCGGCCTTGGTGTACGCCGAGACGTCCTCGGTCGTCTCGAACTCACCGAACGCACCCGAGCCCTTGGCGTGCACGTTGCGCTCCGGCACCCGCTCGCGGTTGAAGTGCGCCATCTGGTTCAGGAAGTGCACGTCGTGGAGCAGGATCGGCCCGTCCGGACCGATCGTCAGCGAGTTGCGGTCGCTGGGCGCCGGGGCGCCGGTGTCGGTCGTCGAGCCGATGGCGGCCTCGGACGACGGGGCGGTGGCGATCGAGGTGCCGTCGTTCGGCTGGGGCAGGTCAGTCATCGCTCACTCCTAGTCGGTCGTCGTGCCGGTCCGGGAGGGGCACACCCCGTGACCTTCGACACAACCACCGATCTGGAATGAATCAAGAACGTCGGTGGTGGGCGAGCGTCAGCGAGCGTCTCGACACCACCGACATGCTCGGACGAGTGACCAGTCGAACGCAGGACTCAGTGCTGGAAGGTGCCCGTCACGATCGCGCGACCCGCGGTCTTGAAGGCGAGGTTGAAGCTGACCACCGCGGCCGAGGCGTCGGAGTCGACGCCGAGCGACTCCTCCTTCACCGCGTGCACCACGAAGTAGTAGCGGTGCACCTGGTCGCCCTCCGGGGGAGCGGCGCCCATGAACGCCTTGGAGCCGCCGTCGTTGCGGCACATGAACGCGTCGCCGGGGAGGTCGGCGCCCTCGGCGCCGGCACCGGCGTCGAGCGAGGTGACGTCGGCCGGGAGGTCGACCAGCACCCAGTGCCAGAAGCCCGACGGCGTCGGGGCATCGGGGTCGAAGCAGGTCACGGTGAAGCTCTTGGTCCCCTCGGGGGCTCCGCTCCACGACAGCTGGGGCGAGGAGTCGCCGGCGGCGTTGACCTGGTCGTCCTTGAGCGGCTGACCGTCGGTGACGTCGTCACTGGTGACCGAGAAGCTCGGCACCTGCGGGAGCAGGTCGTAGGGGTCGGGGGCAACGGGGCGTTCGATGCTCATGAGCGCGAGGCTAGTCCGCGTGCTGGGAGGCGCAAACCCGCCGCCGACCGGGGATGGACACAATGGACCCGTGGACACGCACTCGGACCAGCACGACGACCCTCCGATCTACCCGGTCGGGCTCCGCCTGGCGGGACGCAAGGTCCTCGTCGTCGGCGGGGGCAACGTGGCCCAGCGCCGGGTGCCGACGCTGATCGCGGCCGGCGCCGACGTACACCTGGTCTCCCCGGAGGTCACCCCCGCCATCGAGGGCCTGGTCGGCTCGGGCGAGGTCCGTTGGCACGAGCGCGGCTTCGAGGACGGCGACCTCGACGACACCTGGTACGTGATGGCCGCCACCGACGACCCTGCCGCGAACGAGCGAGTCAGCACGCTCGCCGAGGAACGGCGCATCTTCTGCGTGCGGGCCGACGACGCGTACGCCGCCACGGCGTTCACACCTGCCGTCGGACGCCACGCCGGCGACACCATCGCCGTGATGGGCAGCTCGGCGGGGGAGCGCGACCCGCGCCGCCACGCCAGCCTGCGCGACGACATCGTCACGGCCATGCGCGAGGGCGCGCTCGCCACCCGGCACCACCGCGACCACGGCCCCGGCGTCGTGCTCGTCGGGGGCGGCCCCGGCGACCCCGAGCTGATCTCGGTGGCCGGCCGCAAGGCGCTGATGGAGGCCGACATCGTGGTGGCCGACCGGCTCGCTCCCCGAGAGCTGCTGGCCGAGCTCCCCGCGGACACCGAGATCGTCGACGTCGCGAAGCTGCCGCGCGGTCGCTCGGCCCAGCAGGAGCAGATCAACCAGGTCATCGTGGAGGCGGCCAAGGCCGGCAAGCGGGTGGTGCGGTTCAAGGGCGGCGACAACTTCGTCTTCGGTCGCGGCTACGAGGAGGTCATCGCCTGCCAGGAGGCGGGAGTCCCCGTGACGGTGATCCCCGGCATCAGCAGCCCGCTCGCGGTGCCGGCCGTGGCCGGCATCCCGGTGACCCACCGCGGCGTCACCCACGACCTCACCATCGTGTCCGGCCACCTGCCGCCGGGACACCCGGAGTCGCTCGTCCAGTGGGGCGCGCTGGCCAGCCTGCGCGGCACCCTCGTGCTGATGATGGCCGTCGAGAACGCGCCACTCATCGCCGAGGTGCTGCTCCGCGGCGGACGGGACGCGCGCACGCCCGTCGCCGTGATCTGCGACGGGACGATGCCGACCGAGCGCACGGTCCTGAGCACGCTCGGCAACCTCTCCACCGACCTCGTGGAGCACGAGGTGCACCCGCCCGCGGTCATCGTGATCGGCGAGGTGGTGGCGGTGGCCCACCCCGACCACTACACGGACCACCACCCCGGCCCGGCCTGAGCGTGGCGACGTACGTCGAGATCGACGACCCGGCCGACCCACGCCTCGCGGACTACCGCGACCTGCGCGACGTGCAGCTGCGGCGCTCGCTCGAGGAGGAGCACGGCCTGTTCCTCGCCGAGGGCGAGAAGGTCGTACGACGGGCCGTCGAGGCCGGCTTCCCGGTCCGGTCCTTCCTGATGGCTCCCCGGTGGCTCGACGGGCTGGCCGACGTGATGGGCCGCACCGACGCGCCGTGCTTCGTCGTCTCCGAGGCCCTCGCCGAGCAGGTCACCGGCTTCCACGTGCACCGTGGCGCGCTCGCGTCCCTGGCCCGGACCCCGCTGCCGTCGCTCGACGAGGTGCTCGACGGCGCCCGCACGGTGGTGGTCTGCGAGGACGTCGTCGACCACACCAACATCGGCGCCATCCTGCGATCGGCCGCCGCCCTCGGCGTCGACGCGGTGCTGCTCTCGCCCCGCTGCGCCGACCCGCTCTACCGGCGGTCGGTCAAGGTGGCCATGGGTGCGGTGTTCGCGCTGCCGTGGACCCGTCTCGCCGACTGGTACGACGCGCTGCCCGATCTCGAGCGCCGCGGGTTCACCACGGTCGCGCTGACGCTCGCCGAGGACGCCGTACCCCTTGAGGAAGCCGTGTCCGGACTAGATAGGTTGGCCCTGATTGTCGGGTCGGAAGGTCCGGGTTTGTCCGGGCGCTGGCAGCACGCCGCCACGCGGCGGGCGGTCATCCCGATGCAGGCCGGCATCGACTCGCTCAACGTCGCGGCCGCCACCGCGGTGGCGTGTTACGTCGCGGCACGGCGAGGAATCGTCCCCAGATCCTGAGTTTCCTCCTATTGTGTCCGCGTGGGGTGGGACGAACAGCCGGGTACGGGGTCATTTGACGACCTCGTCGCGCAGGTGTCCGACTACGCCATCATCGGCCTGGACCCGCAGGGCATCATCACCACCTGGAACCTCGGTGCCGAGAAGGTCAAGCAGTACACCGCCGACGAGGCGATCGGGCGCAGCTTCGCCATGTTCTACCCCGAGGAGGACCGCCGGCGCGGTCTGCCGCTCGAGCTCCTGATCCGGGCGCGCGACGAGGGGCGCGTCGAGCACACCGGCTGGCGGATCCGCAAGGACGGCACCCCGTTCTGGGGCGACGTCGTCATCACCGCCCTGCACGACGACGACGGCAACCTCACCGGCTTCGCCAAGGTCACCCGCGACCTCACCGAGCAGCACGCCCTGCAGGAGGCCCTGCGCTCCAGCGAGGAGCGGCTGCGGCTGCTGGTGGGACAGGTGGTCGACTACGCGATCATCGCCCTCGATCCGCAGGGCATCATCGAGACCTGGAACCTCGGCGCCGAGCGCGTCAAGGGCTACACCGCCGACGAGGCCATCGGGCGCAGCTTCGTGATGTTCTACCCCGACGAGGACCGGCGCGCCGGGCTCCCGATGAAGCTCCTGACCGAGGCGCGCGAGCAGGGCCGCGTCGAGCACACCGGCTGGCGGCTCCGCAAGGACGGCACCCGGTTCTGGGGCGACGTCATCATCACCGCCCTGCACGACGACGACGGCAACCTCACCGGCTACGCGAAGGTCACCCGCGACCTCACCGAGCAGCACGCCCTCGAAGAGGCCCTGCGCTCCAGCGAGGAGCGACTGCGCCTGCTGGTCGGCCAGGTCGCCGACTACGCCATCATCGCCCTCGACCCCCAGGGCATCATCGAGACCTGGAACCTCGGCGCCGAGCGCGTCAAGGGCTACACCGCCGACGAGGCCGTCGGGCGCAGCTTCGCGATGTTCTACACCGACGAGGACCGGCGCACCGGCCTCCCGCTGAAGCTGCTCACGGGCGCCCGCGAGAAGGGGCGCATCGAGCACACCGGCTGGCGGGTCCGCAAGGACGGCACCCGGTTCTGGGGCGACGTCATCATCACCGCCCTCCACGACGACGACGGCCACCTGACCGGCTACGCCAAGGTCACCCGCGACCGCACCGACCTCAAGGCCCTCGAGGACGCCCAGGACGCCTTCTACGCCACCTTCAACCACGACTTCCGCACCCCGGTCACGGCCATCAAGGGCTTCGTCGACGCGATCCGCGACGCCGACGACGAGACCCGGCCACACCTGATCGACAAGGTGGAGTCCAGCGCCGAGCGGCTGCTCGGCATGGTCGAGGGTCTGGTGGAGTTCGCCACCCAGCGGGCCGGACAGGCCAGCCTCGTCCTGGCCGACATCGACGTGGCCCAGGTCGCTCGCAGCGCGGTCGGCGACCTGGCCGGCCAGTTCGATCCCCGTCGCGTCGCAGGTCGCCGACCGGTTCGCCCTGGCCACCGCCAACGGGGTCGCCATGCACCGGGTGGTGACCAACCTGGTCGTCAACGCGCTGAAGTACTCCCCACCCGCCTCACCCGTGCTCATCGACTTCGGCCGCGGTCGGGCGGGTTTCCTGAGCATGACCGTGACCGACCAGGGCCGTGGGATCGACCCCGGCGACGTCGACACGATCTTCGACGAGTTCGTCCGCGGCCGGATGGCCGAGGACGACGGTGGCACCGGGCTCGGACTGGCCAGCGTGCGAGAGCTGGTGCGCCAGCATGAACGGCACCGTCTCGATCTCGAGCGAGGTCGGTGTCGGCACGACGGTCACGGTCGAGCTGCCCTCGCAGGCCACCCTGAAGCCGTCGGCGCCGACTCAGCGCTCCACGTCGCCCGTGGCGCCGGAGGTGGTCCCGGCTGCCGAGGAGTCACCCGAGCGTGCCCCCTCCGGTCCGGCCGCGGTGGCGCCGACCGGCCACTGCCCCGGGTAGTCCTCGGCCGCGTCCTCCATCTGCTTGCGCAGCTTCTTGCGCGCCCGGTTGTTGAGCCGGTCGCCGAACACGGTCCCGAGGGTGTGGTCGGTCTCGTGCTGCAGGCAGCGCGCGAACAGGCCGCCACCCTCGTAGACGACGTCCTCTCCCTGCAGGCCCTGCCCGACGACCTTGCGCCTGGTCGGGACGGGCGCAGTCGACGAACGCTCCCGGGTAGGACAGACAGCCCTCCTCGGAGTCGTCGAGCTTGCGGTCCTTGCCCTCCGGCAGCTCGACGACCGGGTTGCAGACGACCCCGCGGTGGATGGTGCCGTCGTCGTCGGGGCAGTCGAAGACGAACACCGCCAGGTCGACCCCGATCTGGCACGCGGCGAGTCCGACCCCGTCGGCGGCGTACATCGTGGCGGCCATGTCCGCGACGAGCGCGTGCAGCTCCTCGTCGTACGACGTCACCGGGCGGGCCTTGCGGTGCATCACCTCGGTGCCCCAACGGGTCACGGGGCGGACCGTGCCGCCCTGCGGGAGCTCGGCCGAGGTGTCGGACACCGGCAGTGAGTCGCGTCCTGGTCCCGGAGCAGGGTCGTCGCTGGCCATGCCGGAATCCTATGCGTGAGCCGCGCCACGTGGGCAAAGTGTGGCGCTCTGTGTAACTCGCAGTTACATTCGGTGTCATGTCTTCGAACGCAAGCCAGCGCGAGACCCTGAAGCTGCCGTGGAGCCTGCTCCGGGCCGGCGGCCGGCACGGGCTCTCCGACAACGAGGTCCGCGACCCCATCGGGCTCGCCGTGCTCGCCCTGAACAAGATCGCCTCCAGCGACCTGCTCGACCGCCTCGGCATCCGCAAGGCCAGCGAGAGAGGCGTGTACCGGGTGACCAGCGCCGGCTTCCGCACCGCCGGCAACGTCGGGCGCACCTTCGCCCGCGCCGGCAAGGCCACCCGGGGCAACCGGGTCCCGTCCGCGAAGAACACCGGGCTCTTCGACCTGACCCCGGGCGAGGACGAGCAGATGCTCGCCGACGTGGTCGGGGAGTTCTCCGAGGAGATGGTCCGTCCTGCCGCGGCCGACGCCAACGAGGCGTGCGCCGCCCCCGACGACCTGCTCAAGGCCTCGCTCGAGATCGGCCTGCCGATCCTCGGGGTGCCCGAGGACCTCGGCGGCATCGCCACCGAGCGCTCCGCCGTCGCCGGCGCGCTCGTCCACGAGGCGCTGGCGCAAGGGCGACATGGGACTGGCCGTCGCGCTGCTGTCCCCGGGCGCCGTCGCCACCGCGATCTCGCTGTGGGGCACCGAGGAGCAGCAGTCCACCTACCTGCCGGCCTTCACCGGCGACGAGGTCCCCGCCGCCACGCTCGCCCTGGCCGAGCCGACCGCGCTCTTCGACCCGGCGACCCCGGCGACCACTGCCGTCCGCGAGGGCGACGGCTTCGTGCTCAACGGCGTGAAGTCCGGAGTGGTGCGCGGCGCCGAGGCCGAGCTGTTCGTCGTGGGTGCCGAGCTCGAGGGCAAGCCGCAGCTGTTCCTCGTCGAGTCGAAGGCCGACGGCATCACCATCGAGTCCGACCCGTCGATGGGGCTGCGGGCCGCCAGCCTGTCGCGCCTGTCCTCAAGGACGTGGCCGTCGAGCAGATCGCCCTGCTCGGCGACGACGCCGACTACCTCGACTGCGTGCGCTACTCGCGCCTGGCCTGGTGCGCCCTGGCCGTCGGTACGGCGCAGGCCGTGCTCGACTACGTCACCCCCTACGTCAAGGAGCGCGAGGCGTTCGGCGAGCCGATCGCCCACCGCCAGTCGGTCGCCTTCATGGTCGCCAACATCGCGATCGAGCTGCAGGGCATGCGCCTGGTCACCTGGAAGGCGGCCGGCCGGGTCGCCCAGGGCAAGCCGGCCGAGCGCGAGATCGCCCTGGCCCGCAGGCTCTGCGCCGAGCGCGGCATGCAGATCGGGCTGGACGGCGTCCAGCTGCTCGGCGGCCACGGCTTCGTCAAGGAGCACCCGGTGGAGCGGTGGTACCGCGACCTGCGAGCCATCGGCCTGATGGAAGGAGCAGTCCTCGTCTGAGGACGACCACACCATGATCAATCTCGAGACCCCCAAGAAGATCCGGCCGCTCATCGACCAGGCCCACCAGGTCGCGATGAACATGCTGCGACCCGATCTCCCGCAAGTACGACGAGGCGGAGCACGAGTACCCCAAGGAGCTCGACATGCTCGCCGCCATGATCGACGGCATCAGCGAGTCCGGGGCCACCGGCGGAGCAGGTGCGGCCGGCGTACGTCGCAGCGAGAAGCCGGAGGAGAAGCAGGGAAACAAGAACGGCGCCAACCTCGCCTCCGTGCTCTCCATCATGGAGATGTGCTGGGGCGACGTCGGCCTGCTGCTGTCGATGCCGCGCCAGGGGCTCGGCAACTCCGCGATCGCCTCGGTCGCCAACGACGAGCAGCTCGAGCGCTTCGCCGGCACCTGGGCCGCGATGGCGATCACCGAGCCGGGCACGGGTTCGGACTCCGGGAACATCCAGACCACCGCCCGCAAGGACGGCGACGAGTACGTCATCAACGGCGAGAAGATCTACGTCACCTCCGGTGAGCGCGCCGACAGCGTGGTCGTCTGGGCGACCCTCGACCGGAGCCTCGGTCGGGCCGCGATCAAGTCCTTCGTCGTCAAGAAGGACAACCCCGGCATGCGCGTGGAGCGGCTCGAGCACAAGCTCGGCATCCGCGCCTCCGACACCGCGGTGATCATCTTCGAGGACTGCCGCGTGCCCGCCGAGGACCTGCTCGGCGACCCCGACGTCGACCCGAAGCAGGGCTTCGCCGGCGCGATGGCCACCTTCGACAACACCCGGCCGCTGGTGGCCGCGATGGCCGTGGGCTGCGCGCGGGCCTCGCTCGACCTGACCCGCGAGATCCTCGAGGAGGCGGGCGTGGTCATCGACTACGACAAGCCCGCGATGACGCAGTCGGCCGCCGCGGCGACCTTCCTCCAGCTCGAGTCGGACTGGGAGGCGGCGTACCTGCTCACCCTGCAGTCGGCGTGGATGGCCGACAACCGCGAGCCCAACTCGATGCAGGCCTCGATGGCGAAGGCCAAGGCCGGCCGGATGGGCTCCGACGTCACCCTGCGCTGCGTCGAGCTCGCCGGCACCTTCGGCTACTCCGAGGTCGAGCTGCTCGAGAAGTGGGCCCGCGACTCCAAGATCCTCGACATCTTCGAGGGCACCCAGCAGATCCAGCAGCTGATCGTGGCCCGCCGGGTGCTGGGGCTCTCGTCGGCCGAGCTGAAGTAGCGGCTGCGGTTTCCCCGGTCAGCCGGGGAAACCGTCACTTGTCGGCTGTTGCAACGGCTGACAAGCCACGGGATCGGCTGACAAGTCAGCTCGTACGCCGCGATGGGTCGCCTTCGCTCCGCGTGGCAGGGTGGCCGCATGAGCGTCTCTCGGGCCAAGCGCACCGACCTGATCGTCGAGGTGTTCAAGGACGCCTTCGACCCGCTGATGGAGGCCGACCCGGTCGCCTTCCGCACCAAGTACCGGAAGATGGCGGCCGACCCGCACGCCTTCTACCGCGGGTCGGCGTGCCTCTTCTACGCCGACGTGACGGCCAAGGGTGACCCGTGGGTCGACGAGCAGAGCGGCGCCATCTGGATCCACGGCGACCTGCACGTCGAGAACTTCGGCACCTACCTGAACTCCGGCGGCCGGCTCGTCTTCGACGTCAACGACTTCGACGAGGCCTACATCGGCCACTTCACGTGGGACCTCCAGCGCTTCGCGGGCAGCCTCGCGCTGCTCGGCTGGCAGAAGGCACTGCCCGAGGACGACATCCGCAGCCTGGTCCGGCGCTACGTGAAGGCCTACCTCGCGCAGGTCGACCACTACGCCAGCGAGGACGACGACGAGGACTTCGCGCTGCACCTCGACAACACCGAGGGCCCGGTGCTCGAGGCGCTCGTGCACGCGCGCAAGATCCGCCGGGCCGACCTGCTCGACGAGATGACGTACGTCGACGCCGGCGTCCGGATGTTCGCGCACGACTCGTCGGTGCGCGTGCTCCCGAAACGGGAGCGGGCCAGGGTCGAGAAGGCGTTCGCCTCCTACCTCGAGACGATCCCGCGCTCCAAGCGGTTCGACCGGGGGCTGTTCTACGACCTGCGCGACGTCGTCGGCAAGTCGGGCTTCGGCATCGGCAGCGCCGGGCTGCCGGCGTACAACTTCCTGGTCGAGGGCTACAGCCAAGCGCTCGACAACGACGTCGTGCTGTCGATGAAGCAGGCCAACATCCCCGCGCTGAGCCGGTTCAGCGACAGCCGCACGGTCGACCGTTACTTCGAGCACGAGGGCCACCGCACCGTGGTCAGCCAGCGGGCGCTGCAGGTGCACACGGACCCGCTGCTGGGGTACGCCGAGATGGACGGCGTCGGCTACGTGGTGGCCGAGGTGTCGCCGTACGAGGTGGACCTCGACTGGGAGAACATCACCGAGCCCGACGACATGGCGGCCGTCGTCGACCTGCTCGGCCGCGCGACCGCCAAGGTGCACTGCGCCAGCGACGAGGACAGCGACCAGGACCTCGTCGACTTCCAGGTCGAGGAGGCGGTGGTGGCCTCGGTGAAGGGCAGGCGACGGGCGTTCACCGACCACGTCGTCGAGTTCGGCCTGGCGTACGCCGAGACGGTGCGCCAGGACCACGCGCTGTTCGTCGACGCCTTCCGCAGCGGCCAGATCGGCGTCGACGCGACCTAGCGGGTTTCACAACCGGGATTGTGAAACTGTCACATGCGAATGAAGCGCCATGCAGTTTCACAATCGGCGTTGTGAAACTTCGGCCGCTACTCGACCCGAGCACCTGCCCCCGGCGACGCCACGATGAACGCCGGCTGACCCCAGCCACGCGCCACGAACGCCGTCGTCACCGCGGCCTGCACCGCGTCGACCCGCTCGACCGGCACCAGTGCGATCGCCGAGCCGCCGAAGCCGCCGCCGGTCATCCGCGCGCCGACCGCGCCCGACTCGCGCGCGACGTCGACGGTCACGTCGAGCTCCTCGCAGGACACCTCGTAGTCGTCGCGCAGGGACACGTGCGAGGCGACCATCAGCGGTCCGATCGGGTCCCAGTCGTCGGCGCGCAGCGCCTCGACGAACGCGTCCACCCGGGCGACCTCGCTGACGACGTGCCGCGCCCGCCGCAGCAGGGGGTCCGGGAGGTCGGCCAGGGCGTCGGCGGTGGCCTCCGCGAGGTGCTCCACGCCGAGCTGCTTGGCGGCGTCCCAGGCCTGGTCGCGGCGCGCGCCGTACCCGCCGTCGGTGAGCTCGTGGCTGACCTTCGTGTCGATCACCAGCAGCGCCAGGCCGTGGGCCGCAGGGTCGAACGGCACCTGCTCGCGGTTGCCGTTGCCGAAGTCGATCAGCAGGGCATGGGCCGGCTCGGCGTACACCGCGATCGCCTGGTCGAGCCCGCCGGTCGGCGCCCCGACGTACTCCTGCTCAGCGCGCACGCACGCCGTCACGAGCTCCTCCTGGGTGCGCCCGAGCCCGAGGAGCTCGTCGACCGCCACCGCCACGCTGCACTCGAGGGCGGCGGAGCTGGACAACCCGGCGCCGATCGGGACGTCGCTGCTGATCTCCACGTCGAGGCCGCGGTCGACCTCGAGCGCCCGGAGCACCCCGGTGACGTAGAGGGCCCAGGGGTCGGCGTCGGCGAGCTCGGCGAGGCGAGCCCTCCCAGGCGCGGGAACCACTGGCGACGCGCACGCGGCCGTCGTCGCGTCCGCTGACCGTGGCCGAGGTGCACTGGGTGAGAGCCATCGGCAGGCAGCGGCCGCCGTTGTAGTCGACGTGCTCGCCGATCAGGTTCACCCGCCCGGGCGCGACTCCGGTGACACTGCGCGGACGGGTAGATTCGTCCTCTGTGCGATTCCTCTCCGACACCCGGCCAGCGTATGACCTGACCTACGACGACGTGTTCATGGTCCCGCGGCGCTCCGGAGTCGCCTCCCGCTACGACGTCGACCTGGCCTCCGGCGACGGCACGGGTACGACGATCCCGATCGTGGTCGCCAACATGACGGCCGTCTCCGGACGCCGGATGGCCGAGACGATCGCCCGCCGCGGTGGCCTCAGCGTGCTCCCGCAGGACATCCCGCTCGACGTCGTCGAGGAGGTCGTCGGCTGGGTGAAGGGACGCCACCCGGTCTTCGAGACCCCGATCACCCTCGCAGCCGACCGACACCGTCAGCGACGCCCTGGCCCTGCTGCCCAAGCGGGCCCACAAGGCGGCGGTCGTGCTCGACGAGGGCCGACCCGTCGGCGTGATCACCGAGGCCGACTGCCTCGGCGTCGACCGGTTCACGCAGGTGGGCCACGTGATGACCACCGACATGGTCACCCTCAAGGCCACGATGGAGCCACGCGAGGCCTTCGACGTGCTCGCCTCGACGCGGCACCGACTGGCGCCGGCCGTCGACGACGACGGGGGACTGGTCGGGATCCTCACCCGGCTCGGCGCGCTGCGCTCGACGATCTACCGGCCGGCTCTCGACGACCTCGGGCGCCTCCGGATCGCGGCCGCGATCGGGGTCAACGGCGACGTCGCGGGCAAGACCAAGCGACTGCTCGCGATGGGCATCGACTGCCTCGTGGTCGACACGGCCCACGGTCACCAGGAGCGGATGCTCGAGGCCCTCGCCGCCGTACGCTCCGTCGACCCGAAGGTCCCCGTCGTGGCCGGCAACGTGGTCGCCGCCGACGGCGTGCACGACCTCGTCGAGGCGGGTGCCGACATCATCAAGGTCGGCGTCGGTCCCGGGCGCCATGTGCACCACCCGGATGATGACCGGCGTCGGGCGGCCGCAGTTCAGCGCCGTGCTCGAGTGCGTCGAGGCGGCCCGCCAGCACGGCAAGCACGTCTGGGCCGACGGGGGAGTGCGCCACCCGCGCGACGTCGCGCTCGCCCTGGCCGCCGGCGCCTCGCAGGTGATGATCGGGTCCTGGTTCGCCGGCACCCACGAGTCGCCCGGCGACCTGCACATCAACGCCGACGGCCGTGCCTACAAGGAGAGCTTCGGGATGGCCTCGGCCCGCGCGGTGGCCGGCCGCACGTCGCACGACGGCGCCTTCGACCGCGCCCGCAAGGCGCTCTACGAGGAGGGCATCTCGTCCTCGCGGATGTTCCTGGACCCCGACCGGCCGGGCGTCGAGGACCTGGTCGACGAGATCTGCTCCGGCGTACGGTCCGCCGCGACGTACGCCGGCGCGCACGATCTCGACGAGTTCGCCGACCGAGCCGTCGTGGGGGTCCAGTCACCCGCCGGGTTCGCCGAGGGACGCCCGCTACCCGGCGGCTGGTGAGCTCGGGGCGAAGTCGTTCAGCGTCTCGCCCTCCGCGTGCACGGTGAGGCTGCTGGCCTCCGGCACCTCCCGCCAGGCGCCGTGCAGGTCGCCCAGCGGTTCGGAGACGACCAGGCGCGCGTCGTCGGAGAGGTCGTGCAGCACCGGGTTGTCGGGGTACTGCGCCCTCAGCGTCGAGACGTCGGTGCTGTGGAACAGCGAGCGCGACCGCCCCTCGCTGGAGTAGCGGAAGGCCCACGTGGTCTCACCGTCCGTGGTGGCCACCGTCATCTGGATCGGGAACTGGACACCGTGGCGCTGCCCCGCCTCCTCGATGGCACCGACCGCTCGCGACACCGCGCCCAGCGGGTCGTCCTCGAGGCCGTAGGTCAGGGCGAGGTGGAAGAACAGCTCGGAGTCGGTCGAGCCCTCGATCAGCGGGAACAGCTCCGGGGCCACGGCGAGCGCGAGGTCGCGCTTCACCTTCGGGAACTCGAAGATCGCACCGTTGTGCATCCACAGCCAGCGGCCGTGGCGGAAGGGGTGGCAGTTGGTCTGCTGGACCGCCGTACCCGTGGTGGCGCGGATGTGCGCGAAGACCCGCCGCGACGTCGCCTGCGCGGACAGCTCGCGCAGGTTGCGGTCGTTCCACGCGGGCTCGGTGCTGGTGTAGACGCCGGGGTTCTCGAGGTGGCCGTACCAGCCGACCCCGAACCCGTCCCCGTTCGTCGTGGTCGCTCCCAGCTGCGAGTGCTTGCTCTGCACGACGAGCGAGTTCTTGGGCTTGAAGAGCAGGTCCTCGAGGCACACCGGCGATCCGGAGTAGGCGAGCCAACGGCACATGACGACCTCCTGGTCGCCCCCATTGCAGCCCGCCGCACCGGCCACGGCCTCACCCGTCAGGGGTGAGCCGCGACACCGGCCCCCGATTCCTCGAACAGGCGCCTGACTTGCTAGTGTTGCGTCGCTCGTCCGGGTGGCGGAAATGGCAGACGCGCTAGCTTGAGGTGCTAGTGCCCGTATTAGGGCGTGGGGGTTCAAGTCCCCCCTCGGACACCAGAAGTTGGGCCTCTGACCTGCGGAGACGCAGATCGGAGGCCCTTCGGCTTCCCGGCGTACGATCCCACCATGGCACGTACTCGCGTCGCGCTGGCCGGTCTCGTCGCCGTGGTGCTGCCGTTGCTGTTCCTCACCGCGGTCGACGTCACCACACCCCTGACCGTCGCGATGGTGGCCGTGGTGCTCGCGGCACTCGTGCGCCTCACCGACGACGGCGCCCCGTTCGCGAGCCGGCTGCTGGCCGTCCGGCCCAGGACCGCCGGTGCCCCGGAGCCCGTCCCGTCCGGCCACGTCACCGACCCCGAGCACCACCCGCTCCGTCCGCGCGCTCCTGGACTGGTCTGAACGCTCGCCCCTGCGCGAGCCCGACGACCCTGTTCACCTTCTTCCATCCCAGGAGCACCCCATGTCTGTTCTCGAACCCTTGTCGCACGCCCTCGCCCTCGTCGTCGCCACCGCCCATTCCGCCCTGACCTCACTGGGCGCCGATCCCTCGGCCGGCCTCACCTGGGTGCTGTGCGTGGCCCTCGTCGTCATCGTGGTCCGCCTGGCCCTGGTCCCGCTCGTCGTCCACGGCGTACGGGTGAGCCATGCCTCCGCGCGGGCACGACCGCACCTGCAGGAGCTCACCCGCCGCTACCGCAACCGCCAGGACCCCGCGAGCGTGCGCGCCTTCATGGAGGAACGGCGGCGGATCACCGCCGAGCACGGCGTCTCGCGCCTGGGCATCCTGCCCTTGCTCCTGCAGGTGCCCGTGTGGCTGGCGCTCTACCACCTGCTCACCGACGTCGCGGACGGCGTCCCCGTGGGAGCGATGACCATCGGGCTGGTGGCCTCCTTCGGGACCGCCACGCTGCTCGGGGTCCCACTCACCGCCCACGGCTACATCGGCGCCGGCGGGTGGCACCTCGCCCTGGTCGCGGGGCTCGCCGGCACGGCGTCGGCCCTGGCGTACGTGACGCAGCGGTACTTCGTGGCACCGAACACCGTCATGGACGACCTGCCCGAGGTGATGGTGAGGGTGCACCAGCTGATGCCGTTCCTCTCGGCGGCCGGGGTCGCGGTGGCGGCCGGGGTGGTCCCGGTGGCGCTGCTCGTCTACTGGGTGTGCAACGCGCTCTGGACCCTGGGTCAGTCGGCGGTCATCTGGCGCTGGTTCCCGACACCGGGGTCTTCGGCCGCGCTACGTAGAGGGGTCCATGTGGACCCCTCTAGGTAGCGCTCACAGACAGGGGGACCACGCGCTGCGCCGATCGCGCGAGCAGCGACGGATCCGGGTGCCAGACGTCGGCCTCCCGCGGGTCCCAGGCGTAGGCGGGTGTCGAGCCCGGCTGGGCGAGCAGGTCGGTGAGCGCGGGGAGGCCGAGCTCGCGTGGCGGACCACTCGTAGAGCGGTCCGAGCCTGGGCACGATGACGCCGACATCGAGCAGGTGGCCGACGCTGTTCTCGGCGCTCACGTAGGCGTCGAGGTCGTCACCGAGCGGGTAGTCGTCCGGGAGGACGCGCGAGAGGGACAGGAAGATGCCCGTCATGCCGAGGCGCGGGGTCGCCGAGCAGCCGGCCGAGGGGCGAGAGCCAGCCGAGCGCGAGCCGCGGCTCGGCGACCATGGCGTGGGCGTAGAGCACCCGGACCAGCACCAGGTTGAGGAAGAACCGCTCGACCCGGTCCTCGGCGCGGGCCAGCTCCTCGTGGTCGAGGTACCCCGACGCGATCGTCAGGTTGTGCGCGCGGTACCAGGTCCGTGCCGTGGGCTGCTGGATGAACTCGAGGGTCGCGGCCGCGCCGGCGGAGCGTGGCTCACCGGGGAGGCCGAAGGCCAGCGCCGAAGCCTCGCAGGTGTCCCTCAGCAGCGAGTCGTTCACCGCCCGCCACCACGGGCTGCCGGGCGCGGAGCCTGACAGGGGGTTCAGCAGCCCCCGTCGGAGCTGCCAGCCCATGAAGGCCGAGGCCGCCCGCCGGTAGGGGAGATAGCCCCGGTCCACGGCCGCCGGTACGTCGTAGAGACGGCGCAGCAGCTCCAGTCTCGCCATCGGGTCGTCCGACACCCGCGCGACCCATGCGTCGGCGTACTCGCCCGCCGTCCCCTTCGCCACAGGTGGATTCTCCAAGGAACCGCGCCGATCGCCACATTTGTGATCTTGAACCGTTCCAGAAAATGGAGCATAGTTCGGGCCGTGCCCCCGACAGCAGAGTTCGAGCGCCTCTTGCGCGACGCCGACCTGCGGGTGACGAAGCCCCGCGTGGCTGTGCTGAAGGCCCTCCGCGAACGTCCGCACGCCGACACCGAGTCGATCATCGGCCTGGTCCGCGGTGATCTCGGCGAGGTCTCCCACCAGGCGGTGTACGACGTGCTGCGGGCCCTGACCAACGCTGGTCTGCTGCGACGCATCCAGCCGTCCGGCACGGTGGCTCGCTACGAGTCGCGGGTCGGCGACAACCACCACCACGTCGTGTGCCGCTCGTGTGGCGCCATCGCCGATGTCGACTGCGCCGTCGGCGATGCACCGTGCCTCGCGGCGTCCGACGACTCCGGCTACGTCATCGACGAGGCCGAGGTCATCTACTGGGGCACCTGCCCCGACTGCACGTCCGTCCAGAGTTCCTGAGCTCACCACCCACCCCGAGAGGAATCCCGTGTCTGAGAAGCCTGACGCCGAAGTCGGCGAGATGAATGAGGACCAGAGTGACGGCTGCCCGGTCGCGCAGGCCAAGTACCCCGTCGAGGGCGGCGCCAACAACCGCGGCTGGTGGCCCAACCAGCTGAACCTGACGATCCTCCGCAAGCACCCCGAGGTCGCCAACCCGATGGGTGGCGAGTTCGACTACACCGAGGCGTTCAACAGCCTCGACCTCGCCGCCGTGAAGGCCGACATCGGCGAGGTGCTGACCGACTCCCAGGAGTGGTGGCCGGCGGACTTCGGGCACTACGGCCCGCTGTTCATCCGGATGGCCTGGCACAGCGCCGGCACCTACCGCATCGACGACGGCCGCGGGGGAGCGGGCGCCGGCATGCAGCGGTTCGCGCCGCTGAACAGCTGGCCCGACAACGGCAACCTCGACAAGGCCCGGCGGCTGCTGTGGCCGGTCAAGAAGAAGTACGGCCAGAACCTGTCGTGGGCCGACCTGATGGTGCTCGCGGGCAACTGCGCCCTGGAGTCGATGGGCTTCGAGACCTTCGGCTTCGCCGGCGGTCGCCCCGACGTGTGGGAGCCCGACGAGGACGTCTACTGGGGTCCGGAGACCGAGTGGCTCGGCGACGCCCGCTACACCGGTGACCGCGACCTCGAGAGCCCGCTCGCCGCCGTGCAGATGGGCCTGATCTACGTCAACCCCGAGGGTCCCAACGGCGAGCCGGACCCGCTGGCCGCAGCGCGCGACATCCGCGAGACGTTCCGCCGGATGGCGATGAACGACGAGGAGACGGTCGCCCTGATCGCCGGTGGCCACACCTTCGGCAAGACCCACGGCGCAGCGGACCCGGAAGCCAACGTCGGGCCCGAGCCCGAGGGCGCCCCGATCGAGCAGCTGGGCTTCGGCTGGAAGAACGCCCACGGCAGCGGCAAGGGCCGGGACGCCATCACCAGCGGCATCGAGGTCACCTGGACGGCGACGCCGACCCAGTGGTCGAACAGCTTCTTCGACAACCTCTTCGGTCACGAGTGGGAGCTGACCCAGAGTCCCGCCGGTGCCAACCAGTGGCAGCCCAAGGACGGCGCGAGCGCCAACACCGTCCCGGACCCGGAGGACGGGTCGCTGTCGCGGCCGCCGACGATGCTGACCACCGACCTCTCGCTGCGGTTCGACCCGGTCTACGAGCCGATCTCGCGCCGCTTCCACGAGAACCCGGCCGAGTTCGCGGACGCCTTCGCCCGCGCCTGGTTCAAGCTGACCCACCGCGACATGGGTCCGATCCAGCGCTACCTCGGTCCCGAGGTCCCGCAGGAGACGCTGCTCTGGCAGGACCCGGTGCCGGCCGTCGACCACGAGCTCGTGGACGCCGACGACATCGCCGCCCTCAAGGCACAGCTCCTCGACTCGGGTCTGTCGGTCTCGCAGCTGGTCTCCACGGCGTGGGCCTCGGCCTCGACCTTCCGGGGCAGCGACAAGCGCGGTGGCGCCAACGGCGCGCGCATCCGGCTCGAGCCCCAGAACGGCTGGGAGGTCAACGACCCCGACGAGCTGGCCACCGTGCTGCGGACGCTCGAGGGGATCCAGGAGACCTTCAACTCCTCGCAGTCCGGGGGCAAGCGGGTCTCGATCGCGGACCTGATCGTCCTCGGCGGCAGCGCCGCGGTGGAGCAGGCAGCGAAGGCCGCCGGCCACGAGGTCGAGGTCCCGTTCACCGCGGGCCGCACCGACACCTCGCAGGAGTGGACCGACGTGGACTCGTTCTCCGCGCTCGAGCCGACGGCCGACGGCTTCCGCAACTACTACGGGAAGGGCCACCGGCTCCCGGCCGAGTACCTCCTGGTGGACCGGGCCAACCTGCTCACGCTGAGCGCTCCGGAGATGACCGTCCTCGTGGGCGGCCTCCGGGTGCTGGGCGCGAACTCGCAGGGTTCCTCGGTCGGCGTGCTCACCTCCTCGCCGGGTTCGTTGACCAACGACTTCTTCGCGAACCTGCTCGACATGGGCACCACCTGGCACGCGACCTCGGACGCGCAGGACACGTTCGAGGGCCGCGACGCCTCCGGCGAGGTCCGGTGGACCGGCAGCCGCGCCGACCTGGTGTTCGGCTCGAACTCCGAGCTGCGTGCGGTGGCGGAGGTCTACGCCAGCGACGACGCGCAGCAGAAGTTCGTGGAGGACTTCGTGGCGGCGTGGGTCAAGGTCATGAACCTCGACCGGTACGACGTCGCCTGACGCCTGACAACACGACCCCGGGTGCAGCGAGCGCTGCGCCCGGGGCTGTGTGTTTGTCAGACCGGCGTTTCTCAGACCAGCAGCAGGACCAGGCCCGAGAGGATCATCGCGACCGAGGCGGCTCCGAGCCACGGGCGCAGCCGGTTGCACAGGTTCACCCGTCCCAGCAGGATCCCGGGAACGGTCTCCAGCGGCATCCGGCGTACGGCGACGGCGTTCCCGACCAGCACCACGGCCATCAACAGGCCGAGCTGGAGCAGGGGTACCGCGACGGACGGCGTGGCTTCCACGATCGCGACGCTACGCAGCGTCAGCAGGACGCCGGGTCTCAATGTGAGACAGGCAGTCAGGCGTTCGGCGGCACGATCCCGTAGTCGTGGATCTTGCGGTAGATCGTCGCGCGCGACATCCCGAGAGAGCGCGCGGCCTGCACCTTGTTGCCGTTGGCGTCCGCCAGGCACTTGACGATGGCGTCGCGCTCCATCGCCTCGAGCGGCGTCAGCACCCGCCGGCTCACGGCGTGCACCTCCGGCGGGAGGTCCTCAGGCGTGATGGTGCCGGTACGCCGGTGCTTGACCACCTCGCGCAGCAGCTCGTGCAGCTGCTCGGTGTTGCCCGGCCACGACATCCGCATCAGCAGCCGCATCGCCTCGGGGGAGCAGACCAGGTGTCCGCCCTGCCCGAGCCGGGAGAGCAACGCGGGGACCAGGAGCGGCAGGTCCTCGAGGTGGAGCCGCAGGGGCGGCAGCTCGACGCTGCTCGGGAACAGCCGCAGCAGCTCCAGCAGGGGCTTGCCGTGCTTCTGGGTGCCGAGGGTCACCGCGACCCACTGGGGCGTGGCGCGTGCGGACCGGGCCTCCTGGAGGGTGGTGGCGAGGCTGCGGAGCACCGGCGAGCCGAGCTCGTCGACGTGCCGGATCACCACGGTCTCGGCGTCTCCGGCGAGGGTGCGGCGTACCGCCCGCAGCCAGTCCGCGTCGGTGACGGCGTCCCGTGCCTCGAGCACCTCGAAGCGCCCCACCGGCTGGCGGCGGAGCTGGACGGCCCGGAGGACGGCGAGCTTGCCGACTCCCGGTTCGCCCTCGACGGCGAGCCACTCTCCCGATCGGAAGGTCTTCTCCACCTCCTGGCACGCGTGCAGCCAGGGCGGGCCCGAGCCGACGAGGCTCGGCAGCGGCATCCGCGGCAGCAGCGCCACGGGGCTGCGAGGAGTCGTGGCCGGTCGGGTCGAGCACGACGTGCGCGACCACGCCCGACGGCTGGTCGCCCTCGCCGACGCGCCGGCAGTGCATCCGTGCGCCCTGGCCGGACGGGAGCTCGACGAGGACGGTCCCGCGCCGCGTCATCTTCGCCTCCATCGCCTGCGCCAGCAGCGTCGACTGGTCGGCCGGCGTGAGCGTCGCCCGCGCGTGGTCGTTGAGCATCACCACGTCGTTGTTGAGCGCGAACACGATGCCGCTCGTGCGGCTGCAGGTGCGGAGGTACTCCTGGAACAGCTCCATCTGCGAGGCGCTCGCGTCGGCGAGCAGCGCCTGGCGGATCTGTCCGGCCGTGGTCTTCGCCAGCGTCAGCAGCAACGACCCGGCGTCCTTGCGCCAGCAGGTGAGGTCGACGGCGCCGACCAGCCGTCCCGTGACGGGGTGGTGGATGGGCACACCGGCGCAGGCCAGCTCCTCGAGGTTCTCGGCGTAGTGCTCGTGGCCGAACACGTGGGTCGGCCCGCCGACCTCGAGGGCCGTGCCGATCCCGTTGGTGCCGACGTACTCCTCGGCGTAGCTGAAGCCGGGCGCGAGCAGCACCCGGTCGAGGTGACGCTCGAGCTCGCCGTCACCGGTGAGCCGGCTGAGCACCAGGCCGGTGGGGTCGGTGAGGATGACGCTGACCGACTGTCCGCGGAGCTGCTCGCTCAGGTTGCGCAGGACAGGCTGCGCGCTGCGCGCGAGCCGGGTGTCGAGGTGGATGTCGGGCTCGAACCGCATCTCGATCTTGTCCGCGGCGACCCGCATGGACAGGGACCGCCGCCACGACGCGAGGATCGTGTCGCGGACCCCGCGGGGCTCGGGCACCTCTTCGCTGAGGAAGCGCAGCCGGTTGGCGGCCACGGTCTTCTGGGCAGGCAACGGCCACTTCGGTGAGACCGGCGTCGGCGTCAACCCATTTCCCCCAACGTCTGTGTTTCACGGCAGCGTGACCGGCTCTTGAAAACCGGGCCAGAACCGGCAGCCAGGGTCCGGGGCCACCTTCACGATATGCGCGACTCAAGTTCGAGTCGAGTCTCGCTCCAACGGGCCGATCGGGCTGTCTCAGATTGAGACAGCGGCGCAGCGGAGCCGGCGTAGCGTCCCGATCACCCCTGGCGCCGAGCCTCGGACGGCGCGGATCCGTGGAGGTACGACGTGAACCCAGCCGAAGACCCTCCGGCCGAGAGCTACAACCCCTGGAGCGTCGTGAACCTCGTGTTCAACCATCTCGCGGCCCAGGGACTGCACCCGGTCCTCGGAGACAGCGGGGATCCGGGACCACCGGCGACCGCCCTCCTCGAGGCTCTCGGGATCGAACCCGCGCCCGAGGGCAACCGCGAGGTGATGCGCGACGTCCGGGCCCACCTGGCCGAGATCCGCGAGGCGATGTTCGAGAGCGACTGAGCGCGGTACGACGGGTCCCCGGGATCGTCTCAATGTGAGACCGGTCACGGCTCCCCGGCGGGCATTGAATGCAAGCGAACCACCCAATCAACAGGAAGGAGTGGTGATGACTCGCCAAAGCGTGGCCAAGGCTCACGAGAAGATCCAAGAGCTGGCCTGGGAGCCGCTCTACCACGAGCCGGTCTCCCACTACGGGACCGACTACACGTTCCAGAAGGCCAAGAAGAAGGATCCCCTCAAGCAGGTCCTGAGGTCCTACTTCCCGATGCAGGAGGAGAAGGACCACCGCGTCTACGGCGCCTCCGACGGAGCAATCCGCGGCAACATGTTCCGCCAGGTCCAGGAACGCTGGCTGGAGTGGCAGAAGCTCTTCCTCAGCATCATCCCGCTGCCCGAGATCTCCGCCGCCCGAGCGATGCCGTTGCTGTTCCGGACGGTGCCGAACCCCGAGCTGCACAACGGGCAGGCGATCCAGATGATCGACGAGGTGAGGCACTCGACGATCCAGCAGAACCTCAAGCGCCTCTACATGAACAACTACATCGACCCCGCCGGCTTCAACAGCAGCCTGCGCAACTTCCAGAACGACTACTGCGGCACCATCGGCCGTCAGTTCGCCGAGGGCTTCATCACCGGTGACGCCATCACCGCGGCGAGCATCTACCTGACGATCGTGGCCGAGACGGCGTTCACCAACACGCTGTTCGTCGCCATGCCGGCGGAGGCAGCTGCCAACGGCGACTACCTGCTGCCGACGGTGTTCCACTCGGTGCAGTCCGACGAGTCCCGACACATCAGCAACGGGTACGCGACGCTGCTGATGGCGCTGGCCGACGAGGGCAACCACCAGCTGCTCGAGCGCGACCTGCGCTACGCGTGGTGGAACAACCACCGGGTGGTGGACGCCGCGATCGGCACCTTCATCGAGTACGGCACGAAGGACCGCCGCAAGGACCGGGAGAGCTACGCGGAGATGTGGCGTCGGTGGATCTACGACGACTACTACCGCAGCTACCTGGTGCCGCTCGAGAAGTACGGCCTGGTCATCCCGCACGACCTGATCGAGGAGTCCTGGAACCAGATCTGGAACAAGGGCTACGTCCACGAGGTCGCGCAGTTCTTCTGCACCGGTTGGCTCGCCAACTACTGGCGGATGGACCCGATGACCGACAAGGACTTCGAGTGGTTCGAGTACAAGTACCCGGGCTGGTACGACAAGTACGGCAAGTGGTGGGAGAACTACAACCGCCTCTCGACCCCGAACGGGCACCACCCGATCGTGGCCGAGGACGTCGACTACCAGTACCCGCACCGCTGCTGGACCTGCATGGTCCCGTGCCTGGTCCGCGAGGACATGGTGATGGCCGAGGTCGACGGGCAGATGCGCACCTACTGCCACGAGGCCTGCCGGTGGACCGACGTCGAGGCGTTCCGCCCGACGTACCAGGGCCGCGAGACCCCGAACATGGGCCAGCTCATCGGCAAGCGCGAGTGGGAGACCCTCTACCACGGCTGGAACTGGGCCGACGTGGTCTCCGACATGGGCTACGTCCGCGACGACGGGCACACGCTGGTGGCACAGCCGCACCTGAACCTGGATCCCAAGAAGATGTGGAACCTGGATCACCTGCGCCGGATGCCTCCTCTGCAGAGCCCGAACGTGCTGCTCAACGAGATGACTCCCGACGAGCAGAAGGCCTTCCACGCGAACTACATCAAGGGCGGCCCTGCCGGTCGACCTGCACCGGCGGACGCCTGAGCAGCCGGACGATCCGGGACGGCGAGGAGCGTCGGCACCACCTGCCGGCACTCCTCGCCCGTCCGAAGGGCTGGAACACGAAGGACAGCATGGAAGGGAGACATGGGCGAGAAGCATGTCGTTCGATTCGAGCCCGTGGGCGTCGAGATCGAGGTCGACGAGGAGCAGACGGTGCTACGCGCCGCCGCGGAGCAGGGCATCACGTTGATGCACGGCTGCAAGGAGGGGCAGTGTGCCGCCTGCAAGTCCTTCGTCCTCGACGGTGACGACATCGAGCTCGACAAGTACTCGACCTTCGCGCTTCCCGACTTCGAGCTGGACGAGGGCTTCACCCTGCTGTGCCGGGCCCACGTCTACGAGGACGTGACCATCGAGCTGCTCAACTACGACGAGGAGATGCTCCGCTCCGGGCACCCGATCCAGGAGGTCACGACCGAGGTCGTCTCCAAGGACCACGTCACCCACGACATGCGGCACCTCGTCCTCAAGCTGGTCGAGCCGGCGGACATCGCGTTCTGGCCCGGCCAGTACGTCGACATCACCATCCCGGGCACCGAGGAGACGCGGTCGTTCTCGATGGCGAACACCTCGAGCAAGGAGAGCGGCGAGATCGAGTTCGTGATCCGGTGCTATCCCGACGGCCGCTTCTCCGGGTTCCTGGACGACGAGCTCGAACGTGGGGGACCGGCTCGACGTGGTCGGCCCGTTCGGGGTCTTCACCCTGCGCGACGGCCGCGACAGCGACATCGTCTTCGTCGGCGGTGGCGCGGGCATGGCACCGATCCTCTCGGTGCTGCGATCGCTCGCCGAGAAGTCCAGCCAGCGCAAGGCGACGTACTACTACGGCGCCCGGACGCAGAAGGACCTCTGCTTCGAGAAGGAGCTGTACGACCTCGCGGAGCGGATGCCCAACTTCCGCTACGTGCCGGCCCTGTCCGAGGCCGACCCCGACGAGCCCTGGGAAGGCGAGGTCGGCCTGATCACCGACGTCGTCAAGAAGTACGAGACCGACCTCTCGGAGACCGACTCCTACGTCTGCGGTCCGCCGCCGATGGTCGAGGCGGCCATGGACGTGCTCGGCGACCTCGGCGCCGACGAGAAGCACATCTACTACGACAAGTTCACCACCACCGGTCCCACCTGATTCACCAACACACGAAAGCGAGGCGGATCCGACATGGCCACCTTAGAACGCAGCTCTCCGAAGCCGGAGTTCACCGACGCGGAAGCCGGTGCCAAGGTCTTCCCCGACTCGACCCTGCGGCACTACAACTACTACACGCCGCAGAAGCGCAAGCAGTCCCACTACGAGGACGTCACCGTCGAGGTGCAGCCCGACCCACGGCACTACCTCGCCCAGGGCTGGCTCTACGGGTTCTCCGACGGCCGCGGCGGCTACCCGCTCGACTGGACCGCGCTGAAGGCGTGGGGCGTCGACCGCCCCGAGCCGGAGCGCTTCCCGGGCTCCGGCGGACGCGGCTACGACTGGCCGGCCCACGGCTGGCACGAGTTCCGCGACCCCAACGAGGAGTGGGAGCTGACGTTCTACCGCAACAACTCCAACGTGGTGCGGCAGATCAACCAGAACGTCGAGACCGCACGGGAGACGAAGGCCTTCGACCAGTGGAACCCCAACTGGGTGACGTTCGTGGAGCGCAACGTCGGCGCCTGGATGCACGTCGAGCACGGCCTCGGGCTGTACCTGTTCGCGAACGCCCAGCGGCGCGCACCAACGAACATGCACAACAACGCGATCTCGGTGAACAGCATGCACCGGATCCGGTTCGCCCAGGACCTGGCGCTGTACAACCTCACCCTGAGCGAGGAGATCGAGTCGTTCGACGGCGCCGCCCACGTGGAGACGTGGAACAGCGACCCCGCGTGGCAGGGCGTGCGCGAGGTGTCCGAGCAGCTCACCGGCATCGACGACTGGGCCGAGGCGATCTTCGCGGCCAACGTGGTGTTCGAGCCGCTGGTCGGCGAGCTGTTCCGCAGCCACCTCGTGCAGCAGGCGGCACCGGGGAACGGCGACTTCGTCACCCCGACCGTCGTCGGTGCAGGGGAGTGGGACTACGCCTCCCGTGACCTGAGGTACACGAAGGCGATGTTCGAGCTGCTGACCGACGACAAGGAGTTCGCGGACCACAACAAGGGCGTCATGGACGGATGGCTGTCCAACTGGGTGCCGAAGTGCCTGGTCGCCGCCCGTCAGCTGCAGCCGCTGTGGTCGCAGCCCGACGCGAAGCCGCCCCGGTTCGAGGACGGCCTGGACCGCGCCAAGAGCCGCTTCAGCGGCATCCTCGCCGACCTGAGCCTCGACAACCCGAAGGAGCTGACCCAGTGACCGGCTACAAGTCAACCGCCACGACGTACGCCACGACGGAGAGCGCGTTCAAGGCGGACAACACCGCCTCGAACAAGTGCGGCGTCACCTTGATGAACAACCAGGTCGGAGCCGTCGTCGCCGAGGTGATGGGCACCAAGGAAGGCGTCACCATCACCCCGCTCCCCTCGATGATCCGGGTGGACGGGATCAACCGGATGGACTTCGTCTACGACGAGATCTCCGAGGCACTCGGGGAGGAGGAGGGCTACTACGACTCCGCCCAGTTCGAGGAGAACATGTCGACCCACTACGGCCGGATGATCCACGAGGACGACCGCACGATCATGTTCGCCAATCCCGAGGACGCCGCCGAGTACATCGGCTTCGACCTCAAGACCTACGAGAAGTGATCTGCCCCCAACCATCCACGGCAACCCCCTGAGGAGGCCACATGTACGAGAAAGACGGAGAGAAGTACTTCGTCGTCGACAGCCACATGCACTACTGGGACGCGAGTCCCGAGAACTGGGTGAAGGGCGCGGAGAACTACGCCGAGGGCTGGATCGACTGCTTCCAGGCCTACCAGGGGCTGGGACCGCCGGAGACGCACCAGACCAAGGAGAACTTCCGGAAGGTCTCCGAGGACCAGCTGATGAAGGACGTCTTCGAGGACGGGTACGTCGACAAGGCGATCTTCCAGCCGACGTACCTGAAGGAGTGGTACGCCGACGGCTTCAACACGACGGAGCGCAACGGGGCCCTGGGTGAGAAGCACCCGGACAAGTTCATCATCAACACCCGTTTCGACCCGCGTGAGGGCGATGCCGGCCTGAAGGAGCTCGAGGAGAACGTCGCACGCTGGGGTTCGAAGGGCGTCAAGCTCTACACCGCCGAGTGGAACAACGGGTCGCGCGGCTACAAGCTGAGCGACCCCGAGGCCTACACGTTCCTCGCGAAGGCGCAGGAGCTGGGGATCAAGAACATCCACGTCCACAAGGGGCCGACGATCTGGCCCCTGGACAAGGACGCGTTCGACGTCTCCGACGTGGACCACGCGGCGACGGACTTCCCGGAGCTGAACTTCATCGTCGAGCACGTGGGCCTGCCACGGATCGAGGACTTCTGCTTCATGGCGACGCAGGAGCCCAACGTCTATGCGGGTCTCTCCGTGGTGATCGGCGGCCTGATGTACGCGCGGCCGAAGTTCTTCGCCAAGGTGATGGGCGAGCTGCTGTTCTGGGTCGGCGAGGACAAGATGACCTTCGGCAGCGACTACAACATCTGGGAGCCGGCCTGGCAGATCGAGGGGTTCGTCGACTGGGACTACCCGGACGACAGCTACTCGGACTACCCACGGGTGAACGTCGACACCAAGAAGAAGATCCTCGGCCTGAACGCCGCCAAGCTCTACGGGATCGAGGTCCCGGCCGAGCTGCAGCTCAAGGGCGAGGGTGAACCAGCCGCCAAGGACGACGCAGCCCTGGTGGAGCACGTGTGACCGACCAGGCACACGTGCTGGCCGCGTTGGACGCGGTGCGCGACCCGGAGCTGGACGAGCCGGTCACCGAGCTCGGTTTCGTCTCGTCGTGCACCGTGTCCGACGGCGGTGACGTGCAGGTGCACCTGCGCCTGCCGACGTACTTCTGTGCGCCGAACTTCGCGTTCCTGATGGTGGCCGACGCGTACGACGCCGTCAGCGACGTGGCCGGCGTGCGGCACACCGAGGTGCTGCTCGACGACCACTTCGCCTCCGACACCATCAACCACGGGATCGCTGCCCGGGCAGGGTTCGCCGAGTCCTTCGGCGGCCTGGCCGCAGGAGAGCTGGACGAGCTCCGCACCGACTTCGTCCGCAGGGCCGTGCTGGCCGGGACCGACCGCGTCTGCCGGCCGCTCCTGGCCAGTGGTCGCACGATGGAGGACCTCGCCGGCATGACGCTGGCCGAGGTCCCTCCGTCGGCCGACCTGGACCGGCTGCGCGCCCGTCGCGCGGAGCTGGGGCTGCCGGCGGACGACGCGTCGGCGCTGCTGGTCGACGCGACGTCGGGGGAGGCGGTCGGCGTCGAGGCGCTGCCGCTGCACCTGCGACGGGCCCGGTTGACCCGGGTCAACACCGAGGCGAACGGCAGCGTGTGCCGCGGCATGCTGTCCCACCGCTACTCCACCCGCGGCGAGGGCCAGCTGGAGGAGACGCCATGAAGGCAGTGCGGTTGCACGCGTACAACGAGAAGCCCACCATCGATGAGGTGCCGGAGCCCAGCGTCAAGGGTCCGCTCGACGTGGTGGTGAAGGTCGGGGGAGCCGGTGTCTGCCGCACCGACCTGCACATCATCCTGGGCCAGTGGGACGCGGCGATGAACCCGTCGCTGCCCTACACGATCGGTCACGAGAACGCCGGCTGGGTGCACGAGATCGGCTCGGCGGTGACCAACGTGGCCGTCGGGGACACCGTGATCCTGCACCCGACGCCGACCTGCGGCCTGTGCCGCGCGTGCCGCGCCGGCGATGACATGCACTGCATCGAGAGCGTCTTCCCGGGGCTGGACGGCACCGACGGCGGCATGGCGGAGTACCTGCTCACCTCGGCCCGTGCCTGCGTCAAGCTCGACCCGTCGACCCAGCCGAAGGACGTCGCCGCCCTGGCCGACGCCGGCATCACGGCGTACCACGCGGTGCGCAAGGCGCTGCCGCTGCTCTACCCCGGCACGACCGCGGTCGTGATCGGGGCCGGCGGCCTCGGCCACATCGGCGTCCAGTGCCTGGCCGCGCTCACGGCGGCGAACATCATCGTCGTCGACCGCAACCCGGCCGCACTCGAGCTCGCCGGCCAGCTCGGCGCCACCCAGACAGTGGTCGCCGACGGCAAGCACGTCGACGCGGTCAAGGACCTGACCTCGGGAGACGGCGCCGACGTGGTCCTCGACTTCGTGGCCGAGGAGGGCGCCGAGAACGAGGGGTTCGCGATGACCCGTCCCGGTGGCTCCTACTTCGTCATCGGGTACGGCGGGACGCTCGTCGTCCCGACGCTCGACGTGATCTCCACCGAGCGCAACATCGTCGGCAACATCGTCGGCACCTACAACGAGCTGGCCGAGCTGATGGTCCTCGCCGAGGCCGGCAAGGTCACCCTGCACACCAAGGCCTACGCGCTGGACGACGCCCAGCAGGCGCTGGCCGATCTCGACGCCGGCAACGTCCGGGGGCGGGCGATCCTCGTCCCGTAGCCGCTTCCACCACCCCGCACCACACCCGTCATCAAGGAGGACACCATGGCCAAGGACCTGCGATTCGGTGAGGAGGCGAGGCGCCTGCTCCTGTCCGGAGTCGACCAGCTCGCCGAGGCGGTGAAGTCGACGCTCGGCCCCAAGGGCCGCAACGTCATCCTGGAGAAGATCACCGGTTCCCCGGTGGTGACCAACGACGGCGTCACCATCGCGCGCGAGATCTTCCTGAGCGACCAGTTCGAGAACATGGGCGCCCAGCTGGTCAAGGAAGCCGCGATCAAGACCAACGACATCGTCGGCGACGGCACCACGACGGCGACGGTGATCGCGCAGGCCATCATCCGAGAAGGCATGGAGGCCATTGGCCAGGGCGGCAACCCCGTGTTGGTCAAGCGTGGCGTCGACATGGCGGTGGGCCTGCTCGTGGACCAGCTGCGCAAGGTCGCGCACCCGGTCGTCACGGTGGCCGACTACGCGCGGGTGGCGACTATCTCGGCCAACAACGACGAGATGGTCGGCGCGGTGCTGGCCGATGCCCTGTTCACGGTCGGGAACGCCGGCATCGTGACGGTGGAGGAGTCGACCGAGAACGGGATGTCCGTCGACTTCGTGGAGGGCTTCGAGTACGACAACGGCTACCTGTCGCCGTACCTCGTCACCCATCCGGCCAGCCTCGAGGCGGTGCTGGACGATCCCTACATCCTGCTCTGCAGCGAGAAGATCACCAAGGTGCAGCAGATCATGCCGCTGCTCGACAAGGTGATGCGTGCGCCCCGTCCGCTCGTCATCATCGCCGAGACCGTCGAGGGGTCGGCCCTCAGCATGCTCGTCCACAACCACGTCAACGGCCTGTTCTCAGTCGTCGCGACGAAGGCTCCCGGGTTCGGTGACCGGCGACTGCACAAGCTCGAGGACATCGCCACGATCACCGGGGGGCAGGTCTACAGCAAGCATTCCGGCTTCACCCTGGAGACGATGACGCTGGAGCAGCTGGGCCGGGCGCGTCAGGTGCGCGTCACCGCGGAACGGACGGCCATCATCGACGGCGCCGGCTCCTCGGAGAAGGTCGAGTTCCGGGTCGCCCAGCTGCGCGCCGAGCTCGAGCGCGCCACCTTCGGGATCGACGAGGACGTGCTCAGCGAGCGCATCGGGTCGCTGTCCGGCAAGGTCGCCGTGATCCGGGTCGGCGCACCGACGAACGCCGAGCTGGCCGAGCTCCAGCACCGCGTCGAGGACGCGCTGTCCGCGACCCGCGCGGCGATGGCCGAGGGCATCGTGGCCGGCGGGGGAGCGGCCCTGATGCACGCGGCACCGGTCCTCGACGACCTCGACGTGCGTGACGACTACGCGACGGGCGTCGAGATCGTGCGGCGGGCGTTGAGCGAACCGACCTTCCTGATCGCGGCGAACGCCGGCTATCTGGGCCACGAGGTGGTCGCCGAGGTCGCCAAGATGGACGTCGACGACGGCTTCGACGCGCTCGAGGGTCGCTACGGCAACATGATCGAGATGGGCATCATCGACCCGCTCCGGGTCTGCCGGTCCGCCCTGCAGAACGGCGCCTCGGTCGCCGGCCTGCTGCTGACCACCAACACCCTGATCGCCGAGGAGCAGACACCCTGGGGTGGCAGCCGGTCGCTGATGACGGAGTTCGGCCAGCTCGACGAGGGCCTGCACCAGCCGTCGCCGGACTCGAGCACCCCCCAGTCCCTGGGCCTCGGGCCCTCGGTCGGCTGAGCCGCCGATGTCGACCAACGGTGCCTCCTCGACCAGCCGGCCGTCGTACGCCGGCTGGAGGGCTCCAGCGCCTCGAGGCTCGGCGACCTCGTCGAGACCTTCGAGGAGCTCCAGATGACCCTGCGCTGCTGCGAACGCCTGGTGACCGAGCTCGCGGCGGACGAGCCCGACGGCATCGTGGTGGAGGCGGTGTGGACGACCGCGCTGCTGTCCTACGCACGCTGCTTCTCCGAGTCCGCCGGCCGGCGGCCGGCTGACCGCGAAGGACCTGAGCGCGAGCATGCCCGAGGGCGACGTACTGGAGTGGCACGAGGTCCTGATGCGCCTGCGCGACCACTACTCCGACCCCGTCGTCCAACCCGCGCGAGCGGTTCACCGTCGCGGTCACCCAGGACGCCGAGGGCAGCGCCAGCGGCGTGGCCATCACCTCCGCGCGGCAACCCCTCGTCGACGACCTGACGGTCCGCCAGACAGGTGCCATCGCCTACGCGCTGAGCGGCCTCGTCAACGAACGGATCGAGGAGCAGCAACAAGTGGTGTCGACGCGAGCTCGAGGCGACGTCCAGGATCAGATCTGGAGAAGCTCGACCGGGTGGAGATCGCGGCCACGAGCCCGGGCAGCTGACGGGACCCGGACCGGGAGTCGGGTGATGTTCCAGCGCAAGGCACGGTTCGCCAGCGTCGCGTTCGTCCGCGGGCCCGTTGCCCCTGCTCGGACCGGCCTTCGTGGCCGCGATCGCCTACATCGACCCGGGCAACTTCGCCACCAACATCACCGCGGGCTCGCGCTACGGCTACCTGCTGGTGTGGGTGATCGTGGTGAGCAACCTGATGGCGATGCTGATCCAGTACCTCTCCGCCAAGGCGGGCATCGCGACCGGCAAGAACCTCCCCGAGCTGTGCCGCGACAACTTCCCCCGCCCGGTCACGCGCGGGCTCTGGGTGCAGGCCGAGCTGGTGGCCATCGCCACCGACCTCGCCGAGGTCCTCGGCGGCGCGATCGCCCTGAACCTGCTGTTCGGGCTGCCGCTGTTCACCGGTGGCTGCATCACCGCCGTGGTCGCGTTCGCCCTGCTGGGGCTGCAGAGCCGCGGTGCCCGGCCGTTCGAGGTCGCGGTCGCCGGACTGATGCTCGTCGTGCTCACCGGCTTCCTCTACAGCCTGGTGTCCGGCGGGGTCGATGCCGCCGGAGTGGCCTCGGGGCTGAAGCCCGGTTTCGAGGGCACCGACACCGTGCTGCTGGCCACGGGCATGCTCGGCGCGACCGTGATGCCGCACGTCATCTACCTGCACGGCGCCCTGACGCAGAGCCGCTTCCGCCGCAGCACGGAGCAGGAGCGCAAGGCGCTGCTGCACAGCCAGCGCATCGACGTCGTGACCGCGATGACCCTCGCGGGCGTGATCAACCTGGCGATGCTGGTCGTCGCCGCGCAGGTGCTCTCGAACGGGCCGGCCCCGGTGGACACCATCGAGGGCGCGCACGCCGGGCTGGAGACCGCCCTCGGCCCGACCGCCGGGCTGCTGTTCGCGCTGGCGCTGCTCGCCTCCGGCTTCGCTGCCTCGGGCGTGGGCACCTTCTCCGGCCAGGTGGTGATGCAGGGCTTCCTGCGGCGCCGGGTGCCGTTGGTCGTACGCCGGCTGGTGACCCTGGCTCCGGCACTCGTGGTGATCGGCGCGGGAGTCGACCCGACCCGGGCGCTGGTGATCTCCCAGGTGGTGCTGTCCTTCGGGATCCCGTTCGCCCTGATCCCGCTGGTCCTGCTCACCAGCCGGCGCCGGATCATGGGCGGCCTGGTCAACCGCCGGCACACCACGATCGCGGCGGCCGGTGTCGCGACCGTGATCTGCTGCCTCAACGTCACGCTGATCGCGCTGACGGTGGCCGGCTGAGCAACGCTCAGGCGCACCTCAGGCGTCGGCGCCTGCAGCTCCGCCGAGCTGCGCGCGTGGTCGTCGAGCATGCCGCGCACCCGGGAGATGGCGCCCTGGAGCTCCTCGGCGATCAGCGGCCCCACGTCGCGTCGGTGCACCGAGAACGACCGGTGCCAGCGGCCCCACCAGGTGTTCAGGCCCGGGAGCGGCTCGCGCACGGTGACCTGCCACTCGGTGTCGCACCGGGGACCGGCGGCCGGACCGGACAGGCTGATCACGAAGTCCGCCTCCGGGAAGGCGACGCTGATGACGTCGTCGAAGGACCACACGTCCTGGAGCCCGGCCGGTCGGGCGGTGTCCAGGTGCTGCCGGACGTCCTCGGACGAGGTGCGCGCAGTTCCCCCGGTGTCCATGCTGTCTCCTGGTGGCTCGACCGTCCGCGACGCGGCGTACTCCATCGTTGGTCCGCCAGGTGGACCGAGCGGGTCTCAATTTGCGACAGGCGCAGGCGTCAGGGCCTCACGGCCAGTCTCGAATGCGGACATTTCGGCTTAAATACGTTGATTATCGACTTATCGTTGTCGCGTGTTCATCCCGCCGAACGACGTCGACGCGCGCCCTGCCGCCAGGCCGCGCCTGCTGGCCGCTGCCGCGACCGTCCTCGCTCTCTTCGCCGCGCTGATCGGTGCGTCCGTGCCGGCCAGCGCCGCGCCGCCACCGCCGTCGATCTCGCTCAAGGGCGGAGCCGCCGTCGTCGGGTTCACCTACACGGCCACCTCGAACGACGACGGCGAGTGGCCGGCGGGCACACGGAGCTGCGCTACCAGTGGTACCGCGGTGACCACGACGCGACCCTGGGCAGCTTCCAGCCGATCAGCGGCGCCCAGGACCAGAAGTACACGCTGACCGATGCCGACCACGGCAACACGGTGCAGGTGCTCGTCGAGGCGGTCGACGGCTCCTCGGTCGTCGCCCACAAGTACTCGCTCGGCCGAGCAACTTCATCCTGTGGCACATGACGCCGCCGACCCTGCGCGGCGTTCCCCACGTCGGGCAGACCATCACGGCCACGCTCGGCCGCTGGGCTCCCGACTGGTGGACGACCCTCACGTGGCGCAACACCGGCGTCCCCATCAGTGGAGCGAGGGGCTGACCTACAAGGCCCGGCCCGCCGACGCCGGCAAGGAGATCTCGCTGCTCGCGTACGGCGAGTACGAGTACCCCAACGGCGTACACCCCATCGACCGGTACGCCTCGCGGATGCGGATCAGCTGGGCGACGACGTCGATCATGCGCGGTGTCTCGCGCAAGGGCGTGCTCAAGCTGACCGCGATCGCGTACGCCGCCGGCGCCAACCAGTCCACCGTCCGCGGCCGCGTGACGCTGTACGACGGCAAGCGCCGGGTCGCCCAGTCGTGGGTCCCTCACGGGCGCAAGGTCTTCACGATCAAGCACCTGCGCAAGGGCGTGCACCGCTTCACGATGACCTTCGAGAGAGAACCCCTTCTTCGACGGCTCGAGGAGCGTCCGCTCCTTCAGGGTCCGCTGAGACCGCCCTTCCCGGGCACCCGATCGGTGGACCGCCCGCGGCCCCTTCGGGGGGATAGGGGCCACGGGCGGCGTGCGTGGCACTCGAAGGGGACCCGATGGTGAGAGGTCGCCCTGTGACCGAGTGGCGCCGTGACGATCGGGGATGTGCCCGTGCCCCGCTGTGGTGGGGGCACGGGCCTGCAATCCACGTCCAGGCCTTGCGGTCCTGGCTTGTCCCCCGTTTGCGATGCTCAGCGTAGGAGCGTGCGGGCACGGGGGCCACTAACGTGACCGATTGCCGGTTCGCGGTCTAGAACTGGTTGCAGTCAGGCACACTGAGGCATGCCTGCCACCGCCCTGATGCTCGTCGGGCTCGTCGTCGCACTGGTCGGCATCGCCCTCGTCGTCAGGGCCCGGACGCGGGTCGCCCCGGTCGGGGCGGCGCTCTCGTCAGGTGAGGCGATCGACGGCTTCGACGATGTCCTCGAACGGGCCCAGGCGGCCTATCGGGCGACGGATGCGTCACTGCGCACGGGCGTCCTGGTCGCGGTGGCCGGCCTCCTGCTGGCCGTGGTGGGCGCCTACCTCGGCAGCGATGCGCGGGCGCTCAGCACCGACCTCGGTGGGAGCGGCACGTCGGACAAGGCGCGGGTCGGCGGCACCTGGTAGCGATCCGGCACCTCGGCGTGACCTCGGAGTGACCCAGGGTTGACACCTAGAACGTGTTCTACTCATGCTGGCGCATGGCCCAGGCACCACCACCTCCCGCGGACATGACGATGCAGCGCTCGAGCCGCGATGCCGAGCAGATGCGCACCCGCCTCACCGGCTGGCTGGCGACGGTCCTCCCCGAGGGCGCCGACGCCCTCCGTCGTGCTGCACAGCTCGGTGCAGGAGAACGGGCTCTCCTCGGAGACCGTGCTGCTCGACGTCACCTGGACCGAGGCCGGTGAGCAGCACGCGCGGGGAGTACGTCGCCCGCGTCGCCCCCGCGGTCGAGGACCTGCCGGTCTTCGAGAGCTACGCCCTCCAGGACCAGTACGACGCGATCCGGATCGTGGGGGAGAGCACCGACGTCCCCGTCCCGCAGGTCCGGTGGATGGAGCCGACCGGCGACGTGCTCGGCACACCCTTCTTCCTGATGGACCGGATCGACGGCCTGGTCCCGCGCGACGTGCTGCCCTACAACTTCGGCGACAACTGGCTCTTCGACGCGAGCCCCGAGGACCAGCGCCGCCTCCAGGACGCGACGGTCGGCGTGCTCGCCGGGCTGCACGCGATCCCGGACGCCGCAGACCACGTTCGCCTTCCTCGACCCGGCGTACGACGGAGCCACCGCGCTGGCGCGCAACCTCGCCCGGGTCAGGTCCTGGTACGAGTTCGCCGTCCCCGACATCGGCCGGTCCCCGATCGCCGAGCGCGGGCTGGCCTGGCTGGAGGCGAACCTGCCCGCCACCCCCGAGGCGGTGCTGTGCTGGGGCGACGCCCGGATCGGCAACGTGCTCTACCGCGACTTCGAGCCGGTCGGCGTCCTCGACTGGGAGATGGCCACCGTCGGTCCGCGCGAGATGGACGTGTCCTGGATCGTGTTCGCCCACCAGGTCTTCGAGTCGATCACCGGGATGCTCGAGCTGCCCGGGATGCCGCACTTCATGCGCGAGGAGGACGTCGTCGCGTCGTACCAGGAGCCACCGGCGCCACGCTCGGCCCGCTCGACTGGTACCACGTCTACAACGGCGTCGAGTGGTGCATCGTCTTCATGCGCACCGGCGCGCGCCAGATCCACTTCGGCGAGATCGACCGGCCCGAGGACCTCGAGTCGCTGTTCCACCACAAGCCGCTGTTCGAGAGCGTGCTCGCGAAGGTGGGTGGCTGAGCGTGGTCGGTCCGCTCGACGAGTACCCGCTCCACCAGGTGCCGCTGCCGGTCACCTGGGCCGGCACCAGCGACCGCAACTTCTACGACCGCTGCTACTTCAACGCCCACGACCGCAGCGGCGAGATCTTCGTGATCACCGGGCTCGGCTACTACCCCAACCTCGGCACCAAGGACGCCTTCGTGCTCGTCCGACGCGGCGACGAGCAGACCGCGGTGCACCTCGCGCGACGCCATCGACGACGACCGGCTCGACCAGCGCGTCGGCGGCTACCGGGTCGAGGTGCTCGAGCCGCTGCAGCAAGCTGCGCGTCGTGCTCGAGGAGACCGAGGGGATCGGCGCTCGACCTCACCTGGGAGGGCTCCTTCGACGTGCTCCAGGAGCAGCCGCACGTGATGCGCGCCGGCAGCCGGGTGACCCTGAACGCCCAGCGCTTCGCCCAGGTCGGCACCTGGTCGGGGACGATCCTCGTCGACGGCGAGGAGATCGCTGTGACCCCGGACCGGTGGGTCGGCACGCGCGACCGGTCGTGGGGCATCCGGCCCGTGGGCGAGGCCGCGCCCGAGGGGGCGCCGGCGGACCCGCCGTTCGAGGGCATGTGGTGGACCTACGTGCCGATGCGCTTCGAGGAGTACGCCGTGGTGCTGATCCTCCAGGAGGACCCCGACGGCTACCGCACGCTCAACGACTGCCACCGCGTCTGGCGCGACGGGCGGGTCGAGCAGCTCGGCTGGCCGCAGGTCGACGATCCACTACGCCTCCGGCACCCGCGTCCCGACCGGCGCGTCGATCACCTGCACCACGCCCGAGGGCAAGCCGCTCCAGCTCGAGGTGGAGTCGCTGCTGCCGGTGCCGATCCACGTCGGCGGCGGCTACGGCGGCGACCCCGACTGGATGCACGGCCAGTGGAAGGGCGCGGGCTTCACCGAGCGGGTCACCTACGACCTCACCGACGAGTCCGTGGCCGGGCGGATCATGTTCGGCGTCATCGACCACGCCGCGCGCGCCACCTTGACGGCGGCACGAGGGCTTCGGCCTCTTCGAGCACGGCGCCCTCGGCCGGCACGACCCCAGCGGCTTCGCCGACTGGTTCACCCTCGCTCCCTGACCACCCGACCCGAAGGACCCCCGTGACCCTCGACCGCAGCACCCTGTTCATCGACGGCGACGTGGGCCGAGCCCACGGGCAGCGACACGATCGAGGTGGTCTCGCCCCACACCGAGGAGGTCGTCGCCCGGGTGCCGGCGGGGACGCCCGCCGACATCGACGCGGCGGTCGCCGCCGCGCGGCGCGCCTTCGACGAGGGCCCGTGGCCGCGGATGAGCCCCGAGGAGCGCATCGAGGTCGTGCAGAAGTTCTCGAACCTCTACGCCGGCAGGCTCGGCGAGATGGCCGAGGTGATCACCACCGAGATGGGCTCGCCGACCTCGTTCTCCAACCTGGCGCAGTCACCGGCGCCGTGGATGATGATCGAGTCCTTCATCAACATCGCGAAGGCGTTCCCCTGGGAGGAGATCCGCCCCGGCGCGCTCGGCTGCGACGTGATCGTGCGCCGCGAGCCGGTCGGCGTGGTGGCCGCGATCCCGCCCTGGAACGTCCCGCAGTTCACGACGATCTCGAAGATCGCCCCGGCGCTGCTGGCCGGCTGCACCGTCGTACTCAAGCCGGCGCCGGAGACGCCGCTCGACTCCTACCTGATGGCCGAGCTGCTCCAGGAGGCCGGCGTGCCCGCCGGGGTGGTCAACATCGTCGCGGCCGGTCGCGAGGTGGGGGAGCACCTCGTCGCGCACCCCGGCGTCGACAAGGTCGCCTTCACCGGCTCGACCGCCGCCGGTCGCAAGATCGCCGCGGTGTGCGGCGAGCAGCTCAAGCGGGTCAGCCTCGAGCTCGGCGGCAAGTCCGCCGCGATCGTGCTCGACGACGCCGACCTCGCCGCCACCATGGAGGGCCTGCGGTTCACCGCGCTGATGAACAGCGGCCAGGCGTGCGTCGCGCAGACGCGCATCCTGGCCAGCCGCGCGCAGTACGACGAGGTGGTGGACGCGCTCGCCCAGACGGTCGGCGCCATGCCGGTCGGCGACCCCGCCGACCCGGCGACCGAGATCGGCCCGATGGTGGCGCAGCGCCAGCAGGAGCGGGTCGAGAAGTACATCGCGCTCGGCCAGGAGGAGGGCGCCCGCGTCGTCGTCGGCGGCAACGGCATGCCCGACGGGCTCGACCGCGGCTGGTACGTGCGCCCCACCGTGTTCGCCGACGTGGACAACTCGATGCGGATCGCCCAGGAGGAGATCTTCGGGCCGGTGCTCTCGGTGATCGCGTACGACGACGTCGACGACGCCGTCCGCATCGCCAACGACTCCGACTACGGCCTGGCCGGCACCGTGTGGACCGGCGACCAGGAGGCCGGCCTCGACGTGGCCCGCCGCGTGCGCGCCGGCACCTACGGCGTGAACACCTACACGATGGACTTCGCCGCGCCCTTCGGCGGCTACAAGTCCTCGGGCATCGGCCGCGAGTTCGGGCCCGAGGGACTCGCGCAGTACACCGAGTACAAGGCGATCTACCCGACCGCACCGGCGATGTAGGCAGCGTGCTCCTCGACCTCCAGCTGGACGCGCGGCCGGACCGGGCGGCCGCGCGCGCCGCGCGAGCTGGTCGACGCCGGGGCCGCCGGGCCTGTTCACCTTCGAGGGACCGCACGACGTGTTCCTGCCGCTGGCGGCGGTCGCCGGTCGGGTCGAGGCCGACCTGATGACCAACGTCGCGATCGCGATGCCGCGCAGCCCGATGCACCTGGCGCACGCGGCCTGGGACCTGCAGCTGATGAGCGGCGGGCGGTTCCGGCTCGGCCTCGGGCTCGCAGGTCCGGCCCCACATCGAGAACCGGTACGGCGCCACCTGGTCGCCACCCGCCGCGCGGATGCGCGAGATCGTGCTGGCGGTGAAGGCGATCCTGACCTCGTGGCAGGACGGGACCCGGCTGGACTTCCGCGGCGAGCACACCCGGCACACGCTGATGCCGCCGACCTTCGTGCCGGGCCCGAACCCGCTACGGCCCGCCGCCGGTGCTGCTCGGCGCCCTCGGACCGGTGATGACCCGCACGGCCGCCGAGGTCGCCGACGGGCTGCTGGTGATGCCGTTCCACAGCCACCGGCACTTCCGCGAGCGCACCCTGCCGGCGGTCGAGGAGGGGCTGCGTCGCGCCGGGCGTGACCGCGTCGACGTCTTCCCGCAGGCGATCCTGGCGATGGGTCGCACCGAGGAGGAGAGCGCGGCGGCCACCGTGGGCGTGCGCGGATGCTGCTGGCGTTCTACGGCTCCACGCCGGCGTACCGCCCGGTGCTCGACGTCGAGGGCTGGGGTGACCTGCAGCCGGAGCTCAACGCGCTCTCGAAGCGCGGAGACATCGGCGCGATGGCGGCGCTGGTGACCGACGACATGGTGGAGACGCTGGCCGTCCGCGGCACCCCCGAGCAGTGCGCGGCCGAGCTCGAGCGCCGCTTCGGCGACGTGGCCGATCGTGTGTGCGCCTACTTCCCGGGCCACGATCCCGGGACCGAGCAGATCGCCAGCCTGGCCCGCTCACTCGCCGGGGGAGCAGGAGCGAACGGGCCGGGCTGGCAGGTCGGGGACCCTTACGGGTGCAGGTGGTGCTCCGGCAGCCAGGCCTCGGGGTCGATCGGTTCGCCGCCGCCGGGGTGGACCTCGAGGTGGAGGTGCGGGCCGGTGGTGTTGCCGGTGGAGCCGACGTACCCGATCAGGTCGCCGGGCTTCACGCGCTGGCCGGGGTCGACACCGAACTCGCTCTGGTGGCAGTACCAGAGCACGGTGCCGTCATCGAGCTTGACGACGGTCTTGTTGCCGTAGGCGCCGTCGTACGCCGTGGAGACGACCACGCCGGGCCCGATGGAGCGGATCTCGGTGCCCTCGCGGCCGCGAAGTCCAGGCCGGTGTGGGTGCTGGACCACAGGCCGCTGACCTGGCCGAAGCGGCCGGTCAGGTGGTAGCCCGACACGGGCAGCACCCACGGCGGGCGGCTTGGCCTTCAGCCGGACGCCGGGGAGCACGGCTGGGCCGCTGGCCTCGGCCTGGGGGTCGCGGGGTCGGCCTGGTCGATGGAGGCCGCCATCGGCGGCCAGCGGCGAGGCGGGCGATGTCGAGGGCGGAGGCGGACGGTGCGCGGCTCCGATCGCCGACGGTGGCCAGCAGGCCGGTGACGATCGCGGGCGCGGCGGCACGCCGCAGGTGGGACTTGGGTGACATGGCAGAAGGTGGTTCCTCGTCGCGCCGCGAAGGGAATGGCTTACCCGATCGCCTGGCGCGCGACGGCGCACCTCGCTGCTCGTCAGAGGTCCTCATCGGGGACCACCGGTCGGGGACGAGCAGGAGGCGCTTCCCGTACCGGGGTGTTCTCTTGTCATGGGCGCTGCCTGGAGGGCAGCGCGATCGCCCAGTCAGCCACATCGGACGTGCCGCGTGCAAACTCGCTGCTAGCAGCTTGTTAGCGCGGTCACACGTGTCCGGCGTGTTTCACGCTCAGCACGCCCGCTGCGCGCGACGAAGGTCACACGCATGGGTACGCCGGATATGGGTTCCCTCTAGGAGACGAACAGTCGACGAAAGGACACCACGATGGGCGTGGAAGACAAGGCCAGCAACAAGGTCAAGGACGCCAAGGGCAAGGTCAAGGAGTCCGGCCGGCAAGGCGACCGACGACGAGGAGCTCGAGAGCAAGGGCAAGGCCGACCAGGTCGAGGCCTCGATCAAGGACTCCGTGGAGAAGCTCAAGGACGCCGCCGGCAACGTGAAGGACGCGTTCAAGAAGTAGTCCCGTACACCGGGGGTCAGCGTCAACGGCTGGCGCCGGCAAACCTGTCGCAGCAGACGCCAACTAGTCCATCCGGGCTAGACAGGTGCGGGCGTCGCCACGGCGCGTGCCGTGCTTTGGCGACGCCCGGCGACCTAGCCTCGAAACATGGAAGAAACGCAAGCGCCCATGGTCCCGGGCACCGCCATCGGGACCACCGCCCTGGGGCGTTTGCAGATGCGTGTGCCCGAGGACGACGGCTTCGAAGAGGTCATGGTCGAGCGCCGCTGGCCCGACATGGCCGCCGCTCGGGCGTGGTGCGAGCGCATCGTGCGCCGCGCCGCGCCCGGCACCACCATCCTCGAGATCCAGGTCTTCGAGGAGAGCTGGCGCCACGCCAAGTCGTGGGAGACCACCAAGACCCGGCCCGTGGCCGAGGTGCTCCAGCTCGGCGTGGTCAACAGCGCCGGCTTCGTGCGCTGGTCCGAGCCGCGCGAGATGGTCCCGCGCGCCGGCTCCCGCCACCTGCTCTGACCACCGGCGCCGCGCACGTTGGCTGATGCCCGATTTGGGGCACCATGGGGACATGACCCCCGACTACGACCCCGCCGCCGAGGTCACCGAGATCTGCCGTGACCTGATCCGGATCGACACCACCAACTTCGGCGACCAGCCGGGCCCGGGGGAGCGCAAGGCCGCCGAGCACGTCGCGACGCTGCTCGACGAGGTCGGCATCGAGAGCGAGCTGTGGGAGGCCGAGCCCGGCCGCACCAACGTGCTCGCGCGGTGGGGCGGCACGCAGGGCGACCCCGTGCTGGTGCACGGCCACCTCGACGTCGTACCCGCGGATGCCGACGACTGGCAGCTGCACCCGTTCAGCGGCGAGATCCACGACGGCCAGCTCTGGGGCCGCGGCGCGGTCGACATGAAGGACTTCGACGCGATGCTGCTCTCCAGCGTGCGCGCGCGTGCTCGCGCCGGCGTCGTCCCCGACCGGCCGCTGGTGCTCTGCTTCACCGCCGACGAGGAGGCCGGCGGCCACAAGGGCGCCGGGCGGCTGGTCGAGGAGAAGCGGGAGTGGTTCGAGGACTGCACCTACGCCGTCGGCGAGGTCGGCGGGTTCTCCACGACCGTGCGCGGCAAGCGCCTCTACCTGATCGAGGCCGCCGAGAAGGGGATGGCCTGGATGCGGCTGACCGCGACGGGCAACGCCGGCCACGGCTCGATGGTGCACCCCGACAACGCGGTGACGACGCTGGCCGAGGCGGTGGCCCGGATCGGCCGGCACGAGTGGCCGGTGCAGCTGACGCCGACCATGCAGGTGCTGCTCGGCGCCGTCGGCCGAGCTCGCCGGCACCGAGGCGACGCCCGACAACGCCGAGGAGCTGATCGAGGAGTTCGGCTCCGCCGCGCGGATGCTCGGCGCGGTCATCCGGCACACCACGAACCCGACCATGCTCGACGCGGGCTACAAGGTGAACGTCGTGCCCGGCCAGGCCACCGCCCAGCTCGACGGCCGGTTCCTGCCGGGGCTCGAGGACGACTACCTCGACGACGCTGCGCGAGCTGGCCGGGCCCGGGGTCGAGATCGAGTTCATCACCAAGATGCGCGGCCTCGAGACGCCGTACGACGGGGAGATGGCCGACGCGATGACGGCCTCGATCCTCGAGGAGGACCCGGACGGCCTGGTGCGCCGTACCTGATGAGCGGTGGCACCGACGCGAAGCACTTCACCCAGCTCGGCATGCGCGCCTTCGGGTTCGCCCCGCTGCGGCTGCCGGCGGACCTCGACTTCACCGCGCTGTTCCACGGCGTCGACGAGCGGGTCCCGGTGGACGCCCTCGAGTTCGGCGCCCGGGTCTTCGACCGGTTCCTGGGCCGGATCTGACTAGGCGTCGACGAGGAAGGCGATCCGCTGGCGGATGATCCGGCGGCGCAGCTGCACCCGCCGGGTGCCGTCGTACGCCACCCGCACGCGGTCGAGCTCCCAGCCACCCTGCTCGGCCTGCTCGACCAGCATCCGGGTCACCGCGTTGCGCGAGTGCTCGCGCGAGATCAGCATCTTGGAGTACTCGTACTCCACCCCGGGACGCAGCGCCCGCCGCTGCTCGATCCTTCGCTGCTTGGCAGAGCTCACGTGGCCTCCTGCTGGTCGGAAGAGACGTCGTCGAGGGCGGTGATGATCTCGACGGGCAGCTCGCACTCCTCCACGGTGAGCGACTCCCGGAGCTGGGCGGCGGTGCGGGCGCCGAGGATCGGCGCGATCACGCCGGGCCGGTCGCGCACCCAGGCCAGCGCGACCTCGGCGGGGGACCAGCCGAGGCCGTCGGCGGCGCGCGCCACGGCCTCGACGACGCGCTGCGAGAACTCGTCGAGGTAGCGGCCCACGAAGGTGGAGAAGTGCGGCGAGGCGCCGCGAGAGTCGGCGGGGGTGCCGTTGCGGTACTTGCCGGTGAGCACGCCGCGGCCCAGCGGCGACCACGGCAGGATGCCGAGGCCGAGGGCCTGGGCGGCCGGGACGGTCTCGGCCTCGACGCGGCGGTTGAGCAGGGAGTACTCGACCTGGTTGGAGGCCAGCGTCGCCCGGCCGGGGACGGCCCGCTGCCAGGTGGCCGCCTGCGCGGACTGCCAGCCGTTGTAGTTGCTCACGCCGACGTACGCCGCCCGGCCGCTGCGTCACGGCGTAGTCGAGGGCGCTCAGCGTCTCCTCGAGCGGCGCGTCGTCGACCCAGGTGTGCACCTGCCACAGGTCGACGTGGTCGACGCCGAGCCGCTTCAGCGAGGCGTCGAGGGAGCTGACCAGGTGTCCGCGCGAGGCGTTGGTGAACCGCTCGCCGCCTTGCGGCGACCGACGCCGGCCTTGGTGGCGAGCACGACGTCGTCGCGGCGCGCAGACGTCGCCGAGCAGGGAGCCGATCAGCCGCTCGGAGTCGCCGTCGGTGTAGCCCGCGGCGGTGTCGAGCAGGGTGCCGCCGGCCTCGACGAACGCGACCAGCTGCTCGCGGGCCTCGTGCTCGTCGGTGTCGCGGCCCCACGTCATCGTGCCCAGGCCCAGGCGCGAGACCGAGAGGCCCGTGGCGCCGAGGAACCGCTGCTGCATGACAGAACGCTATCCACCTCGGACCAACGACCAGGCGGCCACGGCTCGCCGGTCTGGCCGCCGGTCTGGTCAGGTGAGGGTCATCGGCGCCTGCGTACCCTGTCACCTGCCATGGACTACTTCGACGCCGTCATCCTCGGGATCGTGGAGGGACTCACCGAGTTCCTGCCCGTCTCGAGCACCGGCCACCTGACCATCGCGGAGAAGATGCTGGGCCTCCAGGTCGACGACCCGGGCGTCACGGCGTACACCGCGGTCATCCAGATGGGTGCGATCGCCGCGGTGATCCTCTACTTCCGCAAGGACATCTGGCGGATCGCGGAGGCGTGGTTCCGCGGGCTGTTCCAGCCGGAGTACCGCGGGCACTTCGACCACCGCTTCGGCTGGTACATCATCGTCGGCTCGATCCCCATCGGCGTGGTCGGCTTCCTCGGCAAGGACGTGATCAGCGGCCCGCTGCGCTCGCTGTGGTGGGTGGGCGGCTCGCTGGTGCTCTGGAGCGCCGTGATGGTGTACGCCGAGCGCGTCGGCAAGCCAGGACCGTGGCGAGCGCGACCTGACCATGCTCGACACGCGTCGTTCGTCGGGCTGGTCCAGTGCATCGCCCTGGTCCCGGGCGTCTCGCGGCTCCGGCGCCACCATCTCCGGTGGCCTGCTGCGCGGCCTCGACCGCGTCACGGCCACCCGGCTGAGCTTCTTCCTCTCGATCCCCGCCTTCTCGCCGCGGGGCTCTACGAGCTCAAGGACGCGGTGCAACAGCGACATCGGCATCGGCCCGACCGTGGTCGGGACGGCGGTCAGCTTCGTGGTGGCCTACGCGGCCGTGGCCTGGCTGCTCAGGTTCGTCGCCGGCCACTCGATCGTCTGGTTCGTGCCCTACCGGCTCGTGCTCGGCTTCGTCGTGCTCGGCCTGCTCGCGACCGGCGTGATCACGGCCACCTGAGCGCTCACAGCCAGCCGGCGCGCTTGCTGATGACGAAGACGGCCAGCGAGCTGAGCGCCATCAGCGCCAGGGCCATCGGGTAGCCGAGCACCCAGTGCAGCTCGGGCATGTGGTCGAAGTTCATGCCATAGATGCTGCCGACGACGGTCGGGGCGACGATCAGGCCGGCCGCGGCCGAGATCTTGCGCATGTCGTCGTTCTGCTGGATCGAGATCTGCGCGATGTGCGCCTCGAAGGCGGTCGAGAGCAGGGAGTCCAGGCTGTCGATGGTGTCGGCGACCCGGTTGAGGTGGTCGGCCACGTCGCGGAAGTAGGGGCCGGCGTCCTTGTGGATGCCCTGGACCGACCCGACGGTGAACTTGCCCATCGGCTCACGCAGCGGCATCACCGCGCGGCGCATCTCGGCCAGCTCGCGCTTGAGGATGTAGATGCGGGCGGAGTCGTTGGTGCGCTGGGTCGAGAACACCGACTCCTCGACCTCGTCGACGTCCTCCTGGAGCGACGCCGGCCACCTCCTCGTAGCGGTCCACGATCGCGTCGCACACGGCGTACACCACCGCCGAGGGGCCGTGGGCGAGCACCGTGCTCGCGCGCCTCGAGTCGATGGCGGGCCTCCTTCAGCCCGCCGCCGGCGCCGTGCCGGACGGTGATGACGAACTTGTGGCCGACGAACAGGCTGATCTCGCCGGTCTCGACGGCGTCCTCCTCGTCGACGTACCAGAGCGTCTTCAGCACGATGAACAGCGAGTCGGCGTAGCGCTCGACCTTGGGCCGCTGATGGGCGGAGAGGGCGTCCTCGACGGCGAGCTCGTGCAGGTCGTAGAGGTCGGCGACGGCGTCGAGCTCGTCCCCGTCGGGATCGTGGAGCCCGACCCAGACGAAGTCGTCGGGACCGGTGGCCTTGGCTCGTACGCCGGCCAGGTCGTGGGTGTCGACACCGAGGTCGACCCGTTCCCCGTTGCGGTACAGCGCGTTGTCGACGATCACGTCTGCAGGCTAGCCGCGTACGCTCCCCGGCATGGCAACCGTGATCCTGGCGCGCCACGGACGCACCCCGGCCAACACCGGCGGCGTCCTGGCCGGGCGCAGCAAGGGCGTGCACCTCGACGACACCGGCATCGCCCAGGCCAAGGCGGCCGGCGGACGGCTCGACGGGCTGCCGCTGGCCGCGGTCGTGACCAGCCCGCTGGAGCGGTGCCGCGAGACCGCGAAGCTGATGGCGCCCCAGGTGCGGGCCGTCTCGGACCGCCGCCTGCTCGAGTGCGACTACGGCGAGTGGACCGGCCAGGAGATCAAGCGGCTGGCCAAGGAGAAGCCTCTGGCGCACCGTGCAGGTGCAGCCGTCCGGCGCCCGGTTCCCGGGCGGTGAGTCGCTGCAGGAGATGTCCGCGCGGGTGGTGTCGGGCGTCCGCTCGCGCGACGCGGCCATCGAGGAGGAGACGGGCGACCACGCCGTCTGGCTGCTGGTCTCCCACGGCGACCCGATCAAGGCGATCCTGGCCGACGCGCTCGGCATGCACCTCGACGCGTTCCAGCGGATCGCGGTCGACCCGGGGAGCCTCTCGGTGGTGCGCTACACCCCGCACCGCGCGTTCGTGCTGACGATGAACTCGTCGTCGGGTTCGCTGTCCCACCTGGCGACCAAGCCCCGCAAGCGGCGTACCCGCTCCAGCGACGCCGTCGTCGGCGGCGGTGCCGGGCCCTCGGCTGGTGGCGACCCCCTAGGCTCGGTACCATGCCGGTCATCCACCGATTCGACCCGCCCGAGCGCTTCGTGCCGGGCACGGTCGGCGAGCCCGGATCCCGGACCTTCTTCCTCCAGGCGCGCGCCGGGCAGCAGGTCACGTCGGTGGCCCTGGAGAAGCAGCAGGTGCAGATCCTGGGCGAGCGGGTGGCCGAGCTCCTCGACGAGCTGATCCAGACCGAGGAGGCCAGCACCACCATCCCCGCGATGACGCCGGTGGCGCTGATCGACAACGAGCCGCTCGAGCAGCCGATCCAGGAGGAGTTCCGCGCCGGCACGATCACGTTGTCGTGGGACTCCGACGACGAGCGCGTGGTGATCGAGGTCTTCCCGGTCGCCGAGGTGGAGGTGGAGCTGCCGGTCGAGGCCGCCGAGCAGGAGCTGATCGACCTGCCCATCGAGGAGCCCGAGCCCGAGGAGGTGCTGCTCGTGCGGATGCCGCCGGCGATGGCACGCTCCTTCGCCGCCCGCGCCGAGTCGGTCGTGGCGGCCGGTCGCGCTCCCTGCCCCTTCTGCGGCGGACCGATCGACGCCGACGGCCACCTGTGCCCGCGTGCCAACGGCTACCGCCGGTCGCGCACCTGAGCGGACCTGAGATGTCCGCGTCCGCCCCCTCCACGCTGCACGACGGCCAGCTCGTCGTGCTCGGCCGGATCATGCCGGCCTCCAACCACACCTTCCTGACCCGGCTCGGCGACGAGGGCGTGCAGTGCGTCTACAAGCCGAGCTCGGGGGAGCGGCCGCTGTGGGACTTCACCGACGGCACCCTCGCGGCCCGGGAGTACGCCGCCTGGGTCGTCTCCGACCACCTCGGCTGGGACGTCGTACCCCCGACGGTGCTGCGTGACGGCCCGGCCGGCCCGGGCATGGTGCAGCTCTGGATGGACTCCGTGGAGAGCGAGGACGACTCACCCGACCCGGTCGACGTGCTGCCCGAGGGGCCGGTGCCGCCCGGCTTCCTGCACGTGCTCGACGCCACCGGCGGCCGCGACGAGCCCGTGATGCTGGTGCACGAGGACTCCGGGCCGCTGCGCCGGATGGCGGTCTTCGACATCGTCACCAACAACACCGACCGCAAGGGCGGTCACGTGCTGCCGATGCCCGGGGGCCACCGCTACGGCGTCGACCACGGCGTCTGCTTCCACACCGAGGACAAGCTCCGCACCGTGCTGTGGGGCTGGGCCGGGGAGCGCCTGTCACCGGAGGAGCGAGACGGGGTCGAGGGCATCGTCGACGGGCTGGACGGTGACCTGCGCGAACGGCTGGAGGACCTGCTCACGGTGCGCGAGGTGGACGCGATCGAGCGGCGCTGCGAGCGGCTGCTGAGCAAGGGCCGCTTCCCGGTCCCGGCGGGTGGCTGGCCCTCCATCCCGTGGCCTCCCTTCTGAGGGCGGGCCGATAGGGTCTGCGACATGCGTGCGTGGACCTCTCCCGAGCCGGGGACCCTTCCCGGCGGCGCACGCGGACCGGCCGTCCGGGTCTTCGACAGCTCCACCCGCGCGCTGCGCGAGGTGACCCCCGCGGACGGACCCGCCCGGATGTACGTCTGCGGGATCACGCCGTACGACGCCACCCACATGGGCCACGCCGCGACGTACGTCGCCTTCGACCTGCTCAACCGCGCCTGGCGCTCGGCCGGCCACGACGTGCGCTACGTGCAGAACGTCACCGACGTCGACGACCCGCTCCTCGAACGGGCCGACGCGACCGGCGAGGACTGGGTCGCCCTGGCCGAGCGTGAGACCGAGCTGTTCCGCACCGACATGCAGGCCCTGCGCGTGCTCGCGCCCGACGACTACGTCGGCGCGGTCGAGGCGATCCCGCTGGTCGTCGACATGGTGGAGCGGCTGCAGCAGGCCGGGAGCGTGTACGACGTCCCGTCGGCCGGGTCGTCGTCCGACCTCTACTTCTCGGTGACCCGCGACCCGGCGTTCGGCGAGGTGTCCGGCTGGACCCGCGAGCAGATGCTCGAGGTGTTCGCCGACCGCGGGGGAGACCCCGAGCGCCCCGGCAAGAAGGACCCGCTCGACTGCCTGCTCTGGCAGGCGCGAGCGACCCGGCGAGCCCGCCTGGGACACCGGTCTCGGGCGCGGTCGCCCCGGCTGGCACATCGAGTGCTCGGCGATCGCCCGGCACCACCTCGGCGCCGCGATCGACGTGCAGGGCGGCGGCAGCGACCTCGTCTTCCCGCACCACGAGATGAGCGCCTCCGAGGCCCAGGTCGCCGACCCGACGTCCCGGTTCGCCCAGGCCTACGTGCACGCCGGCATGGTCGGGCTCGACGGCGAGAAGATGTCGAAGTCCAAGGGCAACCTGGTGCTGGTCTCCGCGCTGCGCGAGGCCGGCCTCGACCCGATGGTGATCCGGCTGGTGCTGCTCGGCCACCACTACCGCAGCGACTGGCAGTGGGACGAGGCCGACGTCTCGGCGGCCGGCGCCCGCCTCGACAAGTGGCGCTCGGCGGTCGCGAAGGGCGCCGGTGCGGCCACCGACCGGCTGGTCGGCGACGTGCTCGCGGCGCTGGCGGAGGACCTCGACGCCCCCACCGCCCTGCGGCTGATCGACCACTGGGCCAACTCCACCGACTTCGGCGACGAGTCGGAGCCGGGCGCCGGCGAGGTCGTCCGGCAGCTGGTCGACGCCGCGCTGGGCGTCGCAGCTCTGATCGCACGCGCCTCAGGTTTCACAACCCGGTATTGCGAAACTGGCGAACCTGCGAACGAAACTTCATTCGCATCGTGCTGGTTTCACAACGCCGATTGTGAAACCGGCAGCCCCTACTCCTCCGGCGCGTCCCGCCGCTTGAGGTAGCGCTCGAACTCCCGGGCGATCGCCTCGCCGCTGGCCTCGGGGAGCTCGGAGGCGTCCTGGCTCTCCTCGAGGTTGCGGACGTACTCCGCGACGTCCTCGTCCTCCTCGGCGAGCTCGGCGACGCCGCGCTCCCAGGCGCGGCTGTCCTCGGGCAGGTCGCCCAGCGGGATGCTCGTCTCCAGCAGGTCCTCGACCTGCCCGAGCAGGGCCAGCGTGGCCTTGGGGCAGGGCGGCTGCGGCAGGTAGTGGGGGACCGCGGCCCAGAACGACACGGCGGGTACGTCGAGCCGCGAGCAGGCGTCCTGGAACACGCCGACGATCCCGGTCGGGCCCTCGTAGGTGGCCGGCTCCAGCTTGAGGCGGTCCTCGAGGTCGAGCTCGGTGGCCGAGCCGCTGACCTGGATCGGACGGGTGTGCGGCGTCTCGGCCAGCAGCGCGCCGAGGGTGACCACCAGCTCGACACCCAGCTCGTCGGCGCAGGCGAGCAGCTCGGCGCAGAACTGGCGCCACTTCATGTTCGGCTCGATGCCGCGCAGGAGCACCACGTCGTGCTGCGAACCGGGCGGCCGGGCGACGTACACCTGGGACGAGGGCCACGTGATCCGGCGCATGCCCTCGTCGGTGGTCGAGACCGACGGGCGGTTGACCTGGAAGTCGTAGAACTCCTCGGGGTCGACGACCGCCACGACCTGGGCGTCCCAGACCTCGATGAGGTGGTCGACCACCCCCGTGGCCGCGCCGGCTGCGTCGTTCCACCCCTCGAAGGCCGCCACCATCACCGGCTGCGTGAGGTGCGGCACGTCGTCGATCTCGATCACCCTCCCAGCCTAGGCGTAGGCGCCATGTCAGGATCCGGTATCCCGGCTGGCGCGCGGAGGGGCCTCCGTACGCTTGTCTGGGCGCCACCGCGCCCGCCCGATCGAAAGGTTGCCCGTTGCCCGACACCACGCACCACCGCCCCGACTGCACCGAGGAGCTCGCTGCCGCCTTGCGCGAGCGCATCCTGGTGGTCGACGGGGCGATGGGTACGGCGATCCAGCGGGACCGGCCCGACGAGGCGGGGTACCGCGGCGAGCGGTTCGCCGACTGGCCCTCCGACGTCCAGGGCAACAACGACCTGCTCACGCTGACCCAGCCCGACATCGTCCGCTCGATCCACCGCGAGTACCTCGAGGCGGGCGCCGACCTGATCGAGACCAACACCTTCAACGCCAACGCGGTGTCGCTGGCCGACTACGGCATGGCCGAGCTCGCCTACGAGTTCTGCTACGAGTCGGCCCGGCTGGCCCGCGCCGCGTGCGACGAGGTCACCGAGCGCACCCCCGAGAGGCCGCGCTACGTCGCCGGCGCCCTGGGCCCCACCACGCGCACCGCCTCGATCTCGCCCGACGTCAACGACCCGGCCGCCCGCAACGTCAGCTACGAAGCCGCTCGTCGAGGCCTACGTCGAGGCCACCAAGGGGCTGCTCGACGGCGGCGCCGACCTGCTCTTCATCGAGACGATCTTCGACACCCTCAACGCCAAGGCCGCGATCTTCGCGGTCGAGACGGTCTTCGAGGACTACGGCCGCCGCTGGCCCGTCGTCGTCTCCGGCACCATCACCGACGCGTCCGGGCGCACGCTGTCCGGCCAGACCACCGAGGCGTTCTGGAACTCGGTGCGTCACGCCCGGCCCCTGCTCGTCGGGCTGAACTGCGCGCTCGGCGCCAAGGAGATGCGCCCGTTCCTGGCGGAGCTCTCGCGGGTGGCGGACACCTTCGTCTCGGCGTACCCCAACGCCGGCCTGCCCAACGCCTTCGGTGAGTACGACGAGGCCGCGGCCGAGACCGCCGAGACCCTCGAGCGAGTTCGCCGACGCGGGACTGGTGAACCTGGTCGGCGGCTGCTGCGGCACCACGCCCGACCACATCGCCGCGATCGCCAAGGCCGTCGACGGCAAGGCGCCGCGCGAGGTCCCCGAGGTCGCGTCGGCGATGCGGCTCTCCGGGCCTCGAGCCGATGAACATCACCGAGGACTCGCTGTTCGTCAACGTCGGCGAGCGCACCAACATCACCGGCTCGGCGAAGTTCCGCAACCTGATCAAGGCGGGCGACTACGACGCCGGCCTGTCGGTGGCGGTGCAGCAGGTCGAGGCCGGGCGCGCAGGTCATCGACGTCAACATGGACGAGGGGATGATCGACGGCGTCGCGGCGATGGACCGCTTCACCAAGCTGATCGCCAGCGAGCCCGACATCAGCCGCGTCCCGATGATGATCGACTCCTCGAAGTGGGAGGTCATCGAGGCCGGCCTGCGCAACGTGCAGGGCAAGTCGATCGTCAACTCGATCTCGATGAAGGAGGGCGAGGACGCCTTCCGCGAGCACGCCCGCCTGTGCCGCAAGTACGGCGCTGCCGCGGTCGTGATGGCCTTCGACGAGGAGGGCCAGGCCGACAACCTCGAGCGCCGCAAGCAGATCTGCGAGCGGGCCTACCGGATCCTCGTCGACGAGGTCGGCTTCCCGTCCGAGGACATCATCTTCGACCCCAACTGCTTCGCCCTCGCGACCGGCATCGAGGAGCACGCCAACTACGGCGTCGACTTCATCGAGGCCACCCGCTGGATCAAGGAGAACCTCCCGGGCGCGCGGGTCTCCGGCGGCATCTCCAACGTCTCGTTCTCCTTCCGCGGCAACAACCCGGTGCGCGAGGCGATCCACTCGGTGTTCCTGTTCCACGCCATCCGGGCCGGGCTCGACATGGGCATCGTCAACGCCGGCGCCCTCGTGGTCTACGACGAGATCGACCCCGAGCTGCGCGAGCGGATCGAGGACGTCGTCCTCAACCGCCGCGAGGACGCCGCCGAGCGGCTCCTCGAGATCGCCGAGCAGCACCGCGGCTCCGGCGAGCAGGCCGAGGTCGCCGAGCTCGAGTGGCGCTCGATGCCGCTGGGGGAGCGGATCACCCACTCGCTGGTCAAGGGCATCGACGCCCACATCGAGGACGACACCGAGCTGCTGCGGGCCGAGATCTCCGAGCGCGGCGGCCGCCCGATCGAGGTCATCGAGGGCCCGCTGATGGACGGCATGAACGTCGTCGGCGACCTGTTCGGCTCCGGCAAGATGTTCCTGCCCCAGGTGGTGAAGTCGGCGCGCGTGATGAAGAAGGCGGTCGCCTACCTGATCCCGTTCATCGAGGCCGAGAAGCAAGCCCGGTGACGCGGAGACCAAGAAGGGCACCATCGTGATGGCCACGGTGAAGGGCGACGTCCACGACATCGGCAAGAACATCGTCGGCGTGGTGCTGCAGTGCAACAACTACGAGGTGCATCGACCTCGGCGTGATGGTGCCCGCGCAGAAGATCCTCGACAAGGCCAAGGAGGTCGACGCCGACATGATCGGCCTGTCCGGGCTGATCACGCCGTCGCTCGACGAGATGGTCAACTTCGCCACCGAGATGGAGCGCCAGGGCTTCGAGATCCCGCTGCTGATCGGCGGCGCCACCACGTCGCGCGCGCACACGGCCGTCAAGGTGAGCCCGCGCTACAAGGGCCCGGTGATCTGGGTCAAGGACGCGTCGCGGTCGGTGCCCGTCGCCGCGCCGCTGCTCTCGCCCGAGCGCCGCGACAAGCTGCTCGACGACACCGAGGCCGACTACCGAGTCGCTGCGCGAGCGCCACGCGGCCAAGACCGACCGGCCGATGGTGTCCCTCGAGGACGCCCGGGCCAACGCGACGCCGATCGACTGGTCGTCGTACGAGCCACCCGAGCCGGCCGATGGGCGGTCACGACGAAGGTCTTCGAGGCCTACGACATCGCCGAGCTGCGCGACTACATCGACTGGCAGCCGTTCTTCAACGCCTGGGAGATGAAGGGCAAGTTCCCCGACATCCTCAACAACCCGACGTCCGGCGAGACCGCGCGCAAGCTGTACGACGACGCGCAGCAGATGCTCGACCGCATCATCGAGGAGAAGTGGCTCACCGCCAACGGCGTGATCGGCTTCTTCCCGGCCAACGCGGTGGGCGACGACATCGAGGTCTACCGCGACGCCGAGCGCACCGAGGTGCTCACCGTCCTGCACAACCTGCGCCAGCAGGGGCAGCACCGCGAGGGCGTCCCCAACCGGTCGCTGGGTGACTTCGTGGCGCCCAAGGACACCGGGCTCGCCGACCACGTCGGCGCGTTCGCCGTCACCGCCGGGCTCGGCAGCCAGGACAAGATCAAGGAGTTCAAGGACGACCTCGACGACTACAGCGCGATCCTGCTGGAGTCGCTGGCCGACCGGCTCGCCGAGGCGTTCGCCGAGCGGCTGCACCAGCGGGTGCGCACCGAGCTCTGGGGCCACGTCCCCGACGAGCAGCTCGCCAACGAGGACCTGATCGCCGAGAAGTACACCGGCATCCGCCCCGCCCCCGGCTACCCGGCCTGTCCCGAGCACACCGAGAAGGCAGACCCTCTGGGAGCTGCTCGACGTGAAGGAGACCACCGGCATCGAGCTCACCGAGTCGATGGCGATGTGGCCGGGTGCCTCGGTGAGCGGCTGGTACTTCTCCCACCCGCAGGCGCAGTACTTCGTGGTCGGCCGGCTCGGGCGCGACCAGGTGGCGTCGTACGCCGAGCGCAAGGGGTGGACCCTCCAGGAGGCCGAGCGCTGGCTCTCCTCCAACCTCGGCTACGACCCGGACGACTGATGACCGGCACCGACGTCCCCAACGCCGTCCTGTGGGACATGGACGGCACGCTCGTCGACACCGAGCCGTACTGGATGAAGTGCGAGTTCGAGCTCGCCGAGAAGTACGGCGGCCGCTGGTCGCACGAGGACGGTCTGGCCGTCGTGGGCGGCGACCTGATCGACTCGGCGACGTACATGCGCGACCACATGGGCATCGACCGCACGCCCCTGCAGATCATCGAGGAGCTCCTCGACGGCGTCGTGGTGATGGTCGAGCAGGAGATGCCGTGGAAGCCCGGCGCTCGCGAGCTGCTCACCGAGCTGCGTGCGCTGGCGGTGCCGTGCGCCCTGGTCACGATGTCGTGGCGCCGCTTCGTCGAGCCGGTGCTCCGGGCGCTGCCCGAGGGGTCCTTCGACGCCGTCGTCTGCGGCGACGAGGTCGACCGCGGCAAGCCGCATCCCGACGCCTACCTGCTCGCGGCCGACCTGCTCGGCCTGGAGGCCGGGTCGACGGTCGCCATCGAGGACTCGCCGCCGGGAGCTGCCTCCGCCGCGTCGGCCGGCTGCCAGGTGCTCGTCGTGCCCAGCCACGTGCCGGTGCCGTCGGGGGAACGACGCGTGCACCGCGACAGCCTCGTGGGCATCACGGCCCGCGACCTCGCGCGCCTGTCCTGAGGGCGTAGTACCCACGTCCAATGGCCCCCGGACCGTGCCGGGACCGAGGCTCTGGGGTACCGACACACCACCCCAGGAGACCACCATGAAGAGCACCCGAATCGCCGCCCCCCTCGCCGCCTCAGCGCCGCCGTCCTGCTCGCCACCGCCACCCCCGCGCTCGCCAAGGGCCCCGAGGTCCGCACGTCCGGGCAGTGCCAGGGCGTCGCCACTGGAAGATGAAGGCCAAGGCCGAGGACGGCGGCCTCGAGGTCGAGGCCGAGGTCGACAGCAACCGGACCGGCCAGACCTGGCACTGGGCGCTGAGCCACAACGGCGCCGCCGCCGGCAGCGGCAACCGGACGACCGCCGGTCGCAGCGGCTCCTTCGAGGTACGCCGCGTCACCGGCAACCGCGCCGGCACCGACACGTTCACCTTCGTGGCCCGCCGTCCCGGCACGCAGCAGGTCTGCACCGGCAGGGTGCGCTTCTGAGCCCACGCACCCGGGCATACTCGTCGATGTGACGGTCCGGGTGCTCGTGGTCGACGACCACTCCATGGTGCGCATGGGCCTGGTGCAGCTGCTCTCGACCGCCGAGGACCTCGAGGTCGTGGGCGAGGCCGCCAACGGCCTCGAGGCGATCGCCAGGGTCGACGAGCTCGAGCCCGACGTCGTGCTGATGGATCTGCAGATGCCCGAGATGGACGGCGTCCGCGCCACCCGCGCGATCACGTCGACCAGCCGCTCGCAGGTGCTGGTGCTCACCTCGTTCTCCGACACCGACCGGATCGTCGACGCGCTCGACGCGGGGGCCATGGGCTACACGCTCAAGGACGCCGACCCCGACGACCTCCTCGAGGCGGTCCGGGCGGTCGCCCGCGGCGACTCACCGCTCCATCCGCGGGTGGCCCGGCAGCTGCTCACGGCCCGCGCCCGCGGCCGCTCCGCGGGCGAGAGCCTCACCGCCCGGGAGCAGCGAGGTGCTCGAGCTGGTCCGGCAGGGCCTGGCGAACAAGCAGATCGCGCGGCGCCTCGGACATCAGCGAGCGCACGGTCAAGGCCCACCTGACGTCGATCTACAGCTCGATCGGCGTCGCCGACCGGACCTCGGCGGCGCTGTGGGCCCAGCGGCGCCGGGACCCGGAGTCGCCCTGACCCGTCAGAACCCGCCCAGGCCCTTGCCGACCAGCACGACGCCGATCACCAGCAGCAGCACGCTCATCACGGCGGCGTTGCTCTGCTGCAGCCATGCGCGGAGCTCCTCCAGCGGGCCACGCATCCGTTCGCTCGCCACGAGGTAGCCCACCACCGGGATCGTGACGGTGCAGGCCGCGATGAGGGTGTACACCGCGACGGCCACCGCCTGCTCGCCCGTGGCGAGCGTGGAGCCGCCCACGATGGTCCCCGCCCCCACGCACATGAGCAGGTTCTTGGGGTTCACGGCGGACAGCAGGAACCCCAGCCCCAGGGCCTTGACGAAGGTGAAGGAGTCGATGGCGCTCATCCACGTCGGCAGCGAGGCGTCCTCGCCCGGCCGTGGGCGGCTGCGCCACTGCTTGACCGCGAGCAGGAGCAGCAGGACACCCAGCACGATCTTGATCCACGATGCCGTGGTCGACGGGCCGGAGGAGTCGTCGTCGAGACCCGCCGTCGCTGCGATCACCGTGAACACGCACAGTCGCCGCCACGATGCCCGCGACCCAGCCGATCAGGAACCCGACGCTGGTGCTGCCCGCCTTCGGGGCCAGCAGCATCAGGATCGTGGCGATGATCGGGATCGGGCTGATCGCCACTCCCACGGCAAGCGGCAACAGGTCGCCGATGACACCACCCACCCAGCACCTCCGCGATCGCTCGGTCACCGACGTTGCCAGCGAGCGGGGCCGTCATCGTCACCCGACTCGGGTGACGTTCTCCCGGCTGAGGTCCGGCATCGGCGGGGGCTCGTGGCCGAAGGTCGGGACAGAGGTCCTGGAAGCTGCACCAGGTGCACGCCCAACCCGGGCTGGGCAGGAACTCGCCGGTGTCGCGGGCGAGCTCGATCGCGCGCCAGATCGCCTCGACGAGCCGCTCGGTCGCGAGCAGGTCGTGCTCGTCGGGCTCGTAGCTGACCATCTGGCCGTCGCCGAGGTAGACCAGCCGCAACAGTCGCGGGTACGACGCCGCGCGTGCGCCAGATGACCAGCGCGTAGAAGCGCATCTGGAACAGCGCCCGCCCCTCGAACCCGACGCCGGGGGAGCGGCCCGTCTTGTAGTCGACGACGCGGATCGCCCCGTCGGGCGCGACGTCGATGCGGTCGACGAAGCCGCGCAGCAGCAGCCGGGAGTCGAGCAGGGTCTCGACGTAGAGCTCCCGCTCCGCCGGCTCGAGCCGCGTCGGGTCCTCGAGCGCGAAGTAGGCGCGCAGGCTCTCCCGGCAGGAGGCGAGCCAGGCGGTGATCTCGGGACCTTCGTCGGTGGCCCGTCGAACGAGCGATGGCGCCGCCTCGGGCTCGGCGTCCAGCACGAACTGCCAGGCGTCCTGCACCATCGACTCGGCCTGCTCGGGCGTGCGCTCGGCCGCCGGCAGGTCGAAGAGGTCCTCGAGCACCTTGTGCACGACCGTGCCGCGCAGCGCGTCGGGCGACGGCGTCTCGGGCAGGTGGTCGATGGTGCGCAGCCGGTAGAGCAGGGGACAGGTGCGGAAGTCCGAGGCCCGGCTCGGCGACAGCGAGGCCAGCACGTGCTCCCCGTCGACGGGCGTGCCGATGCGGGTGCGCCCCTCGGTCCCTTCCTGAGTCACCTGGCTGGGGAACCTCCTCCGGCACGGCTTCCATGAGGCACACAGTAGGCGGGGGCGCCGACAGGTCCCGACCGCGCTAGCGTTGGCGCGTGAGCGAGCAGGGAACACCCACGGAGGCAGGCCCGGGCCAGGACCGCGCGCCCGTCCCTCCGGGCACGCTCCGCATCGGCTCCATCCGCGGCGTCGACGTGCTGGTCCGCTCCTCGTGGCTGCTGGTGGCGATCATGTTCGCCGTCCTGCTGGCGCCCCAGATCGAGGCAGGCGGAGCCCGGGCTGGGCGCCTGGAAGTACGTCGCCGGACTGGCCTACGCGGTGCTCTTCTACCTGATGCTGCTGCTCCACGAGGTCTCGCACGCGCTGATGGCGCAGCGCTACGGCCTGGGCGTGCGGTCGATCACGCTGTTCTTCCTCGGTGGCGTGACCGAGATCGACTCCGAGACCCGCACGCCCGGCCAGGAGTTCAAGGTCTCGGTCGTGGGCCCGCTGACCTCGCTGGCGGTCGGCTTCGCGTTCCTGGCCCTGCTCAACGTGACGCCCGACGGCCTGCTGCACCTCACGGTCCGCGGGCTGGCCTGGGCGAACCTGATCGTCGGCGTGTTCAACCTGCTGCCCGGGCTGCCGTTCGACGGCGGCCACGTGCTCCGGGCGGCGGTCTGGAAGCTGACCGGCAACATGCACCGCGGCACGATCGTCGCGGCGTGGGGCGGCCGCCTGATGGCCGTCCTGGTGCTGTTCTCGCCGTTCCTGCTGTGGGCCTTCCTCGACCTGGACCCCGACATCTTCGACTACGTGATCGCCGTCGTGCTCGCCTCGTTCCTGTGGTCCGGGGCGATCGCGTCGATGATGAGCGCGCGCGTACGCCGCCGGCTGCCCGGCGCTCAAGGCGCGACCGCTGGCCCGCCGGGCCGTCGCCGTGCCCGACGACCTGCCGGTCAGCGAGGCCGTACGACGGGCGCAGGACGCCGGCGCCGGGGCGATCATCGTGCACGTCGGCGACGACCGGCTCAGCGGCATCGTCAGCGAGACCGCGCTGCTCGCGACCCCCGAGGAACGCCGCGCCTGGGTGCCGGTGAGCTCGGTCGCCCGCTCGATCGAGGAGGGCCTGGTGCTGCCGGCCGACATCGTGGGGGAGGACCTGGTCCGGGCCATGTCGGCCACCCCGGCCGAGGAGTACGTCCTCATCGAGGGTGACGGCACGGTCTTCGGCGTGCTCGCCACCGCCGACGTCGACCGTGCCTTCGAGGAGGGTGCTCGTCAGTGAGCACAGCTGACTGGTCCGGAGTCCGCCGCGGGCCGCTCCAGCCCGGCGAGTGGGTCCGCCTGACCGACGCCAAGGGCCGGCGCCACAACATCTGCCTCGAGGTGGGGAAGTCCTTCCACACCAACCGCGGCGGCATCTCCCACGACGACATCATCGGCCGCGACGAGGGCTTCACGCTGACCTCGACCTCCGGTGGCGAGTACCTCGTGTTCCGGCCGCTGCTCAGCGAGTTCGTGGTCTCGATGCCCCGGGGCGCGGCCGTGGTCTACCCCAAGGACGCCGCGCAGATCGTCGCGATGGCCGACATCTTCCCCGGCGCCCGGGTCGTCGAGGCGGGCGCCGGCTCCGGGGCGCTGAGCTGCTCGCTGCTGCGTGCGGTGGGCCCGACCGGCCACGTCTCGTCCTTCGAGCGCCGCGAGGAGTTCGCCGACATCGCCCGGCGCAACGTCGGCCAGTTCTTCGGCGCTCCCGCCGACCAGACCCACCCGGCCTGGACGCTCACCGTCGGCGACCTCGTCGAGTCACTGCCGACCGCCGAGCAGCCCGGCAGCGTCGACCGGGTGGTGCTCGACATGCTCGCGCCCTGGGAGTGCGTCGAGGTCGTCGCGGACGCGCTCGCACCCGGCGGGATCGTGGTCGCGTACGTCGCCACGACCACCCAGCTCGGCCGGATCGTGGAGACCCTGCGCGCCCACGGGGAGTTCACCGAGCCGCAGCCCTGGGAGACGCTCGTCCGCGACTGGCACGTCGAGGGCCTGGCCGTCCGTCCCGGGCACAAGATGAACGGCCACACCGGGTTCCTGGTCACCGCGCGCCGGATGGCGCTGGGCCAGAAGGCACCGGTCAAGAAGCGCCGGCCCGCTCCCGGTGCCTACGGGGTCGACTACGACGGGCCCCGTCCGGCCGGCCTGCCGCCGGAGAGTACGAGCCCGGGAACCGCCTCAGGTTTCGGGAATGTTGCAGATCCGCAACCAAGTGAGTGAGACACGCCTCTAACCACTTGGCAGGGCAACTTCTCCGAGTAGGGTCGAAATCCAGATCCTGCCCACGGAGGTGGTTCACGTGCCTGACTCAGGTGCCGAGCACGGCCCGACCACTGCCCAGCTGCTGAACCAGGTGTCCTTCCTCGAGGCCGAGGTGTCCGAGCTGCGACGCCGGCTCGCGGACGGTCCGGGTGCGTCCCGCGACCTCGACCAGCGCCTGCTGGACACCCAGCGCTCGCTGTCGGCGGTGACCTCGCAGAACGAACGCCTCGCGCAGACGCTGCGTGAGGCGCGCGAGCAGATCATCACGCTCAAGGAGGAGGTCGACCGGCTCGCCCAGCCGCCGACCGGCTTCGGCACCTTCCTCCAGCGCAACGAGGACGACTCCGTCGACGTGTTCACCGGCGGCCGCAAGCTGCGGGTCACGGTCAGCCCGTCGGTCGACCTCGACACCCTGACCAAGGGTCAGGAGGTCATGCTCAACGAGGCCCTCAACGTGGTCGCGGCCCTCGACTTCGAGGAGGTCGGCGAGGTCGTCATGTTCAAGGAGCTGCTCGCCGACGGCGACCGGGTCCTGGTCATCGCGAACGCCGACGAGGAGCGCGTCGTACGCCTCGCCCAGCCGTTGCGCGAGCTCACGCTGCGCGCCGGCGACTCGCTGCTGCTCGACGCCAAGTCCGGCTACGTCTACGAGAAGGTGCCGAAGTCCGAGGTCGAGGAGCTCGTCCTCGAGGAGGTGCCCGACATCGACTACCGCTCGATCGGCGGCCTCTCCGGCCAGATCGAGCAGATCCGCGACGCGGTCGAGCTGCCCTACCTGCACCCCGACCTGTTCAAGGACTACCAGCTCAAGCCGCCGAAGGGCGTGCTGCTCTACGGCCCGCCCGGCTGCGGCAAGACCCTGATCGCCAAGGCGGTCGCCAACTCGCTGGCCAAGAAGGTCGCCGAGAAGACCGGCCAGGAGGGACGCTCGTTCTTCCTCAACATCAAGGGTCCCGAGCTGCTCAACAAGTACGTCGGCGAGACCGAGCGGCACATCCGGCTGGTCTTCCAGCGTGCGCGTGAGAAGGCCAGCAACGGCACGCCCGTGATCGTGTTCTTCGACGAGATGGACTCCCTGTTCCGCACCCGCGGGTCCGGTGTCTCCTCCGACGTCGAGAACACCATCGTCCCGCAGCTGCTCAGCGAGATCGACGGCGTCGAGGGGCTCGAGAACGTCCTGGTCATCGGTGCCTCCAACCGCGAGGACATGATCGACCCCGCGATCCTGCGACCCGGTCGCCTCGACGTGAAGATCAAGATCGAGCGCCCGGACGCCGAGTCCGCGCGCGACATCTTCTCCAAGTACCTCACCGCCGAGCTGCCGCTGCACGCCGCCGACCTCGCCGAGTTCGGTGGCGACAAGGACGCCTGCGTCGCCGGCATGATCACCGCCACGGTGGAGCGGATGTACACCGAGTCCGAGGAGAACCGCTTCCTGGAGGTCACCTACGCCAACGGTGACAAGGAGGTCCTGTACTTCAAGGACTTCAACTCCGGCGCGATGATCCAGAACATCGTCGACCGGGCCAAGAAGATGGCGATCAAGGAGGTCATCGACCACGACCAGCCGGGCATGCGCGTCCAGCACATGCTCCAGGCGTGCGTCGACGAGTTCAAGGAGAACGAGGACCTGCCCAACACGACCAACCCCGACGACTGGGCGCGGATCTCGGGCAAGAAGGGCGAGCGGATCGTGTTCATCCGCACGCTCATCACCGGCAAGCAGGGCACCGAGCCCGGCCGGTCCATCGACACGGTCTCCAACACCGGCCAGTACCTCTGAGCGAATCCCCTCCCGACGGGCACAGGCCCGACGTAGGGTCCGCCCATGCGCGGTGCGTTCTCGGTGGCACTGGCGACGGTCGCCGTCATGGGTCTCCAGGGGTGCTCTCGCGGTGACCGAGGTCATCGAGAAGGGCCCGGTCGGGTCGTACCAGCGCACCAGGACGGTCACGTTCGCGGAGCTCGGTCGAGACTTCGCCCCGGGAAGCATCACGATGAACGCTCGCCTGTACGACGCCGGGGGGATCCTGCGCGCAGCACGCGACGGAAAGACGACCCTGGTGAAGAAGCATCCCAACGGTGAGGACTGCGCGGGCGAGTACGTGACCGGATCGTTCAGGCTGCGAGCCACGGACGGGGTCTGAGGACCCACCGCGCCTCGACCACCCCTGGTTGAGCTTGTCGAAACCACCCCGGCGGGCTCGGTATCGTCTCAGCGGTGACGATCACCCTGCGGGAGATCACCGAGGACAACGCCGAGTCCGTCCTCGCGCTGCGCGTCACCTCCGACCAGGAGCGGTTCGTCGCGTCGGTGGCCGACTCACTGAAGGAAGCCGCCGAGTACCCCCACGCGAACCCGTGGTTCCGGGCCGTCTACGCCGACGAGCAGCCCGTCGGCTTCGTGATGCTGAGCTGGGACGTCGAGCCGCAGCTGCCCGAGATCATCGGCCCCTGGTTCCTCTGGAGGCTGCTCATCGACCACCGGCACCAGGGACTCGGGTACGGCCAGGAGGTCGTACGACAGGTCCTGGAGCTGGTGCGGGACGCCGGGGGCACCGAGCTGCTCACCAGCCACGTGACCGGGAAGGGTGGTCCGGCCGGCTTCTACGCGCGGCTCGGCTTCGTCCCGACCGGGGAGCTCGATCCGGCGGGGGAGACCATCCTGAGGCGAAGCGTGAGTGACACACCCTGAACTCGGTCAACCGCGGTCGCGGCGTTGCGCCGCGCGGACGCTACGTAGATGGGCCAGGTGCCCCATCTACGTAGCGCGCCGGGTCCCGCCTGAGACCAATGTCGGGGGTGCATGCGAGTACCAGGTGGAGGGGTCCACGAGTGCCCTCCAAAACTTGAAGGAGCTCGAGCAACAAGACCTGACAGCGCCGAAGGGCGCCGACCTCGCGGTCGACGCCCTTCGGCTGTGTCATGTCAGGCGGGTGTGGTCGTCACTCGCCCTCGGGGGTCAGGTACTTGTAGATCCCCTTGCCCCAGGTGGGCTCGTTGGGGATGCTCCGCAGCCACAGGCGCTCGGCCATGCGGCCCTCCTGGCCCTTGATGCCGAAGCCAGGGGCGTGCGAGCTGCCCTGCTTCCACGTGGTGTTGAACACCGAGTTGTGGCGCAGCGCCTGCGGCCGGCTCTGGATCGTCTGGACCTGCTCGTCGCCGCTGAACGCGAACAGGCTCCAGTTGGCGGAGCCGCTCATCGTCACGAAGGCGCCGCGGTTGCCACCGTAGTTGCCGGTGATCGTCATCCACTTGCTGTGGTTGTACTTGACGATCTCGCGCTTGCCGTTGGTGATCACCGACTGGCGGACCGGGATCGGGCCACGGCCCGACCCGTTGCGGAGGATCGACATCACCGGGCGGCTGCTGACCGAGTAGATCATCATGATGTCGCAGCCACTGCTCCACAGGCGGCGGAGCTTCTTGGCGATCCAGACGCCGCGGTCACCGTAGATGGAGTAGTTGATGATCCGGATCTTGGTGCGCCCGCTGGCGGTGCCGCCCTCGGTCGCACCGGTGCAGGAGACCTGGTTGAGCATGCGCATCACGGGGTCGTTGGACGCCCGGGCGCCGTGCAGCGGGTAGAACGAGGTGCTCGTGGCTCCCGCGGTGAACGTGCGGTAGGTGACGTGCACCGGACGGCCGATCCGCGTCTGGCGGTAGATCGTCATGAACTGCTGCCAGATCGCCGGCGTGTGGGTCACCTCGGCCTGGTTCCACTGGCCCTGGTAGCCCATCGGCGTCAGGTTCATCGAGCTCTGGATGACGATGTTCGGCTCGTGGCGCAGGCCCACGTTGGAGAACAGGAAGTACTTCGAGTGGGCGGTGCCGCCACGCGCCGCGGCAGGAGCCACGGCACTCGCGGGCGAAGCTGACCATGTCACGCGTCTCGGGGTGCCCCGGGCGGTAGAGCTTGGACCCGAACTGCTTCTTCAGCCAGCGCCACGCGGGGACGCCCTCGTTGGCCGACTTCGCCGCGACCACCTGGACGCTGACGCCGCGGGTCCGGGCGTTGACCAGCGCCTTGGCGACGGCCATGTCCTTGAAGGTCCAGGTGGCGATCCGGATGGTGCCGTTGCCGCTGCGGGCCAGGCCCCCCGGGGTCTTGGGCCCACCCCAGGTGCTGTTGATCGTGGCCAGCACGCGGTTGCGGATCGCCGTCCGGTCGGCCCTGGACCGGTTGGGGTAGGAGAAGTAGCTGGTCGCCGGCATCACGTAGTTCTGCGGCGGCTGGCCGGCCACCCGGGCTGCCTGGCGCGCGGCCGGTGCAGCAGCAGGCGCGGCCGCGGGTGCAGCCGTGGGCGTCGCGGCCGACGAGGCGGCCGTGATCGACAGCATCGAGGCGAGCAGCCCGACCACGAGAACGACGATTGACGAACGACGAACGGGCATGCGCTTCCCCCGAAGACTTGTTGAGCCGAGACACCCGGGACGTGGGGCGGGCTGCAACGTAACACGCGAGTCTCGAAATGACGGGTGTTTCGCGGGCACCTGTCTAGACGCGTGATCCGGCGCCGTACGCTCGCGTCATGAGCGTACGACGCGTCATGGGCACCGAGACCGAGTTCGGCATCTCGGTGGCCGGGCATCCGCACGCCAACCCGATGGTGGCGAGCACTCGGCTGGTCAACGCCTACGCCACGGCCACGCTGAAGGCGAGGCGCGCGCGGTGGGACTTCGAGGAGGAGTCGCCCCTGCGCGACGCCCGCGGCTTCGACATGTCCCGGGACGTCGCGGACCCCAGCCAGCTCACCGACGAGGACCTCGGGCTGGCCAACGTGATCCTCACCAACGGGGCCCGGCTCTACGTCGACCACGCCCACCCGGAGTACTCCACGCCCGAGTGCACCAACCCGCTCGACATCGTGGTCTGGGACAAGGCGGGGGAGCAGATCGCGCTCGACGCCTGCCGGTTCGCCGCGGTGCCGACCGAGGGCGACCTGCTGCTCTACAAGAACAACACCGACAACAAGGGCGCGTCGTACGGCGCCCACGAGAACTACCTGGTCCGCCGGTCCACCCCGTTCGGCGACATCGTGCGCCACCTGACGCCGTTCTTCGTCAGCCGGCAGGTGATCTGCGGCGCCGGCCGGGTCGGACTGGGTCAGGACGGCCACGGCGACGGCTTCCAGATCACCCAGCGCGCCGACTACTTCGAGGTGGAGGTCGGCCTCGAGACGACGCTGAAGCGGCCGATCATCAACACCCGCGACGAGCCGCACGCCGACCCGGAGAAGTACCGCCGGCTGCACGTGATCATCGGCGACGCCAACCTCGCGGAGACCTCGACGTACCTCAAGGTCGGCACCACCGCGATGGTGCTCTCCATGATCGAGGACCGGTTCATCACCGCCGACCTCGCGCGTCTCGCGCCCGGTGGCCTCGCTCAAGGAGGTCTCCCACGACCCGTCGCTGACGCACCTCCTCGAGGTCGGCGACGGGCGCAAGATGACCGCCGTCCAGCTGCAGTGGGAGTACTTCCACCACGCCGAGCGCTACCTCGCCGAGCGCAAGGGCGGCGACGTCGACCCACCCACCAAGGACGTGATGGAGCGCTGGGAGTCGGTGCTGACGCGGCTCGAGCGCGACCCGTTCGAGTGCGCCGACGAGCTGGACTGGGTGGCCAAGCTGAAGCTGCTCAACTCCTACCGTGACCGGGACGGTCTGGCCTGGTCGGACGCCAAGCTGCACCTGATCGACCTGCAGTACGCCGACCTGCGGCCCGAGAAGGGGCTGTACCACCGTCTGGTCAAGCTCGGCCGGATGAAGCGCCTGGTCGGCGACACGGTCGTCGAGGAGGCCATGCACGAGCCCCCGGAGGACACCCGCGCCTACTTCCGTGGCCGCTGCCTGAGCAAGTACGCCGACAACATCGCCGCCGCGTCGTGGGACTCGGTGATCTTCGACCTGCCCGGGCACGAGTCGCTGCAGCGCGTGCCCACCATCGACCCGCTGCGCGGCAGCCGCAGCCACGTGGGCGCCCTGCTCGACCAGCACGACACCGCCCTGGGGCTCTTCGAGGCGCTCACCGCCCGCTGAGTCCGGCCCGTTGGGATCAGAACTGCGTCAGGGCTGCATGTAGCGGTAGGGGCCCGTTCCCCACGCGGGTGCGTCCTCGGGGACGCCCGGGACCTCGGTGCCGCGACCGAAGGTGGCCAACCGGCCGCCGGCGGGGAGCTTGGAGGTCTTCTGGACCCAGGTCTTGTTGAAGGCTCGCTGGTAGCGCAACGTGTTGGCCCGGCTCGAGATGAGCTGCATCTGCTCGTCGGAACCGAAGGCGAGCAGCGACCAGTTCGCGGAGCCGGTGAAGGCCAGCCAGGCGGACCGTCGACGAGCTCCAGTGGCCCCCGATCGTCATCCACTTGCTGTGGTTGTACTTCACGATCTCGCCGCTGCCGTTCTTGACCCCCGACTGCCGCATCGGGACACGGCCACGGCCCGACGTGTTGCGCAGGATCTGCAGGGTGGGCCGGCTCGAGACGCCGTAGATGATCTTGATGTCGCAGCCACGGCCCCACAGGCTGCGCAGCTTCTTGGCCAGCCAGACCCCGCGGTCGCCGTACATGGCGTACTGGATGATCCGGATGCGGGTGTGGCCGCGGGCGTTACCGCCCGAGGTCGCACCGCTGCAGCTCACCTGGTTGAGGATCGCCATCACCGGGTCCTGCGCCGAGCGCGCCTGGGGCCGCGGGAAGAAGTAGTCGGAGATGCTGCCGAAGCTGCGCGCGTGGTACGGCGACGCGACCGGCCGTCCGATCCGCGCCTGACGGAAGACGCTCATGAAGTCGTCGTAGATCGCGCTCGACTTCATCACCTGGGCCTGGTTCCACTGGCCGGTGTAGGCGAAGCGGGTCAGGTTCATCGAGGTCTGGAAGATGATGTTGCGCGTCCGGCTCGAACCGACCTTGTCGAACAGGAAGTACTTCGCGTGCGCGGTGCCGCCCGGGCCACGGCAGGCGCCGCTGCACTGGCGGGCGAAGCTGACCAGCTCACGGGTGTTCTTGTGACCGGGCTTGTAGAGCCGACTGCCCAGCTTCTTGCGGAGGTAGCCCCAGGGACCCCGGTCCTTGTTGGCCGCCTTGGCGGCCACCACCTGCACGCTGACGCCGCGGTTGCGGGCGGCGACGAGCGCCCGGGCGATCGTCCAGTCCTCGAAGGACCAGGTGGCGATCCGGATCGTGCCGTTGCCGCTGCGGGCCAGGCCCGCACGGGTGCGGGGACCGCCCCAGGTGCTCTGGATGGTCTTCAGCACCCGGTTGCGGATGGCGACCTTGTCGGCCTTCTTGCCGTTGGGGTAGGCGAAGTAGGGCCGCGAGGTCGGCACGTAGTTCACCCGGGGCTGGCCGACGACTCGCGCGGCCGGGGCCGCCTTGGCTGCCTTGACTGCTTCGGCCGCCCGATGGCGGGGGCCGCGGGACAGAGGGCGCCACGGCGTCCGCCGGCCCCATCAGGGTGGCCGAGACGACGAGGGCGAGCAGGAGCGGAAGGAGGGCCGGCGTACGACGCATGACGTTTCCTCAGCGAGTCGACGGACGGGGGAAGCCACAGGGAACAGCGAAAGTAACACGGCCCAGTCTCGATATTGGGCGAGCGACCCGCGATCAGTCCGAGGTCATGTAGCGGAAGATGCCCTTGCCGAACGGCGGTGCGGCGGCCGGCACGTCCCGGCCGTAGATCGACCGCCGGGATCCCGCGCCCGAACACGCCACCCGGGCTGCCGTGGGCGCGGTCGAGGACTCCTGCCGCCAGGTCTTGGCGAAGGTCGCGTTGTGGCGCAGCGCCTCGTGCCGGCTGGAGATGCGCTGCATCTGCTCGTCGTCACCGAAGGCGAGGTTGGCCCAGTTGGCCGAGCCGCTGAAGGTCTCGTAGGCGCCGGTGGTTCGTGCCCCAACGGCCCCAGGATCGTCATCCACTTGCTGTGGTTGTACTTCACGATGTTGCCCCAGCTGTCCTTGACCACGGACTGCTTCATCGGGATCGGGCCGCGTCCGGACTCGTTGCGCAGGATGCTGAGCACCGGGCGGCTGCTCACCGAGTAGATGATCGCGACGTCGCAGCCGGCCTTCCAGAGCAGGCGCAGCTTCTTGGCGATCCACACGCCGCGCTCGCCGTAGATGGCGTACTGGGCGACCCGGATCTTGGTGCGCCCACTGGCGGTGCCGGTCGTCGCGCCGCGGCAGATGACGCCGTTCAGGATCTGCATCACCGGGTCCTGCGCCGCGGTGGCCTGCGGCCGCGGGAAGAAGTAGTTCGCGAACGTTCCGTGCGAGGTGACGAAGTAGGGGTTCGCGAGGGGCTTGCCGATCCGGGCCTGCCGGAAGATGGTCATGAAGTCGTCGTAGACCGCGGGGGAGTACGTGACCTGGGCCTGGTTCCACTGCCCCTGGTAGGCCATGTAGGTCAGGTTCGACGAGGTCTGGAAGGTCACCTTGCGGCTGTGCTGCGGGCCGACGTTGTCGAACAGGAAGTACTTCGCGTGCGGCGTCCCGCCCGGACCCCGGCAGGCGCCCCTGCACTCGCGGGCGAAGCTGACGACGTCGCGCGTCGTCTTGCGGTGGGGGAGGATAGAGCCGCTGGCCGAGGCGCTCGCGCAACCAGTGCCAGGCGGGGTGGTTCTGCTTGTTGGCGGCCTTGGCCGCGATCACCTGGACGCTGACACCGCGCTTGCGCGCGGCGACCAGCGCCTTGGCGATGTCCCAGTCGTCGAAGGACCAGGTGGCGATGCGGATCGTCCCGTTGGTGGCGCAGTGGGGTGCCGGCCCTGGTACGCGGACCGCCCCAGGTGCTCTGGATGCTGAGCAGCACCCGCTTGCGGATCGCCACGCTCTCGGCCTTGCTGCGGTTGGGGAAGCTGAAGTAGCTCGTCGGCGGCGACGAGGTAGCTGCGCGGCGGCGTACCCACGGCCTTGCGGGGCTTCCGGGCCTTCTTGCGCGCCTGCTTCTTGTGCGCCTGCTGCTTCTTGTGCACCTGCTTCTTGTGCACCGCTTCTTGTGCACCTGCTTCTTGTGCACCTGGTGGGTCTGGCGCTGCTGCGGCTTGGGGCGCTGCGCCTCCGCGGGGCCGGCGAGACGGCAGCAGCACCGCCACGAGGGCGATCGCGGAGACGAGGACGGGAGCGAGCACGAGGCGGGGCTGCGTGCGCGCGCGGGAAGTCGGCCTGCCATGGGGGAAGGCCTTGAGCAGGAGAGACATGATCCTCTTCCGAACACAAGGGGCGTTGGCACTGACAGCCCACCACGGTTTCGTCCCGGTTTGGGGGAGGCATGCCGTGCGCAGGTCGGGCTCGTCCGTCAGGTGTGTTCGCAACCTGCCGCTCGGGGTGAGTGGATAGGGTCGAGGTATCGACGTACCAGCGTCCGTCACAGGAGGTCGCCATGGCGCAGGAGCAGAAGCAGCCGCGCAAGTCCCACGAGGAGGAGGAGCCGGCCGACGCCGCCCCCGCTCCGGCCGATGCGGTCACCGAGCGCAAGGAGCAGCTCGACGAGGACATCGACGCGATCCTCGAGGACATCGACGACGTCCTCGAGACCAACGCCGAGGACTTCGTGAAGTCGTTCATCCAGAAGGGCGGTCAGTGAGCGTCGATGAATGATGCCCGACTGCCCGAGTCCTACCTGGCCCCCGGCACGTCCTCGTTCGCCGAGTTCGTCGGGTCGGTCTCACCCGGTCTGCTGCCCTCGCGGATGACGCTGCCGGCAGGCAGTGCCGCCGACCTGGCGCCGCACGCGACCACGATCGTGGCGGCGACCTTCCGCGACGGCGTGGTGATGGCCGGTGACCGCCGGGCGACGATGGGCAACATCATCGCCCAGCGCGACATCGAGAAGGTCTTCCCGACCGACGAGTACTCCTGCGTCGGCATCGCCGGCACCGCCGGGCTCGCCGTCGAGATGGTGCGCCTGTTCCAGACCGAGCTCGAGCACTACGAGAAGATCGAGGGCACGACGCTGTCCATCGACGGCAAGGCCAACCGGCTCTCGGCCCTGATCCGCGGCAACCTCGGGATGGCCATGCAGGGTCTCGCCGTGGTGCCGCTGTTCGCCGGCTACGACCTGGTCAGCGAGCAGGGGCGGATCTTCTCCTACGACGTCACCGGCGGCCGCTACGAGGAGACCGCGTTCCACTCGGTCGGCTCCGGCTCGGTGTTCGCCCGCGGCTCGCTGAAGAAGCTCTACCGCGGCGACTTCGACCAGCACCAGTGCGTCACCGCCACCGTGCAGGCGCTGTACGACGCCGCCGACGACGACTCGGCCACCGGCGGTCCCGACCTGACCCGGCGGATCTTCCCGGTCGTCAGCGTGATCACCGCCGACGGGCACACCCGCATGTCCCAGGACGAGGTCGCTGCCATCGCCGACGAGGTCGTCGCCGCCCGGATGCAGCGTCCCGACGGACCCGCTGCCAACCTCACCTGACCTTTCGACGTGAACGGACCTGTACCCATGAGCGAGCGAAGCGAGCACGTGACCGAGCGCAGCGAGGGAACAATTCAACAGAGCCGTGCCCTGGCATGCTCGTCCCCCGCCGATGCGCAGCGAGGCCCCGCATGAGCATGCCGTTCTACGTCTCGCCCGAGCAGCTGATGAAGGACCGGGCGGACTTCGCGCGCAAGGGCATCGCCCGCGGTCGCTCCGTGGCCGTGGTGCGCTACGCCGACGGCGTGCTCTTCGTCTCCGAGAACCCCTCGGCGGCCCTGCACAAGATCAGCGAGATCTACGACCGCATCGCGTTCGCCGCGGTCGGTCGCTACAACGAGTTCGAGAACCTGCGGATCGCCGGCGTCCGGCTGGCCGACATGCGCGGCTACTCCTACGACCGGCGCGACGTCACCGGACGAGGGCTGGCCAACGCCTACGCCCAGACGCTCGGCACGATCTTCTCCAGCGGTGGCGAGAAGCCCTACGAGATCGAGATCTTCGTCGCCGAGGTCGGTGACCTGCCCGAGGACGACCAGGTCTTCCGGCTGACCTTCGACGGCCAGGTGGTCGAGGAGCACGACTACGCCGTCATGGGTGGCGCGGCCGAGGCGGTCACGACGTACCTCAAGGAGCGCTACACCCCGGGCCTCTCGCGCAACGAGGCCCTCAAGCTCGCCGCCGCAGCCGCTGGGCCAGAACGAGACCGGCCACCGCGACGTCCCTGCGCGCGACCTCGAGGTCGCGGTGCTCGACCGCACCCGCACCCAGGAGCGCAAGTTCAGGCGGCTGGCTGCTCCGGTGCTGGTCGGGATCCTCGGGGACGCGACGGCCACTCCCGAGCCGCGCCAGCCGCAGCGCGACGAGGTGGAGCCGGGGCCGGCCGAAGAGACGACCGACCCCGCTCCTGACGACGAACCTCCCGTCGCCCCCTGACCTCAGCCCGTGGTGAGGCTGGTGTCGTCGAGCAGGAAGCTCGTGGCGGCCGAGGAGTCCTCGGTGCCGGTGATCTTCAGGGTGATCGTCTTCCCGGTGTACGCCGAGAGGTCGATCGTCTTCTGCACGTAGCCCGCGCTCGCGTTCGCGTTGGAGTACGTCGCCTTCGTGGTCGTCGTGCTCCCACTGGTGACCGCGACCGTGAGCTTGTCGTAGGCCGTGCTCCCGGTCTCCTCGGTGTCCACGTAGAGGTAGAAGGACAGCGTCGCCGACGAGGCCGCCGGCACCGTCACGGTCTGGGAGAGCGTGTCGGTGTGGCTGGTGCCGTACCCGTCCAGCCAGGCGTAGTAGCTGCCCGCACGCGGGCTGCCGCTGGTCGAGCTGGTGATCACCCCGGAGCTCGACGTCCATGACGTGGCGCCCGACTCGAAGCCGGGGTTGGCCAGCAGGTTGCTGCCCGTGCCGCCGCCACCGGTGGTGCAGGTCTCGGTCGGGGTGACGCTGACGCCCTTCCAGGCAGCCAGGGTCGCCGCGCACTGCGTCGAGCTCGCGCCGTACAGGTCCTTGGCGGCCTTGACCATGCCGTTGGCGGCCTGCGGGTACGTCGTGGTCGACGTCCAGTAGGTCGTCATCGCGCGGTACCACTCCGCAGCCGCGTTCGCGCGCCCGATGCCGGTCAGCGTGGTGCCGTTGCAGGTGCTGCCCGAGTGCGGCTTGCCGCCGATCGTCTTGGACCCGGTGCCCTCGGAGAGCAGGTAGAAGAGATGGTTGCCGACGCCCGAGGAGTAGTGCGGGTCGAGGTTCCTCGTGCTCGTCGACCAGCAGTTCACCGAGCCACCGTCGGCGGACGGGTTGTCCATCCGACGCAGGTAGGTGCCGTCCTTCATGATCTTCTCGCCGATGTAGTAGTCACCGGGGTCGGTGGCGTTGTTGGCGGAGAACTCCACCATCGTGCCCATCACGTCGGAGGTCGCCTCGTTGAGCCCGCCGGCATCGCCGGAGTAGTCGAGGCCGCTCGTGGCCGAGGTGACGCCGTGCGACATCTCGTGGCCCGCCACGTCGAGGGCCACCAGCGGCTTGAGCGAGGACCCGCCGTCGCCGTAGGTCATGCAGAAGCACGCGTCGTCCCAGAAGGCGTTCTCGTAGCTGTTGCCGAAGTGCACTCGCGAGAACGCGGCGACGCCGTCGTTGCGGATGCCGGTGCGGCCGAAGGTGTTCTTGTAGAAGTCCCACGTCAGCGCGGCGCCGTAGTGGGCGTCGACCGCGGCGCTCTGCTTGCTCGAGGTGGCGCCGGTGCCCCAGACGTTGTCCGCGTCGCTGAACAGGGTGCCGGTGCGGTAGTCGCTCTCGCTGGTGATGCCGGTGGCGTCGTAGGTCTTGTGACCGCCGCGCGAGCCGTCGCGTCAGGGTCCAGCTCGATCCGCTCGCAGCGGTGGTCAGGCTGACCGTGCCGCTGTAGAGCGAGCTGCCCGAGCCCGTGTCGGTCTGGACCTGCGGCACGACGGCGAGCTGCTGGCCGGTGCGGGCGTCGGTGTAGACGAGGTCCCGGATCGGGGTGCCGTCCTTCTCGGTGCCGCGCACGGTCGACTCCCAGGCCAGGACCGGCTTGCCACCCACGGCGTACACGACCTTGCGCGGCGCCGTTGCCACGCACCTCGGCCGCCGCGACGCTCGGGCTGGTGGACTTCAGGTCGATGTCCGCCTTCGACGCCCAGTCGACGGTCTGGGGCGCTCCCGCCTCGGTCTGGTGCACCACGAGGTCACCGCCGATCACCGGCAGTCCGGCGTACGTCCGCTCGTAACGCACGTGCTCCACGCCGTCGACGTCGCGCTGGACGTCCTTGACGACGAGCGCCTGCTGGTCGTCGAGCCTGAGCTGGCGGGCCGTGGTGGTCCGCTCCTGCCTGGCCTCGGTGGTGGCCGCCCTGCGCTGGCTCGGCCCGAAGGTCGGATCGGCGCGGTGGGTGGTCGGATGGTCCGCCTTCGCGGTGACGGCTCCGGCCGGCGCGGCGGCCTGGACCGACCCCGCCACGGCCAGAGGACTGAGCGCGATGACGGCTACGGCCGCCACACAGGTCCCGAGATGTGCTCGCTTCACACAACTACCTTTCTCTGCAACCGGACGGGATCTCCGTGCCGGCGCCAGGCACCCGAGGCCGCGGTCGACCGGTGGGTCGGCGTGGGGGAGGGCGCGATGGCTGCGCTGAGCCTCGTCCTCCCCGGCCGACCGCAACAGCCCGGAGATAGCGCACTGCACGTTTCTGCAGAACTGCAGAGATTTGTGGACAGCCCTGCGAGGTCACCCTCCGGTCAGCCATCGGACGCATAGGGTGTGATCGTGGACCGGCGAATCTTCGGCATCGAGAACGAGTACGGCGTCACGTGCACGTTCAAGGGGCAGCGGAGGTTGTCCCCCGACGAGGTCGCCCGCTACCTGTTCCGCAAGGTCGTCAGCTGGGGGCGCAGCAGCAACGTCTTCCTGGCCAACGGGGCCCGGCTCTACCTCGACGTCGGCAGCCACCCCGAGTACGCCACCCCCGAGTGCGACGACATCATCGACCTCGTCACCCACGACAAGGCGGGGGAGCGGGTCCTCGAGGGCCTGCTGGTCGACGCCGAGCGTCGGCTGCGCGACGAGGGCATCTCCGGCGACGTCTACCTGTTCAAGAACAACACCGACAGCGCCGGCAACTCCTACGGCTGCCACGAGAACTACCTGGTCAGCCGGCACGGCGAGTTCAGCCGGCTCGCCGACGTGCTGATCCCCTTCCTGGTGACCCGCCAGATCATCTGCGGGGCCGGCAAGGTGACCCAGACGCCGCGCGGCGCGTCGTACTCCGTGAGCCAGCGGGCCGAGCACATCTGGGAGGGCGTCTCCAGCGCCACCACGCGTTCCCGGCCGATCATCAACACCCGCGACGAGCCGCACGCCGACGCCGAGCGGTTCCGCCGGCTGCACGTGATCGTGGGCGACTCCAACATGAGCGAGACCACCACCATGCTCAAGGTGGCCAGCTGCGACCTGGTCCTGCGGATGATCGAGGAGGGCGTGGTGATGCGCGACCTCACCATGGAGAACCCCATCCGCGCGATCCGCGAGATCTCCCACGACATGACGGGCAAGCGCAAGGTGCGCCTGGCCAACGGACGCGAGGCGAGCGTCCTCGACATCCAGGGCGAGTACCTCTCCCGGGTGCGCGACTTCGTCGACCGCCGCGAGCTGCACACGCCGGTCATCGAGGCCTCCCTCGACCTGTGGGAGCGCGGGCTGAAGGCCGTCGAGTCCGGTGACCTGTCCCTCGTCGAGCGCGAGATCGACTGGGTGATCAAGTGGAAGCTGCTCGAGCGCTACCGCGAGCGCCACGGGCTGCCGCTCGGACACCCACGCATCGCCCAGCTGGACCTCGCCTACCATGACATCCACCGCGAACGAGGGCTGTACTACCTGCTCGAGAAGCGCGGGGCGGTCAAGCGCGTGACCGATGACCTCGCCATCTTCCGGGCCAAGTCGGTGCCTCCGCAGACGACGCGGGCCCGGTTGAGGGGCAACTTCATCAAGCGCGCGCAGGAACGCCGACGTGACTTCACCGTCGACTGGGTGCACCTCAAGCTCAACGACCAGGCCCAACGCACGGTGCTGTGCAAGGACCCCTTCCGCTCCCACGACGAGCGAGTGGAACGACTGATCGAGGGAATGTGACCCAGCTCCACCACACGGGCCGTGCGGCTCTTGGCCTCACGGCGCGCTCGCGCTCGCCCTGACCGCCACCGCCTGTGGCTCGGACGAGAAGAAGGAGCCAGCCGAGCGTCCGCGACAAGGTCGAGGTGACCGGCGACTTCGGCGAGAAGCCCACGATCAAGATCGACTCGCCGCTGACGGTCTCCAAGAGCACGTCGTGGACGACCGAGAAGGGCAAGGGCGACAAGGTCGGTTCGGAGGCGACCACGATCCTCTCGCTCACCCTGGCCAACGCGCGCACCGGCAAGACCGCCGTCTCCACCACCGACAAGGGCCAGCGACCGCTCGAGGTCAAGCTCGGCGACCAGGTGTTCCCCTCGCTGGTCACGGCACTGGTCGGCCGGTCCGCGGACAGCCGCGTGGTGGTGGCCTCCTCGGCCGACGACGCGTACGGCGACACCGGTGCCGCGCAGATCGGCATCAAGCCCGGCGACTCGGTCGTGATGGTGGCCGACGTGCTGTCCACCGACCCGACCAAGGTCCTCGACGGCCCGACCGGCGACACCATCCCCGCGCCCGCCACCGCGCCGAAGATCCTGGAGACGGACGGCGACCTCACCGGCCTCGACTTCACGGGCCTGAAGAAGCCGACGGACTTCGCGGCGATCCAGCTGCGCGAGGGCACCGGCCCCGAGATCGAGACCCCGGACCGGATCGCCGCCGACTACATGGGCCAGGTGTGGGGCGCCAAGGAGCCGTTCAACAACACCTACGGCAAGGAACCCGCACGGTTCTCGATCGGGCTGGGCGCGGTCATCAAGGCCTGGGACCAGGGTCTGGCCGGCCTCAAGGAGGGCGCCCGCGTGATGCTGATCTGCCCGCCCGACACGGCCTACGGCAAGTCCGCGCAGCCCGGCATCCCGGCCAACTCCACCCTGGTCTTCGTCATCGACGTCCTCGGCGTCGGCTGAGGCAGCCCCGTGTCCGCTGCGAAGTCCGAGCGCCTGCTCAACCTGGTGATCCTGCTGCTGGTGGCGCGCAACTACACCACCAAGGACCAGATCCGGGCCCTGATGGAGCCCTACCGCGAGAGCAACGACGAGGCCTTCGACCGGATGTTCGAGCGCGACAAGGACGACCTCCGCGCCCTCGGCATCCCGCTCGAGGTCGGCTACGTCGACAAGTTCTTCGAGGACGAGCAGGGCTACCGGATCAAGCGCGACGCCTTCGAGCTGCCCGAGATCGACTTCACGGCCGACGAGGTCGCGGTGCTCGGCCTGGCAGCCCGCGTGTGGCGCCACGCCGGCCTGGCCGCCGCGACCTCCGACGCGCTGGTCAAGCTCAAGGCCGCCGGGCTCAGCTTCGACCGCGAGCAGCTCGACCAGGTCGCCCCCGCGCTGGCCGCCGAGGAGCCCGCCTTCGAGGCGATGTGGCAGGCCACGGTGCACCGCACGCCGGTGAGCTTCGACTACACGCGGGCGGGGGAGAGCGAGGTCAAGACCCGGCACCTCCAGCCCTGGGGCGTGGTGACCGCCCAGGGCCGCTGGTACGTCGCCGGCCTGGACACCGACCGGGGCGAGCCGCGGATGTTCCGGCTCAGCCGGATCGTCTCCGGCGTCGCCAGCGACGGCGCCTCCGGCTCCTACGTCGTGCCCGAGGGCACCGACCTGCGCGAGCTGTCCGAGACCCTGGCCCCGCGCCAGCCCGACCGCACGGCGCTCGTGCTGGCCCGTCCGGGGTCGGCCAACGGCCTGCGCCGCCGCGCCCGGGTCAGCGCCACCGGCGTGACCGGGCCCGACGGCTCGCTGGGCTGGGACGAGCTCGAGGTGCCCTACCTCTCCGAGACCGACTTCGCCGGCGAGCTGCTCGGGTACGCCGACGCTGTCGTCGTCGAGTCCCCGGCCGAGCTGCGGACCACCATGGCCGGCCGGCTCGCCGGCGTCCTGATGACCGACGACGCGGAGGCGACGACGTGAGCGGCGCCCGCGAACAGGTCTCGAGGTTGCTGGCGCTGGTGCCCTATCTCCAGACGCGCACCGACGTGTCCCTGGCGCAGGTGGCCGCCGACTTCGGGGTCCGTCCGGAGCAGATCATGAAGGACCTCAAGGTCCTCTGGATGTGCGGGCTGCCCGGGCCTGACCCCCGACAAGATGATCGACGTCGACTTCGGGGCCATCGAGGACGATCCCGAAGGCGTCGTACGCATCGACAACGCGGACTTCCTCTCGCGCCCGGTCCGGCTCGGCAGCTCCGAGGCCTCGGCGCTGATCGTGGCCCTGCGCGCCCTGCGCGAGGGCAGCCCCGACTCCTCCCACGAGGTCATCGACCGCTGCCTGGTCAAGCTCGAGGACGCGACCGCCAGCGGCACCGCGACCCCGCAGGTCGAGGTGCACCTGCCGCGCTCGCCGGCGACGATCCGGCACGCCGGCCTGCTGGAGCGGGCGATCGCGGGCAACCGGCAGGCCCGGATCGACTACTACGTGCCCACGCGCGACGAGACCACCCAGCGCACCGTCGACCCGCTCGAGCTGCTCACCGGCGAGGGGCACGACTACCTCGACGCCTGGTGCCACCTCGCGCAGGCGCGCCGGCTGTTCCGGCTCGACCGGATGCACGCCGTGGAGATCGTCGACGAGCCGCGCCAGGAGCACGACCTCAGCCCGCGGGACCTCTCCGAGGGGCTGTTCGAGGCCGGGCCCGACGACGTCGAGGCCGTGCTGCACCTCGAGCGCTACGCCCGCTGGGTGGCCGACTACTACCCGGTGGACTCCGTCGAGGAGCTCGGCGACGGCCGCCTCGAGGCCCGGCTGCGCGTGGGGGACCCGCGCTGGCTGGTCCGCCTCGCGCTCCGCGTCGCTCCCGGGCTCACCGTGGTGGAGCCACCCGAGCTGAGCCGCGAGGTCGCCCGCACCGCGCAGGCGACACTGGCGCTGTACGACGCGGGCTGACCGCGACGGAGCTACTCGGAACAGCCCAAAGGGGTCATAGAGTTAAAACGGCAAATGCCGATCCCTTTCGGTCGCAATTCGGGCATACTTAGACGCACGGGCCACTGGGACGGCCTCGAGGCTCCGCACACCCCGCCGCCGGACGTAGAGGAAACACCGATGCTCGAGTTCTTCCGCACCATCGCCCGCCGCCGCACGTGACCGAGGACGGCGCCTCCGCCGTCGAGTACGGCCTCCTCGTCGCGGGCATCGCCGCCCTGATCGTCGTGATCGTGTTCGCCTTCGGAGGCGTCATCAAGGGCGCCTTCCAGAACACCTGCAACACCGTCAAGAAGGGCTCCTCGTCCGCGGCTGCCACGTGCTAGTGAGCGTCTCGGTCGACCCGCGACACCCCGGACAGGCCCGGAACACCCGACCCACCGTGCATCACTCAGGTTGGCGGCGTAGCATGGCCGCCATGACCAACCTGCTCGTCATTCCGTTCCTGGCCGGCCTCGGCCCGACGGAGCTGATCATCATCGTGGGCATCATCGTGCTCCTCTTCGGCGCGAAGAAGCTCCCCGAGCTGGCTCGTGGCAGCGGTCGTGCCCTGCGGATCTTCAAGGCCGAGACCAAGGGCCTGCTCGACGACGATGACGACGACGACAAGACCAAGACCCCCGAGCAGCGTCAGATCGACGCACAGAACAAGGCCGCCGGGACCGACGAGCCCGGCACTCCTGGCACTCCCTGACCCCGGAGCAGCACCACTGTGTCGATCGCCGGGGTCTTCGACCTGTTCCGTGGCCGACCCCGTGACGTGGTCGGCGAGGGCGGCCGCATGTCGCTCGGCGACCACTTCCGTGAGCTCCGCGCGCGGATCATGCGGATCGCGCTCTACGTCGTCACCGCGACGATCGTCGCCCTGTTCTTCTACGACCAGCTCTTCCAGCTGATCCTCGACCCCTACAACCAGGCCCGCGAGTCGCTCGGCCAGACCACCCAGACCCAGGCCGTGATCACCGGCGTCGGCACGCCGCTGATGCTCCAGCTGAAGATGTCGCGGCATCGCGGCGCATCGTGGTCACCTCGCCGCTGTGGCTCTACGAGATCTGGGGCTTCATCGTTCCCGGGCTGCACCGCAACGAGCGCCGCTGGACCCGGATCTTCGCGTTCACGGCCGGCCCGTTGTTCATCGCCGGCGTGGCGCTCGGCTACTACGTGCTGCCCAAGGGCATCGCGACCCTGATCAGCTTCACCCCGGCGGGCGTCATCCAGCTCACCGAGTTCGGCGACTTCTTCACCTTCATCACCCGGATGCTGCTGGTCTTCGGGGTGGCCTTCGAGATCCCGCTGTTCGTCATCATGCTCAACCTCGCCGGGGTGGTCTCCGGCAAGTCCCTGGGGCGGCACCGGCCCTGGATCATCATCGGCGTCTTCGTCTTCGCCGCCGTCGCCACGCCGTCGACGGACCCCTACTCGATGCTGATGCTGGCGCTTCCCGATGCTGATCCTGGTGATCGCCTCGGAGCTCATCGCCCGGCTGCTCGACCGCCGGCGCGGCCGGCGCTCGCCCGAGGAGCTGGACGACGACGCCATCTCACCCCTGTAGTCGTCCGCGTTCCGCTCCGGGCGACAGATAGGGTCGGGTCGTGCCCCAGGAGATCGCCCTTCTCACCAACCCCACCTCCGGCAAGGGGAAGGGTGCGCGGACCGTCGACGAGGCACTGCCGCGGCTCCGCGACGCCGGCTACGAGGTCCGCAACCTGGTGGGTCGCGACGCCGACGAGGCGCTCGACCTGGCCCGTCAGTGCGTCGAGGACGGCGTCGAGACGCTCGTGGTCGTCGGCGGCGACGGCATGGTCCACCTCGCCATCCAGGCGCTGGCCGACTCCGGGACCCGGCTCGGCCTGATCCCGGCCGGCACGGGAAACGACGTGGCCCGTTACTTCGACGTACCCCGCAAGGACACGGCCGCCGCGACCGACATCGTCATCGGCGGCAAGGAGCGACGCGTCGACCTCGCGCGCATCGGGACGAAGTACTTCGTCACCGTGCTCGCGGCCGGCTTCGACGCGATCGTCAACGAGCGCGCCAACGAGATGACCTGGCCCAAGGGGCAGATGCGCTACAACCTCGCCACGATCGCCGAGCTGCGCACGTTCAAGCCGATCCCGTACGTCGTGGAGATCGACGGGGAGCAGCACCGCTTCGACGCGATGATGGTCGCGGTCGGCAACGGGCCGTCGTTCGGCGGTGGCCTGCGGATCACCGAGGGGGCGGTCCTCGACGACGGGCTGCTCGACGTCGTGGTGATCCGGCCGATGAGCAAGACTCAGCTCGTGCGCACCTACCCCAAGCTGTTCAAGGGCACCCACATCCACCACCCCGACTACCGACACCACCACGCGAAGAAGGTCACCATCGCGGCGCCCGGGCATCACGGCGTACGCCGACGGGGAGCGCGTCGCACCCCTGCCGCTGACCGTGGAGGTCGCGCCGCTGGCGCTGCGCGTCCTGGTGCCGTGAGGGAGCTGACATGACACCGGACCGCACCTCCGAGCTGAGCCCGGCCGAGCGCTACGAGCGTTCGCGTCGCCACCGCGAGCACCCCCAGCTGGCCGACTTCTCCTCGCGGCTGTCCTTCGCCCTCGACGACTTCCAGGTGCGCGCCTGCCGCGAGCTCGAGGAGGGCCGCTCGGTGCTGGTCGCGGCGCCGACGGGCTCGGGCAAGACGATCGTCGGCGAGTTCGCCGTGCACCTCGCCCTGGAGACCGGGCGCAAGGCGTTCTACACGACCCCGATCAAGGCGCTGTCGAACCAGAAGTTCAACGACCTGGTGCAAGCGCTACGGCGCCGGAGAAGGTCGGCCTGCTCACCGGCGACAACAGCATCAACGGCGAGGCCCCGGTGGTCGTGATGACCACCGAGGTGCTGCGCAACATGCTGTACGCCGGGTCGCGGACCCTCGCAGAGCCTCGGCTTCGTGGTGATGGACGAGGTGCACTACCTCGCCGACCGGATGCGCGGCGCCGTCTGGGAGGAGGTGATCATCCACCTGCCCGAGTCGGTGGCGCTGGCCTCGCTGTCGGCCACCGTGAGCAACGCCGAGGAGTTCGGCGAGTGGCTCGGCACCGTGCGCGGCGAGACCACCACGATCGTCGAGGAGCGGCGACCGGTGCCGCTCTACCAGCACGTGATCGTCGGCCGGCGGATGTACGACCTGTTCGCCGACGAGGGCGGCGACCCCTCCGAGATCGAGGACCACGAGCCCAAGGTCAACCCGGAGCTGCTTCCGGGTGGCGCGCGACGACTGGGCGCGCGGCCGGATCAAGGACCGACGTCCCGCCCGCGGCGGCAAGCGGCCCGAACAAGGGGCCGGGCGGCACCCGAGGCGTCTGGACGCCCAGCCGCAGCGAGGTCGTCGAGCAGCTCGACCGCGCCGGGCTGCTGCCCGGCGATCGTGTTCATCTTCAGCCGGGTCGGCTGCGACGCCGCGGTCCAGCAGTGCCTGAACAGCAACCTGCGGCTGACCACGCCGGAGGAGCGCGACCAGATCTTCGCGTTCGTCGAGGAGCGCTGCTCGAACCTGCCCGACGAGGACCTGCAGGTGCTCGGCTACCACGAGTTCCTCGACGGCCTGACCCGCGGCATCGCCGCGCACCACGCCGGCATGCTGCCGACCTTCAAGGAGTGCGTCGAGGAGCTGTTCCTGCGCGGCCTGTGCCGGGTCGTGTTCGCGACCGAGACGCTGGCGCTCGGGCATCAACATGCCCGCGCGCTCGGTGGTGATCGAGAAGCTGTCGAAGTGGAACGGCGAGACCCACGCCGACATCACGCCGGGGGAGTACACCCAGCTGACCGGCCGGGCCGGGCGTCGCGGCATCGACGTCGAGGGCCATGGCGTGGTGCTCTGGCAGCAGGGGTTCGACCCCAAGGCGGTGGCCGGTCTCGCCTCGACCCGCACCTATCCGCTCAAGTCGAGCTTCCGTCCGTCGTACAACATGGCGGTCAACCTGGTGCACCAGTTCGGCCGCGACGCGCGCCCGCGAGCTGCTCGAGTCGTCGTTCGCCCAGTTCCAGGCCGACAAGGCCGTCGTCGGCCTCGCCCGGCAGCTGCGCAAGAGCGAGGACGCCCTGAAGGGGTACGCCGACGCGGCCGCCTGCGACAAGGGCGACTTCATGGAGTACGCCGGCCTGCGGCACCGGCTCTCCGACACCGAGAAGAACCTCGCCAGGTCGCGCCGGGCCGACCGCCGCCAGGAGGTGATCGACTCGCTGGAGTCGCTGCGCCCCGGCGACGTGATCGAGGTGCCGGGCGGCCGGTTCGCCGGCATGGCCGTCGTCATCGATCCCGGCACCCGGGCCGACCGCGACGGCCCGCGTCCCTACGTGCTCACCGCCGACAGGCACGCCCGCCGGCTCAGCCTGGTCGACTTCCCGACCCCCGTCGGCTCGATCACGCGGGTGAAGATCCCGAGGAACTTCAACGGCCGCAACCCGCAGTCGCGCCGCGACCTCGCCTCGACGCCTGCGCAACCGCACCCACAACCTGACGCCGCCGCCTCCGTGGAAGCGGCCCGGTCAGGGCAGCGGCCGGACGCCGGAGGAGGACCACCGGATCGAGGAGCTCCGCACGCAGCTGCGCGCGCACCCGTGCCACGGCTGCCCCGACCGCGAGGACCACGCCCGCTGGTCCGAGCGCTACTTCAAGCTCGACCGGGACGCCAAGACGCTGAAGCGACGCATCGAGCAGCGCACCAACACGATCGCCCGGCAGTTCGACCGGGTCTGCGACGTGCTCACCGCGCTGGGCTACCTCGAGGGCGAGGACGGGCGCCTCCCAGGTCACCGACCGCGGCCGCACGCTGATGCGGATCTACAACGAGATGGACCTGCTCACCGCCGAGTCGCTGCGCGCCGGGCTGTGGGACGACCTCGACGCCTCCGCGCTGGCCGCGGTGCTCTCGACCCTGGTCTACGAGTCGCGTCGTCCCGACGACGCCGCGTCGCCGCGGGTGCCCGGCGGGCAGGTCAAGCAGGTGCTCGCCGACATGGTCTCGATCTGGTCGGACCTCGACGCGCTCGAGCGCGACCACCACCTCGACCAGCTGCACGAGCCCGACCTCGGCTTCGCCTGGGCGGCGTACCGCTGGGCCGAGGGCGACGAGCTCGACGACATCCTGCAGGTCACCGACCTCGCCGCCGGGCGACTTCGTCCGCTGGGTCAAGCAGCTGCTCGACCTCGCCGACCAGGTCGCCGACGCCACCCCGAACCCGGCGCTCCGCAAGGTCGCCCGCGAGGCCGCGGGCCGGCTCCGACGCGGCGTCGTGGCGTACTCCTCGGTCAGCGAGTAGGCCGCTAGCGCGCGCCTGACGCGCGCGCAGCACCGTGTCGTGCAGCGTGACGTCGTGACCCGTCAGGATGCTTGCCCGGTCGGGGTCGCGCCTCGCAGGTGACGACCTCCCAGCGGTCGTCGAGTCCCGCGGCGAGCTGCTCGGCGGTGAAGTAGAGATCCGGGTCGTGCGGCCGCGGGACCACGCCGATGTCGAGCGGGCTGTGCGCCGCCACCAGGAAGGAGCCGCCGATCGCGACCGCGTCGGCCAGGCCGGCGTACACCGCCGCACGATCGCCGCCCGGCAGGTGCATGAACGACACCGTCACCAGGTCGTACGCCGCCTCCGGTGGTCGCCAGTCCATCAGGTCGCGCTGCGTCCAGGTGACGCGCTCGTCGATCTCGGGGCCGGCCTCGCGGGCGTGGCCGGCGGCGCGGTCGAGAGCGACCTGCGAGACGTCGATGCCGTCCACCTGCCAGCCGCGCGCCGCCAGCCAGAGGACGTCGCCGCCCTCGCCGCAGGCCGACGTCGAGCGCCGGCCGGGGGTGAGGTCGGCGGCCTCCGTCATCAGGGCAGCGTTCACGTGTCCGCTCCACAGGGCCGTGCTGGCTCCGTAGCGCTCGTCCCAGAACTCGGCGGTCCACTGGTTCACGGGCGGCTCGGCGGTCGACCCGTGGTGGTGCGCGTGGTCGTGGTGGTGGTCGCTCATGCCGGCACCCGCTCGCGGGCGTCGGTCATCACGAGGTCGGCGTTGACCGCGGCACCGGCCCGGGTCCCGGCCGCGGCGGCGCCCATCACCTGGGCGGAGATGTCGGTGACGTTGCCGGCGGCGTACACGCCGGGCACCGAGGTCTGGCCCATCGGGTCGACCTCGACGGACTCGCCCATGCCCGACGGGTGGGCCACCGCGGCGATGCCGAGCGAAGCGAGCAGCGTGCTCCGCGCGCTCGGCGTACGGCGAGACCACGACCGCTGCGCACCTCGAGCAGGGTCCCGTCGTCGAGCCGCAGGCCCGTGATCAGCCCGCCGTCGGCCCTCCACCTCGCGCACCGTGCCGTCGACGCACGCTGACGCCGGCGCCCGCGAGCAGGTCGCGGGCCTCCGCATCGGGCTCGAAGGCGTGCGTCACCAGCGTGATCTCGTCGGTCAGCTGGCTGAACAGCAGCGCCTGGTGCACCGACGTCGCGCCGGTCGCGACGACGCCGATCGCCTGGTCGCGCACCTCCCAGCCGTGGCAGTAGGGGCAGTGCAGCACCCCGGTGCCCCAGTGCTCGCGCAGCCCGTCGATCTCGGGCAGCCGGTCGACCACGCCCGAGGTGACGATGAGCCGGCGGGCGACCAGCCGGGCGCCGTCGTCGAGCAGCACGGCGAACCCGTCGTCGACCGGCTCCGCGGCGGCGGCTCGGCCCAGCCGCACCTCGCCGCCGTAGTGGCGCAGCTCGGTGCGGCCCTGCTCCACGAGGTCGCGGGGAGCGATCCCGTCGCGGGTGAGGAAGTTGTGCACCCCCTCGGCCGGTGCGTTGCGGGGCTCGCCGGCGTCGATCACCAGCACCGATCGCCGCGACCGGGCGAGCGCAATGCCTGCGCTCAGCCCCGCCGCTCCGCCGCCGACGACGATCACCTCGTGGTCGATGTCCATGGTCGTTCTCCTTCTCTGAAGTCCTGTACGACAGACTGTGACTCGTCCGCGCCGATTTGACAAATGATGTTGCTGGAATGGCAAACTGGGTCCCATGAGTGACGACGTGCTCGACGCCGTGGGCCCTCGCCTCCGCGCGCTGCGCCAGGAGCGCGACCTGACCCTCGCCGAGCTGTCCGAAGGCACCGGCATCTCGGTGAGCACGCTGTCCCGGCTGGAGTCGGGTCAGCGGAAGCCGACGCTGGAGCTGCTGCTGCCGCTCGCGCGCGTCCACCAGGTGCAGCTCGACGAGCTCGTGGGCGCCGGACCGGCCGAGGACCCGCGCGTGCGGGCCAAGCCGATCCGCCACGGCGGGATGACGATGGTGCCGCTGACGCGCCGGCCGGGCACGCTCCAGGCGTTCAAGACCACGATCCCCGGCGGCTCCACGCGCCGGAAGCCGGAGCCGAAGACCCACGAGGGCTACGAGTGGCTCTACGTGCTGAGCGGGAGGCTGCGGATGATCCTGGGCGAGCACGACCTGGTGCTCGAGCCGGGGGAGGCCGCGGAGTTCGACACCCGGCTGCCGCACTGGTTCGGCGGCGCCGACTCCTACCCGGTCGAGTTCCTCTCGATCTTCAGCCGCGAGGGGGAGCGGATCCACGTGCGGGCGCGCTCCACCGACCCGTCAGCCGGCTGAGCGCGCCGCCAGCGCCTCGAGGCCGTCGAGGATGATCCCGATGTCGAAGGCGTACTCGGCCTTCGGGTCGTCGGCCTCGAAGCCCGGCGGCGGCTCCTGGCCCACGATGCTCGGTCAGGTGCGGGTAGACCTCGGGGTCGGCCAGCTCCCTGACCAGGGTGCCGTAGTCGGTCTCGACGCCCGACTCCGCGGCCAGCGCCTTGCCCGCGACGCTCGTCGAAGGCCATCCGCGCGTCGATCAGGGCGTGCTGGCTGATCAGCCCGAGGACCCGGATCTTCGCGTGGTGCGGGGACGTCGAGGTCCGTCGAGCGCAGCGAGCCCGAGCTCGACCCAGGCCAGCGAGTTCGGCGCGAGCGGAGGAGTCGCCATCGGCAGCTGGACGATCCAGATGTTCTCCTCGATGACCTGGCGCTGGATGACGGCCCACGACATCAGCCGCTCGCGCCAGGTGTCGCCCTCGACCGTTCGGTCCTTGAGGTTGCGCGCGCTGGCGTTCCACATCAGCTGGAGCAGGTCGTCCTTGTTGGCCACGTGCCGGTAGAGCGACATCGTGGTGAAGCCGAGCGCCTTGGCGACCCGCGCCATCGAGACGGCCTCGAGCCCGTCGGCGTTGGCGATGTCGACGGCGGCGGAGACGATGCGGTCGACGTCGAGCTCGGCGCGCGGCCCACGGCTGCCGGGGGAGCGCTGCCCCCAGAGGATCTCGAGGGCAGGCGGCAGCCGTACGGCGGACTCGGTCGGTCGGTCAGGCATGGCGGCAATCTTTCACAGGAAGGTGCTTGCGCCTTTCAGTGTACGCCGCATACAGTTTGTGTATGACGTACACAGTTGAAGTCGAGTCCCTCACGAAGACCTTCGGCCAGACCCGCGCCCTCGACGACGTGGACCTGCGCATCGCGACCGGCACCATCTACGGGCTGCTCGGCCCCAACGGCGCCGGCAAGACCACCCTGGTGCGGATCCTCGCCACGCTGGTGCGACCCGACGCGGGCACGGCCGTGGTCGCCGGGCACGACCTCGTCTCCGACGCCGACGGCGTCCGCCGCTCGATCGGCCTCACCGGGCAGTACGCCGCGGTCGACGACGTCCTGACGGGGGAGGAGAACCTGCTGATGATGGCCCGGCTGCGCAAGCTCTCCGTCGCCGGCAGCGCGGCGTCGCACCGCCGAGCTGCTCGAGGAGTTCGACCTGGTCGACGCGGCCGGACGTCGGGCCGGCACCTACTCGGGCGGCATGAAGCGGCGCCTCGACCTCGCCGTCAGCATGATCGAGCGACCCGCGCTGCTCTTCCTCGACGAGCCGACGACCGGGCTCGACCCGCGCAGCCGCGAGCAGGTCTGGGCCACCGTGAGCCAGCTCCGGGCCGAGGGCGTGACCATCCTGCTCACCACCCAGTACCTCGAGGAGGCCGACCGCCTCGCCGACCTGGTCGGCGTGCTCGACGGTGGCCGCATCGTCGCGGAGGGGACTCCCGAGCAGCTCAAGTCCACGGTCGGGGCCGAGCAGGTCCGGCTCGAGCTGACCGACCGGGCGGCGTACGACGCGGCGCGGCAGCGTCTTCCCCGCAGCGGCAGCCGACCCGACGCTGCTGACGATCGGCGTCGCCACCGACGGGTCCGCCACGTCGCTCGCCCGCGCTCCTCGACGACGGCCCAGCGCCACCACCTCGACATCCGACGCGTCGACACCCAGCGCCCGTCGCTCGACGACGTCTTCCTGTCCCTCACCGACCGCCGCGTCGCGGCCTGAACCGGAGCACCCAGATGAGCCTGACCATGCACCACCTCGCCGACCGATTCTCCGACACCGCCCTCGACACCCGGGTGATGGTGACCCGCAGCGTGCGCCGCTCGCTGCGCGACCCGGAGGCCTTCTTCACCGCGCTGATGCTCCCGGTGATCCTGATGCTGCTGTTCGTCTACGTCTTCGGCGGCGCGATGCGCACCGGCACGTCGTACGTCGACTACGTGGTGCCGGGCCTGATCGTGCTCTGCGCCGGCTTCGGCGCCGGCACCACGGCGACCGCCGTCGCCCAGGACATGACCAACGGGATCGTCGACCGGTTCCGCTCGATGCCGGTCTCGCCCTCGTCGCTGCTGACCGGTCACGTGGTGGCCAGCGTGCTGCGCAACCTGCTCGCGACCTTCCTGGTGATCCTGGTCGGGCTGGCCGTCGGCTGGAGGCCCGACCGGGTCGCCGCTGGCCTGGCTGGGCGCCGTCGCGCTGATCGTGCTGTTCATCCTCGCGCTGTCCTGGCTCGCGGCCGCGGTCGGTCTGCTCGCCGGCAGCCCCGAGGCCGCCAACAGCATGACCATCGTGCTGATGTTCCTGCCCTACGTCAGCACCGCCTTCGTCCCCGCCGACACCATGCCCTCCTGGCTCCAGGGCTTCGCCGAGCACCAGCCGATGACGCCGGTGATCGAGACCCTGCGCGGGCTGTGGATGGGCACGCCGCTGGACCACCAGCCGCTGTGGGCCGTCGTCTGGTGCGTGGGCATCCTGGCCGTCGCGGCGGTGGCGGCGTCGATGCTCTTCGCGCGTGCGGGTCGAGCTCGCTAGGTCGGGCAGCACGATCCGGACGTGCGGGTGGTGCCGCTCGACGTGGTCCAGCAACGGCGCCAGCAGCGGGACGAGCTCGGTGGGCACGCCCCAGACCATCGCGCCCGCCGCCTCGCTGACCCCCAGGAGCCGGCCGGCGCCCCGGGTCCGCCGCAGCCCGCGGACGAAGCGGATGCGGTCCTCGTGGACCGCGACGAACTGCAGGTAGACCATCGTCGTCCCGTTCGACACGTCGACCTCGCTGGCCACGACGGCCGCGCAGTCGGACCACGCGAGGTGGGCCAGCGGCGCGTGGTCCTCGACTCCCTGGCGGACGGCGATGTCGTCGTCGGTGAGGACGAGGCCGAGGGCCGGCGAGGGGGTGCCCCGCTCGTCGAGCAGTCCCGCGAGCCTGCTGCGCGCGAGCGACCTGTCCGCTCGCGCTCCGCGTCGGCGCGTCGGACCGAGGAGGTGCTGGCGGTCCGGCCGGGTCACGTACCTGGAGAGCATCACGAGCACGACCAGGTCGAGCAGCAGGAGCAGCATCCCGTTGCGCAGCCCCGCCGACGTGCCGGTGCTCGCCTGCCGGATCGCCGGGATCAGCAGCGACGAGGAACAACGCCACCCCGAGCGCGATGTCGTAGGCCGCGCGCCAGCGACTCACCCAGGGGGAGCCGCCGGCCGCGTCGCTCATCGCGCCAGCGTCTCCCGCAGCCGCTCGACCGGGCTGTTCAGGCCCCACTGCTCGGCGATCGCCTCGAGCATCTCGGGGTCGGCGGGGGAGGAGGGCAGGGTCAGGTCGCGGTCACCGAGGTCGATGTCGCGAGCGACGGCGACGACCTTCGGCGCGACCGCGAGGTAGTCCAGCGACGCCTTGATCTTGCCGCGCGGACCCGGCCCCATGTCGCCGTCGGGGTCCTGGGCCGCCGCGATGATGCTGTCGAGGTCGCCGAAGCGGTTGAGCAGCACCGCCGCGGTCTTGTCGCCCACGCCGGCGACACCCGGGAGCCCGTCGGAGGAGTCGCCGCGCAGGGTGGCGAAGGCGGCGTACTGGTTGGCGTCGACGCCGTAGCTCTCGCGCACCCAGTCGTTGTCCACCCGCTCGTGCTTGCCCACCCCGCGGGCGGTGTAGAGCACCCGCACCTCGGCGTCGTCGTCGACGAGCTGGAACAGGTCGCGGTCACCGGTGACGATGTCGACGGGCATCCCGGCGTCGGTCGCCAGCGTGCCGATCACGTCGTCGGCCTCGTAGTGGTCGGCCCCGACGATCGCGATCCCGAACGCGTCGAGCACCGCGACGATGATCGGGATCTGCTGCTCGAGCGGGTCGGGGACCTCCTCGATGTCGGGGGTGTCACCGGGGCGGGGCGCCACCACCCGGTGCGCCTTGTACGACGGCAGCAGCTCGACCCGCCACGCCGGACGCCAGTCGTTGTCCCAGCAGCAGGCGAGGTGCGTCGGCTGGTACTCGTCGACGAGCCGGTTGATGAACTCCAGCAGCCCCCGCACCGCGTTCACCGGCATCCCGTTGGGCGCCGTCACGCTGTCCGGCACCCCGAAGAACGCGCGGAAGTAGAGCGAGGCGGTGTCGAGGAGCATCAGCCGGGACGTCACGCCGGGGAGTCTAGATGCCGGACAGCGTCAGCCCGTCGGGCTGGAACCTCTAGGCTCAGCCCCGTGGAGAAGACCGACCGCCAGATCCTGGGCCTGCTGGCCGACGACGGCCGCATGTCCTACACCGACCTCGGCAAGGCGACCGGGCTCTCGACGAGCGCGGTGCACCAGCGGGTCAAGCGGCTCGAGGAGCGCGGCCTGATCCTCGGGTACGGCGCCACGATCGACCACGCCGCCGCCGGGAAGCCACTGACCGCCTTCGTCAGCATCACGCCGTTCGACGTCTCGGAGGCCGACGACTACCCCGACCGCCTCGAGCAGATCAGCGAGATCGAGTCGTGCTGGTCGGTCGCGGGGGAGGAGTCCTACATCCTCAAGGTGCGGGTGGCGACACCCGCCGACCTCGAGGAGCTGCTGGCCCGGGTGCGGGCGGCGGCCAACGTCTCGACGCGGACCACGATCGTGCTGTCGACGCCGTACGAGAACCGTCCCACGCACTGACCTCGCGCCCGTTGCGCAAGCAGGCGGTGTGTCCGGTCTACACCGGTTCGAGGTATTCGCGGCCGACATTTCGCCCGATGTTCACCTGATGCCGCAGAATCCTCGCGTGGGAGGTGGCAGGCAGCCGGGTTCCTCGCCGTGGTAGGAACCCGAGCCGTACTGCCACCACCCACGTCCAGTTTCCGGGGCCGTCCGGGGCCTTGGCGCTCAGCGGCCGTCGAAGGCCGCTTCGAGCTCGTCGATCCGGAACGCGCGCTTGTCGACGGCCATGAAGCAGGCCGTGACGCGCTGGACCTTCTCGGGGTCGGAGTCGCCCATCATCTTGTCCAGCACGGCCGGGTAGACCTGCCAGCTGAACCCGTAGCGGTCCTTCAGCCAGCCGCACGGGCCCGGCTCGCCGCCCTCGACGAGGGCGTCCCACAGCCGGTCGATCTCCTCCTGGGTGTCGCACGGGATCGCCAGCGAGACCGACTCGTTGGCCTCGAAGCGGGTGTCGCCACCGTTGATCGCGACGTAGGGCTGGCCCATCAGCTCGAAGTAGAGGGCCATCTTCTGGCCGGCGTAGTCGCCGGCGTCGGGTCCGTAGTCGCTGCTGCTGACCACGCCGGCTGTCCTCGAACAGCGAGCAGTAGAACGTCCACCGCCTCCTCGATCTTGCCGTCGTTGATCCACAGGTTCGGGGTGATGCGCTGCATGGCTGTCTCCTCGTGAGTGCGTTGCCTTCAGCTGGACTGACCGGCGCCGAGTCAGCGAGACTCATCGCTGCGGGTCCGGGCCGGTTCCTGAGGCGGTGCACGGCGGGCGCGCTCGACCCCGGGAGCACGCCGGCCCGGTCGCCGGCCAGCTCGACCCTGGCCCGGACGGCGGGGGAGACCCGGTAGGGACCGGAGAGCAGCACGCTGCCGAGCGCCCGGCGCAGGCGGGACATCTCCGCCCGCACGGTCACCACCCGCTCCGCGTCGTCGAACAGGTCCAGCGCCAGCCCGGTCGCCGTACGACCCGTGGGCCCGGCCTCGAGCAGCGCCACCAGGATCTCGGCGTGGCGGGGCGAGAGCTGTCGCGACCACGACCCGCTGCCCCGGCGACGCGGACGACCGGGGCGCCGGTCAGGTCGAGGACCAGCTCGCTCGGGAGCCCGGCGGCCTCACCGTCCGAGCCGCAGCAGCCAGCCGCCGGCGAGGGGCTCGGCCACGGCCGCGCCCAGCGTCGGCAGCCACACGGGTCCACCGGCCAGGTCGTCGGGGAGCGCCACCCGGTCGGGCGCCCTCGAGCCCACGGCGGCCGCGAGGTGCCCGTCGCGCGTCGACGGCCAGGGCGTCCCCGCCGATGCGCGCGAGCAGGGGAGCGGCGGTGGCGCGGAGGCGGTCCAGCTGCGCCCGACGACGCTCCACGAGCTCCATCGACGTCAGCCGCGACGCCATCTCGACCAGGGCGAGCTCGGCCGGGTGCATGCCACGGGAAGGTCCGCTGACGTCCACCACGCCGAGGGTCCGGCCCGACCAGGGGTCCCGCAACGGTGCCGCGGCGCAGCCCCAGCGGGTGTGGGACTCGACGAAGTGCTCCGGGCCCTGGATGTGCACGCCCTCGCCGAGCACGAGGCTGGTGCCGATCGCGTTGGTGCCGACGTTGCCCTCGGTCCAGGCCGAGCCGCCGATGAAGCCCGAGCCCGTCGGCCAGCCGGCGTACGCCGCTCGAGCCGGCCCGCCAGAGCACCCGGCCCTCGGCGTCCGCGACGACGACCAGCTGCCCGGCGTCGATGACCGAGGAGAGCGTCTCGGTCAGGCGCGGCACGAACTCGCCCAGCCCGCTGACGGCGCGACGGCGCTCCAGCTCGCTGCTGCCCAGGGGTGGCACCTCGGGCGCCGAACCCGGTTCGAGACCGCAGGCCTCGACCCGGCGCCACGAGGCGGCGACGGTCGTGCGCGGCGCGGAGGCGGGTGCCGGCCCGGACCCGGAGAGCACCGCGTCGCGCGTGCGATGGAGCGCCTGCTCGCCGTCCAAGGCCGGGTCCTTCCCGCGAGCACCGGTGAGCGGGATGCAACGTGCTGCAACCCTGTCCCGGGTTCGGCCGGGGGGTGTGTGCTCGGTCACAACAGCCTAGGCGAAGGAGAAACCATGACCCAGGCCCCCGAACGGGAGACCACGCTCGCCACCGCAGACGAGCCCGCAGGCACGAGTGGACGCCTGGCTCGGCGCCTTCGAGTCGGCCCTGAAGGCGCGCGACGTCGCAGCGGCCGCGGGGCTGTTCGCGACCGAGAGCTACTGGCGCGACCTGGTCGCGTTCACCTGGAACCTCAAGACCGTCGAGGGGCGTGACGGTGTCACCGACCTGCTCAACGCCACCCTCGACCACACCGACCCCCTCGGGTTCGCGACCGAGGAGCCGCCCGACGAGGCCGACGGCGTGGTCACGGCGTGGATCGGCTTCGAGACCGCGACCGGGCGGGGCCGCGGGCTGCTGCGGCTGAAGGAGGAGGACGGCGAGGACCGCGCCTGGACCCTGCTCACCACGATGTACGAGCTCAAGGGCCACGAGGAGCCTCGCGGCACGCACCGCCCGATGGGCGCCGAGCACGGCGCCAACAAGGAGCGGATGACCTGGAAGGAGAAGCAGCAGCACGAGGCCGAGACCATCGGCAGCACCACCCAGCCCTACGTGCTGGTGGTCGGCGGCGGCCAGGGCGGCATCGCGCTCGGCGCCCGGCTGCGCCAGCTCGGCGTACCCAGCCTCGTCATCGACAAGCACCCACGTCCGGGCGACCAGTGGCGCAACCGCTACAAGTCGCTGTGCCTGCACGACCCGGTCTGGTACGACCACCTGCCCTACCTGAAGTTCCCCGACAACTGGCCGGTGTTCGCCCCCAAGGACAAGATCGGCGACTGGCTGGAGTCCTACACCAAGGTGATGGAGGTGCCCTACTGGTCGAGCACGACGGCCACCAGCGCCACCTGGTCAGAGGAGACCGGCGAGTGGACCGTCGAGGTCGAGCGCGAGGGCCAGCCGCTGACGCTGCGGCCCAAGCAGCTCGTCTTCGCGACGGGGATGTCCGGCAAGCCCAACGTGCCCGGAGGTCCCGGGCACCGACATCTTCCGGGGCGACGTGCACCACTCGTCGGCCCACCCGGGACCGGACGCCTACCAGGGCAAGAAGGCCGTGATCATCGGCAGCAACAACTCGGCCTTCGACATCTGCGGCGCCCTGTGGGAGAACGACGTCGACGTCACGATGGTGCAGCGCTCGTCGACCCACATCGTGAAGAGCGACAGCCTGATGGACATCGGGCTCGGTGACCTCTACTCCGAGCGTGCGGTGGCCGCCGGGGTCACCACCGAGAAGGCCGACCTGATCTTCGCCTCGTTGCCCTACCGGATCCTGCACACGTTCCAGATCCCGGCGTACGAGGCGATGGCCGAGCGGGACAAGGACTTCTACGACCGCCTCGAGAAGTCGGGCTTCCAGCACGACTGGGGCGACGACGGCTCCGGCCTGTTCATGAAGTACCTGCGTCGTGGCTCCGGCTACTACATCGACGTCGGCGCCGCCGACCTCGTCGCCGAACGGCGACGTGAAGCTGGTCCAGGGGCAGATCGACCACCTCACCGAGGACTCCGTCGTCCTCGAGGACGGCACCGAGCTGCCGGCCGACGTGGTGGTCTTCGCCACCGGCTACGGCTCGATGAACGGCTGGGTCGCCGACCTGGTCGACGCCGAGACCGCCGACCGGCTGGGCAAGTGCTGGGGCCTCGGCTCCGACACCACCAAGGACCCCGGCCCGTGGGAGGGCGAGCAGCGCAACATGTGGAAGCCGACCCAGGTCGAGAACCTCTGGATGCACGGCGGCAACCTGCACCAGTCGCGGCACTACTCGCTCTACCTCGCCCTGCAGCTCAAGGCGCGGCACGAGGGCATCGACACCCCGGTGTACGGCTTGCAGGAGGTGCACCACACCTCGTAGGCGCGCTCGCGGGTCGCCTGTAACGCGGAGTTATGGTCGCTGAACAAGGCGCCTGCTCGGCGTGTCGCGACAGGAACACCGCGTTACATGCGGGCGGCGAGGTCCCGACCCCGGCAGACTGGGCGCATGGAGACAGTCGGCCAGCTGGCCCTGGCGGCCAGCTCGTCACCACGGGCTGATGGCCGGGGATCTACCTGGCGTTCTCGATCGCCGTGATGCCCGGGCTGGCGCGGACCGACGACCGCACGTACGTCACGTCGATGCGCGGCATGAACATCGGCGATCCTCAACGGCTGGTTCGTCGTCGTCTTCGGCGGGCCACTGCTGTTCGGGGTGGTCGCGGCGGGAAGCCGGTTCGGCGAGCCCGAGGACCTGGGCTGGGTGGCGCTCGCCGTGGCGCTGTACGTCGTCACGCTGCTCGTCACCGCGATCGTGAACGTGCCGTTGAACAACCTGCTCGACAGCACCGAACCCGTCGAGGACGCGCGCGCCCTGTTCGAGAAGCGCTGGGTCCGCTGGAACGCCGTACGCACGGTCCTGTGCACGCCTCGTTCGTGGCGCTGGTGCCGGCCGCCGCCCAGCTGTAACGCGGTGTCCATGACGCGACACGCCGCGCAGGGCGCATGTTCAGCGTCAATAACTCCGCGTTACAGCGCTGCCGCGCGCCCTCGCCGCAGTGCTCAGCTGAGCAGCTCGAGCACGGCCTCCTCGAGGGTGCGCTGCTTGGCGGCGGGGGAGCGGTAGGTCTTGGTGACCAGGTCCCGGTCGATGGTGGTGCCGCTCTCGTAGAGGTCGATCACCCGCGGGTCGATGTAGGAGTTCTTCGCGATGGTCGGGGTGTTGCCGAGGTACTCCGCGACCTCGGTGACCGCGGCCTTGATGGCGCGCTGGCGCGAGCGCTTGGTGTCGCCCGGCTCGTCGGAGGCGGCCAGCGCGGCGGCGGCGATGACGGTCGCGTGCCAGGTGCGGAAGTCCTTGGCGGTCAGGTCCTCGAGCAGCCCGCTGAGGTAGAGGTTGACCGCCGAGGAGTCCAGGTCGCGCCAGCGGCGCTCGAGCTGGTAGGCGAGCAGTCGCTCGGACCCACCGCGGCGTCGGCGCAGGCTGTCCAGCGCGGCCAGCACCTCGGGGTCGTCGATCTCGACGCTGTGCTCGATGCCGGACTTGCCCTCGAACCTGAAGACCAGGGTGTCCTTGTGCTTCGACACGTGCCGCTTCTCGAGGGTGGTGAGCCCGAAGGAGCCGTTGGCGTCGGCGTAGATGTCGCTGCCGACGCGGAAGTAGCCGAGGTCCAGCAGGCGTACGGCGACGGCGTCCGCGCGCTCCAGCGGCATCCCCTCCAGCCCGAGGTCCCGCTTGATCGCGCGCCGGGCCGCCGGCAGCTTGCGTGCGGCAGCCAGGACGCGGTCGAACTTCATCTTGTCGCGCTTGATCCGCCAGTCCGGGTGGTAGAGGTACTGCCGACGTCCCGCGTCGTCGGTGCCGACGGCCTGGATGTGCCCGTTCGGGTACGGCGAGATCCAGACGTCCTGCCACGCCGGTGGGATCGCCAGCGACTTGATGCGCTCGATCTCGTCGGCGTCGGTGATCCGCGCGCCCGACTTGTCGAGGAAGACCCAGCCCGCGCCGGCACGACGACGCGAGAAGCCCTTGGTGTTGGGGGAGACCGTCCTCAGTCGCGGCATGGGAGTGATGTTCCCCGAGGCGGCCCACCACATGCTGCCGATTGCGTCACAAGACGTGGTGTCCACCTTGACCTCAACCAAACTTGAGCTTGTCGAATGAGTGCATGCACGCCATCCGCCTCCACGAGTTCGGCCCCGCCGAGAACCTCGTCCTCGACGAGCTGGCCGATCTCGACCCGGCCCCCGACCAGGTCCGGATCGCCGTCCACGCCAGCGGCGTACACCTCCTCGACACCACCCTCCGCCAGGGCGACCCCGGGCCGATGCCGCTGCCCGAGCTGCCCACGGTGCCCGGACGAGAGGTCGCCGGCGTGGTCGACCGGGTCGGCACCGACGTCGATGACCGCTGGGTCGGTCGCCGCGTGGTGGCGCACCTCGGCCTGGTCCCGGGCGGGTACGCCGAGCAGGCGGTCACCGCGGTGGACAAGCTGTTCCCGCTCCCGCAGCACGTCGACTTCCCGGACGCGATCGCGGCCGTGGGTACCGGACGCACAGCGCTCGGCGTCCTCGAGCTCGAGGCCGCCGGGCCCCGACGACGTCGTGCTGGTCCCGTCTGCCGCCGGCGGCCTCGGCTGGCTGCTGGTCCAGGGTGCCCGCGCCGTCGGAGCCAGGGTCGTCGCGGCCGCAGGCAACGCCGAGCGCGCCGAACGGCTGCACGACCTGAAGCCCGACGTGGTCGCCGACTACTCGACCGAGGGGTGGGCCGAGCGCGTCCGCGAGGAGACCGGCGGCGTCACGCTGGTGTACGACGGCGTCGGCGGGGACGTCGGACGAGCCTGCCTCGAGCTGCTGCGACCGGGCGGGCGGCACGTGATGTTCGGGTTCTCCGCGGGGACTCCGACGCGCTTCGACACCGACGACGTGATGTCGCGCGGTCTCACCGTCGGCTGGAGCCTCGGACCCCGGATGAACGCCCTTCCCGGCGGGATTCCGGGCCTCGCCGCCCGATCGCTGGAGCGGTTGGCGGCAGGGGAGTGGCAACCGCTGGTGACGACGTACCCCCTGGCCGACGCGAGCCGCGCCCACGCGGACCTCGAGGGCCGGCGGGCGCTCGGCAAGGTCGTCCTGACGGTCGACCGATGAGTCCGGACGAAGCTGTCGGTCCATCCCTGCAGACTGGCTGCACGAGGAGACGACCGTGACCGACCTGCTGACCGAGGCGACACCGCCCGAGCCTGGTCGCGTCCGCTCGCTCCCGCGCGCGCTCCGTCCGTTCCGTCACCCCGGCTACCGGCGGCTCGCGCTGGCTCTGGCCCTCTCCACCTTCGCCTCGGGTGTGTGGGTGGTCGCCCTGGTCTGGGAGGTCATCCGCATCGGCGGAGGGCCGGCCCAACTCTCCATCGTGTCCACAGCCGGGGCCGTCGGCGTGCTGCTGCCGGCACTGCTCGGTGGTGTGGTCGCCGATCGCGTGCCGCAGAAGCGCATCCTGCTTGCCGTCGCAGCCGTCGAGCTCATGGGGATGTCCGTCGTCGCGACCCTGTCCCTGACCGACACCGCCCAGATCTGGCAGCTCGCCGCGGTCTCGTTCGCCACCGGTGTCGGGATGGCGTTCTACTACCCGGCCTACTCGGCGTGGCTGCCGTCGCTCGTCGACGAGGCCGACCTCCAGGCCGTCAACGGCTTCGAGGGCATGGTCCGGCCGACGCTCGGCCAGGCACTCGGGCCCGGAGTGGCCGGTGTCGTGGTGGGCGCCTTCTCGGCCGGAGCCGCGGTGGCGGTTGCGGCCGTCCTGGCCCTGGGTGGCCTGCTCGCCCTGGCGCGTGTCCCGCTCACCCCGGTGCGCCGCGACCTCACCGCCGACCAACCCACCAGTGCGGTGGCCTCGGCCCTCGCCGACGTGCGCGAGGGCTTCGTCTACATGGTCCGGACGCCCTGGCTGCTGGCCACGCTGGTGTTCGCGGCGCTGATGCTGCTCGTGATGATGGGCCCCTTCGAGGTGCTGATCCCGTTCCTGATCAAGGACCGGCTCGGCGGCGGACCCGACGACCACGCCATGGTGATGGCCGCGTTCGGCATCGGCGCGGCCCTGGGTTCGCTGGGGATGGCGTCGATGCGGATGCCGCGCCACTACCTGACGGTGATGAACCTGCTGTGGGGCGTGGGTTGCCTTCCGCTGATCGTCATCGGGCTGGCCACCGAGATCTGGATGATCGTGGTCGCGTCCTTCGTGCTCGGCGTGATGTTCTCCGCGCCGATGGTCATCTGGGGCACCCTCCTGCAGCGGCGCGTGCCGCCACACATGCTGGGGCGGGTCGCGTCGCTCGACTTCTTCATCTCGGTCAGTCTGATGCCCGTCTCGATGGCGCTCGCCGGGCCGGTCGCCGACCTGATCGGTCTGCGCACCACCTTCCTGATCGCCGGGATCGTGCCGGGCATCGTCGCCGCGGTCGCGATCGTGTGGGCGCGGCTGCCGCAGGACGAGCTGGCCCACCCGCTGCGCGACGACTGACCGACCTGTCGGGGCCGGCTGGCAGCATCGGCGCCATGCTGAGAGGACTGCTGCTGACCGAGAGCCTCCGGGTCGGTGCCGAGCTCGTCGTCGACGACCTGCGCGTCACCCGACTCGTCCGCCGGGACGTCTCCGACTCCGTGGTGGAGTCGCAACCAGACGTGTGGACCTTCCTGGAGTACGAAGCCCCCGACGATCGCGCCGACGAGCTGGCCCAGGCGCTGTCGCGGGTGCTGAGCCCCGACGACGGCTGGTACACCGACTTCTCGGTCGGGGACGACCACGTGGTCGTCTTCGCCGATCGGGTCTTCCGCTACCGGCAGGGCGACGAGGCCGGACTGGCCGATGCGGTCGCCCACGGCCGGTCCGTGGGCACACCGGAGCACCAGCTCGACTGGGAGGGCTGAGCTCCGGTCAGGCCGGCTGCACGTGCTCCTGGCCCTGGCGGGCCCACCAGGCCCGGCCCTCGGGCGGCAGTGTGTGGATCGGGTCGTAGTACTCGTAGGTGCGGTTCAGCGCCTCGGCGTCGCTCGCCTCGATCGAGGTGCGGTAGTTCTTCGTCCAGTAGGAGATGCCGCGGACCTCGTCGTACGACGCGAGCTGGTGCACCCACCGCTTGCCGACGAACGGCACGTCGCAGACGATGCGAGGGGTCGCGAAGCCGGGAAGGTAGCCCATGATGTGGTGCTGCAGCCGCTGGGCGTCAGCGACCGAGATCCGCCAGTGCTCCGCGGCCGGGATCATGTCGCACATGTAGAAGTAGTAGGGCAGGATCTGCGCGCCGTCGAGCAGCCGGAAGCACAGGTCGAGCAGGGCGTGCGGGTCGGCGTTGACCCCGTTGAGGATCACGCCCTGGTTGCGGACGTCGCGGACCCCGGCGTCGAACATCGCCTGGGCCGCCTTGGCCACCAGCGGCGTCACCGAGTTGGCGTGGTTGACGTGGGTGTGGATCGCCAGACCGACGCCGCGGGCGCGGGCGGTGCCGGCCACGCGCGCCATCCCTTCGACGACCTCGTCCTGCAGCCAGTGCTGGGGGAGTCCCATCAGCGCCTTGGTGGCGAGCCGGATGTCGCGGATGTTCTCGATCTCGAGCACCCGGGTGAGGAACTCCTCGAGCCGCGCCCACGGCATGTTGGCGACGTCACCGCCGGAGACCACGACGTCGCGGACCTCGGGGTGGGTGCGCAGGTAGTCGAGCATCTCGGCGTGGCGGTCGACGGGCTTGCCCAGGAACTTCAGCTTGTCGACGGTGGCCGTGGAGTTCCCGACGAGGTCCATCCGGGTGCAGTGGCCGCAGTACTGCGGGCAGGTGGGCAGCAGCTCCGCGAGCACCTTGGTGGGGTAGCGGTGGGTGAGGCCCTCGGCCGCCCACATGTCGTGCTCGTGCAACGAGTCGCGGCTGGAGTAGGGGTGCGAGGGCCAGTCGGTACGCCGGTCGGAGAACACCGGGATCATGTAGTGGCGGATCGGGTCGGCGTAGAAGGCCTCGGTCAGCGAGCCCGGCCCCGACGGCACCTCGTGGGGCGCCATCGTGTTCATCATCTGCGGGGGGACCAGCATCGACATGGTCGCCCGCTCGGCCTGGTCGCGCTCGAGGTCGGCGTAGAACCGCTCGTCGACCAGGTCGCCCGAGCAGCTCGCGCAGCTGACGGAGGTTCTTCACGCAGTGGGACCGCTGCCACTGGGCGCTCTCCCACTGCTCGCGGGTGACGTCCTTCCACCCCGGGAACCGGGTCCAGTCCGGCTCGACGAGCTCCACCCGGCGATAGGGGTAGGGCTGGCCGGTCTCCCCCTCGACAATGGAGGCGATGGAGGTCTCGATACTCATGCCACTATGGGACCACGAAGTTTGCGGTCCAACAAACACATCACCGTAAGATTTGTGCTCGAAGTCGTATTCAACGGGAAGGTTCGGGAATCGTGGGACGCATGACAGGCGATCCGGTGGGCATGCACCGGGTGCTGGAGCCCGTGGGCGTGCTGCCCCAGGCGGCGCAGCGACTCGACACCGACCCGGTGATCCGTGACGACGAGGTGCGGGTGCGCGTCGAGCGGCTCAACCTCGACGCGGCGTCCTTCCGCCAGCTCGAGACCAAGCACGGCGGCGACGGGCGGGCCGTCCGCGACGAGGTCCTCGAGATCGTGCGCAGCCGCGGCAAGATGCACAACCCCGTCACCGGCTCGGGCGGCATGCTCGTCGGCACCGTCGAGGAGGTGGGGGAGGGCTCCCCGCTCGGGCTGGTCGCGGGCGACCGGGTCGCCACCCTGGTCTCGCTGACGCTCACGCCGCTGGTCATCGAGGACGGGCTGTCCGGCTGGGACGGCCGCAGCGAGCAGGTGCCGGCCGACGGCTACGCCATCCTGTTCGGTCGGTCGCATCGCCGCGAAGCTGCCCGACGACCTCCCGGCCCCCTTGGCGCTCGCGGTCATGGACGTCTGCGGGGCCCCGGCGCTGACCCAGCGCCATGTGGCGAGGTACGCCGACCCCACCGTCGTGGTGATCGGCGGGGCGGGGAAGTCCGGGTCGCTCTGCCTCGCCGCGGCTCGCCGCGCCGGCGCCGGGCGCACGCTGGCCGTCGTACCCCACCAGGCGGAGGCCGACCTGCTGAGCTCCGACCGGGCTGGCGGATCAGGTGCTCGTGTGTGACGCCCGAGACCCGGTCGCGCTCCGCGACGCGGTGGCGGCGGCCGGCGGTCCGGCCGACCTGACCATCGTCTGCGTCGACGTGCCGGGCTGCGAGGGCGGCGCGATCCTGTCCACGGCCGACAGCGGCACGGTCATCTTCTTCTCGATGGCGACCTCGTTCAGCGCGGCCGCGCTGGGCGCCGAGGGTCTCGCGGCTGACGTCACCATGGTGGTGGGCAACGGCTACGTGCCCGGCCACGCCGATGTCGCCCTCGACCTCGTGCGCTCCACCCCTGCCGTCCGGGCGCTGTTCGAGCGGAGACTGTGACCGTGGTCCAGAAGAAGCTCGACCTCGATCCGGTCACCGTCCGCAAGGCGCGCAGCCTCGCCCGCAAGGTCGGGCGTCCGATCGTGCGGATGGCGAAGCAGCACACGACGGTCTCCGTGGAGCGCGCCACGCTGCGCCTGGCCGGGCTCGCCGGCGCCGATCCTGACGGCACCCCGTGGGTGAACCGGCTGGCCGACGCGGTGCGGGCCGACGTTGGCCTCGAGCACGGCCTGGCCCTGCCCGGTCTGGGACGCGCTGCTCCGCGGCGAGGCGGAGGACCTCGCCACCCTGGCCCAGAAGGCGTCGGCCGGCTCGGTCCGGTTCCGGGTGCCCGAGGGCCGTGACGCCCAGAGGGCCACCACGGCCTCGCGCAAGCAGGTCGCCGCCGGCGTACGCCGCATCGACGGCCGCCGCCGTGAGCGCGAGCGGCTCGTGAAGCGCATCGGGGACGCGCCCCGCCAGCCGTGGATCTACCTGATCGTCGCGACCGGTGACATCTACGAGGACATCCCGCAGGCGCAGCAGGCGGCCCGCGAGGGAGCCGACGTGATCGCGGTGATCCGATCGACGGGCCAGTCGCTGCTCGACTACGTCCCCGAGGGCGCCACCCGCGAGGGCTTCGCCGGCACCTACGCGACCCAGGAGAACTTCCGGCTGATGCGGGCGGCGCTCGACGAGTCGAGCAAGGAGCTCGGCCGCTACGTGCGGCTGACCAACTACGCCAGCGGCCTGTGCATGCCGGAGATCGCGGCCCTGGCCGGGCTCGAGCGGCTCGACATGATGCTCAACGACTCGATGTACGGCATCCTCTTCCGCGACATCAACCCGGTGCGCACCTTCGTCGACCAGCGCTTCAGCCGCCAGGTCCACGCCCGCGCCGGCATCATCATCAACACGGGCGAGGACAACTACCTCACCACCGCCGACGCGGTGGAGGCGGCGCACACGGTCACCACCAGCCAGCTGCTCAACGAGTACTTCGCCAAGGAGGCCGGCCTCGAGGACTGGCAGCTCGGACTCGGGCCACGCCTTCGAGATCGACCCGGCCGTGCCCGAGTCGTTCCGGATGGAGCTCGCCCACGCCCTGCTGGCGCGCGAGCTGTTCCCGAAGGCGCCGCTGAAGTGGATGCCGCCGACCCGCCACATGACCGGCGACGTCTTCCGGGGCTACCTCCTCGACGGCTTCTTCAACCTGGCCGGTGCCCTCACGGGCCAGGGGATCCTGCTCGTCGGCATGATGACCGAGGCCGTCGTGACGCCCTGGATCAGCGACCGCGACCTGGCCCTGCAGAACGTCCGCTACGTGATGGACGCCGCCGGAGCCCTGCACGAGGACTTCCGGCCGGCGCCTGACGGCTTCATCGCGGAGCGGGCCCGCACGGTGCTGGGGGAGTCGATCGACCTGCTCGACCGGATCGCCGACCACCCCAACGGCCTGCTCGACGCCATCGCCGACGGCACCTTCGGACTGATGCGACGACCGGCCGACGCGGGTCGTGGACTCGAGGGCGTCGCGAAGAAGTCGCTCGGCGTACTTCAACCCGGCCGCCGAGATCCTGGAGGAGTTCGTGAGCAAGCAGCTGCTTGCGCCCGTACGGCGACACCACCGGCGACGGGATGGTGCAGCTCTCCTTCACCCTGCCGATGCCGCACTCGAAGGTGGCCGAGGGGGCCGCCGTACAGCTGGCCAACAAGATGGGCATGGACCCCGCCCTGGTCGTGCACGCCAAGCCGATGGGTCCCGACTTCACCTTCTTCGTGGTCTACGGCCGGGTGAACCACCTCGTCGACCCGAGCGTGGTCGAGGTGGTCGAGCGCGACTACGAGCTGCTCACCCCCAAGGAGGTGAACGCAGCGATCAAGCGCTCGCTGCGCCGCCGGATGGTGGTCGTGGGCGGCTGCATCGGCACCGACGCGCACACCGTCGGCATCGACGCGATCCTGAACATCAAGGGCTTCGCGGGGGAGAAGGGGCTGGAGTACTACCGCGAGCTGAAGGTGGTCAACCTCGGCGCCCAGGTCTCGGTGCCCCAGCTCGTCGAACGCGCCGTCGAGGAGAAGGCCGACGCCGTGCTCGTCTCCCAGGTGGTCACCCAGCGCGACGCGCACCTGCTCAACACCCGCGAGATGTCGGCCGCGTTCCGCGAGGCGTTCCCGCCGGCGCGCCGGCCGCTGCTGGTGGTCGGAGGACCCCGGTTCGACGAGACCATGGCCGCCGACCTCGGGCGTCGACCGCGTCTTCACCCGCGGCACGACACCCGGAGAGGTCGCGAGCTACCTCGTCCACCGCGTCGTCACCGAGAAGATGTCGGCATGAGCGCAGAGGTCGGCACCACCGTCGTGCACCGCCGCTACGTGTCGTACGCCGAGGCCCACTACGCCGGCAACCTGGTCGACGGCGCCTGGGGGCTGGGCCTCTTCGGCGACGTGGCCACGGAGATGTGCATCCGCACCGACGGCGACGAGGGCCTGTTCGCGTCGTACTCCGAGGTGCAGTTCCGTCGCCCCGGTGCGCGCCGGAGACGTCGTCGAGGCGACCGCCACGCTGACCCGCGTCGGCCGGCGTTCGCGCGAGATGGCCTTCGAGCTCGTGGTGGTCGCGCGCGGTGACAACTCGGGCAGCTCGGAGTCGGCGGCCAGGATGTTGGACGAGCCGATCGTGGCCACGACGGCGACCGGGACGGTCGTCGTACCAGCTGGTTGAACGCGTCAAGGTCTGGACCACGCCCGGCGTGTCCAGCGCGACACGCCGGTCGAAGTGAAAATTCTGAAACCTGTTGTTCACTCAGGAGTCGCGGACTGACCTGCGGTTTTGCCCAACAGTCGCTGGTCAGACGGGTGTTGACACCGGCGGTCCCGAAGGGCGAAGGTCTGCGAGTTACTCCGGGCAGAACGTCAGTCGCATGCTCGACGGATGCGGTTTCGGGCCATCTCGCCAAGATGGCTTCGTCTTCGCACTTGGCGGGTCGGGCACAGCGGTCTCGACGGGAGGACACGGGGGGAGTGAGAACGACCAGTAGACAACGCCTGCGACTCTGGCAGCCGGCCAGGGCGTGAGCGGTCCGAAGGTCTTCCAGCTCCCCCCGTCCTGCCCCCACCCCCGGCGCGATGTCGCCGCGGACACCGCCTTCGGTAGGTTGCTCCGCATGGTTCTGGGCGGGTCGTGATGGTGATCCCCACCTACAACGAGGCCCTCAACCTCGGCCCCCTCCTCGAACGCCTGCGCCGGCTGCAGCCCGACGTCGACGTGCTGGTCGTCGACGACGGCTCCCCGGACGGCACCGGCGGGCTCGCCGACGCGGTCGCGGCGGAGGACCCGGGAGTCACGGTGCTGCACCGCGCGGTCAAGGAGGGCCTCGGGGCGGCGTACCTCAACGGCTTCGAGGTGGCGCTCGAACGCGGCTACGACGTGATCGGCGAGATGGACGCCGACGGCTCCCACCAGCCCGAGCAGCTGCAGTCGCTGCTCGACGCCCTCGCCGACGCCGACCTCGTGATCGGCTCGCGCTGGGTGCCGGGCGGGAGCATCGTGAACTGGCCGCTGCGCCGCGAGCTGCTCTCGCGCGGCGGCAACTTCTACACCCGCCACCTCCTCGGCGTCCGGGTCCGGGACGCGACCGCCGGCTACCGCCTGTTCCGTCGTACGACGCTGGAGCGGATCGATCTCGACCAGGTCGAGTCGGCCGGCTACGTCTTCCAGGCCGATCTCGCCCTGCGCACCCTCAAGGCGGGCCTGCGCGTCGTGGAGGTGCCGATCGAGTTCGTCGAGCGCGAGCGGGGCGAGTCGAAGATGAGCCCCGACGTGGCCATCGAGTCGCTCAAGCGGATCACCCGCTGGGGACTGCGCGAGCGATCCGCCCAGCTCCACCGGGGTTTGCGACGGCTGGGGCGCCGCGCCGGGAAGCGAGCCGGCGGAACAGCCCCCGTCCGCCGGTCGTTGAGCAAGGCATGAGCACGCCGAGGAGACGCAGGTTCCCGTGGGGGCTGGTGGTGGCCGCCTTCATCCTGGTGCCGCTGGTCGAGATCTACGTGATCATCCAGATCGGTCAGGTGATCGGCGCCTGGTGGACGATCCTGCTGCTGATCGCCGACAGCCTCCTCGGCTCCTGGCTGATCAAGCGCGAGGGCGGCCGGGCCTGGGAGGCCCTGCGCTCCGCGATCCAGGAGGGGCGGATGCCCCACAAGGAGCTGGCCGACGGCATCCTGATCCTCGTCGGCGGCCTGCTGATGCTGACCCCGGGCTTCGTGCTCGACATCGTGGGCGCGATCTGCATCCTGCCGTTCACCCGCCCGATCGGTCGGCGCCTGCTCTCCGGGGTGATCAGCCGACGCCTGGTGGGGGTGTCGTACCCCCCGACGGGCGGCCCGTCCTGGGGACCCGCCGGTCCCCAGACACGACCCCAGACACAACACCGCCCCGGACCAGATGACCCCGATGACGGGGTGGTCCAGGGCGAGGTCGTCGACTAGCGGGGCGTCAGACGGAGGACTTCTTCTTGCGGGCGCTGGCCCGGTGCAGGTGCGCCGGGCCGATCTCGCCGCCACGGAGCAGCTCGAGGCGCTCGGTGAGGATGTCCTCGAGCTCCTTGACCGAACGGCGCTCCAGCAGCATGTCCCAGTGGGTGCGGGCCGGCTTCTCGGCCTTCACCTCGGGCTCGATCCCGGACGTCGCGCGGGCCTCGGCACCGCAGCGCGGGCACTCCCACAGCGCAGGCACGTCGGCCTCGACCGACATCGTCACCTCGAACTCGTGCCCGTGCTTGCAGAGGTAACCCACCTGCTGGCGCGCGGCGAACTCGATGCCACGCTCGTCCTCGAAGCTCTGACCTCCGAGTCGTGCTCCTCGTAGCGTTCGCTCTCCCATGGGAACCTCCAAAACTAGGCCACCGCGAGCGAATGGAGCGCGGTGTACTCCTCATGCGTACCGTCGATGAGACGGAACAGCAAGCCGGTCATGACGCTGGGTGGACCAGCTCGTCCTGCCAGCCCTCACCCGTGCCGCTCAGCGGCGCGCATCACAGGTTCAACGAACCAGGTGCGGTCAGGATTCCCAGCGAGAGCCGGCTCACACCTCGGGGGTGCGAAAGACAGGTCAGACCACCGCCGGCTGGGCGTTGCCCGCCTCCTCGATGCCCCGGCGGGGGTCGACCCGCCACAGGAGCAGGCCGCCGACCACGAAGAACAGGATCAGCGCGAAGATCGCCGGTCGGTAGGAGTCGGTCAGCTGGTGGACCAGGCCGAAGACCAGCGTGCCCAGCCAGCTCGTGCCCCGCTCGCAGGCCTGGTAGAGGGAGAAGAACTCCGCCTCCTTGCCCCGCGGGATCAGCAGGCTGAAGAACGAGCGGGAGAGGGCCTGGGTGCCGCCCAGGACCAGGCCGATCCCGACCGCGAGCGCGAGGAACAGCCCGATGTTGTTCTCCGGCAGGAAGTAGCCCACGCTCACGATCACGCCCCAGACCACGAGCCCGGCCAGGATGATCGACCGGCTCCCGTGGCGCTGCGCCAGGCGCCCGAAGAGCAGGGCGCCGAAGAAGGCGACGAACTGGACGAGCAGGATCGTCGCGATCAGGACCGAGGTCTCGAAGCCGAGCTCCTTCTCGCCGTACACCGACGAGGAGGCGATCACCGTCTGGATGCCGTCGTTGTAGAACAGGTAGGCGAGCAGGAACGTGAGGGTGACGGGGTAGTTCTTCAGGTCCTTCAGCGTCGCGACGAGCTGGCCGAAGCTCTGCCGCACCAGCCCGCCCGACTCGGGGACCTTGCCCACCGCGGGACGGTCCTTGATGCCGAGGTACGGGATGATCGTGAAGGCGGCCCACCACAGCGGCCGCCGACAGCATGCTGACGCGCACGGCCATGCCCGTGGAGAGCCCGATGCTGTCGTGCAGGGTGACGATCGCGAGGTTCACGGCCAGCAGCAGGCCCCCGCCCAGGTAGCCCATGGCCCAGCCGCGGGAGGAGACCCGGTCGCGCTCGTCCACGACGGCGATCTCGCACAGGATCGCGTCGTAGACGACCAGCGAGGCGCCGAGCATGATGTTGGCGCCGAACAGCAGCAGCGCCCCGAGCTGCCAGTTGGAACCGGTGACGAAGAACATCAGGGCGGCGAAGGCCGCGCCGGCCCAGGCGTAGCGGCCCATCAGCACGCGCTTGTGGGGGCTGCGGTCCGCGTGCGCGCCGACGATGGGCAGCACCAGCGCCGAGAAGATGGTGGCCACCGTGACGACGTAGAAGACCAGCGAGCCGGGCGAGACCGAGATCCCGAGCACGGACAGGTTCTCGGTGCACTTGCGGTCGTCGTCGCCGACGAAGCCGCAGGCCGCCTTCTCGGCCACCGAGGTGAGGTACGGCGCGAACAGCACGGTCGCGATCGTCGTGACGTAGGCGGAGTTGGCCCAGTCGTACCAGTACCAGGCCCGCTGCTCCTTGCGCCGGGCGAGCGGGGTGAGGTCGGCGATGCCGCCCGGGGTGGGGGTGGTCGTCATGGGTGGTCCCTCCATTGGCCGCGCCGGGTGAGCACCTGCTTGAGCACGTCGGTCCGGTCGGTGATCAGGCCGTCGACACCCAGGTCGAGCAGCTCGTCCATCTCCGCCGGCTCGTCGACGGTCCAGACGTGCACGTGGGCGCCGGCGGCGTGCGCGCGGCGTACCAGGGAACCGGTGACGATCGGCAGCAGCCCGCGGCGGTGCGGCACCTGCAGCGCGGCGACCCGGCCGCGCGTCAGCCCACCGGGCCGCCCGGCCCGAGGGCAGCGCCATGAACGCGGCCACCTCGGCCGGAGCCGCGGACGTGGCCACCCGGCCGCCGGTGGCCCGCCGGAAGGCGTCGAGGCGGCGCTGGGAGAAGGAGCCGATGCAGACGCGGTCGTGGCTCCCGGTGCGCTCCACGAGCTCGGCCAGCGGCCGCACCGCCGACGCCGACTTGATGTCGATGTTGAACCGGACGTCGGGGAACGCCTCGAGCAGCTCGGCCATCGTGGGTACGGCGTGCTCGCCGGCGATGCGGGCGCGCCGGATCTCGTCGGCGGTGAGCCGGGAGAGCTCGCCCTGGCTGTCGGTGACCCGGTCGAGCACCGCGTCGTGGAAGGCGAGCAGCACCCCGTCGCTGGTCGCGTGCACGTCGGTCTCGAGGTAGTGGTAGCCGAGCGCCACCGCGTGCGTGAAGGCGTGCAGGGTGTTCTCGGTGCCGGGGATCTCGGGGTGCAGCGCACCTCCGCGGTGAGCCATCGCGATCACCGAGCCCGGCTGGTCGAGCACCGAGTCGAGATAGCCGAACCCGGTCACTGGCGAGGGGCTCCCCGCCGGGGTCTCCGCGGTCACGCGAGCAGTATTCACCGGCATGCTGCGATGGTCCTCCCGAATCGCCGCCCCATGACATGTTTGGGACCATCCGCGTTCCTACTCAGACGCCTCGATGCGGAGGAGTACGGTGCGAGACATGGACGCGATGACCTGTCCCAAGTGCGGCGGCACGATGGCCGAGCGGTCCCACGGCCGGGTCCGCGTGCAGCAGTGCGAGTCGTGCCAGGGAGTGTTCCTGGACCGGGCCGACCTCGGGTCGCTGGTCGAGGCCGAGAACGACTGGCACGCCCACCGATCCACCGACACCGCGCGCCTGCCGCGGATCACGCCCGACATGGTGGCGCCGCCGCCGAGGGCCAAGGCGCGCTCGTACGTCGACTCGCTGTTCCAGGAGTAGCGCCCCGAGGACCTAGAGGTCCCGGAAGGTCTCGATCTGCGCGCCGAGCTCGTTGAGCCGGTCGGCCAGGCCCTCGTAGCCACGGTGGATGACGTACGTCGAGCGCAGCACGGACGTGCCCTTGGAGGCGAGCATCGCCAGCAGGATGACCACGGCCGGCCGGAGCGCCGGCGGGCAGACCACCTCGGCACCCGACCAGCGGGTCGGGCCCTCGATCATCACGCGGTGCGGGTCCATCAGGGTGACGCGGCCACCGAGCTTGTTCAGCTCGGTCAGGTAGATCGCGCGGTTCTCGTAGACCCAGTCGTGCAGCATCGTCTGGCCCTGCGCCGTGGCCGCGATGACCGCGAAGAAGGGCAGGTTGTCGATGTTCAGCCCCGGGAACGGCATCGGGTGGATCTTGTCGATGGGGGAGCGGAGCAGGGAGTGCTGCGTGGAGACGTCGACGAGCCGGGTGCGGCCGTTGGCGGCGAGGTACTCGTCGGAGAGCCGGTAGCGGAAGCCCATCTCCTCCAGCACGGCGAGCTCGATCTCCATGAACTCGATCGGCACCCGCTTCACGGTGATCTCGGAGTCGGTGACGATCGCCGCCGCCAGCAGCGACATCGCCTCGATCGGGTCCTCGCTCGGGGCGTAGTCGACGTCGACCTGGATGTCGGTGCAGCCGGTGACGGTCAGCGTGGTGGTGCCGATGCCCTCGACGATCACGCCGAGCTTCTGCAGGAAGAAGCACAGGTCCTGCACCATGTAGTTGGAGCTCGCGTTGCGGATCACCGTGGTGGTGTCGGACAGCGCGGCCGCCATCAGCGCGTTCTCGGTGACGGTGTCGCCGCGCTCGATCAGCACGATCGGGTCGCGTCGGGTAGATCCCCGGCTGCACGCTCGCGTGGTAGCTGCCCTCGGTCGCCTTGACCTGCAGGCCGAACGGCCGCAGCGCCGTCATGTGCGGCTCGACGGTGCGGGTGCCGAGGTCGCAGCCGCCGGCGTAGGGGAGCTCGAAGTCGCTGATCCGGTGCAGCAGCGGGCCGAGGAACATGATGATCGAGCGGGTACGACGGGCCGCGTTCGCGTCGATGCCGCTCAGGTCGAGGTTCGGCGGCGGGGTGATCTCGAGGTCGTTCTCGTCGTTGAGCCAGCGCGACTTCACGCCGATGCTGTCGAGCACCTCGAGCAGGCGGTTGACCTCCTCGATCCGGGCGACCCGGCGCAGCGTCGTACGTCCACGGTTGAGGAGGGACGCGCACAGCAGGGCGACCCCGGCGTTCTTGGAGGTCTTGACCTCGATCGAGCCGCTGAGCCGTGGTGGGCCCGGTGACCCGCAGGTGGGTCGGGCCCTGGCCGATGCTGACGATGGGGGAGTCCAGCGCCTCGCCGATGCGGGCGATCATCTCCAGGGAGAGGTTCTGGTGGCCGCGCTCGATGCGGTTCACGGCGCTCTGGCTGGTGGCGAGCTCGTCGGCCAGCTGCTGCTGCGTCCAGCCCCGGTGCTTGCGGGCGTCGCGGATCAGGTTGCCGATTCGTGCCAGATAGTCCTCAGTCACCGCGCGACTGTATCTCAGATATGAGATAGGACCACGTCTGGCAGCATGCGTGTCATGCGGGTCACCACCATCCACGGACCCCGCGACATCCGGCTCGAGGAGCGTCCCGACGCCCACGATCGAGGCTCCCACGGACGCGATCGTCAAGGTGACCGCCGGCTGCATCTGCGGCTCGGACCTGTGGCCCTACCGGGGCGAGAACGACATCACCGCGGGCGACACGATCGGCCACGAGATGATCGGCGTCGTCGAGGAGGTCGGCAGCGAGGTCACCGCGTTCAAGGCGGGCGACTTCGTGGTCGCGCCGTTCTGCCACTGCGACAACACCTGCGCCCACTGCCAGGCCGGCGCGCACTCGGCCTGCGTCAACCTCGGCGTCACGACCGGCGGCCAGGGCGAGTACGCCAAGGTGACCCAGGCCGACGGCAGCCTGGTCAAGACCGACGGCATGCCCGACGCGTCCCTGCTGCCGTCGCTGCTGACGCTCTCCGACGTGCTGCCGACGGGTTGGCACTGCGCCGTGTCCGCCGGCGTGAAGCCCGGGGACACCGTCGTGGTCGTCGGGCGACGGCGCGGTCGGGCTGTGCGGCGTGCTGGCCGCGGCCGAGCTGGGGGCCGAGCGGGTGATCGCGATGTCGCGCCACGAGCAGCGCCAGGAGATCGCCCGCCAGTTCGGGGCGACCCACATCGTCGCCGAGCGCGGCAAGGAGGGCGCCGAGCGGGTCAAGGAGCTGACCGACGGGATCGGCGCCGACGCCGTCCTGGAGTGCGTCGGGACCGACGGCTCGATGAAGCAGGCCTTCGGGTGCGCCCGGCCCGGTTCGACGGTCGGCTTCGTCGGGGTGCCCCACGGCGTCGACCTCCCGCTGCGCCGGATGTTCAGCAAGAACATCGGGCTGGCCGGCGGCATGGCACCCGTACGCCGCTACCTGCCCGAGCTGCTCGAGCTGGTCACCAACGGCACCATCGACCCGGGCCTCGTCTTCGACAGCACGCTGCCGCTCGACAAGGTCGCCGAGGGCTACCGCGCGATGGACGAGCGCACCGCCATCAAGGTCTACCTCGAGGTCAGCTGAGCTCCGCCGGCGGCTCGCTGCCCGCTGGCCAGGTGACGCTGCATCCACAGCACGTCGTGCCAGGCGCCGAACTTCCAGCCGATCCGCCTCCAGGTGCCGATCGGTTCGAAGCCGAGGGACCGGTGCAGTCCCTCGCTCGCCGCGTTGGGCAGGGTCATCCCGGCGAGCGCGGTCAGGTAGCCGCGGTCGACGAGGCGGGGGAACAGGGCCTCGTAGAGGATCCGCCCGGCGCCGGTGCGTCGCAGCCCGGTCTCGACGTACACGCTCACCTCGCAGGCCCACCGGTAGGCCGCCCGGCTGCGGTAGGCTGCTGCCGTAGGCGTAGCCGAGGATGCCGCTCGTCGTCCTCGAGCACCAACCAGTCGTGGGTCTCCAGGCTGCGCTCCATCCGGTCGCGGATCTCGGGCACCGACGGCGGGTCGATCTCGAGGCTGATCACGGTGTCGCGGACGTACGGCGCGTAGATCGCCTGGCACGCGACCGCGTCCTCCGGGTTCGCCCGTCGCACGACCGGCGCCGGCGGCCACGCCGTCCGTCCGATCGCTCACGCGAGGACGGTAGCCGGTTCGTCACGACTCCTCACCGGGGTGCCGCGCGACGCGTGGCCTAGACCATGGGTCTCACATGGTGACGAGTCGGGCATGCATTTGCGGCGCATCAACGAGACGCGCGGGTCCGTAATCCTGCCGCGAACCCGGGGCAAAAGGCCTCTCATCCGACATCCGCCCGCGGCACGTGACGGCGGTCGCCCGGAAGCGCGACGCCGGGCGGGTCACGGTGCCGGTGAACTAGTCCGGGCATTTCATCGCACCCCACGAGTCACAGTCGTAGAGTCCAAGCACAGCGACATCCGAGGCAGCCAACCCGGATGCGGCCAGGTGCCCGCCGGGCACGCCACACCTCCAGGAAGCGGTCGCATGGACAGGACGGCCCAGTTGGGGCAGCTGCTCGGTCTGGCCGAGGCGGTGGCCGGCGTGAGCAGCGCCGCAGGACGTCCTCGGCGCCGCGCTCCCGCCCCTCCAGCAGATCGCCGGCGCCGACGCGGCCATCGTCGTCTCGGCGACCGAGCCCTCGGAGGACGGCGGCGGCCGCCAGGTCACGGCGCGCGCCGGCCAGCGAGCTGCTCCGGCGAGGGCGTCGTGGAGGTGCCGACCGGGTCCGGGCTCGTCGACTGCCCCGTGCCGGCGGGCTGGCGCGAACAGGGCATCGGCCACGTCGAGGCGCTGCGCCTGCCCGGGCCACCTCGGCATCCTGCTGCTCGCCTGGCAGCAGGACGACGTCACCGTCGGCCCCGAGCTGGAGCTCGCCCTCGCGCACCTCACCGGAGCGCTCACGCGCGCGGCGTCGGAGGAGAACCTCGCCGACCTGGCTGCGCGCGTCGACAACGCCCAGCACCTCGCCAACATGGGCGACTACGACTGGCACATCCCCACCGACACCAACCGGTGGTCCGACCAGCTGTTCCGCATCTACGGCCACGAGCCGCAGTCGTTCAACCCGTCGTACGAGCGCTTCCTGTCGCTGGTGCACGCCGACGACCGCGAGCGCATCCAGGCACTGCACCAGCAGGCCTACGGCACCGGCGAGCCCTGGCAGGTGATCGAGCGCATCGTCCGGCCCGACGGCGAGGTGCGCCACCTGCTGACCAACGGCGAGGTGGTGATGGGCCCGGACTCGGTCCCGGTGCGGATGCGCGGCACCTGCATCGACGTCACCGACCGGGTCCTCGCGGACGCGGAGAAGTCCATGATCGCGGCCAGGTTCCAGAGCCTGGTGGAGTCGGCGCCCGACGCGATCCTCGTCCTGGACGGCGAGCAGCAGGTCATCAGCTGCAACCCGCAAGGCGCGCGAGATGCTCGGGGGAGACCCGCGGGGGCACGGCATCCGCGAGGTGCTGCCCACCTGGCCGACCACCCAGAAGCCCGGCGCCGCCGCTCGCGGCCTCGACGGACGCGCGCCTGGTGCTCGACGTGATCACGGCGACCGTGAACCCCGAGGACGACCTCGGCGACTCGTTCGTGGCGCTCTACCTCCGCGACGCCAAGCCGCGCCTGGCCAGCGAGGCGCTCGCGTCCCGCCTCGGCGAGGCCCACCTGCGTCGCCGGCAGGCGCTCGAGATCAACGACAACGTGGTGCAGGGGCTGGTGGCCGCGGCCTACGCGCTCGACCAGGGGCAGACACCCACGGCGTTGGCCTACCTCGACCAGACCCTGTCCGCGGCTCGGGCGATGATGGACGACCTGCTGGAGCCGCTCGACGGCGAGGGGCTCCAGCCCGGCGACCTGGTGCGGATGACCCCGGCGGCGATCGGCCTGCCACCCGACGACGCCGCCTCACACCTGGAGGAGACCATCAACCAGAAAGACTCGCACCGGGTCCTCGTCGTCGACGACGCCGAGGACCTCCGGATGCTGCTGCGGGCCCGCATGGAGACGCGCAACGGGCTCACGGTCGTCGGCGAGGCCGCCGACGGCCTGGCCGCGGTCGAGCTGGCCTCCGAGCTGCAGCCCGACCTGGTGATGCTCGACCTCGCGATGCCGCGGATGGACGGGCTCGAGGCGCTGCCGCTGATCCGCGCCGCGGTCCCGGGCGTCCGGGTCATCGTGCTCTCCGGCTTCAACCAGAGCACCCTCGCCGAGAAGGCCATCGAGGCCGGCGCCGACAAGTACGTCGTCAAGGGCGGCTCGATGCGCCAGCTGCTCGAGCTCGTGGAGACGGTGCTCGACCAGGCTTCCTGACCCCGCCGCCGTCTGCTGTCCCGTCGCCCGCTGGGTACGGTCGGGACATGAGCGGAGACCAGCTGCAGCCCGAGGACACCCTGGACGACCGCGGCGTCGACGACGTGCTGGACGAGGGGTACTCGCCCCCGGAGCGCGAGCCCGACCACCTGCGCCACCCCGAGGGCGGCGAGTCGCTGGAGACGCGCCTCGACGAGGAGAGCCCGGAGGTCTGGGCGCGCGCCGAGGAGGAGGCCGACGCCGACATCCTCGACGGCGACGTCGGGGGAGAGGTCGGCGGTCCGCGCAGCGGCCGGCTGATGGCACCCGACGAGGGCTCGCACGAGGACGTGGACTCCGAGCTGGTCGCCGAGGACGAGGGCATCGACGGCGCCGGCGCCAGCGCCGAGGAGGCCGCCATGCACACCATCGAGGACGAGTAGCGCGCCACGCTCGGCGATTTGTCCGATTTGCTCGATTTGGGGCGATCTGGGTGGGATCATCGGGGATCACCACACCGCTGCGGAGTCGCCGTGGCGGCGTACCCAGGGAGAGCCATGCGGGATCCCAGCCAGGCGAGCAGCCACGCGCGCGGGCGTCGGCGTGCGCGGCTGGGTGAACCTGAGCCTGGCGGGCGTCGTCGGTCGTGGTCGTCGCGCTGAAGCCGTTCTCGGCCGACCCCGTCGTCAGTGCCGACACCCTGAGCATCTGGCTCGGTGGACTGGCCGGCGTGTGCTGCTTCGTCACCGCGCTTCCGGGCGCAGGGCGCCCTGCGCCGCTCCTGGCTGCTGTTCGGCACGACCATGGCGATGTGGGCCGTCGCCGACCTGCTCTGGTACGCCTACGGCACCGCGGACGGGTTCCACTCGGTGCTCTCGGTGGCCGACGCGCTCTACCTGCTCGGGCTGGTGCCGGCCGCGCTCGGACTGGTCCTCTACCCGGCGGGCACCTGGGAGCCCGGGGCTCGCGCCCGGCTGCTCCTCGACATCGTGGTGCTCGGCGGCGCGCTGCTGCTGGTCAGCGAGGTGGTGGTCCTGGGGAGGTGGTCGCGCGCATCGGGGTCAACTGGGACGCCTTCGTGTACGCCGTCTACCCGGTCACCGACGTGCTGCTCGCCGGCCTCGCCGTACTGCTCCTGCTGCGCAGCAGCGGCAAGCCGCGCCCCGACCTGCTGCTGCTCGCCGCGGCCTTCGCCACGTGGACCTTCGCCGACAACGGCTTCGCGCTGATGTCCGCGCGCGACCAGGACTACACGGGCACGGCGGTCGACGTCGCCTACACGCTGGCGCCGGTCCTGCTCGGGCTCGCCGCCCTGACCGCGGTCACGTCGGCCGCCGACCGCCACACGCTGCGACGCGACGTCTCCGGCATGCTCGCGCCGCTGCTGCCCGACCTGACCGCCCTGGCCGCGCTGGCGTTGTGCGTGGTCATGGGGCTGGACGGCTGGGCCGAGTGGCTGCTGGCCGCGACCGTGCTGGCCCTGACCGGGGCACGCCAGCTGGCCCGCACGCTCGACAACCAGCGGCTGCACCGCGAGCTCGCGCAGCGGGTCGCGGAGCGCACCCAGGACCTCGAGCACCTCTCCGAACGCCACCAGCGCATCCTCGAGTCGGTGGGCGAGGGGATCTTCGGCGTCGACCGACAGCTGCGGATCTCCTTCGTCAACCCGGCCGCTGCCCAGCTGCTCGGCTGGGAGCCCGACGAGCTGCTGGGGCGCGACGCCTGCGCGGACGCTGTGCACCGAGGAGCACGACGAGTGCCTGGTCAGCATGGTGATGGCGCTGGGCGAGGCGGTCACGCAGTCGGCGCGCAGCTACCGGCGCAAGGACGGCTCCGAGTTCCCGGTCGAGGTGACCGCCTCGCCCGAAGGCGGGGCCGGCGGGGTCGACGGCGCCGTGGTGGTCTTCCGCGACATCACCGAGCGCGAGGTCCTCGACGAGATGAAGCGCCAGTTCGTCAGCGCGGTCAGCCACGAGCTGCGTACGCCGCTGACCGCGATCCGCGGCTCGCTGGAGATGCTCGCCGACGGGGACACCGGCGAGCTGCCCGCCCAGGCGCAGCACGTGGTCGACGTGGCGGCCCGGGGCACCGAGCGGCTCACCCGCCTGGTCAACGACATCATCGACATCGAGCGGCTCGAGGCCGGCACCTTCGACATCCGGCCACGCGCCGAGGACCTGGCCCCGCTCGTGCATCGACGCCGCGGACTCGCTGGTGTCGCTGGCCGAGGAACGCCGCGTGCGGATCGAGATCGGCACCGCGGACGGCAGCGCGCTGTGCGACGCCGACCGGATCGTGCAGGCCCTGGTCAACCTGATCGGCAACGCGTTGAAGTTCACCCAGCCCGGCGGCACCGTCCGCGTCAGCGCCGACGCCGGGCGAGCACGAGATCCTGGTCGCCGGTCCGCGACGAGGGCCGGGGCATCCCGGACGAGGAGTTCGAGACGATCTTCGAACGGTTCCACCAGGTCCAGCAGGCCGACGGTCGCAAGCTCGGCGGCACCGGGCTCGGGCTGCCGATCACCAAGGCGATCGTGGAGCGCCACGGCGGGCGGATCTGGGTGGAGAGCGAGCTGGGCGTCGGCTCGACGTTCTGCTTCACCCTGCCGCTGCTCGTCGACGGTCCCGTCACGCCGCGTCGCGACCTGGCGGCGTGACGTGGCACGATCTCGCAGGTGACCAGCACACCCGCCGCGGAGCAGCACCTGCGCGACCTCCCGCTGCTGCGCCAGGTCAGGGACCGGATGGACCGGGAGTACGCCCAGCCGCTGGACGTCGAGGCGCTCGCCCGCGGCGTGCACATGTCGGCCGGCCACCTGAGCCGCCAGTTCAAGCAGGCGTACGGCGAGTCGCCGTACTCCTACCTGATGACGCGGCGCATCGAGCGGGCGATGGCGCTGCTGCGCCGGGGCGACCTCAGCGTCACCGAGGTCTGCTTCGCGGTCGGCTGCCAGTCGCTGGGCACCTTCAGCACCCGGTTCACCGAGCTGGTCGGCGTGCCGCCGAGCGTCTACATGCGTGAGTCCACCGGCGGCGACCGCGGCGATGCCGTCGTGCGTGGCCAAGCAGGTCACCAGACCGGTCAGGCCAATCGATCAGGAATCGAGAAGCGCAGTCGTCGAGCGCCTCCTAGCGTGCTCGCCATGGACATCACCATCTACTCGGCCTTCCTCCCGCACGACGACCGCGACGCCGCGGTCGCCTTCTACTGCGACACGCTCGGCTTCGAGCTGCGCAACGACGTCGGCTACAACGGCATGCACTGGCTCACCGTCGGCCCGCCCAACCAGCCCGGACGTCAACATCGTGCTCTACCCGCCGGGCGCCGACCCGGGCATCACCGACGAGGAGCGCCGCACGCTCACCGAGATGATGGCCAAGGGCACCTCGCCATGCTCACGCTGGCCACCGACGACCTCGACGGCCTCTTCGAGAAGCTGCAGGCCAGCGACGCCGAGGTCATGCAGGAGCCGACCGACCAGCACTACGGCGTCCGCGACTGCGCGTTCCGCGACCCGGCCGGCAACATCGTCCGCATCAACCAGGTGGGGTGACCATGAAGACGATGACCTGCCAGCAGCTCGGTGGCGCGTGCGACCTCCAGCTCCGGGGCGAGACCGCCGACGAGATCATCAAGGCGCAGGACAAGCACCTCAGGGAAGCCGTCGCCGGCGGCGACGCGACCCACGAGGAGGCCCTGAACGCGATGAAGGGCCGCTGGAAGCACCCCATCAAGGGGATGGGCTGGTACAAGGACACCAAGCGGGAGTTCGCCGAGCTCCCCGAAGACTGAGCCTCCCCGAAGACTGACCGATCAAGGAGACCGATGAGCAAGGCCGCCGCCGACAGCCACGACCTGATCCGGGTCCAGGGCGCCCGCGTCAACAACCTCAAGGACGTCAGCGTCGAGATCCCGAAGCGCCGGCTGACGGCGTTCACCGGCGTCTCCGGCTCGGGCAAGAGCTCGCTGGTGTTCGCCACGATCGCCGCGGAGTCGCAGCGGATGATCAACGAGACCTACAGCGCCTTCGTGCAGGGCTTCATGCCGACGCTGGCGCGGCCCGAGGTCGACGTGCTCGAGGGCCTGACGACCGCGATCATCGTCGACCAGGAGCGGATGGGCGCCAACCCGCGCTCCACCGTCGGCACCGCCACCGACGCCAACGCGATGCTGCGCATCCTGTTCAGCCGGCTCGGCGAGCCGTACGTCGGCCCGCCCACGGCGTTCTCCTTCAACGTCCCGACGCGCAAGGCGAGCGGGGTGATGAGCACGGAGAAGGCCGGCGGCCGGGTCGAGAAGAGCGTCGTCCGCCAGGCGGTCTACCTCGGCGGCATGTGCCCGCGCTGCGAGGGCATGGGCTCGGTCACCGACTTCGACCTGACCGCGCTGTACGACGAGAGCCAAGTCGCTCAGCGAGGGTGCGCTGACCGTGCCCGGCTACACGATGGACGGGTGGTACGGCCGGCTCTTCAGGGCATGGGGCTGCCGATGGACAAGCCGATCGCGAAGTTCACCAAGAAGCAGCTCGAGACGATGCTGTACGCCGAGCCGACCAAGATCAAGGTCGAGGGCGTCAACCTCACCTTCGAGGGCGTGATCCCGAAGATCCAGAAGTCGATGCTGTCCAAGGACGTCGAGGCGATGCAGCCGCACGTCCGCCGGTTCGTGGAGCGCGCGATCACCTTCCAGCGCTGCCCCGAGTGCGACGGCACCCGGCTGACCCGGGAGGCCCGGTCGTCGAAGATCAAGGGCAAGAACATCGCCGACCTGTGCGCGATGCAGATCACCGACCTCGCCGACTGGGTCCAGCAGCTCGACGAGCCCTCGGTGGCACCGCTGCTCACCGGGCTGCAGCACCTGCTCGACTCCTTCGCCGAGATCGGGCTGGGCTACCTCTCCCTCGACCGTCCCGCGGGGACGCTGTCCGGGGGAGAGGCGCAGCGCACCAAGATGATCCGCCACCTCGGCTCCTCGCTCACCGACGTCACCTACGTCTTCGACGAGCCGACGATCGGGCTGCACCCCCACGACATCGAGCGGATGAACGACCTGCTGCTGCAGCTGCGCGACAAGGGCAACACCGTGCTCGTCGTGGAGCACAAGCCGGAGACGATCGCGATCGCCGACCACGTCGTCGACCTCGGTCCCGGCGCCGGCACCGACGGTGGCCTGGTCTGCTTCGAGGGCACCGTCGAGGGGCTGCGGGAGAGCGACACCACCACCGGTCGCCACCTCGACGACCGGGCCCAGCTCAAGGAGTCGTTCGCGACGTCGTCGGGCGCCCTGGAGGTCCGCGGCGCCTCGACGCACAACCTCCAGGACGTCGACGTCGACATCCCGCTCGGCGTGCTGTGCGTGATCACCGGCGTCGCCGGCTCCGGCAAGAGCTCGCTGATCCACGGCTCGGTCGCCGGCCGCGACGGCGTGGTGGTGGTCGACCAGGGCGCGATCAAGGGCTCGCGGCGCAGCAACCCGGCGACGTACACCGGGCTGCTCGAGCCGATCCGCAAGGCGTTCGCCAAGGCCAACGGCGTCAAGCCGGCGCTGTTCAGCTCCAACTCCGAGGGCGCCTGCCCGACCTGCAACGGCGCCGGCGTCATCTACACCGAGCTGGGCGTGATGGCGACCGTCGAGTCGCCCTGCGAGGAGTGCGAGGGCAGGCGGTTCCAGGCGGCCGTGCTGGAGTACACGCTCGGCGGCAAGAACATCGCCGAGGTGCTCGCGATGCCGGTCACCGAGGCCGAGGCGTTCTTCGCCGACGGCGAGGCCAAGGTGCCGGCGGCCCACAAGATCCTCGACCGGCTCGCCGACGTCGGGCTCGGCTACCTCAGCCTCGGCCAGCCGCTGACGACGCTGTCCGGCGGCGAGCGGCAGCGGCTCAAGCTGGCCACCCAGATGGCGGAGAAGGGCGAGGTCTACATCCTCGACGAGCCGACCACCGGCCTGCACCTCGCCGACGTGGAGAACCTGCTGGGCCTGCTGGACCGACTGGTCGACTCCGGCAAGTCGGTCATCGTGATCGAGCACCACCAGGCGGTGATGGCGCACGCCGACTGGATCATCGACCTCGGGCCCGGGCGCCGGCCACGACGGCGGCAAGGTCGTCTTCGAGGGCACGCCGGCCGATCTCGTCGCGGAAGAAGTCGACGCTGACCGGGAAGCACCTGGCGGAGTACGTCGACTGAGCGAGCGCGCTGGACGAGCTGCTCGGACACGACGGCTCACTGGAGCTCGGGCGGTCTCGGCGCCCTAGAGGAGACGCGAGGAGACGACGGGCAGGTCCCGGGCTAAGCCAGGCGCGCCCGGAGACCGTCTGCGACGGACGGGTGCGCCAGGGCGAAACCCACATCGTGATGCGCGCATGCCGAGTGTCGGCCCCGAGGATGTTCTTGTCGACCAGCCGGTGCGGGCATGCGAGCGCTGGGTCGGCGGTCCAGCTCGCGGGCGATGTCGCGCGGGCACGGTTCGGGATAGCGCGACATCGCGACCAGGAAGTTGCCGGCGGGGTCGCTGCGTCCACCGGGCACCGAACATGGTCAGGACCTGCTCGAGGGCCTCGGCGCAGCCCCAGATGACCTCGGCTCGGGTGAAAACGTGGCCCTACTCGGGGCGGGTGGCGTCCCACACCGATGAGCCGAGGGGCGGCCCAGGTGGGGCAGCCCCTGGAGGCGCGCACGAGCATGGCGATCGCGTCGGGGCGCCAGGACACGTCGAGGAGTGCAGCCGGTCCGGTGAGGGCTTCCGCGGCGCCTCGGCGGGAAGCCGGTGCAGCTCGAGCCAGGTCGTGCGTTCGGCGAACGTGGCTGCCTTGGACAGCAGGCCGGGCGTGGTCGGAAGGCCGGCGGCGAGGACGGCGAGGCGATGCTCGGTGCCCTCGAGGGCCTGCATCGCGTTGAGCAGGATGCCCATGTCGACCCGGTCCGCGGCGTGCACCTCGTCGAGCAGGATCACCAGCCCGGCGCCGCCGGGCTTGGTGACCAGGTCGGCGGAGGTGCCCAGCAGCTCGGTCAACGCGGAGATCGGGGCGCGGGGGAGAGCCGGGTGTGCGGGGCCGTCGGTCCGCGAGCGGCTGAGCTTGCCGGAGACGACTCCGAGGTTGGCGCTGACCTCGGCGCCGAAGGTGCGTGAGGAGGTCCTGAACCTGTCCAGGGCCGCGGAGTCGACGGAGTCGCTGTTGCGCAACGCCACCGCGACCTGGTCGAGGAGCTCGGCGAGCAGGGAGGTGCCGTGGCTCAGCGGGACCCACACCGGGACGAAGCCGGCGGCAGCGGCCTCGCGCTGGGCGCCCTTGAGCAGGACGGTCTTGCCGAACCCACGCGGGCCGAGCAGGGTGACCAGTGGGCCGGCGAACTCGCCGAACGCGGCCACCCGGCCGAGCAGGTCCCGCAGGCGGGTCTGCTCCCGGTCCCGGCCGGCGAGCGTGCGTGGCACCTGTCCGGGACCTGGTGTGTACGGGTTCGGCTGCACCAGACGGATCCTCCCGCTACATGACACGGCGCTTACGTGTGTCGACACCTTGGCGGAAGTGAAACAGGGTGTAAAGCCAGTGGCGCGCGTGCGCGCCGCGCCTGGCGGCGAACGGTGACGCGGAGCAAGTGCCGACACAGAAACGCCTCGCCGCGGTGTGTCAGTCGCAGATGCAGCTGACGATGTTTCGGCCTCATCAGCAGCAGACTCGATGGTCATAGGGACAGGTACGGAACAGGCCCACAGACTGCTCCCCGTCCGCCTGGAGTGAACCGCCGATAAGGTGCATTATGTCAACTAGTGTAGAGAGGGAGCGCAGACGCTCCCCACCCACCCCCCTCTCGGGGTCAGTGCCAGTCGCTGATCTGCACGTCGTGCGGCTCGGGAGCACCCGTCCCGGTCTCGAGCAGCTGCTTGAGGCTCATCAGGAACGTGGCCCACTTGGTGCTGCAGTGGTACATGAACTCGACCGGCTCGCGCCAGCCCTCGTGCTTGAACAGCACGATCGTGAACCGTCGCTCTGGGTGATGTCGAAGGACACCTCCGTGCCGATCCACTCCTCGGGCCCGTCGACGACCTCCCAGCGCACCGCCTTGCCGGGGACCAGCTCGCGACGTCCATGTCGAAGCCGCCGGGCGCGAACCGGAACTCGATCACGCCGCCGACCTCGGAGGTGCCCGACGTGTCGCTGGCCCACCAGCCCGACAGTCCGTCGATCGTGGCCAGCGCGTCGTAGACCGCCTCCGGTGAGGAGTTCTCGACGCCGATCCGGTGCAGGATGTCCACCATGGTCATTTCCCTTCCTTCGTGGTTGAGGTTGCTGCCTTCTGGATCGACTCGGCGATGCGCTTGATGCGCCGGAGGCGGGAGTCCCAGGCCGCGCCGACGTCGGCGAGCTGGGCGACGGCACGGGCGAGCTGCGCCTCGTCGACGCGGAACTGCCGCTCGCGGCCGGCGGTGGTGGCGTGCACCAGGCCGACCCGGTCGAGGACGACGAGGTGCTTGGTCACGGCCTGGCGGGTCACCGGCAGGTGCTCGCTCAGGCTGGTGGCCGTGCCCACGCCGTCGCTGAGCAGCAGGTCGAGCATCCGGCGCCGGGTCGGGTCGCCGACCGCCGACCAGAGGTCGTCGTCCACCATCACGCTCATGCGCCCGCTCCGACCTTCTCGGCGTACACCGGCAGCCGCGGCAGGAAGAAGTCCCAGCCGGTGACGTGGTCGGCGTACTCGCGCGGCGACCTTCGCCTCGTCCCAGCCGCGCTCGCGGAAGCCGCTCTCGGTCATCCGCAGGCGGGTCCCGTCCCCGGCGGGCTCGAGCTCGAAGACGACCAGGAACGAGTTGCCCGGCGCGGCCGTCTCCCCCTCCTCGTGGGTCCACCGGAAGGAGAACAGCCGCGGCGGCTCGGCGTCGACGACCTGGAACTGCACCCAGCCGATGCCGCCCTTCTCGGGGTCGCGGAAGCCGATCCGGCCCGCTCCCCCGGGCTCGGCCGGGTACTCCGCCTCGTCGGGCCACCACTCGCGCACGTGCTCGGGGTTGCTGACCACGTCGAAGACGACCTCGGGTGAGGCGTCGATGTGGATCTCCCGCTCGATCGTTCCGTGATTCCATGCTCGCCACCTTCTGCAACGTTTGGTTGCAGGTGACGTTAGTCGACGGAGCCGAGTTGCGCAACCTTTAGTTGCGCGAGAGTCGTGCCGCCTGGCGCGTCAGGTGGTCGCGCTCGGCGAGGTTGCCGGCCTCGGCCGCGGCCCTCGCGTAGAGGTCGTGCGCGACGGCGGTCTCGCCGGCCCGCTCGCGCAGCCACGCCTCGACGGCGGTCCGGCGGGGTACGTCGTCAGGCACGTCGTCGAGTGCGCGGAGCCCGGCCAGCGGGCCGTCCGCCTCCCCGACCGCGACGACCCGGTTGAGGGCGACGACCTTCGAGCCGGTGAGGGCCAGCAGCTCGTCGTACCACTCCAGGACCTGGGTCCAGTCGGTCTCCTCGGCGCTCTGGGCGTCGCAGTGCAGCGCGGCGATCGCGGCCTGCGCCTGGTACTCGCCCACGCGCTCCACGGCCAGCGCCGACTGGAGCACGTCCACGCCCTCGGCGATCATCGTCGGTGTCCCAGAGCGCGCGGTCCTGCTCGGCGAGCGGCACCAGCGCGCCGTGCTCGTCCCAGCGGGCCGACCGCCGGGCGTGGTGCAGCAGCATCAGCGCCAGCAGGCCGGCGCCCTCGGGCTCGGCGCTGGCCTGCGCCAGCATCCGGGTCAGCCGGATGGCCTCGGCGGCCAGGTCGACCTCGCCGCCGTACCCCTCGTTGAACATCAGGTAGAGCACCTTGAGCACGCTGGTCAGGTCGCCGGCCTCGCCGATCTGCTGCTGCCCGATGGTCCGCTTGGCCCGGCTGATCCGCTGCGCCATCGTCGCCTCGGGCACGAGGTAGGCCTCGGCGATCTGCCGCGTGGTCAGTCCCCCGACGGCGCGCAGCGTGAGGGCGACGGCCGACGCGGGCGTCAACGACGGATGGCAGCACCAGAAGAGCAGCAGCAGGGTGTCGTCCTGCTGCTCGGTGGCTCCGGGCCCCGGCTCGTCGTGCACCCGCTCCTCGCGGTTGCGTCGGGCCGACTCCGATCGCTGGGCGTCGACCAGCTTGCGCCAGGCCACCGTGACCAGCCAGGCCTTCGGGTCGTCCGGCGGGTCGTCGTCCCAGTGGTCCAGTGCGGCGAGCAGGGCCTCCTGCACGGCGTCCTCGGCCGACGCGACATCTGCGCCGCGACGGACGAGGACGCCCAGGACCGCGGGAACGAGACCCCGGACGGCCTGCTCCACGGGCGCTTCCATCAGTGGCAGTCGGCGGGTGCCCGGCCGCTCGTCGAGGAAGGGCCGCACCTCGATCCACTCGTTGATCGGCTCGCCTCCGGGGCCGGGTGCCGAGGACAGGAACGCGGCCGCCTCGTGGGCGCGCTCGACGCTGTCGACGTCGATGCACATCCAGCCGGCGATCAGGTCCTTGGTCTCCGCGAACGGTCCGTCGGTGACCGGCGGCCGGCCCTCGCCGTCGAAGCGGACGAAGGTGCCCTCCGGGGAGAGCGCCTGGGCGTCGACGAACTCGCCGCGCTCGCGCAGGGTGTCGGCCACGTGGCCCATGAACGCGATGTGGGCGTCGACCTCCTCCGGCGTCCACTGGTCCATCGGCACGCAGGGGATCGGCTTCGCGCCGCGGTAGTGCTTCAGCAGCAGGTACTTCGCCATGACTGTCTCCTTCGCTCGGTGGCGCCGTTCTCGGCGCGCTTCACCCCTGGGACGGAGCCGGTCAGCGATTCTCGACATCCGGTGAGGAAATTCCGTTCCGCCGACGTGGGCCGCCGGGATCCGACAGGCGCCGTCGACGTCGAAGACGCGGTTGAGCCGCCCGAACGCGAGCCAGGAACCGACACACAGACCGAGCTCGACGAGCTCGTCGTCGGAGAACGCGGCGTGCAGCCGCTCCCAGAGGGCGTCGTCCATCTCGAGGTGGTCGGTGGCGAACCGGTGGGCGAACTCCGCGGCCAGCGACTCCCGCTCCGAGAGCCCGTCCGCGTCGCGTCGTCCGTCGAGCAGCGCCTCGTAGAGGCCTCGTCGGGACCGTCCTCGCCGCGCATCGTGCGACAGATCGCGCAGTCGTTGATCCGCGCGATGCGTGATCCGGGCGGCCTCGATCTCGCGCAACGGCAGCTTGGTCTTGTTGTAGACGGCGTCGCTGAGCTTCGCGGCCGGGCCGGTGAGCGCGGTGTCGGTCCCGGCCCACAGGTGCATCAGCGGGTCCTGGCCGTCGGGTACGGCGATGCGCGGCATGTCCGCACGCTAGCCCCTAACGTTGGGCCATGGCGAGCACCGGGTGACGACGGAGCCGAGATCATCTTCTTCCCCGACGCAAGCGCGTTCGAGGCGTGGCTCGAGGACCACGTCGACCACCAGCCCGGTGTCTGGCTGAAGGTCGCCAAGAAGGCGAGCGGCATCCCCTCGCTGACCGAGGACGAGGCGGTCGACGTCGGCCTCTGCTTCGGCTGGATCTCCGGCCAGCGCAGGTCGCTCGACGAGACCTACTACCTGCAGAAGTACGTTCCCCGTCGACCGCGCAGCGTCTGGTCGGAGCTCAACGTCCGCAAGGTCGGCGAGCTCACCGCGGCCGGCCGGATGCGCCCCTCCGGACAGGCCGAGGTCGACGCGGCCAAGGCGGACGGGCGCTGGGCGGCAGCCGGCGAGGCCTACCGCTCGCGCTAGCGGTGCGGCTCGGGTGCGTCCTCGACGTTGATCGTCGGCACGCCGTACCCCGCCCGCGCGATCAGGACGACCGAGGGCTCGTCGGACGGGTTGCTCTCCCGGTGCACGGTGTACGCCGGCACGTGCACGAACGACCCGGGCTCCGCATCCAGGAAGCCCTCGACGCCCTCGCACTCGAGCCGCACGACTCCACTGACGACGTACAGACTCGACTCGTTGCTGTCGTGGTGGTGCCATCCCGAGACCGCGCCGGGCTCGGTGCTCATCCGGCCGGTCCAGAGACCCGGCACCTCGAAGGCCCGCTCGCGGGTCATGCCGGACGTCGGGTCGGCCTCGACGAGCTCGTCGGGGTGCACGATCCGGATCGGCTCAGGCATATCCCGAGCCTAGGACGTGTTCACCCGCAGCATGACGACCATCGGACTCATCGGCAGTGGAAACATCGGCAGCACCGTGGCGCGACTGGCGGTCGACGCCGGCCACGACGTGGTGCTCAGCAACAGCCGCGGACCTGAGACCCTCGCCGACCTGGTGGACGAGCTCGGACCGCACGCCCGCGCGGCGACCGCGGCCGAGGCCGCGGCGGCCGGCGACATCGTCGTGGTGACCGTCCCGCTGAAGGCCTACCGCGAGGTGCCCGTGGAGCCGCTGCGCGGCAAGGTCGTGATCGACACCAACAACTACTACCCGCAGCGCGACGGCCACATCGCCGAGCTCGACGACGAGTCGACCACCGTCAGCGAGCTGCTGCAGGCGCACCTGCCGGAGTCGCGCGTGGTGAAGGCGTTCAACAACATCTACTTCGAGCCACCTCGGCACGCTGCAGCGTCCGTCCGGCGACCCGGAGCGCTCGGTGCTCGCCGATCGCCGGCGACGACGACGACGGCCAAGAAGGCGGTGACCGCAGTTCCTCGACGACCTCGGCTACGACGCCTACGACGTCGGTCCGCTCGTCGGAGGGCTGGCGCTACCAGCGCGACACCGCGGCGTACGCCGGCCTCTACTCCGCCGGCGGACGAGTGGCCCGGCGACGGACGCCAGGTCACCGCTCGACCTGCTGAAGGAGAAGCTGGACGCGGCGGTGCGCTACCGCGACCTGTGATCGGTCAAGGGTGAGGTAGTCCGCGGATGGCCGACCCGCGGAGACTGGCCTAGTCTCCGGAGGCATGACGACCACGCGCACGGCCCTGGTCACGGGGGCCTCCTCGGGCATCGGACTGGCCACCGCGAAGACGGCTGCTCGACCAGGGCTACCGGGTCATCGGCACCAGCCGGAACCCCGACACGGTCCCGGAGTCCGCGCGGCTGGAGGGGCTGAGCTACCGCGCGCTCGACCTGCGCGACAAGTCCTCGATCGACGGCTTCGCCGGCGCGCTGTACGCCGAGGACATCCACGTCGACGTCCTGGTCAACAACGCCGGAGAGTCGCAGAGCGGGCCGCTCGAGGAGATCCCGCTCGGAGCCCTCGAGCGGATCTTCCAGATCAACGTGCTCGGACCGGTGCACCTCACCCAGCTGCTGCTGCCCGGGATGCGACGGCGCGGCTACGGCCGGGTGGTGATGGTCAGCTCGATGCTGGCCAGCTTCCCGCTCGCCTACCGGTCCTCCTACGTCGCCTCGAAGGCCGCGATCGAGGGCTTCGCGACGGCGGCCCGGTTCGAGCTGTCGCCGTTCGGGGTGTGGCTGACCACGGTCGAGCCCGGGTCGATCAAGACCGGGATCAGCGGCCGGCGTACGAAGTACATCGCCGAGGACTCCCCCTACGCCAAGCCGTTCAAGAAGATGCTCAAGACCCTCGACGGCAACGAGCGCGAGGGCGTCGCCCCCGAACGGGTGGCCCGCACGATCGTCGACGCGATCGAGGAGAAGGCCCCGGCCTCCCTCTACGCCGTGGGCAGCAACGCCCCGGCCGTCTTCGCGCTCCGTCGGGCACTCCCCCGCGGCGCCGTCGAGCGGGTGGTCGGCCGGATGTACGGCATCCGCAGCGACCGCACCGGGTGATGGCCCTCGAGCTCCCGTCCGTGCACGAGGACATCGTCTTCCTCAGCCCGATGTCGGAGGAACGTGCCGCCCGACTCGTCGACTGGCTGGCCGACGGCCTGACCGCCGGGGCGACCCTGCTGGACGTCGGCTGCGGCTGGGGCGAGCTCAGCCTGCGCGTCGCCGCGGCCGCGCCGCAGGCCCAGGTGGTCGGCGTCGACCTCGACGAGCAGGCCCTCGAGGTGGCCCGCCGGCGGGCGCGCGAACGCCGGCTGGACGACCGCACGCAGTTCCTCCCCGGCGACGGCGCCATCACCGGGCCCGACGAGGTCGACGCCCTGGTGGCGATCGGCGCCAGCCAGGTCTGGGGTCCCGACGTCGAGGACGCGCAGCCGCTCGCCTACGCCGCTGCGCTGTCGGGGATGCGTGACCGCGTCCGGCGCGGCGCCCGGGTGGTGTACGGCGAGGGCATCTGGACCCGGTCCCCCACTCCGGAGGCCGTCGCTCCCCTCTCCGGCCGGGAGGACGAGTTCGTCTCCCTGGCCGAGCTGGTCGACCTCGCCGTCGACAACGGGTTCGCCCCGGTCGTCGTACAGGAAGCGAGCCTCGAGGAGTGGGACGCCTTCGAGTCGGGCTTCACCGCGCGGTTCGCCACCTGGCTGGCCACCCACGAGCCCGACGACCCGGCGGTGGACGAGGTGCGGGCCCGGGCCAGGCGGCAGCACGACGCCTACTTCAAGGGCTACCGCGGCGTGATGGGACTGGCGTACCTCCAGCTGCTCGCCGTGTAGGGGTGGCTACCATCGCCCGCGTGACTTCCCTGCGCCGCCTCGTTCCACTCGTCCTGGTCCCCCTGCTCGCCCTCGCCGCCGCCGGCTGCGGCAGTGGCGACGACACGACGACGCCCAAGGCCGAGAAGGCCCAGTGCACCTACACCGAAGGCGGACCGGCCTCGAAGAAGGTCGAGCTCCCGCCCGGGAACCCCGACAAGGACGCACCCGACGTGGTCACGATCGCGACCAACCGCGGGGACATCAAGGTCAGCCTCGACGCCGACAAGGCGCCGTGCACCGTGAACTCGTTCCTGTCCCTGGCCAAGCAGGGCTTCTTCGACGACACCAAGTGCCACCGGCTGCACGTCAAGGACTACTTCGTGCTCCAGTGCGGCGACCCGACGGGCACCGGCCAGGGCGGTCCGGGCTACCAGTTCGACGACGAGCTCAGCGGCGACGAGACCTACACGGCCGGCACCCTGGCGATGGCGAACGGCGGTCCCAACACCAACGGCTCCCAGTTCTTCATCGTCTACGCCGACAGCGGCTTCCCGCCGTCGTACACCGTGTTCGGCCACCTCAACGCGGCCGGCGTGCAGACGGTCCAGGGCATCGCGAAGGAAGGCATCGGCGTGCCGAGCAACAACCCTCAGCTCGGTGAGGGTGACGGGACGCCCAAGAACCCGGTGGTCATCACCTCGGTCAAGTAGCCGCGACAGGTTTGTCCCGCACCCACGAGTGGGTAGAGGGGAGCCAGAGCACACGCACGTTCGAGGGGGACGAATGGGGGCGACACGACACGCGGCCGCAGCCGTTCTCCTGGCGACCCTGCTCCCCCTCGCCGCCGGTTGCGGCGACGACGAGCCGAAGGCCCTCGACATCGACTCCGGATCGACGTCCTCGACCCCCTCCGCCGACACCGGCCAGGAGTTCGTGATGTTCGAGCCCGGCGACCCCATCGGGACCGGCGTCACCGATCCTCCGGAGGCCCGGCCGGACGCGGCGGGCGCCACGGAGTTCGCCGTCTGGTACCTCGACGTCTTCGAGTTCGCGCCCAAGTCGCCCGGTCCCGAGACGATCAGCGAGGTCGCCTCCGACTGCCGGGTGTGCATGGACGGCGTCCGCGACTGGAAGAAGCTCGCCAGGCAGCAGGTCACCAGCGGGTTCACCGGTCCGGTCACGTTCCGCGGGCCGGTGAGCCGGCCCCGCGACCTCGGCCAGGGCCGTACGGCGGTGTCGCTGCTGGTCGACGAGCCGACCTACCAGCTCACCCGCAACGGCAAGGTCCTCAAGTCCTACGCCGGAGCGAAGAACCGGCAGTTCACCTTCACCCTCGTCTGGAAGGACCAGCAATGGCACGTCGTCGGTCAGGCCCGGCTCGACCCGGGAGCGACGTCATGAGGCGACTCGCCGCCGCAGCAGCGCTCCTGCTCGCGTGCACGGGAGTGACGGTGGTCGGCTTCGCCCAGACCGCCCAGGCAGACGACTGCGGCGGCATCTCGGTCGGCGTCGGCGGCCACGGCGCCGGAGAGTCCGGCTCGACGTGCACCACCGACGAGCAGCCCGGAGGCACGACCGGACCGACGCAGAACCAGACGCCCACGGGGCCCTGGACGAAGACGCTGTACGTCGAGGAGTGCAGCGACGCCACCCTGCCCGACGGGACCATGCCCGTGTCGTGCCCGCCCATCCCCTGCCAGGCCGAGGGCGAGCTGCCCTACTTCATCTACGAGCAGCCCATGAACGGCACCCAGGAGGCCGGCCAGGTCGTGTTCGCCGGTGAGCAGTGCATGGCTCCCGGCGAGGCCCAGGCTCCGGTGATCACGCCCCAGATGGTCGTGGACGCCGCGCAGCAGGTCGCTCCCGAGCCGGTGGCGCAGGTGCAGCCGGGCAACCGGTCCTACGTCAACGTGCCCAACAACTACTGGTCCGAGGACACCACCGAGACGATCGACGTCAACGTCGCGGGCACCCCGATCAGCGTGACCTTCCTCCCCACCGGCGACACCTGGGACTTCGGTGACGGCGCGGGCGCCACCGGCAGCGGGATCAAGGACGCCGACGTCGGTGCGGCCGGCGCGGTCGAGCATCCCTACGCGCGGTCGGGCAGCTACTCCATCCACGTCTCGCGCACCTACACGGTGCAGTTCACGCTGCCGGGTGGGCCGGTCACCGTCGACAACGCGTTCACCATCCCCGGGCCCGACACCGTCCTGCCCGTCGGCGAGATCCAGACGCGGGTGGACAGCACCGGCTGAGACCGACCCGTAGGGTCGACGCATGGAATTCCGCTACCTCGGCAACTCGGGCCTCAAGATCTCCGAGATCACCTACGGCAACTGGCTCACCCACGGCTCCCAGGTCGAGAACGACGTCGCGACGCAGTGCGTCCGCGCGGCGCTCGACGAGGGCATCAGCACCTTCGACACCGCTGACGTCTACGCGAACACGAAGGCCGAGTCGGTGCTCGGCGAGGCGCTCAAGGGCGAGCGGCGCGAGTCGCTGGAGATCTTCACGAAGGTCTACTGGCCGACAGGACCGGGCGGCAAGAACGACACCGGCCTGTCCCGCAAGCACATCATGGAGTCGATCAACGGCTCGCTCGTCGCGGCTGCAGACCGACTACGTGGACCTCTACCAGGCCCATCGGTACGACGTGGAGACCCCGCTCGAGGAGACCATGCAGGCCTTCGCGGACGTCGTACGCCAGGGCAAGGCGCTCTACATCGGCGTCAGCGAGTGGACCGCGGACCAGATCCGCGAGGGCCACCGGCTCGCCCAGGAGCTCGGCTTCCAGCTGATCTCCTCCCAGCCGCAGTACTCCGCGCTCTACCGCGTCATCGAGGAGCAGCGTCGTCCCGACCTGCGCCGAGCTCGGCATCTCCCAGATCGTCTGGTCGCCGATCGCCCAGGGCGTGCTCAGCGGCAAGTACCAGCCCGGCCAGGCTCCGCCCGAGGGCTCGCGCGCCACCGACGAGAAGGGCGGCGCCAACATGATCGAGCGGCTGATGGCCGACGACGTGCTCACCGCCGTGCAGAAGGTCGAGCCGGTCGCGGAGGAGCTCGACCTGACCATGGCCCAGCTCGCCGTCGCCTGGGTGCTCCAGAACGACAACGTGGCGGCCGCGCTCGTCGGCGCCTCGCGTCCCGAGCAGGTCAAGGAGAACGTCAAGGCCGCCGGGGTGAAGATCCCCGCCGAGCTGATGGCGAAGATCGACGACGCCCTCGGTGACGTGGTCGTGCGCGACCCGTCGCTCACCGACAAGCAGACCCCGAAGACGCGCGTGGCCTGATCAGGCCCGGCAGCTCTCGAAGGCGCTGTGCTTGACGAGGTCGGGGTACTTCGCGGCGAGGTCCTGCGGGAGCACGTTGTCGGCGATCTCCTTCGGTCGGTCCGGCGGTCACGGTGCCGCCGTCGACGGCGTACGTCGTCTGCTTGATGTCCCACGCGGCGGCCACGCCCGGCGGCTCGTGCGCGACGGCCTCGGTCACGACGAGACCGTCGTCCGAGCAGTCGATGCTCCACGGGTGCTCCTGCACGTCGGTCGCCACGAACGGCAGCAGCGCGCGTCCGTCGGGCTCGAGCTCCTCGAGCTGGTCGGGCGCGGCGGCGTAGATGCGGAGCTGGAACCCGCCGCGCGGGTGATCGGCCCTGGTCACCAGCAGCTGACGCCGTCGCTGCCGGGGTCGACCGCGTACGCCGCTCGTCACGTCCGGGCCGTCGGAGTCGAGGGTGGTGGAGACGTAGCCGTCCCCGACCTTCGCGAACAGGGTGCTGCCGCACTCGCCACCGTTGGCGGTCAGCCTGACCTTCTCCTGGTTGCCGTCGCCGTCGAGGTCGACCGCCGCGACGGTCTTCGCGCCGGTCACCTCGGGTGAGCTCGGGGTGCAGGACCCGACCTTCTGGGAGCCGGCCTTCGTCGGAGCCGGCCGTGTTGGGGACGCTCGTGGCCTCCTCGGCCGAGCCGCAGCCGGCCAGCACCAGCAGGGCGGCCACCAGCAGCAGCGCGCTCTCATGGCGATGGGACGCACGCCGAGAGCGATCCGGTTCCGGCATGCGGCCACGGTAGACGGCGGCTGCCCGTCGGCGGCCTACAGTCGGCAGTGTGAGTACGACGAAGTCGCGACGACCCGGCCCGTCGGTGCGCACCCGGGTCGCCGAGTTCCGCGACGGTGACCGGCTCGAGCACGAGGACCGGGTCGCCACCGAGGAGCCCCTCGAGATCCGCGTCGCCGCACCCCGCTCCCCCGCCCAGCGCGTCGCGGTCACGATGCGCACGCCGGGCCACGACTTCGAGCTCGCCGCGGGCTGGCTCGTCCACGAGCGCGTCACCACGCCGGCGCGACATCGCGGCGGTGAAGTACTGCACCGACGCGACGCTGAGCGCCCTCGAGGAGTTCAACGTCGTCACCGTCGACCTGGCCGCTCCCCCGCTCGCGATGCCCACCGCCCGACTGGTGAACTCGGCGTGCGGGGTGTGCGGCACCGACACCGTCCAGGACGTGCTGGCCGCCGCGGCGCCGACGACTCCGGTGCAGCTCGAGCTGGACACCGTGCTCTCCCTCCCGGACCGGCTGGCCGAGCAGCAGCCGGGGTTCGGCCGGACCGGCGGGCTGCACGCGGCCGGGCTGTTCGAGGCGGACGGCACCCGGGTCGTCGTACGCGAGGACGTCGGGCGGCACAACGCCGTCGACAAGGTGATCGGCTCGCGCATCCTGACCGAGACACCGGTGCCGCCGGTGCTCGTGCTGAGCGGCCGGATCGGCTTCGAGCTGGTGCAGAAGGCCGTGGTCTCCGGCGTGTCGGCGATCGTCGCGGTCGGCGCGCCGACGTCACTGGCGCTCTCGCTGGCCCAGGACGCCGGCCTCGTGCTGATCGGGTTCACCCGCGCCCAGCGCTGCGTCGTGTACTCCGGTGCGGCCCGCGTCACAGCCTGACGCGACCCCGGTCCGGCGTGTGCTCAGGGGCTATGTCGGCGCGCTCTCCTACCTTGGAACCATGCGCCTGCTGCACACCTCCGACTGGCACCTGGGCCGGTCGTTCCACGGCGAGGACCTCCTCGCGGTGCAGGCGGCGTACGTCGACCACCTGATCGAGACCGTCGAGGCCGAGGAGGTCGACCTCGTGGTCGTGTCGGGCGACGTCTACGACCGTGCCCTTCCCTCCGTCGACGCGGTCGCGCTCGCCGACGACGCGCTCCACCGGCTCGGCACCTCGCGGGCCCGGGTGGTGATCACCTCCGGCAACCACGACTCGGGCCGGCGCCTCGGCTTCAACGCGCGGCTGGTCGACCTCGCCGGCGTGCACCTCCGCACCGACCCCGGCCACGTCGACGACGCCCGTGCTGCTCGACGACGAGCACGGCCCGGTCGCGGTCTACGGGATCCCCTACCTCGAGCCCGACGTGCTCACCGCGGCGTGGGAGCTGCCCACCCGCTCACACCGCGCCGTCCTCGGCGAGGCCATGCGGCGCATCCGCGCCGACCTCGCGACGCGCCCCGGCACCCGCTCGGTCGTGCTGGCCCACGCGTTCGTCGCCGGCGGGCTCCCCAGCGAGAGCGAGCGCGACATCGCGGTGGGCGGCATCTCGGTGGTGCCGCTGGAGCTCTTCGACGGCATCGACTACACCGCCCTCGGCCACCTGCACGGCCGGGCGACGCTTGAGCGAGTCGGTGCGCTACAGCGGGTCCCCGGTCGCCTACTCGTTCTCCGAGGCCGACCACGTCAAGGGCTCCTGGCTCGTCGACCTCGGTGCCGACGGCTTCGCCGAGGCGACCTTCGTCCCGGCCCCGGTGGCCCGGCCGCTCGCCCGGATCGAAGGCACCCTCGACGACCTGCTCACCGACGCCCGCTTCGGTGCGCACGAGCAGTCCTGGGTGCAGGCGACCCTCACCGACGACCTCCGGCCGAGCCAGGCGATGGAGCGGCTGCGCGCCCGCTTCCCGCACGCCCTGGCCCTGCGGTTCGCGCCGCGCGGTGGCGAGCGCGAGCAGGTCCCCGTGGTCACGGCCGGTCGCTCGGCCCACGACGTGGCGCTCGACTTCGTGGCCCACGTGCGTGGCGCTCCGGCGACCGACGCCGAGTCAGACCTGCTCCGGGCGGCGCTGGAGTGCTGCTCCGAGGACCCCGACCTCAAGGCCGGCTGATGCGGCTCCACGACCTCTCGATCACCGCCTTCGGCCCGTTCGTCGACACCGTCCACGTCGACCTCGACGAGCTCGCCGCCGGCGGCCTGTTCCTGCTCACCGGCGACACCGGCTCGGGCAAGACCAGCGTGCTCGACGCCGTCTGCTTCGCGCTCTACGGCGAGGTGCCGGGCGACCGCCACACGGCCCGGCACCTGCGCAGCGACCAGGCCGACGCGCAGACCGCGCCGGTCGTCGTGCTCCGGCTCAGCGTCGGTGGCCGGACGTTCCGGTTCACCCGGTCCCCCGCGTGGGAACGACCCAAGCGGCGCGGGCACCGGCACCACCCGGGTCCAGGCCCACGTCGTCGTCGAGGAGCACCGTCCCGACGGGTGGGTGGCCCTGACCAACCGGCTCGACGAGGCCGGCCAGCTCGTCACCGGCCTGCTCGGGATGACCTGCACCCAGTTCACCCAGGTGGCGATGCTTCCCCAGGGACGCTTCCAGGCGTTCCTGCGCGCGACCTCCGCCGAGCGGCACGCGGTGCTGCAGCGGTTGTTCCGCACCCACCGGTTCGAGGAGGTCGAGCGCTGGCTGGTCGAGCGCCGCCTCGACCTCGGTCGTCGCTGCCGCGAGCACCACGACGTGGTCGCCGGAGTGCTCAACCGACTGCAGGAGGCCGCCGGTGTCGGCGCGCCGGCGGAGTGGGATGCCCACGACCTCGACCCCGCCGCCGCCGACGGCTCGATCGAGCGCTGGGCCACCGAGCGGCTGACCGCGGCGTCCGACAGCGCTGGCGCGGCACCGGGACAGCTCTGGCGACCGCCACCGATGAGCATCTCGCCGACCGAGCGGCGGTCGACCGGGCGCGCGGCGCTGGTCGATGCCCGCTCACGCGGGGAGGCCGCGAGGCGACGGCTCGACGAGCTCACCGCTTCCCAGGCACTCGAGGAGACCTGGGCTGCGTCTCTGGACGCCCATCGTCGTGCCGCCGCAGTGCTTCCCCTCGCCGTGCGCGTCGAGACCGCCCAGGTCCAGCACCACGAGTCCCAGCAGCGGGCGGTCCGCCACCTCGACACCGCCTCCCGGCTGCTCGACGTCCCGGCCGACGACGTCGACGTTCGCGTGCTGACCTCGGCCGTCACCCGGTTGGCCGAGGAGCGCGCGGTCGCGGAGTCCTGGCTCCCCCGCGAGCGGGAGCTGCAGCACGAGCGCAGGCGGCTCGCCGACCTGGAGGCCGACGTGCACCGGCTCCACGAAGCGGTGACCTCGCGCCAACAGCGGGCGACCGAGCTGCGCACGGCACGTCAGGCCGCCGACACGAGCCTGGAACGAGCCGACGCCCTGGCGGCGCGTGCCGCGTCCGACCGAGCGGCGGTCGAACGGGCCGAGCAGGGGTTGGAGGCCGCCTCCGAGTCGGCCGAGCTGACCCGCGACCTGACCGAGGCGCGGGCCCGGCTGACCGTGGCCACGACCAGCGCGCAGGAGCTGCGCGACCGTTACCTCGACCTGCGCGAGCACCGCATCTCGGGGATGGCGGCCGAGCTGGCCGGCAACCTGGCCGTCGGCGGTTCCTGTCCCGTGTGCGGCAGCATCGAGCACCCGTCCCTCGCCATCTCCTCGAGCGCGGTCACCAAGGCGGACGAGACCGCTGCGCGCGAGCAGCACGAGTCCGCCGACTTCGAACGACAGACGGTGCAGGACCTCGTCACCACGCTGGCCACCCGCCTCCAGTCAGCGCTGGTGCGCAGCAACGGTCACACGGTCACCCACTGGCGCCGTTCGGCCACCGCCGCGA